>NZ_VXJW01000005.1 GCF_008692845.1 Salmonella enterica subsp. arizonae
CCGGACATGCTGAGCTTTTTGCGTGGTGGTGTGGTGAGTGGTCATGTTATTGCCTCAGGGGATAGACATGACCACGATGCTACAGGGCTGAAAAAATTTGAAAATGTGAGTTCACCGGAACGTTACGGAACGTTACCGTTATCATTGCCTATTAATTAATAGTGGGTTGATAGGTGTTAGGGTGATGCCACTGGCATCACCCTTTTGCCTATTAGTTGGTGGGGATTGATAGGTCTTAATATGATGTCAGTGGCATCAAAGCGGTTTCCTCACCTCAGCGTAAGGTTAACAACCAGCCTGCTTTCGTCTGGCGTCTTGGCGGTTCCAGTCATCAGTAATGAGTTGTTATATTTTGAGAGCTTTCATCGGTTGATTTTCAATCTTTCGGCGCAGAGAATCCTTATAAAATGGAAGGATAAGGATTCCGCATGTTTCGACTTTACCGGTCTCATGATTTAACACGGCAATTAGACCCTGAGGATTTTCAATACATTCTCACGCCAGCAGGCTCGCTGAGAGAGGCGTGTATACATTATGATCTATCTTATGAAGCGAACGGTCACAGTCTCACTTTTGGTCTTCCCAAAGAAAAATACAGCATATCCCCACATCAACGACCGTATGAGCGGAGGCATCGCAGCTACGCAGATCCCATTTATGATGAGGTAGAGCACGAGCTGCAAATTGGTTGGCTTGTTGGTGTGGATACCTCCAGGCGCTGGAGCAGCGACAGGAATCCATTTTACATTGACGACAACGGCGATCTGATTTTTACCCCTACAGCTTCATCGTGGCATGCATGGTATAAGGACGAAATCACGAGCGCCTACCAGCACGCAATTGCCGATCGGCAAGGCAGGAAGCCTGTCCCCACTCAACGTATACACCACGATTATTTCGCTCCAACAACCGTACCGGCGGGGAAGACACTGAACAGTAAAGCTGTTGGACGCCTGCTAGCCGCCGGCGGTGTATATAACGGCAACATTGAAGGGTTTCATGAAACCGCGCAGCAGCTTGGTGGGGATGCTCCAGCGGGTTACGATCAAGTCATGAACAACAAAGGGCTAATCATTGCGGGTGCCTCCGTTGCGGCAGGATTGACAATGGGCAGGTTAAACCCTCTCAGTGAACTAGATGAAATATCGAGTCTGAGTAAAATACCAACTTTTGAAAGCCCATATGTAAAAGGTTTCACATCTGAGAGCGGTACGTTAGTGAACGCCGAACACGCCGTTATCGACCCGAAAAAACTCGCGGCTTATGCTTTAGATTCAACACATCCTACAGGTGGGCACAAAGCAAGGGTGTTTGAGTCAGCGCTGGGATACAACCCAACTAATGCGGATGTTTTAGCAGCAAGAATTCAGGAAGGCGTATTATCGGCCCCAGCAAAAGTGTTACAGGCCAATAATTACGGTCAAACAATGGCTGTCGATATGCCCATTTTAGGAGTCAACGGTGAAACAGTGATCGTGCGTACAGGCTGGATGTATGAAACAGATGCGCTAGTTCCTCGCCTGACAACCATATTCGTTAAATGAGAAAACAAAAATGAAAAGAGCCGAATTAGACGTTGTGGTTTTAGGTGAGGATTTGCCGGATGAAGGGCTGGCTAAAGGGACGGTGGGTACGATTGTTATGGTTTTTGATACCCCAACACTGGGCTATCTTGTTGAGTTTTGCGACGAGAAAGGAAGAACAATAGCAATGCCTGCTTTGCTACCCGCTCAGTTAAAGAGTTATTTCACTCCTGGTATCCTCAAAACACTGCTGGTTGACAATAATTATCCGGTAGCCAACCCAGTAGACCCAGATGTAATGGCGGACCTGATGCGCGAAGCAGCCCCTGCAGAATGGGATGCTCAGAAGAGAAGGGTTTATGAGGATATCCAGCGCCTGATGATCAACCGGCTGGACTACTCTGATATGTTCAAAATCATGGATGGGCTTGAGTACAATGGTTTGACTCTGTACAGCATGGTGCAAGCGGAAAACGGCGAGCCAATATGGTCGAATATCTACATCCGCAACTTTGAAACACGCGACAACGATATTTATGTCGATCCGAACCTCTCTGACAAGATACTGATTGGTGAAGATGGCATGTCCGTGTTTGCCTACAGTTTCACAGATGACTGTTTTGAGATCCGCGATAAAGCATCAACGGATTACGTCATTGAGTCACACGCCTACTTCAGCGAATTGTTATCCGCGCTAGTTGATACGGTGAACTGAAGATACTGCACTTCGGCGTGACGCCTTAATGCTGCTATGGTTCGCCATCCCATCCAGGCTGGGAAACCGTTTTTATGAAGTGGCATCATCGTGGTTTCCATATCGATGTCGTGTATCTGGATAGTTTAAATTATTTCGTTTTTAGGTACTAAAAGTACCTGTATTGTCATTTTTTTAAACTATGCAGCTGAAAAGCATGAAGGCATCGACTTTTACAGCTTGTAGGGTGTAATGTCTAAAAACAGCCTGCAAGCTGTAAAACATCAAAAATGGGGTACTGCTTATCCATTAATTCATACTGACAACGCCGGGCATCCCAAATCAAGCATCTGGAAATATGTCGATAAAATGCATTTTTTTAAACATATGGCCGAAATATGTTTATGGCATCGACACGTTCCGACCATATGTCGATAAAAACGGTTTTTATAAACATATGAGCAGGAATCGATAAAGCCGCCACAGTATCAGGCATTCCCCTGACATTGCGCCCGAATCTCCGCAACCAACTTACTGATATCCCGTTTTTTACGCGGCTCAACCGGTATTTTCGGCTCTGAAACCACAGGCAGTACAAACTCCGGTACCGTCACTTTGCCGCGCCGATACTGATTAAACTCACCGTCCTGCGCTTTGCGCAGCGTCGCCAGCAGATAGGCTAACGGGTTTTGTATGCCGCCACGGGCAACGCGATGGGCTGCATCATCAAGCACTTCCTGGCGCAGTGGGGGCGGCAGGTTCTGCATGACCTGCAAGACCAGCTGTTTTTCAGGATGGGTTAACGGAATTTCAGGTGGCCAGTTCGGTGGCGAGCTGTTCACGCGCGCGGTAGTACTATTACAAAGATCTGTAGATACAGTACGTACAGAAGCCTGGCCCTGATTTGAGACTAAGCCGCCAGGTCCCGGTTTCCGGCTTAGTCTCGATTCGGTACCAGGTGAAATTTTGCCTGGTACCGTATTGAGACCGGACGTTTCTGGCTTAGTCTTCTCAGGAGACTGGCGCTGCTGCCAGCGGGCGCGTTCTTCCAGCACCTCTATACGCGATGCTAAATAACGCAGGCTGGTATCCTGGCGAATGTCGTACAGAATGCCTTGCGCAGTGGCGCGGATGGCCTTGTTTTCATGTCGCGAGCACTGCTCCAGCAGATGAAGATAGCTGGCATCGAAACGCACGGCATCCAGCACGCTCAGCGGTTCATCGTGCAGCGCATAGACATTCCCCAGGATACGCCCGGATACCCGATCCCGCGCCTTATGGCACAGGCTGAGCCAGCGCGTCAGGCGCAGCATCAACAATGCCCGGCTGACGGTACTGCGCGAGGCTTTTTCATCATGCGGGCGGTTAGATAGCTGCACCTGCAATTCGCTGTAGGAGGGGAACACCGCGCCGCCGTTGTCCTGCGCCTGCATTCGGATCACCTGCCAGGCGAATTTATCTCTGGGCGATAACAGCGGATCCTGCAAAAGGCGACGCGGAACCGTGTCATGTTGTTTGCCCATAAACAGTAGGCTATCGGAAGCGGCTGTCGGATCCTTTTGCATCCGTTGCTGGAGTTTGTCGCCGGTCATAGCGATCAGCGCCTGGATATACGGTGTCATGATCTTCCCCTCGGTCACTCAGCTTTTTTCCCACTGGCGGATCAGATTCCAGACTACGGTCAGCGAGAGCGAACGTTCCTGTGCCAGCAGCATCATGGCTTCCAGTGCCGGTATAGAGTCGATGTTGTCCACTTTGATCTCCTGCCAGCGATTCCAGAGCGCGGCTTCCTCTTCTTCGCCGGGAACCTGGTTGCGCCCCTGACGAACGTGGATCCCCATCAGCCGACGGCGGGCGCTGATTTCAGCAGTCGATATCCCGAAGTAGTGGCTGATTAACGCTATTGAGCCGCCAAGCTGCACCGCCTGGCTGACCAGTTGCTGGAATTTTTGTTCCTGGCGTACCTGAACCAGCATTTTGCGCAGCACGTCATGGTTGATGGTGATTTTTAGGAACTGCGCCGAGGTGTTGCCCATGTGCATTAGCTCTTCAAAGGTCAGGGCGTTAAGTTCGTTTAACTCTTCGCGGTCAAAGCCCAGCGCTTCGCAACAGCGCACATTGCCGTCCTTCAGGGCTTGTATCACCTGTGACAAAACGGCCTGATTAATCGTCGGCAGCATGTTGTGCCTCCTGCTGTAATTCTTTGATTCGGCGGACAATACGGATCAGCCGGAATGCTTTAATAAGAAATTCATCGCTGAAGAAGAAGCCGTCTGCATCACGTTGAAAAAAGAGCCCAGGCGTCAGTGCAGAGGCCAGATCTTCCGTTAGCGGGATCTCGTTGAGCGCCGCCAGCAGCGCCCAGCAGGCGCGTGACTGTGGCCGGGTGAACATGGGGTGATCTGATGCGAATGGCATCACCTGGAAGCCAATGCCATTTATGTCGGCGTCAGAAATCACCCGATCATCGATGGCGTAATGTTCCGCCAGATCCCACGCCAGACGATCGCTGGCCGATCGTAAGGACTCCGTGGTGTCCCACAGTTGTGGGATGCGCCAGATATCCGTAACGGGTTCGGTCCCTTCACACAAGAGCGATGGCGCTTCTTCTGGTTCAGGCAGAGGGACTGGCGCGCCAACGTCCTCTTCCTCTGTTTCAGGTTTACGCCTGCGCGTTATCGGGAGCGGTTCGGGGTCTTCCGGTGGAATATAGGGCGGCGGCTCTGGCGTGGGGCCGAGCACGGCCTGGCGTTTTTGCTCAGAAGGATCAACGTCCAGCAACAGCAGGTTGTAGTCAACGTTTAGCTCCTGGCTCATCAGCCCCAGCAGCTCATCCTGCACCCGCTCGATGGCAAAGTCTTCAGGCTGGTCGTTGAACAGCGACAGCGCAGAGGAAAAGAGATTATCAAAGGAACCGACGTCTTCGGCGGAATGACGCTGCCAGAGATGTAATGATGCCGCCCGCAATGACAGCAGTTTTTCCACCTGCGAGCGGCCCATCCCGGCGTACAGTACTTCGGGGATACAGGGCAGCAGGTACTCCAGCGCCTGTTCCATTCGGCTGATGTGTGACTGGTTGATCGGATAACCGTCGTTCTTCAGATGCTCTGCCAGCTCTCGTTGCGAAAGCTGACACTCTTCCACCTGCTGGTACAGCTCCCGCGCCTTGTTGATCCCTAGCGCCCGCTCGATGAAGCTGAGTTTGCCGTGCATATCGTTTTCCGCCAGATGGCCGATCAGGCAGCGCAGTTCGCCCAGCATGGGTTGATCGGATGTACCGGCCCACGGCTTGTACAGACACTGAATGCGCCAGAACCGCTCGTCATGCGTTTCGCGCCACAGTTCGTTGAGGATCGACAGGCGGGTATTGCCGCCGTTGGCGATGATGAACCACTCCTGATCGGGACGACGGGTGATCGGCGGCGGCGTGTCCAGCCCGCGACGACGGATCGATTCCTTGATGTCGTCATAGTTGGGGTTGCGCATCAACCGGGGGTTGAGATCGTAAGGGCGAAGCTGCTCCAGCGTGACGATCATCGAGGTTTCCATCTGCGGATCGGCAAATCGCTCATCGGGCGATCTTCCTCGATCGAAATTGCCCTGTAGCAGGCGGGACTGGAGTTCCGTCGAAGTCAGCTTGTTGTTCATGACTCCACTCCCTGGTGGCTGAGCGATTCGAAGCGGGTTTGATCGCTGATAAATCGGGTTCGCACCGTGCCTGTCGGGCCGTTGCGCTGTTTGCTGACAATCACTTCGGCAATGCCCCGATCCAGCGTGTTGGGATCGTACAGCTCGTCGCGATAGAGGAATAAGATCACGTCGGCATCCTGCTCAATAGAGCCGGAATCGCGCAGATCGGCATTGCAGGGGCGCTTGTTAAGGCGTGATTCCAGCGCCCGGTTAAGCTGCGACAGTGCCAGCACCGGGCAGTGTAGTTCCTTAGCCAGCGCTTTCAGCGAGCGGGAGATCGTCGAGATCTCCTGATTGCGATTTTCCGCGCCACCGCAGCGCATCAGTTGCAGATAATCAACCACGATCAGCGAGGGAATTCCATGCTGGCGCATCGATCGTCTGGCCCGACTGCGTAGCAGGGATGGGGTGAGGATCCCGGAATCGTCGAGCAGCAGGCGATCTTTCCATTCTGTCATCAGAACGTTGGCGCTGAGGCCAATCTGCTGCCAGTCGTCATCACCGAGATCGCCGCTGCGTAGCCGGGTTTGCGAGACGCGGCCAATCAGAGAAACCAGCCGCAGCAGTAGTTACTCCGACGACATTTCCATGCTGTAGATTTGTACTGGCTGGGTGGGGCGCAGCATTAGCGCGTTGACACACAGCGTCAGGGCGAAGGCGGTTTTGCCGACCGAGGGACGAGCGGCGGCGATAATCAGATCGGCAGGCTGGAAGCCACAGGTCAGGGCGTCGAGCTGTTCCAGGCCGGAAGGCGTGCCGCTGAGGCTACCGCGTTCTGCCTCGTAGCGTTGGGCGATGCCTGCCAGCACGTTGTCAAAGCAGGCGCTGATGTCGGTCAGGCCGCCATCCTGATACGACTGCGCAATGGCAAACAGCTTTTGTTCGGCGAAGGCCAGCACATCGGCCACATAGTTGCGCGGCTGGCCTGCCATATCGCTCAGTTCATTGCCCAGTAACATCAACTGGCGCAGCTCGCCGTAGCTGGCAATATATTGCGCGTAGGGAATGATATTGGCGGCGCTGGGCGTGTTTTTAGAAAGCTCCGCCAGATAGGCGAAGCCGCCCACCTGTTCGAGCTGCTCCTGCTGTTCCAGCGATTCGCTCAGGGTGATCAGGTCGATGGGGTTTCCCTGTTCGACCAGGGTCTGCATATGGCTATAGATAGTGCGGTGCGCGGAGATAAAGAAATCCTGTGCGGAAATCTGCGTGGCGACGTCATCCCAGCGATCGTTATCCAGCATCAGTCCGCCGAGTACCGATTGTTCCGCTTCGACAGAGTGGGGCGGCTGTGGCCGTTTGCGCTTATTCATCGCGATTTCCCTCCTGACAGGCCAGAAAGGCTTCCCACAGGCGGGTTTGCTGATGCGGTGGCAGCAGCAATAGCGGTAAATCGCTGGAGTAGAGTGGTTTATTGCGGGACCAGCCGATTTCAAACAGCGGCCAGTCTCTTGGGGTAGTCTCCGAGCCGGAGTTATCACGCAGCTCGTCTTCATCCTCCAGATTGTAGCAGTCCACTTTTTCCGGTGGGATATGCCAGAGTAGCGACATTAACACCGGTAGGGTTTCCCGCGCCTCTTCACGATCGGCGGCTTCAAAGTACACGAGTACTTCGTCATCTTTCTCAAAGGGGCGTTGGGCGTAATAAGAGCAAAATGCCCGCCAGATTTTCCGTTTCATGCGATGCCCTCCCTATTCAGGGATGGCAGAGCGATAAGTTGCGGAAACAGCTCCTCGGCCAGCGAGCGCATAGTTTCGGCAGCGCAGGGGGTTGTGCGTCCTTTCGGTCTGGCAGCATCCAGCCGATGCACCGGCATGCCCAGCGATGCCGCCCGGCGGTAAGCCACGCTGGCGTAAACCGGGGTCATCAGGATGTCGGTAGGAACCAGCAGTTCCTGCTCCTGTTGTTTATGCTGCAATACCTGGAGCAGGTTGTGGTGGATCTCGCGAGCGTCGTTGGTGTGGTCGAGTTTATTAATCACAGCCTTCAGTGGCGGTAATGGGATGCCGTAGCGGGTAAAGGGCTGGAGATCCTGATACATTTGCAGCGTACCGCGCAGGAACTCGCGTGCGGAGAGCATTTCCGGCAGCACTGGAGAGACCACCAGATCGCTTGCCAGCAGGACCATTTCCAGCGCGATAGTGCGTGCGCCGATGGTATCGATCAGGATGATGTCGTAGCCGGGGATCTGGCGTACCAGATGGCGCAGACGGATCACACCGTCCGGCGCGGCCTGAAGCAGGTTCATCAGTTCGCCGCGCGGATCGTTGGAGATGATGATATCCAGTCCGGGAATGGTGGTGTGTGAGATGATGATGGCTGGATCCAGCTCGTTCTGCGCGATAAGCTCGTAAATCCCGCCAGGGGCTTCGTTATCAAGAGGGTAATAGCTGCTGAGCGTCGGCTGGCGGATATCGGCGTCAATCATCAGGACTTTCAACCCCTGATCGGCCAGGTAGCCGCCGAGGTTCGCCGTATCGGTGGTTTTCGCCACGCCGCCTTTGGTGGAAAGAATAGCGGCAATGAGTGTTGGTAAATCAGGTGCATCTGCGTTTTTCATAACCAGTGCCTTTTTCGTTGTTTGAAAAGGACTTCACTGTAAAAACGCTGATTTGTTAGTAGGTTAAGTTACCCGATCGCTTTGATTCAAAATCAACCGTAGAAATACGTGCCGGTTCGAGTCCGGCCTTCGCACCAAAAGCATGTAAATAGACGTCAATTGACGTCTTTTTTATGCCCAAAATCCGTGCCACACAAGGCTTTATCCGCTTTTTCCCTCAACTGAAGTCAACCTAACTCAACCCACATCAACAAGCTTGTGAGTATACTAATGAGTATATTTGCCGATTCGATATTGCTTGTATACTCACGAGATACCAATCGAAGGAGGACCATTATGGCCCTAACGGATACTAAAGTTCGTTCTGCGAAACCTGAGGAGAAAGAGTATTCACTTGTTGACGGCGACGGCATGTTCTTACTTGTAAAGCCTAACGGTTCCAGGTATTGGCGATTTCGTTTCCGTTTTGGTGGTAAACAGCATTTGATGGCGTTCGGCGTTTATCCGGATGTTTCGCTGGCGGATGCCAGGAAGAAAAGGGAAGAGGCCAGAAGGTTGGTAGCTGCTGGTATCGATCCTCGTGAGCATAAACGTGCTGTGAAAGAAGAGCAGGCGAAAGAGATTATTACTTTCGAGAAGGTTGCCAGAGAGTGGCTCGTGACCAACCAAAAATGGTCGGAAGATCATGCTAATCGCGTAAAAAAGAGCCTGGAGGATAATATCTTCCCGGCAATTGGTACTCGCAATATTGCTGAACTGGGTACCCGCGATCTGTTAATTCCCATCAAAGCCGTAGAGACATCTGGACGTCTTGAGGTGGCTTCCCGTCTTCAACAGCGCACCACGGCCATCATGCGTTATGCAGTGCAAAGCGGGGTAATTGATTACAACCCGGCGCAGGAGATGGCGGGGGCGGTAGCTTCCAGTAATCGGCAGCATCGTCCGGCGCTGGAGTTAAAGCGCATCCCTGAGTTACTTGAGAAAATAGACGGCTATATCGGCAGGCCGCTGACCCGCTGGGCAACGGAACTCACTCTGCTTATCTTTATTCGCTCCAGTGAGCTGCGTTTTGCTCGCTGGTCAGAGATCGATTTTGAAACGTCAATGTGGACCATCCCGCCTGAGCGAGAGCCTATTCCCGGCGTGAAACATTCTCAGCGAGGATCAAAGATGCGTACACCTCATCTGGTGCCGCTTTCAAAGCAAGCGCTGGCGATCCTGAAGCAAATAAAACAGTTCTGCGGCGAACATGAACTCATTTTTATTGGCGATCACGATCCGCGTAAGCCCATGAGTGAAAACACCGTGAACAGTGCGCTAAGGGTGATGGGATATGATACTAAGGTTGAGGTTTGCGGCCACGGTTTCCGCACAATGGCCTGTAGTTCGTTAATTGAGTCAGGACTATGGTCGAAGGATGCGGTGGAAAGGCAGATGAGCCATATGGAACACAATTCGGTGAGGGCGGCGTATATCCATAAAGCGGAACATCTGGATGAGCGCAAGTTGATGTTGCAGTGGTGGGCTGATTTTTTGGATGCGAATCGGGATAAAGGGATTACGCCGTTTGACTATGCGAAGATCAACCGGGGGAATGGCGTATGAGTTGTTTTACATATTTGTTTAATTTGATTCATTCGTCCAGTCTTATAGTTAAGGCTAGTAGGTGACTTCTTCAAATTGTATTACTAGTAAGAGCACCGCATTCACTTGTATCATCGGTAAGAACGATCCACGAGATCTTTAACAAAGTAGATGGTTAGTCAGATTTCTGAATTTTGTACTCAATTAACCCTCAATGCTCTTATATAACGGTTAAGAATTAAACTCGGTTGTCAATAGTGTGAGCCTCTTCAGGAAATTAAAACGTACTATCAACGTATCTCTAGGGGTACCTGAAAAGTACCCCTCACCCTTTATTCAGGTTACTCTGAAATTGACCTTGCGATTAAATATTTTTACTGTTTTGGTTAGGTTTTTTTCGTTCTGCTCTCAATTTTTTAATAATGGTGACTGTTGAAAAAAATGTTTTTTGAGAGAGTGTTACGCATTTTATTAAGATACGCTTTATAAATCTAAATGCTGTCAAAATAATAAATTTAATTCTATGCTTTTCAGATGTGACACGATTGTCTACATTGCCTATTTTTGTCATTACATTAGCAATTTTTCCACCAATAAAAATAGACATAGCAATAAACCACATCCATCTATAATGAGGGGCGTTTTTACTTAAGGATAAACGAGCTTGTTTTTTCAATAAAACTTGGCGGTACATTAACAATGATGTAATTACACATTCATTGGCGACAGCGAAACGGTCTGACATGCCTGTTTTAAATTTTCCCTCTTGAATGGCATTACAGTACGCTGGGGGGGGGGAGTCTGGCACCATCGAGAAGGTGGTGGCAATTGTGTTATTGTTTTTGAAAGAGCCTTATTTGGACATAGTTTTTTATTGTAGTCTTGAAATTCCTGTCTGATTTTATCCGGAGATACTTGATTGTTATAGTACTCAGGGATTTTGTAGAAGGTATCAATATTTTCAGGTATTACATATTCAATCACAGATGATTTTGTACCGGCAATGTTTTCTAGTGTTTCTTGAATGTACGATGCCCACTGACAAGATGACATTTCGGAAAGCCTGTTATTATCACACATGTGGCTATAGTCTTTCACCTGAACAAGAAGATATTTTGCTGCATCATTAATGTCCGTAATTGTTTCCTCATATGCTGTTTTACCGACAGCAACCTCTCTATCTGACACCCAAAAAATACCGTTACCAACTGCTGTCAGAATGAGAAAAATATCTGTCCACTGTCTGAATTTCTCTCCTGTAGAAAAAATATCACAAATGATTACGGCTATGATCCAGCCACACAATAGCCCAATGAATGAAGTGGCACACTGAATTTGGCCACCTGAACAGAGGTGATATGCTCACCTCAGAACAACACAGGTGCTCCCATGAAAAAAAGAAATTTCAGCGCAGAGTTTAAACGCGAATCCGCTCAACTGGTTGTTGACCAGAACTACACGGTGGCAGATGCCGCCAAAGCTATGGATGCCGGCCTTTCCACAATGACAAGATGGGTCAAACAACTGCGTGATGAGCGTCAGGGCAAAACACCAAAAGCCTCTCCGATGACACCAGAACAAATCGAAATACGCGAGCAGAAGAAAAAGCTACAACGCAATGAAATGGAAAACGAAATATTAAAAAACTGTCCATGGGGGAAACCCCGTCCTGAGTCTCAGAAACTCCCCGGAAAAGTTGGCAGGCTAATTTAGCGAAGGAAGCAGCCGTCGGCCTTTTGGTGGTATGACCCCGTAAAAAAACATGGTTCAGGGACTGTGGCGGATCCGACAGTGGTGACTTTGTTCCCGTTCAGGAAGGTGATTTCTCCGTCGTCCCCTCCTTCGTTCATCGAAAAATGAGCAAGGAGATTTCCATGAAAAAATCCTCCCGAATGTCTGTTATCCATCCTCATGCTGCTGGCGTTGATATTGGCGCTGAATTCCACGTTGTCGCCGTTCCACCGGATGCTGACGCCGCGCCGGTCAGAACTTTTCAACGTTTCACTGCCGACCTTCACCGGATGTCCGATTGGCTCAAAACCTGTCACATTACGACCATTGCCATGGAGTCCACAGGCGTTTACTGGTTGCCTGCTTTTGAGATCCCTGAAGCTGCGGGTTTCAATGTGATCCTTGTTAATGCCAGAGATGCAAAAAATGTTCCCGGTCGCAAGACTGATGTCAATGACGCACAGTGGCTGCAGAAGCTGCATTCATTTGGCCTTCTCCGGGCCAGTTTCAGACCTGAACACGACATTTCCGTACTCAGGTCTTATTTGAGACAACGGGAACGCCTGACTGAATACCGGGCTGCGCATATCCAGCATATGCAGAAGGCGTTGATGCAGATGAATGTTCAATTGCATCATGCCGTATCGGATATTACTGGCGTTACCGGTCTTTCAATCGTCAGAGCTATTGTCAGTGGTGAGCGCGATCCTTCAGTATTGATCCAGTATCGTGATGTCAGATGTAAAAAGACGCCAGAGGTTCTTCAACAGGCACTGACAGGGAACTGGCAGCCTGAACATCTTTTTGCACCTGAACAGTCGGTGGCATTTTTCGATTTTTACCAGGAAAAAATCCGTGAGTGTGATGATCAAATCGAAACTTCATTATTGCAGCTCAGCACCGGAACTGAAGAGCCTGAAGGAGTATTGCCCTCCGCCAGACATCGTACAAAACAGCCCAATCAGCTTTCCTTTGATGTCAGACCATTACTCTGGAAAATTACCGGAGCAGACCTGACACAGATACATGGGTTTGGTCCTTATCTGGCACTAAAATTCGTTGCCGAATGCGGTACTGACATGAATCGCTGGCCGGATGCGAGCCATTTTACCTCGTGGCTGTGTTTGTCCCCGGGGAATAAGATCTCCGGTGGAAAAGTACTGTCCTCGAAAACACGGCGTTCATCCAGTCGAATTGCTGCTGCACTAAGACTGGCAGCCACAACAATTGGCCGGAGTGATACCGCGCTGGGTGCTTTTTATCGTCGATTATCATCCCGTATCGGGAAAGCAAAAGCAGTCACTGCAACGGCAAGAAAACTGGCAATACTGTTCTACAATGCCCTTAAATATGGTCAGAAATATGTCGATCCTGGCGCGGATTATTATGAAGAGCGCTACCGTAATCGCGTACTCGACGGGCTTAAACGAAGGGCAAAATCACTGGGTTACTCTCTCCAGCAAGATCCTGAGTTATGCGTGTGAACCGGGAGTTTCTCAGGAAAGCCACGGCGTACTTCGCAAAGCTGTCCGACTGAGGTACGCCTTTATCCGTGACAACAGCAGTTGCTGGCCTGTTCGTCTGCTCTGTCGGGTGCTGAATGTTCATCCCAGTGGCTTTTACGCCTGGCTTCAGCAGCCGCATTCTCAGCGCCACCAGGTAGATCGGAGACTGACGGGACAGATCAAACAGTTCTGGCTGGAGTCCGGTTGCGTTTATGGTTATCGCAAGATCCATCTGGACTTGCGGGACAGCGGGCAACAGTGCGGAGTGAACAGAGTCTGGCGACTGCGGGATAAAGGCTCAGGTCGGGTACCGGAGCCCGCGGGCACGCAAAGACGAGGCCTGTATCGTATCGCCCAACAGGCTCCAGCGACAGTTCAATCCGGATGCGCCGAATGAGCGTTGGGTAAAGGACATAACCTACATCAGGACTCACGAGGGCTGGCTGTATCTGGCCGTGGTTGTTGACCTGTTCTCACGTAAAATTATCGGCTGGTCAATGCAATCCCGGATGACAAAGGACGTTGTCCTGAACGCACTGCTGATGGCTGTATGGAGGGGTAATCCGCAAAGAAAGTTGCTGGTTCACTCGGACCAGGGCAGTCAGTACACAAGCCATGAGTGGCAGTCATTCCTGAAATCACACGGTCTGGAAGGGAGTATGAGCCGTCGCGGTAACTGTCACGATAACGCGGTTGCAGAAAGCTTTTTCCAGTTACTGAAACGTGAGCGGATAAAGAAAAAGATCTACGGAACGCGGGAAGAAGCCCGCAGCGATATTTTTGATTACATCGAAATGTTTTATAACAGTAAGCGTCGGCATGGTTCGAGTAATCAGATGTCACCAACAGAATATGAAAACCAGTATTATCAACGGCTCGGAAGTGTCTGGATTATCCGTGGCGATTCAAGCCAATTAAAACAGAAGAGTGTAGTAGAGGTCTATATCTATTCCAGACATCCGGTGTCCGCGTTGGGAATGGGTAAATCGTCAGATGAGGTTGAGGTATACATAGAATAACTGTTTGTATGATAAAGGTTTATCAACCCATGGCAACAGAGCGAATGTTGTTGTCATTAAACGGCTTATTGATTTTGTCTGTCAGGATGATTTTGCGGTTGAGTAAGTATGATAATGGGTAAAATAATAGAATCGTTCTCAATTCATTAATGGTATCTAACGTTTTATCTGACAAGAAGACTCCGGCCTCATCGTCATAAATATGCAAGGTTCTTTACTTTGTCTATCATCTGTATTGAATATAAATACCCACTCAGCACGATTAAAAAATCAGAAAAAATTACCTATTGTTGAGCTGATGTTAACGCCTGAACCGCTGAAGTAGAGTAATGTGGCACTATTTAGCGTAATATCCGTTATGTTGCAGGGGGAGGAATGCATACCTTTAGACCATACTCACTAAGGCATAGCGACCTGTTATATGAAGATATTCCGTTAGAAATACGAGAGCAGATTATTTTGTTGATTATTAATACGTTAGGGAGTTGTTCCTCTTTTTATGACATGACATTATACTGTTATCATAACAGTCATTCTGACGAAGTTTATCGAAGAATATGTAAGACTCTGCGCAAAGAGTACGGCTTATTCACCCTCTATGAGCATTCAACGTCATATCTGGATGAAATTAGTAATTTGTTGTTAAAAACAGATGATAAAAGAAAACATATTGATACAGTTGAGCTTGCTTTTAAATATATAGATACCTATCTTCGGGCCTATGAAATCACGCTTGGGTTAGAGCCAGATAAGGCGATTAGTGATTTAAATAATATATTTCATGAGCATAATTTAAAATATCGATTTGAAAATAATAGAATAGTAAGATTACGCAGAATAAAACGACTTAAAAATATACGTTATTATTTGTATTCCCCTGGGGAGTATGGCTTTGTCGAATACGATCTTATGGAGGCGTACAATCGCCTGATGCTTAATGATTTTGCTCGCGTCGTAAGTGAATGCCACGCTGTCTTCAGAAGAGTTCTAATCAGAATTCATGAGAAAAAGGGTATTTTATATCACGAGAAAGATAATCTAAATACACTCATGGCAAGTCTGATGGCGAGAGACGTTATCTCTGCTGAATATGAGCGTAAATTTCAATTTTTAAGTAACGTGTTGGAGTCAGAAATATTTCCACTAATTGCTCAAGAAAAGTCGCATCATCACTACGTAATGATGCTCCGAATCTCTGAAGAGTTGGCCTGTAGTATCTATTATCTTACTGAGCGGAGTATATTTTTCCTTACCCAGCAGGCTGAAGAAGATGATGTTGTACCATAATAATTATCACGCTGTCGCTTAGAGCTTAGCCCATCAGGCTATTTTATTTGCCAGTTTGGCCCAAGGCTGTGTTCAACATGCTCACGTACTACGTGTATGCTCTGGTTTTTCCACACTGTCCATGTCCAGCCTGCCTGCAACAATTACGTCTGATGAACCAGGCGGCTAAGTCAGAATGTATTATCTCTAATTAAACTTGTTCAGTCGTCTGATTTTTTTGTCTTGCTGTCGGCTTTTTTAGTGGTGAGATGTTTAATGTAATAATAAGCGGTACAGTGCGATTATTGATTTTTTAGCCTGTATATCGTCTGTGTCGCATTTGCTCATGGGGATTGGGTTAGGGAGAGAGAAGAATGAGTACTATTTTAAAGCCTTTTTTACTGGCGATAACGTTGATGTTAACTTTAATAAGGCCTGGATTTGCAACAGAGGACGGAGCGATAACCATGGTTAAAACATACAGCGCTTATGACTATCCGCAGACCCGGTTGCGGTTGATGAAAGCTGTCGCTGATAATGGTCTGGTGTTATTTGGGGAATTTGACCATGCCAGAGCGGCACAAAATGTTAACCTGAAAATGCCGCCGACAACGGTTCTGGTTTTTGGTAATCCTAAAGGCGGAACTCCTCTAATGCTGGCGCATCCCGAACTGGCGCTGGATTTACCGTTTCGGGTTCTTATTCGTCAGCAAGCCGATGGGCGAACGTTAGTTAGTTATCATCCGGCCGAAACGCTGCAGCGTTATGGTCTTGATGCCGCAGCCATACAGGCTTTGAAAAAGCTGGAAAAGCTCGTAGAAAAAAGTATCCACTAAAGGTGAAAAGCCGGTCTCAATCGGGCGATGTGTTTGCACTGATGAGGTCGCGAATAAATGTAGTCACCAGGTCCATTACCTGATGGGATAGGGCTGCATCAAAGGTTGCGCTATCAGCATCGCAAAAGCCGTGCCGCGCATCGTACATTTTACACCGCACCCGTGGGAGCTTTTCCAACGCCTGACGCATGGCGAGGGGATCAAACGCTGGCTCATAGCGCGCGATAATAACCAGCGTCGGGCAGCGAGGCGCAAGATGGGTGTACTGGCGTATACGGGAACCGTAATAGCAAATTACGCCATCGCATAACCCACTGGCCGCGCTTAGCCATGCGAGCGTGGCGCCGACGCTATATCCAACGACGATCAGCGTCTCGTACTGCACTCTGAGATCATTGAGTAACGTGGTAACGACGGCGGAATCAAAACCAATCTTTTCTGAAAAGTGATGGTAAGCCTCCTCCTGTTGCTCATAGCGAAAAGGGGTATGGTGAGGAAACAGCGAGGGGGTATAGACGTCGAATCCGCGTGTCATCCATTCATGGCCTGCGCGCTGGATATGAGCGTTAATCCCATAAATTTCATGCAGAATAATCGCTGCCCGGCGATTGCGGATCGACAGACTGGAGGCGTTGCTGGCTCCGGAAATACCTGGGACGAAACACACAGTGTTTTTTATCATAATGCGTTCTGGATACAAAGGGGACAGGCTGGATTCTCGCCGATCACGTTATGTCAGGTGCTTTGTGCCTGTCAATGTACAAGCACATTTGGTGGTCTTTTTTGTGGTTGATAAATTATTTATTGGTAAACCAATAATGATTTTCATATTCAGGCGACGAGGTTAAAGATATATCATCAGTAAGAGTTGTCTGTTATTTTTATATTTATCTGGTTTCGCTGGCAAAACCAGGCGGATGACAGTTTTTTTGGTTAACCAGTTTCGCGTTTTTGGTATGCTAAGCGTGCTATCCTTCTTTACAAATGCTATAGTCTGACACTGGGAAATCGCATCGGACGGGCACGAGCAATATGAAATCAAACACTTCTCAGCAAAGACCCTATCAGGAAGTGGGCGCCATGATACGCGATCTGATTGTTCAGACGCCGTATCGCCCCGGGGAGCGCCTGCCGCCGGAGCGAGAGCTCGCTGAGAGGCTCAATGTGACGCGCACCGTCGTGCGTGAAGCGCTAATCATGCTGGAGATTAAAGGTCTGGTTGAAGTTCGGCGCGGCGCCGGAATTTACGTGCTCGACAGTGTGGGTGATGACGGAATTGGAGAGGCTGACGTAAATCACTGTAATGACGCCGGGCCGTTTGAACTGTTGCAGGCGCGTCAGTTACTGGAAAGTAATATTGCTGAATTTGCCGCTCTGCAGGCCACTCGTGAAGACATCATTAAAATGCGCCAGGCGCTACAACTGGAAGAGCGAGAGCTAGCTTCCAGCGCGCCCGGCGGCTCAGAAAACGGTGATATGCAGTTTCATCTGGCCATAGCTGAAGCGACCCATAACAGTATGTTGGTAGAACTCTTCCGCCAGTCCTGGCAATGGCGTGAAAATAACCCGATGTGGCTCCAGCTTCACAGCCATCTGGGCGATACGCTTTACCGTAAAGAGTGGCTGGTAGATCATAAACAGATCCTCGCGGCGTTAATTAAAAAAGACGCCCGCGCAGCGAAGCTGGCGATGTGGCAGCATCTGGAAAACGTAAAACAGCGTCTGCTGGAGTTTTCCAATGTTGATGATATTTACTTTGACGGCTACCTGTTTGAGTCATGGCCGTTGGACAACGTGGACGCCTGATTATACCTGGAAAAACGTTGGCAGACGAAGTCAACGCTTCACTTCCTGTAGCGTCTTTTACGTGACTTCATGCAGCCCGCCAGCTGCTTTTTTCAGCAATTCCATTAGTTCTCCCTTATTATCAATAAATTTTGCTCGCCGTTCGTGTATTGGTGCGATCAACTCTTGCAGACAAGTCTCCAGGTCATTTTTACAAACACGATCGCCTGACCCGCCTTGTTGATAATATGCTTTCATCACCACGACTTTGGTTTTATCCGGATGGAACGCATCCAGCCACGTAAAGACAACGTTACTTCTATTTTTCCCGAATCGCTAATTAATGGCCGAGGTGCAGCGCGCCGGTGGGACGATCATCTGTCAGAATTTTGGGAAAGACGTCCCGAAACAAAGTAGCTGCCGAAAGGCGGCTACTTAAAGAGGAATATTGATCCGTTCCGCCTTCAGGAAGGCAGACGCCGGCGGAGATGACGTTGCGTAGCATTGGAGCGTTTTATGTTCATGTCAGCTAACGTATCACGACTAAATGTAAGGGTAAAGCGGCTGATGTATTGTCCAGGCGCAAAATCATATGGCCTTACCATAGAACGTGCCGCTTACTCTGGAAGGTGACTTTATAAATTGCCGCCGAATTATGTGACGCTGAAACGCGCATTTTTGATGCAAATCATTTATTACTGTGATAACTCAGCGCGGGATAAAAGCATTAAATATATTCACATGCTAAATATGTTCTATTGGAATGGTTGTTATTGATATTATAAAAGCCTAAAAAATCCATTAATGTGAAAAGGAATAAGAATTGTCTATATTCTGCTTCTGTATAATTAAGAAATTTCTCACATAAAAATAAGAGATGATATTGATATTTGTTTTTTGATATGGTTCTTATAATAGTTATGGTTATTCATAAAACGATGTTCGAATGCCAGACGTAATAGATTTTACGTCAGTCACGCTATTGCAAAATGGATTGTTTATGGCAGAAGGTATTTAGCAAGAATCCAGTCTTATCAGATCGTTGGACATTTAACCTGGTATGTAGGGATACCAGCGAGATGACTGGAAAATGGAACGTTTTTTCATTGTTGGCGTTCTGTCCTTGTCAGCCTGCTTTGCCGCCTGATAATCACGGAGGGGGGATGGACGCCATCTATTTAAAACTGGACGGTATTGAAGGCGAAAGCTTGACCAAAGGTTTCGAAAAACAAATAAGACTTATTGCTTACAACCACAGCCAGGCGAAGTGGGAATCCGGCGAAGCGAGAGGAACATATATTGGTGGATTGACGCTGACGAAGCCTATCGATCTTGCGACGCCAGGGCTCTATGAGCACTATCGTAACGGGAAAACGGTGAAAGAAGGCGTGCTGACATTATGCCGTAATGATAAGGGCGCAATGCAGCCATTCATTATTTATACGCTCACCAATGTGCGGATTTTACGCATGAGCAATCATGGCCATACCGAAGACAGCGCCACGGAAACCGTGGATTTGGTTTATAGCCATATTCGTTGGGATATACCCGCATTAGCGCCAAAAAGCAAAACACGGCTGCCACTTCACCGACAGGAATTGTGGAGATAAGGACAAAACAGGCTAGCGGGTTCACTGTGGGGCCTCTCGCGTGACGAAGCAACGTTTAGCGTCTTGCAAAGGCAGGTTAGCGCTCGTATAGCTAATTGAGTACTTAAAAATGCCATAACGCGTGATCCTGACACCCGCTATGATTTTTACGCATAGCCGCTAATAAAACGGCATTTTTTATATACACATCAAGTTGATAGTGTGTTTCTGACCTTGACGTAAATAAGCGGGAAAAGCGATGAAACACACCATTGGGATACTGGGGGGAATGGGACCTGCGGCAACGGCGGATATGTTGGAGAAATTTGTTGAATTGCGACATGCCAGTTGTGATCAACAGCACATCCCGCTTATTGTCAGCTCTATTCCTGATATTCCCGATCGTACTGCATATCTGTTATCCGGCGGGCCTTCGCCATACCGTTATCTGGAGCGTTATCTGCATATGCTGGAAGATGCCGGGGCGGAGTGTATCGTTATCCCGTGTAACACTGCGCATTATTGGTTTGATGATTTACAGAACGTTGCGAAAGCGCGAATGATCAGCATTCTGGACGCTACCCTGGAAGACATTCCGCCATCGGCGCGGCATGTTGGGCTGCTGGCGACAAATGCGACGCTGGCGACTGGGTTATATCAAAAGAAAGCTCAGGCGCATGGGTTGACGTTAATTCAGCCGGAAGACGCGGGACAGGCGCTGGTGATGCAGGCTATTTATACGCTTAAACGCGGCGATAAACCTGCGGCGCAAGCGCTGTTGCTGCCGCAAATCGATAGCCTTGTTGCCCGCGGCGTTCAGGCAATTATTATGGGCTGTACCGAAATCCCGCTAATTGTGGCCGGATATGAAGATGCGGTAGCGTGCCCGATGATTGACTCCACGGCGTCGCTGGTGCGCGCGGCGATTCGCTGGTATGAGTCCTGGCCGGACACTCGCGCCACTGTGGCCGGGGAACAACGCCTTTCCGCCTGATGGTCTACAGCGCGGCCTGAAGCCCACGCAGGTCGCGCCAAAACGTTTCGGCCACCTGGCTCATGCGGGTATTCATGCGATAGGCATAGGCCTGAATCGGGATAACCAGCTCGTCGGCATCAAGCACAATCAGGCGTCCGTCGGTAATCTCCTGACGGATAGCATACTCAGGCAACCAGGCGATTCCGCAGCCGTCCATCACAACCTGTTTTAATAATTCACTCATCGAAGAGACGAAAAACGTACTGAAACTCAGTTCAGCATGGCGAGTCAGAGTACGATTTATCAGCCGGCCCATATAGGAGTTCTGGCTGTAATTGAGCAGCGGAAAGTGCGGCTGCTCAAGCGTATAGCGCGGCTCGCCCTGTTCACTGCTGGCGCAGACGGGAAACAGTCGCGACTCAAACAGGCGGATATTATCAAACGGCGTCTGTTGCAGATTTTCATCGTGATAAGAAAAGATAAAATCGCTTTGCCCCTCACGTAACATATCTACCGCCTGGTCGACATCTATCGCCTCAACGGAGTAGGTAAACTGTGTGGGCATCTGCTTAACGATGGTCGGCAACAGGCCGAGGGAGAGCGAGTGGGCGGCGGCAATTTTGATTTTATGCAGCGTATAATCGCTGCCGCCGCGCAGTTCGGTCAGATTACTTTCCAACTGCTGTAATAGGTGGCGAACCTGGGAATGAAATATTTTACCCTGCTCGGAAAGCTGTAGCGGCGAGACCTGCCGGTTAAACAGTTCAACGCCAACGGCATGTTCCAGGGCGCGAATACGCCGGCTAAAGGCGGGTTGCGATACGTTGCGGATAATAGCGGCCTGAGAGAAATTGCGACACTTCTCCAGCGTCAGAAAATCATACAGCCATTTTGTCTCAATATTGTGCAAACCTGCTCCAGTTACATCCATTTACCGTTATCCTGTCAGCCGCCCGAAGGGGCATTCTACGTCCATTCGGGCGGCTGACAACTGCTTATCCCGTCCTCTTTCAGAATGCCGTGACGGGGCAGCCTGAAGTTAGCGGGAATTACGCTGGCTCAAAGGTACCTTTCACGCAGGCTTTACCCTCATTGACCATGCGTTTGCCGCGCGCATACACCTGTTCAATGCGTAAATCTGCGCTAAAGACGAGCAGATCTGCATCGTTACCGGGACGAATCTCGCCTTTTCCGTCCAGACTGAGGAAAGCGGCTACGCTGGTCGTCAGCGGGCGCAGCGCATCGGTCAGGCTGAATCCGTAGCGGTTAACCAGCGTCTGCAACGTCTCCAGCAAACTTTCGAAGCCAGCGACGCCGATACCGGTCAGATTTCCGGCTGCGTCAAACAGCGGCTGGCTGCCGTTGCCATCCGAACTAAGCGTAAGCCGGGAAAGCGGGACGCCGGCTTTTACCGCTCTGACAATGCCCTCCGCCGGCGCGACGGGATCCGGAATACTGGTGGTAATGTCGATTACGCCACCTTTAAGCGCGAACGCCAGCGCCTGTTCGAAAAGAGACTCGCTACGGTTGACGTGGGTAGGCAGCAGTTTACCGATCGGCACGTCGCTGTTTTCCAGGATGTCATACAGCGGCTGTAACCCTTTTTTGCTGCTACCCATATGAAAAACGCTGACACCGGGTTTACCGCCCAGCAGGCCGCCAACGCGTGACTCTGCGGCCATGCTAGCGAGTTGATTACCCGCGGGCGCGGCGGAACGGTGGTCGGAGACCGCGCATTTCACACCGATGACGCGATCGATAAGCGCGACGTCTTTTTCTACCGAGCCGGTAATGGTCGGCGACGGAACGTGATAAGCGCCCGTTAACATCCAGGCGGTGATCCCTTCCTCATTTAATGCTCGCGTTTTAGCTAACAGCGAAGCGGGATGACGGCTGACGGAGTCGGTGCCAAGCAGGCCGATAACCGTTGTGATACCGGCTTCCGTCAGACGGCTCAGGGAGACTTCCGGCGTCCGCGTTGTCGGTCCCGCTTCGCCGCCGCCGCCGATTAAATGAACATGTTGGTCGATAAAGCCCGGACACAGCATACGACCGCTAAGATTGATAACCGTACAGTTCGGTACGATATCGCCGGGGATATCAGCGTCGACGGCAATAATTTTGCCGTTCGCGAGTAGAACATCGCAGATGCCCCGTTCTTCTGGCGCAAACAGGCGCGCTCCCTGCAGCAGCGTAAATTCCGCCGCGGATAAATCAGGCATAATAACTCCTTGACTCAAACAATAAGCTGCATGACCCAGATAGACAGTAGCGCATTGATGGCGCAGACTGCGATAATATGCGGGTAATATTTGGCATTGACTTCGGCAGTACCGAGGCAGCGGCCGACATTCTGTACCGGGTTTCCCATCAGGTAAATGGCTGGCAGCAGCACGGTAACATCGTGGCCGCTCAGCGCGCCGGCAGTAGCCAGACTGGCAGCTACGCCAACGGCGCCGCCCATACTCATCAGCGAGGCCAGAAGCACCGTAGCCGCTTCACCAGGAAGCCCCCACAGCGCCATCACGGGCTGGCAGATATGGCCTACCCAGTCGAGCAGACCGGTAATTTTCAGCGCCTGAATAATGACAAACGCCATGACCACATTGGGTAACAGGTTGGTCGTGGCGATAGTAAAACCGCGACGTGCGCCATCGATAAACATATCCATGACATTTTTACGTACCTGAGTCGTCATGCTTGGGCTCCTTGCGCAGGGTGACGGCGTTCTTCGATGTTAATCCAGATGCGCAAAAGGTTTGCGCCGATAAATTTGAATAGCAGAATAACCACCAGAGGAATGATGACTGACGTTCCCAGAAAGGCGAATACCGCGACGCCGGAGGAGAAATAGTTGGTGATGATAGCGCTGCCGCTGGTCTGCCAGGCGGCGAAAATCACTTTATCACGTTCTGTGATTTCGCCTTCCTGCGCCAGCTCTTTGGTCATGCCCGCCGCCGCGTCGGTATTTTGCAGGTTGGCGATCAGCGCCAGCGAGCAAATGCCGGGAATACCAAGCAACGGTTTCAGAATCGGCGTCATCAACTGCTGTGCAGCCCGCAGACCGCCCATTCCATCCGTAATCGCGATAATACCCAAAGAAAGGATGACCGACGGCGCCAGCTCCAGCGCAAAAAGGAAGCCGTCTTTTGCGCCCGCTCCGCCCGCGCCGCGAAAGGTCTGCGTACCGGTCACATGACCGAATGACCCGTTGAGTACGGTAAAATCAAAAACGCGCCACCAGCCATCGCTTCCGGAAAACACGCCGGAAAAGAAAATGATAGTGAGAAAAAACGCCAGATATCCCTTTACTCCGGCTTTTTCTGTATCAAGCGGCATGGCCGCCTCGTCCACTTGTTGCGCCATAGCGATCCCCGAATTTTTTTGATGATGTGTTGGTTGTGGCCACAGGCCAAAAAGCCCGAAACAGAAAGACCTTATCAGTCATGTGGGTAAGGGCAAAATGCAAGTATGTATCGTGCTATGCGTTTTTTGCATAGTAGCGCACTAAGTCACCCTCATCGGATCTGCTGTCGGAGCGGGGGAGCTGAGGACGGTATAACGCGAGGTAAAAAAGCGAAAGAAACGGATGTTGACGCAGGCCAGATCAGGGGGCAGAAAAAAGGGTAATAGATTTGACGTTAGTCAAATTTACGTCACTTAATTATTTTTGCTAAAAAACAGGCATTCTTAACCGAAATTTTACTTTTAACTATAATTTTTTACACCTGACGCCGTATTGCTGCAACCAGCCAATGGCCGCTAATTTGCCAGTTTGCCACCAAAAAGCATATGGGCAGGTGATAAAAAAGCGAATAATTGAATTAATTTCATTATGTAATTTATTTATATTGATTATGATTAAAGGAGGAAGATGAACATAATGGGATATATAAGCTAATATCTAGTTTGATGCCATTAAAAACCATAAAATAATTATGGTTGTTAATGTCATCTTCACATGAAATAACGCGTTGAGAATTTTTAACGGCACGGCATCGCGCAGTAAATAGCGTTAAAGATATCACCCGTTGCTGATAGCGTGAGTTTAATAAACCGTTTATTCACGTATCACAATCCGTTTTTGTTTCACTTGCTGCGCCGCGCTGATCAGCGCGGCAAAAAAGAGTGCCGCAGCGCCGCAAAGCGTGGCGTTGATAATTGCCGACGCGCCATTGCCTGACAGACTGGCGGCTAGCGGACCGAGAATTTGCCCAATGCCATACGTTAGCGTAACCAGACCTAACAGATTGATATTACCCGGCGCGCTGAGCTGCCGGGCAAGTGGCATAACCAGCGAGGTTGTACCCATAAATGTGGCGCCAAAACCAATACTGCTCAGTATTAACAGCAATAATGAGCCGCTGGCGAGAGACAGCAGCACGCAGGCGCTCTGGATCAACAGATTTGCGGTCAGGCATGGCAGGACGCCCCAGCGTTTTGCCGACCACAGCCAGCCAAAGCAGCCGGGAATGATCGCCAGGCCGACCAACGACCAAAGGTGCGCCGTGAGCAGCGGAGAACCCGCGCTTTTCGCCATCAGAGGTAAATAGGTGGCGACAATGATGTAGCCGAATCCGGCGAGACCGTACAGTAGCGCCAGTTGCCACCAGAGCATTGGCTGATTTTCGATTCTTGCTAAAGGCGCGGGCGGCAGTGCATGAGCGCGGGGCGGAATCAACATCGCCACGATTGACAGCAATATACCGGCGAGCGCCCCGGCCCCCAGCCATAGCGAATGGGCCGAAAGCGCATAACGTAGACCGCCAGTGACATATTCATTACCCAGTACAATCCCGGCTCCGACGCCGGAAAAGAGGGCGGCGATAACAAACGGGTGGCGGGTATGATGCAACACAATCATCGATCCAAAAATCATCATTCCAGCGCTCGCGACGCCAGCCAGAAAACGCACCAACATGACGGCGGCGGGTTGGGTAAATATCGCCATGGTCAGAATAAGCATACCGGTGGCGGCTGCCGAAGCCAGCAGCATGGGGCGTAGACGAGAGGGGAGATGAAAAAGGCCAAAGGAAAACAGTAAGCTTCCCGCCAGATACCCTGCATAATTGGCGCTGGCAATCCAGGAGAGCTGATTAAACGTTAGCTGCTTTTCCGCCAGCATTACCGGCAGCATGGGGGTATACAGAAAGCGGCCAATTCCCATCCCCAGCATTAATACCATCATACCGAAAAGCGCTGTAAAAACTGGATGACGAGGTGAAGCGCTCTGACCCTGAAACATGGTTTTTCTCGTTGCTAAATTAAGGCAGGAATGCCGGATTAGTGCTAAAGATGATAACAAAAAGTAAAATTAATGTTTATTTTTTGAAAAAAATAAAGTGAAAAGCAGGGCGAATAACGGATTATATTGAGGGTTAAGGGCATTAAGTGCCCACCGCGTGCGTTAACTTGGGCGAGAATGATAATGTGATCTGCGTCTTCTCTACCTTAAAGACTGACCAGTGCAGGTATTTGTGACAGTAAATATAACCCTAGCCCAATAGCGCCGCCGACCAGCGTGCCGTTCACACGGATAAACTGCAAATCTTTACCGATATTCAGCTCAATTTGCTGCGACATATCGCGCGCATCCCAGCCTTTTACGGTATCGCTGATATGTCGAGTCAGGAAGACGGCGAATTCCGGCGCGACCCGATGCGCGGCCTGTTCCAGATGGCCATTAAGCGATGCGCGTAACGCATCGTCGGCGATCAGCGTCTCGCCGAACCATTGTCCGGCATGGGCGATGCGTTGCTTCACCTTCGAGTCTTCGGCGTTGATATCTGTCTTTAACCACTGGCGTAGGTCCGCCCAGATCTCGCCGAGATAACGGTTAAACGCCTCATCTTCTTTCAGGTAGCTTTTGATGTGTTCTGCCCGTGCGGACATTTCCGGATCATGTTTAAGTTTATCGATCAGCTTATACGTAGCGCGATCGAAGGCATAACGAATCTGATGCGCGCGGTCGTGGCTGATATCATCCAGCAGAGAATTCACCGCGTCGGAAACCAGTTCAGCGCTGTGTTCTCCCAGCCATTCGGTCGGCAGAATCTTCGCCTTTAACGGATGCTCAGTTTCCAGCCAGCGTACGATTTGTCTGGCGATAAATGTTCGTGAGCTGTCACGCTGTAACAGGGCGATAAGCTGGGCGATCAGCGTATCGAGTAACACCTGGTGACGATCGTTTTTGGTCATGCTTTCCAGCATCAGGGCGCTGGTGCCGGAAAGATCCACTTTATCAATCGCCTTATGTACCGCTCGCTTGAGCAGCCGCTGAATACGGGCGTCATCGGTCAGTTCCAGAAAGCCGCTCATAATTTGCAGCAGATGCTGCCCGACCCGGCTGGCGTTGTCCGGCTGGCTGAACCAGTTTCCGATAAGCAGCGCGGGTTCATGGCGGCGGATTAGCGCGATCAGCGACTGCGTATCAAGGAACTTTTCCTGCACAAATTGCCCAAGATTTTCGCCGATGCGGTCTTTATTACGGGGAATAATCGCCGTATGTCGCGAAATAAATGGAATGGGAATACGGCGGAACAGCGCCACCACGGCAAACCAGTCCGCCAGCGCGCCAACCATCGCCGCTTCGGCAATGGCTTTCACGCCCAGCACCCAAAAATTGGGCGGCAGGAAAAGTGTGGTCACAAACGTCGCGGCGGCTATCAGCAACAGTGAGAGCGCCAGGCGTTTGGCGCGTTTGAGTTCGGCGATTTTATTCATAGGGTTAAGGATAGAGCCAGACAGAAGGAACGTGCAAAAAACATCAGATTATCCTGTGCCGGATAAGCCTCTATCCGGCAGAGTGTTTACTTCTCAGCGGCCAGTTCTGCTGCCTCATGCTGGCGCACGCGCTGTAATAATGTCGCCAGGGTGAAGACCACAATCACCCCGGCCACCGCCGCCAGCAGGTGAAACGGCAGTCTCCCGCCGTGAAACCACAGCCAGCGGCCAACTTCGACCGACACTGCCATCACCGTCAGAATCACCATGTTCAGCGAGGCCGAAACTGTCCCTTTTGGCAAGTTATTGGAGAAAAGCGTGAAGCGAAACAGCGTCGGGAAAATCATTCCAATGCCGAACGCGTACAGGCTGGTGCCCAGCACAGACCAAAGCCAGACGTGCGGCAGAAGAAGATTACCGAGGAGCAATGTCGCCAGCCCGCTTAACTGGATTGGTACGGCGCGCCAGATAAAACGCGGGCGGGTCGGGTCTTTCACCAGGCGCACAACGATCATATTGGCCACGATTACCGCGCCGAATACGGGCACCTGCGCCCAGGCGAATTGCGAAGTACTCATCCCGCCGGCATCGATCAGGATCACCGGCGACACCGCCACCCAGCTCATCATCGGGATGTAGCTCAACGACAGCGTCGCCGCCCCGGTGAGAAAAATCGGGTTGCGAAACACATTACGAAAATCGCGCAGTACGCTCACCGCGCTGAACGGCACCGCGCCGCGTTGAACCGTTTCTGGCATCGCCAGCAGCAGGCCGCACAACGCCAACAGTCCCATCACCGCAATAATACCGAACAGCACCTTCCAGTGAACGAAGTGCATCAGCGCGGCGCCGGAGAGCGGGCCGATAACCGGAGCGACCAGCACAATGGAGGTAATAATCGCCATCAGCTTAATGGCTTTAGTTTGACCGAAGGCCTCCTGTACCGTGACGTAGCCGACCGTTGCGATAAAGCAAATGCTGGTGCCCTGCACAAAACGGGCAACCAGAAACTGCGTCATTGAGGTCGTCAACAGCGTTGCCGCGCAGGCGAGAGTAAAAATTAATGCGCCTGCAATCAGCACTGGCCGGCGGCCAATCCTGTCGGATAGCGGCCCCAGAAGCCATTGTAACGCCATTCCACCCGCCAGATAGAGGCTTACCGAGGCCGGCGCAAGGCTGACATCGGCATTAAAATCGCGCACGACGTTAATAATGCCAGGCTGAATCAGATCCGTCGTCAGATAGGCGGCAAAATCGTACAAAATCAGCGCCATCGGGAAAAATAACGTTGTGGCGCGTTGGGAGAAAAACTGAAGAATCCGTTGCATAAAAAATGCACTCCGTGTCGGAGAACCCCATGATGGGAACAGCGAAACTCAATACCGTCATCGTGACGTCAGGCAGGCGATGGATATAGCGGCTGCGGATGTACTGAATTTCATGTAATCAAAAACGCTGCCGGTGAAAACACAGACAGGAGGAGACGCGTTCTGAACCTCGTCAGAACGTGTGGCGATTACAGATAACAATCAGCACATCACACCTCGGGAAATTTACGTAGCACAGAAAATATACACATTAAGTGTAATTAAATTTTGATGTTAATCAAAAGAGTTTGCCCGGTTAACAAAGATAAAGGCAGGGCGCGCAGACTGGCGTTTTGCGTGTTCAGTTCCGAAAATGCATGTGCATTACAGATAACAGGATTTATCTTCCGTCGCGCCTCGCAATGCTGAAAAGGTACGGATGAGAAAGGAATTTTCAGGAGGTAGAGTCGCAGCATCCTGGCTTGGGGTGACGGAGCGCCATGAAAAAATCGACGACCTCAACACCGCATGATGCGGTGTTTAAAACCTTTTTGCGCCACCCGGAAACCGCCCGCGATTTTATGGAGATTCATCTGCCGGTGTCGTTACGCCAGCTTTGCGACCTGGGGACGCTAAAGCTGGAGCCCGGCAGTTTTATTGAAAAAATCTGCGAGCCTATTATTCCGATGTGCTTTGGTCGCTGAAAACGCGCGAGGGCGACGGTTATATCTACGTCGTGATTGAACATCAGAGCACGCCGGATGCGCATATGGCGTTTCGGCTGATGCGGTATGCGATGGCGGCAATGCAACAGCATCTGAGGCGGGGCATAAGCATCTTCCGCTGGTGGTGCCGATGCTGTTTTATCACGGTGTTGATAGCCCGTATCCTTTTTCGCTGTGCTGGCTGGATGAGTTTGCGAACCCGGAAGTGGCAAGAAGACTCTATGCCGCCGCCTTTCCGCTGGTCGATATTACGGTGGTATCGGATGATGACATTATGCAGCACCGCCGCATTGCGCTGCTGGAGCTCATCCAAAAACATATCCGCCAGCGCGACCTGCAGGGACTGGTTGAACGGATTGCTTCGCTGTTAGTTACTGGTTGCGCTAATGACAGGCAGCTTAAAGCGCTGTTTAATTATCTTATGATTCAGCACGGACACACGCCTCGTTTCACCACGTTTATTCGTGATGTGGTAGGGCATGTCCCGCACACTAAGGAGAGACTGATGACGCTGATAGAGAGGATCCGCGCAGCGGATCGCAGAAAAGGGGAACGGCAAGGAAGACAGGTCGGTCTGGAGGAAGGATTAGAAAAAGGGCTGGAAAAAGGTCAGCACGTTGCCGCATTGCGTATCGCCAGACAGATGCTGGTGGACGGACTTGACCGCGAGACTGTCCAGCGGTTCACCGGCCTTACGGCTGAAGAGCTTCAGGATGTTAGCCATTAACGCGGTTCCAGTCTGAATGTTGCAGGCCCGGTGCCCACCGGGCAACGCTCTCTATAACTATCGCTGATAACCGCACGAATATACCGAACTTTACCGATAGCCCCAGCCATCTCTACTACCCTTATTGTTCTAAGCGGCATTTATGGCTGCCTTAATGACGATAACAAGGAGACATGTGATATGGCTTACCAGACAGTGAATCCTGCCAACAATCAGCTCATTAAAGAGTACCCCCCGCACACGGACGCGGATATTGAAGCCGCGCTGCAAAAAGCCGACGCGCTCTACCGATCCGACTGGTCAAAAGGAGACATTGACCAACGTCTGCCGGTACTGCATAAGTTGGCTGACTTGATCGACAGCCGTGTCGAAGAACTGGCAAAAATCGCCAGCCAGGAGATGGGTAAGCTCATCGAACAGAGCCGTGGCGAAGTCAAACTGTGCGCGCAGATTGCACGCTATTATGCGGATAACGCGAAGCAGTTTCTTGCTCCAGTGCCTTATAAAACGGTGTTTGGCGACGCGTGGGTAGAACATCATCCGATTGGCGTCATTATGGCCGTTGAACCATGGAACTTCCCGTACTATCAGCTAATGCGCGTGCTGGCGCCGAACCTGGCCGCCGGTAATCCGGTGCTGGCGAAACATGCCAGCATCGTTCCGCACTGCGCCGAGACGTTTGCCCACTTGGTACGGGAAGCCGGCGCGCCGGACGGCGCGTGGACCAACTTGTTTATTTCCTCCGATCAAGTAGCCAACATCATCTCTGACCCGCGCGTGCAGGGTGCGGCGTTGACTGGATCTGAAAAAGCGGGGGGCGCCGTGGCGGCGCAGGCGGCGAAACACATTAAAAAAGCGACGCTGGAACTGGGCGGTAACGATGTGTTCGTCGTCCTGGATGATGCCGATATTGAGAAGGCGGTGAAAATTGGCGTGCAGGCGCGGCTCACTAATGCGGGGCAGGTGTGTACGGCGGCGAAGCGCTTTATCCTGCATGAGAAAATTGCCGATCGGTTCCTTAGCCAGTTTACCGAGGCGTTCAGCAAGGTGAAGATGGGCGATCAGATGGATGCCGCTACCGAACTGGGGCCATTGTCGTCGAAAGATGCGCTGGAAACATTGACCAGACAGGTGAATGAGGCGGTAAAAAACGGCGCGACACTGCACTTTGGTGGCAAGCCGCTGGAAAGCAAAGGCAACTTCTTTGCGCCGACCATTCTGACCCAGATTACCCGTGATAACCCGGCGTATTTTGAAGAGTTCTTTGGCCCGGTGGCGCAGATTTATGTGGTGAAAGACGATGACGAGGCGATAAAACTCGCCAACGACTCTCACTATGGCCTCGGCGGCGCGGTATTTAGTCAGGATATCGAACGTGCGAAACGCATGGCCTCACGGATTGAAACCGGGATGGTTTATATCAACTGGCTGACCGACACCGCAGCGGAGCTGCCGTTCGGCGGCGTTAAGCGTTCGGGCTTCGGACGCGAGCTATCGGATCTGGGGATTAAGGAGTTTGTGAACCAGAAGCTGGTAGTGGTGCGCCGCTAATCCCTGTTGCCCCCTCTGAAAACGGGAGGGGCCTGGCTTTTTGCAGCGAAGGACGCGGATCTTAAATCAAAACGAAATAAGCGAACAAAACACCCTAAATCGCCCTCCTTATTTATCCACGTTGCACTAACCGTGCTTTTGATCCCGATATTGTTTGTACAGACATTCATGATGCCCGCATTTTCTGTTCTATGCGGAGGCTGGTATGGAATTTTATGAGAACCGCCCCAGACAACCATTTATTGGCTTTGTGCAGCTCAGACGGGCGCTAAAAAGGTGGTGGCTGCGTAAGCGGGCCTGTCAGGCGCTGCGACGATTGAGTGACGAGCAGTTAAGGGATATTGGGTTGGAAAGGAAGGATGTGGAATAACAGATAAGAGTCAGTAAAACTGGAAAGGCTGGATAATCTTATCTTAACCTCTCCAGTAGGCGGGTATCCTGGAACGCTAATTTTCCTGCCAGGCTTTCTCGATCAGCAGTTTGGCTTTATCCAGATCGTGTTCGTTACGCACAATCAATTCGACGTCGCCGGTTCCCCAGTGGCCAATGTTTGTGACGTCCCGGCTAAATCCTTCTTCAAGCTGGATATGCTGTGGATTGATTTTCAGCCACAGGCGTAGGTGTGGGTCGGTAACGGGATAAACGGCCACGCACAGAAAGTTACGAATGAGGCGGAAGGCGTCATAGAGCTTAAGCTCTTTAAACTGAACCTCATCACTGAGTGAGAGCACATAGCTTTTTAGCTGTTCATATAATGAAAGCAGCGCGGGTGAGGCCGAAGAGAGCTGTTCGCGCTGCGTGCGGGTATGGCGCTTACCGTTACCGCTGGTCGGGCCGTCCACAGTGATGTGCTGAGGGCTATTTTCGACCACGGCGTTAACTAGTTCCAGCATTAACAGGTCGTCGGCAAAAAGCTTGTAGCGAATTAGGTTGATATTGCGGTTGATTTGCTGAACGGCATGTTCGTCGTATTTATTAAAATCGGCGGCAATACAGATTAACCGTGTGCCGGACCAGTCGATGGCTTTGGCCGCGGTTTTACTTATTCTCTCCATCACCTGCAACTGAAATTCCGCTTTATGATCGAGCAGCCAGTCGAGATAAAACAGCCCCTGATTAATGACGTTTTCATTGCTGTGGCGCTTATATTCAATAATTACCGGGCAGTTATTTTCATCGAGGCCGAGGGAATCAATTCGCCCACGATGGGTTTTACCCGTGCGGTATTCGGTATCGAGAAAGCGGACGCCGAGAAATGTTTCCATATGGGATTCGATCAGCGTTTGCAGATCTTTTTCAATGACCGCAGCTTTGCCCGGCAGTTCTTGTACTTTCCCGGCGCCGTAGCGGAAAAGCTGGATATCGCTCATGGATCCCTCCTGAATTTTCTGCGCACTATCATACGTTATGTGAAAAGAGATAAAAGCGGAAATCGGGCTTTTGGAGGTGAGATATGTTATAAGCCCGACAGCAGGTGGTTACCGGGCTGCGGGCCGTAGGTCGGATAAGCGTTAGCGCCATCCGACGCTGTTACAGCAGTTTGCGCGTCTTACAGAAGAAAAGTCTAGCTGAAAATCAATGAAAATAAGCCGCTGGATGAGAGGTGATATTATATTTGGTGATGAGAATAAAGCGGCTATTTAGCCGCTTTATTGGTGTCCGAGAGCGGGTTAATTTATGGCGGCGTCGGCATTATAAGAAGGAAAGGGTTCGAATGATGCAGACCCTATTCATCTGCCCGGACAACGTTGACCACCGTATAAAGCTGCCCCTCATCGATTTAACTTGTGATGAACTGCCACACAATCCAGCTGCCAAAGGCGATCAGAATGCCGCCGGCGGCGCGTTCAATTTTCCAGACAAGATTACCCAGACGACGTTGAATTTGCGGCAGGGCGATAAGCGTTATCAGCAGCAGATCCCAGAGTAACACTACGCTGGTCATCCAGATTCCGCATATGGCCTGCTGTGTCACGGTCACGTTTGGGGCCAGCAGGGCGGTCATTAGCGCCAGATAAAACAGAGCATTTTTCGGATTCAGCAGTGATGAGCCTGGCCCCAGCAATAGCTGTTTTGCCAGTGACGGACATGCCGATGCGGCGTGCCGCCGCCACCCCAGCGGCCCGGCACGGCTTTTCAACAATTGACGGCCCACCCATAGCAGGTAGGCGGCACCGAACAGTTCGATGATGGTCAAGAGCAGCGGCGTCTGACGCAGTAGCCCTGACCCAATCACCACCAGCAGAATGTAGAGCCCATTTCCCGCCGCAATGCCGAGGCACAGCCCAACGCTGCCGCGTAGCCGGTAGCGTATGGCGTAACCGACCAGTAAAAAGAAGTCTGGCCCTGGGCTGAGCAGCGCCATAAAATGCGCCAGTGCGGGAAATGCCGTGGGAAATAGCGTTGTAACCTGTTCCATAGCAACCTCTGTGATGATACTGAGGTCAGCCTATACCTGCTGATGCGCTATTTATTGTCGGATATTGATCTGTTCCGCGCGTACTGACGCGGCGTCGCCGCCGTGTAGCTGACGAAGGTTTTGTGAAAATGACTTTGATCGGCGAAACCAGTCTGGTAGGCGACATCGGCAATACAGTCCCCGGCACGCAATCGGTGTCGGGCATACTCAATGCGGGCCATATTGATAAAGCTGGCAGGAGTCAGGCCGGTATCCTGCTTAAAGGTGCGAATCAGGGTCTCCTTACGGAGCGCGAACTCCTGCGCCAGAGTGTCCAGCGTCGGTGGTTCCTGAAGGTTGTTGGATAAACGGGAGAACAACTGGCGGCTGGTGGCGCGCGGTGGCTTTGCATCGGTGCTTTGTAGCGGCAGGGCGTGCAGCATGTGGATGATAAGCGCCGGAAGTTCGGTGGTTTGTTGCTGGATAATAGACGTTATAATCTGCTGATAAAGCTGGAAAAGCTGTGGGTCCTGCAACTGTGGCTGCGCGGTATGCAGGCGGCTATCCGCCGGCAAATGGTGAAGCTGTGCCAGGCACCAGTCGGCATTGAGATACAGCATATGATAGCTGCGTGGTCGCCCGTTGCGCGGGTTACAACTGTGTGGAGATTGCGGGAGATCAGGATCAGCTCGCCGGGGCGTAACAGATACTCTTGCCCGTTGCTGATGCAACGGGTTTCCCCAGCGATGATCGCGCCCAGCGACAGTTGCGGGTGGCTGTGACGCTTATAAGCCTGACGGCTTTCACTGGTAGTACGCAGCTCCAGCCACGGCAGTTGTGGAGAATATCTCGGATAAGAGGCATAAAGTCTCCTGTGCGGTCCCCGGTTTTTCTGCGCCCGTTTACTTTCGCAGCCCCGCAAACGCCGATCTGATTTCCGCTTCCGGCAACTGAATCCCGATAAACACCAGCGTACTGCGCGGCTGTTCATCGCCCCACGGTCTGTCCCAGTCCGCGCTGTACAGGCGCTGCACGCCCTGGAACAGCAGGCGGTTGGGTTCGCCGTCGATCCACAGCATCCCTTTGTAACGCAGCAGTTTATCCGCCGATTCCAGCAGCAGATTCTCCATCACGCGCGACACGTCGCTGATATCGACCGGGTAATCCAGCTCTACCACAATCGATGACACATCATTCTGTTTATCGGCAATAAAGTGGAAGCGCGGTTGGCTTGCCAGCACGTTCTCTTCCAGCATAAAGCCGCTGGTATTAAATAATTTATTCAGGTCGATATCACCGTGTACCACGGTGTAAACCGGGGCGCGGGCGTTGATGCGCGCCAGCCGCTCGCGCAGTTTTTCGCTGTCGCCTGCGACGTCGGTTTTGGTCAACAGGATACGGTCGGCGTAGCCTACCTGCGACTGCGCGATGGTGAACTGGTTCATCTGCTCGTTAGCGTGTACCGCATCGACCAGCGCAATCACCCCATCCAACAAGTAGCGTTCGCATAGCATATCGTGAGAGAAAAACGTCTGGATAATCGGACCGGGGTCAGCCATGCCGGTACACTCAATCACCAGACGGTCGAAGTCAATGTCACCGCGATCGCGGCTGTCGAGCAGGTCTAACAGCGCATCTTCCAGCTCGTTGGAGCGGGTGCAGCAGATGCAGCCGTTGGTCAGGGTTTTGATCTGCGTGGCGCGGTCGCCAATCAGTTGGTCGTCAACGGAGACTTCGCCAAATTCATTTTCGATAACGGCGATTTTAAAACCGTGTTGTTCGTTAAGAATGTGGCGCAGCAGGGTGGTTTTGCCGGCGCCAAGAAAACCGGTAAGTAGGGTAACTGCAATCGGGGTCATAGTCTCTCCATTAACAACAGCGCATACCGCCTTTTCCATCGCCGCCGTAGCGTGCTTGCTGGCGTTCGCGAAAGAACGCTTCATAGGTCATGTACGGCTTGTCGGGATGGTTGGTTTTCATGTGCTCGACATAGTTGTCGTAGTCCGGAATACCAATCAACATTTTTGCCGCCTGGCCGAGATATTTTTTTGCCTGGCCTAACGTATCAAACATTGCTTCATACCTGTAATGATTAAAGCCGGATGACGGCTAGCGCCTTATCCGGCCTACATTAATACACATTCAGTAGGCCGGATAAGCGTAGCGCCATCCGGCAAGAGGTTAGTGGTGTGATGAGATCTTCACGCCGCCTTCCGGCACGGGTACATACGGTGTTTCTTTGTCGGTACGTTTATCGCTGTTGCGTACCGTCATCCAAGTGGTGAAACCGTAGAAGATAATACTGTAGACCACGACCAGGAACAGAATACTCAAACCTGCGTTGGTGTAGTTGTTCACCACGATATGGTTCATGTTGGCAATCTGTTCGGCGGTCAGATTGGCGCCGTTGGCAATCTTCTCTTTATACAGGTTTGCCATGTAGAAGAAACCTTCCATCTGTGGATTGGCGCTGAACAGTTTCAGGCCCAGCGCCCAGGTGGTGCAGATCAGCAGCCATACCGCCGGGATCACCGTCACCCAGATGTATTTGGTGCGCTGCATTTTGATCAGTACCACGGTGCTGAGCACCAGCGCCACGGCGGCCAGCATCTGGTTAGAGATACCGAATAGCGGCCACAGGCTCTTCACGCCGCCCAGCGGGTCGACCACGCCCTGATACAGCAGATAGCCCCACAGACCGACGCAGCCGGCAGTACCGATGATACCCGCGACCAGAGAGTCGGTTTTTTTCAGGAACGGGACGAAGTTACCCAGCAAATCTTGCAACATAAAGCGGCCGGAACGGGTGCCCGCATCCAGCGCGGTCAGGATAAACAGCGCTTCGAACAGAATACCGAAGTGATACCAGAAGCCCATGTCGGCCATCGGCAGCACTTTGTGGAATACATGCGCGATACCCACGGCCAGTGTCGGCGCGCCGCCTGCGCGGTTCAGGACTGACGGCTCGCCGATATCTTTCGCGGTTTGCAGGATTTGTTCCGGGGAAATCACAAAACCCCAGGAGCTGACGGTCGCCGCCGCATGTGCGGTGACATCTTTCAACTGCGCCATAATTAGCGGCGCGTTCTCGCCGCCCATCTCATGTAGGTTTGGCATGGTAATGCCCAAGCCCGCAGGCGGGGTGTTCATCGCAAAGTAGAGACCAGGCTCAATGATCGAGGCCGCCACCAGCGCCATCACCGCAACAAAGGACTCCATCAGCATCGCGCCGTAGCCGATAAAACGCGCATCGGTCTCACAGGCCAGCAGTTTCGGCGTGGTGCCGGAAGAGATCAGCGCGTGGAAGCCAGATACGGCGCCACAGGCGATGGTGATGAACAGGAACGGGAACAGAGCGCCTTTCCACAGCGGGCCGGTACCGTCGACATACTGCGTCAACGCCGGCATTTTCAGTTCCGGGTTGAGGATCACAATCCCCAGCGCCAGGCCAACAATCACGCCGATTTTCAGGAAGGTGGCGAGATAGTCACGCGGGGCGAGGATCAGCCATACCGGCAGCAGCGCGGAAACAAATGCGTAGCCGATTAGCGCGAAGGTAATGGTGGTGTCTTTAAAGGTCAGCGCCGGACCCCAGTACGGGTCGTGGGCAATCACGCCGCCGAAGTAGATAGACGCTACCAGCAGCACGATACCAATGACCGACACTTCCCCTACGCGTCCCGGACGGATAAATCGCATATAGATGCCCATAAACAGCGCGATCGGCACAGTTGAGCAAACGGTGAAGACACCCCACGGGCTTTCGGCCAGCGCTTTCACCACAATCAGCGCCAGTACCGCCAGAATGATGATCATGATTAAGAAGCAACCGAATAGCGCGATGGTGCCCGGAACGGTACCCATCTCTTCTTTGATCATCTCGCCAAGAGACGCGCCGTTGCGGCGGGAAGAGATAAACAGCACCATAAAATCCTGCACTGCGCCTGCGAGCACCACGCCCGCCAGTAGCCACAGAGTACCCGGCAGATAGCCCATCTGCGCGGCCAGTACCGGCCCGACCAGCGGCCCGGCGCCAGCGATAGCGGCGAAGTGGTGACCAAATAGCACGTAGCGGTTAGTCGGCACGTAGTTCAGGCCGTCGTTATTGATGACCGCAGGCGTGGCGCGCGTGGGGTCGAGCTTCATCACCTTCTGGGCGATGTACAGGCTGTAGTAGCGGTAAGCTACCAGATAGACGGAAACGGAAGCGACCACGATCCACAGGGCGCTAACGTGTTCACCCCGACGTAGGGCAACTACCGAGAGGCAGAAAGCACCGATGATTCCGAGAATCACCCAGGGTATGTGCTTGAATATCTTTTTCGTATCCATAGTAAAACCTGGTTGTAAGTTTAATTATCAGCCGAAGCTGGGTGGACATTGAGTTCGTGTTTGAGGAGGTAAATTGACTGCTATGCTGGAGGGATCTTGCCAGATCATCGCGCGCGTAAAGTTCGGTAAATCAGTGAGTGGTTGTATGGCAGTTTAAGCGGTCGAACGTACCGGTAAGCGGTTTCGCAGTGGGGACGCGAGCGATTTTATGTGATTGAGATCACGATATAAAATCGGGCGTCCTTTTTTGCTCAGGAGAGAATAACGACCAAACTGAGCTAATAATGATATTAATGGCGCGAATCCCATAAAGTTTTCCCTTTGCAGGCCGAAAATTCAGGTATCTGTCTAGCGGAAAGAGAAAACATGTTAAAGCGAATTAAAATTGTTACCAGCTTACTGCTGGTATTGGCGCTATTTGGCCTTTTACAACTGACATCAGGCGGGTTGTTCTTCAACTCCCTAAAGAATGACAAAGAAAACTTCACCGTATTGCAAACCATTCGTCAGCAGCAGTCTGCCCTGAATGCAACTTGGGTGGAGCTGCTGCAAACGCGTAATACCCTGAACCGCGCAGGCATCCGCTGGATGATGGACCAGAGCAATATAGGGAGCGGCGCAACTGTCGCTGAACTGATGCAGGGGGCGGCCAATACGCTGAAGCTGGTGGAAAAAAGCTGGGCGCAGTATGAGTCGTTACCGCGCGATCCACGTCAGAGTGAAGCGGCTTTCCTTGAAATCAAACGAACCTATGATATCTACCACGGCGCGCTGGCGGAGCTTATTCAGCTTCTTGGCGCGGGTAAGATAAACGAATTTTTCGATCAACCGACCCAAAGCTATCAGGACGCCTTTGAGAAGCAGTACATGGCCTATATGCAGCAAAACGATCGTCTGTACGATATTGCTGTTGAGGATAACAACAGTTCCTACAACCAGGCGATGTGGGTGCTGGTCAGCGTGCTGATTGCGGTTCTGGTGGTCATTATCGCCGTCTGGTTCGGCATCAAACTGTCGCTTATCGCCCCGATGAATCGTCTGATCGAAAGCATTCGCCATATCGCCAGCGGCGATCTGGTGAAACGTATTGATGTCGAAGGCTCCAACGAAATGGGGCAACTGGCGGACAACTTACGCCATATGCAGAGCGAGCTGGTGCGTACCGTGGGCGATGTACGCAATGGCGCCAACGCGATTTACAGCGGCGCCAGCGAAATCGCGATGGGCAACAACGACCTCTCCTCCCGTACTGAACAGCAGGCCGCGTCTCTGGAAGAGACCGCCGCCAGTATGGAACAACTGACCGCCACCGTGAAACAGAACGCCGAAAACGCCCGTCAGGCCAGCCACTTGGCGCTGAGCGCCTCTGAAACAGCGCAGAAAGGCGGCAAAGTGGTGGATAACGTCGTACAAACAATGCGTGACATCGCCTCCAGTTCGCAGAAAATCGCCGATATTATCAGCGTAATCGACGGTATTGCTTTCCAGACCAATATCCTGGCGTTGAACGCGGCGGTAGAAGCGGCGCGCGCAGGCGAGCAGGGGCGCGGGTTTGCAGTGGTGGCCGGTGAAGTGCGTACTCTGGCAAGCCGTAGCGCGCAGGCGGCACGGGAGATCAAGAGTCTGATTGAGGACTCCGTGAGCCGCGTTGACGTGGGTTCGACACTGGTCGAAAGCGCCGGTGAAACCATGGATGAGATCGTCAATGCAGTCACCCGCGTGACTGATATCATGGGTGAGATTGCCTCGGCGTCCGACGAGCAGAGTCGCGGTATTGACCAGGTTGGTCTGGCGGTAGCGGAGATGGATCGTGTAACGCAGCAGAACGCCTCGCTGGTGGAAGAGTCCGCCGCCGCGGCTGCGGCGCTGGAAGAACAAGCCAGCCGTCTGACGCAGGCTGTCGCGGTGTTCCGTATTCAACAGGAACAGCAGCGCGCGCGTGACGTTGCGGCGGTAAAAACCTCAGCAGCCGTGCCGCCACGAAAAGCCGCCGTGGCCGACGACAGCGATAATTGGGAAACGTTTTAAGAGCGTATTGGCAAATGCCGCCGCCGGTCTGCCTGGCTTGATAAGCGCGCGCCATCAGGTAAAACAATGCCGGATGGCGGCGTAAACGCCTTATCCGACCTACAGGTATTTAAACCAGCATCAGGCGCATGGCGCAGCGTGATTCATACGCATGCCGTGCGCCGCCTCTTCCTCTCTTTTCTGACGTAACGCCAGGCAGTAGCGCTGTTGCCGTTGTTTTTGCTAACCCCGCGTTGGGCGAAGGATGTGCGGTGATCCACAAAAAATGAATAAAGCGGAAGATTGCGCGACAGGAACGCCTCGTTTCGCGGCATCATAATTGCTTATGTGGTAATCGTGAGAGGATACGATGCGCAAAGATGCCCTGCTTGCTTTCCTGATGAACCAAACGGATTTTTTTGATCCGGAAAATGTCAGCGAGGTATTTACCGCGCGCTATCTGGCGCAGCGTTTTAATATGCAGCGAAACACCGCCAGCCACTACCTGAACCAACTGGTGGCACAGGGCGTGCTCTGCAAAATCAACACTCGTCCCGTCTATTTCCTGCATAAGCAGGCATTTAGTCAGCAATTTTTTACGCTTTCGCGCAATGAATACGCTAGCATCGCGGAACTGTTAGCGCATGGGGAACAGGAGTGCGTGCCGGACGATCATTTTTCCCTGTTGATTGGCCATAACGAAAGCCTGAAGCGCCCGATTGAGCAACTGAAAACCGCGCTGTTTTATCCCGACGGCGGACTGCCGCTACTGATGACCGGCGAAAGCGGCACCGGGAAAAGTTATCTGGCGCGACTAATGCACGAATATGCCGTCACCCAAGCGCTTCTGCCGCCGGATGCGCCGTTTATCAGTTTTAACTGCGCCCAGTATGCGAGCAATCCCGAACTGCTTGCGGCGAATCTTTTTGGTTATGTGAAGGGCGCGTTTACCGGCGCGCAGAGCGACAGGCCGGGCGCGTTCGAGGCGGCTGACGGCGGCATGTTATTTCTGGATGAAGTCCACCGACTGAGCGCCGAAGGGCAGGAGAAGCTCTTTACCTGGCTCGATTGCGGCGAAATTTATCGGGTAGGCGATACCGCGCAAGGGCATCCGGTTTCTGTACGTCTGGTATTTGCGACTACCGAAGAGATCCATAGTACCTTTTTGACGACATTTTTGCGGCGCATCCCGATTCAGGTCAACCTGCCGGATCTCCAGCACCGCAGCCGCCAGGAAAAAGAGGCGCTGATCTTACTGTTTTTCTGGACGGAGGCGAAAAAGCTCTCGGCCACGCTTATCCTCAGGCCGCGTTTGTTGCAGATCCTCAATCAGTATGTTTATCGCGGCAACGTCGGCGAGCTGAAAAATGTGGTGAAATATGCGGTGGCGACGGCATGGGCGAAAAAGCCAGGGCAGGAAACCGTTACCGTGTCGCTGCACGATCTGCCGGATGCCATGCTGTCGGCATTGCCGTCGCTGAATGAACCGCTGACGGACGACGCGCCGGTGAGCATCACGCCCGACACGAACCTGACCTGGCTACTGCGCGCCCGTGACGAGATGCAGGGCATGATCCATGATACGCAGTGTCATGTGCTGGCGCTGTACGAGTTGGTGCGTAGCGGGAAGGAGGGGTGGGAGACGGTACAAAAAAGAATGGGCGATGAAATCGAAACTCTCTTCGATCGCCTGATTTTTACCGGCGATGATAATGTGCATTCACAGCGGTTGCTGTTAATTACAAGCCAGGTGCGGGAAGAGTTTTATCGTCTGGAGAAGCGCTTCAATATGCAGCTTAACGGCAACTGTATTTATGCGCTTAGTCACTATCTAATCCATCGTACCGCACAGGCGCCTTCTCGTCTCAACAGTGAGCAGATCCGCCAACTGGACGCCTTTCTCGCCCAGAAATATCCGCTACTGTATAGTTTCTGTTTACAGATTCTGGAGACGCTGAGCCAGAAGCTGGATCTGGAGCCGAGACGCATTGATATTCTGCTGCTGGCGCTTTGGCTGCATAAACAGGGGGTCAACAGCCAGAAACAGGTGACGCACGCGGTGATTCTGGCGCATGGCTATGCCACCGCCAGCAGTATCGCCAACGTCGCCAATCGGTTATTGAAAAATACGATTTTTGAATCGTTCGATATGCCGCTGGATGTCACCCCGGGGGCGATAGCGCAGCAGGTGATGCGCTATCTGGAAGGGCATCCGCTCGCCTCTGGCCTGATAATTCTGGTGGATATGGGATCGCTCAAGGCCATTCATCGTCATTTTGATCGCGCGCTCTCTACGCCGGTGACGATTATCAACAACGTCTCGACCAGCATGGCGTTGTATGTAGGCGAGCGCATTTTACAGGGACATTTTATTGAGGAGATCGCCCGCGATATCGCCCGGGATGTACCGGTTGAGTATCAGCTCTACTGGCCGAAAAGCAACAAACCACGCGCCATACTGACCACTTGCGCGACCGGTATCGGCGTGGCGACCAATCTTTGTTCATTACTGAGCGCCAGTATTCCACAGGCGCTGGAGATTGACGTCGTTGCCTGCGATTACGCGATGCTGGCGAATAATAAAACCCAGGAGCCGGTATTTATTCGCTACGACGTACTGGCGATTGTCGGCACTCTGGACCCGCACATCGCCAGCGTGCCGTGGATTTCGCTCGACTCGCTGATTTCCGGCGAGGGGAACCAGTACCTGATGCGGCTGTTTGGTTCGCTGACCACGCCGGATCAGGTAGCGGAGATCAACAATCTGCTGCTGAAAAACTTCTCGCTCCGACGGGTAATCGAATCCGTCACCATCCTTGACACCAGTAAAGTCATCAATCACGTTGAACAGTTTCTGCTGCGCTATGAACATCTGGCGGGCGTTACCGTCTCAAATGAAAGAAAGGTGGCGCTCTATGTGCATATTAGCTGCCTGATCGAGCGTCTGATCCGTCATGCGGGAATAACGACCTGGAGCGGGCAACAGTGTCCGGAACACGAACTGAATCGACTACGGGAAGCGTTTAGTGTCATTGAGAGTAACTACAGTGTCAAAATCCCCACCGCCGAGCTTGGCTATATCCATAATATCCTGACCTTCGAAACAGATTTTATCGAGCAAGATCAACAGTTTTAACGATTTCCCTCTGTTAACCCGATCTTTTTTCGGCGCGCCACTTTTTCTGGCACGCCGCTTGCTCTCTTTTATCACAGTGGAATGTGTTTTAGAGGTCAGGATGAAGAGACATTATATTTTCGCCAGCCACGGCACGCTGGCCAGCGGGGTTTTAAACTCCGTGGAGCTGATTTTAGGCAAACGGTCAAATGTATGGACGCTGTGCGCTTACGTTGAAGAGGACATGGATTTAAGCCAGCAGGTAGATATGTTGATCGCGCAGATCCCGCCGGAAGATGAAATTATTGCGCTGACCGATATCTTTGCCGGCAGCGTGAATAACGAATTTATACGTTATTTATCGCGCGCTAATTTTCATTTGCTGGCGGGGATTAATTTGCCGCTGGTTATCGATCTCTTTATGTCAGAAAACGATGGCAATACAACGCATACCATTATCACGGCGTTAGAGGATTCAAAAGAAAATATTCAGTACTGCAATCAAACTATCACCAGCGCCATGCAAAGCGATAAAGATTTTTAAGGGGAGGGAGAGTCATGATTGTTTTTTTACGGGTGGATCATCGTTTATTACATGGACAGGTCGCCTTTTCCTGGACGCAGTACGTTGGCGCCGACTGTATTTTAATTGCCAACGACAGCGTACCTAATGATGACCTGCGTAAAACCACCATTAAAATGGCGAAGCCGCCAGCGGTGAAGCTGGTTATTAAGAATATTGCCGACTCGATTGAAGCGATAAAAAGCGGCGTTACCGATAAATATAAACTTTTTATTGTTGTTGAGTCCGTGGCGGATGCGTGTCATCTGGCGCGCGAATTGCCCGACATTAAAAGCATTAATTTAGGCGGCACGAAGGTGCGCGAAGGGAGCCAGAATATCGCTAAAGCCATTAATCTGTTAGCGGATGAAATGACGCAACTTCGGGAACTGGCGGCTGGCGGAGTGGAGGTAGAAATTCGTCTGGTGCCTAACGATCGTAAACAACTCTTCGCCTGAACGGATACATTCCTGAGGATATAGTATGGTAGAGGCGCTTTTACTTGGGCTGGTGGCGTTTATCGCCCAGTCGGAATATGCATTAGGGACATCGCTGATCTCCAGACCTATCGTGACCGGACTCTTAACCGGGTTGGTGCTGGGCGATATGGAAACCGGAATTGTGATGGGCGCGACGCTGGAGCTGGCGTTTATCGGTTCCTTTTCGGTGGGCGCGTCGCTGCCGCCGGATGTGGTCACTGGCGGTATTTTAGGCGTGGCGTTTGCTATTAATTCCGGTGCCGGAACGGAAACTGCGCTGTTATTAGGTTTGCCTATCGCGACGCTGGCGTTAATTGTGAAAAATATCTATAACGGAATGTTTATTCCGTTACTCTGTCATAAAGCTGATGCTTACGCTGAAGTCGGTAATACCAGGGGCATCGAGCGTATGCATTTAATCTCCGGTATTGGGCTGTCGCTGACGCTGGGGATTATCGTCACGGTCTCTTATTTAGCGGGCGTGAATGTGGTTAAAGGTTTTCTGGATGCCATTCCGGAATTTATTAAACATGGTTTAAGTGTTGCCACCGGTATTATTCCCGCGCTGGGTTTTGCCATGCTGGCTCGATTATTAATTAATAAAAAAGTTGCCCCGTATTTTTTCCTCGGTTTTATATTAATGGCGTATTTAAAAATACCGGTGACGGGTATTGCGATTCTCGGCGCGATTGTCGCCGTCGTGATGGTCAATATGCCAAAACTTGCGGCCTCACAGCCAGCCCCCGCGCAAGGAGCGTCTCATGACGATGAAGATGATTTCTGATAAAGACCGCCAACAGGCGGAAAACACAGAGCTGGTCACCGCGCGTGATTTACGCCGCGTCTTCTGGCGTTCTTTCCAGATGGAGTTTTCCTGGAACTATGAACGGCAAATGAACCTGGCGTTCGTCTATACGCTTATCCCAGTATTAAAGAAACTGTATAGCCGCAAAGAAGATCTTGCTGAAGCGTTAAAACGCCATCTGGCTTTCTTTAATACCACGCCGCACATTGTGACGTTGATCCTCGGTATTACCGTGGCGATGGAGGAGAAAAATAGCCAGCAGAAAGAGATGGACGCCAGTTCTATCGATAACGTCAAAGCGTCGTTGATGGGGCCGCTGGCGGGTATTGGCGACTCTTTTTTCTGGGGAACATTACGCCTTATCGCCACCGGTATCGGCACCAGCCTGGCGCTGAAAGGCAATGTTCTGGGGCCGATTTTATTTCTGCTGGTGTTTAACGTGCCGCATATTCTGGCCCGCTGGTTCTTTACCCGCTGGGGCTATGTGCTGGGAACCGGCGTGCTGCAACGTATTCAGCAAAGCGGAATGATGGAGAGCTTAACGTATGGCGCGTCGATTATCGGTCTGATGGTTGTTGGCGCGATGACAGCCTCCATGATTGATATCACCATTCCCATTACGTTTGGTACAGGAGACGCGAAAACCCATGTTCAGGACATTATTAACGACATTATGCCTTGTCTGCTGCCGTTAATTAGTTTCGCCATTGTGTACTGGCTGTTGGGGAAAAAGGTCAAGCCGTTAACCATTATTGGCGGTATTGCTCTGGTGGGGATTTTCGGTTCCTGGATAGGGTTATTTTAAGAGGGATAAATCATGTCACCAACCATGCTGACCTATATCAACGAAGAGGCTGATGTCTTGGCGAATATTATTTGCCGCCATCGCCAGTCGCTGGACGAAGTATCGCGGTTCGTCAGCCAAAAACCGTTACGACGAATCCTGATATTAGCCACCGGCTCGTCGTTGAATGCCGCATTTTGCGCGCGATATTTTTTTGAATATTGCGGCATCACTGTTGATATTAAAGAGCCGTACACTTTTAGCCATTACGAAAATAGCGATCCGCAAGCCGATATGGTTATCGCTATCTCTCAGAGCGGGAAAAGCGCTTCTACACTGGAGGCGATGCGTAAAGTCCAGGATCTGGGGCGTCCGGTATTTGCTCTGACCGCTGATCCGCAAAGTCCGCTTGGCAAGGCCAGCGATTGTCCGCTGGATATTCTGACCGGGATTGAGTCTGTCGGGTTTGTCACTCGTGGATTTAGCGCGACGGTACTGAATCTGTTGCTTATTGCGTTGTTAATTGCCCGTCGGCAGCAGTGTCTGACTGAATCACAGGTCGAGGAGTATGAGGCGCAGCTTCAGCGCATTGCGGCGACCCTGCCGTTGGTTATCGCGCGCACGGAAGCGTTTATTCGTCAACACCGCGCTGTTTTGCAAAACGGGACACGCTTTGTGGCGATAGGTTATGGCGCGCTGGTCGGGGTGGCAAAAGAATTTGAAACCAAATTTACCGAGACGGTGCGCGTTCCCTCAAGCGGGTTTGAGCTGGAGGCCTATATGCACGGCCCGTATCTGGAAGCCAATGCGGAACACGTGATGTTCTTTTTTGAGGACCGGCCCGACGCGCGTTCCAGAGCGCTTCGGGAGTATATGACGCCTGCAGTCGCCAAAACCTTTACCCTCACGCTGGCGAAGGCGGCGCAAGATGACCAGACGCTCGCGCTGGATGTGGCGGTTGATCACCATTTTTCACCATTGCTGTTGATTGTGCCGGTACAGCTCATGGCGTTTCATATCGCCTCGCTGAAAGGCATCGACCTTGCCGTGCGCATTTTTGACGATTTCGATCGCGTTTTAAAAAGTAAAATCTGAACAATCAGGAGAAAAATATGTTGGGTTTTAATCAGGACGAGTACCTGACGAGTGCTCGTGAGATCATCGCTGCGCGCCAGAAGGCAGAACAGGTTGCTGACGAGATTTATCAGGCCGGGTTCAGTTCTTTATTTTTCGCTTCTGTTGGCGGTTCACTGGCGCCAATGATGGCAATTAATGAATTTGCCAAAGAATTAACGACACTGCCGGTTTATATTGAGCAGGCGGCAGAATTAATTCATAAAGGAAATAAACGGCTTAATAAAGATTCTGTGGTTGTTACGCTGTCTAAATCCGGCGATACCAAAGAATCGGTAGCGATCGCCGAGTGGTGTAAAGCGCAGGGAATACGCGTGGTCGCCATTACCAAAAATGCGGACTCTCCGCTGGCGCAGGCGGCGACCTGGCATATTCCGATGCGCCACAAAAATGGCGTGGAATATGAATATATGCTGCTGTACTGGTTATTTTTCCGCGTGCTGTCGCGCAATAACGAATTCGCCAGTTACGATCGCTTCGCCAGCCAACTGGAAACGCTGCCGGCGAATCTGCTTAATGCCAAACAAAAATTCGATCCACAGGCGGACGCTATCGCTAGTCGTTATTTCAATAGCGAGTATATGATGTGGGTTGGCGGCGCGGAGATGTGGGGTGAAGTCTATCTGTTCTCCATGTGCATCCTGGAAGAGATGCAATGGAAGCGTACACGCCCCGTCAGCTCTGCGGAATTTTTCCACGGCGCGCTGGAACTGTTGGAAAAAGACGTCCCGCTTATTCTGGTGAAAGGAGAAGGAAAATGCCGCTCGCTGGATGAACGCGTTGAGCGCTTTGCCAGTAACATTACCGAAAATCTGGTGGTGATTGACCCGCAAGAATACGCCCTGGAAGGTGTTGACGAGGCGTTCCGCTGGATTATGGCGCCGTGCGTTGTTTCAACGTTGTTAGTTGACCGACTGGCGGCGCACTTTGAGAAGTATACCGGCCATAGTCTGGATATCCGCCGCTACTATCGCCAGTTTGAGTATTAACCCCTGTGCCGGATGTCGGCGTAAACGCCTTATCATGCCTACGTTTGTAGGCATGATAAGACACGTCAGCATCTCCATCCAGCGTTGGTTTGCGCAGTTTAACTTTCCGCGTTCACCACTTTGATTTCCACCATCCCGATCCCCAGTTTGCGCGGTGAATGGCCCAAAATATTACCCTCGTTGGTGGAGACGGGAACGGGCGGCGCAATCACTAAGGTACTGGCGTCCGTCGGGTTGTTGAAATGCAACGTGGTGGTAGACACGTCATGACCCAGCACCAGCGTCTGTTCTTCGTTGCCTACGCGTACAGGAATCGGGCGATTCGCATTGTCGCCGAAGGCTTTGGCGGTGATGACCAGATCAAATTTTTTCGGCAGCGGCGCTTTATATTCGATTTTGACTTCATCGCCCAACTGCGCGTTTGACCAGCGTCCCCAGGTCTCCGGACGGGAAATGCCGCTAAACTGCTTCACTTCCTCCGGCGCGCCTGCAACATTAAAGATAAAGCTGTCAGCTTTATAACGAATATCGTTATCGACAATCTTTAAGGTGTCGACGTTGCCTTTATAGCGTTGCATATCAATCACCGTATCTTTAAACGCGGTTTTGCCTTTCCACTGCGTTTTATCGACATGCTGTACGGTTTGCTGGCCGCCAAGCTGCCCCTGTGAGACGCACCAGTCGGTAGATAGCGCCAGCTCCGGTGCCCATAGCTGCGCCATTTTGTAGCAGCGATCGACCCAGACGAAATTATCGCGCGGGGCGAAGTCGGCCAACTGGAACCGCAGCGGAGCGGAGTATTCGCTTTCCGGTAACGGCTCAACACGCTTATCCGACACGCGCAGCAGCAACGGCAGACGGAAGTGACTGCCGGAAAATGCGATCATGTTTTTGTCCTGATCGATAGTGAACGCTTTCATCTCTTTCGGGAAATTCCACAGTCGAACAATATCCGGTTTCATCGCCAGCACTTTCTCTTTTACGTTCAGGAACACTTCCGACAGCGACTGTCCAGAAAGGCTACTGCGTCCCAGACCGATAAAATTATCGCCGCCGAGAATATCCAGCACCGTTGCGCCGTTGTCCATCGTATTGCGTTTGACCGCCAGCGTTTCCTGTTGCGGTTTATCGCCGCGCAGAATGAAAAACAGATTGTTGCGATCCTGCTTATTCAGGTATTTCCATGCCGTATTATTCATCGCCAGATGGTCGGAAGAGACGACGATAACGGTATCTTTAAACCACGGCGACGCTTTGATTTTGTTGATAAACCTGGCGATGTTTTCCTGACTGCAACTTACGGCGCTAAAGGATTGGTTGGGCTTGCTGTCGTAATCGTAGCGTTTACGGTTACAGGTGCGTGAAATAAACCCGTCCGGATGGTGAGTATCCACGGTCAGCGTAAACAGCGAAAACCGCTGGCCGGAGCGGGAAAGCGCTTCAAATTTCTTCCATGCCTCATCAAGCACCGTATCGTCGTAGAAGCCCCAGTCATTACGATAAGACGGGTCCGTCACCACCGTTTTCAGCTCTTCGGCGCCGTACAGATGATCAAATCCGTGTGATTTCAGGAACACATCTTTCCCGGCAAAACGCAGGTTAGCGCCCTGCACGAAATAGTTCTGGTAGCCGGCGTTTTTCAGAATGTCGCCAAGGCAAATATTCTGCGGAAAGAAGCTGGACACTGACGCTGAGGCGTTGCCCTCAAACGGCGCAAACAGCGGAATACCGCACTGGGAAGCCACCATTCCGGCGATGGTGTAATCCGTTCCCGGCAGTTGCATGGTATGGCTGAAATCCAGTCCCTCATTTTTCAGCGCGCCCAGTTCCGGCGTAAGATTGGGGAAGGCGTCATTATCAAAATAGGTCCGTTCCAGACTCTCGCCATAGATATAGACCAGATTGAGCTTTGGATTAGGAATGGTTTTTGCCGGTTCTTTATAATAAACGGCAAAGTCCGGATCGCCATCGCGCGTTTGTGATTTTACCAGTTCGGTGATCTGGCGAAACGCCGGGCTGGCGTCGACCGAACCCAGCGCCAGCAGTAACGCCAGCAGGCTGTAACCAACATGATGAGGATGGTGACGGCGGCGGCGTAGTATCCATCCCAGCGCGCCGAACACCCCCACTAACGCAAGGACAATGCCGATTCCCGGCAGAATATATTTGCCGACTCCCGCTCCTGTCAGGCTATTCGTGAGCGTATAAAGCACCGCGTCGTTGATCCCGTCGCCGGTAAAATAGTCGCTGGCATACCGGGTAATATTCAGAATGACAAAAAGCCCCAGCACCGTGAGAGTGGCGGCAAACCACCAGGTGTTACGGCCCGCCTTCCAGGCATATACCAACACAGAGGCGAGAAATAAAGCGACGGAGAGCAACTCGGACAACTGACGATCCTCAATAAACCAGGCTTATGGCTGGCAGGAAAATTTTTCTGACAATGTAATGGCGATGCCATATTGCTGCAATTCTAATAACAATACATGGCGCTGTGATTCAGAATTAGTTTAGAACGTTGGTTTTTTGATCGGCATCACTTCCCAGCATAGCGGCGAATAACCGGAAAAGATAAAGAGTTAAATCAGGTTAACGCCATACAGGGCGATAAAGCGCCAAAACATGGCGTTTATCCGGCGATCCGGGCGCGTGTCGCCAGAAATGACCTGACGCCTCGCCCAGAAAGGAGTCCTAGTATTCTTTACCCGTAACCCTACTGCGGTAACTGTCCCAGGTAAAATTGACCCATAAACTGTTGCCGAGGCGCATACGGTCCATGACGCGTTCTCCGAGCATTTTCGTCATCTCTTCCATATTGCTGTTCGTCAACATGCCCGTGGGACGTTTTGACGAAGAACGACGATCGACAATCTGATTGATGATCACTTTTTCATAACGGGATTCGGTCTGCACGCCGATCTCGTCGATCACCAAAAGATCAACGTTACTGAGATCGTTAAGCAGTTGCTCTTCGCTGGTTTCCCGATTGCTGAACGTGTCTTTCATCGCTGACATAATATCCGCCACGGTGATAATCAGTACCGATTTTCCGCGCAGCAGCAGCTCATTACAAATAGCTGCGGCGAGATGATTTTTACCGGTTCCCGGCTTTCCGGAAAAAACAAAACTGGCGATATTGCCGTCAAATTCATCAACGTACTGCCGGGCTTTGCTCAATGCGTTCATTTGCCCGTCGCACTCAACCCGATAATTATCAAACGAACAGTTCTGATGCAGCGGTCGAATGCCGGAACGGTTAAATGTGCGCTGCATTTTCATCGCCCGGTTTTCCCGCGCCAGCGCCGCCGCCCGGATCTCACCTTGCGCTTTCTGCCACGCCAGCAGCTCTTCGCCCGTTTTAAACGCCGGTGTAATATGCGCAGGCATCATTTTTTGTAGACGCTGCATCAGGTCGCCAACATTTTTCATCGTTACCCCCTAAAACCTGGTGGAATATGATTGTCAGGTTCGCTGACGCTATTGATGTCGCGCTGCGGCATTCCGCCATTGCTGGAACGGCTGATTTGTACGCTACGCGCCAACTTTTGCTGCCACTGAATATGGTGAAAAACCTTACCCTCCGCCTGCCAGTAGGCGATAAACGCCGCCAGCTCTTCTGCGGTGACAGGATCCCGGAGCGCCACGCCCCAAAGTGCGGCCTGGCGTTGAAAATCCGCATCCGGTTGCCAGGCGGGATACATGGCGAATTTTCCGCAGGGAATTGCAACGTGGGCGGTTTCGGGTTCTTCATAAAATTGCGCGTCTAACGCCACATCGCTTCCCGGATGTGATAACTTTTCTTCAAGCGCCAGCAGTTCCGCCATACGTGCAGGCGTCACGGCATAAAACGCAGGCGCATTATTAGCGAATACCGCCACCGCGCCGCCCGTTGACTTAGCCAGCACGGCATGATGATCGTGTAAAAGGGCGTCAATACCGATGACGTCCGACGTTAAGATTCTGGAAGACATAATGTTTCTCAATATGGAACAACAACCGAGAAGGGCGATTGTTTTTATAGTACCACACAGACCTGCAAGAACAGCAGGAAGGCGTTCCACTGATTACACGCGGGGACGTTTGCGGTACAGCCATAAACCCGGTACAGAGAGTCCAATTGAGAGCGCGCCAACGATGGAAGAGGCTTTCAGGAAATTTGTCAGCAGGGTAATCATCATCGGTTCGCTGTAACCCAGATGGCTAATTTTTACTGCGGAAATCATAGCGGTATAGGCGGAAATCCCTGGAAACATCGGGATCACGGCTGCGACGGTAAAAACTTTAGGGTGAGCGAGGTACCAGCGTGACCACTGAATACCAATACTGCCGACTAACAGCGAAGCCATAAACGTCGACCATTCGATATTAAAGCCAGCGCTCATCATGAGCATACGTGAGCCATGACCCAGCGCCCCCAGTAGCGCGCACCACGGAAGCGCCCGGTGGGGAACATTAAAGACCATCGCAAACCCGACGGCGGGGATCGCAGACAGGATCATGTCCTGCATTAGCGCCATGAAAAAGTCGATTATACCCATCCTCGTAGCCCCCATACTGTCATTGACATCACAACGCCGATGCAGGTGGCCAGCGTCAATAGGCTGGCGATAGCCCAGCGAGCCAGCCCGGTATTAATATGCCCTTTAAACATATCTGCGACAGAATTAATCAGCGGAAAACCCGGTACCAGCAGAAGTACGCTCGCCGCCATGGCGATAGTCGGCGTCTGGCTAAAGGCAGGAAGGGTGAGCATCAGCCCGGAAATCGTGGTGGCGATAAAAGCGGTGATGCAAAAATTGATCTGCGGATGTAAATGCCGTTGCGCCAACATCTGACGAATGTACATGGCTATCATACTGGCGAAAAAGGTGATCAACGCGCCATCCCAGCCGCCGTTATTCAGCTTACAAAAGCAGGCGCAGGAGAGGCCAACCATAACTGCTACCAGCCAGCGCGGATAACGCAGCGGCCGGAGCTGGCTAAAGCGTTTTTCCACGCCTTTGTAATCCAGCAGGCGATGTTCCGCGAGTATGACGATATGCTGAACCTCCGTGACGACGTGCATATTAATGCCGTGATCCTGGTTTTTACGTGTCGATGTCAGGCATTGTCCGTCTTTGATGGTAGTCAGTACAATAGCGTTAGAGGAGATAGCGCTTTCGACGCTATCCATACCGAGCGCTAAACCGAGGCGGGTAGAAAGCTCATCGACCAGCGCGCTTTCCGCTCCGTGCTGCAATAAAAAAAGTCCGCATTGAATACATAATCGTGTTACCGTTCGTTGAATTGACTGTTCTTCTTGCATGACTCGTCCTGTCCGAAAAGACATTTTATGCGCCATCACTATGACGGAAACTTTCTTTTTAACACGAAGCGCAGGTGTGATGGCGTTGGTTAAGATCAATTTTTTGTTGATGAAAATGCTACCCACAATGCATAAGCCTCTTGAGGTTTGCGCCACGTCGCAGGCTGGATACCTTCATGGGCGGCTGTTCTCGTATGTCCGTTTCCAGAATAGAGACATTATGACAGCCGGGCCGTTCATTTTTGAATCAATTATATGGTGAATTTTATTAACGATATGCATGAATCGTTTAACAACGGCGGTATGAGCGATAGGTGTAAAATAGGCATCATATAGAGGAATTCGCAGGTATAGCGCGGGTTTTTATGGGTAACTGTCGACATTATTGGGCTTTTATTTTAGGGGGCCGCAATATGAATGAATGGCGAATCTATATTTTAAATTTATTAATATAATAATTTGCGTTAGAATTACTAATGTGCAAATTTAGCTAATTTAATTGTTTTGTTTCTATTTTTATGAGTAACTATGCGATAGTGATTTCATGTTTTGTGCTATGTGGATTGTAGCGCAATCAATGTTATATCTCTAAAAATAAAACGAGGATAATTAATTCACTCGGCCAATATTTCTTTGTGCTCATTATTAATGATGGTTTTTATTAATGGAACAATGAAAAGAGGACGTGTGGGTGTGGAGGAGTTATGCTGCCAGGATGCTGCAAAAATGGACTTATTATCAGTAAAATCCCCCTTATACAGGAAGGCCTTAAAGGGGCTATAACAGGTAATTTCCCCGATTATAAACTGGCGTATTGCCGTACGATAGAAGAACTGACGCTGCTACAGATACGCCGAAGCAATTTAGTTATCGCTGATTTAGCGGTTAACAATGCCTCTCCCCGTGCTATCTGCGAATATTTTTATAGCTTACTATCGCAGTATCGTGACATACATTGGGTATTTCTGGTTCCTAAACCCTGCTATCCATATGCAGTTGATCTCCTGATGGGCCCCGTCAGCACGCTGCTTTCAGACGAAGAACCGATCGACAATCTTATCAGCGTTATCCGTGCGGGACATGCTTATTCAGAAAGAATAAGCAAAACGCTATTATCGCCTCAAGTACCGTCTGAAATTCAGGAGCACGGCAGCAAACCTATTATCCTTACGCTATCTGAACGAAAAGTATTACGCCTTTTAGGGAAAGGGTGGGGCATTAACCAAATTGCGGCATTACTTAAAAAAAGTAATAAAACAATTAGCGCCCAAAAAAATAGCGCCATGCGACGCTTATCAATACACAGTAATGCAGAGATGTATGCATGGATAAACAGTTCTCAGGGAGCCAGAGAATTGAATCTACCTTCGATATATGGAGAAACCATGGAATGGAAAACAGAATCAGCAAGAGAAATGTTGCGCTCGTCGAAAAATGTGTGATGAGCAACGTTGGTTTTAAAGGGTTATTTGATGCAATGCCGGATTGCCGACATACGCTTCATATTTTTTCAAAACCGTCCGCATTTTATAAGGCTGCGCTAAAGACACCGTTTTCTGCCGTTATTTTTTCTCTCTCTGCGTTAAGAACTGAACGCCGGACAGGATTAGCTTGCCTGACGGAGCTGGCGATAAATTATCCCCACATGCGGCGTCTGGTGATTGCAGATGATGATAGTGAAGCTCGCTTAATCAGCGCTCTATCTCCCTTGCCGCTGGATGGGGTTATCAGCAAGGCATCGCCATTGGATGTTTTACAGGATGCCTTATTCACATCGCTTAATGGTGCCAGGCGGACGACGGAGCGCACAGACAGTCTTTGGGAGTTTCACCAGAATTGTATGCTGAGTCCAACCGAGCGGGAGATTTTGCGTTTTATGTCGAACGGCTACTCAATGCCGCAAATCGCCGTCCAGTTGGAACGTAATATTAAGACTATCCGGGCGCATAAGTTTAATGTTATGTCCAAACTGGGTGTGAGCTCTGATGCCGGATTACTCGATGCGGCGGATATTCTGGTGTATCTACGCGTCGGAGATGGTACCGCACTCCAGCACCGGGTATAACCCGCGCCAGGGCACGTTATTGACACACGTCTACCCAGGTCGCTGATGTCAGTTCAGCCATTCTTTGTGGTGCGATGCGTACCGCGCTATGCGTGGAGCCAGCGGCAGGCAATACTTCGCTATACCCCTTCAGAGAGACGTCGCAGTAAACGGGCAGCGGGTGTTCCAGCCCGAAAGGGCATACGCCGCCGACAGGATGTCCGGTTGCATTGACCACTTCATCGCTGTTCAGCATACGGGCTTTTGCGCCGAAGGTTGTTTTGAGTTTCTTATTATCCATGCGGGCATCGCCTTTAGCGACCACAAGGATAATCGTGTCTTTTACTTTAAGTGAGAGCGTTTTGGCTATCTGCCCGGGCTCAACGTTATGCGCTTTTGCTGCCAGTTCGACAGTTGCTGTACTTTGATTTAATTCTATAATTTCAATATCGGGAGCGTGATCGGCCAGAAATTGCCGTACAGATTGCAGACTCATTCTTCTCTCCTGAGACCTTATCAATAGCCGCGGTAGGCCCAAAAATGGCAAAACGTAATTTGTCATAAGGAGAGCGTTGCTGTAAATATAATAATGTTACAGGTCAGCAACAGTAAGCAGTGGAAGGAACCGCGACGATAACTGAAAGCAACGTAAAGCGGTTTATTTTAGCGTGCAGTCGCCGCACTGCTGTACGTCTGGTAAGCGGTAACGTTGGCAGCAGGTTCTGCGTACCAGAAGACCGTCGCGCATCACGACAGTTCGCCAAAGCGGGTTATCCTGACCATTAGAGAGCCGCTTTTCAAAAAAACAACGCTGACGTAGCGTTGCCAACAGGGCTTCGCCAAGCAGCGGCTTCATCTCAGTCAGATACCAGTTGATTAAGTAACCGGTATTGCTCCAGATAAGTTTTGCGTTGATGTCGCCAGTCGTCTCCAGCGCCTGAACGACCGGCTGTAGTGCGGAGACGATCAGCGTTTCCATTCGTTCTGCCGGGGAACGCATTGTTGTCAGGTTATCCTGATGTACATCAAGCCAGAAACACGCTGCGCGTCCGGTTTCATGAAATTCAACGTGAATATGTTCTGCGGAGACATTGATAGCGCGCGCTTGCGTCAGTAATGCCAGCATCAGCGGCGGCGCCATCAGCCCGATATACCATTGCGCCCACAGGGAAAGTAATGGCTTATTCTCTCGTGGAAGACCTGGCGTGTTACGGTAGATGTGATCGGAATAGGCGGCCAGCAATGAACGGAACGTCGCTGGGCGTGTCCACTGCGCGAGAGTCATAGCTGTTGGCGGCGGCGTTTTATCAAGGCGGATGAAGTCCAACAGGTGCTCACGGGTGTTGGCGATCGCCTCGCGTACCGCTTCCGCCAACGAGCCGTCCTCCGGCTGAAGGGCGGCTCGCCAGATAATATCGTCAGCAATCGGTGCGGAACGGTAAGCCATAGCGCAATTTAAGGATGTTAATCTAAATGATAATTATTTCTAATAATATCGATAGAGATAAACGATGGCAAGCGGTTTATGGTTAACGCTGTCGGCGTAGTACGATTACGTCATCAGGATTCACATTGCGTGCAAGTCGCCGCTGACCAGAATGTGGTTACGTCCAAGATGCTTGGCTTCGTAGAGCGCTTTATCCGCTTTTTCGATAGCGTCCCCGATATTGCGATCCGCCAGTGGCGCAATGCCGATACTGACGGTGACATTGGTGGCGACGCTCTCATTAAACATATGCGGTATTTTAAGATCGTATACTTTCTGTCTAATACGTTCTGCGGTAGCGCGGGCCTGCTGTGGCTCAGTGGCGGTCAGTAACACCAGAAATTCTTCACCGCCAAAACGGCAGACAACATCGCGCGATCGCACGGCGTCCCGAATTGCCGCTGAGACGCGAATTAACGCCTGATCGCCCATCATATGACCGTAGTGATCGTTATACGCTTTGAAATGATCGATATCTAATAGCAGGACGTAGTGTTCATGGCTGTCCAGCGCCTGTAGCGTATCCAGCCGACTTTGCAGGCCACGGCGATTATATAAGCCGGTCAATGGATCAAGCATACTCAGGCTGTTGAGGGTTTCCCGTTCGGCGAGCAGCTTAAACATTAGCTGCTGGGCAAAGTTATCGTAGCGTTTCTGGATAATATGCTGGATAGCAATTCCCACCATCGGCAAGGCCATCAAATAGAGGATGCGCAAACCCTGTTCATTACCGTTCAGCCACAGGCAGAGCGCGACTGACGGTAGTGCATAGAGCGTAAATGCGACGATATTCGCGCTAAAGGCTATTGAACCGATAAACAGAACGCTAAGCAGTGAAATCAGCAAAAAAGAGAAATCATAATGACCTAACGCCGGATACTTTAGCGCAATGTGCGTCGCCCACAGCCCTCCAAAAAGTATGGAGATAAAAGGAAGATTAATCCTTTTTTGCCCATATTTCCCATGCCATGCCAACAGTAATGCACTCAGGGCTAATATTCCTGTCATTGGCGCGCAAAATATATTGACATGATAAAGAGGGGAAACAAGAGTAAACAGCGCCGATACGGCGTTGAGAAATAGGAAAAGACGTAAAGAAAACTGATACTTCTTAATACGAAGCGATCGCCAGGATGGTGTTGTCATGTGTGATTGTCGTTATTTATCGGTGATATACACAGTGTCGGGCGCCAACATGAAAATAACGTGCGAGAAAAGATCGCATAAAGCGAGGTTTTGTTGTTTTTACGTTAACAGTCGGACAATTTATCACCTTACTGAATACGTGTCATCAACCGTTAAGTAAAACTCATCTATTTACCTTTCTTTTGGGCTGACAAATGAGAAAATATATCATATGATATTAGTTATCATTATCGATTCCAGAGGTGAAACCATGTTGCAGCGGGCTTTAGGCAGCGGATGGGGCGTATTATTACCTGGATTTATTATCGTCGGTCTGGCGTTTAACGGTCTGTCAGCTCATGTGTTGAAGCTGTTGATTATATCAGGATTGCTACTGTCTGCGCTGATGTTGTATCACAAACAGTTACGACATTTTGTGTTACTTCCATCGTGTATGGCGCTTATTGGCGGCATGATGCTGGCGATGATGAACTGGAATCAGGGTTGAAAATGAAGATAGAAAAAGGAAAGATAAGATAATTGGTGCGAGGGGGGGGACTTGAACCCCCACGTCCGTAAGGACACTAACACCTGAAGCTAGCGCGTCTACCAATTCCGCCACCTTCGCACAGTTATCTTACTTTTTGATATCGCCTCGTTGGTGCGAGGGGGGGGACTTGAACCCCCACGTCCGTAAGAACACTAACACCTGAAGCTAGCGCGTCTACCAATTCCGCCACCTTCGCCCAGTGCGAGCAATATCAACGTGGTTTTGGTGCGAGGGGGGGGACTTGAACCCCCACGTCCGTAAGGACACTAACACCTGAAGCTAGCGCGTCTACCAATTCCGCCACCTTCGCATACCATCGATTCTTGAAAAGAATCACTACCACGGAGGCGCATTCTAGTGGTTTTCAGCTATTCGTCAATAGTTAATTGCGTGGGATAGATTGATTGCTGCAAAAATGGACGCTGGCCGCAAGCCGGATAAGACGTCTCGCATTGCCATCCGGCCTGCGCTTATCAGGCCGACAAATAACCTCACCGCAGGGCGGATAAGCGCTGGTGAATTATTTCTTCGCCTGACGAGTCATCACAGTACGATAAACCTTAAAGCGCCCGGTTTGCGCGATGACGTCATGGAAGCCAAAAGTCTCATCCAGAATCTTAGGATAGGGCAGAAAGGCGTTCGCCACGATGCGTAACTCTCCGCCGCTGTTCAGATGGCGCACTGCGCTGCGAATGAGCGTTTGCGCCGCATCGAGGCTGGTTTGCATTCCGTCGTGGAACGGCGGGTTGGAGATGATCATATCAAAACGTCCTTTGACTTCTGAAAAGACGTTGCTGGCAAATACGTCGCCGTCAAGACCATTAGCGGCAAGCGTGGCGCGGCTGGCTTCCACTGCCGGAGCGCTGACGTCACACAGCGTCAGGCGCACTTTCGGCGAATGGCTGGCCAGCGCGGCGGAAAGTACGCCAGCGCCGCAGCCGACATCCAGCACTTTACCTTTGGTGTGCGGCGTCAGCGTAGACAGCAGCAGTTGACTACCGACATCCAGTCCGTCGCGGCTGAATACGCCCGGCAACGTTTTGATGATCAGACCGTCGATGCTGTACTCGTCCCAATATGGCTCGAGACTGAAGAGCGGCTGCTTTTCCAGGCGTCCATGATAAAGGCCGCAACGTCGCGCGCTATCCACTTTGTTCAGCGGCGCATAGTCCGCCAGCATTTGTTCGGCGCTACGCACGCCGCTTCGGTTTTCCCCCACGACGAAAATATCGGCACCAGACGGCATCAGCGACAAAATATTCATTAACTGGAACTGCGCTTCGGGTTTATTTTTCGGCCAGTAGTAGATCAGCGTATCGCAGTCAGCGATATCGCAGGCTTGCGCTACCAGGCTAAAACGGACGTTATCGCCCATCTGGCGGCTTAAAACCTGCCAGTGGTGAAACTGTTGCGTATGCGCGCGGCTGGCGGCGCATTCAAAGCGCGCGGGCAGGTCATCCTGCAAATCTCCGGCAAAAAGGATACGGCTTTGTTCGAAATCGTCACTGTGGCGCAGCAAGACTTCACTTGCCGGGGTAAAAGCAGACATGGAATACTCCTTAATTCAGACTGGCGGCGATTATAGTAGTTTGATGGCGCAGATTCGACAGATTTGCTATATTTGCGCCCCTGATTACAGGAGCGTTTCGCTATGACATCCCGACGAGACTGGCAGTTACAGCAACTGGGTATTACGCAGTGGGCGCTGCGACGTCCTGGCGCGCTACAGGGCGAGATTGCGATTTCCCTTCCCGCGCACGTTCGTCTGATTGTGGTCGCAGAGGAATTACCGGCGCTGAACGAGTCGTTGATGTGCGATATTTTACGCGCGTTGGCCGTGAGTCCCGATCAGGTTTTACCACTGACGCCTGAGCGCGTCGCCATGCTACCGCAAGGCAGCCGTTGTAATAGCTGGCGATTAGGAACCGACGCGCCGCTTCAACTCGAAGGCGTTCAGGTCACATCGCCTTCGTTTCATGAACTCCGGGCAAACCCGGCGGCACGCGCCGCACTATGGCAACAAATCTGCGAACATGAACACGATTTCTATCCTCAGCACGACCGATCTCCCCGTAGCCTGGCAGATTGAACAACGCGCTCATGCGTTTCCGTGGAGCGAAAAAACGTTTTTCGGCAACCAGGGCGAACGGTATCTCAACTTTCAGTTGACCGCTGACGGCAGAATGGCCGCGTTCGCCATTACACAGGTGGTGCTGGACGAAGCTACGCTGTTCAATATTGCCGTCGATCCGGATTTTCAGCGTCGGGGGCTGGGGCGTATGCTGCTTGAGCATCTGATTGACGCACTGGAAAAACGCGGCGTTGTAACGTTATGGCTGGAGGTGCGCGCCTCTAACGTTGCCGCGATCGCGCTGTATGAAAGCCTGGGTTTTAACGAGGCGACGATTCGTCGCAATTATTATCCCACGGCGGAAGGGCGCGAGGATGCCATCATCATGGCGTTACCGATAAGCATGTAATAAAAGAGGCAAGGTGTAATGATGAAGTGGGACTGGATTTTCTTTGATGCCGATGAAACGTTGTTTACGTTTGATTCTTTCACCGGCTTACAGCGGATGTTCCTTGACTATAGCGTCACGTTTACCGCTGAGGATTTCCAGGATTACCAGGCCGTGAATAAACCGCTATGGGTGGATTATCAGAACGGCGCGATCACCTCATTACAATTGCAACACGCGCGCTTTCAAAGTTGGGCTGAACGGCTAAACGTTGCGCCGGGGTTATTGAATGACGCTTTTATTAATGCGATGGCGGAGATCTGTTCTCCCTTGCCGGGCGCCGTTTCGCTGCTTAATGCGATTCGCGGGCAGGCTAAAATCGGTATTATTACTAACGGTTTTACCGCGCTACAACAAATTCGTCTGGAGCGCACCGGCCTGCGCGAGTATTTCGATCTGCTGGTGATTTCCGAGCAGGTTGGCGTCGCGAAGCCCGACCCGAAAATCTTTAACTACGCCCTGGAGCTGGCGGGTAATCCTGACCGCTCGCGCGTATTAATGGTTGGCGATACCGCGGAATCCGATATTCTTGGCGGCATTAACGCCGGGTTGTCGACCTGCTGGCTCAACGCGCATCATCGCGATCAGCCCGCGGGGATTCATCCAACCTGGACGGTGGCGTCATTACGCGAACTGGAGCAACTCCTGTGTAAACACTGATTGCCTCCCCCTGGTTGATGAGTAAAATAGCCGCATTTTTCGTATTCAACATGCGCGGCCAAACGCCGCGCTTACTCAAGAAGATTTGACTATGACGTTGTCTCCTTATTTGCAAGAGGTGGCCAAACGCCGCACGTTTGCCATCATTTCTCACCCGGACGCCGGTAAAACCACCATTACCGAAAAAGTGTTGTTGTTCGGACAGGCGATTCAGACCGCCGGTACGGTAAAAGGTCGTGGTTCCAGCCAACATGCGAAATCTGACTGGATGGAGATGGAAAAACAGCGTGGTATCTCCATCACCACCTCCGTAATGCAGTTTCCGTATCACGACTGCCTGGTAAACCTGCTGGATACCCCAGGGCATGAAGACTTCTCCGAAGATACCTACCGTACCCTGACGGCGGTAGACTGCTGCCTGATGGTTATCGACGCCGCGAAAGGCGTTGAGGACAGGACCCGCAAGCTGATGGAAGTCACCCGTCTGCGCGATACGCCGATTCTCACCTTTATGAACAAACTCGACCGTGATATCCGCGATCCGATGGAGCTGCTGGATGAAGTGGAGAATGAGCTGAAAATCGGCTGCGCGCCGATCACTTGGCCGATTGGCTGCGGTAAGTTGTTCAAGGGCGTTTATCACCTCTATAAAGACGAAACCTACCTCTACCAAACCGGTAAGGGTCACACCATTCAGGAAGTGCGCATCGTTAAGGGGCTGAACAACCCGGATCTGGATGCCGCGGTGGGGGAAGATCTGGCGCAGCAGTTGCGCGATGAGCTGGAGCTGGTACAGGGAGCTTCTAACGAGTTTGATAAGGATCTGTTCCTGGCTGGCGAAATTACCCCGGTATTTTTCGGTACTGCGCTCGGTAACTTTGGCGTTGATCATATGCTGGACGGTTTAGTGGAATGGGCGCCCGCGCCGATGCCGCGCCAAACCGATACCCGCACCGTGGAAGCCTCGGAAGAGAAGTTCAGCGGTTTTGTCTTTAAAATTCAGGCCAATATGGACCCGAAACACCGCGACCGCGTGGCGTTTATGCGCGTGGTTTCCGGTAAGTATGAGAAGGGCATGAAGCTACGTCAGGTCCGCACCGGGAAAGATGTGGTGATTTCCGACGCGCTAACCTTTATGGCGGGCGATCGTTCACACGTTGAAGAAGCGTATCCAGGCGATATTTTAGGGCTGCATAACCACGGCACCATTCAGATCGGCGATACCTTCACCCAAGGCGAGATGATGAAGTTTACCGGTATCCCGAACTTTGCGCCGGAACTGTTCCGCCGTATTCGCCTGAAAGATCCGCTGAAGCAGAAACAACTGCTGAAAGGGCTGGTACAGCTATCGGAAGAAGGCGCGGTTCAGGTATTCCGTCCTATTTCCAACAACGATCTGATTGTCGGCGCCGTAGGCGTTCTGCAGTTTGATGTTGTTGTCGCGCGCCTGAAGAGCGAATACAACGTTGAGGCGATTTATGAATCCGTCAACGTGGCGACGGCGCGCTGGGTTGAAAGTACCGATGCGAAGAAATTCGAAGAATTTAAGCGTAAGAATGAAACGCAACTGGCGCTGGATGGCGGCGACAACCTCACCTATATTGCCCCAACGATGGTTAACCTGAACCTGACCCAGGAACGTTATCCTGATGTTCAGTTCCGTAAAACGCGCGAACACTGATCCCTTTCCGGGCGCGGCATCCGCCGCGCCTTTATACTTTCCCTGCCTTTTTAACCGCTTACGGAATGTTCTTAAATCCCGCGTTTTTTCTCTCATCTGCCTGTTTTTTATACGCACCGACAAGCGATTTTAAAATTGTGATCTATATTTAACAAAGTGATGACATAAATGTCGGCTTTAATGCCTGTTCAATGCGTGAATATGAGTGCTTAAAGCTGAGATTTGTTTCAGTCACGATATTAATAACTGAAACGGAAGGGTGGCAGGCGACGCGTCGTCACAAATTTACAAATGTGACGCCAGTCATTGACTTCTGAACCAGGTGAGTATCACCACATTCAGCAATGCAACCTCGTGTTGCCTGAGCTCAAATTACGAGCAAACTATACAGGACAAAATCGATGACTATGACAAGACTGAAGATTTCTAAAACTCTGCTGGCCGTAATGTTGACCTCTGCTGTTGCGACAGGTTCTGCCTTTGCAGAAAACGCAACAACGGATAAGGCGCAAAGCGGAACCGAAACCGCGGGGCAAAAAGTCGATAGCTCTATGAATAAAGTCGGTAACTTCATGGATGACAGCGCTATCACTGCGAAAGTAAAAGCCGCCCTGGTGGACCATGACAATATTAAAAGCACCGATATTTCTGTCGAAACCAATAAGAAAGTCGTCACCCTGAGCGGCTTTGTGGAAAGCCAGGCGCAGGCTGAAGCCGCCGTGAAAGTGGCGAAAGGCGTAGAGGGTGTTACCTCCGTCAGCGACAAACTCCATGTTCGCGATAACAAAGAAGGTTCTGTGAAAGGCTATGCCGGCGATACGGCCACGACCAGTGAAGTCAAAGCTAAGCTGCTGGCGGACGATCTCGTCCCTTCCCGTAAAGTGAAAGTGGAAACGACCGATGGCGTCGTACAGCTCTCCGGTACTGTTGAAACTCAGGAACAAAGCGACCGCGCTGAAAGCATCGCGAAAGCCGTTGATGGCGTAAAAAGCGTTAAAAACGATCTGAAAGTTCAGTAATTCGTCGTAATTCGACCTCCCGGCGTTTGTCGGGAGGCGTAATGTGCACCACACTAAAAATATCGCGAATGAGTAGCCTGAGCGCTCATATTTAGCGGTCGACATTAACTATGGTAAAGGAGAGGCTTATGTTTCGTTGGGGCATTATATTTCTGGTTATCGCGTTAATTGCCGCCGCATTGGGTTTTGGTGGACTAGCTGGTACGGCTGCTGGCGCAGCGAAAATCGTCTTCGTCGTCGGGATCGTTCTCTTCTTGGTCAGCCTGTTCATGGGCCGTAAACGACCCTAGCAGGCATCTGTAAAGATATATTGCTACCAAGCCAGTCCAGCGGACTGGCTTTTACGGTTTTAGCCGCCAACGTTTTGCGTTACCTTGTCCTCCTGGAAAAAAATGAAAAACAGGAAGGCAGAGGTGGGCCAGCGAATACCGGTTACGCTCGGCAATATTGCGCCGTTATCATTAACACCATTCCGGCCAGGCCGGATGGCGCTGGTCTGCGAGGGCGGAGGGCAGCGGGGCATCTTTACCGCAGGCGTACTGGATGAGTTTATGCGTGCGCAATTTAATCCTTTCCATCTCTACTTCGGCACATCAGCCGGTGCGCAAAATCTCTCGGCTTATCTCTGCAACCAGCCCGGCTACGGGCGAAAAGTGATTATGCGCTATACCACCAGGCGCGAATTTTTTGATCCGTTGCGATTTGTACGCGGAGGAAATCTTATTGACCTCGACTGGCTGGTAGAGTCCACTGCCGCCCGGATGCCGTTGCAGATGGATACCGCTGCTCGCCTGTTCGACACTGGAAAATCCTTTTATATGTGCGCCTGTCGGGGAGATGATTACACGCCGGGTTATTTCTCGCCGACGAAACAAAACTGGCTCGACATCATTCGCGCCTCCAGCGCTATACCGGGTTTCTATCGTACCGGCGTTGCGTTAGAGGGCGTCAACTATCTGGACGGTGGAATTAGCGACGCGATCCCGGTTCAGGAAGCGGCAAAACGAGGCGCGAAAACCATTGTGGTGATCCGCACCGTACCGTCGCAAATGTATTACACGCCGCAGTGGTTTAAGCGTATGGAACGCTGGCTGGGAGAGAGTAGCCTGCAACCGCTGGTCAATCTGGTGCAGCATCATGAAACGACCTACAGCGCGATCCAACAGTTTATTGAAAAGCCGCCGGGTAAGTTGCGGATCATTGAAATTTATCCGCCGAAACCGCTGCACAGCATGGCGCTGGGCAGCCGTATCCCGGCGCTGCGTGAGGATTACAAAACCGGGCGATTATGCGGGCGCTACTTCCTTGCCACCGTCGGTAAATTGCTTGCCGCAACGCCGCCGTTGCTGCGCCATACGTCGAGGATTGCCGTTCCGGAAACGGTGGTCGTGCCACCTGCGCCGGTGGCCAATGATACGCATGTGGCGGAGATGATTAACGCGCCGCAGGCAAACGACACCACGTTTACCGACGAGGATCTGGCGTGAGCTGGCGCTTTATCGATACGCACTGCCATTTTGATTTCCCGCCCTTTACTGGCGATGAGCTCGCCAGCATTCAGCGTGCCCGTGAGGCAGGGGTTGAAAAAATAATCGTGCCGGCGACCGAGGCGGCGCACTTTCCCCGTGTGCTGGCGCTGGCGGCACGTTTTCCGCCGCTTTACGCTGCGCTGGGGCTGCATCCCATTGTGATTGAACACCATGCTAATGACGATCCTGATAAGCTGCAACAAGCGCTGGCGCAACGGCAGAATATCGTAGCGGTAGGCGAGATCGGCCTCGATCTTTATCGCGACGATCCGCAGTTCGCCAGGCAAGAGCGATTTTTAGATGCGCAACTGCAACTGGCAAAGCGTTGCGATCTGCCGGTGATCCTGCATTCGCGGCGCACGCACGACAAACTGGCGATGCATTTAAAGCGGCAGGACCTGCCACGAACCGGCGTGGTGCATGGTTTTGCCGGTAGTCTGCAACAGGCCGAACGTTTTGTACGACTGGGCTATAAAATTGGCGTCGGCGGCACCATCACCTACCCGCGCGCCAGTAAAACCCGTGATGTTATGGCGCGGTTGCCGCTGGATGCGCTGTTGCTGGAAACCGACGCGCCGGATATGCCGCTTAACGGCTTTCAGGGACAACCCAATCGTCCGGAGCAGGTGGTCAGAGTCTTTGATGTCTTATGCGAGCTGCGCCCGGAGCCCGCAGATGTGGTTGCTGATGCGCTTTATCACAATACGATGGCGTTGTTTGATTTTTGATTGTCGGATGGCGGCCGCGCCTTATCCGGCCTACAAATGATGCTGACCCGTAGGCCGGATAAGACGCTTTTGCGTCGCATCCGGCAATCACAGATACAAAGCCGGGAAGATCAAATTATCCACCCCACGCTCGCGCAATCTTTGCGCCAGTTGCTCCACATCCTCTGACGTGGCGCTCGGCCAGGCCTTAGCTTCGCCATAAACGCCTTGCGCATGAAAGGCATTCAGGCGCACCGGAACCGCGCCCAATGACATAATAAACGCCGCCAGTGAATCGATATGCGCCGCATAGTCCACCTGATCCGGGATAACCAGCAACCGCAGCTCCGCCAGTTTTCCCCGCGCAGCAAGAAAGCGGATACTGTGCTTAATATGCGTGTTATCACGTCCGGTCAGACGGTGATGACACTCGCTCTTCCAGGCTTTCAGATCGAGCATTACGCCGTCGCAAACCGGCAGTAGTTTTTGCCAGCCGGTCTCGCTTAACTGACCATTACTGTCCACCAGACAGGTCAACCGTTGTAACAGCGGATCGGCTTTGATCGCCGTGAACAGCGCCACAATAAACGGTAATTGCGTGGTCGCCTCTCCGCCGCTGACGGTAATACCTTCAATAAACAGCGATGCTTTACGAATATGACGCAGCACATCGTCAACGCTCATGGTCTGCGCCATTGGCGTTGCCTGCTGTGGGCACGTTTTCAGGCAGGTATCGCATTGCTCGCAGATGTCCGACCGCCATACCACTTTCCCGCCATCAACGCCGAGGGCGTGGTGGGGACACTGCGATACGCATTCCCCGCAGTCGTTACAGCGTCCCATCGTCCACGGATTATGGCAATTCTTGCAGCGCAAATTGCAGCCCTGTAAGAATAATGCCAGGCGGCTGCCCGGCCCATCGACGCAGGAAAACGCAATGATCTTACTGACTAAAGCGCATCTGTTGTTCATGGCTGACTACGCGTGGCTGTCGTTCCAGGATGCGGGTATTACGTGCGGCTTCTTCCCCCAGCCAGGTGGTATTGGTGCGCGAGCCTTCGGCGCGAAATTTCGTCAGATCCGACAGGCGCACCATATAACCGGTGACGCGCACCAGATCGTTGCCACTCACATTGGCGGTAAATTCCCGCATCCCGGCTTTAAACGCGCCAAGACAAAGCTGGACCAGCGCCTGCGGATTACGCTTGATGGTTTCGTCCAGCGTCAGAATGTCGCTGATCCCGGCATGATAAAAGGCGTGATGCGGCGCGACGGTTTGCAAATGGGTGATAGGGTCCGGTTCATCGCCATACGGCAGACGCGCGCCCGGCGTAGTGCCGCTATCGGAACTGATGCCAGACTGGGCATGGAGCAGCGCCCGTTGCTTCCAGCCATACTTTACTGGCGTATTTTCGACAAAATCCGCCAGTTGGGCGCTAATACGGTATCCCAGCTCGTTCGCCGTTTCATTCTTGCCGTAACGGGCATTCAGGCCGGCGTTTTCGCACAGCAGGTTCACGGCTTCCGCCAGCCCGTACATACCGAACATCGGCGCAAAACGTTCGGGATCGATCAAACCTTCCTGCACAAGAAAGCTATTCTCAAAAAAATGTGACTTTTCATAGAGGAATTCACATCGTGAATTAATGATGGCGATCTGCTGTCGGCAGTAGTGCGGTAGCGTGCGTGAAAAGAAGTCATCGACAGACGTACTGCGTTCTGCCACGGCTTTCAGGTTGAGACGTACCAGCGTACTGCCGCCGCCGCCAAGCGGTAGCGAGTTATAACAACTGACGATGCCATAATGGCCTTTTGTGAAAATTTTATCATTTACAGGGCCATTGGAAATGTGTGGCTTACTGCATTCGCAAATGTTTTTGGCGACCTCCAGCAGCAGATCGTCCGGCGTAATTTCCGCATCGTAGATAAACGTCAGGTTAGGCGCCACCTGCTTTAGCTCGGCATCGGCGCGCAAAATAGCTCGTGTGACAGGTGTATCGGCAGGGCCAATATTGGCATGCATAAAGGCGTCTGGCAGCGTTCTGTCGAGATAACGCCAGAAACGTTTTATTCGAATATCGATCTCATTTTGTGTTAGAATTCTAACATTCGGTTGCAGCAGCGCATCAAGCTGACCGAGATAAACCGGCATGGACGTCACGGAAGGAACGTGATGATACAGAATGGTGAGTAGGGATAACGCATCATCCAGATCTTTCGCGCCTTCCAGTTCCAGCCACTGTGAACCGTTAGCCAGAAATCGGGCGTAATCGGGCAACACGTAGCGTGGTTTGAAGGGGGCGTGCCCCTCAAACATATCGCAAATGACGCCTTCATCCAGCGCCTGGCGGGCATCTTCCTGCAGGGTGGGATAAGGCAGGGCGTTTTCAGCTTCCAGCGCCAGAAAATGGCGTTTTTGTTCAGGCGTGAGCACCGGGCTGGTCACAATTTGCTGGCAACGCTGCTGGAGCGCAGTTTCGCATGAGGCAGGCATCTTCGTTTCCTCTTTATGCCGGGACGATGCGCTATTGTAGAAAATGACGGCAAACCGACTTTGATCCTGATGCGCTTATCGCCCGAAGAACAGGCGATGACGGCGGAATAATTTGATTCAGATCTCATTACAGTAATGCAAATTTGTACGTAGTTTTCATTAACTGTGATGTATATCGAAGTGTAATCGCGAGTGAATGTTAGAATATTAACAGACTCGCAAGGTGAAATTTTATACGGCAATGCCGTTGGAGAATGTCATGACTGATTTAAAAGCAAGCAGCCTGCGTGCGCTCAAACTGATGGATCTGACCACTCTGAACGATGACGACACCAATGAAAAAGTGATCGCTCTGTGCCATCAGGCAAAAACGCCAGTCGGGAATACGGCGGCTATTTGCATTTACCCGCGTTTCATCCCAATTGCGCGTAAGACTCTGAAAGAGCAAGGTACGCCGGAAATTCGTATTGCAACGGTGACTAACTTCCCGCATGGCAATGATGACATTGATATTGCGCTGGCGGAAACCCGCGCGGCGATCGCCTACGGCGCAGATGAAGTGGACGTCGTCTTCCCGTACCGCGCGCTGATCGCCGGTAACGAACAGGTAGGTTTTGACCTGGTGAAAGCGTGTAAAGACGCCTGCGCCGCAGCGAACGTGCTGCTTAAAGTGATCATCGAAACCGGCGAGCTGAAAGAAGAAGCGCTGATTCGTAAAGCCTCTGAAATTTCCATTAAAGCGGGCGCGGACTTCATCAAAACCTCTACTGGTAAAGTGCCGGTAAACGCCACGCCGGAAAGCGCGCGTATCATGATGGAAGTAATCCGCGATATGGGCGTGGAAAAAAACGTCGGCTTCAAACCTGCGGGCGGCGTTCGCACGGCGGAAGACGCGCAGCAGTTCCTTGCGATTGCGGATGAGCTGTTCGGCGCGGACTGGGCGGACTCCCGTCATTATCGCTTTGGTGCATCCTCTCTGCTGGCCAGCCTGCTGAAAGCGCTGGGTCACGGCGACGGTAAGAGCGTCAGCAGCTATTAATTGTTGCGTTACCCGTTGTGGGCCGGATAAGGCGCTAGCTGCCATCCGGCAAATTAGGCCTGATGGCGCTTCGCTTATCAGGCCTGGCGCCAGCCTTCTACTCTTTTCCCTCAGGAGGGTATCGTGTTTCTCGCACAAGAAATTATTCGTAAAAAACGTGACGGTCATACGCTGAGCGATGAAGAAATTCGCTTCTTTATCAACGGCATTCGTGACAACACTATCTCGGAAGGACAGATTGCCGCGCTGGCGATGACCATTTTCTTCCACGATATGACCATGCCGGAACGCGTTTCGCTGACCATGGCGATGCGGGATTCAGGTACCGTTCTCGACTGGAAGAATCTGAATCTTAATGGCCCGATTGTCGATAAGCACTCGACCGGCGGCGTGGGGGATGTGACGTCCCTGATGCTGGGGCCAATGGTAGCAGCCTGCGGCGGTTATGTGCCGATGATCTCTGGTCGAGGCCTCGGACACACTGGCGGTACGCTGGACAAACTGGAAGCGATTCCTGGCTTCGATATCTTCCCGGACGACAACCGTTTCCGCGACATTATTCAAGACGTGGGAGTGGCGATTATTGGGCAGACCAACTCGCTTGCGCCAGCGGACAAACGCTTTTACGCCACCCGCGATATTACCGCGACGGTGGACTCTATCCCACTGATTACCGGTTCCATTCTCGCCAAAAAACTGGCCGAAGGGCTGGATGCGCTGGTGATGGACGTAAAAGTCGGCAGCGGCGCGTTTATGCCGACCTATGAACTCTCCGAAGCGTTGGCTGAAGCGATTGTCGGCGTGGCGAACGGCGCGGGGGTTCGCACTACGGCGCTGTTAACTGATATGAACCAGGTGCTGGCTTCCAGCGCCGGTAACGCGCTAGAAGTGCGCGAAGCGGTGCAGTTCCTCACCGGCGAGTACCGTAATCCGCGCTTGTTTGACGTCACCATGGCGCTATGCATTGAGATGTTGATCTCCGGTCAGCTTGCTAAAGATGATGCGCAAGCGCGGGCGAAATTACAGGCGGTGCTGGATAACGGCAAAGCGGCAGAGGTTTTTGGCCGCATGGTGGCAGCCCAGAAAGGCCCGACTGATTTCGTTGAGAACTACGATAAATACCTGCCCGCCGCCATGTTGAGCAAAGCGGTATATGCAGATACCGAAGGGTTTGTTAGCGCGATGGATACGCGAGCGCTGGGTATGGCGGTGGTCTCGATGGGCGGCGGTCGTCGTCAGGCATCGGACACGATTGACTATAGCGTGGGCTTTACCGACATGGTTCGTCTGGGCGACAGTGTTGATGGACAGCGCCCGCTGGCGGTGATTCATGCCAAAGACGAAGCTAACTGGCAGGAAGCGGCGAAGGCCGTCAAAGCGGCAATTATCCTTGACGATAAAGCGCCAGCAAGCACACCTTCGGTCTATCGTCGTATTACTGAATAGTTGTATACTGATCTGATCAATTATTTTTGAAGCACTAAGTACGGAGAAGATATGAAACGTGCATTTATTATGGTGCTGGACTCATTCGGCATCGGCGCTACTGAAGACGCGGATCGTTTTGGCGACGTCGGTTCCGACACGCTGGGCCATATCGCAGAAGCTTGCGCCAAAGGCGAGGCTGACAATGGCCGTAAAGGCCCGCTGAACCTGCCTAACCTGACTCGTCTGGGTCTGGTGAAAGCGCATGAAGGTTCTACCGGTAAAATTGCCGCAGGTATGGACGGCAACGCGGACGTCATTGGCGCATACGCATGGGCGCACGAACTGTCTTCCGGCAAAGATACGCCGTCCGGTCACTGGGAAATCGCTGGCGTGCCGGTACTGTTCGACTGGGGCTATTTCAGCGATCACGAAAACAGCTTCCCACAGGAACTGCTGGATAAGCTGGTGAAACGCGCCAACCTGCCAGGCTATCTCGGTAACTGCCACTCTTCCGGTACCGTTATTCTGGACCAACTGGGCGAAGAGCACATGAAAACCGGCAAGCCGATTTTCTACACCTCCGCCGACTCCGTGTTCCAGATCGCCTGTCACGAAGAGACTTTTGGTCTGGATAAACTTTACGAACTGTGCGAAATCGCGCGGGAAGAGTTGACCGAAGGCGGCTACAACATTGGCCGCGTGATCGCGCGTCCGTTTATCGGCGACAAAGCTGGTAACTTCCAGCGTACCGGTAACCGTCATGACCTGGCCGTTGAACCGCCAGCGCCGACCGTGTTGCAGAAACTGGTCGATGAAAAACAGGGCCATGTGGTTTCCGTTGGTAAGATTGCCGACATCTACGCTAACTGCGGTATCACCAAAAAAGTGAAAGCGACCGGTCTGGATGCGCTGTTCGACGCCACTATCAAAGAGATGAAAGACGCAGGCGATAAAACCATCGTCTTCACTAACTTCGTTGATTTCGACTCCTCATGGGGGCACCGTCGCGACATCGCCGGTTATGCTTCCGGTCTGGAACTGTTCGATCGCCGCCTGCCGGAACTGATGGCGCTGGTAGGAGAAGATGACATTCTGATCCTCACCGCCGACCACGGCTGTGACCCGAGCTGGACTGGCACCGATCACACCCGTGAGCATATCCCGGTGCTAATCTACGGCCCGAAAGTGAAACCAGGTTCTTTAGGTCATCGTGAAACCTTCGCGGATATCGGTCAGACGCTGGCGAGCTATTTTGGTACGTCGCCGATGGACTACGGTAAAAACATGCTGTAATACCCGTTGCCGGATGGCGCTACGCTTATCCGGCCTACGAGGAACCTTTTTGTCGGCCTGATTGCATTTATGCCATCAGGCAAAAACAACAAATTAAAAGGGAACTGAAGATGGCAACTCCACATATTAATGCAGAAATGGGTGATTTCGCTGACGTCGTATTGATGCCGGGCGACCCGCTGCGTGCTAAACACATTGCTGAAACCTTCCTCGAAGATGTCCGTGAAGTAAACAACGTTCGCGGCATGTTAGGTTTCACTGGCACTTACAAAGGCCGTAAGATCTCCGTGATGGGCCACGGTATGGGTATCCCATCCTGCTCTATTTACACCAAAGAGCTGATTACCGATTTTGGCGTCAAGAAAATTATTCGCGTAGGCTCCTGCGGCGCGGTACGCATGGACGTTAAACTGCGTGACGTGGTGATCGGTATGGGGGCATGTACCGACTCCAAAGTGAACCGTATCCGCTTTAAAGATCATGATTTCGCTGCTATCGCTGACTTCGACATGGTGCGTAACGCGGTTGACGCGGCAAAAGCGCTGGGCGTTGACGCGCGCGTGGGCAACCTGTTCTCCGCCGATCTGTTCTACTCACCGGACGGTGATATGTTCGACGTGATGGAAAAATACGGCATCCTGGGTGTGGAAATGGAAGCGGCGGGCATCTACGGCGTCGCGGCGGAATTTGGCGCTAAAGCGCTGACCATTTGCACCGTTTCTGACCATATCCGCACGCACGAGCAGACCACGGCGGCTGAACGTCAGACCACGTTCAACGATATGATCAAAATCGCGCTGGAGTCCGTTCTGCTGGGCGATAAAGAGTAAGGTAAGATTGTGCCCGGTGGAGCTGATGCTTACCGGGCCTACAAAGCCCCGTCGGCTGGAGAAAGCGTAGCCGCCATCCGATAAATGCCTACCGCACCGCGCCCGCTATCCACGCTGACAGTTCCTGTAACTCTTTTTCTTGCTCCGGAAAATCCACCCGTAGCGCATCACACGCCTGTTGTAGTATCTCCGCGCGGTATTGACAGCCCTGTAACCTCTCCGCCAGCGCTTCCTGCGGCGCGGGATTCAGACTGTCGGTAAAAACTTGCGCACGGGTAATATAGCCTTTCTCGACGTCGAAATGCAGTTCGACGCCGCCCCAGGTAAAGCGTTCGTCCAGTAAATGCGAAAAAGCAGGCGCCTGGCCGAAATTCCACTCCCAACTGCTCTGAAGGGCAAAGGTTTCGGCGAAATTTGGCAAATCGGGCGTTTTATCCGGCGAGATCACTTCTGCTTCAACGCGTTCGCCGTAGTGGGCAAAAAAGGCTTCTGCCACTGCCTGACAGACCTGCTCATGGCTGAGGCCTGGCAATAGTTCCGTCAGATTCGCCACCCGTGAGCGTACAGAAGTAATCCCCTTCGCCGCGAGTTTCTTTTTATCCGGGTTCAGATAGTTCGCCAGACGGCTGAGATCGGCATTGAGCAGTAACGTACCGTGATGGAAGCCGCGATCTTTGGTTTCACGATAGGCTGAACCGGAGACTTTTCGATCGCCTTCAGCGGTCTTCACCACCAGATCGTTACGCCCGGAGGCATCTGCCATGACGCCCAGCGAGTTCAGCGCCGCGAGCACAATATTGGTGGAGATGGTTTTATCGTATTCCGGCTTACCGGCCATAAAGGTAAAACAAGTATTGCCGAGATCGTGAAACACCGCGCCGCCGCCGCTGCTGCGACGCGCCAGACGCACATTGTCTTTCTCCATACGACGCGTATTGCACTCTTTCCAGGGGTTTTGCGCGCGGCCAATGACTACCGTGTCGGCATTGCGCCACAGGAACAGTACCCGCTGAGTGGCCGGCATCTGGCGGAAAATAGACTCTTCGACCGCGAGGTTAAACCAGGGATCATAAGAATCAGAGATAAGCAGGCGAAGTGTCGACATAGCGGTTTTTCTTTCCTGTAATAAATTAATCTTGTTTCTCACTCTCTTCCTCTTCCGGCACAGGTTTACTGGCGGTCAGCAGGAAAGGCGATTGTTGCCAACGAGTACGTTTACCTTGCAGCAGGGTACGGGTTAGCACCACCCCGATGGCCAAAGCCAGAAGCAACATCAGACGGAGAATATTGGTGGTATTATCGACCTGCTTCGCCTCGGTGGCTAAGGTATGGGTATCGAGCGTCAGGCGCAGATAACCCAGCGGGCCGGTTTTCCCCTGTATAGGCTCGACAATTTGTTGGTTAAAGTAGCTGCCCGCTTTTTTGCCATCCAGGGCCAGACGGTCGCGAACGTTGACGCTCTCACCTGCGCGGGCAATCATATCGCCCTGTTCATCGTAAACCCCGGCATCAAGAATACGGCTACTTTCCGTCAATTGGGTAAGCAGCGCTTTGATACTTTTTTCATCCGGCGTTTCGCTGCGCATCAATGGCGCGATGTTCAGCGTCACTTGGTGCGCCAGCGTTCGCGCCAGCTCTTCAAGCTGCGGATTGCGCTGCCGTTGATGGTTCTGACTAAACCAGGATGCGCCCTGCATCAGTGCGACAAGCAGTGCGAGACAGAACAATACAATCACTGCACGATGAAGCCGGAATTTCAGTTTTGCGCGAGCCATATTCCACCTGCTGAAAATTTAAGGCTTAATGTTGCCAGAAGCGCTGGTTACAGGGTAGCCTCATGCGTTATTTTCCCCTGGATGATTCCCGGCCGAACGATTTTACAGGAGCTTTAATGCCTAACATTACCTGGTGCGACCTGCCTGACGATGTTTCTTTATGGCCTGGTCTGCCTCTTTCATTAAGCGGCGACGAGGTGATGCCTCTGGACTACCATGCCGGTCGTAGTGGTTGGCTGCTGTATGGGCGCGGGCTGGATAAGCAGCGTTTAACCCAATACCAGGCAAAGCTGGGCGCTGCAATGGTCATTGTCGCTGCCTGGTGCGTGGAGGATTATCAGGTCATTCGCCTTGCGGGGTCGTTGACGCCGCGTGCGACGCGGCTGGCGCATGAGGCGCAGTTAGATGTCGCGCCGCTGGGTAAAATTCCGCATCTGCGCACGCCGGGGCTGCTGGTCATGGATATGGATTCCACGGCGATTCAAATTGAGTGCATTGATGAAATAGCTAAACTGGCCGGTACCGGCGAGAAGGTCGCTGAAGTGACCGAGCGGGCGATGCGCGGGGAGCTTGATTTTACTGCTAGCCTGCGCAGCCGCGTGGCGACGCTGAAAGACGCAGATGCTGGAATTCTGCGCCAGGTGCGTGAGAATCTTCCATTGATGCCAGGATTAACCCAACTGGTGCTAAAACTGCAAACGCTCGGCTGGAAAGTCGCTATTGCGTCCGGCGGCTTCACTTTCTTCGCCGACTATCTGCGTGACCAGCTACGTCTGACGGCGGCGGTCGCCAACGAGCTGGAGATCATGGATGGTAAATTTACCGGCCATCTTATCGGCGATATTGTGGACGCGGAGTATAAAGCCAACATATTGCTTCGTCTGGCGCAAGAGTATGAAATCCCGCTGGCGCAGACGGTGGCGATTGGCGACGGCGCTAACGATCTGCCGATGATCAAAGCGGCAGGATTAGGTATTGCCTTCCATGCCAAGCCAAAAGTAAATGAAAAGACGGAGATTACGATCCGTCACGCTGACCTGATGGGCGTGTTCTGCATTCTCTCCGGCAGCATGAATCAGAAATAATGACATTGTCGGCTGGCGGCTTCGTCATCCGGCAAACGTGTTAACGAAAGAGGTATACCGTGGCGAAAGCTCCCAAACGCGCCTTTGTCTGTAATGAATGTGGTGCCGATTACCCACGCTGGCAGGGACAGTGCAGCGCCTGTCATGCCTGGAACACCATCACGGAAGTGCGTGTCGCCGCATCGCCCACTGTCGCGCGTAATGAACGCCTGAGCGGATACGCTGGCAGCGCGGGAGCATCAAAAGTCCAGAAACTGTCTGACATTAGCCTTGAGGCGCTGCCGCGTTTTTCTACCGGTTTCAAAGAGTTTGACCGCGTGCTGGGCGGCGGCGTAGTACCAGGTAGCGCTATTCTGATTGGCGGTAATCCCGGCGCGGGCAAATCAACATTGCTGCTGCAAACGCTGTGTAAACTCGCCGGGCAGATGAAAACGCTCTACGTCACCGGCGAAGAGTCGCTGCAACAGGTGGCGATGCGCGCGCACCGTCTCGGCCTGCCGACGGCGAATCTAAACATGCTTTCTGAAACCAGCATTGAGCAGATCTGCCTGATTGCGGAAGAAGAACAGCCGAAACTGATGGTGATCGACTCCATCCAGGTCATGCATATGGCGGATATTCAGTCGTCGCCGGGCAGCGTCGCCCAGGTCCGCGAAACGGCAGCCTACCTGACGCGCTTTGCCAAAACGCGCGGCGTGGCGATCGTGATGGTTGGTCATGTCACCAAAGATGGCTCGCTGGCGGGGCCGAAGGTGCTGGAACACTGTATTGACTGCTCAGTATTGCTGGACGGCGACGCCGATTCTCGTTTCCGTACTTTGCGCAGCCACAAAAACCGCTTTGGCGCAGTCAATGAGCTGGGCGTATTCGCCATGACCGAACAGGGGTTACGCGAAGTGAGCAACCCGTCCGCCATCTTCTTAAGTCGCGGCGATGAAATCACTTCCGGCAGTTCAGTGATGGTGGTGTGGGAAGGCACGCGACCGCTTCTGGTTGAGATTCAGGCGCTGGTCGATCACTCGATGATGGCGAACCCCAGACGTGTGGCGGTCGGTCTGGAACAAAACCGTCTGGCGATTCTGCTGGCGGTGCTGCACCGGCACGGTGGTCTGCAAATGTCGGATCAGGACGTCTTCGTCAACGTGGTCGGCGGTGTGAAAGTCACTGAGACCAGCGCGGACTTGGCTTTGCTGCTGGCGATGGTCTCCAGTCTGCGTGACAGGCCGTTGCCGCAGGATCTGGTGGTATTTGGCGAAGTGGGGCTGGCAGGCGAGATTCGTCCGGTGCCCAGCGGTCAGGAGCGTATTTCCGAGGCGGCGAAACACGGCTTTCGTCGGGCGATTGTACCTGCCGCCAACGTGCCGAAAAAGCCGCCGGAAGGAATGCAGGTGTTCGGTGTTAAAAAGCTCGCAGATGCGTTAAGCGTTTTTGACGACTTATAATAATCTGTATGTATTTGATGTAGGCCATCAGGCGTAGCGTTGTTGGATGGCGACGCCTGGCGTCTTATCCGGCCTACAATCTTTTTCAACAGGAGACTCTTGTGTCATCGTTCGACTATCTCAAAACCGCGATTAAGCAGCAAGGTTGCACTCTGCAACAGGTGGCTGACGCCAGCGGTATGACCAAGGGGTATCTGAGTCAGTTACTTAACGCCAAAATTAAAAGCCCCAGCGCGCAAAAACTGGAAGCGCTGCACCGTTTTCTTGGACTGGAATTTCCCCGCCAGCAAAAAAACATTGGCGTGGTGTTCGGTAAATTTTATCCGTTGCATACCGGACACATCTATTTGATCCAGCGCGCCTGTAGCCAGGTGGATGAGTTGCATATCGTTATGGGATATGACGATACGCGCGATCGCGGGCTGTTTGAGGATAGCGCTATGTCGCAGCAGCCTACCGTGTCGGATCGACTGCGCTGGTTGCTGCAAACCTTCAAATACCAAAAAAATATTCGTATCCACGCCTTTAATGAAGAGGGGATGGAGCCTTATCCGCATGGCTGGGACGTCTGGAGCAACGGCATTAAAGCGTTTATGGCAGAGAAGGGAATACAGCCGAGCTGGATCTACACTTCCGAAGAGGCTGATGCGCCGCAGTACCTTGAACATTTAGGGATTGAGACGGTGCTGGTCGATCCTGAACGCACGTTTATGAATATCAGCGGGGCGCAAATCCGCGAGAATCCGTTTCGCTACTGGGAATATATCCCTACCGAAGTGAAGCCGTTTTTCGTGCGCACCGTCGCGATTCTGGGCGGGGAATCAAGCGGTAAGTCTACGCTGGTCAATAAGCTCGCCAATATTTTTAATACTACCAGCGCCTGGGAATATGGCCGCGACTATGTCTTTTCGCATTTGGGCGGCGATGAGATGGCGTTACAATATTCCGACTACGATAAAATCGCGCTGGGTCATGCGCAATATATTGATTTTGCAGTGAAATATGCTAACAAAGTGGCGTTCATCGATACCGACTTCGTCACCACCCAGGCATTTTGCAAAAAATACGAAGGGCGTGAGCATCCGTTTGTCCAGGCGCTGATTGATGAGTATCGCTTCGACCTGGTGATTTTGCTGGAGAACAATACGCCGTGGGTAGCTGACGGGCTGCGAAGTCTGGGCAGCGCAGTGGATCGCAAAGCGTTCCAAAGCCTGTTGGTCGAGATGCTGAAAGAGAACAACATCGAGTTTGTTCACGTTAAAGAGGCTGATTACGATGGCCGCTTTTTGCGCTGCGTGGAGCTGGTGAAAGAGATGATGGGCGAGCAGGGATAAACCTTTTTGCCCGATGGCGCTCGCGCTTATCGGGCCTGGCGTAGGCCGGGTAAGCGCAAGCGCCACCCGGCATTCAGGCTTTTATTTGGCAATACGCTTGTACTTGATACGCTTCGGCTCCAGCGCCTCGGCGCCCAGCGTGCGTTTCTTGTACTCTTCGTATTCGGTAAAGTTACCTTCGAAGAATTCCACCTTACCTTCATCCTGATAATCCAGAATGTGGGTGGCGATACGGTCAAGGAACCAACGGTCGTGCGAGATAACCATCGCGCAGCCCGGGAACTCCAGCAGGGCGTTTTCCAGCGCGCGCAGGGTTTCGATATCCAGGTCGTTTGTCGGTTCGTCGAGCAGCAGGACGTTGCCGCCCACCTGCAACAGTTTAGCCAGATGCAGACGACCGCGCTCACCGCCGGACAGCTCACCAACGCGTTTGCCCTGATCGACGCCTTTGAAGTTAAAGCGGCCTACATAGGCGCGGCTTGGCATTTCGGTGTTGCCGATCTTCATGATATCCAGCCCGCCGGACACTTCTTCCCAGACGGTCTTGCTGTTGTCCATCGCGTCGCGGAACTGATCGACCGAGGCCAGTTTGACGGTTTCACCCAGCGTAATGGTGCCGCTATCAGGCTGCTCCTGACCGGACATCATGCGGAACAGGGTCGATTTACCCGCGCCGTTTGGCCCGATGATCCCGACGATAGCGCCTTTCGGTACCGAGAAGCTCAGATCGTCGATCAGCACGCGATCGCCGTAGGATTTACGCAGATTGCTAACTTCAATGACTTTGTCGCCCAGACGAGGTCCAGGTGGAATAAACAGTTCGTTGGTTTCGTTACGTTTTTGATACTCAACGCTGTTCAGCTCCTCAAAGCGTGCCAGACGGGCTTTGCCCTTAGACTGACGGCCTTTCGCGCCCTGACGAACCCACTCCAGCTCTTTCTCAATGGATTTGCGGCGCGCCGCTTCCTGAGACGCTTCCTGCGCCAGACGCTGATCTTTCTGCTCCAGCCAGGAGGAGTAGTTGCCTTCCCACGGAATACCTTCGCCGCGGTCCAACTCCAGAATCCATCCGGCGACATTATCAAGGAAGTAACGGTCGTGGGTAATCGCCACTACGGTGCCTTCGAAATCGTGCAGGAAGCGTTCCAGCCAGGCCACGGACTCCGCATCCAGGTGGTTGGTCGGTTCGTCGAGCAGCAGCATGTCTGGTTTTTCCAGCAGCAGACGACACAGCGCCACGCGGCGGCGCTCGCCGCCGGACAGTTTTTCGACTTTGGCATCCCAGTCCGGCAGACGCAGAGCGTCAGCGGCGCGCTCAAGCTGCACATTCAGGTTATGGCCGTCGTGCGCCTGAATAATCTCTTCAAGACGGCCTTGCTCTGCCGCCAGCTTATCGAAGTCGGCATCCGGATCGGCGTACAGCGCGTACACTTCATCCAGGCGTTTGAGGGCGCTAACTACTTCAGAAACTGCCTCTTCAACCGACTCGCGTACCGTGTGTTCAGGGTTTAGCTGAGGTTCCTGCGGCAGGTAGCCAATTTTGATGCCAGGCTGCGGGCGCGCTTCGCCCTCGATATCGGTATCGAGACCCGCCATGATGCGCAGCAGGGTAGACTTACCGGCGCCGTTAAGGCCCAGCACGCCAATTTTGGCGCCAGGGAAGAAGCTCAGCGAGATGTTTTTCAGAATATGACGTTTCGGCGGAACCACTTTGCCGACACGATGCATGGTATAAACGAATTGAGCCACGTTGGACTTCGCCTCTATGTTTATCGTGATGGTGAATAGTTTTCAAAGGCGAAGTGTAGCCTTTTTCCCTGCCTAAGCCCAGCCAGCAGATCGCACTCGCAATAAAAGTAAAAAAGTGTCCGTAACGTGGCGCAAATGGCTATGACTGGTTAGCATAAATTCATTACGCGGCATGAAGCTGCATTGGATAACAATTGAGGAAGTGCTTGTGGATAGAGCCAAACCATTTGCCTGGCGTCTCATCGCCGCCAGCGTATGTCTGCTGACTTTTTGTCATCTCGCGCGGGCCGACTCACTGGAAGAGCAGCGTAATCGTTATGCGCAGATTAAGCAGGCCTGGGATAATCGCCAGATGGATGTAGTAGAGCAGATGATGCCGGGTCTGAAAGATTATCCGCTTTATCCTTATCTGGAGTATCGCCAGATTACTGACGATCTAATGAATCAACCCACCATTACCGTCACGAATTTTGTACGCGCTAACCCGACTCTGCCGCCTGCGCGCACGTTGCAGTCGCGCTTTGTCAATGAGCTGGCGCGGCGGGAAGACTGGCGCGGATTGTTAGCGTTTAGCCCGGAGAAGCCTGGAACCACGGAAGCGCAATGTAACTATTACTACGCAAAATGGATCACTGGTCAAACGGAAGAGGCCTGGCTGGGCGCGAAGGCCCTTTGGCTGACCGGCAAAAGCCAGCCGAATGCTTGCGATAAGCTGTTCAGCGTCTGGCGGGCGTCCGGCAAACAGGACCCGTTGGCATACCTGGAGCGTATTCGGCTGGCGATGAAAGCCGGAAATACCGGACTGGTCACGGTGCTGGCCAGGCAGATGCCGGCGGAATATCAAACGATCGCCTCAGCGATTATTACTCTGGCCAACGATCCTAATAACGTATTGACTTTCGCGCGTACCACTGGCGCTACCGATTTTACCCGCCAGATGGCGGCAGTCGCGTTTGCCAGCCTCGCACGCCAGGACGCGGAAAATGCGCGCCTGATGATCCCGTCTCTGGTACAGGCGCAGAAGCTTAATGAGGAACAAACGCAGGCGCTGCGGGATATCGTCGCCTGGCGGCTGATGGGCAGTGATGTGACCGATGAGCAGGCGAAATGGCGCGACGATGCGATTATGCGCTCGCAATCGACGTCGCTTATCGAGCGGCGCGTGCGTATGGCGCTGGGGACGGGCGATCGTCGCGGCCTCAATACCTGGCTTGCCCGACTGCCAATGGAGGCGAAAGAGAAAGACGAATGGCGTTACTGGCAGGCGGATTTATTGCTGGAGCGCGGTCGTGACGCCGAAGCGAAAGAGATCCTTCATGCTTTAATGCAGAAGCGCGGTTTTTATCCGATGGTCGCGGCGCAGCGTTTAGGCGAAGAGTACACCCTTAAAATCGATAAAGCGCCCGCCCATGTAAACCGCGCGCTGACGCAGGGGCCGGAGATGGCGCGTGTGCGTGAGCTGATGTACTGGAACCTGGATAATACGGCGCGCAGCGAATGGGCTAATCTGGTAAAAAGCCGCACCAAATCCGAACAGGCGCAGTTGGCGCGCTATGCGTTTAATCAGCATTGGTGGGATCTAAGCGTACAGGCGACGATCGCCGGAAAACTGTGGGATCATCTGGAGGAGCGTTTCCCGCTGGCATATAACGATCTTTTTACACGCTATACCCGCGGGAAAGATATCTCACAAAGCTATGCTATGGCGATTGCCCGCCAAGAGAGCGCCTGGAACCCGAAAGTCAAATCGCCGGTGGGGGCCAGCGGCTTAATGCAGATCATGCCGGGGACAGCCGCCCATACGGTGAAAATGTTTTCAATCCCGGACTACCGCAGCCCTGGCCAACTGCTGGAGCCGGAGACCAATATCAATATCGGTACCAGCTATTTGCAGTATGTCTACCAGCAGTTTGGCAATAACCGTATTTTCGCCTCTGCGGCGTATAACGCCGGGCCGGGTAGAGTACGCACATGGCTTGGTAATAGCGCCGGGCGTATCGACGCGGTAGCGTTTGTCGAAAGTATTCCTTTCTCGGAAACGCGCGGCTACGTGAAAAACGTTCTGGCCTATGACGCTTATTATCGCCACTTTATGGGACAGAAAGAGACCTTAATGAGCGATTCTGAGTGGCAGCAACGTTACTGACAGGATATGGTGTGTTATGCTTGTACTCGTTTAAGAGTACAATCGGGAGGGGCGGCGAGTCTCTCCCTGCAACTATGGCGGCATTCTATGACTCAGCAATCTCCCTATTCAGCAGCGATGGCGGAACAGCGTCACCAGGAGTGGCTACGTTTTGTCGAGCTGCTTAAACAATCCTGCGCGGAAGATCTGCATATTCCGTTGCTTAATTTGATGCTGACGCCCGATGAGCGTGAAGCGCTTGGCACACGGGTGCGTATTATCGAAGAGCTATTACGCGGCGAGATGAGCCAGCGTGAGCTTAAAAATGAGCTGGGCGCCGGGATCGCGACGATCACGCGCGGTTCAAATAGCCTTAAATCAGCGCCGGTTGAGCTACGTCAGTGGCTGGATCAGGTATTGCTGAAAGAGGCTTGAGGCGTTGTCCATAGGGCGGATAAAACGTTTACGTCTCCGTCCGGCAATGTCGTCGTTTGCCACCTGATGGCGCTTCGCTTATCAGGCTGACAATGTGGAATAATCAGCGATACACCGCGTTATGAAACGGGCTGAGCGCCAGAATTACCGCCTGGTGATAAACGCTGGAACGCGTTAATTTCCCGGCGGTAAATATGCCAATAGCCCCCTCTTTGCGGCCAATCTCGTCAATGCCGGTATAACGCGACATCACCGGGCCGAGGGCGTCGCCGGCGCGCACGTTTTCAAGAATAACGGCTGGCAGTGGCAGCGTAGCGGAACGCGACTCTCCCCGCAGCTCAACGCTTTCGATCACTACCCAACTGAAGGTACTGTTATCATCAATGCCTGCTTCGATTGCGACCCAAAAGTCTGCTTCCGGCCACAGTAAACGTGCGTTCGCGACACGATTTCGTGCACCAGTACGCGTTTCCTCGCTTCCGAAGGGCTGCTCCGGTACGCCGCTCTCGACGGCGATGGGCGTAATATGGCACGATCCTTCGCCGAAAATCTCTTCAAATGCCTGTAGAATTGCCTGAATTTTGGCAGGATTGGTGGTCGCAGAGATAACCTGGTGCATAATTAAGCTCAGTTTTAAAAATTTATCGCAGTATAACGGAAAAAAAACATGTTACAGGTATACCTTGTTCGCCACGGTGAAACGCAGTGGAACGCCGAGCGACGTATTCAGGGCCAATCAGACAGTCCACTGACGGCCAAAGGCGAGCAGCAGGCCATGCAGGTAGGAGAACGCGCCCGCAGCCTCGGCATCACCCATATCATCAGCAGCGATTTAGGCCGCACAAAACGCACGGCGGAGATCATCGCCCAGGCGTGCGGTTGTGATATCACCTTTGACTCCCGCCTGCGCGAGCTGGATATGGGCGTGCTGGAAAAGCGCCAGATAGATTCGCTGACGGAAGAAGAAGAGGGCTGGCGTCGGCAGTTGGTTAACGGCACGCAGGATGGCCGCATTCCCGACGGGGAGTCTATGCAGGAGCTGAGCGAACGCGTTCATGCCGCGTTGGCGTCCTGCCTTGAGTTACCGCAGGGTAGCCGACCTTTATTGGTCAGCCACGGTATCGCGTTGGGCTGTCTGGTCAGTACTATACTGGGACTACCCGCCTGGGCGGAACGCCGGTTACGTTTGCGCAACTGCTCTATTTCCCGCGTCGATTACCAGGAAAGTCAGTGGCTGGCGTCTGGGTGGGTGGTAGAAACCGCAGGGGACGTTTCGCATCTGGACGCCCCTGCATTGGATGAGCTACAACGTTAACGGCGAATCGGGATCAGAAATTCGCAGCGTAAGTTAATAGGGCGATCGCCGGTTTTGGCATCTTCTGACGGGTAGTATCGCTCTATATCCTGCCCTTTACGACGGGTCAGATTCAGCATTGGCATACAGGTGCCGTAAACGGTCAGGATAAAGTCCTGCACGCCGGTTCCTAACCCTTCATAAGTGAACATGACGTATTCACCGCCCTGCAACAGCACGGGATGCGCCGACTGGACATAGCCATCTGCCTGCTCTTGCGGCAGCGCTGTGGTATAGAACACTTCCTGCTCATCGTCTTTCTCCAGGCTGGGGCGCGTTTCATTAAGTCCATAAAGCACTGGTGGAATGGTTGGCGAATGGCCGAGGAAATCATGCCAGAATTGCACGCGCATTTCGTGGCGGAAGTCGGAGATCTGTTCCAGCGAGCAAGAATAGCTCTGTGTGACGCCTAAAAGCTGCGTATCTTCCAGCGTAACGAATTGATGTTCCGGCACGGTAAACTCGCCCAGCCGTAATGGCGGGCGAATGCCAAAGGCGCTCCATTCCGGGGAGCGACGATACAGCGCCGGCGTCTGGGAAAACTGTTTTTTAAAGGCGCGTGTAAAAGTTTGCTGAGAATCGAAGCGGTACTGGAGAGCAATATCCAGAATCGGACGCGCAGTCAAACGCAGCGCCACCGCTGATTTCGATAAACGACGGGCGCGGATGTAAGCGCCAATGGCGTGGCCCGTCACGTCCTTAAACATTCTCTGCAGGTGCCACTTGGAATAGCCCGCTTTTGCCGCCACATTGTCAAGTGACAGCGGCTGATCCAGATGACCTTCCAGCCAGATTAACAGGTCGCGAATAATGCCAGCCTGATCCATAAAATATCCCCATCCTTTCAACAACGAGCACCCGATATCAGGTAAGAGGATAATAGCATTTTTTGTTCTTTTAGCATTCAGTGTTTTTTTTGAGCTTAAATGCTTTTTTTTGGACAACAAAATACGTAATTATTCTAATCCTGTGATCTATAACCCTTTTATTTTAGAATGTCTAATAATTGCGCAACGTAACTTTTATGAATGGTAACAATATGAAATACAAGAGTTTAGTACTTTTCTCAATTTTGTTGATGCTGGGGCAGAGCGCCCGCGCAGAACAAATTGGTTCAGTCGATACGGTATTTAAGATGTTCGGCCCTGACCATAAAATCGTGGTGGAAGCTTTTGACGATCCTGATGTTAAAAACGTGACGTGCTATGTTAGCCGGGCGAAAACCGGCGGTATAAAAGGCGGATTAGGGCTGGCGGAAGATACGTCTGACGCCGCCATTTCTTGCCAGCAGGTCGGGCCTATTGAACTGAGCGATAAAATTAAGAACGGTAAGGCGCAAGGAGAGGTCGTTTTTAAAAAACGTACTTCATTGATATTTAAGTCACTACAGGTTGTGCGTTTTTATGATGAGAAACGCAATACGCTGGCGTATCTGGCCTACTCCGACAAAGTGGTCGAGGGGTCGCCGAAAAACGCCATCAGCGCGGTGCCTGTCATGCCGTGGCGATAATAACAAGGAAGAGTACGCAGCACTGGTTAGTCGAGGATGAACAGGGAATCGCCTATACGCTCATCTAACCCTGCAACTTGAAGGGGTTACCGTTAATGTATTTGCTTGAGGGCTGCCTGCGCTGGAAAAAGCGCGTCAGCAACGGCCGGATGTCGTGATTCTCAATATGGGACTACCGGACATCAACGACTTTGAGCGGTGTCGGCAGTTGCTGGAATACCATTCTGCGCTGCCGCTTCCTGACGGCCCGTAGCAATGGAGTAGACCGGTTGCCTGGTCTGGAGATTGGCGCAGATGATTATATCGTCAAACCGTTCTCACCGCACGAAGTGAGCACCCGCGTGCGCACGCTGCTGCGCCGGGTGAAAACGTTTTCTACGCCGTCGCCGCTGGTGCGCGCCGGACATTTTTAACTTACCGAACCGGTGGCACAGATCGCCGGGTTTGGGACGCCGCTATCGCTGGCACGTCATGAGTTTCCGCTTCTCAAAATCCCGCTGCTGTCGCCGGAGAGCGTGTACTCGCGCCAGCAATTGATGAATATTATCTGGTCCGATGCGCAGGATATCTTCGACCGGACGGTTGATACGCATATCAAAATGCTGCGCGCTAAGCTACGTGCGATCAATCCGGATCTATCGCCAATTCAAACGCATCGTGGTATGGGATACAGCCTGAGGAGCATCTGATGCGCATCGGAATGCGTTTGCTACTGGCGCTCAGCGGCGTGATGTTCCTGACGCGTCATCTGGACTGGTATTCGCTCTCTTATCTGCAACGTAAGGCGATGCCGCCAGTATAAAGATGAGCAATTAGTTTGTGGAAATAGATCCTACGGTCGCGCAGCGTCAGAAAATGTTGTGCCGTTAGTTATAGGTCAGGTTTAATGTTGCCGTGGCATTCGCTTGCCCGGCAGTCACTATTACAGTAGCGAGCGCTAATTTTCAGCGTAGTCGACATATTCATGGTAATGGTGTGAGTAAAAAGCTCAATTTTTATTGATTGGCAACTGTCGGTAAAGAAACCGGAGTCTGGCACCTGAATATCCAACTGTACGCCAACGCCGGTTGCGTGATTTGGCTGTCAATGAAACTTTGTGTAAAAGAATACGTCATAACGGCAGGCTAACGAGGCCAGCTAGCGGAAGGGGAGACATATGAAACAGCCAGTAAGAGTAACTTACCGGCTGTTTTTACGGATCGGCGCCAGGACCAAATTAGTCCTGCAAGTCGCCGCAGAAGCGGTAACCTTCGCCGTGAATGGTGGCGATGATTTCCGGCGTATCCGGCGTAGATTCGAAATGCTTACGAATACGACGAATGGTGACGTCAACAGTACGATCATGCGGCTTCAACTCGCGCCCGGTCATTTTCTTCAGCAGCTCTGCGCGCGACTGAATCTTGCCTGGGTTTTCGCAGAAGTGAAGCATCGCGCGGAACTCACTACGCGGCAGTTTATACTGCTCGCCATCCGGGCCAATCAGTGAACGGCTGTTGATATCCAGTTCCCAACCGTTGAATTTGTAGCTTTCAACGCTACGGCGTTCTTCGCTGACGGTACCCAAGTTCATGGTACGGGACAGCAGGTTGCGGGCACGGATGGTCAATTCGCGTGGGTTAAATGGTTTGGTGATGTAATCATCCGCGCCGATTTCGAGGCCGAGAATTTTGTCGACTTCGTTATCGCGGCCCGTCAGGAACATCAGCGCAACGTTAGCCTGTTCACGCAGTTCACGCGCTAACAGAAGACCATTTTTCCCTGGCAGATTGATATCCATGATCACCAGGTTGATGTCATACTCAGAGAGGATCTGATGCATTTCCGCGCCATCTGTCGCTTCGAATACATCATAGCCTTCCGCTTCGAAAATACTTTTCAACGTGTTGCGTGTTACCAACTCGTCTTCAACGATAAGAATGTGCGGGGTCTGCATGTTTGCTACCTAAATTGCCAACTAAATCGAAACAGGAAGTACAAAAGTCCCTGACCTGCCTGATGCATGTCGCAAATTAACATGATCGGCGTAACATGACTAAAGTACGTAATTGCGTTCTTGATGCACTTTCCATCAACGTCAACAACATCATTAGCTTGGTCGTGGGTACTTTCCCTCTGGACCCGACAGTGTCAAAAACGGCTGTCATCCTAACCATTTTAACAGCAACATAACAGGCTAAGACGTACCGGACACCTAATAAAACTACGCTTCGTTGACATATATCAAGTTCAATTGTAGCACGTTAACAGTTTGATGAAATCATCGTAGCTAAATGCTAGCTTTCATCACAAATCTGCAATATTCCAACTAGTTGCGTAAGCCAACTAATAAATACGATGAATCCAAAGGGCGTAATTTATTTTAAATTAAATTATCCTAAATAAACAGAAGGATAACCATGTTTTGTTAGCATAAGCAGCAATAGTACAGCTACGCAATAGTGTAGCGTCTTTTACTGAATCAAAAATGCTTTTTCAGTGATATTCGTTAAAATTTTGTAAATTCGCGAAGCGTAATATGCTTACAAACGCCAGCTAATTTTCTGTAAATTAGTCAAAAAGAGTAATGAAATGCGTGTAACAATCGTTCTTGTCGCTCCCGCCAGAGCGGAAAATATCGGCGCAGCCGCCCGGGCTATGAAGACCATGGGATTTACTGACCTGCGTATTGTCGACAGCCAGGCGCACCTGGAGCCCGCCACCCGTTGGGTCGCACATGGATCTGGTGATATTATTGATAATATTGCGGTTTTCCACACCCTTGCCGACGCGCTCCACGATGTTGATTTTACCGTAGCGACGACAGCCCGCAGCCGGGCAAAATTTCATTACTACGCTTCGCCCGCTGAACTGGTTCCCTTATTACAGGAAAAATCACGCTGGATGCGTCATGCCGCGCTGGTTTTTGGCCGTGAGGATTCCGGTCTGACCAATGACGAGCTGGCGCTGGCGGATGTATTGACCGGCGTGCCGATGGCGGCGGATTACCCTTCGCTCAATCTGGGGCAGGCGGTCATGGTGTATTGCTATCAATTAGCAGGTTTAATGCAACAGACCACGGAATCCGTTGATATTGCTGATGGATCGCAGTTACAGGCATTACGCGCGCGCCTTTTACGCCTGTTAACGACTCTGGAGGCGTCCGATGACCACAAATTAACCGACTGGCTACAACAGCGAATCGGCCGGCTGGGACAGCGAGATACGGTAATGTTGCACCGTTTGGTCCATGATATTGAAAAAAAGCTAACAAAATAACGTGCTGTAATTTTTAAAATAATAAGAGATTATGTCTGGTTGCAAGAGGTCATGACAGGGGAGATTGGTCGAAAATAAATATATCGCCAGCAGCACTTGAACAAGTTTCGGAATGTGACCAATTTAAAAATTTATTGACTTAGGCAGGCAGATACTTTAACCAATATAGGAATACAAGACAGACAAATAAAAATGACAGAGTACACAACATCCATGAACCGCATCAGCACCACCACCATTACCACCATCACCATTACCACAGGTAACGGTGCGGGCTGACGCGTACAGGAAACACAGAAAAAAGCCCGCACCTGAACAGTGCGGGCTTTTTTTTCGACCAGAGATCACGAGGTAACAACCATGCGAGTGTTGAAGTTCGGCGGTACATCAGTGGCAAATGCAGAACGTTTTCTGCGTGTTGCCGATATTCTGGAAAGCAATGCCAGGCAAGGGCAGGTAGCGACCGTACTTTCCGCCCCCGCGAAAATTACCAACCATCTGGTGGCGATGATTGAAAAAACCATCGGCGGTCAGGATGCTTTGCCGAATATCAGCGATGCCGAACGTATTTTTTCTGACCTGCTCGCTGGACTTGCCAACGCGCAGCCGGGATTCCCGCTTGCACGGTTGAAAATGGTTGTCGAACAAGAATTCGCGCAGATCAAACATGTTTTGCATGGTATTAGCCTGCTGGGCCAGTGCCCTGACAGCATAAACGCCGCGCTGATTTGCCGCGGCGAAAAAATGTCTATCGCTATTATGGCGGGACTCCTGGAGGCGCGTGGACATCGCGTCACGGTGATCGATCCGGTAGAAAAACTGCTGGCGGTGGGCCATTACCTTGAGTCTACCGTCGATATCGCAGAATCGACTCGCCGTATCGCCGCCAGTCAGATTCCGTTCGACCACATGATCCTGATGGCAGGCTTTACCGCCGGTAATGAAAAAGGTGAACTGGTGGTGCTGGGCCGTAACGGTTCCGACTATTCCGCCGCCGTGCTGGCCGCCTGTCTACGTGCCGATTGCTGTGAAATCTGGACTGACGTTGACGGCGTATATACCTGCGATCCGCGCCAGGTGCCGGACGCCAGGTTGCTGAAGGCGATGTCCTATCAGGAAGCGATGGAACTCTCTTACTTCGGCGCCAAAGTTCTCCATCCTCGCACTATTACCCCCATCGCCCAGTTCCAGATCCCCTGCCTGATAAAAAATACCGGAAATCCGCAGGCGCCAGGAACGTTGATCGGCGCTACCTGCGACGATGATGACCTGCCGGTAAAAGGAATCTCTAACCTTAACAATATGGCGATGTTTAGCGTCTCCGGCCCAGGGATGAAAGGGATGGTTGGGATGGCGGCACGCGTTTTCGCTGCCATGTCTCGCGCCGGAATCTCGGTGGTACTCATTACCCAGTCCTCCTCTGAATACAGCATCAGCTTCTGCGTGCCGCAGAGCGACAGAGCTCATGCCCGGCGCGCGATGCAGGATGAGTTTTATCTGGAGCTGAAAGAGGGGCTGCTGGAACCGCTGGCGGTCACTGAGCGGCTGGCGATTATCTCTGTTGTTGGCGACGGTATGCGCACGCTACGCGGTATTTCAGCGAAATTCTTCGCCGCGCTGGCACGGGCCAATATCAATATCGTGGCGATCGCGCAGGGCTCTTCTGAGCGCTCCATTTCTGTCGTGGTGAACAACGATGACGCTACTACCGGCGTGCGGGTAACGCACCAGATGCTGTTCAATACCGATCAGGTGATTGAAGTGTTCGTCATTGGCGTCGGCGGCGTTGGCGGCGCGCTACTGGAACAGCTTAAACGTCAGCAAAGCTGGCTGAAGAACAAGCACATCGATCTGCGCGTGTGCGGCGTGGCGAACTCAAAGGTGCTGCTAACCAATGTGCATGGCCTGAATCTGGAAAACTGGCAGGCCGAACTGGCGCAAGCGAACGCGCCGTTCAACCTGGGGCGCTTAATTCGCCTGGTGAAAGAATATCATTTGCTCAATCCGGTGATTGTCGATTGTACCTCCAGCCAGGCGGTGGCCGACCAGTATGCCGACTTCCTGCGCGAAGGATTCCATGTGGTGACGCCGAACAAGAAAGCGAACACCTCATCGATGGATTACTACCATCAGCTACGTTTTGCTGCTGCGAAATCACGGCGCAAATTCTTATATGACACGAACGTCGGCGCCGGTTTGCCGGTAATCGAAAACCTGCAAAACCTGCTGAATGCGGGCGATGAACTACAAAAATTTTCTGGCATTCTTTCCGGGTCGCTCTCTTTTATTTTCGGCAAACTGGAAGAGGGAATGAACCTTTCACAGGCGACTGCCCTGGCACGTGAGATGGGCTATACCGAACCCGATCCGCGCGACGATCTTTCCGGTATGGATGTGGCGCGTAAGCTGTTGATCCTCGCCCGCGAGACAGGCCGCGAGCTGGAACTTTCCGATATCGTGATTGAGCCGGTACTGCCGGACGGGTTTGACGCTTCCGGCGATGTGACCGCCTTTATGGCGCATCTGCCGCTGCTTGACGACACGTTTGCCGCCCGTGTGGCGAAAGCTCGTGATGAAGGTAAGGTATTGCGCTATGTGGGCAATATCGAAGAGGATGGCGTGTGCCGCGTTAAGATTGCCGAAGTCGATGGTAACGATCCGCTCTTCAAAGTGAAAAACGGTGAAAACGCGCTGGCGTTCTACAGCCACTATTATCAACCCTTGCCGCTGGTCCTGCGCGGGTACGGCGCGGGCAATGATGTGACGGCGGCGGGCGTATTTGCCGATCTGTTACGTACCCTCTCATGGAAGTTAGGAGTTTAACATGGTGAAAGTCTATGCCCCGGCTTCCAGCGCGAACATGAGCGTCGGTTTCGACGTCCTGGGCGCGGCCGTCACGCCCGTTGACGGCGCGTTGCTGGGCGACGTGGTATCCGTTGAAGCAGCGGACAGTTTCAGTCTGAATAACCTGGGACGGTTTGCCGATAAACTGCCGCCGGAGCCGCGTGAAAATATTGTTTATCAGTGCTGGGAACGCTTTTGCCACGCGCTGGGGAAAACCATCCCGGTGGCGATGACGCTGAAAAAGAATATGCCGATTGGTTCCGGGTTAGGGTCCAGCGCCTGTTCCGTCGTCGCTGCGCTGGTCGCGATGAATGAGCATTGCGGGAAACCGTTAAACGATACGCGTCTGTTGGCGATGATGGGCGAGCTGGAAGGCCGTATCTCCGGCAGCGTCCATTACGATAACGTCGCCCCGTGCTTTCTTGGCGGTATGCAGTTGATGATTGAAGAAAACGGTATTATTAGCCAGCAGATACCGGGCTTTGATGAGTGGCTATGGGTACTGGCTTACCCGGGCATTAAAGTTTCGACCGCAGAAGCGCGGGCTATTTTGCCCGCGCAGTATCGCCGCCAGGATTGCATTGCGCATGGGCGGCACCTGGCCGGTTTTATTCATGCCTGCTATTCCCGGCAGCCGCAGCTTGCCGCCGCGCTGATGAAAGACGTCATTGCCGAGCCATACCGCGCGCGTTTACTGCCTGGCTTTAGCCAGGCGCGGCAGGCGGTAGCGGAGATCGGCGCTCTGGCGAGCGGGATTTCCGGATCGGGGCCGACGTTGTTTGCTCTGTGCGATAAACCGGAGACGGCGCAACGCGTCGCGGACTGGCTGAGCAAACATTATCTGCAAAATCAGGAAGGCTTTGTTCATATTTGCCGGCTGGATACGGCGGGCGCACGAGTACTGGGATAATCGATGAAACTCTATAATCTGAAAGACCATAATGAGCAGGTCAGCTTTGCGCAGGCCGTCACGCAAGGACTGGGCAAACAGCAAGGACTTTTTTTCCCACACGACCTGCCGGAGTTTAGCCTGACGGAAATTGATGAGATGCTCAACCAGGACTTTGTCAGCCGTAGCGCAAAGATCCTCTCGGCATTTATTGGCGATGAAATACCGCAGGAGATTTTGGAAGAGCGCATCCGCGCGGCGTTTGCTTTCCCGGCGCCGGTCGCGCAGGTGGAAAGCGATGTCGGTTGCCTGGAGTTATTCCACGGCCCGACGCTGGCGTTTAAAGATTTCGGCGGGCGTTTTATGGCGCAAATGCTGACGCATATCAGCGGCGACAAACCGGTGACGATTCTGACCGCAACGTCAGGCGATACTGGCGCAGCGGTTGCTCACGCGTTCTATGGTCTGGAAAATGTGCGGGTCGTCATTCTCTATCCGCGCGGCAAGATCAGCCCGTTGCAGGAAAAACTGTTCTGTACGCTGGGTGGTAACATTGAAACTGTTGCGATCGACGGCGATTTTGATGCTTGTCAGGCGCTGGTGAAACAGGCATTTGATGATGAAGAGCTGAAAACGACGCTGGGGCTGAATTCGGCTAACTCTATTAATATCAGCCGCCTGCTGGCGCAAATTTGCTACTACTTTGAAGCGGTGGCGCAATTGCCCCAGGGGGCGCGTAACCAACTGGTGATCTCCGTACCCAGCGGTAACTTTGGTGATTTGACGGCAGGGCTGCTGGCGAAGTCGCTAGGGCTGTCGGTGAAACGTTTTATCGCCGCCACTAACGTCAACGACACGGTACCGCGTTTCCTGCGTGACGGGAAGTGGGCGCCAAAAGCGACGCAGGCGACTCTGTCGAATGCGATGGATGTCAGCCAGCCGAATAACTGGCCGCGCGTGGAGGAGCTGTTCCGCCGTAAGGTCTGGCGTCTGACTGAGCTGGGCTATGCGGCGATAGATGACGCCACGACACAACAGACGATGTGCGAGTTGAAAGCGAAAGGCTATACCTCGGAGCCTCATGCGGCGGTAGCGTATCGGGCATTACGCGACCAGCTAAACCCGGGTGAGTATGGCTTGTTCCTCGGAACGGCGCATCCGGCGAAGTTTAAAGAGAGCGTGGAGTCCATTCTGGGAGAAACGCTGGCCTTGCCTGAAGCGCTCGCCGAACGCGCCGATCTGCCGCTGCTTTCACATCATCTGCCTGCGAATTTTGCCGCGCTACGTAAGCTGATGATGGCCCGCCAATAACCGTTGTGCCCGGTGGAGATATCGCTTACCGGGCTTGGTGGCATCTATCTGTAGGCTGGATAAGGCGGAGCCGCCATCTGGCAATGTTGTTACTGCTCGTAGCGTTTAAAGACCAGCTCGTCTTGTGTGGAGGTTTCTTCATCAAAGAAATACCCTTCGCTGTTAAACGCGGTAAGCTGTTCCGGCTTCGTTAAGCGGTTTTCAATAATAAAGCGGCTCATCAGTCCGCGTGCTTTTTTGGCGTAGAAGCTAATCACCTTAAACTTGCCGTTTTTCTCATCAAGGAACACGGGTTTAATCAGTTCGGCGTTCAGTTTCTTCGGCTTCACCGATTTAAAATATTCCTCGGAGGCCAGATTAATCACTACCCGATCGCCCTGCGACGCAAGCGTCTCGTTGAGCTTATCGGTAATGATATCACCCCAGAATTGATAGAGATCTTTGCCGCGGGGATTCTCCAGGCGAATCCCCATCTCCAGACGATAAGGCTGCATTAAATCCAGCGGACGCAATAGGCCATACAGGCCAGAGAGCATTCGCAGATGCTGTTGGGCAAAATCAAAATCCGCGTCGCTGAACGTTTCCGCCTGTAGGCCGGTATAAACATCGCCTTTAAACGCCAGAATCGCCTGACGCGCGTTATCCGGCGTAAAATGGGGCTGCCAGTCATGAAAACGCGTAGCGTTGAGATCCGCCAGTTTGTCGCTAATTCCCATCAGCCTGGCAATTTGCGGCGCTGAAAGCTGGCGGACCTGGTGAATAAGCTGCTGGCTGTGATCCAACAGCTCCGGCTGGGTATAACGGGTCGTGGCCAGCGGGCTTTGATAATCAAGCGTTTTTGCAGGTGAAATCAGAATCAGCATATTCAGTCCTTGCAGGTAATTTTCTGCGACTTTAGCAAAAAAACGCCACAGAGTTGACCGATGGTTGCGATTGTCGGCTTAATCGCGTAATGACGCATCCCAGGTATCTGGCGCCAGTTGGGGCTCGATATCCGGGAAACGCTGCGGATCGAACTGCGGCCTTACGCCCAGTTTCCGTTGCCGCAGATAATCTCTGGCGAGGGTATGCACCACCGGCGAGAGCAGTAAAATCGCCGTCAGGTTGGTAATAGCCATACAGGCCATGATTACGTCAGCGAGCTGCCATACCAGCGGAAAACTAAGTAGCGCCCCGGCGACGACCATGCCAATTGTCGCAAGGCGTAACAGCCAGATCATCTTTGCGTTATGTAACCGCAAAAAAAACAGATTGTTTTCGGCGTATATATAGTTGGCGACGATGGAGCTGAAGGCGAACAGAATGACCATAAGCGCGACAAAACTGGCGCCCCATTCGCCGGTCAGCGAAACCATTGCGTGCAGGATAAGCTGAATGCCTTCCGTTGACGAGTGGGATGTATGATTCCCCGCCAGCAGGATAATCATCGCGCTGGCGGTACAGATGATAATAGTATCGCTAAATACGCCTATCATTTGCACAATGCCCTGCGCGACAGGATGAGGTGGGTACGATGCCGCCGCAGCGGCCGCATTAGGGGTTGAACCCATTCCCGCTTCATTAGAGAACATCCCTCGTTGAAAACCACAGGTAATAGCCTGAGTGAGAGTATATCCGGCGGCGCCTGCCGCAGCCTCCTGCCAGCCAAATGCGCTTTTGACTATTGAGGCGATAACTTCGGGCATTTGCTCAATATGCCAGAGGCAAATGAACACGCTGCTGGTGATCCACAATAACGCGATAATGGGAATCAGCCACTGCATCAGGCGCGCGACGCCTTTTATGCCGCGAATGATAATTAACAGCAAGCAGAACGCCAGAACAATGCCGGAGATAAACGGCGGAATGTTGAAGGCAAAATGGAGCGCGCGTGAGACGGAATTAGCCTGCACGCTATTAAAAATCACCCCGTAGGCGACGAGCAGAAAGAGGGCGAACACCACGCCCATCCAGCGCATACCGAGCCCGCGCGCCATATACCACGCTGGGCCTCCGCGGAACTGGCCCGCCGGGTCGCGTTCTTTATAAAGCTGTGCAAGCGAACACTCGGCGAAGGAGGTCGCCATGCCGATGATGGCCGAGACCCACATCCAGAAGACCGCGCCGGGACCGCCTGCGGCGATAGCCAGCGACACGCCGGCAAGATTACCGCTGCCAATCCGCGCCGCGAGGCTGGTACACAGCGCCTGAAATGACGTCAGGCCGCCTGGCTGCGGGCTAAAGCTGCCTTTCAGGCTACGGCTAAATTGGCGAATATAACGAAACTGAATGAATCCGGTATGCCAGGTAAACCAACATCCTGCGCCGAGCAGGAGGTAAATCATTACCGAGCCCCAGAGTACTTCGTTAATAAAACTGAAAAACTCAGGCATTAACATCCCTCTTGTTGATGCCGGCACGCTTTTATAATCCTGTATAAGCGTGGCCCATTATGTAGATGACTTTGTTAGGTTAATATTAATGGAAGTTTACCATAAATCCGGCGGTAACCTTTAATTGCGCATAAACCGTCAGAAGATACGCAATCAATCCTGAAGGGCCGTCAGGTGCATGTAGGCGGTTGCGCTGTGAGTGCGTCGTGTTATCATCATGGTAGACCGGTTACATCCCCTAACAAGTTGTTTAAAGAGAAACACTATCATGACGGACAAATTGACCTCCCTTCGTCAGTTCACCACCGTAGTGGCCGACACCGGAGATATCGCGGCAATGAAGCTGTACCAGCCGCAGGATGCGACAACTAACCCTTCTCTCATTCTTAACGCAGCGCAAATTCCGGAATATCGTAAGCTGATTGACGATGCTGTCGCCTGGGCGAAACAGCAGAGCAGCGATCGCGCGCAGCAGGTTGTTGATGCGACCGATAAGCTGGCGGTGAATATTGGCCTGGAAATTCTGAAGCTGGTGCCGGGGCGTATTTCTACCGAAGTTGACGCGCGTCTGTCTTATGACACCGAAGCGTCTATCGCCAAAGCAAAACGTATTATTAAGCTCTACAATGATGCGGGCATCAGCAACGATCGTATTCTGATCAAGCTGGCGTCCACCTGGCAGGGCATTCGCGCAGCCGAACAACTGGAAAAAGAAGGCATCAATTGTAACCTGACGTTGTTGTTCTCCTTTGCGCAGGCGCGTGCGTGCGCCGAAGCGGGCGTCTATCTGATCTCGCCGTTCGTGGGTCGTATCCTTGACTGGTATAAAGCCAATACCGACAAGAAAGATTATGCGCCAGCCGAAGATCCGGGCGTGGTTTCTGTAACGGAAATCTACGAGTACTACAAACAACATGGTTACGAAACCGTCGTTATGGGCGCAAGCTTCCGTAACGTAGGCGAAATTCTGGAGCTGGCGGGCTGCGATCGTCTGACTATCGCGCCGGCATTGCTGAAAGAGCTGGCGGAAAGCGAAGGGGCGATTGAGCGTAAGCTCTCTTTCTCCGGCGAAGTCAAAGCGCGTCCGGAACGCATTACCGAAGCCGAATTCTTGTGGCAGCATAACCAGGACCCAATGGCGGTTGACAAACTGGCGGATGGTATCCGTAAATTTGCGGTAGACCAGGAAAAACTGGAAAAAATGATCGGCGATCTGCTGTAATACCGCCGGGTTGCATGTTAATAGCCTGCTTTCTGGTTGAGAGCAGGCTATTTTTTATAGTGAAGATCGTTCTTCTGCGCTAACGCTGGTCATGTCAATGACATCGGTTTCCGGGATGCCTTTTCCAGCATTGTCCGGGCCATTGTACATGAGGCTTCACGTTCGCCAGTTTGCATCCCTTCAATACAACCTTCCTGCTTCAGTTGTTCTGCTAACGTCCTCGGTTCGTCTCCATACTGAGGCGCGCGCTGCGCCATTTCAAACAGCAATGCGCGGGCATCCTGTATCTCTCGGTATAGGTGTCCTGTTTTTTCGCATATCCGGCCCTCCCTGGAAGTATTTGTGCGCAGGCTGCCATCGCTTCCGGCGCTATAGCGAATCGTGAATTGGCTTTTGGGTTTTGCGGCGCGCCCCGGAATAACCAATGGCTTACCTGTTCGGGGGTTTAGTATTACTGTCCATTCGCGTGTATGATTCTGCATAATGCGACAGTTTTAACGGAATAATCATGAATACCTTACGTATTGGCTTAGTTTCTATCTCCGACCGCGCTTCAAACGGCGTTTACCAGGATAAAGGCATTCCAGCGCTTGAGGAGTGGCTCGCTTGCGCACTGACCACGCCTTTTGAAGTCCAGCGGCGCTTAGTTCCTGATGAACAGGAAATTATCGAGCAGACGTTGTGTGAACTGGTCGATGAAATGAGTTGTCATCTGGTTCTGACCACTGGCGGCACCGGTCCGGCGCGCCGCGATGTCACGCCGGACGCGACCCTTGCCATCGCCGACCGTGAAATGCCAGGCTTTGGCGAGCAGATGCGCCAGATTAGCCTGCGCTTTGTGCCGACCGCTATTCTTTCCCGCCAGGTGGGTGTTATCCGTAAACAGGCGTTAATCCTTAATCTGCCTGGGCAGCCAAAATCGATCAAAGAAACGCTGGAAGGCGTAAAAGCGGACGATGGTAGCGTTATCGTGCCGGGGATTTTTGCGAGTGTGCCGTATTGTGTACAGTTGCTGGACGGGCCGTATGTCGAAACTGCGCCGGAAGTGGTCGCCTCTTTCCGCCCGAAAAGCGCAAGGCGTGAGAATATATCGGCCTGATTGGGTGATACTAATAAGCGAAGCGCCCTCAGGTAGGGCAGATCAGCGTTATTCCTCCCTGTACGGGAGGAATAAAAGAGACTTAGTGCGCCTCGCCGATTGGCAGGATGGTACGGCCAAAGTGCTCGTTGAGTACTTCACCCATCGCCAGATAAATAGCGCTGGCACCGCAAACCAGACCTACCCAACCAGCGACATGAATAATCGCTTCATTATCGGTAATATTGCCGACCGCCAGCAGAGCGAACAGTACGGTCAGGCTCAGGAAAACAAACTGCAGCGCGCGGGCGGCTTTCAGCGTACCAAAGAACATAAACAGCGTGAATACTCCCCATAGACCTAAATAGGCGCCGAGAAGCTGGGCGTCAGGCGCGTCCGTGAGTCCCATTTTTGGCATCAGCAGGATAGCGACCAGCGTCAGCCAGAACGAACCGTAAGAGGTAAAGGCCGTTAAACCAAAAGTATTGCCTTTTTTGTACTCCAGCAGACCGGCAAAAATTTGCGCGATACCGCCATAGAAAATCCCCATCGCCAGAATAATACCGTCCAGGGCGAAAAAACCTGCATTGTGCAGGTTAAGCAGAATGGTGGTCATGCCGAAGCCCATCAGACCCAGCGGCGCCGGATTAGCCAACTTAGTGTTGCCCAAGTTCGAAAAGGTGATGCTCTCAGAATGTTTATTATTTTCTGTGTTAGCCATGAAAAAACTTTATTCCTATATACGTTGGTCTACTGACAAACAGACAGGGAACACGTCCCTGGAGCGCCAGACTGAAAAAGCGAAACAATACGCTGCAATTCATGGTTTGGAGTACGTCCAGATCCTTGATGCGGGCGTCTCTGCGTTTCGCGGCAAGAATACCACACGAGGTGAATTTTATGGATTCATTAACGCTGTCAAAGCTGGGGTTATTCCATCTGATTCGTGGTTGTATGTTGAGAACCTCGACCGCTTAACCAGACAAGACGTCATGACGGCCCTGAATCTATTCACCAGCTTGTTAAAGTTGGGCTTGACAATTGTTACTGGCATGGATGGGAAAACCTATACGGAGGAGAGTGTTAGTAACAATGTTCACGATTTAATGATGTCACTCTTCTTGTTCAGCCGGGCAAATGAAGAGTCGCTGACTAAGCAAAAACGTGCCTTTGATACCACATTGAAGCTGATTGAACGGCATAAATCGGGGCAACCTACGAACATAAAAAGTGCAGGCTGAAGTGGCACACTGAATTTGGCCACCTGAAAAGAGGTGATATGCTCACCTCAGAACAACACAGGTGCTCCAATGAAAAAAAGAAATTTCAGCGCAGAGTTTAAACGCGAATCCGCTCAGCTGGTTGTTGACCAGAACTTAACGCCATGCCGAGAAGCAGGCTGGCGAAAATCGTTAACACAGATCGCATGGAATTTCTCTTTGACGGGCTCAATAAGCAATTACCGTCTATTATACTCTGCTTGTGACAACGATTCATTTTTGTAATCTTTTCTTTTTATTACAATTTTAATATGAATAATATTCGTTGTTTAATTTTTTTGATGAATATTTATCTGCACATTTTTCCGACGCTCCCTCTCGTTAATAAAAAAATTTTTCATCTCCCCCTTGATGACGTGGGTTACGACCCCATCTTGTAGTCAACCGCAGTGGTGAGTCTGAAAAAAAACGATTCAGGGTAGTTGAAACTGCATGTTTCGCCCTTATTACAGATTCACAACCACATGATGACCGAATTTTAGTGGAGACGTTTAGATGGGTAAAATTATTGGTATCGACTTGGGTACTACCAACTCTTGTGTAGCGATTATGGATGGAATGCAGGCACGCGTGCTGGAGAACGCCGAGGGCGATCGCACTACGCCTTCTATCATTGCTTATACCCAGGATGGTGAAACTCTGGTTGGTCAGCCGGCTAAACGTCAGGCAGTGACAAACCCGCAAAACACTCTGTTTGCGATTAAACGCCTGATTGGCCGCCGCTTCCAGGACGAAGAAGTTCAACGTGACGTTTCTATCATGCCGTACAAAATCATCGAAGCTGATAACGGCGACGCATGGCTTGATGTGAAAGGTCAGAAAATGGCGCCGCCGCAGATTTCTGCCGAAGTGCTGAAGAAAATGAAGAAAACGGCAGAAGATTACTTGGGTGAACCGGTAACTGAAGCGGTTATCACCGTACCTGCATACTTCAACGATGCTCAGCGTCAGGCAACCAAAGACGCTGGCCGTATCGCGGGGCTGGAAGTAAAACGTATCATCAACGAACCGACTGCCGCCGCGCTGGCTTATGGTCTTGATAAAGAAGTCGGAAACCGTACTATCGCGGTATACGACCTCGGCGGCGGTACCTTCGATATTTCCATTATCGAAATCGACGAAGTTGACGGTGAAAAAACCTTTGAAGTTCTGGCGACCAACGGTGATACCCACCTGGGCGGCGAAGACTTCGATACCCGTTTAATCAACTATCTCGTTGACGAATTTAAGAAAGATCAGGGCATTGACCTGCGTAACGATCCGCTGGCGATGCAACGCCTGAAAGAAGCCGCAGAAAAAGCAAAAATTGAGCTGTCTTCTGCGCAGCAGACCGACGTGAACCTGCCGTACATCACCGCAGATGCCACCGGTCCGAAACACATGAACATCAAAGTGACCCGTGCGAAACTGGAAAGCTTGGTTGAAGATCTGGTGAACCGTTCTATCGAGCCGCTGAAAGTCGCTCTACAGGATGCTGGCCTGTCCGTATCCGATATCAACGACGTTATCCTCGTTGGCGGTCAGACCCGTATGCCAATGGTGCAGAAAAAAGTGGCTGAGTTCTTTGGTAAAGAGCCGCGTAAAGACGTTAACCCGGATGAAGCTGTCGCTATCGGTGCTGCGGTACAGGGCGGCGTATTGACCGGTGATGTGAAAGACGTGCTGTTGCTGGACGTTACCCCGCTGTCTCTGGGTATCGAAACGATGGGGGGCGTGATGACTCCGCTTATCTCCAAAAACACCACGATTCCAACCAAGCACAGTCAGGTGTTCTCTACTGCGGAAGACAACCAGTCTGCGGTAACCATCCATGTGCTGCAGGGTGAGCGTAAACGTGCGTCTGATAACAAATCTCTGGGGCAGTTTAACCTGGATGGCATCAACCCGGCGCCGCGCGGTATGCCGCAGATCGAAGTCACCTTCGATATTGATGCTGATGGTATTTTGCACGTATCCGCGAAAGATAAAAACAGCGGTAAAGAGCAGAAGATCACCATCAAGGCGTCTTCTGGTCTGAACGAGGAAGAAATTCAGAAAATGGTTCGTGATGCGGAAGCGAATGCTGAATCCGACCGTAAGTTTGAAGAGCTGGTTCAGACCCGCAACCAGGGCGACCATCTGCTGCACAGCACCCGTAAGCAGGTTGAAGAAGCAGGCGATAAACTGCCGGCTGATGATAAAACCGCTATTGAGTCTGCACTGAGCGCGCTGGAAACCGCCCTGAAAGGCGAAGATAAAGCCGCTATCGAAGCCAAAATGCAGGAACTGGCGCAGGTTTCTCAGAAGCTGATGGAAATCGCTCAGCAGCAACATGCGCAGCAGCAGGCTGGCTCCGCTGACGCTTCTGCAAACAACGCGAAAGACGACGATGTTGTCGACGCTGAGTTTGAAGAAGTAAAAGATAAAAAATAATCGCCCTTTGAACGGGTAATTACTGGCACGGGCGAAGAGGTTTCCTCTCCGCCCGTGCATGCATGTTAAGGGCAGATAAAAAGAGATGGCGAAAAGAGATTACTACGAGGTTTTAGGCGTTTCCAAAACAGCGGAAGAGCGTGAAATCAAAAAGGCGTACAAGCGCTTGGCCATGAAATATCATCCGGACCGCAACCAGGGTGATAAAGAGGCTGAAGCTAAATTTAAAGAGATTAAAGCAGCCTACGAAGTGCTGACCGATGCGCAAAAACGCGCAGCCTACGATCAGTACGGTCACGCCGCGTTTGAACAAGGCGGTATGGGCGGCGGCTTTAATGGTGGCGCTGATTTCAGCGATATCTTTGGTGACGTTTTTGGCGATATCTTTGGCGGCGGACGCGGTCGCCAACGTGCGGCGCGTGGGGCTGATTTGCGTTATAACATGGATCTCACCCTGGAAGAAGCTGTGCGTGGCGTGACCAAAGAGATCCGTATCCCGACACTTGAAGAGTGTGACGTTTGCCACGGCAGCGGCGCGAAAGCTGGCACACAACCGCAAACCTGTCCGACCTGCCATGGTTCAGGTCAGGTGCAGATGCGGCAGGGATTCTTTGCTGTCCAGCAGACCTGCCCGCACTGTCAGGGACGCGGTACGCTGATCAAAGATCCGTGCCATAAATGTCACGGTCATGGGCGGGTTGAAAAGAGTAAAACCCTGTCCGTTAAGATCCCGGCGGGCGTCGACACCGGAGACCGTATTCGTCTGGCAGGCGAGGGCGAAGCGGGCGAGCATGGCGCACCGGCGGGCGACTTGTACGTTCAGGTTCAGGTGAAACAACACCCTATTTTCGAGCGTGAAGGCAATAATCTTTATTGCGAAGTGCCGATCAACTTTGCGATGGCTGCGCTGGGTGGTGAAATCGAAGTGCCGACGTTAGATGGTCGCGTGAAGCTGAAAGTACCGAGCGAAACGCAAACAGGTAAGCTGTTCCGTATGCGTGGGAAAGGAGTGAAGTCCGTACGCGGTGGCTCACAGGGCGATTTGCTGTGCCGCGTGGTAGTTGAAACGCCGGTTGGTCTGAGTGAAAAGCAGAAACAATTGCTAAAAGATCTTCAGGAAAGTTTTGGTGGCCCGACGGGAGAGAAAAACAGCCCGCGTTCAAAAAGCTTTTTTGATGGCGTGAAAAAATTCTTTGATGATTTGACTCGCTAACCGCTTTTCCTTTGTATTTTTCTTCAGCCCGGGTGTTTATCCGGGCTTTTTTCTGCCTTTATGCGCCCGGGCTTCTGCTAAATACATCATACTCTCTCATTTGTTGATATTTTGTTTTTACTGATAAACAAATTGATGTTAATCAGTAGGTTTGCATACACCCATTTTTAAAAAAACGTTATATGGTGCTATTAATGATTGCTTTTTTAGATGCGGTGAATTGATTTATCTTGAGTATTATCTATATTGCTTTTTTTAGTTTCCGGAGGCAGATAGCGAATGGGATCGAAAGGTGCCAACAAAAGCTTTGATTATAATTTGATCAAAGTTCTTGACGCTGTTATTTTGTCAGGAAATGCGGCTATGGCGGCAAAAAAGTTAGGCATTACGCCGGCTGCCGTTTCTCTGGCGTTGAAGCGCTTGCAGAGTTATTACCCGGAAGAGCTGTTTAGCAGAGGGAAAGGCGGGCTCATCCCCACGGCTAAGGCTGTCGACATTCACCAAAATTTCAGTCAGGTGATGAAACTAGTGGATGACACATTTCTCAGTAAGAGCAAAAAAGATGAAGCATTCCAGATTACACTATTAGGCAGTGATATTGTTGAAAGCTATTACCTTTCTCAGATCAATAACAGCGACATTTTCGACCGCATTTTGATAAATCATTTCTCTGTCAGAAATATGAGCCGGGAGCGCATCAGTGAGCTTCTGTTTACGGCGCAAGGCGATCTGCTGATTGGCGCTGAACCTTTGTTGGAATCCGGCATTGAGAATCAAGTCATTGATAGTTTCAAAACATTTGTTTGTATCTGTAGCAGTAAACATATGCTGAGTACTCTGTCGCAGCTATCGCTACATCATTTTTATTCTTCGCGTCATGCATTATATCAGCCGGGTATGGGAGTTTCGGTGATATATCATGATAGCCAATTATTGAAGGATGAACGGTATTATACCAGCAAGCGTATTGTAGGCTATCGCAGTGATTCGCTTAACGGTTTAATGAGCATGATAGAAAGAACCTCGTTGATTGCGTTGATGCCTTTAAAATTAGCACTTTTCTATAAAAATCATCGTAGATATGCTATTAAATTTATTCAGCCTCCACCCGAGCTAGCTTTTAAGTCAATTCAGGTTTATGCCTCCTGGAATAAAAATAGTAGAAATATATCGGCCATTAATGAGATGGTAGGTATGTTACAAACACTTTCCTCCTTCCGTCGCTGATACTCCTCATTTTCATTCTTTGATATAATATGTTTTTAAATGATGTGCTTTGATTTCCTCCCCCCTGGCAGGGCGCTTACACTCTTCTTGTTAATTATTTATTTATAATGATTCAGGAGTGTTAAAATGTCTATTCCCAACCATGTATCGACAACCGAAGTTGTGCTATTGGAGCTGGAGATCTTACTCACTATTATTGCGATTGGTGCGTGGGGAGGCTTTGTCAGCTATCTTTTACGCAAAGATAAGACAGAATATAATAGTTCTCATGAAAATATTAAATATTGCTTAACGCAAATCATTATCTCCTGCTTTACCAGCTTCTTGTTAAGCGCGATTGCGATCGAAAAAGAATGCAGTTTTAACATTGTTCTGCTGGCGGCAGGCTTAGGCGGTGTTTTTGCTGGCCCCATCTTAAAAATTCTTGGTCAGAGAATCAAAAAAATTATCGAAGGGAATAATTTAGATTAATTATCCTCGCGCTATCAGGCTCATCCGTGAGCCTTTTATGCGTATTTTCTTAGTCGGATTCAGGTCACTCTATTTTTGATCCAGCCATAAATAAATTGCTCGTTATTGTGGTCCTTTTCAGCAACGTTTAAATAGTACGCACCCTGACTACAATTTAGGGCTTTCACCAAAACGGCTTCCCCTTCCTGGCCTCGCCAGGCCAGATAATGTTCGAGTGCAGTAAGCGTTTGCGGGCCAATATTGCCATCCACATGAATATCCGGATAGCGTTTGCCTTCGTGATTAAAGACGTTCAACCAACGTTGCAACCATACGCTGGGGTAGTAAGCGCCTATGTTGACTGCCGCATCACACAGCTCGAACGAGATCGACCACGATAATGTCGAGATTATATTAAAGCCTGGTTTTATCCAGTAATCCTCTTCGAGAATCGAGTAGGCTTCAGCGCGGGTTAGATCCCGCATATCGCCAGCATAACCATGCGCTCGCGCTGTTGCTTCGGTAATGCCCCAATGGGTAGCGCCGCCTTTATCTTTAGGATTAAATACGTAACCGCCTTCAAGCGTTATAATTCCATCTATAATTGGATTCATCTTCCCTTTCCTTTGCTTAGTGAATATGCAGATACATGAGTGAACCTAACGTTACTGAGAATACGGTCGTCAGGGCAGCGATAGTTTGCCGTATAATCTGCTTTTTTCTTCCCTTTGTTTCGCTATCCATCGCGGTAATGGATATATCCCTATTAACCTTGAGGCCTTGTCTTGGAATAGTAATAAAAAGATCGTTAATGCCCAGCGCTTTAAGATCGCGTCTGATTAAATAGAGTATCTGCGTTAGATTTGCATCATTAACATAGTGGCTTCGACTTCCCCATAACGTGGCGGTTATTTTTTGTCGCTCGATAATCTCCAGATGAGCATTCTCAATGATGAAACTGAGACACTTAGCTCTCATCGCAGTCATTTTAATAACCTGTGAATTTGAGGCCGTTCTCAGCTCATATTTATCTTCATTGTAAATACAACTTCTATTAATGATATAGCTTTTCATAACATCGTCCTTTAGAAATATACATCCTGTTTGCCTATGGTGACTATATTGTATGAGGAATATCTTAATCCAATAAATGTCACTGCTTTTATTGTATTGTCATTGTCTATAGCGAGCGTAATCACATTTTTTCATTGTAATTAAATGATATTTAATTACGTGATAAATAATATTTAATATGTTCTCGCCAGGGAGGAGTGAGAGCGCTGCGAGATGTGTTGTTTTTTCTTCGAAAGACAGTGCTGTTATGTCTGGTAAGTCTCATTTTTATGATTTTTATATCATCTAAAAACATGATGTTTTGTGATTGGCCGCTTTCTGCATCTGCCTGGATTATAGACCCCGCAGAACGAACTGCGCTAAATTTCAAACTTAAAAGGAAATTAAAAAATGGCTACCAGCAAACTGATCCAGGGTGATACGCTTACTGAAACCAGCAATGCAGCAGATGGTTTTAATCCCGCAAAAGAAGACAGCAAATTTAGCTATACTTCTGCCCGCGTAGCGAAGCGTGTGTATAACAAATATAAGAAAGCTGACAACAAGCCGAAAGTATTTGGCTACTTCACCGATTGGTCACAATATGATGGACGTTTACAGGGCAATGATACTCCGTCAGAACGCGGTCGTGGCTACGATCTGGCTCAAGTCTCTCCTACTGCTTACGATAAAATTATTGCAGGTTTTGTTGGTATTGTTGGCTTTCATAAAATTGATGGACAGTCTCGCGACGTAGTGCAGGAAGCGGCAGATGCGTGCGGCAAAGTAAAATATGAACCGACCTTCCTCGATCCGTGGGGGGATTTCCAGTCTTATGTTAACGTCGGCCACTCAGTAAGCGGCTGGGATGTTGATCCGAAGACGGTCACGCAGTCCAACACCAAAGGTTTTCTGGGGGGGGTTGCGTGATCTGCAGGCGAAAGCTAAACAGCAGGGCCACGATCTGGTGCTCTCTATGAGCATTGGCGGCTGGACCATGAGTAACGGCTTCCATGAAATGGCCTCCAGCGCCGAAGCCCGCTCTATCTTCGCGAAAGGCGTAGTGAAACTGTTCAAACAGTTCCCGATGTTCAGCGAAGTCGACCTTGACTGGGAATACCCGAACGTAGAGGCCGCAGGCAATCCGTATGGTCCGGAAGATGGTGATAACTTTGCACTATTGATTGCTGAACTGCGTAAAGAACTGGACAAAGCGGGCCGTAGCGATGTGAAAATTTCTATTGCGGCATCTGCGGTTGTTGCCAACATTGCATATTCCAATGTGAAAGCGCTGATGTCGGCCGGTCTGTACTACATCAACGTGATGACCTATGACTTCTTTGGTACGCCGTGGGCAGAGACGCTGACTCACCATACTAACCTGAAAGCGCTGGAGAAAGGGGCATGGGGTGTTGATACCATTATCGACCATCTGTTGGCGGAAGGCTTCCCAGCCGATCGCATCAACATCGGTTATGCTGGTTACACTCGTAATGGCCGCGATGCTGAAATCAACAGCTTCTCACCTTTAAATGGCAGCTACAACCCTGGTGCCGGCACCACTACCGGTACGTTTGAATCGGGTACAAGTGAATGGTACGACGTTATCTATAACTATCTGGATCTGGAAAATCAGAAAGGCCGTAACGGCTTTAATGTTTACACCGACCAGGTTGCCGATGCGGATTACCTGTACAACCCAGAATCAAAACTGTTCCTGTCTCTGGATACGCCGCGTTCAGTGAAAGCGAAAGGCGAATATGCCGCGAAGTTGGGGCTGGGCGGCGTATTCACTTGGACCGTTGACCAGGACAACGGCGTACTGGTCAACGCGGCGCGCGAAGGTCTGGGCTACGAGATCGAATCTGAAGTCATTGATATGGAGCCGTTCTACTTCGAAGGCATCAATGTCGAGAAAGATGAGGATGAAGAAGACAAGACCGTGGTTGTCAATCATGCGCCGAAAGCGGCAATTGAGCTACTGGTTGTTGGTGGTTCTACCGTACAACTGTCTGGTGCCGGTTCTTCTGATGAAGATGGCGATGCACTGACCTATAGCTGGGGCGTACCGACCGAAATCGATGTTGCGGACAAAACCGCGTCAGTCATTCAGTTCACCACCCCGGAAGTGAGCGCGAAAACTACTCTTCAGTTCACACTGTTTGTTCGTGATGAGCAGGGTGAGCCATCTTCTCAACAGCGTTTCGTGTTGACAGTCGTTCCGGCGGCTTCTGAAATCCAGCCAGAACCCGCGGATGAAGAAGATGTGACGCCTGAAGAAGATAACGTTACACCCTCTGAAGACGATACGCCGGCAGATGAAAATACGCCGAATCCACTGTGGGATAAAGATACTGTCTACGGCGCAAGCTGGGGCACTTTCGAGATCGTAAGCTGGAAAGGTCACAACTACCAGGTGAAATGGTGGTCTCAGGGCGATCAACCGGATCTGAACTGCGGTGCTGGCGGCGCGTGGACCGACCTGGGCGCTTACTAATACCGTGAATTCATCACAAGGCATTGAGCTTCATGATGCAAGCCCCGGTTTACCGGGGCTTTTCTCCAACAGGGACAGAAGACGATTGACGATGACCATTTCCATTCATACCAGCACATTTGACGTCAATAGCTGGTACCAAAAAGTCACCTTAACCTTCATCAATGAGAGCGGCAATCCGGTCGATATGAACCATGCCTCGATAACATTTACGGCTTCCGGACATATCGATCCATGGGGAAATATTGGCGGTACGCTCAAAGGGAACCTGCCGCTTACGCTGAATAATACGTCGCATGGCACGCTGGAAACTAACGACATCATCATTAATAACAGCGACGTGTTACTTTTTCAGCCGGGTGAACGTTTAGCCTCGTGGCTACACAGGTACCGGTAAAAATGTCCGCTATCACGTTGACGCTGGCGTCATCTTCATCAGAAAACGCATCCTGTCCCGGCCACCTTTGTGCTTAACCCGGATTTTCTGGGGGGCGATGCAACAAGGACTGTATAGCTACGCCGTGGTACGGAAAAAAAACAGTGTGCAGGTGAATGCCCAACTGACTGCGGCGATACAGGCATTACCGACTATTCATGGCCTTATCACGCCTTCGTTGCCGACGTTTAGCGACGATCTTTACGGTTATATTCAGGCGGTAAACTATCTTGTTCGTCAGTTTGCCCCGGATGTGGCTTTTGGCTGGCAGACGAATGTCTGGGCGACAGGAACGGCGGATTGGGTGCTGCGCGAAGCCGCTGATCCGGTAGCTGAAGGGCAGGCGATTGCCGGATTTATTCATGAACTGGGAGTTTATAGCGGAAAATATCCGCCAGACTTTATCGCGTTTGATAAATTTGAACGTGATTGTTTCAGTCCTGATGCGCTTGCTCACTATGGCTGGAATGCGACATGTTGGCTTAATTACCTGGCAATGATAAAACAGGTGACGAAAATGCTGCTGACGCCCGCCATGCTTTGGCAAATTACTGGCGGCCATATGCCTACAGTAGAAGAGGGCGTGAGTAAAATCCCTGCGGCGCACTTTGCATCTGGTGGGACATTTTTTATGGGGGACGCCCGCATTGACAGCAATCCTGAGACACTCTCTTTGCAGTTACTCAATACGGCACTAAATAGCGCGACTTACGGCGTCCCGACTGTCGGCGACTTTTTGCGTAAAGATAAAGGGCATGACTGTAGCCAAATGCAGACGCTGAACCTGCCGGACTTTAACGTCTTCTCTATCTTATGGGGAGGCGGTTCCACTATCAGTATTACGACGATCCATTCTAACGGCGAGGACGGCGGCTGGCTGGCGGATAAAATGGTAGAGTATTATGCCGCTCCACGATATTTTAGATAATACCACTGCTTATTTGCATTAATCTGGACTATTGGTTTGAGATTAGGAGGCGTGCTCTTTCGAATCCTCTTTTTCTGAGTTCCTTGTCTTTCATTCTATTTACATAATTTGCTATTACTTTCTGTAATCATTTTGTGTTAAGAATTATCTTAATCCAAAAAATATTGCGTATTAGTGCTTTTTGAATACAGAAATACTGCATAACGATGTTATTTATTATTAATTTAAGCGCATTTTGAGAGGTTATACTGTAATGCTACATTGAGTAGACAACCGTTAATGAAAAAATGATGAACGATCCTTTTGCTAAAGATAATAATGAGAATTTATTACATTCTTTCCTTTTTTCTCAGCAGGCTAAACCTCACGCGGCGATTGATGCCTTATTTTCGGCATTATTGCCATTTGGTCAGCCGTTTACGTTGGGGAGCGGCGATGAGTTTTATTTACAGGTAAATGATGAAAATTACATTGTGTTACTGGAGTCAGGGATCGCTTCTTTCTGCCGGAATGATAACCGACTCCATATATCTTCAACGTTCGCGCCGTCGATTGTGGGGATGGTTGATAGCTATGGCGCTACCTATAACGTCCGGGCGCGACCGGAACACTTTTTGCTCGCAGAAACGGACTGTACCGGTAGATTTGTTCGCCTGCCTGATTTTATAAGGATCGTCGATGAATGCGATTTGTGGCACGACGTGGCCCGCTGTCTGGCTTACCGCCTGATGGTCATGAGCGTGCGCGATCGTGAATTAGTCGGCGTCGATTCTTATCTGAAAGTCCGGACGCTGCTGATTGAAATCTGGGCTTATCCGCAGGCCTACCGGGAAAACATTATCGTGTTGAATTTTATTCAGCGGCGTACTGGGATATCGCGCAGTCGGGTCATGAAAATTCTGTCTGAACTGAAAAAAGGCGGGTATATCCATATCGATAATGGTCGGCTCATGGCGCTCGGAAAACTACCCGTGGCATATTGATGAACTATACGCAACGATATATTTACATATCGCGGCTGAATCTGCATATTATCGTTAATAGAATGTTTTATTTTAAATTGCTATGAAAATTATTTTTAGAAAGTCAATACATCTAAAAGGTACTGGCCGATCCGATAATTTAAAATCAATATAAAACAATAACTTAGTTTTAATCCTTTAAAACCAAACGTCGATGATTGCAACTTGATGTTAGCGTGCTAATAATTAATAACATTGTTATCCCGCTATAACGTAAAGATTAACTCATGACGCTGAGTGGCTGTTTTATTGCTGTCTGACATTTATATCAGAACAAGAAAGCGCTTTTTTTCGCATAAGAAAAAGCTGTGATATTGCTGTGAAGCAATATCCGTAGCTGTTTTGTTAACAATCTGATTACCCTTGTTTTTATATTTAAAAGGAGCTTGAATGAAAAAAACTGTATTAGCATTAATGGCCTCTGCGATTGTCTTTGGCGGAATGGTCTCCACCGCGCAAGCGGATACGACAACCGTCACTGGCGGTACGGTAAATTTTGTCGGGCAGGTCGTTGACGCCGCCTGTTCTGTTTCTGCGGACTCAGTCGATCAGACTGTGACATTAAGTCAGGTTCGCGCCAGTAAATTAACCGGGGCCGGTATGGTGGCGAATCAAAAAGAAGACTTCACGATTAAACTGGAAGACTGTGATACTCAGATCAGCCAGAATGCGGCGATTATTTTTAATGGTCAGCAGGACGCAAACCAGCCAGGTTCGCTGGCGAATACTGCTGGCGCAGGTTCGGCGACGAATGTGGCATTACAGATTTATGGACCTGATGGCCAGGCGCTGAATATCGGTGAAACGTCCAGCACCGTTACCCTGAACGATGGCGAAAACGTTGTTCCGCTTAGCGTGGATTATATCGCTACCGGTGCGGCGACTGCTGGTAATGTTACCGCGACTGCGACATTTAGCATGGTTTATTCCTGATTCCTTATCGGGATTTTTTCCTCGCCAGATGGGAGGCGAGGAAGGGGAGTTGCGCGCGTCACGGCGCGTAACAAACCAACGGCATCAGGATATTACGTAGATGAAAAAAACAACACCGATTTTTCTTCGATTATTGCTACTGCTGTCGGCGGCCGGCCTGTCGTTTGCCGCGCAGGCGGGAGGCATTGCGTTGGGCGCCACCAGAGTAATTTATCCGCAGGGGAGTAAACAAACCTCCTTGCCGATTATTAATTCCTCTGACAGTAATGTTTTTTTAATTCAGTCATGGGTTGCGAATGCCGATGGTTCACGCTCGACAGATTTTATCGTTACGCCGCCTCTCTTTGTGATACAACCCAAAAAAGAAAATATATTACGCATTATGTATGTCGGGCCGTCATTACCAACCGATCGCGAAAGCGTATTTTATTTAAACAGTAAAGCCATACCCTCTGTCGATAAAAATAAACTGACCGGCAACACCCTGCAAATTGCGACTCAAAGTGTGATTAAGCTATTTATTCGCCCGAAAAATTTGGCGGAGGCGCCAACTCATGCCCCGATGACGCTTTGTTGCCGTAACGAGTATGGTCAGTTAACGATTGTTAATCCTTCGCCATACTACGTTTCGCTGGTTGAACTGCACAGCGCGGGGAAAAAACTGCCGAATACCATGGTGCCGCCGAAAGGAGCGATTACTCTACCGGCGACTCCCGGCCAGGTTTCTTTTCGGACGGTAAATGATTTTGGCGCAACGACGCCAGCCCGTGTTTGTTCAACTTCATGATGTTATGCGCAATACGCTTTTCATGACGCAATATTATTCCGGCGTGGCTCAATCCGTATTGCCCCGGCTGGCGCTGATTATCGCATTGGTGCCTGTGCCAGGTTGGACGGAAAACTACTTTAACCCGGCATTTCTGTCTGACGATCCGTCTGCGGTAGCCGACTTATCTACCTTTTCCCGTAATGCCCAGGCGGCGGGAATGTACCGTGTCGACGTTTATCTGAATAATACGTTTTTTGCCACCAAAGACGTTTCCTTCCAGGCGGTGAAAACGACGGGACAAAGCGCGCCAACCGATGATAGTGGATTACACGCCTGCCTGACGCCTGAAATGCTTAAGAATATGGGCGTAAACACCGGGGCGTTTCCGCTGTTGGCAACGTCGGCGGCGGGAAGTTGCCCGGATCTCGCCAGTGCGATACCGGCCGCCCGGACCCGCTTTGATTTTGCGCAGCAACGTCTCGATATTAGCATTCCGCAGGCGGCGATGATTACCAGCGCCAGAGGATATATCCCGCCGCAATACTGGGATGAAGGTATTAACGCGCTGCTATTGAATTATACGTTTACCGGCGCTAATAGCCGGGATCGTAGCGCAGACGGCGGTGCGGAGAATAGCTATTTTCTTGGATTGAATAGTGGTCTTAATCTGGGGGCTTGGCGGTTACGCGACTATTCCACATGGAACACGAACAGCAGCTATCAGAATAGCGACAGCGACTGGCAGCACATCAGTACCTATCTGGAGCGCGATGTGCCCTTTTTGCAGGGAGAACTGACGGCAGGCGATAGTTATACCTCCTCCGCATTGTTCGACAGTCTTCCTTTTCGCGGGCTACAGTTGGCGTCTGACGACAATATGTTGCCAGACAGCATGAAGGGCTTCGCGCCGACCATTCACGGCATTGCCAGAAGCAACGCGCAAGTGACCATTTGGCAAAATGGCTACATCATCAATCAGCGTTATATGCCGCCTGGGGCATTTACAATCAATGATCTTTATCCCACCGCCGCCAGCGGCGATTTGACCGTTGAAGTCAAAGAGTCCGACGGCGCGATTAATCGCTATAACGTGCCCTATTCCGCCGTGCCTATTCTGCAACGAGAAGGGGGCCTGAAGTATGCGGCGACGGTTGCAGAGTATCGCGGCGATGGCAACCAAAAAGAGAAGGTGAAATTCGGCCAGGCGACTCTGATATGGGGTTTAGCGCATGGCTTTACGGTGTATGGCGGAACGCAACTTTCCAGTAAATATCATGCGCTGGCGATCGGTAGCGGTGCGAATCTGGGCGATTGGGGCGCGGTGTCGCTGGATGTCACCCAGGCCACCAGTACGCTGGCGGATAACAACGCCTACCAGGGGAAATCGCTGCGTTTCCTGTATGCCAAATCGCTTGCGCAGACAGGAACGAATTTACAGCTCCTGGGCTATCGCTATTCAACATCGGGTTTTTATACGCTGGATGATACGGCGTGGAAACAGATGAGCGGCTATGACAATGACGAACGAACTGACCCTGATGAAAGCACGCCGGAATGGGCGGATTATTACAATCTGTACTATACCCGGCGAGGTAAAGTACAACTTGATATCAATCAGCAGTTAGGCGGGATGGGATCGCTTTTTATTACCGGCAGTCAGCAAAGTTACTGGCATACCGATGAAAAGGATTCTTTGTTGCAGGTGGGATACAGCGATACGCTGGCGGGCATTGCATGGAGCGTTTCTTACAACAATAACAAATCCGCAGGCGATTCAGAGCGCGATAAAATTTTCGCATTGAACATTTCAGTGCCGTTAAGCCAATGGCTGCAACATGATGATGAGGTCACGCGCCGCCACAATGTTTACGCCACCCTTAGCACCAGTACGGACAAACAGCGTAACGTTACGCAGAATGCGGGCCTTAACGGCACGTTGCTGGATGAAAACAATCTTAGTTACAACATACAGCAGGGTTATCAAAACCATGGTGTTGGCGAAAGCGGCTCCGCCAGCCTGGAGTTCGATGGGGCAAAAGGCAATGCCAATATTGGCTATAACGTTAGCGATAACGGCGATTACCAACAGGTGAATTATGGTCTGAGCGGCGGTCTGGTGGCGCACGCGCATGGACTCACGCTAAGCCAACCGCTGGGCAATACCAATATTTTGGTCGCCGCGCCGGGCGCAGCCAATGTCGGCGTTGTCGACCAGCCGGGGATTCATACGGATACGCGCGGCTATGCGGTGGTTCCGTATGCGGTAACGTATCGCCAAAATCGTATGGCGTTGGATGTCAACGCGATGGCCGATGATGTCGATATTGATGACGCGGTGACTCGCGTTGTACCGACCGAAGGCGCGTTGGTTCTGGCCCGCTTTAAAGCGCGGGTCGGCGCGCGCGCATTATTGACGTTGGATCATTACGGTAAGCCTGTGCCCTTTGGCGCGACGGTGACGGTGAACGATCGTCATACGGAGGCGATCGTTGACGAGGCCGGGGAGGTCTATCTTTCTGGGCTATCAGCACAGGGGATTCTGTACGCTCGCTGGGGGAACCTGCCGAATCAACACTGCGTCGCGCGCTATCAACTTCCTTCTTCCCGTCAGACGCTGAGTCGACAACGTGCGGAGTGCCATTAAATGAAAATACATCTTTTATTTACTTTGCTGATGGGAAGTGCCGTATCGCAGTACGCATTAGCGGATGTGTGTAAAAACGTTAACGGTGTGCCTTCCCGTGTTAATTACGATTTAACGACGACTCTGACGGCAGAACAAAACCAGGTGGGAAAGACGGTTCAACTGGAAAAAAACCAGGAGGCCAATGTACAGGTGGTGTGTCCAGCCGGTACGGCGGCTTATAGCCAGATTTACCGCTCTTATGTGTCGCAATATCCGGTCGTAGAAACGAGCGGTAACTGGAAATATTTAAAGCTGGACCCGGACCACCTTGAAGGAGGAATGCGGATTGTGGATTCTGCGGTGGGCGCTACCTATCCACCAGTTAACAATATCCTGATGGGATATGATGAACAGGTTAAAGCTGGCCAACCGTTTCATATTCGTAACTCAAATCTGGAGTTTCAGCTCAAAATTGTTAAACCGTTCGTTGGTACGGTAAATATCAGCCCTAAGACTATGTTCAATGTTTATGTTACGACCGCCACGGGCGATCCGCTATCGGACGTGGTGTACAGCATTATGTATAGCGGAACGGTGACTGTACCGCAAAGCTGTGAAATTAACGCCGGACAAACGATTCTGGTGAATTTAGGCGCGTTATACAGCGGCAATTTTAGCCATGCAGGCCAAAAGCCCGTGGGTATACGGGCGAAAAAATTCAGCGTACCGGTAAAGTGCAGTGGTCTGGATTCGCAGGTCAATTTAACGATGCGTCTTATCGCTACGCCGGATAGCCATTTTCCCCAGGCTATCGCTTCGGATAATGCGGATGTCGGCGTGGTGGTCGAAACCGATGAAGGAAACGTGCTTATCCCCAATGATGTGCAGCGCGTCGCGCCTTTTATCACCGATAGCGCCGGGCGCGCTAATATTACGTTGCAGGCCTACCCGGTGAGTACGACAGGAGAAACGCCCACGGAAGGGACGTTTACCGCGTTGGCCAGCCTACGAGTGGATTTTGACTAAATGAACAAATCACGCTTCGCGCTTTTTGCTCTTGTGCTGATACTGTGTCAGGAAATCCATGCCAGCGCTGACGACCTTGCTTATAACCTCGAATTTACCGGCACTATTGTGGCGCAAACCTGCGACATGGATATTTCCAGCCTGAGTCAAAGTATTGATTTAGGACAGTTTGCGGTCGGCGATTTTCCCTCGACGGGGACTACGACAAAATTTAAGCCCTTTAATATCAACCTCAAAAATTGTTCCCGAGGAATTGCCGGGGCGAAGATCTGGTTTACCGGAGAACCCGATCCAGACAATCCCGCGCTATTAGCGATCACCGATACCGGAATGGGAAGCATGTTGGCAAGCGGTATAGGGGTGGAAATTCTGAATGAGGATCAGGATACCGTCAGTATCAATAATACCGACTCGGTGGTCTATCCGTTGAAAGCCGGACGCAATACGCTGTCTTTTTATATTCGCTATAAATCGACCCGGCCGACGGTCACGTCCGGGAACGCAACGGCGGTTATGTATTTCGATATGCAGTATGAATGAGGAGTCATCGTAATTATGCGTAGCAATATCCTGTGCGGCATAGGGATGCTGCTGGCGGCATCCGCCGTCCAGGCGCATGATGGGCGGGTTTATGTCTCCGGAACCATCACGGACAACACCTGTTCGCTTTCTCCTGGTTCGGAAAATATCAACGTGTCGATGGGCGCGGTTTCTCAACGGCAATTTTATCGCGTGGGCGACGGTTCCGCCTGGCAGTCTTTTGCTATCGATTTACAAAACTGTGGTAGCACAGCCAGTGGCGTGACGGTCAGTTTTAGCGGTGCGGCGGACAGTCGTAATATGGATTTACTGGCGCTTACGGCAGGGGAAAGCGACGCTTCAGGCATTGGGATCGCGCTTTATGACCTGAATAAAACATTAATTCCACTGGGTCAGAAGAGTGATGTGACAACGCTCAGTCCGGGTCAGGCATCGGCGCATTTGCAATTTTACGCGCGTTATCTTGCCGATGGCGGTGTGGTAGCGACCGGCGACGCTAATGCTTCCGCGACTTTTATTCTTGCATATGAATAAATTCTTTTTACGCTGGGCGATATGTTGGTTCTTACTTCCCGTATCGTGGGCGCAGGCCGGCGTAGTTATTGGCGGTACTCGCTTTATCTATCATGCGGGCGCACCGGCATTAAGCGTACCGGTAAGTAATCATTCAGACGCGTTCTGGCTAATTGATACGCATATTTTACCTGGCGACCGATGGACAGGGGCAAAAAGCGCAGGGAATTCCACGCCATTCGTGGTCACGCCGCCATTATTTATGCTTTCAGCGCGCCAGGAAAACACGCTGCGGGTGGTTTATACGGGTGAACCGCTGCCAGCGGACAGGGAAAGCCTGTTTACCTTGAGTATCGCCGCTATTCCCTCCGGTAAACCGGAAGCGAACCGTGTGCAAATGGCGTTTCGTTCAGCCTTAAAACTGCTCTATCGCCCTGATGGACTTGCCGGCGAGCCGCAGCAGGCTTACCGGCATCTGGTCTGGAACCTTACCCCCGATGGGGCGACGGTGCGTAATCCGACGCCCTATTACGTTACGCTCTTTTTGCTGCGCGCCAATGGGCGCGCCCAGAATAACGCCGGGGTGGTTGCGCCTTTTGCAACGCGTCAAACGGACTGGTGCCGACACACGGTTCGCTGCACTGTGCGCTGGCAAAGTATTAATGACTATGGGCGGGTGATGACAGCGCAAACCGTGGATCTGACGCGTATGCATTAACCTATTTTTACAGGCGTCTCCCGATAGCGGGAGGCTTTCCGATCTTATCGAACGAGACTTTTATTATGTATTATCACGCGTTAAAACTTTCCCGGCTGGCGATGTTGACGCTGGCAAGCGTTGCGGTATCCGGCGCGGCAATCGCCGCCGATTCTGTCCCGACGTCGCAAATTGGCCCGACGGCGGAAGCCTACATCGTCAGTCATCCGGATAAAGTGGGTGAAGTGGTGGCGACGTATTTGGCCGAACATCCTGAATTTTTGGTCGCCGCCAGCGAGACGTTGCATCAGCGTCAGCAGATTGCGCAACAACAGGCTTATGTTCAACTGGCATTACAGTATCGTGCTGAGCTGCTAAGCAGTAACAGTCCTTCCGTTGGACCCGCCGATGCAAAAGCGGCAGTGGTGATGTTTTTTGATTACCAGTGCTCGTGGTGCAGCAAAATGGCGCCAGTAGTCGAAAACCTGATCAAGGCGAATCCGGATACCCGGTTTATTTTCAAAGAGTTTCCTATATTTTCTTCCCGCTGGCCGGTATCCGGGCTGGCGGCAAGAGTCGGCGAACAGGTATGGCTTACACAGGGGGGAGAGAAATACCTGGCCTGGCATAATGCGCTTTATGCCACGGGGAAGGTTGAAGGTGCGTTAACGGAACAAGATGTCTATACCCTGGCGCAACATTATCTGACGCCGAAGCAGTTGGCTGTCGTAAAAGAAGCGCAAAGCAGAGGTGCGGTACATGATGCGCTCCTCACTAACCAGGCGCTGGCGCAGCATATGGATTTTAGCGGGACGCCTGCTTTTGTCGTCATGCCCCAGACGCAAAACGGTGACGTAAAACGGGTTGCCGTGATACCGGGAAGCACGACTCAGGATATGTTGCAAATGGCGATTCAGAAAGCGAAAGGGTGATATTCGAGCAGAGGAGAGCGCACAGGAGTGAAAGTAAAATGAATACTATGCGTTACGTTATGCTGATGATTTTACTTTCCTTTATCGTTCATGAAGGGAGAACGAAACCGACCGCTCAGATTCATTTTATGGGATCGGTTGTCGAGGCTGGTTGCTGGAATGACGTGGGAACCTTAGAAATTCAATGCCATAATAAAGAGGGGGTTGAACGCTATATTCTCGTCGAAAATATAGCCACGCCGATATCGTCTCCTCATGCAATGGTAAAACAAGATTATTTGGATGAAGATAAGCAATTAACAGTGCTACGTATTGTCTACGACTAAACGGGTTAGCGGGCGGTGTCCCGTCAGTGTTGTGTGAGGATATTATGCAAAATGTTCTCACCTTCCCGGGACACGGTCTACAGACTTTATCTTTAGATAAACGGTGCTAAAAAGAAAAGTACGATCAATAAAAAAAGAGCGGGAATACCCATAGATATAATTTTACTATATCGATGAGTATGATATTCAATAGATTGTGGCGGCATGTCAGCAGAGTTTATGATAAATCTTTCATCAATTTTTATCCCCTGTCTGGGGAGGGTGACGAACAGCTCGAAAAGCCCGATTTGCTGTAGATCTCGTCGCAGTAGATAAAGAAGTTGCGTCAGATTGGCATCGCTAACAAATTGGCTTCGCTCTCCCCAAACAGCGTGTGAAATCATCTCCCGCGTAATTAACTTCTTGTAAGCGTTTTCAAAAAGATAGCTTAAACAGCGTGCACGCATTAGCGTGACCTTGAGCACTTTTTTATCACGTAATGATATTATTTCTCTTAACGACTCATTATAAATAAAATCGTTATTAATAGTGTATTTTCTCATGAATTAACTCCATTTTGATATTCATAAGGTAAATTTGACAATGTCAGGGTTTCACTGGCGATATAGTACTCCGTACATCAGTATGGATAAGCGTAGATAATCTCAAAGAAATAAGAGAATCATTTGTGATTAAATAGGATAACATCATGCTTTTTTATTTTTTTTATGACGTGTGTTAGATGTTTTTAATGTTTTTTTAGAATGGTTTTATGGGTTTTTATTGCATTCGGATTGAAATGACATAAATTAAATAATTGTTTAATAACAAAGAGGTAAGATAAATGATTTGCTTATTGAAATAAAAATGATGCGAGGTTAATCTGCGCCTAAAGTGATAGTGCTAGATTATGCAGCCAGGATAGCCTCTATGCAGCCAATAAAAAATGCCAAGAAAATTGACTACAATCTGATCAAAGTATTCGATATGGTTATCACTGAAGGAAATGCAACCAGAGCGGCCAGGAAGCTGGATGTCACGCCTGCGGCTATCTCTCAGGCTCTTCTTCGCTTACAAAATCTTTATGGCGAAGAGTTATTTATCAGAACCCGCAAAGGATTAGTTCCCTCCAGCAAAGGTAAATCTCTCCACCAGGTATTTCGCCAGGCAATTGAATCTATAGAAAGCACGCTTTACGATAAAACATATGTTCAGGAGAGTAATGAACTCATTGTTCTGGGTAGTGATATAACAGAGAATTATTATTTCCCGGCATTGCTGGATACCATGCTGGTTAATCGACATGTCATTAAACACTATGCGATTAAAAAAACAGGCGAATATTCGCCAGCGTCGATGCTGACGCATGGATATACGGACGTGATCATGGGGATTGTGGAAATTAATAATGAGATGATCGAAAGTTATCCCATTGATAATTTATCTGATTTTGTTTGCATTTGTGGTGAAAAGAGCCCACTGGTTGGGCTTGAACAAATTTCGTTATATAATTTTTATGCTGCCAGACATGCTGTCTATCATTCAGATATGTTCTCTTCTTTCGCCGCTGATGCCATTGATTTGTTCAAGAATAGTGCGCCTTATACGGGCCGCAGAGAAATAGGTTATCATAGTGATTCACTGTTTGGAATTATGGGGGTTGTTGAAAAAAGTGATATGGTTGCGATTCTGCCAAGAAAGATTGCCGCTTACTTTAGAGACGTGCGACGTTATAATATAAAAATAATACGTATGCCTGATGAGATAATTTTTCGCACGTTGCCCGTTTATGCTTATCTGGCGACGAACGGCACACGTTATAAAAATGCAAAAAAACTGATATCAACCCTTCAGTCCACCTTTCTTTTTAGGCCAGACGAGCAATCTGATACTTTGGCTGAAGATAGCACATCCTTATGCCGTTTGTAGTTTAGTATAAAATTATTGCGTTAAAAAAATAACCATCGTAACCATAGTTAGCAAAGCGAAAAACAATGCCATATATTTATTCGCTCCTTTTTTGAAAGGAGGAAGGTCTTTTTTATCGCTGATGATAATAACAGCATCTACTTTAATACCGATTCGTGGTATAGTAGAAAAAAATTGGGTCAAGCCAAAGTCTTTGAGGTCGCGACGTAGTAGATACAAAATTTGGGTCAGGTTGGCATCGCTGATAAATTGACTTCTTTCCCCCCAAAGTTCATTAGAGAGTTGTGTTTTATAAATAATCTCTTGTTGAGCATGGTTCAGCATATATTCCAGACATTTTACTCGCATCGCGGCAATTTTTATCATCTTTCCCGTTTTTATGTTTTTTAGCTCATTGGTTTTATCATTGTAAGTGTGCGTGTTGTTAATGAAATAAATAGTCATGATGTTATTTTGTGAATTTAATTTGGGTGGCGATAATAATATGCATATTAATATTATGGATCAACTGGCGTGGTTGCAATAATGTCTTTTTACGAAAAAAAATTGTATGATGTCACAAAAATGATGCCTTTTTAGAAAGGCTAAATATTTATTTTTAGTAATTCTAAAAATAAAATGATAGTAATGTTAATTTTTATCGGTAGATTGATGTTTTTTGATTGATTTATTGTTGGTATAAAATAATTTGAATTATGCCGTAAGGCTTATGTCAATAATGAAAAAGGTATAGGCTATTAGTTATAATGCATTAACTTTACATACCTGTTATGCTTTTACATTAGTGGCGCTGAAATAAATTCCCCGGTGGATAAAGGATAGGTTTTAGTCTGGGTTTTATTTTATTGAAGTTTTATTTTAAATTGTTAAGGCGATTTCTCTTGCTGAGGTAGGGTTATTTGGCAAACGGCTGGCTGGAATGTTGTGGCAGCACGTTGCCTATATCTGAAATAATCAGGAGAAACGTATGAATAAGAAAATCTCGTCAATGGTGAACCTGCCTGCACCGCGTGAGCCGATTAACCAGAAAATTGATATCAATAACGAATTGGTGTCAAATCATAATGCAATACATGAACAACGATTAACGGAGATCACGCAATCTAATGCCTATGACAAGGCTATTGTCACCATCAATCCCTATGGGACAGCCCCGTTGAGCCTCTATCTTGGGGTCTGGATAGATGAAGCCGCCACGCTTGAGATCAATGTTATTGATAGCGAAGCAACGACAGAAGCAGTGCGTTATCAATATGATGTACATCCTGGCGCTAATCTTATTCCGGTATGTGGGATGGTGTCCGGGGTGAATAATCAGATTACACTACGCCTTGCCTCGCAGATGGTTGGGCAATATACGGTAATGACAAATGTATTACCGCCTACAGATTCGGCCAGCGTGAGTCTCGGTTTCCCCATTATTAGCGTATCCTATCCTGCGCAGCAGGCCTCGCTGGTTGATGAGGGACTTTATTTTTCCACCTATTTTGATCGTTATAATCTGGCTTTTGATCATAACGGTATCGTCCGGTGGTATGTAAGCCAGGATATTCCCTCTTATAATTTTGTCAGGATGGATAATGGTCATTTCCTGGCCACATCACAGGGAATAAATCATTGTCTGAATATGTATGAATTTGACATTATGGGACGAGTTTATACGGTTTATCTTCTTGATAATGAATTCCATCACTCCATTCTCCCCCTTGAAAACAATCTGGCGATTGCGCCTTCTGAGTACAGTAATGGGCGACCAGATGGTTACTCGACTGGAAAAGATGGCGTTTCTATTATTAATTTATCTACCGGACTTGAAGTCGCTTATTACGATATGCTGCATGTAATGGATTATTCCAGATCGCCACGTCCTTCCGGAAGCGCGCCAGGTCAGGATGTATCAATGGATGACTGGCTGCATATCAATCAAAGCTATATTAATGAACCCAATAATTTGCTGGTCTGTTCCGGTCGGCATCAGAGTGCGATTTTTGGCGTGAATGTGGATACTGGCGATCTACGTTTTATTATGGCGAATCATGAGGATTGGTCTGACGAATTCAAGCAATACTTGTTAACCCCTGTCGATGATAATGGCGTCCCGCTGTATGATCTTACCTCGTTGGGAGGAATTGACGCGGCAGATAAGGATTTCTGGACCTGGGGGCAACATAACATTGTTGAAATCCCAAATGATGAGCCCGGTATTCTGGCGTTTTTGGTCTTTGATAATGGTAATTACCGTTCTCGCGAAGATGCGAGAAGCCTGTTGCCGCTCGATAACTTTAGTCGGGTGGTTCAGTTTAAAATAAACCTTAACACGATGACCGTAACGCGTTCCTATGAATATGGAAAAACGGAAGTCGGGAACCGGGGCTATAGCAGTTTTGTGAGTGCCAAGCATTTATTGAGTAATGGCAATCTGGTTATTCACTTCGGCGCGACGACGGTTGATGAATTTGGGCATACCATTACCGCGCAACCGGGCTTCAGCGATCTTGTCGATCCGGATGAAGGGCAACAGGCATTAGGCAGGCTCGTGTTACAAGAAATCAATAAAGAGACGAAAGAGGTTTTGTTCGAGGCGACGGTGACGTCGGGCTATTTCAAGAACGAAGAGATGAATGGCGCGAATTATCGTTATGATATTTCTGCATTTCGGGTATATAAAATGCCGTTGTTTGAATAACAAAACATGTTAAGCGGCCGATAATCGACCGCATAACATTATGGTTTATTTACTAATATCATCCACGCGCATGGTGTGGTCAGGCTGAATGTTGCTGACCTGCTTCATATAGTTAACCAGCGCCGGGGCTGTTTGTATCCCTATATATTTGATGTTTTTACCTTTAGTGAAGGTAAATCCGCCACCGCCTTTACCGATAAAGGAATCCAGCGCTACGGTATAGAGTTTATTGTCTTCTACCGGTTTGCCTTTGATATCAAATGCGACAATACGCTGACCCAACGGTTTGGTGCTGTCATATTTAAACTGTACGGTTTTCGATACGTGCAGCATACCATTTTTCAGATCGGCGGCGTGTGACATGATCGATTTCAGATCTTTGCCGCTGATTTCCATGCTCATGACATCGTTGGTGAACGGGTACATACTCAGCACATCGCCATAGGTGATGTTACCTTTAGGCAGTTCGGTACGGATACCGCCAGCGTTATAGAAGGACGCGTCGGCGCCAGGAACGGTAGCCATCAGCGCGTCGGTGATTAAGTTGCCGGTTGGCGCGGATTCGCCATAAGAACGGGTCAGCACTTCCGGAGAGTGAGCGACCACCTCATCGGTAATTTTCTTAACCTTGTTGTCCCATTCGTCAATTTTGGCCTGCGTTACGGGATCTGGCTTATAAGTATCCGCATACATGGTGATCAACTTACCATTGTAGCTATCCACTTTTTTGGTTGCCGGGTTCCAGTCAAGCACCAGTTTACCCAATTCGATGGTGTACGCATCTGTGGAAACGACAAGGGTATCGCCCACTTTAATCGGTTCTGGCGTACCCTTATGCGCATGTCCGGTAATCAGGACGTTAAGACCATAACCCTCAAGCGCTTTCGCCATATCAACGTCGGTTTTCAGCGCACGCGCGACATCTGCCTCACCCGCGCTGGACTGCATCCCCGGCACGCCTTCATGGGCGAGCAGCACGGTCAGGTCAACTTTCCCTTTTAGCTCTTCCAACTGTTTTTTCACATAAGGAATAGGATCGCGGCAATCAACGCCTTCACGCACGCCTGCGGCAATCGCTTCATAGAATGCGGACACGCCGTGCATACCGATGACGCCAATCTTAAATCCATCTTTTTCCACGATGGTATATGGATCTTTAATTAACGGCGTATCTGTGCCGCTGTAGAAAACATTATTCAGTAGTACCGGGAATTTCAACTTGCTGAGTTGTTTAACCAGATTCTCATGCCCGTGGTCAAACTCATGATTACCGACAGAAACGGCGTCATAAGGCATGGTGTTTAAAATATCAATAATGGCCTCGCCTTTGGTCAGCGTACTGATAAAAGGCCCGGTGAAATAGTCGCCGGCATCGAAGAAAAAGACATCTTTTTCTTTCGCTTTCGCATCTTTTACGATTTTGGATATTGGCGCAAATCCCCCTACTGGACGCGTTTTTGATACATAGGGAATAATTTCTGGACTTACATGGGCGTGTAAGTCGTTTGTATAATAAATAGTGATGTCACGCGCATCGGCTGAAAAAGAAATGGCTGAAGACAAACCAATACACAGAGACAGTAGGGATATCGAAAACTTTTTGTTCATATAAACCATCCATTTACGCTACATTAAAGAAAAACAACGCTTGTAGTCGTGTCATTAACGTCTACAAACTGGGGAAATTAAGTAATATTCATCAAGTTTATTAATTATTAAAACTCGAAGCCGATCAGATAATTCATACGGTCACCGTAGCCGTCATACCCTAATTTATTATTGAAGTAACGGTAAGAAACGGAGGCGGTCCATCGCGGCATAAATTTCCATGTAAACGTTACCGCGCCGTTCAGGCCAGTTGTCCCGCCCTGCTGTTCGGCGTAGGCATCGTTACGATCCATTTCAACTTCGTTCCAGTTCGCAATGACGAACTTTTCATTAAACATATCGAAGTTATATGCTGCCACCCAGCCGAGGACATAACCGTTAAAGCCGGTCGCCTGTCCATACTTCTTAGAAGTGTAATCGTTTGATAAGTTATGGACTGCGATATACGGCTTAATAAAGCCTGACGGGCTGGTTAAACCCAGATAACCTACGCCATACATCATATTGAGCTCATCGCCGAATTTATTCTCCATCGACATATAGAGCTTCATCATCACCGTAAAGTCAGAACCTTCAATTGGGCGATAATGTCCCAGAAATTGGGTAACATGGTTACGGCCTTCAACGGGATGGTTGAGCACGTTCATTTCATAAAATGATGCAAACTCGCCCCTGTCAAAAACGGCGCCAAAATCTGCAACGGCTTTCCATACTTCCCCGCGATCGACATTGACAAAACCTTTATTCCAGTCGCCGTATCCGAAGCTAAGTTTACCGTATACGCGTTTCAATTCCGCTGCCTGACCATTAAAACAAGAGAAAAGAACGCATGCGGCAAGTAGGCTATTAATATATTTCTTATTTTTCATGCTCAACTCCATGAGGTAAAAACACAGTAAATTGTTGTGTAAAAACGCGGAGTTTAGGGGGGGACGTTTTATTCGTAGGTGATAGATGTCTCAAAAATATCAGCGATATATATTCATTAAATAATGGTGTCAGATAATGTTGTTTATTATGTTTTAACAATTTGATTTGAGGTTAATGCCGCTGTTGTAAAAGTCACACTGGATAACGGGAATTTAATGAAACTTCGAATTGGAATATTTTTTTCGCAAAAACGACTTGTTGTCAGTAAATGAGGGGGTTATCGTTGAAAAAGCAACATATATTGACATTGCAAAGTGATATCTGGCATATGAACAGTATTTGAGATCTGTATCACTCGCTCGCGGTCCCTTTTTTTATAGACTGCTTCAGGTGTGTTTTTTTTAGCGCAAAATATATTTATGGCGTTAATATTATAGTATGTGTGAATATTTTCTGCAATAAAGCGATGTTAATGGAAGAAATATAAGATAAATAGAATGTAATAGTGCAATTAATTTAGGCTGTATTCCGCAGCCTGGTCTATCGGCAAATATATCGTAATCAGACCGTGCGATAACTCAAAGGAGTTGAAATGAAAAGAACAGTCGTTGCCAGTATGATAGGGTTGGTGCTATGCGCTGGAAGTGTATTATCAACCGCCCAAGCGGCAACTGCAAAGCGCCCGAACTTAGTTATTATTCTGGCGGATGATTTAGGGTATGGCGATCTCGCAACCTATGGGCACCGTATCGTTAAAACACCAAACATAGATAAACTGGCGCAGGAGGGGGTGAAATTTACCGACTATTATGCGCCAGCGCCTCTGTGTTCTCCTTCCCGCGCGGGCCTGTTAACCGGCCGTATGCCGTTCCGCACCGGTATCCGCTCCTGGATACCGGAAGGCAAAGATGTTGCGCTGGGGCGTAATGAACTGACTATCGCCAACCTACTAAAACAGCAGGGTTACGACACGGCGATGATGGGGAAATTGCACCTGAATGCGGGTGGCGATCGCACCGATCAGCCGCAGGCGAAAGACATGGGTTTTGACTATACATTGGTTAACCCGGCAGGGTTTGTCAGCGACGCTACGCTGGACAACGCCAAGGAGCGCCCGCGCTATGGCATGGTGCATCCTACGGGGTGGATTCGTAATGGCCAACATATTGGCCGCGCAGATAAGATGAGCGGCGAGTTTGTAAGCTCTGAAGTGGTGAACTGGCTGGATAACAAAAAAGACGATAATCCGTTCTTCTTATATGTCGCCTTTACCGAAGTCCATAGTCCGCTGGCATCGCCGAAAAAATACCTTGACATGTATTCGCAGTATATGACCGACTACCAGAAGCAGCATCCGGATCTGTTCTACGGCGATTGGGCGGATAAACCGTGGCGCGGCACCGGCGAATACTACGCCAATATCAGTTACATGGATGAACAGGTTGGTAAAGTGCTGGATAAAATCAAGGCGATGGGCGAGGAAGATAATACCATCATCATCTTTACCAGCGATAACGGCCCTGTCACGCGTGAAGCGCGTAAGGTCTACGAGCTGAACCTGGCCGGGGAAACAGACGGTCTGCGCGGACGTAAAGATAATCTGTGGGAAGGCGGCATTCGCGTACCGGCAATCATCAAATACGGCAAGCATATTCCGCAGGGAATGGTGACAGACACGCCGGTATATGGTCTTGACTGGCTACCGACGCTGGCCAATATGATGGACTTTAAACTCCCGACCGATCGTACCTACGACGGTCAGTCTTTAGTTCCGTTGCTGAAGGACAAGGCCTTAAAACGTCAGAAGCCGCTGATCTTCGGTATCGATATGCCGTTCCAGGACGATCCGACGGATGAGTGGGCGATTCGCGACGGCGACTGGAAGATGATCATCGATCGCCAGAATAAACCCAAATACCTCTATAACCTGAAAATCGATCGTTTCGAAACGCTCAATCAGATGGGTAAGCAGCCACAAATTGAGAAACAGCTTTACGGTAAGTTCCTGAAGTATAAAAAAGATATTGATAACGATTCGCTGATGAAAGCTCGTGGCGATAAGCCGACGCCTGTCACCTGGGGCTGATGAAATAATTATAAAAAATTAAGTATGCCACTTAGGGCGATGCCCACCTGATCCGGTCACTCTGTGCTGGATCAGGTTCTTTTATTTCAGGGAAAGGTAAAGATGTCTGGGAAAAGTTGTCAGGTCATGGTTAAACCGACGGGATCGGTGTGTAACCTTGACTGTAAGTACTGTTTTTATCTGGAAAAAGAAAAGCTCTATCCGGATCGAAAAAACCATTACAAAATGTCGGAAGAAACCCTCGAACTTTTTATCAGGCAGCAGATTGCCGCGCAGGATATTGATGAGGTTATTTTTGCGTGGCAGGGCGGGGAACCAACATTAATGGGCATCCCGTTTTATCGTAAAGCCATTGAATTTCAGCAACGCTATTGTGGCGGCAAAACCATCGTCAATACCTTCCAGACCAACGGTATTCTGATCAACGACGAATGGGCGGCTTTCTTTCGGGAGCATGATTTTCTGGTTGGTGTCTCTATCGATGGCGATGCCGCGCTACATGATGAGTGGCGAATGACGCGTTCCGGAAAGCCAACACATGAAAAAGTAGAAAATGCGGTGCGTTGTCTGGCGCAGCACGATGTAGAATTTAATACCCTCACAGTGGTTAACCGCACCAATATGCATCATCCTATCCAGGTGTATCGTTACCTGAAAAGTATTGGTAGTCGCTATATGCAGTTTATTCCTTTAGTTGAGCGCTGCGGGGAAAATGGGCTGGCGCAGCCGCAGGATAAACACATCGCAATGACGCCATGGTCGGTCGATAGTCTGCAATTTGGTCAGTTTCTGAATGTGGTATTCGATGTCTGGATTCGTGAGGATATCGGCGACATCGGCATCCAGTTATTCGAACAGACGCTGGCGGCCTGGTGTGGTCTGCCGCCGCAGGTTTGCGTTTTTGCCCCCACTTGCGGTAGCGCGTTTGCGATGGAAATGAACGGCGATGTTTATAACTGTGATCATTTTGTGTACCCGCAATTTAAACTGGGAAATATCCACCAGAAGACGTTGCGTCAAATGAATCACGGTGAACAAAATCTCCAGTTTGGCAGCGATAAACAGCGTTTAATGGCGCAGGAGTGCCATTTTTGTCAATGGAAATTCGCCTGCTATGGCGGCTGTCCGAAACATCGCTTTTTACCCTCTGTATCCGGCGCAATCAATCATAACTATCTGTGCGCAGGTTATCAGGCTTTTTTCTCTCATACCGCGACGGCGATGAATGCCATGCGAACCCTGTATGAAAAAGGCATCTCACCTGCAGAAATAAAATCAATATTTGTTTGAAGGTAGTATTCGCAGGGAGTGAATATGTTTTCACACATTAATGTCGATGCTTGCAAAACGCCCGGCTGCAAAAATTTAGGGGTTCTGGAGAGTCCAGACTATCTACCGCAAGGGAAAAATGTTCTCTGTCGAGCGTGCGGCTTTTTGTTCCCCGTTATTTCCGCCAGATCGCTTAATCTTTTTCGCCAGTCGGCAAATCAGTCATGGAAAGGTCTGGTGAGGTCCTGTCCGCACTGCGGCGGGGCATCGCTGAAAAAATATGGTTTTTCCGCAAAAGGAGAGCGGCGTATGTATTGCCGTCAGTGTAACAAGACATTCATCTCCTATACCGCTATCAGGAGCGACGCCAGACAAGAGAATCTTGCTACGTTGATCGGCGAAGGGGCGTCGTTAGTTGAAATACGCGCAGCACTGGCGGTAGACAGCACAGGTTTTAGCCGCGAATTACAAAAACTGTCTCGTCGCGTCAATCAGGCGGAACGTGATTTCGTGTTTCCCGCGTTTGATATCGCCATGAGCACACGCGCGTTTCGCGTGCAATTTAACGGCGGCGACAGCAGTTTATATGTGTTAGTGACGGCGGAAGAAGAGAGTGGTAAGGTCGTCGCGATCTCGACGAATTACTCTGCACAACCGGTGGAAGCGGATTATCAGTATCGTTCTGAGTACGAAGAACGGCTCCCGTCCGGCACGCTGGCGCATCTGGTGCAGCGAAAAGAGGCGCTGACCATGCGTCGCAATGTGTTATTTGACGTGGATTACGGCCCCGCCGTTTTATACAAAAATGATCCGGGGATGTTAGTGAAACCCGTGTTACCTGCTTATCGACATTTTGAGTTGGTGCAGGCGTTGACGGATGAACGCTCTCTGAATGTTCAGCATTACCTCGATCACGAATGTTTCATTCTGGGCGGTTGTATGATGGCGAATTTTAACTATCTTCGTCAGGGGCGCTGCCATATTTCGTTTGTGCGTGAAAGAGGCTTCATGCCGCCCAAACGCGATCTTCCTCCGCGATTGTTTTTGAGTGGTGGAATTCGCAATAACGTCTGGCGCACGTTTTCCACACGGGATTATGCGATGGCAGTATGTAATCTCACAGGAAATAAAAAGGTGAGCTTGCTACGTCATGCGACGTTAAATAGCGCGACGGCGTTTATTCGCTATGTCCATCACCATCCCTTCCTGCCGCATCTTAACCGAATGTCTCCAGGCAATGTTGTTGCCGTACTGGATTATCTAAAATTTGAATATAACGCTTACGTAAAATGAATTGCTAAAATAAAACGCGTAATGAGGTGTTTTTGCGGCATTTTATTTGGTCGAAATAAAAATCCAGAGTATTAATTTTCGTGGTCCCCATGAGGGCCGATGAAATTAATACACTGGAGATTTATCATGAATACGTTGGATGTAAAGTCTATTGTCCTGCCTGCGCCGCGCCCTGCGATTAATCAGGGTATTGATATCAATAATGAAATGGTGCTTAGCCATACCGCTATTTATGCAGATTGCCTTGCACAGGTAACGCAAGAGAATACGGTAGAAAATGCGCTCATGGTGTTAAACCCATACGGTACGGCGCCTTTAAGCGCTTATGCCGGCGTCTGGAGCCTTGAACCGGCTGAGATCCTGGTCACGGTCCAGGATGTGGCAAAAACGGCGATGCCTGTAGAACATCTCTATTCTCTTACGACAGGCGAAAATCTGTTGCCGGTTCTGGGACTGGTGGCGGATACTGAAAACCGTATTGTCTTTTCTCAGGCAGATACGCCACTTGCCGCCTATACGCTCACCACACAGTCTTTACCGCCGGTAGATTCAGCGGACGTCGTATTAGGCTTTCCGATTATCAACGTGACGCAACCCGCTATCGATGCGGATAAGATGGCGCCAGGGTTTTATTTTATTACCCATTTCGATCGCTATAATTATGCATTAGATCAGAATGGTCTGGTACGCTGGTATGTAACTCAGGATTATCCGTCTTATAATTTTGTTCGTATTGATAATGGTCATTTTTTAACAACCTCAGAAGCGAAAAATACCTATCTGGATATGTATGAGTTCGACATGATGGGGCGTCTTTATACATTCTATAATCTCGATAACCAATTTCATCATTCTATCTGGCCGTGGGACAGCAATACCATTGTTGCGCCCTCTGAATATACTTCGGGCCGCCCCGACGATTTGAAAACCAATGAAGACGGCGTGTCGGTTGTCGATCTGACCAGCGGGCTGGAGACGGCTTACTACGATATGGCGAAGGTTTTGGATACGACGCGGGTTTCCCGTCCTTCAGGTACGGCGCCGGGAGAAGATCCGACGGTTAAAGACTGGCTGCATATAAACCAGAGCTACGTCAATGAGACGAATCAGTTGCTGATTGCTTCCGGGCGTCATCAGAGCGCGGTGTTTGGCGTCGATCTGCAAACGCAGGCGTTACGCTTTATTTTGTCAACGCACGAGGACTGGGACGACGCTTATCAGCCTTATCTTTTAACGCCGGTCGATAGTGAAGGAGTGGCGCTTTATGACTTTAGCAAACAGGAGGATATCGACGCGGCCGATCATGACTTTTGGACGTGGGGTCAGCATAACGTGGTTGAAATCGCCAATGATGCGCCGGGTATGGTGGAGTTTATGGTATTTGATAACGGCAACTACCGCTCGCGTGATGATAGCAAAAGCCTGTTACCGCCGGATAACTACAGCCGCATTGTCCATTTCGTGGTGAATATAAATGAGATGACAGTCATGCGGCCATTTGAATACGGTAAGGAGCTGGGCGCGCGTGGCTACAGTAGCTGCGTTAGCGCGAAAGCGATCCAGCAGAATGGCAATATTGTGGTGCATTTTGCCGACTGCACGTTTGATGAAAATGGTCGCGCCATCTCCTGCCAGCCAGGCGAGAGCGATATTATCGATTCTCAGGCGGGCAGCGAGGCGATGGGGCTGCTAATTTTACAGGAGATTGCGCCTACGGAGAAAACTGTGCTTTTTGAAGCTACCATGACATCAGGTTACTACAAAAATGCGGAAAAAAACGGGGAAGGTTATCGCTACGATATTACCAGCTTTCGGGTTTATAAAATGGATCTGTACGCGTAACGATCTATCAGTCACTGACTGACTACACTAAAGTGGTCCGGTGTAAACCGGACTTTGTTTCGTAAAAATCGAGCTATTCATCACATATAATCTCATTTTAACGATGATTCAGACGAGGTAACATAGTAGGTTCGAAGAATTCACCTGATTGAGAGCATAAAAGTGAAACATCTGCAACGATTTTTTAGCAGCGATGCCTCAGGGGGCATCATTCTCATCATCGCCGCTGCGCTGGCTATGCTGATGGCCAATATGGGCGCAACTAGTGGATGGTATCATCATTTTCTGGAGACGCCGGTTCAGTTGCGGGTTGGGGCGCTTGAGATCAACAAAAACATGCTGTTGTGGATCAACGATGCGCTGATGGCCGTGTTTTTCCTGTTGATTGGTCTGGAAGTTAAGCGCGAACTGTTGCAGGGCTCGTTAGCCAGCCTGCGCCAGGCCGTCTTCCCGGTGATTGCCGCTATCGGCGGGATGATAGTACCGGCATTGCTCTATCTGGCCTTTAACTACTCCGATCCGGTCACCCGCGAGGGCTGGGCTATTCCCGCCGCGACAGATATCGCCTTTGCGCTGGGCGTGCTGGCGTTGTTGGGCAGCCGTGTTCCGCTGGCGCTGAAAATTTTTCTGATGGCGCTGGCGATCATCGATGACCTGGGCGCCATCATTATTATCGCGCTGTTTTATACCAGCGATCTTTCTATCGTCTCACTGGGCGTGGCGGCGTTCGCGATTGTCGTGCTGGCGCTGTTGAACCTGTGTGGCGTCAGACGGACAGGGGTATATATTCTGGTCGGGGCGATATTGTGGACGGCGGTACTGAAGTCTGGCGTCCACGCGACGTTGGCAGGCGTTATTGTCGGCTTCTTTATTCCGCTGAAAGAAAAACATGGTCGTTCGCCGGCGAAGCGGCTGGAGCATATTTTGCATCCGTGGGTCGCGTACCTGATCCTGCCGCTGTTCGCCTTTGCGAATGCTGGTGTTTCTCTTCAGGGCGTAACGATTGACGGTCTGACCTCAATGCTGCCGCTGGGGATTATCGCCGGTTTACTAATTGGTAAACCATTGGGGATTAGCCTGTTTTGCTGGCTGGCGCTGCGTTTCAAGCTGGCGCATCTGCCGCAAGGGACCACTTATCAGCAAATTATGGCGGTCGGTATTTTGTGCGGGATTGGTTTTACGATGTCCATATTTATCGCCAGCCTGGCATTTGGCAATGTCGATCCGGCGCTTATTAACTGGGCGAAATTGGGTATTTTGATTGGCTCATTGCTCTCCGCAGTGGTGGGGTATAGCTGGTTGCGTGCGCGTTTGAACGCGCCGACATAACTGGTACGAAGGAAAGGGGGAGCGAGACATCGCTCCCTTAAGTCATTGATCAGGGAGAGAAATGAGCGTGTCTCATATTAACTACAACCATCTTTATTATTTCTGGAATGTCTATAAAGAAGGTTCAGTCGTGGGTGCCGCAGAGGCGCTTTTTCTGACGCCGCAAACTATTACCGGTCAAATCAAAGCGCTGGAGGAACGTTTACAGGGGAAGCTATTCAAACGTAAGGGACGGGGTCTTGAACCCAGCGAACTGGGCGAGCTGGTTTTTCGCTATGCGGATAAAATGTTTACGCTAAGCCAGGAAATGCTGGATATCGTCAACTACCGCAAAGAATCCAATCTGTTGTTCGATGTCGGCGTAGCCGATGCTTTATCTAAACGACTGGTCAGTAGTGTTCTGGATGCGGCGGTGGTGGTGGATGAACCCATACATCTACGTTGCTTCGAGTCCACGCATGAAATGTTGCTCGAACAGCTCAGCCAGCACAAGCTGGATATGATTATCTCCGACTGCCCGATAGATTCCACGCAGCAGGAGGGACTATTCTCAGTCAAAATCGGTGAATGCAGCGTCAGTTTCTGGTGCACGAATCCGCTTCCCGAAAAAGTGTTTCCTGCCTGCCTGGAAGAGCGACGGTTGCTGGTGCCGGGACGTCGCTCGATGCTGGGACGTAAGTTGCTGAACTGGTTTAATTCGCAGGGGTTGCAGGTTGAGATACTTGGCGAGTTTGACGACGCGGCCTTAATGAAGGCGTTTGGCGCGACGCACAATGCGATTTTTGTGGCGCCGAGCCTTTATTCGCTGGATTTTTATGCTGATGAGTCAGTAATAGAGATCGGGCGCGTCGAGAATGTCATGGAAGAGTATCATGCGATTTTTGCCGAGAGAATGATTCAGCATCCGGCGGTACAGCGTATATGTAATGCAGATTACTCTACGTTGTTTACTCCGGTAAGTAGATAACTCGCTTATTGCCCGTTAGCGCGATTGGCACCGTCTGTAGGCTGGATAAGGCGTTTACGCTGCCACCTGGCAGGTATAAAAAAACCCGCGAAAGCGGGTTTTTTCACAAAGCGTCAATGAAAGGCGATTAAGCCAGTTTATTGATCTGTGCAGTCAGGTTAGCCTTATGACGTGCAGCTTTGTTTTTGTGGATCAGACCTTTAGCAGCCTGACGGTCCACGATTGGTTGCATTTCGTTAAATGCTTTCAGTGCAGCAGCTTTGTCGCCAGCTTCGATTGCTGCGTATACTTTCTTGATGAAAGTACGCATCATAGAGCGACGGCTTGCGTTGTGCTTACGAGCCTTTTCAGACTGAACGGCGCGCTTCTTAGCTGATTTGATATTAGCCAAGGTCCAACTCCCAAATGTGTTCTATATGGACAATTCAAAGGCCGAGGAATATGCCCTTTTAGCCTTCTTTTGTCAATGGATTTGTGCAAATAAGCGCCGTTAATGTGGCGACGCTCGTTACGTAGTGATGGCGCAGGATTCTACCAGCTTGGCGTCTATGAATACAGCTTTTCCATGATAAAAATTACATTAAACGGCGGGTTTTGGGGGGGAGTTTGCCGCATGGCGATGAAAAGCATCTTCTTTATGTTTCACCAAGGCAATCGCCGGTTAACCTTGACCGCTGTACAAGGTATACTCTTGCGATTTTCACTGTTTTGAGTCAGACATGAAGCTGATACGCGGCATACATAATCTCAGTCAGGCCCCGCATGGGTGTGTGCTGACTATTGGTAATTTCGACGGCGTACATCGGGGGCATCGCGCTTTACTGCAAGGTCTGCAGGAAGAAGGACGCAGACGCGGTCTGCCGGTGGTGGTCATGATTTTCGAACCGCAGCCGCTGGAGCTGTTCGCAACGGATAAAGCGCCAGCCCGTCTGACGCGCCTGCGTGAAAAATTGCATTACCTCGCGCAGTGCGGCGTGGACTACGTGCTATGCGTGAAATTCGATCGGCGCTTTGCCGCGCTGACGGCGCAAACATTTATCAGCGAACTGCTGGTGGCGCGACTTGGCGTGCAATTTCTTGCCGTCGGCGATGATTTCCGCTTTGGTGCTAGCCGCGCGGGCGATTTCTTGTTATTACAGACGGCGGGAGCGGAGTATGGCTTTGCGGTTTCCAGCACCCAAACCTTTTGTGAAGGCGGCATGCGTATCAGTAGCACCGCAGTGAGACAGGCGTTGGCGGAAGATAACCTGGCGCTCGCTGAAAGTTTGCTGGGACATCCCTTTACCATTTCCGGGCGTGTCGTTCATGGCGACGAGCTGGGACGTACCATTGGCTTCCCGACGGCAAATTTACCGCTGCGCCGTCAGGTCTCCCCGGTGAAAGGGGTTTATGCGGTGGAAGTCACCGGGCTTGGCGATAAGCCGTTGCCCGGCGTGGCGAACATTGGTACTCGTCCAACGGTGGCCGGCGTGCGTCAACAGTTGGAAGTGCATCTGCTGGACGTTGTAATGGACCTCTACGGTCGCCATATAGATGTAATATTGCGTAAAAAGATACGTAATGAGCAGCGATTTGCGTCGCTTGATGAGCTGAAAGCGCAAATCGCACGCGATGAGTTAACGGCCCGCAAGTTTTTTGGGCTAGCCGGGCAGGTATAACCCTGACGGTGTTTATCAAACCGAAATACGGAACCGAGAATCTGATGAGTGACTATAAATCGACCCTGAATTTGCCGGAAACAGGGTTCCCGATGCGCGGCGACCTCGCTAAGCGTGAACCGGGAATGCTGGCGCGTTGGACCGATGATGACCTGTACGGTATCATTCGTGCAGCCAAAAAAGGCAAAAAAACCTTCATTCTGCATGATGGCCCTCCTTATGCGAATGGCAGCATTCATATTGGTCACTCCGTAAACAAGATTCTAAAAGACATTATCGTGAAGTCCAAAGGACTGTCGGGATTTGACTCGCCTTACGTTCCGGGCTGGGACTGCCACGGTCTGCCTATCGAGCTGAAAGTCGAGCAGGAGTACGGTAAGCCGGGCGAGAAATTCACCGCCGCTGAATTCCGCGCCAAGTGCCGCGAATATGCCGCCACTCAGGTTGATGGTCAGCGTAAAGACTTTATTCGTCTGGGGGTGCTGGGCGACTGGTCGCATCCCTACCTGACGATGGATTTCAAAACCGAAGCCAACATCATTCGCGCGCTGGGCAAAATCATCAGCAACGGTCATCTGCATAAAGGCGCTAAGCCAGTGCACTGGTGCGTTGACTGCCGTTCTGCGCTGGCGGAGGCGGAAGTTGAATATTACGACAAAACATCGCCGTCTATCGATGTGGCGTTCCGCGCCGTCGATCAGGATGCGGTGAAAGCGAAGTTTGGTCTGCCGGGAGTGAGCGGCCCGATCTCGTTGGTTATCTGGACGACCACGCCGTGGACGCTGCCAGCTAACCGCGCCATCTCCCTCGCGCCGGATTTCGACTATGCTCTGGTGCAGGTTGACGGACAGGCGCTGATCCTGGCGAAAGATCTGGTAGAGAGCGTGATGCAACGTATCGGCGCGGCAGACTACACTCTTCTCGGTACGGTGAAGGGCGCTGAGCTGGAATTGCTGCGCTTTACCCATCCGTTTATGGGCTTTGACGTGCCGGCGATCCTCGGCGATCACGTCACCCTGGACGCGGGTACCGGCGCGGTACATACCGCGCCTGGCCACGGTCCGGATGACTACGTGATCGGTCAAAAATATGGCCTGGAAACCGCGAACCCGGTTGGGCCGGACGGCGCTTACCTGCCAGGTACATATCCAACGCTTGACGGCGTTAACGTCTTCAAAGCGAACGATATCGTTATTGAACTGCTGAAAGAAAAAGGCGTGCTGCTGCACGTCGAAAAAATGCAGCATAGCTATCCGTGCTGCTGGCGTCACAAAACGCCGATCATTTTCCGCGCGACCCCGCAGTGGTTCGTCAGCATGGATAAAGAAGGGCTCCGTCAACAGTCCCTGAAAGAGATCAAAGGCGTTCAGTGGATCCCGGACTGGGGGCAGGCACGTATTGAATCAATGGTCGCTAACCGTCCTGACTGGTGTATCTCACGTCAGCGTACCTGGGGCGTACCGATGTCGCTGTTCGTGCATAAAGAAACGCAGGAGCTGCTGCCGATTGAGCGTACTCTGGCGGCGATGGAAGAGGTAGCGAAACGCGTCGAAGTTGACGGTATCCAGGCGTGGTGGGATCTCGACCCGAAAGAGATCCTCGGCGAAGATGCTGATCAATACGAGAAAGTTCCGGATACCCTGGACGTCTGGTTTGATTCCGGTTCCACCAGTTACTCCGTGGTTGACGCGCGCCCGGAATTCGCCGGTCACGCTGCCGATATGTATCTGGAAGGGTCTGACCAGCATCGCGGCTGGTTTATGTCCTCCCTGATGATTAGCGTGGCGATGAAAGGCAAAGCGCCATACCGCCAGGTACTGACTCACGGCTTCACCGTCGATGGTCAGGGGCGCAAGATGTCCAAATCCATCGGTAACACCGTGTCGCCGCAGGATGTGATGAATAAACTGGGCGCGGATATCCTGCGTCTGTGGGTGGCATCTACTGACTATACCGGCGAAATGGCGGTCTCTGACGAGATCCTCAAACGTGCCGCCGATAGCTATCGTCGTATCCGTAATACCGCGCGCTTCCTGCTGGCGAACCTCAATGGCTTCAATCCGGCCACCGATATGGTCAAACCGGAAGAGATGGTCGTGCTGGATCGCTGGGCGGTGGGCTGCGCGAAAACGGCGCAGGAAGAGATTTTGAAGGCATACGAAGCTTACGACTTCCATGAAGTGGTACAGCGCCTGATGCGCTTCTGCTCTGTTGAAATGGGCTCGTTCTACCTCGATATCATTAAAGACCGTCAGTACACCGCGAAGGCCGATAGCGTCGCGCGTCGTAGCTGCCAGACCGCGCTGTATCATATCGCAGAGGCGCTGGTCCGTTGGATGGCACCGATCATGTCCTTCACGGCTGATGAAATCTGGGGCTACCTGCCGGGCGAGCGTGAAAAATATGTCTTCACCGGCGAATGGTACGACGGGTTGTTTGGCCTGGAAGAGAATGAAGAATTTAATGACGCATTCTGGGATGATGTCCGCTATATCAAGGACCAGGTCAACAAAGAGCTGGAAAATCAGAAAGCCAATGGCATCAAATCGAACCTGGAAGCAAAAGTGACGCTGAAATATGCTGACGATGCTAACGGTACGATCAAGAAGCTGAAACTGTTGGGTGAAGAGGTCAGATTTATCTTTATTACGTCCCAGTTCGTGATTTCTGAGCAGCCGGGGGGTATTGATGATGAAAATATTCAGTACAATGCTGGTAATACGACAGTTCAGGCAGTGGTAACGCGTGCTGAGGGTGATAAGTGTCCGCGCTGCTGGCATTACACTACTGATGTCGGCAAGGTGGCGGAACACGCAGATATCTGCGGACGCTGTGTCAGCAACATCGCCGGTAATGGCGAACAACGTAAATTTGCCTGATGAGTAAACCACTCTGTTCAACAGGGCTACGCTGGCTGTGGCTGGTCGTAGTCGTGCTGATTATCGATTTGGGCAGCAAGTATCTGATCCTCCAGAATTTCGCTCTGGGGGATACGGTAGGGCTGTTCCCGTCGCTTAATCTGCATTATGCGCGTAACTACGGCGCGGCCTTTAGCTTCCTGGCGGATAGCGGCGGCTGGCAGCGCTGGTTCTTTGCCGGGATTGCGATAGGGATCTGCGTGATTCTGGTGGCGATGATGTATCGCTCGAAAGCGACGCAGAAGCTGAATAACATCGCTTATGCGCTCATCATTGGCGGCGCGCTGGGTAATTTGTTTGATCGTCTGTGGCACGGCTTTGTGGTCGATATGATCGATTTTTACGTCGGTGACTGGCATTTCGCGACGTTCAACCTTGCCGATAGCGCGATTTGTATCGGCGCGGCGTTGATTGTGCTGGAAGGCTTTTTGCCGAAGCCGGCAGCGAAAGAACAGGCATAAGCGTAAATGCCGGGGGGCGCCGCGCTTACCCGGCCTACATAATAGCGCGATCCTTGTTTGCCCGATGGCGCTTGCGCCATCGGGCAAACAGGCGAATCACAACAAGTGAGCAACCTGCATGTCTAAATCAGTACAGAGCAACAGCGCGATCCTCGTTCACTTCACCCTAAAACTGGATGATGGTTCAACGGCTGAATCCACCCGCAACAATGGCAAGCCTGCCTTGTTCCGTCTTGGCGATACCTCGCTTTCCGAGGGGCTGGAGCAGCAGCTTCTGGGGCTGAAAGAGGGGGAAAAGAAAGCCTTTTTGCTGGAGCCTGACGCCGCGTTTGGCGTTCCCAGCCCGGACTTGATCCAGTATTTTTCGCGTCGTGAATTTATGACGGCGGGCGAACCGGAAGTTGGGGCAATTATGCTTTTTACCGCAATGGATGGCAGCGAAATGCCTGGTGTGATTCGTGAAATTAACGGCGATTCGATAACCGTTGATTTTAACCATCCGCTGGCTGGGCATACCGTTCATTTTGATATTGAAGTGCTGGAAATCGATCCGGCGCTGGAGGCATAAACATGCAGATTCTGTTGGCCAACCCACGCGGTTTTTGCGCCGGGGTAGACCGCGCTATCAGCATTGTTGAAAATGCGCTCGCCATCTACGGCGCGCCAATTTACGTTCGTCACGAAGTGGTTCATAACCGCTATGTGGTGGATAGCCTGCGTAAGCGCGGGGCTATCTTTATTGAACAAATCAGCGAAGTGCCGGATGGCGCCATTCTGATCTTCTCTGCTCACGGGGTTTCCCAGGCGGTGCGTAACGAAGCAAAAAGCCGTGATCTTACCGTTTTTGATGCGACCTGCCCGCTGGTGACGAAAGTCCATATGGAAGTGGCGCGCGCCAGCCGTCGCGGTGAAGAATCTATTCTGATCGGTCACGCCGGGCACCCTGAAGTCGAAGGGACAATGGGACAGTACAGCAACCCGGAAGGGGGAATGTACCTGGTTGAGTCGCCAGAAGATGTCTGGACGCTGAACGTTAAAAATGAAGACAAAATCTCCTTCATGACGCAAACCACGCTCTCCGTGGACGATACGTCAGATGTGATTGACGCGTTGCGAAGCCGTTTCCCGAAAATCGTCGGCCCGCGCAAAGACGATATTTGCTATGCTACTACCAATCGTCAGGAAGCGGTACGGGCGCTGGCGGAGCAGGCTGACGTGGTGCTGGTGGTCGGCTCGAAAAACTCTTCTAACTCTAACCGGCTGGCGGAACTGGCTCAGCGGATGGGAAGAAGGGCGTTTCTTATCGACGACGCGGCGGATATCCAGGAAGCGTGGGTAAAAGAGGCGGTCTGCGTCGGCGTTACCGCTGGCGCTTCCGCACCGGATATTCTGGTGCAGAATGTTATTGCGCGTCTACGGGAGTTTGGCGGCGGCGAGGCTGTCACGCTTGAGGGCCGCGAAGAAAATATTGTTTTCGAAGTACCGAAAGAGCTGCGTGTGGATGTTCGTGAGGTAGAGTAAATTTTTCACACTCCGGTTATGCGAAGATGCCAGACACGCTGTCTGGCATTTTTTATGGAGCAGATATGCGCTTGCCAATCATACTTGATACCGATCCGGGCATTGATGACGCGGCTGCTATTACCGCCGCGCTGTTCACCCCTGAGCTTGATCTGCAACTGATAACCACCGTTGCCGGTAATGTCTCCGTTGAAAAAACGACCCGTAATGCGTTGCAACTCCTGCATTTCTGGAACAGCGATATCCCACTTGCCCAAGGCGCCGCTACGCCGTTACTGCGTCCGTTACGCGATGCGGCATATGTCCACGGCGAATCCGGCATGGGTGGCTATGATTTTGTCGACCATCAGCGCCAACCGTTAGCGAAGCCTGCGTTTATCGCTATTCGGGATGCGCTGATGAACGCCCCGGAGCCCATGACACTGGTGGCGATTGGACCGTTGACCAATATTGCGTTGCTGTTGATGCACTATCCGGAGTGCGCATTTAACATTCGCCGTCTGGTGATGATGGGCGGTTCCGCAGGGCGTGGTAATTTTACGCCTAATGCTGAATTTAACATTGCTGTCGATCCGGAGGCCGCCGCCCACGTATTTCGTAGCGGCATAGAGATTGTGATGTGTGGGCTGGATGTCACGAATCAGGCGATGCTCTCGCCCGATTTTCTGGATAAACTGCCCGCGCTTAATCGTACCGGCAAGATGCTGCACGGCCTGTTCAACCATTATCGCAGCGGTAGTAGGCGTACTGGTGTGCGGATGCACGATCTCTGCGCAATCGCCTGGCTGACGCGCCCGGAATTATTTATTCTTAAACCTTGCTTTGTGGCGGTGGAAACCCAGGGAGAATATACTGCAGGTACGACGGTCGTTGATATTGAGGGGCGGCTGGAAAGACCAGTAAACGTGCAGGTGGCGCTGGACATTGATGTCGCTGGATTTCAGCAGTGGGCCGCAGACGCGCTGGCGCTGGCGCCGTGATCCCTCCGCTTATAACCTCATGACGCTACTTATTCCGTAACGTCATGTCTTTTGCTGATATTGCTTCCTGTTTATCATTTATTTCTAATTATCGGCGATTTTAGATGGCGGCCTGGTCAGAGGCTGGTTAATCTGAAAACGGTTTACATCATTTTATTTAACATAAGAGAATAACTATGCATGAAGCACAAATCCGCGTCGCGATTGTCGGCGCTGGAGGGCGCATGGGCCGTCAGTTAATTCAGGCCGCATTACACATGGAGGGTATTCAGCCGGGTGCCGCGCTGGAGCGGGAGGGCTCTTCACTGCTGGGCAGCGATGCGGGCGAGCTGGCGGGCGTGGGGAAAATGGGCGTGATCGTCCAAAGTGATCTAGCGTTGGTCAAAGATGATTTCGATGTTTTAGTCGATTTTACCCGTCCTGAAGGCACGCTGGCGCATCTGGCATTCTGTCGTAAACATGGTAAATCCATGGTGATCGGCACCACCGGTTTTGACGAGGCCGGTAAACAGGCTATTCGCGACGCCGCGCAGGAGATCGCCATTGTTTTTGCGGCTAATTTTAGCGTGGGCGTCAATGTGATGCTTAAACTGTTAGAAAAAGCAGCGAAAGTGATGGGCGACTATAGCGATATTGAGATTATCGAAGCGCATCATCGTCATAAAGTCGATGCGCCGTCAGGAACCGCGCTGGCGATGGGAGAGACGATTGCCCATGCGCTGAATAAGGATCTGCAAGACTGTGCGGTTTACAGCCGGGAAGGGCATACCGGCGAGCGCGTACCGGGAACGATTGGCTTTGCAACCGTTCGGGCGGGCGACATCATCGGCGAACATACCGCGATGTTTGCCGATATTGGCGAGCGCGTAGAGATTACGCATAAAGCTTCCAGCCGCATGACTTTTGCAAATGGCGCGTTGCGATCGGCATTATGGCTAAAAACGAAGAAAAATGGGCTATTTGACATGCGGGATGTGCTGGGGCTGGATGTATTATAACGACTAAATACCTTCGTGATGTGGTTGTGGTAATCAAGATTAATTGATTACAAAGGGCAATATATTATTGCCCTTTTGTTTTTTGTAGCATGCGGTTATTCAGTCAGATAAATAACGCCTTTCGCCATTAATGTTTCGACAGTTTCTTCGCTCACGACATGTTCTGCCGTTGTTTTCGTGTTAAGAATAGTCAGTTTAAATACATCCGTGGCAACAACGGTATTCATTGTGGTGCTTTGTACAAAATCATCCGCTCCGATGCTGTATTCTGCGAGAAAACCCTCGTTTTTATATAAACGATAGGTTTGAGTCGCGGCATCCGCAGTGGTCATTATGCCATATTGATAGTAGACATAATTACTGGATGCCCGATCCATATTGACCCACAGTGGGCGAGTAAATACGAAGGGCACCGCCACCATGTTAATATTATCGATAAACAGACTTCCTGCGCCAATCTCACCCGGCGCGATAAAGCTGACAACGGCTTCGCCTGCTACCGCCTGTGTCGAAAACTCCAGCGATTCCGTGTGCCATTCATCTTGCGTAGTCATATTGATATCATGTTCAAAAAACGTCGTGGTTCTGTCTGTGGTCTGAACGATAATTTTTCCAACAAGGTTTCCCGTGATTAAAAAAGATATCGCGTAAGTCATGAATGTCTCCAGCGTTACCGTCTGGCTTAAGGCGTTAGCGCTATCGATACGGCAAAAATGGTTGCTGTCATTTTCTTCTACTTCAACCAGTGAGCCAATTTGCCATTGTTCTGTTAAACCATCCTCAAAGGAACCATCAATAATAATATTGTTAATCTCAGCCATGATATATCTCGTTTAAATAGAATTAATAAAGTGCTTACTGATAAATGAATAAGCGTGGTGGGTTATTCAATATTGAACACGCCGCTTGCAGTAAGCTGTTCATAGGTGGTTTCACAGAGTAAATACTCTTTCCCGGTAAGGCTGTTATAAGCGCGGAACTGGAATACATCGCCAGCAGCAAAGCTGGAATAGCCGCCGGTTTGGTTAAAGTCATCCGGACCAACGGCATCCATCTGCGTGACGTAATTGCCATTACGATAAATGCGGTTAATTTGCCCTTCAGGCGCATCGGTACGGGTCATGACGTTCAACTGGAAAAAGTTACTGCTTGAACTGACGTTAGTCATATTCACCCACAGCGGCTTACTGTATTCAAAAGGCACCTCGACCAGGCTGATAAGATCGATATCCATTGGGGTGTTAGCGCTGTTCCACGGAACGGAAATCCTGAACGCGGTACGACCCGTATCAGCGCCGGTTGTGAAGACATATTCTTCCCTGTGCCATTCCGCATTTAAGTTAGCATTGATGTCAGAGATAAAAGAGGTATGGGTAGGATAAGTCTGGGAAATAGTGACGTTTCCCTTCGCCTCGCCTCTAACGGCGAGAGTCAGCCGATAGGTGGTTTCGGGCTCAATGGTAAAGTATTGCGTAATGGTATTGGTGGGTTCGATTCGACAAAAGTGGTTGTTTCCTGTCGCGCCATCTTCGATAAATATGGATGACTGCGATGACAGTACCCAGCCATCAAACCCCTCTTCAAAACCGCCATCGATAATAATATTACTTTCAGTAGACATGTTTTTTCCTTAAGTCATTGAATTAAAAGAATGTGGTAAAGCGAACGAAAGCTATGATGGCCTGCCGGGAGGTAATGTTTTGTGAGGGAGATCACATTCATTTTTAAGGTGACGTCGTTTTATCTGTTTTATTTCAATGGGTTATATTTTTTACGCTGTAGTGAGGCTGGTTATGATCCAACCGTATGCGCTTGTCTTAAATAAAAAGAGCTTATATGTGCATTTTATGGTTTTAAGTCTTAAAAGGTTGTATTAACTTGTTTTTTTTATGGCTTTATAATTGTTTTATTTTATTATTTGTTTTTTTAATTAATTGATTTTTAAGTTATTTTTCACATAAGCTTGATTGATTTTGTTTTTTTATTAATTTATTTGATATAAGCGCTATTAAATTGATTTTTGTTGTTGTTTTTTGTTGGTTTAATGTGAAATTTGACCATTTGGTCCACTTTTTATCATGCCATACAATTTTTTGTGAACTCAAGGAAGAGAAAGCGTTTTCTATCGTCACTTAGTTGATCTTTTTGCCTGTTAAACCGAATAACTTCCTTATAATGTACAAAATAACATAAAAAACACCCTCTTTAAGTTGACTTTTATCCGGCTTAACTTCAGAATGCCGCCGTTTGCCAGAAATCCATGGGTAAGCAAATTTGCATTGCTTCATACTGACTGAATGAATTAATATGCAAATAAAGTGAGTGAATATTCTCTGGAGGGTGTTTTGATTAAGTCAGCGCTATTGGTTCTGGAAGACGGAACCCAGTTTCACGGTCGGGCCATTGGGGCAACAGGTTCGGCGGTTGGGGAAGTCGTTTTCAATACTTCAATGACCGGTTATCAAGAAATCCTCACTGATCCTTCCTATTCCCGCCAAATCGTCACTCTTACTTATCCCCATATTGGTAATGTCGGCACCAATGAAGCCGATGAAGAATCTTCTCAGGTTCATGCGCAAGGTTTAGTGATTCGCGATCTGCCGCTGATTGCCAGTAACTTCCGTAACACAGAAGACCTCTCTTCTTACCTCAAACGCCATAACATTGTGGCGATTGCTGATATTGATACCCGCAAGCTGACCCGACTGCTGCGTGAGAAAGGCGCACAGAACGGCTGCATCATTGCCGGCGATAACCCGGATGCGAAGCTGGCGCTGGAAAAAGCGAAAGCATTTCCTGGACTTAACGGTATGGATCTGGCGAAAGAGGTGACCACTGCGGAAGCCTACCGCTGGACGCAGGCGAGCTGGACGCTGAAAGACGGTTTACCGGAAGCGAAATCTGAGGATGACCTGCCGTTCCATGTGGTGGCCTATGATTTCGGCGCAAAACGCAACATTCTGCGTATGCTGGTGGACCGCGGCTGCCGCCTGACGGTGGTTCCGGCGCAAACCTCTGCCGACGAGGTGCTGAAGATGAACCCGGACGGTATCTTTCTCTCCAATGGCCCTGGCGACCCGGCGCCGTGCGACTACGCCATTCACGCCATTCAGAAATTCCTTGAAACCGAGATTCCGCTATTTGGCATCTGCCTTGGGCATCAGTTGCTGGCGCTGGCTAGCGGGGCGAAGACCGTCAAGATGAAGTTCGGCCATCACGGCGGCAACCATCCGGTAAAAGATATGGACCGAAACGTGGTGATGATTACTGCGCAAAACCACGGCTTTGCGGTGGATGAGGCGACGCTGCCCGCCAACCTTCGCGTGACCCATAAATCCCTGTTCGACGGCACCCTGCAAGGGATTCATCGTACCGATAAACCAGCGTTCAGTTTTCAGGGGCACCCGGAAGCGAGCCCTGGTCCGCACGACGCCGCGCCGTTATTCGACCACTTTATCGAGCTTATCGCGCAATACCGTAAAATCGCTAAGTAATCAGGAGTATTAAGACAATGCCAAAACGTACAGATATAAAAAGCATCCTGATTCTGGGCGCGGGCCCGATTGTTATCGGTCAGGCATGTGAGTTTGACTACTCCGGCGCTCAGGCATGTAAAGCGCTGCGCGAAGAGGGGTATCGCGTTATCCTGGTGAACTCCAACCCGGCCACCATCATGACCGACCCGGAAATGGCCGATGCCACCTACATTGAGCCGATTCACTGGGAAGTGGTGCGCAAAATCATCGAAAAAGAGCGTCCGGACGCGGTGCTGCCGACGATGGGCGGTCAGACGGCGCTGAACTGCGCGCTGGAGCTGGAGCGTCAGGGCGTACTTAAAGCGTTCGGCGTGACCATGATTGGCGCGACCGCCGACGCGATTGATAAAGCCGAAGATCGTCGTCGTTTCGATATCGCGATGAAAAAGATCGGCCTTGAAACGGCGCGTTCCGGTATCGCGCATACGATGGAAGAGGCGCTGGCTGTGGCGGCTGACGTTGGCTATCCGTGCATCATCCGCCCGTCTTTTACCATGGGCGGCACTGGCGGCGGTATCGCTTATAACCGTGAAGAATTTGAAGAAATTTGCGCCCGTGGCCTGGATCTTTCCCCAACCAACGAGCTGCTGATTGATGAATCGCTCATCGGCTGGAAAGAGTACGAGATGGAAGTGGTGCGTGATAAAAACGACAACTGCATCATCGTCTGCTCTATCGAAAACTTCGATGCGATGGGCATCCACACCGGTGACTCCATTACCGTGGCGCCGGCGCAGACCCTGACCGATAAAGAATATCAAATCATGCGTAATGCCTCGATGGCGGTACTGCGTGAAATAGGCGTCGAAACTGGCGGTTCCAACGTCCAGTTCGCCGTGAACCCGAAAAACGGTCGCCTGATTGTTATCGAGATGAACCCGCGCGTCTCGCGCTCTTCGGCGCTGGCCTCGAAGGCTACCGGCTTCCCGATTGCTAAGGTTGCCGCGAAACTGGCGGTGGGTTACACCCTCGACGAGCTGATGAACGACATCACTGGTGGTCGCACGCCAGCCTCCTTCGAACCGTCCATCGACTACGTGGTGACTAAGATTCCTCGCTTCAACTTTGAGAAGTTTGCTGGCGCTAACGATCGTCTGACCACCCAAATGAAATCGGTCGGCGAAGTGATGGCGATTGGCCGCACGCAGCAGGAATCGCTGCAAAAAGCGCTGCGCGGCCTGGAAGTAGGCGCCACGGGTTTCGACCCGAAAGTGAGTCTCGATGACCCGGAAGCGTTGACCAAAATCCGCCGCGAGTTGAAAGATGCTGGCGCCGAGCGTATCTGGTACATCGCCGATGCCTTCCGTGCGGGCCTGTCCGTCGATGGCGTGTTTAACCTGACCAACATCGACCGCTGGTTCCTGGTGCAAATTGAAGAGCTGGTGCGCCTGGAAGAGAAAGTGGCGGAAGTGGGCATTAACGGCCTCGACGCTGACTTCCTGCGTCACCTGAAGCGTAAAGGCTTTGCCGATGCGCGTCTGGCGAAGCTTGCGGGCGTTCGCGAAGCGGAAATCCGCAAGCTGCGCGACCAGTTTGACCTGCACCCGGTCTACAAGCGCGTGGATACCTGCGCGGCGGAGTTCGCCACCGACACCGCCTATATGTACTCTACCTATGAAGACGAGTGCGAATCCAACCCGTCCGTTGACCGCGACAAAATTATGGTGCTCGGCGGCGGCCCGAACCGTATCGGCCAGGGTATTGAATTCGACTACTGCTGCGTACACGCCTCGCTGGCGCTGCGCGAAGACGGTTACGAGACCATTATGGTCAACTGTAACCCGGAAACTGTCTCTACCGACTATGACACATCTGACCGTCTGTACTTCGAGCCGGTAACGTTGGAAGACGTGCTGGGAATCGTGCGCATCGAGAAGCCGAAAGGCGTTATCGTGCAGTACGGCGGGCAGACTCCGCTGAAGCTAGCGCGCGCACTGGAAGACGCTGGCGTACCGGTTATCGGTACCAGCCCGGATGCTATCGACCGTGCGGAAGACCGCGAACGCTTCCAGCACGCGGTTGACCGTCTGAAGCTGAAGCAGCCAGCCAATGCTACCGTTACCGCAATTGAGCAAGCGGTAGAGAAGGCGAAAGAGATTGGCTATCCGTTGGTTGTACGTCCGTCCTACGTGCTGGGCGGTCGGGCGATGGAAATCGTCTATGACGAAGCGGACCTGCGCCGTTACTTCCAGACGGCGGTCAGCGTCTCTAACGATGCGCCGGTATTGCTCGATCACTTCCTGGATGATGCGGTAGAAGTCGATGTGGATGCCATCTGCGACGGCGAAATGGTGCTGATTGGCGGCATCATGGAGCATATTGAGCAGGCGGGCGTACACTCTGGCGACTCAGCCTGTTCACTGCCGGCCTACACACTGAGCCAGGAAATTCAGGACGTGATGCGCCAGCAGGTGCAGAAGCTGGCTTTTGAGCTGCAGGTGCGCGGTCTGATGAACGTGCAGTTTGCGGTGAAAGACAACGAAGTCTACCTGATTGAAGTGAACCCTCGTGCGGCGCGTACCGTACCGTTCGTCTCCAAAGCCACCGGCGTGCCGCTGGCGAAAGTGGCAGCGCGCGTGATGGCGGGCAAAACGCTTACTGCGCAGGGCATCACCAAAGAGGTTATTCCGCCGTACTACTCGGTGAAAGAAGTGGTGCTGCCATTCAATAAGTTCCCTGGCGTTGACCCGCTGTTAGGGCCAGAAATGCGCTCAACCGGAGAAGTGATGGGGGTGGGCCGCACCTTTGCGGAAGCGTTTGCTAAAGCGCAACTGGGTAGCAATTCCACAATGAAGAAATCGGGCCGTGCGCTGCTCTCTGTACGTGAAGGCGACAAAGAGCGTGTGGTGGATCTCGCCGCTAAACTGCTGAAACAGGGCTTTGAGCTGGATGCCACTCACGGAACGGCCATTGTGCTGGGAGAAGCGGGGATTAATCCTCGTCTGGTGAACAAGGTGCATGAAGGTCGCCCGCACATTCAGGACCGTATCAAGAATGGCGAATACACCTACATTATCAATACTACCGCAGGTCGCCGGGCGATTGAAGACTCAAGGGTGATTCGTCGTAGCGCGCTACAGTATAAAGTGCATTATGACACCACGCTGAACGGCGGTTTTGCGACGGCGATGGCGCTCAATGCGGACGCAACTGAGAAAGTTATCTCAGTGCAGGAGATGCACGCGCAAATCCAGAAATAACGTGTGACCCATAGGGCCATCGCCAGAAAGTATCCATTATCGCTTGTTTAAACGGTTCCTGAAAGGGAACCGTTTTTTTTACATTATCAGGTAATTCCTGGCCAAAGGTATTTCGTTAACCGCATTTTCAATCTTATAAGCAAGATTTTGCTCACACTAATTGACTGTTAAGTTGCATACTATTCCCCTATATCCACATTTTTAAAATGGTTAATTAGGTGATTTAGAGGTTGCCGAAATAAGCCGTAGCGAGATTTTTTAATTTGTAAAAATGGTGTACTTATGAGTAAAGAATATGTTGAAAAGCCACTTTATTTGTTAATTGCTGATTGGGTAATGGCGGAGAACCGTTGGGTGAGCGCTAAAGAGATTGCTAAGCAATTTAATATGGACCACTGCAAGGCGATAAACACGGTTTCTTATATTCTTTCAGAAGTGGGAGAAATAAACTGCGAAACTAAAACCATTCCTAATCAACTCGAAGGGCGAGGCTGCCAGTGTCAGCGTCTGGTGCGTATTAAAAGTATTGATTCGCAGCTGTATGCGCGCATTGGAAATAGCGCCCGGGAAAAGATGGCTGGGGCAGGAAAAACGCCACATATGACGACAGTTCCGCCGACGGAGCTTAACCGGGAGCAAAAGTGGCAAATGATGCTGTCAAAAAGTATGCGTCGTTAGGCCGTATAAGGCCCATGTCGGGTAATCTTTGAATAAAACTGTTTCGGACAGGCGTATCAACATACGTCTGTCCGGGAAAAGTCCACACTCCCGCTTTCTCCACTGCGCTATCCGCTTATATGACGTTACACTCATCGGTATTTCTCTGAACAAAGGCTCAACATTTCCGGGAAAAAAACGTATCGCAGGGCATTTATCCTTATGATTAGGCATAAGGAACAGGACCTCTGTGATGAAAATGAAAATGAAAATGAAAATGAAAATGAAAATGATAACACTTTATTTGTCTGCGCTATTTTCCGCCGCATCCTTTGCTACGGAGATAAACGCTTGCAAAGACCTGATCGGAACATGGGAAACCACAGCAGATAACCCGCCTTATACCATGACAATATTGCCGCCAGTAGAAACCTGCGGGCAAGAATGTGTGAAACTGAACGTGCAGTATGAACTTGACGTGACTCACCGCAACGCGCTTTATTGCCATGAAGGACTGGAGGGCGTAAAAGGGCAGGGACCAATGGTGATAGCATTTGAAGGGGCATATGGTGGACACGCTATCGGAACCTATAACCGACAGTTGCAATTACTTTGGGCGGGCGTAATACCAAAAGATAAGCAGGGAAAGTGGATAACGAAAATGGACAATTACTGGTTCAAACAGGTGAAAGCGCACTAAATATTACTTTAAAACAAGTTCCGGAAAACTATCTTTCTGTCAAGAGACTCACTGCCTGCTCGTTTTACTGGCTTACCTGCTTCAGATAAGATTTTAATAAAAAAGGAGGGCCGGCATCTCTTTCCAGACGGCCCTGAGCGGATTGTGACACAACATGGCACCTTGCCGGCGCTCTCTTATTGTTTCATGCGTGTGCCATCGCTATGGCGCAATCAGAGCATTGTGATTTTGCTGCATCTTTATAAACGTCGGCAACGGCTTCAAAATTTGGGCCATGCTCGCGCGTAGCGATAATATGTTTTTTCATCGTTCTGTTCTTGTTGTATTAATGATAATATTTGCGCAACATCATTAATTCTTACCGAAGTTATTTATAACTCCGATTGATGATTCGAAATAGCCTTGTTTGACATAATTGTCTTATAGCTTGTTATAGTCACCTGTCTATAATTTTGTCAATAAAAAATTATTTCCGAAGGGTAAAAATAAACATAACTACTTATAAAGATGCTTTTTATATTTTTTGCAATGGTTGAAGACTTATTGAATCTCCCAATGATGAGATGGTTATTTATCAATAAGCAATATAACAAAATTGAGTTGTTTTTTAATTTCCCCGGATGATATTACCGGCTGTATGTTTTTTGTTGCGCTGCTCGTTGCTGACGGTATGTTTTCCGGGGAAATTCCATTGCAGTGACATAGGGTATCGCCGTAGCTGAGGGGGGAAGGCGCGAGTATGGTTCTGTAGGGGATGTTTAATAATGTGTTTTCTTATTAGGTAATGTTTTTAGTTGTATCTCTAAAATAAAATCAATGTACTTCCCGTCTAAATAATTTTTAGATAGTCATTGTCATTTGTTAATGTATTTCTAATTTGAAATACAAATCAATTTATAACACATATTCTTACCCGGAAGACATTGATACACGCCCATGCTTCCTCATACAGTAATAAAAGAAAATGTGATAAGTTTACTGACCACAGGTATAATAATATGAGTAATAAAAAAAATCTGTCTACAGATGAGACGGATCTTACCCGTAGAAAACTGTTGACCAGCGCCGGTATTCTTACCGTCGGAGGTATGTTATCCGGTGCGGTAAAGGCTGATGAAAAATGCGCCGTCAAAGCGAAACCGGCGTGGGATAAACCGTTTACTGGCGAAATCCCGGAAAAATTGCCAGAAGGATATAATATTCTGTTAGTGGTGACCGACCAGGAGCGTTTTTTCGCTACGTATCCTTTCCCGGTACCCGGCAGAGAGCGGCTCATGAAAACGGGGGTGACATTCTGTAACCACCAGAATACCAGTAATGTCTGCACGCCTTCCCGCTCCGTATTGTATACCGGCTTACATATGCCCCAGACAAAGATGTTTGATAATCTGGGATTACCCTGGATGCCCTATGACCTTGACCCCGCTCTTGGAACCACAGGCCATATGATGCAGAAATTGGGATACTATACGGCCTATAAAGGGAAGTGGCATCTTACAGAAAAACTGGAGAAGCCTCTTCCTGATGAAAAAGATGAGGATATTGATGTCGGGAATATTCCTGAGCCAGAATTACATAAGATTATGGAAAAATATGGTTTTTCTGACTATCACGGCATCGGGGATATTATAGGCCATTGTAAAGGCGGCTATTTTTATGATTCAACCACCACGGCCCAGACCATAAATTGGTTAAGGTGTAAGGGACAGCCGCTAAATGACAAAAACAAACCTTGGTTCTTGGCTGTTAACCTCGTTAATCCTCATGACGTGATGTTTATTGATACGGATAAAGCGGGAGAAAAGGTACAATGGCGTGGCGAGTTGGATCATGATGATAATACCCTGGCGCCTACGCAACCGCCTGAAAACGAGCTTTATCAGGCAAGCTGGCTGAACTATCCGCTACCAGCGAACAGGCACCAATCATTCAATGAGCAGGGAAGACCACCTGCGCATCTTGAATACCAGACGGCGCGGGCAGCGCTGGAAGGGCAATTTCCTGATGAAGATCGTCGTTGGCGTAAATTGCTTGACTACTATTTCAACTGTATTCGCGACTGTGATACTCACCTTGACCGAATATTAAATGAACTTGATGCCCTCAAGCTGACCAATAAAACTATTGTCGTATTTACTGCCGATCATGGCGAATTAGGTGGAAGCCATCAGATGCACGGTAAAGGCGCCTCTATTTATAAAGAACAAATCCATGTACCGATGATTATTTCCCATCCGGCGTATCCGGGTAATAAGAAATGTCAGGCGTTGACCTGTCATCTTGATATTGCGCCGACCCTGGTTGGGCTGACCGGTTTGCCGGAAGAAAAACAACGCCAAGCGTTAGGTAACCGTAAAGGCGTTAACTTTAGCGGATTGCTAAAAAACCCGGAAGGCGTTGCAGTCAATGCGGTGAGAAATGCCAGCTTATATTGCTATGGCATGATCCTGTATACCGATGCCCATTATCTCCACCGCGTTATAGCGCTACAAAGAGATAAGCAAAAAAACGTGGCGCAAATCAAGCAGGAGATATCCCATTTGCATCCTGATTTCAGTCATCGTTCAGGGACGCGGATGATTAACGATGGCCGTTATAAGTTTGCGCGTTACTTCTCGCTAAGAGAGCATAATACGCCTGAAAACTGGCAGGATCTTATTAAATATAATGATCTTGAACTTTACGATCTTAAAAATGATCCAGATGAGAATCATAACCTCGCCGCCGATAAAGAGAAATATCAGGACCTTATTCTTAAGATGAATGAAAAACTGAATAAAATTATCAAAGACGAAATTGGCGTGGACGATGGTAGCTTTATGCCTGATGCCGCCAGCGAACCGTGGGATCTTACCATTGAGCAGTTCAGCCGCATGGCGAAAGATTAATCGCCTGATCCGGTAGACGCTAATTTATGTTCCGGAAAAAAGCCTTAAACCGCTTTGTCATCAGTTTAAGGCTACTGGCATCAATGGCCTTTCCATTCCGGATCGCGTTTTTCGGCAAACGCCAGCGGCCCTTCGAGGGCATCTTCCGAGTGCAGGACGGCGGGATAGTGTCTTAGTGAGCCGCTACGGATATAGCGATAGCCTTCTTCTACCGACATGTCGCGAGTGGTTCGGGTAATTTCTTTCAGGGCGGCGACCGCCAGCGGCGCGCTTTGTACTAGCTGTCGCGCCAGCTCGCGGGCGCTATCAAGCAACTCATGCGGGCTGACGACACGGTTTACTACTCCCCAGCGCAGCGCTTCTTCCGCTGTCATTCGTCTGCCGGTCATCACCATATCATTGACGATCGCAGGCGGTAGTATTTTCGGTAGACGCAGTACGCCGCCGCTATCCGGCACGATACCGAGTTTAGCTTCCGGCAGCGCGAAGCTGGCGTGATCCGCGCAGATAATGAAATCCGCCGCCAGTGCCAGTTCGAATCCGCCGCCGAAAGCATAGCCGTTGACTGCGGCAATCACCGGTTTATTGAGATCAAAAAGCTCGGTTAAACCGGCAAAACCGCCGGGGCCGAAATCCGCATCCGGCGCTTCGCCTTCAGCGGCGGCTTTTAAATCCCAGCCGGCAGAAAAAAATTTTTCTCCCGCTCCGGTGATGATCGCCACGCGCAAATGCGGGTCGTCGCGGAAGCTAAGAAATGCCTCGCCCATCGCAAAACTGGTTCTGGCGTCAATCGCGTTCGCTTTCGGGCGATCGAGCGTAATTTCAAGAATGGGGCCATTACGGGTCAGGCGCAATGATTCACTCATATCTTCAATCCTTTATTCGCTTATTCTCTTTTCAGGGCCACAGTTATCCGCCAGAAATATCTCTATTTCCAGGACTAGGTTGATTTATTTAGCGGGCGGCGCCCGCCGGGGACGTTATTTCAGATTTTTTTTAATGATTTTTCCTGAACAATTACGGGGCAAATCTTCTCTTATTTCCAGATATGAAGGCACTTTAAATTTCGCCATATTTTCCTCACAAAACGTAAAAAAATCCTCCTCGGTTAATGTTTCTCCTTCATTGAGTACTACAAACGCTTTAATAGCTTCATCGCGAATATCATCCTTAATGCCGATAACCACGACATCCTGAATTTTAGGATGTCCGGCGATGATATTTTCCAGTTCGACGCAAGAGACATTTTCTCCGCCGCGCTTAACCATGTTGCAACGACGATCGACGAAATAGAAAAAGCCTTCCTCATCGCGATAGCCGGAATCGCCGGTATGCAGCCAGCCGTTGGGCTCAAGCGCTTTGGCTGTGGCATCCGGGCGTTCGAAATAAGATTTAAAAAGCGTTTTACCAGGAATACCTTTAATGCATATTTCCCCGATTTCGCCGGGAGGAAGCGCGCGGTTTTGTTCGTTGCGAATCTCCGCTTCATAGCAAAAACCTGGACGACCAATCGACGGCCAGCGCCGCTTATCGCCGGGCCGGTCGCCGATAATACCGACAATGGTTTCTGTCATACCATAAGAGGTGAACAACCGGACGCCGAAGCGCTCAGTAAAGGCCTCTTTCTCTTGCACGGACAGGTTGAGGTAAAACATCACTTCGCGTAAACAGTGGTGACGATCGTCAGCGGCTGGCGTCTGCGTCATCAACGTTCGGATCATCATCGGGATACATTCCGTCACTGTCGCGCAATATTTTCTCACCTGTCCCCAGAAGGCGCGGGCGCTGTACTTTTCGATCAGCACAAACGTAGCGCCCACAGAAAAGGCCGCCATCGCCGCCGTACACTGGCAGTCGATATGGAAGGCGGGCATGACGGTTAGATAAACATCATCTTCGCGCAACGCGCATTGCCAGGAGGAGTAATAGCCAGCGAAACGTAAATTATAGTGAGTAATCACTACCCCTTTCGGGCGGGACGTTGTGCCGGAGGTAAAAAGGATTTCCGCAGTATCGTCAGGCGTTAACGGCGGCGTATAAAGCAGGACGTCGGGCTGCTGCGCTTTCAGCGTATAAAAGTGGCTGACACCTTCTTCGGCCGGAAGCGTCGGGCCGATCAGACAAATATGACTGAGCGGCGTGCGCCCTTCCTGCTGAATCTGACGATACATTGGATAAAACGGCGCGCTGGTGACCAGTAACGACGTCCGGCTATTTTGCAGGATCCAGGCGCTCTCCTCGCGCAATAATCTGGCATTAATCGGCACGACGATGGCGCCGATTTTTGCCAGCCCAAACCAGCAAAAGATAAATTCCGGGCAATTGTCCAGATGCAAAGCAACGTTGTCGCCTTTACGTATGCCTAAGGAATAAAAAAGGTTTGCCGTGCGATTGATCTCTCTATTCAGCGAGGCATAGCTGAAATGCTGTACTTCTCCCGCGCAGGATTCAAAAATTAGCGCCGTTTTGTCTTCATATATTCCGGCCAGGTCGTCCCACATCTGACGTAAGTGTTGTCCGCCTACAATATCCATTGCACTTTTATCCACATCCACTAAATCAGGCGTGAGCGCTAACCGGAAAACCGATTAGCGCATCGCGTTTAATCCTCAACTTTGGCCAGCCCTTTGCCGACCAGTTCCTTAATATCTGCTTCGCTATAACCAATATTTTTCAGAATAGCGGCGGTATCCATGCCATGTGACGGCATCGCGCGCCAGATTTTCCCCGGGTTGTTTTTGAATTTCGGCATGATATTCGGCCCCTTACAGGTGCGACCATCCATTGTTTGCCACTGGGTAATAGACTCACGGGCCACGTACTGCGGATGATGTTCCAGTTCCGGAATGGTCAGCACTTTTGCGCAGGCGATATTCAGTTCGGCAAAACGCGCCTGAACGTCAGCGATAGAGCGCGTCGCCAGCCAGGTATCCAGTTTTTCTTCCACCAGCGGCCCATAAGGGCATTCGATACGGTGGATCAACTGCGTGCCTTCCGGCACTTCCGGCGTACCGAGAATATGCGCGAGGCCGATATCTTTAAAGCATTCGTTAATTTGCGTAATGCCGACTAACTCCATCACGATATAACCGTCGGCGCATTTATATAATCCGCAACCGGCGTAATAAGGGTCTTTACCTTTGGTCATTCGCGGGCAGATCTCCCCGCCGTTGAAGTAATCCATCATAAAATACTGCCCCATCCGCAGCATCACTTCATACATCGCGATATCAATACTTTCGCCCTTACCGGTTTCCCGAACTTTATGCAGCGCCGCCAGCGCCGAGGTCGTGGCGGTCAGGCCGGAAAAATAGTCGGCGGTGTAGGGGAACGCGGGCATCGGCTGGTCGACATCGCCGTTTTGGATCAGATAGCCGCTGAACGCCTGGGCGATGGTATTGTAAGCCGGCAGATGGGTGTATTCTTCGTCGCCAAACTGACCGAAGCCGGAGAGATGGGCGATAACCAGTTTTGGGTTATGTTTCCACAGCACTTCATCGGTGATGCCGCGGCGGGCGAACGCCGGGCCTTTACTGGCTTCAATAAAGATATCGGTCGTTTCCATTAATTTCAGAAACGCTTCTCGTCCTTCGTCTTTAAAGATGTTCAGGGAAAGGGCGTGCAGGTTACGACGTGAAAGCTGCGGATAATTCGGCTGGACGCGAATGGTATCGGCCCAGGCCACATTTTCGATCCAGATAACCTCCGCGCCCCATTCAGCGAACATTTGTCCGGCGAACGGTCCGGCGATTTCGATTCCGGAAAAAACAACCCGCAACCCGGAGAGGGGGCCGAAGGCAGGCATTGGTAAATGCGTTGTCATGGTATCACTCCTGTTGCCGGAAAGCGGCGTAAACACCTTTCCGGCCTGCAATATGCACAATCCGTAGGCCCGGTAAGCGCAACGTCACCGGGCGCTTCACTTAGCGGTACTGTTTCAGCACGGCGCGACCGAGCGTCAGGATCTGCATTTCGTCAGATCCGCCGGAAACGCGGTCAACGCGCAGATCGCGCCAGAAACGCGAAATACGATGATTTCCCGCAATGCCCACGCCGCCTAATACCTGCATAGCGCTGTCCACGACCTCAAACGCGGCGTTAGCGCAGAAGTATTTGCACATTGCCGCGTCGCCGGAGGTGATTGTGCCGTTGTCCGCCTTCCATGCGGCTTCCAGCAGCATATTTTTCATGGCGTTTAATTTGATCGCCATATGGGCGAATTTCTCCTGAATTAGCTGGAAGCGGCCAATTGTTTCGCCAAACTGTACGCGCTGATTGGCATAGCGCGCCGCATCTTCAAAGGCGCACATCGCAGTGCCGTAGTTGGTTAACGCCACCAGGAAACGTTCATGGTCGAACTCTTCTTTAACGCGATTAAAGCCGTTACCTTCCCGACCGAACCTGTCTTTCTCGTCCAGTTCAACCTCATCGAAGGTAATTTCGCAGCAGCTATCCATACGCAGACCGAGCTTTTCCAGTTTGGTCACTTTGATGCCCGGTTTGCTCATATCCACGAACCATTCGGTATAGACAGGCTTATCCGGCGATGCGCCATCTCTTGCCATCACCACAATGTAGGGGGTGTACGCGCTACTGGTGATAAAGCACTTGCTGCCATTGAGGTAAACCTTACCATTTTTGCGGGTATAGGTGGTTTTTAAACTCCCGACATCCGAACCGGCACCCGGCTCGGTAATTGCCGAGTTCCACATCTGCTTACCGGTGCCGCGAAAGGCCATAATCTTATCGATCTGTTCCTGGGTGCCTTCACGCAGGAAAGTGTTGAACCCGCCCGGTAATTGGTACAGCACATATGTCGGCGCGCCCAGACGCCCCAATTCCATCCATACCGCCGCAACGGTAACGAATCCGGCGTCCAGGCCGCCGTGCTCTTCCGGGATCAGCAGGCTATCAATCCCCATCTCCGCCAGCGCTTTCACAAAACGTTCGGGATAGATGCTGTCACGATCGCACTCGGCAAAATAGGCTTCCCAGTTCTCACTGGCCATCAATTCACGAATACCGGCGACAAACAGTTCCTGTTCATCATTTAAATTAAAATCCATGTTCCAACCTCTTGATCTCTTGGGGTTAATTTTATTTATCTTTCCAGTGCGTTTTGGCGTCTTTGATAAAGGAGAGCGTCACCATAATGTTGACGAAGAACAGCGGGCAGCCGCCGGCGATAATGGCGGTTTGAATTGGTTTCAGCCCGCCGAGCGCCAACAGAACAATGCCAATAATGCCCACCAGTACCGACCAGCCTATCCGCACCAGTAGCGGCGGTTCTTCGCCGTCGCGCACTTCGCGACAGGTTGACATCGCCAGGGTATAAGAACAGGCGTTAATCAGCGTGACGGTGGCGATAAAGCACAGGATGAAGAATCCCCACATGGTGGCAGTACTGAGCGGCAGGGCGGCCCAGGTTTCGATAATGGCGCGCGCCACGCCGTGCTGGTCGATCAACTGCGGAATATTGAGGATATTTTTATCCATCAGCAGGAGAGTATTGCTGCCGAGGACGGTCCACAAAATCCAGGTGGAAGCCGTCAGCCCCAACACCATGCCGAAGCAGAGTTCACGCACTGTTCGACCACGGGAAATACGGGCGAGGAAGATGCTCATCTGGATGGCGTAAATCACCCACCATGCCCAGTAAAAGACGGTCCAGCTTTGCGGGAACCCGCTTTTACCTATCGGATCGGTGTAAAACAGCATTCGCGGCAGGTACATCAACAGCGTACCGACCGAATCGGTAAAATAGTTCATGATGAAGCTGGCGCCGCTGACAATGAATACCCAGCCCAGCATCAGAAAGCTTAAATAGCTACGGACGTCGCTGGCGATCCTGACCCCTTTTTGCAGACCGCAGGCGACGCAAATCGCGTTCAGGATAATCCAGCAGGTAATAATGATGGCGTCCAGCTCCAGCGTGTGCGGAATACCGAACAGATACTGCATACATTCCGTCACCAGCGGCGTCGCCAGACCGAGGCTGGTTCCCATCGCAAAGATCAGCGCCACCAGGTAGAAATTATCAACGATGGTGCCGAATAGCCCTTTGGCATGTTTTTCGCCGACCAGCGGCACCAGCGTGGAACTGGGACGGATAACATCCATCTTACGGACGAAAAAGAAGTAGGCAAAAGCGACGGAGAGGAAACTGTAGGTCGCCCACGGCAGCGGGCCCCAGTGGAACAGGCTATAAGCGAGGCCAATCTCTTTCGCGCCGGTAGAATTAGGGGCAAGACCGAACGGCGGCGTAGAGATATAGTAATAAATCTCTATTGACCCCCAGAACAGGACGGCGGCGGAGGTACAGGAGGCGAACATCATAAAAATCCAGCTTGCGGTACTGAATTCCGGCGGTTCATCGCCTAATTTCTTTTTTGCATAGGGACCAAAGACCAGCCAGAACCAGCCGATGAGCATGACGACCATATACCATTCAAAGGCCCAGCCCCAAATGTTGGTGACATAACTAAATACGGCGTTAATAACATTATTCGCCGCATCAAGATCCCGAACCGTTAGCCAACAAAGTATCCCTACGATTATGAGTGGCGGGAAAAAAACCTTTGGTTCTATTCCAGACTTTTTCTTGTCAGTTTTCATGAGTTAATTCCAGTGTCAAAACGAAATTTATGCTGCGTTCCTGGCTATTATATTTTGTTTATTTTCCTGAATATTCGACCGGTGATAATTTAACCTCAGGGCGCTTTTGCGAGTAACTCATAATGAGTATTCATCGCACGGCTTTCTGTAATCTGGATCACACTTTTTTGTCGTTTATGTTGACGGTTTGTTTTGTCTTTATTCCTTTGTAATCAAGGTAATAAAAAGATATTGGGCGTTTTTTGCGCGTCTCTCTTTCAATATTGGTGATCCGTAAAACAATATTGAAAATTTTTATATTTTATCGCTGACTGTTCAATATTGGTGAGGTGCTTAACAATATTGAAAGTTATGAAAAACAGGATGTGACTTTTTCAATATTGGTGATTAATGTTTTATTCCCGAATTTAAGAGCGTGATATCTGTATTTAACACCGCCGATATAGAAGATGTTTCCTTCATGATTTCTGGAGATGCAATGAAGATATTGACTTGCTATAAGTGCGTGCCTGATGAACAGGATATTGTGATTAATAACGAAGATGGTTCATTAGATACCCATAAAGCCGACGCCAAAATTAGCCAATACGATTTAAATGCGATTGAAACCGCTTGCCAGTTAAAACAGCAGGCCGGCGATGCCGTGGTTACGGCAATGAGCGTGGGCGGCCAGGCGCTGACCAATGCCAAAGGGCGTAAAGATGTGCTTTCTCGCGGCCCTGACGATCTTATTGTCGTGATTGATGAGCAGTTTGAACAGGCGCTGCCGCAACAAACCGCCGCCGCGCTCGCCGCCGCTGCGCAAAAAGCGGGTTTTGATCTGATTATCTGCGGCGATGGCTCTTCCGATCTTTATGCTCAGCAGGTGAGCCTGCTGCTGGGTGAAACGCTGCATATCCCGGCCATTAACGGCGTGCGCAACATCCTTTCGCTGAGTGAAGACGCCCTTATCGTTGAGCGCGAGTTGGAAGATGAAATCGAAACGCTGCATATCCCGTTACCTGCGGTCGTGGCGGTCTCTACCGATATTAACTCCCCGCAAATCCCGTCGATGAAAGCGATTCTCGGCGCGGCGAAAAAGCCCGTCCAGGTCTGGTCTGCGGCGGACATCGGCTTTAGCGCGGCGGCTGACTACTCCAGCCAACGCGTCGCTGCGCCGAAACAGCGCGAGCGTCAGCGAATTGTCATTGAAGGCGAGGGCGAAGAACAGATCGCCGCATTCGCCGAAAACCTGCGCAAAATCATTAAGTAAGGGGAAGTTATGAGCAAGTTTTCCAGTGTTTGGGTATTCAGCGATACGCCTTCTCGTCTGCCGGAACTGATGGGCGGCGCGCAGCATACCGGCGAACAGATTAACGTTTTCGTACTGAGCGAGGCGGATAGCGAGGCAGCGTTCCATTTTGGCGCGGATCGCGTCTGGTTTTTACGCGGTAAACCTGATGACCGTATGGTGGAAGACTATGCGGAAGCCATGGTGGAAACCCTCCATAAACATGGCGGCGAGGCGGGCATGGTACTACTGCCGAATACCCGTCGCGGAAAACTGCTGGCGGCTAAGCTCGGCTACCGTCTGGCCGCGGCGGTGTCTAACGATGCCAGTAGCGTCGTACCACAAGCGGAAGGGGCTGCGGTAAAACACATGGTTTACGGCGGGCTGGCGATGGGCGAAGAGACGATTACCTCTCCCTGGGCGGTAGTCACGCTGAGCAGCGGCGCTTTCGAACCGGCGCAGGCGGATACGGCGCGCCGCGGCGAGGCGCAGAGCGTGGAGTGGATAGCGCCGGCGATAGCGGTGACGCGTACCGCGACGCAGGCGCGTCAGAGCAACCGCGTCGATCTGGATAAAGCGCGGCTGGTGGTGAGCGTTGGACGCGGGATCGGCAGTAAAGAGAATATCGCGCTGGCACAGGCGCTGTGTCAGACCATCGGCGCGGAGCTGGCCTGCTCTCGTCCGGTCGCGGAAAACGAAAAATGGATGGAACATGAGCGTTATGTCGGTATCTCCAACCTGATGTTAAAACCCGAACTTTATCTTGCCATCGGGATCTCCGGGCAGATCCAGCACATGGTCGGGGCGAATGGATCGCAAACGATCTGCGCCATTAACAAAGATAAAAACGCGCCGATCTTCCAGTACGCGGATTACGGCATTGTGGGCGATGCGGTGAAGATCCTGCCCGCGCTGACCCAGGCATTAGCACGTTGATTGAGCAAGGCGGGGCAAAGCACGTCCCGCCGCTGACTGGGAGTTTCTATGTCTGAAGATATCTTTGACGCCATTATTGTCGGCGCAGGGCTGGCAGGGTCAGTCGCCGCGTTGGTGCTGGCGCGTGAAGGCGCGCAGGTACTGGTGATTGAGCGAGGCAATTCTGCTGGCGCGAAAAACGTCACTGGCGGTCGCCTCTACGCGCATAGTCTGGAGCGTATTCTACCCGATTTTGCGGCACGGGCGCCCGTAGAACGCCTCATTACCCATGAAAAACTCGCCTTTATGACCGAACAAGGGGTGATGGCGGTTGATTATGTTAATGCGGAGGAGCAAGCGCCTTCACGACGTTCTTATTCCGTGCTGCGCAGTAAATTTGACGCCTGGCTGATGGAGCAGGCGGAAGAAGCGGGCGCGCAACTGATTACCGGTATCCGCGTGGATAACGTCGTACAGCGCGACGGCAAGGTCGTCGGCGTGGAAGCCGATGGCGATATTATCGAAGCGAAAGTCGTGATCCTGGCGGACGGCGTCAATTCCTTGCTGGCGGAAAAGCTGGGCATGGCGAAACGCGTCAACGCTTCGCACGTTGCGGTAGGGGTGAAGGAGCTGATCGAATTGCCCAAATCCGTCATTGAGGATCGTTTTCAACTACGGGGCAACGAAGGCGCAGCCTGCCTGTTCGCCGGCGCGCCGACCGCAGGGCTGATGGGCGGCGGATTTTTATATACCAATGAAACCACTCTGTCGCTGGGGCTGGTGTGCGGTCTGCATCATCTGAACGCGGCGACAAAATCCGTGCCGCAAATGCTGGAAGATTTTAAACAGCATCCGGCGGTCGCGCCGCTGATCGCTGGCGGCAAACTGGTGGAATATGCCGCGCATGTCGTCCCGGAGGCCGGGTTTGCTATGCAGCCTGAGCTGGTGAGCGACGGGGTGTTGATTGCCGGCGATGCTGGCGGAATGTGCATGAATCTGGGCTTTACTATTCGCGGTATGGATTTGGCCGTGGCGGCAGGAGACGCGGCGGCGAAAACCGTCCTTTCCGCACTGCGCAGCGCTGATTTTAGTCGGCAAAAACTGGCGGAATATCACCAGCATCTCGACAACGGTCTGATGCGGGATATGCGAATGTACCAGCGTCTGCCGGCGTTTCTCGATAACCCGCGCATGTTTACCCGCTATCCGGAAATGGCGGTCGGTATCGCCCGCGATCTGTTTACCGTTGACGGCGGCGCACCGGAGGCGATGCGTAAAAAAATCCTGCGTCATGCAAAGAAAGTCGGCCTTATCAATCTGATGAAGGACGGTATTAAAGGAGCGACCGCATTATGACTTCCCCCGTCAATGTTGACGTCAAGCTGGGCGTTAATAAATTCAACGTCGATGAAAACAACCCGCATATCGTGCTGAAAACCGAACCGGATAAACAGGCTTTGGAGGTGCTGATTAAGGCATGTCCCGCTGGGTTATATAAGAAGCAGGATGACGGCAGCGTGCGCTTTGACTACGCCGGCTGTCTGGAATGCGGTACCTGTCGGATTCTCGGCCTGGACAGCGCGCTGGAAAAGTGGGAATACCCGCGCGGTACCTTTGGCGTGGAGTTTCGCTACGGTTGATTGACTGCCGGATGGCGCGGTAACTGCGCTTATCCGGCCTACGCTCACGGACTCTGTAGGCCTGATAAGCGCAGCGCCATCAGGCAACCAGGATAAAACAGGACATCACCATGCCGCAGCCCAGAAACTTTGACGACCTTAAATTCTCCTCTATTCACCGCAGAATTATGCTGTGGGGAAGCGGCGGTCCGTTCCTTGATGGCTACGTACTGGTGATCATTGGCGTGGCGCTGGAACAACTGACGCCGCTATTACATCTCGATGCTGAATGGATTGGCGCGCTCGGCGCGGCTACGCTTGCCGGACTGTTTATCGGCACCTCGCTGTTTGGCTATATTTGCGATAAAGTCGGGCGGCGTAAAATGTTCCTGCTTGATATTATCGCTATCGGCGCTCTCTCCGTGGCGACCATGTTTGTTTCCACGCCGCTTGAATTGCTGGTGATGCGCGTTTTAATTGGCATTGTTATCGGCGCGGATTACCCTATCGCCACCTCCATGATTACGGAGTTTTCCAATACCCGCCAGCGCGCGTTCTCCATCGGTTTTATCGCCGCGATGTGGTACGTCGGCGCGACCTGCGCCAATCTGGTGGGGTACTGGCTGTATGACATAGAAAGCGGCTGGCGCTGGATGCTTGGCAGTGCCTTTATCCCGTGCTTAATCATTTTGATTGGCCGCTTTGACCTGCCGGAATCGCCACGCTGGCTATTGCGAAAAGGACGGGTAAAAGAGTGCGAACAAATGATGATCAAACTGTTCGGCGAACCGGTCTGCTTTGACGATGAGCCGCCGCAGGAGACCCGCTTCCTGCAACTGTTTAACCGCCGTCATTTCCCGTTTGTACTGTTCGTCGCGGCTATCTGGACCTGTCAGGTGATCCCGATGTTCGCTATCTATACCTTTGGGCCGCAGATCGTCGGGTTACTCGGCTGGGAACAGGGGCGCAGCGCGGCGCTCGGTAATGTGGTGATTAGCCTCTTTTTTATGCTTGGCTGTATACCGGCGATGTTCTGGCTAAACAGTATTGGCCGTCGCCCTCTGCTTATTGGCAGCTTCGCAATGATGACTATCGCGCTGGCGCTGCTGGGGTTGGTATCAAATCTGGGCATCATACTGGTAGTGGTGGCGTTTGCGGTGTACGCCTTCTTTTCCGGCGGACCGGGCATACTGCAATGGCTTTATCCTAATGAACTCTTCCCTACGGACATTCGCGCTTCGGCCGTGGGGGTCATCATGTCATTAAGCCGCATCGGAACCATTGTCTCCACCTGGGCATTACCGATTTTTATTACTCGTTACGGTATTAATAACGTCATGCTGATTGGCGCGTTGATTTCGTTAGTCGGGCTTGGCGTATCGGTGATGTTTGCTCCGGAAACCCGCGGCTTGACGCTAACACAGACCGGAAACATGACATTGCGCGGAACGCCATCGGATAACCCTCATTAAGAGTGTTCTGCATTTCTCCCCGCTTTTCGCCAATAACGCTACAGTTAACAGTCACATGCTAAAACAACTGAAAAGCAGGGAGAACACCATGCAAAAACGTCTTATGACCGCACTGTTTACCGCAGCAACCCTATTCACCGTCGCAGGATGCTCTTCTAACCAGGCGGTTAAAACCACGGATGGCAAAACTATCGTCACCGACGGGAAACCCGAGGTTGATAACGATACCGGTATGGTGTCTTACAAAAACGCCGCCACCGGGAAAACCGAGCAGATTAACCGCGATCAGTTGAAAAATATGAGCGAGCTGGATAATTAATTCAATTTTTTCTGATTAGCCGCTCAATAATATTCACTATTAGCCTGGCGAATTTGTCACTACACTTTGTGATAAAAAAACAGATAATCGCAGGCTAATCATGATCCTCATTATTTATGCGCATCCGTATCCGCATCACTCTCATGCGAATAAACGGATGCTTGAACAGGCAGGGACGCTGGAAAACGTCGAAATACGTTCGCTTTATCACCTCTATCCCGATTTTAATATTGACGTTGCCGCCGAGCAGCAGGCGCTGTCGCGCGCGACTCTTATCGTCTGGCAGCATCCGATGCAGTGGTACAGCGTTCCTCCGTTGCTCAAATTATGGATGGATAAAGTCCTCGCCCACGGCTGGGCTTACGGTCATGGCGGTACGGCGTTACACGGTAAACATCTGTTATGGGCGGTAACGACAGGCGGCGGCGAAAATCACTTTACTATCGGTTCGCATCCGGGGTTTGACGTCCTTTCTCAGCCGCTACAGGCGACGGCGCTCTATTGTGGTTTAACGTGGCTACCGCCGTTTGCCATGCACTGCACGTTCATTTGCGATGACGACACCTTACAGGCGCAGGCGCGTCACTATAAACAGCGTTTACTGGCCTGGCAGGAGGCGAATCATGGATAGCCATACGCTAATGCAGGCGCTGATCTATCTTGGTTCGGCGGCGCTGATTGTGCCGATTGCGGTGCGTCTGGGTTTAGGATCGGTGCTGGGATACCTGATTGCGGGTTGTATTATCGGTCCCTGGGGACTGCGACTGGTGACGGACGCCGAATCTATTCTGCATTTTGCGGAAATCGGCGTCGTGCTGATGTTGTTTGTCATTGGGCTTGAGCTGGACCCGCAGCGGTTATGGAAGCTACGCGCCTCGGTATTTGGCGGCGGCGCGTTGCAGATGGTGGTCTGCGGCGGACTGATTGGTCTGTTCTGTATGTTTCTTGGCCTGCGTTGGCAGGTGGCGGAACTGATCGGTATGACGCTGGCGCTTTCGTCCACGGCTATCGCCATGCAGGCAATGAATGAGCGTAACCTGACCGTTTCACAAGTGGGTCGTAGCGCATTTGCGGTGCTCTTGTTCCAGGATATTGCGGCGATCCCGCTGGTGGCGATGATTCCGCTGTTGGCCGCCAGCGGCGCATCCACCACGCTTGGCGCGTTTGCGCTGTCGGCGTTGAAAGTCGCAGGCGCGTTGGCGCTGGTGGTGCTGTTGGGACGCTACGTCACGCGCCCGGCGCTGCGCTTTGTCGCGCGTTCTGGTTTGCGGGAGGTGTTTAGCGCCGTGGCGCTATTTCTGGTGTTTGGTTTCGGCCTGTTGCTGGAAGAGGTTGGGCTGTCCATGGCGATGGGCGCGTTCCTGGCGGGCGTTCTGCTGGCGAGTTCGGAATATCGTCATGCGCTGGAAAGCGATATTGAACCCTTTAAGGGGTTGCTGCTGGGGCTGTTCTTTATTGGCGTCGGCATGTCGATTGATTTCGGCACGTTGGTGGACAATCCGCTGCGTATTCTGCTGTTGCTGGCCGGTTTTCTGGCGATCAAAATCGTCATGCTGTGGCTGGTCGCGAGGCCCCTGGGCGTACCGGCAAAACAGCGTCGCTGGTTTGCCGTCTTATTAGGTCAGGGAAGTGAGTTTGCGTTTGTGGTTTTTGGCGCGGCGCAAATGGCGGATGTACTTGAGCCGGAGTGGGCGAAAGCGCTGACGCTGACGGTCGCGCTGTCGATGGCGGCAACGCCGATTTTTCTGGTGCTGCTGACGCGCATGGAGAAGGCCGCGACGGGTGAAGCGCGTGAGGCGGATGAAATCGATGAAGAGCAACCGCGGGTCATTGTGGCTGGGTTTGGGCGATTTGGTCAGATAGCCGGGCGTCTGCTGCTGTCGAGCGGGGTGAAGATGGTGGTGCTCGATCACGACCCCGATCATATCGAAACGCTGCGTAAATTCGGCATGAAGGTTTTTTATGGCGACGCGACGCGTATGGATTTGCTGGAGTCTGCCGGGGCGGCGAAGGCGGAGGTATTGATTAACGCCATTGACGATCCGCAAACCAATCTGCAACTGAGCGAACTGGTAAAGACGCACTTCCCGCATCTGCAGATTATCGCCCGCGCCCGTGATGTCGATCATTACATTCGCCTGCGACAGGCCGGCGTGGCGATGCCAGAACGTGAGACCTTCGAAAGCGCGCTCAAAAGCGGGCGGCAGGCGCTGGAAGCTCTGGGACTGGGGCGTTATGAAGCCCGCGAGCGTGCGGATCTGTTCCGCCATTTTAATACGCAGATGGTGGAAGAGATGGCGAAAGGGGAAAACGATCCATTATCTCGCGCCGCCGCCTATAAACGTACCAGCGCGATGTTGAGCGAAATTATTACTGAGGACCGGGAGCATTTGTCGTTGATTCAGCGCCACGGCTGGCAGGGAACGGCTGAGGGCAAGCATACGGGGGACATCGCCGATGAACCCCAGGTGAAACCGTCAACATAAAGTAAAAAATGTGATGTTCTGCAAACTTTACTGCTAATTGGCTGTTTTTGAACTACTGTAATGCTGGCGCTCCACATCAAATGAGTGGCGTCGCCAGCAGAACGAAAAATTTTCGTGCTCATCCTCTTTTCGTCAGTCGACGAAAGATTGCGCTTTACGTATAGTGGCGGCAATTTTTTTGTATCAGGAAATAATCAATGATCAGTCTGATTGCGGCGTTAGCGGTGGATCGCGTCATCGGTATGGAAAACGCCATGCCGTGGAACCTGCCTGCCGATCTCGCCTGGTTTAAACGTAACACGTTAAATAAACCTGTCGTCATGGGACGTCACACCTGGGAGTCTATTGGACGCCCCTTACCGGGACGTAAAAATATTGTCATCAGCAGCCAGTCGGGTACCGACGATCGCGTGCAGTGGGTCAAGTCTGTTGATGAAGCGATTGCCGCTTGCGGCGATGCGCCGGAAATTATGGTCATTGGCGGCGGGCGCGTGTACGAGCAGTTTCTGCCAAAAGCGCAGAAGCTTTATCTGACGCATATTGATGCGGAAGTCGAAGGCGATACCCATTTTCCGGATTATGAACCGGATGACTGGGAGTCGGTATTCAGTGAATTTCACGATGCCGATGCGCAGAACTCTCACAGCTATTGTTTCGAGATTCTGGAGCGTCGGTAAGCGGCGGCGGGTATGTTGCCAAAACGCTTTATCAGGTCTACAACATTAAGTTTGTAGGTCTGATAAGCGCAGCGCCATCAGGCGATGATGCGCTGGCATGAATGCCGGATGGCGGCGTAAACGCCTTATCCGGCCTGGGCTATCCTCATCAGGCGTTAATCGCTTCGCCTTCGCCCATATCCATCTGACGGTTTGACGGCTGCACAAAATACTGTTTATCTTCCCACCGTAAACAGGTCAGCTTCCCGCCCCAGCAGCAGCCAGTATCCAGCGCGTAAATACCGTCCGGCGTCCCTTTCCCATCCAGCGATGCCCAGTGCCCGAACGCAATGCTGTAAGCCTCGCTTACCGGCCCTGGAATGGCAAACCACGGCTTCAGCGGCGCAGGGGCATTTTCCGGCGACGCTTTGCTGTACATATCCAACTGACCGTTAGGAAAGCAGTAGCGCATACGGGTAAAGGCATTGGTTATAAAGCGCAGCCGCGCCAGTCCGCTTAACTCCGGCGACCAGTTATTCGGCATATCGCCATACATCGCGTCGAGGAAAAACGGGTACGAGTCGCTTGACAGAACCGCTTCAACATCGCGGGCGCACTCTTTTGCCGTCTGCAAATCCCACTGCGGCGTAATACCCGCATGCGCCATGACCAGCTTCTTCTCCTCGTCGACCTGCAACAGCGGCTGACGACGCAACCAATTAAGCAGCTCATCGGCGTCCGGCGCTTCAAGAAGCGGGGTCAGCCGGTCTTTGGGTTTGTTGCGACTAATCCCGGCGAACACGGCCAGTAGGTGTAAATCGTGATTCCCCAACACCAGACGAACGCTATCACCAAGTGATTTGACGTAGCGCAACACGTCCAGCGAACCGGGCCCGCGGGCGACCAAATCGCCAGTCAGCCACAGAGTATCTGTTTCTGGCGTAAATTCCACTTGCTGTAATAAGGCGATCAGTTCGTCGTAACAACCGTGAACGTCGCCGATGAGGTAAGTTGCCATTGCTATAGTTTTAGTGAATGAGTGTAGGGACGGCGAGTCGAAACACGGGGATGTCGATGGTAAAGGCATCGCCATTTTCATCGATCATTTCGTAATGACCCTGCATGGTGCCCAGCGGCGTTTCAATGACCGCGCCGCTGGTGTACTGATACTCTTCGCCTGGCGCAATGCGCGGCTGAACGCCAACCACGCCTTCGCCCTGGACTTCAGTTTCACGACCATGACCATTGGTGATCAGCCAGTAACGGCCCAGTAGCTGCACTGGCGCCCGGCCCAGATTGCGGATGGTCACGGTATAGGCAAAAACGTAACGTTCATCGTCAGGTGAGGATTGCGCCTCAATGTAGACGCTTTGCACCTGAATACACACTCTGGGCGAATTGATCATGTTTAACTCTCCTTCAAAGGCGCGTTTTCCGACAGATAGTTGGCCATCTGGCAGTACTGAGCGACAGAGATATTTTCCGCGCGCATTGCCGGGTCAATACCCATTTCCGTCAACGTCTCAACGCTAAAAAGATTGCCGAGACTGTTACGGATCGTTTTACGGCGCTGGTTAAAGGCCTCGGTGGTGATACGGCTCAACACGCGAATATCTTTAACCGGGTAAGGCATCGTTGCGTGTGGCACCAGACGCACCACGGCGGAGTCCACTTTGGGCGGCGGCGTGAAGGCGGATGGCGGCACTTCTAGCACTGGGATCACCTGACAGTAATATTGCGCCATCACGCTTAAACGACCATACGCTTTGCTGTTCGGCCCTGCAACCAGACGATTTACCACTTCTTTTTGTAACATAAAATGCATGTCGGCAATGGCATCAGTATAGCTAAAGAGATGAAACATCAGCGGGGTGGAGATGTTATAGGGCAGATTGCCGAAAACACGCAGCGGTTGGCCCAACTGCGCAGACAGTTCGCCAAAGTTCATGGTCATGGCGTCCTGCTGATAAATGGTCAGCTTCGGTCCCAAGAATGGATGGGTTTGCAAACGCGCCGCCAGATCGCGGTCAAGCTCAATAACCGTGAGCTTATCCAGTCGTTCGCCGACCGGTTCCGTCAGAGCGGCCAGACCTGGGCCGATTTCAACCATCGCCTGGCCTTTTTGCGGATTAATAGCAGAAACAATACTGTCGATCACAAACCGATCGTTGAGAAAGTTTTGCCCGAAGCGTTTACGGGCTAAATGGCCCTGATGGACTCGATTATTCATTGGGTATTAACAATCATTTTGATGGCGAGATTAAGCGCCGTAATAAAACTGCCGACATCCGCTTTTCCCTGACCCGCCAGTTCAAGCGCGGTGCCGTGGTCAACGGAGGTTCGAATAAAAGGTAGGCCGAGCGTAATATTCACTCCCCGACCGAATCCTTGGTATTTTAGCACGGGCAGACCCTGATCGTGGTACATTGCCAGCACCGCATCAGCATGGTCGAGATATTTAGGCTGAAACAGCGTATCTGCGGGCAGCGGACCAGTAAGGTGCATTCCCTGCGCGCGCAGTTCGTCGAGTACCGGAATGATAGTGTCTATCTCTTCCGTCCCCATATGGCCGCCTTCACCCGCGTGCGGGTTAAGACCGCACACCAGAATATGAGGGTTGCGTAGCCCGAATTTCGTCCGCAGATCGTGATGTAAAATAGCAATCACATCGTGGAGTAACGCAGGCGTAATCGCATCAGCAATCGCGCGAAGCGGCAGATGCGTAGTCGCCAGCGCGACACGCAGCGCTTCGGTCGCCAGCATCATCACCACTTTTTTCGCCCGCGAGCGCTCCTCAAAAAACTCCGTATGCCCGGTGAACGGAATGCCAGCGTCATTGATCACGCCTTTATGCACCGGCCCGGTGATCAGCGCGGCGAATTCATTTTGCAGGCAGCCGTCACAGGCCCGCGCCAGCATTTCCACCACATAGGTGCCATTTTCTACCGTCAACTGACCGGGGGACGCTGGCGCGCGCAGCGATACCGGCAATAGGGTCAGCGTTCCCGCAGGCTGCGGTGCGGCGGGGACATCAGGCGAGTAGGGGAGAAGCGAGAGGGGCAGGCCGAGTATGGCGGCCCGCTCCGTCAGGAGCGCGCCATCCGCACAGACGACCAGTTCTACCGGCCACGCACGTTGCGCCAACTGGACAACAAGGTCGGGGCCAATCCCGGCGGGTTCGCCGGGAGTAATAACAACGCGTTGTGCACTGCTCATTAGTTACTCAGAATCTTAACGTAAGCACTGGCGCGCTGTTCTTGCATCCAGGTCGCCGCTTCTTCTGAGAATTTACGGTTCATCAGCATACGATAAGCGCGATCTTTCTGCGCCGCGTCGGTTTTGTCTACCTTACGCGTATCCAGCAATTCGATCAGATGCCAGCCGAAAGAGGAGTGTACCGGCGCGCTCATTTGGCCTTTCTGCAGCTTCATCAGCGCGTCGCGGAACGCCGGATCGAAAATATCTGGCGTAGCCCAACCTAAATCACCGCCCTGGTTAGCGGAGCCTGGGTCCTGAGAGTACTCTTTCGCCGCGGCGGCAAACGTGGTTTTACCGCTCTTAATATCAGCCGCAATTTCTTCCAGCTTCAGGCGCGCCTGCTGATCGGTCATAATCGGCGACGGCTTAAGCAGAATGTGGCGAGCGTGAACTTCGGTCACGGAGATATTCTGGCTCTGACCACGCAGGTCGTTCACTTTCAGAATGTGGAAGCCGACGCCGGAACGAATCGGACCGACAATGTCGCCTTTCTTCGCGGTGCTCAGCGCCTGGGCGAAAATTCCCGGCAGTTCCTGAATTCGGCCCCAGCCCATCCGACCACCTTTTAACGCCTGCTGGTCGGCAGAATAGGTAATCGCCAGTTTGCCGAAATCAGCGCCATTACGCGCTTCTTCAACAATCGTTTCCGCCTGGCGTTGCGCGTCGTTAACCTGCCCGGAGGTTGGGTTCTCCGGCAGCGCAATCAGGATGTGGCTCAGATTCAATTCGGTGTTGGCGTCGTTTTGGGTGCCAATCTGTTTTGCCAGCGCGTCAACTTCCTGCGGCAAAACGGTGATACGGCGACGAACCTCGTTGTTGCGCACTTCAGAGATAATCATCTCTTTACGAATCTGGTTACGGTAGGTTGAATAGTTCAGCCCATCGTAGGCCAGACGGCTACGCATCTGATCCAGCGTCATATTATTTTGTTTGGCGATGTTGGCGATAGCCTGATCCAACTGCTCATCCGTGATTTTCACCCCCATCTTCTGACCCATCTGCAGGATAATTTGATCCATGATCAAACGTTCCAGGATCTGGTGACGCAGCGTGGCGTCGTCCGGAAGCTGCTGACCTGCCTGACCCGCGTTGAGTTTGACTGATTGCATTAAACCATCAACGTCGCTTTCCAGCACGACGCCATTATTGACGACGGCTGCGACTTTATCGACTACCTGGGGGGCAGCAAAACTGGTATTCGCGATCATGGCGATACCGAGAAGCAGCGTTTTCCAGTTCTTCATACTTTTTCCATTTCAATTAACCGCAATGCGGATTACGTGGTAAATCAATCAGATTACATAGAATTTTGATACGGCAGAATGTTAGAACGCAACATTTCTTGCGTGCCGAGGCCGTAGTTAGAGCTCAAACCGCGCAGCTCAATATTGAAGCCGATCGCGTTATCATAAATCGCGTGTTGTTTATCGTTATCCCAACCGTTCAGCTTACGTTCGTACCCAACGCGGATCGCATAGCAGCAAGAGTTGTACTGCAAGCCAAGCATCTGGTCTGCAGGTTTGCTCGAATTGGTATCGAAGTAGTACGCGCCGACAATCGACCAGCGATCGGCAATCGGCCAACTCGCTACCGCGCCTACCTGATTGATGCCGTTTTTATACTGCTCTGCCGTGGAATAAGACGAAGGCAACGTGGCCTGAATGTATTCCGGGCTGGCATAGCGGTAGTTCAACTGCACCAGACGATCCTGATCCCGTCGGTATTCGAGACTGCTGCTGCTGGTGGCGACGCTATCCAGACGGGTATCGTACTGCACCCCGCTACGCAGACCCCAGCGTTCTGAAATACGCCAGTAAGTGTCGCCTGCCCACACCAGCGAACCGGTTTTGTCGTCATTCTCCCATTTAATGTTGTCATCGCCGGTGCGAGACTCCGTGAAATAGTAGATTTGACCCACAGAAACGTTAAAACGTTCAACGGCGGCATCATCATAAATGCGTGTTGTGACGCCGGTCGTGACCTGATTAGCGGAAGCAATACGGTCGAGACCGCCATAAGTGCGGTCGCGGAACAGGCCGTTATAGTCGGATTGCAGTAAAGAAGAGTCGTAGTTATAGATGCCGCTCTGGTCGCGATACGGCACATACAGGTACTGCACGCGTGGTTCCAGCGTTTGGGTATACCCCGGCGCCAGCATCGCCATATCACGTTCGAAGACTAATTTCCCGTCGACTTTAAACTGCGGCATGACGCGGTTAACTGAATCTTCCAGTTTTTTGCTGTTAGTGGAGTTGTACCAATCCAGATTCGTTTGCTGGTAGTGCGTCGCCATCAGCTTCGCTTCGGTGTTCAGACTGCCCCAGCGGTTGGAGAGCGGCAGATTAATGGTCGGCTCCAGGTGGACGCGGGTCGCTTCCGGCATATCGTCTCTGGTGTTGACAAAGTGTACCGCCTGGCCGTAAATCCGGGTATCAAACGGCCCAAGATCGTTATGGTAGTAGTTAACGTCTAACTGCGGCTCCGCCGAGTAGCTGCTGTTGTTCTGATCGTTAAAGACCTGGAATTGCTTGGTCGACACCGTAGCGTCAAAGTTTTGTACGGCGTAGCCGACGCTGAATTTCTGCGTGGCGTAGCCGTCAGTACTTGAACCGTACTTACTGTCGAAATCGTTAAAGTAGCTGGAGTCGCTGACTTTGGTGTAATCGACGTTAAAACGCCACACCTGATCCATCACGCCTGAGTGCTGCCAGTAGAATAACCAGCGGTGCTTATCGCCCTCTTTGGGATGATCATCTTCATAAACTTTATCAGAAGGCAGATAGTCTAATTCCATCAACCCCGCGCCCGCCTGCGTGAGATAACGGAATTCGTTTTCCCACATGATATTGCCGCGGCGGTGTATATAGTGCGGGGTAATGGTGGCGTCCATATTGGGCGCGATGTTCCAGTAATACGGTAAGTAGAACTCAAAATAGTTATTAGTGGTGTATTTCGCGTTCGGGATCAGGAAACCTGAGCGACGTTTGTCACCGACCGGCAGTTGTAAATAGGGGCTATAAAAGATCGGAACCGGACCGACTTTAAACCGGGCGTTCCAGATTTCCGCAACTTGTTCCTCACGGTCATGGATGACTTCACTTCCCACCACGCTCCAGGTATCGGAGCCCGGCAGGCAGGAGGTAAAGCTGCCGTTTTCCAGAATGGTATAGCGGTTTTCGCCGCGCTGCTTCATGAGGTCGGCTTTACCGCGCCCCTGACGGCCCACCATTTGGTAGTCGCCTTCCCAGACGTTCGTGTCTTTGGTGTTGAGGTTCGCCCAGCCCTTCGGTCCCTTAAGGATGACCTGATTGTCATCATAATGCACATTACCCAACGCATCGACAGTACGTATAGGTTCCGGCTGACCTTCCGCCTGTTTCTGATGAAGTTGCACTTCATCCGCTTGCAGGCGACTATTCCCCTGCATAATGTCCACGTTGCCGGTAAAAACGGCATCGTCCGGGTAGTTTCCTTTAGCGTTATCGGCATTAATAGTGACCGGCAGATCGTTGGTATCGCCTTTTACCAGAGGACGATCGTAGCTCGGCACGCCCAACATACATTGTGAGGCAAGATCGGCTGCCAGACCCTGATGACTATAAAGGGCGCTGGCGATCATGGTGGCCAGAAGAGTGGGAATACGTTTTTTCATACGTTGTATTTATTGTTCCATCATCGGTAGCGTTGCGCGTGACAAACGGTCACAGCCTAACTTACTCATCTTCGCTGCGCCAGTGTTAATCCTGCCGTTTAGCGTCTGTGGTGTTAGGCACGGCATTGAATGACAGGTATGATAATGCAAATTATAGGCGATGTCCCACAATTGACCGTAGCCTTCATTAGCGGAAAAGCACCTTATTTTGTGGGAGATAGCCTCACCGATAGCGTAACGTTTTGGGGAGTCTATGCAGTACTGGGGAAAGATAATTGGCGTCGCCGTAGCCCTGATGATGGGCGGCGGCTTTTGGGGCGTAGTCCTGGGTCTGCTGGTGGGCCATATGTTCGACAAAGCCCGCAGCCGAAAAATGGCGTGGTTTGCCAACCAGCGCGAACGACAAGCACTATTTTTTACCACCACCTTTGAGGTGATGGGCCACTTAACCAAATCAAAAGGACGGGTGACGGAAGCGGACATTCATATTGCCAGCCAGTTGATGGATCGCATGAACTTACACGGCGATTCGCGTACCGCCGCGCAGAACGCCTTTCGGGTCGGAAAAGCGGATAATTACCCATTACGTGAAAAGATGCGGCAGTTTCGTAGCGCCTGCTTCGGGCGTTTTGATCTGATCCGGATGTTTCTGGAAATTCAGATCCAGGCGGCGTTTGCCGATGGCTCGCTGCACCCTAATGAGCGGGAGGTGCTGTATGTGATTGCGGAAGAGCTAGGCATTTCCCGTATGCAGTTCGATCAGTTTCTGCGCATGATGCAGGGTGGCGCGCAGTTCGGCGGCGGTTATCATCAACAGTCCGGCGGCTGGCAGCAGGCGCAGCGCGGGCCGACTCTGGAAGATGCCTGTAATGTGCTGGGGGTTAAAACCACCGACGATGCGACCACCATTAAACGCGCTTATCGCAAGCTGATGAGCGAGCATCACCCCGATAAGCTGGTGGCGAAAGGATTGCCGCCGGAAATGATGGAGATGGCGAAGCAAAAAGCGCAGGAAATTCAGAAAGCGTATGAATTAATTAAAGAACAGAAAGGATTCAAGTAATCGTTTTGCCGGATGGCGACGCAAGCGTCTTATCCGGCCTACGAAGATGTGTAGGCCGGATAAGCGAAGCACCATCTAAAAATCCGCTGGCGCTTTAAAGGTCATGCTCGTGCCGTAAGTAGGATGGGTAATGGTCAGCATTTCGGCATGTAACTGCAAACGCGGCGCCAGCGACAACGCCTCTGGCGAGGCGTAAAATCGATCGCCTAAAATCGGGTGGCCCAGTGCCTGCATATGCACACGAAGCTGATGGGAACGTCCGGTGATTGGTTGGAGCGCCACGCGGGCGGTATTATCCGCCGCAAAGTCCACCACGTTATATTCCGTTTGCGCCGGTTTGCCGGTTTCATAACACACTTTCTGCTTTGGCCGGTTCGGCCAGTCGCAGATGAGCGGTAAGTCGATCAGCCCCTCCGCTGGGGTGGGATGCCCCCATACGCGCGCTATATACTGCTTTTTTGGCTCACGTTCGCGGAACTGGCGTTTCAGCTCCCGTTCCGCGGCTTTGGTCAGCGCGACGACAATCACGCCGCTGGTCGCCATATCCAGACGATGCACCGATTCTGCCTGCGGGTAGTCGCGCTGGATACGCGTCATAATGCTATCTTTGTGCGCTTCCAGACGTCCTGGCACGGACAACAGGCCGCTGGGCTTGTTGACCACCATAATGTGTTCATCCTGATACAGGATAACTAGCCAGGGATCCTGCGGCGGATTGTAGTTTTCCATCCCCATGTACGGCTCCGTTATTGGTGCGTGACGACGATAAGGCGAAGCGCGTCCAGACGCCAGCTAGCCTGATTAAGACTTTCCAGCACCTGTTGACGGTTACTGTCGATAGCGGCAAGTTCGTCATCGCGAATGTTCGGGTTGACGGCGCGCAGCGCTTCCAGACGCGACAGTTCTCCGGACAGCTTTTCATCCGCCTCGCGACGCGCGTTATCAATCAGCGCCCTGGCGGATTTTTCAATCTGGGTCTCGCCTAGTTGTAAAATAGCGTGGACGTCCTGTTGAACGGCATTGACCAGTTTGCTGCCAGTGTGGCGATTAACGGCGCTTAACTGACGGTTAAAGGTTTCAAACTCGACCTGGGCGGCCAGATTATTACCGTTTTTATCTAACAGCATACGGACCGGCGTCGGCGGCAGGAAGCGGTTCAGTTGTAGCTGTTTCGGTGCCTGCGCTTCCACGACGTAAATCAGCTCAACCAGCAGCGTGCCTACCGGAAGCGCTTTATTTTTCAGCAGCGAAATGGTGCTACTGCCGGTATCGCCGGAGAGGATCAGATCCAGACCGTTACGGATAAGCGGATGTTCCCAGGTAATAAATTGCGCATCTTCGCGAGATAGCGCGACGTCACGTTCAAACGTGATAGTACAGCCGTCTTCCGGCAGACCAGGGAAGTCAGGCACCAGCATGTGGTCAGACGGCGTCAGCACGATCAGGTTGTCGCCGCGATCGTCCTGGTTAATACCAATGATATCGAACAGGTTCATGGCGAACGCGATCAGGCTGGTGTCATCGTCCTGTTCTTCAATGCTTTGCGCAAGCTGTTGGGCTTTTTCCCCACCGTTGGAGTGGATTTCCAGCAGGCGATCGCGGCCCTGCTCTAACTGGGCTTTTAGCGCTTCATGCTGCTCGCGGCAGGATGTGATCAGATCGTCAAACCCGTCTGTTTCTTCAGGTGCCCCCAGATAGTTAATCAGACTGGCGTAGGCTGAATCATAAATAGCGCGACCGGTCGGGCAGGTGTGCTCAAAGGCGTCCAGCCCTTCGTGATACCAGCGAACCAGCACCGACTGGGCGGTTTTTTCCAGGTACGGGACGTGAATCTGGATATCATGCGCCTGGCCGATACGATCCAGACGACCAATACGCTGTTCCAGCAGATCCGGGTTAAACGGCAAGTCGAACATCACCAGATTGCTGGCAAACTGGAAGTTACGTCCTTCGGAGCCGATTTCGGAACATAACAGCACCTGCGCGCCGGTATCTTCTTCGGCGAACCAGGCGGCGGCGCGGTCGCGTTCGATAATCGACATACCTTCATGGAATACGGCGGCGCGGATGCCTTCGCGCTCGCGCAGCACCTGCTCCAGTTGTAACGCGGTGGTCGCCTTGGCGCAGATCACCAGCACTTTTTGCGAACGATGGCTGGTCAGATAGCCCATCAGCCACTCAACGCGCGGGTCGAAGTTCCACCAGGTGCCGGTATCGCCTTCGAACTCCTGATAAATTTGTTCCGGATAGAGCATATCGCGGGCGCGATCTTCCGCGCTTTTACGCGCGCCCATAATGCCGGAGACCTTAATGGCAGTCTGATACTGGGTCGGCAACGGCAGTTTTACCGTATGCAGTTCACGTTTCGGGAACCCCTTGACGCCGTTACGGGTGTTGCGGAACAGAACGCGGCTAGTGCCGTGGCGATCCATTAGCATCGACACCAGTTCCTGACGGGCGGCCTGCGCGTCGTCGCGATCGCTATTAGCCGCCTGCAACAGCGGTTCGATATCCTGTTCGCCGATCAGATCGCCCAGCCTGTTCAGTTCGTCGTTGCTGAGCTTATTGCCTGCCAGCAGCATGGCCACCGCATCGGCGACAGGACGGTAGTTTTTCTGTTCTTCGACAAACTGTGCGAAATCGTGGAAACGGTTCGGATCGAGCAGGCGCAGACGGGCGAAATGGCTTTCCATCCCCAGTTGTTCCGGCGTGGCGGTCAGCAGCAGCACGCCCGGCACGCGTTCGGCTAACTGTTCGATGGCCATATATTCACGGCTCGGCGCATCGATGCTCCACACCAGATGGTGCGCTTCGTCGACCACCAGTAAATCCCACTCGGCGTCGCACAAATGTTCCAGACGCTGCTTATTACGGCGGGCGAAATCCAGCGAGCAGATCACCAGTTGTTCGGTTTCAAACGGGTTATACGCGTCGTGCTGTGCTTCGGTATAGCGTTCGTCATCAAACAGCGCGAAGCGCAGGTTGAAACGGCGCAGCATTTCTACCAGCCACTGGTGTTGCAGGGTTTCCGGAACGATGATCAATACGCGTTCCGCCGCGCCTGATAACAACTGTTGATGCAGAATCATCCCGGCTTCAATGGTTTTCCCTAAGCCCACTTCGTCCGCCAGCAGTACGCGCGGCGCATGGCGACGACCAACATCATGAGCGATATTAAGCTGATGCGGGATCAGATTGGTCCGCTGGCCGCGCAGGCCGCTGTACGGCATACGGTACTGCTCGCTCTGAAATTTCCGGGCGCGATAGCGCAGCGCGAACCGATCCATTCGATCGATTTGACCGGCGAACAGACGATCCTGGGGCTTACTGAAAACCAACTTGCTGTCGAGCAGAACTTCGCGCAACGTCACATTGGTCTCTTCGGTATCCAGTCGGGTGCCGACATAGGCAAGCAGGCCATTTTCTTCTTTTACTTCATCAATATGTAGCTGCCAGCCTTCATGGCTTGTAATCGTATCGCCAGGGTTGAACATGACGCGGGTCACGGGAGAATCACTGCGCGCATACAGACGGTTTTCCCCTGTGGATGGGAAAAGTAAGGTGACGGTTCGCGCATCCATCGCAACAACGGTTCCAAGTCCCAGTTCGCTTTCTGTATCGCTGATCCAGCGTTGACCAAGTGTAAAAGGCATATTTTGTTAGGCTCTATATCTTTGATTGCAGGCATTACTCGTCATACCCAGGCGATAGCGCTGGATAATTGCAAGTATACGACCCCGCTACCAGGCTAATGTGGTAGTGGCGTTAATTAGGTCCAGGAATGGAAAGGGCGCTATGGTACTGGAAGGCGGCGCTTTCGTCACGCGTCAAAATAGCCCCAGTTGCCCGGTCAGTAGTGTAGCAAAATTATCCTCAATGAAGGGAAGAATTCCTTCCGCCACGGGTTGTAGCTGGCGGGTAAGATAGTGTTCGTAATCCAGCGGCGACTGCTGGTAATCCACAGGCTCGGGGCCATTAACGGTCCAGACATATTTTATGGCGCCGCGATTCTGATACTGCGCCGGACGCCCCCGCTTCAGGTTTTGTTCATCCGCCAGCCGGGCGGCGCGTACGTGCGGCGGGACGTTACGCTGGTACTCATCTAAAGGGCGGCGTAGACGCTTACGATAAACCAGTTGCGCGTCCAGTTCGCCCGCCATCAGTTTATCGATAGTCTCGCGCACATAGTCCTGATAAGGTTCATTGCGAAAAACGCGCAGATACAGCTCCTGCTGAAAGCGCTGCGCCAGCGGCGTCCAGTCGGTCCGCACCGTTTCCAGACCTTTAAATACCATACGCTGACTCTCGCCTTCCTGAATCAGGCCCGCGTAGCGTTTTTTACTGCCGGTATCCGCGCCGCGGATAGTCGGCATCAGAAAACGGCAAAAGTGGTTTTCAAACTCCAGTTCCAGCGCGCTGGTCAAATTTTGCTGTTGTAACGTTTGCCCCCACCATTCATTGACGTGACGCACCAGCATATGCCCGATTTTCGCTGCGTCTGCTTCTGAGTGCGCGCGCCGGAGCCAGACGAAAGTCGAATCGGTATCGCCATAAATCACGTCATAACCCTGCGCCTCAATCAGCGCTTTGGTCTGGCGCATAATCGCATGGCCGCGCATAGTTATTGATGACGCCAGACGGGGATCGAAAAAGCGGCAGGCCGTTGTGCCGAGTACGCCATAAAAGGCGTTCATAATGATTTTAAGCGCCTGCGAGAGCGGTTTATTGCCCTGACGTTTGGCTTCATCGCGCCCGTGCCAGATTTGGCTAACAATTTCCGGCAGGCAATGTTTTTCTCGTGAAAACCAGGCGTCAAGGAAACCTTCGGTACTGTGTTCCGGATCCGGCTGCGCCATGCCTTCGACCAGCCCGACCGGATCAATCAAAAACGTGCGGATAATCGACGGGTACAGGCTTTTATAATCCAGCACCAGCACCGAATCGTATAATCCGGGTTGTGAATCCATCACATAGCCGCCGGGACTTGCCAGCGGCGGCACTTCGCCGAGATTGGGCGCGACATAGCCAGCGCGGTGCATCCGCGGAAAATAGAGGTGTCCGAATGCGGCGACCGAACCACCGTGACGATCGACTGGCAGACCGTTGATCGTTGCCCGCTCCAGCAAAAACGGCATGATCTCGGTTTTATGGAAAATTTGCGTGACCAGCTCGCAGTCTTTCAGGTTATAGGTGGCGAGGGCGGGTTTATCCTGGGCAAAGCGGCGATCGATCTCATCCATACGATCCCAGGGATTATTAATGGATTTACCTTCGCCGAGCAGTTCCTGCGAGACTGCTTCCAGCGAAAAAGATGAAAAATTCCAGAACGCGGATTTAAGCGCATCGATGCCGTCGATAATAACTCGCCCTTTGGCCTGAGCGAAAAAAACGCCGTTTTTAAAGCCGTGTTCACGCCACTCCAGTTCGCTATTGTCACGTCCCAGTCGTAAAGGGATGCGGTAACGTTCGGCATGTTTTTGCAGCATACGCAGGTCGAACTGCACAACGTTCCAGCCAATGATGACGTCAGGGTCATGTTCGGTAAACCAGGCATTTAGTTTTTCCAGTAGCTGCGGGCGGCTGGCGACATACACAAGTTCGAAGTCCAGTTGGCGGGCATCGCCATTCGCCGGACCAAGCATATAAACGATACGCTGGCCGCAGCCTTCCAGACCAATGCAATACAATTCGCCGTGTCGCGTGGTTTCGATATCCAGCGATACCCATTTTAGCGGCGGTCGGTAGTCTGGGTGGGGTTTAAGACGCGCATTGCGGATAATGCCGTTGCGCATCTCGCCGTCTACCCAAACGGGCGAAGTAATAAAGCGCTCCATCAGGTAACGTTCCGGCGGGCGTATATCCGCTTCATAAACGGTGACGCCGTTTTCGCGCAGCATTTTATCCATCCGCATAAGCTGGCGATGAGTGCGGCAATACAGGCCAGATACCGGCTGGCGATGAAAGTCTCGTAGCTGGAGTGGCTTCAGGCGATAGTCGTTTTCTTTGTGCAGCAGCGAGACGGCAAGGGGGGTCTGGCTGGTCGGAATAAACGCCACCGACTCCTGTGGCGCCAGCGTCGCCTGCAAAGGGCCGTTGTCTGTCGCCAGCCAGAAAGAGACCTCTGTCCCTTGCGGCGTATCCCGCCAGTGCCGGGTTAAAATGAAACCTGCCTGCGCCACGCTGATTACCTGTCTAAAAAACTCACGATAATTATAACCTGGTTTAGCGCTGGATACTGTTATTTTGTACAGGCATATGACGTAAAGGACAGTATCCGTGGTCGAACGATCGCGACGTTCACGAATGAGTTCGTTCCCGGTGACGGGTGTGATGGCTATTTTAGCGGTAAAAGGCTGCTGGCGTCAGATATTTTTGTTAACGTGTATTTATCAATATAATGATGTTGGTGTATATAGCAAATGTAATTATTCTATAGCTGTTAATTTTGAATCATCTTTATTTACACATTTTATCTATAGGTTGACTGTTTTGTATCAAGTCTGCTTTCAGATGTTTGATATTTTCAGAATAGTGCTTATTAGAATCTGTTACTTATTTCTCGGATTAACAAAAAAGCGATATTTTTTGTTTGTTTTAATTAATGAAAAGTGTAAGAATTTTAGTTGAAACATCCGCACCATCAGGTAGAAATATAATATTTCAATTGACTGCTATGGTTAAATAAAAATGGAATACAGTGCGAATTCGTCGGGAACTCTCTGCATAATTTAATTTTTATTTTATGATGTAATTTTATTTTCACTTCCAGGTGCGGATGTTTTATCAACATTTGTGGTATTCGGGAATTATCTTTTATGAATGTGAATATGCAGGCATGTCTGATGGGGTACGATCGCTATCTCTTCGTCAATACTCAACGCGCCAACCCTTCTATAAAAACCGTGAGTAGATTTTTTGAGTATAAAACATGGACAGATCAGATTTGGCGTACCGAAATTATTGAAAACGGCAATGCTTTTTTTCACTGGCAAGGACACGACAGAAAAAACGGGCATCGGGATACTATTATTAACTATCTGCTAAATGGGCAACGCTGGCAGTCAACAATCGAAGATTATACTTTCTTCCATGCGTTGGAAGGAAAAGCGTTGCAGGGGCATTATGATAATATTATTGAATATGTGAGCTCTGATAATTACGTCTATCAAAGCGCATTTGCTGAATATATCACCGATCAGACTTCATCAACGCGCCCCAAATGGGACGCACCTTTAGGGAATTACTGCCCGTAATAGGCTTTTGCGCCGTGTTTGCGCAAATAATGTTTATCCAGAAGAGTTTGCTGCATGTCGGGTAACTGTGGCGCAAGCTGGCGGCAGAAGATCCCCATATAAGCCACTTCTTCCAGCACGATAGCGTTATGCACGGCATCCTCGGCATTTTTACCCCAGGCAAACGGGCCGTGCGAATGGACAAGCACGCCAGGCATGTGAGTGGCGTCAATGCCCTGTTTTTCAAAGGTTTCAACAATGATATTGCCTGTTTCCCACTCATACTCGCCATTAATTTCCGCGTCGGCCATTTTGCGAGTGCAGGGAATCGTACCATAGAAATAGTCGGCGTGGGTGGTGCCCGTCGCCGGAATCGACTGACCCGCTTGCGCCCAGATAGTGGCGTGGCGCGAATGGGTATGCACAATGCCGCCGATAGTCGGAAATGACTGGTACAACAGGCGGTGGGTTGGCGTATCGGACGAAGGTTTTTTTGTGCCTTCAACCACCTGACCGGTTTCGAGACTGACTACTACCATATCGTCGGCGCTCATAACGCTATAATCAACGCCGGATGGCTTAATCACCAATACGCCGCGCTCGCGATCGATGGCGCTAACGTTACCCCAGGTGAGGGTGACCAGGTTGTGTTTTGGCAGCGCCAGATTAGCTTCCAGCACCTGACGTTTGAGATCTTCTAACATACTAACTCCTGAATACCGGATGGCGCTTTGCTCATCCGGCCTACGAGGTTGGTGCGGCCTGTAAGCCGGATAAGGCGTTTACGCCGCCATCCCGCAACTATTAATGTTTTAAGCTGTAATACATGTCGTTCCAGCGCAGCGCGTCTTTAAAGCCTGGCAGGTGGGTATCGTTATCAATCACTGCGATTTCGATATCGTGCATTTCCGCGAACTGGCGCATATCGTTCAGATCCAGCGCGTGGCTGAAGACGGTGTGGTGCGCGCCGCCGGCCAGAATCCACGCTTCTGACGCGGTCGGCAGGTCCGGTTGCGCTTTCCACAGGGCGTTGGCCACCGGCAGTTTCGGCAGGTCATGCGGTGTTTTTACCGTGTCGATGCAGTTGACCAGCAGGCGATAGCGATCGCCGAGGTCGATCAGGCTGGCGACGATCGCCGAACCGGTTTGGGTATTGAAAATCAGGCGCGCCGGATCTTCCTTACCGCCAATGCCGAGGTGCTGTACATCGAGGAGCGGTTTCTCTTCCACCGCGATGGACGGACACACCTCCAGCATGTGCGAGCCGAGCACCAGATCGTTGCCCTTCTCGAAGTGGTAGGTGTAATCCTCCATAAATGAGGTGCCGCCCTGCAGACCGGTTGACATCACTTTCATAATGCGAAGCAGAGCGGCGGTTTTCCAGTCGCCTTCGCCCGCAAAACCGTAGCCCTGCTGCATCAGACGCTGTACGGCCAAACCCGGAAGCTGTTTCAGACCGTGTAAATCTTCAAAGGTGGTGGTGAACGCGTGGAAGCCGCCCTGTTCCAGGAAGCGCTTAATACCGAGTTCAATACGCGCCGCTTCTCGTACGTTCTGGCGTTTATCACCGTGGATCCGGGTGGCAGGCGTCAGGGTATAGCTGCTTTCGTACTCGTCAATCAGAGCGTTGATGTCACCGTCGCTGATGGAATTCACCACCTGTACCAGATCACCTACCGCCCAGGTATTGACCGAAAAGCCAAACTTGATCTGCGCGGCCACTTTATCACCGTCAGTCACCGCCACTTCACGCATATTGTCGCCGAAACGGCAGACTTTAAGCTGGCGGATATCCTGTTTAGAGACCGCCTGGCGCATCCAGGCGCTGATACGCTTATGGGCCTCTTTATCCTGCCAGTGGCCGGTGACGACCGCGTGCTGCTGGCGCATCCGCGCGCCGATAAAACCGAACTCGCGGCCGCCGTGCGCGGTCTGGTTCAGGTTCATAAAGTCCATATCGATGCTGTCCCACGGCAGGGCGGCGTTAAACTGGGTATGGAATTGCAGCAGCGGTTTGTTAAGGATACTCAGCCCGTTGATCCACATTTTGGCCGGGGAGAAGGTGTGGAGCCAGACTACCAGACCCGCGCAGCGATCGTCATAATTGGCGTCACGACAAATGGCGGTAATCTCATCCGGCGAGGTGCCCAGCGGTTTTAATACCAGTTTACATGGCAGTTTGGCTTCGGTATTCAGCGCGTTGACCACATGCTCGGCATGTTGAGTGACCTGACGCAAGGTCTTTGGTCCATACAAATGCTGGCTGCCGATCACAAACCATACTTCATAATTATCAAAAATCGTCATTGTCGTGTCCTTAATGAGTCAGGATTGCCTGATTGACCGGGGTTGTTAGCGCCGGTGTGGCAGTCGTAAGATAATGTTGTTCTGCGCTGAGCGCCCACTGTTGATAGCGGCGGTAAAGCTGTTCGAAGCGTTGCGCCTGTTCAGGGCGGGGATGCAGTGTGCGCTCTACCGCGCTCGCCATGTTTTGCTGGGCGGCGGGAATATCGGCATGTACTTTCGCGGCGACGGCGGCAAAGATAGCGGCGCCTAATGCGCAACACTGGTCGGAAGCGACGATCTGCAACGGTCGATTCAGTACGTCGCAGCAGACTTGCATAATGACCTGATTTTTACGGGCGATGCCGCCAAGCGCCATCACGTTATTGACCGGAATCCCCTGTTCGGTGAAGCACTCCATAATGGCGCGGGCGCCGAAGGCGGTCGCGGCGATCAGACCGCCAAACAACGCCGGGGCATCGGTGGCGAGATTGAGATCGGTAATGATGCCTTTCAGGCGCTGATTGGCGTTCGGCGTACGGCGACCGTTAAACCAGTCCAGAACGACCGGCAGGTGAGCCAGTGATGGATTTTTCGCCCACGCGTCGGTCAGGGCAGGCAGTAGTTGCTTCTGGCTGGCGTTAATCTGATCTTTCAGTTCCGGATGACGGGCGGCGAGCTGCGCCAGCGGCCAACTGAGTACGCGACCAAACCAGGCGTAGATATCGCCGAAAGCGGACTGGCCCGCTTCCAGACCGATAAAGTTCGGTACTACGCTGCCGTCAACCTGGCCGCAAATCCCTTTCACGGCGCGATCCCCGACGCTCTGTTTATCCGCAATCAGAATGTCGCAGGTAGACGTGCCGATGACTTTTACCAGCGTATTGGGCTGTGCGCCCGCGCCGACCGCGCCCATGTGACAGTCGAACGCGCCGCCGGAAATCACTACGCTTTCCGGCAAGCCGAGGCGCTGCGCCCATTCGGCGCACAGGGTGCCCACGGGCAGATCGGCGGTGAAGGTTTCGCTAAATAACGGGTAGCGCAGATGACGGTTAATGCACGGATCGAGTTCATCAAAGAAGCTCGCAGGCGGCAGACCGCCCCAGCTTTCATGCCACAGTGATTTGTGCCCGGCGCTGCAGCGGCCACGGCGGATATCCTGCGGGCGAGTGGTGCCGGAAAGCAGCGCCGGCACCCAGTCACACAGTTCAACCCACGATACGGCGGCTTGCGCGACGGCGCTATCCTCACGGGTGATGTGCAAAATCTTCGCCCAGAACCATTCGCTGGAGTAAACGCCGCCAATATAGCGAGAGTAGTCGAGCTTACCCGGCATATGGCACAGACGGGTAATTTCGTCGGCCTCTTCCACCGCAGTATGATCTTTCCATAGCACGAACATCGCGTTTGGGTTCTCAGCGAACTCCGGGCGCAGCGCCAGGACGTTGCCGTCGGCGTCAATCGGCGCTGGCGTAGAGCCGGTGCTGTCAACGCCAATCCCAATGACATTTGCGCGTTGCGCGGCGCTGAGTTCCGCCAGAACGCGTTTCAGCGCGATTTCCATTGATTCCATGTAGTCACGCGGATGATGACGGAACTGGTTATTCGGGCCGTCGCAATAACGGCCTTCTTGCCAGCGCGGATACCACTCTACGCTGGTGGCGATTTCGTCGCCGGTGGCGCAGTCCACTGCCAGAGCGCGCACTGAATCACTGCCAAAGTCGAGGCCAATTGCAATTGCCATCGTCTTACTCCATCCAAAGAAACAGATATGGAGAAACAGTAGAGAGCGGCGGCCAAAACCGTCAGGCAGGATTCGCTAATCTTATGGACAAAATTGCTAATGCTTTGCAAAGTGTGACGCTGTGCAAATATTCAATGTGGACATTCCAGCCATAGTTATAGACACTTCTGTTACGTAATTTTATCGCCCTCGCTGTACGTTTCTGTTACAAATCTCTTTTCACTGGCGGGGTTGATAGGTGCTTTCATCAATCGCAAGGACTCGCGGGAACGTAAGTGCTGTTGCCCTGGACAATATGGACAATTTGTTTGTTCTCTGAATATCGGGGGGAGGGAAATAATGGCTGAAACGCAAAATGATCCGCTATTGCCTGGATATTCATTTAATGCTCATCTGGTTGCTGGGCTGACGCCGATTGAAGCGAATGGATATCTGGATTTTTTTATCGATCGTCCGCTGGGTATGAAGGGATATATTCTTAACCTGACTATCCGCGGAGAGGGCATTATTAATAATAATGGCGAGCAGTTTGTCTGCCGACCCGGTGATATATTGTTATTTCCGCCAGGCGAGATTCACCACTATGGACGTCATCCGGACGCCAGCGAGTGGTATCACCAGTGGGTTTACTTCCGGCCTCGCGCCTACTGGCAGGAGTGGCTGGCCTGGCCGACTATCTTTGCCCAGACGGGCTTCTTCCGTCCGGACGAGGCGCGCCAGCCGCATTTCAGCGAACTGTTCGGGCAGATCATTAGCGCCGGGCAAGGGGAAGGACGTTACTCTGAGCTACTGGCGATCAATCTGTTGGAGCAGTTGCTGCTCAGACGTATGGCTGTCATTAATGAGTCATTGCATCCGCCGATGGATAGCCGTGTGCGCGATGCCTGCCAGTATATCAGCGACCATCTGGCGGACAGCCATTTTGATATCGCCAGCGTCGCCCAGCATGTCTGCCTGTCGCCCTCCCGGTTGTCGCATCTGTTCCGTCAGCAGTTAGGCATTAGCGTATTGAGCTGGCGCGAAGATCAGCGTATCAGCCAGGCGAAACTCCTGCTTAGCACCACGCGAATGCCAATAGCGACCGTCGGGCGCAATGTTGGCTTTGACGACCAGCTCTATTTTTCTCGCGTTTTCAAAAAATGTACTGGCGCCAGTCCCAGCGAGTTCAGAGCAGGATGTGAATAAAAAGTGAATGATGCGTCCGTAAAGATGTCATAAGTCGTAACTATTCAGATAATTGACGGCTTGACGAAGAGAGGCGGGGTAAGCAGAATCCTTGCTTCGTAACGCTGACGGACACACTATGCAAGCACTGCTGGAACATTTTATCACCCAATCCGCTCTGTATTCGCTTATCGCCGTGTTGCTGGTCGCCTTTCTGGAGTCGCTGGCGTTGGTTGGCTTGGTTTTGCCCGGTACCGTGATGATGGCGGGGCTGGGTGCGCTGATTGGCAGCGGGGAGCTGAACTTCTGGCATGCCTGGCTTGCGGGCATCATTGGTTGCCTGTTGGGGGACTGGATCTCCTTCTGGCTGGGCTGGCGCTTTAAAAAGCCGTTGCACCGTTGGTCGTTCATGAAAAAGAACAAGGCGTTGCTGGATAAAACCGAGCACGCGCTGCATCAGCACAGTATGTTTACCATTCTGGTGGGCCGTTTTGTGGGACCGACGCGTCCGCTGGTGCCGATGGTAGCGGGGATGCTGGATCTGCCCGTGGCGAAATTTATTGGGCCGAACTTGATTGGCTGTTTGCTGTGGCCGCCGTTTTATTTCCTGCCGGGGATCCTTGCGGGTGCGGCAATCGATATTCCTGCTGATATGCAGAGCGGTGATTTCAAATGGCTGTTGCTGGCGACAGCGCTGCTGCTGTGGGTAGGCGGTTGGTTTTGCTGGCGGCTGTGGCGCAGCGGCAAAGCGGCTGTCGATCGCTTAACCGCGTATTTACCCCGCAGCCGTTTGCTGTATCTGGCACCGTTGACGCTTGGGATCGGCGTGGTTGCGCTGGTGGCGTTACTCCGCCATCCACTGATGCCGGTGTATATGGATATTCTGCGTAAGGTCGTGGGTTACTGACGATTCTTTTGCCGGATGGCGCTGACGCTTATCCGGCCTACAAAATCAATCACTCGGATTTGATGCCTAATAGCGCCGAGGCGCTGGCCTGACCGCTTAATAACTCATCCGTTTTGCCCTGCCAGGCTATGCGTCCGTTGGCGACCACAATTGAGCGGGGCGCAATTCGCGCCGCATCTTCTACGCTGTGGGAAACCATCAGCAACGTAAGCTGCTTATCGCGACAGACCTCGGCGACCAGCGTCAGCATCTCCTGGCGCAGCGCGGGATCGAGCGCAGAGAACGGTTCATCAAGCAGCAATATGGGTTGTTCCCGCACCAGGCAACGCGCCAGCGCCACGCGCTGTCGCTGACCACCGGAAAGCTCGCCGGGGAGTCGCTCCAGCAGTGAGTCAATCCCCATTTGTTCGGCTATGTGGCGCATTTTCTCTCGCTGCGATGCGTTCAGCTTCAATCCCGGATTAAGCCCCAGGCCGATGTTTTGCTGCACGCTCAGGTGGCTGAACAGGTTATTTTCCTGAAACAGCATGGAAACGGGGCGACGAGAGGGCGGCGTAGTGGTGTGAGCTTCACCTGCAATCATCATGGTGCCGCTGGCAGGCGTAAGAAAGCCGGCAATCAAATTCAGCAGCGTACTTTTCCCGGCGCCGCTTGGTCCGAGTACCGCTACCTGCTCACCGCGCGCGATCGACAACGTAAAACGCATCGGCAAATGGTGATAAAGCCATGTAATATCAATCAGTTTTAACATTTCGGCCCGGTAATTTCTCTATGAGGGTAAATAGCGTAAAGCACAACAGCAACAGAATCAGCGCGGTCACCGCGCCGTCCTCGCTGCGGTAGGAGCCGATTTGCTGATACAGATAAAACGGCAGGGTACGAAAATTGTCGTTGCCGAAAAGCGCGACCACGCCAAAATCGCCAATCGACAGCACGCAGGCAAACGCCATCGCCTGCGCCAGCGGACGCTTCAGAGCACGCAGTTCAACTACTTTCAGGCGCGCTCCCCCCTCAATTCCTAACGACTGACACAGCATTCCGTAACGGGCGGTAATATCGCGCATGGGGTTTTCCAGTACTTTTAGCGCGTAGGGGATAGCCATTAGCGCATTGGTGAAAATCACGATACCGTCGGCGGATTCCGGTAAGCCAACGCTATTATTGAGCAGTAAAAAGAAGCCTGTCGCCAGCACGATCCCTGGCATCGCGAGGATCAACATCCCGCTGAGTTCCAGCGTTTGTCCGGCGAATACTTGCTGGCGTTGGCGTAGCTCGCGGCTACTCCACAGCAGCATCATGGTCAGCACCACACACAGAACGCCCGCCGCCAGCGCAATGCGTAGCGATGTCCAGACAGCCTGCCACAGAATGGGTTGCGCCAGCACCTCCGGCAGGCTGCGGTTGACGCCATCGACCACTACGGCGACCAGCGGCGGAAGCAGCAGCAGCAGCGCCAGCACGATTAATAAGGCGTCCGTCAGACGGCTGTGGAGACGATCATCAGGATCGTGCCAGCCCTGCGTCAGCGTCATCCCCGGCGCAATCGCTTTGCTCAACCGCTGGCTTAGCAGTACCAGCGCCAGGCAGCAGACCATCTGGATTAATGCCAGCATCGCCGCGCGGGCGGGATCGTAGTCATAGCTGAGCGCCTGATAGATAGCCAGTTCGATAGTGGTGGCCTGCGGGCCGCCGCCGAGTGACAGGACCGTCGCAAAACTGGCGAAGCAGAGCATAAAAATCAGCGCCGCGACGGGCGGGATTTGGCGGCGCAGCCACGGCCATTCGACAAAACGGAAAAAATGCCAGCCGCGTATTCCGAGCTGGGCGGCGAGCTGGCGCTGTTCGCCGGGAATATTTTCCAGTGACTGCAACAGCAGACGGCTGGCCATCGGCAGATTAAAAAAGACATGCGCCAGTAAAATGCCCTGCAAGCCGTAGGGGGAGAATGTCCACTTGAGCCCCAGCATCTGCCACAGAGAAGCCAGCCAGCCCTGACGGCCATACACGCTAAGAATACCGAACACGGCGACCAGCACCGGCAGAATCAGCGTCATGGCGCACAGACGCAGCAGCGCCAGACGTCCAGGAAAGCGGCGTCGATAAAGCGCGCGGGCGAGAAAAATCGCCGGGACTACAGACAGGACCGCGGACAGAAACGCCTGCCAGAATGAGAAGCGCACCACATGCCACAGGTAGCTATCCCGCCAGATTGTCGACCACGCGCCCGACGGCGCGTTCAGCCAAAGCGCCAGAAAGGCCGCCAGCGCGACGGTTATCATCAGCGCGGCGGCGGTAAGCCCTGGAAGCAGCCAGCCGGGAATTAACGGCTGACGGCGCGTTGCCATTCGCTAATCCATGTCTGGCGTTGAGCCGCAACCTGCTGCGGCGTAAATTCCAGCGCGGTGGCTGGCTTACTCAGTTGCTCGAATCCTGACGGCAAGGCGACTTGCGTTACCGGGTACATCCAGTTGCCGGTTGGTATGGCGTTCTGAAACGCTGGAGAGACCATAAATTTGAGGAATTTCTCTGCCAGTTCCGGCTGCTTACTGGCGACGGTACGCGCTGCTACTTCTACCTGTAAATAATGACCTTCGCTGAAGTTCGCGGCGGCATAATTGTCCTTTTTCTCTTCAATAATGTGATACGCCGGAGAGGTGGTGTAGCTGAGCACCAAATCGCTTTCGCCTTTCAGAAATAAGCCGTAGGCTTCACTCCAGCCTTTCGTCACCGTAACCGTTTTGGCTGCCAGTTTTTGCCAGGCCTGCGGCGCGTTATCGCCGTAGACTTTTTGCATCCACAGTAACAGCCCCAGCCCCGGCGTGCTGGTACGAGGATCCTGATAAATCACTCGCCATTTTTGATCGCTCTCGACCAATTCTTTCAGGCTTTTCGGCGGATTTTTCAGCTTGTTTTTATCATAGACAAAGGCGAAATAACCGTAATCGAACGGAACAAATGTGTCATTTTTCCAGCCGCCGGGCACCTTGAGCGCCTCATTCGCCACGCCGCTTTTGGCAAAGAGTGTAGTTTGCGTAGCCGCTTCCAGCAGATTGTTGTCCAGCCCCAGCACCACATCAGCTTTACTGTTCTTCCCTTCCATCCGCAGGCGGTTGAGCAGCGAAACGCCATCCTCCAGCGCCACCAGTTTCAGCTCGCAATTGCAGTCGGCTTCAAACGCTTTTTTCACCACCGGGCCAGGCCCCCAGTCGGCGGCGAACGAGTCGTAGGTATAGACGGTGAGAACGGGTTTGGCGAAGGCTGGCACCGCGCACAGGAGTAAAAGCGGAAGATATTTTTTTAACACTTTGCACCTCAGTTAAAGAGTGGCAAAGGACTTGAGAGGTAGCCTCAAATCCCTTCGCCGGCATTATCCGGATCAGGTTCGACGGGTATTTTCTCAGCGCACGCACAGGCGCGGCACCCCGTTGAGTTCGGCGTTAGTGTAGTGATTTTGTCGCCGGGCGGCAATCACGGGTCCGGCGGCGCAAACCACGCCGATTTAAAATCGAACCAGCCGAGGGTATTCATGCGCAGCCCACGCATACTGCGCTGTCCATGGATAATCAGCCAGTGGTGGATTAGCGGCACAATCGCTTTGCTGGCCAGCAGTTGCTGGCACCAGTTCGCCAGGTTCATCTCGCCAGCGCGCCACTGCGCGGCATCGCCCAGCCAGTCGCGCGGAATACAGTTTTGCAAGAGCGGAATTTCGCACAGATGCGCGAACAGCGAGAAATCCAGCGGCAGGGTAAAGTTAGCGCTGTTAAGCCAGATATCGCTTTCGATCTCGCCGGCGTGCCATTGATCGTAGTCGATCTCCTGAATATGCAGATGTACCTGATGCTCAGCCAGAAGCGCGCTCATGATACGGGAGATAACCCGATGCTCAATGTGCTCACGATAGAAGGTCAGCGTGAGGGTTTCCAGCCCGGCGGGTTTTTCGTCCAGGCCTGGGCGGGCATGATGCCAGCGCGGTAACAGCCCATAGGCAGGGAACCAGAGCTGCTGTAGCGGTTCATCGGCATGATAGAGTAAATTGGTGGGGGAGAGGACGTGGCTCACCCATTCTCTGACCTGCGGATGCGCGCCGCGCGGTGTTCTGGCGTCGAATAGCAGGTAATAACACCCCTCCTCCAGGCGGCTTTCTATCGCTTTTTCACCGCCTTGTATCGGCCCTTCCAGCATCAAGCCGCAGGCGGGTTCTTCGCTGATATCCGGCAGTACCCAGACGTTCACTTCGTCTATCAACGCCCGATAGCCGAAATAGTCATCAAATGCGAGTATCTTGAGCTGGTTTCGCGTATTACGCCGCACGGCATACGGCCCGGTGCCAATAGGATGGCTGGCGAAATTCGTCAGCGTTTCCCATTCTCGCGGCAAAATCATTGCCGGGACCTGGCCCAGCAGCCACGGCAGCCAGCGATCCGGCTGAGAAAGATGAATATCCAGCGTCCATGCGGTAGGGGAGTCTATCTTTGTAATGTGCGAGTAAAGCGGAAGCGTATTGATACGCGTCAGCGAGGCGATGACATCTTCCATCTCCAGCTCGCGGCCATGATGAAAATGAATGCCGGGGCGCAGGTAGAAGCGCCATAGTAAAGGGGAAATTTGTTGCCAGTGGTGAGCTATATCTGCTTCCAGTTCCCCATTTTCCTCATTTACCCGCGTGAGCGAGCTGAAAATTTGCCGGGCAATATGGGTTTCCGAGCGACGTAATGCGGTTCCCGGCAGTAGATTGTGCATCGGACGATAGTAAAGTACCCGCAGAATATGCCGCCCCTGCCGAAAACTGCGTCCAAGATGGGAAATCAGCATTTGCCTGACGGCGCTTTTATCGCCGACCAGTTGTACCAGTTGATCGATTCGATCTTGTTCCAGCAGGTCTTCCGCCCGCTGCTGTTGCAGCGCCAGTCCGGTATACAGGAACGTCAGGCGCGAACGCTTGCCGCGTCCAACCTCGGCTTCCCATGTCAGCCAGCCGCGCGCCTGCATCGTATTTAGCAGCGTGCGCATATGGCGACGCGAGCAGTTCAGTAGATCCGCCAGCTCGTTAAGCGTGGTGTCTTGCGTTTTACCGTCACAGCATTGCCATAGACGGATAAATTGTTGTTGCAGGCGACCTGAGGGCATAAAAGGGGAACTCCGAAGAAAAACTCAGCAGTTTTATTATCCCTATATTAGGCCAATAATATCTTTCGATGAAGCAAGAGGAAGAGGTCGCTATGCGCCAGTTCTGGTTGAGATATTTTGCCGCGACGGAAAAAACGTCCTGGCTGGCTTGCCTGAGCGCGCCGCAGCGCTTAAAAATGCTCACAGAACTGATGCAGTGGGAGGCGACCGATTGAAGCCAATTGCGGACATCATGTGTGACTGAGTATTGGTGTGGGCTATGGCCTAAAATCACCCGCCAGCAGATAATACCTGCTGGCTTTTTTTATTTCGGCTGCGCTTAAAGGACTTACTATGCTCTGGATTATGACGATGGGACGGCGTCTCAACGGGATTTATGCGGCGTTTATGCTGGTCGCTTTTATGATGGGCGTCGCCGGCGCGCTTCAGGCGCCGACATTAAGCCTGTTCCTGAGTCGCGAAGTGGGCGCGCAGCCGTTTTGGGTGGGGCTATTTTATACCGTCAACGCCATTGCCGGGATTGGGGTCAGTCTGGCGCTGGCGAAACGCTCGGACAGCCGCGGCGATCGCCGTAAGCTGATTATGTTTTGCTGTCTGATGGCGATCGGCAACGCATTATTGTTTGCTTTTAATCGTCATTACGTAACTTTAATTACCTGCGGCGTACTGCTGGCGTCTCTGGCCAATACCGCCATGCCGCAACTATTTGCGCTGGCGCGGGAATATGCCGATAGTTCGGCGCGCGAAGTGGTGATTTTTAGTTCAGTGATGCGCGCCCAGCTTTCGCTGGCGTGGGTGATTGGTCCGCCGCTGGCCTTTATGCTGGCGCTGAATTACGGATTCACCGCCATGTTCTCTATTGCCGCCGTTATTTTTGCCGTCAGCCTGGTATTGATTGCCCTGATGCTGCCTTCGGTGGCGCGCGTCGAACAGCCTGTCGATGCGCCGATTGCTCAGGGAAACGGCTGGCAGGATAAAAATGTACGTATGTTGTTTATCGCCTCCACGTTAATGTGGACCTGCAATACCATGTACCTCATTGATATGCCGCTATGGATAAGCGCTGAACTGGGCCTGTCGGATAAACTGGCTGGTGTATTAATGGGTACTGCGGCAGGGCTGGAGATTCCGGCGATGATTCTGGCCGGCTTTTATGTGAAGCGTTTTGGCAAACGGCGGATGATGATCGCCGCCGTGGCGGCGGGCGTGTTGTTTTATATCGGTTTGATCTTTTTTCACAGTCGGACGGCTTTGCTGTTGCTGCAACTGTTCAATGCTATTTTTATCGGCATTGTCGCCGGGATTGGAATGCTGTGGTTTCAGGATTTGATGCCAGGCAGGGCAGGGGCCGCCACGACGCTTTTCACCAATAGCATTTCAACGGGCGTTATTCTGGCGGGCATGATTCAGGGCGCGGTGGCGCAAAGCTTCGGCCATTTTGCCGTCTACTGGGTGATTGCGGCGATTTCCGTGGTCACGCTGGCCATGACCGGGCGGGTGAAAGACGTATAGAAAATGCCGGAATATCCCCGGCGCTGGAGACCGATGACAAACCCGGAGCCTGATAGCGCTACGCTTATCAGGCCTACAGAATATAGTGGCAACCTGGTGATATTGCATAACCTGTAGGCCAGGTAAGGCGTCAAGAATTACCGCATAAACGCCGGTTGTTTATTTTCGTAGGCGGCAATCGCATCTTCGTGTTGCAGCGTCAGCCCAATGCTGTCCAGACTGTTCATCATACAGTGACGGCGGAAAGCGTCGATCTCAAAGGGATAACGTTTGTCGCCGGCTTTCACGACCTGCGCGGCCAAATCCACCTCAAAGTGAATCCCCGGATTGGCCTGCGCCAGCGCAAACAGCTCATCCACCGCTTCTTCGCTTAACTTCACCGGCAGCAGTTGGTTGTTAAAGCTGTTACCGTAGAAAATGTCGGCGAAGCTCGGCGCGATCACCACTTTAAAACCGTAGTCGGTCAGCGCCCACGGGGCATGTTCGCGCGATGAGCCGCAGCCGAAGTTTTCCCGCGCCAGCAGAATAGACGCGCCTTGATATTCCGGGAAGTTCAGGACGAATGCCGGATTAGGTTGCTGACCCTGTTCATCCAGAAAACGCCAGTCGTTAAACAGGTGCGCGCCAAAACCGGTACGCGTGACCTTCTGCAAAAACTGCTTGGGGATAATGGCGTCGGTATCGACGTTGGCGGCATCCAGCGGGACAACCAGGCCTGTATGTTGGATAAATTTCTCTGCCATGATGGTTTCCTTATTTGATGCTGCGAATATCGGCAAAACGGCCCGTGACGGCGGCGGCGGCGGCCATCGCCGGGCTGACCAGATGGGTCCTTCCTCCGCGGCCCTGACGGCCTTCAAAATTGCGGTTGCTGGTCGAGGCGCAACGCTCGCCCGGATTCAGACGATCGTTATTCATCGCCAGGCACATCGAGCAGCCTGGCAGACGCCACTCAAAACCGGCTTCGATAAATATTTTATCCAGCCCTTCCGCTTCCGCCTGCGCTTTGACCGGACCGGAGCCGGGAACCACCAGCGCCTGTACGCCTGGAGCCACTTTGCGGCCTTTGGCGACTTCCGCCGCCGCGCGCAAATCTTCAATACGCGAATTGGTACAGGAGCCGATAAAGACTTTATCGATAGCAACGTCCGTTAACGGTACGCCCGGCTGTAAGCCCATATAGGCCAGCGCTTTTTCAGCGCTGGCGCGCTCAACCGGATCGCTAAAGGAGGCGGGATCGGGGATGATATCGGTGACGGAAATCACCTGGCCCGGATTGGTGCCCCAGGTGACCTGCGGCGCGATCTCTTCCGCCCGCAAGGTGACGACGGTATCAAAGGTCGCGCCGTCATCAGTCTTCAGCGTTTTCCAGTACTCGACGGCATCGTCAAAATCGCTGCCCTTCGGCGTGTGCAAACGTCCTTTTACATAGTTAAAGGTGGTTTCATCCGGGGCGACCAGACCAGCTTTGGCGCCCATCTCAATCGCCATATTGCACAACGTCATGCGGCCTTCCATACTCAGCGCGCGGATCGCGTCGCCGCAAAATTCAACCACGTGTCCGGTGCCGCCGGCGCTGCTGGTTTTACCGATGATCGCCAGCACGATGTCTTTGGCGGTAATGCCCGGCGCGGCGTTGCCCGTGACTTCAATCTTCATGGTCTTAGCGCGCCCCTGTTTCAGAGTTTGCGTCGCCAGTACATGTTCCACCTCAGAAGTGCCGATACCGAAGGCCAGCGCGCCAAACGCGCCGTGGGTGGCGGTGTGGGAGTCGCCGCAGACGATGGTCATGCCCGGCAGGGTGACGCCCTGTTCCGGCCCCATCACATGGACGATGCCCTGATACGGGTGATTCAGGTCATACAGTTCGACGCCGAACTCGTTACAGTTCTTAATCAGCTCCTGCATCTGGATACGCGCCATTTCGCCGGAGGCGTTAATGTCTTTGGTCTGCGTCGAGACGTTGTGATCCATCGTGGCGAAGGTTTTCCCTGGCTGACGTACCGGACGATGGTGCGCGCGCAGACCGTCAAACGCCTGCGGCGAGGTCACTTCGTGTACCAGGTGGCGATCGATGTACAGCAGCGGCGTTTCGTTTGGCGCCTCAAAGACCACGTGGGCATCAAATAATTTTTCGTATAATGTCTTCGCCATGATTACACCCCTTCTGCGACATAGCGGGCGATAATATCGCCCATCTCATCGGTACTGACCGCGGCAGCGCCCCGCGCTAAATCATAGGTAGCGATGCCTTCTTCTAATGCGCGATTGATCGCCTGTTCAATGGCCGTTGCCGCCTCATCGGCGTCCAGGCTGTAGCGCAGCAGCAACGCCAGCGACAGGATCTGCGCAATGGGATTGGCGATATTTTTCCCGGCGATATCCGGCGCGGAGCCGCCAGCCGGTTCATACAGGCCAAACCCTTGCTCGTTCAGGCTGGCGGAGGGCAACATCCCCATTGAGCCGGTGATCATGGCGCATTCGTCGGACAGAATGTCGCCGAACAGATTAGAGCACAGCAGTACGTCAAACTGCGACGGGTCTTTAATCAACTGCATGGTGGCGTTATCGATATACATGTGCGTCAGTTCCACATCGGGATACGCTTTCGCGACGTCATTGACGATCTCACGCCACAGGATAGAGCTTTGCAGTACGTTGGCTTTATCAATAGAGGTGACTTTACGGCGGCGTTTACGCGCCGATTCAAAGGCGATACGGGCAATGCGCTCGATCTCAAAGCGGTGATAAACTTCGGTATCAAAGGCTTTTTCGTACTGACCGCTGCCTTCGCGGCCTTTTGGCTGGCCGAAATAGATCCCGCCGGTCAGCTCGCGCACGCACAGGATATCGAAACCGTTAGCGGCGATATCGGCGCGCAACGGGCAAAATGCTTCCAGTCCCTGATACAGTTTCGCCGGACGCAGGTTACTGAATAATTTGAAATGCTTGCGCAGCGGCAGCAGGGCGCCGCGCTCCGGCTGGCTTTCCGGGGGCAAATTTTCCCATTTCGGGCCGCCGACGGAGCCAAACAGAACGGCATCCGCCTGCTCACACCCTTCAACGGTGGCTTTCGGCAGTGGATGACCATGATTGTCGATAGCAATACCGCCGACGTCATAGCGGCTGGTGGTAATACGCATATCAAAACGGCTGCGTACCGCATCCATGACTTTCAGGGCTTGCGCCATGACTTCCGGGCCGATGCCGTCGCCCGGCAATACGGCAATATGATAGTTCTTCGACATTACACGATTTCCTTGTTGTTCTCTTTATTGTGAGCTTTGCGTTGCAATTCTTTTTCAACTTCGGCGGCGCGCCAGATATTGTTCAGTACGTGCACCATCGCTTTGGCGGAGGATTCGACGATATCCGTCGCCAGCCCGACGCCGTGGAAGCGGCGACCATGATGGTTCACTACGATATCGACCTGACCCAGCGCGTCTTTGCCCTGGCCTTTGGCGTTCAGGTCGTATTTAACCAACTCAACGTCGTAGCCGGTAATGCGGTTAATCGCCTGGTAAATCGCGTCAACCGGGCCGTTACCGTTGGCGGCTTCGGCTTTGGTTTCTTCACCACAGGCCAGTTTCACGGAGGCGGTGGCGATATCGCTGGAGCCCGACTGCACGCTGAAATAGTCCAGGCGGAAATGCTCTGGTTCTTCCTGCTGCTTATTAATGAACGCCAGCGCCTCCAGGTCATAGTCAAACACCTGGCCTTTTTTATCCGCCAGCTTCAGGAACGCGTCGTACAGGCGATCCAGGTTATAATCGCTTTCTTGATACCCCATCTCTTCCATACGGTGTTTTACCGCGGCGCGGCCGGAACGGGAGGTCAGATTCAACTGCACCTGATTCAGACCGATGGACTCCGGGGTCATGATTTCATAGTTTTCGCGGTTCTTGAGGACGCCGTCCTGGTGGATGCCGGAAGAGTGAGCGAAAGCGCCGCTGCCGACAATCGCTTTGTTGGTCGGAATTGGCATATTACAGATTTGGCTGACGGTCTGGCTGGTGCGCCAGATTTCGTGGTGATTGATGTTGGTGTGTACGTTCATAATGTCTTTGCGCACTTTAATCGCCATGATGACCTCTTCCAGCGCGCAGTTACCGGCGCGTTCGCCGATACCGTTCATTGCGCCTTCAACCTGACGCGCGCCCGCATGTACCGCCGCCAGCGAATTACCTACCGCTAACCCTAAGTCGTCGTGGGTGTGAACGGAGATGATGGCATTGTCGATATTGGGGACACGTTCATACAGACCGGAAATGATTCGCGCGAACTCAAACGGCATGGTATAGCCTACGGTATCGGGAATATTGATGGTTCTCGCGCCGGCGTTTATGGCGGCTTCCACCACGCGTGCCAGATCGTTAACAGGCGTCCGGCCGGCATCTTCGCAGGAGAACTCCACGTCATCAGTGTAATTACGCGCACGCTTAACCATGTATACCGCGCGTTCGATGACCTCATCCAGCGTGCTGCGCAGTTTGGTGGCGATGTGCATTGGCGAGGTGGCGATAAAAGTATGGATACGAAACGCGTCGGCGACCTTCAGCGCCTGTGCCGCGACGTCGATGTCTTTTTCTACACAACGCGCCAGGGCGCAAACGCGGCTATTTTTGATGATGCGCGCGATGGTTTGTACGGACTCAAAATCACCCGGAGAAGAGACCGGGAAGCCCACTTCCATGACATCAACGCCCATACGCTCAAGGGCCAGGGCAATCTGCAGCTTCTCTTTTGCGCTCAGGCTGGCCTGTAACGCTTGTTCGCCGTCGCGTAAGGTCGTATCGAAAATAATGACTTGCTGGCTCATGATGTGGTCCTTGTCTCCTGGGGCGCCTTGCGTCAGGCATAAAAAAACCCGCGCAACGGCGCGGGTTTTTGTTTGACTTCGAGCTGACTTAATGCTGAATGCCGCCCACCCGTCTACCGCGCACAGAAAATGCGTTTAGTAGTAGTAGCCCGGTGAAACGAACGATATGTGACATTAATTCAACTCCAGCGAATGCGATATGCTTTTAGTGGTACTGGATATGACGTTTGATGTCAACTCTGATTGCTGCCGCCATTGCATTTTGTGGGCGATATCCGGAGACGTACTTTAGCTAATTGTGCTGGGCTTTGCGTCCAATAAAGGATAAAAGAACGGGTAGATATTCATACTTTTCATTATTTGAAATATTTAGGCATTTTTGTTTGCAAATTGGTTAGGAGAGTGGCCTGCTAAAGGTTTAGTATATCTTTTTGATTTATTTTATATTTTAACAAATAACCGTGTTTACTTAATGAATAAGGATAAAGTTATTGATAAATTAATGTTAACTTTTTCGGTGTTAATAATATAAACATTTAATTGAAGCTTAAATTATCATTCACTTGGCGTATGATTGTCTATTTGTCATGGTTATGGTTATATTGCTTTCGTAATTTAAACATTATGAATCGCGATGATGTGGCTCAGGACACATTACGTTTGCGCTGGCATTCTATTTGTCTATGTCAGCGTCTTTATGTTTTCCGAATTTTAACGCTTTCCCTTTTTCTTATTTTATATGCATGGTAAATCATATTTTCAGGAATTATTTCTGCTTTCAGCCAGAAAAAGGGAGTTAAGCGTGACAGTGGAGTTAAATATGCCAGAGGTCAAAACCGAAAAGCCGCATCTTTTAGAGATGGGTAAACCGCAGCTTCGCATGGTTGATTTGAACCTATTGACTGTGTTCGATGCGGTGATGCAAGAGCAGAATATTACGCGCGCCGCCCATACGCTGGGAATGTCTCAGCCTGCGGTCAGTAACGCCGTGGCACGTCTGAAGGTGATGTTTAATGACGAACTATTTGTTCGTTATGGACGAGGAATTCAGCCGACTGCCCGCGCATTTCAGCTATTTGGTTCAGTCCGCTAGGCGTTGCAATTGGTACAAAATGAATTACCGGGATCGGGGTTTGAGCCGATCAGCAGCGAACGTGTATTCAACCTTTGCGTGTGCAGTCCGCTGGATAATATCCTGACGTCACTGATTTATAATCGCGTAGAACAAATTGCGCCGAATATTCATCTCGTTTTTAAAGCTTCGTTGAATCAGAATACCGAGCATCAGCTACGCTATCAGGAGACCGAATTCGTTATTAGCTATGAAGAATTCCGTCGTCCTGAATTTACCAGCGTACCGCTATTTAAAGATGAAATGGTTTTAGTCGCCAGCCGGAAACATCCGCGTATTAGCGGCCCACTGTTAGAAAGTGATGTTTATAATGAACAACATGCGGTTGTTTCTCTCGAACGTTATGCTTCATTTAGTCAGCCATGGTATGACACGCCGGATAAACAGTCGAGCGTGGCTTATCAGGGCATGGCGCTTATCAGCGTTCTGAATGTAGTTTCGCAGACACATTTGGTCGCCATTGCCCCGCGCTGGCTGGCGGAGGAGTTTGCGGAGTCGCTGGATCTGCAAATACTACCGTTGCCTTTAAAACTGAATAGCCGGACATGCTACCTTACCTGGCATGAAGCGGCTGGGCGCGATAAAGGGCACCAATGGATGGAAGAGTTATTAGTCTCTGTTTGTAAGCGATAAAGACGGGCAGAATAAATCAGAAATGCCTTCTGGTTTATTCTGCTTTTTAATATATATCAAAAATTTTATGCTAAACTAGCGGTTGACCCTTGTTTTCGCCATTATAAAAAATTGATGAATTGCTGTAAGTCTGCTTTTATAAGCAATTATTTATTACCTGATGTGATTCAGACGGAGTATTTCTCCATTTCCTTTCTTCTTGCTTCCTGATTATTCTGATCTTCTCCCCCGTTACATCATTCCCCCTAATTGTCGGCGTGATAGCGAGCGGTTAAGGTGTCCGTCAAACCGTGATGACAAGTGTAAAGTGGAGGCAAGCCGTGGAGATGTTGTCTGGAGCCGAGATGGTTGTGCGATCGCTTATCGATCAAGGCGTGAAGCAGGTGTTCGGCTACCCTGGGGGCGCAGTGCTTGATATTTATGATGCGCTACATACCGTCGGGGGAATCGATCATGTTCTGGTTCGTCACGAGCAGGCCGCGGTGCATATGGCGGATGGTCTGGCGCGAGCCACTGGCGATATTGGCGTGGTGCTGGTGACTTCCGGGCCGGGGGCGACCAATGCGATTACCGGGATTGCTACGGCCTATATGGATTCTATTCCGCTAGTGATTCTTTCCGGCCAGGTCGCTACCTCATTGATTGGCTACGATGCCTTTCAGGAATGCGACATGGTGGGGATTTCCCGACCGGTGGTCAAACATAGCTTCCTGGTCAAACATACGGAAGATATTCCTCAGGTACTCAAAAAAGCCTTCTGGCTGGCGGCAAGCGGGCGTCCCGGACCTGTGGTCGTGGATTTGCCGAAAGATATTCTGAATCCGGCGAAAAAAATGCCGTATGCCTGGCCGGAAACGGTCAGTATGCGCTCTTACAATCCCACAACGTCAGGACATAAAGGACAAATTAAACGTGCGCTGCAAACGCTGGCGTCGGCGAAACAACCGGTGGTTTATGTGGGGGGAGGGGCGATAAGCGCGGCCTGCTACGCGCCGCTGCGCCAAATAATCGAAACCTTCAACTTGCCAGTCGTCTCTTCGTTAATGGGGATTGGCGCGTTTCCTGCGACTCATCGCCAGTCGTTAGGGATGCTGGGAATGCATGGCACTTATGAAGCCAATATGACCATACATAACGCCGACGTGATTTTTGCCGTCGGCGTACGATTTGACGACCGGGCGACGAATAATCTTGCTAAATATTGTCCGAACGCGACGGTATTGCACATCGATATTGACCCGACGTCTATATCCAAAACGATTAACGCTGATATCCCGGTGGTAGGCGATGCCCGTGTGGTACTGGAACAAATGCTGGAGCTCCTGGTGCAGGATACGCCGTCTCAGCCGCGGGATGATATTCGCGACTGGTGGCAGCAGATAGAGCGCTGGCGTGCCCGTCAGTGCCTGAAATATGACGCGGAAAGCGAAAGCATTAAACCCCAGGCGGTGATTGAAACCCTCTGGCGTCTGACGAAGGGCGACGCGTACGTGACGTCCGATGTAGGACAACACCAGATGTTTGCCGCTCTCTACTACCCGTTCGATAAACCACGTCGCTGGATTAATTCCGGCGGGCTCGGCACGATGGGCTTTGGCCTACCGGCTGCGCTGGGCGTTAAAATGGCCCTGCCGAAAGAAATGGTGGTCTGCGTGACCGGCGATGGCAGTATACAGATGAATATTCAGGAGCTGTCGACAGCCTTACAGTATGAACTGCCGGTGCTGGTTCTGAACCTGAACAACCGTTATCTGGGGATGGTGAAACAGTGGCAGGATATGATCTATTCTGGTCGTCATTCTCAGTCTTATATGCAGTCATTGCCGGATTTTGTGCGCCTGGCGGAAGCATATGGCCATGTCGGGCTGCAGATTAACCGTCCGGATGAGCTGGAAAGTAAACTCAGCGAAGCCCTTGAGCATGTGCGTAATAACCGGTTGGTGTTCGTCGATGTCACCGTTGATGGCAGCGAGCATGTCTATCCGATGCAGATTCGCGGGGGCGGGATGGACGAAATGTGGTTAAGCAAAACGGAGAGGACCTGATGATGCGCCGGATTTTATCGGTATTACTGGAAAACGAATCTGGGGCGTTATCGCGGGTTATCGGCCTCTTTTCGCAACGCGGATATAATATTGAAAGCCTGACCGTCGCGCCGACAGACGATCCGACGTTGTCGCGCATGACTATCCAGACGGTAGGCGATGAAAAAGTGCTTGAGCAAATTGAAAAGCAACTGCACAAGCTGGTTGATGTGCTGCGCGTCAGCGAGCTGGGTCAGGGAGCGCACGTTGAGCGGGAAATCATGCTGGTGAAAATCCAGGCCAGCGGCTACGGACGGGAAGAGGTGAAGCGTAATACGGAAATTTTCCGTGGTCAGATTATTGATGTCACGCCAACGCTGTATACCGTTCAACTGGCGGGCACCAGCGATAAACTGGATGCTTTTCTGGCCTCGCTGCGCGAGGTGGCGAAAATTGTTGAAGTGGCGCGTTCAGGCGTCGTAGGGCTTTCACGCGGCGATAAGATTATGCGCTGACCTGGTTTGCCGGCTGTCTGCCGACAAGAATTATCATCCCCAACCCAACATCACCGGTTGGGCTTTTTTTTTGCGAAATCCGTGGTAACCCGGAATAAAAGCGGTTGCCGGAGTGATCAATCTGCGCTTAGATGTTAACGATTTTAACCCATGCCGTCATAAAGGTTATGGTTTGTACAATTTACACAAGGGGCAATTGTGAAACTGGATGAAATCGCTCGGCTGGCCGGTGTCTCGCGCACAACTGCAAGCTACGTTATAAACGGTAAAGCGAAGCAATACCGCGTGAGCGACAAAACCGTAGAAAAAGTCATGGCGGTGGTGCGTGAGCACAATTACCATCCTAATGCTGTGGCTGCCGGGCTACGTGCTGGACGCACACGTTCCATTGGTCTGGTGATCCCGGACCTTGAAAACACGAGCTACACCCGTATTGCAAACTATCTTGAGCGCCAGGCGCGCCAGCGTGGCTACCAACTGCTGATCGCCTGTTCTGAAGATCAGCCGGATAACGAAATGCGTTGCATTGAGCATCTATTACAACGGCAGGTGGATGCAATCATCGTTTCAACCTCGTTACCGCCGGAGCATCCCTTCTATCAGCGCTGGGCCAACGATTCGTTCCCCATCGTCGCGCTTGACCGGGCGCTGGATCGCGAACATTTCACCAGCGTGGTCGGAGCGGATCAGGATGATGCCGAGATGCTGGCGGAGGAGTTGCGTAAATTCCCGGCGGAAACGGTGCTTTATTTGGGGGCGCTGCCGGAGTTGTCCGTCAGCTTCCTGCGCGAGCAGGGGTTCCGCACCGCATGGAAAGACGATCCGCGGGAGGTGAATTTCTTATATGCCAACAGCTATGAACGCGAAGCCGCTGCGCAGCTATTTGAGAAATGGCTGGAAACGCATCCTATGCCGCAGGCGCTCTTTACCACGTCGTTCGCGCTATTACAGGGCGTGATGGACGTTACGCTGCGGCGCGATGGAAAATTGCCCTCGGATTTGGCGATTGCGACCTTCGGCGATCATGAGCTACTGGATTTTCTGCAATGCCCGGTGCTGGCGGTAGCGCAGCGTCATCGTGATGTTGCGGAGCGTGTGCTGGAGATTGTACTGGCAAGCCTTGATGAGCCGCGTAAGCCGAAGCCGGGCTTAACGCGTATTCGGCGTAACCTATATCGTCGTGGCATTCTGAGCCGTAGTTAACGGAGCGGCGGCAAAAGATAATCTCTTCTGCCGCCGTCAAACAAAAAGCGTATTAGTAAAAATAACCCTCGAATAATTAAGATTATTCCTTAAAATTATCCGAAAATTGTTTTTTATTTCCTTTCTTTTGTCTGAAATTGTCTGCATTCCGGTAATGAAGACGTAACGAGTGTTTTCCTTTGTCTTGTTTTGTTACAAGCATGCAAGAAATTGTCGAATTAACAGCCACTTTTTTCACTCTGGTGCGATAGTCGCCCGTAGACGCTGGTATAGCAGGCGCCTGGCACGTTAAGCAGGCACTGTTAACACAGTGCAATATGTCCTAAAATGCCGCTCGCGTCGCAAACTGACACTTTATATTTTTCTCGGATTATATTGAGTCCGTTTTAAACGGTGGTGGGTCTTTGGTTTTTTTCTTACAAATATTCATAACGTTAATTTGTCTGGCGCGCTGGACGGAAATTAATCAACGCGGATATTCGCTATAAACATTGGCTTTTTTACTTCGGTAAGCGTTGTGACTCGCTTGACAAGCTTTTCCTCCGCTCCGTAAACTCCTTCGAGTGGGAATTTGTGGGATAAAGTGGTGGAAAGGGGTGAGACTGGCATGTTCCGGGGGGCAACGTTAGTCAATCTCGACAGTAAAGGGCGCCTGACCGTGCCGACCCGTTATCGGGAGCAACTGATCGAGAGCGCTACCGGTCAAATGGTATGTACCATTGACATCCATCACCCATGTCTACTGCTTTACCCCCTGCCTGAATGGGAAATTATTGAGCAAAAGTTATCTCGTCTGTCGAGCATGAACCCGGTAGAACGTCGCGTACAGCGTTTACTGTTGGGCCATGCCAGCGAATGTCAGATGGATGGTGCAGGTCGATTACTGATCGCGCCAGTTCTACGGCAACATGCCGGACTGACGAAAGAAGTGATGCTGGTTGGACAGTTCAACAAATTTGAGCTGTGGGATGAAACGACCTGGTATCAACAGGTCAGGGAAGATATCGACGCTGAACAGTCAGCTACCGAAACGTTGTCGGAGCGGCTGCAGGACTTGTCTCTATAAGATGATGGAAAATTTTAAACACACCACGGTACTGTTGGATGAAGCCGTTAATGGTCTAAATATTCGTCCGGATGGTATCTATATTGATGGCACATTTGGTCGCGGCGGCCACTCGCGCCTGATCCTCTCGCAACTAGGCGAAGAGGGGCGCTTGCTGGCGATCGATCGCGATCCGCAGGCGATCGCCGTTGCGCAGGCCATTAATGATCCTCGCTTCTCCATCATTCATGGACCTTTTTCCGCGTTGGCTGATTATGTAGCCGAGCGCGAGCTTACCGGTAAGATTGACGGAATTCTTCTTGATCTTGGCGTCTCCTCTCCGCAGCTTGACGATGCGGAGCGCGGTTTTTCATTTATGCGCGACGGTCCGCTGGATATGCGAATGGATCCGACGCGCGGCCAGTCTGCCGCCGAGTGGTTACAAACGGCGGAAGAGGCGGATATTGCCTGGGTGCTGAAAACATTCGGCGAGGAGCGTTTTGCCAAACGTATTGCTCGCGCCATTGTTGAGCGCAATCGCGAACAGCCGATGACCCGTACCAAAGAGCTGGCGGAAGTGGTTGCGGCGGCGACCCCGGTAAAAGACAAATTCAAACATCCCGCGACCCGTACCTTCCAGGCGGTGCGCATCTGGGTAAACAGTGAACTGGAGGAGATAGAGCAGGCGCTAAAAAGCTCGCTCAGCGTACTGGCCCCAGGCGGGCGGCTTTCAATCATCAGTTTCCACTCGCTGGAAGACCGTATTGTGAAACGCTTTATGCGTGAGCAAAGCCGCGGTCCGCGGGTGCCGGCCGGATTACCGATGACGGAAGCGCAGCTCAAAAAACTGGGCGGTCGTGAGTTACGAGCGTTAGGCAAGTTGATGCCGGGTGAAAAAGAGGTAGCTGAAAATCCTCGGGCCCGTAGTTCAGTTCTGCGTATCGCAGAGAGGACGAACGCATGATCAGCAGAGTGACAGAAGCCCTAAGCAAAGTGAAGGGATCGCCAGGAATCACCAACCGCCATGCCTTGCCTGGCGTGATCGGTGACGATCTTTTGCGGTTCGGGAAGCTGCCACTCTGCTTGTTCATTTGCATCATTTTAACGGCGGTGACGGTGGTAACGACGGCGCACCATACTCGCTTGCTCACCGCGCAGCGTGAGCAACTGGTTCTGGAGCGCGATGCATTGGACATTGAGTGGCGCAACCTGATCCTTGAAGAAAACGCGCTCGGCGATCACAGCCGGGTGGAGCGGATCGCAACGGAAAAGTTGCAAATGCAGCATGTTGATCCGTCCCAAGAAAATATCGTAGTGCAAAAATAAGGATAAACGCGACGCATGAAAGCAGCGGTAAAAACGCTATACGTGAAAGCATTCATGGTGCATCAAGGCGGCAAGCACATGAATCCTCAGGAGCTTACTCAGGTAAGTGACTGGGGCCGGTGCGCGCAGTCAACGCAGAGGCTACTTGAAGGATGACGCGTATAAATTCGAAACGCCAGGAAGAACAGACCAACTTCATCAGTTGGCGTTTTGCGTTGCTTTGCGGCTGTATTTTACTGGCGCTGGTTTTTTTACTTGGGCGCGCGGCGTGGCTACAGATTATCGCCCCGGATATGCTGGTGCGTCAGGGCGATATGCGTTCATTGCGTGTTCAGGAAGTCTCCACCTCACGCGGTATGATTACCGACCGTTCCGGGCGTCCACTGGCGGTCAGCGTACCGGTTAAGGCGATCTGGGCCGATCCGAAAGAAGTTCATGACGCCGGCGGCATCAGCGTCGGCGATCGCTGGAAAGCGCTTTCCACCGCGCTCAATATCCCGCTCGATCAGCTCTCCGCCCGTATCAACGCCAACCCGAAAGGGCGTTTTATTTATCTGGCGCGTCAGGTGAATCCTGACATGGCGGACTACATCAAAAAACTCAAACTGCCGGGTATTCATTTGCGTGAAGAATCACGCCGCTACTACCCGTCAGGAGAAGTAACCGCTCACCTCATCGGTTTTACCAACGTCGATAGTCAGGGAATTGAAGGCGTTGAAAAGAGCTTCGATAAGTGGCTTACCGGTCAGCCTGGCGAGCGAATCGTGCGTAAAGACCGCTATGGTCGCGTGATAGAGGATATCTCCTCCACTGACAGCCAGGCTGCGCACAACCTGGCGTTAAGCATTGATGAACGCTTACAGGCGCTGGTTTACCGCGAGCTGAACAACGCGGTGGCGTTTAACAAGGCGGAATCCGGTAGCGCGGTGCTGGTCGATGTCAATACCGGTGAAGTGCTGGCGATGGCCAACAGCCCTTCTTATAACCCCAACAACCTTGCCGGTACGCCGAAAGACGCGATGCGTAACCGCACCATCACCGACGTGTTTGAACCGGGTTCTACGGTTAAGCCGATGGTGGTGATGACCGCGCTTCAGCGCGGTATCGTCAACGAAAATACGGTGTTGAATACCGTTCCATACCGAATTAACGGCCACGAAATCAAAGACGTGGCGCGCTACAGCGAATTAACCCTGACCGGGGTTCTACAGAAGTCGAGTAACGTCGGCGTATCCAAACTGGCGTTAGCGATGCCGTCCTCAGCGTTAGTAGATACTTACTCACGTTTTGGGCTAGGAAAGGCGACCAATTTGGGGTTGGTCGGAGAACGCAGTGGCTTATATCCTCAAAAACAACGGTGGTCCGACATAGAGAGGGCCACCTTCTCTTTCGGCTACGGGCTAATGGTAACGCCGTTACAGTTAGCGCGAGTCTATGCAACGATCGGCAGCTATGGCATTTATCGCCCGCTGTCGATTACCAAAGTCGATCCGCCTGTACCCGGCGAACGCATATTTCCTGAATCCACCGTGCGCACCGTGGTGCATATGATGGAAAGCGTGGCGCTGCCTGGCGGCGGCGGCGTGAAGGCGGCAATTAAAGGCTACCGTATCGCTATCAAAACCGGTACGGCGAAAAAAGTGGGGCCGGACGGTCGCTACATCAACAAATATATTGCTTATACCGCAGGCGTAGCGCCTGCGAGTCAGCCGCGCTTCGCGCTGGTAGTTGTAATCAACGATCCGCAGGCGGGTAAATACTACGGCGGCGCCGTTTCCGCGCCGGTGTTTGGTGCCATCATGGGCGGCGTTCTGCGCACCATGAACATCGAACCGGATGCGCTGGCAACGGGCGAAAAAAATGAATTTGTAATTAATCAAGGCGAGGGAACAGGTGGCAGATCGTAATTTGCGCGACCTTCTTGCTCCGTGGGTGGCTGGACTACCCGCGCGAGAACTGCGAGAGATGACGCTCGACAGCCGTGTGGCTGCGGCGGGCGATCTCTTTGTGGCAGTGGTGGGTCATCAGGCGGACGGGCGTCGATATATCCCGCAGGCGATAGCGCAAGGCGTAGCTGCCATTATTGCAGAGGCGAGAGACGAGGCGACCGACGGTGAGATTCGCGAAATGCACGGCGTACCGGTCGTCTATCTCAGCCAGCTCAATGAGCGTTTATCGGCGCTGGCGGGCCGCTTTTACCACGAGCCATCTGAAAACATGCGTCTGGTGGCGGTGACCGGCACCAACGGCAAGACCACCACCACCCAACTGCTGGCGCAGTGGAGCCAGTTGCTCGGCGAAACCAGCGCGGTGATGGGAACGGTAGGCAACGGACTGTTGGGCAAAGTGATCCCGACGGAGAACACAACCGGTTCCGCTGTGGATGTTCAGCATGTGCTGGCCAGTCTGGTTGCGCAGGGCGCGACCTTCGGCGCGATGGAAGTCTCTTCTCACGGCCTGGTGCAGCATCGCGTGGCGGCGCTGAAATTTGCTGCCTCCGTATTTACTAATTTGAGCCGCGACCATCTCGACTATCATGGCGATATGGCGCATTACGAGGCGGCAAAATGGATGCTTTATTCAACTCACCATCACGGGCAGGCAATCGTCAACGCCGATGATGAAGTTGGACGCCGCTGGCTGGCGTCGCTACCCGATGCGGTCGCAGTATCGATGGAAGGGCATATCAATCCTAACTGTCACGGCCGTTGGCTGAAAGCGGAGGCGGTGGACTACCACGACCGCGGAGCGACGATTCGTTTTGCTTCAAGCTGGGGTGAAGGCGAAATAGAAAGCCGCCTGATGGGCGCGTTTAACGTCAGCAACTTACTGCTGGCGTTGGCGACGCTGCTGGCGCTGGGCTATCCGTTAACGGATTTGCTGAAAACCGCCGCGCGTTTGCAGCCGGTTTGCGGGCGGATGGAAGTCTTTAGCGCGCCAGGCAAAGCCACTGTCGTTGTCGATTACGCGCACACGCCTGATGCGCTGGAAAAAGCGTTGCAGGCGGCGCGTCTGCACTGCGCCGGAAAATTATGGTGCGTCTTTGGCTGTGGCGGGGATCGTGACAAAGGTAAGCGCCCACTCATGGGGGCCATTGCCGAAGAGTTCGCGGATATCGTCGTGGTGACTGACGATAACCCGCGTACCGAGGAGCCGCGCGCCATTATCAACGATATTCTGGCTGGAATGCTGGACGCCGGGCAGGTCAGGGTAATGGAAGGCCGCGCTGAGGCGGTAACCAACGCCATTATGCAGGCAAAAGACAATGACGTCGTGCTGATTGCAGGTAAAGGGCACGAGGATTACCAGATTGTCGGCACGCAGCGTCTTGATTATTCAGACCGCGTGACCGCAGCGCGTTTGCTGGGGGTGATCGCATGATTAGCGTAACGCTCAGCAAAATTGCCGATGTCCTTGGCGCCGAACATCGCGGGGCGGATCTCACTCTCGATACGGTCATTACCGATACACGGAAAGTGACGCCGGGATGCCTGTTCGTGGCGCTGAAAGGGGAACGCTTTGATGCGCATGATTTTGCTGATAAAGCAAAAGCGAACGGCGCTGGCGCCCTGCTGGTCAGTCGTCCTCTGGATATCGATCTTCCGCAGGTGATTGTAAAAGACACGCGTCAGGCATTTGGCCAACTGGCCGCCTGGGTACGTATGCAGGTACCGGCGCGGGTGGTGGCGTTAACCGGTTCGTCCGGCAAAACCTCGGTCAAAGAGATGACCGCCGCGATTCTTAGCCAGTGCGGAAATACCCTGTATACCGCAGGCAATTTTAACAACGATATCGGCGTGCCGATAACGCTGCTGCGATTAAACCATGATTATGACTATGCCGTAATCGAATTAGGCGCTAATCACCAGGGCGAAATCGCCTGGACCGTTAGCCTGACGCGCCCGGAAGCGGCGCTGGTCAATAATCTGGCGGCGGCGCATCTGGAAGGCTTCGGCTCGTTAGCCGGCGTGGCGAAAGCGAAAGGCGAAATCTATACCGGTTTGCCTGAGAACGGTATCGCGATTATGAATGCCGATAATAACGATTGGCTAAACTGGCAAAGCATTATTGGCGATCGCCAGGTGTGGCGTTTCTCACCGAATGCGGCAAACAGCGACTTTACCGCCGCGAATATTCACGTTACGTCACATGGTACAGAATTTACCTTGCAAACGCCGAGGGGCAGCATTGATGTACTGCTGCCGCTGCCGGGGCGGCACAATATTGCTAACGCGCTGGCGGCCGCTGCTTTATCAATGGCGGTGGGGGCGACGCTGACGACCATTAAAGCGGGTCTGGCGACGTTAAAAGCCGTGCCTGGACGACTGTTCCCGGTTCAGTTAAGTGAAAACCAACTGGTGCTGGATGACGCTTATAACGCCAACGTCGGTTCAATGACCGCCGCAGTGCAAGTCCTTTCTGAAATGCCAGGCTACCGCGTGCTGGTGGTGGGCGATATGGCTGAACTGGGCGCAGAAAGCGAAGCGTGCCACATCCAGGTTGGCGAGGCCGCAAAAGCGGCGGGTATCGATCGAGTGTTAAGTACCGGAAAACGCAGTCAGGCTATCAGCCACGCCAGCGGCGTTGGCGAACATTTTGCAGATAAAGCCGCGCTGATTGCGCGTTTAAAGGCTCTGCTCCAGGAGCAACCGATGATGACTATTTTAGTGAAAGGATCACGCAGCGCCGCGATGGAAGACGTGGTTCATGCGTTACAGGAGAAAGGTTCATGTTAGTTTGGCTGGCCGAGCATTTGGTCAAATATTATTCCGGCTTTAACGTCTTTTCTTATCTGACGTTTCGCGCCATCGTCAGCCTGCTGACCGCGTTGTTCATCTCTTTATGGATGGGCCCGCGTATGATCGCTCGTCTGCAAAAACTCTCTTTTGGCCAGGTTGTACGTAACGATGGCCCGGAATCGCACTTCAGTAAACGTGGTACGCCGACGATGGGCGGCATCATGATCCTGACAGCGATTGTGATTTCCGTTCTGTTATGGGCTTACCCGTCTAACCCATACGTCTGGTGCGTGCTGGTAGTACTGATTGGCTACGGTATTATCGGTTTTGTCGATGACTACCGCAAAGTGGTGCGTAAAGATACCAAGGGGCTGATTGCGCGCTGGAAATATTTCTGGATGTCGGTTATCGCGCTTGGCGTGGCTTTTGCGCTTTATCTCGTCGGGAAAGACACGCCTGCGACCCAACTGGTGGTACCGTTCTTTAAAGATGTTATGCCGCAATTGGGGCTGTTTTACATCCTGCTGTCCTACTTTGTCATCGTTGGTACGGGTAACGCCGTGAACCTGACAGACGGGCTCGATGGCCTGGCGATTATGCCGACCGTCTTCGTTGCCGCCGGCTTTGCGTTGGTAGCATGGGCGACCGGGAACATGAACTTCGCCAATTATCTGCATATTCCGTATTTACGTCATGCGGGCGAACTGGTGATCGTCTGTACGGCCATTGTCGGCGCGGGATTAGGATTCTTGTGGTTTAACACCTATCCGGCGCAGGTTTTTATGGGCGATGTCGGATCGCTGGCGTTGGGCGGCGCGTTGGGCATTATTGCCGTGCTGTTGCGTCAGGAATTCCTGCTGGTGATTATGGGCGGCGTCTTTGTGGTGGAAACCCTGTCGGTCATCCTGCAGGTGGGTTCTTTCAAATTACGCGGACAGCGTATTTTCCGTATGGCGCCTATCCATCACCATTATGAACTGAAAGGTTGGCCGGAACCGCGCGTGATTGTGCGCTTCTGGATTATTTCGCTGATGCTGGTGCTGATTGGCCTGGCAACGCTGAAGGTACGTTAATCATGGCTGATTACCAGAGCAAAAACGTCGTCATTATCGGTCTGGGCTTAACCGGACTTTCCTGCGTGGATTTTTTCCTCGCCCGCGGCGTCACGCCGCGCGTGATGGATACCCGCGTGACGCCGCCGGGTCTGGATAAACTGCCGCAAGAAATTGAGCGCCACGTTGGCGGCCTGAATGACGAATGGCTATTAGCGGCAGATTTGATTGTCGCCAGCCCTGGCATCGCCCTGGCGAATCCCTCTCTTAGCGCTGCCGCCAGCGCTGGAGTAGAAATTGTCGGCGATATCGAACTGTTTTGCCGCGAAGCGCAGGCGCCGATTGTGGCCATCACCGGCTCGAACGGCAAAAGCACCGTGACCACATTAGTGGGCGAGATGGCGAAGGCGGCGGGCGTCAATGTCGGCGTTGGCGGTAATATCGGACTTCCGGCGCTGATGCTGCTGGATGCCGATCGCGAACTGTACGTGCTTGAACTCTCCAGCTTCCAACTGGAAACCACGTCAAGTTTGCAGGCGGTGGCGGCAACGGTGCTCAATGTCACTGAAGATCATATGGATAGATATCCGTTTGGTCTGCAACAGTACCGGGCAGCGAAACTGAGCGTCTACGAGAATGCGAAAGTGTGCGTGGTGAATGCCGATGACGCGTTGACGATGCCGGTACGCGGCGCCGATGAACGCTGCGTCAGTTTTGGCGTCAATATGGGTGATTATCATCTTAATCGTCAACAGGGTGAAACCTGGTTGCGGGTAAAAGGCGAGAAAGTGCTGAACGTGAAAGAGATGAAGCTTTCCGGCCAGCATAACTATACCAATGCGTTAGCGGCGCTGGCGCTGGCGGATGCCGCTGGTCTGCCGCGCGCCAGCAGTCTGAAGGCGTTGACGACATTTACCGGGCTAGCGCACCGCTTCCAGCTAGCGCTGGAACATAACGGCGTACGTTGGATCAACGATTCGAAAGCGACCAACGTCGGCAGTACCGAAGCGGCGCTAAACGGGTTGCATGTGGACGGCACGCTGCATCTGCTGCTGGGCGGCGACGGTAAGTCGGCAGACTTTTCTTCGCTGGCGCGCTATTTGACTGGCGACCGTATCCGCCTTTACTGTTTTGGGCGCGATGGCGCGCAGCTTGCCGCGCTGCGTCCGGAAATCGCAGAACAGACTGAAACGATGGAAGAGGCGATGCGTTTGCTGGCGCCGCGCGTTCAGTCGGGCGATATGGTGCTACTGTCGCCCGCCTGCGCCAGCCTTGATCAGTTTAAAAGTTTTGAGCAACGGGGCGATGTCTTTACCCGTCTGGCGAAGGAGTTGGGTTGATGCGTTTATCTCTCCCCCGTCTGAGAATGCCGCGCGTACCAGGTTTTGGCCTCCTGGCCTGGCTGTTTGCGGCGCTTAAAGGCTGGGTGATGGCTTCGCGCGATAAAGACGCCGACAGCCTGATCATGTATGACCGCACGCTGCTATGGCTGACCTTCGGGCTGGCGGCGATAGGTTTTGTCATGGTGACGTCGGCCTCCATGCCAGTCGGACAGCGTCTGGCGAACGATCCGTTTTTGTTTGCCAAACGTGATGCGCTCTATATCTTCCTGGCATTTTGTCTGGCGATGGTCACGCTGCGTTTGCCAATGACCTTCTGGCAAAAATACAGCACGACAATGCTAATTGCGTCGATCATTATGCTGCTTATCGTGCTGGTCGTCGGGAGTTCGGTCAACGGGGCATCGCGCTGGATTGCGCTGGGGCCGCTGCGTATTCAGCCTGCGGAGTTTACTAAGTTGTCGTTGTTCTGCTATCTCGCGAACTATCTGGTGCGTAAGGTTGATGAAGTGCGCAACAACCTGCGCGGCTTTTTAAAACCAATGGGCGTGATTCTGGTGCTGGCGGTGTTACTGCTGGCGCAGCCTGACCTCGGGACGGTGGTCGTACTGTTTGTCACCACGCTGGCGATGCTGTTTCTCGCTGGGGCGAAATTATGGCAGTTCATCGCCATTATCGGGATGGGGATATCGGCAGTGATTCTGTTGATCCTCGCTGAACCATATCGTATTCGCCGCGTCACCTCTTTCTGGAACCCTTGGGAAGATCCATTCGGCAGCGGTTATCAGCTAACGCAGTCGTTAATGGCTTTTGGTCGCGGTGAGATATGGGGGCAAGGGCTGGGGAATTCGGTACAGAAACTGGAGTATTTGCCAGAGGCGCACACTGATTTCATCTTCGCCATTATTGGGGAAGAACTGGGTTATATCGGTGTGGTATTGGCGCTTTTAATGGTATTCTTCGTCGCTTTTCGCGCGATGTCGATTGGCCGTAAGGCGCTGCAGATTGACCACCGTTTTTCCGGATTTTTAGCCTGTTCTATCGGTATCTGGTTTAGCTTCCAGGCGCTGGTGAACGTTGGCGCGGCGGCGGGAATGCTACCGACGAAAGGTCTGACGCTGCCGCTGATCAGTTATGGCGGGTCGAGTCTGTTGATTATGTCGACGGCCATTATGTTTTTATTACGTATTGATTATGAAACGCGTCTGGAAAAAGCGCAGGCGTTTACACGAGGTTCTCGATGAGTGGTCAACCGAAGCGGTTAATGGTGATGGCAGGCGGTACCGGCGGACATGTGTTTCCGGGGCTGGCCGTTGCGCACCATTTAATGGCTCAGGGCTGGCAGGTTCGCTGGCTGGGCACCGCCGATCGTATGGAAGCGGATTTAGTGCCGAAGCATGGCATCGACATTGACTTTATTCGGATCTCCGGTCTGCGCGGTAAAGGCGTAAAAGCGCTTCTGGCGGCGCCGCTGCGGATTTTTAACGCCTGGCGGCAGGCGCGGGCGATCATGAAGCGGTTTAAGCCGGATGTCGTGCTGGGAATGGGCGGTTATGTTTCCGGCCCCGGCGGTCTTGCCGCCTGGTCATTGGGTATTCCGGTCGTCCTGCATGAGCAAAACGGTATCGCCGGGCTAACCAATCAGTGGCTGGCCAAAATCGCGACCACGGTGATGCAGGCGTTTCCCGGTGCGTTCCCGAACGCGGAAGTGGTGGGTAACCCGGTGCGTACCGACGTACTGGCGTTGCCGTTGCCGCAGGTGCGTCTGGCCGGTCGTGACGGCCCGATTCGCGTGTTGGTGGTCGGCGGTTCTCAGGGGGCGCGAGTCCTGAACCAGACGCTGCCGCAGGTTGCCGCCAGACTGGGCGATACGGTTACAATCTGGCATCAAAGCGGAAAAGGCGCGCAGCTCACGGCAGAGCAGGCGTATGCCGGGGCGGGACAACCGCAGCATAAGGTAACGGAATTTATCGATGACATGGCCGCCGCCTATGCGTGGGCGGATGTGGTGGTGTGCCGTTCCGGCGCTTTAACAGTGAGCGAGATCGCCGCCGCCGGGTTACCGGCGATATTCGTGCCATTTCAGCATAAAGACAGGCAGCAGTACTGGAATGCGCTGCCGTTAGAAAACGCCGGCGCAGCGAAGATTCTTGAGCAGCCGCAGTTTACTGCGGAAGCGGTCGCCGACACCCTGGCGGGATGGTCGCGAGACACTTTGTTAACAATGGCGGAGCGTGCCCGCGCGGTATCCATTCTGGATGCCACCGAGCGCGTCGCCAGTGAAGTCATCCGGGTTGCCCGGACGTAATTTGTAGCGGTGCCTTTTGCATCGCAGGTTTTTATACCCTCAATCATTCGGGTTGCAGGAAAGGCAACGTATCTGCAATTTGAAGTATGACGGGTAGTCGAGTTAATGGCGTAAAGAATGAATACACAACAACTGGCAAAACTGCGTTCCATCGTGCCCGAAATGCGTCGCGTTCGGCACATCCACTTTGTCGGCATCGGTGGTGCTGGTATGGGCGGTATTGCCGAAGTTCTGGCCAATGAAGGGTATCAGATCAGTGGTTCCGATTTAGCGCCGAATCCGGTGACCCAGCAGTTGACGAGCTTGGGGGCGACGATTTTCTTTAACCATCGCCCGGAAAATGTGCGCGATGCCAGCGTGGTCGTGGTTTCCAGCGCGATTTCTGCGGATAACCCGGAAATTGTCGCGGCGCATGAAGCGCGTATTCCGGTCATTCGCCGTGCGGAAATGCTGGCGGAACTGATGCGTTTTCGACACGGCATCGCCATTGCCGGAACCCACGGTAAAACCACAACGACCGCAATGGTGTCCAGTATTTATGCCGAAGCGGGGCTGGACCCGACTTTCGTGAATGGCGGACTGGTGAAGGCCGCAGGCGTTCATGCGCGTCTGGGCCATAGTCGTTACCTGATTGCCGAGGCGGATGAGAGCGATGCGTCGTTCCTGCATTTGCAGCCGATGGTAGCGATTGTCACCAACATCGAAGCCGACCATATGGATACCTATCATGGCGACTTTGAAAATTTAAAGCAGACGTTTATTAACTTCCTGCACAACCTGCCGTTCTACGGTCGCGCGGTAATGTGCGTCGACGATCCGGTCATTCGCGAGCTGCTGCCGCGGGTGGGGCGTCAGACCACGACGTATGGCTTTAGTGATGACGCCGACGTCCGTGTAGAAGATTATCAGCAGATAGGGCCGCAGGGGCACTTTACGCTGTTGCGTCAGGGGATGCCGGATCTGCGCGTGACGTTGAATGCGCCGGGTCGCCATAATGCCCTGAATGCCACGGCGGCGGTTGCGGTAGCGACTGAAGAAGGCATCGACGATGACGCTATCCTGCGCGCGCTGGAAAGCTTCCAGGGGACCGGGCGTCGCTTTGACTTCCTCGGCGAGTTCCCGCTTGAGCCGGTGAATGGTAAATCCGGGACAGCGATGCTGGTAGATGACTATGGCCATCATCCCACGGAAGTCGACGCCACGATTAAAGCCGCGCGGGCGGGGTGGCCGGATAAAAACCTGGTGATGCTGTTTCAGCCGCACCGTTACACGCGCACGCGCGATCTGTATGACGATTTCGCCAATGTGCTGACGCAGGTCGATGCGTTGCTGATGCTGGACGTTTACCCGGCGGGCGAAACGCCGATTCCGGGCGCGGATAGTCGTTCTTTATGCCGCACGATTCGTAATCGGGGAAAAATTGACCCGATTCTGGTTTCCGATCCGGCTCAAATTGCGACAATATTAGCGCCGGTGCTTACGGGTAACGACTTGATATTAGTGCAAGGCGCAGGAAATGTTGGCAAAATTGCGCGTTACTTATCTGAAATCAAGCTCAAGCCGCAAACCCAGGAGGAAGAGCAACATGGCTGATAAAATCGCGGTCCTGTTGGGCGGAGCCTCTGCGGAGCGGGAGGTCTCACTGGAATCCGGCGCGGCAGTGCTGGCAGGGTTACGTGAAGGCGGTATTGATGCGCACCCTGTCGATCCGAAAGAGGTCGATGTCGCGCAGCTTAAAGCAATGGGCTTTCAGAAGGCCTTTATTGCGTTGCATGGCCGCGGCGGTGAAGATGGCACCTTACAGGGAATGCTTGAACTGCTCGGCCTGCCTTATACCGGCAGCGGCGTGATGGCCTCGGCGCTTTCAATGGATAAACTGCGCAGTAAATTGCTGTGGCAGGGCGCTGGCTTACTGGTCGCGCCGTGGTTCGCGCTGACGCGCGCCGGGTTTGAAAAAGGCCTTAGCGAAGAACAAAAAGCGCGAATTTCGGCGCTGGGTTTACCGCTGATCGTCAAACCTGGCCGTGAAGGTTCCAGCGTCGGCATGACGAAAGTGGTAGAAGAAAATGCTTTACAGGGGGCGTTAGCATTGGCTTTTCAGCATGATGACGAAGTGCTGATCGAGAAATGGCTGTGCGGCCCTGAATTCACGGTGGCGATACTTGGCGAAGAAATTTTACCGACAATTCGTATCCAACCGGCAGGAACCTTCTATGATTATGAGGCGAAGTATCTCTCTGATGAGACACAGTATTTCTGCCCTGCCGGTTTAGAAGCCTCCCAAGAGGCCGCGCTACAGTCGCTCGTCCTGCAAGCCTGGAAAGCTTTAGGCTGTAAAGGATGGGGGCGCATTGACGTCATGCTGGACAGTGATGGTCAGTTTTATCTGCTGGAAGCCAATACTTCTCCAGGTATGACCAGCCATAGTCTGGTGCCGATGGCGGCGCGTCAGGCGGGAATGAGCTTCTCGCAGTTAGTGGTACGGATTCTGGAGTTGGCGGACTGATATGTCGCAAGCTGCGCTGAACACGCGAAACAGTGACGAAGAGACGCCTTCTTCACGCCGTAATAATGGAACGCGTCTTGTGGGAATGATATTCCTGCTGACGGTGCTGTGTACCGTGTTTGTTAGCGGGTGGGTCGTGTTAAGGTGGATGGAAGATGCGCAGCGTTTACCGTTATCAAAGCTGGTATTAACCGGCGAGCGTCACTACACGCGTAACGATGATATCCGCCAGGCAATACTGGCTCTGGGCGCGCCGGGAACCTTTATGACTCAGGATGTGAACATTATCCAGAGCCAGATTGAGCGTTTACCGTGGATTAAACAGGCCAGCGTCAGAAAACAGTGGCCTGATGAATTGAAGATTCATCTGGTTGAATATGTGCCGATTGCGCGTTGGAATGATCAACATATGGTCGATGCTGAAGGCAATACCTTCAGTGTCCCGTCAGATCGCATCGGCAAACAGGTTTTACCCATGTTGTACGGCCCGGAAGGCAGCGCGAGTGAAGTGTTGCAAGGATACCGCGAGATGGGGCAGGTGCTGGCTAAGGATAAATTCACTCTGAAGGAAGCGGCGATGACCGCACGTCGCTCCTGGCAATTGACGCTTAATAACGGCATTAAGCTCAATCTTGGCAGGGGCGATACGATGAAAAGGTTGGCTCGCTTTGTAGAACTCTATCCGGTTTTACAGCAGCAGGCGCAAACCGATGGCAAACGGATTAGCTACGTTGATTTGCGTTATGACTCAGGTGCGGCGGTTGGCTGGGTGCCGCTCCCCCCTGAGGAATCTAATCAGCAACAGAATCAGGCACAGGCAGAACAACAATGATCAAGGCGACGGACAGAAAACTGGTAGTAGGACTGGAGATTGGCACCGCGAAGGTTGCCGCTTTAGTAGGGGAAGTTCTGCCCGACGGTATGGTCAATATCATTGGCGTGGGCAGTTGTCCATCGCGGGGTATGGATAAAGGCGGGGTGAATGACCTTGAGTCAGTAGTGAAGTGCGTTCAGCGCGCTATTGACCAAGCGGAATTGATGGCGGATTGCCAGATATCTTCGGTATATCTGGCGCTTTCTGGAAAGCATATTAGCTGTCAGAATGAGATAGGCATGGTGCCTATTTCTGAAGAAGAAGTGACGCAGGAAGATGTGGAAAACGTCGTGCATACTGCGAAGTCAGTGCGCGTGCGCGACGAGCATCGCGTGCTGCATGTGATTCCTCAGGAGTACGCCATTGACTACCAGGAAGGCATTAAAAACCCGGTAGGTCTTTCCGGCGTGCGAATGCAGGCGAAAGTGCATTTGATTACCTGCCACAACGATATGGCAAAAAACATTGTCAAAGCTGTTGAACGTTGTGGTCTAAAAGTTGACCAATTGATATTTGCCGGACTGGCGGCCAGCTATTCCGTGTTGACGGAAGATGAACGTGAACTGGGCGTCTGTGTCGTGGATATCGGCGGTGGTACAATGGATATCGCCGTTTATACTGGCGGCGCGCTGCGCCATACCAAAGTGATCCCTTACGCGGGGAATGTGGTGACCAGCGATATCGCTTATGCCTTTGGTACGCCGCCGAGCGATGCCGAAGCCATTAAAGTCCGCCATGGTTGCGCGCTGGGTTCCATCGTCGGTAAAGACGAGAGTGTTGAAGTGCCAAGCGTAGGCGGGCGTCCGCCGCGCAGCCTGCAACGCCAGACGCTGGCGGAAGTAATTGAGCCGCGTTATACCGAGCTGCTCAATCTGGTCAACGAAGAGATATTGCAATTACAGGAACAGCTTCGCCAACAAGGGGTAAAACATCACCTGGCGGCGGGGATTGTGTTAACCGGTGGCGCGGCGCAAATCGAAGGGCTTGCGGCTTGCGCCCAGCGCGTATTCCATACGCAGGTGCGTATCGGCGCGCCGCTGAATATCACCGGTCTGACGGATTATGCCCAGGAGCCGTATTATTCGACGGCGGTGGGATTGCTTCACTACGGGAAAGAGTCCCACTTAAACGGTGAAGCAGAAGTGGAAAAACGTGTTACGGCATCAGTTGGCTCGTGGATCAAGCGACTTAATAGCTGGCTGCGAAAAGAGTTTTAATTTTTATGAGGCCGCCAGATATTACGGCCTCAGGCGACAGGCACATGACGGAGAGAGATTATGTTTGAACCTATGGAACTAACCAACGACGCGGTGATTAAAGTCATCGGCGTCGGTGGCGGCGGCGGTAACGCTGTTGAACACATGGTGCGCGAGCGCATCGAAGGTGTTGAATTCTTCGCGGTGAATACCGACGCTCAGGCGTTGCGTAAAACGGCGGTTGGCCAGACCATTCAAATTGGTAGTGGCATTACCAAAGGTTTGGGCGCTGGCGCGAACCCGGAAGTCGGTCGTAACGCGGCGGACGAAGACCGTGAAGCGCTACGTGCGGCGCTTGAAGGCGCAGACATGGTATTTATCGCGGCAGGCATGGGCGGAGGTACCGGAACCGGCGCGGCGCCAGTAGTTGCTGAAGTGGCAAAAGATTTAGGTATTCTGACCGTTGCCGTGGTGACTAAGCCTTTCAATTTCGAAGGCAAAAAGCGTATGGCATTTGCGGAACAGGGTATCACCGAGCTGTCCAGGCATGTGGACTCGCTGATCACCATACCGAACGACAAGCTGTTGAAAGTACTGGGTCGCGGCATTTCGCTGCTCGATGCCTTCGGCGCGGCGAACGACGTATTGAAAGGCGCGGTGCAGGGTATCGCCGAGCTGATTACCCGCCCAGGCCTGATGAACGTCGACTTTGCGGACGTGCGTACCGTGATGTCTGAAATGGGCTATGCAATGATGGGCTCCGGCGTGGCAAGCGGTGAAGACCGTGCGGAAGAAGCGGCTGAAATGGCTATTTCTTCTCCACTGCTGGAAGATATCGACCTGTCTGGCGCGCGCGGCGTGTTGGTCAACATTACGGCGGGCTTCGACCTGCGTCTGGATGAGTTTGAAACCGTCGGCAACACCATTCGCGCCTTTGCGTCGGATAACGCCACCGTGGTTATCGGTACTTCTCTGGACCCGGATATGAACGACGAACTGCGCGTGACCGTGGTGGCGACCGGTATTGGTATGGACAAACGTCCGGAAATCACTCTGGTGACCAACAAACAGGTGCAGCAGCCGGTGATGGATCGTTATCAGCAGCACGGTATGGCGCCGCTGACGCAGGAGCAAAAAACGGTCGCTAAAGTGGTTAACGACAATACGCCACAGGCGGCAAAAGAGCCGGATTATCTGGATATCCCCGCATTCCTGCGTAAGCAAGCTGATTAAGAATTAGCTGGAATTTGGGATTCTGGGCTCTTTGTGCTAAACTGGCCCGCCGAATGTATAGTACACTTCGGTTGGATAGGTTATTTGGCGAGATTATACGATGATCAAACAAAGGACACTTAAACGTATCGTTCAGGCGACTGGCGTCGGTTTACATACCGGTAAAAAAGTCACTCTGACATTACGCCCTGCGCCGGCCAATACCGGGGTCATCTATCGTCGCACCGACTTGAATCCACCGGTAGATTTCCCGGCCGATGCCAAATCTGTGCGTGATACCATGCTCTGTACCTGTCTGGTGAATGAGCATGATGTACGGATTTCAACCGTTGAGCACCTGAATGCTGCTCTGGCGGGGTTAGGTATCGATAACATCGTTGTTGAGGTTAATGCCCCGGAAATCCCGATTATGGATGGCAGTGCTGCTCCGTTCGTCTACCTGCTGCTGGATGCCGGTATTGATGAACTGAACTGCGCCAAAAAATTTGTACGTATTAAAGAGACTGTTCGGGTTGAAGATGGCGATAAATGGGCTGAATTCAGACCGTACAATGGTTTTACGTTGGATTTCACTATCGACTTTAACCATCCGGCGATCGATTCCAGCAGCCAGCGCTATGCGATGAACTTCTCTGCGGATGCGTTCATGCGCCAGATCAGCCGTGCGCGTACCTTCGGTTTCATGCGTGATATCGAATATCTGCAGTCCCGTGGCCTGTGCCTGGGCGGCAGCTTCGATTGTGCCATCGTTGTTGACGATTATCGCGTATTGAACGAAGACGGCCTGCGTTTTGAAGATGAATTCGTTCGCCACAAAATGCTCGATGCGATCGGTGACTTGTTCATGTGCGGTCACAATATTATTGGTGCATTTACCGCGTATAAATCCGGTCATGCATTGAATAACAAACTGTTACAGGCTGTCCTGGCAAATCAGGAGGCCTGGGAATTTGTGACCTTCCAGGATGACGCAGAACTGCCGTTGGCTTTCAAAGCGCCTTCGACGGTACTGGCATAACGACATACGTTGTCGTATAAATTCGACTGGTTAACCTGGCACTCTCTCCGGCCAGGTGAGCTAGTCGTTTTTTTTATTACCCTTTATCTGCGCTTCCCTTAATATGGCAATTTTGGCGTGGGCTAGCGGCGAAGTTATGTCTTTATAATAATTTTAGTAGGTAATATTAGCAGTCTTTAACCACAACTGTAATGGCATTATCTAACGTCAAAACCATTCTGATCCATTGAATAAAAAACAACATGTTATTATTTGTCACGCCAGTAACCTGGCTGGCCAATACTACTGTAAACTCAACAATATTCCCTTCCTATCCCTCGCAAGTGGTCAAAAAGTAAAGTAAAAATTGAATGCCGGGCAAATGAACATGGCGGATATGCACCTGTCTCTCCAGGCAATAACTGCGGCGTCAGCGGAGAAAATCAGCCAGTGGCGACAATGCTATTTCAGACCGATACTGGATGACCTGTGCTTATGTCTTGAGATGAAAAATATAAATCAGGTAAATGCCTGGTAACGAAAAGGGGAAACGATATGGAATAATTTTTTACATTATAACTTCTCTGGTAAAGGGGAGACACACAGTATGATGCTTTTCTCTATCATATCTGCCGTAAATGGTGGTGTGTTATCATCTGCGTGCACTCATTTTCTTTTAGATGAGAGTAAGTTAGTTGAGCCTGGTATTATTGGCGATAATAAAGAGCGAACATTGCACTTTGATGTGTTACTTAACCAGCTCACACTCTATCCATATGAAACATCGGATCCATTGTTCATATCTATAAACGCGGTGACCTCATGCTGCGGTGAGAGTAGTGCCTACCAATTGGCGATATCTACAGGGCGGTTCCCTTTGTATGAATCTGAGATTAATGAGTTGATGAAAGATTTTCTTTATCAACATGTCGTTGATGCCAATGGTCATGTAAAAATTACTTTCACCGATGTATGTAAGAGGCTGAATTCATTATGGAGGAAGTTCACTGAAGAAAATTTACGCACAACTTCAAAAGATGAAGAGGTTGTGTGTTCGTCTTATACCATGCCTGTATCTGTGCCGGAAAAAGAGAGTTCTCTTGACGAAAAAGATGAAAAGGTTGTGTGTTCGTCTTATACCATGCCTGTATCTGTGCCGGAAAAAGAGAGTTCTCTTGACGAAAAAGATGAAAAGGTTGTGTGTTCGTCTTATACCATGCCTGTATCTGTGCCAGAAAAAGAGAGTTTTTTTGACCAAAACAAACTAACTTTGAAGGATGTCAAGAATTTCAAGAAAATACAATCTGCCTTTAAGCGCGAATTGAGCTCCATTCAGAAATCGTTAAATGTTCTTAATAACCGTAAAGCCGTTGAGCGTTTTAGAGAGTATAAAACGGTCGAACTCTTTCTACAAACGGGGGTACATACTGGGTTTTGTGTCGCCGGTGGCTTGTCGAGCGCTGTAATCGGCACGGCAATTTCTCCTGGCTTTGGTACGCTCATCGGCGCGGGGGTTGGCGCAGGATTAGCGTGGTCAGGTAAAAAGCTTTACGATTATGCCGCAGGTGCTGTAAGCAATAAAATAAACCCTAACCCCCATTTAAAAACCAGGGAAATTGACCGGAAAATAAAATCTGCCGAGAAAGGTTTCTTCTGGGAGTGCGGGGCAAAAATAAAATCACTCGTTGTGGAACCCTCGCGGGGGACCGGTATCCTCGCGGCTAGCCTTATCTCTTCAGTAATACAAGAAGTCTCGATACCTATTCATGATATAGCCACTGCTTGTTATGATTATGAAATAGCTTGTGAAGGATTAACATCTAAAAAAGCGTCTAAGATTGAAGCCTTACTGGCAAAATATCATAGCAAGTTGAATAAAGAATATAAACAGGTGCTCAAGTATCTTGAGGAGAATCCGACACCGGATAACCAGCGACGTAAAAAGAAGATCCTTCGACGGGATGCAGTGATTCGCGAGCGATTAGCGACTATCCGCGAAAGTATTAAGGACGCTGTAGAATCGCGAAGATTGAGTATTCATAAAGGCCGCAGTGTAATGGCGCCGGATGACGAAAAGCGTGCCAACGAGGCGATATAATTTTCACCGCTGAAATCATGACTGTTGGACAGGTGGCGCAGACCATCTGCCACGGTAGCGTCTGTGCCTGACCGAAGAACGTTGTAAGTTGTTTGAACTGCCGATGATGATGGGGAAACTACGCCAGCGCTGTTTTTTGTCAAGGTGGCTTGATAAACGTGCTGGAAGGCAATGTTTCTATCTATACCCGCGCCTGTTTAGCAGGATTAAATCGAAATACGGCGCGTTCGCTGTTTTCTTAGCCATTTTTTATCTTTGTTTCTCGTCATTACTGCTGTAGCGCGTACGCTTTAATGATAAGATTTGTGCGCAAATTGTTTTAATTTTATAAGCCCATTAAGGGCATATCAGGTGACAATGACGTGAGTGGAATACTGACGCGCTGGCGACAGTTAGGCAGACGATATTTCTGGCCGCATCTCTTATTAGGGATGGTCGCGGCGAGTTTAGGTTTGCCCGCGCTCAGTAACGTCGCTGAAACCAATACACCTGCAAGGGCGACTGCCAGCAACCACAGCGCCGCGTCTAAAGTTAACTTTAGCCAACTGGCGCTGTTAGAAGCGTCTAACCGTCGTCCCAATTTCACCGTAGATTACTGGCATCAGCACGCTATTCGCACGGTGATTCGCCACCTCTCTTTTGCAATGGCGCCGCAAACGCTGCTCGTTGCCGACGCGCCATCGCCATTACAGGCGCATCATATCGCTTTACTGAATACGCTCAGCGCGATGCTCACGCAGGAGGGCACGCCGCCTGCGATTATTCGCGTCTCCCTGGCGTATTTCGCGCCGCAAACCGCATTTAGCATCCCGGCCTGGATAAGTCAGGCGCAGGGCATTCGCGCCGGTCCTCAACGTCTCAGCTAACGAAAAAAGACCCTTTAACTTTATTGTAGCTCCGCGGCGCGGGGCGTTTGAGATTTTATTATGCTAATCAAACTATTAACGAAAGTATTCGGTAGCCGTAACGATCGTACGCTGCGTCGTATGCGTAAGGCCGTGAGCCTTATTAATGCAATGGAACCGGAGATGGAAAAACTCTCCGATGAAGAACTGAAAGCGAAAACCAACGAATTCCGCGCACGTATTGAAAAAGGCGAAAGCGTAGAGAGCCTCATTCCGGAAGCGTTCGCGGTGGTGCGTGAAGCCAGTAAACGCGTCTTCGGGATGCGTCACTTCGACGTTCAGTTGTTGGGCGGTATGGTTCTCAACGATCGCTGCATCGCGGAAATGCGCACCGGTGAAGGTAAGACCCTGACCGCAACGTTGCCAGCCTACCTGAACGCGCTGTCCGGTAAAGGCGTTCACGTCGTTACCGTGAACGACTATCTGGCCCAGCGTGACGCCGAAAACAACCGTCCACTGTTCGAATTCCTCGGTATGACTGTTGGCATCAACCTGCCAGGTATGCCTGCGCCAGCCAAGCGTGAAGCTTACGCTGCCGACATCACTTACGGTACTAACAACGAATACGGTTTTGACTACCTGCGCGACAACATGGCGTTCAGCCCGGAAGAGCGCGTGCAGCGTAAACTTCACTATGCGCTGGTGGATGAGGTTGACTCCATCCTGATCGATGAAGCGCGTACCCCGCTGATCATTTCCGGCCCGGCGGAAGACAGCTCGGAAATGTACAAAAAAGTGAACAAAATCATCCCGCATCTGATTCGTCAGGAGAAAGAAGATTCTGACACTTTCCAGGGCGAAGGCCATTTCTCCGTGGATGAGAAAGCGCGTCAGGTCAACCTGACCGAACGCGGTCTGGTGCTGATTGAAGAGCTACTGGTGCAAGAAGGCATTATGGATGAGGGTGAGTCTCTCTACTCTCCTGGCAATATTATGCTGATGCATCACGTCACCGCCGCGCTACGCGCGCATGCGCTGTTTACCCGCGACGTGGATTACATTGTGAAAGACGGCGAAGTCATCATTGTTGATGAACATACCGGTCGTACCATGCAGGGGCGTCGCTGGTCTGACGGTTTACACCAGGCGGTAGAAGCGAAAGAAGGTGTTGAAATTCAGAATGAAAACCAGACGCTGGCGTCTATCACCTTCCAGAACTACTTCCGTCTGTATGAAAAGCTGGCCGGTATGACCGGTACGGCGGATACTGAAGCGTTTGAATTTAGTTCCATCTATAAGCTGGATACCGTGGTCGTGCCAACCAATCGTCCAATGATCCGTAAGGATTTGCCGGATCTGGTCTACATGACCGAAGCGGAAAAAATCCAGGCCATTATCGAAGATATCAAAGAGCGCACTGCGAACGGACAGCCAGTGCTGGTCGGGACGATTTCTATCGAGAAATCTGAAGTGGTTTCCAGAGAGCTGACCAAAGCGGGCATCAAACATAACGTACTGAACGCTAAATTCCACGCCAACGAAGCAGGCATCGTTGCGCAGGCCGGTTATCCTGCGGCGGTCACTATCGCCACTAACATGGCGGGTCGTGGTACCGATATTATGCTGGGCGGTAGCTGGCAGGCGGAAGTCGCCGCGCTGGAAGCGCCGACGGAGGAACAAATTGCGCAGATTAAAGCTGACTGGCAGGCGCGCCACGACGCGGTGCTGGCTGCAGGCGGTCTGCATATTATCGGCACCGAGCGTCATGAATCCCGTCGTATCGATAATCAGTTGCGCGGGCGTTCCGGTCGCCAGGGCGATCCGGGTTCGTCCCGTTTCTATCTGTCGATGGAAGATGCGCTGATGCGTATTTTCGCCTCCGATCGCGTGTCAGGTATGATGCGTAAACTGGGCATGAAACCCGGCGAAGCGATTGAGCACCCGTGGGTAACGAAAGCTATCGCTAACGCGCAGCGTAAAGTGGAAAGTCGTAACTTCGATATTCGTAAGCAACTGCTGGAATATGATGACGTGGCGAACGATCAGCGTCGTGCAATTTATTCCCAGCGTAACGAACTGCTGGATGTGTCTGACGTTAGCGACACCATTAACAGCATTCGTGAAGATGTCTTTAAGGCGACCATTGACGCCTACATTCCGCCGCAGTCGCTGGAAGAGATGTGGGATATCCCCGGTTTGCAGGAACGCCTGAAAAACGACTTTGACCTGGAGTTGCCGATTGCCGAATGGCTGGATAAAGAGCCGGAGCTGCATGAAGAGACGCTGCGTGAGCGTATCCTGGCGCAGTCCATCGAGTTGTATCAGCGTAAAGAAGAGGTGGTTGGCGCTGAAATGATGCGTCACTTCGAGAAAGGCGTGATGCTGCAAACTCTCGATTCCCTGTGGAAAGAGCATCTGGCGGCGATGGATTATCTGCGTCAGGGTATTCATCTGCGCGGCTATGCGCAAAAAGATCCGAAGCAGGAGTATAAGCGCGAATCCTTCGCTATGTTCGCCGCGATGCTGGAATCGCTGAAATATGAAGTGATCAGCACTCTGAGCAAAGTTCAGGTACGTATGCCGGAAGAGGTCGAAGCGATGGAGATGCAGCGTCGCGAAGAGGCGGAGCGCCTGGCGCTGATGCAGCAGTTAAGCCATCAGGATGACGATGCCGCCGTGGCTGCCGATCTAGCCGCTCAAACGGGCGAACGTAAGATTGGACGTAACGATCCTTGCCCTTGCGGTTCCGGTAAGAAATACAAACAGTGTCACGGTCGCCTGAGTTAATGCGATAAATTTATCGGCCTGATAAGACGTAATGTGTTGCCATCAGGTCGATGCTGGCATTATTGCCGAATGGCGCTACGCTTATTCGGCCTGGTATTGAACACGGATAAAAAGGCGCAGGCGACTGCGCTTTTTTTATGGATACAACAAGATGAAAAAACTGCAAATTGCGGTTGGGATTATCCGCAACCCGAACGATGAAATTTTTATTACCCGGCGCGCCGCTGATGCGCATATGGCGAACAAGCTTGAATTCCCCGGCGGAAAAATAGAATCCGGAGAAACACCAGAGCAGGCGTTGATCCGTGAGCTACAGGAAGAAGTGGGAATTACGCCAACACTGGCGACACTATTCGATACTTTGGAATATCAATTCCCGGACCGGCACATCACGCTATGGTTTTGGCTGGTTGAACGCTGGGAGGGCGAACCGTGGGGGAAAGAAGGACAGCCGGGACAGTGGATCGCGCAAAGCACGTTGAATGCGGACGACTTCCCGCCTGCCAATGAGCCGATTATTCGCAAATTACGACAATGTGCGCATTAACTGGGGATCTCAATACGATCCCCGTTGATCTTATTATCGATTTAATGTGGACATAATTTCTGGCCAGTAACGGGTGCCAGCCGTGGCATTATGAGGGAAAACCGCCTCAATTGCCGCTATCTCCTGCGAAATTAGGACCTGAGATAACGCAATTTTGCCTCGCGTACCCGATCCGCCATCGCATCGGTCGTGTCTTCTTCTGTGGAGACTGAGGGATCGAGGCGATGTTGATTTAATTAACGAACACTGTGGCGCCGGTATTCGCTTTGGCGATGTGGTACAACTTGATATGAATATCGTTCCGCTCGGTGATATTGCCGTATCAAGAGAGACCTTGCCGTTAGTGCTCTTCGCTCCAGTCGTCACTATCAGACAGGTCGCCGCTGCTGGCGATTCGCTTCTCTTCGGCGGCCCATTCACCCAAATCAATTAACTGACAGCGTTTAGAACAGAACGGGCGGAAGGGGCTGACTTCCCCCCAGACTACCGGTTTACCGCAGGTCGGACAGCTTACGACGGTAACGTCAGACATTTTTACTCCTTAGCAACAGGCCAGTTCAAAATCAAGACGCTCCGGCACCAGACCATTTTCACTATCCAGCGGCATAAAGCGAATGGCAAAACGGCTCTTATGGCCGGAAATTTGTGGGTAAAGTTGGGAATCAAGCGTCAGTATCAGACGCAGTAAATCGGCATCGTCCCCGTTATCCTGATAAAACCCGTTCAGGCTGGTTTGCTTGCGGAAGGGCGCTGAATTGCGGATCAGATCAAGCACCAGAGTCAGCGCCTGGGTGAGGGGGTTCAGGCTGGCAAGCCAGCTTTCAATCTGGGCGTCGCGCTGTGGCTGTTGTAGGTGCAACCAGATATGCAGCGTGGGTAAATCGAAACTGCAACAGCCGCCCGGAATACTTAAGCGTTGACGTACAAGGGCAATCAAGCGATCTTCGCGTAGCTGCTGGCCAATCCTCGGCGCGGAGATCAGCACGCTGCCCGCGGATTTTAACTGCTGGCGCAGGGCTTCAATACGGTCCTGGTCGACGCCGGGAACTTCAACCCATGCCTGTAATTTTCGCTGCTGTCGCTCCAGCTCTTTCAGCAGTTCGGTACGGACTTCGCCACGTTCGAACACATCCAGCAGGTCGCTGATATTACGGAAAAAATGCAGAGCGCCCGCATGGTCTGCAATTGGCAGGTTGATGGAGAGCTGTTGGATCAAAAACTCTATGCGCAGCCACGTACGCATCTTCTCATTGAGAGGGTGTTCAAATAGGACCTGGGTGTGCATTACGGTTTTTCCTGTGAGACAAACTGCGACGCGAGCTTAAGATAACAGGCGTGCAGGCGGGCCACATCTGATGCGATAGCATCCGGTGCGCCGTTATTATCAATAACATCGTCCGCTACGGCAAGGCGCGCTTCACGCGTCGCCTGTGCAGCGAGAATGTGTTCAACATGCTCGCGTGTAACATCATCACGCTGCATTGTACGCATGAGTTGCGTTTCGGGCTTAATGTCAACCACCAGTACGCGGTTGGCTTTGGGATATAGCTTGTTTTCAACCAGCAGAGGAACAACCCATAATACATAAGGCGACGTCGCCTGTTGAAACTGCCGCTGGGTTTCCTGCTGAATTAAGGGATGAAGCAGAGCGTTAAGCCAGGCTTTTTCTTCCGGATGCGAAAAAATACGCTCACGCAGCGCCCGGCGACGTAACGTGCCGTCGGCGGCGATAAGTTCAGAACCAAAATGTTCCGCTATTGCGTTCAGGGCGGGCTGCCCTGGCTCAACCATCTGGCGCGCGATAATATCCGCGTCGATGACGGTTATTCCGAGGTCAGCGAAGGCATCAGCGACGGTACTTTTACCGCTGCCAATACCGCCGGTTAAGGCTACGGTATACCTCATATCTCCAGCTTCCGGAATTTTAGTTTGCCAATCAAAAGGTTAAATTTTAAACATACAAAGACGATACGCTCTGAGCATTAACCTACTATTCGCCAGGTAAATTTATGGGATTGTAACGTAAAAAAAGAGAATTTCGCAGTCTTGTACGGCCATGATTAGTGCGTATGATAGCGTCACTGGAGTTGTGAGTTTCGATTTTTCGCCATTAACCCCAGGAATCCACACATGCGTATTGAAGAAGATCTGAAGTTAGGTTTCAAAGACGTTCTTATCCGTCCTAAACGTTCTACCCTCAAAAGCCGTTCCGATGTCGAACTGGAACGTCAATTCACCTTTAAACACTCAGGTCAGACCTGGTCTGGCGTACCGATTATCGCGGCAAATATGGATACCGTCGGGACGTTTGAAATGGCGCAAGCGTTGGCTGGGTTCGATATTCTGACTGCTGTACATAAACATTACACCGTTGAAGAGTGGGCAGCTTTTATCAACACGGCTTCGGCTGATGTTCTGAAGCATGTGATGGTTTCCACCGGTACCTCTGACGCTGATTTCGCAAAAACGGCGCAGATTCTGGCGCTGAATCCTGCGCTGAACTTTGTTTGCATTGATGTGGCCAATGGTTATTCAGAACATTTCGTGCAGTTCGTCGCGAAGGCGCGTGAAGCATGGCCGACAAAAACGATCTGCGCAGGTAATGTGGTAACGGGCGAGATGTGCGAAGAGCTTATCCTCTCCGGCGCCGATATCGTGAAAGTGGGAATTGGTCCCGGCTCCGTATGCACGACGCGTGTAAAAACCGGCGTCGGTTATCCGCAACTGTCGGCGGTTATCGAATGTGCTGACGCGGCGCATGGCCTGGGCGGTATGATCGTCAGCGATGGCGGCTGCACCATGCCAGGCGACGTAGCAAAGGCCTTTGGCGGCGGCGCGGATTTCGTTATGTTGGGCGGCATGCTGGCGGGTCACGAAGAGAGCGGTGGCAGCGTGGTAGAAGAGAACGGCGAGAAATTTATGCTGTTCTACGGCATGAGTTCGGAATCAGCGATGAACCGTCATGTCGGCGGCGTTGCGAAATACCGCGCGGCAGAAGGTAAAACGGTTAAATTGCCGCTGCGCGGGCCGGTGGGCAATACCGCCCGCGATATCCTGGGCGGTTTACGCTCAGCCTGCACTTATGTCGGCGCGTCTCGTCTGAAAGAGTTGACCAAACGCACCACCTTTATTCGGGTGCAGGAACAAGAAAACCGCATTTTCAATAACCTCTAATATTCTGGCTGGCGTAAATGTGCGCCAGCCTTATCCCATCCCGCTCATCGCGTCTCCCAGATGAAAAATCGGCAAATACATCGCCACCACCAGCGTACCGATAATTAAGCCGGTGATGATCAATAACGCCGGTTCCAACAGCGACGCCAGATTATCGGCCAGCGCCAGCGTAGTTTCACTGTGGTGACGGGCAAGGTTATGCAGCATGATATCGAGTGAACCGGACGCTTCGCCCGTTCTGACCAGTTGCAGGCATAGCGGACTAAATTCCTGCGTATTTTTTAGCGCCAACCAGACCGGATTGCCCGCGGCGATTTCCTGATGTACCTGCGTTAAACGCTGTGACCAGTAAGGGCAGCCGAGACTATCGATAGCGCTTTCCAGTCCCTGAAGAAAAGGAATGCCTGCGCTTTGGGTTAATGCCAGTACGGTGAATATTTGCGCTAGTTTCTGGCCTCTTATCAGGCGGCCCATGACGGGGAGCCGTAGCAGAAGGTGCTGGCGCTGCGCCTGCCAGGACGGTTTTTGTTTTACCCTGTGGTGAGCGATAGCACCGATAACCGCCAGGAGTAAGATGAGCCAACCCCATGCCGACCCCCATTGCGCTATCGCGATAATACCGCGTGTCAGAAGAGGGAGCGGGGTATTGAAGCTACGGTAAATGGCGGAAAATTCCGGCAGGACAAAGTGCAGCATGGCGAAAACGACCAGGGCGGCCATTGTCAGAATAATGGCGGGATAGCGCAGCGCCTTTTTCACGCTAACCGTAATCTGCCGTTGCGCTTTTTGCTGACGGGCCAGTTCAAAGCAGCATTCGGCCAGTTTGCCGGTCAGTTCTCCGGTGCGGATCATCGTCTGGTAGAGCGGCGGAAATACCTGCGGCCAGGAGACTAATGCGCTGGAAAAAGGGACGCCCTGTTCAAGCTCGTGAGCCAGCGTGCGCAACAGCGCTTGCCATTGTCGGTGGGGATGCTGTTTCGCAAGGAGTTCCAGCCCTTCAGAAAGCGTCAGTCCGGCATGAATGAGCGTGGCCAACTGATGAATAATTTCAGCGCTTTGCTCTTCTTTCCACAGTGCGGCGTTAACACCCATGCGCTTGATGCGAAGCGGCATAATGCGCTGGTGTTGCAGGGTGATGATCAGCGCCAGACGATTGTCCACCCATACAACGTCTTGTTCCAGTTGGCCTTTATCGTTAACGCCTTGCCAGCGCCAGAGCTGTTTAACCGTCATGGGGCATTCCCAGAACGCGTAGTATCTCTTCAAAGGACGTCATGCCTTGCTCAACGGCGCGACAGCCATTTTCAAAAAGCGTCCCTGTACCAGTCTGTTGGAGGTGGGCTTCCAATGCCTGCGCCGATGCGCCGCTCGCAATTAACTGTCGTAATGCCGGGGTAACGGTTAACACTTCGAATAACGCGGTTCGGCCATAAAAGCCGTGGTAGCAATGCTGACAGCCGCTTGCCTGCCAGCGCGGTAGCGCGCTGGGCCAAAGGTTGGGCGATAACACCACGGGATCGCTCAGACGTTGTTTGCAGTGCGGGCAAAGCTTCCTTACCAGGCGTTGCGCTACCACCAGCGTAAGCGCCGATGAGATCATCCAGCGTGCTACGCCCATTTGCTGTAAACGTATCAGGGTTTCGCTGGTGGAGTTCGTATGGAGCGTTGAAAGTACCAGATGGCCCGTTTGTGCCGCCTTAATGGCGATTTCTGCGGTGTCGCCGTCACGAATTTCACCTACCATGATGATGTCAGGGTCCTGGCGTAAAAGCGCGCGCAGCACATTTTGAAAGGTGAGCCCGGCGCGGGGATGGATCTGCGTCTGGTTAATCCCATCCAGTGGAATTTCTATCGGATCTTCAACGCTACAGAGGTTGATACCCGGCGTATTGCGGGTTTGTAGCGCGCTGTATAGCGTGACCGTTTTTCCGCTGCCGGTAGGGCCAGTCACCAGTACCAGTCCCTGAGGTTGCTGTAGGGCTTGTTTAAAAGCGGTAAGTTGCGTCCCACACATGCCCAGAGCGTCCAGATCCAGCGTTTGTTCAACCTGATGCAATAACCGTAAGACGACTTTTTCGCCTTCTTTACAGGGAAGCGTGGCGATACGAAAAGAGATGCTTTCGCCCGTCAGGTCAACGGTAAATTGCCCGTCCTGCGGCAGGCGATGTTCGGCGATGTCCAGATTTCCCCGGACTTTCAAACTGGCCGTCATCGCAATACCCGTCTCTTTGGGGATGTCCTGCAGGATATGAAGAACGCCGTCGATGCGGAGCCTGATCCGGTAGCGGCTGGCGCCTGGTTCGAGATGGATATCGGAGGCGCGTTTCGCCATCGCCGAGCGTAATGTCTGATTGAGAAGCTGGGCTGCGGTTTCTCCGCCTTTCGCGGCGTTTGCCGAGGGAGCCTGATCCGGCTTATGCAGATGATTTTCCATTTGCTGGCGAGTCCAGCACACAATATCAATCTGTTTTTGCGTGGCGAAATGCAGAGCGTCCAGTAACGCATGAGAGGGCGCGTCGACCACTGCAACAGTGATACTGTTGCTGGCGCTATTGATCAGTACAGCCTGGTGACGTTGACACAAGGTGTTGAGCTGTGCGTCCTTCATCTTGTTTCCTTAGTTGGCGTCAAAACGGAAGACATCTTCACAAGCCTGTTGTAGCGCGCTGTCGCTTTGAATATTGCAGTTACGCGTCCAGCCGGTAATGCCGTTAGCATTGTCCCAGGCGGGCGTCATGATGACGCTAAGCCCGTTCAGACTCTCCTGACCGGTAAGCGTGATGACGCCTTTTTCCACACTCATGCCCGAAACATAACGGGTGACGACGGGCGAGGGGATACCGTTGGCGCCCGCATCACAAGTGCCCGTACCCCCATGTTCCAGAGCGCAGAGTTCGACGGCGGTACGGTAGGGGACAAAAGTTTGCAACATATCCGTCAGCGCCGCTTTACGCAGATAGTTCTGGTAAGCCGGAATGCCGATGGCGCTTAAAATGGCGATGATGCCAATAACGACCATCAGTTCGATAAGCGTGAAACCGCGTTGTTTTTCCATTGTTCGCTCCTTGAGTTAGCTGGCGCTACTTTGGCAAACGAGAAAAGAACGGGCGAGCGGCAAAAGGTAAAACGGGAAGGCGGATTCTGAAGATTTTCGCTGCGTTACATGACATGGCAACGTTATTGCGAGGCGCTACCAATATTTTACCGGATAACGACGCAGGCTTACGGATAGGGATTTATAGACCCGACGGCATAGCGCCATCGGGCGGAGAGGATCAGCGAAAACGCATGGAGAGATCGAGCGCGCGCAGGTGCTTGGTCAGCGCGCCAACGGAGATGAAGTCCACCCCGGTTTCAGCAAATTCGCGTAAGGTTTTTGCGGTCACGTTGCCGGACACCTCCAGCTGCGCCTGGCCGTTGACGCGTTTCACCGCCTCGCGCATCTGGTCGGTTTCGAAATTATCCAGCATGATGATATCCGCCCCTGCTTTCAACGCATCGTCCAGTTCATCCAGATTTTCGACTTCGACTTCTATCGGCACGTCCGGATGTAGCCAGAATGCTTTTTCCACCGCCTGACGAACAGATCCGGAGGCGATGATATGGTTTTCTTTAATCAGGAAAGCGTCAGTGAGGCCCAAACGATGATTCGCGCCGCCGCCGCATAAGACCGCATATTTTAGCGCGGTGCGCAGGCCCGGCAGCGTTTTACGCGTGTCGAGCAACTGGGTTTTGGTGCCCGTCAAAAGCGCAACGTAGCGGCGTACTTCGCTGGCGACGCCGGAAAGAGTCTGGACAAAGTTTAACGCCGTGCGCTCGCCGGTCAGCAATACGCGAGCAGAGCCGTCCAGCTCAAACAGCGTTTGGTTCGCGTGAATAGCGTCGCCGTCGTCGACATGCCAGGTGAGGTGCACATCGTCGCCCGCCAGTTGGATGAAGACCTCTTCAACCCAGCGCTTGCCACAGAAAACGCCGTCTTCACGGGTAATCACTGCGGCATGGGTACGTATATCTTCCGGCAAAAGTTGTGCGGTGATATCGTTGCTGGCATCGACTTCTCCACCTAAATCCTCACGCAGCGCCTGAGCAACGGCGGCAGGGATATCAATATTAATACGTTCCAGTAGCGCGTCACGTCGGTCGTCTGGGTTATAACGGCGAGGCGGCATGATAAAACTCCAAATTACTAACGAATCATAAGGTAGAAACATGCTACTCTGAAGCAGCTATAAGCACCACTCAAAAGGAGGCTCCGCATGTTGCTAGACAAGGGTTGGTTGGTTGAGGCGCGACGCGTACCTTCTCCGCATTATGATTGCCGCCCGGATGACGAAAACCCGTCATTGCTGGTGGTGCATAATATCAGCCTGCCCCCCGGCGAGTTTGGCGGTCCGTGGATCGATGCGTTATTCACCGGAAAAATATATCCAGACGCCCATCCTTTTTTTGCAGAAATCGCTCATCTTCGCGTTTCGGCCCATTGTCTAATTCGCCGCGACGGTGAAATCGTTCAGTATGTGCCTTTTGATAAGCGTGCGTGGCATGCGGGTGTATCAAACTATCAGGGGCGGGAACGCTGTAATGATTTTTCCATTGGTATTGAGCTGGAGGGCACGGATGCGTTGCCCTATACCGATGTGCAATATCAGCAGTTAGCCGCCGTGACGCGCACGCTCATCGCTTGCTACCCTGCGATTGCCGACAATATGACCGGACACTGCAATATTGCGCCTGACCGTAAAACGGACCCTGGCCCCGCTTTTGACTGGCCGCGGTTTCGCGCTTTGGTCGCCCCCTCGTCGCACAAGGAGATGACATGACGCTGTTTACGACATTACTGGTGCTGATTGTCGAGCGCCTGTTTAAGCTGGGCGAGCACTGGCAGCTCGATCACCGGCTGGAGGCGCTATTCCACCGAATTACCCATTTTTCAGTGTTGCGTACGATGGGGATGACGGCGATCGCGATGGCGGTGACTTTTCTGCTGCTTCAGGGGTTAAAAGGGCTGCTATTTAACGTGCCGACGCTGGTGATGTGGATTCTACTGGGCGTACTGTGTATCGGCGCGGGTAAAGCGCGAGTACATTATCACGCCTGGCTGAAAGCGGCGTCCCGTAACGATCCGCATCCTTGCGAGGCGATGGCTGGCGAGCTTACGCTGATTCATGGCGTACCGCCGGACTGCAATGAGCGTGAGTTTTTGCATGAGCTGCAAAACGCGCTGTTATGGATAAATTTCCGTTTTTACCTCGCGCCGCTATTTTGGTTTATCGTCGGTGGTCCATGGGGACCGGTAACGCTGGTGGGCTATGCGTTTTTACGGTCCTGGCAGACTTGGCTGGCGCGCTATCAGACGCCGCACCAACGTTTGCAATCCGGCATTGACGCTATTCTTCATGTGCTCGACTGGATCCCGGTACGTCTGGCGGGCGTGGTGTATGCGTTGCTGGGGCATGGCGAGAAAGCGTTGCCGGCCTGGTTTGCTTCGCTGGCGGATTTGCATACTTCGCAATATCAGGTACTCACGCGTCTGGCGCAATTCTCACTGGCGCGCGAACCGCATACTGACAAAGTGGAAACGCCAAAGGCGGCGGTGTCGATGGCGAAGAAAGCCTCGTTTGTGGTAGTAGTGATTATTGCCGTGTTGACTCTGTACGGCGCGCTGGTGTAACACGGTTTTGCCGGAGGGCGGCGCACGCGCTTTATCCGGCCTACGAACGATAGTGGGTAAAGGGATCAGAGCGTATCTGCTGGTGGAATGCCAAAATCAGGCATTCCATTCTCATCCCAGCGAATCCGTTTCAGGCGGGTATGGCGGTTTGGATCATACAGCGGATCGCCTACTATTTCAGTATAGTTTCGTGCGTGATAGACCAGTACATCTTCGCCGTCTGGCGTTGTGGTGAAGCTATTGTGACCGGGACCGAACTGACGATTTTCAATACTGGTGGTAAAAACCGGATGCGGTAACTTATGCCAGTTTGCCGGATCGCGCGGATCGGCGCGCAGATCAATCCACAGCAAGCCCATACAATAGTTTTCATCGGTGGCGCTGGCGGAGTAGCTGATAAACAGTTTATCGCCGTGTACCAGTACTGCAGGGCCTTCGTTAACCCAAAAGCCCCGACACTCCCAGTCATACTCTGGTTTACTGAGTCTCACCGGCTCGCCTTTAAGGGTCCATGGATTTTCCAGTTCAGCCAGATAAATATTTGAGTTACCGGCGATATCTGGCGCTTTTTGCGCCCACAGATACCACTGCTTTCCCTGATGATGAAAAGTGGTGGCATCCAGGGCGAAGGTATCAAACGGCGTCTTAACCTGGCCTTTTTCAGTCCAGACGCCGGTGAGCGGATCGGCATCGGCGCACTCAAGGGCAAACATGCGGTGCTGGAACATATTCAATTTATCCAGCGCCTGGGTATGCGCCGCAGCAAAATAAAGATACCACTTACCGTTGATACGATGCATTTCCGGCGCCCAGATCAGTTCGCTCATCGGGCCGGTTTTCGGCTTGCGCCATACTACGACGGGTTCGGCGGCGCGCAGCCCTTGCAGCGAATCGGCACGGCGGATTTCCAGTCGGTCATATTCCGGCACGGAGGCAATAAAGTAGTAATCGCTGCCGTCGCGTAAAATAAACGGATCGGCACGTTGTTCAATAAACGGGTTTGGCCAGTTTGTCATCAGGCTTTCCTTACGCTTTCAGCGGCGTTGAGTTCCTGTAACTCGCTCAATTCGCGGTAATTAGTGCGACGTTTTTCCAAATCGTCCTGGATCTGTTTCATCAGTTCACGGTCAACTTTCAGTAGACGTACGACGACTGCGGTAATCAGATACCCAACGCCGGGGATAACGGTAAACAGCAGCATAATACCGTTCATCGCCGAGGCGCTTTGCGTTTTAGCGCTGGCGTCATAACCGTACCAGGAGAGCAAAAAACCGACCATCGCCCCGGCAATCGCCAGGCCCAGTTTCAGAAAGAACAGATTACCGGAGAAGCTAATACCGGTAATCCGTTTGCCGGTTTTCCATTCGCCATAGTCGTCGACGTCCGCCATAAGTGACCAGTGCAATGGGGAAGGGATTTGGTGCAGAATATTGAGCAGGAAGTAGAGCGCCACAATCATCACGGTGGCTTTCGGATCAAAGAAATAGAACGCGCAGGAGAAAATCGCCAGCACGATGTTGGTCCAGAAAAATACCTTCAATTTACACCAGCGATCGGTTAAGACTTTTGCCAACATACTGCCGATCATCATACCGACCACGCCGAGACTAATAAAAAGCGTGGCGAAATGGGTGCTTTGCCCCATCACCCAGGTGACGTAATACATGGTCGCCGCCATACGAATAAACCCCGGGCAAACGTTGCATAAGGTCAATAGCAGAATGCGTACCCACTGATCGTTTTTCCACACGTCTTTGAAATCATTCTTCATATCATCGTGCGTCGGAACGGCAGGGCGAACGCGTTCGCGGACGCTGGCGAAGCAGAACAGAAACATACCCATGCCGATAATCGCCAGCACGGTCATCGCCAACTGATAGCCTTTGGCTTTATCGCCGCCGCCAAACCAGTCCACCATTGGCAATAGCGTTAACGATAGCAACAGCGTCGCGATGCCAACTAACACGAAGCGATAAGACTGACAGGCCACGCGCTCTTTCGGATCGTTGGTGATCACGCCGCCCAGCGAGCAATAGGGAATATTGATGGCGGTGTAGGTGACGGAAAGCAGGAAATAGGTGACAAAGGCATAGACAACTTTGCTGTTATAGCTCCAGTCCGGCGTCGTAAACATCAGAATGCTGAACAGCGCGTAGGGAAATGCAACCCACAGTAGCCAGGGACGAAAACGGCCATATTGACTTTGGGTACGGTCGGCAAGCGCGCCCATCACCGGATCGGTAACGGCATCGATAACGCGCACTGAAAGGAGTAAAACACCGACTAACGCCGGAGCAAGCCCAAAAATATCCGTATAAAAATAATTAACAAACAGCATGATAGCGCCAAAAATAATATTACATCCGGCGTCGCCCATGCCATACCCGATTTTCTCTCTTACTGACAGCCTACCCTTATCCATTGAGACTTCTCCTCATCAGATGATGGCGGTAATTATTCGCCTGCGAGCTTTTTTTTGCGTAGCAGGATCACGCCGCTGATATGGATGAAATGGTTATACGCGGGAAACTGTGAGGCAGATAACACCCTCCCCGGGCGGGGAGGGAAGGCATAATGCATACCGTCGGGCAATAATCAGTGAGCTTTTACCACTTTTGCCGTTTTTTCTTTACAGACGTAGCCGACGCCCAGAATGAGCAACCATACGGGAATCAACCACACAGAGATCGCCATACCTGGCGTCATCAGCATAATGAGCAATACCGCCGCCATAAACAGCAGGCAGAGAACATTGCCGAGCGGATAAAACAGGGCCGGGAAGCGGGTTTTCACACCCTGTTGCTGTTTCGCGCGACGGAACTTCATATGGGCAAGGCTAATCATCGCCCAGTTAATGACCAGCGCGGAGACCACCAGCGCCATTAACAGTCCGAACGCGGATTCCGGAGCCAGGTAGTTGATCAGGACGCATAGCGCGGTAACGATCGCCGACAGCAGTATGGTATTGACCGGCACGCCGCGTTTATCGACGGACAGCAGCGCTTTCGGCGCATTCCCCTGCTGGGCCAGACCGAACAGCATACGGCTGTTGCAGTAGACGCAGCTGTTATAAACCGATAGCGCGGCGGTGAGAACCACGATATTCAGCGCATTGGCAACAAACGTATCGCCCAGCTCATGGAAGATGAGGACAAACGGGCTGGTATCGGCGGTGACGCGTGCCCACGGCAGCAGCGAAAGCAGGACCGCCAGCGAGCCGATATAAAAAATCAGGATGCGATAGATAACCTGATTGGTGGCTTTAGGAATGCTCTGTTCCGGGTTATCGGCTTCAGCGGCGGTGATCCCCACCAGCTCCAGTCCGCCGAACGAAAACATAATAATGGCCATCATCATCACCAGCCCGGTCCAGCCATGCGGCAGAAAGCCGCCCTGTTCCCACAGATTGCGCACGGTCGCCTGCGGGCCAGCGGTATCGCTGAAGAGTAACCATGCGCCGAACAGAATCATGGCGATGACAGCGATCACTTTGATAATGGCGAACCAAAACTCCATCTCGCCGAATACTTTAACGTTGGTCAGGTTAATGGCGTTGATGACGACGAAGAAAAGCGCCGCCGAGGCCCAGGTGGGGATTTCCGGCCACCAGAACTGAATATATTTACCGACGGCGGTCAGTTCCGCCATCGCGACCAGCACATACAGTACCCAGTAGTTCCAGCCGGAAGCGAATCCGGCAAAGCCGCCCCAGTATTTATAGGCGAAGTGGCTAAAGGAACCGGCGACCGGTTCTTCAACGACCATCTCCCCCAACTGGCGCATAATCAGAAAGGCAATAAAGCCTGCAATCGCATAGCCCAGAATAATTCCCGGCCCCGCCGACTGGATAACGGAGGCGCTTCCCAAGAACAAGCCTGTTCCTATCGCGCCGCCCAACGCGATAAGCTGAATATGGCGGTTTTTCAGGCCGCGCTTGAGCTGCTCGCCGTGCTGCTGACTGTCCATCATAAAACCTCGTGTATGGTGCGCTGTTTATTCATAACGCGCTTATTTTGAACGATGCACTAGTGCGTGTGTAAGTTTGCAATTCCGCTTTTTGTATTTATTTATTTACAACACCTATTTATTAAATATCACAGCTACTCTTTTGTCTTTATCAGAATAATGGTATGTGGCTGCGAATGCACCTGCTTTGTGCAGGGGTGATGACGAATTGCGTAAAAAGGACGCACTTGTAAATACCTCCTTTTATTTTCCCTTACAGATGTTAATGCATTTATATTTCATAAAATTGAATATTAATGCACTACTTCTGATGTTGAATCGGTTCAGATGAGATTTTTTATCGTTTCAAATACGTTAAATCTACCTCCTGATGGGTAAATTTAACATTTGTGCATAGTTATAATTTTGAAACGTGATTTCTGTAATATTGTTAAAATGTGCCTCCTTTACTGATTTCAATCAAAACCTATATGGACAGAAGGTGAATACTTTGTTACTTTAGCGTCACAGACATGAAATTGGTAAGACCAATTGACTCCGGGCAAATGGCTTAAGACAGGGAATCATGGCCTACAGCAAAATTCGCCAACCAAAACTCTCCGATGTGATCGAGCAGCAACTGGAGTTTTTAATCCTTGAGGGGACATTACGCCCCGGAGAAAAACTCCCGCCGGAACGCGAACTGGCAAAACAGTTCGACGTCTCGCGTCCCTCCTTGCGTGAGGCGATTCAACGTCTCGAAGCTAAGGGATTGTTGCTTCGTCGTCAGGGCGGCGGAACCTTTGTGCAGAGCAGCCTGTGGCAGAGCTTTAGCGATCCGCTGGTAGAACTGCTCTCCGATCACCCTGAATCCCAGTTTGACCTGCTCGAAACGCGCCATGCGCTGGAAGGCATTGCGGCTTATTACGCGGCGCTGCGCAGCACCGACGAAGATAAAGACCGTATTCGCGAGTTGCACCATGCCATTGAGTTGGCGCAAGAGTCCGGCGATCTGGATGCCGAGTCCGACGCCGTGCTTCAGTATCAAATCGCCGTCACCGAAGCGGCGCACAACGTGGTATTGCTTCATCTGCTAAGGTGTATGGAGCCAATGCTGGCGCAAAACGTGCGGCAGAACTTCGAATTGCTGTATGCGCGTCGTGAAATGCTGCCGCTGGTGAGTACGCATCGTACCCGTATATTTGAAGCCATTATGGCCGGAAAACCAGAAGAAGCGCGTGAAGCTTCACATCGCCATCTGGCGTTTATCGAAGAGATTATGTTGGACAGAAGCCGTGAGGAGAGCCGTCGTGAACGCGCCTTACGCCGTCTGGAGCAACGCAAGAATTAGTTTTTTCTGGCAGAACGTTAGCCAGAAGATGTTGTTAAAAAAGCGCAAAAATGTGCGCGGCAACTAAACGCAGAACCTGTCTTATTAAGCTTTCTGGCGAAAGTTTAATGGGACAGGTTCCAGATAACTCAACGTATTAGATAGATAAGGAATACCCCCATGTCAGAACGTTTCCCAAATGACGTGGATCCGATCGAAACTCGCGACTGGCTACAGGCGATCGAATCGGTCATCCGTGAAGAAGGTGTTGAGCGCGCTCAGTATCTGATTGACCAACTGCTTTCTGAAGCTCGCAAAGGCGGCGTGAAAGTAGCGGCAGGTGCAGGGGCCAGCAATTACATTAACACTATTGCCGTTGAAGACGAACCGGAATACCCGGGCAATCTGGAGCTGGAACGTCGTATTCGTTCTGCTATCCGCTGGAACGCCATCATGACCGTGCTGCGCGCGTCTAAAAAAGATCTTGAGTTGGGCGGCCACATGGCTTCCTTCCAGTCTTCCGCCACGATCTATGATGTCTGTTTCAACCATTTCTTCCGTGCGCGCAACGAACAGGATGGCGGCGACCTGGTGTACTTCCAGGGCCACATCTCTCCGGGCGTATACGCTCGCGCGTTCCTGGAAGGCCGTCTGACTGAAGAGCAGATGGACAACTTCCGTCAGGAAGTTCACGGCAATGGCCTCTCTTCCTACCCACACCCGAAACTGATGCCGGAATTCTGGCAGTTCCCGACCGTCTCGATGGGGCTGGGTCCCATTGGTGCAATCTATCAGGCGAAGTTCCTGAAATATCTGGAACACCGCGGCCTGAAAGACACTTCTAAACAGACCGTTTACGCCTTCCTGGGCGACGGCGAGATGGACGAGCCGGAATCCAAAGGCGCTATCACCATCGCCACCCGTGAAAAACTGGACAACCTGGTCTTTGTCATCAACTGTAACCTGCAACGTCTTGACGGCCCGGTCACCGGTAACGGCAAAATTGTTAACGAACTGGAAGGCATCTTTGAAGGCGCTGGCTGGAACGTTATCAAGGTGATGTGGGGCGGCCGTTGGGATGAGCTGCTGCGCAAAGATACCAGCGGTAAGCTTATCCAACTGATGAACGAAACCGTTGATGGCGACTACCAGACCTTCAAATCCAAAGACGGCGCTTACGTGCGTGAGCACTTCTTCGGCAAATATCCGGAAACTGCCGCGCTGGTTGCCGACTGGACTGACGAGCAGATTTGGGCGCTGAACCGTGGTGGTCACGATCCGAAGAAAGTCTACGCGGCGCTGAAAAAAGCGCAGGAAACCAAAGGCAAAGCAACGGTAATCCTGGCCCATACCATTAAAGGTTACGGCATGGGTGACTCTGCCGAAGGGAAAAACATCGCCCACCAGGTGAAGAAAATGAACATGGATGGCGTGCGCTACGTCCGCGATCGTTTCAACGTGCCGGTTGCTGATGCTGATATCGAAAAACTGCCATACATTACCTTCCCGGAAGGTTCTGAAGAACATAAATACCTGCATGAACGCCGTCAGGCGCTGCACGGCTACCTGCCAAGCCGCCAGCCGAACTTCACGGAGAAGCTGGAACTGCCGACCCTCGAAGACTTCAGCGCGCTGCTGGAAGAGCAAAGCAAAGAGATCTCTACCACGATCGCGTTCGTGCGTGCTCTGAACGTGATGCTGAAGAACAAGTCGATCAAAGACAGGCTGGTGCCGATTATCGCCGATGAAGCGCGTACTTTCGGTATGGAAGGTCTGTTCCGTCAGATTGGTATCTACAGCCCGAACGGCCAGCAGTATACTCCGCAGGACCGTGAGCAGGTAGCGTACTACAAAGAAGACGAGAAAGGCCAGATTCTGCAGGAAGGGATCAACGAGCTGGGCGCAGGCGCATCCTGGCTGGCTGCGGCGACCTCTTACAGCACCAACAATCTGCCGATGATCCCGTTCTATATCTACTACTCCATGTTTGGGTTCCAGCGTATTGGCGACCTGTGCTGGGCTGCAGGCGACCAGCAGGCTCGCGGCTTCCTGATCGGCGGTACTTCTGGTCGTACGACCCTGAACGGCGAAGGTCTGCAGCACGAAGATGGCCATAGCCATATTCAGTCGCTGACTATCCCGAACTGTATCTCTTACGATCCGTCTTACGCGTATGAAGTTGCGGTCATCATGCATGATGGTCTGGAACGTATGTACGGTGAAAAACAAGAGAACGTTTACTACTACATCACCACGCTGAACGAAAACTACCACATGCCGGCGATGCCGGAAGGCGCTGAAGAAGGTATCCGTAAAGGTATCTACAAACTCGAAACCATTGAAGGTAGCAAAGGTAAAGTTCAGCTTTTAGGCTCCGGTTCTATCCTGCGTCACGTTCGTGAAGCGGCACAGATACTGGCGAAAGACTACGGCGTAGGCTCTGATGTCTACAGCGTGACCTCTTTCACCGAGCTGGCGCGAGATGGTCAGGATTGTGAACGCTGGAACATGCTGCATCCGCTGGAAACCCCGCGCGTACCGTACATCGCTCAGGTGATGAACGACGCGCCGGCGGTTGCTTCTACTGACTATATGAAACTGTTCGCCGAGCAGGTCCGTACTTACGTACCGGCTGACGACTATCGCGTATTGGGTACTGATGGCTTCGGTCGCTCCGACAGCCGTGAGAACCTGCGTCACCACTTTGAAGTTGATGCTTCTTATGTGGTTGTCGCAGCGCTGGGCGAACTGGCTAAACGTGGCGAAATCGACAAGAAAGTGGTAGCGGATGCGATTACCAAATTCAACATCGATGCAGATAAAGTTAACCCGCGTCTGGCATAAGAGGTAAAAGAATAATGGCTATCGAAATCAAAGTACCGGACATCGGGGCTGATGAAGTTGAAATCACCGAGATTCTGGTCAAAGTGGGCGACAAAGTTGAAGCTGAACAGTCGCTGATCACCGTAGAAGGCGACAAAGCCTCTATGGAAGTCCCGTCTCCGCAGGCTGGCGTCGTGAAAGAGATCAAGGTCTCTGTCGGCGACAAAACCGAGACTGGCAAACTGATTATGATTTTCGATTCCGCCGAAGGTGCAGCAACTGCTGCGCCTGCTCCGGCAGAAGAGAAGAAAGAAGCGGCTCCGGCGGCAGCACCTGCTGCGGCAGCGGCGAAAGAAGTACACGTACCGGATATCGGCGGCGACGAAGTCGAAGTGACCGAAGTGATGGTGAAAGTCGGCGATAAAGTGGAAGCTGAACAGTCGCTGATCACCGTAGAAGGTGATAAAGCCTCTATGGAAGTTCCGGCGCCGTTCGCGGGCACCGTGAAAGAGATCAAAATTAGCACCGGCGACAAAGTGTCTACCGGTTCGCTGATCATGGTCTTCGACGTTGCAGGTGAAGCGGGTGCAGCAGCACCGGCGAAAGCGGAAGCCGCTACGACGCCAGCAGCCACTGGCAAGAAAGACGTTAACGTACCGGATATCGGCGGCGACGAAGTTGAAGTTACCGAAGTGATGGTGAAAGTCGGCGATAAAGTGGAAGCTGAACAGTCGCTGATCACCGTAGAAGGCGACAAGGCTTCTATGGAAGTTCCGGCACCGTTCGCGGGCACCGTGAAAGAGATCAAAATCAGCATCGGCGACAAAGTGAAAACCGGTTCTCTGATTATGGTCTTCGAAGTGGAAGGCGCAGCGCCTGCTGCCGCTCCGGCTAAACAGGAAGCGGCTGCCCCCGCGCCAGCGGCAAAAGCTGAGAAACCTGCTGCGGCGCCGGCTGCCAAAGCGGAAGGCAAATCCGAATTTGCTGAGAACGACGCTTACGTTCACGCGACGCCGCTGATTCGCCGCCTGGCACGCGAATTCGGCGTGAACCTGGCGAAAGTGAAAGGCTCTGGCCGTAAAGGTCGTATCCTGCGCGAAGACGTTCAGGCTTACGTAAAAGAGGCTATCAAGCGTGCGGAAGCTGCACCGGCAGCAGCAGGCGGCGGTATTCCAGGCATGTTGCCGTGGCCGAAAGTGGACTTCAGTAAGTTTGGTGAAGTTGAAGAAGTGGAACTGGGCCGTATCCAGAAAATCTCTGGCGCGAACCTGAGCCGTAACTGGGTGATGATCCCGCACGTTACGCACTTCGACAAAACCGATATCACCGATCTGGAAGCGTTCCGTAAACAACAGAACGCCGAAGCTGAGAAGCGCAAACTGGATGTGAAATACACCCCGGTTGTCTTCATCATGAAAGCGGTTGCCGCTGCGCTTGAGCAGATGCCGCGCTTCAATAGCTCTTTGTCCGAAGATGGTCAGCGCCTGACGCTGAAGAAATACATCAACATCGGCGTGGCGGTTGATACGCCAAATGGTCTGGTGGTTCCAGTCTTTAAAGACGTGAATAAGAAGAGTGTGACTGAGCTGTCTCGCGAACTGACTACCATCTCCAAAAAAGCGCGTGATGGTAAGCTTACCGCTGGCGAAATGCAGGGCGGTTGCTTCACTATCTCCAGTATCGGCGGCCTGGGAACTACCCACTTCGCGCCGATTGTCAACGCGCCGGAAGTGGCTATCCTCGGCGTGTCCAAGTCGGCGATGGAACCGGTGTGGAATGGTAAAGAGTTTGTGCCGCGTCTGATGATGCCTATCTCTCTCTCCTTCGACCACCGTGTGATCGACGGTGCTGATGGTGCGCGTTTCATTACCATTATCAACAATATGCTGTCTGACATTCGCCGTCTGGTGATGTAAACAAAAAAGCCGGCCCGACGGCCGGTTTTTTGTCTTTTAATCTCATGTATTTTGTGAGGTTATTAGCGAAAGCGATAATTCGTGATCCGTTTATTGTTTAAAAATTGTTAACAATTTTGTAAGATACGAGCGGATAGAACGACCCGGTGGATGATGGGCGATCAAGTACCCCGGACCGCCGGATACAAATAAAGAGGTCATGATGAGTACTGAAATCAAAACTCAGGTCGTGGTACTTGGGGCGGGCCCGGCAGGCTACTCTGCCGCTTTCCGTTGCGCTGATTTAGGTCTGGAAACCGTAATCGTAGAGCGTTACAACACCCTCGGCGGGGTTTGTCTGAATGTCGGCTGTATCCCTTCTAAAGCTCTGCTGCACGTTGCAAAAGTTATCGAAGAAGCGAAAGCGTTGGCGGAGCACGGTATCGTCTTTGGCGAGCCGAAAACCGATATCGACAAGATTCGTACCTGGAAAGAGAAAGTGATCACTCAACTGACCGGCGGCCTGGCGGGTATGGCCAAAGGCCGTAAAGTGAAAGTGGTCAACGGTCTGGGTAAATTCACCGGGGCTAACACCCTGGAAGTGGAAGGTGAAAACGGCAAGACCGTGATCAACTTCGACAATGCGATCATCGCGGCGGGTTCTCGCCCGATCCAATTACCGTTTATTCCGCATGAAGACCCGCGCGTATGGGATTCCACTGACGCTCTGGAACTGAAAGAAGTGCCGAAGCGTATGCTGGTAATGGGCGGCGGTATCATTGGTCTGGAAATGGGCACCGTATACCACGCGCTGGGTTCAGAGATTGACGTGGTTGAAATGTTCGACCAGGTTATCCCGGCGGCTGATAAAGACATCGTTAAAGTTTTCACTAAGCGCATCGGTAAGAAATTCAACCTGATGCTGGAAACCAAAGTGACCGCCGTTGAAGCGAAAGAAGACGGTATCTACGTTTCGATGGAAGGCAAAAAAGCCCCGGCTGAAGCGCAGCGTTATGACGCGGTTCTGGTGGCGATTGGTCGTGTGCCGAACGGTAAAAACCTCGATGCGGGCAAAGCTGGCGTGGAAGTTGACGATCGTGGCTTTATCCGCGTTGACAAACAGTTGCGTACAAACGTGCCGCACATCTTCGCTATCGGTGATATCGTCGGTCAGCCGATGCTGGCGCATAAAGGCGTTCACGAAGGTCACGTTGCCGCTGAAGTTATCGCCGGTAAGAAACACTACTTCGATCCGAAGGTTATCCCGTCTATCGCTTACACCGAGCCAGAAGTGGCATGGGTTGGCCTGACCGAGAAAGAAGCGAAAGAGAAAGGCATTAGCTATGAAACCGCCACCTTCCCGTGGGCTGCTTCTGGCCGTGCTATCGCATCCGACTGCGCAGACGGTATGACTAAACTGATTTTCGACAAAGAATCTCACCGCGTGATCGGCGGGGCGATTGTCGGCACCAATGGCGGCGAGCTGCTGGGCGAGATCGGACTGGCGATCGAAATGGGCTGTGATGCGGAAGACATCGCGCTGACCATTCATGCGCACCCGACTTTGCATGAGTCCGTGGGCCTGGCGGCGGAAATCTTCGAAGGTAGCATTACTGACCTGCCGAACCCGAAAGCGAAGAAGAAATAATCTTCTGAGGGTGACAATACCGGGTTGCCTGTAAGCCGGATAAGAGGTCAGTCGCCATCCGGCAATGCGCCATCCAATACAGAACAAGCGGCTTTGCAGCCGCTTTTTTTATGTGTGATAAACCAGATGTGTCAAATAGATGGCGAAGGATAACGAAACCACAAAATTTATCTTTTCTGTCGACATACGCTTTCATGCCTCATGCCGCCAGCAGGGCGCTTGTCAGCAACTCTTACTCAACTAATTGTTTCATAAGACATACTCCTCCTTACTTTGTCATTACCCCGAAATTGGTAATGCCATAAAATAATAGTTAGGTAATTATTATTATGGTTGGTATATGAAGTTTTTTCTGACGACAGTAGTAGCGCTAACGGCGTCGTTAATCTCCGGCATGGCATTCGCGGGGTTTGAGGGCCAATGGAACGAAAACGTACGTTAAGGAGATAATTCATTGTTTAAATTAAAATTTAAAGTTCTTAGTTCACCGTTCATAATATTCTCCGATAGCGTGAACGTATAATGGCCCAGCATATTGATATGTCCGTGCATCAGCGGGGATAACCGGGCGATATCCTCTTCACCGGTTTCTTCTCCATTACTGCGCATCCAGCTCAGTGCTTCCTGCATATAAAGCGTGTTCCACAGCACCACTGCGTTAGTGACCAAGCCCAGAGCACCCAGTTGATCTTCCTGCCCTTCACGATAGCGCTTTCTGATCTCACCTCGCTGCCCGTAGCAAATTGCCCGCGCCACAGCATGGCGGCCTTTTCCCCGGTTGAGCTGCGTCAGGATCCGCCTGCGATAATCTTCATCATCAATATAATTAAGAAGGTACAGCGTCTTGTTGACGCGTCCCACTTCCATGATCGCCTGTGCCAGCCCTGATGGGCGCGAGCTTTTCAGCAAAGAGCGAATGAGCTCTGAAGCATGAATGGTGCCCAGCTTGAGCGAACCGGCAGTTCGCATCATCTCATCCCACTGATTCTCCGCCTTCGACAGATCTGCACATCCCCGCGCCAGCTCATCCAGTGCACCGTAATTTGCCGATTTATCCACCCGCCAGAATACCGCTTCGCCGGCATCGGCAAGCCGGGGGAAAACTGGTATCCCAGCAGCCAGAAGAGGCCAAAAATAATGTCGCTGGTACCGGCTGTGTCTGTCATGATCTCAACCGGATTCAGCCCTGTCTGCTGCTCCAGAAGACCTTCCAGCACAAAAATGGAATCCCGCAATGTGCCGGGCACCACAATGCCGTGAAATCCAGAGTACTGATCTGAGACAAAGTTGTACCAGGTGATACCAGGTCCGGAACCAAAATATTTTCTGTTAGGACCGGAATTGACGCTTTTCACCGGCGTGACAAAGCGCATGCCATCGGCTGACGCCACTTCGCCACCGCCCCAGCGACCGGCAAGCTCCAGCGTGGACTGAAAATCAACCAGGCGGGCATTGGCGCTGATCAGCGTTTCTGCACGGAGGTAATTTTGTTTCACCCAACTGAGCCGGTGGCGGGTCAGTGCCGGTATATTGTGCTTTATTAGCGGTTCCAGTCCGATATTGCAGGCTTCAGCCATCAGAACCGCACACAGGCTGACGTGCAGATCCTGCGCCCGTGCTCCGGACTCACTGACATGCATAAATTCCCGTGTAAATCCTGTTCTGGCGTCTATTTCAAGCAGTAATTCCGTCAAATCAACAGGAGGAAGCAACTGTCTTACCCGACTGTTGAGACAAAGCAACGAAGGTGGCTCCTCCAGTCTCTCCAGGCTGCTGATGGTCAGGGAAGGATATTTACCATCATTGCAGACATGGACTTCCGCATTCCCTTCAAATCGGGATGCGACAGCTTTCCAGGTCTCATCCAGTTGAATGGCCAGTTGTTGCACGCCTTTATGTCCATCGGTGGGATGTCCCAGTGCACGACAGACGGGAATACGCTGAGCCTGCGACTCTTCACCCTGCAACAGCTTCTCGCGGGGATCTCACCAGCGATCGCTGTTTTCGAGCCAGATGTCCCGTCGGCGCAGTGCATCCTGAAGGCGCTCCAGCAGACACAGTGAATAACCGGCGCGTTGTATCCGGCCCTCGGCATCGTATACGAGGCGCTTCCAGGGGCCAGTGATGATATGTTCAGGCGCATCATCGAGGATGCGCTTTTTCGAGCCGTTCAGTTCGACCAGATAATGAATCGCGGTCAGCGTATGTTCTCCTGCTGGCGCAGCACGGAAATGCAGGTCTCGCAATACCGCCGGAAGGAAACGCTTAACCCGGCCGTACTGCTCAACCATTTCGTCATGGAAATTATTGTTCTGAGGGCGGGCAAGCTCATTAACCTTGCTGACGGATTCTGCCAGTCTGTTCTTCGGTATGCAGCTGAATATGGCCTGTCTCAGTTCAGCATCATCAGCCAGATCATCCAGCAACAGTGTACAGGCCCGAGCCAGCAGTAGCGCAGCGCGGTCAAGATCTTTCAGCGTCCTGAGCCGTTTTTTCTGCCCGGTTTTCTTCGCCTCGCGGGTAATGTCCAGGATCAGCATATCGAGCACGTCAACGGCCTCATCCAGCGCTGTTATTTCCTGCGCTTTAACGAATGCGGTGAGTATGGCCAGTTTTCTTTGCTCTGGCATGCGTGCGATATATTTTACCGATGCCATACCTGCGTAACGCGCCAGATTACGCAGCTGTATAGCGGGCAGGCCGGTAAAGTTCAGCCGGGAAAACTCAAGGTTTCGCAGCCGGATATACCGCTCCAGCGCTTCGGTAAATGCCGGACCGCTGACGGTGACTGGTCCCTTTTTCAGTTGCTCCAGCGGTGAAATTCGCTCCCCCTCAGGAATGTCCAGCAGCTCCGTCACGCGGGCAGTCTGCCAGCTGTCCGGCAACGCGGCCAGTTTTTTCCACAGCCGCTGATTTGCCCGTTCGCGTATTTCACTGACGAGACGTACAAGTGTGGTTGCTCCGGGCAGCAGGACCTTATTCTGAAGCAGCCACGCGGTGGCAAAATCAAACATCAGACCGGGTCGCTCAATTACTGAGCCATGCCCGGGTGTACAGCAGGCGCTTCAGACGGAAAGACCATGGAAAATCGCCAAATTCATGGTAACTGTAATTTTCCTTAATCAGCGCAGTATGTTCTCTGAGGGTGGTACCCCGTTCTGCGTAGCGGGAGAGGACTTCCGGACGGCGGATATTAAGCTGCACCGCTACAAATTTTGAACACCCGGCAGAACCCGGGTTAAATCCGTCAGAAAGGTGCCCAGAAAACGGGCGCTGGTAAGCTGAAGCGCTATTCCCAGTCGGTTATGCCTTCCCCGCCGCTGGTTAATGAAAGCAAGATCCCGTTCATCAAGATGAAAATAGCGCGCCAACTGCACGTCATTAGGTTCTGCAACGTAGCGACCATAATTCAGTTCCTGCTCAGTGGTCAGAAAACGACGGGCATATCGGACTCCCTGCCTAACGGGTATATGTTAACAATTTTGTAACCGTCCGAAATATTATAAATTATCAGACACATAAAAACTGCAACGTTTATATGTCTATTAAATCGATTTTTTGTTATAACAGACATCAATTGTCCGATATTTGATTTAGGATACATTTTTATGCGTCTTTTTGGTTACGCACGGGTCTCAACCAGTCAGCAGTCTCTCGATATTCAGGTTAAAGCTCTCAAAGATGCAGGGGTAAAAGCTAACCGCATCTTTACCGACAAGGCATCCGGTAGTTCAACCGATCGGGAAGGACTGGATCTGCTACGCATGAAGGTGGAGGAAGGCGACGTGATTCTTGTAAAGAAGCTTGATCGGCTTGGCCGTGACACCGCCGATATGATCCAGCTGATAAAAGAGTTTGATGCTCAGGGGGTAGCCGTAAGGTTCATTGATGACGGGATTAGCACCGACGGAGAAATGGGTAAAATGGTGGTCACCATCCTGTCAGCCGTTGCTCAAGCCGAGCGCCGGAGAATACTGGAGCGTACCAATGAAGGCCGACAGGAAGCGAAGCTGAAAGGTGTCCGGTTTGGGCGCAGGCGAATCATCGATCGTAACGTCTTACTTGTGCTTAATCGGGAAGGTATTGGGGCAACAGAAATTTCCCGGCGACTCAATATTGCTCGCTCAACAGTGTATAAAATACTCGAAGATGAAAGGGGCTTGTGATGCAACATTTTGACATCACTCACTTTGGCGTTACCACTATATTTTTATTTCATATGCGATTAAAATTATTTGAGAAAAAAGCATTTAATCGCAAGCGAAAATATCGATGGTTGATACTGTAACAATACAACGGAGTGTTCTTAATGTTTCCTAAAAAATTAGCATGCATCTTTCTGGCATTATTAATGCCATTTGTTCAGGCAAGCGCAAATGATTTAATATTCAAATGTGATGTTAAAAATCACAAGCAAATAAGTTTGCATACGAAATCTGGCGATGTCATATATTCTTTTGGTAGAATTGGGGAAAAGCCTGAATTTGAGTTATCCAGAAAAAAACAACAAATCGAAACGAATTTCGAAAATTTATCAGGAAGGTATGCAACTAATTCTATAATAATAAGGAATGGTAATTACAGCTACAGATTAACCACAAGTATAGACAGAATTGCAGATATTCAGGAACCATCGACGTCATTGACGGTGATGAAGAATGATAAAGACCTCACTACTCTTCAATGTATTAAAGGCAGTGAAGTCGGTGCACTTATAGCTATTGATGATTAATCAAATACGTCCTGGAAGATTTCTTTATGTAATAAATCTTCCAGATTATCATATCTTACTTTCTTGTTGTCCATAGATAGGCCGCTATTTATTATGTTAGTAACAGCGACTGATGCTTCCAGAGAATATCCTTTATCAGCCTGAACATACATATTTTTATCATCCCAGAAAAACAAAGCAGATCTGACGGCATATTTAATGTTATCAGAGACTAAATCTGGTTGCTCCTCAAAGTTGATAGTCTCCCCCCATGTTAACGAACTGTATTCGGTAAATTTTCTGTAGTTATCTCGTCCGGTTAATTGTTTCATTCCTCGGCCTATGTAGCGCCATCCATCCCCAGGACGGTGATTCCCATTTCGTGTGCCATATGCTTTATTTGCAATATTTTCTTGATTTGCGGGGTGAGAGGCTGTTCGACCATCGAGTTCTTGCTCTTCCGGATGGCGGCGATAATATGAGAAATAAACTGGAAGTGCTGTTGGTGCATAATTTAAGTTTTCAGTAATTGAAAAATTACCCCCGGTTTCCTGATAAACCTGAGCCATAAAGTGATACAGCCTGACTTCTGTATTAAGGTGACAACGTTCCAGATTATCGTTTAGCTCATCCGCCACCTGCTGGAGAACCTCGTCGCTGACCTTGCGGCTATTTGTCCATATCTTCCGCAACATTGGCAGCGTGATTTTGCCACCTCCGGGCTTAAGCATCTCCAGAAACTCAAGCGGATGAAAATGCCATACTGAGCGCTGACTGGCGAACGGCGGCACCTTATCCATCCAGCGCGTCGCATCCAGAAATCCCCCGTTGGCCATCTTCACAACAGGGCTTTCATCCCTGACCGTAAATATCGATGACCAGCGTGTATCATCGCGTGTACTGTGCCAGTCGCTGTCATGCTTCACTATCAGCCGCCGCGCATATTCCGGGATGTTCATCTGATTGGTATGCAGTGCGCCGAACAGCAGTTCGTCCTGGGATTTATCGGGATACGGGTCGGGCGGTCTTCTGTTTTCAGCGTTGTGGATCAGGCTGTCATAAAACATTTTTGCCTGTGCCGATGCGGGTCCTTTTTCGCTGTCAAAGTGCGAGCTGATGCTTTTCAGGGCATCAATAACCCAGCGTTCATCCAGCGTGCGGGTAAAATCGGTTGTGTGTTCAGCTTCAATACAGTCAAAGTCCAGTCCGGCTAAATCATGCTGACTGAGCTGCTCCACATCGTCCTGGTGCATCCACGTATGTGGGCGGATTTGAAAGTATGTTACGCCGTTTTTATCCGTAAACGGGTATGTGGCATCACGCGGAATAATTTTTCCAGCATCGGCACGGGTAATGGCGCTCATCTGCTCAAAGGTACTTTCCTCGTCCTCCCCGTATCGCAGGTACAGTGGCCGTTTCAGCTTCAGCTTAATGAACTGTTTGCCAGTTTTGATAGCCTTCGCGTTTGCCACGAAATCAGGCACATGTTCATCTGGGCTCAGCAGCTCGATATGGGCTTTATAGTCCGTGGTAATAATCTGCGGATAATTATCTTCGTCGGCCAGATCCTGAGCGCCGAGGAACCCGACCGGATCCCCTGCTTTCACCGTCACTTTCAGCGGGGCGGACGGCACTACCACATCATCAAACACGCCGTGATTCAGTGCGCTGTGCATCCAGTCAGGCAGGTACACGTAACATTCGCCATCTGGCTCCAGATATTCCGGGCGCATCGAGACCCAGAACAGATCGCCTGCGGGGTTACCGTCCTGAAGACACTGCACCAGGGTGAACGGCTCCGGCCGTTGTTCCAGCAGAAACGATTTTTGTTGCAGCACGGTCAGCGTTTCCCCCTGCATCAGCGTTCTGGCGTGGCCGTGTTTATTTGCCAGCACGTCCGGCACGATTTCACGGCTGTCATCGTGGCGGGAGTGTTTGCGCATCCGCACCCCGTGACCTTTCTGCGTGACCCGGTAAAGCGGGCGTTTCGGGAATTCTGATAGTGGCGCGATGTGCATGTAAAGCTGGTACAGCGTCAGCCAGGAGGATTCATCCTGTTCGTCGGGTTTGTACACCGATTTGACCAGCACAAAGGTGCCGGACTGGCGCAGGGGGCGTTCCTGGTAACACTCGATAGCCGCGTAATCGCGGTTAACCCGCCATGCCACCACCTCGCCGTCCATCATGAACTGGAGCGGCACGGATTTTTCCGGCGTGTCCTGATTCAGCACCGAGGCCGGAGACGATGACGTCCCGATGTGGATCCCCCCGTGCCAGTAATGACTAATGCCAAGTAACCACCAACCGTGCGCGTTTTTGCGGATGTCGGTCAGCAGCTCGTCATAGTTCTTATAGTCCCGTCCGTCGGCTTTCCGTACCGGATAACGAATGTTTATCATCTTTCTTTAAGTGAAATCCCTCAAAACCATAATCATCGTAGGGAGTTAAGACGAAGGGGAGTAAAATTTATGCAGATTTTATTACTGAGGTATTTACCAAAGTAGACTTCCCAACGCCGTTGGGCTGCTTCGATTTTACTATTAGTGCAAGTTTTCGAACGGCTGAGTACGGATTCTTTATAAAACAATATGTTATCTTCTTAGCGTACGTTTTCGTTCCATTGGCCCTCAAACTCCTAATAATGCGGAAATGGTAGCCGTGATAACCCTCGTCTGGCGCTGCGGGGCTAAAGTTTGGACCTAACGGACTGGGGGCCTCGCCTGCTTTCATCGGCCAGTACAGGCCATCTTTTTTACCTTCGCTACTGATTATCCTGTGCGCCCAACGGTGATTTTGCAGGTAATAGTCCTGTTGCGCATCAACGTAAGTGTGCATGGCCTGTAAGGTAGAAAGTTCATTTCGCCCAATAGCGCGGGTGAGGATCTCATCCTGGGCTGCCGCCATATCAAAGCGCCAGCCGCCAGCCTCTTTCACCATCGGTACCGGGAGCTGCCAGTCTTCTCGTCCGACATTCAGGTGCGCCGTATTATCTTTTTGTACAATGCGGTGACCTTCGCGCCAGTCACGATTGAAGCGGGCCACGGCCTCTGGATCGGCGCCTTCTGGCGGCAGAAATTGCCGCCAGTCATCGCCCAGTAGCGCGGTAAGCTGTGTTTCGTTCTTTCCGGCTACCGCCGCGGCGAAGGCGCTGGCGGCCGCTTCCGGGGAGGGGAACCGTTCCTGCGCGTAGCCCAGCAAGGGGAGCGACAGTAACAGAGCGCTTAACATAACCTTTTTCATTATCTGCTCCGGTTAACGGCGATGAAATTCATGGTGTTCAGAAAAATGTTCCCGCACGGCGGCGCGTTGCTCGGTGTTTAAGTGACTGCCGCGACGGCTTTCCTGGCCGCGTAACTGTTGCGATTGCCAGGACGGCGATCGACTGTCGTTCCCGCTAAACACATTGGCGTGCATATGCTGGCGAAATGCCTGACGCTGTTGCGGCGTAGAGGACGCGATCCGCTGATGCGCCGCGTTACGCTGTTGCTGCGATAAGGGGGGCTGCTGTGTCTGGGATTTCAGCGTCGCGCTATGGTGCTGTGCCGTCTGCCTCCGCGCGCTGTCATGCTGATTGTCATAACCGCGATAATTATTACGCCGGGCTATCTCATTTAACTGTTGAGAGGCTGCCTTACGCTGAGCATCGCGAGCGCTTGCCGCTGGCAGCGAGGCGTCCGCTGTATGGCTGCGCTGTTGGAATTGCGCCATAGCCGTCTGGCGCTGGTTATCGCGAGATACCGGCGCTTGCCCGCCGATAACGCTGGTGGGATGGAATCGCTGCGCGACGGTACTATTGGGATAGGGTACGGCGTTGCGCCAGCCGGGATTATGCTGCCAACCCATCGTTTGGCCGGGCAGGTTTTGCCCAGATATCCGGTTGAAATTATTGACATTAATGTTGATATTGTCGCCATTGTGTTGATAACCGTTACCGCCATGCCGGTAATCATCGTCATGATGATAGTCGTCGTCATGGTGGTGATGGTCGTCGTCGTCCCAGTCTATGCTGCTGAACAAGGCATAGGTGGTGGCGACGCCCAGACTATAACCAAAACCTTTAACAAAACTATCGGCAAACTGCTGCCCCGGAGGGGGCGGTAAATACACCGGCGGATAAGCGGTATTGGGCCAGGCGCCATACACCGTCGCGGGATTATAGTTCGGCACGTACACCACCTGCGGATTTGCGGGTTCAATTTTGATGACGGTCGAAGATGCCGCTGGCGTACTGGCGGATGTGGTGGTTGTCGTTGTGACGGCGGTAGAAGCGCTGGACTTCGGCACGCTGGTGACGGTTTGCTGCGGCGTCGATTTTAGCGAACCGGTTTGTTGAGCCAGCAGACGCAGCCTTTGCACCGCATCCATTACATCCTGCGGCTGGGCTAAGAACGCATCGCCCAGGTTTTGCACCCATTGCGGATTCTCGCCCATAAGCGCCATCAACTGGGGAAAGGCGACCAGCGATTTTACGCTGGGGTCCCAGGGTTGGCTGGCCACCGCCTGAATAGCGGCATCGCCCTGCAGTGTGGGGTTATCTCGCGACCACTGAACGGCCTGAACCACGTTCGCCGGGTAGGTGGAGGCCATGAGCACCTGCGAAAGCAGGGAATCGGGATAAAGCGCGACAGGCGCGACCCATTGATCGATTTGCGCAGTGGTAAAGGTCGTTTTCGCGACAGGCGCGGGGACGGATGCCTGCATTTTTTCAGGGGCGGGAACCGTCGCCTGCGCGGGCGCTTCGGGGGCGCGGCTTTTAACATACAGTACGCCCGAAGCGGCAAATAACCCGGCACTGCACACAAGGGCAATGAGGGGTTTAAAGGGCAACGTCATTTTATCTCTCCCGATTCCAGGGAATCGCTATGGTCATTATGCCTGCCGCTGATGGGGTGCAGTGTTGCGTGAGTATAAAGGGACGATAGTTTAATTTTTAGCTAATGTTGGGATCGGTAACGCGATGTGATGATCAAAGCACGAAATGAGATAAGCATTTACAGTAGCCGCTACCGCCTCAGCGGAGCATTAGACTATCCTTAACGATTCAGCCACTTTTTTATGTTGCTTTTTTGTAAACAGATTAACACCCTACTAAAATCCTGCTATTCTGCCCGTTGCGGTACCCGGGCATTTACCCTACTAACTGCTGTCTCACAGGAGCGTGAAGAGAATCGCCCATACACAAAGCATATGCCGCACTATGACAATGAGAGCGAGGAGAACCGTCGTGCTAGAAGAATACCGTAAGCACGTAGCTGAACGTGCCGCCGAGGGGATTGTGCCCAAACCTTTAGATGCAACCCAAATGGCCGCGCTTGTCGAGCTGCTGAAAAACCCGCCCGCGGGCGAAGAAGAGTTCCTGTTAGACCTGTTAACCCACCGTGTTCCCCCTGGCGTCGATGAAGCCGCCTATGTTAAAGCTGGCTTCCTTGCCGCCGTCGCGAAAGGCGAAACGACGTCTCCGTTAATCGCCCCTGAGAAAGCCATCGAACTGCTCGGCACCATGCAGGGCGGTTACAACATTCACCCGCTCATTGATGCGCTGGATGACGCTAAACTGGCGCCAATCGCAGCGAAAGCGTTGTCTCACACCCTGCTGATGTTCGATAATTTCTACGATGTCGAAGAAAAAGCCAAAGCGGGCAACGGTTATGCGCAGCAGGTGATGCAATCCTGGGCCGATGCCGAATGGTTCCTGAGCCGTCCGCCGTTGGCGGAAAAAATAACTGTCACCGTTTTCAAAGTGACCGGCGAAACGAATACCGACGATCTCTCTCCGGCGCCGGATGCGTGGTCGAGACCGGATATCCCGTTACATGCGCAGGCGATGTTGAAAAACGCCCGTGAAGGCATTGATCCGGATCAGCCAGGCATTGTCGGCCCCATCAAACAGATTGAGGCATTAGCGAAAAAAGGCTTCCCGCTGGCTTACGTTGGCGATGTGGTGGGTACCGGTTCTTCCCGTAAATCCGCGACCAACTCCGTGCTGTGGTTTATGGGCGACGATATTCCGTTTGTGCCGAACAAGCGCGGCGGCGGTCTGTGCCTTGGCGGCAAAATCGCGCCTATCTTCTTTAACACTATGGAAGATGCGGGCGCGCTGCCAATCGAAGTGGATGTGTCTAACCTGAACATGGGCGATGTGATTGACGTCTACCCGTACAAAGGCGAAGTGCGCAACCATGAAACCGATGAACTGCTGGCAACCTTCGAACTGAAAACCGACGTGCTGATCGACGAAGTGCGTGCCGGTGGTCGTATTCCGCTGATTATCGGCCGTGGCCTGACCACCAAAGCGCGTGAAGCGCTGGGGCTGCCGCACTCAGACGTTTTCCGTCAGGCAAAAGACGTGGCGGAAAGCAGCCGTGGCTTCTCGCTGGCGCAGAAAATGGTCGGTCGCGCCTGCGGCGTGAAAGGTATCCGTCCGGGCGCGTACTGCGAACCGAAGATGACCTCCGTCGGTTCTCAGGATACGACCGGCCCGATGACCCGCGATGAGCTGAAAGACCTGGCCTGTCTGGGATTCTCCGCCGATCTGGTCATGCAGTCGTTCTGTCACACCGCAGCCTATCCTAAGCCGGTTGACGTCACCACGCACCATACCTTACCGGATTTCATTATGAACCGCGGCGGCGTGTCGCTGCGCCCGGGCGACGGCGTGATCCACTCCTGGCTGAACCGTATGCTGCTGCCGGATACCGTGGGCACTGGCGGCGATTCCCACACCCGTTTCCCGATCGGCATCTCCTTCCCGGCGGGATCGGGTCTGGTGGCGTTTGCCGCCGCGACTGGCGTTATGCCGCTGGATATGCCGGAATCGGTACTGGTACGCTTTAAAGGCAAAATGCAGCCGGGTATTACCCTGCGCGATCTAGTCCACGCCATTCCGCTGTACGCCATCAAACAGGGACTGCTGACCGTTGAGAAGAAAGGCAAGAAAAACATCTTCTCTGGCCGCATTCTGGAAATTGAAGGTCTGCCGGATCTGAAAGTCGAGCAGGCGTTTGAGCTGACCGATGCTTCTGCCGAGCGTTCCGCTGCCGGTTGTACTATCAAGCTGAACAAAGAGCCTATCATCGAATACCTGACCTCCAACATCGTCCTGCTGAAATGGATGATTGCGGAAGGTTATGGCGATCGCCGCACGCTGGAGCGCCGTATTCAGGGCATGGAAAAATGGTTGGCGGACCCACAACTGCTGGAAGCCGACGCTGACGCGGAATACGCAGCAGTGATCGACATCGATCTGGCTGACATTAAAGAGCCTATTCTGTGTGCGCCGAACGATCCGGACGATGCGCGTTTGCTGTCTGACGTACAGGGCGAGAAGATCGACGAAGTATTCATCGGTTCCTGCATGACCAACATCGGTCACTTCCGCGCGGCCGGTAAGCTGCTGGATAACCACAAGGGCCAGTTGCCGACCCGCCTGTGGGTAGCGCCGCCAACCCGTATGGACGCCGCGCAGCTAACGGAAGAAGGCTACTACAGCGTGTTTGGTAAGAGTGGCGCGCGTATCGAAATTCCGGGATGTTCCCTGTGTATGGGCAATCAGGCGCGTGTGGCTGATGGGGCTACGGTCGTCTCTACCTCAACCCGTAATTTCCCGAACCGTTTAGGTACCGGTGCGAATGTCTTCCTGGCTTCTGCGGAGCTGGCGGCGGTGGCGGCGCTTATTGGTAAGTTACCGACGCCGGAAGAGTACCAAACCTTTGTGGCGCAGGTGGATAAAACCGCTGTGGATACCTACCGTTATCTGAATTTCGATCAGCTTTCCCAGTATACCGAGAAAGCCGACGGGGTGATTTTCCAGACTGCGGTGTAATTTGACCGCTGGCAGCTACGCTTACCGGGCCTACAAAACCCATCGCAACTGCGGTGGGTTTTTTTATTTTCATTCCGCCTGCTGCTCCTGCTTTTTTTCTTTTCCGGTGCTGCGATAATGATGGTAAGGGCTTTGCAGAGGAACACATTATGGATTACGAATTTCTGCGCGATGTGACCGGACGGGTTTTGGTACGTATGTCAATGGGGCACGAAGTGGTCGGCCACTGGTTTAATGAAGAGGTAAAAGAGAACCTGGCCTTACTGGATGAAGTAGAACAAGCCGCGCTTACGGTCAAAGGCAGTGAACGTTCCTGGCAACGAGCAGGGCATGAATACACGCTCTGGATGGATGGCGAAGAAGTGATGATTCGCGCCAATCAACTGGATTTTTCCGGCGATGAGATGGAAGAGGGGATGAGTTATTACGATGAAGAGAGTTTATCCCTGTGCGGCGTGGAGGATTTTCTGCGGGTCGTCGTCGCGTACCGCAATTTTATGCAGCAGAAATAAGCGTTGACCACTACAGGTGGGGGAATTCTCCTTGCGGAGGAAAAGCCCTGAAGGGTGTGGCATGATAGCGCAAGGATAAATGAATTCAGGGTATTGAATGTGAAACCAGTCACGCTCTACGACGTTGCAAATCATGCCGGTGTTTCCTATCAGACGGTTTCTCGTGTGGTTAATCAGGCCAGCCACGTTTCGGCGAAAACGCGCGAGAAAGTGGAAGCCGCGATGGCGGAGCTTAATTACATTCCCAACCATGCAGCTCAACAGTTGGCGGGTAAACGCGTCCCGTTGATTGGTGTCGCGACCGCTAATCTGGCACTACACGCGCCGTCGCAGATTGTCGCCGCCATTAAATCCCGTGCGGATCAGGCGGGAGCCAGCGTGGTGATTGCGATGGTGGAGCGCAATGGCGTAGAAGCGTGTAAAATCGCAGTTCACAATCTACTGGCGCGGCGTGTTACCGGGATTATTATTAACTTTCCTCTGGAAGAAGACGCGGCGCTGGAGGTGGTCTCCGCAGCGGGCAACGTGCCGGTACTTTTTCTGGACGTTTCTGAACAGACCCCTGTCAACAGTATTGTTTTTTCCCACGATGAGGGGGCGAGGCTGGGCGCTGAGCATCTGGTGGCGCATGGGCATCAGCGCATCGCGTTGCTGGCTGGCCCTGCGTCATCCGTCTCTGCGCGCCTGCGGCTTGCGGACTGGCGTAAGCATCTCCAGCATCGCCAGATTACCCCCGTCGCTGTACTTGAGGGCGACTGGAGCGCGATGTCCGGTTTCCAGCAAACGCAACAGATGCTGAACAGCGGGATTATCCCAACGGCGATGTTGATCGCTAACGACCAAATGGCGTTGGGTGTCATGCGCGCCATTACCGAATTCGGCCTGAGAGTGGCGACGGATATTTCCCTTATTGGCTATGACGATACGGAAGACAGTTCCTGCTACATTCCCCCATTGACTACAATCAGACAGGATTTCGCCCAACTGGGCCGGGGGAGCGTCGATCGTATTTTACAGATTGCCGCAGGCGACTCGGTTTCGCAGAGTCAACGGTTGCCCGTCACGTTGATTGAACGCAAAACCGTATGCGCGCCGCAAACCGATCGCGCCTCGCCTCAAGCGTTGGCGGAAGCGTTAATGCAGTTGGCGCGGCAGATTTCACGCTTGTCGTAAAGTGTGCTCTGTATTTGCTGGCTTATCGTGTTAATAACGAATTAGTTTGAGCCAGCTCACCAAACGTTAACCTCATCCTTTACCTAAATTGTTATTTCGCAGTATACCTTCAAAAAAAATGTGAGCGAGTAACAATTTTGCGGAAGGATATGATAATGACACCAGAACGTGATTCACTGGCCGCCGTGTTAGCCCGCCGGGATTGGGAAAACCCTGCGGTGACACAGCTTAACAGGCTGGCCGCGCATCCGCCGTTTTGTAGCTGGCGCAAGGCAGACGATGCGCAGCGTAACCAATATGCGGCGCAGATACGCAGTCTGAACGGCGTCTGGAAATTTGCCTGGTTCTTCTCGCCGCAAGCAGTGCCGGAGAACTGGCGTCTTGAAGATCTTACGGAGGCTGGCACCATTAACGTGCCGTCGAACTGGCAGATGTACGGTTATGACTCGCCGATCTATTCCAACATTACCTATCCCTTCCCGGTTAATCCTCCCTATGTTCCGGCAGAAAACCCCACTGGATGTTATTCGCTCACATTTTGCGTGGATGATGACTGGCTGACTGAAGGCCAAACGCGCATCATTTTTGACGGCGTAAACTCTGCGTTTCATCTGTGGTGTAACGGTCGCTGGGTCGGCTATGGTCAGGACAGCCGGCTGCCGTCTGAATTTGACCTGAGTGAATATTTACAGGTGGGTGAAAATCGCCTGGCGGTACTGGTGCTGCGCTGGAGCGACGGTAGCTATCTTGAAGACCAGGATATGTGGCGGATGAGCGGCATTTTCCGCGATGTTTCCCTGCTGCATAAGCCGACGACGCAGATTACGGATTTCCACCTCCATACTCATCTGAATGACGACTTTACCCAGGCGGTGCTTGAGGCGGAAGTTCGACTGGCTGGCGGCGTGAACGACGATTTGCAGCTCGTGCTTCATCTCTGGCAGGGAGAAACGCTGGCGGGAGAGGCCCGCGCCACGCCGGGAAGTGAAATTATTGACGAGCGCGGCGGCTACGATGACCGCGCCACGCTACGCCTCAATATCAATCGTCCGGCGCTGTGGAGCGCGGAAACGCCTAATCTGTATCGGGCGGTGATCCAATTGCGTACCGCCGATGGCGAGCTGATTGAAGCGGAAGCGTGTGACGTTGGCTTCCGCCAGGTCCGCATCGATAAGGGGCTGTTACTGCTAAATGGTAAACCGCTGCTGATCCGTGGGACCAATCGGCATGAGCATCACCCTGAGCGCGGCCAGGTGATGGATTACGATACTATGGTGCAGGATATTTTGCTGATGAAGCAGAATAACTTTAATGCCGTACGCTGCTCGCATTACCCCAATCATCCGCAGTGGTACGCCCTATGTGACCGCTATGGTCTGTACGTGGTGGATGAAGCCAACATTGAAACCCACGGTATGACGCCGATGAATCGCCTGAGCGATGACCCGGACTGGCTACCCGCCATGAGTCAGCGTGTGACGCGCATGGTGCAGCGCGATCGCAACCATCCGAGCATTATCATCTGGTCGTTGGGCAATGAATCCGGGTATGGGGCTAACCATGACGCGCTTTACCGCTGGCTGAAAGCGGAAGATCCTTCTCGCCCGGTGCAGTATGAGGGCGGCGGCGCGGACACCGCCGCGACGGATATTATCTGCCCGATGTATGCGCGCGTTGATCAGGATCAGCCCTTCCCGGCTGTGCCAAAATGGTCAATCAAGAAGTGGCTCTCGCTGCCCGGCGAGCAGCGTCCGCTCATTCTCTGCGAATATGCGCATGCGATGGGCAACAGCTTTGGCGGCTTTGCCAAATACTGGCAGGCGTTTCGTCAGTATCCGCGCCTGCAGGGGGGCTTTGTCTGGGACTGGGTAGATCAGTCGTTGATTAAATATGACGCGGACGGCAAACCGTGGTCTGCCTACGGCGGGGATTTTGGCGATACGCCCAACGATCGTCAGTTCTGCATGAACGGGATGGTCTTTGCCGATCGCACGCCGCATCCGGCGCTGTATGAAGCGAAACACGTGCAGCAATTTTTCCAGTTTCGTTTGCTGCCGGGCGAAGAACGCCGCATTGAAGTACAGAGCGAATATCTGTTCCGCCACAGTGATAACGAGATCCTGCGCTGGATGCTGGCGCAGGAGGGCAATCAGTTGGCCAGTGGTGAAGTTGTGCTGGATATCGCCCCACAGGGGAGACAAATTATCCTGCTACCTGCATTCCCGCAGCCGGAAACCGCAGGGCAGCTTTGGCTGACGGTACGCGTTGAGCAACCGCTGGCGACAAGCTGGTCGGAGGCCGGGCATATCAGCGCCTGGCAACAGTGGCCGTTGGAAGAAAAGCTCTGCGTATCGAAACCCACTCGCGCCAGCGTTGCGCCCGTCCTGACGATGCGTGACGGCGAATTCTGCGTCACGCAAGGTAATTTGCGTTGGCAGTTCTGCCGTCAGCAGGGCTGGCTTACACAGTTCTGGCGGGATGATGAAGCGCAATTGCTGACCCCGCTTATCGATCAATTCACCCGTGCGCCGCTTGATAACGATATTGGCGTCAGTGAAGCGACACGCATTGACCCCAATGCCTGGGTGGAGCGTTGGAAGGCGGCAGGACATTACTGCGCGGAGCCAGCGCTGTTGCTGTGTGATGCAGACGAGCTGGCGGATGCGGTGCTGATAACCACCGCGCATGCCTGGCAATATCAGGGGGCAACGCTGTTTATCAGCCGCAAAACCTACCGGATTGATGATCATGGCGAAATGCAGATCGACATCGGGGTGGAGGTTGCCAGTGGAATGCCGTACCCGGCGCGGATTGGCTTGAGCTGTCAACTTGCGCAGGTGAATGAAAGGGTGGAGTGGCTGGGGCTGGGGCCGCATGAGAATTATCCGGATCGCCTGAGCAGCGCTTGTTTTGATCGCTGGAATCTCCCGCTGGATGCGATGTATACGCCGTATGTCTTCCCGACTGAAAACGGCCTGCGTTGCGGTACTCGCCAGTTGCGTTATGGCGCGCACCAGTGGAGCGGCGATTTTCAGTTCAATATTAGCCGCTACAGCCAGCGGCAACTGATGGAAACCAGCCACCGTCATTTATTGCAGGCAGAAGCAGGCGTCTGGCTCAATATCGATGGTTATCATATGGGAGTGGGCGGGGATGATTCATGGAGCCCGTCGGTATCGCCGGAATTTCAACTGAGCGCCCGGCATTACCACTACCAGATCGCATGGAAATAAAATACATCGTCGGGCAGATTGATCCTGCCCGTTTTTAATGCAAGGAAATCCATATGTATTACCTGAAGAATACAAATTTCTGGATGTTCAGCTTTTTCTTCTTTTTCTATTTTTTCATTATGGGCGCTTATTTTCCTTTTTTTCCAATCTGGTTACATGATATTAACCATATCAGTAAAGGGGGGCCGGAATTATTTTGGCCTGTATTTCTCTCTTTTCGCTGCTTTTCCAGCCGGCTTTCGGGCTAATGTCCGATAAGCTTGGTTTACGCAAACATTTACTGTAGGTCATTACTGGCATGCTAGTTATGTTTGCCCCGTTCTTTATTTATGTTTTTGGGCCGCTGTTACAGTTTAATATTCTACTGGGCTCCATCGTCGGTGGGGTCTATCTTGGATTTATCTACAATGCTGGTGCTCCGGCGATTGAAGCCTATATCGAAAAAGCGAACCGACGCAGCCATTTTGAATTTGGCCGTGCGCGTATGTTCGGCTGTGGAGGCTGGGCGCTCTGCGCTTCCATGGTTGGCGTGATGTTTACCATTAATAATGAGTTTGTCTTTTGGCTGGGGTCGGGATGTGCGTTGATCCTTGCGCTGCTGCTCTTTTTCTCTCGTACCGACTCTAGTTCATCAGCCGTAGTCGCGGATGCGCCAGGAGCCAATTCATCGCCGTTTAGCCTGAAGCTGGCGCTGGAACTGTTTAAACAGCCTAAACTGTGGTTCCTGTCGCTATATGTGGTGGGCGTCTCTTGTACCCACGTAGGGCGAAATGTTCTCTTTTCCCGTTACGATTGGCAGCCAGGTCGTGATTAATCCCGGCGTAACGATTGGTGATAATTCGGTAATTGGTGCCGGTAGCGTCGTAACAAAAGATATTCCGCCAGATGTGGTCGCCGCTGGGGTTCCCTGTCGTGTACTACGTAAAATTACGCAGCGGGATAAGGAATATTATTATCGTGATTTAAAAATCGGACCCTGACTCTATTTTTGGGCTTTTGCAGCAAAAACCGGAGCTTCCTTGCTCCGGTATTAATTTACACGGCTGGCATATTGCGGCCGTAGTAAATTTCGCGCATCTCTTTCCACAGCGCGGCGGTGATCTCCTGACGTTCGGTTTCAGTAAGATCTTCCGGTTTGGTGTGAAACATGTAGTGTTTCAGGTCGAACTCTTTGAGCAACATCTTGGTATGAAATATGTTTTCCTGATACACGTTCACATCCACCATGTCATACAGCGATTTCATATCTTCCGACATAAAATTCTGAATGGAATTGATCTCATGGTCGATAAAGTGCTTCATGCCGTTGACGTCGCGCGTAAAGCCGCGCACGCGGTAATCGATGGTGACAATATCGGACTCTAATTGGTGGATCAGATAATTGAGCGCTTTTAGCGGTGAAATCACGCCGCAGGTTGACACTTCTATGTCGGCACGGAAGGTGCAAAGCCCGCCTTCCGGATGGCTTTCCGGATAGGTATGCACGCAGATATGGCTCTTATCGAGGTGCGCCACCACCGTTTCCGGCAGCGGGCCGGGATGTTCGGTTTGGTCGATAAGTTTCGGGTCCATCGGCTCTTCGCTCACCAGAATCGTGACGCTGGCACCCTGGGGTTCATAATCCTGACGGGCAATGTTCAGGATGTTCGCGCCGATAATGGAGCAGGTTTCCGACAGGATCTCGGTCAGTCGGTTGGCGTTATAGAGTTCGTCGATATAGGCGATATAGCCATCACGCTCTTCTGCGGTTTTGGCGTAGCAGATATCGTAAATACAAAAACTCAGGCTTTTCGTCAGATTGTTAAAGCCATGCAGTTTCAGCTTTTTCAATTTTTATCACCTCCTTAGCGTCACTGTGCGGACAGTGCGTCATGTAGATATTGCGGCAGCGCAAATGCAGCGGCATGAATAGCCGGGTTGTAATAGCGACATTTGAGGCCGGCGGCATGAAAACGCGCCTGAATAGTTTCACTCGACAGGTGGCGAAGGGCGTCGTTGTCCGTCGCCCAGGCGAAAGTCATGATGCCGCCGTAATAAGTTGGAATCGCCGCCTGGTAGAAGCTGACATCGCTGAAGTAATGACTCAGCTTGCGGTGGCTGTCGAGCGCTTCATCCTGTTGCAGGAAGCATACGCCATTCTGGGCGACAAAAATCCCGCCTGGATTCAGGCAGCGCTTACAGCCTTCATAAAAGGCGGAGGTAAACAGGCTTTCGCCGGGGCCGATTGGATCGGTACAGTCGGAGATAATCACATCAAAAGTCTGGTGGGTCTGATTGACGAAATTCACGCCATCGTCGATCACCAGAGTAAAGCGCGGATCGTCGTAGCTGCCCGCATTGTGGTTAGGCAAATATTGACGACAAAATGAAACCACGCCGGCGTCAATCTCTACCATGGTAATGGTTTCAACGTTTTTATGCCGGGTGACTTCACGCAGCATCGCGCCGTCGCCGCCGCCGATAATCAGAACATGTTTCGCATGACCGTGCGCCAGCAGCGGGACGTGGGTCATCATTTCATGATAAATAAACTCGTCGCGTTCGGTGGTCTGTACCACGCCGTCCAGCGCCATCACGCGGCCAAAGGCGGCGTTTTCAAAGATGATCAAATCCTGGTGATCGGTTTTTTCATGATACAGAACGTTGTCTACGGCAAAGTACTGACCAAACTGGTCGTGTAGCGTTTCGTGCCACATCGTATTTTCGGCCATTGGCTGATACCTCCATTGTTAACACCCGTAAAAAAAGGGCGCGACATCATAGCTAACAATGACCGTAGATGCACGGTCATTATTTCAGCAATATCTCCTCGTCATACTGCAAAATGCAGGTGCATTGGCTTTACTCGCTCACCCCGGGCACTTACAGATGTCCAGGGGATTCGCTGCGTCGCCGCTTTTCTGTAACCTGGATTATGTAGAGTATAGAGAGCGGAGGATTATTTAACGTAGGCTAACAGGCTCAGGGAATCGCGGGCCAGCGCTTTGCATTTTTTAGCGACGGGAATACCGATACCGCTAAGATCGCGGTAGCTGTCTTCACCCAGAGATTTCATATCGAAGGTATCGTAGTTACTAAGGTCCCACTGATTTTGCTGGGCAAAAAAAACCAGCGCGCGCCGAATCTGACTGTTAGGTAAGTTTTGATAACCACAGTCATTTTTCAGAAAAACGAAAACCGCCGTTAAATCGGCCATATCTTCAGCTTCGGACTCAGTAAGCGCATAGCTATTCGCGCATAAGGCCATTAGGCTGCCAAACAACACGGGTCTGAAAAACATCTTCATTGCTTCTACCACAGCATCAGGGAAAGTCAACGTTAGCATACTGCGGACGTAGCGACGACTTTTATTATTGGAATTGGCTGCGGCTTTTTCATCTTGTTGTCTTGCTGTCAGGAATGGTAAAGACGCGTCGCTGGCTTGACCTTCCCGTTAGGGGAGGGTCTAAGCTTAGACACCCGCCTGTTCATTATAAGGAAATGATTATGTTACGCCGTGATTTCTTAAAATATTCAGTGGCGTTGGGGGTTGCATCAGCGCTGCCGCTATGGAGCCGCGCCGCTTTTGCCGCCGAACGCCCCGCGTTACCTATTCCTGAGCTGTTAACGGCAGATGCGAGCAACCGTATGCAGTTAATTGTTAAAGCCGGTCAGTCGACCTTCGCCGGTAAAAACGCGACGACCTGGGGCTACAATGGGAATTTGCTGGGGCCGGCGGTACAGCTTCACAAAGGAAAAAGCGTAACTGTTGATATCTATAACCAACTGGCCGAAGACACGACGCTTCACTGGCATGGTCTGGAGATTCCGGGCGTTGTCGACGGCGGCCCGCAGGGGATTATTCCCGCTGGCGGAACCCGCACGGTGACGTTTACGCCGGAGCAACGCGCCGCGACCTGCTGGATCCATCCGCATAAACATGGCAAAACCGGGCGCCAAGTGGCGATGGGACTTGCCGGACTGGTGCTGATCGAAGATGACGAGATTCGCAAATTGCGCCTGCCGAAACAGTGGGGCATCGACGATGTGCCGGTGATTATTCAGGATAAGCGCTTCTCCGCCGATGGTCAGATTGATTATCAACTGGATATCATGACCGCCGCCGTCGGCTGGTTTGGCGATACGCTTTTGACCAATGGCGCTATCTACCCGCAGCATTCCGCGCCAAAAGGCTGGTTACGCCTGCGCTTGCTGAATGGTTGTAACGCGCGTTCGCTGAATATCGCCGCCAGCGATCGTCGCCTGCTTTATGTGATCGCCAGCGATGGCGGCCTGCTGGCGGAGCCGGTGAAAGTCACCGAGTTGCCGTTATTAATGGGCGAGCGTTTTGAAGTGCTGGTGGATATCAGCGACGGGAAAGCCTTTGATCTGGTGACGCTGCCGGTCAGCCAGATGGGAATGGCGATCGCTCCGTTTGATAAACCGCATCCGGTGATGCGTATCCAGCCGCTGCGGATTACCGCCTCCGGTACGCTGCCGGATACGTTGACGACGATGCCGGCGTTGCCGTCGCTGGAAGGGCTGACGGTGCGCAACCTGAAACTGTCGATGGACCCGCGCCTTGATATGATGGGGATGCAAATGCTGATGAAAAAATATGGCGCTCAGGCGATGAGCGGCATGGATCATGACAGCATGAACGCGCATATGCAGGGCGGCAATATGGGGCATGGCGAGAGGGATCACAGCAACATGAACCATGGCGGGATGAATCATAGTTCGATGGGTAATATGAATCACGGCGGAAAATTCGACTTCCATAATGCCAACTTTATCAACGGGCAGGTATTCGATATGAACAAACCCATGTTCGCGGCGCAAAAAGGTCGCCATGAACGTTGGGTTATTTCCGGCGTGGGCGATATGATGCTGCATCCTTTCCATATTCACGGCACGCAGTTCCGTATTTTGTCAGAGAATGGTAAAGCGCCGGCGGCCCACAGAACGGGCTGGAAGGATACGGTACGCGTTGAAGGCGGTATCAGCGAAGTGCTGGTCAAGTTCGATCACGACGCGCCGAAGGAACATGCCTATATGGCGCACTGTCATCTGTTAGAACATGAAGATACGGGAATGATGTTAGGATTTACGGTCTAATCGATGTCTCCGACGCAGGCCGGGTAAGGCGAAGCCGCCACCCGGCATAATGCCCGGCATGCGCCGGGCATTAATGGTTATTTCGCGTCGTCAGGCAAAGCATAGGCCACGATATAGTCGCCCATCTTCGTACCAAACGAACCGTGGCCTCCGGCAGAAACGACCACGTACTGCTTACCGTTTACCTCATAGGTCATCGGCGTTGCCTGGCCTCCGGCGGGTAAACGTCCCTGCCACAGTTTTTCCCCGTTGCTCATGTTATAAGCGCGCAGATAATTGTCGGCGGTCGCGGCGATAAACAGCACGTTACCGGCGGTTGAGATTGGCCCGCCCAGCATTGGCATCCCCATGTTGAACGGCACCGGAACCGGCATCGGGAACGGCATACTGTCGCGCGGCGTCCCTATGCGTTTCTTCCACACGATTTCATTGGTCTTCAGATCCAACGCGGAAATATAGCCCCAGGCCGGTTGTTTACACGGCAGGCCAAACGGCGAAAGGAACGGATTCAGCGTGACGCCGAACGGTACGCCGTACTGTGGCTGAATACCCGCTTCTGTACCGGTGCCTTTTGCGTCTTTCGGCGGTTCCATCGGGTTGCCCGGCCCGCGGGGAATCAGTCTGGAGACAAACGGCAGCGCCATCGGGTTAGCGATAGCGACCTGACGGTCCGGATCGACGGAAATACCGCCCCATTCAAACATCCCCAGGTTGCCAGGGAATACCAGCGTGCCCTGCTCGGACGGCGGGGTGAAGATACCTTCATAGCGTAACTGGTGGAACATGACGCGGCACACCAGTTGGTCGAACATGGTCGCGCCCCACATATCTGCGCCGGAGAGATCTTTTTTCGGGCGGAATGTTAAATCAGAGAACGGCTGGGTTTTGGCGACATAATCGCCTTTTGCCGCGCCTTGCGGTACTGGTGTTTCCGGGGCGGGCACGATCAGTTCGCCATTACGTCTGTCCAGCACAAAGATATTACCGGTTTTAGCTGGCGCATAGATAACCGGAACGGTTTTACCGTCAACGGTAATATCCGCCAGCGTCGGCTGTGCCGGCAGGTCCATATCCCACAGATCGTGATGGACGGTCTGATAACTCCAGGCCAGTTTCCCGGTACTGGCATTCAGCGCCAGGATGGAGCTAGCATAACGCTCCTGCTCCGGCGTGCGATTACCGCCCCAGATATCCGGCGTGGTCACACCCATCGGCAGATAGACCAGATCCAGTTTCGCATCATAGGCGGCAGGCGCCCATGAGTTCGGCGAGTTAAAGGTAAAAGAGTGCTCATCGGACGGAATAGCGTTCGGATCTTTCGCTCCCGGATCGAAAGCCCACATCAGTTTGCCGGTATTCACATCAAAACCACGGATAACGCCGGACGTTTCACGGGTGGAGAAGTTATCCGTGACCGAACCGGCAATGACGATGGTTTTATCGGTGATAATCGGCGGAGACGTCGGTTCATACAGCCCCGGCGTGGTATCCGGCATATTGGTTTGCAGATTCAGGACGCCTTTGTTGGCGAAGGTTTCACACAGCTTGCCGGTTTCGGCATTCACCGCGAAAAGGCGACCGTCATTGACCGGGAGGATAATGCGGCGCGGACAGTCGGCGATGACCTCCGGCGAGGCGGTATCCGCTTTGGCTTCATGATAAGAGACGCCGCGGCAGGTGACGTGCTGGAAGGACTCATTGGTCTTCAACTGGGGATCAAAATGCCACTTCTCTTTACCGTTGGCGGCGTCCAGCGCGAACAGACGCTGGTGAGCCGTACACAGGTAGAGCGTATCGCCGACTTTAATCGGGGTGACTTCATTGGTGATTTCGCCCGGATCGTTTGGTTGTTTCAGATCGCCGGTGCGGAAGACCCACGCTTCTTTCAGTTGGTGAACGTTATCCGCATTGATCTGTTTCAGCGGCGAGTAGCGTTGACCTTCCTGATTACGTCCATAGGCTGGCCAGTCCTCGTCGGCGATCGGCGAGCTTGTTTCGGCAGCAGGTGTGGCGTCGGCGCGAAGCGTACCGTTGATCTCCTGCGGGTCGTTGAAGCCAGCCCAGGTCAGAATGCCGCCGCTAATCAGCAGCGCCACGACCAGCGCCCCCACTGCGCCGCGGGAAGGAACCACCAGTCGATGCCAGACAAACGGCAATATTAGCCAGATGCCGAAAAATACCAGGATATCGCTACGCGGCGTGAGCGCCCAGAAGTCGAACCCGACTTCCCATACGCCCCAAATCATTGTCGCCAGCAGCAGGGCGGCATATAGCCACAGCGCAGCGCGTTTACTACGCCATAGCAACCCGGCCACGGCTAGCATCACGACGCCCACGATGGGGTAGTACCAGGAACCGCCGATGGCGACCAGCCAGACACCTCCGATAAGAAGATACAGCCCGCAAAGCGCTGCGAAGAGGGCCGTCAGCGTCACGAGTAATCGTGGCGATCGTGCGTTATTTTCTGCCATAAAAAGACACCATCCCAAATTGTTAATTTTTTAGTAGCAATTAAGTATAGGAATTAACATGTGTGATCGTCATCACAAAATGAGCTTTCTTATCAAATGCCGCGAATGAATTCGTTTACTGGTATACTGCGTGCCTTGCGCGTCAATGCGGCGTTATTGTCAACCGGCATTGAGTGATTTGTTTTTAAATCATATGGTTATAAAGATGAAACATACTGTAGAAGTCATGATCCCCGAAGCGGAGATCAAAGCACGTATTGCCGAACTGGGTCGTCAGATTACCGAACGTTATAAAGACAGCGGCAGTGAAATGGTGCTGGTTGGTCTGTTGCGTGGCTCATTTATGTTTATGGCGGACCTGTGTCGTGAAGTTCAGATTCCTCATGAAGTCGATTTTATGACCGCCTCCAGTTATGGTAGCGGCATGTCTACCACCCGCGACGTGAAAATCCTGAAAGATCTGGATGAGGATATTCGTGGCAAAGACGTGCTGATTGTCGAAGATATTATTGATTCCGGTAATACGCTGTCGAAGGTCCGTGAAATCCTGGGCCTGCGCGAGCCGAAATCGCTGGCGATTTGTACGCTGCTGGATAAGCCATCTCGCCGTGAAGTGGATGTTCCGGTGGAGTTTATCGGCTTTTCTATCCCCGATGAGTTCGTTGTGGGTTACGGCATTGACTACGCCCAGCGTTACCGCCATCTACCGTATGTCGGTAAAGTGGTGCTGCTGGACGAGTAAGAACAGAAAGGCTGGGGAGCGTCGTGCTGTTGTAGGCCGGGCAAGCAAAGCGCCCCCGGCAACCCCGCCAGATGGCTTATTGATGGTTAATATATTTCAGACTTAGGGCGGAAATACCCTTATGGTAGCCGTTCTCCAGCGTTTCCCTGTTGGTGGCGGTGACGTCGAGATCGCGCAGCAGGCCGTCATTGATACTGTACGCCCAGCCGTGAATGGTCACATTCTGCCTGCGTTTCCACGCTGATTGCATAATGGTGGAATGTCCCAGGTTATAGACCTGCTCCATAACGTTCAATTCGTAGAGCGCGTCCAGACGTTGTTCTTCGGGCATTTTTCCCAATAGCGAGCTATGTTTAAGCCAGATGTCGCGGATATGCAGCAGCCAGTTGTTAATCAAACCCAGCTCAGGGTTTTCCACCGCAGCCTTGATACCGCCGCAACCGGAGTGGCCGCAAATGATAATATGCTCAACTTCCAGAACATCTACCGCATACTGAACCACGGAGAGGCAGTTCAGGTCGGTGTGAATAACCAGGTTAGCCACATTGCGATGAACAAATAATTCGCCCGGCTCAAGTCCGGTTAAACGTTCTGCGGGAACGCGGCTGTCGGAACATCCAATCCATAGAAAGCGTGGTTTTTGCGCTTGCGCCAGTTTCTCAAAAAATCCAGGGTCCTCTTCCACCAGCATTTTTGACCATAGTGCATTGTTGCTGATGAGTGTATCTATGTCTTTCATGGAGGTTAACGACCTGTAACCAAATAAGTGCGTTGGGCTAATATAGGGCAACTCCGTAATTATTTAAACCACATATAAAGTGTAAGAACGTAAAGTAAGTGAGAATTTATGACCATTGCGCTGGAACTTCAACAAGTTAAAAAAACTTATCCCGGCGGCGTTCAGGCGCTGCGCGGCATAGATTTACAGGTCGAAGCAGGGGATTTTTACGCGCTTCTGGGGCCAAATGGAGCAGGGAAATCAACCACCATCGGTATTATCAGCTCATTGGTTAACAAAACGTCAGGGCGTGTTAACGTTTTTGGTTACGACCTGGAAAAAGACGTGGTTAACGCCAAGCGACAGCTTGGGCTGGTACCGCAGGAGTTTAACTTTAATCCGTTTGAAACAGTGCAACAGATCGTGGTGAATCAGGCCGGTTATTACGGCGTGGAATATAAAGAGGCGGTATTACGCAGCGAAAAGTATTTAAAGCAGCTCGATCTGTGGGAAAAACGTAATGAACGCGCGCGGATGCTTTCCGGTGGGATGAAACGCCGCCTGATGATTGCCCGCGCGCTGATGCACGAGCCTAAGCTATTGATTCTCGACGAGCCAACGGCGGGCGTCGATATCGAACTGCGCCGCTCGATGTGGGGATTTCTGAAGGACTTAAACGCCAAAGGCACCACGATTATTCTTACCACTCACTATCTGGAAGAGGCGGAAATGCTGTGCCGCAATATTGGTATTATTCAGCACGGCGAGTTGGTGGAAAATACCTCAATGAAAAATCTGCTTTCAAAGCTGAAGTCGGAGACGTTTATTCTGGATTTAGCGCCAAAAAGCCCGCTACCTAAGCTGGCGGGTTATCAATATCGTCTGGTGGATACCTCGACTCTGGAAGTCGAAGTGTTACGCGAGCAGGGGATTAATAGCGTCTTTAGTCAACTGAGCGAGCAGGGAGTTCAGGTATTAAGTATGCGTAATAAAGCCAACCGTCTGGAAGAACTGTTTGTGTCGTTGGTGCATGAAAAACAAGGAGATCGGGCATGATGCAGCTTTACTGGGTTGCCCTTAAAAGCATTTGGGCGAAAGAGATCCACCGCTTTATGCGCATCTGGGTACAAACGCTGGTGCCGCCCGTCATCACCATGACGCTCTATTTTATTATTTTCGGCAACCTGATCGGTTCGCGCATCGGCGAAATGCATGGTTTTAGCTATATGCAATTTATTGTGCCGGGCCTGATTATGATGGCAGTCATTACCAACTCCTACGCCAATGTGGCATCGTCATTTTTTAGCGCCAAGTTTCAGCGTAATATTGAGGAACTACTGGTCGCGCCGGTACCGACGCATGTGATCATCGCCGGGTTTGTCGGCGGCGGCGTGGCGCGCGGACTGTGCGTGGGGATTCTGGTGACGGCGATTTCGCTCTTTTTCGTTCCTTTCCAGGTGTATTCCTGGATATTTGTCGCGCTAACGCTGATTCTGACCGCGATTTTGTTCTCGCTGGCTGGGTTGTTGAACGCCGTGTTTGCGAAAACCTTTGATGATATTAGCCTGATCCCAACCTTTGTGCTGACGCCGTTGACCTACCTCGGCGGGGTATTTTACTCGCTGACGCTGCTGCCGCCGTTCTGGCAAGGGTTGTCGCACCTGAACCCGATTGTCTACATGATAAGTGGTTTCCGTTATGGTTTCCTCGGTATCCATGATGTGCCGCTGGTGACGACGTTTGGCGTACTGGTGATCTTTATCGCCGCTTTCTACCTGCTTTGCTGGTCGCTGATCCAGCGCGGACGCGGTTTGCGTAGCTGATACGGTTCTCCTCTTCTCCTGGCGGGAAGAGGAGACTTTTGACGGCTGTCATCATTCTTAATTTATCACTCTGATAAACTACTTGTCTGCTAAGGAGGTAGGCTATGTTAGGTTGGGTGATAACCTGCCATGACGATCGCGCACAGGATATGCTTGATTGCCTGGAGAAAAAAAATGGTCCGCTGGCGCAATGCCGGGCGGTCAATTTTTGGCGCGGCCTGAGCTCGAATATGCTGAGCCGCATGATGTGTGATGCCCTCCATGCCACAGACTCCGGTGAAGGCGTGATATTTTTAACCGACATTGCCGGCGCGGCACCTTATCGTGTGGCGTCCTTGATGAGCCATAAACATTCTCAATGCGAAGTCATTTCAGGCGTCAGCTATTCATTAATGGAGGAAATGCTTCCGCTGCGGGAGTCGATGAGCAGTTCAGCATTTCGCGACCAGATTGTCGCGCTTGGCGCGCCGGATGTCACCAGCCTCTGGCATCAGCAGCAGAAAAATCCGCCTTTTGTATTGCTGCATGATTTGTATGAGTTTTGATCAATAACATTGGCGATGCTTTTGCTACAATAACGCGTTTTTTCGCCTCGGTTATGACATATGGTTATGCGCGTTGTTCTTATCTTGCTGTTCTTTTTCTCCGGCAATGTGTGTGCCGCGTTGCCCGCTCGTTATATGCAAACGACGAAAGACGCCGCCATTTGGTCGCAGATTGGCGACAAAATGGTGACGGTGGGGAATATCCACGCCGGACAAATTCTTTCCGTAAAGCCCATTGCGGTTGACTATTATGCCTTTAAATTCGGCTTTGGCGTGGGGTTTATCGATAAAGGTCATCTTGGGCCTGTGCAGGGGAAACAAAAGGTGGAAGATAGTCTGGGCGATCTTAACAAGCCGTTAATTAATCAGAATCTGGTGACCTGGAAGGATACGCCGGTGTATAACGCGCCGGACATCAGTAGCGCGCCGTTTGGCGTACTGGTGGATAATTTGCGTTACCCCATTATTAGTAAACTGACAGGCAGGCTACATCAAACCTGGTATCAGATCCGCATTGGCGACAGACTGGCGTATATCAGCGCTCTGGATGCGCAGGAAGACAACGGTATTCCGATTTTGACCTATCATCACATCTTACGTGATGAAGAGAATACCCGTTTTCGTCATACTTCCACCACGACTTCGGTTCGGGCATTCAGCAACCAAATGACCTGGCTTCGCGATCGTGGTTATGCCACGTTGACGATGTACCAACTGGAGGATTACCTTCATAACCGCGCTAATTTCCCGGCTCGCGCGGTGGTTATCACGTTTGACGATGGCCTCAAATCGGTAAGCCGCTATGCGTATCCGGTGTTGAAGCAATACGGTATGAAAGCGACGGCGTTTATTATCTCATCGCGTATTAAACGCCACCCGCAGAAATGGGTGCCGAAATCGCTACAATTTATGAGCGTTTCCGAGTTACGCAAGTTAAGCGATGTTTTTGATTTTCAGTCGCATACCCACTTTTTACACCGGGTAGACGGGTACAGGCACCCGATTTTATATAGCCGCAGCTACCACAATATTCTGTTTGATTTTGAACGTTCGCGACGGGCGTTGGTGCAGTTTAATCCTCACGTGCTTTATCTTTCGTATCCGTTTGGAGGCTATAACGCGACGGCGATCAAAGCGGCAAAAAATGCCGGGTTTCACCTGGCGGTGACAACGGTGAAAGGTAAGGTGAAGCCGGGGGATAATCCGTTCTTGTTAAAACGGTTGTATATTTTAAGAACGGATTCGCTGGAAACAATGTCGCGGCTGATTAGCAACCAGCCGCAGGGATAGCGTAATCAGGCAACCTGTACCGGAATGGCTTTTGCGGTGCGTTTCATTTCGTTGTCGCCTTCGAAGTAGGCAACGTTCGGGTGCCAGGTGCGCGCTTCTTCATCGCTCATGGTGACAAAGCTGGCAATAATGACAATATCACCCACGGAGGCGCAATGTGCCGCTGCCCCGTTAACGGAGATAATTTTAGAGCCACGCTCCGCCGCAATCGCATAGGTTGAGAAGCGCTTACCATTGGACACATTCCAGATATCAATGGCTTCGTTCTCCAGAATTCCGGCCGCGTCGAGAAAATCCTGGTCAATAGCGCAGGAACCCTCGTAATGCAGGTCAGCCTGGGTCACTTTGACGCGATGGAGCTTACCTTGTAACATTGTGCGAATCATAACGTCTACCTTTAACTCTTATCAATAACGAAGCAGGCGGCACCTGCTTTGAGAAAATTCTCAGGCAGTATTGCCCGATTTTTACGGGGTGTCTATACATCGCGTGTCGTTTCCTTCCATTGTTTATGCGCTATTTTCCAGAGTCGGCAGTAATTTTTTTATCTTATTGATTTTTATCATGATACGCCTCGTAAAAGTGGAAAAAACACTGGCCACGGCAATTTGCGAAGGGATACAGGAAAGTAAACGCGAAGCCCTGGGCAAGGCAAAAGTGAGGAGCGACGTAATATCGCCCGCTGTATGTTGGAGTGTGGAATGACGCGTGAGGCGGCAGCACAGATAACCACTTTAACGGATGATGAGATCGGACAGATAATCCGCTGGCGCTAGCGGTGGGTGCACCAGCGGCGACTATTCAGGATAGTTCTATAATTTTATTGTCGATAAGCCGCGCTTGTCCCAGCCATGCGGACATCAGGATCACCGCGCGTTTACTGGCGTCCGTTAGTTCGAATAGCGTGTCGGCATCGCGGATCTGGATATCATCAGGGCGAAAGCCTTTTTCATTTAACTCCTGGCCTGCGATGGCAATCATCTCTTCAAGGTCGCGCTCCCCGGCCTGTAATTTTTCGCCTAAGTCACTCATCACTTTATATAAACCCGGCGCTATCTTACGTTGTTCCGCCGTCAGGTAACCGTTACGCGAGCTAAGCGCTAAGCCATCTTTAGCGCGAACGATAGGCACGCCGACGATCTCAATGTCGTAGCCCATATCGGCAACCATTTTGCGGATAAGCTGAAGTTGCTGGAAATCCTTCTCGCCAAAGCAGGCGATGTCTGGTTGTACCAGATTGAACAATTTGCTGACAATCGTGGAAACGCCGCGGAAATGGCCCGGACGGCTGGCGCCTTCCAGCATGGTGGAAAGACCGGGAACCTCAACATAAGTTTGTCCTTCCGTACCCTGCGGATAGATCTGGTCCGGGGACGGGGTAAATATAATATCGACTTTGCGCTTATTGAGCTTTTCGCAGTCTTCCTGCAACGTGCGCGGATAGCGCGCCAGGTCGTCAGGGCGATCAAACTGCATCGGGTTGACGAAGATACTGGCCACTACCACATCGGCGCGGTCTTGAGCTTCATCAACGAGTTTCATATGTCCATCATGCAAGTTACCCATCGTTGGCACCAGCGCAATACGTTTGCCTTCCAGACGCAAACGGCGGATATGCTGGCGCAGCAGCGGCAGGGTTTCAATAATTAACACAACGTGACTCCTTGAGTTGCCTGATAGCCTGTAGGCCTGATAAGCATAGCGCCATCAGGCATTTGGGCTGGTGGCGACGCAAAAGCATCCTGCCCGGCCTACAAATGCTCTCAGTCGGAAAATTAATGGAAACTGTGTTCTTCGCCCGGATAAACGCCGGACGCGACTTCAGATATATACTGCCGTACTGCGGCGCGTATGTCGCCCGCCGTGCTAAGGAAATTTTTCGCAAATTTAGGGATATGCCCGCCGGTAATGCCGAAGGCGTCATGCATGACGAGGATTTGTCCGTCGGTGACGTTGCCCGCGCCGATGCCAATCACCGGAATCGACAACGCTTCGGTCACACGTTTCGCCAGCTCAACCGGTACGCACTCCAGCACCAATAGCTGTGCGCCCGCGCCTTCCAGCGCCAGAGCATCGCTGAGCAGTTGATCACCCGCATCACCGCGGCCCTGAACTTTGTAACCGCCAAAAATATTGACCGACTGCGGTGTCAGCCCCAGATGAGCACACACCGGTACAGCGCGCTCGGTGAGCATTTTCACGGTATCGACCAGCCAGGCGCCGCCTTCAATTTTGACCATATTCGCGCCTGCGCGCATCATGGTCGCCGCGTTTGCAAATGCCTGCTCTGGTGTGGCATACGCCATAAATGGCAGGTCGGAGAGCAGCAGGCAGTTCGGCGCGCCTCGCCGTACTGCGCGGGTATGGTAGGCAATGTCTTCTACGGTAACGGGCAGGGTGGAGTCGTGACCTTGTATCGTCATGCCGAGTGAGTCGCCGACCAGCATCACACTCAGCCCTTCATCGGCGAACAGTTTGGCAAAACTGTAATCGTAAGCGGTAATGGTGGCGAAGCGTTTTTTTTCTTGCTTATACTTTTGCAGCAGGGCAATAGTGGTGGGTTTCATAACGTTTCCTAATGGTAAATATTATATTTACCGGCATTCTAGCAGTCATATTCAGAGGGGCAATTGATTTAAGCAATCGATTGGCATGAGAGCAGTAAACGCTAAAGAAAGGGGCATATCCTTTACCAGGCGACAGGTTTTTCTACAGCCAGAAGCATGAGTTGTTGTCTTAGGGGGAGTCCGTCTGGAAAAATCAGATCGGGAGCAATTTCAAACAGCGGCCACAGCATAAAGCCACGGTTTTTCATATCGTAGTGCGGCACCGTCAGACGTTGGGTGTTAATGACTTCATCACCGAACAGCATAATATCGAGATCCAGCGTTCGCGGTCCCCAGCGTTCGGCTTTACGTATGCGGCCCTGCTGTAGTTCAATACGCTGGGTATGATTCAGCAAGTCTTCTGCGGTAAGCGCCGTATCCAGTGCGACGGCGGCATTTAAATAGTCTGGCTGATTCTGTGGGCCAAGCGGCGGCGTGCGGTAAAACGAAGAGACCGCGACGATACGGCTATCGGGAATGCCGGCGATAGCCTTCAGGGCGGCATTGACCTGCTCCAGCGGAGAGGCCTGGTTACTGCCAAGCGCGATATACGCGATCGTCATGCAGCGCCCTCGCGACGCGGCGCTTTCCGGCGCGGACGATGCCGGCGGCGACGTGGCGCAGGATCGTCGTCCAGCTCGTTAAGCATCCCTTTTTGTTCCGGCGGCGCGGAAGCCTGAAACTCGCCCCACCACTGCGCCAGACGTTGCAGTTCAGTATTCTTTTCCACCTGAGCGCGCAGTTCCAGCAAGTCAAACGCGGCGCGGAATTTCGGATGTTCCATCAGTTTCCAGGCGCGTTTACCCTGACGTCGCGACATTCGTAACTGAAGCTGCCAGATATCACGGGTAAGCGTGGTAAGACGTTTCGGGATCGCCAGAGAACGGCAGGCTTCATCCAGCACGTCATTCATGGCCAGCGCGAAAGCATCGTAATAGGCCAGACCGCTCTCCTGAGCGATTTTTTGCGCCATCTCCAGCAGCGGATACCAGAACATGGCGGCAAACAAAAATGCCGGATTAACGCGCATCTCGTTACGGATGCGGTTATCCGTATTCTTCAACACCTGCGCAATGATGCGTTCCATTGCGCTGTCGCCGTTTTCGGTAAAATAACGCGTAATGGTGGGAAACAACGGCTGGAAAAGGTTGTACTCCCGCAGTTGTTGATAGGTTTCAAAGCCGTTCCCCGCCTGCAACAGCTTCAGCGACTCTTCGAACAGACGCGCGGGAGGAATGTCGTTTAGCAAGGCCGCCAGACGCGGGATCGGCTCGGCGGTTTCAGAGCTGATACGCATATTGAGCTTTGCAGCGAAACGTACGGCGCGCAGCATCCGGACCGGATCTTCGCGGTAACGCGTTTCCGGATTGCCGATCAGACGAATCACGCCTTCTTTTAGATCCTGCATTCCGCCGACGTAATCGCGCACGGTAAAATCCGCCACGCTGTAGTAAAGGCTGTTGATGGTGAAGTCGCGGCGCTGGGCATCTTCTTCGATAGAGCCGAAGATATTATCGCGCAGCAGCATACCGTTTTGCCCACGCTGGGAGGTGGTACGGTCGCTTTCACTGCCTTCATGATGACCACGAAACGTCGCCACTTCGATAATTTCCGGACCAAACATGACGTGAGCCAGGCGGAAACGGCGCCCCACCAGACGACAATTTCGGAATAATTTCCGCACCTGATCCGGCGTAGCGTTGGTGGTCACGTCGAAATCCTTCGGCTTTTTGCCGAGCAGGAGATCGCGGACGCCGCCGCCGACCAGGTAGGCTTCATAGCCCGCTTTGTTCAGCCTGTACAGTACCTTGAGGGCATTTTCACTGATATCTTTGCGGGAGATAGCGTGCTGTTCACGCGGGATAATCGTCATATGTGGACGGGCGACGGCTTGCTCTGCCTCGCTCTCCTCGCGGCTTAACACCTTACGGCAAAAATTAGCGACTCGGGTAAAAATAGCGCACCTCGGTAGTGTCATACATTAATAAGATCCACTTACTCTATGTCTTTCGCATTACGGCAGACGGGCTAAAAGAACGACGCGCCCCAAGGCTGTAAGCATCATTAACGCCGCAGCAATGCGAAAGACGATGAGTAAAAATAGCGGCTAATCATAGCTCAGCGAGACGCATTTGAGAATGCCGGATTTACATTAGCCGATGTGGGTACGGCTGTAAGCCTCCAGTGAGCCACCGCAAAACGCAGTAATTGCTCAACAGACATCTCCTGCCACGGTACGACGGCGCGCTGGCCTAAAAAGCGTAATGCCTGGACAAGTACCGGGCGCGGGTCGCCTGTCGGAAGCGCAGGAGCATGATTCTGCTTGGAAAGTTTAGCGCCTTGTTCGTTGCGCGCCAACGGAAGGTGAACGTAATCCGGCGCGCGCCAGCCAAACTGTTTATACAGCGAAAGTTGTCGGACGGTTGGTTCGATTAAATCCGCGCCGCGGACAATCTCCGTCACGCCCTGGAAGTGGTCGTCTACCACTACCGCGAGGTTATAGGCAAACAGCCCATCGCGACGGTGGATGATAAAATCTTCGCCTGCCAGTTGTGGGTCAGCCAGAATATCGCCGCGCAAGGCATCATGGAAACGCATCACCGGATGCTGCTGTTTAATTCTGACGGCGGCATTCTCCGGCCCGTGGCATAACGTCCGGCAATGGCCGTCGTAAATACCGCCCAGACGTTGAATGCGCGAGCGGGGGCAGGTGCAGTAGTAGCTCAGTCCCTGCTCGTGAAGCCAGGCCAGCGCCTCGCGATAGGCCTCATGACGCTGTGATTGCCATAAGATTTCGCCATCCCAGTGCAGGCCGTAATGTTCCAGTTGACGCAGAATGATCGCTGCGGCACCGGGAACTTCACGAGGGGGATCGATATCCTCTATGCGAACACGCCAGACCCCGCCTTGCGCGCGGGCTTGCAGATAGCTGCCGAGGGCAGCGATTAACGAACCGAAATGCAGTTCGCCGGAGGGCGACGGCGCGAAACGGCCAATATAGTGTGAGTCAGTCATGCTGCGGGCAATAAAGAATAAGGCGGGAAAACTCCCGCCTGTCATAAATAGGGTAGAAACGAACGGGATTAACCCGCCATCTGTTTTTCGCGAATCTCAGCCAGCGTTTTGCAGTCGATGCACAGATCGGCTGTCGGACGCGCTTCCAGACGGCGGATACCAATCTCCACCCCGCAGGACTCGCAATAACCGAAGTCTTCATCTTCCACTTTCTTCAGCGTCTTCTCGATCTTTTTGATCAGTTTGCGCTCACGGTCACGATTACGTAACTCCAGGCTAAACTCCTCTTCCTGCGCGGCGCGATCGACCGGATCGGGGAAGTTGGCGGCTTCGTCCTGCATGTGCGTCACAGTGCGATCGACTTCATCCCGGAGTTGATTACGCCATGCTTCAAGAATACGCTTGAAGTGCGATAGCTGGGCTTCGTTCATATACTCTTCGCCCGGTTTCTCCTGGTACGGCTCCACCCCAGCGATGGCGAGAATACTCAGGGACGATGTTTTACGGTTTTGCCCTTCTTGCATGTTGCTTCTCCTTAACACGCACTATCGATCCCCATGTTCGGGGGAAAATCAGGTCGCTATAAATAGCAGATGCTTTTCCGGATAGCAATTATCTAAACGTAACACTTGACAACCCTGTGAGGAAAAGCGTATTTACGCACGCGGCCAGAATACTTAATAATCAGGCTGTTATTCCACTACAACATTATGGGTAGTGATTTGTTCAGCTCCATCTTTGTGGCTGAAAGTTCTGCTTTATAAGCTAAAACTTCCACACCTTTATTCTGAGCCTCGCTCAATAGCTGCGCGTATTTTATATCGATATGACGTGCGGGTGAAAAACGTGTAATGGCGGAGTGCAGCACCGCGAACAACACCACCGCGCGATGACCTGCCGCCGCAACGCCCATCAACTCCCGAAGATGTTTTTGCCCTCGTTCGGTGATGGCGTCGGGAAAATAACCGTTTTCTTTTTCCGCTAACGTGACCGATTTCACTTCAATATAGCAGTCAGGGCGGAAATCTGCCTGTAACATAAAATCTATACGGCTGCGTTCGGCGCCATATTTGACTTCACTTTTCAGAATATTGTACCCCGCCAGCTCCGGCAGGCGATCCTCTTGAATCGCTTCTTTCGTTAACCGGTTCGCCCACAGCGTATTCACGCAAATGAATGCGCCGGATTGCGTTTCAGTTAACTCCCAGGTGTGCGGATATTTGCGTTTAGTATTTTCTGATGTCGAATACCAGACGGTATCGCCAGGCGTGGCGCAGCCGGTCATTGCGCCAGTATTAGGACAGTGCAGCGTGAGCGCCGTACCGTCAAGGGTGATCACATCGGCTAAAAAACGTTTATAGCGCTGAATCAGCGTAGCGCGTTGTAAAGGGGGTGAGAATAGCATCGAAATTCCTTCATGATTATTCGCCCAGCGTCCAGCGCTGCAGTTCGGCGTAGCGGGTACGGCCTTGCCCATACGAAGAGGCGTAAAGCGCAAACGACGTGACCGGGAATGACCAGCAAAAGCCCGGCGGCGGGATAGTCACCGCATGGCTGGCGTCGCGCAGCAGCGTAATATGCGGGTGAAAAGGCGGCGGGCTTTGGTAACAACCGCTGCGGGCGGCCTGCGCGCGTAGCATATTCGCCAACTGTAACAACCCGCGCGGCGGCTGGCGCATCCCCAGCCACACAACGCGCGAACGCAGCCACTGACCGGCGTCATCCAGATGTAGCATAAAGCCCGGCTGGCGAATTCGTCCGGCCAACTGCGCAAGCGCGCGCTGCTTATCGTCACTGACGTCGCCTAAAAAGGCCAGCGTCAGGTGTAGGTTCGCCGCCGCGACGGGACGCCCGTCTTCAGACGCAAAATGGGCGGCGCGCCAGGCGATAATTTGCGCGCGCGCCTCGTCGGGTAAGTCAATGGCAAAAAAAAGCCGTTTTGGCTCAGACATAGGGATACTCGGTTATGGATTAACACGATGCTACAATGCGGCGCAAAGAAAGTTAACCCCGTGGAGCCGTTTGTGACGTCATTGCCCGTTGCCGCCGTATTGCCTGAATTGTTGACAGCCCTAAAAACCGCGCCGCAGGTTTTGTTGTCCGCGCCTACCGGGGCGGGAAAATCTACCTGGCTGCCGCTGCAACTCCTGCAACAAGGTCCGGTTGCTGGAAAAATTCTCCTGCTTGAACCGCGTCGTCTGGCGGCGCGTAATGTCGCGCAGCGTCTGGCGGAAGGGTTGAATGAAAAGCCTGGCGAAACGGTAGGTTACCGGATGCGCGCGCAAAACTGCGTGGGGCCGCATACCCGGCTGGAGGTGGTGACAGAAGGCGTATTGACCAGAATGATCCAGCGCGATCCCGAATTAAGCGGCGTGGGGCTGGTAATACTGGATGAGTTTCATGAGCGCAGTTTGCAGGCGGATTTAGCTCTGGCGCTGCTGCTGGATATCCAGCAAGGGCTCCGTGACGATCTCAGGCTGTTAATTATGTCTGCGACGCTGGATAACGACAGGCTTTGCCAACGGCTGCCCGATGCGCCGACGATCGTCTCGCAGGGACGCGCGTTTCCGGTGGAGCGACGTTATCAGCCGCTTGCGGCGCATCTGCGTTTTGATGAGGCCGTCGCGATGGCGACAGCGGAACTGCTGCGCAATGAAAGCGGCTCGCTACTGCTATTTTTACCCGGTGTAGGCGAAATTCAGCGCGTCCATGAACATCTGGCGTCGCGGGTTGGGAGCGATGTCCTGCTTTGTCCGCTGTATGGCGCATTGTCTCTGGAAGCGCAGCGCAAAGCGATTATTCCCGCGCCGGCCGGGATGCGTAAAGTTGTTTTGGCGACTAACATTGCCGAAACCAGTTTGACGATTGAAGGCATTCGTCTGGTGGTTGATAGCGCTCAAGAGCGCGTAGCGCGATTCGACGCGCGAACGGGACTGACGCGGCTGGTTACGCAGCGTATAAGTCAGGCCTCAATGACGCAGCGCGCGGGGCGCGCCGGACGACTGGCGCCGGGTATCTGTTTACATCTGCTGGCAAAAGAACAGGCGGAGCGGGCGGCAGCGCAAAGCGAACCGGAAATCTTACAAAGCGATCTCTCCGGTTTGTTGATGGAGGTGTTGCAGTGGGGATGTCACGATCCGGCATCGCTTTTCTGGCTGGATATGCCGCCGGAAGCGAATCTCCAGGCCGCCCGTCGTTTATTAGTGATGTTAGGCGCGCTGGAGGGCGATCGATTAAGCGCGCGGGGCCGGAAAATGGCGGCAACAGGTAACGATCCGCGCCTGGCGGCGATGTTAGTCAACGCCGGCGAGGGCGATAGCGCCGCCACCGCCGCCAGGCTCGCGGCAATCCTTGAAGAACCGCCGCGCGGCGGCGGTACGGATTTAAGCGAGGTATTTTCGCGGCGACAGCCGGGCTGGCAGCAGCGCAGCCAGCAACTTTTAAAACGGCTGCAGGTGCGCAATGGCGAGCCGGATAGCGCGCTTATCGCGCCGCTGCTGGCTGGCGCATTCAGCGACCGCATCGCGCGGCGTCGCGGTCTGGAAGGGCGCTATCAGTTGGCCAATGGCATGGGGGCGATGCTGGATGCGGATGACGCGTTGGGACGTCATGAATGGCTTATCGCGCCGCTGTTGCTGCAAGGCAGCGCCTCGCCGGACGCCCGAATATTGTTGGCGCAGCCGCTGGATATCGCCTCGCTGATTCAGGCGTGTCCTGATTTGCTGCGCCAGTCCGACACGATTGAATGGGACGAAGCGCAGGGAACGTTGAAAGCGTGGCGCAGAATATGTATTGGGCAGTTGACGGTTAACGTCCAGCCGCTGGCGAAGCCATCTGAAGAGGAGCTTCATCAGGCGATGCTGAACGGCATCCGCGATAAAGGTCTGGCGGTACTCAACTGGACGCCGGAAGCGGAGCAGTTCCGCCTGCGTCTGCATTGCGCGGCGAAATGGCTGCCGGAATATGACTGGCCCCCCGTGGATGAGGCGTCGCTGCTGGCGACGCTGGAGCGCTGGTTGCTGCCGCACATGACCGGCGTACAATCATTACGCGGACTGAAATCTCTGAATGTGAATCAGGCGTTACGGGGACTGCTTGACTATCCCATGCTGCAACGTCTGGATAGTGAGCTGCCTGGGCATTACACTGTGCCGACGGGAAGCCGAATAGCGATTCGTTATCATGAAGATAACCCGCCCGCACTGGCGGTCAGGATGCAGGAAATGTTCGGCGAGGCCAGTACGCCGACGCTTGCGCAGGGGCGGGTGCCGCTGGTGCTGGAACTGCTTTCGCCTGCGCAGCGACCGCTACAGATTACCCGCGATTTAAGCGCTTTCTGGCAGGGCGCATATCGGGAAGTGCAAAAAGAGATGAAGGGCCGTTACCCCAAACATGTCTGGCCGGACGATCCGGCGAATACGGCCCCAACGCGGCGCACGAAGAAGTATTCGTGACGTGTTATACGTTGCCTCCAGGCCAGATAAGGCGTTAATCGCCATCCGGCAAAAGGTAAATTGAGAGATTTCTTCTTCTGTCGCCTGGCGGAAGAATAGAGAATCGGGCCCTTGCGCCTGTATGTTGCGGAGAAAAAGCATGGCGGGGAATGACCGCGAGCCGATTGGACGTAAAGGGAAACCGTCGCGTCCTGTGAAACAAAAGGTGAGCCGTCGTCGGCAGCATGACGACGATTATGATGATGACTATGAGGATGAAGAACCGATGCCGCGTAAAGGTAAGGGCAAAGGGCGTAAGCCTCGTGGCAAGCGCGGCTGGCTGTGGCTATTGCTAAAACTGTTTATCGTTTTTGTGGTGCTGTTCGCCATTTACGGCGTCTATCTGGATCAAAAAATCCGCAGCCGTATTGATGGCAAGGTCTGGCAGCTACCGGCGGCGGTATATGGCCGTATGGTGAACCTTGAGCCAGACATGCCCGTCAGCAAAAACGAGATGGTGAAATTGCTGGAAGCCACGCAGTATCGTCTGGTGACGAAGATGACCCGTCCTGGCGAATTTACCGTGCAGGCCAATAGCATTGAGATGATTCGTCGACCGTTTGACTTCCCGGACAGTAAAGAAGGGCAGGTGCGCGCGCGGCTGACTTTCGATGACGGGCGTCTGGAAACCATCGTCAATCTGGATAACAATCGCCAGTTTGGCTTCTTCCGCCTCGATCCGCGGCTTATCACCATGCTTTCTTCGCCAAATGGCGAGCAGCGTTTATTCGTCCCGCGCAGCGGTTTCCCGGATCTGCTGGTCGATACGCTGTTGGCGACGGAAGACCGTCATTTCTATGAGCATGATGGCATTAGCCTTTACTCCATCGGGCGTGCGGTGCTGGCTAACCTGACGGCGGGACGCACGGTGCAGGGGGCCAGTACACTGACCCAACAGCTAGTGAAGAACCTGTTCCTCTCCAGCGAAAGATCATACTGGCGTAAAGCGAATGAAGCCTACATGGCGCTGATCATGGATGCCCGCTACAGCAAAGATCGTATTCTTGAGCTGTACATGAACGAGGTCTACCTCGGTCAAAGCGGGGATAATGAAATTCGCGGTTTCCCGCTGGCGAGCCTGTATTACTTTGGTCGTCCGGTAGAGGAACTGAGCCTCGATCAGCAGGCGTTACTGGTAGGGATGGTGAAAGGGGCGTCGATTTATAACCCGTGGCGCAACCCTAAACTGGCGCTGGAGCGCCGTAACCTGGTGCTACGCCTGCTACAGCAGCAGAAAATCATCGATCAGGAACTCTATGACATGCTGAGCGCGCGTCCGCTTGGCGTACAGCCGCGCGGCGGCGTTATTTCACCGCAGCCTGCGTTTATGCAGATGGTTCGTCAGGAACTGCAGGCGAAGCTGGGGGATAAAATTAAAGATCTCTCCGGCGTGAAGATCTTCACCACCTTTGATCCCGTGGCGCAGGATGCCGCAGAGAAAGCCGTTGTCGAAGGCATTCCGGCGTTGAAGAAGCAGCGTAAATTGAGCGATCTGGAAACCGCGATGGTGGTGGTGGATCGCTTTAGCGGCGAGGTGCGAGCGATGGTTGGCGGGGCGGAGCCGCAGTATGCCGGCTATAACCGCGCCATGCAGGCGCGTCGTTCCATCGGGTCGCTGGCGAAACCGGCCACCTATCTGACTGCGCTAAGTCAGCCGAACTTATACCGACTGAACACCTGGATTGCCGATGCGCCGATTTCTCTGCGCCAGCCGAATGGTCAGATCTGGTCGCCGCAGAACGACGATCGTCGCTACAGCGAAAGCGGGAAAGTGATGCTGGTGGATGCGTTAACTCGCTCGATGAACGTACCGACGGTCAATCTGGGGATGGCGTTAGGTTTACCGGCGGTAACCGATACCTGGATGAAGCTCGGCGTGCCGAAAGATCAGCTCAATCCGGTTCCGGCTATGCTGTTAGGGGCGCTGAACCTGACGCCGATCGAAGTGGCGCAAGCGTTTCAGACTATCGCCAGCGGCGGTAATCGCGCGCCGTTATCAGCGCTGCGTTCGGTCATTGCGGAAGATGGTAAGGTGCTGTACCAAAGTTATCCGCAGGCTGAGCGCGCCGTACCGGCACAGGCGGCTTACCTGACGCTCTGGACAATGCAACAGGTCGTTCAGCGTGGTACGGGGCGTCAGCTTGGCGCAAAATATCCGGGTCTGCATCTGGCGGGTAAAACCGGGACGACAAACAACAATGTCGATACCTGGTTTGCCGGTATCGACGGCAGCCAGGTGACTATCACCTGGGTAGGCCGTGATAACAACCAGCCGACGAAACTGTACGGTGCCAGCGGCGCGATGGCGATTTACCAGCGCTATCTGGCGAACCAGACGCCGACGCCTTTAGTTCTGACGCCGCCGGAAGATGTAGTGGATATGGGCGTTGATTACGACGGTAATTTTGTCTGTAGCGGCGGTATGCGAACTCTGCCGGTCTGGACGGACGATCCGAATACGCTGTGCCAGCAGGGCGAGATGATGCAGCAACAGCAGCCGTCAGGTAATCCGTTTGATCAGTCGTCTCAGCCGCAGCAGCCTGCGCAGCAACAGCCGCCAAAAGAAGAGAAGAGCGACGGCGTTGCTGGCTGGATTAAGGAGATGTTCGGCGGTAATTAATCACTATAATGGTGCCGGGGGGCGCTGCGCTTACCCGGCCTACGCTATTACCAGCACATTAACCGCTCCCGTAGGCCGGATAAGACGCTAGCGTCGCCATCCGCAAATCGCCCATAAATAACATTCCAGCTTAATTTATTAAACCTTTCTTTTCATCTGGTTGTTTCTTAACCCCTTAGTTTTCGTAGGGGCGCGTATCGCTTGCCATTGCGGTTATATTTCGCCTATTATGCTGCGGTTATAATAATAATTCTCGTTTACGTTATCATTCACTTTTCATCAGAGATATACCAATGGCGCGTCTTAAAACTGCTCAGCCAAACTCCTCACTGCGTAAAATCGCAGTTGTAGTAGCCACAGCGGTTAGCGGCATGTCTGTCTACGCACAGGCGGCGGTTCAACCGAAAGAAGAAACTATCACCGTAACCGCAGCGCCTGCCCCGCAGGAAAGCGCCTGGGGACCGGCGGCTACCATTGCCGCGAGACAATCCGCTACCGCGACCAAAACGGACACGCCGATTCAAAAGGTTCCACAGTCTATTTCCGTCGTTACTGCCGAAGAGATGGCTCTGCATCAGCCAAAGTCGGTTAAAGAAGCGTTGAGCTATACTCCTGGCGTCGCTGTGGGGACTCGCGGCGCGTCTAATACTTATGACTACCTGATCATTCGCGGTTTCGCCGCCGACGGCCAAAGCCAGAATAACTATCTGAATGGCCTTAAGATGCAGGGCAACTTCTATAATGACGCGGTGATCGACCCTTATATGCTGGAGCGTGCGGAAGTGATGCGCGGTCCGGTTTCTGTTCTCTACGGAAAAAGTAGCCCTGGCGGTTTGCTAAATATGGTTAGCAAGCGCCCGACCACAGAGCCGCTAAAAGAAGTCCAATTTAAGATGGGTACCGACAGTCTTTTCCAGACTGGCTTTGACTTCAGCGATGCGCTGGATGAAGATGGCGTATATTCTTATCGTTTAACTGGCCTGGCGCGTTCCGCCAACGCGCAGCAGGATCGTGCGGAAGAACAGCGCTATGCGATTGCGCCAGCGTTCACCTGGCGTCCGGATGAGAAAACGAACTTTACGCTCCTCTCTTATTTCCAGAACGAACCGGAGACCGGCTACTACGGCTGGTTGCCGAAAGAAGGAACGGTTGAGCCGTTGCCAAACGGTAAACGTCTACCCACCGATTTTAACGAAGGGGCTAAGAACAATACCTATTCTCGTAATGAGAAGATGGTGGGATATAGCTTTGACCACGAATTCAACGATACCTTTACCGTGCGTCAGAATTTGCGCTATGCCGAGAATAAAGTCGCGCAAAATAGCGTCTATGGTTACGGCGTCTGTTCCGATTCGGCTAACGCCAATAGCAAGCAGTGCGCAGCATTAGCGCCAGCGGACAAAGGCCATTATCTGGCGCGGAAATATGTTGTTGACGATGAGAAGCTACAAAACTTCACTGTCGATACCCAGTTGCAAAGTAAGTTTGCGACCGGTGAGGTAGATCATATCCTGCTAACCGGCGTCGATTTTATGCGTATGCGTAACGATATCAACGCCTGGTTTGGCTACGACGACTCCGTACCTCTGCTTGATCTCTACAACCCGGTGTACACTGATTTCGACTTTGCTTCGCAAGATCCGGCAACATCCGGCCCGTACCAGATTTTGAATAAGCAGAAGCAAACGGGTCTGTACGTCCAGGATCAGGCGCAGTGGAATAAAGTTCTGGTGACGGTGGGGGGGCGTTATGACTGGGCCGATCAGGAATCGCTCAACCGTACTACCAGCGTTACATCTAAACGTGATGATAAGCAGTTCACTTGGCGTGGAGGTGTTAACTATCTTTTTGATAACGGGATAACCCCTTATTTCAGCTATAGCGAATCGTTTGAGCCAGCTTCACAAACGGGAGAGAACGGTAAAATATTTGCGCCTTCAAAAGGTAAGCAGTATGAAGCGGGGGTGAAATATGTACCGAACGATCGTCCAATCGTGATCACCGGTGCTGTCTACCAGTTGACGAAAACCAATAACCTGATGGCCGATCCGAACGGATCGTTTTGGTCTGTAGAAGGCGGTGAAATTCGTTCTCGCGGGGTAGAAATTGAAGCGAAAGCGGCGCTGTCTGCAAGCATCAACGTTGTCGGTTCTTATACTTATACTGATGCCGAATACACGACGGATACAACCTACAAAGGTAATACTCCTGCGCAGGTGCCAAAACATATGGCGTCGCTGTGGGGCGACTACACCTTCTTTGATGGCCCGTTGTCTGGTTTGACGCTGGGAACCGGCGGTCGTCTCACAGGTTCAAGCTATGGCGATCCGGCAAACTCTTTTAAAGTAGGAAGTTATACGGTTGTCGATGCGCTGGTGCGTTATGACCTTGCGCGCGTAGGCATGGCAGGCTCCAACGTCGCGCTCCATGTTAATAACCTGCTTGACCGTGAGTACGTCGCCAGTTGCTTCCAGACCTACGGCTGTTTCTGGGGCGCGGAGCGTCAGGTTATTGCAACGGCAACCTTCCGTTTCTAATCTCTTTTTGGGCACGGCTTGCCGTGCCCGTTTTACAAGTTGGCTTGCAATGCAGGAAAACCACATTCATCCCGATACCACCTTTGCGCTGCGAAGCGTCGCCTTTCGCGTGCCGGGCCGCACGCTTTTACACCCTCTCTCGTTAACCTTCCCTGCGGGTAAAGTGACCGGACTTATCGGCCACAACGGCTCCGGTAAATCCACGCTGTTAAAAATGCTGGGACGCCATCAGCCGCCTTCCGAAGGGGATATTCTGCTCGACAATCAGCCGCTGGCGAGTTGGAGCAGCAAGGCATTTGCCCGTAAAGCCGCGTATCTGCCGCAGCAACTGCCGCAGGCGGAAGGTATGACGGTACGCGAACTGGTGGCGATTGGCCGCTATCCATGGCACGGCGCGCTGGGACGCTTTGGCGTCGCGGACCGGGAAAAAGTAGAAGAGGCGATTACGCTGGTTGGATTAAAACCGCTGGCGCATCGTCTGGTAGACAGTCTTTCCGGCGGCGAGCGTCAGCGCGCGTGGATTGCCATGCTGGTCGCGCAGGACAGCCGTTGTCTGCTGCTGGATGAGCCGACGTCAGCGCTGGATATCGCCCATCAGGTTGACGTGCTGGCGCTGGTGCATCGCTTAAGCCAGCAGCGCGGGTTGACGGTGGTTGCGGTGCTGCACGATATCAATATGGCGGCGCGTTATTGCGACTATCTGGTGGCGCTGCGCGGCGGCGAAATGATTGCGCAAGGAACGCCTGCGGAACTGATGCGCAGTGAAACACTGGAACAGATTTACGGTATCCCGATGGGTATCCTTCCGCATCCGGCGGGCGCTGCACCTGTGAGTTTTGTGTATTAATGCGTGATTTATATCCTCTTACTCGCCGCCGTTTATTAACGGCGATGGCGCTCTCGCCGCTGCTTTGGCAAATGAATACGGCGCAGGCTGCCGCTATCGACCCCCGCCGGATTGTGGCGCTGGAGTGGCTGCCGGTTGAGCTGTTGCTGGCGCTCGGCATTACGCCTTATGGCGTGGCGGACGTGCCAAATTATAAGCTGTGGGTTAGCGAACCGCCGTTGCCGGATTCAGTGATTGATGTAGGTCTTCGCACTGAACCCAATCTTGAACTGCTGACGGAGATGAAGCCGTCGTTTATGGTCTGGTCGGCAGGTTACGGACCCTCGCCGGAGAAACTGGCGCGGATCGCGCCGGGGCGCGGGTTTGATTTTAGCGATGGCAAAAAGCCGCTGGCGGTGGCCCGACGCTCGCTGGTTGAGCTGGCGCAGACGCTGAATCTGGAAGCCGCGGCAGAAAAACATCTGGCGCAATACGATCGTTTCATCGCCAGCCTGAAGCCGCGTTTTATCCGCCGCGGGGGACGTCCGTTACTGATGACGACGCTTATCGATCCGCGGCATATGCTGGTGCTCGGCCCGAATTGCCTGTTCCAGGAGGTGCTCGACGAGTATGGCATCCGTAACGCCTGGCAGGGGGAAACCAACTTTTGGGGCAGTACGGCGGTCAGCATCGATCGGCTGGCGATGTATAAAGAGGCGGATGTAATTTGCTTCGACCACGGGAATCACACCGATATGAATGCGCTGATGGCGACGCCGCTGTGGCAGGCCATGCCGTTTATCCGCGCCGGGCGTTTTCACCGGGTGCCCGCCGTTTGGTTCTATGGCGCGACCCTCTCCACGATGCATTTTGTCCGCATCCTGAATAACGTGCTGGGAGGGAAAGCGTGAATAAACGTGTGGCGCGTTTCCCGGTCTTTCTGCTGGCCGGGCTGTTTATCATCGCGGTCTGGCTTACCTGGACGAATCTCTCCATAGCGCTACCACGCGACCAGTGGCGGCAAGCGATGTGGTCGCCGAATGTAGATGCCATCGGACAGATGATTTTTCATTACAGCCTGCTGCCAAGGCTGGCGATTTCGCTGCTGGTGGGGGCGGGGCTTGGGCTGGTAGGCGTACTGTTCCAGCAAGTATTGCGTAACCCGCTGGCGGAGCCGACCACGCTGGGCGTGGCGACCGGCGCGCAATTGGGGATTACGGTTACTACGCTATGGGCGATTCCCGGCGCGCTGACGACGCAGTTTGCCGCCCTGGCGGGAGCCTGCATCGTCGGCGCGCTGGTGTTTGGCGTGTCGTGGGGCAAGCGCTTGTCGCCCGTGACTCTGATCCTCGCCGGGCTGGTCGTCAGCCTCTATTGCGGGGCAATCAACCAGCTATTGGTGATTTTCCGTCACGATCAGTTGCAAAGCATGTTTTTATGGAGCACCGGAACGCTGACGCAAACCGACTGGAGCGGCGTGCAGCGTTTGTGGCCGCAGTTGGTAGGCGGTGTCATGCTCACCTTATTACTGTTACGTCCGATGACGTTAATGGGGCTGGATGACGGCGTTGCGCGTAATCTGGGGCTGGCGCTGTCTTTAGCGCGTCTGGCGGCGCTGTCGCTGGCGATTGTGTTGAGCGCGCTGTTGGTCAACGCAGTGGGCATTATCGGTTTTATCGGTCTGTTTGCGCCGCTGCTGGCGAAAATGCTTGGCGCAAGACGTCTGCTGGCGCGCCTGATGCTGGCGCCGATCATTGGGGCGCTTATTTTGTGGCTGTCTGACCAGATTATCCTCTGGCTAACCCGCGTATGGATGGAAGTCTCCACAGGGTCGATCACGGCGTTAATTGGCGCGCCGCTACTGCTATGGCTGCTGCCGCGTCTTAAAAGCATGAGCGCGCCGGATATGAACGCCAGCGATCGCGCGGCGGCGGAGCGTCAGCATGTCCTCGCTTTTGCCGTTGCCGGCGGGGCGTTACTGCTGCTGGCGACATTTGTCGCGCTCTCTTTTGGCCGCGATGCGCACGGCTGGACGTGGGCGAGCGGAACGCTGCTTGAAGAACTGATGCCGTGGCGCTGGCCGCGGATACTGGCGGCGTTAATGGCGGGTGTTATGCTGGCGGTGGCGGGCTGTATTATTCAGCGTTTAACCGGTAATCCGATGGCCAGTCCGGAAGTGCTGGGAATCAGCTCCGGGGCAGCGTTTGGCGTGGTGTTGATGCTGTTTCTGGTACCGGGGAACGCCTTCGGCTGGCTGCTGCCTGCCGGAAGTCTTGGCGCGGCGGCGACGCTGTTGATTATTACTCTCGCCGCTGGTCGCGGCGGTTTTTCACCGCAACGGATGCTGTTAGCGGGGATGGCGCTCAGCACGGCTTTCACCATGCTGCTGATGATGCTCCAGGCGAGCGGCGATCCACGCATGGCGGGCGTGCTTACCTGGCTCTCCGGTTCAACCTATAACGCCTCCGGTGAGCAGGTTTTACGTACCGGTATCGTAATGGTTATTCTACTGGCAATGACGCCGCTGTGCCGTCGTTGGTTGACGATTTTACCGATGGGCAGCGACGCCGCGTGCGCGGTGGGCGTGGCGCTCACGCCATCTCGTATTGCGCTGCTGGCGCTGGCGGCTTGTTTGACGGCAACCGCGACGATGACCATTGGACCGTTGAGTTTCGTTGGTCTGATGGCGCCGCATATTGCGCGAATGATGGGGTTTCGTCGGACGATGCCGCATATGGTGATTTCCGCGTTGATTGGCGGTCTGTTGCTGGTGTTTGCGGATTGGTGCGGAAGGATGCTGATGTTCCCGTATCAGGTGCCAGCAGGGCTGCTCTCGACCTTTATCGGCGCGCCGTACTTTATCTATTTGTTGAGGAAGCAGAGCCGATAAAAAGCCGGATGGCGTATGCGCTTATCCGGCCTACCGATAGCGCATTCATATAGGCCGGGTAAGGCGAAGCCGCCACCCGGCAACCACAGCGCTTACAGCTTTGCAAACACCCGACGCGCGGCGTCAATGGTGTTATTAATGTCATCCATGCTGTGTGCGACAGACATAAAGCCAGCTTCAAACGCCGATGGCGCCAGATACACGCCTTCATCCAGCATCAGATGGAAGAAACGCTTAAAGCGTTCAACGTCGCACGCCATCACGTCCTGATAGCAGGTTACGCTCCCGGCGTCGGTGAAGAAAATCCCGAACATGCCGCCGACATGGTTGACGACCAGTGGGATCCCCGCCTCCTGCGCCGCTTCGCGCAGCCCTTCCGCCAGACGAGTGGTAAGTTTATTCAGCGTTTCATGAATACCGGGCTGGGCGACTTCGTTCAGACAGGCGAAACCCGCTGCCATCGCGATCGGGTTGCCGGAAAGGGTGCCCGCCTGGTAAACCGGGCCTGTCGGCGCCAGCGCGTCCATCACATCGCGACGACCGCCAAACGCGCCTACCGGCATCCCGCCGCCGATGATTTTGCCCAAACAGGTTAGGTCCGGCACGACGCCGTAGTAATCCTGGGCGCCTGCCAGCGCTACGCGAAAACCGGTCATCACTTCGTCGATAATCAGCAGTGCGCCGAACTCATCGCACAAAGCCCGCAGGCCCGGCAGGAACTCCGGTAGCGGCGGGACGCAGTTCATATTGCCCGCCACCGGTTCGACGATGATACAGGCGATTTCCTGCGGATATTGTTCAAACGCCGCTCGTACTGACGCCAGATCGTTATAGACGCAGGTCAGGGTATGTTTAGCAAAATCGGCCGGAACGCCCGGCGAGTTCGGCTGACCGAGCGTCAGAGCGCCAGACCCGGCTTTTACCAGCAGGCAGTCTGCGTGGCCGTGGTAACAGCCTTCGAATTTAATGATCTTATCGCGGCCGGTAAAACCACGCGCCAGGCGAATGGCGCTCATGGTCGCTTCGGTGCCGGAGTTCACCATACGCACCATATCCATTGTCGGTACCAGGCTTGTGACCAGTTCCGCCATTTTGACTTCCATTTCGGTTGGCGCGCCGAAGCTCAGTCCCCGCTCGGCGGCTTCGATTACCGCATTACGGATTGCCGGATGATTATGCCCTAGCACCATCGGTCCCCAGGAACCGACATAATCTATATACGCTTTGCCGTCGACATCATAAAGCCAGGCGCCGTCTGCTTTTTCGATAAACAGTGGGGTGCCGCCCACGCCAGTGAAAGCGCGAACAGGGGAGTTCACGCCGCCGGGGATCAGCTCACGCGCTGCGCTATAAAGATTTTCAGACTTACTCATGGAAAGGTTCCTGGTTCGTAGAAAAAGTGAATGCCCGCTATTCTAAGTTATTCAGAGAAGGTTATGAAAGTTTTACGCATTTGAAACAATACGATTTACAGGGGATTTTCACGGCGTTGGCGAGTAGAATGCCGACTTTAGATTTGTATTACCAATTAATGATCTTCTGATGAAAACAGACACTCCCACTTTTGAAGCACAGCAAATCGTGCGTTTACGGCGCGGGCGTTTGATCCGCCGATTAGTGCAGCGGGATAAAACGCCGCTGGCCATTCTGCTCATGGCGGCCGTTGTCGGCACGCTGACCGGACTGGTTGGCGTCGCCTTTGAAAAGGCCGTTTCCTGGGTACAAAACATGCGCATTGGCGCGCTGGTTCAGGTTGCCGATCATGCGTTTTTACTGTGGTCGCTGGCCTTTATCCTTTCGGCTTTACTGGCGATGGTCGGTTACTTTTTGGTGCGAAAATTTGCGCCGGAAGCCGGCGGATCGGGTATCCCGGAAATTGAAGGCGCGCTGGAGGAGCTACGTCCGGTGCGCTGGTGGCGCGTATTGCCGGTGAAGTTTATCGGCGGGATGGGAACGTTGGGCGCGGGAATGGTATTAGGGCGCGAAGGGCCAACGGTGCAAATCGGGGGCAACCTGGGACGCATGGTGCTGGATGTATTTCGTATGCGCAGCGCCGAAGCGCGGCATACGCTGCTGGCGACCGGCGCGGCGGCGGGGCTCTCTGCAGCGTTTAACGCGCCGCTGGCGGGTATCCTGTTTATTATTGAAGAGATGCGTCCGCAGTTTCGCTACAATCTGATTTCGATTAAAGCGGTGTTTACCGGCGTGATCATGTCGAGCATCGTGTTCCGCATATTTAACGGCGAAGCGCCGATTATTGAAGTCGGTAAATTGTCTAACGCCCCGGTTAACACTCTCTGGTTATACCTTGTCCTCGGTATTATTTTCGGCTGCGTCGGGCCGGTATTTAATACGCTGGTGCTGCGTACTCAGGACATGTTTCAACGCTTTCATGGCGGCGAAATTAAAAAATGGGTGTTAATGGGCGGAGCGATCGGCGGCCTGTGCGGTATTTTGGGGCTGATTGAACCGGAAGCGGCAGGCGGCGGATTTAACCTTATTCCTATCGCCGCGGCGGGTAATTTTAGCGTCGGGCTACTGTTATTTATCTTTATTACCCGGGTGGTCACCACGCTGCTTTGCTTTTCTTCCGGCGCGCCGGGGGGGATATTCGCCCCGATGCTGGCGCTGGGAACGCTGCTGGGTACGGCCTTTGGCATGGCGGCGGCAGTGCTTTTCCCGCAGTATCACCTGGAGGCGGGTACCTTTGCGATTGCCGGAATGGGGGCGCTGATGGCGGCGTCGGTGCGCGCCCCGCTGACGGGGATTGTACTGGTGCTGGAGATGACCGATAACTACCAGCTCATTTTGCCAATGATTATCACCTGTCTTGGCGCGACACTATTGGCTCAGTTTTTGGGCGGGAAACCGTTATACTCAACGATCCTGGCACGCACTCTGGCGAAGCAGGACGCGGAGCAGGCGGCGAAAAACCAGAGTACGCCTGCGGGTGAGAATACTTGAACGAATTACCAGGGTATTAGATAATGGCGTTAATATTGGGCTGAAATTTACCCAATGACCCATGTCATTTGGAGCAGAATATGAGTGATGACGTAGCGCTGCCGCTGCAGTTTACCGACGCAGCAGCTAATAAAGTAAAAAGTCTTATCGCTGACGAAGATAACCCGAATCTGAAACTGCGCGTGTATATCACCGGTGGTGGCTGCAGCGGCTTCCAGTACGGTTTCACCTTTGACGATCAGGTTAACGAAGGGGATATGACCATCGAAAAACAGGGCGTTGGCCTGGTGGTTGACCCGATGAGTTTGCAGTATCTGGTCGGTGGTTCGGTAGATTATACTGAGGGTCTGGAAGGCTCCCGCTTCATTGTGACTAACCCGAATGCGAAAAGCACCTGCGGGTGTGGCTCTTCCTTCAGCATCTGATGTATTGCCGGATGTCGGCTTAACGCCTTATCCGGCCTGGGGACACGCTATGGTAGGCCCGGTAAGCGAAGCGCCACCGGGCGCTTTGTTATACCTCATTCGGCCTACAAATTATGCTTCAGTTCTCATCTAAGGCAAAGGTCGGCAATTTCAAGTGCCAGCGTATTGCCGCCAGCCGAATGAACAGCGTGACGACCATGCCCATCATGCTGGCGCTTTCCAGCGGCACTGAAAACGTATAAAACGCGGTGGCGTGAACGATTCCGCCGATAATACAGGCTGTGGCATAAATTTCGGTGCGTAGGATCATGGGAATCTCGCGAGCCAGAACATCGCGAATAATCCCGCCGCCGACGCCGGTAATCACGCCCATACAGACTGCCACTAATGGCCCCGTTTCGGCGAGGAAGGCTTTATTCACTCCAATGCCGACAAACACCGCCAGCCCGACGGCATCCAGTACCGGCAGCATCCATTTCGGCAGACGTCTTGGCTGACGAACCAGCAGGATAGTCAACATACTGGTGACCATGGCGACGACCAGATCGGTAGGATCTTTAACCCAGAATACCGGGCCGTTATCCAGCGCCATATCACGAATTGTCCCGCCGCCGACGGCAGTAACGACGCCGAGCACCAGTACGCCAAACGGATCCATACGTAATTTCCCCGCCAGCAACACGCCAGAGATAGCAAATACAGCCGTGCCTACGATATCCAGCCAATAGACGAGCATTGTCGAATCCCCACTGAGAGCCTGGTGAGGCAGGCTCTAATTCACCTGTGAAAGCGCATTACAGAGTTGTTTTGCGGCGAGGATAATACGCGGGCTTGCGCGTTCAAACCAGTCGCTGTTAAGCGTAATAACCGGAGTTTTTAGCAGGTTTCCCCAGTATTGTTCAATTTTGAGAATTTCGTCCGCTTTTCCGGTTACGATAATGGCCTGGGGATGCCTTGTCAGCACCTGCTCACGGCTGACTTGCGGCCACGGTACGCGGCTGTCAGCGAAGACGTTTTCCCCACCGCAGGTCGTCAGAACCTGATGTTGAATAGACCCTTTACCGCTGGTAAACAGGGGATTCATACCAAACTGAAGAAAAACGCGCTTTTTAGCTTTACTGGCATATTCGGCTTTGAGCGCGGCGTACTCCTTTAGCAACCTCTGCGCCGCCTGGCGAGCCTTTTCCGGCTGCGGGCTCCAGGGGGCCAGTTGACGGAGCGTATCGGCGATCTGTTCGATAGTCACCGCGTCCACCCACATGACCTTAATACCTAGTGAAGTTAGTTGGTTTACCTGGCGTTCCGCATTACCGCCGCGCCAGGCGACAACCAGATCCGGTTTTAGCGCCACAATGCGCTCCAGATTCATTCCCTGCCAGGTAGAGACCTGCTCTATTTTTTGCGCTTCGGGCGGATAGTCGGAATAGCTACTGACGCCAACGGGCGTAATCCCGGCGGCAAAAGCGAGTTCCGTATTGGCGGGAGAGAGGGTAATTACGCGCGGCGCAGCATAAAGCCACACCGGGAGCGTAAGCAGCAGGGCGACCAGCGCCCTGAACATTTGCTTAGCCATGCGCCAGTTTCTGTACCAACGTTTCGACCATCAGAGTCGACTGTTTCGCCGCCACAGCAAGGAATTCGTCAAAGTTGAGGTGCGACTGCTGATCGGCGACGTCAGAGATAGCGCGCACCACCACGAATGGCACCTTGAAGTTATAGCAGACGTGTGCGATAGCGGTAGCCTCCATCTCTACGGCTACTGCGTTGGGGAAGTTATGCCGGATTTTCGCCAGCCCGACGGAGCCGTTAATAAACGCGTCGCCGCTGACGATAAGGCCGCGCACCGCGTTCAGATTCAGTTCTCTGATACAGTATTCCGCAGCGGCGATCAGTTTGTCATCGGCCTTAAATCCTGCTGGGCAGCCCGGTAATTGTCCGTATTCATAGCCGAATGCAGTCACGTCGGCGTCGTGGTAACGCGCTTCGTCAGAGACGACGATATCGCCGACCTTCAGCGTGGATGCCAGACCGCCAGCGGAGCCGGTATTGATGATCACATCCGGTTTGCAGTGCTCCAGAAGCAACGTTGCGCCCAGCGCCGCCGCGACTTTACCAATACCAGATTTCAGTAACGCGACGTCGGTGCCATTCAACTGGCCGGTATAAATTTCGCAGCCGCCCAAAGTGAGCGTCTGACGGTTTTCAATTTTGTCACGCAGCAGCGTAACTTCTTCTTCCATTGCGCCAATGATGCCGATTTTCATAGATTTACTCGCGATAAGTCAGTTTTGAGGGCATAGTTTATCATGCGCTTATGGGGAAGCGTATTTCTCAGGCGGGGGAGAGGATATGGCATCGATCGATTTCCGAAATAAAATTAACTGGCATCGTCGTTATCGTTCACCGCAGGGCGTAAAGACGGAACATGAGATCCTGCGGATTTTTGAAAGCGATCGCGGGCGGATTATCAACTCTCCGGCTATTCGCCGTTTGCAGCAAAAAACGCAGGTATTTCCGCTGGAGCGTAATGCCGCAGTGCGTACTCGTCTGACGCACTCAATGGAAGTTCAGCAGGTGGGACGTTATATCGCGAAAGAGATTTTAAGCCGCCTGAAAGCGCAAAACCAGCTGGAAGAGTATGGTCTGGATGCGCTGACCGGTCCCTTTGAAAGCATTGTAGAAATGGCCTGCCTGATGCACGATATCGGCAATCCGCCGTTCGGCCATTTTGGCGAGGCGGCGATCAATGACTGGTTTCGTCAGCGGTTGTATCCGGAAGATGCGGAAAGTCAGCCGCTCACGCATGACCGCTGTGTGGTTTCTTCGCTACGGTTGCAGGAGGGCGAAGAAAGCCTGAATGATATTCGCCGCAAAGTACGCCAGGATATCTGCCATTTTGAAGGTAATGCGCAGGGGATTCGTCTGGTACATACGCTCATGCGGATGAATCTTACCTGGGCGCAGGTTGGCGGGATTTTAAAATATACACGACCGGCATGGTGGCGAGGACCTGTGCCGGATTCCCATCGTTATTTAATGAAGAAACCGGGCTATTATCTTTCTGAAGAGAAGTATATTGCGAGGTTACGTAAAGAACTTCAGTTAGCGCCTTACAGTCGCTTCCCATTAACGTGGATTATGGAAGCCGCCGATGATATTTCTTATTGTGTTGCCGATCTTGAAGACGCGGTAGAGAAAAGAATCTTTAGCGTTGAGCAGCTTTATCACCATTTATATCACGCGTGGGGCCACCATGAGAAGGATTCGCTGTTTGAGCTGGTGGTGGGAAATGCGTGGGAAAAATCACGCGCCAATACTTTAAGCCGCAGTACCGAAGATCAGTTTTTTATGTATTTACGGGTAAATACATTAAATAAACTGGTGCCGTATGCCGCTCAGCGTTTTATTGATAATTTGCCGCAGATTTTTGCCGGGACATTCAACCAGGCGTTGCTGGAAGATGCCAGCGGTTTTAGTCGCCTACTTGAATTATATAAGAACGTGGCGGTTGAACATGTGTTTAGCCATCCAGACGTAGAGCAGCTTGAACTACAAGGATACCGGGTAATCAGTGGGTTATTAGATATCTATCAGCCGCTATTAAGTATGTCGCTTAACGACTTTAGTGAGCTGGTGGAAAAAGAACGGTTGAAACGCTTTCCTATAGAATCGCGTTTATTTCAGAAACTCTCGACGCGTCATCGTTTGGCCTATGTGGAAGTCGTTAGTAAATTACCAATGGATTCGGCGGAGTATCCGGTGCTGGAATATTATTATCGTTGTCGGTTGGTTCAGGATTATATCAGCGGTATGACTGACCTTTACGCATGGGATGAATATCGGCGCTTGATGGCGGTCGAACAGTAAATGGGCTTTTGTAAAGATGGACAATAAATTTTTACTTTTTCCAGAAACTTTATTCCGGAACTTCGCGTTATAAAATGAATCTGACGTACACAGCAATTTTGCGTTACCTGTTAATCGAGATTGAAACACATGAAAAAAACCACATTAGCAATGAGTGCACTAGCTTTGAGTTTAGGTTTGGCATTGTCGCCTCTGTCTGCCACGGCGGCTGAAACGTCGTCTTCAGCCATGACCGCCCAGCAGATGCCAAGCCTGGCGCCGATGCTCGAAAAAGTGATGCCATCGGTGGTCAGTATTAACGTAGAAGGCAGCACCATGGTGAATACGCCGCGTATGCCGCGTAATTTCCAGCAGTTCTTCGGCGATGACTCCCCGTTCTGCCAGGACGGTTCTCCGTTTCAGAACTCTCCGTTTTGCCAGGGAGGCGGTAATGGCGGCAACGGCGGTCAACAACAGAAATTCATGGCGCTGGGCTCCGGCGTAATTATTGACGCCGCGAAGGGCTACGTCGTCACCAACAACCACGTTGTTGATAACGCCAACGTGATTAAAGTGCAACTGAGCGATGGGCGCAAATTTGATGCCAAAGTTGTAGGCAAAGATCCGCGTTCTGATATCGCGCTGATTCAAATTCAGAATCCGAAAAACCTGACGGCGATTAAGCTGGCGGACTCCGACGCGCTGCGCGTGGGGGATTATGCCGTGGCTATCGGTAACCCGTTCGGTCTGGGCGAAACGGTGACGTCAGGTATCGTTTCTGCGCTGGGGCGCAGCGGCCTGAACGTTGAAAACTATGAAAACTTTATTCAGACCGACGCCGCGATTAACCGTGGTAACTCCGGCGGCGCGCTGGTGAACCTGAATGGCGAACTGATCGGTATTAACACCGCGATCCTCGCGCCGGACGGCGGTAATATCGGTATCGGCTTCGCTATCCCCAGCAACATGGTGAAAAACCTGACGTCGCAGATGGTGGAATACGGCCAGGTTAAACGCGGCGAATTGGGGATCATGGGGACTGAGCTGAATTCCGAACTGGCGAAAGCGATGAAAGTCGACGCCCAGCGTGGCGCGTTCGTTAGTCAGGTGATGCCGAATTCATCCGCGGCAAAAGCGGGTATTAAAGCCGGGGATGTCATTACCTCGCTGAACGGGAAACCGATCAGTAGCTTTGCGGCGCTGCGCGCTCAGGTCGGCACTATGCCGGTCGGCAGCAAAATTAGCCTTGGTCTGCTGCGTGAAGGTAAAGCGATTACGGTTAATCTGGAACTGCAGCAGAGCAGACAGAGCCAGGTTGATTCCAGCACCATCTTCAGCGGTATTGAAGGCGCTGAAATGAGCAATAAAGGCCAGGATAAAGGCGTTGTAGTCAGCAGCGTGAAAGCTAACTCACCGGCCGCGCAGATTGGCCTCAAAAAAGGCGATGTGATTATCGGCGCTAACCAGCAGCCGGTAAAAAATATCGCTGAGCTGCGTAAAATTCTCGACAGCAAGCCGTCGGTTCTGGCGCTAAATATTCAGCGTGGCGATAGCTCTATTTATCTGCTGATGCAGTAATCACCTTGTCCCCCTTCCACTACGGAAGGGGGTAACACTTTTCTGTGAACCTTCCCACAACTCCATACATCTCTACTCTTTTCTGTGCATTTGCACAATGTCGAGACCTGCCATCTTCCTTATGCTTATGCTCTGCTCACCGGAGGGATTTATGGCTGGCTGGCATCTTGATACTAAAATGGCGCAGGATATCGTGGCGCGTACCATGCGCATCATCGATACTAATATCAACGTAATGGATGCTCGCGGGCGCATTATCGGCAGCGGCGATCGGGAGCGTATTGGTGAATTGCACGAAGGCGCGCTGTTGGTACTGTCACAGGGCCGGGTCGTGGATATCGACGCCGCCGTGGCGCGACACCTGCACGGGGTGCGCCAGGGGATTAATCTCCCCTTACGCCTGGAGGGCGAAATTGTCGGCGTGATTGGCCTCACTGGCGAACCAGAACATCTGCGTAAATATGGTGAACTGGTATGTATGACCGCCGAAATGATGCTTGAACAGTCGCGGCTAATGCACCTTCTGGCGCAGGATAGCCGTCTGCGTGAAGAACTGGTGATGAATCTGATTCAGGCCGAAGAAAATACACCCGCGCTGGTGGAATGGGCGCAGCGTTTGGGGATCGATTTAAACCAGCCGCGTGTAGCGGCGGTGGTGGAAGTCGACAGCGGCCAGCTTGGCGTCGACAGCGCAATGGCGGAGCTTCAGCAGTTGCAGAATGCGCTCACCACGCCGGAACGTAACAACCTGATAGCCATTGTTTCTCTCACGGAGATGGTGGTGCTCAAGCCGGCATTAAACCCGTTTGGTCGCTGGGATGCTGAAGATCATCGTAAGCGCGTAGAACAACTGATCGCCCGTATGAAAGAGAATGGGCAATTGCGTTTTCGAGTGGCGTTGGGTAACTATTTTACCGGGCCGGGCAGTATAGCGCGATCATACCGCACGGCGCGCACCACGATGATGGTCGGCAAGCAGCGGATGCCAGAGAGCCGCAGCTATTTTTATCAGGATCTGATGCTGCCGGTTCTGTTAGATAGCCTGCGTGGCGGCTGGCAGGCCAATGAGCTGGCGCGTCCGTTGGTAAAACTCAAAGCGATGGACAACAACGGACTATTACGTCGGACATTGACGGCGTGGTTTCGCCATAATGTCCAGCCGCTGGCGACCTCTAAAGCGCTGTTTATTCACCGTAACACACTGGAATACCGACTGAACCGTATTTCGGAACTGACCGGGCTGGACCTGGGAAACTTTGACGATCGGCTGTTGCTGTATGTGGCGCTACAATTAGATGAACAGCGTTAAGCCCGACGGCTTTGTTCCTGAATGAGCAGGCTGGATAAGTACAGTGAGAGGGGCCCGAAATGAAGCCCCGGCAGCTTTTTATTTGCGGGTGAGCTTTTCCAGATCGGATTCGATTTCACTGATCTTATTCGCGACTACGCTTTCCAGATGGCGCAAATCGTCAAGAATCTTACGTTTGAGATCGAGTTCTGAGCGGTCGCGATGACAGATTTGGTCGAGCTCGTCAATCACATAGCGTAGGTTAGGGCTGATCTCCTGTACTTCTTTATAGCCCTGGCCGACGCCATCGGCCACTACCGTTTTACGCTGGCGTGGGTACTTAAACTTAACGCTTTTAGCAAAGAATTCACCTCTATCCTTTTGAAAATAGATTTTCAGGATATCGTTGTTGGCTTCTTGCCGCAGGCTGTAACGATCGATTTCTTCAGGATTGGTAATGCCCAGACTTTTTAGATTGTCATACATAGCGGTATCCTTCATCACACTATAACTTTTGAATAATTAACGAAAAGTTGGTTTTTCGCCACCAATGGATACAAAAAAAGCGCAGTTGATCGCAGAAGACTCTTCGGCAAAGTGATGAGTGAAGGTGAGGGGCTATTGATAGTCTAAGTAATTCAATGTGATATTCAGTTTATAGAGAAAGCGTTTGAGGTCAGCGTGGAAAATTGGCGGGAGGCTGCATTCGATAACCTCAAGAGGCGGAGTCTATGTCTGGTACGTATAATGCCACGATTCGCCGGGTGGTGATTTCCGCTTGGATAGGAAACTCCATTGAATATTATGATTTTCTATTATACGGCTTGGCCAGCGCGCTGGTTTTTAGCCCCCTTTTTTTCCCCGGCGCCAGCCCGTTTACCGCCACGTTATCTTCTTTTGCCAGTTTCGGCGTAGGATTTATTTCCCGGCCGCTGGGCGCACTATTTTTTGGCAACAGGGGAGATACGCTTGGACGTAAAAATACATTATTAATAACCTTAGGGGGGATGGGAACAGTAACATTTCTCATCGGGTGCCTGCCTTCTTACGCCAGTATTGGCGCCCTGGCGCCTGTTTTACTGGTTATTCTGCGTTTTCTTCAGGGATTTCTGGTTGGAGGCGAATGGGGAGGCGCCATGTTAATGGTCGTGGAGTATGCTTCGGGAAAGCACCGGGGACGGTTAAGCGCGCTCTCGCAAACAGGAGGACTCACGGGACAATTATTGGCGACTGGCGTATTTATATTTGTGACCAAATTACCGGAGGAGGAATTGTTATCGTGGGGATGGCGTATTCCTTTTCTGCTCAGTGCGCTGTTGGTGTTGCCGGGATTATATATGCGTCATCGTCTGGATGAGACGCCTGTATTCCGCGCATTTAAAAAGCAGCAAGCCATTAATAATATGCAGCACAAAGAAAAAAGGCCGGTGGTCAAAGTAGTACGAGAACAGTGGCGCAGCATTTTGGTGATTATGATTCTCCGCTTTGCTGAAAGCGTTCCCTTTTTTCTTGCCACGGTCTTCACGGTTTCCTGGGCGACAACGCAGCTTGGGATTGCCAGTCTGACTATTCTGTACGTCGTGATGATCACCTGCCTGCTGGCGTATCCAATGCACTTACTATTTGGCATAGTGTCGGATCGGACTGGCTGTCGTCAGGTGTACATTTTCGGCGCGCTTTTTGTGGCGGCCATGGCTTTTCCATTTTTCTGGCTGCTGGAAAGCCGTTCGCTAATATTGATGATAGTGGGCTATGTTCTGTTTATTAACATTGGTCATAATTCACTGAATGCCGTGCAACCTTCTTTTTTCGCCGGACTATTTCACCCGCCTGTACGCTATAGCGGTTCATCAATTGGCGCTCAGTTGGGGGCGGTTGTGGCAGGGGGATTCACGCCGTTTATCGCTAAAACGTTAAGCGCAGTCTATGATAATAGCTGGACTTGGGTTGCCGGTTATGTCGTTCTGACCGCGCTGGCCTCGGCGTTTGCGGCAAAAATTGCGCCGGAAACCGTTTTGCCGCATTCGCCGTAAAGGATGAGTGTTTCAGTTATGCAAAGGGGGCGGTCGCCCCGTTTCTCACTCGCTTAATCAATAGTGCGCAGCAATTCGTTAATGCCCACTTTACCACGCGTTTTGGCATCGACCTTTTTCACGATCACCGCGCAGTACAGGCTGTACTTACCGTCTTTTGACGGCAGGTTGCCGGATACGACTACGGAGCCCGCCGGTACGCGGCCATAATGAACTTCACCGGTTTCGCGATCGTAGATTTTGGTGCTCTGACCGAGGTACACGCCCATAGAGATGACGGAACCTTCTTCGACGATCACGCCCTCCACGACCTCAGAACGCGCGCCAATAAAGCAGTTGTCTTCAATAATCGTCGGGTTAGCCTGGAGCGGCTCCAGTACGCCGCCGATACCAACGCCGCCGGAGAGGTGAACGTTTTTACCAATCTGCGCGCAGGAACCCACGGTTGCCCAAGTGTCAACCATAGTGCCTTCGTCAACGTAAGCGCCGATGTTAACGTAAGACGGCATCAACACGGTGTTGCGCGCGATAAATGCGCCCTGACGAACCGCGGCGGGCGGAACGACGCGAAAGCCCTCTTTCTGAAAACGCGCTTCGTCGTAATCAGCGAATTTCATCGGGACTTTATCGAAGTAGCGGCTTTCCGCACCGTCGATAACCTGGTTATCGTTAATACGGAAAGAGAGCAGAACCGCTTTCTTCAACCACTGGTGAGTGACCCACTGACCGTCGATTTTTTCTGCGACACGCAGCGCGCCGGAATCGAGTAGAGAAATGACCTGGTTTACCGCCTCCCGGGTCACGGTGTCTACGTTAGCCGGCGTAATATCGGCGCGGCGCTCAAAAGCGGTCTCAATAACGTTCTGTAACTGCTGCATTGTTAAACTCTTTCATCTAAATAAACACACTACCCTTTATCGTTTGGATTGAGGGCCGCTGTCAACCGTTGTTGCACCTCAAGTTGCAGCACATTATTAAGCGCGCGCCGATCCGCTGTGGCGATTATGAATAAATCTTCTACTCGCTCGCCAATGGTTGTAATTCGGGCGCCATGAAGCGAAATTCCCAGATCGGCAAAAATTTGCCCGACCCTGGCCAGTAGGCCCGGTTGATCGAGCGCGATCAATTCCAGGAATGATTTGCGGTCGGTATGGGTGGGCAGAAAATTGACTTCCGTTTCGACCGTAAAGTGCCGTAACTTTGCCGGTTGCCGACGCGGCTGCGGCGGTTGCCAGCTTCGCTGTGTAATGGTCTGCTCAAGGCTGGCGCGAATAACTTCATGGCGATCTGGCGCCAGCGGGCTGCCGTCTGGCTCCAGTACGATAAATGTATCCATCGCCATGCCGTCGCGGGTGGTAAAGATCTGGGCGTCATGGACGCTTAAATTACGCCTGTCCAGCTCGGCGCAGACGGCGGCAAACAGATAGGGTCTGTCCGGGCTCCAGATAAATATTTCGGTTCCGCCGCGCGTGGCCTGCGGACTGAGTAATATCAACGGTTGGCGCAGATCGTGCTGCAATAAATGGCGTGCGTGCCAGGCGAGCTGATTTGGACTATGACGAACAAAATAGTTAGCGCGACAGCGGGTCCAGATTTTGTGTAGCGCGGCTTCATCAATATTATCCATTCGCAGCAGCGCCAGCGCCTGAAGCTGATGGTGGCGCACGCGCTCACGCATATCCGGCGTATTTTGCATTCCGCGCCTGAGCTGTTTCTCAGTGGCGAAGTACAGTTCGCGCAGCAGACTCTGTTTCCAGCTATTCCACAAGGTTTCGTTGGTAGCGCATATGTCTGCGACGGTCAGACAGACCAGAAAGCGCAGACGTGTTTCGGTCTGCACTTCTTCGGCAAACTGCTTGATGACTTCCGGGTCCTGGATATCGCGGCGCTGGGCAGTAACCGACATCAGCAGGTGCTGGCGAACCAGCCATGCTACCAGTTGCGTTTCGCGTGAGTTCAGACCGTGCAGTTCGGCGAACGTAAGTACGTCCTGCGCGCCCAGTACCGAGTGGTCGCCGCCGCGTCCTTTCGCAATATCGTGGAACAACGCTGCGATCAGAATCAGTTCCGGATGGGGAAGCCGCGGCCAGAGATCGACGCATAGCGGGTGGCGTTGGCGCGTCTCTTCTTTCGCAAAGCTCTCCAGCTTGAGCATGACGCGGATGGTGTGCTCATCCACCGTGTATGCGTGGAACAGGTCAAACTGCATTTGTCCGACAATGTGCGACCACTGCGGCATATAGGCCCACAGTACGCTGTGGCGATGCATTGGCAGTAAACCGCGGCTTACGGCACCGGGATGACGCAGCATACTGAGAAATAGCGTGCGCGCCTCCGGGATGTAGCACAGCGGTTGGCTCAGATGGCGGCGGGCGTGGCGCAAATGGCGCAACGTCGTAGAGTAGATGCCGGTGATAGCGCTATTGCGCACCATCATATAAAACATCCGCAGGATCGCTTCCGGTTCCCGGATAAACAGCGTTTCGTCACGCAGGTCAATCAGCGTGCCGCGCAGTTGAAACTCATCGTCGATGGAACGTGGTTTTTCATCCGCAGGCAGCGCCAGAATAGCCTCGTCAAATAGCTGGAGCAGCATCTGATTGAGTTCACTCACCCGGCGCGTGACCCGGAAGTAGTCTTTCATCATCCGCTCAACCGGATCGTTGCCCTCGCCGCTGTAGTTAAGACGCTGGGCGACGCTCAACTGGCGGTCGAACAGCAGGCGGTTATCATAGCGACTGAGCACCAGGTGTAATGCAAATCGAATGCGCCACAGGATATGCAGGCACTCGTTGAGTTCCGCGCGCTCAGCCGGGGTTAAAAAGCCGAAGCCCACCATCTCATCAAGCGAGGTGGCGCCGAAGTGACGCCGGGCGACCCATTGCAACGTGTGGATATCGCGCAGACCGCCAGGGCTGCTTTTGATATCCGGCTCCAGATTATAGCTGGTGCCATGATAGCGTTGGTGGCGCTGGTTCTGCTCTTCTACTTTAGCCGCGTAAAATTTGTCGGACGGCCAGAAGCCTTCGCTGAAAATGTGTTTTTGCAGCGCCAGAAACAGAGCGACATCACCGATCAGCAGACGCGTTTCGATGAGGTTTGTCGCAACGGTTAAATCAGACAGACCTTCCAGTAGACACTCTTCCAGCGTCCGAACGCTATGCCCGACGTCCAGTTTGATATCCCATAATAAGGTCAGCAGTTCGCCAACCTTTTGCGCCTGTTCATCGGGCAGATTTTTGCGGCTTAAAATGAGCAAATCAATATCGGAAAGCGGATGTAGTTCGCCGCGTCCATAGCCGCCGACGGCGACCAGCGCCAGATCGGCAATCTGACCGAAACCGGCCTCAATCCACAGGCGTTGCAACAACTGGTCGATAAATTCGGTACGGGCTTCAATAAGCTGTTCTGCACAAATGCCGCTGTCAAATGCCTCGCCCAGCCAGTGTTGAAAAATGTCGATGCGGGCTTTGATACCGGCGACAGTCAGTTCCGCGCGCGGCCAGACGCCAGGGTTTTGCGGCTGGTTGGGGAGGGTGGGGAGTGCGGTATTCGCGTACTGTTCAGGAAGAGTATTCATATGTGCCACCCATTAAAAAAACCGGATGAAAGCGCGAACGCCTTATCCGGCCTACGGGATAATGCTATTTGTAGGCCTGATAAGCGCCAGCGCCATCAGGCAAAAACGTTATGCGTCGTGCGTGATGATCGCCGGGATGGTGTCATCCTTACGTAGCGTCAGAATTTCACAGCCATTTTCCGTTACCACAATCGTATGCTCGTATTGTGCGGACAAGCTTCGGTCTTTGGTCTTTACCGTCCAGCCGTCTTTCATGATGCGGATACGGTAATCTCCCGCGTTCAGCATCGGTTCAATGGTAAAGGTCATGCCAGGCTGCAACACGACGCCGCCGTCGTCCGCATCATAATGCAGTACCTGCGGTTCTTCATGGAAGCCGCGGCCAATACCATGCCCGCAGTATTCGCGGACCACGGAGAAACCTTCGCCTTCGGCATATTTCTGGATGGCGGCGCCAATGGTGCGCAGACGGATGCCCGGTTTCACCATTTTGATCCCCAGATACAAGCTCTCTTGCGTGACGCGGCACAGACGCTCGCCCAGAATGGTCGGTTTGCCGACAATAAACATTTTGGAGGTGTCGCCGTGGTATTCATCTTTGATGACCGTCACGTCGATGTTGACGATATCGCCATCTTTCAGATGTTTAGCGTCATCCGGGATGCCGTGGCACACGACTTCATTAATAGAGATACAGACGGATTTTGGATAACCGTGGTAGCCGAGACAGGCGGAGATCGCATGTTGTTCGTTAACGATATAATCGTTACAGATACGGTCCAGTTCGCCGGTGGTGACGCCCGGTTTAATATACGGTTCGATCATTTCCAGCACTTCGGCTGCCAGACGGCCCGCGATGCGCATCTTTTCGATTTCTTCAGGGGTCTTGATTGAGATAGCCATGAATTCTGTCCATCAGGGTCGATGATTTCGACAATAATTGTGTATGTGCGGTCAATGTTAACAGTCTGACGCATCCACTACCAGATTGAGAATCAGTTACAGCATGGAGTGCCAACAATTATTGGTGTCGCTGGCGTATTTATGGTATAAAGCGCGCCGGACTTCCGTTTCATTCTCTGATACACAAGATGGGCGGGAGCGACAAATCTCACTTTGTGTAACAACACACACGTATCGGCACATATTCCGGGGTGCCCTTTGGGGTCGGTAATATGGGATACGTGGAGGCATAACCCCAACTTAATCTATAGAGGTTTTAAATCATGGCAACTGTTTCCATGCGCGACATGCTCAAGGCTGGTGTTCACTTTGGTCACCAGACCCGTTACTGGAACCCGAAAATGAAGCCGTTCATCTTCGGCGCGCGTAACAAAGTTCACATCATCAACCTTGAGAAAACCGTACCGATGTTCAACGAAGCTCTGGCTGAACTGAACAAAATCTCTGCCCGTAAAGGTAAAATCCTTTTCGTTGGTACTAAACGCGCTGCAAGCGAAGCGGTGAAAGAAGCTGCTAACAGCTGCGACCAGTTCTTCGTGAACCATCGCTGGCTGGGCGGTATGCTGACTAACTGGAAAACCGTTCGTCAGTCCATCAAACGTCTGAAAGACCTGGAAACTCAGTCTCAGGACGGTACTTTCGAAAAGCTGACCAAGAAAGAAGCGCTGATGCGTACTCGTGAGCTTGAGAAACTGGAAAACAGCCTGGGCGGTATCAAAGACATGGGCGGTCTGCCGGACGCTCTGTTCGTTATTGATGCTGACCACGAGCACATTGCTATCAAAGAAGCAAACAACCTGGGCATCCCGGTATTTGCTATCGTTGATACTAACTCTGATCCGGACGGCGTTGACTTCGTTATCCCGGGTAACGATGACGCAATCCGTGCTGTTAGCCTGTACCTGGGCGCTGTAGCTGCAACCGTTCGTGAAGGCCGTTCTCAGGATCTGGCTTCCCAGGCGGAAGAAAGCTTCGTAGAAGCTGAATAATAAGGCTTGATAACTTCCCCAAAATAGTTCGAGTTGCAGGAAGGCGGCAAGCTCGAGAATTTCCGGGAGCTTACATAAGTAAGTGACTGGAATGAGAGAGTGAAGGCAACGCACCTGCGGCTCGAAATATGAAGGGGGTAGCCCCTTATAAACCAGGTAGTATCACGTTTGGTTAGGGGGCCTGTCTAAGGCCCCCTTTTTCACTTTTATATCTGTGCGGTTTGATGCCGGGCAGATCAAATCTTTCGAGGATCTTAGAATGGCTGAAATTACCGCATCCCTGGTAAAAGAGCTGCGTGAGCGTACTGGCGCAGGCATGATGGATTGCAAAAAAGCGCTGACTGAAGCGAATGGCGACATTGAGCTGGCAATCGAAAACATGCGTAAGTCCGGCGCTATCAAAGCGGCGAAAAAAGCAGGCAACGTGGCTGCTGACGGCGTAATCAAAACCAAAATCGACGGCAACATCGCTTTCATTCTGGAAATTAACTGCCAGACTGACTTCGTGGCTAAAGATGCTGGTTTCCAGGCATTTGCCGACAAAGTGCTGGACGCGGCTGTTGCTGGCAAAATCACTGACGTAGAAGTCCTGAAAGCGCAGTTCGAAGAAGAGCGTGTCGCTCTGGTTGCGAAAATCGGCGAGAACATCAACATTCGTCGCGTCGCCTCCCTGGAAGGCGAGGTTCTGGGTTCTTACCAGCACGGTGCGCGCATCGGCGTTCTGGTTGCCGCTAAAGGTGCTGACGAAGAGCTGGTTAAACAACTGGCGATGCACGTTGCTGCAAGCAAGCCGGAATTCGTTAAGCCGGAAGACGTATCTGCTGACGTGGTAGAGAAAGAGTACCAGGTACAGCTGGACATCGCTATGCAGTCTGGCAAGCCGAAAGAAATCGCAGAGAAAATGGTTGAAGGCCGCATGAAGAAATTTACCGGCGAAGTTTCTCTGACCGGCCAGCCTTTCGTTATGGAGCCGAGCAAATCTGTTGGACAGTTGCTGAAAGAGCACAACGCTGACGTAACTGGCTTCATTCGCTTCGAAGTGGGCGAAGGCATCGAGAAAGTTGAGACTGACTTTGCAGCAGAAGTTGCTGCGATGTCCAGGCAGTCTTAATCTTCTTTAGGAGCCGCCTGAGGGCGGCTTCTTTTTGCGTCTGATTTGTAAAATCAGCCGGGGCCTCTATGGCCGTGCTGAAGTGCGGCATACAATGTCGCCAGAATTAACTCATCTCAATCGTTGACAGTCTCAGGAAAGAAACATGGCTACCAATGCAAAACCCGTCTATAAACGCATTCTGCTTAAATTAAGCGGCGAAGCTCTGCAGGGTACGGAAGGCTTCGGTATTGATGCAAGCATACTGGATCGTATGGCTCAGGAGATCAAAGAACTGGTTGAACTGGGTATTCAGGTTGGTGTGGTGATTGGCGGTGGTAACCTGTTCCGTGGCGCGGGTCTGGCGAAAGCGGGGATGAACCGTGTTGTGGGCGACCACATGGGCATGTTGGCTACCGTAATGAACGGTCTGGCAATGCGTGATGCGCTTCATCGCGCTTATGTGAACGCTCGCCTGATGTCGGCAATTCCTTTAAATGGCGTGTGCGACAATTATAGCTGGGCCGAGGCGATTAGCCTGCTGCGCAATAACCGTGTTGTGATTTTGTCTGCAGGTACGGGTAACCCGTTCTTCACCACCGACTCTGCGGCCTGTCTGCGCGGGATCGAAATTGAAGCGGATGTAGTACTGAAAGCGACCAAAGTAGATGGCGTATTCACTGCCGATCCGGCAAAAGATCCTTCCGCGACCATGTACGATCAACTGACTTATAGTGAAGTACTGGATAAGGAGCTGAAAGTGATGGATCTGGCTGCGTTCACGCTGGCTCGTGACCACAAACTGCCGATCCGTGTTTTCAACATGAATAAGCCGGGGGCGCTGCGTCGCGTGGTGATGGGCGAAAAAGAAGGGACGTTAATCACGGAATAATTCCTGTGTTACACTTCATCCTTCAAGCTGTCTCTGTGTTGGCTGCCTTTGCTCACCTCAGTCACATACTGTAGTAAGCTCCTGGGGCTGAATGAGGGACATCTTTGTCCCTCACCAAAGGCAGCCTTCAGTTGTTCAAATTCGTTCCTGACGAATTTGTTACTCAGTTGCCGCGTGATTCGGCTTACAGCCTCGCCCTTCCAGGGTCAGCGCAAGCGCTGTTCAAAACGCTAAAGCGTTTTGTGATACAACTTGAATGATTTTGTGTAGAAATAAAGGTAAGATTTCGCACTCCTGTCGCGGGATAGTGCCTTCCCCATAAACATATTAATCAGGGCTATACTTAGCACATCGTTGTATTGTGTGACCGTCTGGTCTGACTGAGACTAGTTTTCAAGGATTCGTAACGTGATTAGCGATATCAGAAAAGATGCTGAAGTACGCATGGAAAAATGCGTTGAAGCGTTCAAAACCCAAATCAGCAAAGTGCGCACGGGTCGTGCTTCTCCCAGCCTGTTGGATGGTATTGTCGTAGAATACTATGGCACTCCGACACCGCTGCGTCAGCTGGCAAGCGTAACAGTAGAAGATTCCCGTACCTTAAAAATTAATGTGTTTGATCGCTCTATGGGTCCTGCCGTTGAGAAAGCGATCATGGCATCGGATCTCGGTTTGAATCCAAGCTCTGCGGGCACCGACATCCGTGTTCCACTGCCGCCGCTGACCGAAGAACGTCGCAAAGATCTGACGAAAATTGTACGTGGCGAAGCGGAGCAGGCACGTGTCGCCGTACGTAATGTACGTCGTGATGCGAACGATAAAGTAAAAGCTCTGCTGAAAGATAAAGCGATCAGTGAAGATGACGATCGTCGCTCTCAGGAAGAAGTACAGAAAATGACCGATGCAGCCATTAAGAAAGTTGATGCAGCGTTGGCAGATAAAGAAGCAGAACTGATGCAGTTCTGATTGACCTGTACGCAGATATAACTCATTCCACAGGTAAACCTGACGGTTGAGTGGTGTACAAAGCGCCGCGCAGAAGACATTATCAGGTCTCCTGTGCGGCGTTTTGCTTTTTATCCCGTTTCAACACTTCTGGACGTTTCATGAAGCAATTAACCATTCTGGGCTCGACCGGCTCTATTGGTTGCAGCACACTGGACGTGGTGCGCCATAATCCTGATAGCTTCCGCGTTGTCGCGTTGGTGGCGGGTAAAAATGTTGCCCGTATGGCGGAGCAGTGCCTGGAGTTCTCGCCACGTTATGCCGTGATGGACGATATGCCGGGTGCACAGCAGCTCAAAATAATGCTTCAGCAGCATGGCTGCCGCACCGAGGTTCTGAGCGGTCAACAGGCGGCCTGCGAGATGGCGGCGCTTGATGAGGTCGGGCATGTGATGGCAGCTATTGTAGGCGCGGCTGGCTTATTGCCGACCCTGGCAGCGATTCGCGCAGGGAAGACTATCCTGCTGGCGAATAAAGAATCGCTGGTAACCTGCGGGCGGCTGTTTATGGACGAAGTTAAACGCAGCAACGCCCGGCTTTTGCCCGTCGATAGTGAACATAACGCGATTTTTCAGAGTTTGCCGCAATCTATTCAGCATAATCTGGGATACGCTGACCTGGAGCAAAATGGCGTAACGTCGATTTTGCTTACCGGGTCTGGTGGCCCGTTTCGTGAAACGCCAATGTGCGATCTGGCGGCGATGACGCCGGATCAGGCATGTCGTCATCCGAACTGGTCGATGGGGAGAAAAATCTCCGTCGACTCCGCCACCATGATGAATAAAGGTCTGGAATACATTGAAGCGCGTTGGTTGTTTAATGCCAGCGCACGTCAGATGGAAGTGTTGATCCATCCGCAATCGGTAATTCATTCGATGGTGCGTTATCAGGACGGCAGTGTCCTGGCGCAGCTTGGAGAGCCTGACATGCGTACGCCTATTGCGCACACGATGGCATGGCCGAATCGCGTCGCGTCCGGTACGCAGCCGCTTGATTTTTGCAAACTTAGCGCGCTGACGTTTAGTGCGCCAGACTATCAGCGTTATCCATGCCTGAAGCTGGCGATGGCGGCGTTTGAGCAAGGTCAGGCGGCAACGACGGCGCTCAATGCGGCAAACGAAATTACCGTTGCCGCGTTTCTGGCGCGACAGATTCGTTTTACCGATATCGCCGGGCTCAATTTAGCGGTGCTGGAGAGGATGGATTTACACGAACCGGCAAGCGTTGACGACGTATTGCAGGTTGACGCCATCGCGCGTGAGGTAGCCAGGAAACAAGTGATACGGCTCTCACGCTGACGATTATCCCGCGACAGAAGATTGTGCTATTTGTTAGCGTTGGGCTTCAGTGATATAGTCTGCGCCACCTGATCGCAGGTTTTTGGCTTTTTTCGGTCAGGTTAGCCGTGGTTTGACACGGCTTTTTTGTGGATACACAAAATCATTCAGGACGCATCGGGATGGCTCGCGAATACGTTCCCGGCGTGCGCAGACAGCGCGCGATAGGGACGATGACGCGCCGTCATCAGCGAAGCGGACCGAAGAGGATGTGTATAAAGGCTTCAGTATTCCTGAGTACCGCTAAATCCTTTCAGGGACAAAAAACGCGTTATGTTGTCTGCAATTCAACCAGTAAGCGAAAATTTGCCAGCACATGGCTGCCGTCATGTTGCAATAATTATGGATGGCAATGGTCGCTGGGCGAAAAAACAAGGGAAGATCCGGGCCTTCGGGCATAAAGCCGGGGCAAAGTCCGTCCGGCGAGCGGTCTCTTTTGCTGCCAATAACGGTATTGATGCGTTAACGCTGTATGCCTTTAGTAGTGAAAACTGGAACCGACCAGCGCAGGAAGTGAGCGCGTTAATGGAGCTGTTCGTGTGGGCGCTGGATAGCGAAGTCAAAAGCCTGCACCGCCATAACGTTCGCCTGCGTATAATCGGCGATATCAGTCGATTCAACTCGCGTTTGCAAGAACGTATTCGCAAATCAGAAGCGCTTACCGCCCGTAACACGGGACTAACGCTGAATATCGCTGCGAATTACGGCGGACGTTGGGATATTGTCCAGGGCGTCCGACAACTGGCGGAACAGGTGCAGGCTGGAGTGCTGCGCCCCGATCAGATTGATGAAGAGAGACTCGGCCAGCAAATCTGCATGCATGAGCTGGCGCCTGTGGATTTAGTAATTAGGACTGGGGGAGAGCATCGCATTAGTAACTTTTTGCTTTGGCAAATTGCCTATGCCGAACTTTACTTTACGGATGTTCTTTGGCCCGATTTCGATGAACAAGACTTTGAAGGTGCGCTGCATGCCTTTGCTAATCGAGAGCGTCGTTTCGGCGGTACCGAGCCTGGTGATGACAAAGCCTGATGGGGGTTGCTTTTGCTGAAGTATCGCCTGATTTCTGCTTTTGTGTTAATACCCGCGGTCATCGCTGCGCTTTTTTTATTGCCGCCGGTGGGGTTCGCCATTATTACGCTGGTTGTCTGTATGCTGGCCGCGTGGGAATGGGGACAGTTAAGTGGTTTTGTCGCGCGTTCACAGCGGGTTTGGCTAGCGGTGCTGTGTGGTCTGTTACTGGCGCTGATGCTATTTTTGTTGCCTGAGTATCATCACAACATTCGTCAACCGCTGGTTGAGATGTCGCTTTGGGCATCGTTAGGATGGTGGGTTGTCGCGCTACTGCTGGTGCTATTTTATCCTGGCTCGGCGGCAATCTGGCGCAACTCAAAAACATTACGCCTCATTTTCGGCCTATTAACTATCGTTCCTTTTTTCTGGGGAATGCTGGCGTTACGCGCCTGGCACTATGACGAGAATCATTACAGTGGCGCAATATGGCTACTCTATGTCATGATCCTGGTCTGGGGAGCGGATTCTGGCGCATATATGTTTGGTAAATTGTTTGGCAAACATAAGCTGGCGCCGAAGGTTTCTCCGGGTAAAACCTGGCAAGGGTTTATCGGCGGGCTTGTTACGGCAGCCCTGATCTCATGGGGTTACGGTATGTGGGCGAATCTGAATGTTGCGCCTGTTATCTTGCTGATTTGCTCTGTGGTTGCGGCTCTGGCTTCTGTGCTGGGCGATCTCACCGAGAGTATGTTTAAGCGCGAAGCAGGAATTAAGGATAGCGGCCACTTAATTCCAGGACATGGCGGTATTCTGGACCGAATTGACAGCTTGACGGCTGCCGTACCGGTCTTTGCTTGCCTGTCATTACTGGTGTTCAGGACGCTCTAACGGAAGGTTTTATGCTGAGTATTCTCTGGAATCTGGCTGCATTCATCATCGCACTGGGTGTGTTGATCACCGTGCATGAATTTGGTCATTTCTGGGTTGCCCGGCGCTGCGGTGTGCGTGTTGAGCGCTTTTCTATCGGCTTTGGCAAAGCGCTCTGGCGTCGTACCGACCGGTACGGTACCGAGTATGTCATCGCCCTGATCCCGCTGGGTGGCTACGTCAAAATGCTGGATGAGCGCGCCGAACCGGTCGCGCCGGAATTGCGCCGTCACGCTTTCAATAACAAAACGGTGGGCCAGCGCGCCGCGATTATTGCCGCAGGTCCGGTTGCGAACTTCATTTTTGCTATCTTTGCTTACTGGCTGGTCTTTATTATCGGCGTCCCCGGCGTTCGTCCGGTCGTTGGCGAAATAATGCCCAACTCGATTGCTGCGCAGGCGCAAATTACGCCTGGTACGGAACTTAAAGCCGTTGATGGTATCGAAACCCCTGATTGGGATGCCGTGCGTTTACAACTGGTGTCCAAAATTGGGGATCCGCAGGTCACGATAAGCGTCGCGCCGTTTGGCAGCGACCAGCGGCAGGATAAAACGCTTGATTTACGTCACTGGGCATTTGAGCCTGATAAGCAAGATCCTGTATCTTCTTTAGGGATTCGGCCCCGCGGGCCACAGATTGAACCGATACTGTCAGAAGTGCAGGCGAATTCCGCAGCCAGTAAAGCGGGTTTGCAAGCGGGCGACAGGATCGTTAAAGTCGATGGTCAGCCGTTAACGCAGTGGATGAAATTCGTTACGTTTGTACGCGATAATCCCGGTAAGCCGTTAGCGTTAGAGATTGAAAGGCAGGGGAGCGCCTTGTCGTTAACGTTAACGCCGAATACAAAATCGGTTAACGGAAAGGCGGAAGGTTTTGCAGGCGTGGTGCCTAAAATTATTCCTCTGCCGGAAGAGTACAAGACTATACGCCAGTATGGGCCTTTTAGCGCTATCCTCGAAGCTACGGATAAGACGTGGCAGTTGATGAAGCTAACGGTCAGTATGCTGGGTAAATTGATAACCGGTGATGTGAAACTGAACAACCTCAGTGGGCCGATTTCTATCGCTCAGGGGGCTGGGATGTCAGCGGAGTTCGGGGTGATTTATTACCTGATGTTCCTTGCGCTAATCAGCGTGAACTTAGGGATAATCAATCTGTTTCCGCTGCCCGTTCTTGACGGGGGTCATCTGCTGTTCCTGGCGATTGAAAAGCTTAAGGGCGGTCCGGTATCCGAGCGGGTTCAAGACTTTAGTTATCGCATTGGCTCGATTTTGCTGGTGTTGTTAATGGGGCTTGCACTTTTCAATGATTTCTCTCGGTTGTAAGAGAGTTAGTTAGGAAGAACGCATAATAACGATGGCGATGAAAAAGTTGCTCATAGCGTCGCTGCTGTTCAGCAGCGCCACCGTATACGGTGCTGAAGGGTTCGTAGTGAAGGACATTCATTTCGAAGGCCTGCAGCGAGTCGCCGTTGGTGCGGCTCTCCTCAGTATGCCGGTGCGCACAGGCGACACGGTAAATGATGAAGATATCAGTAACACCATTCGCGCTCTGTTCGCCACCGGCAACTTTGAGGACGTCCGCGTCCTGCGCGATGGTGATACCCTTCTGGTTCAGGTAAAAGAACGCCCGACCATTGCCAGCATCACTTTCTCCGGTAACAAGTCGGTGAAAGATGACATGCTCAAGCAAAACCTCGAAGCGTCTGGCGTGCGTGTTGGCGAGTCTCTGGATCGCACCACGCTGTCTGATATCGAAAAAGGTCTGGAAGACTTCTACTATAGCGTGGGTAAATACAGCGCCAGCGTTAAGGCGGTCGTAACGCCGCTGCCGCGCAACCGTGTTGACCTTAAACTGGTGTTCCAGGAGGGCGTATCGGCGAAGATCCAACAGATCAACATCGTCGGTAACCATGCCTTTAGCACCGAAGAACTCATTTCTCATTTCCAGTTGCGTGACGAAGTGCCGTGGTGGAACGTCGTCGGCGATCGTAAATATCAGAAGCAGAAGCTGGCGGGCGACCTTGAAACTCTACGCAGTTACTATCTGGATCGCGGCTACGCGCGTTTCAATATTGATTCCACGCAAGTGAGTCTGACGCCGGACAAGAAAGGGATCTACATCACCGTCAATATCACCGAAGGCGATCAGTACAAGCTTTCTGGCGTTGAGGTGAGCGGTAACCTGGCCGGACATTCCGCTGAAATTGAGAACCTGACGAAAATCGAACCGGGCGAGCTCTATAACGGCACCAAAGTGACCAAAATGGAAGATGACATTAAAAAGCTTCTTGGTCGCTATGGTTACGCTTATCCGCGCGTACAGTCGCAGCCTGAAATTAACGATGCTGACAAAACCGTTAAACTGCGTGTTAACGTCGATGCCGGTAATCGTTTCTACGTGCGTAAGATCCGCTTTGAAGGCAACGATACCTCTAAAGATTCCGTTCTGCGCCGTGAAATGCGCCAGATGGAAGGGGCGTGGCTGGGCAGCGATCTGGTCGATCAGGGGAAAGAGCGTTTGAACCGTTTGGGTTACTTTGAAACTGTCGATACCGATACGCAGCGCGTTCCGGGCAGCCCGGATCAGGTAGACGTGGTTTACAAGGTGAAAGAGCGTAATACCGGTAGCTTCAACTTCGGTATTGGCTACGGTACGGAAAGCGGCGTTAGCTTCCAGGCGGGTGTTCAACAGGACAACTGGTTAGGTACAGGCTATTCCGTGGGTATTAACGGAACCAAAAATGACTACCAGACCTACAGCGAACTGTCCGTTACTAACCCATACTTTACCGTTGACGGCGTGAGCCTCGGTGGTCGCATCTTCTATAACGACTTCCAGGCGGACGATGCGGATCTATCCGACTATACCAACAAGAGTTATGGTTCGGATGTGACGCTCGGCTTCCCCATCAACGAGTACAACACATTGCGTGCGGGCGTAGGGTATGTGCATAACTCCCTGTCCAATATGGAACCGCAGGTTGCAATGTGGCGTTATCTCTATTCCATGGGCGAACACCCGAATACGGACGATCAGAATAACAGCTTTAAGACGGATGACTTTACCTTTAACTACGGCTGGACCTACAACAAACTGGACCGTGGTTTCTTCCCGACAGAAGGTACGCGTATCAATCTGAATGGTAAGGTGACGATTCCGGGATCGGATAACGAATACTACAAAGCGACGCTGGATACCGCGACCTATGTACCGATCGATGACGATCATAAGTGGGTTATTCTGGGCCGTACCCGCTTTGGTTATGGCGACGGCTTCGGCGGTAAAGAGATGCCGTTCTATGAGAACTTCTATGCCGGTGGTTCCAGTACCGTCCGTGGTTTCCAGTCTAATACGATTGGTCCGAAAGCGGTCTATTTCCCACATGCCGCCAGCAATTACGATCCTGATGACGATTACGAATGTGCAACTCAGGACGGCGCGAAGGATATGTGTAAGTCGGATGATGCGGTAGGTGGTAACGCGATGGCGGTCGCCAGCCTGGAATTTATCACGCCGACGCCGTTTATCAGCGAGAAATATGCTAATTCGGTCCGTACTTCTTTCTTCTGGGATATGGGGACCGTCTGGGATACTAACTGGGATTCCAGCCAGTATTCTGGTTATCCGGACTACAGCGATCCAAGCAACATCCGTATGTCCGCAGGTATCGCATTACAATGGATGTCCCCATTGGGGCCGTTGGTCTTCTCCTACGCCCAGCCGTTTAAAAAGTACGATGGAGACAAAGCCGAGCAGTTCCAGTTTAACATTGGTAAAACATGGTAATTGTTCACTGCGAAGGAATGCATTGGTAGTGTAGCGATGACTTTTGGCGATACCTCCAGGGATCGCCTGGCCTCGCAAAGAGCAGTACCTTCGGGTGCAAATGGGATGGTAAGGAGTTTATTGTGAAAAAGTGGTTATTAGCTGCAGGTCTTGGTTTGGCGATGGCAACGTCCGCACAGGCTGCTGACAAAATTGCGATCGTCAACATGGGTAATCTGTTCCAACAGGTTGCGCAGAAGACGGGTGTATCCAATACACTGGAAAACGAATTTAAAGGCCGAGCGGCTGAGCTGCAAAAAATGGAAACCGATCTGCAATCCAAAATGCAGCGTCTGCAATCCATGAAATCAGGTAGCGATCGTACTAAGCTGGAAAAAGACGTGATGTCTCAGCGCCAGACTTTTGCGCAAAAAGCCCAGGCTTTTGAGAGAGATCGTGCTCGTCGTTCCAACGAAGAACGCGGCAAACTGGTGACGCGTATCCAGACAGCAGTGAAAAAAGTGGCTAACGACCAGAGCATCGATCTGGTGGTAGACGCGAACACCGTTGCTTACAACAGCAGCGATGTGAAAGACATCACCGCTGACGTGCTGAAACAGGTTAAATAAGTAATGCCTTCAATTCGACTGGCTGACTTAGCAGAACAGTTGGATGCAGAATTACACGGTGATGGCGATATCGTCATCACCGGCGTTGCGTCCATGCAATCTGCAACAACAGGCCACATTACGTTCATGGTGAATCCTAAGTACCGTGAACACTTAGGTTTATGCCAGGCTTCTGCGGTTGTCATGACGCAGGACGATCTTCCCTTTGCTAAGAGCGCGGCGCTGGTAGTTCAAAATCCCTACCTGACCTACGCGCGCATGGCGCAAATTTTAGATACCACTCCGCAGCCCGCGCAGAATATCGCGCCAAGTGCGGTGATTGATGCGACGGCAACGCTGGGTAGCAATGTTTCAGTTGGCGCGAATGTGGTGATTGAATCTGGCGTACAACTGGGCGATAACGTGGTTATCGGCGCAGGATGTTTCGTCGGAAAAAATACCAAAATCGGGGCGGGTTCACGCTTGTGGGCGAACGTAACGATTTACCACGACATTCAGATCGGTGAGAATTGTCTCATCCAGTCCAGTACGGTGATTGGCGCGGACGGTTTTGGCTACGCGAATGATCGTGGCAACTGGGTGAAGATCCCGCAACTGGGCCGGGTCATTATTGGCGATCGTGTCGAGATCGGTGCTTGTACCACTATTGACCGTGGCGCGCTGGATGATACTGTTATTGGCAATGGCGTGATTATTGATAATCAGTGCCAGATTGCACATAACGTCGTGATTGGCGACAATACGGCGGTTGCCGGTGGCGTCATTATGGCGGGTAGCCTGAAGATTGGCCGTTACTGCATGATTGGCGGCGCCAGCGTGATCAATGGGCATATGGAAATATGCGACAAAGTCACGGTGACTGGCATGGGGATGGTGATGCGTCCCATCAAGGAACCGGGCGTCTACTCCTCAGGCATTCCGCTGCAACCCAACAAAGTATGGCGTAAAACTGCTGCACTGGTGATGAACATTGATGATATGAGCAAGCGTCTCAAAGCGATTGAGCGCAAGGTTAATCAACAAGACTAACGTTCCGCCTTGTAGTTGCCATTCTTTTCCGGCCTGTCACATTCATACGATTGCGGCAGGCCGTGTTATTATTGCCTTTTTGTATATTTGGACAGGAAGAGTATTTTGACTACTAACACTCATACTCTGCAGATTGAAGAGATTTTAGAGCTTCTGCCGCACCGTTTTCCGTTTTTACTGGTCGATCGCGTGCTGGATTTTGAAGAAGGGCGTTTTCTGCGTGCAGTGAAAAATGTCTCCGTCAACGAGCCGTTTTTCCAGGGACATTTCCCAGGCAAACCGATTTTGCCAGGCGTGCTGATTCTGGAAGCGATGGCGCAGGCAACCGGTATTCTGGCGTTTAAAAGCGTCGGTAAACTGGAACCTGGCGAACTGTACTATTTCGCAGGGATTGATGAAGCGCGCTTCAAGCGTCCGGTTGTTCCAGGCGATCAGATGATCATGGAAGTCACTTTCGAGAAAACGCGTCGTGGCCTGACCCGCTTTAAAGGGGTTGCGCTGGTCGACGGTAAAGTGGTGTGCGAAGCAACCATGATGTGTGCTCGTAGCCGGGAGGCCTGATACGTGATTGATAAATCCGCCTTTATTCATCCTACCGCCATTGTGGAAGACGGCGCTGTACTTGGCGCTAATGTTCACATTGGTCCCTTTTGTATTGTTGGGCCGCAGGTCGAAATTGGTGAGGGAACCGTACTGAAGTCTCATGTGGTCGTGAATGGTCAAACCAAAATCGGCCGCGATAACGAGATTTATCAGTTTGCCTCCATCGGTGAAGTGAACCAGGATTTGAAATACGCTGGTGAGCCGACCCGTGTGGAAATTGGCGATCGTAACCGCATCCGCGAAAGCGTCACCATTCATCGTGGTACAGTGCAGGGCGGTGGGCTGACGAAGGTGGGTAGCGATAACCTGCTGATGATCAATGCGCATGTCGCACACGATTGTACGGTAGGTAATCGCTGCATCCTCGCCAACAACGCAACGCTGGCGGGGCACGTATCAATCGATGATTTTGCGATTATCGGCGGTATGACGGCAGTTCATCAGTTCTGCATTATCGGTGCCCATGTGATGGTCGGCGGCTGCTCCGGCGTGGCGCAGGATGTTCCTCCGTATGTGATTGCGCAGGGTAACCATGCGACGCCGTTCGGGGTAAATATCGAAGGGTTAAAGCGTCGTGGCTTCAGCCGCGAGGGAATCGTCGCCATTCGTAACGCTTACAAACTGCTGTATCGTAGCGGTAAAACGCTCGATGACGCGAAGCTGGAAATCGCTGAACTTGCTGAAAAGCATCCGGAAGTGAAGGCGTTTACCGAGTTCTTTGAGCGTTCAACGCGCGGTCCGATTCGTTAATGGCGGCACAGCGTCCTTTAACGATTGCCCTGGTCGCCGGCGAAACGTCCGGCGATATTCTTGGCGCAGGCTTAATTCGTGCGCTGAAAGCGCGCGTACCCAACGCCCGCTTTGTGGGCGTTGCGGGGCCGCGTATGCAGGCTGAAGGGTGTGAAGCCTGGTACGAAATGGAAGAACTGGCGGTCATGGGCATTGTTGAAGTGCTCGGACGTTTACGCCGCTTGTTGCATATCCGCGCCGATCTGACCCGCCGTTTTACCGCGCTTAAACCAGATGTCTTCGTCGGTATTGATGCCCCTGATTTCAATATTACCCTCGAAGGTAATCTGAAAAAACAGGGGATTAAAACCATTCATTATGTCAGCCCGTCCGTTTGGGCCTGGCGACAGAAACGCGTTTTCAAAATAGGCAGATCCACCCATATGGTGCTGGCTTTTCTGCCTTTCGAAAAAGCGTTTTACGATAAATTTAACGTACCGTGCCGCTTTATCGGTCACACTATGGCGGATGCGATGCCGCTTGACCCGAATAAAAATACGGCGCGCGACGTGCTGGGTATTCCGCATGACGCCCATTGTCTGGCGTTACTGCCGGGCAGTCGTGGAGCGGAAGTAGAGATGCTCAGCGCAGATTTCCTGAAAACCGCACAATTGTTGCGACAGCACTATCCCGACCTTGAAGTGGTAGTGCCGCTGGTGAACGCGAAACGCCGCGAACAGTTTGAAAAAATTAAAGCGGAGATTGCGCCGGATCTCGCCGTTCACTTACTGGACGGAATGGGGCGCGAGGCGATGGTCGCCAGCGATGCGGCGTTACTGGCTTCCGGTACGGCGGCGCTGGAGTGTATGCTGGCAAAATGCCCAATGGTGGTGGGATATCGTATGAAGCCCTTCACTTTCTGGTTGGCGAAACGTCTGGTGAAAACCGAGTATGTTTCTTTGCCTAACCTGCTGGCGGGAAGAGAATTAGTCAAAGAGCTGTTGCAGGAAGAGTGTGAACCGCAAAAACTCGCCGAAGCGCTGTTGCCGCTACTGGCGAACGGTAAAACCAGCCATGTGATGCACGACACTTTCCGTGAACTGCATCAGCAAATCCGCTGTAATGCCGATGAACAGGCGGCAGATGCCGTCCTGGAGTTAGCACAATGATCGAATTTGTTTATCCACACACCCATTTAGTGGCGGGTGTGGATGAAGTAGGCCGTGGCCCGCTGGTGGGCGCCGTAGTGACCGCCGCTGTGATCCTCGATCCGGCTCGCCCGATCGTCGGTCTGAATGATTCCAAAAAATTGTCTGAAAAGCGTCGTCTGGCGTTGTATGACGAGATTAAAGAAAAGGCGTTAAGCTGGAGTCTGGGGCGTGCGGAGCCGCATGAAATTGATGAGCTGAATATTTTGCACGCCACGATGCTCGCCATGCAGCGTGCCGTCGCTGGTCTGCATATTGCGCCAGAGTATGTGCTGATCGACGGTAATCGTTGCCCGGCATTACCCGTGCCGTCAATGGCGGTGGTGAAAGGCGACAGCCGCGTGGCGGAGATTAGCGCGGCGTCTATTCTGGCGAAAGTGACCCGCGACGCCGAAATGGCGGCGCTGGATATTATTTTTCCTCAGTATGGCTTTGCACAGCACAAAGGCTATCCAACCGCTTTTCATCTGGAAAAGTTGGCACAGTATGGCGCGACGGCGCACCACCGACGCAGCTTTGCGCCTGTTAAACGCGCGCTGGAACTTGCGTCCTGATTCTTGTATCGAGAAATCTGAAGATGTCTGAACCACGTTTCGTCCACCTGCGGGTGCACAGCGACTACTCTATGATCGATGGGCTGGCGAAAACCGGGCCGCTGGTGAAAAAGGCGGCCTCACTAGGTATGCCTGCGCTGGCGATCACCGATTTTACCAACCTCTGCGGTCTGGTGAAGTTCTACGGAGCGGGTCATGGCGCGGGCATTAAACCCATCGTCGGCGCGGACTTTAACGTTCACAACGAGCTGTTGGGGGATGAACTGACTCACCTGACGGTGCTGGCGTCGGATAATACGGGCTACCAGAATCTGACGTTGCTGATCTCGAAAGCGTATCAGCGCGGCTACGGCGCGTCAGGCCCGATTGTTGATCGCGACTGGCTGATAGAGCTTAAAGAAGGTTTGATTCTGCTTTCCGGCGGGCGCATGGGCGACGTAGGCCGCTGTCTGCTACGCGGCAACTTGGCGCTGGTGGAGGAGTGCGTTGCCTTCTATGAAGCGCATTTCCCCGATCGCTATTTTCTGGAACTGATCCGCACCGGCAGACAGGATGAAGAGACATATCTGCACGCCGCAGTCGAACTGGCTGAAGCACGCGGTTTGCCGGTTGTCGCGACAAACGATGTCCGTTTCCTTGAAAGTGATGATTTTGACGCGCATGAAATTCGTGTCGCGATCCATGACGGTTTTACGCTTGATGATCCTAAGCGTCCGCGCAATTACTCGCCGCAGCAATATATGCGCAGCATTGATGAGATGTGCGAGTTGTTCGCCGATATTCCGGAGGCGCTGGAAAATACGGTAGAGATTGCCAAACGCTGTAACGTGACGGTGCGTCTGGGCGAATATTTCCTGCCGCAGTTCCCGACCGGTGACATGACCACCGAAGATTATCTGGTCAAAAAGTCGAAAGAGGGGCTGGAAGAGCGTCTGGCGTTCCTGTTCCCGGACGAAGAAGAGCGTAAAAAGCGCCGCCCGGAATATGACGAGCGCCTGAATATTGAACTGCAGGTTATCAACCAGATGGGGTTCCCCGGCTACTTCCTCATCGTGATGGAGTTTATCCAGTGGTCAAAAGATAACGGCGTTCCAGTAGGGCCGGGACGTGGTTCCGGGGCCGGTTCGCTGGTGGCCTATGCGCTGAAAATTACCGACCTTGATCCGCTGGAATTTGACCTGCTGTTTGAGCGTTTCCTTAACCCGGAACGTGTCTCTATGCCTGACTTCGACGTTGACTTCTGTATGGAGAAACGCGACCAGGTTATTGAGCACGTCGCCGATATGTACGGGCGCGATGCGGTATCGCAAATTATCACTTTCGGTACGATGGCGGCGAAAGCGGTTATCCGCGATGTGGGCCGCGTGCTGGGGCATCCATACGGTTTTGTCGATCGTATCTCCAAGCTGGTGCCGCCCGATCCGGGAATGACGCTGGCAAAAGCCTTTGAAGCGGAACCGCAATTGCCGGAAATTTACGAGGCGGACGAAGAGGTCAGGGCGCTGATCGATATGGCGCGTAAGCTTGAAGGCGTCACCCGTAACGCCGGTAAGCACGCTGGCGGCGTGGTGATCGCGCCGACTAAAATCACCGACTTTGCGCCGCTGTACTGCGATGAAGAGGGCAAACATCCGGTTACCCAGTTTGATAAAAGCGACGTGGAATATGCCGGGTTGGTGAAGTTCGACTTCCTTGGCCTGCGCACATTGACCATCATCAACTGGGCGCTGGAGATGATCAACAAGCGGCGCGAGAAGAACGGCGAGCCGCCGCTGGATATCGCCGCTATCCCGCTGGATGATAAAAAAAGCTTCGATATGCTGCAACGCTCGGAAACCACGGCGGTCTTCCAGCTTGAATCGCGCGGCATGAAAGATCTGATCAAGCGCCTGCAGCCAGACTGCTTTGAAGATATGATCGCGCTTGTGGCCCTGTTCCGTCCGGGTCCGTTGCAGTCAGGCATGGTAGATAACTTTATTGACCGTAAGCACGGGCGCGAAGAGCTCTCTTATCCGGACGTCCAGTGGCAGCATGAAAGCCTGAAGCCGGTACTGGAGCCCACCTACGGTATCATTCTGTATCAGGAACAGGTGATGCAGATTGCCCAGGTGCTTTCTGGCTATACCCTCGGCGGCGCGGATATGTTGCGTCGCGCGATGGGTAAGAAAAAGCCGGAGGAGATGGCCAAACAGCGTTCCGTCTTTGAAGAGGGCGCGAAAAAGAACGGTATTGACGGCGAACTGGCAATGAAAATCTTTGACCTGGTGGAGAAATTCGCCGGTTACGGATTTAATAAATCACACTCCGCCGCCTATGCTCTGGTTTCTTACCAGACGCTATGGCTGAAGGCGCACTATCCGGCTGAGTTTATGGCGGCGGTAATGACTGCCGATATGGACAATACCGAAAAGGTGGTCGGTCTGGTGGATGAATGCTGGCGAATGGGGCTAAAAATTCTGCCGCCGGATATTAACTCCGGGCTGTACCATTTCCACGTTAACGATGAGGGGGAGATCGTCTACGGCATCGGCGCGATCAAAGGCGTCGGCGAAGGGCCGATCGAAGCGATCATCGACGCGCGTAATCAGGGCGGCTATTTCCGCGAACTATTTGACCTGTGCGCGCGGACCGATACCAAAAAGCTCAACCGCCGGGTACTGGAAAAACTGATTATGTCCGGGGCGTTCGACCGGCTGGGGCCGCACCGCGCCGCGTTGATGAACTCGTTGGGCGATGCGCTGAAAGCCGCCGACCAACACGCCAAAGCGGAAGCTATCGGTCAGACGGATATGTTCGGCGTGCTGGCGGAAGAACCGGAGCAAATCGAACAATCCTATGCCAGTTGCCAGCCGTGGCCGGAACAGATGGTATTGGATGGGGAACGTGAAACGTTGGGGCTGTACCTGACGGGCCACCCCATCAATCAGTATTTAAAAGAAATTGAGCGTTATGTCGGCGGGGTAAGGCTCAAAGACATGCATCCGACAGAACGTGGTAAAGTCACCACGGCTGCGGGGCTCGTGATTGCCGCAAGGGTTATGGTCACCAAGCGCGGCAATCGTATCGGCATCTGTACGCTGGATGACCGTTCCGGGCGTCTGGAAGTGATGTTATTTACCGACGCGCTGGATAAATACCAGCAGTTGCTGGAAAAAGACCGCATACTTATCGTCAGCGGACAGGTCAGCTTTGATGACTTCAGCGGGGGGCTTAAAATGACCGCCCGCGAAGTGATGGATATTGACGAAGCTCGCGAAAAATACGCTCGCGGGCTTGCTATCTCGCTGACGGACAGGCAAATTGATGACCAGCTTTTAAACCGACTCCGTCAGTCTCTGGAACCCCATCGCTCGGGGACCATTCCAGTACATCTCTACTATCAGAGGGCGGATGCGCGTGCGCGACTGCGTTTCGGCGCAACGTGGCGTGTCTCTCCGAGCGATCGTTTACTCAACGATCTGCGTGGCCTCATTGGTTCGGAGCAGGTGGAACTGGAGTTTGACTAATACAGGAATACTATGAGTCTGAATTTCCTTGATTTTGAACAGCCGATTGCAGAGCTGGAAGCGAAAATCGATTCTCTGACTGCGGTTAGCCGTCAGGATGAGAAACTGGATATTAACATCGACGAAGAAGTGCATCGTCTACGTGAAAAAAGTGTAGAACTGACGCGCAAAATCTTTGCCGATCTCGGCGCATGGCAGGTAGCCCAACTGGCGCGCCATCCGCAGCGCCCGTACACCCTGGATTATGTCCGCCTGGCGTTTGATGAGTTTGATGAGCTGGCGGGCGATCGCGCCTATGCTGATGACAAAGCCATCGTCGGCGGCATTGCGCGTCTGGAAGGGCGTCCGGTGATGGTTATTGGTCATCAGAAGGGCCGTGAAACCAAAGAAAAAATTCGTCGTAACTTTGGGATGCCGGCACCGGAAGGCTACCGCAAAGCGCTGCGTCTGATGGAGATGGCCGAGCGCTTCAACATGCCGATCATCACTTTTATCGACACGCCAGGCGCTTATCCGGGCGTTGGCGCAGAAGAGCGCGGTCAGTCTGAAGCTATCGCGCGCAATTTGCGCGAAATGTCGCGTCTGAACGTGCCAATTATCTGTACCGTGATTGGCGAAGGCGGCTCCGGCGGCGCGCTGGCGATTGGCGTAGGCGATAAAGTTAATATGCTGCAATACAGCACCTATTCCGTTATCTCACCGGAAGGCTGCGCCTCCATTTTGTGGAAAAGTGCCGACAAAGCGCCATTGGCCGCTGAAGCGATGGGCATCATCGCGCCGCGTCTGAAAGAACTGAAGCTTATCGACTCCATCATTCCGGAGCCGCTGGGCGGCGCGCACCGTAATCCGGAAGTGATGGCGGCATCGCTGAAAGCGCAACTGCTGGAAGATTTAGCCGATCTTGATGTGTTGAGCACCGATGATTTAAAAAATCGTCGTTACCAGCGTTTGATGAGCTACGGTTACGCTTAATCATTTATACACAAAATCATTCAGGTTGCATCACAAAACGCTTTAGCGTTTTGAACAGCGCTTGCGGCGGCCCGTTAGGGCGAGACCCAGGGATGAGCCGAGTAACTCGCGGCCAACTCAGAGGTAGCTTGAAGGATAACGTGTATATCTCATTTTTCCAAAGAGGCCGGATTATCCGGCCTCTTTTTTTTGGACGAGGAAAAATGAGACGCCGATGAGCCGATGTGATTAAACGCGATGGCACGTTCTCCCTGAAACTGCATCAACTGCCAGGCGTGTGGCCAGGGCAGGCAGTGAACTACCCTTCAAGGAGAAAATTATGGGATTACAAAAAACACTGGCGCTCAGCGCCGTGGCGGCAGGGATCATGTTGAGCTTATCCGGTGCGCAGGCCGCGCCGCTGCTTAGTAGTAGTGAACCAATGACCATTAACGCCAGCGATCTGGCGGCGAAAGAGAAAGCGCTGACGGATTTTCCGTTAATGGAGGCAGTGAAATCCTCTATCCAGACGTTGGATAACAGCGTGGTCGAACAAATTGAACCGGGGCGTGCCGCTAACCCAGCAAACGTAAAACGTGTCGAAAGTATTCTGACAGAAGCCGACTGGGATTATTTGTTCCCGATGCGCGCGCCGGAGTACACCTATTCCAACTTCCTGAAAGCGATCGGTAAATTCCCGGCGGTTTGTGGTACCTACACCGATGGACGCGATAGCGATGCTATCTGCCGTAAAACTCTGGCCACTATGTTTGCGCATTTTGCCCAAGAAACGGGCGGTCACGAAAGTTGGCGTGATATTCCGGAATGGCGTCAGGCTCTGGTCTATCTGCGCGAAGTCGGCTGGACAGAAGGGCAGAAAGGCGGCTACAACGGCGAATGTAACCCTGATGTATGGCAAGGACAGACCTGGCCGTGCGGTAAAGATAAAGACGGCGATTTCCTCAGCTATTTTGGTCGCGGGGCAAAACAGCTTTCTTATAACTACAACTATGGGCCTTTCTCTGACGCGATGTATGGCGATGTTCGCCCGCTGCTGGATAAACCTGAGCTGGTAGCGGATACCTGGATGAACCTGGCAAGCGCGGTCTTCTTCTTTGTTTATCCGCAGCCGCCGAAGCCGTCTATGTTGCACGTGATTGACGGTACCTGGCAGCCAAACGAACACGATAAGGCAAATGGTCTGGTGTCAGGTTTCGGCGTCACCATTCAGATCATCAATGGCGGCGTGGAATGCGGCGGGGCAGATGAGAATGCGCAGTCGCTTAACCGTATCGCCTACTACAAAGAGTTTGCCGACTACCTGAAAGTGCCGGTACCTGCTGACGAAGTGCTGGGCTGTAAGAACATGAAGCAGTTCGATGAAGGCGGCGCAGGCGCGTTACCGATCTATTGGGAAGAGGACTGGGGCTGGAGCGCCGATACTGCGGACGGGAAGACCTATTCCTGCCAGTTAGTCGGGTATCAGACTCCATATACCGCCTTTAAAGAGGGTGACTACACGAAATGCGTGCAGCACTATTTCAACGTTAATGTCATCGATGATAATGGGGGGGCCGAACCGGACGTCACGCCAACCCCTACGCCGGTTACGGATGAAAACGTGGCGCCGGTCGCACGTATTGCCGGACCCGTTGGGGCGGTGGAAGCCGGTAGCCCGGTTTCACTCAGCGCGGAAGGATCGACCGACGCGAATGGCGACAAACTTACCTATACCTGGATGTCGCAGGATGGTAAAACGCTTAGCGGCCAGGATAAAGCTATCGTGATTTTCAACGCGCCTGAGGTGACTCAGGACACCCAGTATGTGGTGAATCTGACCGTCAGCGACGGTTCGCTCTCCAGCACCGCGGTTTATACGCTGAATGTGAAAGCGAAGGCCGCCGCTGCGGATGACGAAGATAAGACCACCAGCTACCCTGCCTGGAGCAGCAGCCAGAAATGGAATCCGGGCGATATCGTCAACAATAATGGCGCGTTGTACCAGTGCAAGCCGTTCCCGGCGAGCTCATGGTGTAATGTTGCGCCTGCCTATTATGAGCCCGGCGTAGGGATTGCCTGGGCCGATGCATGGAGCGCATTGTAATAAAATAAATCCTGTCGGTGCAGAGCACCGACAGGATTGTGACTATGCTTATCTCAGGTTGTTTCAGGAGAAAGCATGAATATCATCGCCATTATGGGGCCGCACGGGGTTTATTATAAAGATGAACCCATCAAGGAGCTTGAGCGGGCATTACAATCCCTGGGATTTCAAATTATCTGGCCGCAAAATAGCGTTGACCTGTTGAAGTTTATTGAACATAACCCACGCATATGCGGCGTTATTTTTGACTGGGATGAATACAGCCTCGACCTTTGTAGCGACATCAATCAGCTAAATGAATATCTTCCCCTCTACGCTTTTATCAATACCAATTCAACGCTGGATGTTAGCGTACACGATATGCGCATGGCGCTGTGGTTTTTTGAGTATGCGTTGGGGCAGGCCGAAGATATCGCGACGCGCATTCATCAATATACCAACGAATATCTCGATAACATTACGCCGCCGTTTACCAAAGCGCTGTTTACCTATGCCAAAGAAGGAAAATACACTTTTTGTACGCCGGGCCATATGGCGGGAACGGCGTATCAGAAAAGCCCGGCCGGCTGTCTGTTTTATGACTTTTTTGGCGGCAATACCTTAAAAGCCGATGTGTCGATTTCGGTAACTGAACTGGGGTCACTGCTGGATCACACTGGGCCACATCTGGAAGCGGAAGAGTATATCGCCCGTACTTTTGGCGCCGAGCAGAGTTATATGGTGACCAACGGGACGTCGACCTCGAATAAAATTGTCGGTATGTATGCCGCGCCTGCGGGAAGTACGCTACTTATTGACCGTAATTGCCATAAATCGCTGGCGCATTTGTTGATGATGAGCGATGTAGTGCCTCTTTGGCTGAAGCCGACGCGCAATGCGCTCGGGATTCTCGGCGGTATTCCTAAGCGTGAATTTACCCGTGACAGCATTGCGCGTAAGGTGGCGGAAACCGCACAGGCGCAGTGGCCGGTTCATGCGGTTATCACCAATTCTACTTACGATGGTCTGCTGTATAACACTAACTGGCTCAAGCAGATGCTGGACGTTCCCTCGATCCACTTTGATTCCGCCTGGGTACCCTATACCCATTTTCATCCGATCTACCAAGGGAAAAGCGGGATGAGCGGCGAGCGGGTACCAGGAAAAGTGATTTTTGAAACGCAATCCACTCATAAAATGCTGGCGGCTTTTTCGCAGGCTTCGCTTATCCATATCAAAGGGGAGTATGACGAAGAGACATTTAACGAAGCGTTTATGATGCACACCTCGACATCGCCGAGCTACCCCATTGTCGCTTCTATTGAGACTGCGGCGGCGATGCTGCGTGGTAATGCGGGGAGAAGACTGATCAATCGTTCGGTGGAACGGGCGCTCCATTTTCGTAAAGAGGTGCGGCGGTTACGTGAAGAGTCTGATAGCTGGTTCTTTGATATCTGGCAGCCGGAAGAGGTTGATGAGGCGGAATGCTGGCCAGTAGCGCAGGGAGAAACATGGCACGGCTTCACCGATGCTGATGACGACCATATGTTCCTTGATCCGGTTAAGGTGACAATCCTGACGCCGGGGATGGATGAACAGGGCAACATGAGCGAAGAGGGGATACCTGCCGCGCTGGTAGCGAAGTTTCTCGATGAGCGAGGCGTGGTTGTTGAAAAAACCGGGCCGTATAATTTGCTGTTTTTGTTCAGTATCGGTATTGATAAGACGCGGGCGATGGGGCTGATGCGCGGTCTGACGGAATTTAAACGGGCGTACGATCTTAATCTGCGCGTCAAAAATATGTTACCGGATCTGTATGCGGAGGATCCTGATTTTTATCGCAATATGCGCATTCATGATCTGGCGCAGGGGATCCATAAACTGATTCGCCAGCACGATCTTCCGGGGTTGATGTTGCGGGCATTCGACGTTTTACCGGAGATGATCATGACTCCGCACCAGGCCTGGCAACGCCAGATCAAAGGCGAGGTGGAAACCGTAGCGCTCGATCAACTGCCAGGGCGCGTTTCCGCGAATATGATCCTGCCTTATCCGCCAGGCGTTCCGCTGTTGATGCCCGGCGAGAGGATCTCGCAAGAGAGTCGGGCCGTGCTCGATTTCCTGCAGATGCTTTGTTCGATTGGCCAGCATTATCCCGGTTTTGAAACGGATATTCACGGCGCGAAACAGAATGAGGACGGGGTGTACCAGGTACGAGTCTTAAAACACGCCTGTTAGCTTGTCTGACGGGAACGTGGCGAGTAACGTACTGATAATCAATAAAGGAGACGCTATGCTGGGATTAAAACAGGTTCATCACATTGCGATCATTGTGACAGACTATGCGGCGAGCAAGGCGTTTTATTGCGATATTCTGGGGTTCGAGCTGATAAGCGAAGTCTGGCGGGAAGAGCGTGACTCGTGGAAGGGCGATTTGGCGCTAAACGGGCAGTATGTGATTGAGCTTTTCTCTTTTCCCTTCCCTCCGGCGCGTCCAAGCCGACCTGAAGCCTGCGGCCTGCGCCATCTGGCTTTCAGTGTGGAAAATGTAGAAAACGCCGTTGCGCATCTGGAAAAGCATCAGGTTAAGTGCGAACCGATACGCGTCGATCCCTATACCGGGAAGCGCTTTACTTTTTTCAACGATCCGGACGGTTTGCCGCTTGAGCTGTATGAGCAGTAAGACTTGTCATTAAGGCGCTAGCCAGGTAACGTTGCCGGGCAAAGTCACTATAAGCACGAACCATGACCACTCTCACGCTGAATACTTCGTTACTCTCTTCTCGCCGTATTCTGGCCGCCTTTAGCGGCGGCCTGGATTCGACGGTGCTTTTGCATCAACTGGTGCTGTGGCGAGAACACCATCCTGACGTTACGCTGCGCGCTATCCATATTCATCATGGTTTAAGCCCTCATGCCGACAGTTGGGTGCGGCATTGTGAAACCGTGTGCGAACGCTGGCAGGTTCCTCTGGTAGTAGAGCGGGTAACGCTGGCGGATAATGGTCTGGGTATCGAGGCCCATGCGCGTGAAGCGCGCTATCGGGCATTCGCGCAGACGCTATTGCCTGGCGAAGTGCTGGCAACCGCGCAGCACCTTGACGATCAGTGTGAAACATTCCTGCTGGCGCTAAAACGCGGCAGCGGTCCGGCCGGACTTTCCGCGATGGGAGAACGCTCGCCCTTTGCCGGAACTCTGCTTCTTCGCCCGCTGTTGGAAGAAACGCGAAAGACGCTGGAATTGTGGGCTGTGCGTCATGGCTTATGCTGGATTGAAGATGAAAGCAATCAGGATGATGCTTACGATCGCAATTTTTTACGCCTGCGCGCGCTTCCGCTCCTGCAGCGGCGCTGGCCGCATTTTTCTGCGGCGGTAGCCCGTAGCGCGGCGCTCTGTGCCGAGCAAGAAAGGCTGCTGGACGAACTTCTGGCCAGCGATCTTACGGACTGTATAACGGCGCGGGGAACATTGCGCCTCTCTCCATTAATGTCGATGAGCGATGTGCGGCGGGCAGCGATTTTGCGTCGCTGGCTGGCGACGCGTAATGCGCCGATGCCCTCTCGCGACGCGCTGGAACGTATCTGGCGGGAAGTGGCGCTGGCGCGCGACGATGCCTCTCCCTGTTTACGTTTTGGCGATCACGAGATTCGCCGTTATCAGTCGCAACTGTGGTGGATTAAATCCATTGCCGGACAAAGCGAAACGACGATCGCCTGGCCCGTCTGGCAAACACCGCTGGCGCTGCCTGCCGGCTTAGGCTCGGTACAACTCGTCCCTGGCGGCGAACTGCGCCTACCGCGAGAGGAAGAATCCGTCAGCATTCGTTTTAAGGCGTCAGGGTTACTGCATATTGTGGGACGTCACGGCGGACGTAAGCTGAAGAAAATCTGGCAGGAGTTGAATGTGCCTTCCTGGCGGCGCGATACCACGCCATTGCTGTTTTATGGCGATACGCTGATTGCGGCGGCGGGGCACTTTATCACCTGTGACGGACTGGCGAATAGCGAAGATGGCATGGCGTTACTGTGGCGGGAAGACGCATAAAATGCCGGATTGCGGCAAAAATGCCTTATCCGGCAGCAGAATTCAGGATTCGCTGATCACCACCGTACCAATTTCCGGGTGGCTGAAACTGACGATTTTATCAAGACGAAGCTCACGGGACTCGCCGGAAACTTCGGCAAGTAGATATTCTACGTTTTTACGCAAAATCAAATCGTTCGCTTTTGCCTGCAAAATCTCGCCATCTTTTAACGTTAGCGTCAGTATTAAATGATGCATGCAGGCGAGCTCAAGACTATCGTAGTCATCGCAATTAATGGGTTGATACGTTTCATTCATTGACATAATCGCTCACCAGTAAGTTCGCGGCAGCCCAGGCTGCCTTTTCCCTGACCGACTCTGAAAGGGCGCTATCTGCCGCCATTTCATTAAGCACTTTCAATACACAACCCAGCGCATCCGGGACATACCCTAAGTCTCCGCTGGCGATTTCCGCATACCGCTTGCGTACTAACTCACAATATTTTTCCACATGCCCTCCTGTCAGCATTCTGACTTAACCGTGGATGCAAGTCTAAGCCTACGAAGATAAATCCTGTTTAGCAAGGTGACTATACCATACTCATTTACGCAATATCAGCGCCTGACGCGAATGCGTAAAAGATTAGTTAACAGCCTTTTAGCGCGGTTTTCGCTACAATGGACGCCTGATTCGAAAGGAGTTTTCTCATGGCGCTTAAAGCGACAATTTATAAAGCCGTTGTTAATGTGGCTGACCTTGATCGCAACCGGTTTCTGGATGCGGCGTTAACGCTGGCGCGTCACCCTTCTGAAACGCAGGAGCGCATGATGCTGCGCCTATTGGCATGGATTAAATATGCTGATGAACAGTTACAGTTTACGCGTGGACTCAGCGCGGAAGATGAGCCGGAGGCCTGGCTGCGCAACGATCATCTGGGAATCGACCTGTGGATAGAACTGGGTCTGCCTGATGAGCGCCGTATCAAGAAAGCTTGTACTCAGGCGGGCAATGTCGCGCTCTTTGCCTATAACTCCCGGGCGGCGCAAATCTGGTGGCAACAGTATCAAAGCAAGTGCGCGCAGTTCGCTAACCTATCTGTCTGGTATCTGGATGATGGACAACTGGCGCAGCTCAGTGAATTTGCCAATCGTACCATGACGCTACAGGCGACGATTCAGGATGGCGCAATCTGGCTTTCCGATGCTCGGAATAATCTGGAAATACAGCTTGCCGCCTGGCAACAGCCCTCATGATTGCCATCTCCCGGACGATCTCAATAGCCGATAATGAGCTGGAGATTACGGCTATTCGCGCGCAGGGCGCTGGTGGTCAGCACGTTAATAAGACCTCCAGCGCGATTCATTTACGCTTTGACATTCTGGCATCTGGCCTGCCAGAGTATTATAAACAGCGTTTGCTGACGGCCAGCCACCATCTGATAAGCCATGATGGCGTAATTATCATTAAGGCGCAGGAATACCGGAGCCAGGAGCTCAACCGGGAAGCGGCTATCGCCAGGCTGGTTGCCGTCATAAAAGAATTAACCGCGGAGCAGAAAAGCCGTCGCGCAACCCGCCCGACGCGAGCCTCAAAAGAGCGCCGCTTGTCCTCTAAGGCGCAAAAATCTTCTGTAAAGGCGCTTCGCGGCAAAGTTCGTCGTCCACTGGATTGACGGGCAGGAATAGCAATTTCATAAGGATTTTATGGTGAGAACAGCAATATTGTCAGTCGCGACAGCGTGCGCGTTATTTGCATTGATGGGGTGTAATAACCGTGCGGAAGTTGACGCCTTACAACCTGCGCAGGCGGCGGAGTTAAAACCCATGCAACAAAGCTGGCGCGGCGTACTGCCCTGTGCGGATTGTGAAGGTATTGAAACGTCACTGTTTCTGGAAAAAGATGGCACATGGGTGATGAACGAGCGCTATCAGGGCGTTCGCGAAGAACCCTCCTCTTTTGCGTCATATGGTACCTGGGCGCGGACAGCAGATAAACTGGTATTAACCGACAGTAATGGCGAGAAATCGTATTATCGCGCGAAAGGCGATGCGCTGGAGATGCTCGACAGAGAAGGCAATCCGGTGGCCTCGCAGCTTAATTATATGCTTGAGCCTGTTACCGCCAGCCTGCCGGTAACGCCTATGCCGCTGCGCGGTATGTATGTTTACATGGCTGACGCGGCGACCTTTACCGATTGTGCAACAGGAAAGCGGCTCCCGGTCGCCAGTAACGCCCAGCTTGAGCGCGGCTATCTGGCGGCTAAAGGCGAAGCGGAAAAATCCGTGCTGCTGACGGTAGAAGGGCATTTCGTTTTTGCAGCGAACCCGGATACGGGCGAGCCGGTAAAAATGCTAATAGCTGATAAAAATGCGAAGTTTGCGCCTGGTAAAAATTGCACTAACTAAATAAAAGGCCTCGCATGGTGCGAGGCCTTTACATATCTGCCGGATGGCGCCGGACAATCCCAACAAGATGCCGTTTAGCCTTTAATGGCCTTGACCAGATAGTCAACGATATCGCCGGTTTTAATCAGCGATTTTTCACCGCTACGACGGTATTTATACTCAATATCGTCGTTATCCAGGTTACGATCGCCAATCACGATAGTATGTGGAATACCAATCAGTTCCATATCGGCAAACATCACGCCCGGGCGCTCTTTACGGTCGTCCATCAGCACTTCAATGCCTTGCGCGCGCAATTCGCTGTACAGCTTTTCCGCCAGTTCCTGTACACGGAAGGATTTGTGCATATTCATTGGCAGAATAGCGACCTGGAAAGGCGCAATGGCGTCAGGCCATACAATGCCACGCTCGTCAAAGTTCTGCTCGATAGCCGCAGCAACGACGCGTGTTACGCCGATACCGTAGCAGCCCATCGTCAGGATCTGGTTACGACCATCTTCACCCTGAACGGAGGCTTTCAGCGCTTCTGAGTATTTGGTGCCCAACTGGAAGATGTGGCCCACTTCGATACCGCGTTTAATAAGCAACGTTCCCTGACCATCCGGGCTCGGATCGCCGGCGACCACATTGCGGATGTCGGCAACGATAGGCGTCGCTACGTCGCGATCCCAGTTAATGCCGAAGTAGTGTTTTCCGTCGATGTTAGAGCCAGCGGCGAAATCGCTCATGGCGGCAACGCTACGATCGATGATGACCGGAACCGGCATATTGACCGGGCCGAGGGAGCCAGGGCCAGCATTGATAACGGCGCGAATCTCTTCTTCGGTAGCGAAGGTGAGCGGGCTGGCAACGTTCGGTAGTTTTTCCGCTTTAACTTCATTCAGTTCGTGATCGCCGCGAACCAACAGAGCAACCAGTGGAGACTTGCTGTCTTTCACTGCCTTAACCAGTAGCGTTTTTACTGTTTTTTCAATTGGCAAATTAAACTGTTCCACCAGCTCCGCGATGGTTTTGGCGTTTGGCGTATCGATCAGCGTCATTTCCTGCGTTGCCGCTGCGCGCGGCGTTTGCGGCGCAATGGCTTCTGCCAGTTCGATGTTAGCCGCGTAATCAGAAACATCAGAGAAAACGATATCATCTTCGCCGCTTTGCGCCAGCACCTGGAATTCATGCGAGGCGTTGCCGCCGATCGATCCGGTATCGGCCTGTACCGCGCGGAAATCCAGTCCCATACGGCTGAAAATGCGGCTGTATGCGGCGTACATGGCGTCATAAGTTTCCTGCAACGATTCCTGAGAGGTGTGGAAAGAGTAAGCATCTTTCATCAGGAATTCGCGCGAACGCATCACGCCAAAGCGCGGACGTACTTCATCACGAAATTTGGTCTGGATTTGGAAGAAGTTCAGCGGCAATTGCTTATAAGAGCTGAGTTCATTACGCACCAGATCGGTGATAACTTCTTCGTGGGTCGGGCCGAGTACGAATGGACGCTCGCCACGGTCGACAAAACGCAGCAGTTCCGGGCCGTACTGTTCCCAACGACCACTCTCTTGCCACAGGTCGGCTGGCTGAACTACTGGCATCGACACCTCGATAGCACCAGCGTTGTTCATCTCTTCACGCACGATGTTTTCGACTTTTTTCAGAACGCGCAGGCCGGTTGGCAGCCAGGTATATAACCCAGAGGCGAGCTTGCGGATCATCCCGGCGCGCAGCATTAGCTGGTGGCTGATAACCTCGGCGTCGGCAGGTGTCTCCTTCAGAGTGGAGAGCAGGTATTGGCTAGTACGCATGTTGTTACGGTTCCAGTTGAACGATCGAACAGGCTCAATGTGAGCCTGATACAAAAAAAGTGATTTAGTTTACCAGCGCGAAAGGGATGTCAAAAGAGAAGGGTGTGAAATTACCGTGGTTCCAGCGCAAACACTTCAAATCCAGCGTCAACTACACGCCAGCGCACGTTAAAATCATGTAGCCAGACGGCATAGGTTTTGCCCGTTTTTTCACCCTTACGATAAGCCGGGCGAGGGTCTTGCGCCAGCACATCGCAAATAAACGTCCGTAGCTGCGGATAACGCTTTTCCAGCGTCGTGAGCTGTTGAGCCACCTCAGCGGTAAAACTCACGGCCATTTCAGCCATCGGTGCCTGTTGCGCATAGCTGGCGACGGCGTCCGGTAAGGCTTCGGCAAACGGCAAATACGGTTTGATATCCACCACTGGCGTGCCATCCACCAGATCCAGGCTATCTAATTTCAGAACTACGCTCTCTTTCCGGCACTCGATACCTTTTAGCGCAACGAGAGACATGCCAATCGGATTGGGGCGGAACGTGGAGCGCGTGGCAAAAACGCCCACCCTGGCGTTGCCGCCAAGACGGGGCGGACGTACGGTTGGTCGCCAGCCGCCCTCCATCGTCTGATGAAAAACGAAAAGTACCCATAAATGGCTGAATGCTTCCAGGCCGCGAACGGCATCGGCCTGGTTGTAGGGCGCGATCAGATGTAGTTCGCCGCAGGCGCTTTTGACCAGGCCGGGCTGGCGCGGAACGGCGAATTTTTCTTTATAGGGGGAGCGGATAACGCCGATTTGCTCAAACTGAAAGCTGCTCATTTCGCCGAAATATTCAGGGCAGAACCGATACAAACCGCCTGACGGTAGCAGCCCGGCGTGCCGCTGGTGATTTCACAGCTATGCAGCAGGACGGCGTTGGCTTTCATTTTAGAGGCATTAATCTGCATACGCTTACGTGCAGTTGGAATGTTGGGCGGAGAATCCTGATTCGTCGCCTGGCAGGATTCGCCGCTAACTTCGCCAAGATCGCGGAAAGGTTTGCCGACTAAGTCTTCAGCATTAGTGTAAATCCTGACGGGAGCGACACGCGGCGCTTTGGGTTTATCCGGCTCCGCTTTTGGCGGGGTTGCGGTGCTTTGAACGGGTTCAACAGGGGATCTGCTTAGCATGGAACAACCGCCCAGCATGAGTGCCAATAAACAGATCGATAAAGCACGCATAATATTTCCTCAATGAAAGTTCTAATTGTCAGATATTGAATCAGGAGCTTGCATAAATGACAAGACGGGCAATAGCCCGTCCTGAATAATATTACAGTTTGTGGAAACAGCCTAAAACTTACCAGCCTTTAACCGCACCGCCATTAAAAACTTTATTTGCGGCTTCGTATACTTCATCAGACTGGTAAGCCTGAACGAATTTCTTCACATTCTCGGCGTCTTTATTGTCCTCACGTGTCACGATCAGGTTAACGTACGGAGAATCTTTATCTTCAACGAAGATACCGTCTTTTGCTGGCGTCAGTCCAATCTGGCTGGCATATGTTGTATTGATGACCGCTAAAGCGATCTGCGCATCATCCAGCGAACGCGGCAACTGCGGCGCTTCCAGCTCAACAATTTTCAGATTTTTCGGGTTATCCGCGATATCCAGCGAGGTAGGGAGCAGACCAACGCCGTCTTTCAGTTTAATCAGTCCCACTTTTTGCAGCAGCAGCAAAGAACGACCAAGGTTAGTCGGGTCGTTAGGCACCGCAACCTGGGAACCGTCCTGGAGCTCATCCAGTGATTTAATTTTTTTAGAGTATCCTGCAATGGGATAGACAAAAGTCTTACCAACAGAAACCAGTTTATAGCCGCGATCTTTGATTTGCTGATCCAGATACGGTTTGTGCTGGAAGGCGTTGGCATCGATATCGCCTTTGCTCAGTGCTTCATTAGGCAGAACATAATCATTAAAAGCCACCAATTCTACGTCCAGACCGTATTTTTCTTTCGCGACTTTCTGTGCCACTTCTGCAACCTGCTGCTCTGCGCCAACAATCACGCCAACTTTAATATGGTTCGGATCTTTTTCATCCTGACCGCAACCTGCAAGTGCCAGAGAACCAATCAGAGCACCCACTGCCGCAAAGGTTTTGAATTTGAACGCCATGCTTATTTCCTTAATGAGTATTTGTGTTGTGTTTAACGTTACTTATGCGTGACAGCCCTGACGATGCGATCGCCGGATAACTGAATTAAATAAACCAGAACGACGAGTAATACCAGCACCGTATTCATCACGGTAGCATTGTATCCAATATAACCGTACTGATAGCCGATTTGACCGAGGCCGCCCGCGCCGACTGCGCCGCCCATTGCGGAGTAACCGACCAGAGTGATCAGCGTAATGGTTGCTGCATTCACCAGACCTGGCAGAGCTTCCGGCAAAAGAATTTTACGCACAATTTGCAATGGCGTGGCGCCCATCGCTCGTGAGGCTTCAATTAGTCCGGCAGGGATCTCTAACAGCGCATTTTCCACCATACGGGCGATAAACGGCGCGGCGCCGACGGTCAGCGGCACAATCGCGGCCTGTAAACCAATGGAGGTGCCGACAATTACCCGGGTAAAAGGAATCATCCACACCAGCAGGATGATAAATGGAATCGAGCGGAAAATATTGACCACCGCAGAAAGCGCGCGATACAGCCTGGCGTTCTCCATAATTTGCCCCGGACGCGTGACATATAGCAATACGCCGACCGGCAGGCCAATCACAAAACCAAAGAAACCGGAGACAAAAGTCATCGCCAGCGTTTCCCAGACGCCACGAATCAGTAGCCACATCATTGCCTCAGACATAACCCAGTACCTCTACTTTCACATGGTGATCCTGCAGCCAGGCGATGGCGGCTTGCGTCTCTTCTTGTGTTCCGTGCATTTCCGTTAGCATAATGCCGAACTTCACGCCGCCGGCGTAATCCATCTGCGCGCTGATAATATTATTGTTCACGTTGAAACGGCGCGCGGTTTCGGAAAGCAGCGGGGCGTCAACGGACTGCCCGGTGAACTCCATGCGCAGCATCGGCACGCTGTCAGTTTCCGGCGACGCTTTTAAACGCGCCTGGTAATCCTCCGGAATGTCCAGGTGCAGCGTGGACTGAATAAACTTCTGCGCCAGCGGCGTCTTAGGATGCGAGAAGACTTCGCTGACCGTATCCTGCTCAATAAGCTCGCCATTACTGATGACGGCAACGCAGTCGCAGATACGTTTTACGACATCCATCTCATGAGTGATGAGCAGAATCGTCAATCCCAGACGACGATTGATATCTTTCAGCAATTCCAGAATCGCGCGGGTGGTCGCGGGATCCAGCGCGCTGGTGGCCTCATCGCACAGCAACACTTTTGGATTGCTGGCTAATGCGCGGGCAATCGCGACACGCTGTTTCTGACCGCCGGAAAGATTTGCCGGATAGCTGTCGTGTTTATCACCGAGCCCAACCAGCTCTAACAGCTCAGTTACGCGACGTCTAATCTCCTCTTTTGGCGTGCTATCCAGTTCCAGCGGTAGCGCGACGTTGCCAAACACGGTTCGTGAGGCCAGCAGATTAAAATGCTGGAAAATCATGCCAATCTGGCGACGGGCTTTGGTAAGTTCCGCTTCAGAAAGGGTGGTCAGTTCCTGACCGCCTACCATTACGCTTCCTGCAGTGGGACGCTCAAGTAAGTTTACGCAGCGAATGAGCGTACTTTTACCGGCGCCGGATGCGCCGATGACGCCGTAAATTTGTCCGGCAGGGACATGCAGGCTGACATTGTTCAGCGCCTGAATGGTGCGAGTCCCCTGATGGAACACTTTGGTAATATTCGAAAGTTTAATCATTGATTCTTTATTATCGTAATGAAATTAGCGGAGGCATTTTCGTCTGCCTAATACGGTCAACGCCGTCAACAGAATGGATGTTAAGGCATCCAGACGTCTAAATCAATCAGGCTTTATACGATGAGCACTTTCTTGCCTGCTGAAACATGCGATACTAGCGTCACTTGCTTTACTCAGGAGTTATAAAAGGTGGCAAAGTCTGTACCCGCAATTTTTCTCGACCGTGACGGCACCATTAATGTGGATCACGGCTACGTACATGAAATCGATTCATTTGAGTTTATAGACGGTGTTATTGACGCGATGCGCGAGCTAAAAAAAATGGGCTATGCGCTTGTGGTGGTGACGAACCAGTCCGGAATCGCGCGCGGCAAATTCACTGAGGCGCAGTTTGAAACCTTAACCGAATGGATGGACTGGTCGTTGGCGGATCGCGATGTCGATTTGGACGGCATCTATTATTGTCCTCACCATCCGCAGGGCTGTATAGAAGAGCTCCGTCAGGCATGTGATTGCCGCAAGCCGCATCCAGGAATGCTTCTCGCTGCGCGTGATTTCCTGCATATCGATATGGCGGCCTCTTATATGGTGGGAGACAAACTGGAAGATATGCAGGCGGCTGCGGAGGCAAATGTAGGGACAAAAGTACTGGTACGTACGGGCAAACCAGTCACGGCAGCAGCAGAAAACGCGGCAGACTGGGTGTTAAACAGCCTTGCCGATCTACCATCGGCGATAAAAAAGCAGCAAAAATAAGCGTTATGGATAAAAGATGAGCGGTTAAAACAAAAATGCATTTTTCCGCTTGTCTTCCTGAATCGACTCCCTATAATGCGCCTCCATCGACACGGCGGATGTGAATCACTTCACACAAACAGCCGGTCGGTTGAAGAGAAAAATCCTGAAATTCAGGGTTGACTCTGAAAGAGGAAAGCGTAATATACGCCACCTCGCGACGGTGAGCTGAAAGCCGCGTCGCACCTGCTCTTTAACAATTTATCAGACAATCTGTGTGGGCACTCGAAGATACGGATTCTTGACGTCGCAAGACGAAAAATGAATACCAAGTCTCAGAGTGAACACGTAATTCATTACGAAGTTTAATTCACGAGCATCAAACTTTTAAATTGAAGAGTTTGATCATGGCTCAGATTGAACGCTGGCGGCAGGCCTAACACATGCAAGTCGAACGGTAACAGGAAGCAGCTTGCTGCTTCGCTGACGAGTGGCGGACGGGTGAGTAATGTCTGGGAAACTGCCTGATGGAGGGGGATAACTACTGGAAACGGTGGCTAATACCGCATAACGTCGCAGGACCAAAGAGGGGGACCTTCGGGCCTCTTGCCATCAGATGTGCCCAGATGGGATTAGCTTGTTGGTGAGGTAACGGCTCACCAAGGCGACGATCCCTAGCTGGTCTGAGAGGATGACCAGCCACACTGGAACTGAGACACGGTCCAGACTCCTACGGGAGGCAGCAGTGGGGAATATTGCACAATGGGCGCAAGCCTGATGCAGCCATGCCGCGTGTATGAAGAAGGCCTTCGGGTTGTAAAGTACTTTCAGCGGGGAGGAAGG
>NZ_VXJW01000006.1 GCF_008692845.1 Salmonella enterica subsp. arizonae
GCCGTAAACCATTGCCGGAGGCCGGATGAAACGCAACGTACTGTTATTACCGTTACTTATTTTCCTGCTGATTGCCGCGGCGCTGCTGTGGCAGCTGGCGCGTAACGCGGAAGGCGATGACCCGACGGCCCTGGAGTCGGCGCTGACCGGGAAGCCGGTGCCGGCGTTCCGCCTGGAATCGCTGGAGACACCGGGTCAGTACTATCAGGCGGAGGTGCTGACGCAGGGGAAACCGGTGCTGCTTAGCGTCTGGGCCACCTGGTGTCCGGCCTGCCGCGCCGAGCATCAGTACCTGAACCGGCTGGCCGCGCAGGGGATCCGGATAGTCGGCCTGAATTACAAAGACGACCGGGCGAAGGCGATTGCCTGGCTCAGGGAACTGGGTAACCCTTATGCGCTGAGTCTGTCTGATGGCGACGGGATGCTGGGGCTGGATTTAGGCGTTTACGGCGCGCCGGAAACCTTCCTCATCGACGGCAAAGGGATCATTCGTTACCGTCATGCCGGCGATCTTAACGATCGCGTATGGGAGAGTGAAATCAGGCCGCTCTGGGATAAATACAGTAAGGAGGCCGGGCAATGAGATTCTTACTGGGCGCGCTGATGCTGCTTGTCTCCGGTTCAGCGCTGGCGACCATTGATGTGATGCCGTTTAAAGATGAAGCTCAGGAGCAGCAGTTCCGCCAGCTTACTGAGCAACTGCGCTGTCCGAAATGCCAGAATAACAGCATTGCGGACTCGAACGCGATGATAGCCACCGACATGCGCCGCAGGGTGTATGACCTGATGCAGGAGGGGAAGAGCAGCCAGGAAATCATCGATTACATGGTGGCGCGCTACGGCCACTTTGTCACCTACGACCCGCCGCTGACCCCGCTGACGGTGCTGCTGTGGGTGCTGCCGCTGGCCGCCATCGTGGCGGGCGGGTGGATAATCGTCGCCCGCACGCGCCGGCGGGTGCGTATCAAACAGGACGTCTTTGCCGGCGACATTCCTGCGGCGGGACCACGTGCAGGCGTGGGGATGTATCTTCCGGGCGTGGTTATTGCGCTGGTCGTGGCCGCCATCAGTTACTCACAGACCGGCAGCTATCAGCAGGTCAGGAACTGGCAGCAGGCAACGGCGCAGACGCCGGGGCTGCTGGCGCGGGCGCTGGACCCACAGGCGCAGCCGCTTAATGAAGAGGAGATGGCGCGGCTGGCGCTGGGGCTGCGTACCCGCCTGCAAAGCGACCCCGGCAACGCTGAAGGCTGGATCATGCTGGGGCGTACCGGCATGGCATCAGGTAACGCCGGCACGGCGACGGAGGCCTATGCCAGTGCTTACCGGCTGGATCCGAAAAACCGCGATGCGGCGCTGGGCTATGCGGAGGCGCTGACGCGCTCGTCCGACCCGGAAGATAACCGCCGCGGCGGGGAGTTGCTGCGCCGGCTGGTGAGAAGCGACCACACGGACATCCGGGTATTAAGCCTGTATGCGTTTAACGCCTTTGAGCAGCAGCGCTTTGGCGAGGCGGTGGCGGCCTGGGAGATGATGCTGAAACTGCTGCCGGCGGCCGACCCCCGGCGGGCGGTGATTGAGCGCAGTATCCGGCAGGCGCTGGCGCAGGAGAAATAATGCCCTGACGGTCCGGTGACGCGGCTTACCGGGCCTTGATGAACCCTGCAGGTCCAGTAAGCGGCGTCGCCATGCGCCACTTGCTGTGAAATGGCAATACGCTAAAGCCTGAAAGTGAAGCCCGTGTGAAGTATGATGGCGGTCATCGTCTCGTATCAGGACATCCCATGAAACAAATCACCTTTACGCCGCGCCATCACCAGCTTACCAACACCAATACCTGGACGCCTGACAGCCAGTGGCTGGTCTTTGATGTGCGGCCTTCAGGCGCGTCATTTACGGGCGAGACCATTGAGCGCGTAAATGTGTATACCGGCGAAGTGGAGGTGATTTATCGCGCCGCGCAGGGGGCGCATGTCGGCGTGGCGACGGTGCATCCTGTCGACAATCATTATGTATTTATTCACGGCCCTGAAAACCCTGATGAGACGTGGCATTACGATTTTCACCACCGCCGGGGCGTTATTGCAACGTCGGGGGGCGTGACTAATCTGGATGCGATGGATATTACAGCACCGTATACTCCCGGCGCGCTGCGCGGCGGCAGCCATGTCCATGTGTTTAGCCCGAACGGCGAGCTAGTGAGTTTTACCTATAATGACCACGTTCTGCATGAGCGAGATCCGGCGCTGGATCTGCGTAATGTCGGCGTGGCCGTGCCGTATGGGCCGGTTACGGTGCCGGTTCAGCATCCGCGCGAATACAGCGGTAGCCACTGGTGCGTACTGGTTAGCCGCACGACGCCTGCGCCGAGACCTGGCAGCGATGACATTAACCGCGCCTATGAAGAGGGCTGGGTGGGCAACCGCCAGATCGCCTTTATTGGCGATACGCTGTCGCTGACGGGCAAAAAAGTCCCGGAGCTGTTTATTGTCGATTTACCGTGTCATGAAAACGGGTGGAAACAGGCAGGCGACACGCCGCTGACAGGAACCGAATCAACGATGCCATCGCCGCCGTTGGGCGTAGTTCAGCGGCGTCTTACCTTTACTCACCAGCGTGTTTACCCTGGGCTCACTAACGAACCACGCCACTGGGTCCGCAGTAATCCGCAGGCGACGTTGATTGCCTTTTTGATGCGGGACGATAACGGCGTAGCGCAACTGTGGCTGATGTCGCCGCAGGGAGGCGAGCCCTGTCAGTTAACGCATCATGCGACTGGCGTGCAGTCAGCGTTTAACTGGCACCCGTCGGGGAAATGGCTGGGACTGGTACTGGAAAACCGGATTGCCTGCTGCGACGCACAGAGTGGGAAGATCGACTTTTTAACCGCCAGGCACGGCAACCCGCCTTCTGCGGACGCCGTTGTTTTTTCACCGGATGGGCGCTACATCGCGTGGATGGAAGAGGTGAAAGGTTTCCGTCAGCTATGGGTGACGGAAACCGGGCGATAAATCAGGGAGAGGGCATCTTCGCAGGGGGGATGACGGTATTTGTCATTTTCGTCTCCTCCTCGCTTTTCTCAACGCGCGATCTTACCGAACTGTCTTTGCGAAAGATGTCCCACGGCAGAAGAATCGTATCCATCACGACGGTAAACGGCATATCCAGAATAGCCAACGATTTTGTGCCCCAGTTTGTCTCATCGTTACCGATCATCGTAGCGCTGGCGCGAGTACCAGGGTAAGTTCCTTCTTTTCCGCCAGTGTGCGTCATGACGCTTGAACAACCGCCTAATAAAAGCATTCCACTCCATATTAACAGCGTTAACAACACGTTTTTTATCATCACTCATTCATCTGTTGGTTGTCTGTATTGGCATGATGAGTTATAGCGATCCGTTGCTAAAAATAACATCACCAGGACGTGGCACTGTGGCGGTCATCGCACTTTAACAATCAGTGCTGTCCAAACCAGTCTATGCAATAGCCAGTAAACTGCAAAAAAAAGTCGGATTAAAATACTTGAAAAGTACGTATTCAGACCCATTTTTAAGACGTAGTGAATAGAAGGACACGCCTGATGGGTGTCCTGGCAATCCTGACCTGTCCATGATGGAAGGTCGGACATTCTCGCTGATTTCAGGAGCTAATGATTATGCGTAACTTTGATTTATCCCCGCTGTACCGTTCTGCCATTGGTTTTGACCGTTTGTTTAACCTGCTTGAAAATAACCAGAGCCAAAGTAATGGCGGCTACCCGCCGTACAACGTTGAGCTGGTAGACGAAAACCACTACCGCATCGCTATTGCCGTTGCCGGTTTTGCTGAAAGCGAACTGGACATTACCGCCCAGGATAATTTACTTGTGGTAAAAGGCGCTCATGCGGATGACCAGAAAGAACGTACTTACCTGTATCAGGGCATTGCCGAACGTAACTTTGAACGCAAGTTCCAGTTAGCGGAGAACATTCACGTTCGCGGCGCAAACCTGGTCAACGGGCTGCTGTATATCGAACTTGAGCGCGTGATTCCGGAAGCGAACAAACCGCGCCGTATCGAAATTAACTAATTCCGTCGGGCCGCGTTGCGCGGCCTGTCATCCCATGCTCGCCGTCAGGGAGCATATTCACATGTGAAGTGTGAAGGTAAAACTCGCTTCTTAGAAGGAGAAATGATTATGCGTAACTACGACTTATCCCCATTGCTGCGTCAATGGATCGGTTTTGACAAGCTGGCCAATGCGTTGCAAAACAGCGGTGAAAGCCAGAGCTTCCCGCCCTATAACATCGAAAAAAGCGACGATAACCACTATCGCATTACCCTTGCGTTAGCTGGTTTCCGTCAGGAAGATCTCGATATTCAACTGGAAGGCACGCGTCTGACGGTGAAAGGCACGCCGGAACAGCCGGAAAAAGAGCCGAAATGGTTACATCAGGGTCTGGTCATGCAACCTTTTAGCCTGAGTTTTACGCTGGCTGAAAATATGGAAGTTTCCGGCGCGACGTTTACCAACGGCTTGTTGCATATCGATTTAACCCGCAACGAGCCAGAAACCATTCCGCCGCAGCGTATCGCCATTAATGAACGCTCCGCATTAAATAGCTAATTAGCTCCTTGCCTTGCCCCGCCAGAGTTGGCGGGGCTTTTTTGTGCGCGTAGAGACTTCCCCTATTATGATGGGAAATGTGAGCGATGCACCCCTTTCCCGGTTGACGATGTCATTTGTTTCATTTCAGCCTGACAGCTATTTATCGATAATAGCGCACGGCATTTATGCTGCCGGGTGGTACATTATCAGTAATATCGAAGATAACTGTTACAAAAACCACATTTCCATCAACAGTAATATAATTACCCTGCTATGGTTATGAAAAATTAATTATTCTTTTAGTTATATGGGACCAGGCAAACCAGCAATCATACAGGTTTGCCGTAGAAGTCAAAATGAGGACTGGACGATAATGGCGCCTTCTCAAGCTCTATAAGCCATATACTCCGCAGATGGCCTGATTTTATTTTAATATTTAAATTTCGTGCATGTTTCACTTCAAGTAAGCTGCCAGGAAGAACTATTCCCTCAAACTCATCAATAGGAGATATTTTCGATATTGACTTAACACCGCCTGTTAGCTTATATATAATGCAGTTGTTCTCAACCTCCCCGGTAATAGTATCACCAGAAAAAGCCTTTAAAGAGTATGGATTGTTGGTGAATGATAAGAATCCTTTGTTTATCAGGATGGTACCGGTTTCTATTAATCTATTTTCCAGTTTGCAAGTAAGAGGGGAAAAAAAACTTCTGCCATCTGTTCTAACGGCTCTATAGAAATCAAGATTTGACAGCGGCATTTTATTTACTAATTTTTCTAAGGTTGCTTTTCGCTCCAGATGAAGAGTGGAATCATTTCCTTCATTGTTGATAAGGTATTTATTTATATATTCCCAAGAGTTTCCGACGTAATTTTCAAGCGCTTCATTTTCTTCAGCAGATATACTACTGTCTACTTTTACAATTTCATTAAAAGAGGATGATAATTTTATTGCATGCTCAGGATATCCATCAAAAGAGAGAATTTTTTGCCAAAAAGTTTGATGTTCACTATTTGATGTGCTTTTTCTGATATGAATGTCATCGAAGGATGTCTTTAACGAAATGGCTTTCATTTAATCTTCTCCGCAATCAGTATTGTGGACACGTACTGACCCTGTCCAATTGTTCAGTAGTATAACGAAGAAGCGGGTAATATGGCTTTAATTTATAAAATTAATCGAAGAAATGAGTGTAAACTTCAGTGAATCGGGCATGAACGTGGACAGAAAATACTGTAATAAAGGTATGTTCAGAGGAAAATCGAATTCTAAAGATATCCATTTACCCTGCGATGCCTGCTGTTGGGTTGTGCAAAATGGCATCCTTCAAAATCGGTTATCGTAGCAGGACAACCTTACTACTTTGCTGTACAGATTCGACGCCAGGAACTAGCGGATGATGATGTTTTTAGATCCTTACGCGAGGAATTATGGGTACGTGGAGCTATAAGTAACGGTGTCAGAACGGTTTTGTAACACGAGAATGTGCGCCATGCTATATATATACCTTAACGCTTCAGTCATAATCCCTATAAATTGAAATGTTACTCACAGGGAAGACAAGATGAGTGATATCGCATTGACAGTCAGCGTTCTGGCGTTGGTGGCGGTTGTCGGGTTATGGATTGGCAATATCAAAGTGCGCGGCGTCGGCTTTGGTATTGGCGGCGTCCTGTTCGGCGGTATTATCGTCGGTCACTTTGTCGATCAGGCAGGGATGACGCTGAGCGGCGATATGTTGCACTTTATCCAGGAATTCGGCCTGATCCTTTTTGTTTATACCATCGGAATACAGGTGGGGCCGGGGTTTTTCGCCTCGCTGCGCGTTTCCGGGCTGCGCCTCAATCTGTTTGCTGTTCTGATTGTGATTATGGGTGGGTTGGTCACCGCGATTCTGCATAAAATTTTCGCTATTCCGCTGCCGGTGGTGCTGGGGATTTTCTCCGGCGCAGTCACCAATACGCCTGCGTTAGGGGCGGGTCAGCAAATCCTGCGCGATCTGGGAACGCCAATGGATCTGGTGGATCAGATGGGGATGAGCTATGCGATGGCGTATCCGTTTGGCATCTGCGGTATTTTGCTCACCATGTGGCTGATGCGGCTGATTTTTCGCGTTAACGTCGAGGCGGAGGCGCAGAAGCACGAATCCTCTCTCGCTAACGGTCATTCATTAATTCAAACAATGAATATCCGTGTCGAGAATCCGAACCTCAATAATATGGCTATCCAGGATGTGCCGATCCTGAACAGCGATAAAATCATTTGCTCACGCCTGAAACGCGACGACACGCTGATGGTGCCGTCGCCGGGGACGATTATCCAGGCAGGCGACCTGCTGCACCTCGTCGGCCAATCTACCGACCTGCATAACGCGCAACTGGTGATCGGCAAGGAAGTGGACACCTCGTTGTCGACGCGCGGCACAGATTTACGCGTCGAGCGTGTGGTTGTCACCAACGAAAAAGTGCTCGGCAAACGTATCCGCGATTTGCACTTTAAAGAGCGTTATGACGTGGTTATCTCCCGTCTTAACCGCGCGGGCGTTGAGCTGGTCGCCAGCAGCGACGCTAGCCTGCAGTTTGGCGACATTCTCAATCTGGTGGGGCGTCCTGCCTCGATTGATGCGGTAGCCAATGTGGTCGGCAACGCACAGCAAAAACTCCAGCAGGTGCAGATGCTGCCGGTGTTTATCGGCATCGGATTAGGGGTTCTGCTTGGGTCAATCCCGTTGTTTGTACCGGGATTTCCGGTGGCGTTAAAGCTGGGACTGGCTGGCGGGCCGCTTATTATAGCGCTAATTTTGGGGCGTATCGGCAGTATTGGCAAGCTGTACTGGTTTATGCCGCCGAGCGCCAACCTCGCGTTGCGTGAGTTAGGCATTGTGTTATTTCTGGCGGTAGTTGGGCTTAAATCCGGCGGCAATTTTGTCGATACGCTGACGCAGGGCGAAGGATTAAGCTGGATTGGCTACGGTATTTTTATTACCGCGATTCCGCTTATTACCGTTGGTTTGCTGGCACGAATTTTTGCCAAAATGAATTATCTCACGCTGTGCGGAATGCTGGCTGGCTCTATGACCGATCCGCCCGCTCTGGCATTTGCCAACAACCTGCACGCGACCAGCGGCGCGGCGGCGCTCTCTTATGCGACCGTCTATCCGTTAGTGATGTTTCTGCGTATTATTACGCCGCAACTGCTGGCGGTGATTTTCTGGGGAATAGGATAAGGGATAAAACGCTACGCGTCGTCATTCGGCATTTTACTTCGCATGTTTCAATACCGCCGACGGCGCATAGCCAAACTTATGTTTAAACGCTTTGCTGAAATGGAATGAGTCAAAGAAGTTAAGCGTATCGGCTACCTGACTTACCGTATTTCCTTCTTGCTTTAACAGTGATAACGCCAGTTCAAGTCGGGCATCCATGACGTATTCTTTCGGGGTTTTACCGGTATAACGTAAAAACAGGCGGCGTAGCCAGGTTTCGCTACAGGGGATCGCCGCCGCCATTTCCGCGACGCTCCAGCGCCGTTGTAGGCTGGCGTGTAGTGCGGCCAGTAACTTTTCAATTTGTATTCTCTGCGGGTCCGCTTTGCCGTCAGCGCAGATAAGACAAATCCATTGATAGATTATTTTAGTGAGAAATGCGACCGCCAGATTATTTTTAATGGGTTCCGCTGCGGTAATTAATTGCGAAACCTCCATTAACTCCTGATTATAAATTTCACCATTATAAATAACGCTTTGTTGCCGAATAGGAATATCCATCACGCTGGTCGGCGTGAATTCCATCCAGTATTGTTCCCAGACCAATCCTTCGCAGTGATAAGACTGGATGTCGGTAGGTTTTAAAAAAATAATACAGTTTCCATTTAGCGTTATTTGCTCGCCGTCTTTAAGTAAGATCTTTCCACAGCCCTGTACGGTATAAACAGCGATCCAGGAATTAGCGATTAGAGGCTTCTTTTTATCGCGGGGCCAGATAACCCGGTAATGTTTGTCGGCGTAGGTATGCCATAGCGAAATCAATGAAATTCCGCTGGAGATCACATTTTCGTTAATGAGTAGCGGAATATTATACGTAGTTTCGTTTTTTACATGCGAACTTTGCAAATTTCCATTCATTTTATTATCCCGCCGGAGAATTATGCCAGTAACCTGAACTTAACAGAAAACCAGCCGTTCAGGGATATCATGTTTGTATTTTAAGAAATTCGACTGCCTGACCCGGTAAGTAATACCTCGTGCTGCCCCTACCGCTACCGGGACATAATGAAAAAAAGGGCTATGAAATGAATATGCTACAAATTTTGAGCTTTGTCGGCTTTACGCTGCTGGTGGCGATAGTCACCTGGTGGAAGGTGCGTAAAACGGATACTGGTTCCCAACAGGGTTATTTTCTTGCCGGACGTTCGCTAAAAGCGCCGGTGATTGCCGCATCGTTAATGTTGACCAATCTCTCTACCGAACAACTGGTCGGTCTGTCCGGACAGGCTTATAAAAGTGGGATGTCGGTAATGGGCTGGGAGGTCACGTCCGCCGTGACGCTTATCTTTCTGGCGTTAATTTTCCTGCCGCGCTATTTACAGCGCGGGATCGCCACGATTCCCGATTTTCTGGAAGAGCGTTATGACAAAACGACGCGTATTATTATCGATTTCTGTTTTTTGATCGCGACAGGCGTCTGCTTCCTGCCGATTGTGCTCTATTCCGGCGCACTGGCGCTTAATAGCTTGTTTCATATCGGCGAGTCGCTGAATATTTCACATGGCGCGGCAATCTGGCTGTTGGTGATTCTGCTGGGGCTGGCAGGCATTATTTACGCGGTCATCGGCGGGCTGCGGGCGATGGCCGTCGCGGATTCTATTAACGGCATCGGGCTGGTCATTGGCGGTTTGCTGGTCCCTGTTTTTGGCCTGATCGCGATGGGAAAAGGCAGCCTGCTCCAGGGTATCGAACAGCTCACCACCGTACACGCGGAAAAATTAAACTCTATTGGTGGCGCCTCCGACCCGCTGCCGATTGGCGCGGCGTTTACCGGACTGATCCTGGTAAATACCTTTTACTGGTGTACGAATCAGGGCATTGTTCAGCGTACACTGGCCTCTAAAAGCCTGGCGGAAGGACAGAAGGGCGCGTTATTGACCGCCGTCCTGAAAATGCTCGATCCGCTGGTATTGGTTCTGCCAGGTTTAATCGCTTTTCACCTTTACCAGGATTTGCCGAAAGCGGATATGGCTTATCCGACATTAGTGAATAACGTCCTTCCCACGCCGTTAGTCGGTTTTTTCGGCGCGGTTTTATTTGGCGCGGTTATTAGCACGTTTAACGGTTTTTTAAACAGCGCCAGCACGTTATTCAGCATGGGCATTTATCGTCGCGTGATTAACGAAAATGCGCAGCCTGAGCGCCTGGTCCGCGTTGGACGCCAGTTTGGATTGTTTATTGCGATAATTTCAATACTGGTCGCGCCGTGGATCGCTAATGCGCCGGAAGGGCTCTATAGCTGGATGAAACAGCTGAACGGGATTTATAACGTACCGCTGGTCACCATTATCATTATGGGCTTCTTCTTTCCGCGCATTCCGGCGTTGGCCGCCAAAGTCGCAATGGGGATCGGCATCGTTAGCTATATCACCATCAATTATCTGGTGAAGTTTGATTTTCACTTTCTCTATGTGCTGGCCTGCACGTTCTGTATCAACGTCGTCGTGATGCTGATGATCGGCGCGATTGCGCCGCGCGCCACGCCCTTCAAATTTCAGGATGCGTTTGCGGTGGATATGAAACCGTGGAAGAACGCGAAGATCGCCGCCGTTGGCATTCTGTTTGCGATGGTTGGCGTCTATTCCGGCCTGGCGCAATTTGGGGGCTACAGTACCCAATGGTTGACGATCTTCAGCTACGGTATCACCGCGGCGGTCGTGGTGTATCTGTTTTACAGCAACTGGCAGGCGCGTCGTTCTGCGACTGCAATATGTCTCTCTAACGCGAAGGATGAAGCATGACTCGGCCTAATTTTCTGTTCATCATGACCGATACGCAGGCTACCAATATGGTGGGGTGCTATAGTGGTAAGTCGTTGAATACGAACAATATAGATAATCTGGCAGCGGAAGGTATCCGCTTTAATTCCGCATATACCTGTTCGCCGGTTTGTACGCCGGCGCGGGCCGGGCTGTTTACCGGCATTTACGCCAACCAGTCCGGCCCGTGGACGAACAATATCGCGCCGGGAAAAAACATCTCCACGATGGGGCGTTATTTTAAAGATGCCGGCTATCACACCTGTTATATCGGTAAATGGCATTTGGACGGGCATGACTACTTCGGCACCGGCGAATGTCCGCCAGAATGGGACGCCGATTATTGGTATGACGGCGCCAGGTATCTTGCGGAACTGACGGATAAAGAGATCGGTTTGTGGCGGAACGGGCTGAACAGCATCGACGATTTACGCGCCAATAATATTGATGAAACCTTTACCTGGGCGCACCGTATCAGCAATCGGGCGGTCGATTTTCTTCAGCGGCCAGAAAGATCGGCAACGCCCTTTCTGCTGGTGATCTCCTATGATGAACCGCATCATCCTTTTACCTGCCCGGCTGAGTATCTGGAAAAATATCAGGATTTTTACTACGACCTGGGCGCAAAGGCGCATGACTCGCTTGTCGATAAACCTGAACATCACCGGTTGTGGGCGCAGGCTATGCCGTCGCCGGTCGGTGAAGATGGCCGCTACCGCCATCCGCTCTATTTTGCCTGTAATGATTTTGTCGACGATCAGATTGGCCGGGTAATGAAGTCGCTCACGCCGCAGCAGCGGGAAAATACTTGGGTGATTTATACCTCCGATCATGGCGAAATGATGGGCGCGCACCGGCTTATCAGCAAAGGCGCAGCGATGTACGATGACATTACCCGTATCCCGCTAATTATTCGCGCGCCGCAGGGAGAAGCTCGCCAGATCAACACGCCGGTGAGCCATATTGATTTATTGCCGACGATGATGGCGCTGGCGGAAATTGAAAAGCCAGAGATTCTGCCGGGCGAAAACCTGCTTGCCGCCAAACCGTCGCGCGGCGTGATGGTAGAGTTCAACCGCTATGAAATTGAGCATGACAGCTTCGGCGGGTTTATTCCGGTACGCTGCTGGGTAACTGACCGCTATAAACTGGTGCTGAATCTGTTTACCAGCGATGAACTTTATGACAGATATAATGATCCCGATGAGCTGCATAATCTGATTGATGCCCCCGAATTCGTCAATGTTCGCGACCAGATGCACGACGCGCTGCTCGATTATATGGACAAAATTCGTGATCCGTTCCGGACTTATCAGTGGAGCCTGCGCCCGTGGCGTAAAGACGCGCAGCCGCGCTGGATGGGCGCTTTTCGCCCGCGTCCGCAAGACGGCTATTCGCCGGTGGTGCGCGACTACGACACGGGACTGCCTACGCAGGGCGTGAAAGTGGAAGACAAGAAACAGAAGTTCTGAGCAAAACGTCTGGTGGCGCTACGCTTACCGGGCCTGGCGTGAATGGACTAAATGGGGGAGCCGCCGCTGAGGAAAGAAAATACCAGGATCAGCAAAATAATGGCGCAGATGATTCCAATGCCAAAGAGCAGGGCGTGAAACGCGAGCGTACTTACGCCAAAGATTAATGCGCCACGGATACCCCAGCGGTTCTCTTTGCGCATGCCGCCTATAAACGCGCAAACCAGGGCGATGACGGCAAGCGCAATCCCGCTGTTATCCAGTATTTTGTCGATATCAACGGTGTTTTTTTGCGCGGCCACGGAGGGGGTCTCCCCTTTTAAGCCGGCAATAATCCCTTTTTTGACAGCGGAGACCTGTTCCGCAATCACGCTCTCCAGTCTGGGCGGCGGGGAGGCGAAGGGGCCAAAAGAGAAATGGAAATGCCAAGAATCAGCGCAATAGCGCCGAAAAGCATTCCCAGTGAGCTACATTTGTTTTGCGATATGATGTCCATCTGACCTCCCTGTGCTGGATGACGCAAAATATAACAGCCACAGGGCGTTCGTAGTTCTGAAAATCACCAAGCCGCGGCAGTGAAAAGGAGTCCTGATGAAGATTTCCCGCCTCGGAGAAGCGCCGGATTACCGCTTCTCACTGGCAAATGAGCGTACCTTTCTGGCGTGGATTCGCACCTCGCTGGGATTTCTGGCGGCAGGCGTTGGACTTGACCAGCTTGCGCCGGATTTTGCCACGCCAGTGATCCGTGAACTGCTGGCGTTATTGTTATGTTTGTTTGCGGGCGGTCTGGCGATTTATGGCTATCTACGTTGGTTACGTAATGAAAAAGCGATGCGTCTGAAAGAGGACATGCCCTATACCCATAGCCTGTTGATCATCAGCGTTATTTTGATGATTGTCGCGGTGATTGTGATGGGGCTGGTGCTGTATGCCGGATAGTCGTAAAGCCCGTCGACAGAACGATCCGGGGCTGCAACCGGAACGCACGTCGCTGGCCTGGTTTCGTACACTGCTGGGATACGGGGCGTTAATGGCGTTAGCCATCAGGCATCACTGGCATCAGGCTGGGTTCCTGTTCTGGGTGTCAATCAGTGTTCTGGCGATAGTGGCGGTGATTCTCTGGCGCTATACCCTTAGTCGTAATTTGATGGATGTCGCGCATAGCGATTTTTCCGAAACTCATGTCGTGCGTGACAAATTTTTGATCTCCCTCGCGGTGTTGTCGCTCGCAATCCTGTTTGCTGTTACCCATATTCGCCAACTTATTGCATTTATCGGGGATTTTATATGACAGGACGTCAGGATATTGTCGTGAGTAATGACCAGATTCAGGTCGTCATAAATCGCCAGAATAGCCAGCAACCTCAGCAACTGTACCGTAACTTACAACGGCTCGGCATTCGCAATGTCCATTTTATCCCCTTGCTGGAACATGACCGGAACGGAATTTTAACCGAGGATTCATTGTGTTCAGCAGACTGGGGGCGGTTTTTAAATAGCGTATTTGATATCTGGGTACGTGAAGATATACAGCGCATTTCGGTTCGCCTTTTTGATGAGACGCTACAGCAGTGGTGCGGCGGCAGGAACGGCGCTGAAGCGCCGGAAACGGCACCATTAAGTGCTGAATGTCAGAAGTGTTCCTTATTGCGATTTTGCGGCGGCGGATGCCCTGAGCATCGGAATAGCCAGGGAAAAAATCGGCTTTGCGAGGGCTATCAGGCCTTTTTTAATTATTCCTCGCCGCATATGCGGGTGATGCGGGATTTACTGAAGCAGCATCGTTCACCGGAGGAGCTGATGGCGATGCTGCGTTGACGTCGTGGCGCTAATGTGCCGGATGACGCTGCCGTCTTTCCGGCACTGAGCGAGCATTAGCGTCCTTTCGCCAGGTATTGTTCCATTTCATCCTCCGGCACCATGCCGCCCCCTGTTGCCCACACCAGATGCGTCGCGTTGCCAAGCTGCGTTTGACTGAATCCATGCCTTTGCTGATACGCGGCGGCGGTGCAAATGCGCTGCGGTCCGGCCATACCCGCCAGAGCTGATGGCTCCAGTCGAATTCCTTCCTCCTGTGCCAGCCAGCCCAGCATGTCATACATTGTTTGATCGTCCAGGGTATACAGGCCGTCAAGCAGACGCTCCATTGCCCGGCCAACAAAGCCCGAAGCGCGACCTACTGCCAGGCCGTCAGCCGCCGTCAGGTTATCAATACCGATATCCTGTACAGAGATGGCATCGTGCAGACCGGTATAAACGCCAAGCAGCATACAGGGCGAATGGGTGGGTTCGGCAAAGAAACAGTGTACGTTGTCGCCAAATGCCAGCTTCAGACCAAAGGCGACGCCGCCAGGGCCGCCGCCAACGCCGCACGGCAGATAAACAAACAGCGGGTGACTGGCGTCAACGACGCGTCCCTGCTGCGCAAACTGCGCTTTCAGGCGCTGACCCGCTACCGCATAGCCCAGAAATAGCGTGCGGGAATTTTCATCATCGATAAAGAAACAGTTTGGATCGGCCTGCGCTGCTTTACGGCCCTGCTCAACCGCTACGCCGTAATCATCTTCGTATTCCACGACCGTCACGCCGTGGCGGCGCAGCTTCGCCTTTTTCCAGGCGCGGGCGTCGGCAGACATATGTACCGTCACTTTAAAACCGATACAGGCGCTCATGATACCGATCGACAGTCCCAGATTACCGGTTGAACCGACGGCGATACTGTACCGGCTGAAGAATTGTTTAAATCCCGGCGAAAGCAACACGCTATAGTCATCGTCGGTGGTTAACAGACCTGCCTCCAGCGCCAGTTTTTCCGCATGCGTCAGGACTTCATAGATCCCGCCGCGCGCTTTAATGGAACCAGAGATCGCCAGGTGACTGTCTTTTTTTAACAGCATTTCACCATCGATCGTTTGTCCATACTCTTTTTCCAGCCGTTTTTGCATGGCCGGAATAGCGACCATGTCAGATTCGATCATTCCGCCAGCGGCGGCGGTTTCCGGAAACGCTTTTGCCAGATACGGCGCAAAGCGCGCCAGACGATCATGGGCGGCGTTTACATCCTGCTCCGTCAGGCCGACATACGGTAGCCCTTGTGCAAGAGAGGTAGCGCCCGGGTTAAACCAGGTGGTTTCTTTGAGGGCGACCAGATCCGCGACCAAAGGATACCGGGCGATGAGCTTTTGTATGTTTTCCATAGTACGTCTCTTTACGATCAGATGATAAAGGAAAGCAGGAATGTGCCAGCCAGTGCAACGGCCGATGCGATAAAAGTGGCCGAAAATCGAGGCATTTATTCGCTGGTTGCAGGAACAGGCGTGAAGATTTATTACGCTTTGCCGCTACACCTGCCGGGAGAGAATATGCTAAATACGTGCTATCACCGTGGTAAAAATTTTAGGGGGCGTCGTGTTTAAACCGCTTATTGCCTCTCTCATGCTGACCAGCGCGGTCGTCTATGCGAGACCGATGCCTTTGACGGCGGCGCGCTATACGCATCAGCTTGGCGTTGGGATGGATGTTGACTGGGCGCGAACGGAACGGGGTATCCGCGAGTTTGATCCGCTGGTAGTGCGGGATTTTAAGGCAAAAGGGTTAACCCATGTTCGTATCCGTGTGGCAGGCGCGCCGACGGAAGCGCGCCTCATTCATTTGCGTAAGCTGGTAGAAGCCTGCGAATACTATGGCGTCATACCCATTATTGCCTATCAGGCGGATGCGTATAAAACCGATCCCAGCGCCAGCCATGAAAAGGAGCTGATCAACTGGTGGAGCGTGGTCGCGCGCTATTTTGGCCAGACATCCCCGCTTCTGGGGTTCGATCTCATTTATGAGCCTGCCGACAAACTGAATCATAATATGGCGTCGCTGAATCGCGTATATGACAAAACCATCCGCCTGATTCACGCCATTGACCCACAACGTATGATTTTCGTCGCCCCCCGAATGCGCGCCGCGCCGGAGGATTTGTCGGCGCTTAAACTGCCGGCGCAAAGCCAGAACTATGTACTGGCGGAGTGGCACATCTTCCCGTGGGGACCACTGAAAAGCGGCGGTAAATATCCGTGGACGTCAGGCACGGCGGCGGAAAAAGCGGCGATTCGGGCACGGATTAACGCTGCGGTTCGCTGGCAGCATAAGACCGGCCATGCAAGCTGGGTGGGCGGATGGGCGCCGGGAGAGTCGATAAAAATTACGCCGGTCGCTTCACAGTTCGCGTTTGCCCGTTTTATGGCCTGCGAGCTGAAAAAAGCGCATATTCCGTATGCGATAAACGCGGACACTCAGTTTTATGACGGCGAAGAAGGGGCGTGGCGTCCGGCGCAGGAACCATTGCTCAATGCAATGATCGCGCCGGAATGTGAAACGCCCGGCAAGGGGAACGTTAAACCGTCTGTCCCTGATGTGATATCCGCGACGCCAGCGGCAACCAGCACGCCAGGATCAGCAATCCCATAAGGGTCATCAACAATCCCAGACTGCCCTGACCGGTTTGCGGCAGCATTGCCGAAAGCCACGCCAGTACGCCGGAACCAATATTTTGCAGCCCGCCGACTAGCGCGCCAGCGGTGCCGGCGAGGAACGGAAACGGCTCCATCGCGCCGCTGGTGGCCAGTGGAAATAACATCCCGGCGCCGAAGAAAAACAGCGCGGCGGGGATGAGTAGCGTCCAGACGTTCATCACGCCAAACCAGCCGGGAATCCACATCATAAGGCCTGCCAGCAGACAGCAAATAACTGACTGCCACATCAGGGTTGAGAAGCGTTTATTCGGGCGTCCGGCAAACCAGGCGCCGAAGAACGCCGCCGGAATCGGCAGAATAAACAGAATGCTTACCACCATACTGCTGAGACCTAATACTGCTCCCATCAGCACGCCGGAACAGGCTTCAAAGACCGCAATGCCAGCCAGCCCGCCGATTAGCATCAGCAGGTAACAGTTAAATGCGCCGTTGCCAAACAGCGTCTTATAGCTGGCGATCAGCCGTGTGCGCGGCGCGCCGGCGGGGCGGGTTTCCGGCATCCAGCGTGCCATGCTGAAGGTGACGCCAGCGCAAAGCACCAGCAGGAAAGCGTAACAAGCGCGCCAGTTCCACAGGGTGTCCAGCAGACCGCCAATCAGCGGCGCTAACAGCGGGCTGACCAGAATCCCCATATTTAACAGGCTATTGGCGTGACGAAGTTGCGTTCCTTCATACAGATCGCGCGGGAGCGTTCTCGCCATTACTCCGCCAACGCCGGTTCCCATCCCTTGCATGGCGCTGGCGGCAATCAACACCGTCAAACTATGCGTGGTCATGGCGATCAGGGTCGCTACCATAAAAATAGACATGCCAACGAGGATTACCGGGCGGCGCCCAACCCGGTCGGAAAGCGGGCCGTAAAACAGTTGCGAGACGCCGTAGGTCAGGAGGTAAGCAGCCATTACGCTCTGGACGGCGCCTTCCCGGACGTTTAGCGCTTGTGCCATATCGGCGATGGCGGGAATATAAATGGTTTGCGCCATCTGCCCTACGGCCACCAGTAACACCAACATCAACAACAAATTGACGCTTCTCTGCCTTTTCATTTCGCTGATTACTTTTCAAAAAAAGAAAAAATAAGAATAACTTGCTACGCATTCCCATAAATGCGAGAGGAATCTACCACACCAGAAAAAGAAGGCCAGACGGCGACCAGCAATGGCAGACGAAGGAACGGCAGGATATGTAAACAAAAGCGGCAACAAATGTTGCCGAGAATATGTTGTGTCTGCGGCTGTTATTGGGCAATCATGACAGGCGGAGTAAAATCGCCCCGACGGTAATCCCGCCTGCCGCCACCAGACGCAGCCCGGCGACATTCTCTTTAAGTAACAGCCAGGCTATCAGCGCGCCGAACAAAATTGAGGTTTCACGCAGCGCGGCGACCACCGCCAGCGGCGCCTGGGTCATGGCCCATAGCGCCAGCCCATAAGATCCCATCGTGCCAATCCCGCCAAAAATGCCTTTTTTCCACTGTTGCGCCAGATAACGCGACGATTCCCGCCGCCGCGCAATCATCGCCCAGCTTAACAGGCAGGCGCCGTTGAGAAAAAATGACCATAACGTATAGCCCAGAACCGTTTCTGAGAGCCGCACGCCGGTACCGTCCACCAGCGTATACCCGGCAATAAAACAGGCGTTAGTTAATGCCAGTACGATACCGCGTTGAGAGCTGGCGCGACCATTACAGGCCATACCGAGTATCGCCGTGCAGATCACTGCGATACCGACCCAAGCCATTGGCGACAGGCTGTCGCCAAGAAAAAGAACGCTAACTAGCGCCACCAGCAGCGGCGCGGTCCCGCGCATAAGGGGATAGGTCTGGCTCATATCCGAGACCTGATACGTTTTCGCCACCAGGACGGTATACACCACCTGGAGCGCGGTAGAGGCCGCTAAAAAAGGGATACTGGCGTGAGCTGGCTGCGGCGAGAAGGGCAAAAGGATCAATGCCATGACCGCCGCGGAACCGCTAACGCCGATCGCGGCGTAGAGCTTATCGTTTCCCGCTTTGACAATGGCGTTCCAGCTGGCATGTAGCAGCGCGGCGAACAGCAAAATGCAGAAAACGGAAAGGGTCATAGCGTCAGGCGTCGTTGAGGATGTCATAAAAACGTAACATACCCGGGAAGCGAAAGACCAGCGGATAAGGTGAAAGGGGAGCAGTTGCCCGCTCCCCTTCGGTGCGGCTTGAATCTGAATTACTTAAGGTATTTCAGAACAGCATCAAGCAGTTGCAGTGCTGCAACAATGAGTTTCAGGATAAGAATGGTGATATCCACTACGCTCATACGCGTCTCCTGTGGTTAAGGAGCACTGCCAGCCGACGTACCTTTCCGCTGCCTGTTGTCAGCTGTTGCGCACGCGATCCCTTTTACAAGGAATATTGTGCGTGTTGACATAACACAGTGTGCTCACGAGGGAGTTAAGGCGCTGACGGCACCACCCGTTTCAGCCAGGACTTCGTTGCGCCGGTTTACGATGCGGCCCCCGCATAACACATTGTGTCAAAGACATTATAGTTAAATACTGTATAAATTAACAGTAATTTATAGACAGAATAAAGCTTCTGATCCATACTCAAATACATCAAAATTCGCGCCGAAATTGCGCGTTCTGCACAGAACGCGTATACTTCTGCTGTTGACATAACACAGTGTGTTTCGCGGCTACCACCCGCATCTCTCTGTAAAAACCTCGCTTTTTTCGGCGAGGTTTTTGTTTTCAGGGCGGACAGAAAAATGTGATCGCTGACGCATTTTTGTGCAGATGAAAAATTTTCCGTTGTCATGCTGAAAGCGCTGTGCTTGTATAAAACCTGTTAATGACAAACAGACAAGGCCCCTAATGAACCCTTCCATACTGAACGCGACCCTACTAAGAACTGCGCCATCTCGCGCAGTGGTCGTCGTGCGTGTGGTGGTGGTGGTCGGCAATGCGCCGTAGGGTCCGGAACACACACGATTCCAAAACCCCGCCGGCGCAAACCGGGCGGGGTTTTTCGTTTAAGAGACCCTCCCGGAATGTCGGCTCAGAATAAAAGGAATGGAGCATGGCAAGTTCGGGCACAACATCTATACCTCAGCGCGTTACGGGCGCGGAATTTATTGTTCATTTTCTGGAGCGCCAGGGGATTCGTATCGTCACCGGCATTCCCGGTGGTTCGATCCTCCCCGTTTACGACGCATTAAGCCAAAGCACGCAAATCCGTCATATTCTGGCGCGCCACGAACAGGGCGCGGGGTTTATTGCGCAGGGTATGGCGCGAACGGAGGGTAAACCTGCCGTCTGTATGGCCTGCAGCGGGCCGGGCGCAACCAATCTGGTCACGGCTATTGCCGATGCGCGCCTGGATTCCATTCCGTTAATCTGCATTACCGGGCAGGTTCCGGCGTCCATGATCGGCACTGACGCGTTTCAGGAAGTGGATACCTACGGTATCTCTATCCCCATCACCAAACACAACTATCTGGTCAGGAATGTTAATGAGTTGCCTCAGGTGATGAGCGATGCTTTTCGTCTGGCGCAGTCGGGGCGTCCCGGCCCGGTGTGGATAGACGTTCCTAAAGATGTCCAGACAGCGACAATAGAACTGGAAGCGTTGCCGCCGCCGGCAGAAAAATCACCCTCACCGGATTTTAGCGCGGAGAGTATCCGTGAGGCCGCCGCGATGATTAACGCGGCGAAACGTCCGGTACTGTACTTGGGCGGCGGCGTGATCAATGCGCCGGCTCGCGTGCGCGAACTGGCGGAAAAAGCGCAACTGCCGACGACAATGACTTTAATGGCGCTGGGGATGCTGCCGAAGGCGCATCCGCTGTCGTTAGGAATGCTGGGGATGCATGGCGCTCGCAGCACCAATTTCATCCTGCAAGAGGCCGACTTGCTGATTGTCCTGGGTGCGCGTTTTGATGACCGGGCGATTGGCAAAACGGAACAGTTTTGTCCGAATGCCAAAATCATTCACGTGGATATCGATCGCGCAGAGTTAGGCAAAATTAAGCAGCCGCATGTGGCTATTCAGGCTGATGTCGATGATGTACTGGCGCAGTTAATTCCCCAGATCGAGACACAGCCGCGAGAAGCATGGCATCAGTTGGTTGCGGATTTGCAGCAAGAATTCCCCTGCTGCATTCCCCAGGAAAATAACCCACTTAGCCACTATGGACTGATTAATGCGGTCGCCGCCTGTGTAGACGACAACGCGATTATTACCACTGACGTCGGACAGCATCAGATGTGGACCGCACAGGCTTACCCGCTTAACCGCCCGCGTCAGTGGCTGACCTCCGGCGGGCTGGGCACCATGGGGTTTGGTCTGCCCGCAGCGATTGGCGCGGCGCTGGCCAATCCGGACCACAAGGTGCTGTGTTTTTCCGGCGACGGCAGTCTGATGATGAACATTCAGGAGATGGCTACCGCCAGCGAAAATCAGTTGGATGTGAAAATCATCCTGATGAATAACGACGCGCTGGGACTGGTTCATCAGCAACAGAGCCTGTTCTATAAGCAGGGCGTCTTTGCGGCGACCTATCCGGGAAGCATCAACTTTATGCAGATTGCCGCCGGGTTTGGTCTGGATACCTGTGATTTGAATAACGAAGCCGATCCGCAGACGGCGTTGCAGGCTATCATCCGTCGTCCGGGACCGGCGTTAATCCATGTGCGTATTGATGCGGAAGAAAAAGTGTATCCGATGGTGCCGCCTGGCGCGGCAAATACAGAGATGGTGGGGGAATAAGCCATGCAGAAACAATCACATGAGAACGTTATTCTGGAACTGACCGTTCGCAACCATCCTGGCGTGATGACCCACGTCTGCGGGCTGTTCGCCCGGCGAGCTTTCAACGTTGAGGGCATTCTCTGTCTGCCGATTCAGGGTAGCGATCAGAGCCGCATTTGGCTTCTGGTCAATGACGATCAGCGGCTTGAACAGATGATAAGCCAGATCGATAAACTGGAAGATGTGGCGAAGGTGGTGCGAAACCAGTCCGATCCCACCATGTTCAATAAAATTGCCGTCTTTTTTGAGTAAATTATTCACTTTCCGAATCAGGCGTGATGACTTTGACGGAACCATTTCGACAGTGAACGGCATAATCTGTCGGTAACGGGCGATCGCTAATCAGGACATCAAAGGCAGAAAGCGGACCAATGCTGGCAGGCGCGACCTCATCAAACAGGGCGTGACGCGCCAGCAAAATTTTGCGCAGACCGCGCTCCATCGCTTTACGTTTGGCGGCAAGATCGTCCGGGTTAAACCAGCTCACGCCAAAATGCTCATGTACGCCACTGGCGGAAATAAACACTTTGCGCGGATTGAGCGAGTCCAGCGCCGAAGGATTATTGGCATCATAAAAGGCATCGCTCTTGGCCCGATAGGTGCCGCCGCACAGAATCGCCGTGGCATTAGGCTTCTCATTAAGCGCGATAAATACCCGATGCGAGTAGCAAATTCCGGTAAAGGTAATATCATCCGGTATCATGTTAATGACTAATGGCATTTCCGGTCCGTTATCAAAAAAGACCAGATCGTTTTCACGCACCAGTCCAGCGGCCAGGATCGCAACGGGAAGATCGTCCCGATGATGCGGCTTGTCCGCCGGCAACGGCGTATTAGTTGAAGACGCAGGTTTATTTACCATGACGATATAGCCGCCGAGCAGCGTTAGCGGTAAAGGTTCATCGTCCTGGCTGAGATCGCGGCGAATGGTCATCACTGAAACTTCCAGCATCCGCGCGGCGTCTTTCAGATGGATTCGATCGGTCTTTTTCAGTAACTCCATCAAGCGTCGGATACGTTCTTTTTGCTTGGTCTCCATTCACCCTCTCCGCAAATCATATTGTCATGTTCCTTCAGTAACATTTATGTGTTTCTGAGAACATCACAGTGTAGCATTACTATACGTCTGGCCGTCAGGAAATAAAAGTGGGTTTATTCGCGTTTTTTAATAATAAATATTTAAATTTCAGTGAATTGTAACAAAAGGAATGATTCGTTGTGCGTATGTTCTGCCTGGGGGTGTTCACTAAGTAACCGGAAAAATGATCCTCTAATCGCGATCAGAGTCACAAATGATACGGAAATAACATGATAGTGTTATTTTAATATCATTGCCGTGTGACGATTTCTGAGAGGGAGTAATATGGATATCGCGGTTATTGGCTCTAACATGGTGGACCTTATCACCTACACCAACCAGATGCCCAAAGAAGGGGAAACTCTGGAAGCGCCAGCGTTTAAAATCGGCTGCGGCGGAAAAGGGGCGAACCAGGCTGTGGCGGCCGCTAAGCTCAATTCAAAAGTCTTGATGCTGACCAAAGTGGGTGACGATATTTTTGCCGACAACACCATTCGTAATCTCGAATCCTGGGGTATCAACACGACGTATGTGGAAAAAGTACCGTGTACCAGCAGCGGCGTAGCGCCGATTTTCGTCAATGCCAATTCCAGCAACAGCATTCTGATCATCAAAGGCGCAAACAAGTTTCTCTCGCCGGAAGATATCGATCGCGCGGCGGAAGATTTAAAAAAATGCCAGCTTATTATTCTGCAACTGGAAGTTCAGCTTGAAACGGTTTACCACGCAATAGAATTTGGCAAGAAACACGGGATTGAAGTGTTATTAAATCCTGCGCCCGCATTACGGGAATTAGATATGTCTTATGCCTGTAAATGCGACTTCTTTGTACCCAACGAAACCGAACTGGAAATATTAACGGGTATGCCGGTTGATTCCAGCGATTGTATTCGCGCGGCGGCGCGTTCGCTGGTGGATAAAGGGCTGAATAATATTATTGTTACGATGGGCGAAAAGGGCGCGCTATGGATGACGCGTGACAAGGAAGTACACGTTCCGGCGTTTAACGTTAATGCTGTCGATACCAGCGGCGCGGGCGATGCTTTTATCGGCTGTTTCGCGCATTACTATGTCCAGAGCGGAGATGTGGAAGCCGCCATGAAAAAAGCCGTCCTCTTTGCCGCTTTCAGCGTCACCGGGAAAGGCACCCAATCCTCTTATCCAAGCATTGAGCAATTTAATGAGTATCTTTCGTTGAACGAATAATAATCACCCTGCACTGTTAAAGGTAGCACTATGAACGATAAAAACATCGTTCAGATGCCCGATGGGTATCTGAATAAGACCCCTCTGTTCCAGTTTATTTTGTTATCCTGTTTATTCCCGTTATGGGGATGTGCAGCCGCGTTAAACGATATTCTGATTACGCAATTTAAAAGTGTATTTTCGCTGAGCAACTTTGCTTCGGCATTAGTACAAAGCGCCTTTTATGGCGGTTATTTTTTAATTGCTATTCCGGCCTCGCTGGTCATTAAAAAAACCAGTTATAAAGTGGCGATACTTATCGGCCTGACGCTGTACATTGTCGGCTGTACGCTCTTTTTCCCGGCGTCGCACATGGCGACCTACACCATGTTCCTCGCGGCGATTTTCGCCATTGCGATTGGCCTGAGTTTCCTGGAAACGGCGGCGAATACCTACAGTTCGATGATCGGGCCAAAAGCCTACGCAACGCTGCGGCTGAATATCAGCCAGACCTTTTATCCGATCGGCGCGGCGGCAGGAATTTTATTGGGTAAATATCTGGTCTTTTCCGAAGGGGAAAGCCTGGAAAAACAGATGGCGGGCATGAATGCCGAGCAAGTCCACAACTTCAAGGTACTGATGCTGGAAAACACTCTGGAACCCTATAAATACATGATTATGGTTCTGGTGGTGGTGATGGTACTGTTCCTGCTGACGCGTTTCCCGACCTGTAAAGTCGCGCAAACCGCGAGTCATAAACGCCCCTCGGCGCTGGATACGCTACGCTATCTCGCCAGCAACGCCCGTTTCCGTCGCGGTATTGTGGCGCAGTTCCTGTATGTGGGAATGCAGGTGGCGGTCTGGTCGTTCACTATCCGTCTGGCGCTGGAGTTAGGCGATATCAATGAGCGCGATGCTTCTACCTTTATGGTCTACAGCTTCGCCTGCTTCTTTATCGGCAAGTTTATCGCCAACATTCTGATGACGCGCTTTAACCCGGAAAAAGTCCTGATGCTTTACTCTGTTATCGGCGCGCTATTCCTGGCCTACGTGGCGCTGGCGCCAAGCTTTAGCGCGGTATACGTGGCGGTGCTGGTCAGCGTCCTGTTTGGCCCCTGCTGGGCGACCATTTATGCCGGAACGCTCGATACCGTCGATAACGAACATACCGAAATGGCGGGAGCGGTCATCGTGATGGCGATTGTCGGCGCGGCGGTGGTTCCGGCGATTCAGGGCTACGTGGCGGACATGTTCCACTCGCTACAGCTCTCATTCCTGGTTTCCATGCTGTGCTTTGTTTACGTTGGCGTTTACTTCTGGCGCGAAAGCAAAGTGCGCGGCAACCTGGCTGAAGTCGCCGCGTCCTGAGGAGAGAAACCATGACAACACGTATTACTTTATGGCGGGAGCTCTTTAGCGAGCAGCCGCGTAACCTGCTGGAAGATGACGATTTTACGGTTACGGCGTTTCGTTACGCCAGCGACGTGGAAGGATTGAAAATACAAAACAGCCGCGGTCATCTGGTGATTCTGCCCTGGATGGGGCAGATGATTTGGGACGCGCAGTTTGACGGTCATGACCTGACTATGCGCAACATGTTCCGCCAGCCGAAGCCGGCTGCGGAAGTGGTGGCGACGTATGGTTGCTTTGCTTTCCATTCCGGACTGTTGGCGAATGGCTGCCCGTCGCCAGAAGATACACATCCGCTGCACGGCGAGATGCCCTGCGCGGCCATGGACGACGCCTGGCTGGAGTTAGACGGCGACAGTTTACGCGTGACCGGCCGTTATGAATATGTGATGGGATTCGGTCATCATTATCAGGCGCAACCTGCGGTGGTGATGCGTAAAGCAAGCGCGCTGTTTGATATTCAGATGGCAGTGACTAACCTGGCTTCAGTCGCCATGCCGCTACAGTACATGTGCCACATGAACTATGCCTATGTGCCGAACGCCACGTTTCGCCAGAATATTCCGGATACCGCGTTGACGCTACGCGAGTCGGTTCCGGCGCATGTTAAGCCTACCGAGCGGTGGCTGGCGTTTAATCAGCGACTTTTGCAGGGTGAAGCCTCGCTGGCAACGCTCAACGCGCCTGGCTTTTACGACCCGGAAATCGTGTTCTTTGCCGATGAACTGGACAAGTACGCGGATACCCCAGAGTTCCACATGATCGCGCCTGATGGCACCACGTTCGTGACACGTTTCGCCAGCGCGGAGCTGAATTACGTGACCCGCTGGATTCTTTATAACGGCGATCAGCAGGTTGCCGCCTTTGCCCTGCCCGCGACCTGTCGGCCTGAAGGTTTTCTCGCGGCGCAGCGAAATGGAACCTTGCTTCAACTGGAACCGCAGCAAACCCGGACATTTACCGTCACGACAGGCATTGTCTGACCGCTCAAGGCTTGAACAGCTGCGCGCTTATCGTTAAGGTAAGCGCGTTTTTTTTACCCATCAGGACAGAACTCATGATCACCGTTGCCCTTATCGACGACCACCTTATCGTCCGCTCCGGCTTTGCACAGCTACTGGGGATGGAACCTGATTTGCAGGTGGTCGCCGAGTTTGGTTCCGGGCGCGAAGCGTTGGCAGGCTTACCGGGGCGCGGCGTACAGGTGTGTATCTGCGATATCTCGATGCCGGATATTTCCGGACTGGAGTTGCTAAGCCAACTGCCAAAAGGGATGGCGACGATCATGCTCTCGGTTCACGATAGCCCGGCGCTGGTGGAACAGGCGTTGAACGCCGGCGCGCGCGGTTTTCTCTCTAAACGCTGTAGTCCGGATGAGCTGATCGCCGCGGTGCATACGGTGGCGACGGGCGGCTGCTATTTGACCCCCGATATTGCCGTGAAACTGGCGGCAGGTCGGCAAGATCCGCTGACCAAACGCGAGCGTCAGGTGGCGGAAAAACTCGCCCAGGGTATGGCGGTAAAAGAGATTGCCGCCGAGCTGGGGCTGTCGCCAAAAACGGTGCACGTCCATCGCGCGAATCTGCTGGAAAAATTAGGCGTCAGTAACGACGTTGAACTGGCGCATCGCATGTTTGACGGTTGGTAATGAACACCCTTTTTTCCCGTTTAATCACTGTCGTTGCCTGCTTTTTTATCTTCTCCGCCGCGTGGTTCTGCCTGTGGAGCGCCAGCCTGCATCTGGTGGAACGTCCGGAACTGGCGGCGCTGTTGTTTCCGTTTGGCCTGCGTCTGGGGTTGATGCTGCAATGCCCGCGCGGCTACTGGCCCGTGCTGCTTGGCGCGGAGTGGCTGCTGGTGTACTGGTTGGCGCAGGAAGTCGCGCTCGCCCATCTGCCGCTTTTGATGCTCGGTAGTGTGTTGACGCTACTGCCCGTGGCGCTAACCTCACGTTACCGCCATCAGCGCGACTGGCGCACGTTATTGCTTCAGGGCGCGGCCCTCACCGCCGCGGCGCTACTGCAATCCCTGCCCTGGCTGGGGCAGGGGGAAGCGGCATGGAACGCGCTACTGCTGACCCTCACGGGTGGTCTGACGCTGGCCCCCATCTGCCTGGTTTTCTGGCACTATCTCACCAGCACTACCTGGCTACCGCTGGGACCATCGCTGGTATCGCAGCCGGTAAACTGGCGCGGGCGGCATCTGATCTGGTATCTGCTGCTGTTTATCGTCAGTCTGTGGCTGCAACTGGGTTTACCTGCTGAACTTTCGCGCTTCACGCCGTTCTGCCTGGCGTTGCCGATTATCGCGCTCGCCTGGCATTATGGCTGGCAGGGCGCGCTCATTGCTACGCTGATGAACGCTATCGCGCTGATCGCCAGCCAGACCTGGCACGATCATCCCGTCGATTTATTACTTTCGCTGTTGGCGCAAAGCCTGACCGGGCTACTGCTTGGCGCGGGCATTCAGCGCCTGCGCGAGCTGAACCAGTCGTTGCAAAAGGAGCTGGCGCGCAACCATCGGCTGGCGGAGCGTCTTCTGGAGACCGAAGAGAGCGTGCGGCGCGATGTTGCGCGTGAGCTGCACGATGACATCGGGCAGACCATCACCGCGATTCGTACCCAGGCGGGCATTGTACAACGGCTGGCGGCGGATAACGGCGGCGTGAAGCAGAGCGGGCAACTTATCGAGCAGCTTTCGCTGGGCGTGTATGACGCCGTGCGTCGCCTGCTGGGGCGCTTGCGCCCGCGCCAGTTAGACGACTTAACGCTGGCGCAGGCCATCCGCTCGCTGTTGCGCGAAATGGAGCTGGAAAGCCACGGTATTGTCAGCCACCTCGACTGGCGAATTGACGAAACGGCGCTGAGCGAAAGTCAGCGCGTGACGCTGTTTCGCGTCTGTCAGGAAGGGCTGAATAACATCGTAAAACATGCCAATGCCAGCGCGGTGACGTTACAGGGCTGGCAACAGGACGAGCGGCTGATGCTGGTGATTGAGGATGACGGCAGCGGCCTGCCGCCGGGCTCTCACCAGCAGGGCTTCGGCCTGACCGGAATGCGCGAACGCGTGTCGGCGCTCGGCGGGACGCTAACCATCTCTTGTACCCACGGTACGCGGATAAGCGTCTCGTTGCCCCAGCGTTACGTTTAAGGAAGGATAATGCTTTCGTTTTTAAAAGCCCCGGCTAACGCGCCGCTCATCACCGATAAGCACGAGGTTGACGCCCGCTATCGCTACTGGCGGCGGCACATCCTGATCACCATTTGGTTGGGTTACGCGCTGTTCTATTTCACCCGTAAAAGCTTTAGCGCCGCCGCGCCGGAAATCCTTGCCAGCGGCATTCTGACCCGCAGCGATATCGGCCTGCTGGCGACGCTGTTTTACATCACCTACGGGGTGTCGAAATTTGTTTCCGGCATCGTTAGCGATCGCTCTAACGCCCGCTATTTTATGGGCATCGGGCTGATTGCGACCGGCGTAGTGAATATTCTGTTCGGCTTCTCGACCTCGCTGTGGGCCTTTGCTCTGCTATGGGCGTTGAACGCCTTTTTCCAGGGGTTTGGATCGCCGGTTTGCGCCCGTTTGCTGACCGCCTGGTACTCGCGTACCGAGCGCGGCGGCTGGTGGGCGTTATGGAACACCGCGCATAATGTCGGCGGGGCGCTGATCCCTCTCGTCATGGCCGCTGTCGCCCTGCATTATGGCTGGCGCGTCGGGATGATGGTGGCCGGATTGCTTGCCATCGGGGTGGGCATGGTCCTCTGCTGGCGGCTGCGCGACCGTCCGCAGGCGATTGGTTTACCGCCGGTAGGCGACTGGCGGCACGATGCGCTGGAAGTCGCCCAACAGCTAGAGGGCGCGGGGCTAAGCCGCAAAGAAATCCTCGCTAAATATGTGCTGTTGAATCCTTATATCTGGCTGCTTTCGCTGTGTTATGTCTTAGTGTACGTGGTACGCGCGGCGATTAACGACTGGGGCAACCTGTATATGTCCGAGACGCTGGGCGTGGATTTGGTGACGGCCAACACGGCAGTATCGATGTTTGAGTTGGGCGGATTTATCGGCGCGCTGGTGGCGGGCTGGGGCTCGGACAAACTCTTCAACGGCAACCGCGGACCGATGAATTTAATCTTCGCCGCCGGGATTTTGCTCTCTGTGGGGTCGCTGTGGCTGATGCCGTTCGCCAGCTACGTGATGCAGGCGGCCTGTTTCTTCACCACCGGTTTCTTTGTCTTCGGCCCACAGATGCTCATTGGCATGGCGGCGGCGGAGTGCTCGCATAAAGAGGCGGCGGGCGCGGCCACCGGCTTTGTCGGCCTGTTCGCCTATCTCGGCGCGTCACTTTCCGGCTGGCCGTTAGCGAAAGTTCTGGAGATCTGGCACTGGACCGGTTTTTTCGCGGTCATCGCCATCGCGGCGGGGATCTCCGCGCTATTGCTGCTGCCATTTCTGAACGCCCAGGCCCCACGCGAGACCAGCGAAGCGTGATGCACCTCACCTTTTTGCGCTGAATGGGGCAAAACTAAGAAATTTTCCCGGTTTTGCCTGGACGCTGTCGCAGGCCACTTTTCCTGTGGATTTTTACAATGCCTGCCATTCGCAGGTATAAAAATTAGCTCAGGAGTAATCCATGCTGGCCTTCTTAAACCAGGTGCGCAAGCCGACCCTGGATCTGCCGCTCGATGTGCGGCGTAAAATGTGGTTCAAGCCGTTCATGCAGTCCTATCTGGTGGTTTTTATCGGCTACCTGACCATGTACCTGATCCGCAAAAACTTTAACATCGCGCAGAACGACATGATCTCTACCTACGGGTTGAGCATGACCGAGCTGGGGATGATTGGCCTGGGCTTCTCGATCACCTACGGCGTGGGGAAAACGCTGGTTTCCTACTACGCTGACGGTAAAAATACCAAGCAGTTTCTACCGTTTATGTTGATCCTCTCCGCTATCTGTATGCTCGGCTTCAGCGCCAGTATGGGCGCGGGGTCAACCAGTCTGTTTCTGATGATCGCTTTCTATGCCCTGAGCGGTTTCTTCCAGAGTACCGGCGGATCGTGCAGCTACTCGACCATCACCAAATGGACTCCGCGTCGTAAACGCGGCACCTTTCTCGGCTTCTGGAATATCTCCCACAACCTCGGCGGCGCAGGCGCGGCAGGCGTGGCGCTGTTCGGCGCTAACTACCTGTTCGACGGTCACGTCATCGGCATGTTTATCTTCCCGTCGATTATCGCGCTGATTGTTGGCTTTATCGGCCTGCGTTTTGGCAGCGACTCCCCGGAATCTTACGGCCTGGGTAAAGCTGAAGAACTGTTCGGCGAAGAGATCAGCGAAGAGGATAAAGAGACTGAAGAAAACGAAATGACCAAGTGGCAGATCTTTGTTGAATACGTGTTGAAAAACAAAGTGATCTGGCTGCTGTGCTTCTCCAATATCTTCCTGTATGTGGTGCGTATTGGTATCGACCAGTGGTCAACCGTCTACGCCTTCCAGGAACTGAAACTTTCGAAAGAGGTGGCGATTCAGGGCTTTACCTTGTTTGAAGTGGGCGCGCTGGTCGGCACGTTGCTGTGGGGCTGGCTCTCTGACCTGGCGAACGGTCGTCGTGCGCTGGTAGCCTGTGTGGCGCTGGCGTTAATCATCGCCACCCTCGGCGTCTACCAGCACGCCAGCAACCAGTATGTCTATCTGGCCTCGCTGTTCGCGCTCGGTTTCCTGGTGTTTGGGCCGCAGCTATTAATTGGCGTGGCGGCAGTCGGTTTCGTACCGAAAAAAGCCATCGGCGCTGCGGACGGTATCAAGGGAACCTTCGCTTATCTTATCGGCGATAGCTTTGCCAAGCTGGGTCTGGGCATGATTGCCGACGGCACCCCCGTTTTTGGTCTGACCGGCTGGGCGGGCACCTTCGCCGCGCTGGACGCCGCCGCGATCGGCTGTATCTGCCTGATGGCGATGGTCGCCGTGATGGAAGAGCGCAAAATCCGCCGTGAGAAAAAAATTCAGCAAGTCAATATCGCTTAAATGTGTGCATTTGGTAACGTTTTGCCCGGCTTAACGCCGGGCTTTTTTATGCTTCGCGTAGGCCAGGTATCCACGTTTTGCGGTTCGATAAATCCTGTAGACCGTCGACAGCCGTAAATTTCCCGTTATGATGGGCATCCTGTTTGGTGACGGATGTGCGCATGATTTGGTTGATTCTGGCCACGTTTGTGGTGGTGTTTATTGTGGGTTTCCGGGTGCTGACGTCGGATACCCGCCGTGCGATTCGCCGCCTGAGTGAACGTTTGAATATTGATGTGGTGCCGATAGAATCAATGATTGATCAGATGGGAAAAGCGGCGGGCGGCGAATTTTTACAGTATCTGCATCGCCCTGATGAGTTGCATCTGCAAAATGCCGCTCAGGTGTTATTGATTTGGCAAATCGTGATTATTGATGGCGGCGATCAGAATTTGCAGCGGTGGCATCGGCTGTTGCAAAAATCGCGTTTAGCCGCGCCGATCACTGATACACAGGTACGGCTGGCGCTGGGCTTTTTGCGCGAAATGGAGCCCGATATGCAGGAGATTAACGCGTTTCAACTGCGCTATAACGCGTTTTTTCAGCCGGAAGAGGGCGTCTACTGGCTGCATTGATACTACTCACCTGCATACAATGCATCTTGTTAACAAAAGACGAGATGAATGAGGTTGGCAGGGGCGGCGGGCAACGTTTGACTGCCGTATGGTGCTGCGCTTATATCCGGCCTGTAGACGCTATTCATCGTAAGCCAGATAAAGCGTAGCCGCCACCGTTGCAGGCATAGATGTGATCTCATTGAATCGGTTGCACAATCAGTAGATCTATGCATGTCTTTTTTTACCCACTCATTACTGGGGATTCCTCAGCGCATTGCAGGCTTTTTTTGAAACTAACGTATAGTTGATTTTTGAGACTCAGCGTTGCTTTGAGAATTCATGAGCTTAATGATCCTTGCCGAATTCAAGAAAATGAAAATACCTGTGATGACAACTATCACTGAAATAAGTTGCTGAACACTCAGCCTTTCATCTAAAAATAAATAGGATGTAATCACCCCGGAAACGGGAACAAAAAGTGATAATGGTGCAACTTCAGTTGCCGGATACTTCTTCATCAGATTATTCCAGATCATATAACCAACAACTGTGGTTATATATGCCTGAAACAGAACAGAGAAAGAAGAACCCACCGTGATATCGTCCGGTATTGACAATACCCCTCCCCATCCCTTGACATAAACTGTCATTATTAACACAGCAGGCGCAGAGAACAAGCTTGACCATACAATAAACGCAATCATATTGGCAGGCCTAGTTAACTTCACGATAATGTTACAGACGGCCCATGACATGGCTGCAATTATCACAAAAAACACTCCTTTAATTGTGGAGGATTCCTCTGAAAAATGAATAATCATAATTAAGCCAACAAAAGCTATAACAATTCCTGAAATATGTATTTTATTTATTTTCTCGCCGAGGAAAAAGCAACTTAAAACGATCGTGAAAAATGCACTAAACTGAAGGAATACAGATGAAAGTCCAGCAGACAGTCCATTAAACATAGCAAAATTAACGACCCACCATAACCCGACACCAAAAATAACTCCGTACAGTGCAATACTTATCAGTGATATGCCTTCCGGTTTTTTAATAAAAAACACTAACGGAAAAGCACAAAATGTAAACCTTAAAAAGGTTAAAATAAAGGGATCAAGATCCCTCAAACCCAGCTCAATGACAGTAAAATTAGCACCCCACAGAACTGTCACTAAAAAGCCAACAAACAAGTCAAGTCTTTTGCTCATTTTTCATCCTAACACATAGATTTGTTGTAATATTGTTTATTTGCACGCATCACAATACCACAAAAAGCACATTGATATAACAAAACTATAACAATGGTATCCACCGCAACACAATCTACAGGATGGGTATAAAGTGTTCGATATTCAAAAACACAGACACAACTATTTCTATAACTTAGCCACCGTAGTTGAGGAGCTAATCCCAGCTGAAATATGTGATAACCTTACCGATCGCGTTAATACTATCATAGCCCAGGGATTAGTTGACCACGTTAATCATTCTGGTTTAGGTAATGATGCTGTATCTGACTTGGGTAGGGTTTATAACCATCATATATTTAAAGGTCCGGATGTCAGGGCACATTTACCGGAATTAAATGCAATCTACCACGCAATCACTCCGCTAATTAGTTTGATCACCTGCACGGACGCGATAGTTTCCCCATATTCTTTATCAGATATAAATATTAAAGCATATCCACCCGGTGGGGGAGCGCTGGGTTTACATTATGACACTAACGGAATAGCTGTTCTGTTATTTCTGACAGATAACAACGAAGCTCCATTACGTATGCAAATTAACAGAAGTCACCCTGCCAGGAAAGAAACATGGACTGAACATAAAAAAATATTTGCAAGAAAGGGAGCACTCCTTGTCATGCAGGGAAGAAAAACACTTCATGACAGTGAACCCACTATAACAGAACAAAAATTATCTGTAGTTTATAATTTTTATGAGCGTCATGACACATACCGACATGAGGATTTTGATAATTTTGTATATTACGGAAACAAACCTAAAGAGTTAATTTAATTTATCACGCTTATATTTTATTCCTACTACACTTTATAAGTTATATGATAAAGCCTTAAAAGGCTGCATTGCGGCCTTTCATCCGGCAGTAAAAATATTAGCTACGGCCTGATGCCCCGCCGCTTGCGGCGCAAAAGCTGACCTGTATTTGGTCAGTTTAAATATCGAAAATTATTGTACGTTAAGGCTGTTTTTTAATCAGGAGCCACTTCTTTATAGAGAGCCTGAATGCGACAAACCTGGGAAGTAATGTAGCCTGTCGCGTCTGCCGTTTCGCGGATGCTGAGTTTTTTTACCTGCCGGTAGTACATTACTTTCTGATGCCGTTCCTGATCTGCCTGTTTTCCCCGGTATCTACCCTGCGTATGTGCGCGTTCAATTCCCTGTTTTTGCCGCTGGCAGCGTGCCGTATTGGGCGATCAGTCTGAAAGGCCAGGTAGTATAAAAGGCGGCGGCAAACGCGGAGGCGATACCCCAGAACAGCACGGCTGAAGAGATCGACAGCGACGTTGGGTTGCCGTGCGTCACCAGTAAAAAAGTGCCGATAAGCGATGTAAGAATGGCGGTTAAGACCAGAATGCCTGGTCGTGTTCTTCGCGCTAATGCAAACCACGCCACAATAATGGTCGGCGATAAAAATTGCAGTACCGTCGCGGTGGCGGCATTGGATTTTTCAATCGTGAGCAGGAAGGTCAACTGAACGGTGAGCGCGCCCACCACGGAAAAAATCAGCAGACTCAGAGCGTCTTTGCGGTTTTTAAGAATCGAAAATATTTTATCGCCATGCATAAAGGAGAACATTACCAGGATCAGCCCAGCGAATAACAAACGTGTCATTGTCAGGAACTGTGACGACATACGGCTTTACTCCGTGATGTACTTCGCGCAAGCGCCTGAACTTCCCCACAATACGGCGGCAATCAGTACGTTCAGCATTCCTTTTCTGGTAGAACCCATTTTTTCCTCGTCATGTTGTTTTATTTTTGGGCGTGCAGACATCATAGCAGAGCTATCGCTGGTGTTACGCAGGAATTTATTGTGCAATAATTTCAGACGAACCTGTTATTGACATAATATTGTCATTTTTTTGTCATAATAAAATAGCTCACAAACTTAAACAAATCGTCACTAAACCCGCCTTTGCACTTTACGGAACATATTGACTGACTATAATAAGCGCAAATTCATGCAGGAGTAATATGTTGGACAGTCACTTTTACTTAAATCATCTGGCAAGCTAACGCACGCTATTCCTGCGCTGCTTGCCGAACCGGCGGGCAGCAATCTCCCCTTGTGACGATTGTCATCCCAAGAATGTTACAACTACGCGCATTGTCGCGAGGTAATCGTCATGTTAATGTTTAAACACGCTTTATTTCCTCCACCGTCAACACGACGCTAATTGCCTTAAGGCAACAATTTGTCGTGTGCTAAATAAAGCACGTACTTATTCTTCCAAAAAACATGGAGGAACGTATGTTGATGTTTCCTTATATTTCAAATCTACTCACCGCTATGCTATTGGGAGCGCTGATTGGCGCGGAAAGACAGTGGCGTCAACGTATGGCGGGACTACGCACCAATGCGCTGGTGGCGACAGGCGCTGCCGTTTTTATTCTGAGCTCGGTGACGACATCGCCAGACAGTCCCGGGAGAATTGCAGCGCAGATTGTCTCTGGTATCGGCTTTCTGGGGGCGGGCGTTATCATGCGCGAAGGGATGAATGTGCGCGGACTGAACACCGCGGCAACGCTATGGTGTTCAGCGGGCATCGGTGTGTTATGCGGTTTAGGTCAGTTCAAAAATGCGCTGGTGGCGACAATCATTATTCTTTGCGCCAATATTTTACTGCGTGAAGCGGCGCAACGTATAAATCAACTTCCGATATCATTCGAGGAAGAAAAACATTATATCCTGAAAGTAACCTTTAATAAAGAACATGAGAGCGCGGTTCGTCAGTGGTTACTGAATATTGTAAAAGAGGCAGAGATCTGCTTACAGGGGTTAGGTTCCGTTCCTGCTCAGGAACAGGACTATAAAGAAATTCATGCTGAGCTTGTTGGTCATGCTGATTATCTTAAAGCGCGAGAGCTTATTATATCCAGAATAGGTGATAACGATAATATCACCGCTATTCGCTGGAGTGTTAACGAACAGTAATAATTTGTTTAATCTTAACGTTACGCTAATGCGTATAAGGAGGGAATGATGGATATTCCCGAACACACAAAATAAAACCCACTCAAAATAGTGAGTGAGCAATAACCTTTTTTAGGCATAGAGAATTCTCCCAGGGCATTCACCTTCAAACCGTGAATTTATTATTCCATGGGAGTGATATGCAGGAAACACCACACCTTAATTTTGAGGATTCATCATGACTGACATGAACATTGAAAACCGGAAGCTCAATCGCCCGGCGTCAGAAAATGATAAGCAGCATAAAAAAGTATTTCCGATCGAAGCGGAAGCTTTTCATAGCCCGGAACAGACGCTGGCGCGGCTAAATAGCCATCATCAGGGGCTTACTACGGAGGAGGCAAGTGAACGGCTGAAAGTGTATGGACGTAATGAAGTGGCGCATGAGCAGGTTCCTCCGGTGCTCATTCAGCTTCTGCAGGCATTCAATAACCCATTTATTTACGTTCTGATGGCGCTTGCCGCCGTGAGTTTTGTCACCGACTACTGGCTGCCGCTACGCCGCGGCGAAGAGACCGATCTCACTGGCGTGCTGATTATTCTGACGATGGTGAGTCTTAGCGGATTATTGCGTTTCTGGCAGGAGTTTCGCACTAACAAAGCAGCACAGGCGCTGAAATCGATGGTTCGTACTACCGCCACGGTATCGCGTCGTGGACCGGGGAATATCGGCGCGGTGCAGGAAGAGATTCCCATTGAAGAGCTGGTGCCGGGCGATGTGGTTTTCCTGGCTGCGGGCGATCTTGTACCGGCGGACGTTCGGCTACTGGAGTCCCGTGATCTCTTTATCAGTCAGTCAATTCTCAGCGGTGAGTCGTTGCCCGTTGAAAAATACGATGTGATGGCCGATGTCACTGGCAAAGACAGTGAGCAATTGCCTGACAAAGATAAAAGTTTGCTGGATCTGGGCAATATCTGTCTGATGGGAACGAATGTGACCAGTGGCAGAGCGCAGGCGGTCGTGGTGGCGACAGGGAACCGCACCTGGTTCGGTTCCCTGGCGAAGTCGATTGTCGGCACACGTACCCAGACGGCTTTTGATCGCGGCGTCAACAGTGTGAGCTGGCTGTTGATACGCTTTATGCTGGTTATGGTTCCGGTTGTCCTGCTAATCAACGGCTTCAGTAAGGGAGACTGGGTAGAGGCTTCGTTGTTCGCGCTGGCGGTGGCTGTGGGGCTGACGCCGGAAATGTTGCCCATGATCGTCAGTTCGAATCTGGCGAAAGGCGCGATTGCGATGTCGCGGCGCAAAGTGATAGTTAAGCGCCTGAACGCTATTCAGAACTTCGGCGCGATGGATGTGTTGTGTACGGACAAAACCGGTACCTTAACCCAGGACAACATTTTTCTGGAACATCACCTGGATGTGGACGGTGTAAAAAACAGTCGGGTATTGATGCTGGCCTGGCTGAATAGTAGTAGCCAGAGCGGCGCACGAAATGTGATGGATCGCGCCGTACTGCGTTTTGGCGAGGGCCGCATCGCGCCATCGACAAAAACGCGTTTCGCTAAACTTGATGAGTTGCCGTTCGATTTTGTACGCCGCCGGGTATCCGTCCTGGTGGAAGATGTACAATATGGCGATAAAAGCCTTATCTGTAAAGGCGCTGTCGAAGAGATGCTAATGGCGTCCACTCATCTTCGCGAAGGCGACCGTGTGGTGCCGCTGACGGAGACGCGGCGTGAACTGCTACTGGCAAAAACAGAAGATTACAATGCGCAGGGATTTCGCGTATTGCTGGTCGCGACGCGTAAACTGGATGGCTCCGCCGCGCATCGGCCGTTGAGTACGGAAGATGAGAAAGAGCTGACGATTGAAGGCATGCTGACTTTTCTCGATCCGCCGAAAGAGAGCGCCGGAAAAGCCATTTCCGCGCTGCGTGATAACGGTGTGGCGGTCAAAGTGCTCACTGGCGATAATCCGGTGGTGACGGCGCGTATCTGCCTGGAAGTGGGCATTGATGCGCATGACATCCTGACCGGAACCCAGGTTGAGGCGATGTCGGACGTCGAGCTGGAGGCTGAAGTGGAAAAGCGCGAGGTATTCGCCCGGCTAACGCCGTTACAAAAAACACGTATTTTGAAAGCGTTACAGAAAAATGGCCATACCGTAGGCTTCCTTGGCGACGGGATTAACGACGCCCCCGCGCTTCGTGACGCGGATGTCGGCATCTCCGTCGACAGCGCCGCTGATATCGCTAAAGAGTCCTCAGATATTATTTTGTTAGAAAAAGATCTGATGGTGCTTGAAGAAGGCGTTATTAAGGGGCGCGAAACCTTCGGCAATATTATTAAGTATCTGAACATGACAGCCAGTTCCAACTTCGGCAACGTCTTTTCAGTACTGGTGGCCAGCGCGTTTATTCCGTTTTTGCCAATGTTGGCGATTCATCTGTTGATCCAGAATTTGATGTACGACATTTCGCAGTTGTCGTTGCCGTGGGACAAAATGGATAAAGAGTTTCTGCGTAAGCCGCGTAAATGGGACGCGAAAAATATCGGTCGTTTTATGCTATGGATTGGCCCAACGTCTTCTATTTTCGATATCACAACCTTTGCGCTGATGTGGTACGTTTTTGCGGCTAATAACGTAGAGGCGCAGGCGCTCTTTCAGTCCGGCTGGTTTATTGAGGGGTTGCTCTCGCAAACGCTGGTCGTGCATATGCTAAGGACGCAGAAAATACCGTTTATCCAAAGCCGGGCGACGCTGCCGGTATTATTGACGACCGGTTTGATTATGGCGATAGGCGTTTATATCCCATTCTCGCCTTTAGGCGCGATGGTTGGACTGGAGCCGCTGCCGCTCAGCTACTTCCCGTGGTTGGTAGCGACATTACTGAGCTACTGTCTGGTGGCGCAAGGAATGAAGCGCTTTTATATCAAACGCTTTGGTCAATGGTTTTAATGCTATCTGAGGGCGCCTTGATGAATCATTCATCCGATAAAATCATCGCGCTGATATTTTTACTGATGAGCCTGTTGGTGTTGCTTTTAGCCCTCTGGCAAATCGTTTTATAACGAGGTGATGCCATGCAAAAAAGAGGGTTGGACAAAATCTTTTTTCAGATCCTCCTGATAGCCATTGTACTGATTCTGTTGACTATCTGGATAAGATAACGCGCACTGGCAAACACCGCTAAACAAAAGCGGTGTTTGCCATGTGAAGCGCATATTAAATAAGAATCGTCAGAATTGTTCTTTTTCTGGCGGAGCGCTATGTTCATAATATCCCCATATCCGAAGGGTAATATCATGAGCAAACGTCGTGGTTTAACGGTAGTCCTGGCGACTTTGGTTACATTTTTCCTGAGCGCTACGCCTGTACTGGCGAATCCTGGAAACGGCAATGGCGGCGGACATGGTAATAACGCGGCTAATCAGGGTAATAATGGTAACGGACATAAAGGAAACGCCAGGCAAAAAACGGAACGCTTTAAAAATGGTGGTAAACCGGATCACGTCGAATCGGATATTAGCTACGCTGTCGCCCGGCAACTGGCAGTGAATTTAGGGCTGACGGGTTATCAGTCTTTACCGCCGGGGATTGCGAAAAATCTGGCGAGAGGAAAGCCGCTGCCGCCAGGCATCGCTAAAAAAAGGGTACCAGCGTCTATGCTGGGACAATTACCTTATTATCCGGGCTATGAGTGGAAAATCATTGGGGATAACCTGGTGCTGATCGCGCTCAGTACTGCGGTGGTCACGGCGATTATTAATGGCGTGTTTGATTAATGGCGCAAGCGCTAATACCCGGCGCGGTAGGTCGGATAAGCGCGAGCGCCATCCGATAATAAACTGAACATGTAAGCGAGACTTGCGCGTTTTTATGACTCACAGAAGTCGCATTAGCTGGGTAGCTTATTGATTTGAGATTGATTTTTTGTATTAGGAAAGATTTCAATAAAGGGTTACCAGAACGAGTCTCTGCTTTGGGGAGTCTTTCAGAAAAATAATATGTTTTGGCGGAAGATCACAGGAGTCGAACCTGCCCGGAACCGCTGGCGGCCCCAACTGGATTTGAAGTCCAGCCGCCTCACCGGAGACGACGATCTTCCGCACCTCGATTGCTACATGGAGGCGCGCGCATTATAGCTACTTCCTGGCGTTTCCACATCCCCTCCCGCGCTTTTTTAACTTCCCTTTCATTCTGCCATGATCGGTTTCATATAAATCCCCATAAAATCCATTAGTTACATTTCATCACACTTTTTGGCGCTACCCTGATCACAGAAAACAAGAATCGTAATTTGATAACCAAATAACGGAATATTCGCGCTCGCAGGGAAGGTTTACAAGAACGGTAACCGGTATCAGTGAGCGTTGTGAGCGTTAAGGATGCGTAATGAAAAGTGAGATTCTCTCCGTTAAGGAGAAGGTTGGTTATGGCATGGGCGACGCCGCCAGCCACATCGTTTTCGATAATGTCATGTTATATATGATGTTCTTCTATACCGATATCTTCGGTATTCCCGCCGGTTTTGTCGGCACCATGTTTTTACTGGCGCGTGCGCTGGATGCCATCTCAGATCCTTGCATGGGGCTGCTGGCCGACCGTACCCGCTCTCGTTGGGGCAAGTTCCGACCCTGGGTGCTGTTTGGCGCGCTGCCGTTTGGCATCGTCTGCGTCCTCGCCTACAGCACTCCGGATCTTAGTCTGAATGGCAAAATGATTTATGCCGTCATCACCTATACGTTGCTAACTCTGCTGTATACCGTGGTCAACATCCCTTACTGCGCGTTGGGCGGCGTGATCACCAATGACCCAACGCAGCGTATCTCCCTGCAATCCTGGCGCTTTGTACTGGCGACGGCAGGCGGGATGCTCTCCACCGTACTGATGATGCCGCTGGTGAAACTGATTGGCGGGGAAAATAAGGCGCTGGGCTTCCAGGGAGGGATCGCGGTGCTCTCGGTGGTGGCGTTCCTGATGCTGGCGTTCTGCTTCTTTACCACCAAAGAGCGCGTTGAAGCGCCCGCCACCCATACCTCCATGCGGGAAGACCTGCGTGATATCTGGCACAACGACCAGTGGCGCATTGTCGGCCTGCTTACCATCCTGAATATTCTGGCGGTATGCGTGCGCGGCGGGGCGATGATGTATTACGTCACCTGGATATTGGGCAAACCGGGCGTATTTGTCGTCTTCCTCACCACCTATTGCGTCGGCAACCTGTTCGGCTCGGCGCTGGCGAAACCGCTGACCGACTGGAAATGCAAAGTGAGTGTCTTCTGGTGGACCAATGCCTTGCTCGCAGTAATCAGCGCGGCGATGTTCTTCGTGCCGATGCACGCCACAATCGCTATGTTCGTCTTTATCTTCGTGATTGGCGTGCTGCACCAGTTGGTCACGCCTATCCAGTGGGTAATGATGTCTGACACCGTCGACTACGGAGAATGGTGCAACGGCAAACGCCTGACGGGGATTAGCTTTGCCGGCACGCTGTTTGTGCTCAAGCTGGGCCTGGCGTTTGGCGGCGCGCTGATTGGCTGGATGCTGGCAGGCGGCGGCTACAATGCGGCGGCGAAAACGCAAAATAGCGCCACCATCAGCATTATCATCGCTCTGTTCACTCTCGTCCCGGCCATCTGTTATCTGCTGAGCGCCGCGATCGCTAAACGTTACTACACCCTGAAAAGCCCGTTCCTGAAAGCTATTCTGGAACAACTGGCGCAGGGCGCACACCGTAAAGAACAAGAAGTTACCCATAAAGAATTGCAGAACTAAAGGAACAGACCATGAAAATTAGCGACGGAAACTGGCTGATCCAGCCTGGCCTTAATTTGATTCACCCGGTTCAGGTGTTCGACGTTGAACAGCAGGGGAATGAAATGGTGGTCTATGCCGCGCCGCGTGATGTCCGTGAACGAACCTGGCAACTGGATACCCCGTTGTTTACCCTGCGCTTTTTCTCGCCGCAGGAAGGCGTGATAGGCGTACGGATGGAGCACTTCCAGGGCGCTTTGGATAACGGTCCGTATTATCCGCTCAACATCTTGCAGGATATAAAAGTGGAGATGCAGAACAACGCCGAATTTGCCGAACTCAAGAGCGGCAGCCTGAGCGTGCGCGTCATCAAAGGCGAGTTCTGGTCACTGGATTTTCTGCGCAACGGTGTGCGTATTACCGGCAGCCAGTTGAAAAATAATGGTTATGTGCAGGATTCTAACAGCGGGCGCAACTACATGTTTGAGCGTCTGGATCTCGGCGTGGGCGAAACCGTCTACGGGCTTGGCGAGCGTTTTACCGCACTGGTGCGCAACGGTCAGACGGTGGATACCTGGAACCGCGACGGCGGCACCAGCACCGAGCAATCGTACAAAAATATCCCATTTTATCTGACCAATCGCGGTTACGGCGTGCTGGTGAATCATCCGCAGTGCGTGTCGTTTGAAATTGGCTCCGAGAAAGTCTCCAAAGTACAGTTCAGCGTCGAGAGCGAGTATCTGGAATATTTCGTCATCGACGGTCCGACGCCAAAAGCGGTACTCAACCGCTATACCCAATTTACGGGTCGTCCGGCGCTGCCGCCCGCCTGGTCGTTTGGTCTGTGGCTGACCACGTCGTTTACCACCAATTACGACGAAGCGACGGTCAACCGCTTTATCGACGGCATGGCCGAGCGCAATCTGCCGCTGCATGTTTTCCACTTCGACTGTTTCTGGATGAAAGCTTTTCAGTGGTGCGATTTTGAATGGGACCCGGTGACGTTCCCCGATCCGCAAGGGATGATTCGCCGCCTGAAAGCGAAAGGGATGAAAGTTTGCGTGTGGATCAACCCGTATATTGGGCAAAAGTCTCCTGTTTTCAGGGAGCTAAAAGAGAAGGGATATTTGCTTAAACGTCCGGACGGCTCCTTGTGGCAGTGGGATAAGTGGCAACCGGGGCTGGCGATTTACGACTTCACCAACCCGGAAGCCTGCGAGTGGTATGCCAACAAGCTGAAAGGCTTGGTCGATATCGGCGTCGACTGTTTTAAAACCGACTTTGGCGAGCGTATTCCGACTGATGTCCAGTGGTTCGACGGCGCCGATCCGCAGAAAATGCATAACCATTATGCGTATATCTACAATGAACTGGTGTGGAACGTACTAAAAGATACCGTTGGCGAAGACAACGCAGTGCTGTTTGCCCGTTCCGCCTCGGTGGGCGCGCAACAGTTCCCGGTACACTGGGGCGGCGACTGCTATGCCAACTATGAATCGATGGCGGAAAGTCTTCGCGGCGGGCTGTCTATCGGCCTGTCAGGGTTTGGCTTCTGGAGCCACGATATCGGAGGGTTTGAGAATACCGCGCCAACGCATGTCTACAAGCGTTGGTGCGCGTTCGGGCTGCTTTCCAGCCATAGCCGTCTGCATGGTAGCAAATCTTATCGTGTGCCGTGGGCCTATGACGAGGAATCCTGCGACGTGGTGCGCTACTTCACCGAGCAGAAGTGCCGGATGATGCCGTATCTGTATCGGGAAGCGGCGCGCGCCAACGAAGCGGGTACGCCGATGATGCGCGCCATGATGCTGGAGTTCCCGGACGATCCGGCGTGCGATTATCTCGACCGTCAGTATATGCTGGGCGATGCCGTGATGGTTGCGCCGGTATTCTCTGAGGCGGGCGACGTCCAGTTTTATCTGCCACAGGGACGCTGGACGCACCTGTGGCGCAATGACGAAGTGCAGGGTAGCCGCTGGCATAAACAGCAGCATGATTTCCTGAGCCTGCCAGTGTACGTGCGTGACAATACACTGCTGGCGCTGGGCAACAATAGCCAGAAGCCCGATTACGCCTGGCATGAAGGAACTGAATTCCAGCTTTTCCATCTGGAAGACGGGCGCGAAGCGATCTGCGAAGTGCCTGCGGCTGATAGTTCGGTGATCTTTACGCTCAAGGTGGCGCGTGTGGGCAACACTTTTAATGTGAAAGGCAAGGGTGAGGCGCGCAACTGGACGCTATGCCTGCGTAATATTGCGCAGATTAGCGGCGTAGAGGGTGGTTCATACAGTAGCAGTGAATGGGGAATTGTTGTGAAAACGCAGAAAAATGAGGTTGTGATCCATCTTTAAGAGCGTGCCTCAAGGAGCATTTTAACGGATCGCAAAAAGCCCACCCCGGTATAAGGTGGGCTTTTTCATGTTTAGTTAATCGTTAAATCCATCGTTAAGCGATACTCAAATGCCCAAGCGGTATGCCAGTCTTTACCATAGAAGTGGATAAGACCGGTGTAATGCCCAGGCGGTATGCTTTTGTTATCGTTGATATTCCACGTAAATTGCGCCTTGTATCCCGCCGAACTGCTGCAACCAACGGCTGCGTTAAGCGGACGCGTCGAACAATCAGAGGTTCGGTTGCCTTTAAGATTGACTGTATATTGTTGGCCGGCGTCATCAATCAGCGTAACGGGCGTTGTTACTTTCGACGTGCCGGTAGGACTCCACTCCAGGTAGGTTGGGCCAGTTGTTGGCGAGGCGACGACAAAGCCCAGATCCGGGTAACCTTTAATCGCGCTGGACGTGTAAGTTGATGAACCGGATTTGACATACCATGTATCTTCAATGACGTTAATAAACTTGACGCCACTCTTCGACATCGACGAATTATTGATAGTCGCTGTGACCGTTACCATGCCAACGCCGTTACCGCTTAGCTTCACGGTTGCCTTCCCGGATGAGTTGGTCTTACTTGTCCCGGAAGAAAGCTTGTTCATTGTTGTCCGCCAACTGACGGTCGCATCCGGCACAATGTTGTGGTTGATATCTTCAACGTAAGCAGTATAGGTGGCGGCATCCCCACCGTTAGCCAGGACGTTGAACTTATCTACATTTAGTGACATCAGCATTGCTGTTTTGGCGTCGCCAATGAAGGTCACTTTGGCGGCAGAGAGCATCTGCCCGCCAGCAGAGAGTGTGGCTTTCACCACCGCATCGCGCGCTTTAAGAGTGCGGCCCGTGATGGTTGCCACGCCGTGCTCATTGGTGACGCTGCTGCTGGCTGCCAGCGTGAGGTCCGGGTCGTCACTGCTCCAGTTTACAGAGATACCGGGCAGAATATTGCCATTCGCATCTTTTACATCGACAGACCAGGTCACCAGCTCGGTGTTATCAGCGACAGCTTTGGTTTTATCCGGCTTAATATTCGATAGTTTTGCTGTGTCAGCATTACCGATGTAATTCACTGTAATGGTTTTTTCAGACTGGTTAATACCTGCGCCAATAAGCGTTGGAACGGCTTTGGTCGCTGAGTAGGTCACGGTGGCTACGCCATTGCTGTCGGTTACGCTGCTGTCCCCTGGCTGGAAGGTGCCGCTACTGTTATCGGTTCCCCAGTGAACGGTGGTATCCGCAACCGGGTGCCCATTCTCATCCGTAACCGTCGCTTCAAGCGTGATAGTGTCTTTTCCTGCTACCACATTTTCCGTTTTGCTGGCATTCAACGTATCGACTTTTTCTGTTGTTGTGTCCGCAGTAAAACGTATGGTTGCTGTCGACTTGCTAAGGCCATTAAAGGTTGCCGTCCCTTTACAGGAGACAACATCATCCGATGCAAGCGTGACGATGGATTGCCCTTCATTGTTCGTCGGTTGGTTATTTGCCGAGAGGTGATAGCTGGCCTCCGGGCTGATTGTCCACGCGACATCGCCCTGGTTAATGAAGTTGCCATATTGATCCTGGATGGTTGCGGTTAACGTCACGGTATCTGCACCGTTGGCAATCGCACCGTGTTTATCTGCCACTACAGTCACCGGTTGCGCGCTCTGAGTATCTGGCGCAATCGTAACCTGAACCGTCTTCTGACTATTATTTACGCTGCTGGCAGTAATGGTTGTCAGTTGCGCGTGCGTACCGCTAAAGGTAACAATTGCTTTACCTTCACTGTTGGTCGTGGACGTTGTTTCGCTGAAATTGCCAGTAGTATTATCGGATGACCAGTTCACGACGGCGCCAGCGATCGGATGGCCGGTCGCATCCTGCACTACTGCGGTTAGCGTTGCGCTGCCGTTCCCGGCGATCAGATTGCTCGTTTCATCGGACGTCAGCGAGGTGAGGGAAGCCGAGGCGCTATCGGCGGTGAATGAGACATTACCGGACGTTTCGTCCTTGCCGTTTACCGTTGCGGTAACCTGGTAACTCTCTACCTGGCTGGACGTGAGCGATACGGACGCTTTGCCGTCACTACCGGATGCGCTCGTTGTGGTAGAGAGTACGCCCGTCGTCGGGGTTACAGCCCAGGCCACATTAACGCCCTCAAGCACGTTGTTATTGGCGTCGATCACGGTTCCTGTAAAAGTGATGCTGTCGGTGCCGTTAGCAAGCGCTGTGCTCTTATTCGTCTTCAAGTCCAGGATTTGCGCAGTTGCCTTGTCACCGACAAAGGTTGTGGTCGGTGCGTTCCACGCCGGGCTGGCCCCAGCCTGTGCCGTGACATTGACGCTACCGGCCTTCAGGGTGGTGATGGTGACGGACGTATTACCGTTGCTGTCGGTAGTAGACGTTGCTGACGACAGATTTGCGGTAGCCGGCGTCGCATTCCATGTTACCTCCTGATCCTTGACCGGGTTACCGGAGGCATCCGTAACGATTGCGGTATAGGTAATATGATCATTACCGTTGGCAACGCCCTGGGATTTGTCCACCGTGATGTCGCTGACCTTCGCCGTGGCGGTATCCGCAATGAACAGAAGTGCCGGTGAATTTACCGCGTCACCAGCGGTTGCGCTGACGGAAACCACCACGTTGCCCTGAGTTGAGGAGGTTAATGTGATGCTACCGCTACCCTGTTGATCGGTGGTGGTCTGCGTTGCGCTAAGGGTGGCTTGCCCTTCTACAATTTGCCATTTCAGCGGGCTGTCAGGAACAGGATGATCGTTGGCATCCACGACCCGCGCCGTAAGAGTGATAAAATCGTTTTGGTTGGCGACGGCTTGGGTTTTATCGGCGTTAAGCGATTCTACTGCCGCCGTGGCGTTATCGACGGTAAATTGTAAATCCGGCGATGTCTGGGCTTGCTCTTTCATGGTGGCGACAACTGAAACATTTTCGACGGTTGTCGAGGTGACGCTGATACTGGCGTTACCTTTTGCATCGGTACTGGTGTCGCTGGCAGACAGGATGGCGGTGGCGCTTGTTGTTGTCCAGCTTATCTGCGCGCCGGGTATTGGGTTATGGTTAGCATCTTCTACCTTAACGCTTAGTGTGACGGCATCTGCGCCGTTGGCCTGCGCCGCCGTCTTATCTGCGGTAATGGCGCTCAGTGTCGCACTTTTCACATCCGGCATAAAGGTCAGGGTCTCTGATTCCACTGGCTCACTGTTTCCCGTAGAGGCGGTAACAATGCCTTGTCCGGCTTTTGCAGAGGTAAGAGTAATGGTCGCTACACCATTTTCGTTGGTATTGCTTTGTTTATCAGACAGATGTGTAGAGCTTGCGGCCGATCTGATTGCCCAGTCTACTGGCTGGTTCGCCAGCGGGTGCTGTTCTGCATCCATTACCGTTGCCTGAACAGTGATAGTGTCCTGACCATCCGCACGGGCAACTTTTTTATCGACTTCCACCCCGGTTACCGTCGCGCTGCTGGAATCGGCAGTAAACTGGAGCGTCTCGCTGTCGAGCTTTTGGCCATTATCAAGCTGCGCGCTGACGGTAGTGCTCATAATTTCGCTGCTGGTTAGTGAAACGGTAGCGTTCCCCTGAGCATCAGTATTGCTTGTTGATGCAGAGAGCACCGCTTTCGGGTTCACCGTTGCCCAGTGAACGGCTACGCCCTGAAGCGAATTATTTGCAGCATCGACGACATGCGCGGTAAGCGTAATAACATCCCGCGCGTTCGCCAGCGCCGCTGTTTTTGATGCGCTTAACGTGGCAAAGCGAGCTGTATCGCTTACTGGTGTAAGCGTAATGGTCGTACTGCTAAGTTTACTGGTCTGATTGTAATAAGGCTGTACCGTTACGACGCCGGCGAGGGTGCCGCTGGTAAATGTGCTGACGTAAACGCCGGGGCTCTGCTCTTTGAAAGCACTGATCTTTTCTTGAACGGTATCGGCGGCCAGCCCCTTTGAAGAATTGCTGCGCATCAGTTGTGCGCTAAGGTCGTTGGCAAGGCCGGTAATTTTTTCGCCGTTACCCGACGTTACCGTTACAGTGACCTGCGTGGTACTGACGCCGTCGGCTGGCAGCGTAGCGCTGGTAGTCGTAGTGGCGCTCGTTATCTGGTGAAGATCGAAACCGCTGACTTCTACAGTCATATGGCTGGCATTAGATTTATTGCCCTGATTGTCCCAGGCGGTAGCAGAGACGACATATAGATTTTTCTCACCGCTATTTTGCTGATAATGCGGCAACGTGACTGACCATGATCCATTGTTTTCGCTAATTTTGCCGCCGTTTTTCACCAGGTTGTCGTCTTCCCAGCTAATGTGATCAAGCGGATATTTGCTCTTCACGTTGACGCTGACAGGAAGGGTCTCGGATTCTGTGCCAGTCACTTTATTCTGCACTTTCAGTGAGATCAGATCCTGCTTACGATATTCCAGCACAATATTATTATTGCGATTGATTAAATCGAGGCGGCTACCGAGTAAGGTACGACGTGCTTTCACGGCGTCGCTGTCTAACTGTGATTTTAGCGATGACCCAAGCATCCAGTTTACGGCTAAATCAATTTGGGTGTCATTGTGGTTGCCTTTACCCATTTTCTGGTTAAGGCCGATGGAAACAAGCGGGAAAGGCGTGTAATTAACCCCGGCGGTTACGGCATAGGGATTACGCTGACGATCGTCTTCACTATCGTCAAATAACGCGACGTCATCGCCATAGTATTGTTCCCACACAAGTTGGGCGCCTAACTGTGGCCAGGCGGGCAAGTAACCTTCAGCGCGAATGTCATACCCGTTGGCGACGCGCTCCTGGTAATCTTCATATTCAGAGGAATCTTTCCATCCAGACAGGCGTTTGTAGCCATTGGCGCTGAGTTTAAAATAATTCCAGCCCAGTTCGCCCCCTATTCCTAACCGTTCATGAGCGTTATCAGATATCTGTCGATCATAAAATGTATTAATACCCCACATCCAACGGTCGGCGAAATAACGATAACCCATACCCACGTTGATAATATTACGGTCATCATCACGTCTTCCCCCCCATTGAGTGAAGAGCAGATTTTGTTTTTTATCGTCGTAGAGGGGAAGCAAAAGATCCAGGCTGGCGTTATCCAGCGACAGATCTTTATCCAGGCCTAAATTCACCTTCGCCGTACCAAACTGTTGCAGCCATTGCTGAATTTGGCCCGTGACATAGGCGGAACCGTTATTAATAGCTGAGTTGATTAGCGCATCAGTTTTATTATCCTGGCTTAACATTGATCCTGTACTGGAAAGTATCGCAGCAAGATTTTTCCCTGCTTCATCCTCCTCTTTTTTTGCCGTACTTTGGGCGGTTATCTCTGTCGTTGGTTTTTTTTGATTGGTGTCAGGATTTGTGGCTGCATGTGCCGGGAAAGAAAAAATAAACGAGTTTACAAATAAAAAAATTACTTGTATAACTAACTGGAAATACGCGGTGAGTCTTAAGTATATTCGCATAGCTGAAGCCCTTCCATGATTTCAGAATGGTTTTATATTCATATATATGGATGGGTATTATATTCGGGGTTTGCGAAATTGTTTATTTAGGAATTATTGTGTGTAAATTAATTTTATTTTAATTTATAGCTGTATCTAATTTTATATATAAGAGTAATGTATTAGTTGGCTGGAGGATTGACACAGAAGGTATCCCCTTGATCTTACAGCCAAAGGGATACATGGAAATTGATAGGCTAAATTTTATTAGTGGGATGAATTAGTTTCCACTATGCCACCCTGAAGAATTTGCACCACCTGTTGCTTATCCATATTTACTGCTTTTATATTTCCATTCACCGTTGGCTTTAGCGGAGTTTCTGCCTGTATATTACCTGTGGCCGTGAGCTGGATATTGCCATCGCCGCTAATCGGCAGCGCTGGCCATCCCCATTGCTGGAGAATATTCACCGGCACGCCGCGTCCGTTGAGGCTGACCTGCGTCTGGCGCTGTGGCAGTTGTGAAATACTGGCTGTGGCTTCCAGAATGCCCTTTTCCGTAAAAGCGCTCAGCTCGCTGATATTAATCAAGCTGGAATTTGCCGACAGGGACACGGAGGGGCGGCGTACGTCCACGCGGTTAAATGTGCCAGCCGCTGCGTTAAGCGTGACGATCCCGCTCCAAATCCCCCACTGGCGATCTTTCGCCAATTGCAGATTCGCGCCATAGCCGTCCAGCGCCGTGAGCTGCCAGGGGAAACCAGGATCAATATCAATGACCAAGTTACGGCTAAGGCTGAATTTAGTCAGCGTGACGTTATGTAGCCATTCTGGCAGGGGGGACATCCACTGCTGTTTCCAGTTGTCCGGCAACGTGTATTCCAGACCGACGATTGCGGTATCGTCGAGCACCAGCGCTTTGCCATCACGCAACCAGTTACCGGACGTTCTGACCATACCGCCTTCCCATCGGGTGGTGAACTGACGTAGCGCAACGCCCTGTGGTGAAAATTCGGCGTTCAGGATCGGATCGAGAAAGTGCAGCGAACCGTAAATAAACTCGCTGGCATTCATTGATAATTTACCTTCCTGACTTTGCCAGTCCTCTTTACGCAGGGTCAGATTGCGCAAACTCAAATCAAGGTCGGTGACTGCCCAGTCTGGCCCTTGTAGGCTGGCGTCCGTCACTTCAAGACGACCAATCTGCAATGATGGAATCGTGGTAAGCGGCGCTAAGAATTCGCTCAGGGATTTATCGCTTTGTAGCCGAATATCATTCAGCCGCAGATTTTCAACGACCCAACTACCGTCAGCGTTACGCCGGGCGACGCCGGTTAACGCTCCGCGCGCCATATCGGCGCCGACGGTGTTTAACATCACCTGATTATGGTCGATACTGCCTTCAATAAGCACATTAGTGGCGGGAACGTCGTTTAACGTCAGCGAACCTGCGCTTAGTTGAATCTCGGCTTTATTGCCTAATACCTGACCGGCTTCGGGTCGCCAGGGCATAATACCGCCGTTAACGCGCTGGGCGCTCAACCGCCAGTCGCTGCTGGGACTATTTAGCGCCATATTGCGAAGTTGCAGACGGTCAGCCTCAAACGGGAAAGGCGCGGTTTGCACTGAAATATTCAGCGTACCATCCTGTAACAGAATCGTGTCGACATGAAGCGGCGCGGTTAACTGGCGAATGCTCAGACCGATATCGACGGTTTTTGCAACCAGGGTGGCAGGCTGACTATCGCGGCCAAAGGTCACATTCTCCAGTAAAAGATGGGATGGGGCGGAAAAATGATGATCCATCACGTCGAATGTGAGGTGATAGTCGCTGTTCTCTGATACCCAGTTGCTGACGCGATCCGCGCCCCAGCGCGTTTGCAGCAGAAAATAAAAGCCGAAAATCACCACTAAACAGGCGATCAGCACGTAGAGAAGCAACCTACCAATCAATTTCATGGTCTTCCATCCCGTGAAATGCACATAGGGGATTTATGCACGATTTACGTGCAATCCTCAAGACAGGAATGGTGAAAGAGCATTACAGCGGCGACGAATCGGGTCGTCGCCGCATAGTGTTTACGGTTTTTCCGGCGGGAGAATCAGGTTCAGAACGATAGCCGTGATACCGCCAGCGGCAATCCCGGATGAGAGCAGGTTTTTCACCCATTCTGGCGCGAACTGCAGGATCTGCGGCTGTTGAGAAACGCCAAGACCCACGGCCAGCGATAGAGCAATAATCAGAATCGCGCGGCGGTTAAGCGGTTCACGGGAGACAATACGCACCCCGGAGGCGGCAATGGTGCCGAACATTACCAGCGTGGCGCCGCCGAGCACCGGTTCTGGGATATGCTGCACAAAACCGCTTACCGCCGGGAACAGGCCGAGCACAATCAGCATCAGCGCGACGACAAATCCCACATAGCGACTGGCGACGCCGGTCAACTGAATCACACCGTTGTTCTGACCGAAACAGGAGTTCGGGAACGTATTAAATACTGCCGAAACAAATGAGTTCAGGCCGTTAGCCAGCACGCCGCCCTTTAGCCGTTTCATGTACAGGGGGCCGGACACCGGCTGCTCGGAGACATCAGACGTGGCGGTGATGTCTCCGATAGTCTCCAGCGAGGTAATCATAAAGACCAGCATCAGCGGCAGTAGCAGGTTCCAGTCGATGCTCAGACCATAATACAGCGGGGTCGGCACTATGATGAGGTTCTGCGAGATCGGAGCGTTATTCTCAGGCAACATGCCCATAAACCAGGCCAAAAGATAGCCTGCCGCCATTGCGATAACCAAAGAAGCCACGCGCAGGTAGGGGTTACGTTGACGATTAAGCAAGATGATAATGGCCAGGACGACCCCAGCCAGCAACAGGTTTTTCGGCGCGCCAAAGGTGTTGTCGCTCATTGCGGCGTAGCCGCCGCCGATGGAGGTTAATCCCACCTGAATCAGCGACAGGCCAATAATCATCACGACTACGCCGGAGACTAACGGCGTGATAATCCGGCGCGCCAGATGTAGAATACGAGAAAGCACCATCTCGGTGCAGCTTGCCAGCATTAGCGTGCCGAACAGTGCTGCCATCATCGTCGGGACATCCGCGCCGCCGGTTTTCAGCGCGGTACCGCCCATAATCAGTGGAGCGACAAAGTTAAAACTGGTTCCCTGGATGGATAATAGCCCCGATCCTACCGGCCCCCACGCTTTGATTTGAATAATAGAGGCCACGCCGGAGGCGAACAGCGACATACTGATGATGTGCTGCGTATCCTGCGCCGGTAAACCCAACGCCTGGCAGATTAACAGCGCTGGCGTGATTACCGCGACAAACATCGCCAGCAGATGCTGACAAGCGGCAAAAAAGGTTTGAGGGAGCGGCGGGCGATCTTCAAGGCGGTAAATCAATTCATTGTTTTGCGTCTGCGCAACCGGTTGCGCATCTGCCGACTCGATGGCGTTAACGGACATCAGGCACATTCTCGTGATGGAAAAGCGGTGATTTTATCTGACCGAGTGTTAAAAGCAAACGATTGCGAGCGGATATTCTTAAGATTTAAAAAAGATAAATGCACCTTTTTATATAACTTTTTTCCTTTTTCTGCTTAAAATCCATGCCGACAACTCACAAAGAGCTAAAAAACTGACTCAGGAAATGATTTGTGCGCACATGTCAAAGCGCACTACAGGAGCTTTAAATGTTTGAACTCGATACCTTATCGACCCTTGTCGCAGCAACGCTGGTGCTGCTACTGGGTCGCAAGCTGGTCCAGTCTGTCTCCTTACTGAAGAAATATACGATTCCGGAACCGGTGGCAGGTGGGCTACTGGTCGCTATTGCTTTACTGGTGCTGAAAAAAAGCGTTGGTTGGGAGGTCAACTTTGATATGACCCTGCGCGATCCGCTGATGCTGGCGTTTTTCGCGACGATCGGCCTTAACGCCAACCTTGCCAGCCTGCGGAAGGGGGGACGCGTTGTTGGCGTCTTCCTGATTGTCGTGGTCGGATTGCTGCTGATGCAGAATGCCATTGGTATCGGCATGGCGAGTCTGCTGGGGTTGGACCCATTAATGGGGCTGATTGCCGGATCGATTACGCTGTCCGGTGGGCACGGTACCGGCGCGGCGTGGAGTAAGCTGTTTATTGAACGTTATGGCTTTGCTAATGCCACAGAGGTTGCGATGGCATGTGCAACCTTTGGCCTGGTACTGGGCGGATTGATTGGCGGCCCAGTAGCGCGTTATCTGGTAAAACACTCCACGACGCCGGATGGAATGCCTGATGATCAGGCCGTGCCTACGGCCTTTGAAAAGCCGGATGTAGGCCGCATGATCACCTCTCTGGTACTGATCGAAACCATCGCCCTGATTGCTATCTGCTTGACCGTTGGCAAAATCGTAGCGCAGCTACTGGCGGGAACGGTACTTGAACTGCCAGTCTTCGTTTGCGTGCTGTTTGTTGGGGTGATCCTCAGCAATGGTCTGGCGCTGGCGGGTTTTTATCGCGTATTTGAACGCGCTGTTTCGGTGCTGGGGAACGTGAGTCTGTCTCTGTTCTTGGCAATGGCGCTGATGAGCCTGAAGCTGTGGGAACTGGCGTCGCTGGCGCTACCGATGCTGGCGATTCTGGTAGTACAGACCATCTTCATGGCGTTGTACGCGATCTTCGTCACCTGGCGCATGATGGGGAAAAACTACGATGCGGCGGTGCTAGCGGCGGGACATTGCGGTTTTGGCCTGGGCGCAACGCCTACCGCCATTGCCAATATGCAGGCGATTACCGACCGTTTTGGCCCCTCGCATATGGCGTTTCTCGTCGTGCCGATGGTCGGCGCGTTTTTTATTGATATTGTCAATGCGCTGGTGATTAAGCTGTATCTGCTGTTACCGATTTTCGCGCAATAATGGTTTGTGCGGCGGCATCAAAACCGCCGCGCTCACTAGGCGTTAGAATAGCGTTCAGTTTCCGGCATCCAGCGCTCGATCAGCGCCGCTGCCTGTTGTGGATAACGTTCATGAATATGGCGGGCAATACGCTGAACTTCGGGAATAATGGCCTGATCGCGCAATAAATCCGCAACCTTAAATTCGGCATTCCCCGTCTGGCGGGTGCCCAGTAATTCCCCTGGGCCGCGTATTTCCAAATCTTTTTGCGCAATCACAAAACCGTCATTGCTGTCACGCAATACCTGTAAACGCTTCTGCGCGGTTTTCGACAGCGGTGATTTATAGAGCAGCACACAGTGCGAGGCGACCGCGCCACGGCCAACGCGTCCTCTGAGCTGGTGTAACTGCGCCAGTCCCAGCCGCTCCGGGTTTTCAATAATCATCAGGCTGGCGTTAGGAACATCGACCCCCACTTCAATGACTGTGGTGGCGACCAGCAGATGCATTTCACCCTGCTTAAAACGTTGCATAACGGCCTGCTTTTCGGCGGGCTTCATGCGTCCGTGTACCAGGCCAATATTCAACTCCGGTAGCGCCAGCTTGAGCTCTTCCCAGGTGGCCTCCGCCGCCTGCGCTTCCAGCAGGTCGGACTCTTCAATCAGCGTACATACCCAGTAGGCCTGACGGTCCTCGGTTGTACAGGCATTGCGCACACGGTTGATAATTTCAGGGCGGCGGGTATCCGGAATGGCGACGGTGGTGACGGGGGTACGGCCCGGTGGTAGTTCATCAATCACCGAGGTATCGAGATCGGCATAGGCGGTCATTGCCAGGGTACGAGGAATGGGCGTTGCGGTCATAATCAACTGATGCGGATGAAAGCCTTGCTGCTGGCCTTTTTCCCATAATGCCAGACGCTGATGAACGCCGAAGCGGTGCTGTTCGTCGATGATAACCAGCGCCAGGCCGTTAAATTGTACCTGTTCCTGGAAAATAGCATGCGTGCCCACCACCATTTGCACCTGCCCGCTGGCGATGGCTTCTTGCTGCGCCATGCGCGCTTTACCTTTTTGCTTACCGGCCAGCCAGCCGACTTCAATACCGAGCGGCGCGAACCAGTTACGGAAGTTATTCGCATGTTGTTCCGCCAGCAGCTCGGTCGGCGCCATTAACGCGACTTGTTTACCGTGGACAATGGCGCGCAAGGCGGCAAGCGCCGCAACTAACGTTTTACCGGAACCCACGTCACCCTGAACCAGACGCATCATTGGCACATCAAGCGCCATATCGCGTTCGATCTCTGCCACCACCCGCGCCTGCGCGCCGGTGGGGTTAAATGGCAACGACGCCAGCAGTTGATGCTTTAAGGTATCGTTTGTACTTAGCGGCTGAGCGTGATAGCGCTGCGCGCCTGCGCGAAGCGCCAGCATACTGAGATTGTGCGCCAGTAACTCTTCAAGAATAAGCCGTCGCTGCGCCGGATGTTGGCCGGTTTCTAAATCGGCGAGCTGGAGCGTTGGCGGTGGTCGATGCAACGTACGTAGCGCCTCGGGCAGGCTCATCATGCCCTGCGCCAGTTCTGGCGGCAGTAGTTCGGCAATAGCGCAAGTGTCGAGCAGTTCCAGCGCCTGATCGGTAAGCTTGCGTAGTGTCGCTTGCTTCACGCCCTCGGTGGTGGGATAAACCGGTGTGAGCGTCTCCTGTAACGCTGGCGTGCTGAGATCGCCCTGGAGGCGATATTCCGGATGGATCATCTCTGCGCCATACTTGCCGCGCTTCGCTTCCCCGTAGGCCAGCACGCGTCGTCCCGTCGCCAGGCTGTTTTTCATCGCTGCGTTAAAATTGAAAAAGCGCATGGTAAGAATGCCGGAACCGTCGCTAATCTGGCAGGTCATCATCCGGCGTCCGCCAAAGGTGATATTACAGTTCAGTACTTCACCTTCAACGGTAGCGTAGATGCCAGGCAGGAGCTCGCCAATCGGGTAGAGATGGGTGCGGTCTTCGTAACGCAGGGGAAGGTGTAATAGCAAATCCTGGACGGTATGCAGGCCGATTTTTGCCAGTTTACTGCTTTGCGCCGCGCCGACGCCTGTCAGGGAATTGAGCGGAACAGCGTCTAACAAGCGGCCTGACATGGTGACTACCCTGCCGCCTGCATCGTCGCCCACCAGTCAGCATCGGCGTCGATTTCGCCCTGCTGATTGATGCGGGGATAAGGCAGACCTTTACGTTTAGCGACTTTCGCCAGCACCGGATAGCCGCCTTCAAACAGCAGGCGCTGCTGTTCATCTTCCGGCAACATGCTGTTTTCGCGCAGATACATGCCCGCGTTTTGCCGCTGGCGCTGGGCTTCATAAAGAATGAGCGCGGAGGCGACGGAAACGTTCAGCGACTGTACCATGCCGATCATAGGAATGATGATATCCCGATCCGCCAGGTCTAATGCTTCCTGAGTAATACCGGTTTTCTCCTGACCCATCAGAATACAGGTCGGGCGCGTGTAATCAATTTCGCGAAAGTCCACGGCCTTGTCTGAAAGATGAGTTGCCAGAATCTGCATTCCCTGTCCTTTCAAATGCGCTACCGCATCGCCAATGGTACGGTGAGTTTTCACCTGTACCCAACTGTTGCTGCCCGCCGCCGCTGAAGCCATGGTGCGCATCCGGCTGCCTGGCCAGACAGCATGGACTTCATGGACGCCAACGGCATCTGCGGTACGAATGATTGCAGAAACGTTATGAGGTTTGTGGACTTGCTCCATGCAGATCGTCAGATCAGGCTGACGCCTGGCGAGCATTTCGCATATTCGCGCATAACGTTGTGCATTCATTTACACTTCATCCTTCAAATTGCCTCGGCGTTAGCTGCTAGTTACTCGGCACGTCCATGAGCCTCGCCCTGCGGGCCCCTGCTTTGCGGTGTTCAAATCTGTTCCTGACGGATTTGTCATTCATCCCAGTTACGTACTTCTGTCCGCTCCTGGGTACTCATTCGCTTGCCGCGTTATTCGGCTTATCGCCTCACCCCTTCGGGGCCAGCGCTAGCGCTTTGTGATGCAATGCGAATGATTTTGTGTAAAAAATTAGTTTCGGTTACGGGTGACTTTAATGACGTCTGGCATCACGCGGATTTTGCGCATGATATTCGCCAGATGTACGCGATCGCGCGCGGTAAGGCGAATAAAGGTACTATAGACGCGGCCATCTTTCTCTTCAGTATTCAGGCTTTGAATATTGGAGGTGGTAGTATTAATCGCCGCCGTCAGGTTAGCCAGCGCGCCCTGATGGTTAAACATTTCTACCTTGATTTCGGTAATGAATTCCTGTTCCGTCTCTTTGTCCCATTCAACCGCCATAAACTTTTCTGGCTCTTTCTGGTATCCACGAATATTACGGCAGGATTCATGATGGATCACCAGCCCTTTACCTGGGCTGACGTGAGCGATGATTGGGTCTCCAGGTATTGGACGGCAACACTTGGCAAAGGTGATCAGTACGCCATCAGCACCCTTAATCGGTAGATGACCATGGTTCGATTGCGCGACGGTTGGCACCACGGCTTCGCCTTGCTGCAGATTTTTCGCGACTACTACGCTCATCGCGTTGCCGAGACCGATTTCCGCCAGCAAATCGTCAAGCGTTGCCAGCTTCATACGATCCAGCTCGCGCTGAATATTTTCCTGCGGAATTTCCGCCAGCTTACGGCTGCCGCCTAAAGCATGGTTGAGCAGACGGCGCCCCAGGCTTACGGAGTCGTCACGCTTGAGATTTTTCAACAACTGACGAATTTTAGCGCGCGCTTTAGAGCTGACGACAAAGTTCAGCCATGCGGCATTTGGACGCGCGCCCGGCGCGGTAATAATTTCGACGGTCTGACCGCTGCTAAGCGGCTGCGACAGCGGATAAGGCTGACGGTCGACACGCGCGCCGACGCAGGCGTGACCGATGTCAGTATGGACTGCATAGGCAAAATCCACCGGCGTCGCGCCGGCGGGCAATTCGACAATGCGTCCTTCTGGGGTGAAAACGTAAATTTCATCCGGGAAAAGGTCGGATTTTACGCTTTCGATAAATTCAAACGAGCTACCGGCGCTCTGTTGTAGCTCCAGCAGGCTCTGCATCCAGCGCTGGGCGCGGATCTGCGCCGTGGTGCTGGTCTCGCCGTGCTCTTTATACGCCCAGTGCGCTGCGACCCCCATTTCCGCCATCTGGTCCATGTCTTCGGTACGGATCTGGACTTCAACAGGAACACCGTGCGGGCCGATCATCGAGGTATGCAAAGACTGGTAACCGTTCGCCTTTGGAATTGCGATATAGTCTTTAACGCGTCCCGGACGCGGCTTATAGAGGCTGTGCATCTGGCCGAGTACGCGATAGCAAGTGTCGGAGTCATGAACGATCACGCGAAATGCGTAGATATCCATGATCGAATGAAATCGCTGTTCTTTGAGCACCATCTTGCAGTAGATGGAGTATAAATGCTTTTCGCGACCGCTGACGCGACATGGAATCCCCGCTTCCTGCAAACGTCCTTCGATTTCAGAGAGGATTTTTTGGATCATCTCTTTACGGTTGCCGCGCGCAGCTTTTACCACTTCTTTGATTACGCGATAGCGATTGGGATACAGCGCTTCAAAACCCAGTTCTTCCAGCTCGGTTTTAATGTGATGAATACCTAAACGGTGCGCCAACGGGCTGTAGATTTCGAGGGTTTCACGGGCAATACGGCGACGTTTATCCGGGCGTAACGAGCCCAGAGTGCGCATGTTATGGGTACGGTCAGCAAGCTTAATGAGGATGACGCGGATATCCTGCACCATCGCCATAATCATTTTGCGAAAGTTTTCGGCTTGCGCCTCTTTCTTATCACGAAACTTGAGCTTATCAAGTTTCGACACCCCCTCTACCAGTTCTGCAACGCTTTTGCCGAAAAGTTGTTCCATATCCTGGTAGGTGGCGGGGGTATCTTCAATCACGTCATGTAGCAGAGCGGCCATCAGCGTTTCGTAGTCGAGTTTCATCTCGGCCAGAATACAGGCTACCGCTACCGGGTGTGTGATATAGGGTTCACCGCTTGAACGTGTCTGGCCCTCGTGAGCGTCACGTGCAACGAGATACGCCTGCCGAAGACGCTTAATCTGGTCTTCCGGCAGGTAGGTTTGAATCAGTTGATTCAGGCTTTCAAACAGATACAAGGGCGACCCGCTTTGTGATTAACGACGACCTTCAGCAATAGCGGTAACGGCTTGTAATTCAGCGGCTTCCTGCTCTTGCTGCTCCTGGCGTTCGCGGACGTCGAGGATCTGGTTGTTAATCAGACCTTCTTCGATTTCGCGTAGCGCGATAACGGTAGTTTTATCGTTTTCTTCCGGTACCAGCGGATCCTTTCCGCCTACCTGCATCTGACGAGCGCGACGCGCGGCGACCAGTACCAGGTCAAAACGGTTACCAATTTTCTCTACAGCGTCCTGAACAGTTACGCGTGCCATACTTAAAATGCTCCACAGGTGAAGAAATGACTGGGCATGATACTGAAAGTGGGTTCAGTCTGCCAACAATTTGCTGATTAAAGCGTCATGACGCTGCTTTTGGCGGCTCATACGCAGACGTTCAGCGCGAATGATGGTTTTCAAATCGCTTAACGCGGTATCAAAGTCGTCATTCACAATAAGATAATCATATTCGGCGTAATGGCTCATTTCTGCAACCGCTTGCGCCATTCGTTTGGCAATGACTTCTTCGCTATCTTGCCCGCGACCGCGTAAACGGCGATCCAGTTCGATCTTTGACGGCGGCAAAATAAAAATGCTGCGTGCTTGCGGCATTTTTTCGCGAATTTGCTGGGCGCCCTGCCAGTCGATATCCAGAAAAACATCGACGCCGGTTGCCAGCACTTGCTCAATGGTTTCGCGAGAAGTGCCGTAGTAATTGCCAAACACTTCCGCGTGCTCCAGAAACGCCTCCCTGCCAATCATGGTTTTAAACTCGTCATGATTGACAAAGAAATAGTGCTCGCCATGTACTTCACCCGGACGCGGCGCGCGCGTGGTATGTGAAACGGAAACCTGGGTGTCATACAACGGTTGGGTTTTTAATAAAGCCTGAATCAGGCTGGATTTACCCGCGCCACTGGGGGCAGAAACAATATAAAGCGTACCTTGAGCCATGAGTATCTTACGTATGTGATTATCGAAATAGAGCCTTGATACGGGCTTATTATACACATCGCCGTTATGCGACGTAGTCTTTGTCACACTTTTTGCGCCAGATTATTGCATTTTGCGTCCCTTTTTCCGCTTTTATCGCGTCGTTGCAGCAACCTGCCAAAAAATCTGGAAAGCGGCTCGGATGATGCATTTTTACCTCTCGGTTTTTATTCTCTGAAGCGCTATACCTGCCGGGCAATGTACAAGGGAGGTTGTGATGGGAGTATGGAAAAGCATGGTGTGGGGAGTTTTATTGTGGCATTCGCAGAGTGGGGCGATTTGCCCGGTCTGGCCGTCAGCAAGGACAATTGAAGAAATCGCCCGTTTGCAGCAACAGCTCGCTGACTGGAATGACATTTACTGGAAACAAGGTGTTAGCGCGGTTGACGATAGCGTGTACGATCAGCTCAGCGCAAAACTGGTTCAGTGGCAACGCTGTGTTGGTCAGGATGTTTCATCTACTCCGGTTTCACCGCCGCTAAACGGTACAACAACGCATCCTGTTGCGCATACGGGCGTGCGTAAACTCGCGGACCGGCAGGCGGTAGCGCAGTGGATGCGCGGGCGCAGCGAGTTTTGGGTACAACCAAAAGTGGATGGTGTAGCGGTAACGCTGGTTTATCAGAACGGTAAACTGACCAGGGCTATCAGCCGGGGCAATGGGCTACAAGGTGAGGACTGGACGCAAAAAATTCGCCAGATCTCCTCCATACCGCAGACAACACGAGGCGCGCTTGCCAACGCGGTGTTGCAGGGCGAAATTTTTCTACAGCTCGAGGGACATATCCAGCAACGAATGGGCGGGATGAATGCGCGCTCAAAAGTCGCAGGGATGTTAATGCGCCAGAAGAATACCTCGGCGCTGAATTCGTTGGGCATTTTTATTTGGGCGTGGCCGGACGGTCCGGCAAACATGACCGAAAGATTAAGCCAGCTCGCTAAGGCCGGATTCAGCCTGACGCAGAAATATTCACAGATGGTAAAAAATGCCAGCGAGGTCGAACGGGCGCGCCGGTCATGGCTGACGTCGGCGCTACCCTTTGTGACAGATGGCGTAGTAATACGCATGGCTAAAGAACCTTCATCACAGCACTGGCGGCCAGGACAGGGTGACTGGCTGGCGGCATGGAAATATCCGCCGGTCGCGCAGGTCGCGCAGGTGAGCGCTATTCAGTTCTCGGTGGGGAAAAGCGGCAAAATTAGCGTAATAGCATCGCTTGTTCCCGTTATGCTGGATGATAAGCGGGTTAAGCGGGTCAATATTGGTTCTGTCAAACGCTGGGAAGCGTGGGATATAGCGCCAGGCGATCAGATCCTGGTGAGTCTGGCAGGGCAAGGCATTCCCCGGCTTGATGAGGTCGTCTGGCGGAGTCGTGAGCGGAGTAAGCCTGTGCCGCCTGGTAATCATTTCAACTCGCTGACCTGCTTTTACGCTTCGGCAACGTGTCAGGAACAGTTTATCTCCAGGCTGGTATGGTTGGGTTCACGGGCGGCGTTGGGGCTGGATGGAGTGGGTGAAGCCAGTTGGCGGGCTTTGCATCAGACGCATCGCTTTGAGCATATCTTCTCCTGGCTTGCACTGACGCCAGCGGAAATAGCAAACACGCCAGGCTTTGCTAAAGGAAAAAGCGAGCTGATTTGGCGGCAATTTAACCTGGCGCGCCGACAGCCGTTTTCCCGTTGGGTCATGGCGATGGATATCCCTTTAACACAAGCCGCATTACAGGCCAGCGGCGACCGTTCATGGGAGCAGTTATTAATGCGAACAGATCAACACTGGCGTCAGTTGCCAGCGACAGGCGAGCGTCGCGCCGGGAGAGTTAGCGACTGGCGGGATAATCCCCGGATCAAAGCGCTGAGCAGATGGCTGGCTGCTCAGCATATTCCCGGATTCGGGACTTAGTGTCCTTCATGGCGGTAATAAAATACCGGCAGGCCAAGTTTAAGACGTAGCGCTAATAACCTTGCAGTAAAACCAAACAGTAGCGTAGACATAACGACGACATCCGGATTCATGACGTAGTGCTGTAGCGCAATGTAGAGCACCGCCGAGGCGAACGAGATGCCTGCATATAGCTCTTTTTGAAACACCAGCGGGATACGTTTACAGAACATATCGCGGAGTACGCCGCCAAAGACGCCGGTAGTGACGGCAGCCACCACGGCGATAATTGGTCCCTCGCCCATATCAAGGGCTATCTGAGCGCCAATAATGGAAAAAACCACCAGCCCCAGCGCGTCAAGTACCAGGAAAAGCTTGCGTAAATAGGGCATGACGGGAGCAACAATCGTGGTTAATACAGCGGCTGTCGCCACAATAATGACATATTCGGGATGCTTCACCCAACCTAGCGGATAGTGACCGAGCAGAATGTCGCGAACCGAACCCCCGCCAATCGCGGTAGCGGTAGCAATAATAATTACACCGAATGTATCCATGCGACGACGACCAGCAGCGAGTGCGCCCGTCATGGCTTCGGCAGTGATGCCAATTAAATAAAGAACGTGCAATAGCATGATTTCCCCCTGATTTACTGGGGGCGAAGATTAACGATTTGTGCGCTGTATCACGATTGAGATTTTCTAAGGTATCTCATTTTTAATAAAATTAAGTAATAATTTTAAATTTATAATAAATGATTTTTTATGATAAATATCAATACATTGTTTTCCATTTTTGCAGTTTTATTTATAAAATATTTTCCATTTTTGAATTAGATAAATTATGTGAAAGGCGGCCTGGGCGTGCCGCCGGTTCGTCATTACATTATGGCTGCTGTGCGGTAAGTTGTGTGATGAAGCGCTGACGCGAGCGTTCCACATACTGTTGCAACCCATTGGGATCAAAAAATGCCTGTGTATCGCCGTTGCGAAGCTGCTGTCGTTTTTCCAGTAGACCAAAGCGGTCGCCTTTGTTGGCAATAAAGATATCAACATATTGGGCGGCCAGTGTCTTAAAGCTATGCTGAATATCAGTAACCAGGTCAGGATAGTTTTTGTTGTTAATCAGCAGGTAGTCGGGTGTGGCGAGACTATCGGCGTAAATTAGCGTCTTGCCGTTGCGGAGCGTTACGCGCCAGGAGGTTGCGCCGGGCAGATGCCCAGGCGTGAACAGCGCTGCCACGGTTATCCCCCCGAGGCTGATGCTTTCCCGGTCGTGGATAATTTTATCAGTGGTGACGGGCGGAAAGGGGAGCGCATCGCCAAGCGCAAAGTCCTGCCGTCCCCCCCTCGCCATCTGCTCGGCGTTAGGTTGGCTGGCGACCAATTGTGCGCCGCTCCACGCTTTCAAGCGTGCCATTCCCCCCGCCTGATCCAGCCGCGCATGGCTGTTCAGCAGATAGCGCACGTCGGTGAGGCGGAATCCTGCCGTTTCAATATTCGCTTTAATTTGCGGCGCGCTTTCATCTAACCCCGCATCAATAAGAATATGCCCTGCCGGGGTAGTCAGCAGAATAGAAGAGAGATTTTCTGTGCCGACATACCACACGCCTTCCGTGATTTGAAACGGCTCAATAGGTTTAGCCCACGCTTTAAACAATGACAACGGAGGCGCGGGTGATAACGGTTGTGAACGATCTAATGCTGCCATTGCAGGAAGTGCTGATGTTGAAAATATACATACAAAGAATAATGCATAGCGATTCATAATGTTCTCCTGATTGAAGCGCCCGCAGTATACCTGGCAGTAATTTAGCCAGGTTCAATAAGAGAGACGTTTAATGAACTTGCTGCAAATGGATATGAACCTGTTAAAAGTATTGTATGTGTTGCTGGAGACAGGCTCGACGGGGAAAACGGCGCAAAAGCTGGCTTTATCGCCTTCTGCGGTAAGTCATGCGCTCATGAGATTGCGCGATGCGCTACACGATCCGTTGTTTCGACGGGAAGGGAACCGCCAGATTCCTACGCCTTATGCACAGGCGCTGCGCGACAAATTGACGCCAGTGTTTGTTTCGCTTAATGAGGAGCTGTTTGGCGATAAAGAGAACGGCTCCCGTTGTTTCCGGGTGGTGATTCCTCCCGCATTGAACGCGCTGCTTACGCCCGTTCTCGCGGAGAAAGGCCATCTTCATCAGGCGGTAATAGAGTGCCTTCCTTTTGCCCGCCGCCCCTGGCGAGATGAACTGTTGGACAGCTCGGTTGATTTGGTGCTGGCAATTGGCGACCATCAAAAGCAGGTCAGCGCCCTGCATTACGAACGGGTGGGTACTACGCGTCTGATCGCGGTTTATGGGATGCCATTGCGTTCACGCCTGGAGAATGCCGCAGCGTTGAATTTTGATGAGCTACAGCATTATCAGTACATTTACTGTTTGCCGTGGTCAAAAGAGAACAACGAACTGGACAGGCAGCAGACTCGCGCCGGGTTTGAACGCCCGCTGGCGTTTGTTTGTCATGACTACAGCCAGCTTGCGCCTGCTGTCCAGTCAGCGCCGCTGATGGCTATTGTACCGCGCCCCTGGTATGAAAATTTATCCGATAAGCGCGGTCTTTTTGTCCTGCCGCTTGCCGGAGAGCAGGCGGAAGGCGCTATTTTTATGCAGTATCGGGCTTCGACGGTAGAGTGGAAGCGACGCCTTATTGAGGCCATTCGCCGGAAATTAAAAACATACTACCAATAAACGCGAAAGCCCGCGTAATGCGGGCTCTGTGGCATGTTGAACGCCAGAATTACTCGATATTCTGAATTTGCTCGCGCATTTGCTCGATCAACACTTTTAATTCAATAGCGGAGTTAGTTACATCAGCGTTGATGGATTTGGAGGCCAGGGTGTTCGACTCACGGTTAAATTCTTGCATCATGAAGTCCAGACGGCGACCTACCGCCTCTTTTTTCTTCAAAATGTTGTAAGTCTCTTTGACGTGCGCTTCCAGACGATCCAGCTCTTCCGCCACATCAATGCGCTGCGCCATCATCACCAGCTCTTGCTCCAGACGGTTGTTTTCCAACTGAACCTGAGCATCTTCCAGCTTCGCGACCAGGCGTTCACGCTGCCATTGCAAGATTTCCGGCATATGCGCGCGGACTTTCGCTACTTCGGCGCTGACGCCTTCCAGCCGTTGTTCAATCAGCGCTTTCAGCGCCTGGCCTTCCGTTTCGCGCGCGACGATAAAGTCATCCAGCGTACCGTCCAGCGTGGCTAAAATTTCTGCGGCAATCGCGTCCAGATCCTGCTCTTGCGCCGCCATGACACCTGGCCAGCGCAAAATATCAACCGGATTGATTTCCCCTTCGTCGCTCTGCATTTTGACCCAGTTTGCGGCGCTAACAAGCTGTTTCGCCAGCTTTTCATTCAGAATAAGCTCGCCTTGCGCGCTGGCATCGGGTTCAAAACGCAGCATACATTCGACTTTGCCGCGCGTCAGGCGTGTACGAATGCGTTCGCGCACGACGGGTTCAAGACTACGGAACTGTTCCGGCAGACGAAAGTAAGTTTCCAGATAACGCTGGTTTACCGAGCGCATTTCCCAGGTCGCGCTACCCCATTCACCCTTGATTTCACGCCGGGCGTAGGCGGTCATGCTGCGGATCATAGATATTCCCGTTTTTAAAGGAGAGATGAGGGGATTATAGCTATCCAGGCATTGTCATGATAGGAATAACCATCGGAAGTCCGTATAATGCGCAGCCATATTCGTTTTAAGCCGGAGATCTCAATATGCGTCCAGCAGGCCGTAGCGCTAATCAGGTGCGTCCAGTAACCCTGACCCGTAACTATACAAAACACGCTGAAGGCTCGGTACTGGTCGAATTTGGAGATACCAAAGTGTTGTGTACCGCCTCTATTGAAGAGGGCGTTCCACGCTTTCTGAAAGGGCAAGGCCAGGGGTGGATCACTGCTGAGTATGGCATGCTACCTCGCGCTACCCATACCCGTAACGCGCGTGAAGCGGCTAAGGGTAAGCAAGGCGGCCGTACTATGGAAATTCAGCGTTTGATCGCGCGTGCGCTGCGTGCGGCAGTCGATTTGAAAACGCTTGGCGAATTTACCATTACGCTGGACTGCGATGTTATCCAGGCCGATGGCGGTACGCGTACAGCGTCTATTACCGGTGCCTGCGTGGCGTTGGCGGATGCGCTGAATAAGCTGGTTGCAAACGGTAAGCTGAAAACCAATCCGATGAAAGGCTTGGTGGCGGCGGTTTCCGTAGGTATCGTTAACGGCGAAGCGATATGCGATCTGGAATATGTCGAAGACTCCGCCGCAGAAACCGATATGAACGTCGTGATGACTGAAGACGGCCGCATTATTGAAGTGCAGGGCACCGCAGAAGGCGAGCCGTTTAGCCATGAAGAACTTCTCACGTTGTTGGCGTTAGCCAGAGGGGGAATTGAATCCATTGTGGCGACGCAGAAGGCGGCGTTAGAAAATTGATTTTAAGGCGACTGAGAGGTCGCCTTTTTTTTGTCCGTGAATTTCGTAAATGATGATAGTAAGAAGAGGAGCGAATCGATGAAACCGTATCAGCGCCAGTTTATTGAGTTTGCGCTTGACAAGCAGGTACTAAAGTTTGGCGAGTTTACGCTGAAATCCGGGCGCAAAAGCCCCTATTTCTTCAACGCCGGGCTGTTTAATACCGGGCGCGACCTGGCGTTGTTAGGTCGTTTTTATGCCGAAGCGCTGGTGGATTCCGGTATTGAATTCGATTTGCTGTTTGGTCCCGCATACAAAGGTATTCCGATCGCGACGACGACAGCGGTTGCGCTGGCGGAACATCACGATAAAGACCTGCCGTACTGCTTTAACCGCAAGGAGGCAAAAGATCATGGCGAAGGCGGAAATCTGGTGGGCAGTGCGCTACGGGGCCGCGTGATGCTGGTGGATGACGTGATTACCGCAGGTACGGCGATTCGCGAGTCTATGGAGATTATTCAGGCGCACGGGGCCACGCTGGCAGGCGTGCTGATCTCGCTGGATCGTCAGGAACGCGGCCGCAGTGAGATTTCAGCGATTCACGAAGTGGAACGCGACTATGGATGTAACGTGATTTCCATTATTACGCTGAAAGATCTCATTACTTATCTGGAAGAGAAACCTGAGATGGCGGAGCACCTGGCGGCTGTACGGGCATACTGGGAAGAGTTTGGGGTGTAAGTGAATTGCCCGGTGGCGAGACGCGTACCTGCCCTACGTTTCTGTAGGCCGGATAAGGCGAAGCCGTTATCCGGCAAGAAGGGTTACTGCAACTGGGCGGCAATCAACGGCCAGCGGGCATCGAAATCGTCCGTTGGACGGTATTTAAATTCGCTACGCACAAACCGCGAGAGCATACCTTCACAGAAGGCCAATAGCTGGCTTGCCAGCAGATTTTCATCCGTCGCGTAGCCTTCGCCTTCACGCATTCTTTTTTCTCTTAGCACTTGGCGGAGCTGCGCTTCGATGCGTTCAAAAAGCTGGTTAATGCGCCCTTGCAGGCGATCCTGTTCAAACATCAGCGCGTGCCCGGTAAGAATGCGCGTCAGGCCAGGGTTGCGTTCGCCAAAACCCAGAATCAGCAACACAATCAGCCGCAAACGCGCGCTGGTGTCTTTTTCATCTTTTAAAATCAGATTGATACGGGTAATCAGACTATCTTCGATAAACTCAATCAGGCTATCGAACATGCGGGTCTTGCTGGGAAAATGGCGGTATAGCGCCGCTTCGGAAACGCCGACCGAGGCCGCCAGTTTTGCTGTCGTAATGCGTTGACTTCCATCGCTGGATTCAAGCATCAGCGCCAGTGACTGAAGTATTTCTTCGCGACGATTCCTTTTCGCAGTTTGTTTTTCTGCCATGTTACAAAATACCCCTGAAAATAAGCACTTGCCAGGCGAGCACCCACGCTATAACCGCAAACTCACCGTTTGCGGCTGTATTATGACGTTATTGGGATGCGTAAAATTTACTTACGGCCAGAATGACCGAAGCCGCCCTCGCCACGTTCGGTGGCGTCAAATGCTTCCACCAGATTAAATTCGGCCTGAACGACCGGAACAAACACCATTTGCGCGATACGTTCGCCCGGTTCAATGGTAAAACTGTCCTGACCGCGGTTCCAGATTGAAACCATCAGTTGCCCCTGATAATCAGAATCAATCAGCCCGACCAGGTTGCCCAGCACGATACCATGTTTATGGCCCAGGCCCGAACGCGGTAACATAACTGCCGCCAGCGAGGGATCGGCGATATGAATGGCCAGTCCGGTAGGCACCAACGTCGTTGCACCAGGCGCCAGTTCTACGGCGCCGTCGAGACAGGCGCGCAGGTCAAGTCCGGCAGAACCAGAAGTAGCATAAGTCGGCAGCGGAAACTGCTGACCAACACGCGGGTCCAGAATCTTAACGTCGATTTTTTTCATCATAACGGGTTACGATCTCGTCGAGTAATAATTGGCCAAGGAGTTCTTTGCGCTCAAGCGGTAAGACTTTATCTCCATCCTGCCAGAAAAGGTGTAAAGCGTTGTTGTCGCTGTTAAATCCTTGATTTGAAAGTGAAACATCGTTTGCACAAATCAGGTCAAGGTTCTTACGGATACGTTTTTGCCGGGCGTATTCTTCCACATTATTCGTTTCTGCGGCAAACCCAACAACGTAGGGTCGATGCTGACTGAGCGCGGCCACCCCGGCGATAATATCCGGGTTTTTGACCATTTTTATTATTAATTCATCACCTTGCGCCGCCTGTTTTTTGATTTTTTTACTGGCGATAGTTTCTGCGCGATAGTCGGCCACGGCGGCGCAGCTAATGAAAATATGCTGCTGCTGAACGGCGGACTGAACAGCCGCTTCCATTTCCAGCGCAGTCATGACATCAATACGTTGTACAAAAGGCGGCGTCGGTAACGAAACGGGACCGGAGACCAGCGTGACATTCGCGCCGCGACGCGCTGCGGCCGCCGCAATAGCGAAGCCCATTTTACCGGAGCTGTGGTTGGAAATATAACGCACCGGGTCAAGCGGTTCGCGCGTTGGACCTGCCGTAATCATGATATTAAGATGTTGTAGATCGTTGACAGCAGAGAAATGCGCGGCGGCTTTATCCACGATAACGACTGGGTCCAGCATTCGGCCCGGGCCTACATCGCCGCACGCCTGACTGCCGGTATCCGGCCCCCAAATGAACAGGCCGCGAGAGGTAAGCACCTCCAGATTATGTTGTGTGGCGGCAGCGCGGTACATTTGTTGGTTCATGGCCGGAAGAACGGCCACCGGGGCTGGCGTCGCCAGGCAGATAGTGGAGACTAAATCATTAGCCATACCAGATGCTACACGGGCGATCAGATCGGCGGTCGCAGGGGCAAGAATAACCAGGTCGGCCCATTTCCCCAACTCGATATGCCCCATCGCGGCTTCGGCGGCAGGGTCAAGCAAACTGTCGGATACGGGATAACCCGACACAGCCTGTAAGCTCAGAGGGGTAATAAAGGCTTTTGCCGCTTCGGTCATTGCCACGCGCACGTCAGCGCCACGCTCACGTAAACGGCGCACCAGCTCCGGCGTTTTATACGCAGCGATACCGCCGCTAACGGCGAGAACAATTTTTTTACCGACCAGGCTCATCATGATCTTTCCTGTTGGGTGACTTCGAAAGGCGGCTATTTTATCACAATCTCTACGGCGTCGTGTCTCTGCCTGCGATTCGCTTTGCGAGGCGCTACGCAAGAACAAAATCGGGGCATCGATCTCTCCCAAAGGCTGTGCCACTATGCTGCTTCCTTAAAAAGGAGGTACGCGGATGGATACGTTGGACGAATTATTACCGCGTGAAAAAATGCTCAGATCCGGCATTGCTTCCCTCAGCGACGTGGAGCTGCTGGCGCTTTTTTTACGTACCGGCACGCCGGGAAAAGATGTCATAACACTGGCAAAAGAGATGTTACAGCGCTTCGGGTCGCTCTATGGCCTGCTGTCGGCGGACTTTGCGCAGTTTCGCGGCATAAATGGCATCGGCCTGGCGAAATTCGCGCAGTTGAAAGGCATTGCTGAGTTGGCAAGGCGCTATTACAGCGTGCGCATGAATGAGGAAGATGCGTTGCTCAGCCCGGAAATGACGCTGGAATTTCTGCAAAGCCAACTGACGGGCGAGGAGCGTGAGATCTTTTTGGTGATCTTTCTCGATGCCCAGCACCGCGTGCTCCAGCACAGCCGCCTGTTTTCCGGAACGCTTAGCCACGTCGAGGTGCATCCGCGTGAGATTGTCCGGGAAGCGATTAAACTCAATGCCTCGGCGGTCATTCTGGCGCATAATCATCCTTCCGGCTGCGCGGAGCCGAGTAAAGCGGATAAACATATCACCGATCGCGTGATAAAGTGCTGCCAGTTTATGGATATCCGGGTGCTCGATCACCTGATAATTGGGCGTGGAGAGTACGTTTCTTTTGCTGAGCGCGGCTGGATTTAAGGTACTTTGGGCGATCCATCGGGATCTTTGTCTGTTCGGGACTTGAGCATATCGCCGGGTCAGCGTATACTACGCCACCTTTGAGAATCTCGGGTTTGGCATTTGGGCCTGGCAATCGGGGGTTCACTTAGAACCGCCGTGACCAGGCTTTACAGCCTGACGAGGCGCCAATACCCCATACGAAGCTCGAGCTAATTTGATTTTTGGAGAATAGACATGTCCCGAGTCTGCCAAGTTACTGGCAAGCGTCCGGTGACCGGTAACAACCGTTCCCACGCACTGAACGCGACTAAACGCCGTTTCCTGCCTAACCTGCACTCTCACCGTTTCTGGGTTGAGAGCGAGAAGCGTTTTGTCACCCTGCGTGTATCTGCTAAGGGTATGCGTATCATCGATAAAAAAGGCATTGAAACAGTTCTGTCTGAACTGCGTGCCCGTGGCGAAAAGTACTAAGAGGAAATAAATCATGGCTAAAGGTATTCGTGAGAAGATCAAGCTGGTTTCTTCTGCTGGTACTGGTCACTTCTATACCACTACGAAGAACAAACGTACTAAACCGGAAAAACTGGAGCTGAAAAAGTTCGATCCAGTTGTCCGTCAGCACGTTATCTACAAAGAAGCGAAAATCAAATAATTCTCGCTTTGATGTAACAAAAACCTCGCTTCGGCGGGGTTTTTTGTTTTCTGGCCGTCCCCATATTAATGAGACCTGCCACACAGCCGGAGACGCTATGCCTGAATTACCAGAAGTTGAAACCAGCCGCCGGGGTATTGAACCCCATTTAGTTGGCGCCACCATCCTGCACGCCCATATCCGCAACGGTCGTCTGCGCTGGCCGGTTTCAGACGAAATTTATCGCCTGAGCGATACGCCCATCCTTAGCGTTCAGCGTCGTGCCAAATATCTGCTGCTGGAGCTACCTGACGGCTGGATAATCATTCACTTGGGGATGTCGGGAAGCTTGCGGATACTGTCGGAAGCGCAGCCGGCGGAAAAGCACGACCATGTTGATTTGGTGATGAGCAATGGCAAAATTCTACGCTATACCGATCCTCGCCGCTTTGGCGCCTGGCTATGGACCAAAGAGCTGGAAGGGCATAATGTGCTGGCGCACCTGGGACCGGAGCCGCTAAGCGATGAGTTTAATGGCGAGTATTTGCAGCAGAAATGCGCGAAGAGGAAAACGGCGATTAAACCCTGGCTGATGGATAACAAGCTGGTGGTCGGCGTGGGGAATATCTACGCTAGTGAGTCGCTGTTTGCCGCTGGTATCCACCCTGATCGTCTGGCGTCGTCACTCTCGAAAGAGGAGTGCGACCTGCTGGCGCGGGTGATTAAAGCTGTTTTGCTGCGTTCTATCGAACAAGGTGGGACAACTCTGAAAGATTTTCTGCAAAGTGATGGAAAACCGGGCTATTTTGCGCAGGAGTTGCAGGTGTATGGGCGCAAAGGCGAGCCGTGTCGGGTATGCGGTACGCCGGTAGTCGCAACCAAACACGCACAGCGTGCGACGTTCTATTGCCGTCACTGTCAGAAGTAAAACGCCAGGCCCAGCAAGGATACTTATTTCAACTTATTCATCAGCGCCTGATGCACATTGTCCGGTAGAAAGTGGGTCACATCGCCCTGATGTCGCGCCACTTCTTTGACCAGCGACGAAGAAATAAAAGACCACTCTTTGGACGGCATCAGGAAAACGCTTTCCAGTTGCGGCATCAGATGGCGATTCATATGCGCCAACTGCATTTCGTATTCAAAATCCGCGACTGCGCGCAGACCGCGAATCAGGATATTCGCTTGTCTATCGCGGGCGAAATTGGCCATCAGATCGCTAAAGCCTGCCACCTCTACGTTACTCAGGTGCGCGGTCGCTTTTTGCGCCAGCGCCACACGTTCGTCCAGGGTAAACATGGGGTTCTTACCGGGGCTGGCGGCGATGGCTAGAATGACATGGTCGAACATCTGCGTTGCGCGCGTCACAATATCAAGATGACCGTTGGTAATCGGATCAAATGTGCCCGGATAAATCGCCCGCTTTTGCATGACAGCCCTCAATGCGTTTTCGGTGGCAGATAAGGTTCCAACAGTTGCAGCAGACGCTGGAGCGCGCCCTGATTTTGATACAGCACTTCAACTGCGTGACGTCCGTAGAAATTACGATAATCAGCGTCGGTCAGTAAAGAAGAAACTTCTTTTGCCAGCGTAGCCGCATCGGTAATAGTGATAAGTCCGCTCGCCTGCTCCAGACGGGCGCAAATATCTTTAAAGTTAAAAGTGTATGGGCCCATCAGTACCGGAATCGCATGAGCGGCGGCTTCCAGCGGGTTATGACCGCCGCGTTCAACCAGCGACCCGCCGACAAAGGCGAGATCGGCAATCCCATAAAGCAGCATTAATTCGCCCATAGTATCGCCTACCACGACCTGGGTACTGGCGGACGGTACTTCGCCCGAAGAGCGAGTGGTGTAGCTTAACCCTGCCTGGCGCACAAGATTGATAGCATCCGGGAAACGCTCCGGATGGCGAGGCACCAGAATCAGTAATAAATTCGGGAATTGATGTAATAATGCCTGGTGAGCGGCGATAATGATGCTCTCTTCGCCATCGTGGGTGCTGGTAGCGATCCAGACCGGGCGGTGCGGCGCCCACTGTCGACGTAGCGTAACAGCTTTAGCCGCCAGTTGTGGCGTAACTGAAATATCAAATTTCAGACTACCGGTAACAGTGACCTGGTTGTTCTTCGCGCCCAACGCCACAAAGCGTTCGCCATCTTCTTCGTTTTGCGCGGCAATCAGAGTGATACGGCGCAGGAGCGTACGGACAAACTTGCCAAGCTTCGTGTAACCCGCGGCGGAGCGGGCGGAAAGCCGCGCATTAGCAATAACCAGCGGGATATGACGTTTGTGTAGCGCAGCAATCAGATTCGGCCAGAGCTCCGTCTCCATGATCAATACCAGCTTAGGGTCAATCTTATTGAGGAAACGATTGAGCGCATCGGGCAAATCATAAGGCAAGTAAACGTGCTGCACATCGCTGCCAAAGGCGGACTGGACGCGTTCCGAACCGGTCGGCGTCATGGTCGTTACGGTAATAGGCAGATCGGGATAGCGATGACGCAGAGCGCGGACCAAGGGGATGGCCGCCAGAGTTTCTCCCACCGAGACGGAATGTAGCATGATTCCGCCCGGTTTCAACGGACGGCGGTAGAATCCGTAGCGTTCACCCCAGCGTTTACGATAGGCCGGCGCTTTACGTCCACGCACCCAAAGCCGTATCCAGATCAGAGGCTGAATAAGGTAGAGAAGAGCGGTGTAAAGCAATTCGAGCATAGTAAATAGCTGACTTATGGATGTGCTGGGGATTCTATGTATTTAGCCTGGGCTTTACCATTACTTTTCCCGTTTTTGCGCCAAATTGACTCAAAAGCGGGGATTCAAAAGCAGATCCTCATTATTTTTGCATTTTTACGCAATCTATTGCAATTTGCCGTTTTTGCCGCCCCAGGGAATTGGAATGACCATTCAAAATTGGGGAGTAAGTTAATATCTCTTTGAATTTATAATTAAAAAAAAGATTGTGTATAAAATTTATTCATATCGGATTGCTGCGAAAGAAGTGTTACACTAGCACATCTAAAATGAGTGCGGTATTAGCCTTCAGGTTGCTGTGAAGCCTGGGGCGGTAGCGTGCTTTTTTCTGCTTATTTATCCGGACAATTTCAACCAAAGAGTCGCTTGTGGAAAAGCCGTTTCGAAGAATTCTGATTATAAAAATGCGTTTTCATGGAGATATGTTACTTACCACTCCAGTCATCAGTACGCTGAAGCAGAATTATCCCGATGCAAAAATCGATGTGCTTCTTTACCAGAACACCATACCGATATTATCGGAAAACCCGGAGATTAATGCGCTCTACGGCATCAGTAACAAAGGCGCGGGAACAAAAGAGCAGATTAAAAACGCGCTATCGCTGATCAAAAAATTGCGTGCTAACCAGTATGATCTGGTCGTCAATCTCACCGATCAATGGAGTGTGGCGCTTATTGTACGTTTTTTAGACGCAAAAATAAAAATCTCGCAGGATTTCGGTAATCGCCAGTCTGCTTTATGGAAAAAGAGCTTTACGCATTTAGTACCTTATGCGGGAGATCATGCTGTTGAGCGTACGTTATCTGCGCTAAAGCCGTTAGCGCTAAAGCGGTATGTGACGGAAACCACCATGAGCTATCGTCCGGAACATTGGGAAAACATGCGACAACAGCTCAAACAACTTGGCGTGACCCGACAATATGTCGTTATTCAGCCTACGGCACGGCAACTATTTAAGTGCTGGGATAACGATAAATTCTCCCGGGTTATTGATGCAGTACAGCGTCGTGGCTACCAGGTTGTACTGACGTCAGGCCCGGCCACAGACGAGATAGCCTGCGTGGATGATATTGCACGCGGCTGTGAAACCATACCTGTTACAGGGTTGGCAGGTAAAACTCGCTTTCCGGAACTGGGCGCGTTGATTGACCATGCGGATCTGTTTATCGGCGTTGATTCGGCCCCAGGCCATATCGCCGCCGCAGTCAAAACTCCGGTCATTTGCCTTTTCGGCGCGACGGATCATGTGTTCTGGCGTCCCTGGACCGACGACATGATTCAGTTTTGGGCGGGGAATTATGAGCCGATGCCTGAACGGCATGAGCTTGATCGGAATAAAAAATACCTTTCCGTTATTCCGGCTGAGGATGTGATCGCTGCGACGGAAAAAATGCTGCCGCATGAGGCACGCCCAATAGATTTGGACAGCCTGGTATGAGAGTTGCTTTTTGCTTATATAAATATTTCCCTTTTGGCGGTCTGCAGCGTGATTTTATGCGCATTGCCCAAACCGTGGCGGCGCGTGGACATCAGGTTCGTGTTTATGCTCAGACCTGGGAAGGAGAGTGCCCGGATAACTTTGAATTAATCCGCGTGCCTGTTAAATCCCGGACAAATCACGGTCGTAACGCAGAATATTACGCCTGGGTGCAACATCATTTACGCGATCACCCTGTCGATCGGGTTGTTGGGTTCAATAAAATGCCGGGCCTTGATGTGTATTATGCCGCAGATGTGTGTTATGCCGAAAAAGTCGCACAGGAAAAAGGCTTTTTCTATCGTCTGACATCACGCTACCGGCATTATGCTGCTTTTGAACGCGCCACGTTTGAACACGGCAAGCGGACGCAACTATTGATGCTGACAAATAAGCAGCTTGCTGATTTCCAAAAACATTATCAGACTGAAGCGGAACGTTTCTATATTCTTCCTCCGGGGATTTACCCGGACAGAAAATATAGCCAACAGATCCCGAACAGCCGTCAAATCTATCGTCAGAAAAACGGGATCTCAGAACAGCAAAAATTACTGTTGCAAGTAGGGTCTGACTTCACCCGTAAAGGTGTGGATCGCTCTATTGAAGCGCTGGCATCGCTACCCGAATCTTTACGGCAAAATACGGTGCTCTATGTTGTCGGGCAGGATAAGCCGAAGAAGTTTGCAGCACTGGCTGAAAGAAGCGGCGTCGGCACGAATGTGCATTTTTTCTCCGGACGTAATGATATCGCGGAATTAATGGCGGCAGCCGATCTTTTACTGCATCCAGCCTATCAGGAGGCTGCTGGTATTGTTTTGCTGGAAGCCATTACTGCTGGTTTGCCTGTATTAACCTCCGCGGTGTGCGGTTATGCGCACTATGTTATGGATGCAAACTGTGGCGAAGCGATTGCTGAACCTTTCCGTCAGGAAGCGCTAAATGAGATTTTACTCAAAGCGTTGACACAGCCTTCCTTACGTAGCGCTTGGGCAGAAAATGCGCGGCATTATGCTGATACCCAAGATTTATACAGCTTGCCGGAGAAGGCCGCGGATATTATTACAGGTGATTTAGATGGTTGAGCTGAAAGCGCCGTTAACCACTCTATGGCGCGGCAAAGATGCTTTTGAGGAAGTGAAAACGTTACAGGGCGAAGTGTTCAGAGAGCTGGAGACGCGCCGAACGTTGCGATTTGAGCTGGACGGCAAAAGCTATTTCCTGAAGTGGCATAAAGGCACTTCTCTGAAAGAAATTGTGAAGAACCTGATTTCGTTACGTATGCCTGTTCTTGGCGCTGACAGAGAGTGGCACGCCATTCACCGTCTATGTGAGTTGGGTGTAGATACAATGCACGGCGTTGGTTTTGGTGAAAAAGGCGTAAACCCGCTAACCAGGACATCATTTATTATCACCGAAGATTTAACGCCCACTGTTAGCCTTGAAGACTACTGTGCTGACTGGGTTGTTAATCCACCGGACGTGCAGGTGAAGAGAATGATCATTAAGCGTGTTGCGACCATGGTGCGTAAAATGCACACTGGAGGAATTAACCATCGCGACTGTTATATTTGCCACTTTCTGCTACATTTGCCTTTTACTGGCCGCGAAGAGGATTTAAAGATCTCCGTAATCGATCTGCATCGCGCGCAGATACGCCAGCGAGTTCCCCTTCGCTGGCGTAATAAAGATTTAATTGGGCTTTATTTCTCTTCAATGAATATTGGCCTGACTCAGCGAGATATATTCCGGTTTATGCGTGAGTATTTCTCTCTCCCCCTGCGAGAGATTTTGCAAAAAGAATCGGGGTTGATTCATCAGGCGGATGTTAAAGCCGCTCGAATTAAAGAAAGAACAATAAGAAAAAATCTGTAATATAAATTCTGTATTTATAAATAGCATAGAGGCTGTATGTTCCTTTTCATATGCATGACTAACTTACAATTGCTCATTGCGCGGTCAATTATAGAAAAAGAGCAGTTGAAGAGTGTTGATATTTTATTTATTGGCGATGTGCATAACGTAAAAAATCAGTACTATTTAAAAAAAATCCAACCGTTATGTCGGCACTCAAGCATAGTCTCTCAGGTTTCAAAATTTGCGGCATTTAAAACGATTCATAGAACACGGTATGCTAAAAAAATCATGGAATCATATGCCAAGGAATATCATACCGTTTTCTTTGCGAATTTTCATGTCCCGCTTATACACCATATTTTATCGTGTATCTCTTTTTCTGAAATAAATACTTTTGATGATGGTACAAATAATATCAATCAGAAAAGCATAATGTATGAAAATAAGAATATAAGCGCCACATCGAAGTTAATACGAAAGCTGATGGGGCGTAAATATCATAAAGATGAAATATTAAAGTTAGACGCAAAACATTATACTCTATTTCCTAATAGAACCAACATAATTGAAAAGACCGAAGGAATTATATTGGTACACCATAACGGTCTTCCTGATACGAATAATGGTTTTAAAAAAGTATTATTGGGAACTGTATATACTGATGCGTTAAAAAATAAAGAAGATGAGTGTGTTTTTCTTCAGCATCTTCAGCGGTTTATTAAAAAAGAAGCGGTTGATATATATATTCCTCACCCTCGATATGACTCTCATCAGTTTAATGGTGTATTGAATGTTAACTCTGAAATGATAGCCGAGGACATTATTTTAGAATATCTGGAGCAAGGGATGTCATTAGAGATATATGGATTTAATAGCACAGTTCAATATAACCTAAATAATATCTCAACTATCAAAAACTATAAAATAACCAGCCCTTTTCTAAAAGATAGCTTTAATCATGGACTGGGGTTCGATTTTAATCAGGTCTCAGTATAAATATAGTGTTGATTGGGTTTGTTCTTACAGTATTTTAAAAGTGAAGGAGGCCGAATAACATGAGTGTCAGCAAATGGTGACTTCATTGAAAATAGCATTTATTGGCGAAGCGGTATCTGGCTTCGGAGGGATGGAAACCGTTATTAGCAACGTTATCCATACGTTTGAAAATAGCTCTCCGAAAATCAACTGTGAAACGTTTTTCTTTTGTCGTAATGACAAAATGGATAAAGCATGGCTAAAAGAGATTAAATATGCGCAATCACTCTCAAATATAAAATTAAGTTTTCTTCGTCGAGCTAAGCATGTTTATAATTTTAGTCAGTGGCTGAAAGAAACGTCACCGGATATTGTGATATGTATTGATGTCATCTCATGTCTTTATGCCAATAAAGCACGAAAGAAAAGTGGTAAACAGTTTATTATTTTCTCGTGGCCGCATTTTTCGCTCGACCATAAAAAACATGCAGAATGTATAACGTACGCGGATTATCATCTGGCCATCAGTAGTGGTATTAAAGAACAGATGATGGCACGGGGTATCTCAGCGCAAGATATTAGCGTCGTTTATAATCCTGTCTCTATTAAAACAATCATTGTGCCACCGCCTGAACGAGATAAACCCGCTGTATTTCTCTATGTAGGGCGTCTTAAATTTGAAGGACAGAAAAGAGTTAAAGATTTATTTGATGGTTTAGCTCGTACGACAGGGGAATGGCAGCTACATATTATTGGTGATGGCTCAGATTATGAAAGATGTCAGGCTTATAGCCGGGAGCTTGGTATTGAGCAGCGTGTTATCTGGTATGGTTGGCAAAGCGCGCCATGGGTCGTTGTACAACAAAAAGTAAAAAATGTCACCGCGCTGCTACTTACCTCTGCATTTGAGGGATTTCCTATGACCCTGCTGGAAGCAATGTCATATGGAATTCCGTGTATTAGTTCTGATTGTATGTCTGGTCCACGCGATATGATTAAACCAGGTATAAATGGTGAACTTTACGCTCCGGGCGCTATAGATGATTTTGTAGGACATCTGAATCAAGTTATTTCCGGTGAAGTACAATATCAGCATGCTATCATTCCGGGTACGATTGAGAGGTTTTACGATATGTTATATTTTAAAAATTTTAAAAATGCGCTATTCTCGAAATTACAAAAGTGATCACTATGAGCAGAAAATATTTTGAAGAAGAAGTCATTCAACAGACTTTAGATTATAACTATACACAACATAGTGATGCTAATAAACTCAATATAGCTTATGGGATTGATAAAAACTTTCTTTTTGGCTGTGGTGTCTCTATTGCATCTATACTCCTTGCTAATCCAGCGAAGGCGTTAGCTTTCCATGTTTTTACCGATTCCTTTGGCCCTGAAGATCGGCAGCGATTTGAAGCATTAGCAAAACAGTACGCTACGCAGATCATTATCTATTTAATAGATTGTGAGCGATTAAAATCGCTACCCAGTACAAAAAACTGGACCTATGCAACATACTTTAGATTCATTATTGCCGACTATTTTTCAGATAAAACAGATAAAGTGCTTTATCTGGATGCAGATATCGCATGTAAAGGAAGTATTCAGAAACTTATTGATCTTAATTTCGCTGAAAATGAGATTGCAGCAGTCGTGGCTGAAGGCGAGTTGGAATGGTGGACTAAGCGCTCGGTTAGTCTGGCAACGCCAGGCTTGGTTTCTGGCTATTTTAATGCCGGCTTTATATTAATTAATATACCTCTTTGGACGGCAGAAAATATTTCTAAGAAAGCGATTGAAATGCTAAAAGATCCGGAGGTAGTACAACGCATAACGCACCTTGATCAGGATGTATTAAATATATTACTAGTTAATAAAGCTCGTTTTGTCGATAAAAATTTTAATACGCAATTTAGTCTTAACTATGAATTAAAAGATTCAGTTATTAATCCAGTTAATGCTGATACTGTATTTGTTCATTATATAGGGCCAACGAAACCCTGGCATAGCTGGGGAGCCTATCCTGTGTCACAATATTTTTTACAGGCTAAGCTTAATTCTCCATGGTCTGATTATGCACTTTTAAATCCAGTCACTAGCCATCAATTACGCTATGCGGCGAAGCATATGTTTAATCAGAAGCGTTATACTTCTGGTATAGCTTATTATATAGCTTACTTTAAACGTAAACTTCTTGAATAAAAACTATAGGTGATGTAATGGATTCATTTCCTGATATAGAAATAGCTGAATATAAAGTTTTTGATGAAAGTAATAATAATGATGATAACGTATTAAACATTTCTTATGGCGTTGACGAAAACTATCTTGATGGTGTGGGGGTGTCAATCGCTTCAGTATTATTAAACAATAATATCCCACTCGCTTTTCATATTATTTGTGATTCATATTCCCCGTGTTTCCTTAATAATGTAGAGCGTTTAGCCGTACAGTATCACATTAAGATCTCTCTTTATCTTATTAAAGTCGAAAGTCTTGAAATATTGCCTCAAACTAAAGTATGGTCGAGAGCAATGTATTTTCGTTTATTCGCTTTCGATTATCTCAGCGGGAAGATCAACACATTACTTTATTTAGATGCCGATATTGTATGCAAAGGTTCTTTGCAAGATCTTCTACGACTTGATCTGTCAGAGAAGATTGCTGCGGTCGTTAAAGATGTTGATTCAATCCAGAATAGGGTAAATGAAAGATTAGAAGCATTTAATTTACAAGGTGATTATTTTAACTCAGGCGTGGTTTTTGTTAACTTGAAATTATGGAAAGAGAATACCTTGACAGAAAAGGCATTTTTACTCCTGGCGGGTAAAGAGGCTGATTCTTTTAAATATCCCGATCAGGATGTTTTGAATATTCTTTTACAGGATAAGGTCGTTTACCTGCCGCGACCGTATAATACTATATATACAATCAAAAGTGAGTTAAAAGACAAATCACATAAGAAATATACCAATATAATTAATGATAGTACTATTTTAATTCATTATACTGGGGCTACCAAACCATGGCATGCCTGGGCAAATTATCCTTCAGTTATTTATTATAAAAATGCACGCCTGAACTCACCATGGAAAGATTTTCCTGGAAAAGATGCTCGTACAATAGTTGAATTTAAAAAACGTTATAAGCATCTTTTCGTGCAGGGTCATTACTTCAAAGGCCTTTTGGCTGGAAGCGCATATCTTTATCGAAAAGTTTTTCACAAATAATTCCCTTCCCTAAACCTCCATTATGATTACTGAAAAAAAGGTTAAACATTATACTGTTTTTGTCAAAAATGACGACAAAAAATATATTGATATCTTCAAAGATTTTTTATCTTATAATCACCGTGTTATTAAAGTCTTTCGTAATATAGAAGATACAAAAGTTGTATTGATTGATACAGATTATGGAAAATATATTCTTAAAGTATTTAGTCCAAAAGTAAAAAGCACTGAACGCTTCTTCAAATCGTTGGTAAAAGGAGATTACTATGAAAATCTGTTTCGTCAAACAGATCGTGTTCGGCGTGAAGGGTTTGAAGCGCTTAATGATTTTTACCTGCTGGCGGAAATCAAAACATTACGCTACGTAAAAACATACGTTATGCTGATTGAGTATATCGAAGGTGTTGAACTTGTTGATATGCCAGAAATTTCTGATGGGGTGAGAGAAAAAATCAAGCAGTCAATATTTTCTTTGCACCAGCATGGTATGGTTTCAGGCGATCCCCATAAAGGAAACTTTATTCTACAAGGTAATGAGATCAGAATCATCGATTTATCGGGAAAAAGACCTTCGAGACAACGGCAAGCAAAGGATCGTATTGATTTAGAAAGACATTATGGAATAAAAAATAATGTGAAAGATTTCGGTTTTTACTTATTGATTTATAAGAAAAAAATCCGAAATTTCCTTCGCCGCATTAAAGGTAAGGAAAAGCGCTGATCAATGTAGCACGTTTAGTTTAATTTAAGGAACAGGCTGCCTTTTATTTGCAGTAGTGTTGTGACATACTGGAGGAGATTTAAGATGTAATATTAGAAATTAATTATAACATTCCTTTATAGGTTGCATGGTAAACATACAAATTTTTTATGGGCAGCGTTAAATTTATAACTCACGCCGATGTTCTGCAACTTATTGCGAAAAGAACGGCTGAAGATTGTATTATTTTTCTTTCTGGTCCTACATCCAGAAAGACGCCGTTGTCTTTGTTACGAATGAAAGATGTCATTGCCGTCAATGGTTCTGTTCAATATTTGCTAAACAATAATGTCAAGCCATTTTTGTATCTCCTGACGGATGTTCGGTTTCTCCATCGCCGGCGCGAAGATTTTTATAAATTTAGCAGCAATAGTCAGTTTACTATTGTTAACCTTGATGTATACGAGCAGGCGGGAGAAGATGATAAAAAATACATTCAAGAGAATTGTTTAATTATTCGCTCTTTTTATCGCAGAGAAAAAGGGGGCGTTTTAAAGAAAATTAAATTCAATTTCCTTAAGCAGGTTTATAAAGCATTACTTATATCAGTTCCTTTCTCAAAAAGAGGACGACTGACTGGGTTTAGCAAAGATATTAGTATCGGTTATTGCTCTTGTCATACTATTGCTTATACCGCCATCCAGGTTGCCTATTCTCTTAAGTACAATCGTATTATATGTTCTGGGCTTGACTTAACGGGGAGTTGTCCACGTTTCTATGACGAAGCTTCCGGCCCTATGCCGTCTGAGCTAAGTAAAGACTTGTTTAAAATACTACCATTTTTTACTTTTATGAGAAAAAATGTCAGTGATTTAAATATCTTTAATTTATCAGATGATACTGCAATACATTACGATATTATTCCATATATTAAGGCCTCAGAAATTGAGGATGAAATATATTACGATAAAATTGTATAAATACTAAAAACTCACTATTTTGTGTTGCTTTCGGTACGCTTTTCTTTTCTGTAATGCTAACTATCCTGGATTAAAGCTACTATGATTCCAAAAAAATCATATTTACTGCGATTAAGGAGGGATTTGCGGGTTTGTGTTAGATGGCATAATGGCTATCACCTCGCAGAACTTATGTCGAGCGACAGCATGATTAATGATATTAACCGTGTGCTTGCCGATAAGCAACGTCCCCAGATGCGGAAAATGCAAAGGCCCTTGTGTTTTCAAAATAGAGTTGGGAAAATATCGCGCAGTGTTTCGAAGAACAAATGAAAATCTGGTTTGATAAGTGATTTAATACTGACGATAGAAAACGCGCTGATACCTTTCACGGTATCAGCGCGTTTTCTTATTTATTTCTTAGCGCCAACAGAAAACCGGTAATGATACCAATTTGATCAATATCGACCTGTTCAAAATTTCCACGAACGATATAGAAACCGATGAAAGATAATAATAACAAAAGATGAGCATTGTAGGGGCTTATCTCTACTTTTTTAAAGGTAGAGCTTGCTGTTTCCCTGATAATAGCACCATATAAATAGGCCAGGCTCGCCAGACCCAATATGCCAGCGCTAAACCAGATGTACAGAATGGTATTATGTGGGCCGATAGACTCTTTAAAGGTCCACGTTGGATAATCGACTACGCGTTTATTATAAATACTGTCATAAACTTCATTACTATAGCCGTAGCCCTTAAACGGGTTTTCCTGGATCAGTATCCACGCGGTGCCTTGGGTTCCGTTAGTGTAACGATATGAGCTATCTGTCTGCTGTAATTTATATAATAGCCGATCCTGATTCGGTTTATGGATCTGCTGGGTGATAACCAAAGCGCCAGCAATAACCAATATGGCAGCGCCAATGCCCATTAGTTTCCACTGGCGGTTCAAAATCGCCCACAAAACGCCCACGACTAAAACCGCCAGCCATGCTCCCCGCGACAGAGTACCTAACATTAAGAACAGATAGACAGCACTCAGCGCAAAGAAAGCAAGTTTGAGCGACGTTTTTCTGAATAGCCAGATATTCAATAATGCCGGGAACAGAAATACCATCGAATCAGATATATGTCGATGGTCATAGTTTGTAAACGGCATCACTCCCCTGGAGTAGTCCTGAATATAAAGGACTATTTCTACCAACGCACGTAATCCTAAACTTGTTAAAAAAGAGAAAAGTACGATTTTTGCAACCGTTTCTTTCGTTTCATCTTTTAATAATACGGGGATTAATAGGGTATATAATAAGAAACCTTCTAGCACTGTATTCTCAAATTCTTTGAAACTTTCTTTCATATCTGGTGATATGAGTACGGAATAAACAAGAGTTAACGATAATACAGCTACGCTATAAAATACACTATTTTTGAAAAGGTGAGAAAAATTTTTTGGGGAGCGTGAGACCTGATAAATCGCGGTGATAATCATAAGTATGACTATCAAATGCTTATAGCGCGTAATACCATCCAGAAAATACGTGGCAACAAAAAGAAAAACCAGCCCTTTATTCCAGGTCGGCTTCCATTTCTCTTTATTTAACGTTAATGATGTGGTTAGCATCTTTTCTCCACAATAGGTTTGGGATGAGACAGAGTCTCTTTAATGAATCTTTCCAAATACGCTTGTGGCATCTAAATTCGCCAGATTTTGTTCTGGTGAGCAGCATGCCATTTGGTTCTTCCCATAACCTCCAATCAACCCAGGGTCCGTTGGGCCATATAGCGTAATATTCGGTCTGTCGAGCGCGGCGGTGAGATGGCTCAGGCCGGTATCAACCGATACGACAAATTTTGCGCCAGCCAGCACTCTGGCGACCTCCTCCAGGCTCATGCGCGGTAACACATCCACATAGTCAAAGCCTTCGGCCAGTCGTTTAGCACGGGCCTCCTCATGAGGCGCGCCCCAGGGAAGTTTTATCCGTAACCCGGTGTTGCCCACCAAGCCGATAAGCTCGCGCCAGTTTGCTTCCGGCCAGTGTTTATCATCGCGAGTCGTGGCATGTAAAAACACCGCATACGGATCGCTGACCGCCTGCTGGCCATGCAGAAAATGTTTTGCGATGGCATAATCGCCCTGCGACTGCGGTTTATCGTATCCCAGACTTTTGGCGAACAGCTCGCGCGTCCGTTCAACAGCATGTTGTTGCTTTGCGATATGGTATTTACGGTTATAAAACAGGCTGGCCAGCGGTTCGCGGGCGGTACTCCAGTCCATACCGTGCTTTATCCCGTGTGCCAGACGCGTCACCAGCGCAGCGCTTTTCACCAGCCCCTGCGCATCAATCACAGCGTCGTATTGGTATGCGCATACCGCCCGACGAAAAGCTGTGCGTTCCGCTTTGATGGGCGCGGAAAACCAGGCCTTGCGCCAGCGCCGAATAGCGACGGGAATCACGCGATCGACAGCACTATGCCAGGACGGAATTTGCGCAAACCCTTCTTCGACAACCCAATCAAATTGAATCCCTGGAATCGCTTGTTGCGCGTCGGTAAGCGCAGGCAGGGTATGTAATACATCGCCCATCGATGACGTTTTAACGATCAAAACCCGCATTAAACGCCCTCTTCCGACAACAGCGGATGAAGCTCTTCCAGAACCCGCTGCGGCGTGATATCGATCAGGCTCTGGTGATAGCCTTGCGCCGTATCGCCTTTACGAACTTTGTGATAACCCGTAATGAGACGAATCACCCGGGCCTTATGAGACAGCGGCGGCGTGAAATCCGGGCTACTCGGGCCATACAACGCGACCAGCGGGCGGTCGAGCGCCGCCGCAATGTGCATCAGCCCGGAATCGTTAGTGACGATGGCTTTACAGGCGGCTATCAAGATGACGGCCTGTTCCAACTGGGTTTCCCCCGCCAGGTTGCGACACCATGACTGCTGCTCGCTATTCAGCGCCGCCTGGATTTCATTTCCGGCCTCATGGTCCTTTGCCGAGCCAAACAGCACGACCTGATAGCCTTCGTCAATGAGTTGCTTTGCCAGTTCGGCGTAGTGATAGTGCGGCCAGCGTTTTGCCGGACCAAATTCCGCGCCGGGGCAAAAGCCGATCAGAGGACGTTCAGTGGATAGCGAAAAGTCGCTGCATATCAGCGACTTTTCACCTTCACTAACCTGGAGCTGTGGCCAAAGTAGCGGTTGCGGCAGATCTTTCGCTGTGCGCATCACGCCCTTGTCATAGGCCAGCGCCACGTAGCGTTCCACCATCAGAGGCCAGGCGTCTTTATCAAGTATGCGCGCATCGTTCAGCAAGCCATAGCGCATTTCGCCACGCCAGCCGGTACGATGCGGAATATTGGCAAAGAAAGGAACCAACGCCGATTTAAACGAATTTGGCAGTACCAGAGCGCGATCGTAGCGCTTCTCTCGCAGGCTATGGCCCAATCTGCGGCGTTTGCCGATTTCCAGCGCGCCGTGGCCCAGCGGCATGGGTATCGCCTCGTTAACTTCCGGCATACGCGATAATAACGGGCGGCACCAGGCTGGCGCCATCACGTCGATTATCGCCTGGGGATAGCGCGCCTTGAGCGTGCGATAGAGACTTTGCGACATCATCATGTCGCCCACCCAGGACGGGCCAATAACCAGAATTTTCATACTTACGCGTCGCGGTTCAGCCAAGCCATATACTCCGTGACGCCTTCGGCGACGGTCTTAAAGGGTTTGTCGTAGCCTGCGTTGCGCAAATTGGTTAAATCCGCCTGCGTAAACGCCTGATAGCGACCTTTCAACTTATCCGGGAACGGAATGTACTCAATGCTGCCTTTTTTATGGTATGCCAACGTCGCATCGGCGACGGCCTGGAAAGATTCCGCGCGGCCTGTACCCAGGTTAAAGATACCGGACTTGCCGCTTTCCAGGAACCACAAGTTAACGTCGGCCACATCGCCCACGTAGACGAAGTCACGCTTGAAGTTTTCGCTGCCCTCAAACAGTTTCGGGCTTTCGCCGTTGTTTAACTGCGTATTTAGATGAAATGCGACGCTTGCCATGCTGCCTTTATGGCCTTCACGCGGACCATAGACGTTGAAATAGCGGAAACCGACAATCTGCGAGTTAGCTTCTGGCAGGATCTGACGCACGTATTCATCAAACAGGAATTTAGAATAGCCGTAAACGTTAAGCGGTTTTTCGTATTCGCGCGATTCGATGAAATCAGACGTGCGACCGCCATAGGTGGCGGCAGAAGAGGCGTAGAGGAACGGGATTTCGCGCTCAAGGCAATAGTGCAGCAGCTCTTTGGAGTATTGATAGTTATTATCCATCATATACTTGCCGTCCCACTCGGTGGTGGAAGAGCAGGCGCCTTCATGGAAAACAGCTTCGATATCGCCGAGCTCTTCTCCGGACATAATCTGGATCAGGAAATCTTCCTTATCCATATAGTCAGCAATGTTCAGATCCACCAGGTTCACAAACTTGGTGCCTTCTTTCAGGTTATCCACCACCAGAATATCGGTGATACCTTTATCATTCAGGGCTTTAACGATATTGCTGCCGATAAAGCCCGCGCCGCCGGTAACGATGATCATAACTGTAACCTTTGAATTATGGTGTCAGAGACTGTCTCAGACATGAATGCTCTTATCATATCACTATTCATCCATTCACTGATAACTCGTGAGGATACGCGTGATTTATGCTGCATTTTAAAGAAGTGATGATGCGTCATCTCGTATCAACGTATAGCTTTGGGTAATATGTGCTGAAATTTGCCCAGTCTGGAGAATCGCAATGCGTGGGGATTTTTACAAACAGTTAACCAACGATCTGGAAACCGCCCGGGCGGAAGGATTGTTTAAAGAAGAGCGCATTATTACGTCTGCGCAGCAGGCGGATATCACCGTGGCGGATGGAAGCCATGTTATTAACTTTTGCGCCAATAACTATCTCGGGCTGGCGAATCACCCTGAGCTGATTAATGCCGCAAAAGCGGGCATGGACAGCCACGGTTTCGGTATGGCGTCCGTGCGTTTTATCTGCGGCACCCAGGACAGCCACAAAGCGCTGGAGCAGAAGCTGGCAAGCTTCCTCGGCATGGAAGATGCGATTCTGTACTCCTCCTGTTTCGATGCTAACGGCGGCTTGTTTGAAACGTTGCTGGGAGCGGAAGACGCCATTATCTCCGACGCACTGAACCACGCGTCTATCATTGACGGCGTGCGTTTGTGTAAAGCGAAGCGCTATCGCTACGCCAACAACGATATGGCTGAGCTGGAAGCGCGGCTAAAAGAGGCGCGTGAAGCCGGCGCGCGTCATGTCCTGATCGCCACCGACGGCGTGTTCTCAATGGATGGCGTCATCGCCAATCTGAAAGGCGTCTGTGATCTGGCCGATAAATACGATGCGCTGGTGATGGTTGATGATTCTCACGCGGTAGGTTTTGTCGGTGAAAACGGTCGCGGTTCCCATGAATACTGCGACGTAATGGGCCGCGTAGATATTATTACCGGTACGCTGGGCAAAGCGTTAGGCGGCGCATCCGGCGGCTATACCGCGGCGCGTAAAGAGGTTGTTGAGTGGCTACGTCAGCGTTCCCGCCCGTATCTGTTCTCCAATTCTCTGGCTCCGGCGATCGTGGCGGCTTCTATTAAAGTGCTGGAGATGGTGGAGGCGGGCGCGGAACTGCGTGATCGCTTGTGGGCGAACGCGCGGCAGTTCCGCGAGCAGATGTCTGCCGCGGGATTTACGCTGGCAGGCGCGGATCACGCCATCATCCCGGTGATGCTAGGAGATGCGGTTGTCGCGCAGAAATTTGCCCGCGAGCTGCAAAAAGAAGGCATTTACGTTACCGGTTTCTTCTATCCGGTCGTACCAAAAGGTCAGGCGCGTATTCGTACCCAGATGTCTGCGGCGCATACGCCTGAGCAAATTACGCGCGCGGTAGACGCGTTCACGCGTATTGGTAAACAACTGGGCGTGATTGCCTGAGGATGTAAGATGAAAGCGTTATCCAAACTGAAAGCGGAAGAGGGCATCTGGATGACCGACGTTCCGGAACCGGAAGTCGGCCATAACGATTTGCTGATTAAAATCCGTAAAACAGCCATCTGCGGCACTGACGTTCACATCTATAACTGGGATGAGTGGTCGCAAAAAACCATCCCGGTTCCGATGGTCGTGGGGCATGAATATGTCGGCGAAGTGGTCGGCATCGGTCAGGAAGTGAAAGGATTTAACATCGGCGATCGCGTCTCCGGCGAAGGACACATTACCTGCGGTCATTGTCGCAACTGCCGCGGCGGTCGCACTCACCTGTGCCGCAATACAACCGGCGTGGGCGTCAACCGTCCCGGCTGTTTTGCGGAATACCTGGTCATCCCGGCGTTCAATGCGTTTAAAATCCCGGATAACATTTCTGATGATTTAGCCTCTATTTTTGACCCGTTTGGTAATGCGGTGCATACGGCGCTGTCTTTCGATCTGGTTGGCGAAGATGTGCTGGTGTCTGGGGCGGGGCCAATCGGCGTAATGGCCGCCGCGGTGGCGAAACATGTCGGCGCGCGTCATGTGGTAATTACTGACGTCAATGAATACCGTCTGGAGCTGGCGCGTAAAATGGGCGTCACCCGCGCGGTCAACGTCGCGAAAGAGAGCCTGACCGATGTCATGGCGGAGCTGGGAATGACCGAAGGGTTCGATGTGGGTCTGGAGATGTCCGGCGCGCCGCCGGCGTTTCGTACCATGCTGGACACCATGAATCACGGCGGTCGTATTGCGATGCTGGGGATCCCGCCGGCAGATATGTCTATCGACTGGACAAAAGTCATCTTTAAGGGGTTGTTCATTAAAGGTATTTACGGTCGTGAGATGTTCGAAACGTGGTACAAAATGGCGGCGTTGATCCAATCCGGGCTGGATCTGTCACCGATTATCACCCATCGTTTCTCTATTGATGATTTCCAGAAAGGTTTTGACGCCATGCGTTCAGGCCAGTCAGGAAAAGTCATTCTGAGCTGGGATTAATACGCGTAGAGACCCGATGATATTTATCGGGTCTGGTATACGTTTCATCGTAAAAGGTTGGTGTCATTCGCCAACCTTTTTTATTAGGGAAAATCTGGAAAGCCGTAAAGAATTGTCATGGTCATCAAGCATTCGTAATTGCGCTTTAATCTTATTTTACTCGCTAACGTAACGCTCTACCCTGAGCTTTGTTCTTGCTTTTTACTGCGAAAATAAATCATGGCAGCTTAATAGTTTCTTAATAGAGCCACAGTATAAAGGCAGGGTAAATTCAGGTTTTTCTGGTAATCGTTATGAAAAATAGTAAAACCAAAGTGAGTATCATTATCCCATTATATAATGCGGGAGCTGATTTTAATGCTTGCATGGCGTCGTTAATCGCGCAAACGTGGTCGGCGCTGGAAATTATTATTGTGAATGATGGATCGACGGATCATTCCGTTGAGATAGCAAAACATTACGCGGAACATTACCCGCATGTTCGACTGCTTCATCAGGCAAATGCCGGCGCATCTGTCGCCCGTAATCTTGGCCTGCAAGCGGCGACCGGCGATTACGTCGCCTTTGTCGATGCGGATGACCTGGTCTACCCGAAGATGTATGAAACGCTGATGACCATGGCGCTTAACGACGATCTGGACGTTGCGCAGTGTAATGCGGACTGGTGCGCCCGAAAAACCGGGCACGCCTGGCAATCTATTCCGACCGATCGTCTGTGTTCCACCGGGGTATTAAGCGGACCGGATTGGTTGCGTATGGCGCTGGCCTCGCGGCGCTGGACGCATGTTGTCTGGATGGGCGTTTATCGACGTGCGCTGATTATCGATAACAATATTACTTTCGTTCCCGGACTGCATCATCAGGATATATTATGGTCGACGGAAGTTATGTTTAATGCCACGCGCGTACGTTATACCGAACAATCATTATATAAATATTTCCTGCATGATAATTCGGTAAGCCGTTTGCAAAGACAAGGCAATAAAAATCTTAATTATCAGCGGCATTATATTAAAATTACGCGATTATTAGAAAAGCTCAATCGTGATTATGCCCGTCGTATTCCGATTTACCCGGAGTTTCGCCAGCAAATTACCTGGGAAGCGTTACGCGTTTGTCATGCGGTACGTAAAGAGCCTGATATTTTGACCCGTCAGCGTATGATTGCCGAAATTTTTACTTCTGGCATATATAGACGGATGATGGCTAACGTCCGCAGCGCGAAAGCGGCTTATCAGACGCTGCTCTGGTCTTTCCGGCTGTGGCAATGGCGCGACAAAACCTTGTCGCACCGTCGTATGGCCCGTAAGGCGCTCAATCTGTCTTAGCGCTCACGTTTTTAGGCGCGGCGATTTTCCCCCAGCCTTGCCACTGGTGCTGAAACCAGGCAACCACGGAACTTTGCGTAATGCTCTCGCCGATGACGCTGAAAAAGCGCGTAGCGTAGACCGGTTGCAGCGGTTTTTTCGGCTTGCACACCTTCACGCCGCGAAAGAGATTGCGCGGCGCGTCAATTTTCTGCGGCGTCAAATCAGGTCGGGACGTATCTACCTGCGGTTCGTTGAGCAGGCTGCTTGGGCGTACCAGGGTGATATCCGCCGGCAGGCGATAAACCATCTGTTGCAGCACGCGAACCGTTGCGGGATGCGGATGACCAATCGCGATAGCGGAACCGTTGCGACGGGCCAGTTCGATAGCGCGATTAAACTGACGGCGGATATCCGCCTCGTTTTGGGTATCGTCGAGAAACACTTTGCGCTTGATCACTTTCACACCCGTACCGGATGCCGCGCGCATCGCTTGGCTATTGCCAATCGTCATGCTGTCGAGAAAATAGAGATTGTAATGTTCCAGCGCCTGCATCACTTTTTGCATACCGAACAGACTGGAAGTCATTGCGCTGCCCATGTGGTTATTAAGCCCGACGGCATACGGCACGTTTTTTACCGCCTCGCGGATAATGCGATCGATCTCATCGCTGCTCATTTCTGGTCGCAGCGTATCCTTCTCCAGCGGCTGTTTGCTTAGCGGTGCCATCGGTAGATGGATTAACACCTCATGCCCGCTATTGTGCGCTTTGGTCGCCATTTCGCGCGCGTGCGGCGCGTTGGGCAGTACGGCGACGGAGATGTCTGGTGGCAGCGCCAGAACCTGATTTTCCGTGTGCGGGCGATAGCCGAAGTCATCAATCACGATGGCGAGCTTACCGGCGAAAACGGGTTGTGCAAACGCCAGCAAAGTGGCCAGCGTGAGGATGGTGCGACGAAACTGAGGCAAAACTTATCTTCCCAACCACGGCTGTGGATTGACGGCCTGACCCTGGCGACGAATTTCAAAATAAAGCGATGGCCTACCCTGACCGCCGCTGCTGCCCACAAGGGCGATCGGTTGTCCGGCGCGCACCTGCGCGCCTACGCTGACCAGCGCGCTCTGGTTATAGCCGTAAAGGCTCATATCGCCTTTACCATGCTCTACGACCACCACCAGGCCATAGCCTTGCAGCCAGTCCGCCAGAATCACCCTGCCGTCAGCAATGGCTTTGACTTCGGTACCTTCCGACGCGCCGATAACCATCCCCTTCCAACGTAGCTCACCCTGCAGTCGTTCGCCATAGCGATGCAATATCGGGCCGCGTACCGGCCAGTATGCCTGACCGCGAGGCGCGCCCAGCCCGCCAGTACGGGACATCAGCGAACGTTCGCTTTCGGTCGGCTTATAGGTGGTGCCTTTACGCGAGGCTTCCTGCTGCTTGTCGCGTACCGCCTGCGCTTCGCGGGCTTCACGCTCCGCTCGCGCTTTGGCCGCCGCTTCCGCCCGCGCGATACTGTTGCGCAGGCGCGATTCGTTGGCGCGCAGTTCGCTTAACTGCTGCTGGCCTTGCTGAATAGACGACTCCAGTCCGGCAAGCGTTTTCTTACGTTCATTACGCGCCTGCTCCAGCTTCGCCTGTTGAGCGCGCTGTTCATACAGCAACGTCTGTTGTTGGCTTTGCTTCTCTTCCAGCTCGGCTTTTTGCGAGGCGACCTGTTCGCGTGTCTGTTTCAGTTCGGCGATAGTTTCCTGGCGCGCCTGGTTCAGATAGCCAAAATAGGCCTGCAGGCGTTGCCCGCGCTGGCTCTCTTCTCCGCTAAGGATAAGCTGAATACCGGTGTGTTCGCCCTGGCGGAAAGCGGCGTCCAGTTGCGCGGCGAGATTGCGCTCCTGGATGGCCTTTTGCTGCTCCAGTTTGGCAATTGAGGCGTTCATCTCATCAATTTGCGCGTTTAACTGCTCCAGAGTGTTTTGCGTTTCGCGCAGCTTACGCGCCGCGGCCGAGATGGCCTCTTCCTGGGCTTTCAGTTGTGCCAGGAGGCTGGCGCGCTGTTGTTGCTGTTGGCGTACGGCGCGTTCTTTCGCGGCGATATCGGCCTGAATGGATTTGAGCTGGTCACGGTCATCCGCGTGGGCGGAAAAGGCGCACAACAATACGCCAGCGCTAAGTACGCTGGCGTAGAACAAAGGCCTGACTGAAAATGTTCTTGGTTTCACGGCCTGTTGAATAGTGTTAATCGCCTTTCCCCTCATGGGGAGGGATTATTCCACGATGAACAGCGGCTTACCAGTCATCTCTTGCGGGATTTCCATCCCCATTAGCGACAGCATGGTAGGCGCAATGTCTGAAAGTTTGCCGCCTTCGATCGCCTTCACGTTTTTCTCGCCGACATAAATCAGCGGCACCGGCAGGTTAGTATGGGCGGTATGCGCCTGACCGGTCGCCGGATCTCGCATCTGCTCCGCGTTGCCGTGGTCCGCGGTAATCAGCAGTTGTCCACCAACGGACTCAACCGCTTTTGTTACCTGGTCAATGCAGTTATCCAACGCTTCCACCGCTTTGATGGCGGCTTCCATCACGCCGGTATGACCGACCATATCGCCGTTTGGATAGTTACAAATGATGGTGTCGTACTTACCGCTTTCGATCGCCGCGACCAATTTTTCAGTCAATTCTGCAGAGCTCATTTCCGGTTGCAGGTCATAAGTGGCCACTTTCGGTGAGTTGATCAGAATGCGCTCTTCGCCAGCAAACGGTTCTTCTACGCCGCCGTTAAAGAAAAAGGTTACGTGCGCATATTTTTCCGTTTCGGAAATACGCAGTTGGGTTTTATCGTTTTTCGCCATCCACTCGCCGAACGTGTTCGCCAAAGAAGCGGGCGGGTAAGCTACGACGGTTTTGATATCGGCGGCGTATTCGGTCAGCATCACGAAGTTCAGATTAACCACTTTCTTACGCGCAAAGCCGTCGAAATCAGCGTTAACGAAAGCGCGGGTAATTTCGCGCGCGCGGTCAGCGCGGAAGTTCATGAAAATCAGCGTGTCGCCGTCCTCCATCGCCGCATCGGCCTGACCTTCGGCGCGGATAACGGTCGCTTTGACAAACTCATCGTTTTCATCACGCGCGTAAGCGGCCTGCAGGCCAGCCACAGCGGTATCCGCCTGGAATTCGCCCTGGGCCAGGGTCATCAGATCATACGCTTTTTCCACGCGATCCCAACGGTTGTCGCGGTCCATAGCGTAGTAACGACCGACGATAGACGCCACGCGGCCTTTGCCCAGCGCGGCGAATTTGTCTTCGAATTTTTTCAGCGAGGCTTCAGCGCTGCGCGGCGGCGTGTCGCGACCGTCGAGGAAGGCGTGCAGATAGATTTTTTCTGCGCCGCGCTCTGCGGCCAGTTCCACCATCGCCATAATGTGATCTTCGTGGCTGTGGACGCCGCCCGCGGACAGCAGACCCATAATATGAACCGCTTTACCGGCGTTTTTCGCCTGGTCTACCGCATTGGTCAGGACTGGGTTAGCAAAGAAAGTACGTTCTTTAATTTCAACGTCCAGACGCGTCAGGTCCTGATAAACGATGCGGCCCGCGCCCAGGTTGACGTGACCCACTTCGGAGTTGCCCATCTGGCGGTCAGGCAGACCCACTTCCAGACCGGATGCGTCGATCAGGGTATGCGGACGTTTTGCCCACAGAGCATCCATCACTGGGGTTTTGGCGTTTAAGATAGCGTTATCCTGCTGTTCTTCACGGTAGCCGTAGCCATCCAGAATCACCAGTACCATAGGTTTTTTAGAAACCGACATTGCGACAACCTCATACTCAATAGACAAAATAATTGCGTAATTTTACTACAGCTGAATCGATAAAATAGCCTCAGAAGATCAAAGAAAGAGATCGCGCTGGCGTGAGAAGGCAAGTAATAGCGTGATTTTTTTTCGTAGCGCCCCGCAAAAATGCATTCCAGTGCACGCTCTGGCTGTATTTGCGCCACTGCGCAGGTATACTCCTTTCCTGGTTTTTTAATCACTACGTCGGGAGTTGTTACCCCCCATGCAAGAAATTATGCAATTTGTTGGCCGTCATCCCATACTGAGTATCGCCTGGATTGCGTTACTGGTGGCGGTTTTATTTACCACGTTCAAAGGTCTGACTTCAAAAGTTAAGGTGATTACACGCGGCGAAGCCACGCGCCTTATCAATAAAGAGGACGCCGTTGTTGTGGATTTACGTCAACGTGATGATTTCCGTAAGGGCCATATCGCTGGCGCGACCAATTTGCTGCCGAGCGAAATCAAAGCCAACAATGTTGGCGAACTGGAAAAGCACAAAGACAAGCCGATTATCGTGGTCGACGGTTCTGGTATGCAGTGCCAGGAATCCGCTAACGCGCTGACAAAAGCCGGCTTTGAAAAGGTCTTTGTGTTGAAAGAAGGCGTAGCAGGCTGGAGCGGCGAGAATCTGCCTCTGGTGCGCGGTAAGTGATCACCCGTCGTTTTCATGACGCAAGGGGAATGACTTGCCCTTGCTTCGACATGAAATCCATCGGGTAAAAAACAGGAGCGAAGTCATGGCCAATATTGAAATCTACACCAAAGCAACCTGCCCGTTTTGCCATCGCGCAAAGGCGCTGTTAAACAGCAAGGGCGTGAGTTTCCAGGAAATTGCGATTGACGGCGACGCCGTGAAGCGTGAAGAGATGATCAAACGTAGTGGCCGAACGACGGTTCCGCAAATTTTTATTGATGCACAGCACATTGGCGGTTGTGACGACTTGTATGCGCTGGATGCGCGTGGTGGACTGGATCCGCTGTTGCGTTAAGGCGTACTCAAGTATTTAAGGACAACACTAAAGGGTTTTACACATGTCAGAACAAAATAACACTGAAATGGCTTTCCAGATCCAACGTATCTATACCAAGGATGTTTCTTTCGAAGCGCCAAACGCACCGCATGTTTTCCAGAAAGATTGGCAGCCAGAGGTTAAACTGGATCTTGATACGGCATCTTCCCAACTGGCGGATGACGTTTATGAAGTTGTGCTGCGTGTTACCGTAACGGCTTCCCTGGGGGAAGAAACCGCGTTCCTGTGCGAAGTTCAGCAGGCCGGTATTTTCTCCATCAGCGGTATTGAAGGTACTCAGATGGCGCATTGCCTGGGCGCATACTGCCCGAACATTCTGTTCCCGTATGCTCGCGAGTGCATCACCAGCCTGGTTTCACGCGGTACGTTCCCGCAACTGAACCTTGCGCCGGTCAATTTTGATGCGCTGTTCATGAACTATTTGCAGCAGCAGGCTGGCGAAGGTACTGAAGAACATCAGGATGCCTGATGAACCAAAGTAATGCGTCAATGACAGTCATCGGTGCCGGCTCGTACGGCACCGCTCTCGCCATCACTCTGGCGAGAAACGGCCACCAGGTTGTCCTGTGGGGCCACGACCCAAAACATATCGCGACCCTGGAGCACGATCGCTGCAACGTCGCGTTCCTTCCCGATGTGCCTTTTCCCGATACGTTACACCTGGAAAGCGACTTAGCAACCGCGCTGGCGGCCAGTCGTAACATTCTGGTGGTGGTGCCAAGCCATGTTTTCAGCGACGTGCTGCGGCAGATTAAACCGCTGATGCGTCCGGATGCGCGTCTGGTATGGGCGACCAAAGGCCTGGAAGCGGAAACGGGGCGCCTGTTGCAGGATGTCGCTCGCGAGGCGTTAGGCGATCAAATCCCGCTGGCGGTGATTTCCGGTCCGACGTTCGCTAAAGAGCTGGCGGCGGGTTTGCCGACGGCAATCTCGCTGGCCTCAACCGATGAGACCTTTGCCGACGATCTCCAGCAACTGTTGCACTGCGGAAAAAGTTTTCGCGTCTATATCAATGCGGATTTTATCGGCGTGCAGCTGGGCGGCGCGGTGAAAAACGTGATTGCGATTGGCGCGGGGATGTCTGACGGCATCGGCTTCGGCGCGAACGCCCGCACGGCGCTAATCACGCGTGGACTGACCGAAATGTCGCGGCTTGGCGCAGCGCTTGGCGCCGATCCCGCCACCTTTATGGGGATGGCGGGCTTAGGCGATCTGGTGCTGACCTGTACCGACAACCAGTCGCGCAACCGCCGCTTTGGCATGATGCTTGGCCAGGGCATGGACGTTAAAGGCGCGCAGGATAAGATTGGCCAGGTGGTCGAAGGCTATCGCAATACGAAAGAAGTTCGTGAATTGGCGCACCGTTTTGGTGTTGAAATGCCAATAACCGAGGAAATTTATCAAGTATTGTATTGCGGAAAAAACGCGCGCGAGGCAGCATTAACGTTATTAGGTCGCGCCCGCAAGGAAGAGCTGAGTCGCCACTAGCCGTAAGGAACTGTTCGCATAAACGACCCAACCCGCACAGAACGGGTTGGTCGTTTTCTGCCCGTCTGGAGTAAGCCATGCCGTGTGAAGAACTGGAAATCGTCTGGAAGAATATTAAAGCTGAAGCCCGCGCTTTAGCTGACTGTGAGCCTATGTTGGCCAGTTTTTATCACGCCACGCTACTCAAGCATGAAAATCTGGGCAGTGCGCTGAGCTATATGCTGGCAAATAAACTGGCTTCGCCCATCATGCCCGCTATCGCTATCCGTGAAGTGGTTGAAGAAGCCTATGCCGCCGACCCGGAAATGATCGCGTCGGCAGCCTGCGATATTCAGGCAGTGCGCACTCGCGATCCGGCGGTGGATAAATACTCCACGCCGCTGTTATATCTGAAAGGCTTTCATGCGCTACAGGCCTATCGCATCGGCCACTGGCTGTGGAATAAAGGTCGCCGCGCGCTGGCTATCTTCCTGCAAAATCAGATTTCGGTCTCGTTTCAGGTGGATATTCACCCGGCAGCGAAAATTGGCCGCGGGATTATGCTCGACCATGCCACCGGTATTGTGGTGGGGGAGACGGCGGTTATTGAGGATGATGTGTCGATCCTGCAATCCGTCACCCTGGGCGGTACCGGGAAAACCAGCGGCGATCGCCATCCTAAAATCCGCGAAGGCGTGATGATTGGCGCCGGCGCGAAAATTCTCGGCAATATCGAGGTGGGGCGCGGCGCGAAAATTGGCGCAGGTTCCGTTGTTTTACAGCCTGTCCCGCCGCACACTACCGCCGCAGGCGTTCCGGCGCGTATTGTCGGCAAGCCGGGCAGCGATAAGCCGTCGATGGATATGGACCAGCATTTCAACGGGATACACCATACGTTTGAGTATGGCGACGGCATCTGAATTGCGCGGTACAACTAAAAAACGCTGTTCCGATGGAGTGCAATCCCGGAACAGCGGAGCGAAGAATTCGCAATGTGGACAATCAGGCTGCGGATGATGTCAGCGTGATGCGATCCAGCGGGCCGACGATAAACAGATATGAAATGAGACCAATAAGTCCCATCGAGCCAACGTATAAAATGGCAAAGTCGAACGACTGAGTATTGGCAAGAATCACGCCGATGACCAGCGGCGTAACGATGCTTGCCATATTGCCGCACATGTTAAATACGCCGCCGGCAATACCCAGAACTTCCTTCGGCGAGGTGTCGCTGAGTACGCACCAGCCCAGGTTACCAAACCCTTTGGCAAAAAAGGCCAGACTCATCGCCGCAATGACCACAAATTCTGAAGAGGTGTAGTTGGCGATCACTATTACGCAAGAGAGCAACATACCGCAGATAACAGGCAGTTTCCGCGCGATGGTAAGGCTATAGCCGCGTTTGAGCAGCCAGTCGGAGAACACGCCGCCGAGCAGGCCGCCAATAAAACCGGCAATGGCTGGAATACTGGCCACAAAACCGACTTTCAGAATCGACATGCCTTTCGCCTGGTACAGGTAGGTCGGGAACCAGGTCAGGAAGAACCAGGTGATAGAGGTGACGCAGAATTGCCCGATGTAAACACCGATCATCATCCGGTTAACACAGACGGTTTTAATCTGCGCGAACGTTATTTTCTGCGGCTCCTTTTTACAGCCCAGAGAGGGCTTGCCACCACCGCTACGAATATAGTCAATTTCCGCTTGATTAACTTTTGGGTGGTGCATCGGATCTTTGACTTTCATTAACCAGAATATACCGAGCATCACACCAATAGCGCCAATATAATAGAAGACAAAATGCCAGCTTAAATTATGCAGAATGATCGTCATTAGCGGGGTGATAATGCCCAGAGAGATATATTGCGCAGCCTGATAAACTGAAGTAACGAAACCTCGTTCATTATTGGGAAACCATTGTACGCTTAAACGACTGTTCGCCGGAAAGGCAGGTGCTTCAATCGCGCCCATCAGCAGACGTAGAATAACCAGTACAATTAATGGGCTGCCATACAGATAGATCGTTCCCTGAAACATGGTTACTAACGACCAGCCAATCAATGCGCAACCGTAAACCAGTCGTGAACCGTAGCGGTCTAATAGCCAACCGCCGGGTAGTTGCATAATGACATAGGCAATACCAAATGAGGAGAAGGCCAGGCCCATTGCTTCCGGATCAAAACCTAATTCTTTACTCATTATTGGGGCAACTACGGATAGAGTTGCGCGATCCGCATAATTAAATACGGTAGCAAGAAATAAAAATATAAGAATGGTATGACGCACTTTTGTGCGCTTTATTATTGTGTTCATTATCTACTCCTCAGATAAGGGCAGAATGCATCCTGTAAGGTAAGAGAGGCGGGACGGATTCCCGCCAGTCGGGTTAAGGGCGTTTGCCAAATTCACATGTTAATTGTGTCCAGCTGCGCGCTTGTTCACTGAGCGTGAAACCCAGACCATGACGATCGGAAATCCACATGCGGCCATCGCGCAGCTCAAGTTGCTCGTTGAATAATGGGTTCAGCCACTCGAAATGTTCCAGCCACGGCTCCAGGGGATACGCTGCGGAAAGGTGCAGGTGTACTTCCATCGCAAAGTGCGGCGCCAGCTTACGCCCGTGTTTCGCCGCCAGATCCATAATCTTCAGGAACGGAGAGATACCGCCGACACGCGGCGCATCTGGCTGAACGAAATCGCTGGCATTGCCCAGAATCAACTGCTCGTGTTCCCGGAAACTGGTCAGCATTTCCCCGGTGGCGATAGGCGTATCCAGCGCGGCAGCAAGCTGGGCGTGGCCTTCGATGTCGTAAGCATCTAATGGTTCTTCAATCCAGATAAGATTGAACTGTTCCATTTTACGCCCCATGCGGATAGCCGTTTCGCGATCCCACTGCTGGTTAGCGTCAACCATTAACGGGAACTCATCCCCAAGCGCTTCACGTACTGCGGTTAAGCGGCGAATATCCTCAGCGCAGTTGGGTTGTCCGACTTTCAACTTAATACCGCCAATGCCATTTTCGCGGGAAATCACCACATTTTTCAGCACTTGATCGAGCGGTGTATGCAAGAACCCCCCTGAGGTGTTGTAACACTGAACGGAGTCGCGGTGCGCGCCCAACAGTTTTGCCAGTGGCAGACCGGCACGTTTAGCCTTCATATCCCATAAGGCGATATCGATAGGGGAGATAGCCTGTACCGCCATCCCGCTACGCCCCACCGAGGCTCCGGCCCACAGCAGCTTAGTGTATATTTTGTCGATATCATTGGGATCTTCGCCCAGTAGATTATCGGCTATCTCTTTGGCGTGAGCATAAATACCCTGGCCGCCAGCACGTTTGGAGTAGCTAAAACCAACGCCCTCAAAGCCATCGCGACTGCGGATTTCGGCAATGATGATTGCCACTTCGGTCAAAGGTTTCTGGCGACCGGTCAGTACCTTCGCGTCACTCACTGGCGTCGCCAGCGGTAGAAAAGCCAGTGATAGCTTCACCCATTCGATACGATCGCCGGTTTCTGCCGCGGTTCTGGTATTCGCCGCTTTTGCATACGTTACGGCGTCGGAATTCGTGCTTAAAGCCATTTTTTTCTCCTGATAATCACAAAATGATTGCGCTAACATTTTTATTATTAAGCGAGCGCAGGATCCAGAAAGTTGATGTTGATTTGAACATTTGATCACATATGTCGTATAAAAAGCAGGATTTATTGCAAAATGGATCACGATCCAAAAATATCTGGGGAAATGCATAATACAAAATGATGGCGCTATCATTTTGTAATGACTGAGCTTGATAAGCTACTGTATTTACGGCCTTTCCTGATGCGAAGCTGGCAATAGCCGCAGGCATGATGAATAATGCGCGGATAAATCAGCCAATCTTTGCAGGGGCATCAGACGTGAAGAGAACCAAATCACCTCGTGCGCCGACGCTGGAAGATGTAGCACGTAGCGCCGGGCTGTCTCCGATGACAGTCAGCCGGGCATTGAATTCGCCACAACTGGTTCGCCCCAAAACGGTTGAGAAAGTCATGCAGGCGGTTCGCGTCACAGGCTACATACCCAACGCGTTAGCCGGTGGTCTGGCGTCGCGACGGAGTAAATTAATCGCTGTCGTCGTGCCGCAAATTAACAACAACATGTTTGTCGATACCATCCAGTCGCTGAGCGATGAACTGGCCCGACGCGGATATCACATATTGCTGTGCGTGGCGGGATATACCGAACAAACGGAAGCGGAGTTGGTGGCGACACTGCTTTCCCGCCGCCCCGATGGCGTGGTGCTTACCGGGATCCATCACACGATAGAACTGAAAAAGGTCATCCTGAACGCGGCTATTCCGGTGGTGGAAATTTGGGACTTAACGCCCACGCCGCTTGATATGCTGGTCGGTTTTTCCCATGAAAAAGTCGGGCAGGCGACGGGGGAGTATCTTCTGAGTAAGGGCTATCGTCGTCCCGGCTTGTTGTGGACTGCCGATCGCCGAGCCGCGCAACGTAAGCAGGGGTTATGTAGTGTTCTTCAACGCCACGCTATTCATGCCGTACCGCAGGTAGATGTCCCCCTTCCGGCATCGCTTTCGCTGGGGCGCAGCGGTTTAAGCCAGCTTTTTGACGAAGGGACGTTTGATGTCATTGTTTGCAGTTCTGATACCCTGGCACAGGGGGCGATGATGGAGGCGGAAAGCCGTGGTTTGCGCATCCCGCATGATTTAGCGGTTATTGGTTTTGGCGACCTTGATTTTGCCGCCAGCAATCGACCGTCAATTACTACCGTAAGCGTTGACAGACGCGCCATTGGCCAGCGCGCCGCTACGTTGTTGGCCGATCGTATTGAACAGAAACCGTGCGCAGAAGCTATTGTGGATATTGGTTTTCATTTGATTGAGCGAGAGTCCGCATAAACGGGAACATGCCATCGGGATCGGCCAGGCCGGAGCAGGCGTTAGCCGCCATCCGGCATTGAATATATTACGACCGCAATACCGCGCCGGAGTATCCTAACTGGCGCCACGCTTCATACACCACCACCGACACCGCATTCGACAGGTTCATGCTACGGCTATCCGGCATCATCGGAATGCGAATCTTCTGCTCTTTAGGCAACGCATCGAGAATGCTGGCGGGCAGGCCGCGCGTTTCCGGGCCAAACATCAAATAATCGCCATCATGATAGCTTACGGCGCTATGGGCGGGCGTACCCTTTGTCGTCAACGCAAACAGGCGCTGCGGATTTTCGGCGGCGATAAAGGCGGCATAATCGTGATGGCGCTGAACCGCGGCGAATTCGTGATAGTCCAGCCCTGCGCGGCGTAAGCGCTTATCATCCCAGGTAAACCCCATCGGTTCGATGATATGCAGACGAAAGCCGGTATTGGCGCAAAGACGGATGATGTTGCCGGTATTCGGCGGGATTTCTGGTTCGAAGAGTACGATGTTAAGCATGATGCCCCCTTAAATGCGGGGGGCAGAATAGCAGAAATTTAGCGGGCTCTCACGCGCCAGGCGTTCAGGCGGCATCGCCTTTGCTCATTGGCGCCAGCGCGGCGGGCAAACTTTTCCCCAGTTCCTGCACCAGTGAATCTCCACTGATTTCGCTAATCGATTTCGCGCCGGTCAGAGTCATGGCGACTTTCATCTCTTTCTCGATCAGATCCAGCAGGTTGGCGACGCCGGCTTTTCCTGCCGTCGCCAGCGCGTAGAGATAGGCCCGACCCAGCAGTACGGTATCGGCCCCCAACGCAATCATACGCACGACATCCAGCCCGTTACGAATCCCGCTATCCGCCAGAATGGCGATATCGCCTTTCACCGCATCGGCAATGGCGGGCAGGGCGCGGGCGGAAGAGAGCACGCCATCGAGCTGGCGGCCGCCGTGATTCGACACCACGATACCGTCAGCGCCGAAACGTACCGCATCGCGGGCATCTTCTGGATCGAGGATCCCTTTGATCACCATTGGGCCGTCCCAGAATTCGCGTATCCACTCCAGATCTTTCCAGGAGATGGACGGATCGAAGTTATTTGCCAGCCAGCCGATGTAGTCTTCAAGGCCGGTCGGTTTACCCAGATAGGCGGAAATATTGCCTAAATCATGCGGACGACCGTTCAGACCGACATCCCACGCCCATTTAGGGTGCATGACCGCCTGCCAGTAACGGCGCATGGCCGCGTTTGGGCCGCTCATCCCGGAGTGGGCGTCACGGTAGCGCGCGCCCGGCGTCGGCATATCCACGGTAAAGACCAGCGTGGAGCAGCCCGCCGCTTTCGCACGTTCAAGCGCGTTGCGCATAAAACCACGATCGCGTAATACGTAGAGCTGGAACCACATGGGGCGTTTAAGCGTGGGGGCTACTTCTTCTATCGGACAGACGGAGACGGTGGAAAGGGTGAACGGAATACCCTTTGCGTCCGCGGCGGCGGCGGCCTGTACTTCGCCGCGACGGGCGTACATGCCGCACAGACCTACCGGCGCTAATGCCACTGGCATCGACAACGTTTCGTTAAACAGGGTCGTTTCCAGGCTTAAATCGGACATATTTTTCAGCACGCGCTGGCGCAGAGCGACTTGCGACAGGTCTTCCACATTTCGGCGCAGGGTATATTCCGCATACGCGCCGCCGTCGATGTAGTGGAAGAGGAAAGGAGGCAACGTGCGCTGAGCTGCGGCGCGATAATCGCTGGCTGCTGAAATAATCATGATTTATTCTCCCTGGTCATCTCATTATGGTCGCCGGGCAGGCGGGTAATACGTGCCTGCCGGGCCTGGTCTTCATCAAATCGTTTAATGGTGGTGTGGACAAAACTGAGGTGCGCCATCATCGCTTTACGCGCGCCGTCGGCGTCACCGTCCAAAATGGCGTCCATTACCGCCTGATGTTGTTCCGTCAGCTTTGAAAATACGGGCGGAACGAGATACATACGCTGGCGACTCTGTTTGACGGAGGATTGCAGGACGTCGAAGAAACCGCGCATGGTTTGCAACAGCACCACATTGTGCGAGGCTTCCGCGATCGCCAGATGAAAGCGCACGTCGGCCTGGGAGGCGAGATCCGGGTCTTCGCTGAGCGTCGCATCAAAGCAGATTCTGATTTTCTCTTTGTCGGCGGCGGTGGCGCGCATAGCGGCATGCCAGGCCGTACTGGCTTCAATGGCGTGGCGGGCTTCCAGGATGTCGAAACTGTAGTCTGGATCGTTCGCCATCAGCGTTTTCAGCGGTTGCACGATATTCTGTTCAGACCAGGTTTCGTGCTGCCAGCGGACAAATGTCCCGCCGCCGCGACGGCTCACCAGCACGCCTTCGCTGACCAGCTTCGCCAGCGCTTCGCGTAAAGAGTTGCGTGATACGCCAAGCTGTATAGCTAGCTGGCGCTCGGCGGGCAATTTCATTCCCGCCTCCAGGTTTTGTTCTTCAATCAGCGCCCGCACACGAGAGGCAATCTCGTCTGACAGGCGTTTTGGCATTACAATCACGGAATCATCCAGGTTAAAACATAGGCCTGAAGCGTGGTGATCACGCCCACCATACAGGTGAAGATCAGGCTGTGTTTGACGGTAAAACGGAACAGATCGGACTCTTTCCCTACCAGTCCCACCGCCGCGCAGGCGATAGCGATAGACTGCGGCGAGATCATCTTCCCGGTTACGCCGCCAGTGGTATTCGCCGCCACCATCAGCACATCAGAGACGCCGATTTGCTGCGCAGCGGTAGCCTGTAGGGAGGCAAACAGCGCGTTAGACGAGGTATCCGAGCCGGTCAGGAAAACGCCCAGCCAGCCGAGGAACGGCGAGAAGAACGTGAAGGCGCCGCCGGTGTGCGCCAGCGCTAACGCCAACGTAGAAGAAAGCCCGGAATAGTTCGAGATAAAGGCGAACGCCAGCACCATGCCGATGGAGTAAATCGGCAACGCCAGCTCTTTCAGCGTGCTGCCAAAGGTCTGGATTGCGGCTGAGGGTTTCATTTTCAGCCAGACGATAGACAACAGCGCGGCAAACAGGATCGCAGTGCCGGTGGCGGAGAACCAGTCAAATTTATACACCGCAGCGTAAGCGGTCGCTTCGTGTACGACCGGCGGCATACGGGCGACCAGTTTATCGAGATACGGTACCGGAACGTTAATTACCCAGTCATACAGCGCGCCGCCGGGGGCAAACAGCGCTTTGAACGGCGGTACGCTCCAGAGAGTGACCGTGGCGGTCAGGAACAGGAACGGCGACCACGCGTGAACAATTTGCCCCTTCGTATAGCGGGTGCGGGCCAGCGTCTGATCGACCTGCGACGCGCCCATATCGCCGAAGCGGAAGATGCGCACCGGCTGCCAACGTTTGAGGAACAGCGTCAGACACACCAGAGAGACCAGCGAAGAGATAATGTCCGGCAGTTCCGGCCCGATAAAGTTGGAGCTGAGATACTGGGCGATAGCAAATGAACCGCCAGAGACCATCACCGCAGGCCAGGTTTCTTTCACGCCGCGCCAGCCGTCCATAATCGCCATAATCCAGAACAGGACGATAATGGTCAGGAACGGTAGCTGACGACCGACCATCTGACCGATTTCAAAGCTGTCCAGGCCGGTGACCTGTCCGGCAACCAGAATCGGGATTCCCATTGCGCCAAATGCGACCGGCGCCGTGTTTACAATCAGGCACAGTCCTGCCGCATATAGCGGGTTAAAGCCAAGCCCTACCAGCAGCGCGGCGGTAATCGCCACCGGCGCGCCGAAACCCGCCGCGCCTTCAAGGAACGCGCCAAAGCAGAAGCCGACAATCAGCATTTGCAGGCGTTGATCGGGCGTCACCGACAGAATTGACGAGCGGATAATGTCAAACTGCCCGGTCTTTACCGAAATTTTATAGACGAAGACCGCGGCGATAATGATCCAGGCAATCGGCCATAGCCCGTAGAAGAAGCCATACACGACCGATGCCAGCGCGTGATCCACCGGCATTTTATAGAACAGCAGCGCGACGGCGAGTGCGATAACCACCGTCCACGAGGCGGCAACATAGCCTTTTAGCTTGAGCTTAATCAGGGCGAAAAAGAAAAATAGGATCGGGAGCGATGCTACCAGGCTGGAAAGCCAGATATTACCCGCCGGGTCATAGTTTTGTTGCCAGAGATTCATTGCAGGTCTCCTGAGAACCACACGCATAATGGGATGAATCTTTGCTCATCTCGTTGGGTCACATTATGTGTAAAAGTGGTCCTGCCAATATTGTTGTGTATGGATAATGACAACGAATAGTTAACCAAGTGTTACTTATTGGCAACGGTAGTGTAGAGTTAATTTAATGAAATGTGAACCATTGGTCGGATTCGGTAGGGATTGGTAGGGCCAATAGCCCGGCCAGTAAGAAGGGAAGAACCGGGTAAGCGAAAGCGCCGCCCGGTCAATGTTTAGAATTCCGTTTTACTAAAGCCTGTCATCTCTTTGAGCCCCATTTCCCGGCCCAGCGCCGTCATCGGGTGCACCACGATCAGACCGCGTACGCTTTTTTTGAGTTTGCCCATATCGGCCTGCTCTTTTTTAGTGATGGCGCGGCGAAACGGCAGGTTCATCAGCTTCTGCGCTTCTTTACTCAGTTTCTGGTTGTGTACTTCGCGCAGACGGATGATTTCTGCTTCCAGTGTCTCTTTTTCTTTTTCCAGCTCCGCATATTTATCAGCGGATTCAACCAGCGAGAGACCTGCCTGCTGGTGGCGAATAGCGTCCAGACGATCGCTCAGGCGTTTAATTTCGTTTTTTTCGACTTCTTTCATTGGATAGCTTCTGACAGAAATGGGGTAGATACCCTATAGTATGCGCGCAGTGGGCGATTCTTCACAACTCATGGCATAAAGATAATCAGTTACGATAAGCATTATACCACTAATAATTTATCTATCTATTTGAGAATAAAGTCCTTTTTTCGAAAGAAAAGACGAAGCGCCTTTTTGCTGGTAAGAAAAGCGATTAAGCACATTTTCCTCAATGACCATGCTAAATCGATCCTAAACTCAAATAAGCGGCCGCGGGAATTAAACGCGGGTCACCCATGGAGGATCTATCATGGCAAAAATAGGTGAGAGCGTACCACTTCTTATTGATAAAGCCGTCGATTTTATGGCGTCCAGCCAGGCGTTCCGTGAGTACCTGAATAAAACGCCGCCGTATAACTATGTTCCTTCCGAAGTGCCGCCGGAGAGCGCGCCCATTTTTTTGCAGCGCCTGGAATATTACCGGCGGCTGTACCGACCAAAAGAAGAAGAAAGAGGCTAACGGCGGGATTTACTTTTGAAAGGCCTTTTTTAAGCTGATTTTAGAAATCAGCTCGGTCAGGGAGAGGACCATTGTCGAACGCACCGCCTGCTGGTAGCGCTGAATTTGCATGGCGTATAGCGCCGCGTCGGACGTATCAAAATGCGGCGGCGGCGGTAGCGCCATGACGCAGTGCAGCTCGCCAAACGGCCCGAGGATCTCATCGTCGGTAAAGGCGTATTCATTGCCGTCGTGATTCAGCTCTTCGCGCAGCGCCATTAACAGCTCCGCATCTTCATATTCGGTGCGGCTGAGTACGCCCAGACCATAGATAAGTTTCAGACGTACCGAAAGATCGCCCAGCGGCCCGTCGCCGTCCAGCAACGGTTCCACAGCGTATTTCACGGCATAGTCGTCTTTGCGAAACACCTGAAGCACCAGAATATTCACCGCTTCGGTCAATAACTCGACGGCGGTGATCAGGAAGCTCCGTACGGTTTTGCCAGCATTCAGACGCTCAAGCACACGATTTTCAAAGGCCTGGGTTTGTTCCATTATTGCCTGCATATCTGACAATCTGTTATCCGGGCGCAGGCTAACCTGCGCCGGGTTCTGCATCATTTGGTCGCGTTATATGCGTTAACCACCTCCGCCACCACATCGCTATTGGCATCCAGCCCGGAGATTTGCGCCAGCGCGGCCAGCGGGCCTTTTTCGGTAATCATATCCGCCAGCTCCTGCGCCTGAGGATCTTCATCGCTACGGAAATGCATCGCCGCCGCGATCCCTTTCACCAGATTCACATGCGGCAGACCATATTCCAGGGTGCCGAGCAGCGGCTTGATCAGACGGTCGCCTGCGCTGAGCTTACGCAGCGGCTGACGGCCTACGCGTTCGACGTCATCTTTCAGATACGGGTTTTCAAAACGACCGAGGATTTTCTGAATGTATGCCGCATGTTTGTCGGCATCAAAACCGTAGCGTTTGATCAGCACCGCGCCGCTTTCTTCCATCGCGCCTTTAACCACCGCGCGAATACTCTCATCGAGAATAGCGTCGCGAATGGTCTGATGACCGGCTAATTTGCCGAGGTACGCGGTTATAGCATGACCGGTGTTCAGCGTGAAGAGCTTACGCTCGACAAAGGCCATCAGATTATCCGTTAACTCCATTCCCGGAATGGTCGGCAATGCGCCTTTAAACTGGGTTTTATCGACGATCCACTCGCTGAAGGTTTCTACCGTTACTTCCAGCGGGTCATGGGTGGCGGAAGCGGAAGGCGGCACGATACGGTCAACGGCGGAATCGACAAAACCGACGTGCTGTTCAACCCAGGCTTTATCGCCATCCGCCAGCGCGTTCATCACATGACCTTTGAGCTGCGTGGTGCCGCGCACCATATTTTCGCAGGCGATGATATTCAGCGGGGCATCCACGCCCTGCGCCTTACGTTTTGCCAGCCCTTTAGCGATAGCCGGAGCGATACGTTCCAGCACCACCGGGCCGACAGCGGTCGTCACCAGGTCGACGCTGGCAATCAACTCCACCACCTCATCGCCGATGCTACTTACCGCGTTAACGCCGGAAACCGTATCCACCTGCTCATTTTCACCCACAACATGAACCTGATAGCTATGACGGGCATTCAGGGCGTCAAGCACCACCTGATTGACATCCGCAAACGTCAGTTGTATCCCCGCGTCAGCCAGCAATTTGCCGATAAAGCCACGACCGATATTACCTGCGCCAAAATGTAATGCTTTCATAGTATTAACCTTCATTAATGTTTTTACCCGAGAGGGCTGGGGTGAGGCTTTCCCCTCAACCTAACCCTCTCCCTTGCGGGAGAGGAAACCATAGGCCCGATAAGCATAGCGCCACCGGGCAAACAGAACTTACTTACGACCTGCCAGCAGTTCCAGCACTTCATCGACGCTGGTGGTGTGCGCCAGACGTTCAATCACGGACTCGTCATCCAGAGCGTTAGTTAGGCTGGTAATCACCTGAATATGCTCATTATTACGAGCGGCGATGCCGATGACCAGACGCGCGATGTCATCTTCTTCCTCGCCGAAGCGCACGCCTTCCGGATACTGGCAGAACACCACGCCGGTTTTCAGTACGCGATCTTTCGCTTCCACCGTACCGTGCGGCACTGCGATAGACTCGCCCAGATAGGTCGGGGTGAGTTTTTCACGTTCCAGCATCGCGTCGACATATTCCGGCTGTACGTAGCCGCCTTTCACCAACTGCTCGCCAGCGAAGCGAATCGCCTCTTCTTTCGTGGCCGCTTTACGTCCGAGGAAGATATTCTCCGCACCCAGCTTGAACAGGTTGTTATCGCCCTCTTCAAAGCTGTCTTTCAGATGATCGCGGACCTTCTCTTCATTGGTATTGTGGCGCTGTGCGGCAACCAGACGTTCGGTCAGGCTGGTGTACAGGCCGCTATCCAGGAAGTTGGTCAGCGAAATATGCTGCGCCTGCGGTACCTGGCGCATCGCGCGCTCGGTGAGATCGCGGTGGGTGATGACCAGATCGACATCCGGCGGCAGGTTGTTAATGGCGCTGTTGGTGACGGAGATCTGGCTCAGACCCGCATCCTGTACTTTCTTACGCAGCACGCCTGCGCCCATCGCGCTGGAACCCATACCGGCATCGCAGGCGACAATGATTTTACGTACATGGCTGAGGTCGTTGGTGACATCGCCAGCCGCCAGCGGAGAGGCGCCTTTGGACTGCGCTTTCATGTCATGCATACGACGGGTAGCCGCTTCAATGTCATCTTCTTCTTTCACTTTGCTGGTTTTCAGCAGAATCGCAGAGACCACGAAGGAGACCGCCATTGCCGCCACGATGGCAGTGATGTTAGCGAAGTAAGCGCCTTTTGGCGTCATTGCCAGGACCGCCAGAATGGAACCCGGAGAGGCGGGAGAGACCAGACCGCCGTTCAGGATGGTCAGGGTGAATACGCCGGTCATACCGCCGAGAATTACCGCCAGAATCAGACGCGGGTTCATCAGCACATACGGGAAGTAGATCTCGTGGATACCGCCCAGGAAGTGGATAATTGCCGCGCCGCCCGCAGACTGTTTAGCGCTGCCGCGACCGAAGAACATGTACGCCAGCAGGACGCCCATCCCCGGACCCGGGTTAGCTTCAATCAGGAAGAAGATGGATTTACCCATCTCATGGGACTGCTGGATACCCAGCGGCGAGAAGATACCGTGGTTAATCGCGTTATTGAGGAACAGGATTTTCGCCGGTTCAACAAAAATGGATGCCAGCGGCAGCATATCGTGCGCCACCATGAAGTTAACGCCCGCCGCCAGAATTTTGGACAGAACTTCAACCGCCGGGCCAATGCCGAGGAACGCCAGCATGGCGAGGATCATACCGATAATGCCAGCGGAGAAGTTGTTCACCAGCATCTCAAAACCGGATTTGATCTTACCGTCTACCCAACTGTCGAATTTCTTAATGCAGTATCCGCCCAGCGGACCTGCGATCATAGAGCCGAGGAACATCGGCATATCCGCGCCGACGATAACGCCCATGGTAGTGATAGCGCCCACCACGCCGCCGCGTTCGCCGCCAACCAGACGACCGCCGGTATAACCGATCAGCAGCGGCAACAGGTAGGTGATCATCGGACCGACCAGTTTCGCCAGCGTTTCGTTAGGCAACCACCCTGTCGGAATAAATAATGCGGTGATAATACCCCACGCGATAAACGCGCCGATATTAGGCATCACCATATTGCTGAGGAATCGACCAAAGCTTTGTACTTTGATCTTAATATCGGATGACATAAAAACACCCCTTCTTATGTTGCTCTCGCGCAGGCTGAAAAGCCCGAGGTTTGTTAATGTAGCGGCAGAGGTAGCCGGACCCTGTAGTGTAGATACTGCGCAATCTGGCACTGAATCGTTCAACTGTCCAGACAGTGGTAGTTAGTGTGATTTAGATCACATAAATATAGGGGGTAGGGAGGTAATTGATGTGATGTTGATCGCAAATTTACTGTGTAAAAAAACAACTAATCCGATTTTCAGACCTTAAATGACAATTTTATGTGATATGTTTCACATTTTTATTTTGGTGCTTTGTTGAATTTTTGTGATCTTAATCACAGGATATTTTTGGTGGCCAGCGCGTTAAAGCGATTCTGGACACGTTCTTCGCCTGACAGCAATTTGCAATGTAATCGAGCAACCTCTCGTCGTGAAAAACGTTAAGTTAGTGTAATGGCGAAACTCGCCAACCCGAATTATGTTAAAAATATCAGCCAGCATTGCATCGGCTGCCTGCCATCCGGAAACGCCTATTAGCATGAATCCGGTGCAAATAGGTTTCTAAATGGAGTTTACGCCCAAGTGGCGGGCTACTTCGACCATTTCAGCCATGTTTCGGTGATGCGCAAAGTTCTGCTGCGTATGACCAGTTGGATGTACTATTTCTGCCTTGATCATTGATTTCTTCGGAAGGAGAAATATAAATTCTGAATGTTATGGTTATTTTATATTGTTTTATTTCTGTTATTACGGTCTCAGGCGTAGGTTAAATATCATCTATATACGAACGTACTGGTGACTTATTTACGTAATTAACAAGGTGGTTATATGTCTGGTAATACAACACGAACGATTCTCCGCAATCTGAAGTTAGAACATGATTCTGCTTGGCAGCAAATTCATATGAAATATAATAAATTTGCTCCTACCATTGATACTCCTTTAATTATTACCGACCCCTATCGGTGCAATATGCTTTCAGCTTTACTTTGTTTTAGAACAGAGAGTCCAGCGCAAATTAGTATTACGATAGGTATTGGTGATACACAAACAGATATCGCTTTTGATTTTTCTAAGCAAGGTCAATGGCATCTGGATCATTTTATACCTATTGCAGGTCTTTATCCTGATAGCGCTAATAAGGTTGATGTTACAGTAAGTTATGAAGATGGCACCGTTGAAACTAAAAATTACACTATTCAAACACAAGCTTTACCTGACGTCCCTGTATTAATGCCAGTGTTAGGCAAAATAGAAAATTTCGAATATACAGAAAAATTTGATCTTATGGCAGAAGGACTTACGTTTATGGCCCCGCAGTCCGCCTATATTTTTGGTGTAGACAGTAAACGTAACGTACGCTGGATTTTACAGGGGGACTATGTTAATTCTGAATGGTCGGATATTGAGCGTCTAGCAAACGGTAATTTTCTTATCAGTTTCGGTTTTTATGAACTTCGTGAAGTAGATATACTGGGACGATGCCTGAAGCAAACTATTTTAACTTCCCGTATGCATCATGATTGGTTCGAACTCGATAACGGTCAATTACTGATTACTACCGAGGATGATTCTCATCCTGATAACTTTGTCATGGATGTGTCGGAAGTTATCAATTATCCCGAATCTTCAGATACTGTTTATCAGTTAAGAATGCGTGAAGTGCTGGATACTACACGCGTGGCTATTCCTAATGTGAATGCACAAAGTGATAATGACGATAAAGATTGGTTTCATAATAACCGTTCTGTTTATGACGTAAGAAACCAGAGCTTTATTGTTTCAGGGCGTCATCAGGATGCTATAATTTCTTTTATGCAGACAGCCGCAGAACTCGATCATACATTAGAGTTAGATGATATTAACTGGATTATGGGTCCTCATGATAATTGGGTCGAGGCTTACCAGAGTAAATTGCTAACACCTATTGATGAGAATGGAAACATTATTGATGATACTACTGCTAATCTGGAGTTTTGGAACTGGGGGCAGCATTCTGTTTCAATCCCCGCCGATCAGCCGGAAGATGATAACCTTGCAGATTATATCATTTTTAATAATGGTAACTATCGCAGTTATGATCAGACACTGGCTGTTCCGGCTTCCTCAAATTATTCACAGTGCTCACGTTATCGCATTAATCGTAGCACTATGACGATTCAGAAAGTTTGGACGTTTGGACAAGAACTCGGAAGCGGACACTATGGTTCATTCGTTGGTAGCGTGCGCGATCATGATACTACCTATATCGTCAATGCGGGGGGAATTTGCCTGAATGGTGAAGGCATCAACGTGGGTACACATTATGGCGATCCTGATAATGAGCTTATCCTTAATGATATTTATCCTCACGCTTGTGTTTATGAAGTTCTGAAAGAAACAAAAGAGATTATTTGGGGAATGGAATTTTCTTGGGAGTTAACTCCTTATTTTGTTTACTTCAATTTTAAAGCAACCCGTGCCCCAATGTATCCTGAAAACATAAATATTTATTCTGCTTAATCGAACCGGGATGTTTTCTTCCTATTTGGCTTACTTTAAAGTGTCGAGGGAAATTCCATGATGGCGGCAGGCGGTTGTTGACGCTGTATTTGTGCCGCCATAAATCGCATATAAGGGGCCATATGACTGAACATCGCTTTATAACCTTCATAATCACAGGTTATGCCAGCGATGAGCTGCAGAACAGATACGATGCTTAGGGTAACCACCATGACAGGTGAATCGCCATTCGCAGCGTAAACTCCCCGGATGATGTTCAGGGTAAACATAGTGGTCGCAACAATCGACATCGCCGCCTTGCCAGGTAAATCCAATTTCGTTAGTGGGATGCGCGGCGATGTACTAACTGATGTCATGTTCCCCATCTTTTCATCCATATCTTTTCATCCATATGGCGCTACGGCTGTGGCGGTTCCAGTGCGCCATATCCTGTCCTCAGATAAACCAGTAATAAAAAACGTATTCCATTGATAAGTAAAAACTTTCCCATCAAGTTAAAAGGGCGCTGCATACAACTCTCCGTTACGGCGGCAGAAAATATTTGGTGACGAGCGTCACTATTTCAGCGTCTTTCGTTGACAAAGTGAGCGAATGGTTGGAACAATAATTTCATTAAATAATTATATTCGTGAAATTAAAACTTCATTTACCAATATCAGGGATTCGTATGAGCAGGTTATTTTCTGGAGCACAGAATCTGGGTAAGTCGTTTATGTTACCTATCGCTATTCTCCCCGCCGCCGGTTTGTTACTGGGATTCGGTGGCGTATTTACCAACCCCATTACGGTGTCGACTTACCCTTTTTTGAACAACGAAATCGTTCAGGCGATTTTTACCATTATGCGCCTGTGCGGCAGTGTGGTTTTTGACAATTTATCACTGTTGTTCTCGGTGGGAATTGCCGTTGGCCTAGCGCGCAGCGACAAAGGGACTGCCGGACTGGCGGCCGTGCTGTGTTTTCTGATGATGAATAAAGCCATCAACGCCTTATTGCTTTTGACTGGCACGCTGGCGACAGAGAATTTAGCCGCCGTAGGGCAAGCCAGCGTTTTGGGCATTACCACGCTGCAAACTGGTGTTCTGGGTGGGGTAATGTGTGGTTTGCTGACATCATGGGTGCATGGTCGGTATGGTAAAACGCAGTTGCCTAATATGCTGGCATTTTTCAGCGGCTCACGCTTTGTGCCTATCATGACCTCGTTTTTCGCCATTTTTCTTGGCATCGTCTTGTTTTGGGTGTGGCCGCATATTCAGGCTGGTATTTCTTACCTCGGCATTCTGGTGGAAAGCACGGGTTATCTCGGTACGCTGATCTACGGCATAATCCTCAAGTGTCTGATCCCCCTCGGCCTTCATCATCTCTTCTATATGCCTTTTTGGTTAACCAGCGTCGGTGGTGAAGCGGTCGTCAATGGACACGTTGTTGAAGGCACGCAGAAAATCTTCTTCGCTCAATTGGCCGATCCTTCAGTCACGCAGTACTACATCGGCGTTTCACGCTTTATGGCCGGGCGCTTTGCTGACTTTATGTTTGGCCTGCCGGGCGCCGCGCTGGCTATCTATCACTGCGCAAAACCTGAGAACAAAAAGAAAGTCGCCAGCCTGATGCTTTCCGCGGCGTTAACTGCATTTGTAACGGGTATTACCGAACCGCTGGAGTTCGCTTTTATGTTTTGTGCGCCGCTGCTGTATGTGGTGCATATCGTGTTAACCGGCTTCGCGTTTATGTTCTCGCATATTCTCGAAATTACCGTTGGGCAGACCTTCTCTGGCGGGCTGGTGGATTTTCTACTCTTCGGCGTACTGCAAGGTAATGCCAAAACAAACTGGATAATGATATTCCCGCTGGGTGTGGTCATGTTCTGCGTCTACTACTTCACGTTCCGTTTTTTGATCCAGTGGCGGCAGCTAAAAACGCCAGGTCGGGAAGATGAATCTGAAGATATCGTCACCGCTGACGTGGGCAGCAATACGCGCGCTGCGGGCATTGTTGAGGCATTAGGCGGTCGCAATAATATTGCTGATGTTGACTGCTGTGCTACGCGGTTACGTATAACCGTCAATACGCCGGAAAAGGTTAATCTGGAGCGCTTTAAGTCCTTGGGGAGTAAAGGCGCTTTTATTCGCGGTCAGGGAGTACAGGTTGTGTATGGCCCACATGTCACGCTGATTAAAAACGAAGTTGAAGAATTTATCGGTTCATAAAGAGAGATGTCTTATGAAAGCAGTTATGTTGATGTTTGACACCCTGACGCGCAATCATCTTGCCCCCTATGGCGGCGATGCAATCACGCCTAACTTTACGCGCCTGGCTCAGGAGTCTGCGCAGTTCGATAATTTCTATGTCGGCAGTATGCCCTGCATGCCAGCCCGCCGTGAACTGCATACGGGACGCTACAACTTCCTGCATCGCAGTTGGGGGCCGCTGGAGCCGTTTGACTTTTCCGCGATGCAGGCGCTGCGTCAGCATGGCGTGCATACACACATGGTGACTGACCATAAGCACTACTGGCGAGATGGCGGGGCGACCTACCACACGCGCTACTCCACCTTTGAATTTATTCGCGGTCAGGAGGGCGACTGTTGGAAAGGACAGGTAGAGAAACCAGTGATTCGCTGGCAGGGCAATGAAGATGAAGAAACGCTACGCCGCCGTGCTGGGCGCATGACCCAGGATCTGATCAATCGAGCGGCCATGCCAACCCAACAGGAACATTTTACTCATCGTACGATAAGCGCCGGGATGGAGTTCCTTCAAAACAACTGTGAGCAGGATAACTGGTTTCTGCAAATTGAATGTTTTGATCCGCATGAACCCTTTTTTGTCCCGGAAAAATATCTCACGCAATACGGCTGTAAGCCGGAAGAGTTTGATGGTTGGGTTCCTTATTACTGCGGTGCGCCGGGCGGTAAGGATGATGAAAAGGTCCGCAAATTCTACCAGGCCTTGATCACTATGTGTGATGATTACCTTGGACAGGTGATGGATAAGCTCAAGGCGCTCAATTTGTGGGATGACACGCTATTTATTGTCTGTACCGATCACGGTTTCTTATTGGGCGAGCATCAATGGTGGGGTAAAAACATCATGCCGGTGTATAACGAGATCGCCAATACACCGTTTTTCATCCGTGACCCGCGATGCAAAATACGCGGTGTCCGACGTCAGGCGTTGGCGCAAACCGTGGATATCCCCGCTACTCTGATGGAGTATTTTGAGATACCCAGACCGGCAACAATGACCGGACAACCGCTTCGCTCAGCCATTGAGCGTGATAAGCCTGTTCGTGATTATGCTCTGTTTGGTTATTTCGGTGGTCATATCAACATCACCGACGGTGAGTACGTCTATATGCGATGCCCGCGTGAGCAACATAAAGCGAATCTGTATGAATACACGCTGATGCCGACGCGCATTGACAGTCCGTTCAAAATTGATGAGCTGAAGGATATCCGCATTCACCCTGGCTTTGATTTCACCCAAGGGACCCAAGTGATGCAAATACCGGCGACCTTTGGTTATCTTAATCCGTGGCGGTTTGGCGATAAGCTTTTCGACCTTAAGAACGATCCCGAACAATGTCACCCACTCAACGATGAAGCGCTGTCTCATCGCTATGCCAGCGCCATGATCCCGTTGATGCAACAGCATGATGCGCCGCCAGAGCTGTATACCCGTTTTGAACTGGACCCGCTATCTCCTGAGCGTGATGCAGATTTCGCCTGCCGCCAGAAGCAAAAGTGCAACGGTTATGAATGTGCGCATCCCGGTGTGGCTGAGGCCTTGTCTTTTCTGATACGCAATAGCGCGGCGGATGCCTTCACGCTACGCCATGATAAACCAGTTGAGGAGGCGGACATCTATAAACTTATAGATACCTTATTCCATGGTGATAAGCATCGCGCGATGGTTTACCAGACGCGTCTGTTATTACGTACTGCCTAAGGCGCCGATATGGAATGGTATTTAGAAAATGCCCGTTTTCGGATGATGGTCAGGGACATCGGCGCGGAGCTGACGCTGCTTTGGGACAAACATCGCCAGCGCAACTGGATATGGCAACCCCAGCCTGGGGTGTGGAATAACTCGGCGACGCAGCTCTTTCCGGTGGTAGGGCAATTGATTCACGGCGGATTATGGCAGGATGAGCGCTTTTTCCCTCTTTCCGCGCACGGTTTTCTACGCCAGCAAACGTTTCGTTGCCTGGCACATGATGCTACACACCTGCGGCTTGAGGTTAGCGATAACAATGACACGCGAGAGGTATGGCCTTTCAAATGGCGTATTCAACTTGACTGGTCATTAGAGGATGAGGGGCTGAACGTCACCTGGAAGGTGCTTAACGAAGACCATCAGGCATGGGGTTACTCGCTTGGCTGGCATCCGGGTTTCGCGCTGCCGGTAGCCAGTGAACCTGGCTGGCAGGTGCGATTCAACCATCCTTGTCAGGGGCCTTTTCCCACCGTTAACCGAACGCTGGAGATCCCCAGGACACCCGCCACGTCGACACTTTTTCAGCTCCAGCCGCAGACGTTTGTTAGTGGAGCAGTCTATTTAGTTCCGGGTGAGGAGAATCAATGGGCGGTGTGTTCGCCCCTGGGACATGAGCAGATCGTGTTTTCCGCCAGCTCGCCCTGGCTTGCGCTGTGGGGCGTGCCTGGCGCAGATTTGCTGTGTGTCGAGGCGTTATCCGGGACGACGGATGATCCGCATTTTGATGGGCAGGTCGCCCATAAACGCGGCATTCAATGGTTGCGTTCGGGCGAGCAACATCGCCATTGGATCTCTGTCAGGTTCCCGGCAGACACCGAACAATAAGCGGGATAAACTACCTGACTTATCTCACGGTCAGGGGAGCCCGTAATGAGTGTGAATAAAGAAAACGTGCGCGTATATCTTGCCAATATTCTCGGTAGTCTGGGGGAAACTGATGCAAAAATCGCCGGTTATATCCTGCAACAACCGGGGCTCGTGGTGCAATTTCCTGTCAAAAAGTTGGCACAGGAAATTGGCGTCAGCGAGGCGACCATCGTGCGTTTTTGCAAGAAAGTTGGCTATGGTGGATTGCTTAATCTGAAAGCGGATCTTAAACGGGAACTGTTGGCGGAAAATGATTTATCGTTACCCTCTTCTCCTGACATTTTTCTTGATGATTCACGTAATGATGTGGCGCAGAAAATTGCTCTGACTATTGAAACCTCAGCCAGGGAAACGATAGGGCTGCTGGATATGAAAATCGTCAAGCCAGTGGTAGAGCGTTTTCTTTCTGCCCGCAGGGTTATGTTCGTTGGGTTTGGCGCATCAGGATTAGCGGCGCTCGAAGCCCGCGACAAAATGAATCGGCTGGGCATTGATTCAGACGCCTTTACCGATCGTTTCACGATGACGCTAAAACTCGCCAATCTGAAAAGGGATGACCTGGTCGTAGCATTTTCACACTCCGGAGAGACGCCGGAAGTAGTTAACGCGTTTCGCCTTGCGCAGAAAAAAGGCGCATATACGCTGGCGATCACACATAGTCCTCACTCACCGCTTAATGAACTTGCCAACACTTTCTGGCTGACCAGCGGAGAAGCAGGTCCTATGCAGGGAGATTCTATCTCAACGCGTATTTCTCAGCTTTTTATTATTGAGTTCTTATGTACCGAAATTACGCGCCACAATCTGCGCGACAGTGGTATGACTGGCTTATCGATAAAAGAAATTTTGATAAAAGAAAGGATTAAACGTGAGTCTTCAGGATAATGACTTTGCTCCAAAACCTGCTGGTAAATGGTGGCTGGCGGGTAAAAAACCCGATTATCGTTTTACCCTCGCCAATGAACGAACGTTTTTAGCCTGGATCCGCACGGCGCTCGCATTAATGGCAGGGGCGGTAGGGATCGAACAGTTTTCTCCACAACTTTCCTCTCCGTTTTTAAGGCACTCTCTGGCGTTATGTCTTGTCGTCGCTGGGGCGGTACTTGGTGGGCAGGCGTGGCGTCGCTGGCGGCATAACGAGTATGCGATGCGTCTTGACCAGCAGTTGTATTACAGCCGTTTTATCTGTGCGCTATCCCTGTTTCTTATCATCATGGCGCTATTACTTGGGGTAATGTTGTGGGGCTAGAGGTTCAAACTATCCGCGATGCCGGCTTACAGCCTGAACGTACCGAGCTGTCCTGGCGACGTACAGCATTTTCGATGCTGATCCCTGCTTTTTTAACCTTGCGGAGTTGGTTTCATTATGGCGAATGGCCTTATGCGGTTGCTGGTCTCCTACTGATAAGTTGCGCACTACTCGTCCTGCTGGATCAACGCTATAAAAATCAGCTATATGTCTCATTCTCTGTTGTTGCCAGCAGCCTGGTGTTGGGATTGCTCTTCATTTTTCGCCTTTTTATTGGCGTCTGAGCCATACTTGCTGAAGACCCTTACTCACCTGCTGGGTAAGGTTTCGTTTAATTTTTTGTTGGCAAAAAGGACACGGCATGAAACTCATCGGCAGCTATACCAGCCCTTTTGTGCGCAAAATTTCCATTCTGTTGCTGGAAAAGGGTATCACCTTTGAATTTGTTAACGAACTACCCTACGAGGCGGATAATGGCGTGGCGCAGTACAACCCTCTGGGCAAGGTGCCGACGCTGGTGACGGAGAAAGGGGAATGTTGGTTCGATTCGCCGATTATTGCGGAATATATTGAGCTGCAGGGTATCGCCCCTGCGATGTTACCCGCCGATCCTCTGGCATCGCTCAGGGTGCGTCAGTTAGAAGCGTTGGCTGACGGCATTATGGATGCCGCGTTGGTCTCTGTGCGCGAACAGGCGCGTCCGGTAGCGCAGCAATCGGAAACGGAACTGCTGCGCCAGCGGGAAAAAATTAACCGCAGTCTGGATATGCTAGAAAGCTATCTGACCGACGGGACATTAAAAACGGATACAGTGAATCTGGCGACCATCGCGATTGCCTGTGCGGTAGGCTATCTCAACTTCCGCCGGGTCGCGCCGGGCTGGTGCGTTGGCCGCCACCACCTGGTCAAGCTGGTCGAAACGCTTTTTCAACGCGAAAGCTTTGCCCGCACCGAAGCGCCGAAGGCTTGACGCGCATTATGTCCGCCTGAGCAAACTCACGTTACAATCCCCCTCATGTCGATATCCCTCTCCAGCCAGGAGAGGGCCACCAACCGCCGGGCATTTTCATGACAAGCGAAACGCGTACACTCTACAGCCAGCTCCCTGCTATCGATCGCTTATTGCACGATAGCGCCTTTCTTTCTCTGTGCGATCAGTATGGCCATACTCAGGTGGTTGATCTGCTTAGGCGAATGCTCGACGACGCGCGCGACGTCATACGGAATACGCAGACGCTTCCCGACTGGTGCGCAGACTGGGCGCAAGAGGCAAACCTTCGGCTGGAAAAAGCGGCGCAAAGCGCGCTGCGCCCGGTCATTAACCTGACGGGGACGGTGCTGCATACCAATCTTGGCCGCGCCTGGCAGGCGCAAGAAGCGATTGATGCGGTAACGCAGGCGATGCGCGCGCCGGTAACGCTGGAATACGATCTGGACGGCGCCGGGCGGGGGCATCGCGACCGGGCGCTGGCGACGCTGTTATGCCGTATAACCGGGGCGGAAGACGCCTGTATCGTCAATAACAATGCAGCAGCGGTATTGCTGATGCTGGCGGCGACTGCCAGCGGCAAAGAGGTGGTGGTTTCGCGTGGCGAACTGGTCGAAATCGGCGGCGCGTTTCGTATCCCGGATGTCATGCGCCAGGCGGGCTGTACGCTGCACGAAGTGGGCACCACGAACCGGACGCACGCGAAAGATTATCGTCAGGCGGTAAATGAAAATACCGGTCTGTTGATGAAGGTGCATACCAGTAATTACAGCATTGAAGGCTTTACCAAAGCGGTAGAGGAAGCCGAGCTGGCGGAAATCGGGCGAGAGCTGGATATTCCGGTGGTGGCGGATCTGGGCAGCGGTTCGCTGGTAGATTTGAGTCAATATGGCTTACCCAAGGAGCCGATGCCGCAGCAGTTAATTGCCGCTGGCGTCAGTCTGGTGAGTTTCTCCGGCGACAAGCTGCTGGGCGGGCCGCAGGCTGGGATCATCGTCGGCAAAAAAGCGATGATTGCCCAACTGCAAAGCCATCCGCTGAAACGCGCTCTGCGCGCGGATAAAATGACGCTGGCGGCGCTGGAGGCGACGTTACGTCTGTATCTGCACCCAGAGGCGTTGTCGGAGAAATTACCCACGCTGCGTCTGTTAACCCGCAGTGAAGCGTCAATTCGCGAGCAGGCGCAACGGTTACAGGCGCGGCTGGTAGCGCGTTACGGCGACGAATTTATGCTGGAGGTTAAGCCCTGCCTGTCGCAAATCGGTAGCGGTTCATTACCGGTAGACCGCCTCCCCAGCGCCGCCATGACCTTTACCCCGCACGACGGGCGCGGTAGCCGGCTGGAGGCGTTGGCGGCCCATTGGCGCACGTTGCCTGTACCGATCATTGGCCGAATTTATGATGGCCGTTTATGGCTGGATATGCGCTGTCTTGAAGACGAAAGCCGGTTTATGGAGATGATGCTGAAATGATTATTGCAACTGCCGGACACGTAGACCACGGTAAAACGACGTTGCTCCAGGCGATTACCGGGGTCAATGCCGATCGCCTGCCGGAAGAGAAAAAACGCGGTATGACTATCGATTTGGGCTATGCCTATTGGCCGCAGCCGGATGGTCGTGTGCTGGGTTTTATCGACGTGCCCGGACATGAAAAATTTCTCTCCAACATGCTGGCGGGCGTAGGCGGTATCGATCACGCTTTGCTGGTGGTCGCCTGTGATGATGGCGTTATGGCGCAAACGCGCGAGCATTTACAGATCCTGCAACTGACGGGTAATCCTCAGCTCACCGTCGCGCTGACCAAAGCCGATCGCGTGGACGAGGCGCGTATCCGTGAAGTTCGTGAAGAGGTACTGGCGACGCTTGACAACTATGGTTTCGCCGATGCCGTTTTATTTGTCACCGCTGCCAATGAAGGACGCGGTATTGCAGTCCTTCGCGCCCATTTACAGCAACTTCCCGCACGTTTGCACGCTGCGCAGCATCGCTTCCGCCTGGCTATCGACCGTGCGTTTACGGTGAAAGGGGCAGGGCTGGTAGTGACAGGAACGGCGCTGAGCGGAGAAGTGAAAGTTGGCGATACGCTATGGTTGACCGGCGTTAATACGCCGATGCGCGTACGAAGTCTACACGCGCAAAATCAGCCCACCGACCATGCGTATGCCGGGCAACGTATTGCGCTCAATATTGCGGGCGATGCGGAGAAGGAGCAGCTTAACCGCGGCGACTGGCTGCTTTCCGATGCGCCGGCGGGGGAGGCTTTTTCCCGGGTGATCGTTTCTCTGGCGCTTCATGCGCCGCTTTCCCAATGGCAACCGCTACATATTCACCATGCCGCCAGCCATGTGACTGGTCGCGTCTCTTTGCTGGAAGGCGCGCTGGCAGAGCTGATTTTTGATACGCCGTTGTGGCTGGCCGATAATGACAGACTGGTGTTGCGTGATATTTCCGCACGCGCCACCCTTGCCGGCGCGCGCGTGGTGACGCTTAACGCGCCGCGTCGCGGTAAACGTAAGCCAGATTATTTGCAGTGGCTTTCAACGCTTGCCGCCGCGAAGGACGATAGCGCGGCGTTGGCCATTCATCTGGAACGCGGCGCCGTCAACCTGCCGGATTTCGGTTGGGCGCGCCAGCTTAATCATCCCGGTATGCGTCAACTTATTGAGCAGCATGGTTTTATCCAGGCCGGAGACAATCTGTTAAGCGCGCCCGTCGCCGCCCGCTGGCAGCGTAAAATTCTCGATACGCTGGCGACCTACCACGAACAGCACCGCGATGAACCGGGGCCGGGACGCGAGCGTTTACGCCGCATGGCCCTGCCGATGGAGGATGAAGCGCTGGTCCTGATGCTGATCGAGCGGATGCGCGACGACGGCCTGATTCATAGCCATCACGGTTGGTTGCATCTGCCGGATCATAAAGCGGGATTTAGCGATGAGCAGCAGGCCGTCTGGCAAAAAGTCGAGCCGTTATTTGGCGATGAGCCTTGGTGGGTACGGGATCTGGCGAGAGAGACCGGGACGGAGGAACAATTAATGCGGCTGGCGCTGCGGCAGGCGGCACAGCAAGGCATCATTACCGCGATCGTCAAAGATCGGTACTATCGTAACGATCGGATTGTCGCTTTCGCCAATATGATCCGCGAGCTGGATCAAGAGAGAGGATCGACCTGCGCGGCGGATTTTCGCGATAGGCTGAATGTAGGGCGGAAATTGGCTATTCAGATCCTTGAATATTTTGACCGGATTGGATTTACACGTCGTCGTGGGAATGATCATTTATTACGTGATGCGTTATTATTTCAACAAAAAGAATGCAATGTTTAATTTAAATAAGAAATGAATAAATACAATTATTGAGTTGATTTATAAAAAGCACATCAGGGAATGAACCTGATGTGCTTTTTATTTTTCTGGCTTCTTAAAATAGCTACCGCGATCATATTATTAGGGTAATTTCGCCCGTATTCTTTGCGCCTTATTCAGGTAATTAAGGACAGTATTATGGCAGCTTCAACATTTTTTATTCCTTCCGTGAATGTAATTGGTGCCGATTCATTAAAGGACGCAATGAATACGATGGCGGAATATGGTTTTCGCCGTACATTAATTGTCACGGATGCCATGCTGACAAAATTAGGGATGGCGGGCGATATTCAAAAAGCGCTACAGAAACGTGATATTTTTAGCGTAATTTATGATGGTACGCAGCCTAACCCTACTACCAGCAATGTGGCGGCCGGGTTGAAGCTTCTGAAAGAAAATGGCTGCGACAGCGTTATCTCGCTGGGCGGCGGTTCCCCGCACGACTGCGCGAAAGGTATTGCGCTGGTGGCGGCAAACGGCGGCGATATTCGCGACTACGAAGGCGTTGACCGCTCCGCGAAACCGCAGTTGCCGATGATTGCGATTAACACGACCGCCGGCACCGCGTCTGAAATGACCCGTTTTTGCATCATCACCGACGAAGAGCGGCATATTAAAATGGCCATCGTCGATAAACATGTTACACCGCTACTCTCTGTCAACGACTCCTCTTTAATGGTTGGTATGCCGAAGTCCCTGACGGCGGCGACCGGTATGGATGCGTTAACCCACGCGATTGAAGCTTATGTTTCCATTGCGGCAACGCCTATTACCGACGCCTGTGCACTGAAAGCGGTAACGATGATTGCGGAAAATCTGATCGTTGCGGTTGAAGAGGGGAGCAATGTCCAGGCGCGTGAAGCGATGGCTTATGCGCAGTTCCTGGCGGGAATGGCGTTTAACAATGCGTCGTTGGGCTACGTTCATGCTATGGCGCACCAGCTTGGCGGTTTCTACAACCTACCGCATGGCGTATGTAACGCAGTTCTGCTGCCGCATGTGCAGGTATTTAACAGCCAGGTGGCGGCGGCTCGCCTGCGTGATTGCGCAGCGGCGATGGGCGTCGATGTATCAGGCATGAACGAAGCGGAGGGCGCGCAGGCATGTGTGGCGGCCATTCGCCAACTGTCGCAGAAAGTCAATATTCCGGCAGGACTGCGTGAGCTAAACGTGAAGGAAGAGGATATCCCGGTTCTGGCGACCAATGCTCTCAAAGACGCCTGTGGCCTGACGAACCCGATTCAGGCTACTCACGATGAGATTGTGGAAATTTATCGCGCGGCGATGTAACGCTTTTGCCCGGTGGCGCGGACGCTTACCGGGCCTGCGTAGACGATGCAGGCCGGATAAGGCGTAACACTTTAGCTTCGGTCGAGCTTTTGCTGCGCCAGCCAGACGGCGCCCAGCCTGCCCGCCTGATTTCCCAGTTGGCAGGGCTGAATCGGCACCTGGAGCGCCTCCCACATTTCAAACGTTTCAAGATGCCGCGTCAGGAGCGGGTAGAGCTTTTCCTGTTCGCTTATTCCTCCGCCGATCAGCACCACGCCCGGATCAAACATCGAGATCACGCTGTAAACGCCGCGTGACAGATAACGCGCCCAGTCATTGACCGCCTCACGCAGATGAACATCGGTCGCCATTCGTTCGAAGATCACATCCGCAGGCGGCATCTCTTCAGCGGGCAGCGCCAGAGCCTGGCGGCACGACGCCATTAATCCGCTGGTCGACGCGATTTTATGCATACTTTCGCCGCTATTGCCGACCGGCATGACGCCGAATTCACCGGCATGGAAATGCGCGCCGCGACACAGCTCTCGCCCGACGATAATACCGCCGCCAATGCCGGTTCCAATAGTAATGCAGACCAGATTTTCATAATGCCGCCCGGCGCCTCGCCACATTTCGCCCAGCGCCGCGCAGTTCGCGTCGTTCTCCACGACCAGAGGCAGATCGGTCAGCCCGCTGAACAACTCCATCAGGTTGACGTCATCCAGGTAAGCCAGCGCGCCCGCTTTCGCCGCATGACCGTTATGGGGGTTAATATGGCCAGGGAAACTGACCCCGATTGCCGCAATGTCATAATCCTGCTGGCAACGTGCCACCATATCCTGCCACTTGTGGGTAAACGTAGAGGCGTCCTCTGGCGTATCGAATTGATGATGGGTTAATTCTTCGCCGTCACTGTTAATCACGCCATATTTGACGTGAGTTCCTCCTACATCAATACCGATATATTGCTGCATAGTGTTCTCCGTACGTTAAACAGGCACCTGTTTAGTATGGCTAAAACCAGACGGAGAAACGTAAAGGAAAGTAATTCGTGATTGCTGTCGTAAAGCGGGAAACCATTGGCGAAAAATTCACCAGTACCGTCTACCCTTGTGGAGTACCTTTACAATAAGGAGTTGGTCATGACGAACAATCCCCCTTCAACGCGTATTCAGCCAGGTGAATACGGGTACCCACTGAAGTTAAAAGCCCGCTATGACAATTTTATTGGCGGTAACTGGGTTGCGCCCGCCGGGGGCGAATATTACCAAAACCTGACGCCAGTGACTGGCCAACCGCTGTGTGAAGTCGCTTCCTCCGGTAAAAAAGACATTGATTTGGCGCTCGACGCCGCGCATAAGGCGAAAGATAAGTGGGCGCATACGTCAGTACAAGACCGTGCCGCTATCTTGTTTAAGATCGCCGATCGGATGGAACAAAACCTCGAACTGTTGGCGACAGCGGAAACCTGGGATAACGGTAAACCGATTCGTGAAACCAGCGCTGCCGACGTACCGCTGGCGATCGATCACTTCCGCTATTTTGCTTCCTGCATACGTGCTCAGGAGGGCGGAATCAGCGAAGTTGATAGCGAAACCGTAGCCTATCATTTTCATGAACCGCTTGGCGTCGTGGGGCAGATAATCCCATGGAACTTTCCGTTGTTGATGGCAAGCTGGAAAATGGCGCCAGCGCTGGCAGCGGGCAACTGCGTGGTGCTTAAACCGGCACGCCTGACGCCGCTTTCCGTTCTGCTGTTAATGGAAGTCATTGGCGATCTGTTACCGCCGGGCGTCGTCAACGTAGTTAACGGCGCGGGCGGCGAGATTGGCGAATATCTGGCGACCTCGAAACGTATCGCGAAGGTGGCGTTTACCGGCTCGACGGAAGTAGGTCAACAGATCATGCAGTACGCCACGCAGAATATTATTCCAGTGACTCTGGAGTTAGGAGGTAAATCACCAAATATCTTCTTTGCTGACGTAATGGATGAGGAAGATGCGTTTTTTGATAAAGCGCTGGAGGGGTTTGCCCTGTTTGCCTTTAACCAGGGCGAGGTATGTACCTGTCCAAGCCGTGCGCTGGTCCAGGAATCCATCTATGAGCGCTTTATGGAGCGCGCTATTCGCCGGGTGGAGAATATCCGCAGCGGGAACCCGCTGGATAGCGGTACGCAGATGGGGGCACAGGTCTCTCACGGCCAGCTTGAGACTATCCTCAATTATATCGATATCGGTAAAAAAGAGGGGGCCGATATTCTGACCGGTGGGCGACGCAAGGAACTGGATGGCGAACTTAAAGAGGGCTATTACCTTGAGCCCACTATCCTGTTTGGTAAGAATAACATGCGCGTCTTTCAGGAGGAGATCTTTGGCCCGGTGCTGGCGGTAACCACCTTTAAAACCATGGAGGAGGCGCTGGAAATCGCTAACGATACGCAGTATGGCCTCGGCGCAGGCGTCTGGAGCCGTAATGGTTCGCTGGCGTATAAAATGGGGCGCGGGATTCAGGCCGGGCGCGTATGGACGAACTGCTATCACGCTTACCCGGCACATGCGGCGTTCGGCGGATATAAACAGTCCGGCATTGGCCGTGAGACTCACAAAATGATGCTTGAACATTACCAGCAGACCAAATGTCTGCTGGTAAGCTATTCCGATAAGCCGTTGGGACTGTTTTAATGGTGTTCTCCTGCCGGGCAGTAGCGCCCGGCAGATAGCCGGTATAACAGTGCTCTGTGCTTATCAGGTCTACGCGCTGGGAAAGCCATATAGATCTGATCCAGCCGCTGACCCGCAATACCATTACCGGTTTACCAGCGATGTGCGATGAGCTGGGATTTACCGTTCGAGAATAAAACAGTCCGCCAGGTTTTATCAGGTATCTGACAAAATTTGTCCGTTTCCGTAGTGGGATCAAAGCGGCGGGGAATTGCTCTCTGGCATTCTGATGTTTTAACGCAGGGGAAGAACAATGAACCGGTTTATTATGGCGGATGCGTCGGCGTGTATCGGATGTCGTACCTGCGAGGTCGCCTGCGTGGTGTCGCATCAGGAACAGCAGAATAGCGCGGCGGTGAAGACGGCGGACTTTGTGCCGCGTATCCGGGTGATAAAAGAGGATAGCCTCACCACGGCGACGGTCTGCCATCAGTGTGAGGATGCGCCGTGCGCGAATGTTTGCCCGGTACAGGCTATTCACCGCGATCGGGGACATATCTTCGTGACGCCATCACGCTGTATCGGCTGTAAAAGCTGTATGCTGGCTTGCCCGTTTGGCGCGATGACCGTGGTGGCGTCCGCATCAGGCGCACAGGCGATTAAATGCGATCTTTGCTGGCATCGGGAAGCGGGGCCAGCGTGCGTGGAAGCCTGCCCGACCAGAGCGTTACAGTGCGTTGACGCAACACAAGTGCAGCGCCAGCGCCTCTATTCTCAACCGTTCTGAACGTCGTTCCGGCCTGTGCGAAGGCCGGAATAGCCGTCAGCCTTCACGCCAGGCGCATTCTATCTCTTCTGCCAGAATTTTTACCCCCGCCTCGATTTTGTCCGGTTCAGGCACGTAGTTCATCCGCATACACTGGTGAGTATGCGGCCAGGGTTTATCCAGACCGGGAAAGAAATAGTGGCCCGGCACCATCAACACGCCGCGCGCTTTTAAGCGCTGATAGAGCAACTCGGTGGTAATCGGCAGATCTTTAAACCACAGCCACAAAAATATAGCGCCCTCCGGTTTATGAATCAGGCAGCGTTCTTCGGGCAAGTAGCGGCGAATGATCGCAATCGTCTGTTGAACGCGCTGATAGTAGAAAGATTTGATAACCGTTTCCGACAGCCGCAGCAGATCGTTACGCTTAATCATTTCGCACATCATCGCCGGACCTATGCCGCCGGGCGCAAGGCTGATAATGCCGTTCATGTTGGCAATGGCGGTAATCGTTTTATCATTGGCGATGATAATGCCGCAGCGAGAGCCAGGCAGCCCCAGTTTCGAGAGGCTCATGCACAGGATAATATTTGGGTTCCATAGCGGGCGCGCCTCGCTAAAGATAATGCCAGGAAACGGCACGCCGTAAGCGTTATCAATCACCAGTGGAATGTGATGCTGATTCGCCAGTCTGTCCAGCTTCATCAGCTCTTCGTCGGTGATGACGTTACCTGTTGGATTGGTCGGGCGCGAGACGCAAATCATCCCTGTCTCTTCACCGATGTGCAGATGCTCAAAATCGACGTGATACTTAAACTGACCTTCCGGCAGCAGCTCAATATTAGGGCGCGCCGAGACGAAGAGATCGTCTTCCAGACCGGAATCCGCATAGCCGATGTATTCCGGCGCGAGCGGGAATAGCACCTTTTTCGTACTGCCGTCGGCGCGGCGTCCGGCGAAGAGATTAAACAAGTAGAAAAACGCGCTCTGACTGCCATTTGTCAGCGCAATATTCTGTGGTTCGATATCCCATCCCAGTTTTTCACGTAGCAGTGCGGCCAGCGCTGTCAGTAGCGCCGTTTTTCCCTGTGGACCGTCATAATTACAAAGCGCATCAGCGGCTTTGCCGCTTTCTACCATCTCTGCCAGTAGCGTCTGGAAATAATCCTGCATGGCAGGAATGTGCGCCGGGTTACCGCCGCCAAGCATGATGGCGCCTGGCGTGCGTAAACCGTCGTTGAGATCCTCCATCAGGCGGGTAATGCCTGAATGGCGGGTAAATTTATCGCCGAAAAGTGAAAATGTCATAAAGGGTGATCTATCGAACTGTCTGTCAAAGTGGATAACCATAACGCTACAAATGGCGGGGCGCAAATGAGAGGGTAGCGGTGGTATTGATGTTTTATGCTACAAATTTTTTCCAGGTTGGTTTTTTATTTTGAAGAGGCTACCGGCGCGCGAAGATTCCGGTAGCGTCACGATTAGGGCGGCCCGCCCAGACGACCATCACGGTATCGTCGCCATCTTTAAATAGACGCCATTGCGGCGGCGCGCCTTCGCAGGGTTTTAACGACAACACCTGGTTGAGTTTAATGGCATCGGCGGGCTGCCAGCATTGCTGGTCAATGTGTAGCGTTAAAGCGCGCGTACCTTTTGTTAACGCGGACTGGCTGGTAAAGCGTCCGGTTTCCTGCGCCGAGAACGTTGGAAAGCCAGGCGAGGTCCATGATGAGGCGAACGCGATTGCAGGTATCAGCGTCAGAGCGAAGGCGGCAAGTTTCATCACGCTATCCTTTGTGGGCAATATTCATCAGGGTGCCTGGTTTTTAGGCGAATGAACGCCTCCCAGACAGCGAGTCACGCAGGAGGAGGCGCGAGGGTGAGCGACGAGGCGCAAAAAAAACGCGTCTATTTGCGATAAGCGACACATTTTATTGGCATGATTGCTGTTGGTTATCGTTAATCAATGACATAGTTTCGGATTAAGACTATTCCATGAGGTGCTTTTTAAGTCTATTTTTGCTAGAATTTGGGGTTCGTGCCTTAAATTCGTGAAAAATAAAAGGTGTTGGAATGAATCAATCCGACCAGGAGACCTAATGATATTGACTCCCATGCGACGATATGGGGCAATGATTCTTATGTTACTCACCATCGTATTTTCGGGTGAGGTGCTGGCAAAGACGCACGCAATGCAAACGAGTCAAAAGTCCCACGTAACCGAGACAAGTTATAAACAGGTTAGCAGTAAACAAGAGTATTCTCGCAATAGTGCAAAGAGTAGTTCACTTCCTGATTTGCGAAAATACCCTTCCGGAACCCCCAGAAAGAAAGCATTTCTCCGGACCGTTATGCCTTACATCACCAGCCAAAATGCCGCTATTACCGCGGACCGTAACTGGCTAATTTCAAAACAGTATCAGAACCGCTGGTCGCCGTCTGAACGCGCGCGTATGAAAGATATTGCAAAGCGCTATAAAGTGCGCTGGTCCGGCAACACGCGTCGTATTCCGTGGAATACGTTGCTGGAGCGTGTCGACATTATTCCAGCCAGTATGGTGGCGACGATGGCGGCAGCGGAAAGCGGGTGGGGAACCTCTAAGCTGGCGCGTAGCAACAATAACCTGTTCGGTATGAAGTGCGCGAAAGGGCATTGTGCCAATGCGCCAGGCAAGGTGAAAGGTTATTCGCAATTCGCGTCGGTTAAGGAATCGGTTAGCGCTTATGTCACCAACCTGAACACGCATCCGGCTTATTCCTCTTTCCGTAAGTCGCGCGCCCAACTGCGTAAGGCGGATCAGGAAGTCACCGCCACGGCGATGATTCATAAGCTGAAGGGGTATTCTACCCAAGGGGCGCGCTATAACAACTATCTGTTCGCAATGTATCAGGACAACCAGCGCCTGATCGCCGCGCATATGTAATTCTGTATGCCGGAGGCAGCTTACCAGGCCTACAAAGCGATCTGTAGACCGGAAAGCCGCCATCCGGCAACTACAACAACACTTCACTATGCAGGTCGCGATACTCCTTAGGCGTGGTGTCGTACTCTTTTTTAAACACCGAATAGAAATATTGCAGCGACGGGTAGCCGCACATTTGCGAAATTTCGTTTATCGCCAACGTGGTGGAAACCAACAAGCTACGCGCTTTTTCCAGCTTTTCGGCGTGGATCACGGCATGTATCGTCTCGCCAACCTCTTCCTTAAAACGTTTTTCCAGGTTTGAACGTGAAATCCCAACCGCGTCCAGCACCTGCTCGACTTTAATGCCCTTACAGGCATGGTTACGAATAAAGTGCATCGCCTGGATAACCGCCGGATCGGTCAGGGAGCGGTAGTCTGTCGAGCGGCGCGCAATGACGCGCACCGGCGGCACCAGAATGCGCTGTAAAGGCATCTCTTCACGCGCCAGCAAACGGTGCAGCAGTTTCGCCGCCTGATAGCCCATTTGCCTCGCCCCCTGCGCGACGGAAGAAAGCGCGACGCGTGACAGATAACGGGTTAACTCTTCGTTATCAATGCCGATAACGCAAAGTTTTTCAGGCACCGGAATATGCAGATGTTCGCAGACCTGCAATACGTGACGGGCGCGGGCATCCGTCACGGCAATGATGCCGGTTTGCGGCGGCAGCGTCTGAAGCCAGTCGGCGAGACGATTTTGCGCGTGCTGCCAGTTTTCCGGCGCGGTTTCCAGCCCCTGATAGACTACGCCACGGTATTTTTCCTCGGCGACCAGTTGGCGAAAGGCATATTCCCGTTCCGCCGCCCAATGTTTGCGGCTGGAGGCGGGTAAGCCGTAAAACGCGAAGCGGTTGACGCCTTTTTCTTTTAAATGCAGGAAAGCGCTTTCAACCAGCGCATGGTTATCGGTGGCGATGTAATGAACGCCGGGATAATTTTCAGCAAGGTGGTAAGAACCGCCGACCCCGACAATCGGTACGTCGACATCGGCCAATAATTGCGCGATATGGTCATCATCGTAATCGGCAATAACGCCGTCGCCTAGCCACTCTTTAATGTTATCGATACGGGCGCGGAAATCTTCCTCAATAAATATATCCCATTCGGATTGTGAGGCTTGTAAATATTCACCCACGCCCTCCACTACCTGACGGTCGTAGGCTTTATTCGCGTTAAATAACAGAGTAATGCGATGACGTTTATCAAACATGAGGATATATCCTGCAAAAGTGAAACCGGACTCGTGGATACTATCAAAACGGCTGACATAACGGCCTGGCGAATGATGGCAAATTATTTCGCGCCTGAAGCGTTATGCGAAATTCATCACAGCAAACGGCGGATGACAATTGTCATTTCTTATCTACGTATTACGGTTTTTTGTTTATTTTCCAGGATTCGAGCGCGATCGCTTTTTTCTCCTGCGGTTTTCAGCGTTATTTTGAGAGCCAGAGCACATTTGGGTATTCTCTCAATAGCGGTGTGAAATAACGTAATTGAGCAATAAATCAGGAAATTCCAGTATGACGCTATGTCGTTTACTTGCCGTATTATCTGATTATGGAGCTCACTATGCAGGCTTATTTTGACCAACTCGATCGCGTTCGCTATGAAGGCCCTCAATCGACTAACCCGCTGGCATTTCGTCATTACAATCCCGATGAGCTGGTTTTAGGCAAACGTATGGAAGATCACCTGCGTTTCGCGGCCTGTTACTGGCATACCTTCTGCTGGAACGGCGCGGATATGTTTGGCGTGGGAGCGTTTAATCGTCCGTGGCAGCAACCGGGTGAAGCCCTGGAACTGGCGAAACGCAAAGCGGACGTGGCGTTCGAATTTTTCCATAAACTGAATGTGCCTTTTTATTGCTTCCATGATGTGGATGTGTCGCCAGAAGGCGCGTCGTTGAAAGAGTATAAAAACAACTTCGCGCAGATGGTGGATGTACTGGCGGCAAAACAGGAGCAGAGCGGCGTAAAACTGCTGTGGGGAACGGCGAACTGCTTTACCAATCCGCGTTATGGCGCAGGCGCCGCTACTAATCCGGACCCGGATGTCTTTAGCTGGGCTGCGACGCAAGTGGTAACGGCAATGAACGCCACGCATAAACTGGGCGGCGAAAACTACGTACTGTGGGGCGGACGCGAAGGCTACGAAACGTTGCTGAATACCGATCTGCGCCAGGAACGCGAACAGATTGGCCGTTTTATGCAAATGGTGGTCGAGCACAAGCATAAAATCGGTTTCCAGGGGACGCTGCTGATTGAACCGAAACCGCAGGAACCGACAAAACATCAGTATGATTATGATGTTGCAACGGTCTATGGTTTCCTTAAACAGTTCGGTCTGGAAAAAGAGATCAAAGTGAATATTGAGGCGAACCATGCGACGCTGGCGGGCCACTCGTTCCACCATGAGATCGCCACTGCTATCGCGCTGGGTATTTTTGGCTCCGTTGACGCCAACCGCGGCGATGCGCAACTGGGCTGGGATACCGATCAGTTCCCCATTAGCGTTGAAGAGAACGCGCTGGTGATGTACGAAATTCTGAAAGCGGGCGGGTTCACCACGGGCGGCCTCAACTTCGACGCCAAAGTCCGTCGCCAGAGTACCGATAAATACGATCTGTTCTACGGTCATATCGGCGCGATGGATACAATGGCTCTGTCGCTGAAAATCGCCGCGCGTATGGTCGAAGACGGCGAACTGGATAAACGCGTGGCGAAGCGCTACGCCGGCTGGAATGGCGAACTGGGACAGCAAATCCTGAAAGGGCAGCTCTCCTTAGGCGAGCTGGCGCAGTATGCGGAGCAGCACAACCTGGCACCGGTACATCAAAGCGGTCATCAGGAACTGTTAGAAAATCTGGTTAACCGTTATCTATTTGATAAATAAATATATTTGTCGGGGAACTCTGCGTTAGCCCGGCCAGTGGTGGTTGATAGCCCGGTAAGCGTAGCGCTGCCGGGCGCTTTCAGTAAAGGAACCCACAATATGTATATCGGGATCGATCTTGGTACATCGGGTGTAAAGGCCATCCTGTTGAATGAGCAGGGCGATGTGCTGGCTACGCATACTGAAAAACTGACTGTATCGCGTCGCCATCCTTTATGGTCCGAGCAGGAGCCAGAGCAGTGGTGGCAGGCGGCGGATCGCGCGGTCAAAAGTTTAGGTCGGCAACAGTCGTTAAATGGCGTTCGGGCGTTGGGTATCGCGGGACAAATGCATGGCGCGACGTTGCTTGATAGCCGACAGCAGGTTCTGCGTCCGGCGATCTTATGGAACGATGGACGCTGTAGCGAAGAGTGCGCATGGCTGGAAAAACAGGCGCCGCAGTCGCGTGCGATAACCGGTAATCTGATGATGCCCGGTTTTACCGCGCCCAAATTAGTATGGGTGCAGCGCCACGAGCCGGATATTTTCCGCCAGATAGATAAGGTCCTGCTGCCGAAAGATTTTCTGCGGCTGCGAATGACGGGCGTCTTTGCCAGCGATATGTCGGATGCGGCGGGAACGATGTGGCTGGACGTGAAAAAGCGCGACTGGAGCGACGTTATGCTCAGCGCTTGTCATTTAACCCGACAGCAGATGCCTGAGCTATTTGAAGGTAGTGAAATAACCGGAACGTTGCTGCCGGAAGTAGCCAGCGCATGGGGAATGCCATCAGTACCCGTGGTTGCGGGCGGCGGCGATAATGCGGCAGGCGCGGTTGGCGTAGGGATGATCGATGCCGGACAGGCGATACTCTCGCTCGGAACATCGGGTGTTTATTTTGCCGTCAGCGACGGCTTTCTCAGTAAACCAGAAAGCGCAGTACATAGTTTTTGCCATGCCTTGCCGGAACGCTGGCATTTAATGTCTGTGATGTTGAGCGCCGCCTCTTGTCTGGACTGGGCGGCTAAACTCACCGGGCAGGCGAGCGTGCCGGCGCTAATTGCCGCCGCACAGCAGGCGGATGAGCATACCGATCCGGTCTGGTTTTTGCCGTATCTTTCCGGCGAGCGCACGCCGCACAATAATCCGCAGGCAAAAGGCGTTTTCTTTGGTTTAACCCATCAGCACGGCCCGGCGGAACTGGCGCGTGCGGTGTTAGAAGGCGTGGGATATGCCCTGGCGGACGGCATGGATGCGGTTCACGCCTGTGGCGTCAGACCCGCCAGCGTGACGCTTATCGGCGGCGGGGCGCGCAGCGAATACTGGCGTCAGATGCTATCTGATATTAGCGGGCTACAGCTTGATTATCGTACTGGCGGCGATGTAGGGCCGGCGCTGGGCGCGGCGCGTCTGGCGCAAATTGCGGTAAATAGACAGATGCCGCTTGCCGATATGCTGCCGCAGTTGCCGCTGGAGCAGGCACATTACCCTGATGTGCAGCGTCATACGGTTTATCAACAGCGTCGTGAAACCTTCCGCCGACTCTATCTGCAACTGTTGCCGTTGATGTCATAAGTCAGAATGCCTTTCGGTTTTGGCTGAAAGGCATTTTTCATAATTATTGATTCTGTTGAGTTATATTGAAGAAAGTATGTGTGTTTTCTGATTTTTATATTATTGCTGAGCAGGTGCCTTTTTCATCGCTATTTCTTCGCTTAATGTGTTTCACTCAACCACAAGGAGAGTGATATGGACGATAACGTTACGCGTAGAAAACGGGTACTCGGTTTGGGAATGTTAGTCGTCGGTGCAGTGGTATACCTGGTGGGACTCTGGCCAGCCTGTCATACATTAAGCGAAAAGGGTTATTTTTTTGCGGCAATGGTTATGTGCGGTTTTCCGCTCTTAATTCGCCAGGAACATACGGGTAATGACCGCCTGCTTTCTCGTTGCAAATATTTGCTGCTGCTTGGCGTTGGTATGGTCGCGGTCGGCGTATTTAATCTGGAACTGGCAGGAGCGCTGAAAATTCTTTGTCTGGTGGCGCTGGGATTCAGTCTCTACGGAACGGATATTTACGCGACTTATAGTGATGATGCATGATGGCCGGAGCCATCATCGTTGTTTAGCTGACCCATTTCTGTTTATCAATGCGCTGTAACAGCATGGAAAGTAGCAGGCTTCCTGCCACCGTAGCGGAAAAAATCCACCCGATATCCAACGGTGGCCAACGTTTTAATTCCAGTCCGTTGGTGCGTAGCGCATGGATAATCAGCGCGTGAAAACCATAAATACCCAACGAGTGGCGGGAGATAAGCCCCAGTCCAGGTAAAGTTCGCGCATTCAACTTATTTTTAACCACCGTGAACAGTGAAACAGCGCAAATAAACACCATGGGGCCGCAATACAGATACCAGGTATCGGCAAAATTTCCACGCCAGCGTAATTCATGCAATGTGCCGCGAGAAATAATAAATACCGCGATGATGAACAGGGCGGCGCAGATAAGCGTCAGCGATTGCTTTTGCGTCTCCATCATTCCAATGGCGCGTCCCAGCATACCGTAGAGAATGTAATAGAACGTGTCGCCACTGATATACAGGTTGATGGGCAACCATTCAACGCCGCCTATTTTCTGCGGCACAGTATTCGGATTAGCAATAATGCCAATGACCATCATCATCGTCAGGAGCATTTTGCCGCTCACATTTTTTACCTGGATTAATGGCGATACCAGATAGATCACCGCAATCGCAAAGAAAAACCACAGGTGATAAAACACGGGTTTTTGCAGCAAATTTTTTAGCGAGAGCTCGGCGTTGATCGAGGTAAAAAGTGAAATGTAAATCAGGGCGACAACGCTGTAAAAGATAAGGCAGAGGGCGATACGTAAAAAATGCCGCGACTGCGCGCTTCGCTCGCCAAAAAAAAGATAGCCTGAAATCATAAAAAACAGGGGAACGCTAACTCGCGAAGTCGAATTCAGGATGTTCGCAATATCCCAGTTTAACGGGCTGACGCTGTGGGCATTAGTGATGTACCATGTTGTGGTATGGATCATCACCACCATTAAACAGGCGATCCCTCGCAGGTTATCAATCCAGTTAATTTTAGGCTGCATCAGTTCCTCAGCTTCCGTTTCAATAGGGTTCCAGCGCGGTGGCGAACTGGAAAAATCTGACTTTTTACGCTACACCTTGTGATGGCGTAAGGAGATTCGCACAATGCGTCTGTTAACCACAAACCTTAATAATAATAAGACTGATCGGCAAACCAGACGGTAATAAAAATGACGATGAAGTATTTCTTTCCTGTGATGATAGCCATCGCGTTGGTGGGATGCACAGAGACGCAACCGCCGACGCAGAAAGCCCAGCAAAGTAAAGTTAGTCCGACACGCACGCTGGATATGGAAGCCTTGTGTAAAAATCAGGCGGCGCGACGTTACAATACTGACGCACAGAAAATTGATGTTACCGGCTTCGAACAGTTTCAGGGGAGCTATGAAATGCGTGGTAATACCTTCCGTAAAGAGAGTTTTGTCTGCTCTTTTGATGCAGATGGGCAGTTTTTACATCTTTCTATGCGGTAAAAGCCGCCTCTGGTGAGGTGTGATACCGCGAATCCGGGCATTTTTCGCTAAACAAACCTGTTTCATACTGTATATCTCGCATCCAGCGGGTATACTGGCTCCTTCCTTTAAATCCACACGTATCCAGCACGAAATAATATGCAAAAGTTTGATACCAGGACCTTCCAGGGCTTGATCCTGACCTTACAGGATTACTGGGCTCGCCAGGGCTGTACCATTGTTCAACCATTGGACATGGAAGTCGGCGCGGGAACCTCTCACCCAATGACCTGCCTGCGCGCGCTGGGGCCAGAGCCGATGGCGACTGCCTATGTGCAGCCTTCTCGTCGTCCTACCGATGGTCGCTATGGCGAAAACCCGAACCGTTTACAGCACTATTATCAGTTTCAGGTGGTGATTAAACCGTCTCCGGAGAACATTCAGGAGCTGTACCTCGGTTCTTTGAAAGAACTGGGTATGGACCCAACCATTCACGATATCCGTTTCGTGGAAGATAACTGGGAAAACCCAACGCTGGGCGCTTGGGGGCTGGGCTGGGAAGTGTGGCTGAACGGCATGGAAGTGACGCAGTTCACCTACTTCCAGCAGGTTGGTGGTCTGGAATGTAAACCTGTGACCGGGGAAATAACCTACGGTCTGGAACGTCTGGCAATGTACATCCAGGGCGTAGACAGCGTTTATGATCTGGTCTGGAGCGACGGCCCTCTGGGTAAAACCACTTACGGCGACGTGTTCCATCAGAATGAAGTGGAGCAGTCCACCTATAACTTTGAATACGCCGATGTGGATTTCTTGTTCACCTGCTTTGAGCAGTATGAAAAAGAAGCGCAGCAACTGCTGGCGCTGGAAAACCCGCTGCCGCTCCCGGCCTACGAGCGTATTCTGAAAGCCGCCCATAGCTTTAACCTGCTGGATGCGCGTAAAGCCATTTCCGTCACTGAACGTCAGCGCTACATTTTGCGTATTCGCACCCTGACCAAAGCAGTGGCGGAAGCTTATTATGCTTCCCGTGAAGCCCTCGGCTTCCCGATGTGCAACAAAGAGGAATAAGAGGCGGCCATGTCTGAGAAAACTTTTCTGGTGGAAATCGGCACTGAAGAGCTGCCGCCAAAAGCCCTGCGCAGCCTGGCGGAGTCCTTTGCTGCGAACTTTACTGCGGAGCTGGATAACGCTGGCCTCGCGCACGGCAAGGTTGAATGGTTTGCCGCCCCGCGCCGTCTGGCGCTGAAAGTGGCGAATCTTGCTGAATCTCAGCCCGATCGCGAAGTCGAAAAACGTGGTCCGGCGATTGCTCAGGCGTTCGACGCCGAAGGCAAACCGAGCAAAGCGGCAGAAGGCTGGGCGCGCGGCTGCGGGATCACCGTTGATCAGGCCGAGCGTCTGAAGACCGGCAAAGGCGAATGGCTGCTGTATCGCGCCCACGTGAAGGGCGAAAGTACCGAAGCGCTGGTGCCGAACATGGTAGCCACCTCGCTGGCGAAACTGCCTATTCCGAAACTGATGCGCTGGGGCGCGTCCGACGTTCACTTCGTGCGTCCGGTTCACACCGTGACCCTGCTGCTGGGCGATAACGTTATTCCGGCGACTATTCTGGGCATTCAGTCTGACCGCGTGATTCGCGGCCATCGCTTTATGGGCGAGCCGGAGTTCACCATCGATACTGCCGATCAGTACCCGCAAATTCTGCTGGAACGCGGCAAAGTTATTGCGGACTACGAAGCGCGTAAAGCTAAAATCAAAGCGGATGCGGAAGAGGCGGCGCGCAAGATTGGCGGCAATGCCGACCTGAGCGAAAGCCTGCTGGAAGAAGTCGCCTCGCTGGTGGAATGGCCGGTGGTATTGACGGCGAAATTCGAAGAAAAATTCCTCGCTGTGCCTGCCGAAGCGCTGGTGTACACCATGAAGGGCGACCAGAAGTATTTCCCGGTTTATGATAACGCGGGCAAGCTGCTGCCGAACTTTATCTTCGTCGCCAACATTGAGTCGACAGACCCGCAACAAATCATTTCCGGTAACGAGAAAGTAGTTCGTCCACGCTTGGCGGATGCTGAGTTCTTCTTCAATACCGACCGCAAAAAACGCCTGGAAGACCATCTTCCGCGTCTGCAAACCGTCCTGTTCCAGCAACAGCTCGGTACATTGCGTGACAAGACCGATCGCATTCAGGCGCTGGCGGGCTGGATTGCCGGTCAGATTGGCGCTGACGTGAACCACGCCACCCGCGCAGGCCTGCTGTCCAAGTGCGATCTGATGACCAACATGGTCTTTGAGTTCACCGATACTCAGGGTGTGATGGGGATGCACTACGCGCGCCATGATGGCGAAGCGGAAGATGTTGCCGTGGCGCTGAACGAACAGTATCAGCCGCGTTTTGCCGGGGATGACCTGCCGTCAAACCCGGTGGCCTGCGCGCTGGCAATCGCTGATAAGATGGATACCCTGGCGGGTATCTTCGGCATTGGTCAGCATCCGAAAGGCGACAAAGATCCGTTTGCGTTACGCCGCGCCGCGCTGGGCGTGCTGCGCATCATCGTTGAGAAAAACCTCGCTCTTGATCTGCAAACGCTGACGGAAGAGGCTGTACGTCTGTATGGCGATAAGCTGACCAACGCCAATGTAGTCGATGATGTGATCGATTTTATGCTGGGTCGCTTCCGCGCCTGGTATCAGGACGAAGGCTACACCGTTGATACCATCCAGGCGGTACTGGCGCGTCGTCCGACCCGTCCGGCTGATTTTGATGCCCGCATGAAGGCGGTGTCTCACTTCCGTACCCTGGAAGAAGCCTCTGCGCTGGCGGCGGCGAACAAGCGCGTCTCCAACATCCTGGCGAAAGCCACTGAGCCGCTGAATGATATCGTCCACGCCTCCGTACTGAAAGAAGCGGCGGAAATTGAGTTGGCCAGACATCTGGTTGTGCTGCGTGATAAGCTTCAGCCGTACTTTGCCGATGGCCGTTATCAGGAAGCGTTGATTGAGTTGGCCGCTCTGCGCGCTCCGGTGGATGAATTCTTCGAAAATGTAATGGTCAACGCGGAAGAGAAAGATATCCGTATCAACCGTCTGACGCTGTTGTCGAAACTACGCGAACTGTTCCTGCAGGTTGCGGATATTTCGTTACTGCAATAAGCGTTCAGTTAATTAAACAAAAACCTGCTCTCGGGCAGGTTTTTTTATAACATAAATAGTATCAGTCGATTCGCTAATAATTCTGTAACTCATAGATGCGGTTATTTCTATTGATTGGCAAAAAATATTTCAGGAATACATTAACGCTGGCGGTACGGATATTGGCGTTAGAATAGCTGCGGGTGCTTGAGACTGTTTGTCTCAGGTATTCACCAAAAGGCAGAGAGAGAAAAGCTCCACCTGACTATAAATCAAAAGTGCACAGCACCCATTATTGATCTCTTCAATAACGAAGTGATCTCCTGCAGTATTTCAGAACGTCCAACCATGCCGATGATCGATGACATACTCATGAAGGCATTTGCCAGACTTGATGCGAGTACCAATCCGGTTCTTCATTCAGATCAGGGCTGGCAATACCGTCATCAATGGTACCAGTATCAGTTACGAGAGTTTGGCATCATCCAAAGTATGTCCCGCAAAGGCAACGGCCTTGATAATGCCTGTGCAGAATTTTTTTCGGGACTTTAAAATCAGAAAGTTTTTACACCAGTAAATTTAAGGATATTGATGAACTTAAGATAGCTATTGAGGATTACATATGATACTACAATACCCGACGAATTAGCCTTAGATTTAACGTACTCAGCCCGGTTGAATACCGCCTAAAGAGCTATCCAGGCAGAAATTAACAAGGTCTGTACAGGGATGCTATCAGGAAACCTGAACGTCGGTGGATACGCTCACGCAAATGTCTGCTATAAGCGATAAGCGGACTTCGCCAGTGACAGGTCAAGGTGGCAGTAGCTTAAAAAGCACGTAAACCGTGTACACATTTAGGCTTTCAAAGCCAAGATTTTATCTAGTAGTAGGGATTTTTACTCTTGATCATTGAATAGTTTAATATAAAAATTAAGGTTCCAAAATGCTTTCAAATACTTAGTGTTTTTGCTAAATTCAATGGCAAATGCGAGTAATACATTGATTTTTTTTTAAATAAAAAAGGAGTGTTGGTATGCTTGAATGGTTAAATAACCACATAGGTACTGATTGGGCTACATACCTCGGAGTACTTCTAGCGATCCTGTCATTAATTTGGGGAGGGAAAAAAGTACTAAAAAATAAGTCAATTTCCCAAAAAGCAAAAGTCAACGGAGGCATAGTTATTCAGGTTGGAGGTGATTTTCAAGGAGGAAAGGATAATGAATCAAAAAGCTCAAGCAAATGAAAATTCGACTGTAATACAGATTGCGGGAAACTTAACTCAAGGAATCAGCTTTGCTGAGTGTGAACGATTATTTAATTTATTGCTAACAGAAAATTTCCCAAGACTCGAAGCTATTGCTGCCTCAACAGCCAAGGAAAATGTTGACGCATTAGTCAAGGCGACATTCGAAAAAATTGATTCAAAGATTGATCAAATCAGCGTAGAAAAACTTGCTCAGCCCGATGTACAAAGTACATTTAACAACGCAGTTCAAGGTGTTGCAAGAAAAGGTACCAAAATAGATATCGATTTATTGGCCGAATTGTTGGAATCCAGAATCGAAAAAGACAGTACTGACTACATAGATAATTGTATTGAAGCGGCAGTGGAGATGGTACCAAAATTAACTAGTGATATGCTAGCAATCTTGCCAGCATTGCATTTTATTCAATCACTTACTTGGAGTAACCCTGCTGAAGTTGATAATGTTTATGGCTTAATCTATGATCATTTTTTGTCGCGAGGTGACGATATGTCACGTTCGAAACTCAAGACAATGGCCTCTATTGGGGTGGGAAGTTACGTCAATATTATGGGAAGCAATACCTTTGAAGGTATGAAGGAAAAAAATAATTACCTACAAGGGATTGATGCAGAATTGAAATATCCGAGAATGTATCAAGCTTTAAATTTCTATGATCAAAAAGACTTGCACCAACTCACGCTCACTACACCGGGCCAAGTAATAGCCATCAAAATGCTGGCAAAAATATTTCCTTCAATGAATTTGCGCGATTTTTTACAGTAAATCTTAGCATTGACTAGATCCATGCCGATTAGTATATTTGGGATGTTGTCTATTTCTACTTATCTTATAAAATAGGGCTACTGCAGCAGCCCTAACAAGTTTATATAATATCAGGAAAATTGGTCCATTCAATTTTTGAAATATGATATGTTCGCCATCTATTAACATTCTTAGACGTGCTTGACATCCGCTCATGGCACAAAGCGGACATCAGTATTCAAAAAATGAAAAACGACGACTTGATGTATATCGTTTGCTATACATGGTGGTTGTGCTATTCTTGTAAAGCAAATGCTATACAAAGGGTGTCTCATGAAATCAGATGTTCAACTTAACCTTAGAGCTAAGGAATCGCAGCGGGCGCTCATTGATGCAGCTGCGGAAATCCTTCACAAGTCACGTACAGATTTCATTCCATGGAAAAGGGCTTGGTGCTGATTTACTTCATGATGCAGTGCTTCGTTGCTATCGGGTTGCCGAGAATATTGGTGTACGTGCAATCATGGTTCATGCACTTACCGAAGAAGCCAAAAATTTCTACATTCACCATGGTTTCAAATCATCACAAACTCAGCAGCGAACATTGTTCCTTAGGCTCCCTCAATAGAATGCAAAGACTGTTATGTTCAAATCGCTATAAGCGATAATTTGATAGAACGTCTAAGGTTAAATTCAGGAAGAATACGACGAACAAAATATTGATGAGACAGGAATCCGCGTGATGCAAGAAAGCAACGGAATGGATAATTCGATTGCGGACAATGTTATTTAGTTATAGCCAGAAACAAAAAAGAGCCCATGTATTAAATGGACTCTTTCGCTGATGCCTCGGTTAATCTGTCCAGGTTTTTGGGGTCAGTACAAAGTGAGCCCACCTCTGCCATTCTTGTGGCGCTATGCATTCTCAAGGCACTCTGTTAATTTTATCTTGTTGGCGTTTTATAGGCCCGATAACCCATTATGTTATCGGGCATTTTTTTAACGTAATGGTAATTCCGTCAGGCAGGTCTGGCTGTCACCTTTTGTGGCAATAGCATGTGACGCTGTTTTGCCGTTGTAGCTCACTTCGATCGTTCCTTCCATGTCGCGCGGAAGCCAGACGCCGATAAAGCCGTTTTGATAGCTCCTCAGCGCTTTTTGCATGATGACATCACCTTTGTTATCCGTCACTTTTACATTGAAAGTCGTGTTCGGCATTTCTCCCTGACAGCCGGAAAGGCTGTGGTTAAAACAGGGGTGTGTCCGCCATTCATAGGGCGCAAAAGAGAGATAGAATTTGTCGCCTAACGGTAGCGTATAAATCTGCTCTCCGTCAGATAATTTGAGTTCGGTACTGGTAATCGACGCGGAGTAAGGCAAAGGACGGCTCTGCGGCGTTTGATCAATCGTATCCACGATCTGCTCAACCGTTTTTCCCGCAAGCCCGTGTTGCGCCAGAAAAGCGGATTCTGAGGATGCCGCAAGCGCGGAGCCGCTGGCGCATAAACCCAAAAGTAATAACCATGATGCTTTCGACATAACTTCAATTCCTTGTGAACAATATCCTTGCCCACTATAGGGGTTCCCCTAAGGGAAAGGTCAAAGGGACGCAGGGTAAAGTAATGCAAAGTTATGCAGGGGGAGAGGGGGAAATTGGAATAAAAAAATCCCCGCCATCAGGCAGGGATCTTCAATTCTGAGCTTTTTAAGCTTACAGGCTGGCTACGTTGCCAGCTGCCGGGCCTTTAGCGCCGCTTTCGATGGTGAAGGAAACTTTCTGACCTTCATCCAGAGATTTGTAACCATCGTTCTGAATTGCGGAGAAGTGTACGAACACGTCTTTAGAACCATCATCAGGAGTAATAAAGCCGAAGCCTTTATCAGCGTTGAACCATTTTACGATACCAGTCATTTTACCGGACATAGTGTATTACCTTTTAAAAAATAAGTGTGCCTTTCGGCGTTATGGCGTGCTTTACAGATTTTTTAAGCGTTAAGGAAATGCGCACTACGAGGGGTATCTAATGGATAACTCTTGAAGGGGACTTGCCTTACTAAACTGCTTCAATGGTCTGTACGTCAAACCGTTGGACACATTAACTCATGTAATGCCGGGCGATGCAACTTTTATTTTACTTTATTTCTCCGGGGGCGAGAATTGTGTGGGGGAAACGGTCCCTACGCAGGACCGTTAAAACAGAAAGTGGTAAAAGTTACTCCATCAATTGCTTACTTAATCGTGGGTTCGCCTGTATCAGGCGCATCAACTTGAGCTCTGCTGGCGTGGGTTTTTCGCGTTTCGATTCCCATTCCTGAACCATGGCAACCGTTACGCCCAGAGCTCTGGCGAATTCATCTGTTTTTAGCCCCGTTCCTCTCCGTAACTGTTCAAATTCGGTAAAAGGATTGGGTTTTTGCGTCAGGGTTATCTTTCGCGTTTCATCTTTAAAAACAATTTGTTCCAGGCTGCTCAGCAGCTCAAACATCGGATCTTTATATTCCATTGAGAACTCCTGTAAATCACACAGCGGGATCGTGAAATGCATCGAAGCCTATTAAGAATAGTCAGGAAAATTCCGGGTGGGGGGAGACGCGTCGTCAGGAAGCGTTATCGAGTCGTTTCGATGACTTGCGCGACGTGACTTTTAGGGAGCTAACAATTTGATCCAGCAAGATATATCCGTCTTTCACAAAACAATTGTAAAGATTAAAAAATATTTCATTACTTGCTGGAAAGCTTTCTTGCCGCGCTTTTTATCGAAGTGCCAAGTCAAAAATTAACAATAAAATAACAAATTAAGCGCTGATGCAGATAAACGTAATTTTCCACTATAAGATCGCGTGGAAAGGGTATCCTGCAAGCCTGACCTGGACTATCCTTGTAAGCCGTCGGGCACGCAGGTGTCGTTGTGCGCATTTTTGGGTGAAAGGAGTATTAACAATGGCGACAGGTAAGTCCTGCTCTCGCTGGTTTGCGCCTGTTGTGGCGTTATTAATGGTGTTTAGCCTGAGCGGGTGTTTTGATAAAGAAGGCGATCAGCGCAAAGCGTTTGTCGATTTCCTGCAGAATACAGCAATGCGTAGCGGAGAGCGTTTACCAACGCTGACGGCCGATCAAAAAAAACAGTTTGGTCCGTTCGTGTCTGATTACGCGATACTGTACGGCTACTCGCAGCAGGTAAACCAGGCGATGGATTCCGGTCTGCGCCCGGTGGTCGATAGCGTTAACGCCATCCGCGTTCCGCAGGATTATATGACGCAACGTGAGCCGCTGCGGCAGGCAAATGGTTCGTTAGGCGTACTGGCGCAACAGTTGCAGAACGCAAAATTGCAGGCTGATGCCGCGCATGGCGCGCTAAAACAGACCGATGAGCTGAAACCTGTGTTCGATCAGGTCTACAAAAAAGTGGTCACCGTGCCGGCAGATGCTCTGCAACCGCTGATCCCGGCGGCGCAGATCTTTACGCAGCAACTGGTACAAGTAGGCGATTTTATTGCGCAACAGGGCGAGCAGGTGAGCTTTGTCGCGAACGGCATTCAGTTTCCGACCTCACAGCAGGCCAGCCAATATAACGCGCTGATTGGGCCGTTGGCCTCGCAGCATCAGGCGTTTAATCAGGCCTGGACGGCGGCGGTAAACGCAACCCAGTAATGACACTCTGCCCGATAAGCGCAAGCCAGCGCTTATCGGGCCTGTAGTATTAACCCGCCGCCTGCGGATTCACGCAGTTGTTCTCTATTTTCCCTGCAGCGCATCAATCAAATTATCCACCGCACAGGCCATCATATTGTAGCGCGTCTCATGTGTTGCCGAGCCGATATGCGGCACCGCGACGACGTTAGACATGCCCAGCAGCGGCGAATCCACGGATAGCGGTTCGTATTCAAAGACATCCAGGCCTGCCGCATATATTTCACCGTTTTTCAGCGCGGCAATCAGCGCGTTTTCATCAACTACCGGGCCGCGTCCGGCATTAATGAAAATGGCGGACGATTTCATTCTGGCAAACTGGTTGGCGCCAAACAGATGCCGCGTTTCTGTTGTTAGCGGCAGGACCACGCAGACAAAATCGGCCTCCTGCAACAACGTATCCAGATCGCAGTAGCGGGCGTTAAACCGGTCTTCCGCCTCCTGATGCCGCCGGCGAGCGTTGTAAAGAACAGGCTTAGTAATGATCGACCAGCCGATTTCCACTCTGCCGGCAGCCGTGTCGTGGTGAAGGATGAATGAATACCGAATAAGGCGACGTTTATCCGGTCTGGCGAGGGAGTCATGCGTGCCGGGTAAAGCAGTATCGCTTTACCCGGCACAGTGGTTTATTGCAATGGACTCAAGGTAATTTCGACGCGACGGTTTTGCGCCTTACCTTCTGCCGTACTGTTGCTGGCGATCGGGTTCGCCGGGCCCATTCCGCTGGTACGGATGCGGCTGGCGTCGACGCCCTGCGTGATCAGCGAGCTGGCCACGGAGTCGGCACGCTGCTGCGACAGGCGCATATTCAGATCGTGGCTGCCGGTACTGTCGGTGTAGCCCACCACATTGACGGCGGTCTTGGGATACTCTTTTAGTACCATCGCCACGCCGGTCAACGTGTTGGTGCCTGCCGGTTTCAGCGTCGCGCTGCTGCTGTCGAAGGTGACATTATTCGGCATATTCAGAATGATATTATCGCCGCTTCGCGTCACGCTTACGCCTGTGCCTCGCATTTTGTCACGTAGTTTCGCTTCCTGTACGTCCATGTAGTAACCGACGCCGCCGCCCAGCGCTGCGCCCGCCGCTGCGCCAATCAGCGCGCCTTTACCGCGATCTTTTTTAGAGGAGGAGAGCGCGCCGATACCTGCGCCGACCAGCGATCCGATACCCGCGCCAATGCCGGATTTACCTGCTTCGCGTTCGCCGGTGTAAGGGTTTGTTGTGCAGCCAGATACTGCCAGGGCGCCGCTCACGATGGCAGCAATCACAAATACACGTTTTTTCATCTTAAATCCTTATCACTTTTTTATTGTTACCACAGCGACCGTGGCGGTTGATTATGACGTCTGCACATGAAGAAAATTCCAGGGAAAACTCTGAAATTTGTAAGTAACATTGACTGGTAAATTAAATAACCCCAATGATTCAGGAGCGAACCTTGACCCACGCACCATCGCGCCATTCGGTATTGACCGCTGCACACTGGGGGCCAGTCCGCGTTGAAACCGACGGAGAACGCATTTTTGCCTCATATGGCGAACTCCCGACGACACACCAAAACTCCCTGCAAACCGTTGTGCATGAGCAGGTGTATAGTAAAACGCGGGTTCGCTTCCCGATGGTACGTAAAGGGTTTCTGGCTTCTCCCGATAAGCCGCAAGGCGTACGCGGGCAGGATGAGTTTGTTCGCGTAAGTTGGGATGACGCGCTGGATCTGATCCACGCTCAGCACAAACGTATTCGCGAAAATTATGGACCTTCGTCCATCTTCGCCGGTTCCTACGGTTGGCGCTCAAATGGCGTATTGCATAAAGCGGCCACGCTATTGCAGCGTTACATGGCGTTGGCGGGAGGGTATACCGGCCATCTTGGCGATTATTCCACCGGCGCGGCACAGGCTATCATGCCTTATGTCGTGGGCGGCAACGAAGTTTACCAGCAACAGACCAGTTGGCCGGTGGTGCTGGAACACAGCGACGTCGTGGTGCTCTGGAGCGCGAATCCGCTTAATACTCTGAAAATTGCCTGGAACGCCTCGGATGAACAGGGACTTGAGTATTTTGCGGCGCTGCGAAAAAGCGGTAAGCGTCTGATCTGCATCGATCCGATGCGATCGGAAAGCGTCGACTTTTTTGGCGATAAGATGGAGTGGATCGCCCCGCATATGGGCACCGATGTGGCGTTAATGTTGGGGATCGCCCATACGCTGGTGGAAAATAGCTGGCAGGATGAGGCGTTCCTTGCCCGCTGCACGACGGGTTATGACGTCTTCGCCGACTATCTGTTGGGCGTGACCGACGGTACGGCTAAAACAGCGGAATGGGCGGCGGAAATTTGTGGCGTTTCTGCAGGGAAAATTCGTGAACTGGCGGAAATATTTCACCATAATACCACCATGCTGATGGCCGGTTGGGGAATGCAGCGCCAGCAATTCGGCGAGCAAAAGCACTGGATGATCGTCACGCTTGCCGCGATGTTGGGGCAAATTGGCGCGCCAGGCGGCGGGTTTGGTTTTTCTTATCACTTTGCCAACGGCGGCAATCCGACGCGTCGTGCCGCTGTGTTAGCATCGATGCAGGAGAGCATCACAGGCGGCGTTGATGCGGTAGATAAAATACCGGTGGCGCGTATCGTCGAGGCGCTGGAAAACCCCGGTGGGTTTTACCAGCACAATGGTATGGATCGTCGCTTCCCGGATATTCGTTTTATCTGGTGGGCGGGCGGCGCGAACTTTACCCATCATCAGGATACCAACCGTCTGATTCGCGCGTGGCAAAAGCCGGATCTGGTTGTCATCTCTGAATGTTTCTGGACGGCCGCCGCAAAACACGCGGATATTGTTCTGCCCGCGACCACCAGCTATGAGCGTAACGATCTGACCATGACCGGCGACTATAGTCATCAGCATTTGGCGCCGATGAAGCAGGTTGTGCTGCCGCAGTATGAAGCGCGAAATGATTTCGATGTGTTTGCTGAACTGAGCGAACGATGGGAATCTGGCGGTTACGCACGGTTTACAGAGGGAAAAAGCGAGCTGGCGTGGCTGGAAACTTTCTACAATATTGCCGCCCAGCGTGGCGCCAGTCAGGGGGTGACGTTACCACCGTTTAGCGCATTCTGGCAGGCTAACCGTTTACTGGAGATGCCGGAAAATCCCGCCAACGCGCAGTTTGTGCGCTTCGCGGATTTTCGCCGCGATCCTGATAATCATCCGCTAAAAACGGCCAGCGGCAAAATCGAAATCTATTCTGCGCGCATTGCCAGTTATGGTTACGCAGATTGCCCCGGCCATCCAATGTGGCTTGTGCCGGATGAGTGGCACGGGAACGCCGACGCGGGACAGGTTCAGCTACTTTCCGCGCATCCGGCGCATCGCCTGCATAGCCAGCTTAACTACAGTTCGTTACGGGAGCGGTATGCGGTAGCCGGACGTGAACCAATGACGATTCATCCGCAGGATGCGACAGCGCGTGGAATCATCGACGGCGATACGGTACGCGTCTGGAATCATCGCGGGCAGATTCTGGCGGGCGCGGTCGTTACCGAAGGGATTCGCCCCGGCGTCGTCTGTATTCACGAAGGCGCATGGCCGGATCCTGAACCTACCGCAGGCGGTATATGTAAAAACGGCGCGGTAAACATCCTGACAAAAGATCTTGCCAGCTCACGGCTGGGTAACGGTTGTGCGGGCAACACCGCGCTGGTGTGGTTCGAGAAATATACCGGCCCGGCGCTACCGCTTACGGCATTTGATCCGCCTGCCAACTCATAATCCAGGTGGGATGGGAGGTATCCTCCTGCCAGGCGCTATCTTCAATGCGAAAACCGAGCGCATGGTAGAAGTTTACGGCTGATTGATTTTTCTGGTAAACCTCAAGGCTCAACAGAGGAAAACGTTGCTGTACATATTCCAGAAGCGCTTTACCAATGCCGTGTCTTAACGCGTCGGGGGAGACAAACAGCGCCCCGACAAAACAGGCTTCCAGCACGCTAACGAAGCCTTTCAGTTGCCCACTTTCCTCCCATACCCAGGTTTGCGCGGCGGGTAAATAGACATCGCGCACAATCGCTTCGCTCTCATGCCAGTAACGTTCTTCGATAAAGGGATGGGCATAAATGGTACTTTTCATCCACAGCGCCAGAATAGACGCCATGTCCTCACTCTGGGATTTGCGAATCATGTTTTTCTCCCGGATGGCAAAAACAGCCGGTAATATGGTCGTTGACCAGTCCGCACGCCTGCATAAAGGAGTAGCAGATAGTCGTACCGACAAACTTGAAACCTCGCTTTTTCAATGCCTTAGCAAGCGCATCGGACGCGGGTGTTGAGGTGGGAATCTCATCCAGACTGGCTGCCTGTGTGATCTGCGGCTGGCCATCAACGAATGACCAGACAAAATCGGCGAAAGGTTCGCCGTTTTGCTCCATCGCAAGCCAGGCGCGGGCGTTGCTGACAATAGCCTGAATTTTCCCGAGATGTCGTATAATCCCCGTATTCTGCAGCAGGCGTTCAATATCCTGCTCCTGCATAGTTGCGATGCGTACCGGGTCAAATTGATGAAAACAGGCGCGGTAGTTCTCCCGTTTTTTAAGCACGGTGATCCAGGATAAACCGGCCTGTTGACCTTCAAGACAGATCATTTCAAACAATTTTCTGCCATCAGTTTCCGGTACGCCCCACTCGTTGTCATGATAGGCTATATAAAGGGGCTCTTGGCTGACCCAGCCGCAACGCTGCATAGATTTCCTCGTTATTGTGGTTACCGCGAAAATTTTCTTCAACCCGTCTTGACGGACCCGCTAAAAGGACAATAGTTAATACAGGGCTAATGCCCGACATCCTTCATTCAATGACAATAATATCGCCGAATTCGGCTCTACTCTGGAGTCGCGTTGATGATTGTAAAAAAACGCCGTGGTTGCCGGACATTGCGTCGTCTGGCGGGCCTTGTGGCCTGTTCGTTTTTTATCAATACTGCGTATGCCTGGCAACAAGAATATATCGCTGAAGCGGCTCCGGGGCATACGACGGAACGCTATACCTGGGACAGCGATCACCAACCGAATTACAACGACATTCTGGCCGAACGCATTCAGTCTACGCAGAATACGGTTGGTCCGGTACTTAGCCTGGCGGATGAAACCCCGCTTGATGCGACCAGCGGTATCAGTATGGGCTGGAACTTTCCGCTTTCCAGGCGTGTGACCACCGGGCCGGTAGCGGCGCTGCATTACGACGGTTCGACTTCATCAATGTATAACGAATATGGCGATAGCGCGACGACATTAGCATTCACCGATCCGTTATGGCATGCCAGCGTCAGTACGATAGGATGGCGGGTAAACTCGCAGTTCGGCGATATCCGTCCCTGGGCGCAAATCAGCTATAACCAGCAGTTTGGGGAAAATATCTGGAAAGCGCAGTCTGGATTGAGCCGTATGACCGCAGTAAATCAGGAGGGAAACTGGCTGGATGTCACCGTAGGCACGGACGTGCTGCTGAACCCGCACCTGGCGGCGTATGCGGCGTTTTCCCAGGCGGAAAATAGCGCTACGGATAGCGATTATTTATATACCCTGGGGGTGAGCGCCCGCTTTTAACGAGATAAACCGCCGTCTGGGTTTATTAGAAGTTCGGCTAATACCCTGTCTATATATTTACAAAAATATCTAGGTCAATCACATTCTCTATAGACACTTTTTGCGCTTCCTGTGGTCTACTTAGCCGCGCTGGTAGACTTTCTCACATCTGCATTAGCCGCATATTTACCTGTTTGATTAAAGAATCGTTGTACAGGTCGTTTTTATCCCGATTCCCAGGGTTTGTTTGCATGAGATACATTAAATCAATGACGCAGCAGAAACTTAGTTTCTTGCTTGCGCTCTATATCGGCCTGTTTATGAACTGCGCCGTGTTTTACCGCCGTTTCGGCAGCTATGCGCAAGAATTTACCCTTTGGAAGGGAATCTCCGCGGTTGTCGAACTTGGCGCCACGGTGCTGGTGACTTTCTTCTTACTCCGTCTTCTTTCGCTATTTGGCCGACGCGTCTGGCGCGTGCTGGCCACGCTGGTGGTGCTGTTTTCCGCTGGCGCCAGTTATTACATGACTTTCCTAAATGTGGTGATTGGCTACGGCATTATTGCGTCTGTTATGACCACCGACATCGATCTCTCGAAAGAGGTGGTGGGTCTGCACTTCGTATTGTGGCTGATTTCCGTGAGCGTGCTTCCGCTGATTTTTATCTGGAGTAACCGCTGTCGCTATACGTTGTTGCGACAGTTACGCACGCCGGGGCAGCGTTTTCGCAGCGCCGCTGCGGTGGTACTGGCTGGCGTGATGGTGTGGGCGCCTATCCGCTTGCTGGACGTCCAGCAGAAAAAGGTTGAACGGGCGACAGGAATCGATTTACCCAGCTATGGCGGCGTGGTGGCGAACTCCTATCTGCCCTCAAACTGGTTATCTGCGCTAGGACTGTATGCCTGGGCACAGGTGGATGAGTCATCGGACAATAATTCATTAATAAACCCGGCAAAGAAATTTACCTATGTTGCGCCAAAGGATAATGATGACACCTATGTTGTTTTCATTATCGGTGAAACCACCCGCTGGGATCACATGGGAATTTTCGGCTACGAGCGCAACACCACGCCGAAGCTAGCGCAGGAAAAAAATCTGGCGGCGTTCCGGGGGTATTCCTGCGATACCGCGACGAAACTTTCTTTACGCTGTATGTTTGTACGGGAAGGCGGGGCTGATAATAACCCGCAGCGTACGCTAAAAGAGCAGAATGTTTTTGCCGTACTCAAACAGCTTGGGTTCACTTCCGATCTGTACGCCATGCAGAGCGAGATGTGGTTCTATAGCAATACCATGGCGGATAATATCTCCTACCGCGAGCAGATCGGCGCGGAGCCGCGTAACCGTGGTAAAACGGTTGATGACATGCTGTTGATTGATGAGATGCAGAACTCACTTGCCCGGAATCCGGATGGTAAGCATCTGATTATTCTGCATACCAAGGGGTCGCATTTTAACTATACGCAACGTTATCCGCGCAGCTACGCTCAGTGGAAGCCTGAGTGTATAGGAGTCGATAGCGGCTGCACGAAAGCGCAGATGATCAACTCTTACGATAACTCCGTGACCTATGTTGATCACTTTATTACCAGCGTGTTCGAAAAGCTACGTGATAAAAAAGCGATTGTGTTTTACGCAGCCGATCACGGAGAGTCGATTAACGAACGTGAACATTTGCACGGTACGCCGCGCAACATGGCGCCGCCGGAGCAGTTCCGCGTTCCGATGTTGGTATGGATGTCGGATAAATATCTTGCCAATCCGCAGCATGCGCAGATGTTCGCTCACCTGAAACAACAGGCGGAGATCAAAGTGCCTCGGCGTCATGTGGAGCTGTACGACACGATAATGGGTTGCCTGGGGTATACATCGCCGAATGGCGGCATTAACCAGAACAACAACTGGTGCCATATTCCCGATGCGCAGAAAGTCGTCGCGGAGTAAGCCGTCTGCCGACTTTCTCGCCGATTAAATCGTATTTTGCGACTAAGGGATTGACGGGCGTGCGCCTGAGCAGTAAGATGCGCCCGCAATTCGGTGATTGGCGCAGCCTGGTAGCGCACTTCGTTCGGGACGAAGGGGTCGGAGGTTCGAATCCTCTATCACCGACCAAATTTAGAAACCCTGCTCAGTGAGCAGGGTTTTTTCGTTGTAGTCGTGATAAGCGAAGCGTCATTAGGCAACTTACTGTACCAAACCTGACATCGTCGGATGGCGGCGCAAGCACCTTATCCGGCCTACGGGCGGAACGAGTTGAATGGACTGATAAAAAATTCGCCCCCACTTCCTGGTGTCTACTTGCTAATTGCTGATATATTCCATTGCTTTCGCCGCCGTTTGCGTAAGTCACTTTTTGCGTTACTGGCTGCCGTACCTGGCATTTTTCGCTGTACGCTTTAACGTACATGGTATTAATCACTCATATATACGCCATATTTTAAAAATTTTTGCGTTTACGACATAAAAGTTAAACACTAAATGTTTCTAAATATTAAGGTAATTATTCTGACGACTCCGGCGTAGCACAAATTTCCCTGCTGAAAATACCCTTCTGAACTTTTTTTAATCTTTGTTTGTTAATTCTCACCGTTGTTGTAAAAGCTGGTTACCTGTATTGACGTTTTGACATTCTGTTGACAGATTGTAGGGAATGAGGGGCATTTTATGGAGAATCCGCACTGCAACTCAGTCGTTTATGCGAACGGAATCCTCACCTCTCACTACTGACCTGACCAGGTAAAAAACAAAAAAGGCCGGGCGGTAAAAGCCACTGCAAAGGGCAAAACAATATACATCACAATTGGAGCAGAAGAATGAGTATTTCCTTGAAGAAGTCAGGGATGCTGAAGCTTGGTTTGAGCCTGATAGCCATGACCGTTGCAGCAAGCGTACAGGCTAAAACTCTGGTTTATTGTTCAGAAGGATCACCCGAAGGATTCAACCCGCAACTGTTTACTTCCGGCACCACTTATGACGCCAGCTCGGTGCCAATTTACAACCGCCTGGTGGAATTCAAAATCGGCACCACGGAAGTGGTCCCTGGGCTTGCTGAGAAGTGGGATATCAGCGAAGACGGTAAAACCTATACGTTCCACCTGCGTAAAGGGGTGAAATGGCAATCCAGCAAGGATTTCAAACCCACGCGCGAGCTTAACGCCGATGATGTCGTGTTCTCTTTCGACCGACAGAAAAACGAGCAGAACCCGTACCATAAAGTGTCTGGCGGCAGCTATGAATACTTTGAAGGCATGGGCCTGCCGGATCTGATTAGCGAAGTGAAGAAGGTAGACGATCACACCGTACAATTTGTACTGACGCGTCCGGAAGCGCCGTTCGTTGCTGATTTAGCCATGGACTTCGCCTCCATTCTTTCCAGAGAGTATGCCGACAACATGCTGAAAGCCGGTACGCCGGAAAAAGTGGATCTGAACCCAGTCGGCACTGGCCCGTTCCAACTGGTGCAATATCAGAAAGACTCCCGCATTCTCTACAAAGCCTTTGACGGCTACTGGGGCACGAAGCCGAAAATTGACCGCCTGGTTTTCTCCATTACGCCTGACGCTTCCGTGCGTTACGCTAAACTGCAAAAAAATGAGTGTCAGGTGATGCCGTATCCGAACCCGGCTGATATCGCCCGTATGAAGCAGGATAAAAACATCAATCTGATGGAGCAGGCGGGTCTGAACGTTGGCTATCTCTCCTATAACGTACAGAAAAAACCGCTGGATGACGTCAAAGTTCGCCAGGCGTTGACCTATGCAGTGAATAAAGAGGCGATCATCAAAGCCGTGTATCAGGGTGCGGGCGTTGCCGCGAAAAACCTGATCCCGCCGACGATGTGGGGCTATAACGACGATATTAAAGAATACGGCTATGATCCGGAAAAAGCGAAGGCGCTGCTGAAAGAAGCCGGTCTGGAAAAAGGCTTCACCCTGGATCTGTGGGCGATGCCGGTACAGCGACCCTATAACCCGAACGCGCGCCGTATGGCGGAAATGATCCAGGCGGACTGGGCGAAAATTGGCGTTCAGGCCAAAATCGTCACCTATGAATGGGGCGAATACCTCAAGCGTGCTAAAGATGGCGAGCACCAGACGGTGATGATGGGCTGGACCGGTGATAACGGCGATCCAGATAACTTCTTCGCCACTCTGTTCAGTTGCGATGCCGCGCAGCAAAGCTCTAACTATTCAAAATGGTGCTACAAGCCGTTTGAAGATCTGATTCAGCCAGCGCGTGCGACCGATGACCACAACAAGCGTGTTGAACTCTATAAACAGGCCCAGGTTGTGATGCATGACCAGGCGCCAGCGCTGATCATCGCTCACTCCACGGTTTATGAGCCAGTGCGTAAAGAAGTCAAAGGCTATGTGGTTGATCCGCTAGGCAAGCACCACTTCGAAAACGTCTCTGTCGAATAATTAAAATAGCGCTACGCCCCGGCCTTTGTCGACCGGATAAGCGTAGCGCCATCCGGCAACTATGCTTCGCTCCTCGGCTGTTTTTGAGTGGGATAAGATTTGTGAGCAATACAGACTCACGGTTCCAGTCCGTGCGTCATGAGAGAGAATCCGGGTTATGTTGCAGTTCATTCTCCGACGTTTGGGACTCGTCATCCCGACGTTTATCGGTATTACCCTTCTCACCTTTGCCTTTGTCCATATGATCCCCGGCGATCCGGTGATGATCATGGCGGGTGAGCGAGGCATCTCCCCTGAGCGTCATGCTCAACTGCTGGCTGAACTCGGTCTTGATAAACCGATGTGGCAGCAATATCTCCATTATATCTGGGGGGTTATGCATGGCGATTTAGGTATTTCCTTGAAAAGCCGAATCCCCGTGTGGGACGAGTTTGTACCTCGCTTTAAAGCGACGCTGGAACTTGGCGTCTGCGCCATGATTTTCGCCACTGCGGTGGGGATTCCGGTTGGCGTGCTGGCTGCCGTCAAACGCGGCTCCATTTTCGACCATACTGCCGTTGGCCTGGCGTTGACCGGCTACTCTATGCCTATCTTCTGGTGGGGCATGATGCTGATCATGCTGGTCTCCGTCCACTGGAACCTGACGCCGGTTTCCGGGCGTGTGAGCGATATGGTGTTTCTTGATGACACCAATCCGTTGACTGGCTTTATGCTGATCGACACCGCTATCTGGGGCGAAGAGGGTAACTTTATTGATGCGCTGGCGCATATGATCCTGCCTGCGATAGTGCTCGGCACGATCCCGCTGGCCGTGATTGTGCGTATGACCCGTTCCTCAATGCTGGAAGTGTTGGGGGAGGATTACATCCGTACCGCGCGCGCCAAAGGTCTGACAAGGATGCGGGTCATTATCATCCATGCTCTGCGTAACGCGATGCTGCCGGTTGTCACCGTGATTGGTTTGCAGGTGGGAACGTTATTGGCAGGCGCGATTCTGACAGAAACCATCTTTTCATGGCCCGGTCTGGGGCGCTGGCTGATCGATGCGCTGCAGCGCCGCGATTATCCGGTAGTTCAGGGCGGCGTGTTACTGGTAGCGACGATGATTATTCTCGTCAACCTGCTGGTAGACCTGCTGTACGGCGTGGTGAACCCGCGTATCCGGCATAAGAAGTAAGGGGCCATCATGTCACAGGTTACTGAAAATAATGTTATTGCCGCACCGGCACCCATGACGCCATTGCGGGAGTTTTGGCACTATTTCAAACGCAATAAAGGCGCGGTCGTTGGACTGGCATATGTCATCATCATGATTCTGATTGCGGTGTTTGCCAACTTTATTGCGCCGCATAACCCGGCGGAGCAGTTCCGCGATGCGCTACTGGTGCCGCCGGTCTGGCAGGAAGGCGGCAGTTGGGCGCATATTCTGGGAACGGATGATGTCGGCCGCGATGTACTCTCGCGCCTGATGTATGGCGCGCGTCTTTCAATGCTGGTCGGCTGTCTGGTGGTCGTTCTGTCGCTGGTGATGGGAATTGTCCTCGGACTAGTCGCGGGCTATTTCGGCGGTCTTGTCGATAACATTATCATGCGTGTTGTCGATATCATGCTGGCCCTGCCGAGTCTGCTGCTGGCGCTGGTGTTGGTGGCGATCTTCGGCCCCTCCATCGGCAACGCTGCGTTGGCGTTGACATTTGTAGCGCTGCCGCACTATGTCCGCTTAACCCGTGCGGCGGTTCTGGTAGAGGTGAACCGCGATTATGTCACCGCCTCTCGCGTGGCAGGTGCAGGCGCAATGCGTCAGATGTTCATCAATATTTTCCCGAATTGCCTTGCGCCGCTGATCGTTCAGGCGTCGCTGGGTTTCTCTAACGCCATTCTCGATATGGCCGCCCTCGGCTTTCTTGGCATGGGCGCGCAGCCGCCAACGCCGGAGTGGGGGACCATGCTCTCTGACGTGTTGCAGTTCGCGCAAAGCGCCTGGTGGGTCGTGACCTTCCCGGGGTTGGCGATTCTGCTGACGGTGCTGGCATTTAACCTGATGGGTGACGGTCTGCGTGACGCGCTCGATCCCAAACTGAAGCAGTAAGAGGTTCGAGATGGCGTTATTAAATATAGATCAATTATCGGTGCATTTCGGCGACGAAGGGACACCGTTCAAAGCCGTCGACCGCATCAGCTACAGCGTGAAGCAGGGCGAAGTGGTCGGCATTGTCGGCGAGTCCGGTTCCGGCAAATCCGTCAGCTCGCTGGCGATTATGGGGCTTATCGATTACCCAGGCCGCGTGATGGCGGAAAACCTGCTCTTTAACGGACAGGATCTGACGCGCATTTCCGAGAAGGAACGTCGCAACCTGGTGGGCGCTGAAGTGGCGATGATTTTCCAGGACCCGATGACCAGCCTCAATCCTTGCTATACCGTTGGCTTTCAGATTATGGAAGCCATCAAGGTACACCAGGGCGGGAACAAGAAAACCCGTCGTCAGCGAGCGATTGACCTGCTGAACCAAGTGGGCATTCCCGATCCGGCTTCGCGTCTGGATGTCTATCCGCACCAGCTTTCCGGCGGCATGAGTCAGCGCGTGATGATTGCGATGGCAATAGCCTGTCGACCAAAGCTGTTGATTGCCGATGAACCGACCACGGCGCTGGATGTGACCATTCAGGCGCAAATCATTGAACTGCTGCTGGAGTTGCAGCAAAAAGAGAACATGGCGCTGGTGCTCATTACCCATGACCTGGCGCTGGTGGCGGAAGCGGCGCACAAAATTATCGTCATGTACGCCGGTCAGGTGGTCGAAACCGGCGATGCGCAGGATATTTTTCGTGCGCCGAGACATCCCTACACGCAGGCACTGCTACGCGCGTTGCCGGAATTTGCGCAAGATAAAGCGCGTCTGGCTTCGCTGCCGGGCGTGGTGCCGGGGAAATATGACCGCCCGACGGGCTGTCTGCTTAACCCGCGCTGTCCTTACGCCACGGACAGATGTCGTGCGGAAGAACCTGCTCTCAACCAACTGGACGATGGACGTCAGTCAAAATGTCACTACCCACTCGATGATGCCGGGAGGCCCACACTATGAGTACGCATGAGGCCACCTTGCAACAGCCGCTGTTGCGGGCTATCGACCTGAAAAAACACTACCCGGTAAAGAAGGGGATTTTTTCTCCGGAACGACTGGTGAAAGCGCTGGATGGCGTGTCGTTTACCCTCGAACGCGGTAAAACGCTGGCCGTAGTGGGGGAGTCCGGTTGTGGAAAATCCACGCTGGGCCGTCTGCTGACGATGATTGAAACGCCAACCGGCGGCGAGCTGTACTATCAGGGGCAGGATCTGCTCAAACACGATCCGCATGCGCAGAAGCTGCGTCGGCAGAAAATCCAGATTGTGTTTCAGAACCCCTACGGTTCCCTAAACCCGCGTAAGAAAGTGGGGCAAATTCTGGAAGAGCCGTTGCTGATCAATACCAGCCTGAGTAAAGCGCAGCGTCGTGAAAAAGCGCTGGCGATGATGGCGAAGGTGGGGCTGAAAACCGAGCACTACGACCGTTATCCGCATATGTTTTCCGGTGGTCAGCGCCAGCGTATCGCTATCGCCCGCGGTCTGATGCTTGATCCGGACGTAGTGATTGCCGATGAACCGGTCTCCGCGCTCGACGTGTCGGTGCGCGCGCAGGTGCTGAACCTGATGATGGATTTGCAACAGGATATGGGGCTGTCTTATGTCTTTATCTCGCACGACCTGTCGGTGGTGGAACACATCGCCGATGAAGTGATGGTAATGTACTTAGGCCGCTGCGTGGAGAAAGGGACCAAAGAGCAGATTTTTAATAATCCACGTCATCCGTATACCCAGGCGTTGCTCTCTGCTACGCCGCGGCTGAATCCGGACGATCGCCGTGAGCGTATCAAGCTGACGGGCGAGCTGCCGAGTCCACTGAATCCGCCGCCGGGCTGCGCCTTCAACGCCCGCTGCCGCCGCCGCTTCGGGCCCTGTACGCAGTTGCAGCCGCAGCTCAAAGAGTACGGCGGCCAGTTGGTGGCCTGCTTTGCCGTCGATCAGGACGAAAATTCGCAGAAGCCGGCACTGTAATTCCCGAAGAAGACCGGAACCATTCCGGTCTTCTTTCCGTCGCTATTCAATCAATTTTAATAACGGCGACAAACACAACAATATTCCATATAACAAAATAAGCCAGGTTTTCAGACCGCGTAATTTTTCCAGTTGCGTGACTTTATAAATGAGAAAAAAGGGAATGATACACGCGACAATACCATAAAGCGGGCTGCCCAACTGGAAAAAGACCAGTACCGAGACGCGAAACGAAACCCAAATAACCAGAGTGATAACGATAAAGACGCAGATTCCTGAGGTCAGTAACCGTGGGTTGACGTTTTTGATATCCATAACGCGACTCAATACATTCAGGACAATACCTTTAAGCGCTTCGTGAAAACCTAAATAAATACCAAAGAATGCGGTAAGTACGGCAAAAATATTGAGGATAGTAGAGGTAATGTGGATTATCTGGCCAGGAATTACCTGAGCTGCCAGCGCCAGGGCGGAAATATTCTGCTCAAATGCTGACACCGCTTCTTCATGGCTAATGGAGAAAGTAAATGAAAACGAGAAAAAGAGAATAATGGCAATCAGCGTAATATAACTAATGCGGTGCGTGCGAATCGCCATCCGGGTGGCCTGCACACGGTCAGGCTCGCGCTTACGATAGGCGATGTTCATTGGGTTTAGCACCTGAATAAAGACCGCAGAAAAGAAGCAGAATGGGATAGTGAGTAGTACGTCGCGAAAGAAAACCGATGCGGCGGGAAAGGCGGAAATATTGCTAAAGTTCCAGTGCGGGATCATCGCAAAACCGAATACCAGAATGATCCCGACTTTCACCACCACCATCGGGCCGGAAATTTTAAATAATAGTTTTTCCCCACCGGAGGCAATCGCGACCAGCACGGCGAAAATCGCAACTTTATAGATAATAGACTGCGAAAGATCAGCCTCAGTAAGGCCGAAGGTTTTTATATAGGAGGCGCTGTCGAAAACAACCGACAGGGAGTAAATAAACACCCCATGAATAATCATAAGAAAGTAGATTACGCCGAGAAAAACGCCCCAGTTTTTGCCAAGATAGTGGCTGATAATGTCGGTATAATCGTCACAGGTTTCGCTTTCAGACAACGTTTTTAGATAAATATCCTGCACAATATAGGTAGCGGGATAGGCGATGATAAAAGCGGTAATAAAAACCCAGATCCCCTTGAGACCGATTTGCACTGGCATTAAGACGGTACCGGCGCCGATCGCCATACCGATACATAAGAGTACCCAGCCAAAATCATATTTTGTAAACGGTAATCTCGTTGAAAGCGGTGTGGTCGTTGCTTTACTGTTATTTAATTGTAATGTGTCGTCCTGCATAGAGCCCCCTGCCCAAAATATACGTAGCTCTCTCATAAAGAATGCTGCCTATAACCAGGCTATAGTGCCTTGATACCCGATGCGGCAAACCGGTGACAGCGGTTCGCCGCGCAATCGTCAGAATGCTGCTTTTCTGCTGGCGCGTTCAAGGTCATGAATAATATCGTCGGGATCTTCAGGTCCCGCTGAAAGACGGATAAGTTCGTCGGTAATACCTGCTTTTAGCCATTCCTCTGGCGCAACAGGCGAATATGTCATAGACGCAGGATGCTGAACGAGGGTTTCGGTATCACCGGGACTGGCCGCGAGGAGGCATAATTTACAGAATTGAGCGGCTGACTGCCAGCCTCAGAAATGCTGAATGTATTCTGGCAAATAAAAGTAGTCGTCTGCGAAGCGTCACGCAGATTGCAGGTTAGCGCCGTGCCGGGGCGGGTGTTTTACCGTAATATCAGCAGCAAGCTGGGTGTACCCGGTGAGGCGCAATGTTGCGGGGGCTTGATCCCCGGCGGCATAGGTTGCTGGATAGAGAAAACCCCCGCACGTTGACTGGTATAAACCTGGCAACCTGACGGGGGCTAACTTGAACCCAAACACTTTAAGGATAGCCGCGAACGGTTGCCATTGCAACAAGGCGGCTATATGACGCTTACGCAGTTGGGCGTGGCCTTCTGGCACGATCTGGCGGCGCCGATCATTGCTGGCATTATCGCCAGTTTGATCGTCAACTGGCTACGTGACAGGAAGTAGCGCGTTTTGAGCGTCTGTCCGCCGTAATGGCAACATGCGCCCGAACCAGGCCGCAGGGGAAACCTTGCGGCCTTTTTCGGTTTACTGCGGGTAAGGCACCCAGTCGCCGCCATTCAGACGAACGTAGGGCTTACCCTGGTACTGAATCACCACCGCATTGGCGTTTTCTGAAATCGGCGCGGTTTGCGGCAGATTGCTGGTCAGCTTGTTCCAGTTCACACTGTCTTCGGTAAAGAGCTTACCATCCACGGCGCGTACGACCAGTTCGGAAATCGCCAGGTAGCTGCTCGGCTGGTTAATATCAATCGGCGCGCCCTCATGCGGGGCTTTCATGCCAAAAAATTTCACGCCCGCCGGGACGTTGGTGATGGAGGGGCTGGGAATATCGCGCAGGCCTGAGATCTGCATTCTGTCGCCCTTCAGCGCGCCGCCGTGCTCCGGTACGACCACTACCATCACCTTACGCCCGGATTTCTCCAGCTCGGTAAAGAAGGCGTCCAGTTCATCGAACAGTTTCTGCGCGCGGATTTTATAATCCGCCGTTTTGCTGACGCCGGGGAAGTGGTTGCCGTCGTGTAACGGCAGCAGGTTAAAGAAGGTCGCGGAACGGGAGTTGGCTTCACGCTCTTCCCCTGACAACCAGCGGTTCAGTACCGCCAGATCGTCATAGACCGGCGAGCCGTCGAATGACAGCAGGGCGGTCGGCAGGCCGGACTGGTTCATCAGCTCGCTCTGCATACCGCCGTTTTCGCGAACTTCTTTCAGGAAGCCGCCAAATTCGCCGTTATGATCCATCATCAGATGCTGAGTAAAGCCCAGTTTCGCCAGATTATCGAACAGATAACACTCGTTATCGGCTGGCTGATAAAGCCGGGTATGCGATGGTTGACCACAACTGGCGCGCAGCAGACGAATGGCCGCCGGGCCGCTGTAAGACGTACCGGAATTAAAGTGTTTAAACAAAATGTCAAAATGCGACCATAGCGGATGTGACATCAGGCCTGCCGCTTCGACATCCGACCAGGAAAGCGAACAAATATTGATTACCAATAGGTCGAACGGCTGTGCGTCAGGCGGAAGCTGCGCAGGGAACGTCGTTTTCCGCTTTGCTTCCGCGGTATAGAAGGTGTTCAACCAGGCGTTCAGATTCGCGGTCGTCGGCGGCGCGGTTTGCGCAGGCATATCGCCAATGACCGGCTTATCGCCTGCTGTCGCGACGGTAGCGGCCGCATTACCGCCGGTCGTCGTCACTGTATCGGTTGGTTGGCCTGCCGGCCACAGCGTAAAAACCGGGCCGGTTAATGTCAGGACGTTCAGCCATACCATGATGACGACCACAAACACTGTGACCCGAACCCACTGTGACAAAAATAGCCAGGCGACCAGTAGTGCGAAGACGGCGCCGATCATTTGCCAGTTAATAAAACGGGTAATCAGATCGAGCATATAACCGGAGCTGAACTCCGCCACCTGCGTACCTTGGCTTATAATGCTTTGCGGGCCGGGCAGCCAGGTATCGTGCCAGAACAGCGCGAAGCCGACCGGAACAGCAATCCAGTGGCGTAGCCGATGGAGGCGATATTTTGGTATTGGCATCAGCAGGAACGCCATGAATACCAGATTCAGTAAAGGATGAAAATTCAGGTAGCCTGCCCACAGCAGGCCAAATTTCACCAGAAAATAGAAGTTCCAGCCGGAAAGACCGCGCCAGTATTGCCAGAGCGGAGAAGGCATTGAGGGAGTTTGAGTATGTTGAGTCATTTTTTGTCTGCCTTGACTTTCGTAGCGCGGCGCAGAGTTCCGGCTGGTTTTACATAGCGAGGTTTGGCAAATAACAGCCGGGTAGTGTCACTGATACGGCGTAGCGAATGACGCGCCAGATACCCCAGCGGAAAGAAAATCAGCGCGCAAAAAAGGATAATTTGCACGATATCGCTGATGGTCATCATGATACACGCTCCGCGGTGTCGTCGAGCAAGCGCAGGGGTTCAGGAATACGACGCCAGATGCGACCATCGTGTTCGGCATTTATGACCGGGTCGGCGCGTTTCGCCAGCGGTAGCGGCGTTCCCCACAGTTCCGGCGACAATAAGCGCATTTGCACCAGCTCCGCGCTGATTTGCTTATCTTCGAACCAGACCATACGATTAGAGAAAATATCGCCTGTGGGCAAAGGGAAAATATGGTTTAACGCGGTATCCAGATCGTTCACCCGGCAGAATGATAAAAACAGCACCAGACGGTTGCCGCCGATGGTCATAATATCGCCGGTTCGGTTTGGCCGACATAATGTCAACGCCTGCTCAACCCGAATGCCCGGCACCGGACGCAGCGCGACCAGAACGCCTTTCCCATCGGCGGGGAGCAGAGTGTTGCTCATCATCGTATGAACGGCATCGCAGAAGGTATCCCACGGCTGAAAACCGCGCAGTTTCAACGGCTGCGTCATCGACAGTAGCGTGGTGATGTCTTCCGGTACGTAACGGCTGAACTGCTGCCCCTGCACGCTTTCAATAAGCGTCAGACAGCGTGAAAGCGGGGCGTTCCAGGGAATGATCATGTTGGCGCCGCAACCCAGCAGCAGGCGCTCATCGGTGGCGCGCAAACTGGCGATATTTTCACGCACGACAATTTTCAGCGCGCTTCCCCGCTGGCGCCGCAAAGTATGGATGCGACGAGCAAGCGGTTCGATTTGGTTATTCTGCGTCAGCGAAAAAATAATCGTCGCGGCCTGCGCCATACGCGCGTTGTTGAATAGCGCTTCGTTATTGTCGAAAAGCGCCCAGTGTTCCGAGAGCGGCGGCGCGCCTTCAAGGACGGCGACGTGGCTGAGAATGCGTTTTTCGTCGCTACGCGGCTGAATTGCCGTCTCCTCCTGATGGGATAGCGTCCAGCGTTCGTTCTGCTGACAGAGCAATAACTGCTGTCGGGCGCTGACGCCTTTTTCGTTACACCAGAAGGCAATGTCGAACAAATGTTGGTCACCCTGAAAACGTAAACTGGCGAGGCCGAAAAGTGAACGATACTCGCCCATCAGCAACGAGGACTGTTTATCACTATTATTACAAGGGTTAATAACTAACAATGAACAGTGATGAAAGCGAGTCCATTTATTCATTTTTTCCAGCCATTTATGCAGGCTTTCTGACGTAATATTTTGCCACGTATTATTTGCACAAATAAGAATGAAGAAGTAATGCGTCGGGTTTACAGAACAAAGTAAATCGTGAGGCAAAGAGTATAGCCCTTTTTCTGAGACCGGCATGGTAAATAAGCGGATTTTATCCGGCCCGTGAGATTCATCTAATTTAATGACTTTGCCAGGATTACCTGCCATGCCGATGACGGCAACGTTTGCATTCTCTGTTTGTGACGCAATCGTTTGATTCACCAGGCTGATGGCATCTTGCTGGCGATCGACGTTAATCCACCAGACACCGCCGATTGGCATATGGCGCAGTTCATCCCATAATGATGAGATGCCGAGAGAAAATACAGGGTCCACAGTGTCCCTCATGTCATTATTTTAACTATTTATCAGTTTACTAGCGAAAGCACAGAAATAAACCTAACATTGAAATTAAAACGCATCAGATTTAGCATGTGAATCAATTTGTCCGGCAGGATGCCCTGTAACTCTGCGCTTTGCATTTTTACACATTATAAATGATGTCACGGAAAGGCGAAAAATTAGCGTTCTCCCGTATTGACGACGGGGCGTAACGCTGCCAGTTAGAAATATTTAAAAGGGAGCAACCAGAATGTATAACAATGAACCTGGCGCTCAGTCCGATCCAACGTTGGGCTACACTTTTCAAAATGATTTTCTGGCATTAAGCCAAGCGTTTTCACTACCTGAAATAGATTATACCGATATTTCCCAGCGCGAACAGTTGGCGACGGCGATTAAAAGATGGCCGCTCCTGGCTGAATTTGCGCAACAACATTAAGGAAGCCATGAATGGCGATTCTGGGATTGCAGGGCGTGCGCGGTGGGGTGGGAACCACATCTATCACCTCAGCACTCGCCTGGGCGTTACAAATCTTAGGGGAAAATGTCCTGGTGATTGACGCCAGCCCCGATAACCTGCTGCGCATGTCGTTTAACGTCGACTTCGTCCATCAGGGCGGTTGGGCGCGATCGTTGCTGGACGGCCAGGACTGGCGTGATGCCGGGTTACGTTATACCTCGCAGCTTGATCTGCTGCCGTTTGGACAGCTCACCGCGAAAGAGCGGGAAAATCCGCAGGCCTGGCAGGAGACGCTGGGAGAGATCGGATCTGCTATCCAGGCGCTGAAAGCGAGCAGGCGTTATAGCTGGATTTTACTGGACTTACCCTACGGCGCGTCACCACTGACACGGCAGCTGGTGAGCCTCTGCGACCATACGCTGGCGATAGCCCGGGTTGACGCCAACTGCCATATTCGCCTTCATCAACAGGCGTTGCCTGCCGGAGCGCATATTCTGATCAATGATTTACGTATCGGCAGCCAGTTACAGGACGATCTGTACCAGGTCTGGCTGCAAAGCCAGCGCCGATTACTGCCTGTCGTGATCCATCGCGATGAAGCGATGGCGGAGTGCATGGCGTCGAAGCAACCGTTAGGCGAATATCGCAGCGATTCGTTGGCCGCCGAAGAGGTGTTAACGCTGGCGAACTGGTGCCTGTTGCACGATGCGGGCGACAAAACGTCCGCCGGGAGCCCGTTATGAGCGCCCTTTCCCGGTGGCTGCTTATCCCGCCGGTTAGCGCGCGTTTGAGCGAGCGCTATCAGGGTTACCGCCGCCACGGCGCGTCGCCATTTAGCGCAGCGCTCGGCTGCCTGTGGACGATTCTGGCGTGGATAGTGTTTCCGCTTGAGCATCCGCGCTGGCAGCGTATTCGCGCCGGGCATAAAGCGCTTTATCCGCATATTAACGCCGCCCGCCCGCGCCCGCTGGACCCGGCTCGATATCTCATTCAGACCCTCTGGCTGGTAATGATCTCGTCGGCTAAAGAACGTCATGAACCGCGCTGGCGGTCATTTGCGCGCTTGCAGGGCGTTCGGGGACGTTACCATCAATGGATGGATACCTTACCGGAACGGGTGCGCCAAAAGACAACGCACCTGGAAAAGGAAAAAGAGCTGGGACATCTTAGCAACGGCGTCCGACGTTTTATTCTCGGCGTTATCGTCACCTTTTCGCTGATACTGGCGCTGATCTGTATTACCCAGCCATTTAACCCGCTATCGCAATTTATCTTCCTGGTGTTGCTGTGGGGCGTTGCGCTATTGGTACGACGTATGCCGGGACGGTTTTCCGCGCTGATGCTCATCGTGCTGTCGCTGACGGTCTCCTGTCGTTATATCTGGTGGCGTTATACCTCGACGCTAAACTGGGACGACCCGGTAAGTCTGGTGTGCGGATTGATTTTGCTCTTCGCGGAAACCTACGCCTGGATTGTGCTGGTGCTGGGGTACTTCCAGGTGGTGTGGCCGCTGAATCGTCAACCGGTGCCGTTGCCGAAGGAGATGTCGCAGTGGCCGACGGTGGATATTTTTGTGCCGACCTACAACGAAGACCTTAACGTTGTAAAAAATACCATTTACGCCTCGCTGGGCATTGACTGGCCGAAAGACAAGCTGAATATCTGGATTCTTGATGACGGCGGGCGTGAATCATTTCGTCAGTTTGCCCGCCACGTTGGCGTGCATTACATTGCCCGCGCCACGCATGAACACGCCAAAGCCGGCAACATCAACAATGCGCTAAAACACGCGAAAGGCGAGTTTGTGGCGATCTTCGACTGCGACCATGTGCCGACGCGCTCATTTTTGCAAATGACGATGGGCTGGTTCCTGAAAGAGAAACAACTGGCGATGATGCAGACGCCGCATCATTTCTTCTCCCCGGACCCGTTTGAGCGCAACCTGGGACGTTTTCGTAAAACGCCTAACGAAGGCACGCTGTTTTACGGACTGGTGCAGGACGGTAACGATATGTGGGACGCCACTTTCTTTTGCGGATCGTGCGCGGTGATTCGCCGTAAGCCGCTGGATGAAATTGGCGGTATCGCCGTTGAGACGGTGACGGAAGATGCGCATACTTCGCTCCGGCTGCACCGGCGAGGTTATACCTCAGCGTATATGCGCATTCCGCAGGCGGCGGGGCTGGCGACGGAAAGCCTGTCGGCGCATATCGGGCAGCGTATTCGTTGGGCGCGGGGCATGGTGCAAATTTTCCGTCTCGATAACCCGCTGTTTGGTAAAGGCTTAAAACTGGCGCAGCGGCTGTGCTACCTCAATGCGATGTTCCATTTCTTGTCCGGCATTCCGCGCCTGATCTTTCTGACCGCGCCGCTGGCTTTTCTGCTGCTGCACGCCTATATCATTTATGCGCCTGCGCTGATGATTGCGCTATTTGTTTTACCGCACATGATCCACGCCAGCCTGACTAACTCGAAGATTCAGGGCAAGTATCGTCACTCTTTCTGGAGCGAAATCTATGAAACGGTACTGGCATGGTATATCGCGCCGCCGACTCTGGTCGCGTTGATCAATCCGCACAAAGGGAAATTTAACGTCACGGCGAAAGGCGGGCTGGTGGAAGAGAAGTACGTCGACTGGGTCATCTCGCGTCCGTATATCTTCCTTGTCTTGCTTAACCTGCTCGGCGTGGCGGCGGGCGTATGGCGATACTATTACGGGCCGGAAAATGAAACGCTGACCGTCATCGTTAGCCTGGTGTGGGTCTTCTACAACCTGGTCATTCTCGGCGGCGCGGTTGCGGTTTCGGTAGAAAGTAAACAGGTCAGGCGTGCGCATCGGGTAGAGATTGCCATGCCTGGGGCCATCGCCCGCGAAGATGGCCATTTGTTCTCCTGTACCGTGCATGACTTCTCCGATGGCGGGTTAGGCATCAAGATCAATGGTCAGGCGCAGGTGCTGGAAGGACAGAAAGTGAACCTGTTGCTTAAACGCGGGCAGCAGGAGTATGTCTTTCCAACGCAGGTGGTGCGCGTAACGGGCAATGAGGTCGGGCTGCAACTGATGCCGCTCACCACCAAACAACATATTGATTTTGTTCAGTGTACTTTCGCTCGCGCCGATACGTGGGCGCTTTGGCAAGATAGCTTCCCGGAAGATAAGCCGCTGGAAAGCTTGCTGGATATTCTGAAGCTGGGCTTCCGCGGCTATCGCCATCTCGCGGAGTTCGCGCCGCCTTCAGTAAAAGTAATTTTCCGATCGTTGACGGCGTTAATTGCCTGGATTGTATCGTTTATTCCGCGTCGCCCGGAGCGGCAAGCGGCGATACAGCCGTCGGATCGGGTTATGGCTCAGGCTCAACAATGATGATAATGCGATGAAAAGAAAATTGTCCTGGATTTGTGCAGCGGTAATAGGATTAAGCGCGTTTCCCGCTTTCATGACGGCGGCGGCGCCTGCTACGCCGCCATTGATAAATGCTGAACCCACCGAGCCTGCGCCCGCAAATCAGGCGCCAGTCGTGGCGCAAACCGCGCCTTCGCGCGAGGTCAAGCTGACCTTCGCGCAAATCGCGCCGCCGCCGGGCAGTATGGCGCTGCGTGGCGTTAACCCTAACGGCGGCATTGAATTTGGTATGCGCAGCGATGAAGTGGCGTCGAAAGCGGTGCTGAATCTGGAATATACGCCCTCGCCGTCGCTCCTGCCGGTTCAGTCGCAGCTCAAGGTTTATCTCAATGATGAACTGATGGGCGTACTGCCGGTGACAAAAGAGCAGTTGGGGAAAAAGACGCTGGCGCAGGTACCTATCAATCCGTTGTTTATTACCGACTTTAACCGGGTGCGGCTGGAGTTCGTCGGCCACTATCGCGATGTATGTGAAAACCCGGCCAGCAGTACTCTGTGGTTGGATATCGGGCGAAATAGCGCCCTGGATCTGACCTATAGCATGCTGGCGGTGAATAACGATCTGTCCCACTTCCCGGTGCCGTTTTTCGATCCGCGGGATAACCGTCCGGTGACGTTGCCGATGGTGTTTGCTGACGTGCCGGATCTGGCGCAGCAGCAGGCGGCTTCTATTGTCGCGTCCTGGTTTGGCTCGCGGGCGGGCTGGCGCGGTCAGCGCTTCCCGGTGTTGTATAATCACCTGCCGGATCGCAATGCGATCGTGTTCGCCACCAACGATCGACGCCCCGATTTCCTGCGCGATCATCCTGCGGTTAACGCGCCGGTTATCGAGATGATGAGCCATCCGGATAATCCGTATGTGAAGTTGCTGGTCGTGTTTGGTCGTGATGATAAAGATCTGTTGCAGGCGGCAAAAGGTATCGCGCAAGGGAATATTCTCTTCCGTGGTTCCAGCGTGGTGGTCAACGATGTAAAACCGCTGCTGGCGCGCAAACCGTATGATGCGCCGAACTGGGTGCGTACCGATCGCCCGGTCACTTTTGGCGAGCTGAAAACCTATGAAGAGCAGCTCCAGTCGAGTGGGCTGGAGCCGGCGCCCATCAACGTTTCTTTGAATCTGCCGCCGGACCTCTATTTGCTGCGTAGCAACGGTATTGATATGGATCTCAACTACCGTTATACCTCGCCGCCGACCAAAGACAGTTCGCGGCTGGATATCAGCCTGAACAACCAGTTCCTGCAAGCTTTTAGCCTTAGCAGCACGCAGGAAACTAATCGACTCCTGTTGCGCTTGCCGGTACTTCAGGGGTTGCTGGATGGTAAAACGGATGTGTCGATTCCGGCGCTAAAACTGGGGGCGATGAACCAGCTACGTTTTGACTTCCAGTATATGAATCCAATGCCGGGCGGGTCGGTGGATAACTGTATCACCTTCCAGCCGGTACAGAATCATGTGGTGATAGGGGATGACTCCACTATCGATTTTTCGAAATATTACCACTTTATCGCAATGCCGGATCTACGCGCGTTCGCCAATGCCGGCTTCCCGTTCAGCCGGATGGCCGACCTGTCTGACACGCTGGCGGTGATGCCGAAGACCCCAACCGAAGCGCAAATGGAAACGCTGCTGAATACGGTCGGCGCTATTGGCGGGCAGACCGGTTTCCCGGCAATTAATCTGACAATCACCGATGATAGCGCTCAGATAGCCGACAAAGACGCCGATCTGCTGATTATTGGCGCTATTCCGGACAAGCTAAAAGACGATAAGCGTATCGATCTGTTGGTGCAGGCGACACAAAGCTGGGTAAAAACCCCGATGCGCCAGACGGCTTTCCCGCCGATTATGCCGGATGAAGCCGATCGCGCGGCGGATGCGCAATCCACCGTCACCGCCAGCGGCCCGATGGCGGCAGTGGTGGGCTTCCAGTCGCCGTTTAATGATCAGCGCAGCGTGATTGCTCTGCTGGCTGACAGCCCGCGCGGCTACCAGCTACTGAACGACGCCGTGAATGACAGCGGTAAACGCGCCGCGATGTTTGGTTCCGTGGCGGTGATCCGCGAGTCCGGCGTTCACAGTCTGCGCGTTGGCGATATCTATTACGTCGGACACCTGCCGTGGTTTGAGCGGCTGTGGTATGCGCTGGCGAATCACCCGGTGCTGCTGGCGGTACTGGCGGCCCTCAGTGTGGTATTACTGGCGTGGGTATTGTGGCGTCTGCTACGTATTCTCAGTCGCCGCCGTCTCGACTCTGACCATGAGTAATGCATGATGACTATGCTGCGCGGATGGATAACGATTATCGTCATGCTGATGGCAATAAATGCGCAGGCGGCCTGTAGCTGGCCTGCGTGGGAACAGTTCAAGAAAGATTACATCAGCCCGCAGGGGCGCGTTATCGATCCGGGCGATGCGCGAAAAATTACCACCTCCGAAGGGCAAAGCTACGCCATGTTCTTTGCCCTGGCAGCGAACGATCGACCGGCGTTCGCGCAACTGTTTAACTGGACGCAAAACAATCTGGCGCAGGGATCGCTACGTGAACATCTGCCCGCCTGGCTATGGGGGCAAAAAGATCCCGACACCTGGTCGGTGCTGGACAGCAACTCCGCGTCCGACGGCGATATCTGGATGGCATGGTCGCTGCTGGAGGCCGGTCGTCTGTGGAAAGAGACGCGTTATACCGAGGTGGGCTCGGCGTTGCTAAAACGCATCGCCCGTGAAGAGGTCGTGAATGTGCCGGGGCTGGGCTCAATGCTGCTACCTGGCAAAATCGGCTTTGCCGAGGCGAATAGCTGGCGTTTTAACCCAAGCTATCTGCCGCCGCAGTTGGCGCAATACTTCAGCCGTTTTGGCGCGCCGTGGTCGACGCTACGGGAAACCAATTTGCGGCTTTTGCTGGAAACCGCGCCGAAAGGTTTCTCGCCGGACTGGGTGCGTTATGAAAGAAAGCAGGGTTGGCAGTTGAAAGCGGAAAAAACGCTTATCAGTAGCTACGATGCGATTCGCGTCTATTTGTGGGCGGGAATGATGCATGACGGCGATCCGCAAAAAGCGCGTTTACTGGCGAAATTTAAACCGATGGCGACATTGACGATGAAAAACGGCGTTCCGCCGGAGAAAGTCGATGTCGCCAGCGGTAACGCACAGGGGACGGGGCCGGTCGGATTTTCCGCCGCCTTGCTGCCCTTCCTGCAAAACCGTGATGCCCAGGCCGTGCAGCGGCAGCGGGTCGCAGACCATTTCCCTGGCAGCGATGCCTATTACAACTATGTACTGACTCTCTTTGGACAAGGATGGGATCAGCACCGTTTTCGCTTCACCGTTAAAGGTGAATTATTACCTGACTGGGGCCAGGAATGCGTAAGTTCACGTTAAGTCTCATGCAACTCTTTTTGCCGGATGGCGGTAGAAATGCCTTACCCGGTAAAAGGGGCGTTTATCGGGCATTGTTGGGTTTATCGCTTGGTATTGCGCTAACACCGCTTGCCGGCGCGGCGACCTCCGCGCAGCAACAGTTGCTGGAGCAGGTTCGGCTGGGAGAGGCCACGCATCGTGAGGACTTAGTCCGTCAGTCGCTCTATCGCCTGGAGCTAATCGACCCGAATGATCCGCAGGTCATCGCCGCCCGTTTTCGTTATCTGCTGCGGCAGGGAGATAGCGACGGGGCGCAGAAGTTGCTTGACCGGCTGGCGCAACTGGCGCCGGATTCAACGGCGTACCAATCTTCCCGCACCGCGATGCTGCTCTCCACGCCGCAAGGACGGCAGGCTTTGCAGGAGGCGCGTTTACTGGCGACGACCGGCCATACTGAACAAGCGATCGCCCGCTACGATAAGCTGTTTAAAGGTTATCCGCCGGAGGGCGAAATGGCGGTTGAATACTGGACGACCGTGGCGAAATTGCCCGCCCGCCGTCACGAAGCGATTAAACAGCTACAGAAAATCAATGCCGTCAGTCCGGGTAATAACGCTCTGCAAAATGCGCTGGCGCAACTGTTGTTCGCCAGCGGGCGGCGCGATGAGGGATTCGCGGTGCTAAAACAGATGGCGAAATCCAGTACGGGACGCGGCGCGGCCTCCGCCATCTGGTATCAGCAGATAAAAGATCTCCCGGTTAGCGATGCCAGCGTAAAAGCGTTACAAGACTATCTGACGCAGTTTAGCGAAGGCGATAGTGTGGCTGCCGCCCGTACCCAGCTTGGCGAGCAGCAAAAACAGTTGGCCGACCCGGCATTTCGCGCGCGAACGCAAGGTATCGCTGCGGTTAATGCCGGAGAAGGCGGCAAAGCCATTGCGCAATTGCAGCAGGCGGTGAGCGCCCGGCAGGACGACAGCGAGGCAGTCGGCGCGCTGGGGCAGGCCTACTCACAGCGCGGCGATCGCGCCCGCGCCGTCGCGCAGTTTGAAAAAGCGCTGGCGATGGCGCCGCACAGCAGCAGCCGCGATAAGTGGGAGAGTCTGCTGAAGGTCAATCGCTACTGGCTGTTAATTCAGCAGGGCGACGCTGCCTTAAAAGCGAATAATCTGGCCCAGGCGGAGCGTTTTTATCAGCAGGCGCGAGCGGTGGATAACACCGACAGCTACGCGGTGCTGGGGCTGGGGGATGTGGCGATGGCGCGCAAAGATAACGCCGCCGCCGAACGTTATTATCAGCAGACGCTGCGTATGGATAGCAGCAATACTAATGCCGTGCGCGGGCTGGCGAATCTCTATCGTCAGCAGTCGCCGCAAAAAGCCGCTGCGTTTATCGCTTCTCTTTCCGCCAGCCAGCGACGCAGTATCGACGATATCGAACGCAGTCTGGAAAATGACCGTCTGGCGCAGCAGGCGGAAACGCTGGAAAGCGAGGGCAAATGGACGCAGGCCGCAGAACTGCACCGTCGTCGACTGGCATTAGATCCGGGGAGCGTGTGGGTAACGTACCGACTGTCACGCGATCTGTGGCAGGCCGGGCAGCACGCCCAGGCCGATGCGCAAATGCGCTCTCTGGCGCAGCAGAAGCCAAACGATCCGGAACAGGTCTATGCTTATGGGCTTTATCTTTCCGGCAGCGATCGGGACCGGGCGGCGCTGGCGCATCTCAATACCCTGCCAACCAGCCAGTGGAACAGCAATATTCAGGAACTGGCGGGCCGATTACAAAGTAACCAGGCTCTGGCAAGCGCTAACCGCTTGCGCGATAGCGGCAAAGAACGCGAAGCGGAAGTGTTGTTACGTCAGCAGCCGCCCTCTACGCGCATTGCGTTAACGTTGGCGGACTGGGCGCAGCAGCGTGGCGATAATGCGGCGGCTCGCGCCGCTTATGACGCCGTTCTGGCGCGTGAACCAGGTAATGTCGATGCCATGCTGGGGCGGGTGGAAATCGACATCGCACAGGGCGATAACGCCGCGGCGCGCGCTAAACTGGCGGCGCTGCCTGCGTCGCAAATCACCTCTATTAACATGCAGCGCCGCGTCGCGCTGGCGCAGCTCCAGCTTGGCGATATCACGGCGGCGGCGCGGACCTTCAACCGCATTGCGCCGCAGGCAAAAGCACAGCCGCCATCAATGGAAAGCGCGATGGTATTGCGTGACGCCGCCGGTTTTCAGGCGCAAACAGGCGAGCCGCAGCGAGCGCTGGAAACCTACAAAGATGCGATGGTCGCGGCGGCGATTACGCCGGTTCGTCCACAGAATAACGATACTTTTACCCGCCTGACGCGCAACGATGAAAAAGATGACTGGTTAAAACGCGGCGTGCGTAGCGATGCGGCGGAGTTGTACCGTCAGCAGGATCTCAATGTTACGTTGGCGCACGATTATTGGGGATCGAGCGGTACTGGCGGCTACTCCGATCTGAAAGCGCATACTACCATGCTTCAGGTGGATGCGCCCTGGTCGGACGGGCGGGCGTTCTTTCGTACTGATATGGTCAATATGGATGTTGGTCACTTCTCTACGGATGCGGACGGGAAATACGATAATAACTGGGGCACCTGTACGCTGGAGAAATGCAGCGGACACCGTAGCCAGGCCGATACGGGCGCGAGCGTGGCGGTCGGCTGGCAGAACGAGACCTGGCGCTGGGATATCGGCACGACGCCGATGGGTTTTAATGTCGTCGATGTGGTCGGCGGCGTCAGCTATAGCGACGATATCGGGCCGTTGGGTTACACCCTGAACGCGCACCGTCGCCCGATCTCCAGTTCGCTGCTGGCGTTTGGCGGGCAAAAGGATGCCAGCAGTAATACCGGCACCAAATGGGGCGGCGTGCGGGCCAACGGCGGCGGCGTCAGTCTCAGCTATGATAAAGGCGAAGCAAACGGTGTCTGGGCGTCGCTAAGCGGCGATCAGTTGAGTGGTAAAAATGTGGAAGATAACTGGCGCGTGCGCTGGATGACCGGTTATTACTATAAGGTGATTAACGAGAATAACCGCCGCGTTACCGTCGGGCTGAATAATATGATCTGGCATTACGATAAGGATTTGAGCGGTTACTCGTTGGGTCAGGGCGGTTATTATAGCCCGCAGGAGTATCTGTCGTTTGCGGTGCCGGTGATGTGGCGGCAGCGCACGGAAAACTGGTCGTGGGAATTAGGCGGCTCGGTATCCTGGTCGCACTCCCGTACCCGCACCATGCCGCGTTATCCGCTGATGAATTTGATCCCGGCGGATTATCAGGAGGATGCGCGTGACCAGACCAACGGCGGCGGCAGCAGCCAGGGATTTGGTTATACCGCGCGGGCGCTCATTGAACGCCGGGTTACTGCCAACTGGTTTATTGGTACGGCAGTCGATATTCAGCAGGCGAAAGACTATACCCCAAGTCATCTACTGCTGTATGTCCGTTATTCCGCGGCAGGCTGGCAGGGGGATATGGATTTACCGCCGCAGCCTCTGGTGCCTTATGCCGACTGGTAATCATTGCGTCCGGCCTATCTATGCATCGATAAGCGCAGCGCCATCAGGCGCTATAATTAATCGTTATTCAGAAAAGTCCTTTTCAGATACAGCCTCTCTTAATGCCGCTGCAATCGGGTATACTCAGGCGGCAGTCCGGGATATCCATGGAGAGTCAATTTGCGCGTCAGCCGCTCGTTAACAATTAAACAGATGGCAATGGTTGCGGCCGTTGTCATGGTGTTTATTTTTGTCTTTTGTACTGTTCTGCTATTCCATCTGGTACAGCAGAACCGCTACAACACGGCTACGCAACTGGAAAGCATCGCGCGCTCTGTCCGGGAACCCCTTTCTTCCGCTATTTTAAAAGCGGATCTCCCCGGCGCGGAAACCATTCTGGAAAGTATTAAACCTGCGGGCGTAGTGAGTCGCGCCGATGTGGTATTGCCAAATCAATTTCAGGCGTTGCGCAAGCGCTTTATCCCTGAACGTCCCGTCCCGGTTATGGTGACGCGTCTGTTCGAACTACCGGTACAAATTTCTCTGCCGGTTTACTCGCTGGAGCGACCGGCCAATCCTCAACCGTTGGCTTACCTTGTATTGCAGGCGGATTCGTACCGCATGTATAAGTTCGTCATGAGCGCGCTCTCTACGTTAGTGACCATTTACTTACTTTTGTCGCTGATGCTGACGGTGGCGATCGCCTGGTGCGTAAACCGCCTGATCGTGCATCCGCTGCGTAAAATCGCCCGCGAGCTGAACGACATTCCGCAGCAGGAGTTGATTGGACATCAGTTGGCGTTGCCGCGTTTGCATCAGGACGATGAGATTGGAATGCTGGTGCGTAGTTATAACCTCAACCAGCAGCTTATGCAGCGTCAAAGCGCGGAGCAAACGGACAACGCGATGCGGTTTCCGGTTTCCGATCTGCCCAATAAAGCCTTTTTAATGGGGCTGCTGGAACAGGTTGCTACTCGCCAACAGACCACCGCGCTTATCATCGTGACGTGTGAAACTTTGCGTGATACGGCAGGCGTTCTGAAAGAGACGCAGCGGGAGATTCTCTTGCTGACGCTGGTTGAGAAGCTGAAGTCGGTGCTGGCGCCGCGTATGGTGCTTACGCAGGTCAGCGGTTATGACTTTGCCATTATCGCCCACGGCGTAAAAGAGCCGTGGCACGCCATCACTTTAGGTCAGCAAATACTCACTATCATTAATGAGCGGCTTCCCATCCAACGTATTCAACTGCGCCCAAGCTGCAGTATTGGTATCGCGATGTATTATGGCGATCTGACCGCCGAACAGCTTTATGGTCGCGCCGTCTCTGCCGCGTTTACCGCGCGTCGAAAGGGGAAAAATCAGATTCAGTTCTTTGATCCGGCGCAGATGGAGGCCGCTCAACAGCGCCTTACCGAAGAGAGCGATATTCTTACCGCGTTGGATAACCATCAATTCGCGATTTGGCTACAGCCGCAGGTCGGGATGCGCGGCGGCAACGTATTAAGCGCCGAAGCCTTGTTACGTATGCAGCAGCCGGACGGTAGCTGGGAATTACCGGAGGGGCTGATTGAGCGTATTGAGTCCTGTGGTCTGATGGTCACGGTGGGTTATTGGGTGCTGGAAGAGTCCTGTCGCCTGCTTGCCGCCTGGCAGGAGCGAGGCGTGATATTGCCGCTTTCCGTCAATCTTTCCGCGTTACAACTGATGCACCCTGGCATGGTATCGGAGCTGCTTGAGTTGTTAAGCCGCTATCGTATTCAACCGGGTACTCTGATCCTTGAAGTCACGGAAAGCCGCCGCATCGACGATCCGCACGCTGCTGTCGCCATCTTACGTCCGTTACGTAATGCAGGCGTGCGTATCGCGTTGGATGATTTTGGTATGGGTTACGCGGGGCTGCGCCAGCTACAGCACATGAAGTCGCTACCGGTGGATATCCTTAAAATTGATAAAATGTTTGTCGATGGGTTACCAGATGATCACAATATGGTGACGGCGATTATCCTGATGGCCCGCAGTCTTAATTTACAATTGATAGCCGAGGGCGTGGAGAACGAGGCGCAGCGCGCGTGGCTGGAACAGGCTGGGGTCGACGTGGCGCAAGGCTTCCTGTTTGCCCGTCCCGTTCCCGCGGATCTTTTTGAAGAACGGTATCTGCCGCACGTAAATCCTGATTACAAAAGTTAAAAAAGGTTACGCTTGTGCGAGCCAGCTCAAACTTCTTAACATTTTTGTTTCAATTATGATCTGAGTGCATTTCTGTCATGTTGTGTGAGTGTTATTTTAGGGCCGCAGGTTACTCATAACCTTACAAGACCTGTGGTTTTTACTTCAAGGACACTCTATGAAAACCTCTCTGTTCAAAAGTCTTTATTTTCAGGTCCTGACAGCAATCGCTATTGGTATTCTCCTTGGCCATTACTATCCTGAACTGGGCGCACAAATGAAACCGCTTGGCGACGCGTTCGTTAAGCTCATTAAGATGATTATCGCTCCTGTCATCTTCTGTACTGTCGTAACGGGCATCGCAGGCATGGAAAGCATGAAAGCGGTGGGCCGTACCGGCGCGGTAGCGCTGCTTTACTTTGAGATTGTCAGTACGATTGCGTTGATTATCGGTCTTATCATCGTCAACGTTGTGCAACCTGGCGCCGGGATGAACGTCGATCCGGCAACGCTGGATGCGCAGGCCGTGGCCGTTTATGCCGCGCAGGCCAAGGAGCAGGGCATTATCGCCTTCCTGATGGATATCATACCGGGCAGCGTGATCGGCGCGTTTGCCAGCGGCAATATTCTGCAGGTCTTACTGTTTGCGGTGCTGTTTGGTTTTGCGTTGCACCGTTTGGGCAGTAAAGGTCAGCTAATTTTCAATGTGATTGAGAGTTTTTCGCAGGTTATTTTCGGCATCATCAACATGATCATGCGCTTGGCTCCGATTGGCGCATTTGGCGCGATGGCCTTTACCATCGGTAAATACGGCGTCGGTTCTCTGGTGCAACTGGGGCAGTTGATTATCTGCTTCTATATCACCTGTATTCTTTTCGTGGTGGTGGTGCTGGGGACGATTGCACGGGTAACGGGCTTTAGCATTTTTAAATTTATTCGCTATATCCGTGAAGAATTACTGATTGTGCTCGGCACCTCCTCTTCCGAGTCAGCTCTGCCGCGTATGCTCGATAAGATGGAAAAACTGGGTTGCCGTAAGTCGGTGGTTGGACTGGTGATCCCGACGGGGTATTCGTTCAACCTTGATGGCACCTCTATCTATCTGACGATGGCGGCGGTGTTCATCGCCCAGGCGACCAACAGTCATATGGATATCTTCCACCAGATAACGTTGCTGGTCGTGTTGCTGCTCTCGTCAAAAGGCGCCGCGGGCGTGACCGGAAGCGGATTTATCGTGCTGGCGGCGACTATCTCCGCCGTGGGCCATTTACCGGTTGCGGGGCTAGCGTTAATCCTCGGTATCGACCGTTTTATGTCCGAAGCGCGCGCGTTGACTAACCTGGTGGGTAATGGCGTGGCGACGGTAGTGGTTGCCAAATGGGTGAAAGAGTTAGATCGCCAAAAACTGGACGATGTGCTTAATAATCGTGCGCCGGATGGCAAAACGCACGAAATTTCATCCTAATCTCGCCACTTATGCCCGTAGTCCCTTCCAGGACTGCGGGTGTTTGCGCATAATTGACCCCTGTGCCCAAAGCATACAGCATGATGCTTAGGGATTATTTCACTTCTTCCGCGACATTTTTAGGTTCTTGCGGTCTAACACGAAGTGTTTTTACGTCATATTCAGGCATCCTCTGTCGGGGCTGTCTTTTTATTACCAGGATTGTTGATCAGGGGTTCACATGCAGGGCACAAAAATTCGACTCTTAGCGGGCAGTCTGTTGATATTGGCCTCTGCCGGCTATGTGCAGGCAGATGCGCTCCAGCCCGATCCGGCATGGCAGCAGGGGACACTGGCTAATGGGTTACATTGGCAAGTGTTGGCGACGCCCCAGCGCCCCAGCGATCGTATTGAAGTTCGTCTGCAGGTTAATACCGGTTCGCTCACCGAAAGTACGCAACAGAGCGGATTCAGCCATGCGATTCCCCGTATCGCGCTGACGCAAAGCGGTGGTCTGGACGCCGCGCAGGCACGTTCTTTATGGCAGCAGGGGGTTGATCCTAAACGTCCCATGCCGCCCGTTATTGTTTCTTATGATTCCACGCTCTATAACCTCAGTTTACCCAATAACCGTAACGACCTGCTGAAAGAAGCATTGACTTATCTGGCCAACATTTCCGGTAAATTAACCATTACGCCAGTGACGGTAAATCATGCGTTAAGCAGCGAAGATATGGTCGCGACGTGGCCGGCAGATACTAAAGAGGGATGGTGGCGTTACCGGCTGAAAGGGTCGGCGTTATTAGGACACGATCCTGCGGAACCGTTAAAGCAGCCGGTAGATGCAGCTAAGATTCAGTCTTTCTATGAAAAATGGTACACCCCGGACGCAATGACGCTGATCATTGTCGGCAATATCGATGCACGCTCCGTCGCCGAGCAGATCAATAAAACGTTCGGTACGTTGAAAGGTAAACGTGAAACGCCTGCCCCGGTGCCGACGCTTTCGCCGTTGCGGGCGGAATCGGTGAGCATTATGACTGATGCGGTACGCCAGGATCGCCTATCCATTATGTGGGATACGCCGTGGCAACCGATTCGCGAATCGGCGGCGCTGTTGCGCTACTGGCAGGCGGATCTGGCGCGAGAAGCGCTGTTCTGGCATATCCAGCAGGAGTTAACTAAAAATAACGCGAAAGATATTGGTCTGGGATTTGACTGCCGGGTTCTGTTTCTGCGCGCGCAGTGCGCCATCAATATTGAATCCCCTAATGATAAGCTCAATAACAATTTGAGCCTGGTGGCGAATGAACTGGCGAAAGTACGCGACAAGGGGCTGTCGGAAGAGGAGTTTACTGCGCTGGTGGCGCAAAAGAATCTCGAACTGCAAAAGTTGTTCGCCACTTATGCCCGTACCGATACCAACATATTGATTGGGCAGCGTATGCGCTCGCTGCAGAATCAGGTGGTGGATATCGCGCCGGAGCAGTATCAGAAGCTACGTCAGAATTTCCTCAACAGACTGACCGTCGATATGCTCAATCAGAATCTACGCCAACAGCTATCGCAGGAGATGGCGTTAATTTTGCTACAGCCGCAAGGCGAGCCGGAGTTTAATATGAAGGCGTTAAAGGCGACGTGGGATGAAATTATGGCCCCCGCGACTGCCGCCGCTGTTGAAACGGATGAGGCGCATCCGGAAGTGTCGGACATTCCGACAGCGCAGTAACCTGTTGTTTTATGCCCGGGGAGCGCAGCGCCACCGGGCAAAAGCAAATACTTACTGCGGCATCGCGTCGTGCGGAATAATCGCCCCACGGAACTGAATCACCGTGCTGGCCGTCAGGTGCCCGCGTTTCGCGGCATCCGCCGCGCTACCGCCCGTTAAACGAACGGCCAGATAACCGGCGCTGAAGGAGTCGCCTGCGGCAGTGGTGTCTATCACTTTCTCTTTCGGGAGTTTTACCGCCGGAACGTCAACGAGCGCCTCGCCCTGAGTCGAAACTAGGCAAGAGTCCGCCCCGCGTTTTACCACGACTTCGTGTACGCCTGCCGTATGGGTGCGGGCAATGACCTCTTCCACCGGTTTTTTACCCCATAGCGCGTCTTCATCATCCAGTGTCAGGAAGGCGATGTCGGTGCATTCCAGCATCTTTTGATAGACCTGCTGCGTCTCTTCGCGGCTTGTCCATAAACGCGGGCGATAGTTATTATCAAAAATCACTTTTCCGCCGTTGGCGCGGCATTCACGCAATAAAGACAGCAGCTTATCACGGCTGGCCGGGCTTAAAATCGCGAGGCTAATGCCGCTCAGGTAGAGATAATCGAAGGACGCCAGCGCTTTGCAGATAGCCGCAGTCTGCTCGCTCTCCAGCCAGAATTTCGCCGCCGCCTCGTTACGCCAGTAGTAGAAGTTACGTTCGCCAGTGTCGTCGGTTTCGATGTAATAGAGGCCTGGCAGACGGTTTTCCATACGTTGTGTCAGAGAGATATCGACGTTTTCTCCCTGCCATGAATCCAGCATCTGTTGGCTGAAACTGTCGGTACCCAGTGCCGTCACATAGTGAACAGTCAAGGCGGCAGAATCGACCTGACGGGCAATATAAACGGAGGTATTCAACGTGTCGCCGCCGAATCCGCGCTGAACATCAGCGCCTTTCTGCGACAGCTCAATCATGCATTCGCCAATCACGGCAATCTTTTTAGACATAGTCGTGAACCTGATCTGTAAAAATTAGCGTTAGTGTGCGCTGTGGATGTTTAGTGGTCAATAATATTAAAACGTTGTTCCATTATTTTTTTGAGCAATGACGTATTACTGAGAGATTTTCATGACGGTTTTTATTTGCCGGGGACCTGGGGTAAAGTTCTCTTCCTGAACGCCGATAACCTTTGACGAGTCCGGACAGTCACACTCCCATTAACAGGACAACTGAGATGATAAAGCAGGTTATCCAGCAGTTAAGCGTCCCTAATGCAGGTATAGAAAACTTGCAGGAACGGCGCTATTGGCTGCAATGCGAGCGTGCCTATACTTACCAGCCGATATATCAGACGAATGGTCGTCTGATGGCAGTAGAACTTCTGACAATCGTTACCCATCCTGATAACCCTTCCAGACGTATTGCCCCGGATCGTTATTTTGCGGAATTAGCGGTCCAACACCGCATTGAAGTAGTGAAAGAGCAACTTCATCAGCTTGAACAAAAAACAGATTTTTTCACTCGCCATCACTTATTGGCATCGGTCAATGTCGACGGCCCTACGCTGATTGCCATGCGACGACAGCCGGACATTCTGGAAACGATGGAGCGCTTACCTTGGCTGCGTTTCGAGCTGGTCGAACATATTCGTTTGCCAAAAGACTCCTCTTTCGCCTCGATGTGTGAGTTCGGCCCGCTATGGCTGGATGATTTTGGTACTGGTATGGCCAACTTTTCGGCGCTGAGTGAAGTCCGGTATGACTACATTAAAGTGGCGCGGGATCTGTTCGTCATGCTGCGTCAGACGCCGGAAGGGCGAAACCTGTTTATTCTGCTGCTGCAACTGATGAACCGCTACTGCCGCGGCATTATTGTCGAAGGCGTGGAGACGCTGGAAGAGTGGCGTGATGTACAGCGCTCGCCCGCATTTGCCGCCCAGGGCTATTTCCTTTCCCGACCCGTGCCGCTGATATCGCTCGAAGAGGTGATTCTGACCCTGTAACGCCAGACTGTTCCCCGTAATACGTGGTATTACGAGGCGCGGTCATCCTCCTTTTTCGTCTGGCTGGACTATCTTTAGGACAGGCAAGGGAAGACGTGAGGAAATAACAGATGACTAAAGCAGGCAAAATAACCGCCGCTATTACAGGGACTTTCTTGTTGTTGATCGTCATAGTGATTGTGTTGATCGCAACATTTGACTGGAACCGCCTCAAACCGACCATCAACCAGAAAGTCTCTACCGAATTGAACCGGCCTTTCGCTATTCGCGGTGATTTAGGCGTGGTGTGGGAACGCCAAAAACAGGAGACCGGCTGGCGAAGCTGGGTACCGTGGCCCCATGTCCACGCGGAAGACATCATTCTCGGCAATCCGCCGGATATTCCTGAAGTGACGATGGTGCATCTGCCGCGCGTTGAAGCGACGATTGCCCCTCTGGCGCTACTGACCAAAACCGTCTGGCTGCCGTGGATCAAACTGGTGCAACCCGACGCGCGTCTTATTCGCCTGTCCGGGAAAACCAATAACTGGACCTTTAACCTCGCACAGGACGAGAACCTGGACCCCAATGCTAAACCTTCCGCCTGGTCCTTCCGGCTGGATAATATTCTCTTCGACCAGGGGCGAATCGCGATCGATGATAAGGTCAGCAAAGCGGATATCACTATTCTGATCGATCCGTTAGGCAAACCGTTGCCGTTCAGTGAGGTGACGGGAACGAAAGGCAAAGAGGATAAAACCAGCGTAGGTGACTATGTCTTCGGACTGAAAGCGCAGGGACGTTATAACGGGGAACCGTTGACCGGTACGGGAAAAATAGGCGGTATGCTGGCGCTACGCAGCGAAAGTACGCCTTTTCCCGTACAGGCCGATTTCCGCTCTGGCAATACGCGGGTGGCTTTCAGCGGCGTAGTGAACGAACCGATGAAAATGGGCGGCGTCGATCTGCGGCTTAAATTCTCCGGTGATTCATTGGGCGATTTATATGACTTAACCGGCGTGCTGCTGCCGGATACGCCGCCGTTTGAAACTGATGGGCGATTGGTGGCGAAAATTGACGCCGAAAAGTCGTCGGTATTTGATTATCGCGGCTTTAACGGGCGTATCGGCGACAGTGATATCCACGGCTCTCTCACCTATACCACCGGTAAACCACGCCCTAAGCTGGCAGGCGATGTCGAATCGCGCCAGTTGCGACTGGCGGACCTTGGGCCGCTGATTGGCGTGGATTCCGGGAAAGGCGCTGAGCAGTCGAAACGCTCTGAACAGCATAAAGGGGAGAAGAGTGTTCAGCCAGCGGATAAAGTGTTGCCTTACGATCGCTTCGAAACCGACAAATGGGATGTCATGGACGCCGATGTCCGTTTTAAAGGTCGGCGTATTGAGCATGGCGGTAGTCTGCCGATTAGCGATCTTTCGACCCATATCATTCTGAAAAACGCCGACTTACGTTTACAGCCGCTGAAGTTTGGTCTGGCAGGCGGCAGTATTGTGTCCAATATTCATCTGGAAGGGAATAAAAAGCCGATGCAGGGGCGGGCGGATATCCAGGCGCGTCGACTGAAACTTAAAGAACTGATGCCGGATGTGGAGCTGATGCAGAAAACGCTTGGCGAACTGAACGGCGATGCGGATATTCGTGGTACGGGCAATTCGGTCGCCGCGTTGCTTGGCAACAGTAACGGTAATCTCAAATTGTTGATGAATGACGGGTTGATTAGCCGCAACCTGATGGAGATCGTAGGGCTGAACGTCGGCAACTATATTGTCGGGCAGATTTTTGGCGATGACGAAGTGCGGGTCAACTGCGCGGCGGCGAACCTCAATATTGCGAACGGCGTGGCACGACCGCAACTTTTTGCTTTCGATACTGAAAATGCGTTGATTAATGTGACCGGTACGGCGAGTTTCGCCTCTGAACAGATCGATTTAACCATTGATCCGGAAAGTAAAGGGATTCGCATTATCACGTTGCGATCGCCGCTTTACGTGCGTGGGACATTTAAAAATCCGCAGGCGGGCGTGAAGCCCGGCCCGCTGATTGCGCGCGGCGCGGTTGCGGCAGCGCTGGCGACGTTGGTGACGCCCGCCGCCGCGCTACTGGCGCTAATCTCACCGTCTGAAGGCGAAGCCAATCAGTGTCGAACGATTTTAACGCAGATGAAGCAGTAACGTGCCATGTATCGCTGGATGGCGACGCAAAGCGTCTTATCCGGCCTACGTAATGCCCGCATCGTAGGCCGGATAAACGTAGCGCGATTCGGTAACGCCCTATTACAGCGACTGATGACGCGTCTCATGGGTTAACAGCAGCGCAATCAGCGTAAGCGCCGCCATTGACGCCAGGTAAACCCCTACCGCTGCCAGCCCGTAGTGGCTTTGCAACCATGTGGCTATATACGGCGCGACGGAAGCGCCCAGAATCGATGACACATTGTAGGAGAACGACGCGCCGGTATAGCGCACTTCTGTCGGAAACAGTTCCGGCAGTAGCGCCCCCATTGGGCCGAAGGTCAGCCCCATCAGACTCAAACCTAACAACAGGAACAGGAACACCAACGCCGGATTGCCTGAACCCAGCAGCGGAGTAAAGGCGAACAGCGCGAAGAGGATGATAAGCGTGGTAATGATGACCATGCTTTTCCGACGGCCAAATGCATCCGCCAGCAGGCCGGCGACGGGCACCATCACGCCGAAACCAATCACCGCCATCATCAGCATCCACAGTATTTCATTACGCGGCAAGCCAAGCCCCACCGGCGCTGCGGCGGTGCTGTAAGTCATGGAATAGACGGTCATGATATAGAACAGTGTGTAGGTCGCCAGCATGATAAACGTGCCGAGAATGGTCACGCGAACATGTTTCGTCAGCAATGTACCCAGCGGAATTTTCACCTGTTTTTTAGCCGCGGCTACTTTCGCAAACACCGGCGTTTCATGCAGCGACACGCGCACATACAGGCCTATAATCACCAGTACCGCCGAGAAGATAAACGGCACGCGCCAGCCCCAGCTCATAAACTGCTCATCGGTCAGTAGCCAGGAGAGCAGCAGGAAGGTGCCATTGGCAAAAAAGAAGCCGATTGGCGCGCCCAACTGCGGGAAGGAGCCATACAGCGCGCGTTTACGCGGCGGCGCGTTCTCTGTCGCCAGTAGCGCCGCGCCCCCCCATTCGCCGCCCAGCCCCAGCCCCTGGCCGAAACGTGCCAGCGCCAGCAGCAGCGGCGCGAAAATACCCATCGTCGCATAGCCTGGCAACAGACCGATAATGACCGTTGAGATCCCCATTGTCAGCAGCGAAGCCACCAGGGTGACTTTGCGGCCTACCCGGTCGCCGAAATGTCCGAATAGCGCAGATCCAATCGGACGCGCCACAAACGCGATAGCGAAAGTGGCGAGCGATTGTAGCGTTGCTGCGGTGGGATCGCCTTGGGGGAAGAAGATATGAGGGAACACGATCACCGCTGCGGTGGCGTAAATATAGAAGTCGAAGAACTCAATTGCGGTACCGATAAGCGAGGCAATAAGGACTTTATTGCGTGAGTTTACCGGTACATGTTTCTGCTCATGGTCGAGTGTTGTGGCGGTTGCTTGCATACTATTTTCTTATTTTTGGCGAACGAATAGTCATATTACGCACAGCAAAAGTCATATTTCAATGTGTAACAAAAGCAAAAAGTGGTCAAAAAATGTGCAAAAAGAGGATAATGTTTAGGCCAGAAATTTCGCTTCTATGAAATGCTTCACATAATTTTAAAATTGGATGATAAAACTGGTTTGTGGTTAAACAAAAGTTAATTATTGGATTTGTATACTAAAAAAATGGGATGTGGCGGAAGGATGTGCCTGTTCGTATTGCCGGATGACGACGCCACGCGCGCCATCCGGCATCAAGCCGTAGATTAGCGTTGTGTTTTACCCGGCATTCGCGGGTCGTCCTTGTATTCGGCAGTCGCTATCCAGGCCGCGCAGAATAACGTCAGGCGGGCAAAAAAGTAGAAGAATGCCATCAGACCAAGTACGGAACCAAACGCCGCGCCGGAAGGCGATTTCACCAGCGATGGCAACGTATAGGTCATAATGATTTTAATCACTTCAAAACCGATAGCGGCAATAAATGTCCCGCGAATCAGCGCCTTTTTACGTGGGCGATGGCGAGGCAGTCGCCAGAAAATCCAGAAAAAAAGCAGATAGTTGGCAAAAATAGAGATTGCCAGACCGATCAAATGCCAGGCCGGTTTTAACCATTCGATGCTGTCAAGATACAAGGCGGAGATGATCATCTGCTGGGCGGAACCGGCGATGGAAGTAATGGAAAGCGTAATGATTAAAGCGACCAATAATCCGATTAGCGAGATAAAATCGCGCAGATATTTGAGCCAGATTTTCTCCTGATCCTGTGGTGTTCGCTCCCAGACGTCCCGCGACTGGGCGCGAATCGCTTCCCGCAGGTTGCCCATCCAGTTAACGCCGGAATAGAGCGCGATACCCAGTCCGACCAGCCCTACCGTGGTACGCTGTTGAACCGCCGTATTAATCGTGTTTTTAAGCGTGGACGCCAGCGTAGGATCGCTCACATTCATCAATATTTTGCTGAAAATATCTTCCAGCAGATTCGGGTGCGATGCGAGGATAAAACCCGCCGCAGCAAAGGACACCATCATTATCGGGATCATCGACAGAAACGAAAAGTAGGTGATAGCCGCGCCAAATTGATTGCCTAATCGATCGTTAAAACGTTCGGTCGCGCGAATGAGGTGGGCCACCATCGGTTGGCGCTGAATTTTTTGCATCAGGGTGGTAACGGAATGCAACGCCTGATTTGCCTTTTCGTTTTTTTCCGGCGGGTCATGCGGCTGCGTTTCTATTTTTTGTATCGGATCGTGCTCCAGTTCCTGAATAGGGCGTTTTACGTTATTTTCCTGCGTCATCAGGTCGGTAGTCCTTCATCATTAATAGAATATGTCAGTATAGCTTCTCCCTGGCTGATGCTTAAAACGCGGCATTGTTGATGGTCTCAGTCAGCCATACCATAAACAGATGTACCCGGCGGGAAAGATTACGGCGATGGGGATAATGCAGCGTCACCGGCAATGGGCTGGCGCGATATTGCGGCAAAATTTCAATGAGCGTTCCGGCGCGTAAAGCCTCGCGCACAGTAATGCGTGGCGTCTGAATGATCCCTAGCCCTGCCAGACAGGCCGTATGCCAGGTCTCCGTACTGTTTACGGTTAACATTCCGCCGGTTTTTACCCATTGCATACCGTGGGGGGTTTCGAAGGAGAAACCCGGTGAAGAGATTCCTGGCGTTAATGAATAATGCACCATCGCATGTAAGGCTAGGTCGTCAAGGCTTTCCGGATACCCAAAACGCGCCAGGTATTGTGGGCTGGCGCAGTTCACTCTGGTGAGTTTGCCAAGCGGGCGTGTCAGTATCCCTGGCGCGTGTAGCGGCTCTGTACGCACCACGCAGTCGAAATCTTCCCGTAGTAAATCAACCTGTCGATCGCTACTACAAAGTTCCAGCGCAATGCCGGGATAATGATGTAAAAAAGTAGACAGGCGCGGCATGATCAAGCTGTTTGTGAGACCCGGCGGTATATCTACCCGTATTTTACCGCTGATGCTGGCTGGGTCAGGCTGGAAAAGGCCTTCCAGTTCATCCAGGTTACTCAACAGATCTTTTGCCCGCTCGTAGTAAGCCATTCCATCCTGAGTAAGCTGTACCCGTCGGGTGGTGCGATGAAGCAGGCGTGTGCCCAGTTGATTTTCCAGCGCTTGTATCTGCCGTGAAACGCTGCCTTTGGGGAGGCCGACCTCCTCTGCCGCGCGAGAAAAACTTTCCCGTTCCGCCACGTGTATAAACAATTTCATTGCATATATTTTATCCATCATCAGGCTCTATTATTATTTTTATTGAAACAGTGACGCTTAAACGGCCGATTTTATTGATTTTCTAGCATCTAATAGGCGCTTTCGCAATCATTGTCCGTGTGACTGATACGTTTGATAACGTTGCGCGTCGGGTTTATCCCCTTCCAGCCAGGTGTTGCAGCGTCAAACAGCCGTCAAACGAGACGATGGCGGTAGAAAGCGTCGATAAAAGCGGGGTGGCGGGACGGAGAATGCGCGTGCATAGACGGTAGTGTATTTGACTTGTCGTTCGGTTATCGTGGCTGACTGACTATTTTTTAACATGGTGTGCCAATTTATATTTTGTAACATACCAGATGGGAGACAGATATTTCCTTTGTGGCGCGCCAGGCGTACTCTTCTTATAAATTAATATTCAAATTAACGTTGTTCGCTTGTGATAATAAGATGTTCCTTAAGTCAAATCGCTAATTTTAGCTAATTCTGTAATCATGATGTTGAAGCTGTAAATATTCATAACCTCTCTCTTTCTTAATCAATGGCTATCGGTAAAATGGCCTATGCCAAATGGCGACTTCTTATTTTACCCTACGGGTAATACCCTTCCTCATCTTGAGACTATTATCTTACCCAAGCGGAGAAAAGTAATGCAGGTAATCATGTTTGACAGGCAGTCAATATTTATTCATGGAATGAAAATCAGTTTGCAGCAGCGTATTCCAGGAGTAAGTATTCAGAGTGTCTGTCAGACAGAAGAACTCTGGCAAAAAGTAGAAAGCGCGCCGGATGCGCTGGTCATGCTGGATGGCGGCCTGGATGCTGAATTTTGCCGCGAGGTGTTACAAAAAACCGCACGGCTATTTCCTGAGGTGAGGATTATTATCACAGCGATGGAAGGCAGTCAAAGGTGGTTACATGAAATGATGCAATTTAATGTTCAGGCTGTGGTGCCACGTGACTCTGATGCCGAAACCTTTGCTCTTGCGCTCAATACTGTCTCTCGCGGGATGATGTTTTTACCGGGGGATTGGTTAAATTCAACGGAGTTGGCGTCTCGCGATATAAAAGCGCTAAGCGCCCGCCAGCGGGAAATTTTAAAGATGCTTGCCGCAGGTGAATCAAATAAACAAATTGGTCGGGCGTTAAATATTAGTACCGGGACGGTAAAAGCGCATCTTGAGTCGCTTTATCGGCGGCTGGATGTAAAAAATCGTACTCAGGCCGCCATGATGTTAAATGAATCGAATTAACGATGTTAAATTCACAGCACGCTGATTCCAGATTGTGAAATATCACTCGTATTGATTAATGATAAAAAACGCTGGTGTCCGATGCTGAACATCAGCGCAATAAGCGTTTCACGTTGAAACCGATCATGAAGTTCCGGCAGGCAGGTCTGTAACAGTTTATCGCAGTTATTGAGGTCATCCAGCAAGAATGCCTCCGCCTGTTCGGGCGTAATGAACGTCAGCGTCTCATCCGGCGTCAATATATGCCCGTAACCAATCACCCATTTACCCTGCCGGTCGCGATACTTTTCCAGCGACAGACCCTGCCCCTGTTTAATAAACGCGATGCAGGCGGAACTAAAGCGAGATGAAATGTGCGGCATGGCGTCTTTCTCATAAAAAGCGCGATTATAAGGTGTGCAGCAAGCGTGGCTAGCGGTCAGGCGGCCAGGCGCAGACAGGGAAAAGGTCTATGCCGTTCACCGTAACGTCGTGTTGACAGAATGAAAAGCTGATGTTTTAGGTTAGCAACCGATCTTCTTATAAATTTGCAATGATTGAGATTAACTCACTGAAATGTGACTAAATCTGTTATATCTATGAAAAAACATAATTAAAAGAACACTAAGATCTCGACGCGGGATCGTCTTTTAGGGAAGATAATGACGAATAGCGCTTCGCAGGCGACATGTGCGCCTTTTGAACATAGCCTGGGGATTATCCGCCAGGCATCAATGGAAATACTGCTGCTGCTTGGTATTCATACCGCAGAGGGAAAAGAGCCCCGGTGGTTCATGGAACAGCTTGAGCAGGCGCGCCTTAACCTGGGAGGTTGGGGCGCGGTGGCGAAAAAATTACGGATAAACGACGCGCAGTTGAGTCAGTTTATGCTGCAACTGCGTCACCTTCAGCAGCAGGTCCCCCAGTATGATAGCGGGCAAGAGGTCAGTGAAAATCAACTTATTGCCGCGTTGCGTTTTGTCACCTCGCTGGAACAGCTACGTCAGCAACAGCCGCTATTGTTGTATCAAACTGAACTGGAAGAGCCCGACCAGGAGGCGCATCTTGAGGCGCAGCGTCAGCTTCGGGCGATAGAACTGACGTTAAAAGCGCTTATTGCGCGCGCATGGCCGGATCGGGCGTCCCTGAATCACTACCTCAAACAACATTTCGGCCCGGACCGTTTGCGGCAGTGGGTAAAACAGGGAGAAGATCAACACGCGCTGGAAGGTATGTTGTTCAGCGAGCTGGCTCTCATGGTGGTCGATAAGAAATTATTTGCCCGTCATTACGTCAGCATTTTTAATGACGCCTCAGCGTTGACGCTGTTCGTCGAGCCGCGCACGACGCTGCGCATGTTTCTGGATGATTGCCGCCTCGCGCGAAACGAAGTTATCGCCAGACAGCCGCTCACCTCAGCACGGCTTATGCTGCTAAACGTTCAGTATCAGCAAATCGTTCGGCCTATCCAGCGCGCTTATGCCGAAAAACGTACCCGCGTGAATCCCGCTTCGTTTCTGCTGGCGGATGAACGGGAATTACGGCACTTCTGGCAAATCGCGCGGCTTAAAGATCGGCAGGCCGGGGGAGATAAGCATGAGATTAGCGAGAGCATAGAGCCGCCGCGTAAACGGCCGCCGCGCACGCCTGAAGAACGTGATCAACTGATTTCCGGCGTTTTGTGGGGCGGGGTCTGCGTAATGACGCTGGCGATACTGGCGGGCGCATTCTGGCTGTTCAGCACGCTGCCGCCAGGCTCCGGGGCCGCGCAATCTCCCGCGATTGCGCAGGATGAGCCGCCGCGTGAGGCACCCTCCGCGCGGGAAACGATCACCCATATGGGCATTACCTGGGATACGTATAATATGCGGGCGGCGATAGATCGCAATGATACGCGGGTGACGGCGCTGTTCCTACAGGGCGGAATGAACTGGCAACTCGCGTGGACGGAGCAGGCGTTTGCGGCGAGACATACCGAGGTGTTACAACTGTTGTTGCGTTATTCCGCGTTGATGGATGAGGTAAAACCCTGCCGGCGATTTATCACGACGTTAAGCCACGCAATGTCGAGCGGCGCGCCATTGACCGCGATGCATAAAACCTATTTGCAAACGTTTTGCACCGTTCCGGCCGTTGTAACGCGCCAGGAGTACGATACGGAGCAGGCCCGATTACGCGCTCAGGCCCGACCCAGCGCAGACAATAACAAATGGCTGAAAATTCAGTCAGCCATTTATGATGCGATTCACTGAGGCCGGAGCAGGTTAAGGTTCTCCGTAAAGGCCAATCAGGCGGCGCACCACACCGTTGGTCCAGCCGAATCCATCCTGTAGCGGATATTCGCCACCGCCGCCTTCGCGGGGTGTACCGCCGGAAATATGGTATTTCTCAATCAGTTTATGGTGCTCCTGATAAAAATGGTTCACCGTTTTTAACCAGTTATGGGCGATTTCATCGCCCAGCATATCGTCACCATACAGTTTGAAGCCCTGGATAGCCATCCATTGCAGCGGCGCCCAGCCGTTCGGCTTATCCCACTGTTCGCCAGTTTCGTATTCGGTCGCCATAATTCCGCCGGGCGTTAACAGGCGGCTGCGTACCACATTTGCCAGGCGGTCGGCCTGTTCATGATTCGCCATGCCCACATACAGCGGTACGATACTGGCGGCGGAAAAGAGCGCCATTTCTTCGCGTCGCCAGTCATAGTCCCGATAACAACCGTTTTCGTCATCCCATAGGTAATGGTTCACGGCGGCGCGGCGATCGCTGGCCTTCTGGCGAAATAACGCTTCAGTGTCACGTTCGCCTTTCAGCGCTGAAATATTGGCGATGGCGCTCTCCAGTTTGTACAGAAAAGCGTTCAAATCGATGGGGATAAACTGAGTCGTGCGTATGCTGGCAAGCCGGCCCGCATCGCGTAGCCAGCGTGAAGAATAGTCCCAGCCGGATGCCGCCCCGGCGCGCAAATCCCGGTAGACTTCATTGGGTGGACGACCGGAATGTTTCGCGGTTTCGACATCTTCCAGCCATGACTCGTCGCGCGGCGTGTCGCGATCGTCCCAGTAGCGGTTCAGCAGGGAACCGTCCGGCATCCGCACAACGTGGCGATAAGCCTGGTTGAGCGCCAGTGATTCGGCGCCGTCCATCCAGAAGGCATATTCCATTTTGAGATGGTCGAGATAACGCCGCGCGCCGCGCACGCCATCTTCTTCGAACAGTTCTACCATCAGGGCGAAAACCGGCGGCTGGGAGCGGCTCAGGTAATAGGTCCGGTTGCCGTTGGGAATATGACCATAGTTTTCAATCATCCAGGCGAAATTATCCGCCATACATTTAAGTAAGTCTTCGCGCCCGCTTTCCGCCAGACCCAGCATGGTAAAATAAGAGTCCCAATAATAGGTTTCGCTAAAACGGCCTCCCGGCACGATATAAGATTGCGGCAGCGCCAGCAGCGAAGACCACGGAATATGATCTTGCGGTTCGCGCGTCAGTATAGGCCAAAGCTGGTCAATATGTTCTTTGAGCGAGTTTTCGGGGTTAGAGACATACTCGCTGGATAAGGTTTCCGGTAGCCAGAAATGGTTTTCGACGAAGCGGCGTAAGTCAAAATCGCGGTGGCGTCTGACCTTACGGTAGCGGATCAGGATATCGAGCGGGTCCATCTTCGGCGCGCAGTCCGGGAACGTTTTACTGTCTGGAAACAGCTTTGTTGACTGTACATGCTCGAACAGTTCGAGATACCGATCGGCAGGGGTCAGGGCGTCAGAGGCCGGAAGCCCCTCGATCATTTCCGGCTCCGGTTCCGCCTCGATCATTTCATCCAGCTTTAACTCGCACGGGTCTGTTTCATAAAGCAGATCGACATCAATAGTCAGATCTTCAGAGGGCGTGGGGTTTAATTTCTGGTTGAGCATAATGACAAGGACCTCCGGCTTGCGTCGTAAAAGATACGGGGGTTGCCCGGGTGTCTATTAAGCGTAGACATTCGCTTCGATACATGAGTTGCAAAGTGTGCGATAGATCACACTTTACCGTTTGTCCGATAAGAAAAATCGTTAGCTAATTTACTGAATCTTATTGTGAAAAATTTGTTTTCATGACGCCTTCCTTAGCCCCAAAATCAGAACATTCGTTTAGCAGCGGTATAACTAGGTAACCGAATGGCGTGGATTCACAAGCAAAGGTAACATAAATAGTTATAATACAGGCTATGGCATTAAAATAATACAAATGGATACAAATGATCGAGCAACCCGACAGTAATAGCGCCAAACCGCTTTATAAGCAGCTTGAAGCCGCTTTAAAAGAGGCCATTGCGCGTGGAGAGTATAAACCAGGCCAGCAGATCCCGACGGAAAATGAGCTGAGCGCGCGCTGGCAGGTGAGTAGGGTCACGGTCCGTAAGGCGTTGGATGCGCTGACGCGTGAAAATTTGCTGACCCGTGTGTCCGGCAAAGGCACCTTTGTCTCCAGTGAGAAATTTCAGCGCAGTATGACCGGCATCATGAGTTTCAGCGAGTTATGCCAGTCCCAGGGACGTCGCCCGGGGTCACGCACCATCAAATCTGTTTTTGAATCGGTAGACGATGAGACAAAAGCGTTACTGAATATGAACAATGGCGAAAAAGCGGTCGTCATTGAACGTATCCGCTATGCCGACGATGTGGCGGTATCGCTGGAAACCGTACATCTTCCCCCACGTTTCGCGTTTTTGCTGGAAGAAGATCTTAATAATCACTCTTTGTATGAATGCTTACGCGAGAAATACCATTTATGGTTTATCCACTCTCGTAAGATGATCGAACTGGTTTATGCGAGCTTTGAAGTTGCCCATTATCTTGGCGTCAACGAGGGTTATCCGCTGATCCTGATAAAAAGTGAAATGATTGATAACAAAGGAGAACTCTCCTGCGTTTCGCAACAGTTGATTGTCGGCGATAAAATACGCTTTACCGTATGATGTCAGCGTTACGGTAACGGAGAGCAGGCTGAATCGGGATCCAGATCGCGGATCCCGATTTTTTTTGGTTTTCATCTTGATCAAATGTATTTAAATGTCATATAAAAATGATAATACATTTTGAGTCATTTATGGCGAGTCCTCGCCTGTATCATTGATGGAACCAGAGGAAAGCATGATGGGTATGAAAGAGACAGTTAGCAATATTGTGGCCGGCCAGGCAGAGAAAGGGGGCGTTAAACACGTCTATTACGTGGCGTGCGGCGGTTCTTATGCGGCGTTCTATCCGGCGAAAGCATTTTTAGAAAAAGAAGCGAAAGCGTTGACTGTCGGTCTGTATAACAGCGGAGAATTTATTAACAATCCGCCGGTAGCGCTGGGAGAAAATGCCGTTGTGGTTGTCGCCTCCCACAAAGGTAATACGCCAGAGACAATTAAAGCGGCTGAAATCGCCCGTCAGCACGGCACGCCGGTCATTGGTTTAACCTGGGTGATGGATTCACCGCTGGTGGCGCACTGCGACTATGTGGAAACGTACACGTTTGGCGACGGTAAAGATATTGCCGGAGAGAAAACGATGAAAGGCCTGCTGAGTGCGGTCGAACTGCTCCAGCAGACGGAAGGGTACGCGCACTACGATGATTTTCAGGATGGCGTCAGCAAAATCAACCGTATCGTCTGGCGCGCTTGCGAGCAGGTTGCGGAACGCGCGCAGGCGTTCGCTCAGGAATATAAAGACGATAAAGTCATTTACACCGTCGCCAGCGGCGCGGGCTATGGCGCAGCCTACCTACAGAGCATCTGTATCTTTATGGAAATGCAGTGGATACATTCCGCCTGTATTCATAGCGGTGAGTTTTTCCACGGGCCGTTTGAAATTACCGATGCGAATACGCCTTTCTTCTTCCAGTTTTCCGAGGGCAATACGCGGGCGGTGGATGAACGCGCGTTAAACTTCCTGAAAAAATATGGCCGCCGGATTGAAGTTGTCGATGCGAAAGAGCTGGGGTTATCGACCATTAAAACCACGGTTATTGATTACTTTAACCACTCTCTCTTTAATAATGTTTATCCCGTTTACAATCGGGCGTTAGCTGAGGTGCGCCAGCATCCGTTAACTACGCGCCGCTATATGTGGAAAGTGGAATATTAATTAAATCAGGATGGATAAAAAAGCAGGGACGCTTTTTATTGTAAAGACAAACAAGGAATAAAGATGAGCATCAGCGTATTGGGTATTGGCGACAACGTTGTCGATAAATACCTGCATTCCGGTATCATGTACCCCGGCGGTAATGCATTAAATTTTTCTGTCTATGCGAAATTAGCAGATATCCCCAGCGCGTTTATGGGGGCGTTTGGCAATGACGACGCAGCGCGGCACGTACAGGATGTATTACGCCAGCTACAGATAGATATCTCTCACTGCCGCCATTATACCGGCGAAAATGGATATGCCTGTATCCGTCTCACGCATGGCGATCGGCAATTTGTCGCCAGCAACAAAAACGGCGTATTGCGGGAACATCCTTTTAGTCTGTCTGACGTCGATCTTCGCTATATATCACAATTTACCTTAGTCCATTCCAGCATTAACGGCCACCTGGAATCGGAACTGGAGAAAATTAAACAACAAACCGTCTTACTCTCTTTTGATTTTTCCGGGCGCGGTACAGACGAATATTTTGAAAAGGTGTGCCCGTGGGTAGATTACGGATTTATCTCCTGTAGCGGTTTATCGCCAGATGAAATCAAAATAAAACTAAATAAACTTTACCGCTATGGCTGTCGGCATATTATTGCCACCTGCGGGCATGAAAAAGTTTATTATTTTTCCGGCGCGGATTATCTGGAGTGGCAACCTGTTTATATCGAACCTATCGATACGCTGGGCGCAGGCGACGCCTTCTTAACCGGTTTTTTGCTTTCCATTTTGCAATCGGGTATGGCGGAACCCGATAAAGAAAGCGTGTTACGCGCCATGCGGCAGGGCGGGAAATCGGCGGCGCAGGTTTTATCTCATTACGGTGCATTTGGTTTTGGTAAACCGTTTGCACAGTAGGTTACGTCCCTCAATGTAAAGCGACACTCACTCCAGATAACCCAGGAGGAAGTATGTTTTGGACGGAATTATGTATTATCCTTGTGGCCCTAATGATAGGCGCCAGGATCGGCGGCGTATTTTTGGGGATGATCGGCGGATTAGGCGTCGGCGTGATGGTTTTTATTTTTGGCCTGACGCCTTCTACGCCGCCGATTGATGTGATTCTGATTATTCTTTCTGTTGTCTTAGCGGCTGCTTCTTTACAGGCCTCCGGCGGGCTGGATTTACTGGTCAAACTGGCGGAAAAAATTCTGCGTCGTCACCCCCGTTACATTACGTTATTAGCACCGTTTATCTGTTATATCTTCACTTTTATGTCAGGAACGGGGCATGTCGTTTATAGCTTGCTACCGGTTATTTCTGAAGTCGCACGGGATTCAGGTATTCGACCGGAACGTCCTTTATCTATTTCCGTTATCGCATCGCAACAGGCGATCACCGCCAGTCCTATATCTGCCGCCATGGCGGCGATGATTGGTTTAATGGCGCCGTTGGGCGTCTCTATTTCAACCATTATGATGATTTGCGTACCCGCCACGTTAATCGGCGTAGCGATGGGGGCAATAGCGACCTTTAATAAAGGAAAAGAGTTAAAAGACGATCCGGAATATCAACGTCGGCTTGCTGAAGGGTTAATTAAACCTACGCAGAAAGAAAGCAAAAATACGGTGGTCACTTCGCGCGCCAAATTGTCGGTGGCATTATTTCTGACCAGTGCGATCGTTATCGTTCTGCTGGGACTGATTCCGGCGCTGCGACCAATGGTGGAAACAGCGAAAGGGCTACAACCGCTTTCGATGTCCGCCGCTATCCAGATTACGATGCTCTCTTTTGCCTGCCTGATTGTGTTGTTATGCCGACCGCAGGTCGATCAGATTATCAGCGGTACGGTATTTCGGGCGGGCGCGCTGGCGATTGTCTGCGCCTTCGGCCTGGCCTGGATGAGTGAGACGTTCGTGAATGGTCATATCGCTTTGATTAAGGCAGAAGTGCAAACTCTATTGCAACAGCATACCTGGCTTATCGCCATTATGATGTTTTTCGTGTCCGCTATGGTCAGCAGCCAGGCGGCAACGACGTTAATTCTGTTGCCGCTGGGGCTGGCGTTAGGGTTGCCCGCTTATGCATTAATCGGCTCCTGGCCTGCCGTTAACGGCTATTTCTTTATTCCGGTGGCGGGGCAGTGTCTGGCGGCGCTGGCGTTTGACGATACCGGTACGACGCGTATCGGCAAATATGTGCTTAACCATAGTTTTATGCGTCCGGGATTAGTTAACGTGATTGTCTCGGTCATTGTCGGGCTGTTAATAGGAAAAATGGTTCTGGCCTGATTGTTATTAATGTTTTTATAGCACACGTCACTTATTATTTTTAATTCAGAGGAAGAAAATGAAAATCAGGGTTTTCATGGCCACAGTGTTGCTGCTCATCAGCCACTGTGTATTTAGCACAACGTCACTACCACATATTGTTATTCTCGCGACAGGCGGTACTATCGCCGGGACGGCAGCAAATAATACACAAACTGCGGGATATAAATCCGGTGAACTTGGCGTGCAAACATTAATAAATGCCGTACCGGAAATGAATAATATCGCTCGCGTTGACGGCGAGCAGGTGGCGAATATTGGTAGCGAAAATATGACCAGCGATATTATCCTGAAACTTTCACAGAAGGTGAATGCGTTATTGGCGCGGGACGATGTTGACGGTGTGGTCATTACTCACGGCACTGACACGCTCGATGAAACCGCCTACTTTCTTAATTTGACTGTGAAAAGTGACAAACCGGTGGTGTTTACCGCTGCAATGCGGCCCGCGTCGGCAATCAGCGCCGATGGTGCAATGAACCTGCTGGAAGCGGTCACGGTGGCTGCTGACCCGAATGCGAAGGGACGCGGCGTAATGGTTGTTTTAAACGATCGAATTGGTTCGGCGCGCTTTGTGACGAAAACTAATGCCACGACTCTGGATACCTTTAAAGCGCCGGAAGAGGGCTATCTGGGCGTCATCGTTAATGGTCAGCCACAGTTCGAAACGCGAGTGGAAAAAATTCATACCCTGCGCTCTGTTTTTGACGTACGTAATATCAAAAAATTACCCAATGTGGTGATTATTTATGGCTATCAGGACGACCCGGAATATATGTATGATGCGGCGATCGCCCATCACGCGGACGGTATTATTTATGCCGGAACCGGCGCAGGTTCGGTCTCGGTACGCAGCGACGCGGGGATTAAAAAAGCGGAGAAAGCCGGGATTATCGTGGTGCGCGCTTCCCGCGCCGGAAATGGCGTAGTACCGCTGGATAAAGGACAGCCAGGGCTGGTGTCTGATTCGCTCAACCCGGCGAAGGCGCGGGTATTGCTGATGACGGCATTAACTCAGACGCACAAGCCGGAATTGATTCAGAATTATTTCAGTACGTATTAATCATGAAGGCCTGTGCGCCCATCCTTTAAGGTGGGCGCACAAGATATTAACGCATGGTCACAAACTCTTCCGACGCGGTCGGGTGGATGGCGACGGTATTATCGAAGTCTTTCTTGGTAGCGCCCATCTTCAGCGCCACCGCGAAGCCCTGCAACATTTCATCCATGCCGAAGCCGATACCGTGGATACCCACAATTTTTTCTTCCGGCCCGACGCAGACCAGCTTCATACGGCACGGCTGGCGGTGTGTCGTTACCGCGGTATACATGGCGGTAAACGATGACTGATAGACCTTCACCTGCTCGTTGCCGTACTGCTCGCGCGCCTGCGGCTCGCTTAAACCGACAGTGCCGATAGGCGGATGACTAAAGACCACGGTCGGGATATTGCTGTAATCCAGATACTCGTCCGGCTTGTTGTTAAACAGGCGTTCGGAGAGACGGCGACCAGCGGCGACCGCGACTGGCGTTAACTCCACCGCGCCAGTGTTATCGCCAACGGCGTAAATGCCCTCTACGTTCGTGTTCTGCAACTTATCGACGATGATGTAACCTTTTTCATTGGTTTTAACGCCCGCTGCCGCCAGATTAATATTGTCGGTCGACGGTTCGCGACCAATGGCCCAGATCAGGCAATCAACGTTTTCAGTGCGGCCATCTTCCAGTTCCAGAGTCAGACTGCCGTCGGCGTTTTTCACCACCGCTTTCGGCACTGCGTGAGTATGTAGCTGCGGGCCTTCGGCGTTCATCACCTCAACCAGCGTTTCGCTAATCATCGGGTCAAAACTGCGCAGCGGCGCATGTTTACGGACAAACAGATGCGTTTTCGCCCCCAGCGCGTTGATAACGCCAGCCAGTTCAACGGCGATATAACCTGCGCCTACCACCGCGACGCGCTCCGGCAAGGCAGAAAGCGCAAAGAAACCGTCGGAATCAATGCCGTATTCCACGCCTGGAATCCCAGGATGGCTCGGACGGCCACCGGTAGCGATCAAAATATGGTCGGCGGTGATAGTTTCGCCGTTCACTTCAATGGTTTTGGCATCGACAAAGCGGGCAAAGCCTTTAATCACATCCACGTTATTTTTGCCCAGCACGTTGTCGTATGAAGTATGGATGCGGTCAATATACGCGGTACGGCTGGCAATTAGCTTGCTCCAGTCGAACTGATTAATCGTGGCGTCAAAACCGTAGTCCGGGCCATACAGATGAATGGCTTCACGAATCTGCGCGGCATGCCACATGATTTTCTTTGGCACGCAACCCACGTTGACGCAGGTGCCGCCCAGTTCTTTGGCTTCGATGAGCGCGCATTTCTGGCCGTACATGGCGGCGCGGTTAATCGAGGCGATACCGCCGCTGCCGCCGCCGATAGCGATGTAATCATAGTGTTTGGTCATGACCGCTCCTTTATATGCGTTGTCGGGCGGATAGATTCTGCGCTACCCGCCAAAATATTCGCGATTGTATACCTGAAAGTGAAAGCTTCCACCGATGGCTGTGATTACTCTGGCACGATCCAGCTTATCGAGGTATGCCCGTGACCGTTCGGCGCCAGCCTGCTGTGTAGCCACGGTAGCACGTTGTTCATCTGCTGCTCCAGTTTCCACGGCGGGTTAATCACAATCATACCGGACGCCGTCATCCCGCGCTGATCGCTGTCCGGGCGGATCGCCAGCTCAATTTGCAGGATTTTACGGATGCCGGTGGCCTCCAGATCATGAATCATGCGCTTAATCTGCTGACGGAGCACCACCGGATACCATAGCGCGTATGTACCGGTGGCGAAACGTTTATAACCCTCGCTGATGCCGCTGACCACTGCCTGGTAGTCAGTTTTAATTTCATAAGGCGGGTCAATGAGAATCAGGCCGCGGCGGGAAACCGGCGGCAATTTGGCTTTCAGTTGCTGATAACCGTCGGCGCGTTCCACGCGGGCGCGGTTGTCTTTTTGAAATTCCGCGCGCAAAAGCGGGAAGTCGCTGGGATGCAATTCCGTGAGCTGCAGGTTGTCCTGCTCACGCAGCAACTGGCGGGCGATTAACGGAGAACCCGGATAGTAGCGTAACTGCCCACTGCGGTTGAAATATTTTACGACGCCAATATACGTTTCCAGCTCGGCGGGCAGGTCGTCCTGCTGCCAGATACGGGCAATACCTTCCAGATACTCTCCAGTACGTTCAGCATGTTCGCAGCACAACTGATAGCGCCCCGCGCCCGCGTGCGTGTCCAGATAGAGAAACGATTTTTCTTTCTCTTTTAGCGACTCGATGATCAGGCTCTGAACGGTATGTTTAAGGACGTCGGCGTGGTTGCCTGCGTGAAAGCTGTGACGATAACTGAGCATGGATGCAGATATTCCGGGAAGTAAACAAGTTAACCGATAGTTTACCGCAGATCCGCGCAGATTACCCCCGTACCGCCATGTTGTTTCGCCTGTTGTGAAAGTATTGCAAGACATGTTCGTATCATCAAATCGTCAAATGAGCAGGCCAGCATCGCCTGAGGGCAACGTAGTGGTTTTGACCTGGCGTTATTTTTAATGAAAGGAACAATAATGAAACTACACATTACTGTACTGGCGTCATCTCTGATGCTGGCGATGCCGGCACTGGCGAAAGATATTTCCCTGTCCCAGGCGGAGTTAATAGCAAAAAGCGTGACGCCGAACTCGACGAGCGACGCCTTTAAGAGCCTTGAGTCTCAATGGTTGGCACAGTTGCGCAAGGCATTACAAGGCGATGGCGCAGCGTTGACCCGCGACGATCTGATCCAGATGCAACAGAATCCTGGTCAGGCGGATACTGCCTGGCTACAGGCTAGCGGTTATGATTTTCAGACCAGTGATAATCAACAGGTGGGAATTACCCTGCTTTCCGCCTTCAATACATTGCCGGAAGCGGTATTGAAAGACAATCTGGCGATGGTAACGGCGATTAACCATGATGCCGATGTTAATACCCGTCACCAGGCGCTGGCGGATGCGGAAAGCGTGGGCTATCTCTATTTCCTGAGCGGTGCGATGGGGCCGCGGCTGGGACGGGCATTTCTTACCGCTTATGATAAAGGCGAGCTTGGCAAAGCGGCGGCGCTGATTAAAGCATCGGAAGTTAGCACCAGCGCGGCGAAAAAATATTTTCACTATCCGCGTCCTTTCCAGGTACCGGGTAATACTATCCATCTGACGCCGGACGATGTGGTGGTAAAAGATGGTCATCCTTATACTGCGGATGGCGCTTCTTTCCCCAGCGGTCACACGAACGTCGGTTATACGGATGCGCTATTGATGGCGGAAATGCTTCCGGAGCGCTTTGATGCGCTGGTGATTCGCGGCGCGCGCTATGGCTATTCCCGCCTGGTACTCGGCGTACACTATCCGCTGGATGTGATCGGCGCGCGTATGGTCGCGCAGCGTAATGTCGCGCACTATCTTAACGATCCGCATTATCGAACATTGTTCAACGAAGCTCGCATTCAACTGCGTGAGGCGTTGATGAAAGAGTGTGGTACGACAATTGTTGAATGCGCGGCATCAACCGAAAAAGAAGATCCGTACCGCGATCCGGCTATGCATACTTTTTACCGTTTCACCATGACCTATAACCTGCCGCAACAGAAAAGCGAGCATCAGCCGCTGAAAGTACCAAAAGGCGCCGATGTTTTGCTGCAGGCCGCGCTACCGAATTTTTCGACGGCACAGCGCCAGGCGCTCATGGAAGAGACGGCGTTACCGGCAGGATATCCGTTATCGGGCGAGACTGATGATCAACAGTTCTGGCAGCGTCTGGATTTATCCGCTGCTTACGAGATGGCAAGAAAAACGCGCTAACGCTATCACCCGGCTTATCAGGCATAAGCCGGGATGAGGTATAAGGGGCGGCTTATTGCAGCGATACCCACGTCTGCTCACTGTCCATCATTGAAATTCCCCCAACTATCCCCCATTCTAGATCTCATCGCGAGAGCGCCAAAAGCGCGCTCCACTCACCTTCTTCTACGGGACTGCGCATATGACCAATCCATTACTGACGTCTTTTTCACTACCGCCTTTTTCTGCAATTAAACCGGAGCATGTGGTGCCTGCGGTCATCAAAGCGTTGGCCGATTGCCGGACGACGGTAGAAGGCGTTGTGGCGCATGGCGCGCCGTATACCTGGGAAAATCTTTGCCAGCCGCTGGCGGAAGCAGACGACGCGCTGGGACGAATCTTCTCCCCGGTGAGTCACCTTAACTCGGTGAAAAATAGCCCGGAACTGCGCGAAGCCTACGAACAGACGTTGCCGCTGCTGTCTGAATACAGCACTTGGGTTGGGCAACATGAGGGGTTGTACAACGCGTATCGCGACCTGCGCGACGGCGATTATTACGCCACGCTGAATACCGCACAGAAGAAAGCGGTCGATAACGCGCTGCGTGATTTTGAACTGTCCGGCATAGGTCTGCCGAAAGAGAAACAGCAGCGTTACGGCGAAATCGCCACTCGCCTGTCTGAGTTGGGCAACCTGTACAGCAATAACGTGCTTGACGCAACGATGGGGTGGACGAAGCTGATCACCGACGAAGCCGAACTGACGGGGATGCCGGAAAGCGCGCTCGCCGCCGCTAAAGCGCAGGCCGAAGCGAAAGAGCAGCAAGGCTATCTGCTGACGCTGGATATTCCAAGCTACCTGCCGGTGATGACTTACTGCGACAACCAGGCGTTACGCGAAGAAATGTATCGCGCCTATTCCACTCGCGCCTCCGACCAGGGGCCAAACGCGGGGAAATGGGACAACAGTCCGGTGATGGAAGAAATTCTTGCGCTACGCCATGAGCTGGCGCAACTGCTGGGCTTCGAAAATTATGCCCATAAATCGCTGGCCACCAAAATGGCGGAAAATCCACAGCAGGTGCTTGATTTCTTAACCGATCTGGCGAAACGCGCCCGTCCGCAGGGGGAAAAAGAGCTGGCGCAACTGCGTGCCTTCGCTAAAGCGGAGTTCGGCGTCGACGAGCTGCAGCCGTGGGATATCGCGTACTATAGTGAAAAGCAAAAACAGCATCTTTACAGCATCAGCGATGAGCAGTTACGTCCGTACTTCCCGGAAAACAAAGCCGTGAATGGCTTGTTTGAAGTGGTGAAGCGCATTTACGGCATTACTGCGAAAGAGCGCACTGATGTGGAGGTGTGGCATCCGGATGTTCGTTTCTTTGATCTGTATGACGAGAACCACGAGCTGCGTGGCAGCTTCTACCTTGATCTGTATGCGCGCGAAAACAAACGCGGCGGGGCGTGGATGGATGACTGCGTCGGGCAGATGCGTAAAGCGGACGGCACCTTGCAAAAGCCGGTCGCTTATCTGACCTGTAATTTCAACCGTCCGGTAAACGGTAAACCCGCGCTGTTTACCCATGATGAAGTGATCACCCTGTTCCACGAGTTTGGTCATGGCCTGCACCATATGCTGACCCGCATTGAAACTGCCGGGGTATCCGGTATCAGCGGCGTGCCGTGGGATGCGGTCGAACTGCCAAGCCAGTTTATGGAAAACTGGTGTTGGGAGCCGGACGCGCTGGCGTTTATCTCCGGCCATTATGAAACCGGCGAGCCGTTGCCGAAGGAACTACTGGATAAAATGCTGGCGGCGAAAAACTATCAGGCGGCGTTGTTTATTCTGCGTCAGCTAGAGTTCGGTCTGTTCGATTTCCGTCTGCATGCGGAATTTAACCCGCAGCAAGGGGCGAAAATTCTTGAGACGCTTTTTGAAATCAAAAAACAGGTCGCCGTGGTGCCATCACCGACATGGGGGCGTTTCCCGCACGCGTTCAGCCACATCTTTGCTGGCGGTTATGCGGCAGGTTATTACAGCTATCTGTGGGCCGACGTGCTGGCGGCGGACGCTTATTCCCGTTTTGAGGAAGAAGGCATTTTCAACCGTGATACCGGTCAGTCGTTCCTTGATAACATCCTGACTCGCGGTGGTTCTGAAGAGCCGATGGAGCTCTTTAAACGCTTCCGCGGTCGTGAACCTCAACTCGATGCCATGCTGGCGCATTACGGCATCAAGGGCTGATTGTTCGCGTGAAAATTTGTTTACTTGATGAAACGGGCGCCGGAGACGGCGCCTTATCTGTTCTGGCTGCCCGCTGGGGGTTGGAGCATGATGAAAACAACCTGATGGCGCTGGTACTGACGCCGCAACATCTGGAGCTACGTAAGCGCGATGAACCAAAACTCGGCGGCATTTTCGTCGATTTTCTCGGCGGCGCGATGGCCCATCGACGTAAGTTTGGCGGCGGGCGCGGCGAAGCGGTAGCGAAGGCGGTCGGTATTAAGGGCGATTATCTGCCGGATGTAGTCGATGCCACGGCGGGGCTGGGGCGCGATGCATTTGTACTGGCTTCCGTTGGTTGCCGCGTGCGAATGCTGGAGCGTAATCCTGTGGTGGCTGCCTTGCTGGATGACGGTCTGGCGCGCGGTTACGCCGATGCGGATATTGGCCCGTGGTTGCGGCAACGTTTACAGTTGATTCATGCTTCCAGCCTGACGGCGCTGACTGATATCACTCCGCGCCCGCAGGTGGTCTACCTCGATCCAATGTTTCCTCACCGACAGAAAAGCGCGCTGGTGAAAAAAGAGATGCGGGTGTTTCAGTCGCTGGTGGGGCCGGATTTAGACGCCGACGGGCTGCTGGAACCGGCGCGTCAGTTGGCTACCAAACGCGTGGTGGTTAAACGTCCCGATTATGCGCCGCCGTTGGCGGATATCGCGACGCCTAACGCTATCGTCACCAAAGGCCACCGGTTCGATATTTACGCGGGAACGCCGTAGACCGGATACGCCATCCGGCAATATCCATTAAACAAACGGCGCCAGTGGATCGGCAATTTTAAACGCCACTGCGCGGTCTGCTTTTGGCGGGTAGATCAGCTCGCTGGTGATCGACATCTTGAGTTTCTTCGCCTCGGCGCGCGTCAGTTTCACCTGTTGATCCCATCCTTCTGTATAGACTGCGCCCCAGGCGCCAAGATCCAGACAGGTAACGTAATTTTCCTGACGATATGGCAGGGGCGTGACTTTGAGCAGGCTGGCAGCAGCGTTATTACCGGCAAACTTGCCTAACAGAATCGCATGCTGGCAGGTCATTAGCGCGTGATGGCCTTCATCGTCGGTCGTGGCATAGGCTACGTCGCCGGTGGCGTAGATATCTTCGTGACCTGACACCTGAAGTTCGGTATTCACATGCAGACGCCCCAAGCGATCGCGCGGAGCGTCAATCTGCGCCGTCAGGCCGTTGGCCTGTACGCCAACCGTCCAGATCACTGTCTGCGATGCAATCGTCTGCCCATCTTTCAGCGTCACGCCGACGGCATCCACGCTTTCTACTTCTGCGTTAACGATCCACTCCACGCCCAGTTCCGCAGAGGCTTCAATGATGATGTTACGCAATGCTTCACTATAGCATGCGCCCGGTTCCGTGCTGCGTTCAACTACGACTACTCTTGTCTTAGCATCGACACCGAGGATATCGCGCAGGCGACCAGGCAGTTCAAGCGCCATCTCGATACCCGTAAAACCGCCGCCGCACACAACCACGGTATTACGCGCTTCGCTTTCAGCCTGGTAAGCCAGGCCTTGCAGATGCCGCTCAAGAACTGCCGCGCTTTCCAGTTGATCCAGATCGAAGGCATGTGTCTGAGCGCCAGCCACCTGTGAGCGGTCTACGTGGCTACCGCTGGCAAGCACCATGCGATCGTAGCGGCTTACGCGCGTTTCGCCGCTGGCATCTGTCCACCTCACCTCTTTTGAATCCGGAAGGATTTGCCGCACCGTTCCGCGCAGGAAGTTAACGCCGGTGATATCAAACAGCGGCTGAAGTGGCGCAACCAACGTTGACACCGCATTTTCATAAAAACGGGGGCGGATGCGTAGTTCAGGCTGAGGTGCGATGACGGTGATCTTAATGTTCTCGCTTTGATATTTATCTACCAGACGAGCCGCGCTGAGCGCTGCCCACATCCCGGAAAATCCCGCCCCTACAATCAGAATATGTTGATGCATTTTGGTTTCACCTGTTAACGAATATTATTTATTTACTCGGATTTTATTGGTCCTAGTTAAAGGAAGCAATGTCATTTTGTTTGTGTTTTGCATTTATATTTGCAAAATATGATTATCCATTTGAAAAATAAATAATAAATTTTAATTTTATTATGTGATATTTCTTATGAACTGGCATGGTATTGATGAAAAAGCTAAAATAACTCAGAATCAATTTGGCTGAGATAAGAGTATGGCTTTCTACAGTTCCGGGGTTGAGTACGGCATCCATAGTCTGATGTGCATGGTGGACAGTAAGGGAGATGCCCGAGAAATGAGCGTTCGCGAGATTGCGGACCTGCAAAGCGTGCCTTATGACTATTTGGCCAAGATTTTTACCCGTTTATCGAAGGCTGGTCTGGTGCGTAGCATTGAAGGGAAGGGGGGCGGTTTTCAGCTTGCCAAACCTGCCGAGCATATTACAGTGCTCGACGTAGTCAACGCGATAGACGGTGATAAACGGATTTTTGAATGCCGCGAGATTCGCCAGCGGCTGACGGTATTTGATGAACAGCCCCCCGCATGGGCTTGCGAAGGGATTTGCGGCGTACGCTCAGTGATGGATATGGCGCAGCAGCGCATGGAAGAGGCGCTGGAGCAACATACTATTCTCGATCTGGCGCGTAAAATGTATCGTAAAGCGCCGGATACTTTTGTGATTGAAGTGCAAGCGTGGATCGACGCGCGAAAAAGCTAATTATGATGGCATGCCGGATGGCGCTGCGCTTATCGGGCCTACGATCGGTGCCTGTAGGCCGGATAAGGCGCTTTGCGTCGCCATCCGGCATTAACGTTCAACGGGCGCTATCCGGAGTATTAATCATCCGGTTTAGCCATGGCACCATAATGGCCATCACCACTGCAACTGCCAGCGTTACCAGACCAATTTTGCTAAAGACGTCGGTATAAATTGGCAACGTCTGCAGCGGGTCGGTAATGTTTTCCGGTACGGCGGTGAAGGTCGCCACATAACCGCCGAGCAGAAAAGCGGCGGCCTGGGTCAGGAACCACATCCCCAGAATAAAGCCCATCAAATGCTGCGGCACCAGGGCGGCGACCATTGCCAGTCCCAGCGCGCTGATCAGCAACTCGCCCAGACTCTGGAACAGATACACCAGCACGATAAACCACGGCGACGTCAGTCCTTGCGCATCGGCGAACCACATTCCGGCTGCGGCGGCGGTCAGAAAACCCAGTGCGCAGAGGAACATGCCGAGCGTAAACTTCATCGGCATGGTCAGGTCTTTGCCTTTGCTACCCAGTCGGGTATAAATCGCTGCCAGTACCGGACTGGCGACAACCACCCAGAATGGGTTCAGCGCCTGAAAACTCACCGGGTTAATGGCGAATCCAAGAATTTCATGATGAACGTTATTAATAGCAAAGAAGTTCAGCGAAGTAGGCATCTGCGCATACAGAATGTAAAACAGCACGGCTTCAATCATCAGAATGAACGCCACGAACATTTTATTGCGACCAGTTTTATCCAGACGAAACGCTTCGCGAAAGAAGAAAATGGTCACGACGATGGAAAGGACGATGAGAACCAGATTGGCAATCTTAACGTTGTGCATCAGCCAGGCGCAGAGGAAAACCATGACGACGGTGCCAAGTAATACCAGCAACAAATTGCGAAAACGTAGCGGCTTATGATCCGGTTCAGAACCGATATTTTTCACCATGCCACGGCAGGCGAAGTACACCAGAAGCGCAACAATTAAACCGGCGCCGCACAGATTATAGGTAACGGTATAGCCAAATTTATCAGCAATTACCGGCGCCAGCGATAGCGATAGCAAAGAACCGATGTTAATCGACATATAAAATAGGGTGAAAGCGCCATCCAGCCGGGGATCTTTAGGAAGATAGCATTTAGAGAGCAGGCTGGCGGGATTGGCTTTAAATAACCCGTTACCCACGGCAATCGTGCCCAGCGCAATAAAGATCAGATCGGGGTTTAATAGCGACATGCCGGTCATAAAATAGCCTGTTGCCAGCACAATCGCCCCTAGTACCAGGGTGCGTTTAGTCCCTAACAGATGGTCGCCAACATAGCCGCCGATGGAAATCAGGCCATAAACCAGCGCCGCAAAAGCGCCAAAGGTAATAAAGGCCTGTTCCTGAGAAAAGCCAAGTTGTTCAACGAAAAAAACCGCCAGGATGCCCTGGACGCCGTAATAGCCAAATCGTTCCCATAATTCTACAAAAAAGATCATGAAGAATGGACGAGGTTGCTGCAGCAATCCCGTAGGTGCAGTTGTATTCATATTCCTTCGCCTTTCAATGCCGTCCCGAAACGTATGAGCGCCTATAACAAAACGCGCCGAAAAATCTTGCTGATATAGACTGCGGTTATTAACCGGATTAATAGGTTATTATACAAATGATATGCAAACTAATTAGTGGATCACACTAATTATGTTTGATGTGATGAAATGATGTACTGAGAGCTGTGGAAAAGAGGGAATAAAAAAACGCCCACATAAGCGGGCGTTATTGTTGCTTGCCGGAATTTGCCTGATGGTTCAAGCTTACCTGCTTGACTATAGGCCTGATAAGGTATTATCCGCCACCCGGCCGGTACGTATTACTCTTCTTCGTCGCGCAACGGAACAATCAGCATGTCAACGTGAACGGTATTGATAAGCTGACGCGCAGAGGACATCAGTTTGCTCCAGAAGTCCTGGTGATGACCACAAACGACCAAATCCATATCGTATTTCTTGATGGCGTCAACCAGTACCTGGCCCAGATCGCCGCTACCGCTCAGGGTTTCAGTGATAGGGTAGCCAGCATTGGTAGACAGTTCTGTCAACGCCTGGTGGGTTTCTTCGGAGATACGTTTCTGCATGTCGCCCAGATTGACGTCAATCAGGCCGGTATACAGATCAGAGTAATTCACGTCAACATGGATCAGGGAGATTTTCGCGTTGTAGGGGCGCGCCATAGAGACTGCTTTTTCAACCAGAACTTTACTTTCCGGGGAGAGATCAACTGCGATAAGAATGTGTTGATAAGCCATAGTGTTACTCCTTCCATAAGTTATCGATGACCATTGAGCTACTGGCGTTTCTTATGCCGCCGCGTCACCCGCGTCCTGCGAACTATATGCGCGGGGCTAGCTCAGCCGTTTACCATATAGATACTATCCTTACATTATAGCGACCAGGATAATCCGTCAATCTGGCTTGCTTGCCAGGTAGTTAAACAAAATTTTCAATGAATTGTATTGATAGTGATTAACCTTCTGGTAAAAAAATTAACTGATCTCCTACAATATGTATAAGAGCCGTCCGAAGGCGGAGCGCTAACACGGGCGGCTTTCGCAGTACTCTTTCACTGATTGTCTGGCAGGGTATCGGGGAGCGGTAGTCCCGGGGAGGAATCCGTGGGCAGGTCGCCGGGGAGGAGATATGATAAGCACCGTCTCACTATTCTGGGCTTTATGTGTCGTTTGCATTGTTAATATGGCGCGCTATTTCTCATCGCTACGCGCACTGTTAGTGGTACTTCGTGGTTGCGATCCTTTGCTCTATCAATATGTCGATGGCGGCGGCTTCTTTACCACGCATGGTCAGCCCAATAAACAGATGCGCCTGGTATGGTATATCTACGCTCAGCGCTATCGCGATCATCATGATGAAGAATTTATTCGCCGTTGTGAACGCGTGCGCCGTCAGTTTCTGCTGACCAGCGCGTTATGCGGTTTGGTGGTGGTGAGTCTGATTGCGCTCATGATTTGGCACTGAACAAAAAAGCTGGCCAGTTTCCTGGCCCGCTCGTGTTAGACAAGCCTCCCGGATGAGAGGCCTACGTTATTTCACCCTGGTAGGCCAGATGAGCGACAGCGCCATCCGGCACATTTGGTTTAAATAATTTTCAGGGAAAGCCAGTACAGCACACCGGAAAGAATAATCGCCGCCGGTAAAGTAAATACCCAAGCCATCAGAATGCTGGTCACGGTTTTACGCTGCAATCCGCCGCCATCAACGACCATAGTACCCGCTACTGAAGAGGAGAGTACGTGGGTGGTAGAAACCGGCATACCGGTGTAGCTGGCAAGACCAATAGAGACTGCCGCCGTCATCTGCGCCGACATCCCCTGCGCATACGTCATGCCTTTTTTACCAATTTTCTCGCCGATAGTGGTCGCCACGCGACGCCAGCCGATCATCGTACCAATACCCAGCGCCAACGCCACCGCCATGATGATCCACACCGGGGCATACTCAATAGTGCTTAACATATCTGTCTTCAGCCTTTTCAGCAACCGCTGGTCATCGCTGCTTACGCCAGGCAATTTCACGACTTTGTCGGTCGTGTCGGAGATGCACAGCATAATGCGACGCAACTGGCTACGCTGTTCAATGCTTAACTTGTCGTAGCTTTCCACATTTGCCAACATCCCTTTCGCACGGTTAAGCGCGTTAATGGTGTTAGCCGGATGGCAGTGGAATTCAGCCGGTTCCGTCGCGCCCGGTTCCGGAGACGGAATCAGTTGGTCAACGCCGGTGGCGGCTTTCAGCAGGTCAGGACGCTGTTCAAAGTAGGTTTCGACATTGTTAATAGCATCGCGTGTACGGGTGATTTCGTAGCTGGAGGCATTCATATTGACCACGAACCCCGCAGGCGCTACGCCAATCAGCACCAGCATGACAAGGCCAATGCCTTTCTGACCATCGTTCGCGCCATGTGAAAACGCCACGCCGATAGCCGAGAGAATCAGCGCGATACGCGTCCAGAACGGCGGCTTTTTCTTACCGTCTTTCTTTTCACGTTCGGCTGGCGTCAGGTGGATACGGGCGCGTTTTTTGGTGCTGCTCCAGTAGCGACGCAGCAAGAAAATCAGACCGCCGGCGAATACCAGACCGACAATAGGGGAGATGATGAGGGAACCGAATATATTGATAACTTTCGGGATATTAAGCGCATCCACCACTGATGTGCCAGTCATCATCGCATTGGTTAAACCGATGCCGATAATCGCGCCAATCAGCGTGTGGGAACTGGAAGCAGGCAACCCGAAATACCAGGTACCGAGGTTCCAGATAATCGCCGCCAGCAACATGGAAAAGACCATGGCGAGGCCGTGCGCGGACCCCATGTTGAGCAGGAGATCCGTCGGCAGCATATGCACAATGGCATACGCTACGCTGAGACCTCCCAGCAGAACGCCAAAAAAGTTAAACACCGCAGCCATGATAACCGCCAATTGCGAACGCATCGCGCGGGTATAAATCACGGTTGCGACTGCATTGGCTGTATCATGAAAGCCGTTAATCGCTTCGTAGAACAGCACAAAAGCCAGAGCAAGCAATAATAAAAGCCCGGTATGTAAATCCAGGCCAGCAAACAAATGTAGCATAGGACGTTACGCCATTTTGAGGACATGAACGCGGCGCATTATCAGTGACTTTGGCGGCGCGGGCAAAGTGAAATATAGACTTTTTTTGATGTACTTCGTGCTTTGTTTTATGCCACTAAAGAATTATCTTATATATTTCAGATAAATACCATTTTCAGGCGCTTTTCGCGCTGGTGCGACCACTGAGGAAACTTTACAATTCCCGCCCAGGTTTGAGAGAGGAAAGTCATGTGGAAAGGTTTGATGCCGTTATTATAGGCGCTGGCGCAGCAGGCATGTTTTGCGCGGCGCAGGCAGGACAGGCGGGTAGCCGCGTGCTGCTCATCGATAATGGCAAGAAGCCAGGACGTAAAATCCTCATGTCCGGCGGCGGGCGCTGCAACTTTACTAATCTTTATGTTGATCCTGCTGCGTATTTGAGCCAGAACCCTCATTTTTGCAAATCAGCGTTAGCCCGTTATACACAGTGGGATTTTATAGATCTGGTCAGCAGATATGGGATAGCCTGGCATGAGAAAGCGCTGGGACAGCTTTTTTGCGATGATTCTGCCCAACGCATTGTCGATATGCTGGTTGCCGAGTGCGACAAAGGCGGCGTAACGATGCGCCTGCGTAGCGAGGTAGTGAGCGTCGCGCGTGAGGCGTCGGATTTCGTGCTGGCGCTGAACGGCGAGACGGTCGCTACGCAAAAGTTGGTGATCGCCAGCGGCGGCCTGTCGATGCCGGGGCTTGGCGCATCGCCGTTTGGCTATAAAATTGCCGAGCAGTTTGGTCTCAAGGTGTTACCGACTCGCGCCGGGCTGGTGCCCTTTACGCTGCATAAGCCGCTGTTGGAACAGCTCCAGACGCTGTCTGGCGTGTCTGTTCCCTGCGTGATTACCGCCCGCAATGGCACGGTATTTCGGGAAAACCTGCTTTTTACCCACCGCGGGCTGTCCGGACCTGCCATTTTACAGATTTCGAGCTACTGGCAACCGGGCGAGTTGGTGAGCATTAATTTAATGCCGGACCTCTCGCTGGATGATGTTCTCAATGAACAGCGTAACGCGCGCCCGAACCAGAGTCTGAAGAACACGCTGGCGATGCATCTGCCGAAGCGGTTGGTGGAATGTTTACAACAGTTGGGGCAGATCCCGGATGTAACGCTCAGGCAGTTGAACGTCCGCGACCAGCAGGCGCTGGTTGACACGCTTACTGCCTGGCAGGTGCAACCCAACGGCACCGAAGGCTACCGGACAGCGGAAGTGACGCTTGGCGGCGTGGATACCAACGAGTTGTCATCGCGCACGATGGAAGCGCGCCGCGTGCCGGGACTCTATTTTATCGGCGAAGTGATGGACGTCACCGGCTGGTTAGGTGGCTATAACTTCCAGTGGGCCTGGTCGAGCGCCTGGGCCTGCGCGCAGGATTTGGCGGCAAAAAGATAAGTACCATTACAAATAATAAGCGAATAGACATCCCGGACAGAGGTGTTAGTATCAATTTATGGTAGTTATGAGTATGCGTGTTTCATTTACGGCCAGGAATGCTGATGATGGCAACATTACTCCCTCTTTTTCGGGTATCTACATCATTCACTCCCTTTAACGGCGAGCGCTTTATTGGTGACTGTTCGTCGTCTGGCCCCTTTTCCCTTCATATCCCAGATGGAAACCTCCGCTGAGCGCGTGTCCGGCGGACTTTGTGACACGCATTGTTAGACAACAGGGATTACGGCGATTCCACGCCGCGCGAAAGTATCCCGCAGGCGGTGCATACCGACGACGCATTTTGTCAGCCTTGCCCAACCCTCCTTTACCGCGGCGCAGGTTTTAATATCGCTTAGCCGCAGTTCCTGATTCTGTTAGCGATAGGCGGCGTGTTCTTCCTGATAGCGCTATTACGCTTCAGAAAAACGATTGGGACGATGGCATAACATGTCGCCGTCTTATCCGGCCTATCAGCGTGCGGGCGTAGACCGGGCAAGCGAAGCGCCTCCGGCAAGGCGCAGGGGCGTTAATCTTCTTTCGGCAAACACTGCAAGTGGCCATGGCGCACGCCTCGCTGGGCGATAACATCATCGGCAAAATGCTGTACGTCGCCCATGTCGCCCTTCAGGACGGCAATCTCCAGACAGTCATCGTGGTTGATATGGACATGTAGCGTGGCGACGGATAACTCATGATGATGATGTTGAGTGGAGACGATACGGCTGGCTAAATCCCGTTTCTCATGTTCATAAACATACGAGAGTACCGCAAAACCGTAAGTACCGTGTTCCTGGGTGGCCTCCTGCGCCAGAGCGCCGCGCAGAATATCGCGGATCGCCTCGGAGCGGTTATTATAGCCGCGTCGCTGGCTCAGGCTGTCCAGCGTTTCCAGTAAATCGTCATCGAGGGTGATGGTGACACGTTGCATCTGACTTAAACCTTTTGGTATGGCGCGTCGGCGCATGGGAGGCTCCGCATTTTGTAACACACGTCCGGTGTCAGAGGGAAAATTAATGTGTCATTGCACTTCCGTTATCGTCAGCGAAGTCAGCGTAAACGGCGTTGGGGTGCAAACCGCCAGGCTGAGCGTATCGAGCTGACACTGACTGACCGACAACGCAGAGGGCAATGTGCTGTCCACGCTGACGACTTGCCAGGCGCTGCCGCCGCGTTGTTTTACGATGGCTTCTTTACGCGTCCAGATACGCCAGAATGCCGCCAGTTGCCGCTCCGGACGTTCCGCTTCCATTTCAGCGTGCTCGCCGAGGCTGAATACTGCATTTGCCAGCGATCGCCAGTTATCGCGCGGACGGATCACTTCAATATCGCAGCCGACTTCACCTTCATCGCTGAGTAACAGAGCAATATTGTCGCCGCTATGGCTGAGGTTAAACCACAATGGCGTTCCGGTGGAAAAAGCCGGTTTACCTTGCTCGCCATAAACTATTTCCGGTAGCGGCGAGAGCGCACGGGAAAGCAGCACGCGCCCGGCCAGCCAGCTTGCCCGGCGAACGCCCTGCGGCGCCTGAGCGATTAACGCGTCGGGTAACTGACCTGTGCTTAATGTGGAGACTTTTCCCAGAACGATCCGGTACATATCAGGGCCAACGTTGCATATTAAGAAGGGGAGATTGTAGCATCTGTCGCCTCATCCCGGTAAACGGCTTTTCGGTCGGCCCGGCCCCAGTAAGATAGCCAGTTTGCTGCCGCCTTTAGTGGTTTCCATCCAGATTTTGCAGACGCTGGTCAACGGAACGGATAGGAGCATACCGACCGGGCCTAACAGCCATCCCCAGACCAGCAACGAGAGAAATACCACCAACGTGGACATTCCCAGACGATGTCCCATCATGCGTGGCTCCATAATGTTGCCAATCACCATATGAACTACCAAAAAGAGCGCGCCGACCAGTACGCATTCGTAAAATCCGTTAAATAACAACGCCTGAATCATTGGCGGAACGGCGGAAATCACCGAGCCGATATTAGGAACGTAATTAAGCAAAAAGGCCAGTACGCCCCACATTAGCGCAAACTGAATATCCATTAACGCCAGCCCCAGCCAGATAATCGCGCCCGTCCACAGACTGAGCAGCGTTTTTAGGGCCAAATAGTGCGAGACGCCTTTCAGGGCGCGGTGTAGACCGGCAATATGGATTTGTGGATTGTTAAGTGCGAAGCGTAACTTATAAGGCACGTGTCGCACCTCAAACAGCATAAAAACCACGGTCATCACCAGCAGCACAATGCTTGCCATCGCACCCGACACGCCGGTCATTAATGTCGTGGTAAAGAGCATAATTTTATCGGAATCCATCCCGCGAAGCATACGCTCCGGCGACATATGTAAATTCAGGAAGGGCATTAATTCCTGAAGATGTAAGACCCTGCGCGTCAACTCCTTGCTGTATTTAGGCAGCATGGCGATAAATTCATTAAGCGATGCGGCAAGCACGCCCACCAGCGCGGTAAGCACGATCAGCATGACGACCACCACGATAGTAATAGCCAGCGGGCGTTTCATGCCCCGGCGAATAAACCAAGTCACTAATGGATTAAGGACGATGGCGAAAAAGAGCGCCAGTAAGAGTTGTACAATAGTATCCGCCGCGGCATGAATCCCTGCGAGAATGACGACCAGGGATGCCAGTTTCAGCAGAATATGCATACCCGTTTTGTCGGACTGAGCGGTTGTCATGAAGTTTTCCTTGTTGTGTTTTTTCTAAGTGTAGCGGCTGACCTGATACCGATAATCTGAAACTCACTACTGATTTTCACTACGCACCATGATAGAAATGAAAACATGTTGTAAAAGTGCGGCGATTCTCATGCCCGAACCTGTCGCTGAACCGGCGCTAAATGGATTGCGCCTCAATCTGCGTATTGTCTCCATTGTGATGTTTAACTTTGCCCTGCTATCTGACTATCGGCCTGCCGCTCGCCGTCTTGCCCGGCTATGCGCATGATACGATGGGATTCAGCGCATTCTGGGCGGGGCTTATTATCAGCCTGCAATACTTCGCTACTCTGTTAAGCCGTCCTCATGCCGGGCGGTATGCAGATGTATTAGGACCGAAAAAAATCGTTGTCTTTGGCTTATTCGGCTGTTTTTTAAGCGGCCTCGGCTATCTGCTGGCGGGTATCGTCAGCGCCATGCCCATGATCAGTTTATTGTTACTGGGTCTTGGTCGCGTGATTTTGGGGATTGGGCAAAGTTTTGCCGGCACCGGTTCGACATTATGGGGCGTCGGCGTAGTCGGGTCATCTCCTGGAACGGTATCGTCACCTACGGCGCAATGGCGATGGGCGCGCCGCTTGGCGTGCTGTGTTTTGCCTGGGGCGGGTTACAGGGACTGGCGCTAACGGTGATGGGTGTAGCGTTGTTGGCGCTTCCGCGCCCATCGGTGAAGACGAACAAAGGCAACCCGCTGTCGTTTCGCGCGGTGCTGGGACGCGTCTGGTTGTATGGTATGGCCCTGGCGCTGGCGTCGGCAGGGTTTGGCGTCATCGCGACGTTTATTGCCTTATTTTATGATGCTAAAGGCTGGGATGGCGCCGCCTTTGCGCTCACGTTATTTAGCGTCGCATTTGTTGGCGCGCGTTTGCCTTTTCTTAAAAGTATCAATATCTTAGGCGTATTGAATGTAGCGATGATTGCTTTGGGAGATCATTGGTCTGTTACTGGTTGGGACGGCAGTCATGCCGTGGATGGCGAAAATCGGCGTTTTGATAACTGGTATGGGGTTTTCGCTGGTCTTTCCGGCGCAGGGCGTGGTGGCGCAAAGCGGTGCCGCCGCATAACCAGGGCGCGGCGCTGGCGACCCATACCGTGTTTATGGATATATCTTTGGGGATTACCGGACCGCTGGCAGGGCTGGTGATGACCTGGGCGGGCGTGCCGGTAATCTATCTGGCGGCGGTCGGGCTGGTAGTGATGGCGCTATTGCTTACCTGGCGCTTAAAAAAACGGACTCCGTCTGCACTGCCGGAGGGCGCATCATCGTCTTAAGGTTACTTGATAACTAACGTATTGATGATGTTTTCAGCCGTCGTTTGCGCTTTTTGCTGATCGTCCGCAGGCAACGTGACCTGAATCGTCAGCAATTGGTTATCCACTTTGCCCAGCACGATGGAGGAATACGCCGTCTGGCCTTTCGCGGAGATAATGCTATCCAGTTGTTGCAACGTATGGCCTTTGAGTTCAATAGACTTATTGGTGACTACCTGAAGTTGCGGGTCGCGGCTACGCTGTTGCTCAAGCAGGCGATTCGCCAGCACCGACAACGCTTCATTGGTATCATCGCCGACGATGACAATCACCGCTTTCTGCCCCGTTGGGTCAGAATAAACGTGCATGTTATTGGCCTGGGTGCCCAACTTACCGCTCTGGTCAGTCATATCCGCCGGCAGTGAGAAGCTGAGTTTGCCCTGCATCAGGCTGACAGGCTGCCCGGAGGCCTGACTTTCTGCGGCGGCGCCTTCTGCCGGCGCTTTTGTATCGTTGTTATCACAGGCCGCGAGCCCCATAACCAGCAGGCCAATACCGGCATATTTAACCAAATTGCGCATTGACTTTTTCCTTTCGATAAACGGCCATAACGGCTCATTCGCTCATCTTATCACAACTCGGAAACCGAACCTTTAACTTGGCTGTAATGCGGAGATTTCAGATTTATCTGCCAACTTTTTCAGCAACATATTCAGTAAAACACCGTACATCGGCAGGAAGAAAATAATGCTGATGAGTACCTTGAAGCAGTAATCTACCAGCGCAATTTCCATCCAGTGTTCGGCCATAAAGGCATCAGGGCTTCGCCAGAATGCAATAAAGAAAAAGGCAAGGGTATCGCTGATGTTGCCAAACAATGTTGAGGCGGTCGGCGCCAGCCACCAGCGACGGTTTTGACGCAGACGGTTAAACACATGAACATCCAGGATCTGTCCCAGCGCATAGGCCATAAAGCTGGCGGCGGCGATACGGGCGACAAACAAATTAAAGTTCGCCAACGCGGCGAAACCTTGCCAGGCGCCCGTATAGAACAGCGATGACACCACATACGACACCAGCAGCGCCGGGATCATGACTGCGAAGATAATGCGGCGCGCCAGCGGTGCGCCAAAAATACGCACGGTGAGATCGGTGGCGAGAAAAATAAAAGGAAAGCTAAAGGCACCCCAGGTGGTGTGGAAACCAAAAATAGTGATGGGGAGTTGCACCAGATAGTTACTGGAAATGATCACCAGTAAATGGAATAGCGATAGCCAGAACAACGCTTTTATGCGTTGTGATTGTGTAAACGGAGTCATATTGTGACCTTTTTGTTGGATGGGGTGAGGGAACCCAATAAAGAACCGCCGCATAATACTGTTTTGCGCGGGCATTGCAATGGCTAATTTTCACGCAATCGTTAACCTGCCTGGCTTACTGACGAAGATGGGCGTAAAATACCGCCGTTTTTTTACGATTGAGACGAAGATGAGCGATCTGTTTTTCTCCCCTGACCATACGCTTGACGCCCTGGGGCTGCGTTGTCCTGAACCGGTAATGATGGTGCGCAAAACTGTGCGCAACATGCAAACTGGCGAAACATTGTTAATTATCGCCGACGATCCGGCGACGACGCGCGACATTCCGGGGTTCTGTACCTTTATGGAACACGAGCTGCTGGCGCAAGAGACGGAGGGGCTGCCGTACCGCTATTTATTGCGTAAAGCGCATTAACCGCACGGCAGATCTCATTCTGATTAGAAGTTTTCCCAATTCGCCTGTTCTGCGGCGGGTTGCGGCGTTAAGCCCTTGCTTAACGGCGTCGGTGATGCCTCACGACGCGGCTGTTTTTGGATGTGGAACGCGGCGACCGCCTGACGAAGTTCGTTAGCCTGATCTTCCAGCGCCGCCGCCGCCGCCGCGGATTCCTCTACCAGCGAGGCGTTTTGTTGCGTCACGCTATCCATTTCCGATATCGCCTGCGCCACTTGTTCTATGCCTTTGCTTTGCTCATCGGAGGCAGAGGCGATTTCGCCCATAATATCGGTCACGCGGGTCACGGCGGTGACGATCTCTTTCATGGTCTCCCCAGCTTCGCGTGCCTGTGTAGAGCCGGTATCAATGCGCGACACGGAGTTTTCAATCAACACCTTAATTTCTTTGGCGGCCTGCGCGCTACGGCTGGCCAGAGTGCGTACCTCTCCGGCCACAACCGCGAATCCTCGTCCCTGTTCGCCAGCGCGGGCGGCTTCTACCGCAGCGTTCAGCGCCAGGATATTGGTCTGGAAGGCGATACCGTCAATCACACTGGTGATGTCCACAATTTTTTCCGAACTTTCGGCGATATCGGTCATGGTGTTCACGACGTTATCCACCACGCGTCCTCCTTTACGTGCGGTTTCTGATGCGGTTTTCGCAAGGCCGGTCGCCTGTCGGGCGTTATCGGTATTTTGCCGTACCGTGGCGGTTAATTGTTCCATGCTGGCGGCGGTCTCCTCCAGCGCCGAGGCCTGTTGTTCAGTACGGGAAGAGAGATCGCTGCTGCCTGCGGAAATTTCGCCTGCGCCGGTATAGATAGAGTCCGCGTTATCACGCACCGCGCTGACGGTACGGATTAACGACTGCTGCATCGTTTTGAGACCGGCGGCCAACTGGCCCATTTCGCTGCGTCCTTCGGCCTCTATCTCATGGGTAAGATCGCCGTCGGCGATAGTCTGGATGTGCGCCATAATCCGTTGCAGCGGGCGTAGTAGAACGCGCTGAAGTCCCTGCCAGATAAACGCCAGCACGACGAGCACGATAAGTAAGATAATCCCCAGCGTCCATTGCATCTGGGTAAAGCTGCTCTGATTCTGATCGCCAGCTAATTTTATTAATTGCGTATTTTGAGAGAGCCACTGTTTATATACCTGCTCCATGTCATCCTGCGCTTTTTGGGCGTCAAGGTTGCCGTAGGCGGCGTAATTATCGGCTTTGAGATAGCGGATAGACTGCTGCAAAACGTCATACATCTGCTTAAAGCTGGCTTCCGCCTGGGCATCTAACGCCGGATCTTTGCCCGCGATCGCTTCGGAGTTTGCGTAATTGTTGAAATGTTTTTCCGCGTCGTTTAGTGACACGCCAGCGTTGGTTAACAGAGTGTTCATGGCGTCCAGCGAGGCGGGATCGCGCTGATTTTTTAACATGCGTATCGCCACGCGGTTAATGGTGACGCGGGTTTTAACCAATGTCTGAAAACTGCCGCCCAGTTCCTGTTGTTGATAACTTAATGCGCTCGCATTCTGAAAATTCAGCCGATCGCTGCTGACGGTGGAATAAAACAGTATTCCTGTTACCAGCAATAAGGCGCTAAATATGCCCAGCGTCGTAATAACGCCGGTGATGACTTTGATATTTTTCATAGTGCCTAACATTCCTTATTTTGTAGACGGTATGATCAATATCGGTTGGATAAAAATTAACCTTACATCAAATCACCTTATTTGTGATTAATTATTTGATAAGTAATAAAAAATTTTTGCGTGAATAATATGCGAAAAGGAAGAAATACTGCGGGGAAGAACCCGGCGGCTACGATGCCGCCGGGCGGGAGAAGATTATTTTTTACGCAGCAAACGTAGCGCGTTGGCGGTCACCAATACCGTGGCTCCCGTATCCGCCAGGATTGCCAGCCATAGCCCGGTAAAACCAAGTAGCGTCGTCACCAGGAAAATGGCTTTCAGCCCCAGCGCAATGGTGATGTTCTGCCGGATATTCGCGTGGGTAGCGCGCGCCAGCGTAATCATCTGCGCTAACCCGCGCAGACGGTTATGAGTAAGGGCGGCGTCAGCCGTTTCCAGCGCGACGTCAGTACCGCTGCCCATCGCAATTCCGATACTGGCGGCTTTCATCGCGGGCGCATCGTTAATGCCGTCGCCCACCATTGCCAGCGGCGCTTGTTGGTTAAGGGCGGTGACTGCCCGCACCTTATCTTCCGGCAGTAGCCCGGCGTTAAACGCCAGATCCAGCTCGCCGGCAATCGCGGCCGCCGCCCGCGGGTTATCGCCGGTCAGAATCACGCCGTTAACGCCTAACTGATGCAGGTCGCGGATGGCGTCGCGCGCATCGTCACGCAGTGTATCCTGGAGGGCAAGTATGCCAAGAACAGTTTCATTACGCAGCACCATAACCACCGTCTGCCCGGCGTTTTCCAGCTCGCTAATTTGCCCGGCAAACGCCGCCGCAGGCTGCTTTCCTGCCGCGCAAATCAGAATACGTTCGCCGTTAACCTGCGCCTCAATCCCGGTGCCAGCCAGCGTTCGCTGAGATTCCGCCGTCGGGATCGCGAGATCGCGTGTCTGCGCTTCGCGGACGATAGCCTGCGCCAACGGGTGCGTAGCGCCTTGCTCTACGGCTGCCGCCAGCGCCAACAGTTCAGCGTCGCCGACGCCGCTTGCCGGATGAATCGCCGTCACCCGTGGTTTACCGATGGTCAACGTACCGGTTTTATCAAAGGCGACCTGCGTGATACGGCCCAGTTGCTCCAGCGCTGCGCCGCCTTTAATCAATGCGCCGCGCCGTGCCGCCGCCGCCAGCCCGGAGGTAATGGCCGCGGGCGTGGAGATCACCAGCGCGCACGGGCAACCGATTAGCAGCAGCGTCAGCCCTTTATAAATCCACTCCTGCCAGCCGCCATCGAACATCAGCGGCGGAATAAGCGTCACCAGCAGAGCGATGACCATAATGACTGGCGTATAGATGCGGCTGAAACGGTCAATAAACCGCTCAATGGGCGCACGGCGCTCTTCCGCCTCTTCAATCAGCCTCAGGATACGGTCAATCGCGCTGGCGCCAGGTTCAGATAGCACCTCCAGGGTGACGAGACGGTCAACGCTGGTCGCGCCTGCCGGGACTTTGTCGCCCGTTGCGCGCTCCACAGGGATAGACTCGCCGGTGAGCGCGCTTTCATCAAAGCTGGCGAAACCGGAGACCAGTTTACCGTCGGCGGGTAAACGCCCCCCGGCGGCGACTTCGATAATATCGCCCGGTCGCAGGGTATTAATAGCGACCTCTTCCCGCACGTCGTGGCGCAGGCGGGTAGCCGTTTCCGGTTTAAGCGCCATTAACGCGCTGACGCCTTTACGGGCACGGCTGGCAGCCCATCCTTCCAGGCGTTCGCCGATGAGGAACAGCAGCAATACCATTGCCGCCTCCGCCGTCGCGCCAATAAACAGCGCGCCAATGGCGGCGACGCTCATTAGCGTTTCAATAGCGAACCAACTGCCGCTTTTCATCAGCCGCAGCACCTGGCGGGCAATAGGATACAGGCCGACCAGGGTGGTGGCGATAAAGGCCAGTTGGCCGAACGGGTGGTTAAATTGCTCCAGCCCCCAGCTTATCGCTATCATAATGATCAGCGTAATAAGCGGCAGGTTCTCTTTAAGGCGAGATTCAGGCGCTGCGTCGCGTGAATCTTCGCTATGCAAGGTATAACCTGCTTTCTGTACAGCGCGTTCAATTTGCGCGCGGAGGTCGACGTCGGCATCGACCACTAATTTTTCGGTGGCGAACAGCACTTGCGCCTGGTTGACGCCGCGGATTTGGCGTACCGCATTCTCCACTTTTCGGGCGCAGGCGGCGCAGTCCATACCTGCGATTTTCCAGATATAGCGCGTGCCCACCACGGCAGTAGAAACAGGCGCGCTGGTTATGCAATGTTCTTCACAGCAACAGCTATCGGCCTTCTGTGTAGCCGGGGCTAATCTGAAAGATGAAAAGGGTGGGACTTTTTTGCCATCGGCATCAGGGGTCGACATAACGTCCTCCGGTTGATGATAATTTTCTCATTAACCGGAGGATACACTCTGGAGTGGACTCCAGAGTCAAGCACTATTATTTAAAGGTACAGCGAGCGAACGATCAGGAAGTGTCCGGCAAAGTAGCAGGCGGCAGCAATCGCGTTATCCGCCCGGAAACGGCGACGATAGTGGCTACCCAGCCAGACGATATTGCCGATGAACAACAGCGTCGCGCCGGTAAAGGCCGAAAGGGCTGGCGCTGTTGGGCGGAAGAACCACAGTTCGCCCGCCAGCCAGACCATGACCAGCGTCATGGCGATAAAAGTGCCTACCGGCCAGCGCAGCTCCTCCAGCCGCGTCCAGATAACGGCGATAAGTAACGCGCCGACGATCAGTAACACCAGTGGTAGCGGCCAGAAGAACGACAACGTCATCTGGCTGGCAAAGTAAATGGTGTAGAGCAGATGCGATAAGAAAAATGCTCCGACGGCGTACAGCAGGCGTTGACGCGGCAAGAGCGTTAACGCATCGCCGATCAGCGAGGCGCACAGACCGGCCAGCACAAGGTAGCTGATGGCGTCGAACATCGGCGCTTGCCAGGCCAGTAACAGTAACAGTAATAATGTGACGGGCTTAAAAACCCAGCGTTGCCAGGCTGGCCCGCGATAGGAGGCGTCCACATACAGCCATGCGGACAGGCAGACAGCGATAAACGACCAAAGCATCTTAATTCCTTGAATTCGTTATTCTTTCGCAAACGGTATGCTTGCGGCTCTATTATTCAGTGTAGAGGCCGTGACGGTCAGATGACAACACCATAACGGGCAGGGTATGCTTATTTCCGTATTTTCCGACAGGTTAACATTATGAGTAAACCACCACTTTTCTTCATTGTAATCATTGCATTAATCGTGGTTGCTGCGTCGTTTCGCTTCGTTCAGCAACGACGAGAAAAAGCCGCTAATGATGCGGCGCCGTTACGGCAAAAACAGGTTGTAGTAAGCAATAAACGGGAAAAGCCGGTTAATGACAGGCGTTCGCGTCAGCAGGAAGTCACGCCAGCGGGCGTCAGTATGCGCTATGAGGTCAGTTTTAAACCGCAAAGCGGCGGTCTGGAAATGACTTTTCGCCTCGACGCGCAGCAATATCATGCTTTAACGGTAGGGGATAAAGGAACGCTGAGCTATAAGGGCACGCGGTTCGTCGAGTTTGTTGTCCGTAGTCCGGATAACGGATAAGCCGCCATCCGGCAACAAACGTTATTTTTGGGCCTTAAACTTCTTCTGCCAGACCAGCAATTCAAACACGCCGAACAGGAAAATGCGGATTTTCTCTCCCGTCGTCATCTGCGGGCCATCTTTTGGTATCGTTGATTTCAGCAGCGCTAACTGCATACCGTGCATCAGCGCCATAAACACCAACGCCACGTTGACGAAGATGTTCAGCGGGCGCGGGAAGGGTTGCACCAGATTAAGAATCAAAAACGCCCAAACGAAGAGCATTAACAAGCGCCCCAGATTAATCAGCATCATTTTCTCCTTGCGCGTCGCGCTGATACAGACGATAGGCGACCTGCCCGGCCACCTTTTCACGGTATAATGCCCAGTTCGCCGGAACGGGCGGCAGACCGTTTTCCACCTCGCTTTCTACATAGATGAGCGCGTCGTCGGCCAGCCATCCTTTGGTTTCCAGCAATTGTAGCGTCTCTTCCAGTAACCCTTTACGAAACGGCGGGTCGACAAAGACGACGTGATGCGGCGTTCCCGGTTGCGCCAGGAAAGCCAACGTATTGGCGTTGACCACGCGGGCATTGGCTGCCTTGAGCGTAGCAAGGTTCTTTTGTAGCTGCTGTGAAACCGCGCGATCCATCTCCAGCAGGGTGGCGTCGGCGGCGTAGCGAGACAGGGCTTCCAGCCCCAGCGCGCCGCTGCCGGCGAAGCAATCCAGGCAGCGAGCATCTACCATTACGGGAGCCAGCCAGTTAAACAGCGTTTCTCGCACCCGGTCGGTGGTAGGGCGCAGACCGGGACTGTCCGGAACCGGGAGTTTACGGCCACGCCATTGCCCGCCAATAATGCGGATTTGGCCGCTGCCTGAGTGATTTGTTTTTTTCATTAGTAATTGCTCAAACCGCCCGTTACATGTCATTCCAGGCGGTGATGTAAATTAAGTTAAGTGATAGACTATTTCATCATTTTTTTAGCTGCTATGTACATAGCGTTGACGCTGTGCCATGAAGCAACAGCGGGGAGTGTGGTCGCAAATGGCAAAAGAGAAAAAACGTGGCTTTTTTTCCTGGCTGGGCTTTGGTCAAAAAGAGCAGGCACCAGAAAACGAGACAGAAGTAAAAAACGAAGATAAACAATCGGTTGTGGAGGAAGCGGCAGCGGTTCACGCGCCCAAAACGCATACCGAGGCGGAGTCCGAGGCATTTGCCGCTGAAGTCGTGGACGTGACGGAACAGGTTGCCGAAAGCGAAAAGCAGCCTTCGCAGCCAGAACCGACCGTTGTCGCGGCGGCCATTGAGCGTGAAGAACTACCGTTGCCGGAAGACGTGTCTCAGCAAGCGGTAGAAGAGGCGCAGGTCGAAACGATTTCGCCGCAAGAGTGGCAGGCCGAAGCGGAAACCGTAGAAGTTATTGAAGCGGTGGAAGAAGAGGGCGAAAAAGCTGCGAAATTTACCGACGAAGAGCTGGAAGCGCAGGCGCTGGCAGCCCAGGCGACGGAAGACGCGGTGATGGTCGTTCCTGTGGCGGAAGAAGAAACGCCGGTGGAAGCGATCGCACAGGAGCAAGAAAAACCGACTAAAGAAGGTTTCTTTGCCCGTCTGAAACGCAGCCTGCTGAAAACAAAAGAAAATCTCGGTTCCGGATTTATCAGCCTGTTCCGCGGTAAGAAAATCGACGATGATTTATTCGAGGAGCTGGAAGAGCAGTTGCTCATCGCTGATGTCGGCGTGGAAACCACGCGTAAAATTATCGCTAACCTGACGGAAGGCGCCAGCCGCAAACAGCTTAAAGATGCTGAGGCGCTGTATGGCTTGCTGAAAGACGAGATGGGCGAGATTCTGGCGAAGGTAGACGAACCGCTTACTATTGAAGGTAAAACGCCTTTTGTTATTCTGATGGTTGGCGTGAACGGCGTGGGTAAAACCACCACTATCGGTAAACTGGCGCGTCAGTTTGAGCAGCAGGGTAAATCAGTGATGCTGGCGGCGGGGGATACTTTCCGCGCGGCGGCTGTCGAACAGCTACAGGTTTGGGGACAGCGCAACAATATTCCGGTTATCGCCCAGCATACCGGCGCGGACTCCGCCTCGGTGATTTTTGACGCTATCCAGGCCGCGAAGGCGCGTAATGTGGATGTGTTGATTGCCGACACGGCAGGACGTTTGCAGAACAAATCGCACCTGATGGAAGAGTTGAAAAAAATCGTTCGCGTCATGAAAAAGCTGGACGAAGAGGCGCCGCATGAGGTTATGCTGACCATTGACGCCAGCACCGGGCAGAACGCGGTAAGTCAGGCCAAACTGTTCCATGAAGCGGTGGGCTTAACCGGTATTACCCTGACCAAGCTGGACGGTACGGCGAAAGGCGGGGTGATCTTCTCGGTGGCCGATCAGTTTGGCATTCCTATCCGTTACATTGGCGTGGGCGAACGTATCGAGGATTTGCGTCCGTTTAAGGCGGACGATTTTATTGAGGCACTTTTTGCCCGAGAGGATTAACAATGATTCGCTTTGAACATGTCAGCAAGGCCTATCTCGGTGGGAGACAAGCGCTGCAGGGAGTCACATTCCATATGCAGCCTGGCGAGATGGCGTTTCTGACCGGCCACTCTGGCGCGGGGAAAAGTACCCTGCTGAAGCTTATCTGTGGGATTGAGCGGCCCAGCGCCGGCAAAATCTTCTTCAGCGGGCATGATATTACCCGCCTGAAAAACCGCGAAGTGCCGTTTTTGCGCCGCCAGATTGGGATGATTTTTCAGGATCACCATCTGCTGATGGATCGCACAGTCTATGACAATGTGGCGATACCTTTAATCATTGCCGGCGCCAGCGGCGATGATATCCGTCGTCGCGTGTCGGCGGCGCTGGATAAGGTTGGGCTGTTGGACAAAGCGAGAAACTTCCCGATTCAACTCTCCGGGGGCGAACAACAGCGCGTGGGCATCGCCCGCGCGGTGGTCAATAAGCCTGCGGTATTGCTGGCGGATGAACCGACCGGGAACTTGGATGACGCGCTGTCGGAAGGAATTTTACGTCTATTTGAAGAGTTTAACCGCGTAGGTGTGACAGTACTGATGGCGACGCACGATATTGGACTTATCTCCCGTCGTTCATATCGGCAGCTCATCCTGAGCGATGGACATCTGCATGGAGGCCTGGTCAATGAATAGGCGCGACGCGATTAACCAAATCAGGCAGTTCGGCGGACGGCTGGATCGTCTGCGTAAGCCGGGCGGCGGAACGGGCGACGGCGGACGCCATGCGCCAAGACGCCAGAAGCCGACGCCGAAACCGAACTCACGTAAAACGAACGTCTTTAATGAACAGGTGCGCTATGCCTGGCATGGCGCGCTGCAAGATCTGAAAAGTAAACCGCTGGCGACGTTCCTGACGGTGATGGTGATCGCCATCTCCCTGACGCTGCCAAGCGTCTGCTATATGGTCTATAAGAATGTCAATCAGGCGGCGACTCAGTATTATCCGTCGCCGCAGATCACCGTTTATCTGCAAAAAACGCTGGATGATGACGCGGCGGCGCGGGTCGTTGGACAGCTTCAGGCCGAGCAGGGCGTTGAGAAGGTCAATTATCTGTCCCGCGAGGACGCCCTGGGAGAATTTCGCAACTGGTCTGGCTTTGGCGGCGCGCTGGACATGCTGGAAGAGAACCCGCTGCCAGCAGTGGCGGTAGTGATCCCTAAGCTGGACTTCCAGAGTACCGCCTCGCTTAATACGCTGCGCGACCGCATCTCGCAAATTAACGGCATTGACGAAGTCCGAATGGATGATAGCTGGTTTGCGCGCCTGGCGGCGCTCACCGGGCTGGTGGGCCGCGTGTCGGCGATGATCGGCGTGCTGATGGTAGCGGCGGTCTTCCTCGTTATCGGCAACAGTGTGCGCCTGAGCATTTTTGCCCGACGCGATACCATTAACGTGCAAAAGTTGATTGGCGCGACCGATGGTTTTATCCTGCGTCCGTTCCTCTACGGCGGTGCGTTGCTCGGTTTTTCCGGCGCGTTTCTTTCACTGATATTATCTGAAATTTTGGTGATGCGCTTATCGTCGGCAGTGACTGAAGTGGCGCAGGTATTCGGCACGAAGTTTGATCTCAATGGTCTATCGTTCGATGAGTGTCTGTTGTTGTTGCTGGTCTGCTCCATGATCGGCTGGATCGCCGCCTGGCTGGCCACGGTGCAACATTTACGTCACTTTACTCCCGATTGATGAAAGCGTGGTATAATCTTTCCCTGCAATGGGCTTCCGTTTGCAGGGAAAGAGTCTCAGTTGTCTCTTACCCGCGCTTCATCTTAATGTCACATTATTTGTGCAAATTATGCACAGTGTTACATTGAACTTGTGGATAAAATCACTGTCTGATAAAAGAGTGGATGATATTCTCGTTGCTCATAGGCTTTGGCACAGTTGTTGCTCGCTGACGGTGCCAGGCAATACTGATTGAGAGGATTTGAATGACCAAAGAAATGCAAAATTTAGCTTTAGCCCCTGTTGGCAACCTGGAGTCTTATATCCGGGCAGCGAACGCGTGGCCGATGTTATCGGCTGACGAGGAGCGGGCATTGGCTGAAAGGCTGCATTACCAGGGCGATCTGGAAGCAGCTAAAACGCTGATCCTGTCTCACCTGCGCTTTGTTGTTCATATTGCTCGTAACTATGCGGGCTATGGCCTGCCGCAGGCGGATTTGATCCAGGAAGGCAACATCGGCCTGATGAAAGCCGTGCGCCGTTTCAACCCGGAAGTAGGCGTGCGTCTGGTCTCCTTCGCCGTACACTGGATTAAAGCAGAAATTCACGAATATGTGCTGCGTAACTGGCGTATCGTTAAAGTCGCAACCACGAAAGCGCAGCGTAAGCTGTTCTTTAATCTGCGTAAAGCCAAGCAGCGTTTGGGCTGGTTTAATCAGGATGAGGTCGAAATGGTGGCGCGCGAACTGGGTGTTTCCAGTAAAGACGTGCGTGAGATGGAGTCGCGTATGGCGGCGCAGGACATGACGTTTGACATGTCTTCGGACGATGAGTCCGACAGCCAGCCAATGGCGCCGGTGCTGTATCTGCAGGATAAATCGTCTAACTTTGCCGACGGCATTGAAGACGATAACTGGGAAGAGCAGGCCGCCAACCGACTGACCGACGCGATGCAGGGGCTCGACGAGCGTAGCCAGGATATTATCCGCGCTCGCTGGCTGGACGAAGACAATAAGTCTACGTTGCAGGAGCTGGCCGATCGTTACGGCGTCTCCGCTGAGCGTGTGCGCCAGCTTGAAAAGAACGCCATGAAAAAGCTTCGCGCCGCGATCGAAGCGTAACTTCCCCTTCGCGACCCGTAAAACCCTGGATGTAAATCCGGGGTTTTTTGTTTTTGTCATCCCCTCCCGCCTGAGTTCGCTCTCCCTGTCATTAAATTGTTATTCAATTGTCAAATTAACTATTCAAAAACTATCAAAATCGGGTATGTTTTAGCAGAGTATGCTGCTAAAGCACGAGCGGTAGGCCAATAATCGAAATAAAGTGCTGAACAATAACATCACAACACACGTAACAACCAGAATAATGGGGATTATCAGGATGAATATGAAGGGTAAAACGTTATTGGCAGGATGTATCGCCCTGTCGTTAAGCCATATGGCATTCGCAGACGACATTAAAGTCGCGGTTGTCGGCGCGATGTCCGGTCCGGTGGCGCAGTATGGCGACCAGGAGTTTACCGGTGCGGAACAGGCAATTGCGGATATCAATGCGAAAGGCGGTATTAAAGGCGATAAACTGGTCGCGGTAAAATATGACGACGCCTGTGACCCGAAGCAGGCGGTTGCAGTGGCGAACAAAGTGGTGAACGACGGCATCAAGTATGTTATCGGTCACTTGTGCTCCTCTTCCACACAGCCGGCGTCTGACATCTACGAAGACGAAGGCATTTTGATGATAACCCCAGCGGCGACCGCGCCGGAGCTGACCGCGCGCGGCTATAACTTGATCCTGCGTACTACCGGTCTGGACTCTGACCAGGGGCCAACGGCGGCAAAGTATATTCTGGAGACGATGAAACCGCAGCGTATCGCCATTATCCACGATAAACAGCAGTACGGCGAGGGGCTGGCGCGCGCGGTGCAGGATGGTCTGAAGAAAGGCGGCGCTAACGTCGTATTCTTTGACGGCATCACCGCCGGAGAAAAAGATTTCTCTACTCTGATGGCACGTCTGAAAAAAGAGAATATCGACTTTGTCTACTACGGCGGTTATCACCCGGAAATGGGACAGATCCTGCGCCAGTCCCGCGCCGCAGGGCTGAAAACCCAGTTTATGGGGCCGGAAGGGGTGGCGAATGTCTCGCTGTCTAACATCGCCGGAGAGTCTGCGGAAGGAATGCTGGTCACCAAACCGAAGAACTACGATCAGGTCCCCGCGAATAAGCCGATTGTGGATGCCATCAAAGCGAAGAAACAAGATCCTAGCGGCGCGTTTGTCTGGACAACCTATGCGGCGTTGCAATCATTGCAGGCGGGTCTGAATCAGTCTGACGATCCGGCGGAAATCGCCAAATACCTGAAAGGCGCCACGGTCGACACCGTAATGGGACCGCTGTCGTGGGATGAGAAAGGCGATCTGAAAGGCTTTGAGTTCGGCGTATTTACCTGGCATGCGAACGGGACGGCGACCGACACTAAATAGTGGTTTGCCGGATGGCGCTGTGAACGGCGTTTATCCGGCCTGCACTACGCATTCTGCAGACCGGGTAAGGCATAGCCGCCATCCGGCTTTTTTAGCGCTTCTCCCAGCCGTCATGCTGGGCAGTAAAGCCTAACGCCTGCATAAACGCCGCCATAACGCCACGGTCTTCAACACCGACATCCGCCATCCACCAGGACGAGACGTTGGGATTATCGCGGATGACTTCTTCTACCAGATATTGTCCGACGCCGCGACGACGCGTCACGTCACGCACGCGTAAGGAATCTAGCGCGCCCTGCGTTCCGCTCAGCGTCACTCTTACGGCGCCCAACAAACGCTCGTTAAACCGCGCGGCATAAATCCGGTGCGTTTCATCTACGCTTAATGAGGAGGCGGAATATTCCGGCCAGATTTTGCCCAGATCGATCTGATCCTGAGCGCTAAAGTGTTCTAAACGAAGGATAGTCAGCTTCATCGACGGCTTGTCCCGATTTCAAAAGATGCGATCAGTGTACCGAAATAGGCAGGCCAGATGCTTTCTCTTTTTTGTGTCATTTACCAGGTTATTAATTTTTTAACAACGATAACTACAGTTTGAAAGATTAGAAAATGAAAAACAGGCAGCATAATTCCCTGAATGCTAGTGAATTATTCCGCTTAATGTGCCGTTATTTTATGCTGACAAACGTGCTTTTTTTTGTTTATCTATAGCGAAAAGCAGAATATTATCTTTTCTTAATAGACTGAAAAATAGAGATTTTAATCTTATTATGCTTTAAATGCTGCGCTAACTCATTAATGAGTCAGTAAAAAGCGCACCATTTATAAAAAGTACAGTCTGCTTTTTAACCAGCAAAAAAACAAAACATATAACATCACGAATGGGGATACAGGCACATGAAACGGAAAGCGAAAACGATAATCGCAGGGATTGTTGCATTAGCGGTCACGCAGGGGGCAATGGCAGACGATATTAAAGTCGCCGTAGTCGGGGCGATGTCCGGCCCGGTAGCGCAATGGGGCGATATGGAATTTAACGGCGCGCGTCAGGCTATTAAAGATATCAACGCCAAAGGCGGTATTAAGGGCGATAAGCTGGTCGGCGTGGAATACGATGATGCCTGCGATCCGAAACAGGCGGTGGCGGTGGCCAACAAAATCGTTAACGACGGCATTCAGTACGTTATTGGTCACTTATGTTCTTCCTCCACACAGCCAGCGTCGGATATTTACGAAGACGAAGGCATTCTGATGATCTCTCCAGGGGCAACTAACCCGGAACTGACCCAGCGCGGCTATCAGTACATTATGCGTACCGCTGGTCTGGACTCCTCCCAGGGGCCGACGGCTGCGAAATATATCCTGGAAACGGTGAAACCGCAGCGCATCGCTATCATTCACGATAAACAACAATACGGCGAGGGGCTGGCGCGCTCCGTGCAGGATGGCCTGAAACAGGGCAATGCCAATATTGTCTTTTTTGATGGTATTACCGCTGGCGAAAAAGATTTCTCCGCCCTGATTGCCCGCTTGCAAAAAGAGAATATCGACTTTGTCTATTACGGCGGCTACTACCCGGAAATGGGACAGATGCTGCGTCAGGCGCGGGCGAATGGTCTGAAAACGCAATTTATGGGGCCGGAAGGCGTGGGTAACGCGTCGCTGTCCAATATTGCGGGCAGTGCGGCGGAAGGCATGTTGGTGACGATGCCAAAACGCTATGACCAGGACCCGGCGAATAAAGCAATTGTTGAGGCGCTGAAAGCCGACAAGAAAGATCCCAGCGGTCCGTATGTATGGATCACTTATGCCGCCGTGCAGTCACTGGCGACAGCGATGGATCGCAGCGCCAGCCATGTTCCGCTGGATCTGGTGAAAGATCTTAAAGCTAACGGGGCTGATACCGTCATCGGGCCGCTGAAATGGGACGAAAAAGGCGATTTGAAGGGATTTGAGTTTGGCGTCTTCCAGTGGCACGCGGATGGGTCATCCACCCCTGCGAAATAAGCCATAAGACACGTTATCCCTCCGCCCGTGCAAAGCGGGCGGGTAGAAAAAGGTTACCTTATGTCCGAGCAGTTTCTCTATTTCTTGCAGCAGATGTTTAACGGCGTCACGCTGGGAAGCACCTACGCGCTAATTGCTATCGGTTATACGATGGTGTACGGCATTATCGGCATGATCAACTTCGCTCACGGCGAGGTGTATATGATAGGCAGCTACGTTTCTTTTATGATCATCGCCGCGCTAATGATGATGGGAATCGACACCAGTTGGCTACTGGTGACCGCCGGATTTATCGGCGCGATTATTATTGCCAGCGCCTACGGCTGGAGTATCGAGCGAGTCGCTTACCGGCCCGTGCGCAATTCCAAGCGTCTGATTGCCCTGATTTCCGCCATCGGGATGTCCATCTTTCTGCAAAACTACGTCAGCCTGACGGAAGGCTCGCGTGACGTGGCGTTGCCCAGCCTGTTTAACGGCCAGTGGATGGTGGGCAGCAGCGAAAACTTTTCCGCGTCCATTACGACCATGCAGGCGGTTATCTGGATAGTCACCTTTCTGGCTATGCTGGCGCTGACCATTTTCATTCGCTACTCCCGAATGGGCCGTGCCTGTCGCGCTTGCGCGGAGGATCTGAAAATGGCAAGTCTGCTCGGCATTAATACTGACCGCGTTATTGCGCTGACGTTTGTTATCGGCGCGGCAATGGCGGCGGTAGCGGGCGTTCTGCTCGGACAATTTTACGGCGTGATTAACCCCTACATCGGCTTTATGGCCGGGATGAAAGCGTTCACCGCGGCGGTGCTGGGCGGTATCGGCAGCATTCCGGGCGCGATGATCGGCGGTCTGATTTTGGGCGTGGCCGAAGCGCTCTCATCTGCGTATTTGAGTACCGAATATAAAGATGTGGTGTCGTTCGCTCTGCTGATTCTGGTACTGCTGGTCATGCCGACCGGTATCCTGGGTCGTCCGGAGGTAGAGAAAGTATGAAACCGATGCATATTGCGATGGCACTGTTCTCTGCCGTGATGTTTTTCGTTCTGGCTGGCGTTTTCATGGGCGTACAGCTTGAACTGGACGGCACTAAACTGGTGGTGGATACCGCCGCCGACATCCGCTGGCAGTGGATCTTTATCGGCACGGCTGTGGTCTTCTTCTTTCAGTTGCTGCGCCCGATGTTCCAGAAAGCACTGAAGAACGTTTCCGGACCGAAATTTATTCTGCCGGCGATCGATGGCTCTACCTTAAAACAAAAGCTGTTTTTGATAGCGCTGCTGATTATCGCCGTGGCGTGGCCGTTTATGGTGTCGCGCGGTAGCGTGGATATCGCCACCCTGACCATGATTTATATCATCCTTGGTCTGGGGTTGAACGTGGTAGTAGGGCTTTCCGGCCTGTTGGTATTGGGCTACGGCGGCTTTTACGCCATCGGCGCCTACACCTTTGCGCTGCTCAACCACTATTACGGTTTAGGCTTCTGGACCTGTCTGCCGCTGGCGGGACTGGCAGCGGCAGAGGCGGGTTTCTTGCTTGGTTTCCCGGTACTGCGCCTGCGCGGCGACTATCTGGCGATTGTGACGCTTGGCTTCGGTGAAATCGTCCGTATTCTGCTGCTCAACAACACCGAAGTGACCGGCGGTCCTAACGGCATTAGCCAGATACCTAAACCGACGCTGTTCGGTCTGGAGTTTAGCCGTAGCGCCCGTGAAGGCGGCTGGGATACCTTCAGCAATTTCTTTGGCGTGAAGTACGACCCGTCCGACCGGGTAATCTTCCTTTATCTGGTGGCCTTGCTGCTGGTGGTATTGTCGCTGTTTGTCATTAATCGCCTGCTGCGGATGCCGCTGGGGCGTGCGTGGGAGGCGCTGCGTGAAGATGAGATCGCCTGTCGTTCTCTGGGCCTCAGCCCAACGCGCATCAAGCTGACCGCTTTCACTATTAGCGCCGCGTTTGCTGGTTTCGCCGGCACGTTGTTTGCCGCCCGCCAGGGCTTTGTCAGTCCGGAATCCTTCACCTTCGCCGAATCGGCCTTTGTGCTGGCGATTGTGGTGCTGGGTGGGATGGGCTCGCAGTTCGCGGTGATTCTGGCGGCGGTTCTGCTGGTGGTGTCGCGCGAATTGATGCGCGACTTCAACGAATACAGCATGTTGATGCTCGGCGGTTTGATGGTGTTGATGATGATCTGGCGCCCGCAGGGGCTTCTGCCAATGACGCGTCCGCAACTGAAGCTGAAAAACGGTCAGGCGAAAGGAGAGCAGGCATGAGTCAGCCATTATTAACGGTTAACGGGCTGATGATGCGCTTTGGCGGTTTGCTGGCGGTCAACAATGTATCGCTGGCATTACGTGAGCGGGAAATTGTGTCGCTGATTGGCCCTAACGGCGCGGGTAAAACGACGGTGTTTAACTGCCTGACCGGTTTTTATAAGCCGACAGGCGGCACGATCACGTTGCGCGAGCGGCATCTGGAAAGGTTGCCGGGCCAGCAGATCGCCCGCATGGGCGTGGTACGCACTTTCCAGCATGTGCGTCTGTTTCGCGAAATGACGGTGATTGAAAACCTGTTGGTGGCGCAGCACCAGCAACTGAAAACGGGCCTCTTTTCCGGCCTGTTGAAAACGCCCGCTTTCCGCCGCGCGCAAAGTGAAGCGCTGGACCGCGCGGCGACCTGGCTTGAGCGTATTGGCCTGCTGGAACATGCCAACCGCCAGGCCAGTAATCTGGCCTACGGCGACCAGCGCCGGCTGGAGATTGCCCGCTGCATGGTGACGCAGCCAGAAATTCTGATGCTCGACGAACCGGCGGCTGGTCTTAACCCGAAAGAGACCAAAGAGCTGGATGAGCTGATTGCCGAACTACGTAATCATCACAACACCACTATCTTGCTGATTGAACACGATATGAAGCTGGTGATGGGCATTTCCGATCGCATTTACGTGGTGAATCAGGGTACGCCGCTGGCGAATGGCACGCCGGAAGAGATCCGTAACCATCCGGATGTCATCCGCGCTTATCTGGGTGAGGCATAAAATGGAAAAGGTCATGTTATCTTTTGACAAGGTCAGCGCCCACTACGGCAAGATTCAGGCGCTGCACGACGTCAGTCTGCACATCAACCAGGGGGAAATCGTTACCCTGATTGGCGCTAACGGCGCGGGGAAAACGACGCTGCTTGGCACCTTGTGCGGCGATCCGCGCGCCTCCAGCGGACGGGTGGTGTTTGACGGTAAAGACATCACCGACTGGCAGACGGCGAAAATCATGCGTGAAGCGGTGGCGATAGTGCCGGAAGGGCGGCGCGTCTTCTCGCGGATGACGGTAGAAGAGAACCTGGCGATGGGCGGTTTTTTTGCCGAGCGCGATCGGTTTCAGGAGCGCATCAAATGGGTGTACGAACTGTTCCCGCGCCTGCATGAGCGTCGGATTCAACGTGCTGGCACTATGTCCGGCGGCGAACAGCAGATGCTGGCAATCGGTCGTGCGCTGATGAGCCAGCCCAGGTTATTGCTGCTGGATGAACCGTCGCTGGGGCTGGCGCCGATTATTATTCAGCAAATTTTCAACACTATTGAGCAGTTGCGCGAGCAGGGGATGACTATCTTCCTGGTCGAGCAAAACGCCAACCAGGCGCTGAAGCTCGCCGATCGGGGTTACGTGCTGGAAAACGGCCATGTGGTATTAGAGGATACCGGCGCGCGGCTTCTGGCGAACGAAGCGGTGCGCAGCGCCTATCTGGGCGGGTAATCTATAAACCATGCCGGATAGCGGCGTAAACGCCTTATCCGGCCTACAATAGCCTTCAATAGCCTTCGAAGGCCGGATAGGACACGTCAGCGTCGTCATCCGGCGAGGCGTCATCAGAGTCTGACACGGCGCTTATACGTGTTTCAGCTCTCACTTTACTTCCCCCGGCCTTTCACCGCCTTGTCATCTCCCTGACTGCTTACTATCTTTTTTTTGTAATAAAAAAGTTATTTTTCTGTCATTCGAGCATGTCATGTTACCCCCGCGAACATAAAACGCGTGATATCGCGCATCCCGACACAAAAAAGAGAGATAACCAATGATATCGTTACGATATACAGCTTTAGGAGTGGCGCTGAGTCTGGCATTTACGGGTCAGGCGCTGGCCATCACCACTATTCCATTCTGGCACTCAATGGAAGGGGAGCTAGGCAAAGAAGTTGATTCACTGGCGCAACGTTTCAATCAGGCCAACCCGGATTATAAAATCGTTCCGGTGTATAAGGGTAACTATGAACAGAACCTGAGCGCCGGGATCGCGGCATTCCGTAGCGGCAATGCGCCGGCAATATTGCAGGTTTATGAGGTTGGGACGGCGACCATGATGGCCTCGAAAGCCATTAAGCCGGTCTATGAAGTTTTTCAAGACGCCGGTATTAACTTTGACGAGTCCCAGTTTGTACCGACTGTTTCAGGCTACTACACCGATGCCAAAAGCGGGCATCTGCTCTCCCAGCCCTTTAACAGCTCAACCCCGGTGCTGTACTACAACAAAGACGCCTTTAAGAAAGCTGGTTTAGATCCGGAGCAACCACCGAAAACCTGGCAGGAACTGGCTGACTATACTGCGAAACTGAGAGCGGCAGGCATGAAATGCGGTTATGCCAGCGGCTGGCAAGGCTGGATCCAACTGGAAAACTTCAGTGCCTGGAACGGTCTGCCCTTCGCCAGTAAAAACAACGGGTTTGACGGTACAGACGCGGTGCTGGAGTTCAATAAGCCAGAGCAAGTGAAACATATCGCGCTGCTGGAAGAGATGAATAAGAAAGGCGATTTTAGCTATGTTGGGCGTAAGGATGAGTCTACCGAAAAGTTTTATAACGGTGACTGCGCGATGACAACCGCGTCCTCCGGTTCGCTCGCCAATATCCGCCAGTATGCCAAATTCAACTATGGCGTGGGCATGATGCCCTACGACGCCGATATCAAGGGCGCGCCGCAAAATGCCATTATCGGCGGAGCCAGCCTGTGGGTAATGCAGGGTAAAGATAAAGAGACCTATAACGGTGTCGCCAAATTCCTCGATTTTCTGGCAAAACCGGAAAATGCCGCTGAATGGCATCAAAAAACCGGCTACCTGCCTATTACCACCGCCGCCTACGAGCTTACCCGCGAGCAGGGTTATTACGATAAAAACCCAGGTGCGGATATCGCCACTCGGCAGATGTTGAATAAGCCGCCGTTATCATTCACCAAAGGTCTGCGTCTGGGCAATATGCCGCAGATCCGTACCATTGTGGACGAAGAGCTGGAGAGCGTCTGGACCGGGAAGAAAACCCCACAACAGGCCCTGGATACCGCCGTTAAGCGGGGCAACCAGTTATTGCGTCGCTTCGAGCAGTCAACGAAATCATAATGTGAAATGCCGGATGGCGGCTGCGCTTTATCCGACCTATAAATTCGCGTAGTCCGGATAAGCAGAGCGCCGCCGGCGCTGTTCAGGAAACACACCTTCATGTCATCGTCACGTCCGGTGTTCCGCTCGCGCTGGTTGCCGTATTTACTGGTTGCCCCGCAGTTGGTTATCACTGTTATTTTCTTTATCTGGCCTGCGGGCGAAGCGCTGTGGTATTCGCTGCAAAGCGTCGATCCGTTTGGTTTTTCCAGTCAATTTGTCGGGCTGGAGAATTTTGTCGCGCTTTTTCACGACAGTTATTATCTCGACTCCTTCTGGACGACGATTAAATTCAGCGCGCTGGTAACGTTTAGCGGCCTGCTGGTCTCGCTGTTTTTCGCCGCCCTGGTGGATTACGTGGTCCGCGGCAGCCGTTTTTACCAGACGCTGATGCTGCTGCCTTATGCCGTCGCGCCCGCCGTCGCTGCTGTATTGTGGATTTTCCTGTTTAACCCGGGGAGGGGATTAATCACCCATTTCCTCGGCGAGTTTGGCTATGACTGGAACCACGCGCAAAACAGCGGTCAGGCGATGTTTCTGGTGGTATTTGCGTCAGTCTGGAAGCAAATTAGTTACAACTTTTTATTCTTCTTTGCCGCGCTGCAATCCATTCCCCGCTCGCTGGTGGAAGCGGCGGCCATTGACGGCGCCGGGCCGATTCGTCGTTTCTTCCGGCTTTCTTTGCCGCTTATCGCGCCGGTCAGTTTCTTCCTGCTGGTGGTCAACCTGGTGTACGCCTTTTTCGACACCTTCCCGGTGATTGACGCCGCAACTGCAGGCGGGCCGGTACAGGCCACCACGACACTGATTTATAAGATCTACCGCGAAGGGTTTACCGGGCTGGACCTCTCGGCATCCGCCGCGCAGTCGGTGGTGTTGATGTTCCTTGTCATCGTTCTGACGGTGGTGCAGTTCCGCTATGTGGAAAGTAAGGTGCGTTACCAATGATAGAGAATCGTCGCGGGCTGACAATATTCAGCCATACCATGCTGATTCTGGGGATCGCAGTCATTTTGTTTCCGCTGTACGTCGCGTTTATCGCGGCGACGCTGGACGACCGCGCGGTGTTTGAGACGCCGATGACGCTGCTTCCTGGTACGCAGTTACTGGAAAATATCAAAACCATTTGGATCAACGGCGTCGGCGTTAATAGCGCGCCATTCTGGTTGATGATGCTTAACAGTTTCATTATGGCGTTCAGCATTACGGTAGGCAAAATCACGGTGTCTATGCTTTCCGCATTCGCCATCGTCTGGTTTCGTTTTCCCCTGCGTAACCTGTTCTTCTGGATGATTTTTATCACCCTGATGTTGCCGGTTGAAGTGCGTATCTTTCCGACGGTGGAGGTTATCGCCAACCTGAAAATGCTCGACAGCTATGCCGGTCTGACGCTACCGCTGATGGCGTCCGCCACCGCCACCTTCCTGTTTCGTCAGTTCTTCATGACGCTTCCGGATGAACTGGTGGAAGCGGCCCGTATTGACGGCGCGTCGCCGATGCGTTTTTTCCGTGACATCGTGTTACCGCTGTCGAAAACCAACCTGGCGGCGTTATTCGTCATCACCTTTATCTACGGCTGGAACCAGTATCTGTGGCCGCTATTGATTATCACCGACGTGAATCTTGGCACTGCCGTAGCGGGTATCAAAGGGATGATCGCCACCGGCGAAGGCACCACGCAATGGAACCAGGTGATGGCGGCAATGCTGCTCACCCTTATCCCTCCGGTCGTTATCGTTTTAGCCATGCAACGGGCGTTTGTACGTGGTTTAGTGGACAGTGAGAAGTAGGTTGTATCCCTTGATTATTCGTGACGTCGACGCTGAGCCGAAATCGCGTAATCAAGGCGGAGGATGATGGACATAGTGGGCCTATGTCCAAATCCGACAACGCAGAGTACGCGATTTCGGCACGCGTCCCAAAGGGCTGGGGCTATTTTTGCCCAGTGCCGCGTTACTCGCGTCTAATTTGGGCCCACCAAACTTTGTCGCTCGCGCCTTGCCCTGGGCAAAAATGGCCACCAGCGACGTTCATGAATAATCAAGGGATGCAACCTCTATGGCAGGACTGAAATTACAGGCAGTAACCAAAAGCTGGGATGGCAAAACCCAGGTAATTCAACCGCTGACGCTGGACGTGGCGGATGGCGAATTTATCGTGATGGTCGGGCCATCCGGCTGCGGCAAATCAACGTTGTTGCGTATGGTGGCCGGTCTGGAGCGCGTGACCAGCGGCGATATCTGGATTGATCGCAAACGGGTCACCGAGATGGAGCCCAAAGATCGCGGCATCGCGATGGTATTCCAGAACTATGCCCTCTATCCCCATATGAGCGTAGAGGAGAACATGGCGTGGGGGCTGAAAATTCGCGGTATGAGCAAAGCGCATATTGAAGAACGCGTGCGGGAGGCGGCGCGCATTCTGGAGCTGGACGGCCTGCTTAAACGCCGCCCACGCGAGCTTTCCGGCGGTCAACGGCAGCGCGTTGCAATGGGACGTGCGATCGTTCGCGAGCCGGCTGTCTTCTTATTCGACGAACCGCTCTCTAACCTCGACGCCAAGCTGCGCGTGCAGATGCGTCTGGAGTTACAACATCTGCATCGTCGTCTTCGTACCACCTCGCTCTATGTTACTCACGATCAGGTAGAGGCGATGACGCTGGCTCAGCGGGTTATGGTGATGAATAAAGGCGTCGCAGAACAGATTGGCACGCCGGTAGAGGTGTATGAAAAGCCGGCCAGTCGCTTCGTGGCGAGCTTTATCGGCAGCCCGGCGATGAATCTGTTGGACGGTGTTATCAGCGCTTCCGGCGACCGTTTCGAATTGCCGGGCGGTCTGGCGTTGCCGATAGGTGCGGACTATCGGAGTCATGCCGGACGTAAAATGACGCTGGGTATCCGCCCGGAGCATATTGCGTTAAGCTCGCAGGCGGAAGGCGGCGTGCCGCTAACGGTAGACACGCTGGAGATTCTGGGCGCGGATAATCTGGCGCATGGGCGCTGGGGCGAGCAGAAGCTGGTGGTGCGTCTGGCGCATCAGCAACGCCCGGCGGCGGGCAGCACGCTTTGGCTGTACCTGCCGGAACATCAGCGGCATTTTTTTGATGGCGAAACAGGACAACGTGTATGAGTAACTGGCCTTATCCCCACATTGTCGCCCATCGCGGCGGCGGTAAACTGGCGCCGGAAAACACCCTGGCGGCGATCAACGTGGGCGCGCGCTATGGGCACACCATGATTGAGTTTGACGCTAAGTTGTCGAAAGATGGCGAAATTTTCCTGCTGCATGACGACAACCTGGAGCGCACCAGCAACGGCTGGGGCGTGGCGGGCGAGTTGAACTGGCAGGATTTATTGCGTGTGGACGCTGGCGGTTGGTTTAGCGGCGAATTTAAAGGCGAGCCGCTGCCGTTGCTCTCGCAGGTGGCGGAGCGCTGCCGTCAACACGGCATGATGGCGAATATTGAGATCAAACCGACAACGGGGAGCGGAAGGCTAACAGGACGCGTCGTGGCGTTGGCCGCCCGCGAACTGTGGGCCGATATGACGCCGCCGCTGCTTTCTTCCTTTGAGATAGATGCGTTGGAAGCGGCGCAGGCTGCGGCGCCTGAGCTGCCGCGCGGGTTACTGCTGGATAAATGGCGTGAAGACTGGCGTGAACTGACGACCCGTCTGGGCTGTGTTTCCCTCCATCTCAACCATACATTACTCAATGAGACGCGAGTGCAAGAAATTAAGGCCGTGGGCTTACGGATTTTGGTTTATACCGTCAATCAGCCCCAGCGGGCGGCAGATCTGCTGCGCTGGGGCGTGGATTGTATCTGCACCGATAGCATTGATGATATCGGCCCTCACTTTCAGTTTTAAGGACTGATGGTTTTCAGCGGGATGCCAGGTTTCGGCGTCCCGCTGTTCTGCGGCGACATTGGCTGTGAATGGTTTAGCATTCGGTCCGGATATCCAGTGCCTCTGAGCATCCCGCCCTGCGTATTAGGAAGCGTTTGCTGACCGAACATACCGTTGCCCGGCTGTCCCTGCTGAACCCGCTGCGCACTGGAATTCAATTGCGACTGTAGATTTTGCTGCTGGCTGCGCGTCTGCGTTTGCATCTGTTGTTTCAGCATACCTTGCTGCTGAAGCTGCTGCGTTTGCATCTGCGTCTGCATACGCTGCTGGCTTGGGATCTGATAACCCTGCATATTAGGGTTATTCATGGTATTGAGCGGCTGCGCAAAGGCTGTAAATGGCAACAAACTTATAATAAGTAAAAAACGTTTCATTTTCATTTCCCTCCGATGAGGTTTACTTTAAGTGTATCTCAATTTCAGCGTACTAATGTTTTTTTAAGAGTTGTTAGCCGACATTAAAACGTCGGTACTAATCCTTTTATTTGGAGAACAGCAACTATGAAATCAACGTTTATGCGTTGGGTGGCTATCGCTGCTCTGCTGGTCGGGGGGACGTTTAGCGCAGTGGCCCACTCTCCCATCGCGCCGCCAGCCTCCTGGAATGCTGAGGAAGATGTATTTCATCCCGTGCGAGCCACGCAGGGGATGGTGGCGTCAATGGATGCATTGGCGACACAGGTCGGCGTGAATATCTTAAAACAGGGGGGGAATGCCGTGGATGCCGCCGTGGCAGTAGGCTATGCGCTGGCCGTCACGCACCCCCAGGCTGGGGCTCTCGGCGGCGGCGGTTTCATGCTGCTGCGTACTAAAGATGGCAATACCACGGCACTCGATTTTCGTGAAATGGCGCCCACCAGATCCACGCGTGATATGTTCCTTGACAAGCGTGGTAACCCGGACAGTAAAAAATCGCTGACGTCACACCTGGCCGTGGGGACGCCAGGTAACGTAGCAGGTTTTTCACTGGCATTGGAAAAATATGGCACGATGCCGCTGAATAAAGTGCTACGGCCGGCCATTAAACTGGCGCAAGAAGGGTTTATCGTTAACGATGCACTGGCGGACGATCTTAAAAAATATGGCAGCGAAACGCTCCCCCAGCATAAAAACAGTAAAGCGATTTACTGGAAAAACGGCGAACCGCTAAAGAAAGGAGAAAGACTGGTACAACAGAACCTGGCGAAAAGCCTGATCTTGATTGCTGAAAACGGCCCGGATGCTTTCTATAAAGGCGCGATTGCAGACCAGATTGTTGAGGAAATGCGCCAACATGGTGGATTAATCACCAAAGAAGACCTGGCGGCTTACCGTGCGGTAGAGCGTACACCGATCGTAGGGCGTTATCGTGGGTATCAGATTTACTCAATGCCGCCGCCTTCTTCCGGCGGCATTCATATTGTAGAGATCCTTAATATTCTCGAAAATTTCAATATAAAAAAATATGGTTTTGGCAGCGCAGACGCTATGCAAGTTATGGCTGAAGCGGAGAAATATGCCTATGCCGATCGTTCGAAATATCTGGGCGATCCGGATTTTGTCAAAGTACCGTGGCAGGCGTTAACTAATAAAACGTATGCTAAATCTATCGCGGAACAGATAGACATTAATAAAGCGAAACCGTCGAGCGAAATTCGTCCCGGTAAACTGGCGCCATATGAAAGCGATCAAACTACACATTTCTCGGTGGTAGATAAAGACGGCAATGCCGTTGCGGTAACCGTCACGTTGAATTCACTGTTTGGCACCGGAATTGTGGCCGGCAATACCGGTATTTTGTTAAATAATCAAATGGATGACTTCTCCGCTAAACCGGGCGTGGCGAACGTTCATGGTCTACTGAGTGGTGATGCTAATGCGATTGCGCCAGGTAAACGCCCGCTGTCGTCTATGTCGCCCACGATAGTGGTAAAAAACGGTAAAACCTGGTTGGTGACCGGCTCACCTGGCAGCAGTCGGATTATTACGACCGTACTGCAAATGGTGGTCAATACTATTGATTTTGGAATGAATGTCGCGGAAGCGACCAACGCGCCGCGTTTTCATCATCAATGGTTGCCGGATGAACTGCGGGTAGAAAAAGGCTTCAGCCCCGATACGCTAAAGCTGCTGGAGCAGAAGGGGCAGAACGTTGTGCTGAAAGAGGCGATGGGCAGCACCCAAAGTATTATGGTTGGACCGGATGGTGAACTGTACGGTGCATCCGACCCGCGTTCGGTGGATGATTTGACGGCAGGGTATTAAGGTGAGTGGCCCTCTTTGGTGGAAGAGGGCGATTCATGCCTGATGCCATTTACTCAATTACGGGCCAGATTTATCTGGCGAGATTGAGTCAGACTATGGGGCGTTTGGGGGCTATTTTTACCTAAATGTACCACTGTGTTTGTAGAATCTGTACAGAACCGTGATACGAAGTTATGTTAAATCGTCCTGATGTTGCTCGCCCATTTCGTTTAGCAATTTATGATCCTGGGCAGATACGCGATAATAATCCTATTAACACTGTTGGTTTTTAAACGTGGCGCCAACGGTATTATTTGCAAAAAAAGCTAGACAAGTGCGAATGAGAATGATTATTATTGCTTTGCGTTCAGGGGACCCTGACGGAAAACCTGAAAGCACGACATTGCTCACATTGCTTCCAGTATTACTTTAGCCAGCTTTTGCTGGCTTTTTTTTGGGTTTTGTTTCAGCCTGGCTTACTTGTCATTTTGTCCCCGGGAAGTGCTCGTGCTCCTCACGTACATTTAGTACGCTCCGGGCCCTGCGCGCTTGCCGTGAACAAACTGACCGCGACGCCGACGGCCGATCTTGAGGCATCTGCTTTTGTAGGCCCGAAAAGGCAACGCCGCATCCGGCAAAGAATCCAACATTCAGTCTCCTCACGCTTTGCGCTATGGTGTAGACAATCATCTTCAAAAGGATCGTCTCATGACCTTACACTGCGCATTTATTGGATTCGGCAAAAGCACTACCCGTTACCATCTCCCCTACGTTCTGAATCGTAAAGATACCTGGCATGTGGCGCATATTTTCCGTCGTCACGCTAAACCGGAAGAGCAGGCGCCGCAGTATTCACATATTCACTTCACCAGCGATCTGGATGAGGTGTTGGGCGATCCGCAGGTAAAACTGGTGATCGTCTGTACGCATGCTGACAGCCATTTCGAATACGCCAAACGCGCGCTGGAAGCGGGTAAAAATGTGCTGGTTGAGAAACCTTTCACGCCGACGCTGGCGGAGGCAAAAGTGTTGTTCGAACTGGCGCGAAGCAAAGGACTGACCGTTACGCCGTATCAGAATCGTCGTTTTGATTCCTGCTTTCTCACTGCTAAAAAAGCGATTGAGAGCGGCAAACTGGGTGAAATAGTGGAAGTTGAAAGCCATTTTGACTACTACCGACCCGTGGCGGAAACCAAACCGGGCCTGCCGCAGGATGGCGCATTCTACGGGCTTGGCGTCCACACCATGGATCAAATTATTTCGCTATTTGGCCGTCCGGATCATGTCGCGTATGACATTCGTAGCCTGCGTAATAAAGCGAATCCGGATGATACCTTTGAAGCGCAACTGTTTTACGGCGATCGGAAGGCGATCGTTAAAACCAGCCATTTGGTGAAAATTGACTACCCGAAATTTATCGTACACGGGACCAAAGGTTCGTTTGTGAAGTACGGTATCGATCAGCAAGAAACCAGCCTGAAAGCGAACATTATGCCTGGCGAACCGGGCTTTGCGGCAGACGAATCTGTCGGTACGCTGGAGTATGTCAACGACGAAGGCGTGACCGTAAAAGAAGAGGTAAAGCCGGAAACGGGTGACTATGGTCGCGTCTATGATGCCTTATATGCGACGCTCACTACCGGCGCGCCAAATTACGTCAGGGAATCTGAGGTTCTCACCAATCTGGAGATCCTGGAGCGGGCATTTGAACAGGCCTCTCCCGCCACCATAACCCTTGCAAAATAAGTGTTATCGGCTCCTTTAAACTTATTCATATTTTTTGAACAGAGGGGTCAATTTTCCCCCCCTATCATCATTGAAGGATTAGGTTCACACTCAATCCATCAACACGAATTGGGGTAAACATAATGATCTACTTACGCAAAGCAAACGACCGCGGTCATGCGAATCATGGCTGGCTTGACTCCTGGCATACCTTCTCTTTTGCCGATTATTACGATCCGAACTTTATGGGGTTCTCGGCGCTGCGTGTGATTAACGACGATGTGATCGACGCAGGCCAGGGTTTCGGCACGCATCCGCATAAAGACATGGAAATTTTGACCTATGTACTGGAAGGCGCTGTAGAACACCAGGACAGTATGGGCAATAAAGAACAGGTTCCGGCCGGTGAATTCCAGATTATGAGCGCCGGGACCGGCGTTCGCCACTCCGAGTACAACCCGAGCAAAACAGATCGTCTGCGGCTGTACCAGATCTGGATCATTCCGCAAGAAACCGGCATCACGCCGCGCTACGAACAGCGCCGCTTCGACGCCGCGCAGGGTAAGCAACTGGTGCTTTCGCCGGATGCTCGCGATGGTTCGCTGAAGGTCCACCAGGATATGGCGCTGTACCGCTGGGCGCTGCTCAAAGATGAGCAGTCGGTGCATCAGATTGCCGCCGAGCGCCGCGTCTGGATACAGGTGGTAAAAGGCGACGTAACCATTAACGGCACCAAAGCCACAACCAGCGATGGTCTGGCGATTTGGGATGAGCGGGCGATCTCAATTCATGCTGACAGCGACAGCGAAGTGTTACTGTTTGATCTGCCGCCGGTATAAAAATATACGTCATCCTTCAAGCCGCATCTGTATTGGCTTTATTACTCGGTCCATCTGTAGGTCTCGCCCCTTCGGGGGCGCGGCAAGTTGCGTTCAAACCTGCTCCCGGCAGATTTATCGCTCACTCCGGCCGCGTACTTTATGTACGCTTCCGGGGGAAAGTGGCGTTGCATCGCCGTCTTGATGCAACCCGAATGATTTTGTGTATTTCTCACAATAATGAACTCTTTTTTTCTCTGCGAAGGTTCACGCATGTCCGTGGTAAACTGGAAAAATCTATCCCTTTTATACCTTTCAGGACGATGAAAAAGAAAAGACCCGTACTTCAGGATGTGGCCGACCGTGTCGGCGTGACCAAAATGACGGTCAGCCGTTTTTTGCGTAATCCGGAGCAGGTCTCCGTCGCGCTGCGGGGTAAAATTGCGGCTGTGCTTGATGAGCTTGGGTACATTCCTAATCGCGCGCCTGATATTCTTTCCAACGCCACCAGCCGCGCCATTGGCGTTCTGCTGCCGTCTTTAACCAACCAGGTCTTTGCGGAAGTCTTACGTGGTATTGAAAGTGTCACCGATGCCCACGGGTATCAGACCATGCTGGCGCACTACGGCTATAAACCAGAGATGGAGCAGGAGCGCCTGGAATCAATGCTCTCCTGGAATATCGACGGTCTTATCCTTACCGAGCGTACCCACACGCCGCGCACCTTAAAAATGATCGAAGTGGCCGGGATTCCGGTGGTTGAACTGATGGACAGCCAGTCGCCGTGCCTTGATATCGCCGTTGGTTTTGACAACTTTGACGCCGCCCGCCAGATGACCGCCGCCATTATCGCGCGCGGCCACCGGCATATCGCCTATCTGGGGGCGCGCCTCGACGAGCGTACTATCATCAAACAGAAGGGCTATGAGCAGGCGATGCGGGACGCAGGCCTGGTACCCTACAGTGTGATGATGGAGCAATCTTCATCCTATTCTTCTGGTATTGAGCTAATGCGCCAGGCGCGACGCGAATATCCGCAGCTTGACGGTATTTTTTGCACCAACGATGACCTGGCAGTAGGCGCGGCCTTCGAATGCCAGCGCCTGGGGCTAAAAATCCCGGACGATATAGCGATCGCCGGGTTCCACGGTCATGATATCGGCCAGGTGATGGAACCACGTCTGGCGAGCGTCCTGACGCCGCGCGAGCGAATGGGCAGCATTGGCGCAGAGCGCCTGCTGGCCCGCATTCGCGGCGAAACGGTCATGCCGAAAATGTTAGATTTAGGTTTCACCTTGTCACCGGGCGGATCTATTTAGTCTGACAATTTTGAAGTAGCTCACACTTATTCACTTTTGGCACGAATGGCCATTGCGTCGCGAAGGATGCGGCTGGACAATGTTACCGATAACAGTTACCCGTAACAATTTGCAACTTGTAGAGTGGGGGCCCGCTTTGAGCACGACTAATCATGATCACCACGTTTACGTTCTGATGGGCGTATCAGGCAGCGGTAAATCCGCTGTCGCAAGCGCAGTGGCGCATCAGCTTCATGCCGCGTTTCTTGACGGCGATTTTCTGCATCCGCGCTGCAATATTGAAAAAATGGCTTCCGGCGAGCCTTTGAATGATGATGACCGCAAACCGTGGTTGCAGGCGCTGAACGACGCCGCTTTCGCGATGCAGCGTACCAATAAAATTTCGCTGATCGTCTGTTCCGCGCTGAAAAAACATTATCGCGACCTGCTACGCGAGGGGAACCCGAATCTCTCCTTTATCTATCTGAAAGGCGATTTCGACGTTATTGAAAGCCGTCTGAAAGCACGCAAAGGCCATTTCTTTAAAACCCAGATGCTGGTGACGCAGTTTGAAACGCTGCAGGAGCCGGGCACCGATGAAAGCGATGTTCTGGTGGTGGATATCGACCAGCCGCTGGAAGGCGTGGTGGCGAGCACCATTGAGGCGATCAATAAAGGCAGTACGCTGTGAGTACATTAACGTTGGTTTTAACCGCCGCCGGTTCCGTCTTACTGCTGCTGTTTCTCGTGATGAAGGCACGTATGCATGCCTTCGTCGCGTTGATGGTCGTCTCGATGGGCGCAGGTCTTTTTTCTGGTATGCCGCTCGATACAATCGCCGCAACCATGGAAAAAGGGATGGGAGACACGCTGGGCTTCCTGGCGATTGTGGTCGCGCTGGGGGCGATGTTCGGTAAGATCCTGCATGAACCGGCGCGGTCGATTAGATTGCCGTTAAAATGCTTAAATCCTTCGGCTATAACCGCGCGCACTATGCGATTGGCCTTGCCGGGCTGATTTGCGCGCTACCGGGCCTACAAACGGCTACATATCCACACCGTAAGCCGGGTAAGGCGTCGCCGCTACCCGGCTTTTTTGTTGACGCGTGCCTATGCCATCGCCCGACGACACGTAGCCCCGGTATGTTTCAGTACAAACATAAAAATAAGCACATTTCCACGCAGATCCATAATCAGGATCAATAAAGCGGTGGCGGAAATGATTCCATTCCTGACGCAAATTCTCTGATAATCGCTACTGGACTTTCTGCTTGCGCGGTAAGGCAGGATAAGTCGCATTACTGATGGCTTCGCTATCTTTGATTAATTTTACTTGCGACTTTGGCTGCTTTTTGTATGGTGAAGGATGCGCCACAGGATACTGGCGCGCATACACAGCACATCTCTCTGCAGGAAAAAAACGCTATGAAAAATGTTGGTTTTATCGGCTGGCGCGGAATGGTCGGCTCTGTTCTCATGCAACGCATGGTAGAGGAGCGCGATTTCGACGCTATTCGCCCTGTTTTCTTTTCTACCTCCCAGTTCGGACAGGCGGCGCCAACCTTTGGCGACACCGCTACCGGTACGCTACAGGATGCTTTTGATCTGGATGCGTTAAAAGCGCTCGATATCATCGTGACCTGTCAGGGCGGCGATTATACCAACGAAATTTATCCAAAGCTTCGCGAAAGCGGGTGGCTGGGGTACTGGATTGACGCGGCCTCGACGCTGCGCATGAAAGACGATGCCATTATTATTCTCGACCCGGTCAATCAGGACGTTATTACCGACGGCCTGAATAATGGCGTCAAGACCTTCGTGGGCGGCAACTGTACCGTTAGCCTGATGTTGATGTCGCTGGGCGGTCTCTTTGCCCATAATCTCGTTGACTGGGTATCCGTCGCGACCTACCAAGCCGCCTCCGGCGGCGGCGCTCGCCATATGCGTGAGCTGTTAACCCAAATGGGCCAGTTGTATGGCCATGTCGCCGATGAACTGGCGACGCCGTCTTCCGCAATTCTTGATATTGAACGCAAAGTCACGGCATTGACCCGCAGCGGCGAGCTACCGGTTGATAATTTTGGCGTGCCGCTGGCGGGAAGCCTAATCCCCTGGATAGACAAACAGCTTGATAACGGTCAAAGCCGCGAAGAGTGGAAAGGCCAGGCGGAAACCAACAAGATTCTTAATACCGCGTCTGTAATCCCGGTTGATGGTTTATGCGTGCGCGTTGGCGCGCTGCGCTGTCACAGCCAGGCGTTCACCATTAAGCTGAAAAAAGAGGTATCTATTCCGACGGTAGAAGAACTGCTGGCGGCACATAATTCGTGGGCGAAAGTGGTGCCGAACGATCGTGATATCACTATGCGTGAATTAACCCCGGCGGCAGTGACCGGTACGCTGACTACGCCGGTTGGCCGTCTGCGTAAGCTGAACATGGGGCCGGAGTTCTTGTCGGCGTTTACCGTCGGCGACCAGTTGTTATGGGGGGCGGCGGAGCCGCTGCGTCGAATGCTGCGTCAACTGGCGTAGCGGTAGCTGCCCGATGGCGCTGCGCTTATCGGGCCTGGACGTAGTTCCGTAGGCCGGATAAGGGACGTTAGTGTCGCCATCCGGCAGGTGAATTCGTGTTGAACCAAGGGTGCATCGTCACCCTTTTTTTGCGTAATACAGGAGTAAACGCAGATGTTTCATTTTTATCAGGAGTTAAATAGAGCATTGGCTATTCTTTAAGGGTAGCTTAATCCTACGGGTATTAAGCCTAACCTGAAGGTAGGACGACGCAGATAGGATGCACAGTGTGCTGCGCCGTTCAGGTCAAAGAAGTGTCACTACCTGATGTTGAATTCAGTGAGATGGAGTGACGCCACAAAACAGGATGACAAACCATGTCCAGTCGTATCGATAGAGACGTGATTAATGCGCTAATTGCAGGACATTTTGCGGACCCTTTTTCCGTACTCGGAATGCACCAGACCCAGGCCGGACTGGAAGTCCGCGCCCTATTACCTGACGCCACCGACGTATGGGTGATTGAACCCAGAACCGGACGTAAAGTCGGCAAACTGGAATGTCTCGACGCTCGCGGTTTTTTCTGCGGCGTTTTACCCCGACGTAAAAATTTCTTTCGCTATCAGCTCGCCGTGGTTTGGCACGGACAGCAGAACCTGATCGACGATCCTTACCGTTTTGGCCCATTGATCCAGGAAATGGATGCCTGGCTGTTGTCGGAAGGCACTCACCTGCGTCCTTATGAAACGCTGGGCGCTCACGCCGATACGATGGACGGCGTCACCGGCACCCGTTTTTCCGTCTGGGCGCCTAATGCTCGTCGTGTTTCGGTTGTCGGGCAATTTAACTATTGGGATGGGCGTCGCCACCCGATGCGTCTGCGCAAAGAGAGCGGTATTTGGGAGCTGTTTATCCCCGGCGCGCATAATGGGCAACTGTATAAATTCGAGCTGCTTGATGCTAACGGTAATCTGCGCATTAAAGCCGATCCCTATGCTTTTGAGGCACAGATGCGTCCGGAAACGGCGTCGATGATCTGCGGACTGCCGGAAAAAGTGACGCAAAGCGAAGAACGACAGAAGGCCAATCAGTTTGATGCGCCGATCTCTATTTATGAGGTGCATTTAGGTTCATGGCGTCGCCATACGGATAATAACTTCTGGCTAAGCTATCGTGAACTGGCGGATCAGCTCGTACCTTACGCCAAATGGATGGGCTTTACGCACCTTGAACTCTTGCCGGTCAACGAACATCCGTTTGACGGCAGTTGGGGCTACCAGCCGACCGGCCTCTACGCGCCGACCCGCCGCTTTGGTACACGGGATGACTTCCGCTATTTCATCAACGCGGCCCATGCGGCGGGGCTCAATGTCATTCTCGACTGGGTGCCGGGCCATTTCCCGTCCGATGATTTTAGCCTTGCGGAGTTTGACGGCACCCACCTCTATGAGCACAGCGACCCGCGCGAGGGCTATCATCAGGACTGGAATACGCTGATCTACAACTATGGTCGTCGTGAAGTCAGTAACTATCTGGTGGGCAACGCCCTATACTGGATGGAACGTTTTGGGATTGATGCGCTGCGTGTCGATGCTGTGGCCTCTATGATCTATCGCGACTACAGCCGCAAAGAAGGCGAGTGGATCCCGAACGAGTTTGGCGGTCGTGAAAATCTGGAAGCCATTGAGTTTCTACGTAATACCAACCGTATTATTGGCGAGCAGGTGCCCGGCGCGGTCAGCATGGCGGAAGAGTCGACAGACTTCTCTGGCGTGACGCGTCCACCGGAAACGGGCGGTCTGGGGTTCTGGTTCAAGTGGAATCTGGGCTGGATGCACGACACGCTGGACTATATGAAGCTGGACCCGGTGTACCGCCAGTATCATCACGACAAGCTGACCTTTGGTATGTTGTACAACCATACCGAAAATTTTGTTCTGCCGCTGTCGCACGATGAGGTGGTTCACGGTAAGAAATCCATCCTCGATCGTATGCCGGGCGATGCGTGGCAGAAATTCGCCAATCTGCGCGCCTATTATGGCTGGATGTGGGCCTTCCCCGGTAAGAAACTGCTGTTTATGGGCAATGAGTTTGCCCAAGGACGCGAGTGGAACCATGACGCCAGCCTCGACTGGCACCTGCTGGAAGGGGGCGATAACTGGCACCACGGCGTTCAGCGTCTGGTGCGCGATCTCAACCACACCTATCGCCACCATAAGGCGCTGCATGAGCTGGATTTTGATGCTTACGGCTTTGAGTGGCTGGTGGTCGATGACAACGAACGCTCGGTACTGATTTTCGTGCGCCGCGATAAAGCCGGCAACGAGATCATCGTCGCCAGTAACTTTACGCCTGTTCCCCGTTACGACTACCGCTTTGGCGTCAACCAGCCGGGACGCTGGCGTGAAATTCTCAATACCGATTCGATGCATTATCACGGTAGCAACACCGGCAATGGCGGCGTGGTGCACAGCGATGAGATCGAAAGCCATGGCCGTCAGCACTCTCTTAGACTGACGTTACCGCCATTGGCGACGATATGGCTGATGCGGGAGGGGGAATGACGCAGCTTGCGATCGGCGAAGCAATGCCGCATGGCGCAACGTATGACGGTCATGGCGTGAATTTCACGCTATTTTCCGCCCATGCGGAGCGTGTAGAGCTGTGCGTTTTTGATTCCCGGGGTGATGAGCATCGCTACGACCTGCCAGGGCGTAGCGGCGATGTCTGGCATGGTTACCTGGCAGGTGCCAGGCCCGGTTTGCGTTACGGCTATCGCGTACATGGCCCGTGGCAGCCAGCGCAGGGGCATCGGTTTAATCCGGCGAAGTTGCTGCTTGACCCTTATGCGCGACGGGTCGAGGGCGAGCTAAAAGATCATCCCCTGTTGCACGGCGGACACGATGAAGCGGATTATCGCGATAACGCTGCGATTGCGCCGAAAAGCGTGATAATCAGCGACCATTATGACTGGGAAGATGACGCCGCGCCGCGCACGCCGTGGGGAAAAACAGTCATTTATGAAGCCCATGTCAAAGGGCTTACGTACCTGCATCCGGAGCTCCCCAAGGAAATACGCGGTACCTATAAAGCGCTCGGTCATCCGGTCATGGTGGCGTACTTTAAACAGCTTGGCATTACGGCGCTGGAACTGTTGCCGGTGGCGCAGTTTGCCAGCGAACCGCGTCTGCAACGCATGGGGCTGACCAACTATTGGGGTTATAACCCGATAGCGATGTTCGCGCTGCATCCCGCCTACGCCAGTTCGCCGGAGACGGCGCTGGATGAGTTTCGCGATGCGGTAAAAGCGCTGCATCGCGCGGGGATTGAGATCATTCTGGACATCGTATTGAACCATAGCGCCGAACTGGATCTTGATGGCCCGACCTTCTCCCTGCGCGGAATTGATAACCGTAGCTATTATTGGATAAGGGACGATGGCGATTATCACAACTGGACGGGGTGCGGCAACACGCTCAATTTAAGCCATCCTGGCGTGGTGGAGTACGCGTGCGAGTGTCTGCGTTATTGGGTCGAAACCTGCCATGTCGATGGTTTTCGTTTTGATTTGGCGTCCGTCATGGGGCGCACGCCGGCGTTTCGTCAGGATGCGCCGCTGTTCGCTGCGATTAAAGCGTGTCCTGTGTTATCAACGGTCAAGCTGATTGCTGAGCCGTGGGATATCGGCGAGGGGGGCTACCAGGTAGGAAATTTTCCGCCGCCGTTTGCCGAGTGGAACGATCATTTTCGCGATGCGGCCCGCCGATTCTGGTTGCCGCGTAACCTGACGACCGGGGAGTTTGCCTGTCGTTTCGCCGCCTCCAGCGATGTGTTTAAACGCAATGGCCGTATGCCCGGCGCCTCTGTCAATCTGATCACTGCGCACGACGGTTTTACGCTCCGGGACTGTGTCTGTTTCAACCAGAAACACAATGAGGCGAACGGTGAGGAAAATCGCGACGGCACCAACAACAATTACAGCGACAATCATGGTAAAGAAGGATTAGGCGGTCCGCTTGATTTGATTGAGCGGCGGCGCGACAGCATTCATGCCTTGCTGGCGACGCTACTGCTCTCTCAGGGAACGCCGATGCTGCTGGCAGGCGATGAACACGGCCATAGCCAGCACGGCAACAATAACGCCTACTGTCAGGATAATGCCTTAACCTGGCTGGACTGGCAGCAGGCAAACCGTGGGTTAACCACCTTTGCCGCCGCGCTGATTCGTTTGCGCCAGCAGATACCGGCTTTAACCAGCAATAGCTGGTGGGAAGAAGGCGATGGCAACGTGCGTTGGCTTAATAAAAACGCGCAAACCTTGAGTGCGGATGAGTGGCAAAACGGACCTAAGCTGATGCAAATTCTGCTGTCGGACCGTTTTCTGATTGCGGTAAATGCCACGCTTGAGGTGACAGATATTGTTTTACCCGAAGGGGTATGGCGCGCCGTTCCCCCATTCGCTGGAGAGGATAATCCGGTGATAACGGCTGTCTGGCAGGGACCTGCGCATGGACTGTGTGTGTTCCAGAGAGGATAAAAAAGGAGTTAATCATGGTGAGTTTAGAGAAGAACGATCGTTTAATGTTGGCGCGCCAGCTGCCACTGAAATCTGTTGCCCTAATCCTGGCCGGCGGCCGCGGTACGCGCCTAAAAGATTTAACAAACAAACGCGCCAAGCCAGCCGTTCACTTTGGCGGGAAGTTCCGTATCATCGATTTTGCCTTATCCAATTGTCTGAACTCCGGAATTCGCCGTATTGGCGTGATCACTCAGTATCAGTCTCACACGCTGGTACAGCATATCCAACGCGGCTGGTCACTGTTTAGCGAAGAGATGAACGAATTTGTCGACCTGCTGCCAGCTCAACAGAGAATGCAGGGCGAAAACTGGTATCGCGGTACGGCGGACGCCGTTACCCAGAACCTGGACATTATTCGTCGTTATAAAGCGGAGTATGTCGTCATCCTGGCGGGCGATCATATCTACAAGCAGGACTACTCACGCATGTTGATCGATCACGTTGAAAAGGGCGCGCGTTGCACGGTGGCCTGTATGCCGGTGCCGATCAAAGAAGCGACCGCGTTCGGCGTGATGGCGGTAGATGAAAGCGAAAAAATTATTGATTTTGTTGAAAAACCGGCGAATCCTCCCGCGATGCCTGGCGACGATAGCAAGGCGCTGGCCAGTATGGGCATTTACGTTTTTGACGCCGATTATCTGTATGAATTACTGGCGGCAGACGATAAAGATGACGCGTCCAGCCACGATTTCGGTAAAGACATTATCCCGAAAATTACCCGCGAAGGCATGGCTTACGCGCATCCTTTCCCGCTCTCCTGCGTGCAGTCCGATCCGGACGCCGAACCGTACTGGCGTGATGTAGGTACGCTGGAAGCGTACTGGAAAGCGAATCTGGATTTAGCCTCGGTGACGCCGGAGCTGGATATGTATGACCAGAACTGGCCTATCCGTACGCATATGGAATCGCTACCGCCTGCGAAATTCGTGCAGGACCGCTCCGGTAGCCACGGTATGACGCTGAACTCGCTGGTCTCCGGCGGCTGCATTATCTCTGGTTCGGTAGTGGTGCAATCTGTGCTCTTCCCACGGGTAAGAATAAATTCTTTTTGTAATATTGATTCAGCAGTGTTGTTACCTGAGGTTTGGGTAGGACGCTCCTGTCGTTTACGTCGTTGTATTATTGACCGTGCCTGTATCATCCCGGAAGGCATGGTGATTGGTGAAAATGCGGAAGAGGACGCGCGTCGTTTCTACCGTTCAGAAGAAGGTATTGTACTGGTCACGCGTGAAATGCTGCGCAAACTGCAGGTCAAACAGGAGCGATAATGCAGGTTTTACATGTATGTTCAGAGATGTTCCCCCTGCTGAAGACTGGGGGTCTGGCGGATGTGATAGGCGCGTTGCCAGCGGCACAAATTGCGGATGGTATTGATGTTCGCGTTTTGCTTCCAGGGTTTCCCGATATCCGTCGGGGGATTCCCGACGCGCATGTGGTGAGCCGCCGCGATACTTTCGCAGGTAAGATATCGCTGCTGTTCGGGCATTATAACGGCGTGGGCGTTTATCTAATCGACGCGCCGCATCTGTATGAGCGTCCGGGCAGCCCCTATCATGATACGAATTTATATGCCTATACCGACAACGTGCTGCGCTTTGCCCTGTTAGGGTGGGTCGGCTGCGAAATGGCCTGCGGACTTGATCCATTCTGGCGCCCCGACGTGGTGCACGCTCATGACTGGCACGCCGGGCTGGCACCCGCCTATCTGGCGGCGCGCGGGCGTCCGGCGAAATCGGTCTTTACCGTACACAACCTGGCCTATCAAGGCATGTTTTATGCGAAGCATATAGATGACATAGAACTGCCGTGGTCATTCTTTAATATGCATGGGCTGGAGTTCAACGGACAAATCTCCTTTCTGAAGGCCGGTTTGTACTATGCCGACCATATTACGGCGGTTAGCCCGACCTATGCGCGTGAAATTACCGAGCCGCAGTTTGCTTATGGTATGGAAGGCCTGCTGCGCCAGCGTCATCTGGAAGGGCGTCTGTCCGGTGTCCTTAATGGAGTTGATGAAAAGATCTGGAGCCCGGAATCCGATCTGCTGCTGGCATCGCGCTATACGCGCGATACCCTGGAAGAGAAGGCAGAAAACAAGCGCCAGTTACAAATTGCGATGGGATTGAAGGTTAACGACAAAGTGCCGCTGTTTGCCGTGGTAAGCCGTCTGACCAGCCAGAAAGGACTGGATTTAGTGCTGGAGGCGTTGCCGGGGTTGCTGGAGCAGGGCGGGCAGTTGGCGCTGCTCGGCGCGGGCGATCCGGTGCTTCAGGAGGGGTTCCTCGCGGCGGCGGCGGAACACCCAGGGCAGGTCGGCGTACAGATCGGCTATCACGAAGCTTTCTCGCATCGCATTATGGGCGGCGCGGACATTATTCTGGTGCCAAGTCGTTTCGAACCGTGCGGTTTAACGCAGTTATATGGCTTAAAGTATGGCACGCTGCCTCTGGTGCGGCGTACCGGGGGGTTGGCCGATACGGTCTCCGACAGTTCGCTGGAAAATCTGGCGGACGGTATCGCCAGCGGTTTTGTCTTCGAAGACAGTAACGCCTGGTCGTTGCTACGCGCGATTCGGCGTGCTTTTGTGTTGTGGTCACGGCCTTCGCTTTGGCGGTTTGTACAACGGCAGGCGATGGCGATGGATTTTAGCTGGCAAGTTGCCGCGAAATCATACCGCGAGCTGTACTATCGCTTGAAATAGTCATCCAGGAATCATTTATATGAATGCTCCGTTTACTTATGCATCGCCCACACTTAGCGTTGAGGCGCTTAAGCATTCTATTGCCTATAAGCTGATGTTTACGATTGGTAAAGATCCGGTCATTGCCAATAAACATGAATGGCTGAACGCCACATTGTTCGCGGTGCGTGATCGTTTGGTGGAGCGCTGGCTGCGTTCTAATCGAGCCCAATTATCACAGGAAACCCGACAGGTTTATTATTTGTCGATGGAGTTTTTGATAGGCCGTACCCTCTCTAATGCGCTGCTTTCGCTGGGCATTTATGACGATGTTAAAGGCGCGCTGGAGGCCATGGGGTTAGATCTCGAAGAGCTGATCGACGAAGAGAATGACCCGGGACTTGGTAACGGCGGCTTGGGGAGGCTGGCGGCCTGCTTCCTGGACTCGCTGGCGACGCTAGGATTACCGGGGCGCGGGTATGGTATTCGCTACGACTACGGCATGTTTAAGCAGAATATTGTCGACGGGCGACAAAAAGAATCTCCGGATTACTGGCTGGAATATGGCAACCCATGGGAATTCAAGCGGCACAATACGCGCTATAAGGTGCGTTTTGGCGGGCGCATTCAGCAGGAAGGCAAAAAAGCGCGCTGGATTGAGACGGAAGAGATTCTTGCTGTCGCTTATGATCAGATCATTCCCGGCTACGACACCGACGCTACGAACACGCTGCGGCTGTGGAATGCCCAGGCCAGTAGTGAAATCAACCTCGGTAAATTCAACCAGGGCGACTACTTTGCGGCGGTGGAAGATAAAAACCACTCTGAGAACGTATCACGCGTGCTCTACCCGGACGACTCCACCTATTCCGGACGCGAACTGCGCCTGCGCCAGGAGTATTTTCTGGTCTCGGCGACGGTACAGGATATCCTGAGCCGTCATTATCACCTGCATAAAACCTATGCGAATCTGGCGGATAAAATCGCCATTCACCTCAACGATACTCATCCGGTGCTGTCAATTCCGGAACTGATGCGCCTGCTGATTGATGAACATAAATTTAACTGGGACGATGCGTTTGAGGTGTGCTGCCAGGTCTTCTCTTATACCAACCATACGCTGATGAGCGAGGCGCTGGAAACCTGGCCGGTCGATATGTTGGGGAAAATTCTGCCCCGTCACCTGCAGATTATCTTCGAAATTAACGACTATTTCCTGAAAACGCTGCAGGAGCAATATCCCAACGATACCAGCCTGCTTGGACGCGCGTCGATTATTGATGAGTCGAACGGACGTCGGGTACGGATGGCCTGGTTGGCGGTGGTGGTCAGCCATAAAGTTAACGGCGTTTCTGAACTGCATTCCAACCTGATGGTGCAGTCGCTGTTCGCGGATTTTGCGAAGATTTTTCCGACCCGTTTTTGTAACGTCACTAACGGCGTTACGCCGCGTCGCTGGCTGGCGCTGGCAAACCCGCCGCTTTCTGACGTGCTGGATGAGAATATTGGTCGCACTTGGCGTACCGATCTAAGTCAGCTCAGCGAACTGGAGCAGCACTGTGATTATCCGCTGGTCAATCATGCGGTGCGTCAGGCGAAGCTGGAAAACAAAAAACGGCTGGCGATGGTGATAGCGCAACAACTGAATGTGGTGGTAAACCCCAAAGCGTTATTTGATGTACAGATTAAGCGTATTCACGAATACAAGCGTCAGTTGATGAACGTACTGCATGTCATCACCCGCTATAACCGCATTAAAGAAAATCCGGAGGCCGACTGGGTACCGCGAGTGAATATTTTTGCCGGTAAGGCGGCCTCTGCCTATTACATGGCAAAACATATCATTCACTTGATCAACGACGTGGCGAAAGTGATTAACAACGATCCACAGATTGGCGACAAGCTGAAAGTGGTGTTTATCCCGAACTACAGCGTTAGCCTGGCGCAGGTGATTATTCCGGCCGCCGATCTGTCCGAGCAGATTTCGCTGGCTGGAACGGAGGCCTCCGGGACCAGTAATATGAAATTTGCCCTTAACGGCGCGCTCACTATCGGTACGCTGGATGGCGCAAACGTAGAGATGCAGGAGCATGTTGGCGAGGAGAATATCTTTATTTTTGGTAATACCGCAGAAGAGGTGGAAACGCTGCGCAGGCAGGGTTATAAACCCCGCGACTATTATGAAAAAGATGAAGAGCTACATCAGGTACTGACGCAGATCGGCAGCGGCGTCTTTAACCCGGAAGAGCCAGGCCGTTATCGCGATCTGGTGGATTCGCTGATTAACTTTGGCGATCACTATCAGGTGCTGGCGGACTACCGCAGCTACGTGGACTGCCAGGATAAGGTGGATGAATTGTATCGTTGTCCGGAAGAGTGGACGACGAAAACGATGCTTAACATCGCCAATATGGGTTACTTCTCCTCTGACCGGACTATTAAAGAGTACGCCGAAAATATCTGGCATATTGATCCGGTGCGGTTATAAAACACGATGCCGGGAGCGCTTCGCTTGCCCGGCTTACGTTTATGCACTCTGGTAGGCCGGATCAGACAATAGCCGCCATCCGGCATTTTATTACGACGCCAGTGAAAGCTGGCGTTTGCCAATATACTCCGCTAGCCACTGGGTGATGCGGGATTGCTGTTCGGCGGTCAGCCACATGCCTTCTTTGGTACGTCGCCAGATAGCGTCTTCAGTACGGCGCACCCATTCGTGATCCACCAGATACTTGAGTTCCGCTTCGTAAAACTCATGACCGAAATCTTCGCCTAAATCAAGCAGCGACGCAGCTTCGCCGAGGATCCACTCCGTGTTGCTGCCGTAAGTGCGCGAATAGTGGCGAGCCAGCGATTCCGTCAGGAACGGATAACGACGGCGCAGCGTCGCCGCGTAATCTTCGCGGCTGCCGTCGATGTCGCCGCCGGGCAGTACGCACGTTTTCGTCCATGCCGGACCGATACCTGGATACCAGGGCGCCAGTTTTTCCATCGCGTGTTCGGCCAACTTACGGTAGGTCGTCAGTTTGCCGCCAAACACGGAAAGCAGCGGCGCTTTGCCGTTTTCATCGTGGATATCCAGTGTGTAATCACGAGTGATGGCCTGCGGCGAGTCGGACTCATCATCACACAGTGGACGCACGCCGGAGTACGTCCAGACGATATCATCGCGTCCCAGTTGCTTTTGGAAGTGTGCGTTATAGACCTTCAACAGGTAATTAATTTCACTCTCTTCAATTTTTACCGCTTTCGGATCGCCTTTATATTCGACATCGGTTGTGCCAATGATCGAAAACTCCTCCATCCAGGGGATGACAAATACGATACGTTTATCTTCGTTTTGTAGAATATACGCCTGCTTCTGGTTATGGACGCGCGGCACGACGATATGGCTGCCTTTGATCAGTCGGATGCCATACGGCGAAGGTAGGTGCATCCCTTCGTCGAAGAACTGTTTGACCCACGGCCCGGTGGCGTTGACCAGGCCGCGCGCCTGCCAGGCATATTTTTTGCCGGTGTCGATATCTTCCGCTTCGACAATCCATAGGCCATTTTCCCGGCGAGCGGCGGTTGCGCGAGTTCGGGTAAGGACTTCGCCGCTTTTACGTACTACCATCTGGGCGTTGGCCAGCACCAGACGGGCATCGTCTACCCAGCAGTCGGAATATTCGAATCCGCGCACGATTTCAGGTTTGAGTACCGAATCTGCGCCAAACCGCACACCGGTGGAACCGGGTAAACTGGTACGCTTGCCCAGGTGATCGTACATAAACAGACCGATACGGATCATCCATGCCGGACGTAAATGCGGACGGTGCGGCAGACGAAAACGCATCGGGAAGGCGATATGCGGCGCCATTTTCAACAGCACTTCACGTTCTGCCAGCGCCTCACTGACCAGACGGAATTCGTAGTGCTCCAGGTAGCGTAAGCCACCGTGGATAAGTTTAGAACTGGCGGAAGAGGTCGCGCAGGCCAAATCCTGCGCTTCCAGCATGAGTACGGACAAACCGCGTCCGGCGGCATCAGCCGCGATGCCTGCACCGTTAATGCCCCCACCTATCACGATCAGATCTTTGGTTTCCATGCTGTCCTCTTGCACTTTCGTTAAAGTTCAAAAATGTTCGTTATCGAACATAGTAGCAAAGAAACGCACTATTGGTAACATCAAAAAAACATTTTAGAGTGATATGTATAACATTATGGCGTTAAGCTACTCCGCTAACGTACACTGGGCGATAAAATGCCTTAATCGGTTTCACAGGCAATAACGAAAGAGCGATTTATGGAACAATTTGAATGTATCACTGTAGAAGAGGCGTATCAGAAGCTGCATCAGGGCGCGGCGGTGCTGGTAGATATTCGCGATCCGCAAAGTTATGCCATGGGACATGCGCCGCAGGCGTTTCATTTGACCAATGATACGCTGGGCGCGTTTATGCGTGAGTATGATTTTGATACCGCCGTGATGGTGATGTGTTATCACGGCAACAGCAGTAAAGGCGCCGCGCAGTATCTTCTTCAGCAAGGTTATGATGCGGTTTACAGCATTGATGGCGGGTTTGAGGCCTGGCATCGCCATTTCCCTGCCGACGTCGCGAATGGCGCTTAATCCCACAAAGATGCAGCCTCCGACGAGAAGGGTATATATACTGTCTGCTTTTGTATGGACTAAGCGACAGCAACAATGTTGATGATTACTTCCTTTGCTAATCCCCGCGTGGCGCAGGCATTTGTTGATTACATGGCAACTCAGGGCGTTATTCTTACTATTCAGCAACATAATCAAAGCGATATCTGGCTGGCGGATGAATCACAGGCCGAACGCGTGCGGGCCGAGCTGGCGCGGTTTATGGAAAATCCCGGCGATCCGCGCTATCTGGCGGCTAGCTGGCAGTCCGGACAGACTAACAGCGGGCTGCGCTACCGCCGTTTTCCTTTTCTCGCCACGCTGCGTGAAAGAGCCGGTCCCGTTACCTGGACCGTGATGGTCGCCTGCGTGCTGGTCTATATCGCGATGAATCTCGTTGGCGACCAGACGGTGATGGTTTGGCTGGCGTGGCCGTTCGATCCAGCCTTAAAATTTGAATTCTGGCGCTACTTCACCCATATCTTTATGCACTTCTCACTGATGCATATTCTTTTTAACCTGCTGTGGTGGTGGTATCTCGGCGGGGCGGTAGAGAAGCGCCTGGGCAGCGGTAAATTAATCGTCATTACGGTGATAAGCGCGCTGCTAAGCGGCTATGTACAGCAGAAATTTAGCGGCCCGTGGTTTGGCGGGCTGTCCGGCGTCGTCTATGCGCTGATGGGCTACGTGTGGCTGCGCGGAGAACGCGATCCGCAGAGCGGGATTTACCTCCAGCGCGGCTTAATTATTTTTGCGTTATTGTGGATAGTTGCTGGTTGGCTTGACTGGTTTGGCATGTCTATGGCGAACGGCGCGCACATCGCCGGGCTTATCGTCGGTTTAGCGATGGCCTTTGTTGATACGCTGAATGCGCGAAAACGAACTTGAGGCGTATCCGGCCGGTGGTCGGGATATTTTTCCAGGCCGGATAGGGGATACCGTTATCCGGCGCAAGGTTGGTTACTTTCAGAGATTATTCATGAAACAAACACAACGGCATGACGCGATCATTGAACTGGTAAAAAAACAGGGGTACGTCAGCACGGAAGAGCTGGTAGAGCATTTTTCTGTCAGCCCGCAAACCATTCGTCGGGATCTTAACGATCTGGCGGAACAGAATATAATTTTGCGCCACCACGGCGGCGCGGCGTTGCCCTCCAGTTCGGTGAACACGCCGTGGCACGATCGTAAAGCGACGCAAACGGAAGAAAAAGAGCGTATCGCTCGTAAAGTCGCAACCCAGATCCCCAATGGTTCAACGCTGTTTATTGATATCGGCACGACGCCGGAAGCCGTAGCGCACGCCCTGTTAGGGCACAGTAATTTGCGGATCGTCACCAACAATCTGAACGTAGCGAACACGTTAATGGCGAAAGAGGATTTTCGTATTATCCTGGCCGGCGGTGAACTCCGTAGCCGCGATGGCGGTATCATTGGCGAAGCGACACAGGATTTTATCGCCCAGTTCCGTCTGGATTTCGGCATTCTGGGCATCAGTGGTATTGATAGCGACGGCTCTTTACTGGAATTTGATTACCATGAGGTACGCACCAAGCGCGCGATTATTGAAAATTCGCGCCACGTAATGCTGGTGGTGGATCACTCTAAATTTGGGCGTAATGCGATGGTGAATATGGGCAGTATTAGTATGGTCGATGCGGTCTACACCGATACCCTGCCGCCGGCGGGCGTGATGCAGGTCATCGCCGACCACCATATTCAATTAGAGCTGTGCTAAAGATGATTGCTGGATGGCGGTATGAACGCCTTATTCGGCCTACCATCTGCGCGCGCTCGTGGGCCTGATAAGCGAGCGCTATCAGGCAGTAATTTACACCCCGTATCCCATCATCTTCAGCAACTGTTGCGCGTGCTGTACAGCATCCTGACGGTGCGCGACGCCAAGCTTCTGGTAGAGGTTGCGTATATGCGTTTTAATGGTGGTCGCCGCCACCGCCAGTTCGCCGGCAATTTGTTCGTTGCTATAACCGGAATAGATAAGCCCTAACACTTGCCATTCACGCTGGGTGAGCGGGCTGGTACGAATAAGCTCCGGGACATCAGGATGGTTAAGCAGGCGCTCGACGAAGCCTTCGTCAAAATGGGCGAACTTATGTCGGTGATGCTGGTTAATCTCTCGCAGGATGCGCTGCGCGCGATGCTGCTCCATCTCCGGCAGCGTATTGAGCTGGATGAGCTGACGCAATTGTTGCGCCATGGCTTCGCCTTCAATCACAAAATGGCTGATAAATCCGGTGCGGTTGGCGAGCTGTAAGGCATCAAGCAATACGCGCTGGGCGTCAGTTTTACGTCCGGATTGCCAGTAAAGCTGATTAAGTAACAGCAGGTTGCGGTTTAAATCGCTCATTAAGCGCAGGCTACGGGCGTTTTCATTTAACTCTTCCAGCACGATTTCCGCAGGCTCGAATTCGCCCAGCAGGATCTGCGCGCGGGCGATATTCCGCCATTGCCCTTGCAGAAAATGGTTATTGGCAAACGCCGGTTTTGGCGTATGGCGTAACCAGTTGGCGGCGGATTTCTTGTCGCCGGTTAACTGCCAGTAAATGACTCGCACCTTATCGGCGTTAGAGATCCAGTCGCAGTGATAACGACCATTGCCTAATAAATTTTCCAGTCGGTTAAGCTGACTACGGGCATTATCCAGATCGCCGCGCGCCAGCGAGCACTGCACCAGTAACGTCAGGCACTGCAACTGTTGTTGCGGCTGGAAGGTGGACAGCACAGCGATACCGCTGCGCGCCGAGGCTTCTGCTTCGTCAATACGCGCCCATGCCCACAGCAATTGCGCGCGGATACGTACCAGAAACTCATGCATCGGCAGTTGTTCCAGATGTTGCTCTTTGATCAACTGGAAGGCTCTCTCCTGCGTTTCCCATGCGGCCTGCAGGAATCCCTGGGCGAACTGAATTTCGCTTTGTTGAATTAAGCTCCACAGCGCGTAATGCCAGACGTCATGATGGCGCGCCATTTGTTCGGTTTGCTGCATCAGCGATAAAGATTGGCTGAGATCGCCTTTACAGTGCAGAACTTCGCCGTGCACGGAGGTTGCGACGATGCGGCTATAGAACCAGGCGAGAGGAAGCTCATCCAGCGCCAGCTTTGCCAGCCGCTCCGCTTCTTCCGGATTGCCATCGTTGATGGCGACCTGGGCGCGTAGCGCATTAAATTCAGCATGCAGCGTGCCGTCCATGACTCCTTTGATCTCTTGCTCAGCGCGCGCCAGTAACGTATTCACTTCGCTATAGCGGTGTTGGCTTTGCATCAGCCAGGCCTGCAATAACACCAGACGCGGATTTTCCAGCAGGCTTTCCCACGGCAACGCTTTTAATGACTCTTCCAGCAGCGCCAGTTCGCTGTGATTAAACAGTCTCCATGCATGATTAAGCAGGATATCGCGTAGCATTTGCGCATCGCCCGCCGCCAGCGCATGATGAATAGCTTCGCTGGGAAAGCCTTGTTCCATCCAGCTTTCCGCGGCTGCGCGGTGGATCCCCGGCAGTTCCGCCGCCAGTTCCCACTGGCAACGCTGGCGCAGAAAGCTACCAAACAACGGGTGATAGCTGAACCATTCCCCCGTGTCGTCCATGCGTTGCAGGAATAACCCCTGACGCTCAATCTCCTCCAGCCGCATCTGGCCGTTTTCTTCGCCGGTCACACGTACGATCAGCGCATCATTCATTGAGCGTAAGATCGCGCTTTTAAGTAAAAAATGTCGGGTGCTGACATCCACGTTATCCAGTACTTCGTCCACCAGATAATCGGACAGGTGGCTGGCGTTAATACCAGCAAGTCGCCGGGCGGACTGGTGCGCCGAGTGATTATTTTGGCGGGCGGACAGGGCGATTAGCTGGAGCGCCGTCGCCCAACCGGCAACATCGTCGCACATTCGGCTGCTCTCAGCGGCTTCAATCGGCGATGAAAGACGGCGGTCAAAAAATTGCTTTGCTTCCTGATGGTTAAAAGCCAACTGCTGGCTACCGATTTCCAGCAACTGATCGCGCACGCGCAGGTTAGCGATGCCCAGTTGCGGCAAATTACGCGATAACACCACCAGAGTGAAATTTTCCGGCTGATGACGTAAGAAAAAGCGCATCGCATCGTGAATCACCGGATTGGTAATCAAATGGTAGTCGTCAATCACCAGATAAAGCGGGCGATGCCACTGCGCCAGTTCAATAAAGAGCTGAGCGAAGAGAGAAGTCAGACTGGCGTACTGACGTTTTTGCGCCATCGCTTCGCTGGTCGTGCAGTGTCCACCAGTGGCCTGTTGAATAGCGGCGATTAAGTAGCTGGCGAATCGCTCTTGCTGGTTATCGCCTTCGTCGAGAGAGAACCAGCCTAATTCATTTTTGCCCGCCGCCCACTGTGAGACAAGCGTGGTTTTCCCATAACCAGCAGGACTGGTTACCAGGGCGAGCCTGAAATTGTTCGCGCCGGAAAGTTTAGCCAACAGCCGCTCACGAACCACGGTATGGTCGAGACGAACCGGACGACTTAATTTAGACGGAATCAACATAGCAATCACTTCACTGTGAGGAATGGGGGAACTGCGATTTTTTTTGTGCTTCGTAATTAATAAATACAAGGTCGGCCAGAAAGCATTTTAATGCAAGCTAAGCAGACTTTTTATGTGTCTGAATTTGCACTCTGTCACAATTCTAAATAACGGTATTAGAAAAGCGTTTGGCACAGTTGAAACGGGCGTCAGAACTGGGATGAGGCCATATTTTTGCGGTAGTAAATAATGTCCTGAACATGATACGGATATAATACAATGGCGATACCAGGCGTTTAATTAATTATTTTAAGTCGGTGAATCTCCCGTTTCTGAACATTTCAGGTAAGAAACTATTTCGGCGTTCACATAATCTTTCGAAAATACCCTTTCGCTATTTCTGTTTATTCATTTGATTATGCGTAACACTGGGTATCGCTGGCAGGAGTCGGCGCGTTTATACAGGGTTAAGTGGCGGTGATCACACTTTTATGCTCATCCCCACTCCTCCTCCCTGCCTAATCCCTGCCGGGAGGAGGAAGGTCAACATTGAGCCTGGCAAACTAGCGACAATGTTGTTTTATTACCTGAGGACGGATTTCCTATGTCACAGCCAACCTTTAATAAAGATCAATTCCAGGCCGCCCTGACGCGTCAGTGGCAGCGTTTCGGTTTACTGTCGGCGTCCGACATGACGCCTCGTCAGTGGTGGCAGGCCGTTAGCGGCGCGCTGGCGGAATTACTGAGCGCGCAACCGGTAGCGCAGCCGACGAAAGGCCAGCGTCATGTGAACTACATTTCGATGGAATTTTTGATTGGCCGCCTGACGGGAAATAACCTGTTAAATCTGGGGTGGTATCAGGGCGTTAGCGATGTGCTGAAAGCGCACGATATCCATCTGACCGATCTACTGGAAGAGGAAATCGATCCGGCGCTCGGCAACGGCGGCTTGGGGCGCCTGGCCGCTTGTTTCCTCGATTCGATGGCGACCGTCGGGCAGTCCGCCACGGGCTATGGCCTGAATTACCAATATGGGCTGTTCCGTCAGTCATTTGTTGAAGGCAAGCAGATGGAAGCGCCAGATGACTGGCATCGCGGCAGCTATCCGTGGTTTCGCCATAATGAGGCGCTGGACGTCCAGGTTGGGATCGGCGGTAAAGTCACCAAAGAAGGACGCTGGGAGCCGGGCTTTGTGATTACAGGCCAGGCCTGGGATTTGCCGGTGCTGGGCTATCGTAACGGCGTCGCGCAACCGCTGCGTTTGTGGCAGGCGACCCACGCGCATCCGTTTGATCTGACCAAATTCAACGACGGCGCTTTCCTCCGTGCGGAACAGCAGGGTATCGATGCGGAAAAACTGACGAAGGTGCTTTATCCCAACGATAACCACACGGCGGGTAAAAAACTGCGTCTGATGCAGCAATACTTCCAGTGCGCCTGCTCGGTGGCCGATATTCTGCGCCGCCATCATCTGGCCGGACGCAAACTGCATGAGCTGGCGGATTACGAGGTCATTCAGCTAAATGATACCCACCCGACAATTGCCATCCCTGAACTGCTGCGCGTATTGCTGGATGAACACCAGATGAGCTGGGATGATGCCTGGGCGATTACCCGCCACACTTTCGCCTACACCAACCATACCCTGATGCCGGAAGCGCTGGAGTGCTGGGACGAGAGGTTAATCAAAGCGCTGTTGCCGCGTCATATGCAGATTATCAAGCAGATTAACGATCGCTTTAAGACGCTGGTTGATAACACCTGGCCTGGCGATAAGCAGGTATGGGCAAAACTGGCGGTGGTGCATAACCGTCAGGTACGCATGGCCAATATGTGCGTGGTCAGCGGTTTTGCGGTCAACGGTGTGGCGGCGTTGCACTCCGATCTGGTCGTGAAAGATCTGTTCCCGGAATATCACCAGCTTTGGCCGAACAAATTCCACAACGTTACCAACGGCATTACGCCACGTCGCTGGATCAAACAGTGCAACCCGCAGCTTGCGGCGCTGCTGGATAAAACGCTGAAAAAAGAATGGGCTAACGATCTCGACCAGTTGATCAACCTCGAAAAATACGCTGACGACGCCACATTCCGCCAGCAGTATCGCGATATCAAACGGGCGAACAAAGAACGGCTGGTGAAATTTATCCAGGCCCGTACCGGGATTGAGATTTCGAGCCATGCGATTTTTGATATTCAGATCAAACGCCTGCACGAGTACAAGCGTCAGCATCTGAATCTGTTGCATATTCTGGCGCTGTACAAAGAGATCCGCGAAAACCCACAGGCTGACCGCGTACCGCGCGTATTCCTGTTTGGCGCGAAGGCGGCGCCGGGCTATTACCTGGCGAAGAACATCATTTTTGCTATCAATAAGGTTGCGGAAGCCATTAATAGCGACCCGGCGGTGGGCGACAAGCTGAAGGTGGTTTTCCTGCCGGATTATTGCGTCTCGGCGGCGGAAATGCTCATTCCGGCGGCGGATATTTCCGAGCAAATTTCCACTGCCGGGAAAGAAGCGTCCGGCACCGGCAACATGAAGCTGGCGCTGAATGGGGCGTTGACGGTGGGAACGCTTGACGGCGCTAACGTTGAAATCGCTGAGAAGGTGGGCGAAGAGAATATCTTTATTTTTGGCCATACTGTGGAAGAGGTGAAGGCACTCAAAGCCAAAGGCTATGATCCGGTGAAATGGCGTAAAAAAGACAAGGTGCTGGATGCGGTGCTGAAAGAGCTGGAAAGCGGTAAATATAGCGACGGCGACAAACATGCCTTTGATCAGATGCTGCATAGCCTCGGCAAACAGGGGGGCGATCCGTACCTGGTTATGGCGGACTTCGCCGCTTATGTCGAGGCGCAAAAGCAGGTAGATGCGCTGTATCGCGATCAGGAGGCGTGGACGCGCGCCGCGATCCTCAATACCGCACGCTGCGGTATGTTCAGTTCCGATCGCGCTATTCGCGATTATCAGGCCCGTATCTGGCAGGCAAAACGCTAAGGGAGCGCGATGGATAATAAACGTCTTGATAGTGCCGCGCTGGCGGCGGGGATCAGCCCCAGTTACATCAATGCTCATGGCAAACCGCAGTCTGTTAGCGCTGAAACCAGGAGACGTTTGCTGGCGGCGATGCACGGTACGACCACCGGGCCACAGGCGATTGTGCCGAATGTAAAAGTTTATACCGCCGGTAAAAAAATGACGTTACCGGTAGAGGGACACGGTGAGTTTACCTGGCTGCTGACCACCGAAGAGGGCGCGCACTACAAAGGGCGAATAGTGGGCGGTAAAAAGCTTAACCTTCCGACTACGCTGCCGGAGGGCTATCACACCCTGACATTGACCCAGGATGAACAGCGCACGCACTGTCGTATTATCGTTGCCCCCCAGCGATGCTATGAGCCGCAGGCGCTGCAGGAAGGGAAAAAACTGTGGGGGGCCTGCATCCAGCTTTATACCCTGCGTTCAGAAAAAAACTGGGGTATTGGCGATTTCGGCGATTTGAAGTCGATGCTGGTCGATGTCGCGAAACGCGGCGGCGCGTTTATCGGCCTGAATCCGATCCACGCGCTTTATCCGGCGAATCCGGTGAGCGCCAGTCCCTACAGCCCTTCGTCCCGTCGCTGGCTGAACGTGATATATATTGATGTCAACGCCGTCGAAGATTTCCGCCTGAGCGAAGAGGCGCAGGCGTGGTGGCAAATGCCCGCTACGCAGCAAATGCTGCGACAGGCGCGCGATGCGCAATGGGTGGATTACGCTACCGTTACCACGTTGAAAATCACGGCGCTGCGAATGGCGTGGACGCGGTTTGCTGCTCGCGACGATGCGCAAATGGCGGAGTTTTGTCACTTTGTCGCCCGCGAAGGGGAGAGTCTTTACTGGCAGGCGGCGTTCGACGCGTTGCACGCGTATCAGGTGAAAGAGGATGAGCAGCGCTGGGGCTGGCCAGTATGGCCGGAGGCATACCAGTCAGTAGATTCTCCTGCCGTGAAACAATTTTGCGAAGCGCATCGCGAAGAGGTGGAGTTTTATCTCTGGCTTCAGTGGCTGGCCTGGCGCCAATTCGCCGCCTGCTGGGATACCTGTCAGAGTTTTAAGCTGCCGATTGGCCTGTACCGCGATCTGGCGGTTGGCGTGGCGGAAGGCGGCGCGGAAACCTGGTGCGACCGGGAGCTGTACTGCCTGAAAGCCTCGGTCGGCGCGCCGCCGGATATCCTCGGTCCGCTCGGCCAGAACTGGGGGCTGCCGCCAATGGACCCGCATATCATGGTCGCCAGGGCGTATGAGCCCTTTATCGACCTGCTGCGCGCCAATATGCAAAATTGCGGCGCGCTGCGCATTGACCATGTCATGTCGTTGCTGCGTCTGTGGTGGATACCGTATGGCGAAACGGCGGATCGCGGGGCCTATGTTCAGTATCCGGTCGACGATCTGTTGGCTATTCTGGCGCTGGAGAGCCAACGTCATCGTTGTATGGTGATAGGCGAAGATCTGGGGACGGTGCCGGTTGAGATTGTCGGCAAGCTGCGCGATAGCAGGATCTATTCTTATAAGGTGCTGTGGTTTGAAAATGACCTTGAGAAAAACTTCCGCGCGCCGGGCGCGTATCCACAACAATCGATGGCTGTCGCCTCGACTCACGATCTCCCCACGCTGCGCGGCTATTGGGAATGCGGTGACCTGACGTTGGGTAAAGCTCTGGGGCTTTATCCGGATGAAGTGATTCTGCGCGGGCTGTATGAGGATCGCGAGCGGGCGAAACAGGGGCTATTGGACGCGCTGCATAAATATGGCTGTCTGCCAAAACGCGCCGGGCATAAGGCATCGTTAATGTCGATGACGCCAACGCTAAATCGCGGACTTCAGCGCTATATCGCCGACAGCAACAGCGGCCTGCTGGGGCTTCAGCCGGAGGACTGGCTGGATATGGCCGAGCCGGTTAACGTGCCGGGCACCAGCTACCAGTATAAAAACTGGCGGCGGAAATTGTCCGTTTCTCTTGAAGCCATGTTTGCCGATGAGGGTGTGAACAAGCTGATAAAGGATCTGGACAGACGCCGAAAAGCGGTCGCGAAGAAGAAGTAAAAAAGCCGGGGATTTCCCCGGCTTTTTTATGGCGCCAATATGTAGGACTGATAAGCGCAGAGCCATCGGGCAATTCTGGCGTATATTGCCGGATGGCGGCTTTGCCTTTCCGGCCTATAAGCCGTCTCGGTTACACCACCATTCCCAGCAGCAGACAACCCACCAGACCGCAGACGGAGATGATGGTCTCCAGCATCGACCAGGATTTAATGGTCTCGCCGATGGTTAGGTTGAAGTACTCCTTGAACAGCCAGAAGCCCGGATCGTTGACGTGAGAGAAAATCACGCTCCCGGAACCGACCGCAATAACCATCAGTTCAGGGCTAACGCCGGTCGTCGCGATCAGCGGTGCCACAATGCCGCCTGCGGTAATCGCCGCGACAGTCGCGGAGCCCAGAGCAATACGCAGAACCGCCGCGATAGACCACGCCATAAACAGCGGCGAGACATTGGTTTCATGCATCATTGAAGCGATGTATTTATCCACGCCGCTATCGACCAGCACCTGCTTAAACGCGCCGCCGCCGCCGATGATCAGCAGCATCATGGCGATAATTTTGATGGAAGAGACCAGCGTATCGTTAATCTGATCCATCGAACGTCCGCGGTTCAGGCCAAAGGTGAACATCGCAATTAGTACGGCAATCAACGTGGCCATGACCGGGTCGCCCAGGAATTCGGCAACGGGCAAGAAAGCATGGCCTTTTGGCAGAATCATTTCGGCAATCGCGCGCATCGCCATCAGAATAACCGGGACCAGAGATGTCCAGACGCTGACGCCAAAGCCCGGCATCTCTTCTTCCGTAAAGGTTTTTGCGCTGTACAGGCCTTCCGGAATCGGCTTATCAATGCCTTTCAGAAAACGGGCGTAAACCGGGCCGGCAAGAATCACAGTCGGGATCGCCAGAATCGTACCGAACAGCAGCGTTTTACCCATATCGGCATGGAAAATCGTGGCAATCGCGGTTGGGCCTGGATGCGGCGGCAGGAAGCCGTGTGTAACAGAGAGCGCTGCGGCCATCGGCACGCCGACGTACAGTAACGGAATATTAGCCGCCGCGGCAATGGTGAATACCAACGGCAACATCAGAACGAAGCCCACTTCATAGAACAGGGCGAAGCCGACGGTAAAGCCGGTTAACACCACGGCCCACTGAATATGTTTTTTACCAAATTTCGCGATCAGGGTCGTGGCAATTCGTTGAGCGCCGCCACAGTCGGCAAGCATTTTGCCCAGCATGGCGCCAAACCCCATAATCAGGGCCAGGCTGCCAAGCGTACCGCCGACGCCGGTTTTGATGGAGCCGATGACTTTATCCAGCGGCATCCCCTGCATCAACCCGACAGCAAGCGCTACCAGGACAAGGGCGATAAATCCGTTCATTTTGAAGCGGATCATCAGAAGAAGTAACAAGATAACACCGATAGCAACGATGACTAATGGCATGATTTACCTGGCCTTTACTTTGTTATGGGTAACGTCATTGTTTCGACGACAAATTCCTGTTGTCCCCGATGGGAACAGAGTCGCAATAGCACCAATACTGATTAACGTTGAAACGAATGAGCGTAGTCAGATGTTATATGTGTGTTAGGTGCCCATAAGAATGATACGGGTAACATATGGGTGTTGAAAATGACCCTGGCAGGTAAAATTTAAATTATGAGACACAGGTCATATTATCGGGGAAAAGAAAGACCATTGTTATGAGATGTGGCTGATAGCGCCGGATGGCGGCGTAAACGCCTTATTGGGACCACGGTGGTGTACGCTGTAGGCCCGATAAGCGCAAGCGCCATCGGGCATGGAGGCGGGTAAAACCTTAGTAGTAGGAGTGCTCGCCGCGCTGGTGTTCGGTCAGATCGCGAACCCCTTTCAGTTCCGGGAATTCGTTCAGTAACTGTTTCTCGATCCCTTCTTTCAGCGTGACGTCTACCATAGAGCAACCGTTGCAACCGCCGCCAAACTGCAGGATAGCATAGCCTTCATCGGTAATTTCCATCAGCGAGACACGACCACCGTGACCCGCTAACTGTGGGTTAATCTGCGATTGCAGGACATATTCCACGCGCTCCATCAGCGGTGCGTCATCGGCTACTTTGCGCATCTTCGCGTTTGGCGCTTTCAACGTGAGTTGAGAGCCTAGCTGGTCGGTCACGAAATCAATCTCCGCGTCTTCCAGATAGGGCGCGCTTAGTTCGTCGACATAAGCGGTCAGCAGATCGAATTTGAGCGCGGTGTCAGTAGCTTCCACGGCGTCGGGCGGGCAATAAGAAACGCCGCACTCCGCGTTAGGGGTACCGGGATTAATGACAAATACGCGGATTTGCGTCCCTTCCTCCTGATTTGCCAGCAGTTTGGCAAAGTGCGCTTGTGCAGCATCGGAAATACGGATCATAGTAATGGCCTAATAGTTGACTATTTTAGTTGGTTATAATACGCCCATCATCGAGGCTCTACAAGGTTCGACACAGGCACCATACCTGGACAGTCGCTGCGCCGCTGCGCAATAGCAGTTGCGCGATTTCCGCGACGGTACTTCCGGTAGTGACGACATCATCCACAATAACCATATGGAGACCCCGTACCGGCAATTCAAGGCGAAACGCGTTTTTCAAATTGCGTTTACGTAACCTGGCGCTGAGATGATGTTGTGTTGCCGTCGCCCGTACCCGCGTGATGGTCTGGCTATTCCACGCGCAACCAAGCCAGCGCGCTAACGGTCGGCATAACAGATCGCTTTGGTTAAATCCCCGCCGCCAGTGTCGGCGCGGCCAGAGCGGAACGCTGACGATTCTGTCAGGAAGCTGCAAGCCGGCGCTGCGGCGCGCCAGGAGTACCTCTTGTAACAGCAGACGCGCCAGGGCGGCGGCAATTTCGCTGCGGCGGGTAAATTTAAGCTGATGCACCAGCAAACTCAAGGGCGGTTTATAGTCGCTGACGCTTACCAGACGCTGCCAGGGCGGCGGCTTTTGCAGGCAGCGACCGCAGGGGAGTGAAGGATGCGCGGCAGGTAATCCGCATTGCGGGCACAGGCTGATACTCTGACGGACGGCGTGCGCGCATACGGAACATATCCCCCAGTGACTTAAGGCCAGCGGCATTTGGCATAGCCAGCATAATCCCGGTACTGTTAGCATAGGTACATCCTTGTTAGGCAAAAGAGAACAGTAACTGATGAATGACATCTGGTGGCAGACCTACGGCGAGGGAAATTGTCATCTTGTGCTGCTGCACGGATGGGGATTGAACGCTGAGGTATGGCATTGCATTCGCGAGGAGCTCGGCTCGCATTTTACGCTGCATCTGATCGATTTGCCGGGCTATGGTCGTAGCACGGGGTTTGGCGCCATGACGCTTGAAGAGATGACGGCGCAGGTGGCGAAAAACGCGCCGGACCAGGCTATCTGGCTCGGCTGGAGCTTGGGCGGGTTGGTGGCGAGCCAGATGGCGCTTATACACCCTGAACGCGTTCAGGCGCTGGTGACTGTCGCCTCTTCGCCGTGCTTTAGCGCGCGTGAGGGATGGCCGGGAATAAAACCGGAAGTCCTTGCCGGATTCCAGCAGCAACTTAGCGACGATTTTGAGCGTACAGTGGAGCGCTTTCTGGCGCTGCAAACGTTAGGAACGGAGACGGCGCGCCAGGATGCCCGCACGTTAAAAAGCGTAGTGCTGGCGCAGTCTATGCCGGATGTAGAGGTGCTCAATGGCGGGCTGGAAATCTTAAAAACAGTCGATCTACGAGAACCGCTTAAAAGCGTGAACATGCCATTTTTGCGTTTGTATGGTTATCTGGACGGCCTGGTGCCGCGTAAGATTGCGCCTTTGCTCGATACGCTATGGCCGCACAGTACATCGCAGATCATCGTGAAGGCGGCCCATGCGCCGTTTATCTCGCATCCGGCGGCGTTTTGCCAGGCGCTGGCGGCGCTAAAATCGTCGCTGTAAATATGGCGTGGCGTTACCGGGCACAGGCTATTCTGAAAGGTTAATGGCTTTCAGATGTCAGATCGGCAGGCGCTAGCCCGGTAACCCTAAGCACGGTATCGCGATCGAAGCCGTCGGTCAGCATGGCGCGGGCAATGCGCAATGCGGCGAGCCGCTGGCTTTCCTGCTTGCCTTGTTGTAGCCCGTTACGGTGTCCTTCCTGACGTAATCTTTCTGCGATAGTCATGATCTTCTCTTTATGCTGTGGGATACGTATAGCGACCTGGCGGATAAACGTGTTGAATCACGCGGCGTCGTCAGTGTGCATCATATAATTAAACAGACTTTGAAACTGGGTGCCATTAGCGTATCCCTTAATCAACAGGGCGACCAGTTGTTCGACAAGCCCCATCAGGTCACGCTGGCGGATGTGTTTTTGTATGAGCTCCAGCAGCGCGACGCGGTGGTGCCGCATAATCTCGTCGTTCGGCACGACCGTAATATCGACCAGAGGAAATTCAATGGCGTGACACTACGCGCTTGTTAGGGGGATTGCAGCAGGGGATTATTGCTTTTGCGAGGCGCGCAGGGAGATAAATGCGGACGGCGGTAACGCTTTCCTGTTTGTGGAAGGCATTACGCAAAATTCCCCGGCAACACGACGCGTACCGGGCAACATCACGCGGGGTAAAGACCGGATAAGACGCATTAACGTCTCTATCCGGCGAAGGTTAACGCAATACCCACCACTCGCGCAGGCAGGCTTTACCCTCCGGACAACGTTTACAACTGCCTGAAAGGCAGCCATCCGCCTCTTCCGGGATACGTACCGCTTTACCCATGATCTCCAGTTGATTCAACATGGCGTCGATCATCGGCTGCGGGGCGCGCAGCGTATGGCTTATCTGCGTTGCCTCCATGCGTCCCCGTAGCGCCAGTAGATCGCGAACCTGTATCAATGAAGCCATTTTTTGCATCCCTTAGTGACAATTGCCCGCCGTGTCCGAACAACAGGAGCTGACGTTTTTGCGGGTTGCCAACAGTTTAATGTCCACACGGCTGCGGGCGCGGCGCAACAGGCTTAACACCACAATGTTAAAGACAATCACCGCCAGAATGCAGATCAGGCTGTATGTCGGGTGCTGACTGAAGCTGGTAACCTGATAAAACAGCGTTGCGAGCGAATAGGCGATATTCAGCCCCCACAGGATTGAGAAGCTCATCCAGCCGCGGCTGGACTCGCGGGAGATAGCGCCCATCACCGAGATGCACGGTACGTAAAGCAGAACGAAAATCAGGTAGCTGTACGCCGCCGCGGCGCTGCCGAATTTTTGATCCATCACGCCCATCGCCCCGGTCGCCATTTCGCCGTCGCCTTTACTTGCTTCGATCGGGTTAGCCAGTACGCTCAGGCTAAAGGTGTCTTTCAGGCTTTGCCAGGTATCGTCAACTGCGCCCAGCAGTTCATCGCCGAGGTGAAAGTCGGCAGGATTAAACGCTTCGTCCTGAATATTTTCGGCGGTGTAGAGTGTGTTCAGCGTACCGACGACAACTTCTTTCGCCATCGCGCCCGTAAACAGACCCACGGTTGCCTGCCAGTTATCCTCATGGACACCGATCGGCTTAAAGACTGGCGTGATCACTCGACTCACAGAGGCGAGGGCGGAGTCATTAATGTTGTCGACGATTTTTCCGCTTAGCGAGAAGCTGTTAAACGCGCTCAGGAAGATACTGACAATGATGATGACTTTACCGGCGCGCAGGACAAAACCTTTCAGGCGTTGCCAGGTCTGGATAATAAGGCTCTTGATATGCGGTACGTGATAAACCGGCAACTCCATCACAAATGGAGAGGCTTCGCCGCGCATAATAGTATGTTTCAGCATCAGGCCGGTTAATACCGCCATGACAATACCCAGCACGTACAGCGAGAAGACCGCCAGCGCGCCGTTTTGCCCGAAGAAGGCGGCGGCAAAGACGGCGAAAATCGCCAGACGCGCGCCGCAGGACATAAACGGCGCCATCATGATGGTCATCAGGCGTTCGCGCGGGGCGTCAAGCGTGCGGGCGCCCATCACAGAAGGCACGTTACAGCCAAAGCCGACAATCAGCGGTACGAACGATTTACCCGGCAGCCCCAGCGCCTGCATCAGGCGATCCATGACAAAGGCCGCGCGCGCCATATAGCCGGAGTCTTCGAGGAAGGAGAGGAACAGGTACATCATCCCGATCTGCGGCACCAGCGGCAGGACGGTATTGATCCCGCCGCCAAGGCCTTGCGCCAGGAAGATGGTTAACCAATCCGGGAAGTGCAGAGTGTAGCCAATCCACTGAATGCCATGAATAAAAATGGCGACGGAACCAGCATCAAATAAGGGTTGCAACGCGCCGCCGATGTTAATAGCGAGCAAGAACATCAGGTACATTACGAACAGAAAAATCGGTAAGCCGAGGAAGCGGTTGAGGATAATTTTATCTACCGCCGTGGTAAAGCGGCTGGGTTCGGCTGTCAGGGTATTGCTTACCACGTCGCAAATAGCGGCGATGCACTGGTAACGGGCGTCGGCGATATGCAGCGCCGGATCGTCCATTTCGTCCTTCAGGCGGGCAAGAGAGGTGTCCAGGTTTTGCGCCGCCTCGCCCGCATAAGCCTGGCTGTAGATATCACCCTCCAGCATTTGCAGACCCAGCCAGCGGCGCTGTTGCAAAGGCATCTCTTGGGCCATCGCGTCGGCCAGGAAATCCGCTTCGCGCAGCAACGGTTGAGCATAATGCACCAGTTCGACGTTGTCGTTAACGTTATGACGGTCAATAGCCAGTTTCAGCGCCTCAATACCGCGACCGCGAGTCGATACCAGCGGTACGACAGGACAGCCAAGACGCATGGACAATGCGTCGACATCAATACGAACCTGCTGCTTTTCGGCGATATCCAACATGTTGAGCGCGACAATACAGGGAATACCCAGCTCCAGCAGTTGCAGCGTCAGATAGAGGTTGCGCTCCAGATTGGAGGCGTCCACAACGTTTATCAACAGGTCGGCATCGCCGCTCAGGATGTAGTGGCAGGCGATCTGTTCGTCGAGAGAAGTTTGTGACGAGATGGTCGTCAGTGAATAGGTGCCGGGTAAATCCACCAGCGTGACCTGATGGTCAGTTGTCGCGAACTGGCCTTCTTTACGCTCAACGGTGACGCCAGCCCAGTTCCCCACGCGCTGACGCGCGCCGGTGAGTTGGTTAAATAAGGTGGTCTTGCCGGAATTAGGATTACCAATTAAACCAATGGTTAATTTTTTCATTTTTATAGACTCACTGTATTAACAGGAAACCGCTTCCACTTCTATTAACGCCAAATCCTTTTTACGTAATACCAGACTCACGCGTCGTGTTTCGATATGGATCGGATCGCCTAAGGGCGCGACACGGACGACATTAAATGAAGAGCCGGGCAACATGCCGAGCGAAAGCAGTTTTTGACGATACGCCGGGCTGATTTCACGCGCAAAGCCGGTGATTTTCCACGCAGTGTCAGGAGTGAATTGCATACGACCTACTTGTTTCTTGCTAACTGGATGTATACCTCATGCAGCGCTCAGTGGGGCGGCAGGAGACCCGATGTTTAGCCAACGAAGGAAAGAGTAAATAATCAACAACACAATGATAATGAGAATGGTTTCTATCTTCAATGGTTAAAATGTGACGGAATGTACAATTGCGTGATAATTTGCGCCGATGTTGATATGGCTCAACATTTATTTTATTTGTCTTTTTGCAAATACCCGTGATGTGCAAATATTCACCATTTTTAATGTTTAATTAAAGTTTCATCTGTTAATAAACTGATAATTAATAATGCAGATAGCGGAAGAGAATTAATTAACAGATTCTAATCGATAAATTTTAATTGTTAATTAAAAATGAAAGGGGCGGAGGTATTGTAAAACCATAGGCCAGATAAGGTTTCATCCGGCCTATGGGCTGAGAGCGTCGCCAGGCCTGATAAGCGCAGCGCCATCAGGCAATGATTATGCTGGATGGCGGCGTAAACGCCTTACCCGGCCTACAGGCGATTAGCGTTTTTTCCCCATTGCGGCTGCCAGCGCGTCCATCATGGCGCTGTTACCGACTGGCTGGGCGTCGCGACCGCGTGGTTTGGCCGCTTTTGTTGCCGGGCGGTTACCCTGAGCGCGGTCATTACCGCCGCCGCGGCGAGCGGTGGTTTCGCCGGGCTGTTCGTCCAGACGCATCGTCAGCGCAATACGCTTACGTTGCAGATCAACCTCCAACACCTTCACTTTTACGATGTCGCCCGCTTTTACCACGGTGTGCGGATCGTCGACGAACTTATTCGCCAGGGAAGAAATGTGAACCAGACCGTCCTGATGCACGCCGATATCAACAAACGCGCCGAAGTTGGTGACGTTAGTGACCGCCCCTTCCAGAATCATGCCCGGCAGCAGGTCGTTCATGGTTTCGACTCCATCGGCGAACTGCGCGGTTTTAAACTCCGGACGCGGGTCGCGGCCCGGTTTTTCCAGCTCTTTAATGATATCGGTGACGGTCGGCACGCCGAATCTATCGTCGGTAAAATCGGCGGCCTTGAGGTGACGCAACTCGCTGCTGTTGCCCATCAGATCTTTTAGCGCTTGCTGTGTCGCCGCCAGAATACGTTCGACAACTGGATAGGCTTCCGGGTGAACGGTAGACGCATCCAGCGGGTTATCTCCATGGTTAATACGCAGGAAGCCTGCGCACTGCTCAAACGCTTTCGGCCCCAGACGGTTCACCTTCAACAGTTGCTGGCGGTTCTGGAACTGGCCGTTCTCATCGCGCCAGGCAACGATGTTCTGCGCCATCATGCGCGTTAAGCCCGCGACGCGGGTCAGCAGCGGCACGGAGGCGGTATTCAAATCGACGCCGACGGCGTTTACGCAGTCTTCTACCACCGCATCCAGTTTACGGGCCAGTTGGGTCTGGCTGACATCGTGCTGATACTGACCGACGCCGATCGATTTCGGATCGATTTTCACCAGTTCGGCCAGCGGGTCCTGTAGACGGCGGGCAATGGAAACCGCGCCGCGCAGGGAAACATCCAGATCCGGAAATTCCTGTGCCGCCAGCTCGGAGGCCGAGTAGACGGACGCACCCGCTTCGCTGACGATCACTTTCTGCGCCGTCACGTTCGGGAACTGTTTCTGCACCTCAAGATAGAAGCGTTCGGTTTCGCGTGATGCCGTGCCGTTGCCAATAGCTACCAGTTCGACATGGTATTTTTCGCACAGCGCGGCGATGACGGTAGCCGCTTTGGCCGCCTGACCGGTATGCGGATAAATAGTATCGGTCGCCACCAGCTTGCCGGTGCCGTCAACGACAGCGACTTTTACGCCGGTACGCAGGCCAGGATCAAGGCCCATTGTGGCGCGCAGGCCAGCGGGGGCCGCCATCAGCAGGTCGTGCAGATTACGCGCGAACACGTTAATCGCTTCGTCTTCCGCACGTTCACGCACGGTACCCATCAGTTCGGTTTCGAGGTGCATTAAGACTTTGATACGCCACGTCCAGCTCACTACGCCTTTGCGCCAGCTATCCGCCGGGGCGTTATTCAGACGCAGGCCGAGGTGGTCCAGGATGATTTGCTCGCAGTGGCTTTCTTTCGGCGGCTCATCAAACTGCGGGTCGGCATTGAGTGAAAGTTGCAGAATGCCTTCGTTACGACCACGGAACATTGCCAGCGCACGGTGAGACGGGACGTTGGCAATGGGCTCATGATGGTCGAAATAGTCGCGGAATTTTGCGCCTTCTTCCTCTTTGCCGCTTACCACCGTGGCGACCAGATGGGCGTTCTTCCACAGATAGTCACGCACTTTCGCCAGCAATGCGGCGTCCTCGGCAAAGCGCTCCATCAGGATGTAACGTGCGCCGTCGAGCGCGGCTTTCGTGTCCGCCACACCGTTGTCGGCATCAATATACTTTGCCGCTTCTACGTCAGGATCGTGGGACGGCTCATTCCAGAGAAGATCGGCCAGCGGCTCAAGGCCGGCTTCAATGGCGATTTGTCCACGAGTGCGGCGTTTAGGTTTATAGGGCAGGTAGAGGTCTTCGAGCTCGGTCTTACTTAACGTACCGTTAATGGCGTTAGCCAGCTCATCGGTCAGCTTGCCTTGTTCGGAAATGGACTTGAGGATGGCCTGACGCCTGTCTTCCAGTTCACGCAGATAGCCCAGACGTGTTTCCAGGTTACGCAACTGCGTGTCATCCAGACCGCCGGTGATTTCTTTACGATAACGTGCGATAAACGGCACGGTGTTCCCTTCGTCAAGCAGGCGAACGGCAGCCTCAACCTGCCCGGCATGTGCCTGGATTTCACCTGCAATAATGCGGCAGAAAGAATCATTCATCATGGGTTAGCTTCGTCTTCAGGATAAAAATCAGGGGATAGTTATACGGATTGGCTGACAAAAATGCCAGCCATCAGCGGGGGCTTAGGATTCTTCTTGTCTCATTTGACGTATTCAATCGCGTTGACGTACCAGTTTGCTTCGCCGACCGGCGTGTTGACCACCGCCAGATCGCCCACTTCTTTTTTCAGTAGCGCCCGCGCCATCGGCGAGTCGATAGAGATGTAATCCTTACGTCCGAAAATTTCATCGTAGCCGACAATGCGGAACTTCAGAGTATCGCCGTCGTCATTTTCAATTTCCACCCAGGCGCCGAAGAAGACTTTGCCCTCCTGCTGCGGGGCATAATCCACGATTTTGAGATTTTCCATGCATTTGGTCAGATATCTGACGCGTCTGTCGATCTCACGCAGGCGCTTTTTATTATACTGATAGTCGGCATTCTCGCTGCGGTCGCCCAGACTCGCAGCCCAAGTTACTTTTTTGGTGACTTCCGGGCGCTCTTCACGCCAGAGATAATTGAGCTCTTGTTTGAGTGTTTCGTACCCTTCGCGGGTGATCAGGGGCGTTTTCATCTCGTTGATGTACCTTTGCAGTCGGACATTGCGCACATGGGGTATAACGTGATCATCCCGACAGAATAAATAATGTGTTTGCCGATTAATTGTATATTTAAGCTGCTGTTAAATATGCTTTGTAACAATTTAGTCTGAAATTCATACCAGAATTCGCTGGTGACTCACGTGAGCATTTTTAAGAATACACACTTACATTTGTTGCGAACCTTTGGGAGTACAGACAATGCAAGAGAATTATAAGATTCTGGTGGTTGATGACGATATGCGTCTGCGGGCGCTACTGGAACGTTATCTGACCGAGCAGGGCTTCCAGGTTCGAAGCGTCGCTAACGCCGAGCAGATGGATCGTCTGCTAACTCGTGAATCTTTCCATCTCATGGTACTGGATTTAATGCTGCCTGGTGAAGATGGTTTGTCGATTTGTCGCCGCCTGCGTAGCCAAAGTAATCCAATGCCGATCATTATGGTCACGGCGAAGGGGGAAGAGGTTGACCGTATCGTCGGACTGGAAATTGGCGCTGATGACTACATTCCTAAACCGTTTAACCCGCGTGAGCTGCTGGCCCGTATCCGCGCGGTACTGCGCCGTCAGGCAAACGAACTGCCAGGCGCGCCGTCGCAGGAAGAGGCCGTCATCGCGTTCGGTAAGTTTAAACTGAACCTCGGTACCCGCGAGATGTTCCGCGAAGATGAACCGATGCCGTTAACTAGCGGTGAATTTGCAGTACTGAAAGCGTTAGTCAGCCATCCGCGCGAACCGCTCTCTCGCGATAAGCTGATGAACCTGGCCCGTGGTCGCGAGTATTCCGCAATGGAGCGTTCCATCGACGTCCAGATCTCCCGTCTACGTCGTATGGTGGAAGAAGATCCGGCGCATCCGCGTTATATTCAGACCGTGTGGGGGCTGGGCTACGTTTTTGTACCGGACGGTTCTAAAGCATGAGGCGAATGCGCTTCTCGCCGCGAAGTTCATTTGCCCGCACGCTGTTGCTTATCGTCACCTTGCTGTTCGTCAGCCTGGTGACGACCTACCTGGTGGTGCTGAACTTCGCGATTTTACCGAGCCTCCAGCAGTTTAATAAGGTTCTGGCTTACGAAGTCCGTATGCTGATGACCGATAAGCTGCAACTGGAGGACGGTACGCAGTTAGTGGTGCCTCCTGCGTTTCGCCGGGAAATTTATCGCGAACTGGGGATTTCTCTCTACTCCAACGAAGCTGCTGAAGAGGCCGGACTGCGTTGGGCGCAACACTACGAATTTTTAAGCCATCAGATGGCGCAGCAGCTTGGCGGCCCGACGGAAGTACGCGTTGAGGTCAACAAAAGCTCGCCCGTTGTGTGGCTGAAAACCTGGCTGTCGCCCAATATCTGGGTGCGCGTACCGCTGACCGAGATTCATCAGGGCGATTTTTCTCCGCTGTTCCGTTACACGCTGGCGATCATGCTACTGGCGATAGGCGGCGCGTGGCTGTTTATCCGCATACAGAACCGACCGTTAGTGGATCTTGAACATGCTGCCTTACAGGTAGGGAAGGGCATTATTCCGCCGCCGTTGCGTGAATATGGTGCCTCTGAGGTGCGCTCTGTTACCCGTGCGTTTAACCATATGGCAGCCGGCGTGAAACAGTTGGCTGATGACCGCACGCTATTGATGGCGGGCGTCAGCCACGACTTGCGCACGCCGCTGACCCGTATTCGCCTGGCGACGGAGATGATGGGTGAGGAAGATGGTTATCTCGCGGAGTCGATTAATAAAGACATCGAAGAGTGTAACGCCATTATCGAACAGTTTATTGACTATCTGCGTACCGGTCAGGAAATGCCGATGGAGATGGCGGATCTCAATTCCGTACTGGGTGAAGTGATTGCGGCGGAAAGCGGCTATGAGCGTGAAATTAATACAGCGCTTCAGGCAGGCAGCATTCAGGTGAAAATGCACCCGCTATCTATTAAGCGCGCGGTAGCGAATATGGTGGTCAATGCTGCCCGTTATGGCAACGGCTGGATTAAGGTCAGCAGCGGCACCGAGTCGCATCGCGCCTGGTTCCAGGTAGAGGATGACGGGCCTGGCATTAAGCCGGAGCAGCGTAAAAATCTGTTCCAGCCTTTTGTGCGCGGTGACAGCGCCCGCAGCACCAGCGGCACTGGGCTGGGCCTGGCGATTGTGCAGCGCATTATCGATAACCATAACGGTATGCTGGAGATTGGCACCAGCGAGCGTGGCGGATTGTCGATTCGCGCCTGGCTGCCTGTTCCTGTGGCTCGCGTTCAGGGGGCCACAAAAGAGGCATAAGAAAGGGAGGCATTAGCCTCCCTTTTTCTCAACGTCGGATTCCGGGTTGGCGTTTCGCACGTCGTAGGCCGGATAAGGCAAAGCCGCCATCCGGCGTATTCCTTACAGCTTTGGTCCGGCGGTAACCAGCGCTTCGCCTGCCGGAGTATCCGTGTACTTCTCGAAGTTCTCAATGAACAGCTTCGCCAGCGCGGTGGCTTTTTCCTGCCATTGTTCCGGCGACGCATAGGTGTTACGTGGGTCGAGAATGCGGGTATCTACGCCCGGCAGTTCAGTCGGGATAGCCAGATCGAACAGCGGCAGACGGAAGGTTTCCGCGTTATCAAGAGAACCGTTCAGAATGGCGTCGATAATCGCGCGCGTATCCTTAATGGAGATACGTTTGCCGGTGCCGTTCCAGCCTGTGTTAACCAGATAAGCCTGCGCGCCCGCCGCCTGCATACGTTTCACCAGGACTTCAGCATACTGCGTCGGGTGCAGCGACAGGAACGCGGCGCCGAAGCAGGCGGAGAAGGTGGGGGTCGGTTCGGTGACGCCGCGTTCGGTGCCGGCCAGTTTAGCGGTGAAACCAGACAGGAAGTGATACTGCGTCTGGTTAGCGGTTAAACGGGAAACCGGCGGCAGCACGCCGAAAGCATCCGCAGTCAGGAAGATAACCTTCGTGGCGTGACCTGCTTTGGACACGGGCTTAACGATATTATCAATGTGATAGATCGGGTAAGAGACGCGGGTATTTTCGGTTTTGGAACCATCGTCGAAATCAACAGTACCGTCTTCGCGCACGGTGACGTTTTCCAGCAACGCATCGCGGCGAATCGCGTGATAAATTTCTGGTTCCGCTTCTTTCGACAGCTTGATGGTTTTGGCGTAGCAGCCGCCTTCAAAGTTGAACACGCCGTCGTCATCCCAACCGTGCTCATCATCGCCAATCAGACGGCGTTTCGGATCGGTGGACAGCGTGGTTTTTCCGGTACCGGAAAGGCCGAAGAAGACCGCGACATCGCCTTTTTCACCGACGTTGGCGGAACAGTGCATCGACGCGATGCCTTTCAGCGGCAGCAGGTAGTTCATTACTGAGAACATCCCTTTTTTCATTTCGCCGCCGTACCAGGTGCCGCCAATGAGCTGAATACGTTCAGTCAGGTTGAACGCCACGAAGTTTTCCGAGTTCAGCCCTTGCTCTTTCCACTGTGGGTTAGTGCATTTCGCGCCGTTCATGACGATAAAATCAGGCTTGAAATTCACCAGCTCTTCATCCGTTGGGCGAATGAACATATTTTTAACGAAGTGGGCCTGCCAGGCGACTTCCGTAATAAAGCGTACGGAAAGACGCGTATCGGCATTTGCGCCGCAGAACGCATCAACAACGAATAAGCGTTTACCGGAAAGCTGATGCGTCACCAGATCTTTCAGGTGTTGCCAGGTTTCCTGGGAGAGCGGCTTATTATCGTTTTTACCTTTCCCCTTATCGGACCACCAGAGCGTATCACGCGTGGTGTCGTCGCGAACAATATACTTATCCTTGGGCGAACGACCGGTAAAAATACCGGTATCAACGGCAACGGCGCCCAGGTTAGTTAACACGCCACGCTCATAGCCCTCCAGACCAGGATTAAGTTCTTCCTGATAAAGGGTGTCGTAACTGGGATTGTAAACGATATCCTGGACGTCATTGATACCATAAGCCTTGAGATCTTGCGGGGTTAAATTGTTCACGCGCATATCACTGCTCCTTAGCCAATATGTATTACCGGAAATAGTAAGGTTTTTTGAGGTTGGTTAACCGCGACAAGGCTCATAGATTTACGTATCTGGACAAAATCACGATTGACGAAAAACACTGTGACTCCTGTCACGCAGCGGCGGTTATTATGGCAGGAAACCTACTTTTGTTGTGGAAAATGTTCTTAAAACGTTAAAAAGAAGTGTTTTTGACCGACATAATGTGACTGTAATCGCATTCACGTAAGAAAGTTACGTAACGCCAATACTAACAATATCGATTCACCTCTCTGCGTTTTTTTCTGAATTATGCATGACGACGCCTGGCGGTGAAGAGATGATGCGATAATAAGGTTTTCTCATCACTCTGGATAACGACATGGAAAGTGTAGCGCTTTCACGTACTACTCGCTGGGGTATGATGCTCACCGGTTTGCTACAGGGAGTATTGTGTTACCTGCTGATGGCCTGGCTGGTACCGCAAAATAGCGACTGGCTGTTCTATGGTATGCCCGCGACGATAGCGTTGTCGTCAATGCTATTGCTTACCGTGGTCTCTTTTAAACAGGGCGCGCTATGGGGGTGGCTGGCGCTAATCTTCGTTGTAGTGCTGGCAATGAGCGGCTGGCTGAAATGGCAGGCTGAGGCGATGGATAAATGGCGCCAGGTCGATCTCCTCTGGCAGTATGGTCTCCGGCTTGTGTTTATGGCGATGCTGGTATTGCCCTGGATACAATATCAGTTGCATCCGCAAACTGGTTCGGCGCGTTATCTCCAGTTTTATATGCAGTTATGGCATAACGTACTGACATTGTTTATCGCTCTGGTCGCTAACGGACTGTTCTGGCTGGTTCTCCTGCTCTGGAGCGCGCTATTCAGGCTGGTGGGCATCCGCTTTTTCAGCACCCTTTTCTTTGAAACTGAAGGCTTTATTTATGTGACCATCGGCCTGATTACTGCGCTGGCGGTCATTCTCGCCCGCACGCAGTCGCGCCTTGTGGCGGCGGTGCAAAAGCTGCTGACGCTGATCGCGACGGGTTTACTGCCAGTGGTGTCGCTGCTGGCATTACTGTTTATTGTGACGTTACCCTTTACCGGACTGGAGGCGATTTCTGCGCGTGTTTCCGCTGCGGGGCTGCTATTCACGCTGACGCTGATGCTGCTGCTCCTCGTGGCGATTGTCAACGAACCGCAAAAACGCGTATTACCCTATCCGCGCGTACTACGCGGCATGATTAGCGCTTCGCTGTGCGTTGCCCCGATATATATGCTGCTGGCGGGCTGGGCGTTATGGGTACGCATTCAGCAATACGGCTGGACGCCGGATCGTCTGTATGGCGCGCTGACGGTGTCTGTCTTGCTGGTATGGTCCTTCGGTTATCTGATCGGTCTGTTACGCCGCGGACGCGACCCTGGTGAGTGGCAAGGTAAGGTGATACTGAGCGTCTCTTTGTTGACGCTGGTGATATTGCTGTTGCTGGCCTCGCCTGTACTTGATGTCTGGCGTATTAGCGTCAACAGCCATATGGCTCGTTACCATAGCGGTAAAATTACTGCGGATCAGATCAGCCTGTATATGCTGGATCACAGCGGCAAACCTGGCCAGGAAGCGCTGAAATCGTTGCGGGATGACGAGGCGTTTACGCAGAACAGAAAGCGCAATCGTGAACTGATGACGTTTTTGCAGAGAAATAAGGTCTCTCCGACGGCGGACGATTTAGCGCGGGTGGTGATGATTGCGCCCGGTAGCCAGAAGCCGGATGCCGCATTTTGGGCGTTTGTCAAAGAGCAGAGTTATTCGGACGATTCATGCCTTGAACCGGATGCCTGCGTGCTGGTGAGTCAGGAGCTTAACGGCGACGGTCAGCCTGAGCAGGTGCTGTATAACTTTATTGTTGCCGAGAGTCAGGTCTACGGCTTAAAAGAGGGGAAATGGACGCAGAAAGCGTTCGCCCGATTGCCGGACGGGTTTTCTAAGACGCAACTTTTGCGCGCGATTGCCGGGCATCGGTTAGACTCAGCTCCCAAAGCCTGGCGCGATATCATTGTTGATGGTAAGCGGTTGGATGTGAATTACTACAACGAGTAAGCTTTTTGCCTTATCAGTCCTACGGACCAGGAATGTCGGTAGGCCTGATAAGCGCAGCGCCATCAGGCAATGACCACGCCGGATAAGAGGCGATTAATGTACCTGTGGATCGGCAGGGGAGGCGTTATTTCGGAGCTCCGCGATATCCATCGCATTGAACAGGTAATGATTGCCGCAGTAATCGCAGTGCATATCGATTTCGCCTTCTTCCGCCAGAATACTGTCCACTTCTTCATCCGGCAATGTTTTCAGCGCGCCCGCGCAACGTTCGCGTGAACAGGTGCATTTGAACTCAACATCTTGCGGATCGTAGAGCGTGACCTCTTCTTCGTGATACAAACGCCACAGCACGTCATTTGCCGGTAGCGTCAGCAACTCTTCACTTTTAATGGTTTCCGTCAACATGGCCAGATGGTCGAAATCCTCCGCTTGCGCGTTCTGTGCCGGCATCACCTGGAGCAACATTCCACCTGCCGCTGGTTTACCGTCGACATCGCCGGTACGGATAAACAGGCGCGTCGGCAACTGCTCGGAGCGCAGGAAGTAATCTTCCAGGCACGCCGCCAGAGTATCGCCTTCCAGACCCACCACGCCCTGATAGCGTTCCCCTTCTTCCGGGGTAATGGTGATCACCAGATAGCCGTTGCCAACCAGCGTCTTGAGATCCGCATTGTCAGGGATGTCGCCCTGAACGCGAGCCACGCCGCGCATCTGCTGCTGATTATTGCCATTGATCACCGCCAGGCTTAACGGCCCGTCGCCCTGGAGCTGTACCGTAATGTCACCGGCAAACTTCAGCGTCGCGGTCAGCAGGCTAGTGGCGACCAGCAATTCGGCCAGTACGGTTTTTACCGGCTGCGGGTAGTTATGATGGTCGAGGATCTGTTGCAGGGTTTCCGAAACGGTCACCAGCTCGCCGCGAACGGCAAAGTTTTCAAACAGATAACGATGTAATTGGTCATGTTGCGGCATAATCATCTCTCTTGCGGGTGACAGTTATTCGCTGTCGCCGTGTTTAAATCGTAACAGGTCGCGGCGTTCTTTCTTGTCCGGTCGCCTGTCCGGATGCGGCATGGTCAGGGCGTTAAGCTTACGCGCCTGCGCCATTTTTTCGCGCTTTTCCACACTCTCCGCCGTCTCTTCATACAGAGCGACGGCTTCGCTTGCCGGACGGCGCTGTTCGGTGATGGCTTTAACGATAACCGTCCGTTCGTCATTTCCCTGACGCAGGGTAAGGGTTGCGTTCAGCTCAACGATTTTGCCCGGCTTACTGCGCTGCCCGTTGTAATGCACCTTACCGCCTTCAATCATTTCGCGGGCCAGCGCGCGGGTTTTATAAAAACGCGCGGCCCATAGCCATTTATCCAGTCTGACCTCAACGGAGGGCTTTTCTTTCATGGCGTCTCCTTCACATGAGCGAGGGGATCAGACAGCGGTAGTCGTTCAGAGACGGATGGCGCGTATACTGCTTTTCCGCCAGGCCGGAATCAGGATTCGTCACGCCAAGACAGTAGCGAATACCAAACCGGGCGGCGGCGTCGAGAATCGGTTCGCTGTCATCGATAAACAGCGTTTTCTCTGCGCTTATTCCCGTTTCCTCAGTGACAGCGCGCCATAACCGCTGATCCTCTTTGGGATAACCAAATGTGTGGGTGGAAAGTAATAAATCAAGGTGTGAGGCCAGACCGGTATGCTCCAGCTTCACCGCCAGGTTATGTGGATGTGCATTGGTGAGCAGAATCCGACGTTTTCCGCTGGCTTTTAACGCATTCAGAAACGGTACGGTATCATCGCGCAAAACGGCGCGCGGCCCTTGCGCCGTCGTCATGGCGCAAATATCCAGACCCAGGCGCTCGCTCCAGTAATCCAGACAGTACCAGTTTAGCGTATGCTGTACGGCATGATACTGCTGGCGAATATATTCCTGCGCGTCCTGCGGCGAAATACCCTGCTGCGCGCCGTAGGTTTCCGGTACCAGCTTTTGCCAGAAATAGTTATCGAACGCGAGATCGAGCAGCGTGCCGTCCATATCCAGCAAAACGGTATCCACGTTTTGCCAGTCAATATCAATATGCATGGGGAACTCCAGGGTAACGCAATTTGCGCGACAGGGTAGCATACCCTGTCGCACGGCGGCGTTATCAGATGAGATTTTCCGGAGAGATGGTTAACCTGGGATTGAGGCAGCTTTCATAGTATTCCTGGATGTCCGCCATACGGGTACGGTGGCGTTGATAACGTCTGAATGCCTGAATGCCGTTGTAGACCGCGCTCACTATCATTGCCAGCATCAGCAGCGTGGTGCCGAGGTAACGCCACCAGCCGGATTTATCGGGGATACGGTGCAGGCCGATATGCTGTGTGCCGTTGGCATCGGTATACACGCTGGTGACAATTCCCTCGGCGCTAAATGGCGTCTGCATGAGCGTTTGCGCCAGACGCTGGAAGGCGCTCCACTGTTCCTGCGCGGGATAGTCGTACAGCGGCGTAGACGGCCAGGCCTGATCGACCAGTTCGCTGCCTTCATCGCTGACGATCAGGAATCCGCCGGGTGCGGGGCTATTCAGCGACTGGGCGGCGCGCGCGGTCTCGCGAGAAATAAACGGCGCCGTTGAGGTCGTGACTAAATTTTCCAGCGACTCTGCGCTCACGGGGCGTAGCAGCACGTTGACGCCGTCCAGTTTACCGGCGTTCGCACGTTTCACAAGTGCGCTCCAGTCCTTACTATTGCCGAGGTTAACCAGCGCATTCTTCAGGCGTACGCACTCGTCTTCCGTTGCGCACAAATCAGCGGTCTTCAGGACAATATCGCCAAAGTCATCTAACAATACCATGCCCGATTTTTGTATCGCAGAGCGTAAAGACGCGCTTACACGCGAGTCGTCTTCGGGTTTTGGATGGAGCTGGCGATTTACCGCCTGGCTTAGCGCCATCGCTTTATTCACCAGGTCTGATTCCGGCAGCGGTAGCGCGGGCGCGTCATTCCAGATGATTTGCGAGCAATCGAACGGCATAAACGGTGAGTTAGACTGCCCGCTCCAGGTAGCGCCCGAATGAATATTACACATTCCTTTACCGCTCAGGTGCAGCGTATCGCCCACCCGCACGCCAGCCTTTTCAAGCTGTTTTACTGTTGTCGCCTCAATGGTTTGCGCGCCTTTCATCCACGATAAGGTAAACTTGATTGGCATATCCAGCGGGATCCAGAACAGCAGCATAAACAGCACCAGCAGCGAACCGATGGCAATGACGGTGCTGCGTAGCCAGTGCTGCAACGGGAAGTTTTTGACTTCATCATGTAGGGATAAAAACCGACCCTGGCGGGCGACATGGCGATCAAGGTAAATATCGATATCCGTTTGTTGCCCAAGATCCTTCGTAATGTAGGGTTGCCAGTGGGCAGGGTAAATGAGGTCGATGATGCCCAGGGAAATATTGTTGATCTGTTCCTGATTATTTTCCCCGAACAGCCCCCAGCGGCGGGGCGTTCCCCGCAGGCAATGAATTTCCCGCAGCGCGCTTTTTGACGGCGGCGCAAAAAGTCCCCAAAGTCCGGCTGACAGCAGCAGAATCGCGCCGCCTATCATCCACGGCACAAAAACATCCGGCGTTATCAGACAGAAAAAGAACAAGAAAAAAGAGGTGACAATTAACAACGCTTCGCGCAAGCCAGCCGGACGGCTGAGCATATATTCTTCATGGGTCTCCTGACGGATGTTTAACAGCTCGATCTGCTCGCTCTCTTCGCCGCGAATAGACGCCTGCGCAGAGGCAGGATTCTGTAGCGCGTAACCGCGCGATTCTTGCATATACTCTTGCAGCGTATGGCCATTTAAAGAGATCACCAGCGGCAGCGTATCTGTAAAGATCAGCTCAATATTGTTTTCATCATTGATGTACTGTTCCCAGAAAGGCGGCAGATGGACTTCGACGGAGTCGAGATAGTAGCGCCATTTATTGGGATCGTCAGTGGTAATGCCGTAGCGGGTGATGGAGTGGTTCAGTATCACGACACTGCTGCTTTCCGCGTTCAGCGTCAGCGAGATGGGCGCAGAGCTGGCGCCTGTCGGCCCAGGAACTTGCTGGATCTGGCTAAGGTTATCGAGATAGTTTTCTACCGCGCTGCGCTCTTCAGGCAACAGTTTACGCGTTTGCGCGTCCTGAAAGGCGCTGATCCACGGCAAACTTCCTCGTCTGGACTTTACCCTGAACCGCCATACTGCCAGTAGAGAGCAGGCCAGCAAGGCAGCTATAAAAATCAGAATGGTGCTCATGCTTTCCCCATCTTACTAAGTCTGTCAGGCGTGATCAGTCGCCCCCTGTCCAATAAACATTTTCTGTGGTTGGCTATCGGCAAGCGTGGAGTTGAACTTGAGCATTGTAAAGCGCATCCCAGTGAAGGCAAATCATAGCAATACCACCAAAAGCGGAATATCAGCAAATTCCTGGAGTTATTTCAACCTATTGACTTTTAATTTGAAATGAGGATTAACTTTTATTGCGTTACATAAATGTAAAGAAACAGCAATTCGCATTGCCGAAACCGTGCGGTATATCGCACAATGACCACAGATTTCACTGCAAAGATTCTCACAATGAGCAAATCATTACAAAAACCCACCATTCTGAAAGTGGAAACCGTCGCACAATCCCGACTGTTTAACGTAGAAAGCGTGGATCTGGAGTTCAGCAACGGCGTGCGTCGTGTGTATGAACGTATGCGACCATCAACCCGTGAGGCGGTAATGATTGTGCCGATCGTGGATGAGCATCTGATTCTTATTCGTGAGTATGCGGTGGGAACCGAATCCTATGAGCTGGGCTTCTCTAAGGGATTGATTGACCCCGGCGAAACCGTTTTTGAAGCGGCTAACCGTGAGCTCAAAGAAGAGGTAGGGTTTGGCGCACATAACCTGACATTCTTAAAAAAACTCAGCATGGCGCCCTCTTATTTTTCCAGCAAAATGAATATTGTAGTAGCGGAAGATCTCTACCCAGAGTCGCTGGAAGGCGACGAGCCTGAGCCATTGCCGCAGGTACGCTGGCCGATGGCGCATATAATGGATTTGCTGGAAGAACCCGATTTCAACGAAGCCCGCAACGTCAGCGCGCTGTTTCTGGTGCGCGAGTGGTTGAAAGCGCAGGGACGGATTGCCTGATGACGCTGCGTTTACCAGGATTACGGAAACGTTCGTCTCTCCGTACGCCCCCATCCGGCAAACAAAATAAAAAAGGCGCCGGAGCGCCTTTTTTGATCAGAACAGTTCGTGTGTTTCACCATTATCAATAATGGTGGTTCCCACCTCATGCACCGCCTGCTGTGTCGGTTGTGTGCCTTCAATGAAATACTCTTCACGACTGTTACCGCCGTTCGCCAGTTGTCCGGTACTGCGGTCGATATTTACCGTGACTACCCCCGGCGGCGGCGTTAGCGGTTGTTCCGGCACGCCTTCCAGCACGGCTTTCATATAGGCGTCCCATGCGGGTTGCGCACTCTTCGCGCCGCCCTCATAGCCGGAAATCTGATCTTTGATCGCGCCGGAGGCGGTAGTTCGGCCTAAATCACGCCGATGATCGTCAAAGCCGATCCATACGGAAGTGACGACGCCAGGACCATAGCCGGAGAACCATGCGTCTTTCGAGTTGTTGGTCGTACCGGTTTTGCCGCCGATATCGCGACGTTTAAGGTCGCGCGCCGCGCGCCAGCCAGTCCCCATCCAGCCGGGTTCGCCGAAGATATTGGTGTTCAGCGCGCTTTTGATCAGGAACGCCAGCGGCGTATTGATCACATGCGGCGCGTATTCCTGCGCGCCGTTTTGCGCGACCAGCGCCTGGTTTGCCTGTTCCAGCTTAGGCATCGGTACAGCGCTGTTTTGCTGTTCTTGCGAAACCGCGACCTCTTCCACGTTGGTGTTTTCCAGCACGTTGGATTTCTGCGTATTGCCGTAAATGACCGGGATATCGCACTCCGGACAGGCGATTTTCGGTTTCGCTTCGAAGATCACGCCGCCCTGATCGTTCTCAATCTTACTGATAAAATACGGGTCGATCAGGAAACCGCCGTTCGCCATCACCGCATAACCACGCGCAACTTGCATCGGGGTGAAGGAGGCGGAACCCAGCGCCAACGATTCGGTATGCACAATATTCTGCGCCGGGAAACCGAAGCGTTGCAGATACTCCGCCGCATAGTCGACGCCCATCGCGCGCATTGCGCGTACCATCACCACGTTTTTCGACTGCCCCAGCCCCTGGCGTAAACGAATCGGCCCGGCGTACTGCGGCGGGGAGTTTTTCGGACGCCAGTCTGAACCGGCCCCGGCGTCCCAGCGGGAAATCGGCACATCGTTGAGTATACTGGCGAGCGTCAGTCCTTTATCCATTGCGGCGGTGTAGAGGAACGGTTTGATGTTCGACCCCACCTGACGCAGAGCTTGCGTCGCGCGGTTAAATTTACTCTGATTAAAATCGAAACCGCCGACCAGCGCCAGCACCGCGCCGGTTTGCGGGTTCAGAGAAACCAGCGCGGAGTTCACCTCCGGCACCTGCGCCAGCCACCAGTCGTTATCCACCTGGCGAACCCAGATTTGTTGGCCTGTCTGGACGACATCGGTGACTTTACGCGGCGTTGGCCCCTGCTGCGTATCCGAGCGGTAAGGCCGCGCCCAACGCATCCCTTCCATACGTAGCGAAACGGACGTACCGTCGGCAAGCGCAGCGGTCGCTTCTTGCGGGTTGGCGCTGGTGATCACGGCAGGAAGCAGCGGTCCGTAGGTCGGCAACGCTTTCAGCGTATCGGTAATTTTTTTACTGTCCCACGCCGTTTCACCCACTTTCCATAGCACATTCGTCGGGCCACGATAGCCGTGGCGCATGTCATAGTTCAGCACGTTATTACGCACAGCCTGTTGCGCGGCTTGCTGCACTTTGCGGGTGATGGTTGTGTAAATACGATAACCGTCTTCATAAGCGCTTTCGCCATAACGGTTATACATCTCCTGACGCACCATTTCCGACAAATAAGGCGCAGAGAAGGCGATTTCCGGCGCGTGATAATTTGCCTCGATAGGCTCGCTACGGGCCTGATCGTACTGCGCCTGAGTGATATATCCCTCGCTTAACATACGCGAGAGCACCACGTTACGACGCGCCGTCGCCCGATCCATAGAGTAGAGCGGGTTAAAGGTAGAAGGCGCTTTAGGCAACCCGGCGATGACCGCCATTTCGCTAAGTGTTAGCTGGTCGACCGTCTTGCCAAAGTAGACCTGCGCCGCCGCGCCGACGCCATAGGCGCGGTAGCCGAGGTAGATCTTGTTCAGATAGAGTTCGAGGATCTCATTTTTATTCAGCAACTGCTCAATACGAATCGCCAGAAACGCTTCCTTAATCTTGCGCATCAGCGTGCGTTCCGGACTGAGGAAGAAGTTTCGCGCCAACTGCTGGGTAATGGTACTTGCCCCCTGCGATGCGTGACCGGAGAAGAGCGCGACGCTGGCCGCGCGGAAAATACCTACCGGATCAACGCCGTGATGCTCATAAAAGCGGCTATCTTCGGTCGCGATAAAGGCATTGATCATTTCCGGCGGAATTTGATCGAGCGTAACGGGAATACGGCGCTTTTCGCCATATTGCGCGATAAGTTCCCCATCCGCGCTATAAACCTGCATCGGAATTTGCAAACGCACATCTTTCAATGTCGCGACGTCAGGTAGCTGCGGCTCAATATAGCGATAGAGGCCATAAATCGAGCCTGCTCCCAGCAGGATGCAACATACTGCAAGGATCAATAAATACTTTACGAACTTCACTGGAGATTTCCCATTTAGTGTCATTTGGGCAGTTTATAAACAAACGCGCGGTAGTATAAAGGCAAGCCAGACGCATTGATATACCCGTTAACGTGACGGGTGATAAGGAGATCGACCGTTATGGCTTTTAAAACCTGGCAAATAGGATTGCATATTCAGCCGCATGAAGCGCTGGCTATCGCCGTTGTTCGCGGCGCATCGGGCTGGTCCCTGCAACGTTGGTGGCGACTGCCGTTGATGAACGCCTCCACGGCAGAAGGGACGATTCCTGATCCGCAATCGCTGGCTCACGTACTACGGCCCTGGAGCCGCGAACTGCCGCTACGTCACCGTATTCACCTCTCTTTTCCCGCTCATCGGACATTACAACGCGCTTTTCCGCATCCGCCGATGCGCCTGCGGGAACGTGAGCAAGTCGCATGGCTTTCACAAACGATGGCGCGTGAGCTGGATATGGATGCGGACTTGTTGCGTTTCGATTTTCAGGACGATGCGCTGAGCCCCGCGTTCAACGTTACCGCCGCGCAAGGCAAAGAGATTTCAGCGCTTTTAACGCTGGCGCAAACGCTCAAGGTGCGGATAGCCGCCGTGACGCCCGACGCCTGCGCGTTACAGCGATTACTGCCATTTATACCACCGGGGCGGCAATGCCTGGTTTGGCGCGATGAGGGCCAGTGGCTATGGGCGACGCGCTATGCGTGGGGGCGTAAATTAGCGCGAGAGGCGGCGACGTTGCATGACCTTGCCGCAACGTTATCCGTCATGCCGGAACATATCGCATTATGCGCCGAAGGCGAATTTGACCCCTGGCGCGCCGTTATCGTCCGTCAACCGCCGGTCCCGCCTGACGGTTATCGCTTTGCGATTGCGCTGGGTTTAGCCATGGGGGAGATACGCTGATGGCGCATTCCGTCAATTTGCTTCCCTGGCGGCGTCAACATTATGTGGCGCGTTTGCGGCTGTGGTGCGTGATATGGGGCGCATCCCTGCTGCTGATAGCAAGCTTCGCGACGATCGCCCGGTCGGTTTTTTTGCAGGAGGGGAGGATTAACGAACTGTTGCTGGCGGCGGAAAACGGGCGCACGACGGCGCTTGCGGCAAATATGCCGCGGTTACAGCAGCGTCAGCGACAGCAACAGGCGCGATTACAACATCAGGCGCAGCGTGAACTGACGCAAGGTTGGCAATCTATTCTGACCGATCTTGCCAACCTGTTGCCAGATCAGGCATGGTTGACAAGCCTGAATTATCAGCAAGAGACGCTAGAACTGGAAGGGCTGGCGAGAACCTTTGGCGACCTGCTAACGCTTGAGACATCGCTTCGTCATTACGCCAATTTTCCGCTTAATCGCACGGGCGCCACGCGGCAGGATGCGCAAGGGCGCTGGCAGTTTCAGTATCAGTTAACGAGGAGTGTCGCACGTGAACGCGCTCTTTGATATCTGGTGCGGGATGTCACGCCGTTGTCGGGGGGGGTGTTGGTGCGCGGGCGTACTGTGCCTGACGCTGACGGTTGCGTTATCGGTGGGCTATCCCGGCTGGAAAACGCTGGATATGCAACACACGCGGTTAAGCCAGCAGCGCGAGGCCGCCCGGCAGCAGTGGCGCAATCTGCGCCGACTGAGCGTAGCGGCTGAACCGCTTTTCGGGCGTACAACCGAAAATACGCGTCCTTTTTCGCCGTTAGATTTCCAGACGCCTCACCAGCGTTTGCTGCACTGGCTGCCGTCGGCGCAGGGGGGCGAAATGGCGTTGAAAACGTCCTGGGAGGGTGTGCCTTCGCTGTTTGTCCGGTTGGCTGAAAGTGAGATGAGCGTAAGTCGGTTTTCATTACGTAGGGAGGGGGCGGAATTATTGATGACGCTGCAACTGGAGCGCCTGGCGAATGAAGGCTAGCCGTAGCGTATTGCTCTGTTTTTGTCTGCTGACGTTGACGGGAATGCGCGATCCCTTCCACCCGCCGGAAGACCGCTGTCGGATCGCGGAACTCTCGCAGTGGCGGTATCAGGGCGCGGTGCGTAAGGGCACGCGATGGATAGGCATTCTTAAAGACAGTCAGCAAAAATGGCGGCGCGTGGAAGAGGGGCAGATGCTGGAAAACGGCTGGATGATTGTCCGCCTGACGGCGCAAGCCTTAACGTTAACGACCGGTAAAAATTGTACGCCGTCGCAGTGGCGGTGGCTACGTCAGGGAGCGGACAATGAAGCGATGGATAGCCATAATACTGATGGTCTTGATGCCCGCCGCGCAGGCGGGAAAAGCGGCGAACGTGACGCTGGTGGTTGACGACGTCCCAGTGGTGCAAGTTTTGCAGGCCTTAGCTGAGCAAGAACGACAAAACCTGGTAGCGTCGCCGGACGTCAGCGGCACGTTATCGCTGCATCTGATGGATGTGCCGTGGAGACAGGCGCTACAGACGGTGGCGAGCAGTGCGGGGTTGGTGCTGCGTCAGGAGGGGAATATTCTCCATGTACACTCGCAGGCCTGGCAAAAAGAACACCACGCGCGCCAGGATGCCGAGCGGTTAAAGTTGCAGGCTAATTTACCGCTGGAAAACCGTAGCATCAGCCTGCAATACGCTGATGCCGCCGAACTGGCGAAAGCGGGTGAAAAACTCCTGAGTGCGAAGGGAACCATCACGGTGGATAAGCGCACCAATCGCCTACTGCTGCGTGATAACCGCACGGCCCTGGCGGAGCTGGAAAAATGGGTATCGCAAATGGATCTGCCGGTGGCGCAGGTGGAGCTGGCGGCGCATATCGTCACCATTAATGAAAAAAGTCTGCGGGAACTGGGCGTAAAGTGGACGCTGGCTGACGCGCAGCAAGCGGGAGCGGTGGGGGACGTGACGATGCTTTCCAGCGATTTATCCGTCGCCGCCGCCACCTCACGCGTAGGGTTTAACATTGGGCGCATTAACGGACGCTTGCTGGATCTAGAGCTGTCAGCGCTGGAGCAAAAGCAGCAGTTGGATATTATTGCCAGTCCCCGGCTGCTGGCTTCGCATTTGCAGCCAGCCAGTATTAAACAAGGCAGCGAAATTCCCTATCAGGTCTCCAGCGGCGAAAGTGGCGCGACATCCGTTGAATTTAAAGAAGCGGTGCTGGGAATGGAGGTGACGCCCACCGTTTTGCAAAAAGGGCGCATCCGCCTGAAACTACATATCAGCCAGAATGTTCCCGGTCAGGTGCTACAACAGGCAGACGGCGAAGTGCTGGCGATAGATAAACAGGAAATTGAAACACAGGTAGAGGTAAAAAGCGGCGAGACTCTGGCGCTGGGCGGTATTTTTTCGCGAAAAAATAAATCCGGCAGAGATAGCGTGCCGTTGCTTGGGGATATCCCCTGGCTTGGCCAGCTCTTCCGCCATGACGGCAAAGAAGACGAGCGACGCGAATTAGTGGTGTTTATCACCCCCAGACTGGTTGCGACAGAATAATTTATGCATAAAAATGCGCTGTTTTTGCACTGAACTCGTCTCAGGGATTTGACGTGTGGATGTATTTAGCATACAAGGAGTACCGATTTGAGAGTCGTGCTTTTCGTTGCTTACGCATTGATAAATGCGTTTTGCCTTGCCGAAGGTGTGCATAAGACCGATGATAAACGGCTGAATGTCCGCTGATGCAGACTTATTGGTTCTGCGGATTTCACATAATTGTTTGAAATTAAAACGATTTGTCGGCCGGATGTGTTGTTCTGGCCGCCATCCGGCAACGCTAACTCAGGTTTTGCAACAATCAGGCTTGGTGATTTATTCAGTTGCCAAACCCGCTTGAGTATTGAGATAATTTTCAGTCTGACTCTCGCAATATTTTATGAGGTTTCAGTTCATGTCCTGCTGCGCTGGGTGTCTGTGAAGCGGGTTTACCATTAACGAATAGTCTTAGTAGTACCGAAAAAATGGCAGAGAAACGCAATATCTTTCTGGTTGGGCCTATGGGTGCCGGGAAAAGCACTATTGGGCGCCAGTTAGCTCAACAACTCAATATGGAATTTTACGATTCTGATCAAGAGATTGAGAAACGAACCGGAGCTGATGTGGGCTGGGTCTTCGATGTTGAAGGTGAAGACGGCTTCCGTAATCGTGAAGAAAAAGTTATCAACGAATTGACGGAAAAACAGGGTATTGTGCTGGCAACCGGCGGTGGCTCTGTAAAATCGCGTGAAACGCGTAACCGTCTCTCCGCGCGTGGCGTTGTGGTTTACCTTGAAACGACCATCGAAAAACAACTGGCGCGCACGCAGCGTGATAAAAAACGCCCGCTGTTGCAAGTTGAAGCGCCGCCTCGCGAAGTTCTGGAAGCGCTGGCTAACGAACGCAATCCGCTGTACGAAGAGATTGCCGACGTCACCATTCGCACCGACGATCAAAGCGCTAAGGTTGTGGCAAACCAGATTATTCATATGCTGGAAAGCAACTAATTCAAGCAGAATACGCTGGGTAAGCGGGTACAAGTAACTAAGGTGGATGTCGCGTCATGGAGAGGATTACAGTCACTCTCGGGGAACGTAGTTACCCGATCACCATCGCGGCTGGTTTGTTTAACGAACCAGCTTCATTCTTGCCGCTGAAATCGGGCGATCAGGTCATGTTAGTGACCAATGAAACCTTGGCGCCGCTTTATCTGGATAAGGTTCGCGGCGTACTCCAACGGGCGGGCGTTAACGTAGACAGCGTGATTCTCCCTGACGGCGAGCGGTATAAAAGCCTGACAGTGCTGGATACGGTGTTTACGGCGTTACTGAAAAAACCGCATGGTCGTGATACCACGCTGGTCGCGCTTGGCGGCGGCGTGATTGGCGATCTCACCGGTTTTGCGGCGGCCAGCTACCAGCGAGGCGTTCGTTTTATCCAGGTGCCGACTACCCTACTGTCGCAGGTTGACTCCTCCGTTGGCGGGAAGACCGCTGTCAACCATCCCCTTGGCAAAAACATGATTGGCGCGTTTTACCAACCCGCTTCTGTGGTCGTCGATCTTGATTGCCTGAAAACCCTTCCCGCACGCGAACTGGCATCAGGGCTGGCAGAGGTGATCAAATACGGCATCATACTCGACGCGGACTTCTTCACCTGGCTTGAGGGTAATCTGGATGCGTTATTGCGTCTGGACGGCCCGGCGATGGCGTACTGTATTCGTCGTTGTTGTGAGCTGAAAGCGGAAGTTGTTGCCGCCGACGAGCGTGAAGCTGGCTTACGTGCTTTACTGAATCTTGGACATACTTTTGGCCATGCCATTGAAGCGGAAATGGGATATGGCAATTGGTTACATGGCGAAGCCGTAGCCGCAGGTATGGTGATGGCTGCGTGCACCTCCGAACGTCTGGGACAGTTCAGTTCTGCTGATACGCAGCGCATTATCGCTCTGCTCAGACGGGCTGGGTTGCCTGTCAACGGCCCTCGCGAGATGTCCGCTCAGGCCTATTTGCCGCACATGCTGCGAGATAAAAAAGTGTTGGCGGGAGAGCTGCGTTTAGTGCTTCCGCTGGCCATAGGGAAAAGTGAAGTACGCGGCGGAGTGTCGCACGAAGTCGTTCTTAGCGCGATTGCTGATTGTCAGCAGGCGTAACAACAAGAAAGGTCAGACTGATATCGCGTAGATGTCAGTTTTTTAGCTTCAGGTTATGTGCAATGTCGTAAGCATTAACCTTTGAGTGGGGTGTTAAATGGATGAATTCAAACCAGAAGACGAGCTGAAACCCGATCCCAGCGATCGTCGCACTGGTCGTTCTCGTCAATCTTCAGAACGCGATAATGAGCCGCAGATCAACTTTGATGATGTTGATCTGGACGCTGACGATCGTCGGCCAACGCGTGCGCGTAAAGCGCGTAGTGAAGAACCTGAAGTCGAAGAAGAGTACGAATCCGATGAAGACGATACGGTGGTCGAGGAACGTGTTGATCGCCGTCCACGTAAGCGTAAAAAAGCAGCCCATAAGCCAGCTTCTCGCCAGTACATGATGATGGGCGTCGGCATACTGGTGCTGCTGCTGTTGATTATTGGTATCGGTTCCGCGCTGAAAGCCCCCTCAACGTCTTCAAGCGAGCCGGCGACGTCTGGCGAAAAGAGTATCGATCTTTCCGGTAACGCCGCCGATCAGGCTAATGCGACCCAGCCAGCGCCGGGTACGACCTCTGCAGAACAAACGGCGGGTAATACATCCCAGGATATTTCTTTGCCGCCAATTTCTTCGACGCCGACGCAGGGACAGTCGCCTGTGGTCACTGATGGCCAGCAACGCGTGGAAGTGCAGGGAGATCTGAATAATGCATTGACGCAGAATCCTGAGCAGATGAACAACGTCGCGCTCAACTCTACGTTGCCGACAGAGCCTGCAACCGTCGCGCCGGTTCGCAATGGTAGCGCGTTGCGTCAGGCGGCGGTTCGCGAACCAGCCGAACGTCATACCACGCGTCCGGAACGTAAACAGGCTGTCATTGAACCTAAGAAACCGCAAACAACAGCGAAAACCACGACTGCGGAACCGAAGAAACCGGCCACGCCAGTGAAAAGCACGGAACCAGCCGCGACGCCGAAAGCGACAACTGCGCCTACGGCTGCGCCGAAAGTGACGGCAAGCGCCGCGCCGGTACAAACCGCGAAGCCAGCGCAAGCCTCGACAACGCCTGTCGCAGGTGGCGGGAAAAGCGCTGGCAATGTTGGCGCGTTAAAGAGCGCGCCATCCAGCCACTACACGTTGCAGCTCAGCAGTTCTTCAAATTACGACAACCTGAATGGTTGGGCGAAGAAAGAGAACCTGAAAAATTATGTGGTATACGAGACGACGCGTAATGGACAACCGTGGTATGTGCTGGTAACCGGGGTGTATGCTTCGAAAGAAGATGCTAAACGTGCTGTGTCCACTCTGCCGGCTGATGTACAGGCGAAAAACCCGTGGGCAAAACCGTTGCATCAGGTTCAGGCCGATCTGAAATAATCCAGGCTGTGTCCTGCAATTGCCTGTGAGTGTCGCTGACAGCTATTTTTGTTCAGGACAGGCGCGAGGGGCGCATTTGTTACCGCCAAATGCGCCGTAAAGCAACGCGGCACAGCCTAAAGCGCAGGATGCTGTCGGAGCTTTCTCCACAGCCGGAGAAGGTGTAATTAGTTAGTCAGCATGAAAAAAAATCGCGCTTTTTTGAAGTGGGCAGGGGGAAAATACCCTCTGCTTGATGATATAAAACGACATTTGCCAAAAGGCGATTGCCTGGTCGAACCCTTCGTGGGTGCTGGATCGGTGTTTCTTAACACCGACTTTTCTCGTTATATCCTCGCCGATATCAACAGCGACCTTATTAGCCTCTATAACATCGTGAAGTCACGTACCGACGAGTATGTACAGGCTTCGCGCGAACTGTTTATGCCTGAAACCAACCAGGCTGAGGTCTATTACCAGCTCCGCGAGGAGTTCAATACCTGCCAGGACCCCTTTCGCCGAGCGGTGCTGTTTTTATATCTGAATCGCTACGGTTATAACGGGCTCTGCCGCTATAACTTACGCGGGGAATTTAATGTACCGTTCGGTCGTTATAAAAAACCTTACTTCCCGGAAGCGGAGTTGTACCACTTTGCAGAAAAAGCGCAGAATGCGTTCTTTTACTGTGAGTCATATGCAGACAGCATGGCGCGCGCGGACAAGTCGTCGGTGGTCTATTGCGATCCGCCTTACGCGCCGTTGTCCGCCACGGCTAACTTCACAGCGTATCACACCAATAGTTTTAGCCTGACGCAACAAGCGCATCTGGCGGAAATCGCTGAGAATCTGGTCAGTAACCGGATTCCGGTGCTCATTTCCAACCATGATACGGTACTCACGCGCGAGTGGTATCAACTCGCAAAATTGCATGTCGTCAAAGTTCGACGCAGTATAAGCAGCAACGGTGGCACACGTAAAAAGGTGGACGAACTGCTGGCTCTGTACCAACCAGGAGTCGTTTCGCCCGCAAAAAGATAATTCTCAAGGAGAAGCGGATGAAACAGTATTTGATTGCCCCCTCAATTCTGTCGGCTGATTTTGCTCGCCTGGGCGAAGACACCGCAAAAGCGCTGGCTGCCGGCGCTGATGTCGTACACTTTGACGTCATGGATAACCACTATGTGCCGAACCTGACTATTGGCCCGATGGTGCTGAAATCCCTGCGTCAATACGGTATTACCGCGCCTATTGATGTTCATCTGATGGTCAAGCCTGTCGACCGTATTGTGCCCGACTTTGCCGCCGCTGGCGCGAGCATCATTACCTTTCACCCGGAAGCCTCCGAGCATGTTGATCGCACGCTACAACTGATCAAAGAGCACGGCTGTAAAGCGGGTCTGGTATTCAACCCGGCAACGCCGCTCAGCTATCTCGATTACGTCATGGACAAACTTGATGTGATCCTGCTGATGTCCGTTAATCCAGGCTTCGGCGGTCAGTCTTTTATTCCTCAGACGCTGGATAAGCTGCGCGAAGTCCGTCGCCGTATTGATGAGTCCGGTTACGATATTCGTCTGGAAGTGGATGGCGGCGTGAAGGTGAATAATATCGGCGAGATCGCCGCAGCAGGCGCGGACATGTTTGTCGCGGGGTCGGCAATATTTGATAAGCCCGACTATAAACAAGTGATTGATGAAATGCGCAGTGAACTGGCAAAGGTAAGTCATGGATAAGTTGCAGAATATTCGGGGCGTCGCCTTGGATCTTGACGGTACGCTGGTGGATAGCGCGCCGGGTTTAGCCGCAGCGGTCGACATGGCGCTGTATGCGCTGGAACTGCCGGTTGCTGGTGAAGAACGCGTAATTACCTGGATTGGTAACGGCGCCGATGTATTGATGGAGCGCGCGCTTGCCTGGGCGCGTCAGGAACGTGCCGCGTTGCGTAAAACAATGGGCAAACCACCTGTTGATGATGATATCCCTGCGGAAGAGCAGGTACGTATTTTGCGTAAGTTGTTTGACCGGTACTATGGTGTTGTGGCGGAGGAGGGGACGTTCCTGTTTCCGCACGTAGCCGACACGCTGGGCGCGCTGCACGCTAACGGATTGCCGTTAGGTCTGGTGACCAATAAACCGACGCCATTTGTAGCACCGCTGCTTGAAGCGTTGGACATTGCCAAATACTTTAGCGTGGTCATCGGTGGTGACGACGTACAAAACAAAAAGCCACATCCGGATCCGTTGCTGCTGGTAGCTAGCCGAATGGGTATTGCGCCAGAGCAGATGCTTTTTGTCGGCGATTCCCGTAATGATATTCAGGCTGCAAAAGCGGCTGGCTGCCCTTCGGTTGGCCTGACATACGGCTACAATTATGGCGAAGCGATCTCCCTTAGCGAGCCGGACGTCATTTATGACAGTTTTAACGATATTCTGCCCGCACTTGGGCTTCCGCATAGCGATAACCAGGAAATAAAAAATGACTAAGCCCATCGTTTTTAGTGGCGCACAGCCCTCAGGTGAATTGACCATTGGCAACTATATGGGTGCATTGCGTCAGTGGGTAAACATGCAGGATGATTATCATTGCATCTACTGCATCGTAGACCAACATGCCATTACCGTGCGTCAGGACGCGCAGCAGTTACGTAAAGCGACGCTGGATACGTTGGCGCTGTATCTGGCATGTGGTATTGATCCTGAAAAGAGCACTATTTTCGTTCAGTCCCATGTGCCGGAACATGCGCAGCTTGGTTGGGCTCTGAACTGCTATACCTATTTCGGCGAGCTGAGTCGCATGACGCAGTTTAAAGATAAATCTGCGCGTTATGCGGAAAACATTAACGCCGGTCTGTTTGATTACCCAGTGCTGATGGCCGCGGATATCCTGCTGTATCAAACCAATCTGGTGCCAGTAGGTGAAGATCAGAAGCAACATCTGGAATTGAGCCGCGATATCGCCCAGCGTTTTAACGCGCTGTATGGCGATATTTTCAAAGTACCGGAACCGTTTATTCCGAAATCCGGCGCGCGCGTGATGTCGCTTCTGGAACCGACGAAGAAAATGTCCAAATCAGACGACAACCGCAATAACGTGATCGGCCTGCTGGAAGATCCGAAATCGGTAGTGAAGAAAATCAAACGTGCGGTCACTGACTCCGACGAGCCGCCGGTAGTGCGTTATGATGTGAAAGAAAAAGCGGGTGTCTCTAACCTGCTGGATATTCTTTCCGCCGTAACCGGTCAGAGCGTTCCTGAACTGGAAAAACAGTTTGAAGGTAAAATGTATGGTCATTTGAAAGGCGAAGTGGCGGAAGCCGTTTCCGGAATGCTGTCTGAGCTGCAGGAACGTTATCACCGTTTCCGCAACGACGAAGCGTTCTTGCAGAAGGTGATGAAAGACGGGGCGGAAAAAGCCAGCGAGCGCGCGGCCGAAACACTGAAAGCGGTTTACGAAGCTATTGGCTTTGTGGCGAAACCGTAACGGTTATTGCCCTGCCCGATGGCGTTGCGCTTATCTGACCTTTAGAAAAAACCGGGAAATTCCCGGTTTTTTGTATGTACGCATAAAATGTAACGTAGGAATAATTCATTATTTAATGGCGAGAATAAATGGATGCCCTGAATAACGGGGCATCAAGGAAATTAATGACTTGAGAACCAGTTTAATTTATCGCGTAGCCCGACCACGCGGCCAACGATAATAAGCGCCGGGCTGGCAACTTGTTTCGCCAGTTCGCCTAACTGCGCCAGTTCGCCATTGACTACCCGCTGTTTGATGGAGGTGCCATTTTCAACCAGCGCGACTGGCATATCGGCCTGCATACCGAAAGCAATCAGTTTTTCCTGGATAGTTGCCGCCTGATTGAGCCCCATATAGAACACCAGCGTCTGTTTTTCTGCCGCCAGGTTTTCCCAGTCCAGCTCACCGCCGGTTTTCAGGTGACCTGTGACCAGCCGCACGCTTTGTGCATAGTCGCGGTGGGTGAGGGGAATGCCGGAATAAGCCGAACAGCCGGAAGCGGCGGTAATACCGGGAACCACCGAGAACGGGATACCTGCATGGCATAGCGTCTCCAGCTCTTCGCCGCCACGGCCAAAGATAAACGGATCGCCGCCTTTCAGGCGTACTACGCGTTTACCTTTTTGCGCTTCACGCAGCAGGATCTGGTTGATTTCCTCCTGCGGGACGCAGTGGTAGCCCGCGCGTTTACCCACAAATACCCGATCGGCGTCGCGGCGTACCAGGTTCATAATGTCGTCGGAGACAAGGCGATCGTAAACCACGATATCCGCCTGTTGAATTTGTTGTAACCCTTTCAGCGTGAGCAGCCCGGCATCACCCGGCCCGGCGCCGACCAGCACCACTTCGCCACGGTGATCCAGCGGTTCGCTAAACAGTTGCTCGGTCGTCGCGTTAACCGCTTTTTCATCGGCATTCGCCAGCGACTGCGCCAGCCGGTCGTTGACGAAAAATTTTTCCCAGAAGCGACGGCGTTCGCCCATGGTGGTGAACTGTTTTTTCACCCGGGCGCGGAGTTGCCCGGCATATTGCGCCACCTGGCCCAGATGTTGCGGTAATATCGATTCGAGTTTTTCACGTAGCAGACGGGCCAGAACCGGTGAGGTCCCACCGGAGGAGACCGCCATCATCAGCGGCGAGCGGTCGATAATCGAGGGCATGATAAAGCTGGCGGCTTTCGGCGCATCCACCACGTTACAGAAAATACGTCGTGACTCCGCCGCCTCGCTAACGTGCTGGTTCACCGCATCGTCATCGGTGGCAGCGATAGCCAACCAGCACGGGTCGAGTAACGCTTCGTCAAACGGCCCCTCAACCAGCGTTAACATACCTTCATCTGCCCATACGGTGAACTGTGGAATAAAGGTTAGCGCGTTAACCGTTAAACGCGCACCTGCTTCCAGCAGTAACCGCGCTTTGCGTTCTGCGACATCGCCGCCGCCGACGATCAGACAGTCGCGGTCGCGTAATTGACAAAATATAGGCAAATGGTCCACGACATTACCCCTTAATGGTTGGCTGTAACCTTAATGTGGTTGATTTTTTGCGGAACAGGGCGCTCCGATTTTGGCGTAGCATACCAATAACCCAATCCCATGAACACGACGCCGGACAAAGTATTGCCGAGAGTGACCCATAACAGATTGTGTCCGATTCCGGACAGGGTATAGGCATCGCTGTGATAACCAAACCAGGAGAGGGCGAACAGCGTCATATTGGCGATGGAGTGCTCGTAGCCGGAAGCGATAAACGCCAGCAGACACCACCAGATAGCAAGAAATTTCGCCGTGCCTTCCGTGCGGATCGCCATCCAGATTGCCAGACAAACCAGCCAGTTACACAGTGCGCCTTTGAAGAACAGTACCGTCGCAGGCGCGGTGGTTTTCGCCAGCGCCACTGAGTGGACGATACTGGTATCGACAGGTAACAAACTGCCGCCGCCCCAGCTGTAAAGCAGCGCGACAAAGACGGAACCGACCAGGTTGCCGAGCCAGGTTTGCGGTAGGATAGCCCACATTTGACCGTGGCTGATAGTGCCTGCTTTGACGCCCAGCGTCAGGAACATGGTGTGGCCGGTAAACAGTTCGGAACCGGCAATAATCACTAGCGTTAAGGCGATACCGAAGGTGGCGCCCATCACCAACGGACGTACAGAAGGATCGAGTAAATTACCGAGGGTGAAGATGAGAATAATACCGAGGCCGACATAAGCCCCGGCCATTGCGGAACTGACCCAGAAGCCGAGCGGATTATTCGCCGACAGGCGTGCGATGCGCGCAGCGTTAGCTGCACACTTGTTGATAGTGTCTGTAAACATTTGATTATCCTTTTCTCACTTCATCCTTTGCACTGCCTCTTTGTTGGCTGCCCTCGCTCACCCCAGTCACATAGTGAACTATGCTCCTGGGGATTTGCTCAGTTGCCGCCGCGATGCAGTACAAATGATTTTGTGATAACAATTAAAATGAAAAAAATACAAAAAAGGGGAGGCGTTGCGCCTCCCAAAATTAATTAACCGCGCAACTGAACCACGCCGTCTTTTACTCGCGCTTCGTAATGCTTCACGGAGAACTGCTCATCTTCCATGCACAGTCCGTCGCTTAAACGAAAGCGCTGTTTTTTCAGCGGGCTGGCGACCCACAGTTCGCCCTGGTGTTCCGCAATCAGCCCACGAGACAGCACGCTGGCCTCAAAGAACGGGTCGATGTTGCTGATCGCAAACACCTGATCGCTATGGTAAGGCCGGAAAATCGCTACCTGTTCGTCGCCTAATAGCGCGCAGACGCCGGTTTCCGGCAGGATGTCATCGATGTTGCAGATGTTTTGCCACTGGCTCATGCGTTTTCCTCCACCAAAGTCACCGGGATACGTTCATACGGCGTGGCCGGACGATGCTGCTCACGCTCTGGGACGACCTGGACATTTGGGTCGCGCTTGTCGCTGTTGATGAAGTGTTTGAAACGAACCTGCGCCGCTGGCGTGTTGACGGTCTCCGTCCATTCGCAGATCACCGCTGCGCGCAGGCGCGCCATCTCTTCTTCCAGATGTTCGTTAAGGCCCAGCTTATCGTCGATAATGACTGATTTCAGGTAGTCGATGCCGCCTTCCAGATTATCCAGCCACGGCGCGGTACGGGTCAATTTATCGGCAGTACGAATGTAGAACATCATGAAACGGTCGAGATACTTGATCAGCGTTTCGCGATCAAGATCGGCTGCGAGCAGATCCGCGTGACGTGGTTTCATACCGCCGTTACCGCAGACGTACAGGTTCCAGCCTTTTTCGGTAGCGATGATACCGACATCTTTACCCTGGGCTTCCGCACATTCACGGGTACAGCCGGAGACGCCGAACTTCATTTTGTGCGGGGTGCGGATGCCTTTGTAGCGGTTTTCCAGCTCCACGCCGAAACCGACGCTGTCGCCCACGCCGTAGCGGCACCAGGTGCTGCCGACGCAGGTTTTCGCCATCCGCAGCGCTTTGGCATACGCATGACCGGTTTCGAAACCGGCTTCAATCAACTGACGCCAAATTTCCGGCAGATCGTCTTTTTGCGCGCCAAACAGACCGATACGCTGAGAGCCGGTAATTTTGGTATAGAGGTTAAACTCGCGGGCGATACGACCCACGGCCACCAGACCTTCAGGCGTGATTTCACCGCCCGCCGAGCGCGGGATCACCGAGTAGGTACCGTCTTTTTGAATATTTGCCAGGAAGTTATCGTTGGTATCCTGTAACGGAGTGTGCTGCGGCTTGAGGATGTATTCGTTCCAGCACGACGCCAGCAGCGAACCGACGGTCGGCTTACACACTTCGCAGCCGTAGCCTTTACCGTGTTTCGCCAGCAGTTCTTCAAAGGTTTTGATGCCTTCCACGCGGATTAAGTGGAACAGTTCCTGACGAGAATAAGCAAAGTGCTCGCACAGGTTGTTGTTGACTTCAATACCCTGTTTCGCCAGTTCGGCGTTCAGTACCTGCGTCACCAGCGGGATGCAGCCGCCGCAGCCGGTTCCGGCTTTGGTTTCCGCTTTCAGCGCCGCCACGGTATGGCAGCCTTTATTGATAGCGGCGATCAGATCGCCTTTAGTCACATCGAAGCAGGAGCAGATCTGCGCGCTGTCCGGCAGTTTATCCACGCCGATAGAGGGTTTGCCGCTGCCCGCGTGAGACGGCAGAATCAGCGAATCCGGGTTTTCCGGCAGTTCGATAGCGTTCAGCACCAGTTGCAGCAGATTGCCGTAATCGCGGGTGTCGCCGACCAGCACAGCGCCGAGCAGAGTTTTGTTATCCTGACTTACGATTAAACGTTTATAAACTTCTTTACTTTCATCGAGATAAACATAGCTGCGCGCACCCGGCGTGCGGCCATGCGCGTCGCCGATACCGCCAACGTCCACGCCCAGTAGTTTCAGTTTGGCGCTGAGATCCGCCCCTTCAAAGGCGTTTTCTCTGCTGAGGATATGGTCAACGGCGACCTGCGCCATTTTATAGCCCGGCGCGACCAGACCGTAAACGCGGTTGTTCCAACTGGCGCACTCGCCGATAGCGTAGATATCCGGGTCGGAAGTCTGGCAGGTGTCGTTAATCACGATACCGCCGCGCTGCGCGACGGCCAGACCGCACTGGGTAGCCAGCTTGTCGCGGGGGCGAATACCGGTAGAGAAGACGATGAAATCGACTTCCAACTCGCTACCATCGGCAAAACGCATGGTTTTACGCGCTTCGGTGCCTTCCTGAACGATCTCTTTGGTGTTTTTGCTGGTATGTACGCGCACGCCCATGCTTTCGATCTTGCGACGTAACTGCTCGCCGCCCATCTGATCCAACTGCTCCGCCATCAGCATCGGCGCGAATTCAATGACGTGAGTTTCCACGCCGAGATTTTTCAGCGCGCCTGCGGCTTCCAGGCCTAACAGGCCGCCGCCGACCACCGCGCCGCGTTTGCTACGACGTGCGCAGGATTCAATAGCGTTGAGGTCTTCAATGGTACGATAAACGAAGCAGTCCTGGGTTTCGGAGCCTTTAATCGGCGGAATCCACGGATACGAACCGGTCGCCATGATCAGCTTGTCATAATAAACGGTACGACCCGCGCTGGAGTGAATGACTTTCTCCTGGCGATTAATGGTAATCGCGCGTTCGCCAACCAGCACCTTCACGCCGTGCTTCTCGTAAAAACCTTCACGCACCAGAGAAAGCTCTTCCGCGGTGTGGTGAGAGAAGTAGGATGACAGGTGGACACGATCATAGGCTTTACGGGGTTCTTCACAGAACACGGTAATGTCGAACAGGCTAGCGTCGGATTTATCAAGGAGATCCTCAATAAAGCGGTGGCCGACCATACCATTACCGATAATAGCGAGTCTGACTTTGCTCATTTTTGCCTCGATTTCTTTTCTATTACCGCCTACCTTAACGATTCAGCAACCCCGCTTATTGATGTAAATCAAATTCACCTTTATATACCTCTTAATAGGTATATGGCTGATTTGTCAGGATTTTTATAAGTGGCGGAATTGTCAGGCTTTTCAGTTTCGTACAAATAAGATACAAGGTGAGGGGATTTTAGATGACCAGCCCTACCCAGTCAGGAGGAGGGAAAAAATAGCGTGCCGGATAAGGCGAAGCCGCCATCCGGCACTCATTATCAATGCGCAGCCGATGCGCTATGTTGGCGATGACGTGACACAAAGCCGAGCGCAAAGCACATTACAAATACCACCGCATACAGACCATTCGCGGTGAGTAACGCCGCCTGCGGGCCGCTATACGCCACAATTGGGCCGGTGACGACGAATGTCAGCATCGTTCCGATGGTGCCGCAGGTCAGAATAAAGTTGACCAACTTAGGCGAGGCCACTTTCGTTTGCTGCGATCCCAGCGTAATGATGGAGGTATAAATGGCGCTGGAGAAGAAGCCCAGCGTCAGAATGAACCACGGCATATGCGCCTGCGTACCGGTAATAAACAGATACATCAGCACCGTCGCCATACCTGCCAGCACGGTCAGAATGCGTTGCAGATCGAAAAAGCGCAGGATAAAGCTGAATGCCCACATGCCAAACATATAGGACATCCAGAAATCGCTCACTAGCGCCCCGGCGTCATTGAGGCTCATGCCTAAGCCTTTGGCGTATTCCGGCACCCAAGAGATAAAGCCTAATTGACCGAGGATATAGCACAGCGCGGCGACGGCGAGAAACAGCACACCAATGCCCCATTTTTCTTTGGCGGCAGGTGCCTGAGAGTGCTGCGCATGTTTACCCAGCGCCGGAAATTCACAGCCGAAGGTCAGGATGAAAATCGCCAGATATACCAGGCCGATGCAGGCGTAAACCCAGTACCACTCAATACTGCGCGCCAGCAGGAAGGCGGCGACCATAGGAAAAACCATCCCCGCCATGCTGAAGAAGGAGTCGGTAAACAGCAGTCGGGAACCGCGCTGACGTCCTTCATACAGTTGCGTAATCAGGAAGGTACCAATCGACATGGTGATCCCACTAACCAGCCCCAGCACAAACATTGCCGCTGAGAACAACGCCAGGCTATGGCTGAGCATCAACCCGGCAACCGCCAATATCATCAGGATGAAACCAAAGCGTAGCTGTGTTTTCAGCGGGACGATTTCCATCAGCCAGGCATTGAGGAAGATAGAGATCAAAATCCCGGCGTTCAGGAAAGTAAATGTGTTACTCATGTTGGAAACGGGCAGATGAAAATAGTCTGCGATATTTCCCATCACCATCCCGGTGACAATCACCAGCGCCCCGGTCAGGGCGTAGGAAAGAAAGCTAATCCATGTGAGCTTGATGCGGTTGCTGTTAGTCATGTCTGGCCTTGAAGAGAAATGAAGCGCGTGGAGGGCGCGTTAAGCGGGCAGATTTTAGGCGCTTTAGTGACGTATTTAAATAATTATTAGCAATCTTAGTGTTGGTTACATTTTTAATGTGATGTTGATCACGCTATATGGCGAGAATGAAGTATTGCGTCGTAACGTTACATTTGTTTCATATACGTAAAATTAGGTAAAGGGCTGGCCTGACTCTGGAAGGCTCTTTAGAATCAGTCCACTTGCTTTATTTCTGCTCTCGTTAAGGAAATCTCATGCTCAAATCGACTCTGGCGGCTGTCGCAGCTGCTTTCGCTCTTTCTGCTCTTTCTCCCGCAGCGTTGGCAGCAAAAGGCGATCCTCATGTACTGTTAGCCACCTCCGCCGGGAATATCGAGCTGGAGCTGAACAGCCAGAAAGCGCCGGTTTCCGTGAAAAACTTTGTCGATTACGTCAATAGTGGTTTCTATAACAACACTACCTTTCACCGCGTTATTCCTGGCTTTATGATTCAGGGCGGTGGTTTTAACGAGCAGATGCAGCAGAAGAAACCGAATCCGCCAATTAAGAATGAAGCCGATAACGGTCTGCGTAATACTCGCGGCACGATCGCTATGGCGCGTACCGCAGATAAAGACAGCGCCACCAGCCAGTTCTTTATTAACGTCGCGGATAACGCTTTTCTCGACCATGGCCAGCGTGACTTTGGCTATGCGGTATTTGGTAAAGTGGTAAAAGGCATGGATGTCGCCGATAAAATCTCCCAGGTGCCGACGCACGATGTTGGGCCTTATCAGAATGTGCCGACAAAACCCGTCGTTATCCTTTCCGCGAAAGTCCTGCCATAAAACATGCCTGCGCGGGCGCGAGCCGCCCGCATTTTCTCCCTGTCTCTGCGTAACCTGAAATTGCTGCTTATACTTGTGGGCAAGCACAGACATATTCAGGGAGGCCAGGTGAAGAAACTTACCGATAAACAAAAGTCACGCTTTTGGGAACAGCGGCGCAACGTTAACTTCCAGCAAAGCCGCCGTCTCGAAGGTATTGAGATCCCCTTAGTAACCCTGACCGCCGATGAAGCGCTGGCACGTATTGACGAGCTTCGGAGGCACTATGAGCGATAAATTTGGCGAAGGACGCGATCCGTACCTCTATCCGGGGCTGAATGTGATGCGTAATCGGCTGGGGATTCATCAGGCCCAGCGACTGGCGCAAGCGGCATATGAAATGACCGCGCTCCGCGCCGCCACGATTAAACTGGGGCCGCTGGTACGCGGCTTGCCTCATTTGTGCGCGATTCATCGCCAGCTCTATCAGGATATTTTCGACTGGGCAGGGCAACTGCGGGAGGTCGATATTTATCAGGGCGATACCCGTTTCTGCCACTTTGCCTATATCGAAAAAGAGGGCAATGCCCTGATGCAGGATCTGGAAGAGGAGGGCTACCTGGTCGGTCTGGCGCATGAAAAGTTTGTCGAGCGGCTGGCGCATTACTACTGCGAAATTAACGTACTCCACCCCTTTCGTTTGGGGAGTGGGCTGGCGCAGCGCATCTTCTTTGAACAGCTGGCGCTACATGCAGGCTACGCGCTGAGTTGGCAAGGTATTGCGGTTGAAACATGGAAGCAGGCGAACCAGAGCGGCGCGATGGGCGACCTCTCCGCCTTGCAGGCGATTTTTCAGAAAGCGATAAGCGAAGCTCGCGAAACTGAGTAAAATAGTACGGTTCTACTGATTCGGAGCCGCCATGATCCTGCTTATCGACAACTATGATTCCTTTACCTGGAACCTCTACCAGTATTTCTGTGAACTGGGCGCGGAAGTGCAGGTCAGGCGCAATGACGCGCTAACACTGGCGCACATTGACGCTTTGAACCCGCAAAAAATCGTTATCTCTCCCGGTCCTTGTACGCCGGATGATGCTGGCATTTCACTGACGGTCATCCGCCATTATGCCGGACGTATTCCGATGCTGGGCGTCTGTCTTGGGCATCAGGCGATGGCGCAGGCTTTTGGCGCGACGGTGGTGCGGGCAGCGAAAGTGATGCACGGTAAAACGTCACCCATTACGCATAATGGACAGGGCGTGTTTCGGGGATTGCCCTGCCCGTTAACCGTGACACGTTACCACTCGCTGATTGTCGACCCTGCCACGTTGCCTGAGTGTTTTGAGATCACCGCCTGGAGCGGCATGCAGGAGATTATGGGTATTCGCCACCGGGAGTGGGATCTGGAAGGCGTGCAGTTTCACCCGGAAAGTATTCTCAGCGAACAGGGACACGCTCTCCTGGAAAATTTCCTCCGGCGTTGATTTGTAGTTGCTATTAAGTGATTTTTTATTCATATTTTGTGATTATAATTTCACTGGCATTTCTGCTTAACCGGGTGGTAATGATATGGCAACTGAACAAACGGCTATTACGCGCGCAACTTTTGATGAAGTGATTCTGCCCATTTATGCACCGGCGGACTTTATTCCGGTCAAAGGTAAAGGCAGTCGCGTATGGGATCAGCAGGGCAAAGAGTATATCGATTTCGCCGGCGGGATCGCAGTGACTGCGCTGGGCCATTGCCATCCGGCGCTGGTCGAGGCGCTGAAATCCCAGGGTGAAACCTTGTGGCATACCAGTAACGTTTTTACCAATGAACCGGCATTGCGTCTGGGACGTAAACTGATCGACGCCACGTTTGCCGGGCGTGTGCTATTTATGAATTCCGGCACGGAAGCGAACGAAACCGCCTTTAAACTGGCGCGTCATTATGCCTGCGTGCGCCATAGCCCGTTCAAAACAAAAATCATTGCCTTTCATAATGCGTTTCATGGCCGCTCGCTCTTTACCGTATCGGTTGGGGGGCAGCCGAAATATTCCGATGGCTTTGGACCGAAACCCGCCGACATTATTCATGTCCCCTTCAATGATCTGCATGCGGTGAAAGCGGTGATGGACGATCATACCTGCGCTGTTGTGGTAGAGCCTGTTCAGGGGGAAGGGGGCGTGACCGCCGCTACACCAGCGTTCCTGCAGGGGCTGCGTGAGTTATGCGATCGGCATCAGGCGTTGTTGGTGTTTGATGAAGTACAGTGCGGAATGGGGCGCACAGGATCGCTGTTTGCCTACATGCACTACGGCGTCACGCCGGATATCCTCACCAGCGCCAAAGCGTTAGGCGGCGGTTTTCCGGTGAGCGCTATGCTGACCACGCAGGAGATCGCCTCGGCCTTCCATGTCGGTTCTCACGGTTCAACCTATGGCGGCAATCCGCTGGCCTGTGCGGTGGCTGGCGCGGCATTCGATATTATTAATACGCCAGAGGTACTACAAGGCATTCACACTAAGCGGCAACAGTTTGTGCAACATTTGCAGGCAATTGACGAGCAATTTGACATTTTCAGCGATATTCGCGGCATGGGGCTGCTGATTGGCGCGGAACTGAAGCCGAAGTACAAAGGTCGGGCGCGCGATTTTCTGTACGCAGGCGCGGAGGCCGGCGTGATGGTGCTCAATGCCGGAACAGACGTGATGCGTTTTGCCCCGTCGCTGGTGGTGGAAGAGGCGGATATCAATGAAGGAATGCAACGCTTTGCGCAGGCGGTAGGGAACGTGGTTGCCTGATGCCGAATTGCCAGATAAGCGTAGCCCATCCGGCAGTCGATCTTAACCTTTTGTATCCCGTAGCCGCTTACTCAGCCAGATACCGTGATGCGGACGCTGACGCCAGGCCATCGACGAAATGGTGTGCATGGTGTTCAGATGGCCGATGATGCGTTGTAAATGTTGTTCCAGAGTGCTCAATAAGCCATGTGACGGCATGTCCGGCGACTCCAGAATATTGACATCGCCGGAGCCGCCTGGTCTGTCGTACTCCAGGCGCTGCTGGCAGCGCTGAATCGCAATCTCGCAAGATTCCAGATAGCGCTTCGCCAGATCCGGCGTCAGCATGGTGTGTTCCCGCGCCAGCGTCGTCATAGCGTTGATATGCTCGACAATAAACTGGCTGTGCGTGACCCATAGTTTCATATCCGACAGATAGTGGGTATTGAATCCGGGTTCCTGCATTGCCTGATTTAACGAGTTGAATAGCGTGTTATGCGCCTGGTTGACCCGCATTCTTTGATAAGCGAGCGGGGTGGCCTGCGGATCGTTACTGAGGATCAGTCGGATAGCTTCTTGATCGGCTTCCAGCGCATCATGGGCGTTTTTACGTAATAGCCCGCTTTGCCATTGCGGCCATAGCCAGACCATGCCGCCAAAGGCAATTAAACAGCCAATAAGCGTATCGATCAGCCTCGGCACAATAAACTGCTCTCCGTTTAACGTCAGCAACTGGATGGTGTATACCGCCGTCACCGTAAAGCCGACCGTCGCCCAGCCGTAGTTTTTACGAATAATCAGATAACTTGCCAGCGTTAGTACCAGCATGACCGCCAGCGTAATGCTTTCGGGAATATGTAAGTGCAGCGTGACGCCGGCAATCACCAGGCCGACCAGCGTTCCGGCCGAACGGTGCAGAATACGTACGCGCGTCGCGCCATAGCCGTTTTGGGTGACAAACAGCACTGTCATCAATATCCAGTACGGTTTAGGCAGGTTTAGCGCGCTGCCCATCAGACTGGCGATACTCATCATCACGCTGATGCGTCCAGCGTTGCGTAGCGCCGGCGATTTAAGCGACAAATAATTTTTCAGCGCCGGGAGTAGCGGCAGGCGGCGCTGTTTATCGGCCATCAGGTCGCGGGCGTAAAGTGGTCGCTGGGTACGCAGCACGCGGGCGATTCGGCTGAAGTGCCAGTAGCAGAACTGGCCTACCGGGTTTTCAGGATGCTGATTGGCGATCTTCTCCAGAGCGCCAATCTGTTTTTCCATGGAGAAACGCGTCGGCAGACGATGATAAAGGATGTCATCTGCCAGCACGCGCAGGCGCGCGGCGACCGTTTGCGCATTCCAGCGAATCACCTCTTCCGCATGGCTGCGTTCTACCAGTTTCTGTACCTCTTCCGGCTGATGCAGACTGACAGAGATATGTTCCTGCAAATCCATCGCTTCCTGAAAAGCCCGCAGTAGACGCTTGTAGTCGTTATTGTTGTGCGCCGAAAGCATATGCATCTGTTGATAACACTGGGTAATGAGATCGACCGCTTTTTGCTGGCGTATCAGCAGGGGAGGCAACGCTTTTTCCGGATCGATATGTTGGGTAAGGAGGCTGTATTTCGCTTCGCAGTAATCGGCCAGTTCACGGTATAACAAACTCAATGACTCGCGCAGCGGCTGTTCGCGCCATAGCCAGAACCAAAACCAGTTAAACACGCCGTACCATAGCGTGCCCAGCGCATAAATGAGCAGCGGCTCCCAGACGGGCATGTATCCCGCAAGGCTCAGGGTAAATATAGCGGCAATCAGCGACGCTGGCAGTAGCCGCGCATGAAGCGGGCTAATTTCCGCCGTTACGCCAAGTACCAGCGTAAGCCCGGTCAGGATCAACGGCAGGGGGACGGATTCCGCCAGCAAGAGTTGCGTTGCCAGACTGCATCCGGCGAACAGCGACGCGCCGATGACCAGGCGTTTAAAAAAGCGTTTGTGCGGGGTATCCAGACCTGCAATGTTGCAGCAGGCGGGAACGAGAGAGAAAAGTAACCCAAGGTGTAGCTGGCCTATCAATAAACCGACAGCCACAGGCAGGCACAGCACCAGCGTTTGCCGTAGTGCGTAATTAATCTCTGGGTGATAAATCAGTCTTCGCCACATCGATACAAACAAAAATGGCGCATGATAAAACGCGCCATTCTGACGGGATTAACGGGTGCCGTAAACGACGATGGTCTTGCCGTGCGCGGAGATCAGGTTTTGATCTTCCAGCATTTTCAAAATACGACCAACGGTTTCGCGGGAGCAGCCGACGATCTGGCCAATTTCCTGACGGGTGATTTTGATCTGCATCCCATCCGGGTGCGTCATGGCATCGGGCTGTTTCGCCAGATTCAGCAGCGTCTGAGCGATACGCCCGGTGACGTCAAGGAAGGCGAGGTTACCTACTTTTTCAGAGGTGACTTGTAAGCGACGAGCCATCTGGGAAGAGAGGCGCATCAGAATATCCGGGTTGACCTGGATTAATTGGCGAAATTTTTTGTAGGAAATTTCAGCGACCTCACATGCGGTTTTCGCACGTACCCAGGCGCTGCGTTCCTGGCCTTCTTCAAACAGGCCCAATTCACCAATAAAATCACCCTGATTCAGATAAGAAAGAATCATTTCTTTCCCTTCCTCATCTTTGATCAGCACTGCCACGGAGCCTTTAACGATGTAGTACAGCGTTTCTGCTTTTTCACCCTGGTGAATCAGCGTGCTCTTTGACGGGTACTTATGAATGTGGCAATGAGACAAGAACCATTCAAGAGTCGGGTCTGTTTGCGGTTTGCCAAGCACCATGCGCGGTTATCCTCTGTTATAAGCTGTCTCCAGAGCCAGAAAACGGCGCTGTCTCTGGGGTTGCAAAAATATGCTTCCCGCTACCTGGGAAGAGGGCTACGAAAATAGACTGTAGCCTGTAATGTGATGTCCTCTGCATACATGCAGTACGTCAATGTATTACTGTAGCATCTTGTCTGTTTTAGCATAGCTTTCGCCGTGTGTCTCCTGGTGTCTCGCTTCAGCATGACCCAGGTCGCCTTCCATTGCGAGTTTTGTTGTATGCGCGTAATCTTTCAGGAAAATTGAAACATTGGAGTTACGAAATATGCAAGCGCGTGTAAAGTGGGTTGAAGGACTCACGTTCCTCGGAGAGTCCTCCTCCGGCCACCAGATTTTAATGGATGGCAACTCCGGTGACAAAGCGCCGAGTCCGATGGAGATGGTATTAATGGCGGCTGGCGGATGTAGCGCTATTGATGTGGTATCAATCCTGCAAAAGGGCCGTCAGAATGTCACCAACTGCGAAGTGAAGTTGACATCCGAGCGCCGGGAAGACGCGCCGCGCCTGTTTACGCACATTAATTTGCATTTTATCGTTACCGGCAACGATCTGAAAGAGGCTGCCGTCGCGCGCGCTGTCGATCTCTCTGCGGAAAAATATTGCTCGGTGGCGCTAATGCTGGAAAAAGCGGTCAATATTACCCATTCGTATGAAGTGATTGCGGCGTGATTATCATTACCTGATGGCGGCTTCGCCTTACCGGCCTACCCGTTTTTATCTCGTAGGCCCGATAAGCGTAGCGCCATCGGGCATTTCAACGCGGTTATTCGATTTTTTTGCCTTCCATTAATCGCTGCACCAGCGGCAACATAATCAACTCCATCGCCAGTCCCATTTTGCCGCCCGGCACCACTAATGTATTAATGTGAGAAATGAACGAGCCCTGGAGCATCGCCAGTAGCCAGGGAAAATCGATCCCTTCCAGGTTGCGGAAATGGATCACCACAAAACTCTCATCCAGCGATGGAATACCCTTTGCGGCGAACGGATTGGACGTGTCGACGGTCGGCACGCGCTGGAAGTTAATATGGGTACGCGAGAACTGCGGCGTAATGTAATTGATGTAGTCGTCCATGGAACGCACCACGGAATCCATCACCGCTTCACGGGAGTGACCGCGTTCGCTGGTGTCGCGAATCAGTTTCTGGATCCACTCCAGATTGACGATAGGCACCACGCCAACCAACAGATCAACATGACGCGCGACATCATGTTGCGGTGTGACGACGCCGCCGTGCAGTCCTTCATAAAACAGCACATCGGTCGGCTCAGGAAGCGCCTGCCAGGGAGTAAACGTGCCGGGGACCTGATTCCACGGTACGGCTTCATCATAGGTATGCAGATATTTACGCGACTGGCCTTTACCCGTCTGCCCATACTCAATGAGGGTTTGTTCCAGCAGACCGAAGTCATTGGCTTCCGGCCCGAAGTAGCTGATATGCCGCCCGGCGTCGCGCGCTTTGCGGATCGCCATGTCCATTTCCGGGCGGGTGTAACGATGAAAACTGTCGCCTTCCACCTCGGCGGCGTGCAGATTTAACTGCGAGAATATTTTACGAAACGCGAGGCTGGTGGTGGTGGTCCCCGCGCCACTTGACCCTGTTACTGCTATCACCGGATGTTTGGCTGACATGGCAACTCCATGATTTAGCTTTAATAATAATGTATCGCCGTCAAAGGCGTTTTAGTCGCGAAACTGCTTTTTCGGCATAATATTGACCGTTTCATGCAATTCAGACCATACCAGAACGGCCTCGCCGGATTGCAGTTGACGTTTTACGTCAGCGACTTTTTGTTCAAGCGAACGTTCATGTTCACCATAATCGGTGCCTTCGCGCAACACAAAGCTTTCGATCAGGTTGTCCAGCGTGTCGGGGGCGAGCCCCTGCCAGGGAATGATCATGATGACGCCTCCAGGTACGTTGTCAGCCAGTCAGGAATTCGGCGTTCCAGCCACATTTCAGGGCGCAGCGGCGTACCGCCGATAAATCCTACGTGTCCGCCATGCTCAGTTAACTGATACTCCACCTGCGGGGGCAGATCTTCCGCTTTAGGGATCACATGATGATCCATAAACGGATCGTCTTTGGCATGAATAATCAGCGTTGGTTTAGCAATCTGGTTAAGCAACGGCATGGCGCTACACTGACGATAGTAGTCGATGGCGTCGGCAAAACCGTGAATTTTCGCGGTGATCAGATCGTCAAACTCGCGAATACGGCGCATTGATTTCAGTTGCGCCAGATTCACCGGCAACGACCCCGGATACGCTGCCAGCTTGCGTGACGCATTCGCTTTTAACAGATTGAGCAAATAACGCTGATAGACGCGGGAAAACCCTTTGTCCATGTGGTAGCTACAGGCTTCGAGAACGAAGGGCGCAGAAACAATTACCGCCGCTTCGATGGGAATATCGCGGCCTCCTTTCGCCAGCAGACACGCCAGCATATTACCGCCGAGCGAATAGCCCACGGCGGCTGTCGGAACGGCGCCGAACTCCCGCTGTAGCCAGCGTAAAAACCAGGCGCCGTCTTCCGTTTCGCCGGAGTGATAAATACGATTCAGACGATTCGGCTCGCCGCTACAGCCGCGAAAGTGCATCACTACGCCCAGCCAGTCGCGCTTTTGCGCCGCCTCAATCAGCCCGTGGGCATAGGGGCTGTTCAGGCTGCCTTCCAGACCATGAAAGACCACCAGTCTCGGTTTATGCTTTGCTTGCTGCGGCTCTTCGCTCCATGCCAGATCGACAAAATCGCCGTCTGGCAGTTCCAGCCGCTGCCAGTGGGCGCGGAACTTCACCTTGCGGCGGATCAAACGCGGAAGCATAGTCTGTAAATGGCGATTACGAATGCCGCGCATGGGAATAAATTCATGCGAGCCATCGACAGGCGGGGTCATTTCTGTAGACGTGATCTCAACCATAGCACCAGAACAATTGATAATTGGAAACAATACTATACCGCGCATAAGGTTCACAGATTAGTCAATATGTGATTTTACGTTCAATTGTTCCCCCGGCGCGATAAAAATTGCGTTTCATTTCGCCAGTTGTTGACAGTATTCACGGCGCGCGCAATACCCGACAGAAATAGCGTGAACCCCTGCATCAGCCGAATTAATCGTGGTAGTGTTGCAGCACGATGGTAATGTGACTCAAGGAGAAGACATGTCGAAGACACTTTTACAGATCCACTTTAACTTTAGCGGTCCTTTTGGCGAGGAGATGGCTCAGCAACTGGTTGGGCTGGCGGAGTCCATCAATGAGGAGCCGGGGTTTATCTGGAAAATCTGGACAGAAAGCGAGAAAAACCAGCAAGCTGGCGGCATTTACTTGTTTGAATCCGAAGAAACGGCGCAGGCTTATATTAAAAAACACACTGCGCGTCTGAAAAATCTTGGCGTTGATGAGGTGACGTTTAAATTATTTGGCGTGAACGACGCGCTGACGAAAATAAATCACGGCAACCTTTGCCGCTAAATCACATAACGCAGGCTTTCCATTCCGGCCAGCCTGCGAACGATATCTGTTCCCAGGACCACTGAGCGCTCCCCAAACCTGTTCCAATAATCCCGCGTCGTTCGGCGTGCTGCTGCTGTATGAAGTGATCGCCATCACAAATTGTTACTTCAATTATTACTCTCAGGCTAATGATTGCTTTCTGGGCTTAATTGATGATTTTCTCACCAAAGCTCAGACTCTTTTTCAGTGTTAAGCCAATCAAACTGATTGCTGAATCAGGAGGTTAATAATGTTATCTGGGCAAACGCCAGCACGCGTCTGGAACACCCGCCGCACGGAAAAACAGCGCCGTCTGGCTTCCGTTCCGGTGCAGGGTAAGGTGCTGCCGACCGCAGACCTGACCGCGATGCTGGAAAAACTGATCGCGCCGGGCGACCGCGTGGTATTAGAGGGGAATAACCAAAAGCAGGCAGATTTCCTGTCGCGTATGCTGGCTGAGGTGAACCCGCAGAAAGTGCACGACCTGCACATGATTATGCCAAGCGTCGGGCGCAGCGAGCATCTGGATATCTTCGAGAAAGGCATCGCCCGCAAGCTGGACTTCTCCTTCTCCGGCACCCAGAGCCTGCGCATCTCGCAGCTGCTGGAAGATGGCATGCTGGAAATCGGCGCCATCCACACCTACATCGAACTGTACTCCCGTCTTTACGTCGACCTGGCCCCAAACGTGGCGCTGATTGCCGGTTATAAAGCTGACCGCAAAGGTAATCTCTACACCGGGCCGAGTACCGAAGATACCCCGGCGCTGGTGGAAGCCGCCGCGTTCCACGACGGTATTGTTATCGCCCAGGTGAACGAACTGGTCGACGATGAATGCGACCTGCCGCGCGTGGATATTCCGGGCTCCTGGATTGACTACGTTGTCGTTGCCGACAAGCCGTTCTTCATCGAACCGCTGTTTACCCGCGACCCGCGCCTGATCAAACAAGAACACATCCTGATGGCGATGATGGCCATCAAAGGCATCTATGCCGAGCATCAGGTGCAGTCGCTGAACCACGGTATCGGCTTCAATACCGCCGCGATCGAACTGCTGCTGCCGACCTGGGGCGAACAGCTCGGTTTGCGCGGCAAAATCTGTAAACACTGGACGCTGAATCCACATCCGACGCTGATTCCGGCAATTGAAAGCGGTTGGGTAGAAAGCGTTCACTGCTTCGGCGGCGAGCTGGGGATGGAAGAGTATATCCGCGCCCGCCCGGACATCTTCTTCACCGGTTCCGATGGCTCCATGCGCTCCAACCGCGCCTTCTGCCAGTTGGCAGGTCAGTATGCGGTGGATATGTTTATCGGTTCGACCTTGCAGGTTGACGGCTACGCCAACTCCTCAACGGTAACCCGCGGTCGTCTGTCCGGTTTCGGCGGTGCGCCGAACATGGGCCACGATCCGCACGGTCGTCGCCACGCTACGCCAGCCTGGCTGAACATGATCACCGAACCGGACCCGATGCAGCGTGGTAAAAAACTCGTGGTGCAGATGGTGGAAACCTTCCAGGCAGGCGTGAAGCCGACCTTTGTCGAAAAACTCGATGCGGTGGATGTGGCGAAAGCCTCCGGAATGCCGCTGGCTCCGGTGATGATCTACGGCGACGACGTGACGCACGTGCTGACCGAAGAGGGTATTGCTTATCTCTATCGCGCAGAAAGTTTGGAAGAGCGCCGCGCGATGGTGGCGGCGGTTGCGGGTATCACCGACATCGGTCTGGGCGTGGATGCCAAACGTGTCGCTGAACTGCGTAGTAGCGGCAAGGTGGTCTACCCGGAAGATATGGGTATTCGCCGTACCGACGCGACCCGTTCGCTGCTGGCCGCCGGCAGCGTCGCTGACCTGGTGGAATGGTCCGGCGGTCTTTACAACCCACCTGCGAAATTCCGGAGCTGGTAATGAAACTTCTGCCCCGGATCCAGGCTGAAGGCGGTGCCGAATGGCTGGCGCGAACCGCCACGCAGTGTCTGATTGACGAAGCACGATTAAGCCCGAAACCCGGTCTGGTGGACAGTCGGGGGAACGGCGCGCATCACGATCTTACGCTTGCGCTGATGGAGCGCTCCGCGCACAGCCTGACCCCCACGTTTCAGGCGCTGGCGCTGCAAAGCTGGCAGCGTCCGGCGGATATCGCACTCAGACAGACCGTAGGGCGACTCGGCCGCGAAGGCGAGCAGCAGATGATGGCCGCTACCGGCGGCGTGAACACCCACCGCGGCGCGATTTGGGCGCTGGGGCTGCTGGTGAGCGCGGTGGCGATGCACGGCGGCGTGGGTAGCGCGCAGCAGGTGGCGAACACAGCCGGCGAGCTGGCGAAACTGCCGGACGACGCCGCGCCGAAGGTCTTCAGTAAAGGGCTATGCGCCACGCACCGTTATCGGGTGCCGGGGGCGCGCGAAGAGGCACAGCAAGCGTTTCCACATGTGATGCAGCGTGCGCTGCCGCAGCTTCGACTGAGTAGATTGAACGGCAGCAGCGAAGCGCAGGCGAGGCTTGACGCGCTGATGGCGATCATGACCTCGCTGACCGATACCTGCGTGCTGTCGCGCGCCGGGCTTAAGGGGCTGGATGCCATGCAGGACGGCGCGCGAGCTGTGCTGAACGCCGGCGGCACCGCTCATCCAGCGGGTCAGTTGGCGCTAGCGGCGCTCGATCGCCAGATGCTGGCGCTGAATGCCTCGCCGGGCGGCGCAGCCGATTTGCTCGCCGCCACCTTGTTTCTTGACCGTATCGAATCGCCCTATTTCAAGCATTAAGAGGATGTTATGGAACACATTACGTTAACCGTACCGGCCAGCCGCGTCTTAATCGGCAAAGCGCTGGCAGGCGTCGTGGGCTCCGGGGATATGGAGGTGTTATTCACCGCCGATCAGAGCCAGACGTTAACCATTGATATCACCACTTCCGTTGATAACAGCCGTAGCCGCTGGGAAGCGCTGTTCAACCGTTTGCAAACGGTCAGCAGCCTGCCAGCAGGCAAACTGACGATCCATGATTTCGGCGCGACGCCAGGCGTGGCGCGCATTCGTATCGAACAGGTTTTTGAAGAGGTGAGCTATGCGTGATGATCGTAGCTTTATTGAATTAAAAGCGCGCCAGCGTGCGCAGGCGCTGCTGGATGACGGTAGTTACCGCGAACTGCTCGACCCGTTCGAAGGCATCATGTCGCCATGGCTGGGCGCGCAGGGCATCGTCCCGCAGGCCGATGACGGTATGGTCGTCGCAAAAGGCACCATCAACGGCAAACCGGCTGTGGTTGTGGCGATTGAAGGCGCCTTCCAGGGGGGCAGCATGGGCGAAGTGTCCGGCGCCAAAATGGCGGCGGCGCTGGAGCTGGCGGCGGAAGATAACCGCAACGGTATCCCCACTCAGGCGGTTTTGAGTCTGGAAACCGGCGGCGTGCGTTTGCAGGAAGCCAACCTGGGCCTCGCGGCGATTGCCGATATTCACGCGGCGATTGTCGACCTACGTCGCTATACCCCAGTGGTCGGCATTGTGGCCGGGACCGTCGGCTGCTTCGGCGGGATGTCGATTGCCGCCGCGCTGTGCAGCTATCTGATCGTCACCCGTGAAGCGCGTCTGGGCCTCAACGGCCCGCAGGTTATCGAACAGGAAGCCGGGATTGAAGAGTACGACTCCCGCGACCGTCCGTTCATCTGGAGCATGACCGGCGGGGAAGTGCGCTATCAAAGCGGGCTGGTGGACGCGCTGGTTGGCGACGGCGTTAACGCGGTGAAAGCGGCGATGAACGAGGCGCTGGCGAAAGGCGTACCGGCGAAACATCGCACCGATAACTATGACTGGTATCTCGATCGCCTGACGAACTTCGACACCCGCAAACAGGCCGATTCTGAACAGATTAAAGCGCTTTTCAGCCGGGAGGTGAAATGATGAGTAACTCAACGAGCCGTAGCGAATTATGGCTGGAAACCCTCGCCCCCAACGCTAAACGTCTGGAAGGGCTGTGCCCGTCCGTGCAGGCCGCCGACGGTGAACTGAACGGCGAAGCGGTACGCTTTATCGCCGTGGTGCCGGATGCGAATAATCACTACCCGCGCGCAGCCAAAGGCGAGGTAGGGCTGCTGGAAGGCTGGACGCTGGCGAAAGTGGTGAGCGAAACCATCGCCGCCGATGCCGATAACGCCGTGAAGCGCCCGATTGTGGCGGTGATAGACGTGCCGAGCCAGGCCTACGGTCGTCGTGAAGAAGGTTTTGGTATTCACCAGGCGCTGGCCGGCGCCGCGGCGGCGTATGCCAACGCGCGTCTGGCGGGGCATCCGGTGATTGGCCTGATCGTCGGTAAAGCGATGTCCGGCGCGTTCCTCGCGCACGGCTACCAGGCAAACCGCCTGATCGCCTTTAACGATAAAGGCGTGCTAATTCACGCAATGGGCAAAGAGTCGGCGGCGCGTATTACCCTGCGTACCGTGGAATCTCTGGAAAAACTGGCGGCGACCATTCCGCCGATGGCGTATGACATCAGCAACTACGCCACCCTGGGGCTGCTTTCCGACCTGCTGGACATCAGTAACCCGGATGCTCCGTCTGCTACCGATCTGGCGCTGGTGAAAACCACGCTGCAACAGGCCATCAATGACGCTCGTCAGGACCCGACGCTGAAAAGCCGTCTGGGCGCAGACAATCGCCGCAGCTCTGCTTTTGTGCGCGAACGCATGCGGGCGAACTGGTAAGTAGAAAGAGACCTGCCGGATGTTCGGCCCGTGGGCGCATTCGTTGCGCCCGCGAGGGCCGCTACATCTGAAAATAATAACCATCGCGACAGTGCTAACTTTTTAAATTACAGGTGATTTATGACTTACGTGATTGTTCATGCCCTTGCACCGATTTTTATCATCATGCTGCTGGGATTCTGGGCCGGGAAGGCCAAAATGGTTGATAACAAGAATGTTTCCCTGCTTAATATTTTCGTCATGGATTTCGCGTTACCGGCGACGTTGTTCAGCGCCACGGTACAAACGCCCTGGACGGGGATTCTCGCCCAGTCGCCGCTAATTCTGGTACTGACGCTGGCGATGTGGATTACCTATGTGGCTATTTACTTCCTGGCGACAACCGTCTTTAAAAAGTCGCCGCAGGATGCCGCTGTGCTGACCCTGACGGTGGCGCTGCCTAACTACGCGGCGCTCGGTCTGCCGATTCTCGGCAGCGTACTGGGGGAAGGCGCGACGACCTCGCTGTCCGTCGCGGTTTCCATTGCCTGCGGTTCGGTACTGATGACGCCGTTCTGTCTGCTGATTCTGGAACGTGAAAAAGCGCGCGCAGAAGGCAACAACACTGGTTCTACTCTGGCTATTCTGCCGGTGTTGATGTGGCGTTCGCTGAAAAAACCGATTGTTATGGGCCCGCTACTGGGGGTCATTCTCTCCGCTATCGGGATCAAAATGCCGGAACTTTTCCTGGCGGCAATCAAACCGCTGGGTCTGTCCGCGACCGCGGCGGCGCTGTTCCTGACTGGGGTGATCCTGTCAGCTCGTAAACTGAAAATTAATACTATGGTGATTACCTCGACCATTACTAAGTTACTGATTCAACCGGCGATTGCTTGGGGTATCGTGCTGATTTTTGGTCTGCATGGCTCCGTGGCGATTACCGCGATCCTGATGATTGCGCTGTCTGCCGGTTTTTTCGGCGTGGTGTTCGGCAATCGCTTTGGCGTGCAGTCGCCGGATGCGGAAGCGGTGCTGCTGTTGAGCTCGGTACTGTGTATCCTGTCGCTGCCGCTGTTTATCTCGCTGACTTCAGGAATCTAAATTATGAACACAACATTACGCCCGCACGACTTAATCTGGCTTAACGCGCGAGATGCGCTGGACGGCATCATCGAATCCTGGGTGGATGACGTCTGGCATAGCGGCCTTCCGGTGGTGGTGCGGCGTGATGTTGATGCGCAGGGGCGTGTGCCCGTTGGCGTGCGCGGTATGAAGCGGGACCAGCGTGCGGCGGGCTGGGCCAAACCGGACGCCATCACTCGAGTTTGTACGCCGGAATCGCTGGTCGACGCGCAGACGTTATTGTGCTCGCCCTTTCTCTCTCAGCCACCGCTTCAGGTGGCTTTACTGCTGGCACAGCAGACGTGGCCGTGGACGTGGGGGATAACCGGGAGTACCGGCTACGCGCTGGTGACCGGGATCCCGGTTATCCACGCGGCAAGCGATCTGGACTTGTTGATCCGCGCGCCGCAGCCGCTGGCGCGTGAACAGCTTGAGACGTGGCATCAGCAGTTAGCAGGCGGGCTGTGCCGGGCGGATACTCAGGTGGAAACGCCATACGGCGCGTTTGCCCTCAACGAATGGCTGCGCGATGGCAAGGCACTGTTAAAAACCTCGCAGGGGCCGCGGCTGGTGAGCGACCCGTGGGGTAGGGAGGAGTAAATGAAAATTCTGTTTACCTTTCCGGGGCAGGGAACGCAGCACACAGGTATGCTGCAAAACCTTCCGGGAACAGAGTTAGCGCAGGCGCGGGAGGTGCTGGGCGCGGAAGCGGATACGCTTGATTCTCCCGATGCGTTGAAACATACCAGGGCGGTGCAACTGGCGTTGTTGATTGCTGGCGTCGCCTGGGCGCGCGAGCTGGCGCGTCGCGGCGTGTCGCCGGATATCGTCAGCGGTTTGTCCATCGGCGCTTATCCGGCGGCGGTAGTGGCCGGGGCGCTGGATTTTGCCGATGCGTTGCGGCTGGTGGCGCTGCGCGGCGATTTGATGGAGCAGGCCTACCCGCACGGCTACGGCCTGACGGCGATTATGGGGCTGACGCTGGCGCAGGTGGAATCACTGGTCGAGGGTAGCGGCACCTGGATCGCCAACCTGAACGCCGAAACGCAGATGGTGATTGCTGGTACCGACGAGGCAATGGCTAGCGTGGCGAAACGGGCGCTGGAAAAAGGGGCCAGCAAGGCGCATCGTCTGGCGGTCAGCGTGCCGTCGCACTGTGAACTGCTGGCGGAACCGGCGCAAAAGCTGGTGGCGGCGTTCAGCGATGTGACGCTCTCTCGCCCATGCTGCGCGTATTTGAGCGGCAGTACAGGACGCGTTTTATGGCAGCCGGAACAAATTGCTGATGACCTGGCGATGAATATGGCGCGCACGGTGCGCTGGCAGGAGGCGGTGATTTCCGCCAACGAGCGTGAGGCGCGGCTGGCGATTGAGATGCCGCCGGGCGGCGTGTTGACCTGCTTAACGCGTCAGGCCGCGTGGGAAGGGGAGTCTATCTCGCTGGAACGGAGTGGGGTAGATGTGGCTGTGCATCTGGCGAAACGGCTTAGGTCGTAGCAGGGATTGCCCGATAGCGCTGCGCTTATCGGGCCGCCCGCTGTAGGCCCTATAAGACGCGAAGCGTCACATCCGGCAATTACCCTACGGTCTGGAGGCTGCGTGCGTACATCCGCCCTTCGGCGGCCAGCGCCAGCAGGCTTGGATCGCGCTCGCGGTTGCGGGCAAAGACAATGGCGATAAGCTGCTGCATCTGGTACGACTCGGAAAGTTTCAGTAACTGCACGGTATTCTCATACATCTTCTTCATTCGCCCCGGCATCAGTGTAAAGCCTACGCCCGCCTGCACCAGACTGAGCATCGAAAAAATATCGTTCACGCGGGTGACAATCTCCGGCTCAAATCCGGCGACATGAAAGGCTTCCTGGAACCCGGCATAGGTGGCAAACCCTTCCGCCAGCGAGACAAACTTTTGATCCCGATAATCGCGCAGGTCAGCCGGTGATGAGGTATCGATGGTAGCTGTTGCAGGCGCCGCGAGATAAATATCATCGTGAAACAACGGCAGCACTTCCAGACTATTGCGATCGATGTCGCTTTCGGAAATTGAGATCAGAATCGCGTCCAGCGTACCGTCCTCCAGCATTTTCAGCAGGACTTCGTTAGAGCCCATGGTTAAATCCAGCTCCAAATCCGGACGGCGTAGCTTCATCCCCATAATCAGGTGCGGCACCGTTTCCAGCGTCAGCGAGTAGAGCGTGCCGACGCGCAGGCGCCCCTGGCCGACGCCCGCCGTTTTGCGCGTCTCTTCCAGCCCACGGGCCATCACATGCATCACTTCCTGGCAATATTCCAGCAGCGTCCATGCCGCCGGCTGGGCAATCAGATTACGCCCTTTATGGACAAAGAGCGGACAGCGAACGTTCTCTTCCAGCGTGTGCAACGCCCGGTGTACGCTGACGCCGCTGATATCCAGCACTTCGGCGGTACGGGCGATGTTCCCCTTCTCCATAAAGGTCATGAAGATGGTCAGCTTGCGGAAGGTAATGTCGTCGGTAACTGATACGCTCATCGTCCGGCCTTCTGTGATTAGTCGTTTTGCATCATCTGCTCAAGCTGCTCCTGCGCTTCCAGCCACGCCATCTCGCACTCTTCCATCCCGGATTTGGCTCTGGCCTGCAATTGCAGACACTCGGTCATTTCCGCTTTGCGGCTGGGGTCGTACAGGCTGCTGTCGCCGAGCTTCTCTTCCGCCTGCGCCAACTGGGCGTTGAGCTTCTCCATCTCTTTTTCCAGACGGGCGATCTCTTTACGCAGCGGCTGCGTCAGGGTACGCAGTTCGGCTTCACGACGCTTCTGATCTTTACGTGACTGGGCGCTATTAGCATTCTCTTTTACTGGTTCATCGCTCTGGTTTTCCTGCTTCTGTACGTCGCTCAGCCACTGCTGGTAATCCTCCAGATCGCCGTCGAACGGTTCGACTTTTTTGTCGTGTACCAGATAGAGGTCGTCGGTGGTGGAGCGGATCAGGTGGCGATCGTGCGAGACCACAACCAGCGCGCCGTCGAAGTCGATCAGCGCTTCGGTCAACGCCTGACGCATGTCGAGATCCAGGTGGTTGGTCGGTTCATCAAGCAGCAGCAGGTTCGGACGCTGCCATACGATCAGCGCCAGCACCAGACGCGCTTTCTCGCCGCCGGAGAAACGTTGCGTCTCTTCCGTAACTTTGTCGCCCTGGAAACCAAAGCCGCCAAGATAATCGCGCAGCTTCTGCTCCAGTTCTTGCGGCGCCAGACGCGCCATATGCTGCAACGGCGACTCATCGGCGCGTAAATATTCCAGTTGGTGCTGGGCGAAGTAGCCCAGCTTAATGCCTTTGGCGAGGCCGATTTCGCCGTGCAGCGGTTCCAGTTCGCCCGCCAACAGTTTAATTAGCGTTGATTTTCCGGCGCCGTTACGTCCCAGCAGACCAATACGCGAGCCGGGTACCAGGTTCAGCTTGATGGATTCCAGAATGATGCGCTCGCCATAACCTGCGCTGACTTTTTCCATCTTCAACAGCGGGTTTGGCAGGCTTTCCGGCGCGCGGAAGCTGAAATGGAATGGATTATCGACGTGAGCCGGGGCAATTAGCTCCATACGTTCCAACATTTTAATACGGCTTTGCGCCTGCTTCGCTTTGGTCGCTTTGGCTCGGAAACGGTCGATATAACTTTGCAGATGCGCTACACGTTCCTGCTGACTTTCATACATCGCCTGCTGCTGCGCCAGGCGCGTGGCGCGCTGTACTTCAAACGCGCTGTAGTTGCCGGTGTACTCGTACAAAGTCTGCTGTTCGATATGGATGATTTTATCCACTATCGGGTCGAGGAAGTCACGATCGTGAGAGATCAGAATCAGGGTGCCCGGATAGTTCTTCAGCCATTTTTCCAGCCAGATCACCGCATCCAGATCGAGGTGGTTGGTCGGTTCGTCGAGCAGCAGTAAATCGGAGCGGCAAATCAGCGCCTGGGCCAGGTTAAGGCGCATCCGCCAGCCGCCGGAAAAATCGCTGACCGGGCGTTCCAACTGATCGTTAGAAAAGCCGAGGCCGTGAAGCAGGCTGGCGGCGCGCGAGCGAACGGTCCATGCGTCGATGGTGTCCAGCTTACCGTGTATGGCGGCGATAGCATGTCCGTCGTTACGTTCGTTGGCGTCGTTAAGCTGTGCTTCCAGATAACGGTATTCGCGGTCGCCGTCAATGACATACTCAATCGCTGGCTGAGGTAATGCAGGCGTTTCCTGATTCACCCACGCTAATTGCCAGGTTCCGGGCAAAGCAAAACTCCCGGCATCGGCGCTGATTTCATTTTTTAGCAATGCCAGCAGGGTAGATTTACCGCAGCCGTTTTTACCCACCAGGCCGACCTTTTGGCCGGGATTAATGGTGGCCGAGGCATTGTCCAGTAGGACGCGCACGCCGCGACGAATTTGTAACGAGGAGAAAACAATCATAAGGCGCCGTATGTTCAGACTATGTTAATTTATCATTATGATGATGTAATGTTCGGGCTTTCCGCCGCGCTGGAGTGCAATGGTAGCTCAAAACAACGACTATACACAAAGTACAAAACCGGGAGGGGGATTGATGTCTCAGCCAGCGAAAGTCTTGCTGTTGTATGCCCATCCGGAATCTCAGGACTCGGTCGCTAACCGGGTACTGCTTAAACCGGCCATACAGCACAGTAACGTAACCGTGCATGATCTTTATGCACGCTATCCTGATTTTTTTATCGATACGCCCTATGAACAAGCCCTTTTACGTGAGCACGACGTCATTGTTTTTCAGCATCCCCTGTACATCTATAGCTGTCCGGCTTTACTTAAAGAATGGCTTGATCGCGTGTTGAGTCGGGGGTTCGCCAGCGGACCAGAGGGAAACCAACTGGTGGGAAAGTACTGGCGTAGCGTGATTACGACCGGCGAGCCGGAGAGCGCTTACCGGTATGACGCGCTAAACCGTTATCCGATGAGCGATATACTGCGCCCCTTTGAATTGACTGCGGCTATGTGCCGGATGCACTGGATGACTCCCATTATTGTGTACTGGGCGCGCCGCCAGTCGCCGCAGGCGCTGGCCAGTCATGCGAAAGCTTATGGCGAGTGGCTGGCAAATCCTGTGAGCGCGGGAGGCTATTGATGGAAGGTGCAGATTTATTGATGGCGGGGACGTTGTTTCTCTTCGCAGCGGTCGTGGCGGTGCCGCTGGCGGCCAGGCTAGGTATCGGCGCGGTGTTAGGGTATTTGCTGGCGGGAATCGCCATCGGCCCGTGGGGGCTGGGATTTATCAGCGATGTCGACGAGATCCTGCACTTTTCCGAACTGGGCGTCGTGTTTCTGATGTTTATCATTGGTCTTGAACTCAATCCTTCCCGGCTTTGGCAACTGCGGCGCTCTATCTTCGGCGTCGGCGCCGCTCAGGTGCTGCTAAGCGCGGCGGTACTGGCGGGATTGCTGATGCTCGCCGATTTCTTATGGCAGGCGGCGATAGTTGGCGGGATTGGCCTGGCGATGTCCTCGACGGCGATGGCGCTACAACTGATGCGCGAGAAAGGAATGAACCGTAGCGAGTCCGGGCAGTTAGGATTTTCAGTCTTACTGTTTCAGGATTTAGCGGTGATCCCCGCGCTGGCGCTGGTGCCGTTATTGGCGGGATCTGCCGATGAGCATTTCGACTGGTTCAAAGTGGGAATGAAAGTACTGGCCTTCGCGGTAATGCTGATTGGCGGTCGTTACCTGCTGCGCCCGGTATTTCGTTTTATTGCTGCGTCCGGCGTACGGGAGGTATTCACCGCCGCGACGTTGTTGCTGGTGCTGGGCGCCGCCTTATTTATGGACGCGCTGGGACTGTCGATGGCCCTGGGAACCTTTATCGCCGGTGTTTTACTGGCAGAGAGCGAATACCGGCATGAACTGGAAAACGCTATCGATCCGTTTAAAGGTTTACTGCTTGGGTTGTTCTTTATCTCCGTCGGTATGTCGCTAAATCTTGGCGTACTTTATACCCATTTATTGTGGGTGGCGGCGAGCGTCGTTATCCTGGTCGTCATAAAAATGCTGGCGTTGTACCTCCTGGCGCGGCTATATGGAATAAGAAGTTCTGAGCGGATGCAGTTTGCCAGCGTGCTGAGTCAGGGGGGCGAGTTCGCTTTTGTGCTCTTTTCTACTGCCTCTTCTCAGCGTCTGTTTCAGGGCGATCAAATGGCGTTATTATTGGTGGCTGTCACGTTATCAATGATGACCACGCCACTACTGATGAAAGGGATTGATAAGTGGCTATCGCGCCGCCTTAACGGTCCGGAAGAACATGATGAAAAACCGTGGGTCGAAGATGATAAACCCCAGGTGATTGTCGTCGGCTTTGGTCGTTTTGGTCAGGTGATTGCTCGCTTATTAATGGCGAATAAGGTGCGTATCACCGTGCTGGAGCGCGATATTGGCGCCGTTAATCTGATGCGCAAATATGGTTATAAAGTGTATTACGGCGACGCCACACAAGTAGAGCTACTGCGTTCTGCGGGAGCGGAGGCGGCGGAGTCGATTGTCATCACTTGTAATGAACCGGAAGATACGATGAAGCTGGTGGAATTGTGTCAGCAGCATTTTCCGCATCTGCATATCCTTGCGCGAGCGCGCGGACGGGTGGAGGCGCATGAGTTATTACAGGCTGGGGTCACGCAGTTTTCCCGTGAAACGTTTTCCAGCGCGCTGGAGCTGGGACGTAAGACGCTGGTGTCGTTAGGTATGCATCCGCATCAGGCGCAGCGCGCGCAGTTGCATTTTCGTCGGCTGGATATGCGAATGTTGCGGGAGCTGATCCCTGAGCATACCGACACAGGACAGATTTCGCGCGCCAGAGAAGCCCGACGTGAGCTGGAGGAGATTTTTCAGCGCGAAATGCAACAGGAGCGGCGCCAGTTAGATGGCTGGGATGAATTTGAGTAGAGGTTAACGATGGCAATCCGTAAACGTTTTATTGCAGGCGCGAAATGTCCAGCCTGTCAGGCGCAGGATACAATGGCGATGTGGCGTGAAAATAATGTCGACATTGTTGAATGCGTTAAGTGCGGGCATCAAATGCGGGAAGCGGATAAAGACGTTCGCGAGCATGTTCGCAAAGAAGAGCAAGTGATAGGGATTTTTCATCCGGACTAGCGATATGCCGCAGGTTTTTTTAAGCTAAAGGGTACACGGCTGCAGAATTCCGCTACAATCTGCGCCACTATTCTTCCCATGCTCAGGAGATATCATGAAAGTAGCAAAAGACCTGGTGGTCAGCTTGGCCTATCAGGTACGTACAGAAGACGGTGTGTTGGTTGATGAGTCTCCGGTGAGTGCGCCGCTGGATTACCTGCACGGCCACGGCTCCCTGATTTCTGGCCTGGAAACCGCGCTGGAAGGCCATGAGGTTGGCGACAAATTTGATGTTGCTGTTGGCGCAAACGACGCTTACGGTCAATATGATGAAAATCTGGTGCAGCGCGTGCCTAAAGACGTCTTTATGGGCGTTGATGAACTGCAGGTAGGTATGCGTTTCCTGGCGGAAACCGACCAGGGTCCGGTACCGGTAGAAATTACCGAAGTGGAAGACGATCATGTTGTGGTTGATGGTAACCACATGCTGGCTGGTCAGAATCTGAAATTTAACGTAGAAGTTGTTGCGATTCGTGAAGCGACTGAAGAAGAACTGGCCCACGGCCATGTTCACGGCGCGCACGATCATCACCACGATCACGGTGAAGACGGTTGCTGCGGCGGTCACGGTCATAACCATGGTCACGAGCACGGCGGCGAAGGCTGCTGCGGCGGTGGCGGTAAAGGCCACGGTGGTTGCGGCTGCCACTAATACCCGGCGTCTTTCAAGGGTAGGCCGGATAAGCGTTAGCGCCATCCGGCACAAAAAAGCGGGCAAAACCCGCTTTTTTTACGTCTCAATAATGCGGCGGCGGCGTTTCTTCCGCCTGAGAGGCGATGTTTGACGGCTGGCTGGCTTTTAACTTTTCCGTGAGCAAACGCAGATGATCGCGTAGCTTCGCCATCTCCATTTCATGTGCGGTTACCGTCAGGTTTAGTTCTTCTATGGTAATCTCCTGGAACGCCAGACGGCTTTCCAGTTCAGCCAGACGAGCTTCCATCGTGATATCCTGCATGATGTACCTCTTTATGTTGTCTCCGTCGGCGGATTCTACTTAACTTTACCGGCTTTCACAGCAACGATTACGCGCCCTACGAAACTAATTTAAACAAAAAGAGTCTGAAAAGAAGTGATAATAGGGCGTGTTCGTATGTTGATTTGTTCTGCAACGATTTATAGTACGCTTCTTACGTAAGTTAACATGGGGCGAGATGCCCCGGCCCTGGAGATATGGATGAAATCACTGTTTAAAGCCACGCTGCTGGCAACTACGATGGCCGTTGCTATGCACGCTCCGATCACTTTTGCTGCTGATGCGGCGAAACCGGCAGCTACCGCTGATAGCAAAGCAGCCTTTAAAAACGACGATCAAAAAGCGGCTTATGCGCTGGGCGCCTCGCTGGGTCGTTACATGGAAAATTCGCTTAAAGAGCAGGAAAAGTTGGGCATCAAACTGGATAAAGACCAGCTGATCGCCGGTGTTCAGGATGCATTTGCAGACAAGAGCAAACTGTCCGATCAGGAAATCGAGCAGACGTTGCAAACGTTTGAGGCGCGCGTGAAGAGCGCTGCTCAGGCGAAGATGGAAAAAGACGCTGCCGATAACGAAGCAAAAGGTAAAGCCTTCCGTGACGCATTTGCTAAAGAAAAAGGCGTGAAGACCTCTAAAACCGGTCTGCTCTACAAAGTAGAAAAAGAAGGTACTGGCGAGGCACCGAAAGATAGCGATACCGTCGTAGTGAATTACAAAGGCACGCTGATTGACGGTAAAGAGTTTGATAACTCTTACACGCGCGGCGAACCGCTCTCCTTCCGTCTGGACGGCGTTATCCCTGGCTGGACTGAAGGCCTGAAAAATATTAAGAAAGGCGGCAAGATTAAGCTGGTTATCCCACCGGCGCTGGCCTACGGCAAAACGGGCGTTCCGGGTATCCCGGCGAACTCCACCCTGGTGTTCGACGTAGAGCTGCTGGATATCAAACCAGCGCCGAAAGCGGATGCTAAACCTGCCGATGCGGCTGACGCTAAAGCCGCAGATGCTGCTAAAAAATAAAAACTGAGAGCCGCCGCTTGTTATAGCGGCGGTTTTTTTTATGCAGGCCGGATATATTACTCACCATAATTTGATTTGCGGGTAACGGCGTTTGCGCTGGTCGTTAAGGGCGATACCGTCGGCTGAGTTACCGCCAACGCATATACAGCCTGAAATAGACGAGTAAATTAGTACTGGAAAGAGGAACCCTCACTGTATTAATTTAATCATCCGCGTAAATAATGAGCCTGCCCTGAAAACATAACGACAGGCTCCTGAAAAGGAGTGTTTTTTTTCATGTCCAGGTCGCTTTTAACCAACGAAACCAGTGAACTTGATTTGCTGGATCAGCGTCCCTTCGATCAAACCGACTTCGATATTCTGAAATCCTACGAAGCGGTAGTGGACGGGTTAGCGATGCTTATAGGTTCCCATTGTGAAATCGTATTGCACTCTTTGCAGGATTTAAAATGTTCAGCCATTCGTATTGCAAATGGCGAACATACGGGCCGTAAAATTGGCTCGCCGATTACCGACCTTGCGTTGCGCATGTTGCACGACATGACGGGGGCGGACAGTAGCGTGTCGAAATGCTATTTCACGCGCGCGAAAAGCGGTGTCTTGATGAAGTCGTTGACGATTGCCATTCGCAACCGCGAGCATCGCGTCATTGGTCTACTGTGCATCAACATGAACCTTGATGTGCCATTTTCACAGATCATGAATACCTTTATTCCGCCGGAAACGCCGGAAGTCGGCTCAGCGGTCAATTTTGCCTCCTCGGTAGAAGACTTAGTCACCCAGACGCTGGAGTTCACTATTGAAGAGGTCAATGCCGATCGTAATGTCTCTAACAATGCGAAAAATCGCCAGATTGTTCTTAATCTATACGAAAAAGGCATTTTCGATATTAAAGACGCCATCAACCAAGTGGCCGATCGTCTCAATATCTCAAAACATACGGTTTACCTCTATATTCGTCAGTTTAAAAGCGGCGATCTTCAGGGGCAGGATAAATAATGCGTTATGCCATTATGGTCACCGGGCCGGCATATGGTGCCCAGCAGGCCAGCAGCGCATTGCAGTTCGCCCATGCGCTGCTCAATGAAGGGCATGAGTTAATCAGCGTCTTTTTCTATCGGGAAGGCGTTTATAATGCCAATCTCCTGACCTCGCCGGCTGGCGATGAATATGATCTGGTGCGCGCCTGGCAGAAATTGAATACGCAACATGGCGTGGCGCTGAACATCTGTGTGGCGGCGGCGCTTCGTCGCGGTATTATTGATGACACTGAAGCCGACAGACTGGGACTGCCGTCCGCCAATCTTCAGCCGGGCTTTACGCTAAGTGGGCTGGGCGCGCTGGCGGAGGCCTCCCTCACCTGCGATCGGGTGGTGCAGTTTTAATGAAACGTATTGCATTTGTCTTTTCCACCGCGCCGCACGGTAGCGCCTCAGGCCGTGAAGGGCTGGATGCGCTGCTGGCGACGTCAGCGCTAACGGAAGCGCTGGGCGTCTTTTTTATTAGCGACGGCGTCTTTCAGTTATTACCAGGACAAAAACCAGACGCTGTGCTGGCGCGTGACTATATTGCTACTTTCAAGCTCTTTGATTTGTACGATATTGATCAATGCTGGATCTGCGCGGCGTCGCTGCGCGAGCGTGGTCTGAAAAACGTCAATTTTGTGGTAGACGCCACGCCGCTTGAACCCGTAGCGTTACGCCGCGAGCTTGGCAACTATGATGTCATCCTGAGATTCTGAGGCGTTTATGCTGCATACCTTACCTCATTGCGCTTCGGGCGTTGATTTTCCCGCTTTGCTGCGCCTGCTAAAAGAGGGCGATGCGCTTTTGTTGCTCCAGGATGGCGTTACCGTCGCGATTGAAGGTAACCGCTTCCTTGAAAGTCTGCGCGACGCCCCCATAACGGTCTATGCCTTGAAAGAAGACATTGACGCCCGCGGCCTGGGTGGTCAAATTTCAGACAGTGTCGTCAGGGTTGACTATACTGAGTTCGTCAGACTCACGGTTAAGTATGCCAACCAGATGGCCTGGTGATGGCGGGATCGTTGTATATTTCTTGACACCTTTTCGACACCGCCCTAAAATTCGGCGTCCTCATATTGTGTGAGGGCGTTTTATTACGTGTTTACGAAGCAAAAGCTAAAACCAGGAGCTATTTAATGGCAACAGTTAACCAGCTGGTACGCAAACCACGTGCTCGCAAAGTTGCGAAAAGCAACGTGCCTGCGCTGGAAGCATGCCCGCAAAAACGTGGCGTATGTACTCGTGTATATACTACCACCCCTAAAAAACCGAACTCCGCACTGCGTAAAGTTTGCCGTGTTCGTCTGACTAACGGTTTTGAAGTGACTTCCTACATCGGTGGTGAAGGTCACAACCTGCAGGAGCACTCCGTGATCCTGATCCGTGGCGGTCGTGTTAAAGACCTCCCGGGTGTTCGTTACCACACCGTTCGTGGCGCGCTTGACTGCTCCGGCGTTAAAGACCGTAAGCAAGCTCGTTCTAAATACGGCGTGAAGCGTCCTAAGGCTTAATGGTTCTCCGTTAAGTAAGGCCAAACGTTTTAAATTAATGTCAAACTAAACTCGTAGAGTTTTGGACAATCCTGAATTAACAACGGAGTATTTCCATGCCACGTCGTCGCGTCATTGGTCAGCGTAAAATTCTGCCGGATCCGAAGTTCGGATCAGAACTGCTGGCTAAATTTGTCAATATCCTGATGGTAGATGGTAAAAAATCTACTGCAGAATCAATCGTATACAGCGCGCTGGAGACCCTGGCTCAGCGTTCTGGTAAAAATGAACTGGAAGCTTTCGAAGTCGCTCTCGAAAACGTTCGCCCGACTGTAGAAGTGAAATCCCGCCGTGTAGGTGGTTCTACTTATCAGGTACCAGTTGAAGTCCGTCCGGTTCGTCGTAATGCTCTGGCAATGCGTTGGATCGTTGAAGCTGCTCGTAAACGCGGTGATAAATCCATGGCTCTGCGCCTGGCGAACGAACTTTCTGATGCTGCAGACAACAAAGGTACTGCAGTGAAGAAACGGGAAGACGTTCACCGTATGGCAGAAGCCAACAAGGCGTTCGCACACTACCGTTGGTAATCCCTTCGGAGTCATAGTCACCAGACGGGCGCTTCAGATAAGTCGCCCGTTTTGGATAACTTAACTGAACGCCTAAAGATATCAACGAGGAATCAAATGGCTCGTACAACACCCATCGCACGCTACCGTAACATCGGTATCAGTGCGCACATCGACGCCGGTAAAACCACTACTACCGAACGTATTCTGTTCTACACCGGTGTAAACCACAAAATCGGTGAAGTTCATGACGGCGCAGCCACCATGGACTGGATGGAGCAGGAGCAGGAGCGTGGTATTACTATCACCTCCGCAGCGACTACTGCATTCTGGTCTGGTATGGCTAAGCAGTATGAACCGCATCGCATCAACATCATCGACACCCCGGGGCACGTTGACTTCACTATCGAAGTAGAACGTTCCATGCGTGTTCTCGATGGTGCGGTAATGGTTTACTGCGCAGTTGGTGGTGTTCAGCCGCAGTCTGAAACCGTATGGCGTCAGGCAAACAAATACAAAGTTCCGCGTATTGCGTTCGTTAACAAAATGGACCGCATGGGCGCGAACTTCCTGAAAGTTGTTGGTCAGATCAAAACCCGTCTGGGCGCGAACCCGGTTCCGCTGCAGCTGGCAATTGGTGCTGAAGAAGGTTTCACCGGCGTTGTTGACCTGGTGAAAATGAAAGCCATCAACTGGAACGATGCCGACCAGGGCGTTACCTTCGAATACGAAGATATCCCGGCTGACATGCAGGACCTGGCTAACGAATGGCACCAGAACCTGATCGAGTCCGCCGCAGAAGCTTCTGAAGAGCTGATGGAAAAATACCTGGGTGGTGAAGAACTGACTGAAGAAGAGATCAAACAAGCTCTGCGTCAGCGCGTTCTGAACAACGAAATCATCCTGGTAACCTGTGGTTCTGCATTCAAGAACAAAGGTGTTCAGGCGATGCTGGATGCGGTAATTGATTACCTGCCATCCCCGGTAGACGTACCTGCGATCAACGGTATTCTGGACGACGGTAAAGATACTCCGGCTGAGCGTCACGCAAGCGACGACGAGCCGTTCTCTGCGCTGGCGTTCAAAATCGCTACCGACCCGTTTGTGGGTAACCTGACCTTCTTCCGTGTGTACTCCGGTGTGGTTAACTCTGGTGATACCGTACTGAACTCCGTGAAAACCGCACGTGAGCGTTTCGGTCGTATCGTTCAGATGCACGCCAACAAACGTGAAGAGATCAAAGAAGTTCGCGCGGGCGACATCGCGGCTGCTATCGGCCTGAAAGACGTGACTACCGGTGACACCCTGTGTGATCCGGAAAACCCGATCATTCTGGAACGTATGGAATTCCCTGAGCCGGTAATCTCCATCGCGGTAGAACCGAAAACCAAAGCTGACCAGGAAAAAATGGGTCTGGCTCTGGGCCGTCTGGCGAAAGAAGACCCGTCATTCCGCGTATGGACTGACGAAGAATCTAACCAGACCATCATCGCTGGTATGGGTGAACTTCACCTGGATATCATCGTTGACCGTATGAAGCGTGAATTCAACGTTGAAGCTAACGTGGGTAAACCTCAGGTTGCTTACCGCGAAGCGATTCGCGCGAAAGTTACCGATATCGAAGGTAAACACGCGAAACAGTCCGGTGGTCGCGGTCAGTATGGTCATGTTGTTATCGACATGTACCCGCTGGAGCCGGGCTCTAACCCGAAAGGTTACGAGTTCATCAACGACATCAAAGGTGGTGTAATTCCTGGCGAATACATCCCGGCCGTTGATAAAGGCATCCAGGAGCAGCTGAAGTCTGGCCCGCTGGCGGGTTATCCGGTAGTTGATCTCGGCGTGCGTCTGCACTTCGGTTCTTACCATGACGTTGACTCCTCTGAGCTGGCGTTTAAACTGGCTGCGTCTATCGCCTTTAAAGAAGGCTTTAAGAAAGCAAAACCAGTTCTGCTTGAGCCGATCATGAAGGTTGAAGTAGAAACACCTGAAGAGAATACCGGTGACGTTATCGGCGACCTTAGCCGCCGTCGTGGTATGCTCAAAGGTCAGGAATCTGAAGTTACAGGCGTTAAGATCCACGCTGAAGTACCGCTGTCTGAAATGTTCGGATATGCAACTCAGCTGCGTTCTCTGACCAAAGGTCGCGCATCGTACACTATGGAATTCCTGAAGTATGATGATGCGCCGAACAACGTTGCTCAGGCCGTAATCGAAGCCCGTGGTAAATAAGCCGCAGGGTTAAAAACCAAAATCCCGTGCTCTCTCCTGAAGGGGAGAGCGCTATAGTAAGGAATATAGCCGTGTCTAAAGAAAAATTTGAACGTACAAAACCGCACGTTAACGTCGGCACCATCGGTCACGTTGACCACGGTAAAACTACCCTGACCGCTGCAATCACCACCGTACTGGCTAAAACCTACGGCGGTGCTGCTCGTGCTTTCGACCAGATCGATAACGCGCCGGAAGAAAAAGCGCGTGGTATCACCATCAACACTTCTCACGTTGAATACGATACCCCGACTCGCCACTACGCACACGTAGACTGCCCGGGGCACGCCGACTATGTTAAAAACATGATCACCGGTGCTGCTCAGATGGACGGCGCGATCCTGGTTGTTGCTGCGACTGACGGCCCGATGCCGCAGACCCGTGAGCACATCCTGCTGGGTCGTCAGGTAGGCGTTCCGTACATCATCGTGTTCCTGAACAAATGCGACATGGTTGATGACGAAGAGCTGCTGGAACTGGTTGAAATGGAAGTTCGTGAACTTCTGTCTCAGTACGACTTCCCGGGCG
>NZ_VXJW01000007.1 GCF_008692845.1 Salmonella enterica subsp. arizonae
GGTAAGACGTGGATGGATGCGACGAAGGCATCGGCAGGCGTCTGGAGTTATACCTGGTCGTCCGATGTGACCGAAGGCGCGCACGTGCTGACGGTGGAGGCGACCGATATTGCGGGCAATACGGCGACGCGGACGCTGGATTTCACCATTGACACCACGCTGTCAACGCCAACCATTGAATTAGCGCCAGATCAGGATACCGGGCAAAGTAAGAATGATAATCTGACCAGTTTAACTCAGCCGGTTTTTGTTTTGGGCCATATCGATAATGATGTCCAAAGAGTTGAATTACAGATTGAGCATAACGGTACATTTAAAAACATTATTTTAACCGAATCGGCTGATGGATGGCGTTATCGACCTGACGCGGCATTAAACGATGGTAGTTATAAATTGACCGTGACGGTAACTGATACGGCGGGTAACAAAACGACATCCGCTCCTTTAACGGTAACGATAGATAGTACGTTGAGTACCCCGGTAATTGCGTTGGCTAATGGCGAAGACAGCGGCGTGGTTGGCGATCAGCTTACTAACCACGATCATCCGGTATTTGACTTGAGTCATATTGATTCTGATGCCTTGCACGTTATGGTCAGGGTTACTCATAACGGTAGCTCTCATGAGGAAGCGGCGGTATTTAACAATGGTAAATGGCGTTTCAGTCCTTCTGTGAGTTGGGCGGATGGCTTATATCAATTAGCTGTTGTTGTAGAAGATCGGGCGGGGAATGTAAAAGAATCTGCGCCATTAGATGTCCGTATTGATACTACGACCACTATCAACAATATCGTGTTGCTTAATGACACTGGCGTTCTCGGTGATCAATTAACGAATAACGCTAAACCATCATTCAGAGTTGAGGTTCCTGCGGATGTTGCCCAGATGCGCGCTACTCTTGATGGCGGCACAACCTGGATTCCGATACGGCGAAATGCGGATGGACAGTGGATTTTTGCAAGCACAAATAATCTGACTGATGGGCAACATACGCTTCGTATCGAGGCTACAGATACAGCAGGTAACGTTGCGAGCAAAGATTTAGTCTTTAATATCGATACTCACTTACAGATTCCGACAATTGCTTTGGGGGCCGGACAGGATACTGGAGCGAATACTTCCGACCATATTACGAATATTTCACGGCCCACTTTTGTTATTGGCAATGTTGATGCCGATGTTATTAAGGTAATGGTAACTATTGGTACCAATACTTATAACGCTACTAAAGTGGGGGGGGCATGGGAGTTCAGACCGGATAATGCGATTCCTGATGGTTCTTATAATGTGAGCGTTACTATTGAGGATAAAGCAGGGAATATAGCGACATCTCAACCGTTATCTATAATGGTAGATACGAGAGCCGAAATTAATAGCGTAACGCTATTAACAGATAGCGGTGATAGCTCTTCAGATAATATAACCAACGTAAACAAGCCGCAGTTTGAAATTGTGGCTGCTAATGATACTGTACAGGTACGCGTTAAAATCGATAATACGGGTAATTGGATTGATTTAACGCAGAGTGTTGAAGGACACTGGGAATTTAATGTAGGAACTGCATTACCTGACGGTCAACATTCACTATTAGTGGAAGTTGTCGATGTTGCCGGTAACGTTGCACAACAAACGCTTAATTTTACGGTTGATACCACGCTGCGTGAGCCAAATATTGTGCTTGACCCTACGCAGGATACTGGCGATGACAGTAATGACAATATTACTAATATTAATAAGCCGACATTTATTATTGGCAATGTGGATAATGATGTGTCACATATCGTTATTCATCTTGATGGTCGGGATTATATCATCGAAAATAATGGTGCTAAATTAACATTTACACCAGATAAGCCGCTGACAGATGGTCATCATACGCTTACTGTTACAGTGACAGATATTGCGGGTAATACAAAAACATCATCTGAACTGCAGGTTGAAATAGATACCCAGGTACAAATTGACAGGGTTTCATTAACAACCGATAGTGGTGTTAATGATAGCGATAGAATCACTAATGTTGCTCGTCCATCGTTTAATATTGTAACACCTGATGATGTGACCAAAGTATTGGTTTCTTTCGACGGTGTTATCTGGAGCCCGGCAAGTAAGAATGCAGCCGGACAGTGGGACTTTACGGCGGGTAGCGCTCTATTAGAAGGTCATTATGTACTCCATGTGCAGGCAACGGATCGGGCAGGAAATACGGCTAATTCCAGTCTTGCATTTACGGTGGATACACATGTTGATGGCCTTAACATTACCATGCTGGATGATACAGGGAATGACGCGGCAGACCGTATAACCAATATTACATCGCCGCGTTTTGAAATCTCAGCCAGAGAATCGCTACAGGTTGTAACGGTGACGTTAAATGGGAACGTCACCACTCTCAACAAAGGGATGGGTAATAAGTGGATATACACTCCCGAAATACCATTACTTGATGGACATTATAAACTAGAGGTCACTGCTGAAGATATTGCTGGCAATACTATTAACCAGGAGATATCGTTCACTATAGATACGACTGTACCTGTGCCTGATGTTGATTTGTTGGATGCCGATGACTCCGGTGAAAGCGCTGTAGATAATATTACCAATGTCACTAAACCACGTTTCATTATTAGTGATATTCCTACCGATATTGACACTGTTACGATAAAAATTAACGGTGTCTCTTATCCTATTACTCTGGATGGCAGTAACACCGGGACATTCCAGGTTCCTGTGGCGCTAAAAGATGGTGTCTACGAAGCGGTTGTCGTCTTCAGAGATCTTGCAGGTAATATATCCGAGACGAAACTACCATTTACCATTGATACGGCAACAAGTGTTAGTGTTCGAATGGATCCCACATCAGATACGGGAAGTTCTAATAGTGATAATCTCACTAACAGAAAAAGTCCTAAATTCGGCGGTACTGCGGAACCGGATGCAAAACTTGTTATTACCATTATCGATGATACATCAGGTCATGAGGTGTTGAAAAAACTGGTCACGGTTGGTGTTGATGGTAACTGGAGTATGACGCCAGATGCCCTGGCAGATGGTACCTACACAATTAAAGTTGTCTCAACAGACGTTGCAGGAAATACAGCGGAGGCGCAAGATAGATTTACTATCGATACGGTAACGCCCGATCCAACAATTCAGCTTACGGATTCATCAATTGATGATATGCATGAAGCTACCAGCCTGCGACCTGAGTTCAAGGGGATCGCTGAAGCATTCTCAACGATTATGATCCAGTGGGATGGCAAAGTTATCGGCTCAGCCAATGCGAATTCGAATGGCGAATGGAGTTGGACTCCCCCATCAATATTAACACCAGGTTCTTATGTCATTAGTATCGTTGCCAAAGATAAAGCGGGTAATGAATCGTCACAAGTTGACTTTCCAGTCGTAATACCTGTTATTGATGTAACCCCTCCTACGATTAAGCTAAGTGATGATAGTGATAGCGGGGCATTGGGGGACTTTATTACTAACGATAAAACGCCGACTCTTATTGGGAGCACATTACCCAATACTATTGTCAGCATTTATATCGACGGTAAGAAAGTTGGCGAGGCAACATCGGATACCGCAGGTCGATATGCCTTCCAGATGCAGGAACAGCCTGACGGGACGTACGTTGTGGAAGTTGGTATATTAAATCCACGCGTCAATGAAGAAATTCGCTCAGCAGCCGTTAGCCTCGTTATTGATACTCAGGTCGCTGACCTTGAATGGCATATATCTGGGATACATGAAGACAAATATATTAATACTGTAACGCCGGAGATTAGTGGCATAAGCGAACCAAACAGTAAAATTACGGTTTTTGTTAATGGGGTTGAAAAGGCTGCTGCTTATACTACTGCAGGCGGGCATTGGGGCGTTATATTACCTACTTTAGGGAATGATGGTAATTACGTATTAACGTTCAAAGTTGAAGACATTGCAGGAAATGTTAAAGAATTTGGTCCTCAGGAAATAACATTGGATACGGTAATTGAACCGTTAACAGTGACACTGCGAGAAGTTGATGATTCGGGTAAACTGGGAGACTGGATCACCAATAAATCACATGTAAATATAGATGGTACTGCGGAGGCAGGAAGTACCTTAACTATTAAAACTCAGGGAGGAGTCGTTGTTACTACTTTTGAAGTAGGAAGTGATGGACATTGGAGTGCAGAGTTAGATCTGAGTAACGGTAATAATATCTTTGTTGTTGAGTCAGTAGATAAAGCGGGCAATAGTCAACAAAAAGAACTTTTAGTAGAATATGACACGCAGATCGAAATCAGTGCTATTTCTTTAAGCCGAGATAGTAATAGTGGTGATAAATATGATCTCATTACCAACGATAAATCGCCAGAGCTAGTCGCAATGACCGAACCTGGAGCAACAGTACAGGTTTATATTAATGATGTATTGCAAGCTACGGTAGAAGCTAATTCTGCAGGTAATGTTAGTTATACCATGCCAGCGAATAGCGCCGATGGTAACTATCATGTGCAATTTGTTGCTACCGATATAGCCGGCAACCGAACTGAATCTGCTGTTGCGACAGTGACGATCGATTCTGAAATTGCTGTGTTTACTATTGATGAAGGTTCATTACCGACTATATCAAATAGTCGGGCATTATCAGTCGCTGGGCAAGGTGAGGCAGGCGCTCAGGTAAGCATCTTTGTCGATAATAAGCTGGTCAATGTGGTCATGGTTGAGGCTGATGGTTCCTGGCGTGCTCCGATATTGCTGCAAGATGATGGTACGTTTAAGATTCATTTCAGCATTACTGACATTGCTGGAAACACCCAGGCGAGCAAAAATTTCAGTGTCGATGTCGATTCATCAACCGAATTTCCAACAATAACCCTTGAAGATTCGAGTAACTCAGGTCTGGTTGACGATCTGATTACTAATCATAATACGCCATCCTTTGTTGGTACTGCGGAAGCGGGTGCTACAATCCATTTTTATGTTGATGAAAAAATTGTGGCAAATATCCTCGTTCAAGATGATGGAAGATGGTCATATCAATTTGATAATTCTCTGAAAGATGGTGAATACTCCATTCGTGTTGTTGCGGAAGATACCGCTGGTAACAGGGCGGAATCACCTCGCTTAATCGTTACGATAGATACCAGTACATACATTGAACCTCCTACGCTGACAGCGGGATCTGATAATGGTATGTATATTAACGACGGCGTAACAAGTCAAACCAGACCTCAGTTTAGTATCAACGGTGAGTTTAACCAGAGTGTCCAAATTTACATTGATGGCAAGCTAGTCGATACGGTCACTGTGACAGACAAAAACCAGGTTTATCAACCTGTGGCTCCATTGGGTGACGGTTCTCATAATATTTATTATGTCATTACCGATAAGGCAGGTAACACTGCAACATCTAAAACACTAGATTTTTCAATAGATACATCGAATAAAACCCCTGTGGTGATAGAGTCCATTGATGGTCATACACTAGCGGAGATGACCGGCAGCGATGGTAAAATATATATAACAGATACTACTCATAATATAATTTTTCGCGGAAGTGCGGAGCCTGATAGTTTAATGGATTTAACTATCAATGGGCTAAACGTAGGCCAAGTTTTGGTTAGTAAGACAGGAGAATGGCAGATGCCAGTCAACCCTGTTTATCTCTCTCAAGGTCTTCTGGAGATAAAAATAAAATCTACGGACCGTGGAGGTAATGTAAACGAGAAAAGTTTCTCTATCTGGGTGGACACGATGATTGAGGACTTTACCAGTGAACTTGATGACAATAAATCATCGTCGCAAAATGACTGGTGGAGTAATAATACCCTTATCACTATGAGAGGTCTGGGAGAGGCTGGCGCGACGGTATCACTAGTGCTGGCAGGTGTCACATTGGCAACGACAGTCGTTGCGGCTAATGGTAAGTGGGAACTGTCGACCGATCGGCTTCCGGAAGGGAAATACGATATCACTTTGAGTATTGAGGACAACGCCGGAAACAGGAGAGAAGAGATCCGTGAAATATTCATCGATCGCGTTGCACCGGCAGTCCCTGCTATAACATATTCGGACATTGTCGATGATCTCGTCATTATGAAAGGGACGGGCGAAGCAAAATCAAAATTAACGATAACTGACAGCGAGGGAAATATATATATATTAACCGTTCCTGATAACGGGAACTGGAGTATGGCTATTCCTTATCCATCAGAAGGGATATTTACTATATCAAGTACAGATCGAATTGGTAACACCAGTGATGTTGTCTCTGTCGATTTAATAAGAGAGATACCGACTATTTCGTTAGCGGTAGATTCGAATAGTGGTTCTAAAAATGACAATATTACGCAAGATAAACAACCTACCTTTATTATCGGAAATTTAGAAAGCGATATCGTTAACGTTCAAATAGATATTAACGGGATAGCATATAATGCTGAAAAAAGAGCGGATGGCGTCTGGTTCTTTACGCCAGATATAGCTTTAGCTGATGGTACCTATACGATATCGGTAACTGCGAATGACGCGGCGGGTAATCAGAAAAACTCGTTACCGATTACTATCACGATCGACAGTACGCTGAAGGTGCCGGAGATTGCGCTGGCGGCAGGTGAGGATACCGGCGCGCCAGACAGCGATAACGTGACGAATCACACCCAGCCGAAGTTTACCCTGCAGCATATTGACGCGGATGTGACCGGAGTGACCGTCAGCGTGGCGCATAACGGAACCACCGACACCTATCCGGTCACGAAGGGGGATGATGGCTGGAGCTTCAGTCCGTCAGCAGCCTGGAGTGATGGTAACTACACGCTGAGTGTGACGGTGGTGGACGGTGCGGGGAACACGCAGCAGTCATCATCGCTGACGGTGACGGTTGATTCTACTATAACAGCGACAGCGCCTGTTGAGGCAGGCGATGTTAGTGAGTTCGCCATGGCAACCGATGTAGCTCAACCGGAATCTGAAATGGTCAGCATTGAAAGTGAAAAAAATCATAGCCCAGCTATGTTTTCAATGATGTCTGCGGTTGGAGAAGTGGCTGCGCAGGAGGATGCCTATAACATCGTATTATTAAATACCGAGTCTGGTGATGTAACTGAACGTTCTATTAGTCAGACACCATCTTTTGCAATATCAGTACCTGATAATATTGTGAATGTTAGTGTTATGTTCGAAGGAGAAGAGATTGATTTGCCGATTAATAATCAGAAGGCAATATTTGAGGTGCCAGTACCTTTGAATGATGGTGAGTATACTATAGATGTGAAATTCATCGATAAAGATGCTGATTATCTGATTAAGGAAAAAACATTCTCAGTTGATCATTCTTCGGCAGATATAGTTAATTCCATGGGTGAAAGAAGCAACACCGAGGATGAAGTTAACGTCTCAGCCCCAGAAAGTGCTGTAACACACCATAATAATGGTGCTGTTGAGATATTCACTATTAGTGAAGTAAGTCTCCCTGTAGATAATCAAGAAGAACACGCATAACATAATGAGGCCCCTCACCGTCAGGTGAGGGGAATGATCTATTTATGGATACAAAGCTAGAACCATATTATTTAAGTGCAGAAAATGCATTGTCTATAGTTTCAAAAAAATTCAATATAAAAATAGACATTAAAGAGGAAGATATAAATATTCGATTTAAAAAATATGATAGAAATAATACCGATGACTCAATACAAATGAAGAATTTTTTCTTGTCATTAGGACTTTCTTTACAGGATATATTATTTAGTAGTGGCGAAGATCTATTAAATGAACCTATGCCCATTTTACTACTGACCCCTGAAATGAAATGGATGGTATGTATCAGCGGTGGGCAAAAAATTAAATTAGTAAATGCCCGAGGGGAACTGTGTTATGTAGAGATACCTGATGAGTATCTAAAAAAACTATCTGCATTTAGTATACTTCCCTTAAATAAAGTTGTTGATAGTATAAGAGTGAATAATATTATTAAAAACTCTTTATCAATGAACAAGGTTTTTTATACAAAATACTTTTTTTCATCTTTGTTTATGGCAATTTTTGCGCTGACAATTCCAGTTTTTAGTAATTTGTTTTATGACAAGCTTATTCCAAGTGCTTCTGTTTCGTCTTTATTTGGTGTCGCTATTATTGTAGCTGTATTTATCGTTTTTGAGTTTATTCTACGTACGTCAAAAGATATTTACCAATCTATAACGGCCAGACAAGATGACGTCGATATTGATATCTCGTTTCTCGAGGCGGTGCTTTATGGTAAAAAGAAAAACGGTAAATCAATGTCATCAGCATTTGTTCTGTGGAATGAGTTTCAGAAGGTTAAACCTATTTTATTGAATTCTGTTTTTCAACGTATAGCCGATATCCCAATTTTTTTGATATTTATCGCTGTTATTTATGTGAATTTAGGATGGGTAGTGGTTGTTCCCATTATTGTTTTTATAATCTCTATTATTTTGTCCATTGTTAACCATCATTATACCAATGAGTTGATGAATAAACAAAAAGAAGGCCAAAAGAACAGAAATGTTTTCATATCGGAAGTGTTTTTATCAATTAAAATGATCCATACATTAAACAATCAGGGCTTACTATTTGATTGGGTTAATACATCAAACGAACAGTCATATCTTAATCTTAAGATAAGAAAGCTAAATCTTATCTATCAATCAATATTAGGAAGTATGTCATCTATTACTCAAATAACAATAATGATAATAGCTTTTTTTATGGTAATTAAAGGTGATATTACCACTGGTGCAATTGTATCTTCAGTTATCGTTTCTGGACGTATCTCGGGGATCACCTCCAACTTTTCATCTACATTAATCTCTATATTGTCAGCAGAAAAAACGGGTAAGGACTTGCTTTCTTTCTTTGATGAAGATCAGGAAGAAAAGACACCAGCGTTACAGTCAATTTCAAAGTGTGAGGGTGAGATTTCTATTCGTGGTGTTAGCTACCAATATGATGCGCAATCTTCAGTTATTATTAACCGTTTATCTATAGACATTCCTTCCGGACAACGAGTTGCAATTATAGGTGATTGTGGCGCAGGGAAAAGTTCATTATTGGGGCTGTTATCTGGCTACCTTTCACCTACAGATGGTGCCATTTTGTACGATGGGTATAATCTAGGGCACCTCTCCCAGAATTTTTTCTCACAACATTTAAGTGTCGTTACAACCCATGATGTTTTGTTTACTGGGACTGTTGAAAGTAATTTTGCATTAAAACCACAAAATGACAGGGGACGGGTATTGAAAGCTCTTCATATAACGAATTGTGGTTTCATTTTACAGCATCCTATGGGGTTAAAGTTTCCTGTAAACTTTATGGCTAAAAACCTTTCGTCTGGCCAGCAACAGCAATTATTATTAGCTCGTAGTTTAAGTAGTGATGCTAGTGTGTTTTTGTGGGATGAGCCAACATCAAATTTGGATGAGAACACAGAAAAACAAATTTTTGATAACCTGGATGAGTTTATTCAAGGGAACACACTCATTATGATTACTCACCGTCGTTATCTTATAAAATACTTTGATAGAGTATTGGTGATGAAAGGGGGAAAAGTGATTCGGGATTGCACTCCTGAAAAATTAATGGGTTAAATACAATATTCCATTTTTAGCGATAGAAAAATTATTTTTATAAAACAGGCCATATCAATTCTATTGATCTGGCCTGTTTTGAATAATTCTATTGCTATTACCCAATTGTAACGAGTCGAGATAATGATCCAAGTTAGCCAGCGATAAATAAAAAAGCTAGCATGGTGTAACGTTCCAAAAATATCTTTGATATATCAGGCTCGATGAAATATCAGTGCATGATTAAGCCTATAGATATAGCCACTTGTTCAAGGATAATTTTCAGTACTACCTTCTGTCGGGTTACCATCATTCTTCCTTACCTCCGAAGGAAAAATCTTGAAGTGCTTTTTAAATACACTGGTAAAGTAAGAAGATGATGTATAGCCAAGGGAAATAGCTATAGAATTTATTGGACGGTTAGTACGTCTTAACTGCCGTAATGCTTCAATCATTTTTATTTTTGTTATGTAAGAACTAACAGAACCGGTATCCTTATACATTTTTTTCTTAAAAGTAGATACACTCATGTTCATTTGCATTGCCAGGTCTTTACTTTGCCAATTTTTGCTATAATCGCTCATTATTAAGCTGGCTACTTTCTCCGAAGTTGTTAAGGAAGAGTAAGATAAAATCATATCTTCTAATGCCGCATTTTTTTGCTTGATTAAAGATAATATTAGCATGTACTTTGCTTCATCGACATGATCATATAATATTTCTCCGGTTGCTGTGACTGGGAAACTTTCAATTAATGCATTAATTAATGTGTAATCCTCAGTTTGCTCATGTGAAAAGTTGATTATGATATAATCATTGGATGCCCAAGCCCTTGGTTCATTTTGATCTTTATAAATATAGTGTCGATTATACTCTATTATTGCTTGCTGAGGTATTTTTAACGACACAATATCATTACGTACGAGTCCATTTTCCATTTTCCCCCAATTCAACAATACAGAGAAAGGAACAGACTTTTTTATAAAAATCGCCTGCCCTTTATTGATTTTTAATATGTCACCACTGAAAGATATATAAAAAGGTCTATCCTTAGTGTATAAAAAAAAACAAAAAGGTAACGATATTTCAAGGTTTGTCATCTTATCGTCAAAAATACCTGTTGAAACTTGTTTTACAAAATGCTCATTTTGTTTAGACATCTTATTCTCTTCTTACATTCATTTAGAGGAGTGTCAATAATAAATATGTTGGATAATATAGAAATAATGAAGAATTATATAAATTATAAATCTCAATGCTTTTTTTGTGATGGTGTGTGTTTTTTGATAAGCGTGCTAACTATATTATTTGGTTATTTGCTTAGTTTAATATTGACACAATCTTATTTTATAGATTAGATTATTTTAAAATTTTACACATTAAAATAACGAATTGCATTTTACACCGCTTATTTTTAACGTGAAAAGAGAGAGAAGGACATAAAAATATAAAATATAGACATCTAAAAAAGCTGCGAAAAAGATTATCTCGGGATGCTATTTAATACCACTAGTGGCACCAGTGACTATATTTTGAAGTGAGTAAATATAACCTGCCAGCTATGGCATGTCTTTCATTGTAAGTCCATGAAATTTATAATTATATTATTTACATGCAGGTGTGTATAGTGTGGAGGTATAATTGTATAAGTAAGACATAATTACCGTTCGGCCTAATATCTTAGGTTGTCAGATATCCTTTGAAATATGAAAAATAACTGGAGTGTGTAAACCAGATAACATACGGAAAATTTAGTGGGCAATAAGCAGCATAATCACCATCATTTTTTCTTAATGGGGAATAAGACTCATTTACACCAACCCCACAAGTAAATATATTTTTATAAACTAATATAAATATTATTATTTTTATTGCGTGGTGAATTTATATTTCACTGACAGCGATATATTTTAAAAAATAAAATTATGACGTTGAATTACGTTACCAATTCCTGCTGTAAATAATGAAAATTGCGCTGTTCCAGAAAAGCCAAGACGTTCAAGGGCAAGATAACGTTGGCTATATTGAGTTTTACTGTCGATATATTCCCCTTCAAGAAGATTATATATTGCACGGGCTTGCCCTGCCGTTAACTTGCGGTCTGGAGTATTTTTTCTCCGGTTAATTCTTGGGAGGGAGCCTTTTTTCCATGTTTCTGCTGCTACGAGTAAAGCATTATGTAGTTGGGCCAGTGTTTCTCCCCCCTCAATTATTGGGCAGATACTCTGGCGTAACATGATTTCTTTCAAATCAGTTGGAATAATAGCCAACATCTGATATTTCCCTTTACGTTTTAAAATATGAAGATATTCCAGATGTCTCCACCAACCTAGTAGCGGAACGGTACTCAAAGTGACTATAAGTAAATCGCCAGCATCCAACTTAACCCCTTTTCCTTGACATACCTGAAAGCCATCGTGTTGTAATAATGCTATAATGCCGATTACTTCCGCTTCACAGGGGCCAACAACCACTATTTTATTGGATCTTGTGTATCCAGAAGAATTCGTGGTCATACCTATCGTGGAAATATGACTGCTGGTAGCGGAATGGATATTTTTATTCACCTTGTCTTTCATTGTAAGTCTGTTACCTTTATTACGCCAGCGCTATCAGCCCAGCTCCATCTTTAATCGATTTAATATTATGGACTTACTATTTTTTATCCTCTTTAACATGTCCACATGCCTTATTAATTAAAAAATAGTAGTCAATTAATTTTGAAAACATTTGCATATACAGAACAACTAATACTTTAAAATTCTATAATTATTATCCGGGATCTTCTCAGAATTCGTTAGGAAGCAATATGTTAGGGGATCAAAACCGCGATGTTAAAAATAACGGTTTAGATTATTCCTGTAATACTATCAAAAACTGTGCATGAACAGCCTGTTTCAGGCTCACCATAAAAATATATGGTGTTATAATATAGGACAACTGCTGTGAACTAAAAGTAAAAAAATGGTGGGTGGCACAATAATATATAATATATGTCTATTATTGATGTTTTATGGTGTTCCTTATCATTATTATTACGTTACAGTCAAAGCGAAACATAAGATTTTGATATAAATAAAGCGTGAAGTTAGGATAAGTCGCTTTCGATGATGCCCTCCAGGGAGCACACCATCGTTTAGCAAAGGGAGGCGTTGAAAATCCGCTTTGGGCGACTTTACCGGGCAGCGATAGTGCTTCAGGTTAGCACCATCGGCCATTCTGGCGGGGTATGACTCATCGTTTCGACCATAACGGCTTCAATGTTATGCCAGATTGCGGCGAGATCCATCATAGTGATACCGAGTAAACCTGTGGCAAACCAGCAGGCGGATACTACGCCCAGACCGCTACTGATCACCGCCAGACCAATATAATCTGATTTACGGAAACGAATATTGAGTGTGCTGGCTAAAAACATGAGCACTGCGCTCAACAGTTGCCAACGAAGAAGAACGACACCAGTGGTTATGGTAGCCATGAAACATTTCCTCTGAATAGGCTTTTGTCCAGGACAGCGCGGCGTTGCTCCCAAGAAGCGTGGGACATTCTGGCTCTCAACGGACGTCACATCAATATCGAATGAAACACTGTTTCTGTTTCATTGATTTTGTGAACTATATCACATAAGAATGATTGTTCACCAGATCAACAACGTATTTTTTGTGCGTTTTATAACCATACCTTTTATGTACTTTCTGAACGTCCGAAGAGAAACCGTCAGAAAGTAAAGATGTATTATTACAACTTTTTATTTTTGCCGTGAAATTTAGACCGGATAGAAATATCAAGTTATTTATCAAAAGAAATGGATAAAAATTTATAGCCCGCCGTTTACCTGGGCATAATTCTGATATTATCAAAACAATATTTGGCTTCCAGCCTGCTATGCGAAAGTGTTGCCGCCGCATGAATTCATCGTCTGGCTACAACAAACGCCCGCGCCTCTGACGATACGCGGGCAGATGCCCTACAGGCGGTGACGGTAATCGCTGGGGGTACGATCGAACTCGCGGCGGAATACACGCGAGAAGGTTTGTTGCGATACGTAGCCCAGGTCCATCGCGATATCAAAAATCGGACGCTCGGTCGTCCGTAGTTCAACGGCCGCCAGCAGGAGACGGCGCTGGCGAATATACTCGCCTAAGGTTTGATGCGTTATCGTTCGGAACATCCGCTGCAAATACCACTTAGAATAACCCGATTTTTTTGCCACTACATCAATGTTTAGCGGTTGGTCGATATGTTCATCAATCCATTCAATAAGGGTCTGAATTATCTGCTGATGCGACATATTGCTGCCTCTTAAACCGTATTCGATTCGTCGTTTTATCTGTGGGCGAGTATAATTCCTCAAGTTAACTTGAGGTAAAGCGATTTATGGAAAAAAAATCCCCCCGTTTAAAAGCCTTACTTACGCCGGGTGACGTCGCAAAACGTAGCGGCGTTGCCGTGTCCGCCCTGCACTTTTATGAAAGCAAAGGGTTAATTACCAGTATCCGTAATCGCGGCAACCAGCGACGATACAAGCGTGATGTGTTGCGTTATGTCGCGATTATCAAGATCGCCCAGCGTATCGGCATTCCGCTGGCAACTATCGGTGAAGCGTTCGGTATATTGCCGGAAGGGCATACATTGAGTGCAAAAGAGTGGAGGCAGCTCTCTTCGCAGTGGCGGGAAGAGTTAGATCGGCGTATCCATACGTTGGTAGCGTTGCGTGATGAGCTGGATGGTTGTATCGGCTGCGGTTGTTTATCTCGTAGCGACTGTCCGCTGCGAAATCCGGGCGACAGGCTTGGCGAACAAGGTACGGGCGCCCGGCTGCTTGAAGATGATTAACCCAGATGGCGCAGAACATAACAGGCCATCAGATAATCCCCCTAAAACTAAAGCGTCGCTAAGGGCGCTTTAGTTTGTTTCCGGTCTTTATCTTTCGCTCTATCCCGCTGATTTACAGTAGGGTTTCACCCAACGTCCACACTCCTCATATTGAGCACATGGTGGAGGCTCCGGTTTGTGTTGATACTGTAGTGTAAGCGACGGCGCCCTGTTCACCAGCGAAATGCTGAATTTTTAGCCGAAATTTTTACGGCAACTGCCATAATTTTCTATAGTTAGTTGGCATACCTTACAGGAGACACTCATGCTGACGGTGCATCATTTAAATCAGTCTCGCTCGCAACGCATTCTCTGGGCGCTGGAAGAGCTGGCGTTGCCTTACCAGATTGTGCGCTAGCAGCGTGAAAAGACGATGCTGGCGCCGCCTGAATTGAAAAAAGTGCATCCGCTGGGCAAGTCGTCGGTTATCGAAGAACACGGTATGATTATTGCGGAGTCGGGCGTCATCCTGGAATATTTGCAGGAAACTTACGACGGTATCGGGCGCTTTAAGCCTGCGAATGCGCAGAGAAAACAACATTATCGATTCTGGCTACATTACGCTGAGGGGTCGCTAATGCCATTGCTACTGATGAAGCTGCTCTTTACCTCGTTTTGGGTAAGCCGCCGGTGCCGTTAGGCCTGCGAACGTTGGGCGGCGTCATCGGCAAGGGCGTGCAAAAAGCGTACATCAATCCGCAACTAGAAATCCATGCGCGTTTTATTGCCGGGCATCTGGCAAATCACCCCTGGTTCGTCGGGGAGCAGTTAAGTATGGCGGATATTCAGATGAGTTTCCCGCTGTTTGCGCTGCTTGCCCAAGGCGGGATCGCTAATCTCGACCATATCGGCGCATGGAAAGCGCGGGTAGAAAGGCGTCCTGCCCGGCAGCGAGCGATTCAGCAGGGCGGTCCGTTTGCTATCCCCGGTGAATAATGACGTTTTTGTGAGCCGTTTGCGCAACAAATTTGCTAACAATGATGCGAAAAATTGTTGCCGGATTGCGCAGTGACGATAACGTTTGCGCATCGTCTGGCGATTTATTGAGCATAATAAAAAGAAAAGCATAAAAAGCGGCAAAGTTCAGTTGAAAAAGCGTTTACGATCGCTGGATAATCGTTTGCTTTTTTTTGCCACCCGTTTTGTATGCGTGGAGCTAAACGTTTGCTTTTTTGCTGCGCCCCGGTTGTCGTAAACGTAGCATAAGGAGATAACGTTGCGCTGTTAGTGGATTATCTCCCACGCATACCGACGAAAAATAAATTCTCAGGGGATGTTTTCTATGTCTACGCCTTCAGCGCGTACCGGCGGTTCACTCGACGCCTGGTTTAAAATTTCACAACGCGGGAGCACCGTTCGTCAGGAAGTCGTTGCTGGCTTAACGACGTTCCTCGCGATGGTTTACTCCGTCATCGTGGTGCCGGGGATGCTGGGTAAAGCCGGGTTCCCGCCTGCCGCCGTTTTTGTGGCGACCTGCCTGGTCGCAGGCGTCGGCTCTATTGTTATGGGGCTATGGGCGAATCTGCCGCTGGCTATCGGTTGCGCTATCTCGCTGACGGCGTTCACCGCGTTTAGCCTGGTATTGGGGCAGCAGATTAGCGTTCCGGTCGCGCTTGGCGCCGTATTCCTGATGGGCGTGCTGTTTACCATTATCTCTGCCACCGGCATTCGTAGCTGGATTTTGCGTAATTTGCCGCAGGGCGTGGCCCACGGAACAGGTATCGGGATTGGCCTGTTTTTACTGCTGATCGCCGCCAACGGCGTGGGCCTGGTCATTAAAAACCCGCTGGATGGCCTGCCGGTCGCGTTGGGCGATTTCGACACCTTCCCGGTGATCATGTCGTTAGTGGGGCTGGCCGTTATTCTCGGTCTGGAAAAACTGAAAGTCCCCGGCGGCATTCTGTTGACCATTATTGGCATTTCTATTGTGGGTTTGCTCTTCGATCCTGGCGTCCATTTTTCCGGCATTTTCGCCATGCCTTCGTTGAGCGATGAAAACGGCAACTCGCTGATCGGCAGCCTGGATATTATGGGCGCGTTAAACCCTGTCGTCCTGCCAAGCGTACTGGCGCTGGTGATGACGGCGGTATTTGATGCGACCGGGACGATCCGTGCGGTCGCAGGGCAGGCTAATCTGCTGGACAAAGACGGACAAATTATCGATGGCGGTAAAGCGCTAACCACCGACTCCCTGAGTAGCGTTTTCTCCGGCCTGGTCGGGGCGGCGCCAGCCGCGGTGTATATTGAGTCTGCGGCCGGTACGGCGGCGGGCGGCAAAACGGGCCTGACGGCGATTACCGTGGGCGTGCTGTTTTTACTGATCCTGTTTCTTTCGCCGCTCTCTTATCTCGTTCCCGTCTATGCAACCGCCCCGGCGCTCATGTATGTCGGTCTGCTGATGCTGAGCAACGTGGCGAAAATCGATTTTGCTGATTTCGTCGATGCGATGGCGGGGCTGGTGACAGCCGTATTTATTGTACTGACCTGTAACATTGTCACCGGGATTATGATCGGCTTTGCCACGCTGGTCGTCGGGCGTGTGGTTTCCGGCGAATGGCGTAAACTGAATATCGGGACTGTCGTCATTGCGGTCGCGCTGGTCGCTTTTTATGCTGGCGGCTGGGCTATCTAGTTCTACCTTCGTTCTGAAAAACGGGTGGCGTTGGCCGCCCGTTTTCATTTTCAGGACACATCACGTTACCTTTTGCGTTAATCTGAAGAAGGTGAAACCGAGGCATGATGCCTCTCTCCATCATAAAAAACATCGCAAACAGGGAACGCATGGAAATTTTCTTTACAATACTCATCATGACCCTTGTGGTCTCGCTGTCGGGGGTATTTACGCGTGTATTACCCTTCCAGCTTCCTTTACCCCTTATGCAGATCGCCGCTGGCGCGCTGTTGGCGTGGCCGACGTTTGGTTTGCATGTGGAATTCGACCCGGAGCTCTTCCTCGTGCTGTTTATTCCGCCTCTGCTGTTTGCGGATGGCTGGAAAACGCCGACCCGTGAATTTCTTGAACATGGACGAGAGATTTTCGGCCTGGCGCTGGCGCTGGTGCTGGTGACGGTCGTTGGGATTGGATTCCTCATTTATTGGCTGGTGCCTGGCATTCCGCTGATCCCCGCTTTTGCGCTGGCCGCCGTGCTGTCGCCGACCGATGCGGTGGCGCTCTCCGGTATTGTGGGCGAGGGGCGTATCCCGAAAAAAATCATGGGCATCCTGCAGGGAGAGGCGTTAATGAACGACGCCTCCGGTCTGGTATCGCTGAAATTCGCCGTGGCGGTTGCGATGGGGACAATGGTGTTTACCGTCGGCGGCGCGACGCTGGAATTTTTTAAGGTCGCTATCGGCGGTATTCTGGCGGGTTTTGTGGTCAGTTGGCTGTATGGCCGATCCTTACGTTTTTTGAGCCGCTGGGGCGGCGATGAGCCCGCGACGCAAATCGTCTTGCTGTTTCTGCTGCCCTTCGCGTCTTATTTGATTGCCGAGCATGTTGGCTTATCAGGCATCCTGGCCGCGGTTGCCGCTGGGATGACCATCACCCGTTCCGGCGTCATGCGCCGCGCGCCGTTGGCAATGCGTTTGCGTGCTAACAGTACCTGGGCGATGCTGGAGTTTGTCTTCAACGGCATGGTCTTTCTGCTGTTGGGACTGCAATTGCCGGGTATTCTGGAATCTTCGCTGGCGGCGGCGGAAGCTGACCCGAATGTCGAAACCTGGATGCTCTTTACCGATATCGTGCTGATTTATGCGGCATTAATGCTGGTTCGCTTCGGCTGGCTGTGGACCATGAAAAAGTTCAGCCTGCGCTTTTTGAAGAAGAAACCGATGGAGTTTGCCACCTGGACGTCGCGTGAAATTCTGATTGCTTCCTTCGCTGGCGTTCGTGGGGCGATCACATTGGCTGGTGTGCTCTCTATACCGTTACTTTTACCGAATGGCAGTGGGTTTCCGGCGCGTTATGAACTGGTATTCCTGGCGGCTGGTGTCATTTTGTTCTCGTTATTTGTCGGTGTCGTCATGTTGCCGCTGTTGCTGCAACACCTGGAAGTCGCCGATCATGCGCAACAGTTGAAAGAGGAACGTATCGCTCGCGCGGCGACGGCGGAAGCGGCGATTGTTACCATTCAAAAAATGGAGGAGCGTCTGGCGGCGGATACCGAAGAAAACATAGATAATCAACTGCTTACCGAAGTAAGCTCTCGCGTCATTGGTAACTTACGTCGCCGGGCCGATGGGCGAAACGATGTCGAAAGCTCCATACAGGAAGAAAATCTGGAGCGGCGTTTCCGTCTTGCCGCGCTGCGTTCCGAACGCGCCGAGTTGTATCATCTGCGCGCCACGCGAGAAATCAGCAATGAAACATTGCAAAAGCTGCTGCATGACCTGGATTTGATGGAAGCGCTGCTGATAGAAAATCAATAGTCCTTGTGGCCCGGTGGCGCTATGCTTAGCGGGCCTGGGAGCACGACTATGATTTTAACCAAAACCCTTCGCAACAGGTTAACCATGCCCGGGCGCTGTGCGATAGATACACGCCCTCTCGCCAAATCATGCCCAACTGCCAGCGTAGAACGCTTTCCAGCGGCAGCCAGCGTAGCGTGGCCTTATCCAGGCGCTGACAAATCGGCTCCGGCAAAATGGCGATGCCGACGCCCGCTTGCACCATGGCGGCCAGAAAATCCCATTGCCCGCTTCGGACTGCAATCCGTGGTTTTACGTCATGCTGGCTAAATAAGGTCATCAACTGGCGGCTCAGGGCAAAGTCTTCGTTGTAGATAAGAAGAGGATGCTCCGCCAGAGCCTCAGGCGCGATGGCGTCGCACGTTGTCCACTGACCGGAGCGGGGGACCAGCACGCACAGCGGATGGCTGAACAGCGATAACGTCGACAGCCCGCTCGCTTCATCCACCGGAAGCGCGGTCATCGCGATATCCAGCTCGCCGTTCATTACCGCCTGCTGCACCGTCAGACCGCCAAACTCCGAAATTTTGAGTTCAACGCCAGGGTAGCGCTGGCGAAACAGACTGATTGGCCCGGCCATCAACATGCCGACCATTGGGGGAATACCAAGCCGCAGCAAACCCTTATTCAGATGGTTAATATCGCTCAGCTCGGCCTCTAACTGATGAAACTCAGCGAGGATCGCCAGGCCGCGTTCAAACACCACGCGTCCGGTATCGGTCAACAGCAACTTGCGTCCGTCGCGGATCAGTAGCGTACAGTTAAGCTCATCTTCAAGGTTTTTCAGCATTTTGCTGATGGTGGGCTGGGTGACAAATAATTTCTCCGCTGCGCGGGTGAAACTTTGCTGGCGCACCACCTCGACAAAATAACGCAGCGTTCTGATATCCATGATTATTCCTTCCAACTATGCCTGCAATGATTTTAATTCATTTCTGCCCGTGACGGAGGTTATCTATACTGGCGCTCCGTATTATTTTTCAGGACATTCCCTCATGGCTGTGGCGATAAGCCGCGTTACGCCTGCCGTTGTGCAACGACTCCAGGTACCGGTTCAGGTACTGCTATATGCAGGTTTATTCATTTTTTCCCAATATCTTGTCTCCTGGCTGCGCCTGCCGTTACCCGCGAATCTGGTCGGCATGGTGCTTATGCTGGCGCTGATCGTTTGCCGGATTATTCCGCTTAGCTGGGTGCGCGCAGGCGCGCGCTGGCTGCTGGCGGAGATGCTGTTATTTTTTGTTCCCGCTGTAGTGGCGGTAGTGAACTACACTCATCTGCTGCTGGCGGACGGCTGGCGCATCTTCTCGGTGATAGCGATAAGTACCCTTATGGTACTTGGCGCGACGGCGTGGGTGGTGGAGAAAGTGTATCGCTATGAGATGAGCAGGCTAAACCGTGAGTAACTTTCAGTTAAGCGTTCTGTGCCTGATTATTACGCTGGGGATTTACTCCGCTAATAAGCGCCTGTATCGCCGTTTTCGCAAACTACCGCTGATGCCGTTAGTGCTGACGCCTGCGCTGCTGGTGCTAATGCTGGTGTTCGGTCATATCTCCTGGCAAAACTACATTGGCGAATCGCACTGGTTGCTGTGGCTGCTCGGCCCGGCGACCATTGCTTTTGCGGTGCCGGTGTACGATAACCTCGCGATTATCAAACGCCACTGGATGTCGCTCACCGCTGGCGTGGTGACGGCGACGGTGGTGGCTGTCACCAGTTCCGTTTGGCTGGCGCGTTTGTTCACATTGTCGGATGAGATCCAGCGTAGTCTGGCGGTACGCTCCGTTACCACGCCGTTTGCGCTGGCGGCGGCAGAAGCCCTGGGCGGGCAGCCGGATCTGGTGGCGCTGTTCGTGGTCGTCACTGGCGTGTTCGGCATGGCGGTCGGCGACGCGCTGTTTTTGCGTCTCCCTATTCGGGAAGGCATGGCAAAAGGAGCGGGGTTCGGCGCGGCGTCACATGGGGCGGGCACGGCGCGTTCCTATGAGCTTGGTCAGCAGGAGGGCGTTGTCGCCAGTCTGGTCATGATGCTGTCCGGCGTGGTGATGGTTCTGGCAGCCCCTCTGGTGGCGATGGTGATGTTCTGATTTTCCTCCGACCCACAGGGCCGGAGGAAACGGTAAGATTAATGCGCGCGCCCTTGCTCTACGCCGAATCCTGTTTGGGAGCGGATAAACTGAGCGCGGAACTGCTCACGTTCACGGTTGCCTTCTGCCGAGTTATCGGTGGCCGAGAAAAACCAGATCCCGAGGAACGCCATGCTGATAGAGAACAGCGCCGGATACTCATACGGGAAGATCGCTTTTTCGTGGCCGAGGATCTGCACCCAAATGGTAGGTCCAAGAATCATCAGCACCACCGCTGTCAGTAAACCTAACCAGCCGCCCATCATCGCACCACGCGTGGTCAGCTTCGACCAGTACATGGAAAGCAGAATGATAGGGAAATTACAACTTGCGGCGATGGCAAACGCGAGGCCGACCATGAAGGCGATGTTTTGGTTCTCAAACAGTACGCCGAGAATAATGGCGATAACGCCCAGCACCAGTACGGTGATTTTCGATACCTTCAGTTCTTCGCGTTCGGTTGCGCCTTTGCGGAACACGTTGGCGTACAAATCATGCGATACCGCCGATGCCCCCGCCAGCGTCAGGCCGGCGACGACCGCCAGAATGGTGGCAAACGCCACTGCCGAAATAAAGCCGAGGAACAGGTTGCCGCCTACCGCGTTGGCCAGATGCACCGCCGCCATGTTATTGCCGCCAATCAGCGCGCCCGCGGCATCTTTATAGGCTGGATTCGCCCCTACCAGCATGATGGCGCCAAACCCGATAATAAAGGTCAGAATGTAGAAATAGCCCATAAAACCGGTGGCGTAGAACACGCTCTTGCGCGCTTCGCGGGCATCACTGACCGTAAAGAAACGCATCAAAATATGCGGCAATCCGGCGGTGCCGAACATGAGTCCCAGACCCAATGACAGCGCCGAAATCGGGTCTTGCACCAGTCCTCCCGGACTCATAATCGCCGCGCCTTTCGGGTGTACCGCCATGGCTTCGGTGAACAGGTTATTGAAGCTAAAGCCGACGTGTTTCATCACCATAAAGGCCATGAAACTGGCGCCAAACAGTAGCAGGACGGCTTTGATAATTTGCACCCACGTTGTCGCCAGCATCCCGCCGAACAGTACATACATCATCATCAGCACGCCGACCAGAACCACGGCAATGTGATAGTTCAGACCGAACAGCAGTTCAATCAGTTTACCGGCGCCGACCATTTGGGCGATGAGATAAAGCGCCACCACCACCAGTGATCCACAGGCTGAAAGAATGCGAATTGGCCCCTGTTTCAGGCGATAAGAGGCAACATCCGCAAAAGTATAACGTCCCAGATTACGCAGGCGCTCGGCAATCAAAAACAGGATGATTGGCCAGCCGACAAGGAAGCCCAGCGAATAGATCAGTCCGTCATAACCGGAGGTAAACACCAGCGCGGAAATGCCGAGAAATGACGCGGCGGACATATAGTCACCGGCAATCGCCAGGCCGTTCTGGAACCCGGTGATATTGCCGCCTGCGGTATAGTAGTCGCTACGGGAACGTACGCGTTTAGAGGCCCAGTAGGTAATACCGAGCGTAAACACGACGAAAATCAAAAACATGATAATCGCCTGCCAGTTGGTGGGCTGGCGTTCAACCGCGCCGCTGATGGCATCCGCCGCATGAGCGGCGAAGGGGAGTGCGGCGGCAAGCGCCGTCAGAACTCTCTTCATAATGCTTTCACCTCATGCAGTACGGCGTTATTAAGACGATCGAATTCGCCGTTCGCCCGCCAGATATAAATTCCGGTCAACACAAAAGAAATCACAATCACCCCGACACCAATGGGAATTCCTCGGGTGACGCGGGTTCCCGCATGTAGAGGCGTGCCCAGCCAGCCAGGCGCGAAGGCGATCAGTAAAATAAAGCTGATATAAACCGCCAGCATGATAACTGACAGAATCGTGGCAAACCGTTGCCGTTTTTCGACTAATTCCCTGAAACGCGCACTGTCTTCTATCCGCTGATAAATTTGGTCATTCATCACAGAGCTCTCCAGAGGTCCCCCTGCGTCTTTCGCGCTACAGGCGCGTTGGCCGCACTCGCGCACCCCAGTCACATAGTGAACTATGCTGCTGGGGATGTGCTCGCTTGCCGCCTTCCTGTAACACGAAATCCTTTGGGGGAGGGTTTTTTTATATTTCCCTCTCCCGGTTTGAGAGAGGGCAGGGGTAGGGTCGTAGGCCGGATAAAACGCTTTCGCGTTGCCATCCGGCATTTATGGTTATGACGGTATCGCGATGGCCTGCTTCTCTTCGAGCAGTTTCTCTACCACGCCAGGGTCGGCGAGGGTCGAGGTATCGCCCAGATTGCTGGTATCGCCCGCCGCGATTTTGCGCAAAATACGGCGCATAATTTTGCCGGAACGGGTTTTTGGCAGTGAGTCGGTCCAGTGCAGCACGTCCGGCGTCGCCAGCGGGCCAATCTCTTTACGTACCCAGTTGCGCACCTCCGCGTACAGTTCTGGCGACGGCTCCTCGCCGTGGTTGAGCGTCACATAAGCGTAAATCGCCTGACCTTTGATAGCGTGTGGAATACCCACCACCGCCGCTTCGGCGATCTTCGGATGCGCCACCAGCGCCGATTCGATTTCCGCCGTGCCCAGACGGTGGCCGGAGACGTTTAGTACGTCATCCACACGACCGGTGATCCAGTAGTAGCCATCTTCATCGCGGCGCGCGCCGTCGCCGCTGAAATACATATTTTTGAAGGTAGAGAAATAGGTCTGCTCAAAACGCTCATGATCGCCGAACAGAGTGCGCGCCTGGCCCGGCCAGGAATCAGTAATGACCAGATTGCCTTCCGTCGCGCCTTCTTGCGCATGGCCTTCGTTATCCACCAGCGCAGGCTGCACGCCAAAGAAAGGACGGGTGGCGGAACCGGCTTTCAGTTCGGTCGCGCCCGGTAGCGGCGTGATCATGAAACCGCCGGTTTCAGTCTGCCACCAGGTGTCGACGACCGGGCATTTTTCGTTGCCGATCTTCTTCCAGAACCATTCCCACGCTTCGGGGTTGATCGGTTCGCCGACGGAACCCAGAATGCGCAGTGAAGAACGGTCGGTGCCTTCAATGGCTTTATCGCCTTCCGCCATCAGCGCGCGGATTGCCGTCGGGGCGGTATAGAGAATGTTGACCTGGTGTTTGTCGACCACCTGGCACATGCGAGCGGGCGTCGGCCAATTCGGTACGCCTTCAAACATTAATGTGGTCGCGCCGCAGGCTAGCGGACCATACAACAGATAACTGTGCCCCGTCACCCAACCCACATCGGCGGTACACCAGTAAATATCGCCAGGGTGATAATCAAAGACATACTTAAAGGTGGTCGCGGCATAGACCAGATAGCCGCCGGTGGTGTGCAGCACGCCTTTCGGCTTGCCGGTGGAGCCGGAGGTATAAAGGATGAATAGCGGATCTTCGGCATTCATCGCTTCAGGCTGGTGTTCAGGGCTGGCTTTTTCAATCAGATCGCGCCACCACAGATCGCGGCCTTCTTGCCAGTCAATGTTGCCGCCGGTGCGCTTCAGGACGATTACATGCTTAACGCTGGTGACGTTCGGGTTTTTCAGCGCGTCATCGACATTCTTTTTCAGTGGGATGCTGCGTCCGGCGCGTATGCCTTCGTCGGCAGTGATCACCAGCCGCGAGTTGGAGTCGATAATGCGTCCGGCAACGGCTTCCGGCGAGAAACCGCCGAAGATCACTGAATGCACCGCGCCGATGCGGGCGCAGGCCAACATTGCCACCGCCGCTTCCGGCACCATCGGCATATAAATCGCTACCACGTCGCCTTTTTTAATGCCCAGATCCAGCAGCGTATTCGCGAAACGGCAGACATCGCGATGTAACTCGCGATAAGAGATATGTTTACTCTGCGACGCGTCGTCGCCTTCCCAGATAATGGCGGTGCGATCGCCATTTTCCTGTAAATGGCGGTCAAGGCAGTTTGCCGCCAGATTCAGCGTGCCGTCCTCGTACCATTTAATAGATACATTGCCTGGCGCAAAGGAGGTGTTTTTCACTTTTTGGTACGGCGTGATCCAGTCGAGAATTTTTCCCTGTTCGCCCCAGAACGTATCGGGATCGTTAATAGACTGTTGATATTTAGCCTCATACTGCTCTGGATTTATCAGGCAACGATCCGCAACATTGGCGGGAATAGCGTGTTTATGTGTTTGGCTCATGCTGTTGTTCTCCTTGTGTGATGTTAATAATATGTCGCATAAACGTTAAATGTAGGGTCTTAATAAGTTTTGTTTAGTATTTGGGCGACAGATCACGCAAAAAGGGAACTGTGCAAATAAGCAGCAATCTGTTTTTTGATTGTGTCCCGCAAAATTAAATAAATTATTGGGATAACATGACGTTATATGAATTTTTTTAAAAAAGTGATCCGTGTCCGGAAATCATAAAAGAGAAGAGGAGATATACAGGCTGCTAACTCTAAAGTGGTATTTTACATACACTTACAATTGATTAAAGACAACATTTTAAGTGTGGTTATTTGTTACACATACAGGGGAGCAATGTAATAACAGTATTTGTGCGGTTGCTGTTATGGAAAACGATAAAAAATCGCCATTGAAGATAGTGGCGCAATCTGGATGAGACCTCTATGGCAAGGAAAACATTACGCGCACGCCGTTTCTTCAGCCTTATATTTCCTTTTTTCTTTATGACCTCTGTTTACGCTGAGCAAACGTCCGTATCTGCAAAAACTGTTACTGTTGAAGCGAAAAATGAAACGTTCTCGCCTCAACACCCCGACCAATATCAGTCATGGAAAGCGACATCAGAACAGTCTGCCCGTGAAGATGCGCTGGCGGAAGACCCACGTCTGGTGATCCTGTGGGCGGGATATCCCTTCTCCCGTGATTACAACAAACCACGCGGTCACGCGTATGCGGTAACTGACGTGCGCGAAACGCTGCGTACCGGCGCGCCAAAAACGGCGGAAGAGGGCCCTCTGCCAATGGCGTGCTGGAGTTGTAAAAGCCCTGACGTCGCGCGCCTTATTCAGCAAGAGGGCGAAGATGGCTACTTTCATGGCAAATGGGCGCGCGGCGGCCCGGAAATTGTCAACGATTTGGGCTGCGCCGACTGCCATAACACCGCTTCGGACGATTTCGCCCAGGGAAAGCCTGCGTTAACTCTGTCGCGCCCCTATGCCGAACGGGCAATGGAGGCTATCGGCAAACCGTTTGATAAAGCGGGACGGTTTGATCAGCAATCGATGGTTTGCGGACAGTGCCACGTCGAGTACTACTTTGAGGGTAAAAATAAAGCCGTTAAATTCCCGTGGGACGAAGGTATGAAGGTCGAAAGTATGGAGAAATATTACGACGCTATCGCTTTCTCCGACTGGACAAACTCGCTGTCGAAAACGCCGATGCTCAAAGCGCAGCACCCGGAATATGAAACCTGGAGCGCGGGCATTCACGGTAAGAATAACGTGACCTGTATTGACTGCCACATGCCGAAAGTACAGAACGCCGACGGCAAGCTCTACACCGACCATAAAATCGGCAACCCGTTCGATAATTTCGCCCAGACCTGCGCTAACTGCCATACCCAGGATAAAACCACGCTGCAAAACGTGGTGGCGGAACGCAAGCAGGCGATTCACGATCTGAAAATCAAAGTAGAAGATCAACTGGTTCATGCCCATTTTGAGGCGAAAGCCGCGTGGGAGGCGGGGGCGACAGACGCGGAAATGAAACCGATTCTGAACGATATTCGCCACGCGCAGTGGCGTTGGGATCTGGCGATTGCGTCACACGGTATTCATATGCATGCCCCGGAGGAAGGTCTGCGGATGTTAGGCAGCGCGATGGATAAAGCCGCGGATGCCCGCACTAAACTGGCGCGACTGCTGGCGACCAAAGGCATTACCCATGAAATTCCGCTGCCGGATATTTCGACGAAAGAGAAGGCGCAGAAAGCGATTGGTTTGAATATGCAACAAATCAACGCCGAGAAGCAGGACTTCCTGAAAACGGTCGTACCGCAGTGGGAAGATCAGGCGCGTAAAAACAGTCTGTTAAGCCAATAACCCCATTCCGCCCCGTAAGGGGCGGATAACGCAATGGAGTGAATATGAGCGTATTACGTTCGTTATTAACTGCTGGGGTGCTGGCGTCAGGCCTGTTCTGGAGCCTGAATGGGATAACTGCCGTCCCCGCCGCCCAGCTACCTGAACAACGCTGGACAGTCACCCAGCAGCGTAATCCGGATGCTGCCTGTCTGGACTGCCACAAGCCGGACACTGAAGGTATGCACGGTAAGCATACGGGCGCTATCAACCCGAACAACAAATTACCGGTAACTTGCACCAACTGCCACGGCCAACCGTCGCTTCATCACCGTGAAGGGGTGAAAGATGTGATGCGTTTTAACGACCCGATGTATACGTTGGAGCAGCAGAACAGCGTCTGCATGTCCTGCCATCTGCCTGAACAACTACAAAAAGCGTTCTGGCCGCACGATGTTCATGTTACTAAAGTGACCTGCGCCAGTTGCCATTCCCTGCATCCGCAGCAAGATACGATGCAGACGCTAAGCGAGAAAGGGCGGATCAAAATATGCGTGGATTGCCATAGCGATCAGCGTACTAACCCGCACTTTAATCCGGCGTCCGTTCCGTTGCTTAAGGAGCAGCCATGAGTTGCACCCGACGTCAATTTATTACCCGCGTCGGCGCGCTGGCGGCGGTCAGTGGGATGGCAGGACGCGTTGTAGCGAACACGTTGAATATTAACGGCGTGCGTTATGGCATGGTGCATGACGAATCGCTATGCATCGGCTGTACCGCCTGTATGGATGCTTGTCGGGAAGTGAATCAGGTACCGGAGGGCGTATCGCGCCTGACCATTATCCGCAGTGAGCCGCTGGGGACGTTTCCGGAGGTGAAGTACCGTTTCTTTCGTCACTCATGCCAGCACTGCGACCATGCGCCCTGCGTTGACGTCTGCCCGACCGGCGCATCATTCCGCGATGCCGCCAGCGGTATTGTCGATGTGAACCCGGACCTTTGCGTCGGCTGCCAGTATTGTATCGCCGCGTGTCCTTACCGCGTGCGCTTTATCCATCCGGTCAGTAAGACGGCGGATAAGTGCGATTTCTGCCGGAAAACCCGGCTAAAAGAGGGCCGATTGCCTGCCTGCGTCGAATCCTGTCCAACCAAAGCCCTGACCTTCGGCAATCTGGACGATCCTGATAGTGAGATCTCCCGTCTGCTGCGCGAGAAACCGACTTATCGCTACAAGCTGGCGCTGGGGACGAAACCGAAGGTGTATCGCGTGCCCTTTAACTATGGGGAGGTGAGCCAATGACCAACGCGTCTGCATTTCATTTTGCATCACTGGTGTGGGACTGGCCCATCGCCATCTATCTGTTTCTGATTGGCATCTCCGCCGGACTGGTTACGTTGGCGATTCTGCTGCGCCGCTTCCATCCGGAGGCGGGCGGTTCGGACAGCACGCTGCTGCGCACTACGCTGGTGTTAGGGCCGGGGGCGATTATTCTTGGTCTGCTGATTCTGGTCTTCCACCTGACGCGCCCGTGGACCTTCTGGAAGCTGATGTTTCACTACAGTTTTACCTCGGTGATGTCGATGGGCGTGATGCTGTTCCAGCTCTACATGGTGGTACTGATACTGTGGTTGGCGAAAATCTTTGAAAAAGAGGTTATTGCCCTGCAACAGCGCTGGCTGCCGCGGCTGGGTCTGGTACAAAGCGTGTTAACCCTGCTGACGCCGCTCCATCGCGCCCTTGAGACCGTGATGCTGGTACTGGCGGTACTGCTCGGCGCGTATACCGGCTTTCTGCTGTCGGCGCTGAAATCCTATCCGCTCCTTAATAACCCGATTCTGCCGGCGCTGTTTCTGTTCTCCGGCATCTCCTCCGGCGCGGCGGTAGCGCTGATCGCGATGGCGTTACGCCATCGTAGCAACCCGCACAGCACCGAGGCGCGCTTTGTACATCGCATGGAAACCCCAGTGGTATGGCTGGAGATCTTCCTGCTGGCGGCCTTTTTTATTGGGCTGGCGCTGGGCGATGACGGCAAAATGCGCGCGCTGGCGGCCGCGTTGGGCGGCGGCTTCTGGAGCTGGTGGTTCTGGCTTGGCGTCGTAGGACTGGGATTGATTATCCCTATGCTGCTGAAACCCTGGGCAAACCGTAGCGTAACGTTTCACGGCGTGTTGGCCGTTTGCGGCGCCAGTTTGACCGGCGTGCTGCTGCTGCGCTTTTTCATTCTTTATGCGGGACAGCTAACGGTTGCATAATCTGGACATCTTTCTTCCTGAAGCCGGGTTTCTGGCGCTGTTGTTGAGTCTCGGGGTCAACGTGTTGACCCCGCTGGCGACATGGTGCGGGATTGGTCGGCATTGGCGTGGCGTTATGCGCCTGGCGACCTGCGGCGCGTGGACGGCGTTCACGCTGCTGCTACTGGCGTTTGCGATTCTGGTTAGCTGTTTTCTGATCAGCGACTTTTCGGTTGTTTATGTTGCGCAGCATAGCCATAGCCAGTTGTCATGGGGACTTAAACTGGCGGCGGTATGGGGCGGTCATGAAGGCTCGCTCCTGCTGTGGGCGCTGCTTCTTTCGGGGTGGACGGCGTTATTCGCCTGGCGCTCCCGGCATGAATCTGACGCGCTTTTTCCGCTGGCCCTGAGCATCTTGTCCCTCATTATGGCCTCGCTGCTGTTGTTTATCGTGCTGTGGTCCGATCCGTTCCTGCGTATTTTTCCTCCCGCCATTGAAGGGCGCGACCTTAATCCCATGCTGCAACATCTGGGGCTGATCTTACATCCGCCGCTGCTCTATCTGGGTTATGGCGGACTGATGACCGCGGCGAGCGTAGCACTGGCCTCGCTACTGTGTGGCGGCTTTAACGCGGCAACCGCCTGGGTTTGCTGGCGCTGGGCGTTACCCGGCTGGTGCGCTCTGACGTTGGGTATCATTCTCGGATCGTGGTGGGCGTATTGCGAACTGGGCTGGGGCGGCTGGTGGTTCTGGGACCCGGTGGAAAATGCCTCTTTGTTGCCGTGGCTTGCCGCCAGCGCGTTGCTGCACAGCCTGTATGTCAGCCGCCAGCACGGGAGCTTCCGTCACTGGTCGTTGCTGCTGGCGATACTGATGCTGATCCTCTCGTTGCTGGGAACGCTGATTGTGCGTTCCGGCATTCTGCTCTCCGTCCATGCTTTTGCGTTAGATAATGTGCGCGCGGTGCCGCTGTTTACCCTTTTTGCCGCGTTAAGTCTGGCATCGCTTGCTCTGTACGGCTGGCGGGCGCGGGAGCCGTATCCGGCGACGCGTTTGGGCGGCGGAAAGCGCGAAACGCTCATTCTGGCGACGCTGCTGCTCTTTAGCGCCGTCTTGTTGATCGTGCTGGTCGGGACGCTCTACCCCATGATTTATGGTTTGATGGGCTGGGGAAGGCTTTCGGTGGGCGCGCCCTATTTTAATCGCGTCACGCTGCCGTTTGGCCTGCTGATGCTGGTGGTTATCGTGCTTGCGACGGTAAGCCGCCGGACACGTTCTCTGCATCGTCAGCTTCCGGCGTTGCTGGCGCATACGGGCGTATTTATCTTCGCCGCCGGGATTATGGTTTCCAGCGGCAGTCGACATGAGATCAGCCTTAACCTCAGCCCTGGTCAGCAGGTGGCGCTGGCGGGCTATACCTTTCGTTTCGAGCGTCTGGATCTGGCGGCCCACGGGAATTACACCACCGAGAAAGCGTTGATTACCCTTTCGAAAGATGACCAGGTGATTGGCTATCTTGCGCCGGAGCGGCGCTTTTATGTCGCGCGGCGCCAGCAAATGATGGAGCCGGGGATTCACTGGAACCTGCTACATGACTGGTATGCGGTGATGGGCGAGAAAACGGGAGCGGAGCGGTATGCTATGCGTTTTTATGTGCAGACTGGCGTTCGTTGGATCTGGGGCGGCGGGCTGTTGATGATCGTCGGGGCATTGCTGAGCGGCTGGCGAGGGAGGAGACATGATGTGTAAGTTAATTACAGCGTTGCTGGATGGCGTCGCGGACGCCTTATCCGGCAAAACGCGTTTACTTTTCATCTGTGTCTTGTTTTTCTTCGCTTTCACTGCCCATGCTCAGGTGGTGGACACCTGGCGCTTCGAAAACACGCAACAGCAGGATAAAGCCCTGCGCATTGCCAGACAGTTACGTTGCCCGCAGTGTCAGAATCAAAACTTACTGGAATCCAATGCGCCGGTCGCGGTTAGTATGCGCCATCAGGTCTATACCATGGTGGCGGAAGGTAAAGATGAAGCGGACATCACCGCCTGGATGACCCGGCGTTACGGCGATTTTGTTCGCTATGATCCGCCGCTGACCGCGCAAACGCTTCTGCTATGGGCGCTGCCGTGTCTGATGTTGTTGCTGGTGGGTATTATTCTCTGGCGAGCCGGCATTTGTCAGCGTACAGAGAAGGAGGAAACATGAGTTTGCCAGCGAACGTCACGACGCCATTACGCCCGCCGCCTGTAAAGCGTCTGGCGGCTGCGGCGGTGTTGATGGTGGCTGCCTGCGTCGGCGGCTATATGTTGACGCCGAAATGGCAGGCTGTACGTAGCGAGCATCAGCGTCTGGCCGATCCGCTACGTGACTTTACGAACCCGCAAACGCCAGAGGCGCAGCTTTCCAGGCTGCAAGAAAAAATCCGCGCCAATCCGCAGGATAGCGAGCAATGGGCGCGGCTGGGCGAGTATTATCTCTATCGCAATGCGTATGACAATGCGCTGTTGGCATATCGTCAGGCGTTGCGTCTGCGAGGAGATAACGCGCAACTTTTCGCCGCGCTGGCAACGGTGCTGTATTACCAGTCCGGGCAACATATGACGCCTGCGACTCGTGAAATGATTAACAAAGCGTTAGCGCTGGATGCGGCAGAAGTGACTGCGCAGATGCTGCTGGCGGCGGATGCGTTTATGCAGGCGGATTATGCGCGAGCCGTGTCGCTGTGGCAAACCTTACTGGATGCAAACTCGCCGCGAGTGAACCGTGCGCAACTGGTAGAGGCCATTAATTTGGCAAAATTGTTACAAAATCGGCAGAAATAATTTTTTCTTTTTTGTGATTTGCGTCGTGCGCGCTGTTTAAAAAAACGGCGAATGAATCACGGATAAAAATTAATTACCTCAGTGTATTAATCGTTTTTGTCGAAATAAAAAGCTTTCCATAACAAATGGTTATTCATCATTAACGCCATAAACTCGCGTTATTATGCATAAAAGCAGCCAAAAGCCCTGTTATGAAAGGGTTGCGCAAGACGCTATGCAAATGATACTGATTATGCGCGTTAAAAAACTCTACAAACCAACGCAACACAAATCATACCCTTTCAGTATGTATTGCTCTCATGCTTTTGACGGAGAGCAACGCTTCATCGAGGAAGTCTGTTGTTATGAAAAACTTGAAAGTCAGCCTGGCCTGGCAAATTTTGCTGGCTATGGTGCTGGGCATTCTGCTGGGCAGCTATCTGCATTATCACAGTGACAGCCGTGAATGGCTGATTGCCAATCTGTTGTCGCCTGCCGGCGATATCTTTATCCATCTGATTAAAATGATCGTCGTGCCGATCGTGATCTCGACTCTGATTGTCGGCATCGCCGGCGTTGGCGATGCGAAACAGCTAGGCCGTATCGGCGCAAAAACCATTCTCTATTTTGAACTGATCACCACGGTGGCGATTATCCTCGGTATTACGCTGGCGAATGTCTTTCAGCCAGGCTCAGGCATTGATATGTCGCAACTGGCGACCGTCGATATTTCGAAATACCAGAACACCACGGCGGAAGTACAAAGTCATGCGCATGGGCTGATGGGGACGATACTGTCGCTGGTGCCGACCAATATCATCGCATCGATGGCCAAAGGGGATATGCTGCCGATTATCTTTTTCTCGGTCCTGTTTGGGCTGGGGTTGTCGTCCCTGCCGGCAACGCACCGCGAACCGCTGGTTACTGTGTTTCGTTCCATTTCTGAAACCATGTTTAAAGTCACCCATATGGTGATGCGCTATGCGCCAGTGGGCGTTTTTGCGCTGATCGCCGTCACGGTGGCGAATTTTGGTTTTGCATCGCTGTGGCCGTTGGCGAAACTGGTGCTACTGGTACACTTTGCGATTATCTTCTTTGCACTGGTGGTGCTGGGCATCGTGGCGCGCCTGTGCGGGTTAAGTATCTGGATACTGATTCGCATCCTGAAAGACGAATTGATTCTGGCGTACTCGACCGCCAGCTCCGAGAGCGTGCTGCCACGCATTATCGAGAAGATGGAGGCTTACGGCGCGCCAGCCTCGATCACCAGCTTCGTGGTGCCGACCGGTTACTCATTTAACCTCGACGGCTCCACGTTATACCAAAGCATCGCCGCCATTTTTATCGCGCAGCTATACGGCATCGATCTGTCGCTGTGGCAGGAAATTGTACTGGTGCTGACGCTGATGGTGACGTCGAAAGGGATTGCCGGCGTGCCGGGCGTTTCCTTTGTGGTGTTACTGGCGACGCTGGGCAGCGTGGGCATCCCGTTGGAGGGGCTGGCGTTTATCGCCGGTGTTGACCGTATCCTGGACATGGCGCGTACTGCGCTAAATGTGGTAGGGAATGCGCTGGCGGTGCTGGTTATTTCTAAGTGGGAACACAAGTTTGACCGCAAAAAAGCGCTGGCCTATGAGCGTGAGATGCTGGGTAAATTTGATAAGACCGCACAGTAACGTTTAACGGGTTGCCGGATAAGGCGCTTGTGCCACCATCCGGCAATGCAAACCGTTACCCGTTCGTTAACGCCTCAAACTCTTCGCAACCGGTATCAAACCCTTCCAGACAGCTTAGATTCAACCAGTGCAGCGCCTTCTGCTTATTCTTTTCAATAAAACCCGGTTCACCGTTTAAAAACATCATTCCCGCCCAATATTCTGAATAACCAGTACGGGAAATGGCGGAACTACGTTTGAAATACCAGGCGGCTTTTTCATCATCGCCGGCAATGCCCGCCCCATTGGCGTAAATCAGGCCAAGCAACATTTGCGCATCCACCGCGGAATCGTTATCCAGATCTTCAGAGGCGTTTTGCAGCAGCGAGATGGCTTTCGGATAGTCCGGGCGTCCGGCCTGAGCGTTGACCAGAACCCGCGCCAGCGTAATTTCCCCCGCTTTACTACCCGCTTTTGCCGCCTTTTCCGCCAGCCTTTTTGCGCCGGGATAATCCAGGCTTACCGGATTAGTGATTTTGATTTGTGCCAGTAGCGCGCAAGCGTCGGCATCGCCATTATCGGCGGCTTTTTGCGCCCAGTATTCGGCCTTGCCTAAATCGCCGGAACTAAACCAGCTATCGGCAAGATAATACTGCGCGCGTCGGTCTCCGCCTTCTGCCGCTTTCAGGTACTGGCTACCCGGCTCAGGGGCGGCGGCATGGGCAAAAAATGTTATCAAAAACATCAATGCAAGCAGTTGTTTCATTTTGAATTTTATTTAGGGTACGGAGTGAACAGTATAAAGAGATCGTATGGATAAAAAAACAGCCTCCGCGAGGGAGGCCGTTGACAGGAAAATGCCTGATGGCGATGCTAACGCGCCTTATCAGGCCTACAGTGGAAACAGATCGTAAACCGGATAAGGCATTCTGACGCCGCCATCCGGCAGATCATCCCATTGCGCTTTCGCGCAGGCGGGTTTTCAGCTTGTTGTACTCATCAATGACATACTGTTCGGCGGCTCGCTGATCGGCAATCGGCTCAACGCGCACGGCACAGTATTTGTACTCCGGCGTTTTAGTAATCGGGCTTAGGTTTTCAGTCACCAGCTCATTACAGGCGCCAATCCACCACTGGTAAGTCATATAAATCGCTCCTTTGTTCGGGCGATCGCTGACCTGCGCGCGGGTGATGATTTTGCCTTTACGCGAATGAACCCACACCAGCGCTTCATCTTCAATGCCCAGACGCGCAGCGTCGGCGGTATTGATTTGCGCATAGCCGGGTTCATCCGCCAGCGCGGCCAGCGCCGCACAGTTACCGGTCATTGAGCGGCAGGAGTAGTGGCCGACTTCACGCACTGTCGACAGTACCATTGGGTACTCTTCGGTGAGCTTATCGATAGGCGCTACCCAGTCGCAGGTGAAGAACTGCGCGAGGCCGTTCGGGGTATCGAACTTCTCTTTAAAGAGGTATGAGGTCCCCTGATCGGCATCCGACGTGTCGCGGCATGGCCACTGGATATAGCCCAGTTCTCCCATCTTCTCGTAAGTGGCCCCGTAGAAATCCGGGCACAGATGACGTAACTCATCCCAGATCTCCTGGGTATTGTTGTAGTGCATCGGGTAGCCCATCCGGGTGGCGATTTCACTGATAATCTGCCAGTCGGTTTTCAGATCCCACTTCGGCTCAATGGCTTTAAAGAAACGCTGGAAACCACGGTCAGCCGCAGAGAAGACGCCTTCATGCTCGCCCCACGAGGTAGACGGTAAAATCACATCCGCCGCCGACGCGGTTTTGGTCATGAAGATGTCCTGCACGATGACCAGTTCCAGATCCTCAAACGCTTTACGTACCGCAGAGAGTTCCGCATCAGTTTGCAGCGGATCTTCACCCATAATGTACGCCGCGCGCACTTCGCCATGCGCCGCACGGTGCGGCAGCTCGCTGATGCGATAGCCGGTATGCGCAGGCAAACTTTCTACGCCCCATGCTTTAGCGAATTTCTCGCGGTTTTCCGGGAACTTAACGTACTGGTAGCCTGGATAAGTATCCGGCAGAGCGCCCATATCGCACGCGCCCTGAACGTTGTTCTGGCCGCGAACCGGGTTCACGCCCGCGCTGGGTTTGCCGAGGTTGCCGGTCAGCATCGCAAGGCTGGTCAGTGAACGCACGGTCTCGACGCCCTGATAGAACTGGGTCACGCCCATGCCCCACAGGATCGCCGCGCTTTTCGCGCCGGCATACATACGCGCAGCCTGACGAATTTCCTGTGCGCTAACGCCAGTGATCTCTTCGACGGACTCTGGCGTATAGCCTTCAACAATCTTACGGTACTCTTCAAAACCTTCGGTACGGCTGGCGACAAACGCTTTGTCGTACAGGTTTTCTTCAATAATGACATGACCCATGGCGTTGAGCAGCGCGATATTCGAGCCGTTTTTCAACGCGATATGCATGTCAGCAATGCGCGCGGTTTCAATTTTGCGCGGATCGCAGACGATAATTTTCGCCCCGTTGCGTTTAGCATTAATCACGTGATTCGCCACAATAGGATGGGAATCCGCCGGGTTATACCCAAAGACGAACACTAAATCGGTGTTATCAATTTCGTTAATTGCATTACTCATTGCGCCGTTACCGACCGATTGGTGCAGACCTGCAACCGATGGGCCGTGTCAGACGCGAGCGCAGCAGTCAACGTTATTGGTACCAATAACGGCGCGCGCGAATTTTTGCATTACATAGTTGGTTTCATTTCCGGTACCGCGAGAGGAGCCGGTCGTCTGGATTGCATCCGGACCGTATTTCGCTTTGATGGCGCTCAAACGTTCAGCAACGTAATTAAGCGCTTCATCCCAGGAAACAGATTCCAGTTTGCCGCCACGTTGGCGACGGATCATTGGGGTTTTCAGACGCGGGGTCAGGATCTGGGTATCATTAATAAAATCCCAGCCGTAGTAGCCCTTCAGACACAGGGTACCCTGGTTGGTTTTCCCCTGCGCCGCCTCAGCCCGGACGATTTTGCCGTTATCGACCACCAGGTTGATTTTGCAACCTGATGCGCAATATGGGCAAACCGTGACGACTTTTTTCATCGGTTTCGCTCCAGTTAATCAAATCGCGCATACGCGCTGTCGCCCTCAGTATGCATGTTTTATGCCACTTTTTTAGGGTGGACTTACCCTGATATTACGGGCGAATTTTGTTCAAAACCCTGACGAAAAACAGGCTGTCGTCAGTTTTGACGTGTCGAAAGAAAATGCCACATGACATTTTCATGCGGCCTGATAGCCGCCCCCCAGTGATTTGATAAGCTGGATACTCTGAATAATGCGCTGGGTATCCAACATCAGCAGCGAAACTTGTTCACTTAACACAGGGAGTCTGGCTTCGGTGGCCTGTAGTCTGCTTCCCAGTCCCTGTTTTAACGCCGCCTCGGCGGAGGCCTGGGTATAACGTGTGGCGTCTACCCGCTGTACCTGCATGTCGCGCTCATCATTAAGCGTTTGCAGACGGGCGCCATTTATCGCCACATCGCGCACGGCGTTGAGTACAGACTGGTTATAACGTTCAATCAATATATTGCTGGCGGCCCTGGTGCTTGCCAGGTTGGCATTAAGACGTCCGCCGTCGAAAAGCGGCAGGCGTAAGCCCGGAATAAAGTTGATCTGTTTACTGGTGTTTTTAAACAAACTATCCAGATGGATCGAATCGAGGCCAAAGAAGGCTTTGATATCAAAGCTGGGATAGAACAGGGCGCGGGCGGCGTCAACCTGGTTCAGCGACGCCTGAACATACCAGCGCATCGCTTGCAGATCCGGGCGTCTGGCGAGCAGTTCATAAGAGAGCGTTGAAGGTATACCGGTATTGACTTGCGGCAGCGAAGCGGGTTTGATGTCCGGCATCGCCTCCACTCCCATCAGCGCGCGTAGCGACTCGCGCGTTTCTTTTATTTGCCCTTTTACTGCGGCGATCTGTTTATCGACCGCCAGCATCTGCGCTCTTGCGCCGTGGTAGGGCACTTTCGCTTCCAGCCCGTGCGCCACTTTGCTCTGATGCGCCTGTATCGCGTAGTCAACAACATCACGAGTTTGCTGTAACAGATCGAGCATCTGATAGCTGGCCTGCATACTGTAGTAAAGCTGCGCAACGCCGGTTGTAAGCGACAACTCCACGGCGGCGGTTTCGGCAAGCGCGGCGTTTTGCGCGCCGATAGCCGCAGCGACGGCGGAACGATGTACGCCCCAAAAATCGAGATCAATCCCGGCGAACAGACCAATGGTGGCTTCCGTATAATACGGGCCATCCATACCCAGCTTCGGCGCGTCCAGCGCATAGGGGCCGAGAAAGCCATTCGCCGATGCCCGCTGGCGATTAAGCATACCCAGCGCGGCGACCTGTAGCTGTGATCCTGCTTCCAGCAATTCCGCCTGTGATTGCGATTTCTTTTCACGCAGCTTAGCTTCGGCAAGGGTATGAGAGCCGGATAGCGTCTGCTGAATAAGCGCATTGAGCTGCGGATCGTTGAATTGTCGCCACCACTGCGCCTGCGGCCAGCCGGAGCTTGCCAGATGAATATCATTGGCCAGTTGACTATTTTCCGGCTGAAGCTGCTGATGGGCGGCGGTATCTTCGCGAATAAGCGCACAGCCAGAAAGCGCTGTGGCGCTGCCAAGCAGGCAGCAAAGAAGGAGGCGTGAAGAGGTTCGAATCATAATGGGGTAGTTCCTTGCTGCGGAGTTTCGGCTGGCGTGTGTTCCGGGGCCGTCCAGTCTGGTAAGCAAGACATCAGGCGCACGATACCTTGTTCCTGTTCAGGTAATGTGGGCGACACCGTCAAATCGAGCGCAGGCGCGCGGCTGGTACGGCTCGCAAGGCCGGCAGCATAATGTTCTAATGCTTGCGCAATGCAGTCAGCCTGCGTTTGCTGCGCGTCGTGATCCGAAGGGAGAGCGCTATTCCAGGTCGTATCCCAGCGATAGAGCATTTCACGCCCCAGATCGATGACGGCCTGGCTGTCGGCGAGCAGACGCGCGCGCTCTTTGGCGCTAAGTTGGTATTCCAGCGCGACGCGTTCGCGCATCTCTTCGCAGGCATTAAATGCCGCATGGCAACCGATACGTAGCTGAAGGTATGTCCGTTGCGACGTAGGGTCAGGCTGGCGCGGGATACGCAATAGCTTGCCCAGGATGCCTAACGCGCCAGCCAGTTTTTGCGGCAGAGTGTCCGCTTCGCTTTCCGGCCAGATAAACGTATAAATGACGGCGGAAACTGCAGTGCCGATTAAAATCCCCATCGCGCGATCGCGAATTTCTACCAGATCGTAAACCGGGCCAAAGACGTTTTCGAGCGTCGCCAGGGCAAAGGTGACAATCATTTGTGTGCCGATATAGGACGATCGTTCCGATCCTGTGGCTATCCAGGCGCCGAGCAGGAAGACAGGCGCTAGCAGGCACAGCAGTTCGGCAATGTTATCCAGCCAGGGCATGGCGAAAATGGCGACCAGCAGCGCCAGTAGCGCGCCGCAAAGCGCGCCGCCAAAGCGTAGCGACATTTTCTGATATGACGAACCGATGCTTGGATTGGCCACGATAATACATGTCAGCATACAGGTGTGAATGCCTTCCCAGTCGACGCCGGAATAGAAGACGTAGCAAATCATGCAGGCCAGCAGCGTTTTCAGCGCGTAGCGTATGTAGACCGGGTTACTGAAGGCATCCGGCGTCATGGCGGGGGGCCTGGCGGCAGGCGCAGGCGGCGTATCGGGCGACATCTCTCCAAGCTGGCGCAGTTGGTCGCAGATAGTTTCCAGCCCGCACGCCCGGGCGGCGACGCGCTCTTGCGCGCTGAGCGACCATGTACTCTGCCAGGGTTCGCCCTGGGCGACCGCCTGTTGCAGCGAAGCGATCTCATTTCGTATCTTTTGCACCAGCGCCGGATATTGCGACGCGGCGTCGGCAGAATAACGGTTGAGCGTAGTGTACAGATAAGTGACGGTGGAAACGCAGTTTTGCCACCACGTGCTACGCGCCTGCCAGTCGGCATCATCGGCCAGGCAAAATACATTTAGCTTTTGTAGCGCCAGCACGTTCCGCTCAATGTATTTTTCCGCTTGCGGCGCGACGTCGCTCAACAAATGGCTAACGGCGTCGTCTAGCCGGGCACACAACGCGTGCCGCATTTGAGTTACCGCGCGGCTGGGAAACCACAGCACGCCGATCAGTACCATCAGCAGCGTTGGGTAGAGTCCAACAACGATACACCACAGCGTGAGACGAACCACTACCTCCGGATAGTCGAGCATTCCGGGGAAGGTTTGCCCGTATACGGCGACGATAGCCACAGCGAAAAAGAGCAGCCCCAGACGGTGGGTACGCATCATAAACATGCAAACCAGCACTACCGCGCTGGCGATAATCATGCGCATTAGCGGATAGCTATAGGACCATTTGTAGATCAGAAACAGACTGCCGATTTCCAGCACCGTCGCGACCACAAACAGGATTGCCACGAATTTGGTGTAAAACGCGTTCGACTGTACGCCATAAAACAACACTGCCAGAGAGATAGCCAGAAACGGGATCTCAAAGGTCATAGAGATCAGTACGACCAGTAGACAACCGATCCACAACTGACCTACCTGTGTGAGTCGGCCAGGGCGCTGTTCACTAAGCTCCTCATGAAAAAAAGCCAGCAATTTAACGACCGATAGCGGCAGGTAATTAAGCGCGTTCATTATTGCGGCTCAAGGGTGGCAACCGCCGATGCCCCAATGCGAAATAGCGATGCATCGGGTTTTTCGACCATGATTTTCACCGGAAAGCGCTGGGCCACGCGTACCCAGTTGATGGAACGCGATACGCGCGGCAGGCCGCCAATCACCATACCGCCATCGTCCGGCAGTACGCCAAAGCCGATGGAGTCTACTTTCCCCTGGAATGTTTTACTGCTGTCGCTCATCAGGCGGATGGCGGCGGGCGTGCCGGCTTGAATGGCCTTCAACTCTGTTTCGCGGAAGTTGGCAATAATGTACCAATGGTCAGTATCAATAAGCGTGAAAATGGGTTTCATCGCGGAAGCAAACTGACCAATCGAGGTTTTTAAGGACACCACGCGGCCATCAAAGGGAGCACGTACCGTCGCCATTTCGAGATGCAGTTTAGTCAGAGCGATATCCGCCTGTACCGCAACGCGCTGCGCGACCAGCGCATCAACGCCACTCACCGCGCTGGCAGCTTGTTGCGCCTGTAATAAAACCGCATTCAGATCCGCTTCGGCAGCGCGCTGCGCAGTTCTGGCGCGATTGACATCTTCCGCCGAGACAAATCCTTCCGACAGCAGCGGCTCGGTACGGCGTAGGGTATCACTGGCCTGTTTCGCCGCCGCACGCGCTTTGGCGACCGTCGCTTCAACGGAACTGGCGGCATATTTTTGCGCGTCAACGCTACGTTGGGTCAGCATAATCTGTTTATCCAGCGCGGCGAGCGAGGCTTCCGCTTTAGCGAGGCTGGCTTCGTAGGGACGGGGATCGATACGGAACAAGAGATCGCCTTTTTTCACCTGCTGGTTATCCACCACCGCCAGCTCGACGATACGGCCGCTCACCTCTGGAACCACATCAATAGTGTCGGCGGATGCATAGGCATCGCTTGTCGAGGGCGCGCTGTCTACCCGCCAGATGACAAACACCATGACGGCCAGCGCGAGCAGAACCAGAACCAGGGCGGGAACTTTGTTATGAGGAATTTTTTTCGGCAAGCTTTCCATGAGCGCATCTCAATATGAATTAGAAAAATACCAGCCAGAACAGCATGGAGTAGAGAGCAAAAAGGGCGGTATATATGACGCCCGCCAACGGCGGCGTTTGATATTTACGTAGTAGGATCCGCCGTGTGACGAGCGTGAGAATGACGCCAGCAATAATGCAGAAAAGCCAGTCGGGATAATAGGCGCCAATAATGGGAATAGCCGGAGGCAACGAGCACCCCGTAAGTAATACGGCTGAAAAGAGCAAGCTACGTTTTTTTAGCTGCATCACAATCCTGGATTTAACTATTTGCATAATAAAATACATCCTGTTTATTGCGAACAATATCCGGGGTGAATGTGAAATAGAATTGGGGGTCACAGTATGGCTATTTTTCAGAAGGATAAAAATAGCTTTATTTTTCTACCGCATTTATAACTTATTTGTAATTTATATTTTTCATTTTATTGTATTTTTAATATGAATTGAAATGCGCCCGAAGATGATTTTCTCCGGACGCAAGCGCCATTAATTTGGGGTAACGATATTCACCCACAGGTCGAAATTATCCAGACAGCCAATAATCTCATCCAATTTCACTGCATTGCCAATCACTTTCACTTTTTTCGCTTTAACCAGATCGGCCATTTTCGCCTGACCGGTCAGAACGTCGTGGAGATCGGTACGACTCATATAGAACGAGGCATCGCTCTTCGGCTGCAGGCTCTGGCGATAGTTAAGTACGCTGTTTTCCAGAGTCAGGTTCAGGTTATCGCCATCGCTCAGATTGAAGTTCAGACTGATATCTTTCCCTGCCGCTTTGCTGCTATCCAGGCGAACTGCCATATAATCAAACAGCATTTCTACCGTCATCCCTTTGATGGTATCCGGAGAGTTGGTTGTGCCGTGGTTGAATTTATGTACGCCCTCACGCAGTTCTTTCGCACCGGTCAGGTAGAAACCGCGCCAGGTGGCGGATTCGGCCTGATAACCCAGTTGTTCGAAGGTGTCAGCCTGCAAGTTTTTCGCTGCCTGATCGCCAGGATTCGCGGCAATTACCTGTTTGAGAAGTTCCGCCGCCCAGCGATAGTCCCCCTGGCGGTAGGCGTCACGGGCGAGGTTGATGGCGTGTGCAGAGCCGCCTAACGCTTTCACATAGCGTTTGCCCATTTCAACCTGACCATAAGGGTGCAGGTCTGCCGGGTTGCCATTGTAATAACCGAGATAATAGTTATAGACAGCTCGGGCGTTATGGCTGACTGAACCGTAGTAGCCGCGGCTGGCCCAGTTATTTTCCAGATTCTTCGGCAGCTTAATCATGTCGCCGATTTCATTCATCGTATACCCCTGATTGGCCAGATGTAGCGTCTGGTCATGAATATATTTTATGGTGTCGCGATATTTGCCTATATAGTCGTTAATATGCTGATTGCCCCACACCGGCCAGGTGTGCGGCATAAACAGAACTTCGGCCTTGCTGCCCCACATATCCAGCGTTTCGTTCAGATATTCCGTCCATTTGCTGGTATCGCGTGTTTTTGCTCCGCGCAGAGTATAGAAGTTATGTAGTGTGTGCGTGGCGTTCTCTGCCGTACACAGCGCCTTCAGGGCCGGGATGTAGAAGTGCATTTCTGCCGGCGCTTCGCTGCCCGGCGCCATCAGAAACTCGAACTCCAGACCGTCGATGGTCATTTTTTCACCGGTTTTGGTGATCAATTTCGTAGGGGCGATAATAGTCGGCAGGCCAGTCGTGAGCGTAACGCCCAGACCATTGCCGATGTTACCCTGGGGCGTATGAGGTAGTAACAGACCATAAGAGTAGAGCGCACGACGGCTCATGATGTTGCCAAGCAGCACGTTTTCACTTATCGCTTCTTCCATAAAACCTTCAGGCGCTATGATTTGCACCTTGCCGGACTTCACCTCTTCTTCGGAAACAATGCCTTTAACGCCGCCGTAATGATCGGTGTGGCTATGGGTGTAAATGACCGCGACGATCGGTCTATGCGGACGGTTCTGATAGTAAAGATCGAGGCTGGCTTTCGCCGCGCCTGCCGTGACCAGCGGGTCGATAACAATCAGGCCCGTTTTCCCTTCAATAAAAGTGATGTTGGAAATGTCCTGGCCGCGTACCTGATACATACGATCGGTAACTTTAAACAGGCCGGAAATGCCATTGAGTTGCGACTGGCGCCACAGGCTGGGGTTGATGGTTTGCGGGGCTGACGCGTTGATATCAAATTTATAATCATCAGCGCGGTAATAGGGCTTACCATCGGTATTGTTAAGAATGCCGTGATCTGGCAGCGGCGCAATAAAGCCACGCTGCGCATCGGCAAAATCCTGACGATCGCTAAACGGTAGGTTTTTTATGTACTGCTGATTAATTTGCTGAGTGTATTGTGTGGCATCTTTTGCTGATTCAGCCGCGAAAGCGGTATGAATAAAAAGACCAGATGCGGTGGTAATAGCAATAAACATCCTGCTTAAACGGAATAACTTCTCGTTATTCATATAAATCTCCATTTACTATTTGTGTAGTGAATATTTTTATTGAAGGAAATACGGTCTGATGTTGCCTGCTATCATAAAACCGAATCTGTTATTTTTAGAATAACAAATGTGATCTGGATAACTATTTCTCTTAGGTATTTGTGCGCAACAGTAATTAACTGTCTGTTAAATCATTTATAAGGTAAAAAATTAAAGCTTTATATTATTTTTATATTAAATGTATATTGGCGGATTAATACCAACACAGAGAGTGTTTATTTTTAAGATTAAAGCGTGAAAGCAAAAAGTCGCTTTTTCAGATCGTGGCGAAACAAGGTATACCTGAGGCCGACAAGCGGGCTTACTCCAGAACGATTTCCATCCCGTCATAACCTGCTTCAATACCGTCAGGCAGGTTGTTCGCCATCATCCATGTATCAAAGTGATGACTGATATGAGTAACAATGACCCGCGGGCAGCGAACCATCTCATTAATGGCAATAACTCTGTTTAAGTCGCTGTGGTTACGCGGCGGCACGGAGCGTGGTTCATAGCTACAGTCGATCACCACTACCTGTAGGGAATTGTTGAGGAGGAATTTTAGCGTGCTATCGGGTAAGCCTGCGGTATCAGATAACCATGCCACGCGGCTGTGTGCCGATTCCAGCAGGTAGCCAAAGGTCAGTTTTGAGTGGTTGAGCGGCAGTGGCGTTACCTGCAATCCCTGTAAATCAAACGTTACAAACGGCTCAACGGTATAGGTGAAATCAAGTATACCGGGGTGCTTAAACAGATCGTCGCACCCCTGCTCGTCCGGTGGGCCATAAACCGGGATCGATGGTCCCATGCCCCAGCGTAGCGGAAACAATCCCTGCACATGATCCATATGATAATGGGTGAGCAAAAACTGCCGGAACGATCCGGCGGGCCAGCGATCTGTCAGATCGTGGAGACCAGCATCGATCAAGGTTACGGCGCCGTTGAATTTGACCACGCCGCTACAGGGGCGACGGCGAAACCGGGGCTGCATTTGCGCCCGACGGCAGGCAGGGCAGTCACAGCCGTATGCCGGTACGCCCTGCGCGCCGCCGGTGCCTGTCAGCGTAATGCTCAAACTCATCAATGCCTCACAGCATTTTGGTAAAGCGGAAGTGGCTCTGCGAATAACCTTCGCGTAGATAGAATCGATGAGCGTCGTGGCGCTTGATGCTGGTGGAAAGCTCCGTCATCTCCGCGCCCGCCCGACGCGCTTCCTCTTCCGCCCAAGCCAACAGTTTGCTCCCCACCTTCAACCCGCGCGCCTGCGGCATTACCACCAGCTCCTGAATTTCGCCGATCCAGTTCGCATGATGAAGATGAAACTGCATATGCAGGCCGATCATGCCGACCACCTCTCCATTGTAAAGCGCTAAATGATATCGAAAATGGGGGGCCTGCAAGTTAGCGGCGAATCCTTTGCTAAAGGCTTGATAATTAACTTCATCTTGCTTTAGCTCACAGATAAGCGCGTAAACGGAATCGGTATCCTCTGCCGTTGCGCGACGTAATTCACAGACTGGCATAATGTTCCTCCTTACGTCCCATCAGAATGAGCAGTCTTTCGACAGACTGTAGCAAACTTCCGTCGTTATTAACTGTATGGCAGTTAAACGGCGGATAATGCGCCGCTCGTTCCAGACGGGCGGCGATTTCGGCGTCATTTTCTCGCCCGCGCGTCTGCAGACGCTGGCGTAAAATATCGGGTGAAACCGTCAGGCAGACAGGTAATAGAGAAGTACCGTAGCGCGCCTGCGCCTGTGGCAAATGCGCTCGCGAACCGTTGACCACCACGTCAAAACCAGCGTGTAGCCAGAGATCTATTTCAATGCCGAGTCCGTAATAAAAGCCGTTAGCGTACCAGCTCAGCGCCAGCAGATTTTGTTTCGCGCGAATGAAAAACTCTTGTTCACTCAATGCGATATGGTTTTCATTACCTGCATTCGCCGCACGCGTAATGTAGCGGTGAGCGATAAGCAACTGTTCATGTTCCTGCTGACGAAGCTCCGCCAGCAAACTGTCTTTACCGGAGCCGGATGGCCCCATTAACCAGATCAGTTTCCCCATCGTTAAAACACCCTTTTTCCCTGACGCCAGACATGATCGATATGGACGTGATCGTCTTTATGGTGCGCCAACACCAAGTCGGCGCGTTTTCCTTGCGCGATGACGCCACGGTCATCCAGCCTGAGCGCCCGCGCGGGGTTGAGTGTTACCAGACAAATGGCCTGCGGCAGGGTAAACGTGTTATTGGCATCATCCGCCACGCGAAACGCCGCATCCAGTAGGCTGGCAGGGTAATAGTCGGAAGAGAGAATATCCAGCAGCCCCAGCTCAGCCAGCTTATGCGCCGCCACGTTGCCGGAGTGCGAACCGCCGCGCACGATATTCGGCGCGCCCATCAGTACATTCATCCCATGCTGACGTGAGGCTTGTGCGGCTTCGAAGGTGGTAGGAAATTCGGCGATCACGCTGCCCATCAGGTGCGATTCGCGCACATGTGCGTAAGTGGCGTCATCGTGGCTTGCCAGGGTGATATGACGCGCCTGACACATCGCGGCGATGGACTGGCGATTCGGGGTGGACCATCGCTCGGCCAATGCTCTCTGTTCCGCTTCAAAACGATCCATTTCATCGTCGGTCAGATGATATTTTCCTTGATAATACTCGCGATATTTCTCAAGGCTGACGTATTGACGCTGGCCCGGCGAGTGATCCATCAGCGAAACCAGAGTGACCGCGTCGCGATCGGCCAGCTTTTCAAACAGCGGCAAGGTGGTGTAATGTGGTAGCTCGCAGCGCAGATGTAAACGGTGTTCGGCGCGGTTGAGGCCGCGTTTTTGCGTCTCTTCCACGGCATTGATCATCTTTTCCAGGTTTTCCAGACGGTCGCCGCCGTCGCGCACATCGCCAATGGCGACGGCGTCCAGCACGGTGGTAATGCCGCTGGCGACCATCAGCGCATCGTGGCTGCTCATCGCTGAATGGGCAGGCCAGTCTACTTTCGGGCGCGGAGTGAAAAATTTGTCGAGATTGTCGGTATGCAGCTCGATTAATCCCGGCAGCAGCCAGCCGCCTTCGCCATCCAGCGCGGCGGGGAGACGAGTTTGGCTATCGGCGACATTCCGGATAACGCCGTCCTGCATTTCCAGCGATCCCTGCACCACTTCATCTTCCAGTACCAGCTTTACATTATTGATAATCATGCTGTTATTCCCATCGGATGCAAACGATCCGCTACGCGGTCGCGCACGGCCTTGTCATGAAAAATGCCGACGATCGCCGCGCCGCGCGCTTTGGCTTCGGTAATCAGCGCTACCACGGCGGCACTATTGTTGTCGTCCAGCGAGGCGGTAGGTTCATCCAGCAATAAAATCGGGTAATCGACGATGAATCCGCGCGCGATGTTCACGCGCTGCTGTTCGCCACCGGAAAAGGTCGATGGCGCCAAGTGCCACAGACGCTCCGGCACGTTAAGGCGGATGAGCAGGCTGGCCGCTTTGGCGGCGCACTGTTCGCGTGGGACTCCCAGATCCAGCAGTGGCTGCATTACCACCTCCAGCGTTGGAATTCGGGGAATAACGCGCAGAAACTGGCTTACCCAACCGATGGTGGTACGGCGGACTTCCAGCACTTTACGCGCCGGCGCCTGTACCAGATCCACCCACTCATCGCCGTGACGAATGTGGATGTGTCCTTCATCCGGTAGGTAGTTGGCGAACAGCGAGCGCAGCAGCGTCGATTTGCCGCTGCCGGAGTGACCGTGCAGCACGACGCATTCGCCATTTTTCACTTCCAGCGTAGCGTTTTGCAGCACAGGTAGACGCGCGCCGTTTTGCTGATGTAATACAAAGGTTTTACTGACGTTTTCAACGCGAATCATGTTGGCCTCTTAGTTCTTATCGCCGGGTGGCGCTTCGCTTACCCGGCCTACAAAAAGCGCACCTGTAGGCTGAATAAGGCGCAGCAGCCATCCGGCAAAACAAAAAATCAGTTCTGCAATACCGATGACACCAACAGTTGGGTATACGGGTGATGCGGGTCGTCGAGCACCCGGTCGGTTAACCCGCTTTCCACCACTTGCCCCTGTTTCATCACCAGCAGACGATCCGCCAGCAGGCGGGCTACCCCTAAATCATGGGTCACAATCACTACCGCCAGATCCAGCTCCACCACCAGACCACGCAGCAGGTCCAGCAGTCTGGCCTGCACGGAGACATCCAGCCCGCCGGTGGGCTCGTCCATAAATACCAGACTGGGGTGAGTGACCAGGTTACGGGCAATCTGCAAACGTTGCTGCATCCCGCCGGAGAAGGTGGTGGGCAGGTCGTCGATGCGCGAGGCGGGAATTTCAACCTCCTCCAGCCAGCGCCGGGCGGTAGCGCGGATTTCGCCGTAGTGACGCGCTCCCGTCGCCATCAGACGCTCGCCGATATTGCCGCCCGCCGAGACCTGGCGGCGCAGGCCGTCCAGCGGATGCTGATGCACCACGCCCCATTCGGTACGCAGCAGACGACGGCGTTCGGCTTCACTCATTCCATACAGCGAACGGTTCTGATAGCGAATCTCGCCCGACTGCGGCGTCAGACGTGAAGAGATCGACTTCAGCAGCGTGGTCTTGCCGGAACCGGACTCCCCGACGATACCCAGCACTTCGCCAGGCCACAGATCAAAAGAGACATCGCTGAAGCCTTTGCCCGGCGCGTAGAGATGGGTCAGGTTGTTGACTGAAAGCAGCGGTTGCGTCATTTGTTGAGGGCCTCGCTCTGTTGGCGGCAGTAGTCGGTATCGGAACAGACAAACATCCGTTTGCCGGTGTCATCGAGTACCACTTCATCGAGATAGCTATGAGTTGAACCGCAGATGGCGCAGGGTTCGTCCCAGCTCTGTACGCGGAACGGATGGTCATCAAAATCGAGGCTTTCCACCCGCGTATACGGCGGGACGGCGTAGATGCGTTTCTCTCGGCCCGCGCCGAACAGTTGCAGCGCGGGCATCCTGTCCATCTTCGGGTTATCGAATTTCGGGATTGGCGACGGGTCCATGACGTAGCGCCCGTTAACCTTTACTGGGTAAGCGTAGGTAGTGGCGATATGGCCGAAGCGGGCGATATCCTCATACAGCTTCACCTGCATCACGCCGTACTCTTCCAGCGCGTGCATGGTGCGGGTCTCCGTTTCACGGGGTTCGATAAAGCGCAGCGGTTCTGGGATCGGCACCTGGAAGATCAGGATCTGATCTTCCGCCAGCGGTGTTTCCGGGATTCGATGACGGGTCTGGATCAGCGTCGCGTCTTCGGTGCGCTCCGTCGTAGCTACGCCCGTGACGCGCTTGAAGAAGTTGCGGATAGACACCGCGTTGGTGGTGTCGTCCGCCCCTTGGTCGATCACTTTCAGCACGTCCGCTTCGCCAATCACACTGGCGGTTAGCTGAATACCCCCAGTACCCCAGCCGTAAGGCATCGGCATTTCGCGGCCGCCAAACGGCACCTGATAGCCGGGAATCGCCACCGCTTTTAAAATCGCGCGGCGGATCATGCGTTTAGTCTGCTCGTCCAGATAGGCAAAGTTGTAGCCAGAGAGATTAGTGGTCACGGACGGCCTCCTGTTGCAGGCGTTTGAGCAGTTCCAGCTCGGCCTGGAAATCGACGTAATGGGGGAGTTTGAGATGCGAAACAAAACCCGCCGCCTCGACGTTATCCGCATGCGCCAGTACGAACTCTTCGTCCTGCGCCGGGCCTGTGACCGCTTCATCGTAGTCGGGCGCCTGTAGGGCTCTGTCCACCAGCGCCATTGCCATTGCTTTACGTTCGCTCATGCCGAAGACCAGTCCGTAGCCGCGGGTAAAATGCGGCGTGTCGTTTTCCGGCGCGACAAAGCCGTTCACCATTTCGCATTCTGTCATCAGCACTTCGCCGACGTTTACTGCAAATCCCAGCTCTTCTGCTACCGTTTCCAGCGCCACGTAACCGCTGCGGATCTCCGCCGCGAACGGGTGGTTGCGCCCGTAGCCGCGCTGGGTGGAGTAAGCCATCGCCAGTAGGTAACCTTCGTCGCCGCGCATGAGCTGTTGCAGACGCGAGGCGCGGGAACAGGGGTAAACCGGCGGCGTGCGGGTGATATCATCCGGCTCTGCGCCGTTATCTTCTTCACGCTTCGCCAGGTTCTGATTCGCCAGCAGTGAAAAGACGTGCGGAGCGGCTTCTGGCGCGTTATCGGCGGTGCGTAGCGGCGGCGTTTCACCATTCGCCAGCAACGTAAAATCCAACAGACGATGGGTGTAATCATAGGTTGGGCCTAATAACTGCCCGCCAGGAATATCTTTGTAGACCGCGGAGATGCGGCGTTCCAGGCGCATGTTTGCGGTATTCATCGGCTCGCTCACCGCCAGCTTCGCCAGAGTGGTGCGATAAGCGCGCAGCAGAAAAATAGCCTCAACGTTATCGCCGCTGGCCTGTTTCAGCGCCAGCGCCGCCAGCTCGCGGTCAGCAATGCCGCCTTCGGTCATCACACGATCTACGGCGAGGCCCATCTGCTGCTCGATTTGCGCCACGCTGAGTTCGGCGATGGCGCTGTCGCCCCGGCGGCGGTTCTCCTGTAAGGCGTGGGCGTTGGCTATCGCTTTTTCGCCCCCTTTGACAGCGACGTACATCAGCACACCTCCACGTGGGTGGTTCGCGGGATGGCCAGCAGCCGTTCGCCGCAGGTGAGGAGTAAATCGACTCCCAGCGGGAAGGGATGCGGACGCTCGGTCAGTTCGTGAAGCAGGCAGTCCGGCAACTGCGGGGCAATCATCCGCTCTTCGGCGATGCCTGCGCCGGTCAGGCGTAGCATCCGGCCGCCGCTCAGAGCGAAAAGCTGGACGATCAGCGTGGCGCTGGTTTCCGGTGCGACGGCGGATCCGGCGGAAAGCGCGTTAAGCTGCTCGCCGCTGATGCGCGCGTCGGCGACGGCGAAGGTAGCCTGCTGCGGTTGTTCAACCAGCGGCGCATTGGTGTGGAAGCGCAGGTTCTGGCGGGCGATATCGTTATTAACGGCAGGCGATAGCCAGACCGGGGTGTCGCCGTCAACCAGCGTCAGCAGGACGCTGGTCGTGGCAAGATTTAGCGGCTGCCAGCCATGGTTCAGTTGATGCAAGCCAACCATCACGCCCGGTTCGCTCATCGCTTTCAGCAGGCGGCGAAAGCTCTGTTGCGCGTCCTGGACGGGCAGGTTAAAGGCGGTCTGTAGTGCCGTGGATCGTGTCATGCGTTATCTCCGCGTACCAGCGTGAAGAAGTCGACCCGGCTGGCGTTCACTTCGGCAGCGCGAGCGCGTATCTGCGCCTCGCGTTCCGCCTCCAGCGGGGCAATTAAGGTTTCCATCAGAGTCTGAAAATGGGACGGTTCCTGAAGCAGGGCGTCGATGACGGCACACTGTTCGGCGTGCGGTTTGTTGCGTCCCAGCAGATAGCTGTAGCCCAGCGTGCCGCTTTTCAGGCGCACGACTGCCCGCGTCAGAGTAGTGTCGCCGGCAAAGAAGCGGCTGCCGGTGCCGCCCATTCGCGCCTGAATCTGCATCAGTCCGGTTTCCGGGGCGCGAATCAGTTCGTAGGTTGGAGCCAGTTTTAACGCCTGCATACGGGTGTTTAGCGCATCGGCATCGCTGTAAGCCAGCGCTCGCATCCAGCGCTGGCGGGTAGTGGTATCGAAGTGCATGGCAAGCAGTGCCTCGTTAATTAGATAAAGTGTTTACGTAAACGTTGAGAGAGGAAGTCCAGCAGGCTGACGGTGACAATGATTAACACCATCAGGGCGCAGGTTTGCTGGAACTGAAAGCCGCGAATCGCTTCCCACAGAGTGACGCCGATGCCGCCTGCGCCGACCATTCCGACCACCGTCGCGGAGCGGACGTTAGATTCAAAACGGTATAACGAGTAGGAGATCAGTAGCGGCAGTACTTGCGGCAGTACGCCAAAAAGAATTTCTTCGAGCTTATTGGCGCCGGTAGCGCGAATACCTTCAACCGGGCCGGGCTCAATGGCTTCGACCGCTTCGGAAAGCAGTTTGGAGAGCACGCCGGTGGTGTGGATAAACAGCGCCATCACCCCCGCGAACGGGCCGAGACCGACGGCGACGACAAACAGCATGGCGAAGACCATTTCATTAATGGCGCGACAGGCGTCCATCAAGCGGCGTACCGGCTGGTAAACCCACCACGGTACGATGTTATCGGCGCTCATCAGGCCAAAAGGAATCGACAGAATGACGGCCAGGGCGGTGCCCCAGACGGCGATTTGCAGGGTCACGGCCATTTCGCTGAGATAGTTCTGCCACTGGCTGAAGTCCGGCGGGAAGAAGTCGGCGGCGAAGGTCGCCATATTGCCGGAATCCGCGATCAGCGTGAGCGGGGCCATTTCAGCGCCCTTCCACGATACGACCAACACGGCGAGCAGGATGGCCCAGCTCAACAGCGAGAACCAGCTACGCTTTGGCGGGGCGACGGTGATGGTTTGCATATTTGGCTCCACAGGAACGTGTGTTTGCGCTGTAGGCCGGATAAGACGTTTTGGCATCGCCATCCGGCAGGGCGCTCATGCCGGATGGCGCTTTGCTTATCCGACCTACGGGTTACTGCACGGCTTTGGTGACGCTGGTCATCGCGCCGAGCGCGGCGGTCAGGCGGTCGAGATCGTCAAGCTGCGCTTTCAGCGCCGAGGTTTTGCTGGCTTTCTCTTCCTCGCTCAGTCCTTTGTTGTCCTTGATGCTCTGCATTTCTTTAAACAGCGTTAGCTGGCGAATCGGCAGCAGTTGCAGGTCGCTGGAGGGGCGGAACGGCGCCCAGCCCAGACGCGCAAGCACGGTTTTCTCTTCCGGCGTTTTGCCGTAGTTCATAAAGAAGTCGTACACCTTGTCTTTGGTGGCATCGGAGAGATTTTTGCGCCAGACGATAGGATCGCCAGGGATCAACGGCGACTTCCAGATGACCTTCAGCTCTTTCAGCTTGTCCGGCGCAGAGGTTTTTAGCTTGTCGAGGTTTTCAGTGTTGTTGGTGGCGACATCTACCTGCTTGTTGGCGACCGCCAGCGCGTTGGTTTCGTGTCCGGCATTAACGGTACGTTTGAAGTCGCTGGTAGAAATATTGTTTTTGGCGAAGACATAATAGCCGGGAACCAGAAAGCCTGAGGTGGAGTTAGGATCGCCGTTGCCGAAGGTGAGATCTTTACGTTTGGCGATCAGATCGCTGAGGTTGTTGATCGGACTGTCTTTGTTGACGATCAGCACGCTCCAGTAACCCGGCGATCCGTCCGCCGCAACGGTCTGAGCAAACACCTGGCCGTTGGCGCGATCTACCGCTTCCATCGCAGAAAGATTGCCATACCAGGCGATATCGACTTTGTTAAAGCGCATTCCCTGAATAATACCCGCGTAGTCCGGGGCGAAGAAGGCGTTCACTTTCACGCCCAGCGTCTTTTCCATATCCTTCAGGAACGGGTCCCACTGCGGCTTCAGATTTTGCTGCGATTCGGTCGAGATAATGCCAAAGTTCAGCGCCTTTTCCTGTTCTTTGGCAAGTGCGGGACTGAGCAGAGCACTGACGCTAAACATGCTGGTAAACGCCAGAGCAGCAACCGTTCTGTAGTTCATTTCCATTCCTCGTTTGGGATGTTAAGCAGCCTGCGCGTTCTGTTCGACGCGATTAATGCTGCGGTAAAGATGGTCAAATCGATCGTTATCAAAGTGTTGGCTGCCGCCGTCGTAAAAGACGTTTCCCTGCCGCAGCGCGACAATGCGTTCGCAGTAGCGCAGGGCGTAATCCACCTGGTGCAGGGTGACGACCACGGTAATGCCGTCGGTCTGATTGATATCGCGCAGCGTGTCCATCACGATGCGCGCCGACTCCGGGTCCAGCGAAGCGATGGGTTCATCGGCGAGGATGACTTGCGCCTGTTGCATTAAGGCGCGGGCGATAGCGACGCGCTGCTGCTGACCACCGGAGAGTGTAGAGACGCGCTGATACGAAAAGTGCGCCATACCGACGCGAGTCAGTGCCTGATATGCCCGCTGTTTCTGTTGCCGGGTGAACCAGCGAACACAGGTACGCCAGAGCGGCGTACTACCGAGCGCGCCAATCAGCACGTTTTCCAGCACCGTCAGACGGTTGACCAGGTTGAATTGCTGAAAGATACAGCCGGTATGGGCGCGGCTCTTACGGATGTCGCGCGCCAGTCGGCCTTCGCACTGGACGGTGCGGCCCAGTAGCTCAATACGGCTTTCCGGCGTTTTATCGCCTGTGATAAGCCCGCTCAAATGACGTAAAAGGGTGGATTTGCCGGAACCGGATGGGCCAAGCAGAGCGACCATTTCACCAGCGGCGATATTCAGATCAACCGCATTAAGCGCCCGATTTTGCTGAAATGTTTTGGAGAGTTTCTCGACACGAATAATCGTTTGCATATTGCGGCCTCCCTAAAAAAGTGGCCCTATCGTGACGAATTTATGTGACGCTCTGGTTAATGGTTGGTTACTTCAAGATGAAGAGTTAAGGGAGATTTGATGACACCGCGGGAGGCTGCGCCTCCTAGGGAGTTAGGTGGCAGGTTGCTGTTTAACAACATTAATCATCCACGGCACGCCGAACCGATCGCTGACCTTTCCGAAGCCATGCGCCCAGAAGGTCTCCTGCCAGTCCATTTCGATTTGTCCTTGCGCGGCAAGGTCATCAAACCAGCGCTTACCTTCTTCCACATCTTGTGTATCAAGCACCAGCGTAAAGCCGGAATAATGCGCTGTTCCCGACGCGATAGCATCACTCATCATGATGTCGCTACCCGCAATGCGCACGTTGGCGTGGGCGATCGCGGTATCGGGGAAGATCATTCCTGACGGGCAGCCCTCTTCGCTATCCTGCGCCGATGGGGGCATTTCACCGAAGCTGATTTTATAGAGCAGGTCTGCGCCTAACGTGTGTTGGTAGTACGCGATAGCGTCGGCACAGTTGCCGGCAAAAGAGATGTAGGGACTTAACGGCATGATGTTTACCTCAGGTAAGAGACGCTCGTTAAGTGTAGTTTAAAATTTGTATAATTTTGTGGGAGGAGAGGGCGCTCAGGCCCGGTAAACGTAGTGTCACCGGGCAATGACAAGGTAACTCAGTTCTTTTTCACGAATTCGGATTTCAGTTTCATTGGGCCAAAACCGTCGATTTTGCAGTCGATGTTATGGTCGCCTTCAACCAGACGAATATTCTTCACCTTGGTGCCGATTTTCAGCATGGAAGAGCTGCCTTTTACTTTCAGATCTTTCACGATGGTGACGCTATCGCCGTCCGCTAACAGATTGCCGTTGGCGTCTTTAACGATCAGTTCATCGCTCTCCAGAGCGGGTTCCGCATCGTTCCATTCGTGAGCGCATTCCGGGCAGATGAACATGCCGTTATCTTCGTAGGTATATTCGGAGTTACATTGCGGGCAGTGGGGTAATGACATGTTGGTTTCCTCAAAAAGTCAGCGGGGGGCAAATGTGCCCAAAATGGCAGATCGCCGAAAAAGGCCGCAATTATACACAAAATCCTTAGCATTGTCGGGACTATTGCCGCTTTTACAAAAGCGGCTGCGCAATGCTTTGGCGCAACGATAGTCAGCCATGGTTTACACCAGAATCATCGCTTTTTTACGAGGCGTACAGGAGATAAGCCGCTTTTTATTTACATCTTTTGATAAGATTGACATATATGTGTGAAGTTGATCACATATTTAAACCCTGTTAGGGTAAAGAGGACATTAACTGCCCATTCAGGCGTCAACAGGTTCGGTTGTATAGTCCGTAACCGGACAGTGTAAGTAAACCTGCTACGCTTGTATGAGAGATAGCGTTCGCGCTCTCCCTCCGCTCGACGGCGACGCTGGCGCGGTACGCCAGTGCCCGCCGTATATAGCGCTACAGGGCTTAGCCTATGAGGACAGCTATGCTGAAAAGGAAAAAAATAAAACCGATTACGCTGGGCGATGTGACCATCATTGATGACGGGAAACTTCGCAAAGCGATAACTGCCGCCTCGCTGGGCAACGCGATGGAGTGGTTTGATTTTGGTGTTTATGGATTTGTTGCCTATGCGTTGGGTAAAGTCTTTTTCCCCGGCGCCGATCCGGGCGTACAGATGATTGCCGCGCTGGCTACGTTTTCCGTTCCCTTCCTGATTCGACCGCTTGGCGGTTTATTCTTTGGTATGCTCGGCGATAAATACGGGCGCCAGAAGATCCTGGCGATCACGATTGTAATTATGTCGATCAGTACCTTTTGTATCGGGTTAATTCCCTCTTATGCGACGATCGGTATCTGGGCGCCGATACTATTGTTGCTGTGTAAAATGGCACAGGGCTTCTCGGTTGGCGGGGAATATACCGGCGCGTCGATCTTTGTCGCTGAATATTCGCCGGACCGTAAACGTGGGTTTATGGGAAGCTGGCTGGATTTTGGTTCCATCGCAGGCTTCGTACTGGGCGCGGGCGTGGTGGTTTTAATCTCGACGATTGTCGGCGAGGAGAATTTCCTGGAATGGGGCTGGCGTATTCCGTTCTTTATCGCCCTGCCGTTGGGGATTATCGGTCTCTACTTACGCCATGCGCTGGAAGAGACGCCAGCGTTTCAGCAGCACGTGGATAAACTGGAACAGGGCGACCGCGAAGGGTTGCAGGATGGGCCGAAAGTCTCCTTTAAAGAGATCGCCGGTAAACACTGGCGTAGCCTGTTGTCGTGTATCGGGCTGGTGATTGCCACCAACGTGACCTACTACATGCTGCTCACCTACATGCCGAGCTATCTGTCGCATAACCTGCGCTATTCTGAAGATCACGGCGTGTTGATTATTATCGCCATTATGATTGGGATGCTGTTTGTGCAACCAGTGATGGGGCTGTTAAGCGATCGTTTTGGCCGTCGTCCGTTTGTCATTATGGGCAGTATCGCACTGTTCGCACTGGCGATTCCGGCCTTCATTCTGATTAACAGTAATATTATTGGCCTGATTTTTGCCGGTTTGTTGATGCTGGCGGTGATTCTGAATTGCTTTACCGGAGTGATGGCCTCGACGTTGCCGGCGATGTTCCCGACGCATATTCGTTATAGCGCGCTGGCGGCGGCCTTTAACATCTCTGTGTTGATTGCCGGGCTGACGCCGACGCTGGCTGCCTGGCTGGTGGAAAGTTCGCAGGATCTGATGATGCCTGCGTATTATTTGATGGTCATTGCAGTCATAGGTTTGATTACCGGTATCTCCATGAAAGAGACGGCCAATCGTCCGCTAAAAGGCGCAACGCCAGCGGCGTCGGACATCCAGGAAGCGAAGGAAATTCTGGGTGAGCATTACGATAATATTGAGCAGAAAATCGACGATATCGATCAGGAGATCGCGGAGTTGCAGGTTAAACGTTCGCGTCTGGTGCAACAACATCCGCGCATTGATGAATAAATGTCGTGCTTAAGGTTCGCTTAATCTCTTGCTGGCACGCTCTCCTCCATACCTTTGGAGGAGAGCGTCATGAAAAGCTATATTTATACAAGTTTGACGACCCTGTGTAGTTTGCTGATTGTCAGCAGTTTTATCTATGTGTGGGTCACTACGTATTAAACGCCTGTTTATGTCTTTTTCAATAGCACCCAGGCGCGGGTGCCTGTTCTGTCTGTACAGTTTTGCAGGAAAAACTGTCCCTGATGCAGTTGGGTGATGCGGCTGACGATACTCAGCCCCAGTCCGATGCCGCCATAACGGCTGTCCATCCGCACGAACGCCTCGCTTAACTTCCCGCATTTGCTTTCATCAATCCCCGGCCCCTCGTCTTCGACCGCCATAATGGCGTCGGGGGCGGCGCTAATGTGAATAGTAATCTTCGTTCCTTCAGGGCTATAGCGATGCGCATTTTCCACCAGATTTCGCAGCAGCATACGCAGTAATGTCGCGTCGCCTCGTACCATCACGTCCGTCGCGCTTTCCGGCAGCAGCAGAGTTTGCTGGCGCGTTTCCAGCATGGTATTTAGCTCATCGTAGGAGGGAAGGATCACATCTTCCAGCAGCTTCACTTCCTGATAATTTCCGGAAGAGAATGACTGGCCCACGCGCGCCAGTTGCAGAAGCTGGGAGACGCTATCCATCATCTGATCAAGCCTGGCGATAAGCGGCGCGACATCAATATTGTGGGTTTTTGACAGTAATTCCAGATGCAAACGCACCCCCGCCAGCGGCGTGCGTAACTCATGAGCCACATCGGCCGTAAAAAGACGTTCATTGTCGAGCGTGGTGGTCAACCGCGTAACCAGTTGATTGATCGCGGAGACGACGGACTCAATCTCAAGTGTGGAGCTGTGAATCGCGATCGGCGCCAGATTATCCGCCGTCCGCGTTTCAAGCTCTTTTTGCAGTTCGGCGAGTGGACGGGTAATATGCCGTACCGCCTGGTAGCAAATCAGTAGCGTCAGGCTAACCATAAATACGCCGGGGACGATCAGACTGGCGACCGCCTCGCGAATTTCGTGCATGATATGGCGATCGTTGTTGCGATTATCCCGCAATGCTTGCTCGAACAGTTGGATTTGCTCGGTGCTTTCGTGCCATAGCCAGAAGGTACTGATTAACTGAAACACCAGCAGAATAAGCCCGATTGTCAGCATTAAACGCTGGCGAAGGGTCATCGCTCTTTGCCGAAAACGCATTAGCCTCACTTAGCTTTCCTCAGCGGCAACCAGCATGTAGCCAAACCCGCGAACCGTACGAATGCGCGATTTGCCGACTTTGTCGCGCAAATTATGAATATGCACTTCCAGAGTATTGGTCGAGGGCTCGTTATCCCAGTTGTAGATATCGTTATAAAGAATCTCCCGGTGTACCGGACTGCCCGCCTTGAGCATCAACCGTGAGAGCAGCGCGTACTCCTTAGGCGTCAGGGTCAGCTCCTGTCCGTCCATCCACGCCTGATGTCGTCCCATATTGAGCGTCAGATTGCCGACCGCCAGTTCACTTTCGCCCTGATTATTATGGCGGCGCAGTAGTGCGCGGATACGGGCGTGCAACTCCTCCAGGGCGAAGGGTTTAACCAGATAATCATCCGCGCCGACATCCAGCCCAGTAATGCGGTCGTTGAGCGTATCGCGGGCGGTCAGAATGAGTACCGGCAGGGTGTATTTTTTCTGCCGCATTCGCGTCAGAAAATGCAGGCCATCCTCATCGGGCAGCCCTAAATCCAGCACCATTAGGCTGTAATGACCTGACTCCAGGCTGCGCTCGGCGGCTCGCGCTGTCGAAACGCCATCACACGCATAGCCTTCGGTTTGCGCGGCGAGTATTAACCCCTGTAATAATAGCGTGTCGTCTTCAACAATCAGAATCTTCATTCGCTTAGTCTCCTGCACGGGTGCAGAATATCATCTGCGGCTTGGTAATACTTCGTTTGTACGCCGGTTAATCCCAGCATGGTTGAGAAAAGGTTGTCCTGTGAATAATCCAGCGTGCTCGCCCGTTTTTGCAAACAGGACTGATCTATCTGATAACGTTGTTGATAATCTTTGGAAAGCCAAATAAGCATCGGGACATGTTTTTGCGTATCCGGCGCAATAGAATACGGCAGACCGTGTAAATAGACGCCATTTTCGCCCAAAGATTCGCCGTGGTCGGAAAGATAGACCAGACTGGTCGTGAATTTATCCTGATGTGATTTCAGCAAGTTAATGGCTTTATCCACAATATAATCCACGTACAGCACGGTGTTATCATAAGTATTGACCAACTGCTCTTGGGAACAGTTCTGAATTTCATTGGTGTCACAGGTTGGGGTAAATTTTTTAAACTGCGGCGGATAACGGTTGTAATACGTTGGGCCGTGGCTACCTATGGTATGCAACACAATAACGCCATCGCCTTTCAAATGGTTGATATAGTCTTCCAGACCGTGAAATAACACCTCATCGTAGCACTCGCCGTCGATACACTGTCCAGCCAAGTTTAGTTCGGTGATATTTTGATGCGGAACGCGATCACATGCGCCTTTACAGCCGCCGTCATTATCATTCCACAGCACGTTAATTCCCGCACGCTGGATAATATCCAGCAGCCCCTCCTGGTGATGCGCCAGTTCTTCGTCATAATGTTTGCGTGGCATATCAGAGAACATGCAGGGAACGGAGATCACGGTCGCCGTACCGCAAGATGTGGTATGCGGAAAGTAGATCACATCGTCTTTTGCCAGCCGCGGATTGGTGTCACGCGGATAGCCGCCAAGAGAGAAATCATCGCCGCGCGAGGTTTCGCCAACGATGAGAATCGTCAGGTTTTTGCGATCGCCTTTCAGCATTAATGGATTGCGATGGGCATCCTCGCCAATGCGTACCAGCGGCAAATTCGCCAGCCGTTGATGCGAATACCATGACCAACTGGCGACAATACTGTTTGATGGGCTTAATGCTTTAATCAACTGTTTATTATTTCGAAATAGCGAAGCGTAATCTTTATAGAAAAAGGCGGCGACCAGAATAATAAATAAGATAGAGAGCAGAACGCTGATCAGGCGGTAAAGCCCACTACGTAATCGCGACGTCGCGGGGCGGATTTTGATCCAGCAGGCAATCACTGCCGCCAGAATGCCGCTTAATCCCAGCGTCAGCACCATTTGCGGCGTCATTAGCGCAAAGGTTTCCGCAGGAGTGGTATCCATCATATTGGCGATCATGGAACGATCGATGATGATGCCGTAAGTTAAAATAAAATACTGCGTGGCAGCGCCGACCAGAATAAAAACGCAGGCCAGCAGTCGGTTTAGCCAAATAAAAGAGGCCAGCGTTATCACGCTATTGACCACGCTGAATGCGACGACCGGCATGGAAATAAACACCAGTACATTGCGTAGCGAGTTTAACGGTAGGTCTTGCAGTACCTGCTTATAGAACGCAATGTTCAGGCAGACGGCAATATAAAAGGAAAAAAGCAGAAGCCAGGCGATTTGCCCAAGAACAGGTCTTTTAAGAAAGCGCGTTAACATATTGATGTGTCCATCGATTCAGTGGCGCTAATCGTGACAAAGTAAAATTAAGCAAACCTTAAGAACTTAATGTTGGTGGCGGCCGGATAACCTTCACTATCCGGCCTGTTGCAATAACATTAACGACGTGGTTAATCCTGCTTAACCGGCGCATCCAGCGGATACGGGTTTTTGTGGATACGGTTGTAATTCAAGGCATACAGCGCGGTGATAACCATCAGCGTGACGAATGACCACATAACTTCTTTAGCGCCGGAGCCGACGACCGCCCAGATGCAATAGATAAACGCGATAAACGTGATAGCCAGATACAGCGGGCGCGCTTTACCAAAGTGACCGTGGCCCAACAGCAACAGCGCGGCACAGGTGTAAAGATAAGGTACCAGGGTGAAGATGACCGACACGGAGGAGACCAGACCAAACTCTTTCGCGGCGTTCGGCGACATGCTGCTGAACTGGAAGATGGTCATCAACACGCCGACGATAAGCAACCCGGCCACTGGCGTACCGGCTTTATTAACCCGGGCGAAGATCGGTGGGAAGAGGCCATCATCCGCCGCCGCTTTTGCGGTTTGGCCGGCAAGAAGCGTCCATCCGCCGAGAGAACCCAGGCAACCCGCCGCCGCACAGAAGGAAACGATAGCCCCTGCCGTATCGCCAAGTGCCATACGCGCCGCATCGCCGAAAGGCGATGCCGATACACGCAGCGCCGCATTGGGGATCATCCCCATAATAGCCGTCGTGGAGAGCACGTAGCAGACGGCGGCGATCAGTACCCCGCCGATGGTGGCGATAGGCACGTTGCGTTTTGGGTTTTTCACCACCCCGGCCGCAACGGAGGCGCTTTCTACCCCGATGAATGACCACAGAGTGACGTTCAACGTGCTTTGAATCGCGCCGAAGGTATTCATGCCGCTCACGTTCCAGGCTGCCATATAGGTTTCGCCTTTAAACCAGAACCAGCCGAAGACCGCAATCCCTACGATAGGTACCAGCGCCAGTACGGTGGCGACGGCCTGTACGCGGGTAATCATTTTCGGCCCGACGATGTTCAACAGAACGAAAATCCACAGCACAGCGACGCAGGTAAGCGTTAATACCAGCGGATCTTTCAGAATCGGGAAGAAATAGCTCAGGTAGCCGACGCCGATAACGACCATGGCGATATTACCGATCCAGCATGCCAGCCAGTACAACACGTTCGTTTGATAGCCTAAAAACGGTCCGAAGCAGCGGCGTGCATAGGCATAGGAACCGCCGGGACTGGGATCTAAGGACGACATTTTGGCATACACCATCGACAGCGCCAGGGCGCCGATGATAGTGACCAGCCATCCGTAGATTGCAATCCCGCCAGTAGCCGCCAGGTTGGCAGGGAGTAAGAATACCCCTGAACCCATAATATTCCCTGAGACCATTAAGGTGACGGGGATTAGACCCACTTTGTGAGCATCAGCATCCGAAGACATAATTTAGACTCCTGAAAAGGTGACTTCGTTACGATAAATTACGTCGTATCATACCCCCTCAGAATGCTGTTGAATTATATCGGAGACGGGTTATCGCCAATGCTGATATTATCGTGTCTTATCGTTAAGTGTGTGAAAATTAGGCGGCTGATGGTTCCCGATGTTGGCTAACATAATGAAGAGGGGTCATACCATAAAACTCTTTAAACACGGAAATAAAGTACGACGTGCTGTTATACCCACAGAGCTGTGAGACTTGCGAGATATTCTTTCCATCCATTAATAATTGATTTACGGCATAACGCATTCGGCAGGTGGTGATTATTTGGCTATAACTGGTATTCTCATTTTTGAGCTTTTTCTTTAACAAGCTTGGGCTCAGGCATAGGCAGCTGGCGACGGCGCTCAGATTCCAGTCTTTATGAATATCGCTCTGAATGATGTGATAAACGCTATCGCTGATACGGCTGCGTAGCATATGCATTAACAAGGAAATAAATTTTTTATGGTCAAGAAAGCGGGATAAAACGGTGAAAAGGAGAGAACGGGTGCGTTCAATAGTAATTTCATCCTTTGTTTCCATCGCGCTGTAGCGGGCGGCGACTCTGAAAATATCCGGCGTCAGGCAGGGGGCGGTTAATAAAGGAGCGTCGTTGCGTTGCCAGACGGGAAGATGTGAAAGATCTTTATTCAGGAATTGTAAGTAATCTTTAATATTATTGCGACTCACTTGTATTACTAGCACACTATTTAATGATGAAATCTCGATAATGTTATTTTCGCAAGCCAGAATGGCCATATGATTCGTTTTTAAACTGACCGGCTCCTTACCATTTACTCGTAACCATGTGTCTTTTTCGGTTAATACCACTATGCAAGGCTCGTTGCTGCAAATCCTCATACCCGAACTCCTGGAATATGAACATAAAAGACCGGATCTCGCCAAACGGGTGAGATAACGGGGGTTGAGTCAATTGTGTGATGAATTGAAACTTCATTAAAATAACTTTCCTGAATAATATTACAATATTTGTACGATGAATTAGGGTGTACAAAAAGTTGTACGCGAGTGGCAACCTGTAATTTTTGTATAAAAAAAGCGCGGGATGGGGCCCGCGCAAAAAGGTATGACAGTATTATTGTTTTGCAGCAATACTCAGGGAATACGTGCCATCCTCAAAAAAAGACTATCTGTGATTAGGCTTTCACGCACATAACGTGATATACGCCGTCAATAATTTCCGTGCCTTCGGTTTCATGTTCAAATCCAGGGAAGTGATGATCCCAGGATTGCAGCGAGCGTAAGTAACCCACCTGCGGACTGTTTTCATCGCCAAAGTTTTCGCCGGAGAGCAGCATCGGAATTCCTGGCGGGTAAGGAATAACGGAGTTCGCCGCAATGCGACCCGGTAGATTTTCAATCGCCACCATTTCAATATTGTCGTTTACGATCGCATTATAGGCGTCGCGCGGGGTGATCTCCGCGGCCGGCAAGGTGGAATAGGCGGCGTTGAGACGGGCGCCAGGGTTATTTTCACGTAGCCAAGAAAACATTTTATCGCCCAAATCATGAATACCCATGTTCGCGTAAGTGTCAGGATAATCTTGCACCAGTTCCGGCATTACCTGTTCCAGCGGCGTATTCGCGTCGTAATGGTGTTTGAAGGAACACAGTGTGTTGATCAGCGTCCCCCATTTCCCGCGAGTGACCCCCATAGAGAACAGGAACATAATCTGGAAGTCAGTGGTGCGGGTCGGTACGATACCATGGCGGCCAAGCCATGCCGTGACCAGCGCAGCAGGTACGCCGGATGCTTCCAGTTCACCATCGTCGCCCATACCCGGTGCCAGGATACTGACTTTAATCGGGTCCAGCATACTCCAGTTATCCGGCAGGTCTTTAAAGCCGTGCCAGGTTTCTCCGGGTCGCATGACCCAGCAGTTCTGGTCGGTTGCCAGCAGTTTTGCCGGCGCGTCGGCGAAGTCGTAGGTTTTACCGGTTTGCGGATCGGTAACGACGTCTTTATTCCATGGTTTAAAGAACCAGTCGCCTTCATCGGTAAACTCTTTATAAAGACGCGCCATCGCCTGACGGAAATCGACCGCTTCGTCAATTACCTCTTGGGTGAGCGACAGACCGCTGTTGCCATCCATCATAGATACCGCCACATCGTTGGATGCGCAGATGGCATATAACGGAGAGGTGGTGGCATGCATCATATACGCCTGGTTGAAGCGGGAGAAATTCACCGAGCCACGGCCTTCACGAACGTGAATGTAAGATGCTTGTGAAAGCGCATTCAGCAGTTTATGAGTGGAGTGGGTGGCAAAAACGGTTGGACCGTTATGGTCGCCAGGCTCGCCGCGCATTGCGTAGTGATCGCAATAAATCGGATTGAAGCGCGCATAACCGTACCATGCTTCGTCGAAGTGGATACGATCGCTGGTCTTCGCCAGCAGATTTTGTGCCTCTTTGGCGTTATAGCATACGCCGTCATAGGTACAGTTAGTTACCACGCTATAAGACGGTTTCTGTCCGGCTTTGGTTTTGGTCAGCGGACTTGCGCTGATTTTCTTCTGCAAGGTTTCAGGCTGCATTTCCTGCGGGTAGATTGGCCCGATAATGCCGTAACGGTTACGGCTTGGCACCATATAGACCGGTTTAGCCCCGGTGAGGATCAGCCCCTGCTCGATGGATTTATGGCAGTTACGATCCAGTACGACGACATCATTATCTGTCATACAGGCCTGCATAATAGTGCGGTTAGAACCGGAGGTTCCGACAACCACGGACCAGGAGCGGTCGGCGCCGAATACGCGGGCAGCGTTTTTCTCGCTTTCGCCAAACGCGCCAGTATGGTCGAGTAGCGAGCCGAGCGTGGTACGTTCAATCCCCATGTCGCTACGGAACAGGTTTTCGCCATAATAGTCGTGATAAAAGCGACCGGCAGGCGTTTTAGTGAAGCCGACGCCGCCCTGGTGTCCCGGCGCCGCCCATGAATATTCATGAATGTCGCTGTATTTCATCAACGCGTTAAATAACGGCGGTAACAGTTGCTGGCGATACCGGGTCATGGCGGCAACGGCGCGTCCGGCGATAAAGTCAGCGGTGTCTTCCAGAATCCAGGCGAATTCATCGACAAGCTCCAGCAGGTCGCGGTCCAGCGATGCCGTCGCTTTTTCCCTGTCGCCTAACAGGAAAACGGGCACGTTTTCCTGACGCTCGTGAAGTTTACCGATCAATTGCCTGACGCTCAGGTGTTCATCCGGTTGTTCCATTTGATAGCTGAACATCAGACAGTCAATGGCTTCGTTAGCGGACAAGATGGCATAACCGTCATCGAAGGATGTCGATTTAATGACGGTGACATCTTGTTGGCTTAAGGCATCCGCCAGACGCTCAACCGCGTTGCCAACCCAGGTGTCCTGATGCAGAAACTCACTTTCAACAATTAATACTTTCATCATCTTTTACCCGGTTGTGGAGGCCGTGCAATTTACGCCTTGCCGACCCGCCGTATGAATGTGACGTGGGCAAGTATTACCCCGTCAAATAGGGGGTGTAAAGTGATTGAATAATGGTCAGTTGTTGATATTATATTTTAATAAACAATGAGTTAATTATTGATATTGAGCGATTTCACCTGCCGTTTATCGACAGGTGAATTATTTTTTTGGCTGATAGTGGTATCAGTTTTTAGCCGGACATCGTCTGGCGTCGTTGCTGGCTTAGCTTGCGGTATTGTTGTGGCGACATGCCGACAAATTTGCTGAAAGTACTGTAAAAACGGCTGCTGGATCGGAATCCGGCGGTCAGAGCGACATCGAGGATCGTTTTGTCAGTATCGCTCAATAAGGCACGTACGTGATTGATGCGCATCGCCGTGATGTACTGCTTCATCGTCAATTGCATGACCCGCTGGAATATCCCCATCGCGTAGTTAGCATTGAGTTTGACATGCTCCGCGACGTCGTTAATGGTTAGCGCCTGATCGTAGTTGTCGGCAATAAATCCCAGCATCTGGCTTACGTAAAACTGCGCATGGCGTGAAACGCTGTTCTTATGGGTGCGTGATGTTTTATTGAGCAAAATGGGTTGCCAGCCGGAAAAACTAAAGCGTTTAAGCATCAGGCCGATTTCATCGATCGCCAACTGACGAATTTGTTCATTCGGGCTGCTTGTTTCCTTTTGCCAGCGCAGCACTTCAAAAGTGCTAAGCTGCTGGGTCGCCAGCGATTTAACCACCATCCCATGCGTGACGTGGTTGATAAGGTCGCGATCCAGCGGCCAGGAGAGAAACAAGTGCATCGGTAAACTGAAAATCGCCATCTGCCGGCAATTGCCGGCGCGGGTAAGCTGGTGCGGCGTACAGGCCCAAAACAGAGTGATATGCCCCTGTTTTATCTGTACGACTTCATTGTTGATTAAATACTCCACATCGCCGTCAAACGGAACATTGACTTCCACCTGCCCATGCCAGTGACTGCTGGCCATCCTGTGCGGCGGCCTTAATTCAACGTCCAGCCGTTGATATTCAGAATAGAGCGACAGCGGGCTACGGGTTTGCTTTTCATCGCCGTTGCACATGTGCGGGTCGGGCGGGAGAAAGGTTATTGGCTGCGTACTCATCGTCACTCCGTTTCCTGAATTATCAGAATTATGCGCGTTTAGCAGGGAGGAAACCGGGAATCCGGGCACAGAATCCATCGATATTGTAGAGCGTAGTCTCATTATCAGGCCGAATACTCTGCTTTTTACGCGATTTTGTCCCAAAAACTCAGATCTTCCGCTCGTCAGCATACGATCTGAGTTTTCGGGAAGGCTCATCGGGGAAGACGGAGGTTTCCACCGGGAACGCGTGCCACCATGAAGGTGTTCACTACTGTTCTGGAGAGTCATGATGACGGCACCCAAAATTACCTTTATCGGCGCAGGTTCGACGATTTTCGTTAAAAATATCCTCGGCGATGTGTTTCACCGCGAGGCGCTAAAGTCAGCGCATGTCGCCCTGATGGATATTGACCAAACCCGGCTTGAAGAGTCGCACATTGTGGTACGAAAACTGATGGACTCTGCGGGCGCTTCTGGCCGGATTACCTGCCATACCAACCAAAAAGCGGCGCTGCAGGATGCGGATTTCGTGGTCGTCGCCTTCCAGATTGGCGGCTATGAACCCTGCACCGTGACCGATTTTGAGGTCTGTAAACGTCATGGCCTGGAACAGACGATCGCCGATACGCTGGGGCCGGGCGGCATTATGCGCGCGTTGCGGACCATCCCGCATCTGTGGCGGATTTGCGAAGACATGACGGAAGTCTGTCCGAAGGCCACCATGCTCAATTACGTCAACCCGATGGCGATGAACACCTGGGCGATGTATGCCCGCTATCCGCATATCAAACAGGTCGGCCTGTGCCACTCTGTACAGGGAACGGCGGAAGAACTGGCGCGCGACCTGAATATCGATCCCGCCTCGCTGCGCTACCGCTGCGCCGGAATTAACCATATGGCGTTTTACCTGGAACTGGAGCGCAAAACGGCTGACGGAACTTATGTCAATCTCTATTCTGAATTGCTGGCGGCTTATGACGCCGGACAGGCGCCGAAGCCCAATATTCACGGCAATGAACGCTGCCAGAACATTGTGCGCTACGAGATGTTCAAAAAGCTGGGTTACTTCGTCACCGAGTCATCAGAGCATTTTGCCGAGTACACACCGTGGTTTATTAAACCGGGACGCGAGGATCTGATTGCGCGCTACAAGGTGCCGCTGGATGAATACCCGAAACGCTGCGTAGAACAACTGGCGAACTGGCATAAAGAGCTGGAGGAGTATAAAACCGCCGAGTGTATCGACATCAAACCGTCCCGCGAGTACGCCAGCACCATTATGAACGCTCTGTGGACTGGCGAGCCGAGCGTGATTTACGGCAATGTGCGTAATGAGGGGCTGATTGATAATCTGCCGCAGGGAAGCTGCGTGGAAGTGGCTTGTCTGGTGGATGCCAACGGCATCCAGCCGACGAAGGTGGGGACGATCCCTTCTCATCTGGCGGCGATGATGCAGACCAACATCAACGTGCAAACGCTGTTGACCGAAGCCATCCTCACGGAAAACCGCGATCGCGTGTATCACGCGGCGATGATGGACCCTCATACCGCGGCGGTGCTGGGTATAGAAGAAATCTATGCGTTGGTTGACGATTTGATCGCCGCGCATGGCGACTGGCTTCCGGCCTGGTTACGCCGTTAATCTCCAGCCGCGCTGGACGGCAGATCCGGCGTTTAACCTCTACTAACAGAAGGCGGGCGCTGGTAACAGCGACCCGGTACTCTATGAGCATCTCTCTGACAACAAAGCTAAGTTACGGGTTCGGTGCGTTTGGTAAGGATTTCGCCATCGGCATTGTGTATATGTACCTGATGTATTACTACACCGATGTGGTGGGACTCTCGGTCGGCCTCGTCGGCACCCTCTTTCTGGTCGCGCGAATCTGGGATGCGATAAACGATCCCATTATGGGCTGGATTGTCAACGCCACGCGTTCGCGGTGGGGGAAATTTAAGCCGTGGATATTGATCGGCACTTTAACCAATTCGCTGGTGCTTTTCCTGCTGTTCAGCGCCCATCTTTTTGAAGGGACCGCGCAGGTGGTTTTTGTCTGCGTGACCTACATCCTGTGGGGCATGACGTATACCATTATGGATATCCCATTTTGGTCACTGGTGCCGACCATTACGCTTGACAAGCGCGAGCGCGAACAACTGGTGCCGTTCCCGCGTTTTTTCGCCAGTCTGGCTGGCTTCGTCACTGCGGGTATGACGCTGCCGTTTGTGAAATACATTGGCGGCGCGGATCGCGGGTTCGGCTTTCAGATGTTCACGCTGGTGCTGATTGCGTTCTTTATTGCGTCGACCATCGTGACATTACGCAACGTACATGAGGTGTACTCTTCCGACAACGGCGTAACGGCGGGCCGCCCACACTTGACGTTAAAAACCATCGTTGGATTGATATACAAAAACGATCAACTCTCCTGTCTGTTGGGAATGGCGCTGGCGTATAACATTGCCTCCAATATTATCAATGGCTTTGCTATCTACTACTTCACCTATGTGATTGGCGATGCCGATCTTTTTCCCTATTACCTTTCTTATGCCGGCGCGGCGAATCTACTGACGCTGGTTGTCTTCCCCCGGCTGGTGAAAATGTTATCGCGGCGGATATTGTGGGCGGGCGCCTCTGTGATGCCCGTTCTGAGTTGCGCGGGACTTTTTGCGATGGCGTTAGCGGACATCCATAATGCCGCGTTAATCGTGGCGGCGGGTATTTTCCTTAATATCGGGACCGCGCTCTTTTGGGTGCTGCAGGTGATCATGGTGGCGGATACGGTCGATTATGGGGAATTTAAGCTCAATATTCGCTGCGAGAGTATCGCTTATTCCGTACAGACGATGGTCGTGAAGGGCGGCTCGGCGTTTGCGGCGTTCTTTATCGCTCTGGTGCTGGGGCTGATTGGCTACACGCCGAATGTGGCGCAGTCTGCGCAAACCTTGCAGGGGATGCAGTTTATTATGATTGTCCTGCCGATACTGTTTTTCATGATGATGTTGGTTCTCTACTTCCGGTACTACCGTTTGAATGGCGATATGCTGCGCAAGATTCAGATCCATCTGCTGGATAAATACCGGAAAGCGCCGTCATTCGTCGAACAGTCGGATAACCCGACGATTTCTACGGTAGCGGCTGGCGATGTAAAGGCGTAATCATGACGTGGATTTCCTTGATTGCCTACCTGGCGGCAGCCTTGACTAACGCTGCCATTTTTGCCCCTGGCGATTGAGGTTATTACCACTCGTAACACAGGGAATTTCTGTTCTGATGTACGTGATGTTTGTCTGCGGGCTGGTGATGTGACTGATTTATAGCGTATTGATTGACGATATGGCCATCAGCGTGGCGAACCGTGTTTGTCAATTCTGTGGACATAGAAATCCTCTTTTACAAAATCGATGCCGATAGTCTTAACGTTCATGATGTCCGCTCCGCTCAAGTATTGACGATTTATCGCCCCACTGTGGCACAAGATATAGGGGGCGACCATTTCATTAAAAAAGCCATTAATTTCTCTTGAGCACTTCGTTTTATTAATCAATAACCAATGATTTTTTGTGAATCCAGTCACACTTACATAAGAATAAAATAACATAAATTTACATACTGCATTACTTTTAAATCGCAAGCGACATTTACTTAACTTTTTTTAAATTAATTGAAGATCACTGCGTTTGAATTTTTGTTTAACAACAATCCAAGTCAAATTACAGGAGCACTAACCATGAATGATTTCGAAAGCAAAGAGTTTCGTTCTTATGTATCTCCAACTGAGACTCAAGATTTTGATGTTGAATTCAAAATTGAAAATGTACAGCTGGCTGAGATTGAACTGGATAATGAACTGTTATTAGCAACTCACCGCTGCTAATAAGATCATCGGGTTCTGGGGGTAACCCCAGAACTAAAATTTGGAACTTATCGTGAGAATTCTCTATGAGCGTATTCCGGCCATATGTCGAAAATGTCGAAAATGTTGAAAACAATCATTTTGAAGAAACATTTTTCAATAAAACCCAACCCGTGCAGTATGCAAATTTGAACAGCGACATGCCTGCCTATAAAAAATGGAGTTTTGAATTTTTTAAAGCTCGCTGTAGCGATGTATTATGTCAGGTAAGTGATAACTTAGAGGATCCGGCAAATATCACCAGAAAGATTTCAATATCTGAATATATTGATCTTATGAAAAATGGCGAACATTGCCCCTATATGACAGGCTGGAGTTATCAAAAAATCTTGCCTGAGTTGGACGACGATATCTTTTTTCCAAAATTCCATCCGGATGATTTCATCGATCGTTTGCCAAAAAGAATGCAATTCCGCAGACGATGGGTGTTTTTTGGAAAAAAAGGAATAAATTGCGATCTTCACATTGACTGTTTTTCAACCAGCGCATGGTTATTGATGATTGAAGGTCAAAAAACATTCCGTGCTATATCTCCACTTCATCGTCATCACATTGAGATGGGGTCTTCATTATTTAATGAAGGCATCGTATCACATCTGGATAAATTAAATGTTGAGATTTTTGAATTTACCCTTACTCCCGGGACTATTCTCTACGTGCCGACTGGATGGGTACATGAAATCCGTAATGACACGGATAATATTATGGTGACAGGTGGTTTTACTTCCAGACAGCATGCCATAAGATTTTATAAAAATTATCACTCCTATATCTCCAGAGATTCAAATGAGAGTGACATTGCTTTCAATGATTATCTCGAAGCGCTTACAGAAGATAAATTCAAAATCTCGGATGAAGTCAGGGATTCTATTATAGAGGAGGTCGCTTACACCAAAGAAAAAATAGAGATCTTGCTTAGAAAAAATAAAGTGTATGAAGAGATTATTAAGAAAACTGCTTAGGTAACTGGCCTGAACATCATGAATAATTTAAATGTCGCTATTGATGTTTTCCCTTATAAAGAAGATATCTGGTCGATCTGTGATTACAGTGGAGAGCAAATTTACAGCAAACTTGCGCTTCCGTTGTTCTCTTTGGAAAAGGACGAAATTAAGCCCTTAGGTGCCGAATCCTTCCAACAGACAGTTGACTCATTCCGAATAAATATCAGAAAAGATTTATTCTGGAGTAATGGTGATAATGTGAAAGCTGTGGATTATGTGCGGGCGATCAAACACATCTGTTATGATGAGAATAATCGTTATAATAAGCTCCTTGCATCTGTAGCAAAACTGGGTTTAGAAACAGAAATCCATAATGACCATAGCTTTACTATTCAAACTTCATGGTATGATCCATTTATTACTCAATATTTGTCTTTATTAAATTTTTCTCCCAAACACGAGCATGATGATGACGTTTTCGCCGGACCTTATGTTCTAGTAAAAAAACAGGATAACCTTTATCAACTGATTGCTAATAAATATTTTATGCTTGATAAGAACTTTCCCGCTGTGGAAAAAATCAATTACCTTCTGGTTGAAAAAGATCCGAACGGCGAGGCCTTTTTTGATGGTAAAGTGCATGTCAGTTGTAACACTGCCGTCAACTTGAAAAATTATCGCATCTTTACGGCTAAGAAAAATTTTGTGGCTGCTGAAGGTAACTTAATGATGATGCTCTCTCCCGGAATAAAATTTGATAAACTGCCAAACCACGTCAAAGAAATTTTAACTTCTAAAATTAATCGCAATACAATTTCGGCACGTTACGATAATATATTAAAGCCGGTTGCATCATGGATGTCTATGTATTTTGATGGTTCTTATTATCCGCTTAGGGATGCTATCGCCTACAAAAAAAGTAGTTTTATTATCGACATATCTTATGAAGATTTCTATCCAAATGATGAAATTCTTGAAGATATTTCTAAACAACTCTCTGGTTTTAATATTGAAGTCCGCAAACATCAGGATAAATATGGCTACTGGCTTTCTGAATCCCATCTACGCTTTGAGATTCGCAAAATTCCTCAGCGAAATCCTGTGCAAATCATTCGATCTGATTTGAGTAATATATCTACGAGTCATGCGAAATTTGAGAAAATAAAAAAACTGTATTCAATGCTCTTCACTGAAGCGCTATCATCTCAGCAACCAGAAATATTCAAGGTTATTGATTTTTATTTGCGAGATCATTGCCTTAGTCTCCCTTTATTTATTTTTCCTACTGGTTTTTTTTGTCACAGTTCAATTCTGGAAAACACCTTATATGCTCCGGGACGTAAGGTTCTCATAAAGGAAGCGGTGAGTGAAAATTAAACTAAATGCCTCGATCATAAGAACAGATGATAAAATCATATTTTTGGGTAAAAAAAATTACCAGATGACCGATATTATTGGCCCTGAGGCGGACAATTTTTTAACCAAATTTGAAACTGGTCTGGACGAGACAGAATTGCAGTCGTGGCTTAAAGATGATAGCTGTTATGCACTTTATAAAAAAATGTCCGAGTTGAATTTGCTGGTACTGTCAGAAAATAAATATGGAGGAACCGTTTTAGAAAAAACCTATGATTTCCTAAATTTTCATTTAGGAACATTACACTCACCGTTTAGCTTTGAGAATGATATCCACATCGCCCTTATTGGATGTGGTGGAACAGGATCAAATATAGGGCTGTGTCTGGCCTCATCGGGGATCAAAAAATTCACTTTAATCGACTATGATAGAATTCAGATAAGTAATCTGAACCGCCAGTTTGCCTATGATTCCGCTGATATTGGCAAAAGTAAGGCACAGTGCTTAAAAGATAAATTGCTTAGAATAAATTCTGATGTCAACATTTCTTTATATGAACGTAAAATTACCTGTTCAGAAGATCTGCATTGCCTTTCTAATGATGTTAGTTTACTGGTATCAGCTATTGATACTCCGGCCGTTAAGTCATCTCTCTACATCGTTGAATATGCTATGCGCCACAAAGTCCCGGTTATCTTTGGAGCTGCAGGATACGATACTATTACAGCAGGTCCTTTGTTAACCACTGAGACGGCCAAAGCCACATTCCATCGCCTTTTGCAGAGGAGTTCTTATGCAGTAACAAAACCTATAACAGGGTCTATCGCATCCACTAATTTACTGCTAAGTGCAATATTGGCTAACAATATTACCAGCTTTTTTTATCCTTTTAGCAAACCCGACTTGATTAATGTGAGAAAAATATACAATCCTGTCAGCATGATTACAATGAGGGAAATATACTATGACAATAACTAATAAAGATATTTTTTCCATATTTTTAAACAGGGAAGTCATAGAACAAGAGTGTGCACTATGGCGGCAATTTGTTGCCTGTAATAAAAAACAAACAATTCTTAATTTCCTTACAGAAAACCATTCCTACGCTTCCTGGCCAGAAAAAGTTGTTTGCTATCAGCCCGATAATCGTGAGGATTATCAGGCAGTTCTGAAATCAGTCGCTGTGGAAATGCAACGTCAAAATGAAGATTTTTCAGAAATACATTACTCTGTAATGAACAGTTATAGAGAAAATATTCTGGAAGCAATTGAGTTGCTCTCAACAAACAGTGCTGTGATGGATTACACCTTGAGGAATATTATTGGGCGTATTGTTATCGTCAGTTGTGACTCACTTATAGCAACCAGTTCCGTGCTTTTTTTAGGACTTATCGTTATCTCGCCTAAAGAAAACTGGACTCTATTTGATTATATCGAAAATATTATTCATGAGATGTCTCACATTGAACTCTATATTAAGCAACTACTCGATCCCCTTGTATCGACAGGAATTTACCTGAAAAGTCCTTTTCGTGATCAACCCCGTCCTGCAAATGGGGTCTTTCATGCTGCTTTTGTTCTAAGTCGCATTATTTTTTATATGCACAACCTTACTTTCTCAGGAGTATATAAGCTGCCTGCTGCTGTCAATCTTAATAAGGCATCTCTGTTATTGAAGGAGACACTGGCGCAGTTTGACCATAAGAATTGCCTTACGGTACAAGGCAGTAGCATGGCAGAAGAAATGAGTTTGGTCTTATCTCAATTTCAAAAAGAGGATTCAGTCAGTGCAATTATTTAAAAATGAGCAAGCATTTTTGGAATACTGCCGTGTTAATGATTTGACGGGTACATGTTTTCTTATTCATGGATATTGCTTTCAGTGGCCATTGTTTACGCAGGGAAATTTTTATTCCATTGAGGAAAATTTCGGTAGCGATAAGATATTTATTGAGGAAGGAATAAATAAATCGGGCAGAGTGGAAGTTACGGTGAGTGATTATATTAAGCGCATTCAGTCTGGCGTTAAAGGCATGGGTAACTGGTCATGGCAGCCGCATCTTTCCCACGCAAAATCACTTAACAATAGTTTCACTGTACCCGAAGCTATTACATTAAATAATATTGAGAAATCGTTAGTAGGCGAACTGGTTCTTGCACCCTGGATTTTGATGTCTGCAACTGAAACAGTCACCAACATGCATCAGGATATGCTCAGCGTGAACGGTATTGTTGGGCAGTTGCAGGGCGTGAAAGAATTTACGTTAGTTGCACCGCAGTATGCGCTTGAAGAGGGTAAATTTTACAGCACATACGAGCTCGAAACACTTGGTATCCCTTTTGAGTGCGTGGTGCTTCATCCAGGTGATTTTCTTTACTTTCCTGCGCACTGGTGGCATCAGGCAAAAACGATTGAGTGCTCGGTGAGCTTCATTCATAGTACAGTAAATCTGTACAATATGACCGCTTTTTTGGATGATGCCATTTCTCAAATGCCAGCCTTGATACAAAGAGTGCAGTCAGCGGCGAAAAAACGGGGCTATTTCGGCTACAGAATTAAGTGGTTGTGTAATGGATTCAGGTCATTGGGATAAGAGAATGTTTAGAGCAGAAGTAAAGGAACGGCTGGCACTGTTTGAAAACAAGAATTTTTTTCTTTTCACCGTGAGTGGTCTTTTTGCCACTTTTGGTAATGGATTAAATTATATTGCGCTTTCCTGGTTGGCCTATAACAAAACCGATTCAGTTAAAGGTGTAGCGATAATGATGTTTTGCATCTGGATGCCCAGTATCCTTTTCGCTCCTTTATTTGGCCTGCTTGCCGATCGTTACAATCGTAAAGCACAAATCATTATCTCAAATCTGGTCAGGGGGATAGTTATCGTTGCATGGGTACTGATGTGGGAAATGAATATTGAGCCAGACCTGATGATTCTGTGCTCTCTACTTGGGGTATTTATTTCATTTTACATGCCTTCCGCGGTGCCTTTTATTCAAAGTATCGTGTCTGAAGAGGATCTTGTTAGCGCGAATGCAACCATTGATATGGTTTACGAATTTGGCACTATTGTGGGAATGGGATTAAGTGGCTTCATACTGGCTGTAGTAGGTATCAAAGGCACGCTACTTATCGGTGGTATACTTTTTATTATCGCTGGCCTTTTCAACCTTGCCATGCGTACGGTAGTAATGTCAGAAAATGCAAATAAACAAAGTGGAAGTTGGTGGTACAACTATACCTCTTCGCTGAGATACTTTAAAAGTAAGCCTGCACTTTTTATGCCTTATATGAGCCAGATGATAATCATGGTTCTTTTGATGACTATTCCTATTATTTTAGTCCCTTATACACGTGAAGTGTTGCATGCGAGCACCCGGGTATTTGCGCTTTATGAAGCTCTGTATTCATTGGGGGTTTTAGCAGGTGGCTTTTTATCACCTGTGCTTTGTAAAAAAATCAGCATCAGGAAAACGCTTGCCTTGCTTTTATTGGTTATGGCTGGCGGTTTATATATACTCTCTGTTAATGATGCTGTTATTTTGGTATTCCCGATTTATTTTCTTATTGGTTTTGGTATTTCCAGTTGGGCCCTGTCGATATCTCTTTCACAACTTCATTGTGCGCCTGAGTATCAGGGAAGACTTCAGGCTACTTTTAACGGCCTGTCGGGAATATTTATTCTTGCCATATATCTTCTTATGGCAAAAGAAGGGAATGGCTTATCCTCTCAGGGAGTTTACCTGGCTCAGTCGGTTCTTGCGCTAGCGGGCATTGTTATTGTGCTTTTTTATCGTAAAGGGGAACATCGTGAGTCGTAAAGATCAAGTTTTTCTCTCAACTAATCAATTGAGTTACCATAATACAACAAATCTGTTGTTTAACGATGTTTCTCTTTCATTAAACTCCACTGAAAAGGTGGGCTTAGTTGGATTCAACGGTGCCGGTAAGTCCACCCTGCTACAACTGTTGACTAAGAATCTGGAGCCAAGTTCAGGCCTGGTTACTCACCCCAAATCGTTACGTTATTACCTTGTGGAACAGCGTTTTCCAGAGCACTTATTATCTTTAACGCCAGAAGAGGCTCTTCTCGATATTTTAGAAACAGATGAGCGCATAAGTGAAAGCTGGCGCGCTGAAGTTATTCTTGAAAATATTGGTATAGGGTTTACCCAGCATGATACTCCATGTTCAGAACTTAGCGGTGGCCAGCAGACGCGCCTGTTACTGGGTAGAGCGCAGCTCTCTACTCCCAATGTTCTTTTACTTGATGAGCCTTCAAACCATCTTGATTTGCCGACGTTAATCTGGCTTGAAGCATTTTTAGCAGACTGGCGTGGAAGCTTAATTCTGGTTTCCCATGATACCCGCTTGCTCGATACTGTCACCAACAGTACTTGGATTATCGCTAATGGCGGCGTGCATCAATATCGACTCCCCTGCACGCAAGCTTTAGTGCAGCACGAACAAAGCGATCTTGCCTGCCAGCAGCAATATCAGGATCAGGCAAACGAAATTGAGCGCATCGAAGCCAGCGCGCGTCAGTTGGCGGTGTGGGGTAAAGATCAGCATAGTAAAAGCTCGGCAAGAAAAGCGCAGTCCATGTTCAAACGTGTAGATAAACTCAAGCTTGAGCAAAATACCTTACCAGAACCTTATCCCTGGAATCTTTCCTTTCCCGGCCAAATGCTGCCGGCAAAACGACTTCTGTTTTGCAACGAGGTTGTGGTCAGGGCACCGAGGCAGACTAATATCCTGTACACAATAGATGAGCTGTTGATTCAGCCAGGAGAAAAAATTGCTTTAATCGGTGCTAATGGCATGGGTAAGTCGACTCTGCTGCAGCTTATCTGGAAGAGTTATCGGGATCGGGATCGGGCCATTACACTGCATGACTCGACGGTAATGGCCTATTACGATCAGCTACAAAATGGTGTGAATAGCGAGCTGGATATTATAAATGCATTATCCAGTTTTTGCAGTACGTCGCGCGTGAATGCCAATAATGAGCAGTTGAAGCAGGCGTTACTTAAAGCCGGATTCCCCTGGGAACGTCTGCAGAGTAAAGTCAAAACATTGAGTGGGGGAGAAAGAGCAAGATTATTATTTGCAGGTATATCCCTCATCAACAGTCATCTGCTTTTGCTGGATGAGCCCACTAACCATCTGGATATATCAGGTAAAAAGGCCCTTGAACGTCAGTTAGAAGAGTTTAACGGCACTGTGCTTCTAGTATCGCACGATCGTAGTCTTATTGAAAAGGTCTGCAAACGTTTTTTGGTAATAAGCGATGGAAAGCTGCACTCTTTCAACGACTATCGCCAGGCTTATAGCGCCTCACAAATGACAGTTGAAGGTCATCTGCTGAGTAACGCGTCATGACATATTGGGCTTTGTTAATGAAATAGTAGCCCTCAATATCTTGTGCCACAGGGGGACGATATCAATATTGTAGCCAGATGAGGTTCACCTCATTAGCATGACAGTGTTACTTGCAATTCCACATAATTGCCGATGCTGGTGATGAAATATCACCAGGGGTGAATTACCTGGTCGCTTATCTGACCTGCAATGTGTTTATTTTCCCTTCTTTGCAGGCCAGTTAAGCCAATATTATCAGCCAATTAACTGGTAGTGCTCTAATTGTCTGGAATGCGCGCGCGCCAGTAAAATGACCGTGGTTAACGCGCCGAGCAGGGCGCAGAACATATCTGACTGCGTATCCCACGGATCGCCCTGGGTGCCCAGAAAATCGTCTGCACCTTGGCCCATTGCCAGGGCCGCCCACCACTCGATCAGCTCATAAGTTGCGCTAATCGCCAGCGCCACGCAGCAGACCAGAAAAGCCAGCATTTTTCGTCCACGGACGATTTGCCCGCGTGCGAGGATCTCACGCGCGGCTAGTGCCGGCACCAGCCCCTGAAAGAAGTGTCCCAGTTTGTCATATGGATTGCGGCTTAGCTCCAGCCACTCCTGGACCTCAAAACCGATGGGCACTTTGGCGTAGGTATACATCCCGCCAACCATCAAAATGATGGCATGAAAGAAAATCAACGTGTAGAGCAGCGGCGTCAACGGATAGCGTCTGGCGGTGACTAACAACAGTGGCGCCACAATGATCACCGGCGTCACTTCCATCAGCCAGGTTATTTTGTCGCCCGACATCAAGCCAGTATAAAATAGAAGGAGCGACAGAATTAGCGCGCCAGAGTTCAGTAGTGAAGGGGGCAGTGTACGGATCATGGTGATGATAAAAGTTATGGAAAAGATGACTATTCACTACGCACGATAAAAATTCAACGTCTGGATCGGAACGGCCCAGTAAGATCACTGGGCCGGAGAGGTTATTTCTCGCAGTTAGCGCACTGTTTGCTGACAATCTGCTGGAAGAAATCGTTGCCTTTGTCATCCACCAGGATAAAGGCCGGGAAATCTTCTACTTCAATTTTCCAGATAGCTTCCATGCCGAGCTCCGGATACTCAACGCACTCCAGATGCTTAATGCTCTGTTGCGCCAGTACCGCCGCCGGGCCGCCGATACTGCCCAAATAAAAGCCGCCGTGTTTTTTACAGGCATCCGTGACCTGCTGGCTACGGTTGCCTTTCGCCAGCATGATCATACTACCGCCGTGGGATTGCAGCAGATCGACGTAAGAATCCATGCGGCCTGCGGTGGTCGGGCCCAGTGAACCGGAGGGATAGCCCGCTGGCGTTTTCGCCGGGCCCGCGTAATAGATCGGATGATCTTTAATGTACTGCGGCAGTCCTTCGCCGGATTCGATACGCTCTTTTAGCTTCGCATGGGCGATATCGCGACCCACGATAATGGTGCCCGTCAGCGACAGGCGAGTCGAGACCGGATACTGTGATAGCTGAGCGAGGATCTCTTTCATCGGGCGGTTAAGATCGACTTTTACCGCGTCGCCTTCGCCCGCCTGACGCAGCGCTGACGGAATATACTGGCCCGGATTATGTTCCAGTTTTTCAATCCAGATGCCTTCACGGTTGATTTTCGCTTTTATGTTACGGTCTGCCGAGCAGGAAACGCCCATTCCTACCGGACAGGAAGCGCCGTGACGCGGCAGACGAATCACGCGAATATCGTGGGCGAAATATTTCCCGCCGAACTGCGCGCCGAGGCCCAGTTTTTGCGCTTCTTCCAGCAGCTCCTGTTCCAACTGGAGATCGCGGAATGCCTGGCCGTGTTCGTTACCTTCTGTCGGCAGCGTGTCGTAATAGTGGGTGCTGGCGAGTTTAACGGTTTTCAGCGTGGTTTCCGCCGAAGTGCCGCCAATCACAAATGCGATGTGGTATGGTGGGCAGGCCGCGGTGCCCAACGTGCGCATTTTCTCAACGAGAAAGTTTTTCAGCTTGCCTGGGGTGAGTAGCGCTTTGGTTTCCTGATAGAGATACGTTTTGTTCGCTGAACCGCCGCCTTTTGCCACGCAGAGAAACTTGTACTCGTCGCCATCGACGGCATAAAGATCGATTTGCGCTGGCAGGTTGCTGCCGGTATTGACCTCTTTGTACATATCCAGCGGCGCGTTCTGCGAGTAGCGCAGGTTATCTTCAATATAGGTGTTAAACACGCCTTTGGAGAGCGCCGCTTCATCGCCGCCGCCGGTCCAGACGCGTTGGCCTTTTTTACCCATGATAATCGCCGTGCCGGTATCCTGACAGGTCGGCAGAACGCCTTTGGCGGCGATATCGGAGTTTCTTAAAAATTGCAGCGCCACGTATTTATCGTTTTCGCTGGCTTCGGGGTCATGGAGAATAGAGGCGACTTGCTGCTGGTGTTCAGGGCGGAGCATGAAAGATGCATCGTGGAAGGCTTGCTGCGCCAGCAGCGTTAGCGCCTGCGGCTCGACTTTCAGAATTGATTCGCCTTCGAAACTACCGACGCTGACATAATCGGACGTGAGCAGGTAATACTCGGTTTTGTCCTCTCCCATCGGGAAAGGCGCCTGATAGATAAACTCTTTTTTCGACATATGCTTCCAGCCTACGAGTAAATAGATGTATTAAGGCGCGCGCCGCTCGTAAACGGGCGCGCGCTGCTCTTACAGAAATCCGTACATTGCGGCAAAGATCCAGCCAAAGACGCAGGAGACGCTCACGCCAATCAAACCCGGCAGAATGAAGCTGTGGTTAATGACGAAGCGGCCAATATGGGTCGTGCCGGAACGGTCAAACTGAATCGCCGCCAGATCGCTTGGGTAAGTTGGCAGGATGTAGTAGCCATAACATGCCGGCGCGGAGGCTACGATATAGGCCGGATCGACGCCAATAGCCAGCGCGACGGGGACAATCGCCGCCAGCGCCGCTGCTTGGGAGTTAACAAACTTAGAGACCAGCAGCAAAACGATGGCGTAAGCCCACGGATACTCTTTAACCATTTCGCCCAGCACGCCCTGAATTTCTGACATGTGCGCGCCGAACATGGTTTCCGCCATCCAGGCGATCCCGTATACCGCGACAATCGCAATCATACCGGAGCGAAAGACTTCGTTTTTTGAGATAGATGCAGGATTGGTTTTGGTCAGAATGATAATGAGCGCCCCAGTCAGCAGCATGAACATCTGAATGACCAGCACCATCGACAGCGGCTTGCCGCCGAAAGTAGGACGCAGACTGGAATCCGCCCCCAGGATAGCGACCACGGCGATAGCCGCTAGGAAGATCCACATCGCCAGCCAGTTGCTTTTCGGCAGTTTTTTATCCAGCAGCGTCGCGGTATCGCCGTACACGTACTGACGGTTTTCCGGCACGGAAATAAATTTCTGAAATGCTTCGTCTTTATCCAGATCTTTACCGCGGAACCAGCTAAAAATACCGATTGCCAGGATGCCGAGCAGGGTAGACGGGATGGTGATAGACAGCAGATCGAGGAATTCCAGATGTCTTCCGTCAAATGTTACATTGCCCAGCATCGCCACCAGAGAAACAACGGCGACGGAAACCGGACTGGCGATGATCCCCATTTGCGCGCCAATAGAACTGGCCGCCATTGGACGTTCCGGACGGATATTATTCTTGATTGCTACGTCGTAGATGATCGGCAGAATGGTATAGACCACATGGCCCGTACCACACAGAATCGTCAGGGTACAGGTGACGAACGGCGCCACAATAGAGACATATTTTGGATTGCGGCGCAGCAGTTTTTCGGCAATCTGCAACATCACATCCAGACCGCCTGAAGCCTGTAACGTTGCCGACGCGGCGACTACCGCGATAATCACCAGCATGACGTCAACGGGCGGTTTACCCGGCTGGAGATGGAATACAAACACCAGAATGACCAGACCGATACCGCCCAACAATCCGAGCGCGATCCCTCCCTTTCTGGCACCATAAAACAGACATATTAATATTATGAGAAGCTGTATACTAAATAACATTTTTATTTACCCTCGCGATAAACCCAGTCAATTTTGATAAATGGATCACAGCCATCTTCTGATTTGTATGAATGAACATCAGGAAGTAGCGAATATGCAATGCGCCAACAGCGACGATTAACGATTAAGCGTTTTACAGAGTTGCTTTAAGTAATTATTTTCTTGCGATAGCGATGTTCAGAGGATGTCACTCTCTGGCGATGGGCAGGTGCAGTAAATGAGAACAGGGATTTGTGATTTATCTGTTTGAAAAACAGGCAAAATTTGTTTGTTTTTTGCGTCTTGCCATCATATAAATCACGGAAGAAATCGAACAAAATGTGATTTATGTGATCATTGTCACGCCATTTTTTAAAATTATTAGTACGGCGTGTGAAGGCTCGTATCTTCTCACAAATATGCGTATTGTCCATGGGCGTAGCATAAGCTCCATTGCTACAAACGTAATTTTATTTAAGTGTCAGGAAAATTCCTGACATATCCATTTTTTAATAAAAATACACACTCTCTGTATGGGATAATACTTAATTAACTTTTGTTAGCGTTTTGAAATTAAAAACAGCGCATGGAGTTGTAATAATAGAAAATAGCGTTAACAGGTCTGCATTGAGCATATTTGATCTGACACAACTTCCTTGGTTTGTTATTAATGTGATAGCGTTTTTATCTGTATTGTTATAATAATTGTTACCAATATATAACGCTTAACGTCGAAGTTATACTGTATCCTTACTGACAATATTGTTTAAGTAACGAGTAATGTTCCGGCTGAACGCGGTAACGGTAAACCGGTCTGCCGGTCACGCCGTAATGAATGCTGGTAAACAGGATATGGCAGTTCACCAGCCAGATAAGATATTTGCGGCAGGAGACGCGCGAGATATTCACTTCGTTGGCCAACTCGTCAGTAGAAAATTCCTGATCCTGATGCGCATCGATCCACTGGCACAATGTGCGTAGCGTTTGCTGCGTCAGCCCTTTTGGCAGTCGGCGAGGCTCTTGTTCACTGGATAAATTGCCGTGAATGAGCAAGTCAAGCTCAGACTGTTCGTAATACTGACGTTTTTCCATCGCCGTTTTCTTACGTAGCCAGCCGGTCAGCGCTTCTTCAAAGCGCGTGGCCTGAAAAGGCTTGATCAGATAATCCACCACGCCGTAGTGGAGCGAATCTTTAATGGTGGCGGCGTCAGCGGCAGACGAAATGACAATAACGTCGCTTTTGCAGCCTGCGCTGTGCAGGACAGGCAGCAGATCCAGTCCATTTTCCTGCTGCATATAGATATCCAGCAGGATCAGGTCAATGTGATTTTCACTATTGAAGATAAACTCTTTCGCTTTTTCCAGCGTTGAAGCGGTTCCACAGCAATGAAAACCGGAGATTTGCGCGACGTAGCGGCGATTTAGCTCCGCGACCATCGCATCGTCATCGACAATTAATACATTGATCATAGGCTGGTCCTTTCCCCATCCCAGGGTAACTGTACAAAAAATTGTGTGAAGATCCCAGGTTCAGATTCCACGGAAATTACGCCGCCAAGCGCTTCGACCTGTTGTTTAACCAACGCTAAACCGACACCGCGCCCGGCACCTTTTGACGAGACGCCTTTTTCAAAAATCGCGTCGATGTTTTCAGATTCGATACCGGGACCATCGTCGCTGACTTCGCAATGCAGCCAGCCATGACGGTAGTGTAACGAGACGCTGATTTCACCGCCGGATTCCTGGCCCAGCGCTTCCAGCGCGTTTTCAATCAAATTACCCAGCGCCGTAATCAGCACCGTGACCTGATCTTCATTGTGACTATCCGGTAATTGACTGTCACTGCTTATCACCAGGCTGTGTCCTAAATCAGAGGCGCGATTAATCTTACTGAGCAAAAAGCCAGCAATAATCGGCGACTTTATTTTACCGAGCAGCAAACCGATCTCTTCCTGATAGTTATTAGCCGTCTTGATAATATACGCTTCAAGCTGCTTATAACTCTTCAGGTGCAATAATCCCAGAATCACATGTAATTTGTTCATGAATTCGTGGGATCGTTCACGGAGCGCATCCGCGTAGTTCACCATCCCATCCAGCCGCTGCATCAGTTGGCGAACTTCTGTTTTATCCCTGAAGGTGGATATTGCGCCGATAATCTCGCCGTTACTGCGCACCGGAACGGTATTAACAAGCAACAGACGGCCTTTAACGATGATCTCTTCATCGCGGCGCGACGTACCGCTACGCAACACTTCGCGAATGTCTACCACCTGCGACCAGGCATGGCTCAGGGTGGATAATTTGGCGTCATCCTGCGTTTTTCGGTAATCGAGCAGCGCCTGCGCCGCGTGGTTAATCAACGTAACTTCGCCGCTATCATTGACGGCGATAACGCCTTCTTTGATCGACTGCAGCATTGCCTGACGCTGTTCAAAAAGGGTAGAGATCTCATAGGGTTCAAGGCCAAACAGGATACGTTTTAGCACCTTGACCAGCGCATATGTGCCTAATAACCCCACCAGAGCGCCGAACAAAATGGACCAGATAATACTGCCGCGGCTACTGTTGATCTGCTGCGTAACGTGACTGAGTTCCAGGCCGATTGCCACAACGCCGATCTGTCGATGATGTTCATCATAAACCGGCGTGAAAACGCGCAGCGCTTTGGCGAGAAAGCCACGATTGATGGCGACGTTCTCCTTTCCCTGCAGCGCGAGCAGAATATCATCGCCTTTGAATGGTTGACCGATTCGCTGCGCTTCTGGATGTGAATAACGGATACCCTGCATATTCGTTACCACAATAAATAAAAAGCCATTATGCTGGCTCACCGCTTCGGCGAGCGTCTGAATACCACTTTCCACCGGCGGTTTTTTCAGCCCCTCGCGAACCACCGGAGAGTCCGCCAGCGAGCGGGCCACCGCCAGCGCTTTATCTGCCAGCGCGTCGCGCGTCATACTGCTGATTTGCGAAAAATAGATCAGATGGACCACGACGAGCACCGAGAACAAGACGGCGCTGACCATCAGAATGACGGTCGTGCCGAGTTTCATGGGGCGTTTGCGTAACGCCCGGCATGGCAGGGAGTGTTTCATAGCGGACCTGAACTGACGAATCGTAGGGCTATTATCCCTGATGAAACCTCTAATTCAAAGGTAGTAGTCGACTTCGCACAAACGTTGAAAAGCCAGTCTTGCTTTGTAGGGCGTTTTACTTGCTCACGTCGACTGGCAAACGTCATATCGTTAATTAATATCGTCATATACCGTGATGAGTAATTTATTTTCATCAGAATTGCATAAAATACTTTTTTATTAATTTTTATGATAATGAATGCAGTATCACATTTTATTTTAACTAACGTTCAGAATGCGATTGATCACAATCAATCAGCGCTGATATTTAATCTATTATGATTAGTTTTCATTACATATTACTGATATTTATGGAAGCAATGTGAGAAATAAGAAAATGGAAATAAAAGAATGGCTGAGCACAACAATAACCCGACGTGATGCAATTGCCGCTACCGTAAAAGTAGGCGCGGCGGTGACGCTAAGCCAGGCGATTACGCTGCCTTTTGCTACCACAGCCCGGGCGCAGGATGCCACAACGATATCGAAGGAAGCGAATGGCGAAATTGTCAGGCACAGCGCCTGTCTGGTCAACTGTGGCAGCCGTTGCCCGCTCAAGGTTATTGTGAAAGACAATCGCATTGTGCGTATTGAGCCGGAAGACGCGAAAGATGACGCGGTATTTGGCGAGCATCAGATTCGTCCCTGCCTGCGTGGGCGTTCCAGCCGCTGGCGCGTCTATAGCCCAGATCGCATTAAATATCCGATGAAAAGAGTGGGAAAACGCGGCGAAGGAAAATTTAAACGTATTTCCTGGGATGAAGCTACAGCCTTTATTGCGGCGGAATTAAAGCGTGTCAGCGAACAATATGGCCGGGAAGCTATTTATTATAATTATCAATCCGGCGCATATTATCATACGCAGGGATCGCCAGCCTGGAAACGGTTGTTAAATCTTACTGGCGGCTATTTAAATTACCATAATACCTACTCGACCGCGCAAATCGCGACGGCAACGCCTTATATGCATGGTACGTATGTCGGCAGCCATTTTACGCAAATCGCGCATTCCGATCTGGTGGTGCTGTTTGGCCTGAATCTCTCAGAAACGCGGATGTCCGGCGGCGGTCAGGTTGAAGAGCTGCGTCGGGCGCTGGAGGCTTCAAAAGCCCGGGTTATTATTATCGATCCGCGCTATACCGATTCGGTCATTACTGAACACGCCGAATGGCTACCGATTCGTCCAACCACGGATGCCGCGTTAGTCGCTGGCATAGCGTATACGCTGATTAGCGAACAGCTTATCGACGAGGCGTTCGTAAATCGTTATTGCGTCGGCTATGATCGCAGCACATTGCCGGAAACGGCTGCGCCTAATGCCAGCTATAAAGATTATGTCCTTGGCACGGGCGATGACGGTATTGCGAAAACGCCGGAATGGGCGGCGGATATCACTGGTATTCCGGCAACGCGTATTCGCCAACTGGCACGCGAAATCGCGTCGGCGCGCGCCTGCTATATTTGCCAGGGCTGGGGGCCGCAGCGTCATGCCAACGGCGAACAAACCGTGCGTGCTATTCAGACGCTGCCTGCCTTAACCGGTCACTTCGGACGGCCCGGCACCAACAATGGCAACTGGCCTTACGGTACGCCGTATGGCGTGCCATTGTTGCCTGTCGGTAAAAATCCGATCAAAACCTCTATTCCTTGCTATCTGTGGACGGACGCTATTCAGCATCCGGAGAAAATGACTGCGACGACGATGGGCGTGAAAGGTGCGGACAGGCTAAAAACCGGGATTAAGCTGTTATTCAACCAGGCCGGTAATACCTTGCTGAATCAGCACGGCGAAACGAACCGCACCCGCCAAATTCTCGCTGATGAATCACTGTGCGAAACCATTATCGTAATTGAAAACCATATGACGCCCAGCGCGAAGTATGCGGATCTGCTATTGCCTGAGACCAGCTATCTTGAGGCGGAAGACCTGGTGGATAGCTCATATGCGGCGGGATCGCATAACTATATCATTGCGATTCAGAAAACCGTTAAACCGATGTGGGAAGTACGCAGCACGTATGACATCTGTGCGGATATCGCCGGGCATCTTGGACTGCGCGAGCAATATACCGAGGGTCGAACTCAGGCGCAGTGGGCGGAGATGCATTATCAGCAGATCCGTGAAAAACGTCCGTACCTGCCGGAGTGGCGTGTGGCGAAAGAGATGGGCGTGATTGACCAGCGTATCGCCACTGAACAACAGAGCCTCGCGTTTGCCGATTTCCGCGCCGACGCCGAGGCCAATCCGCTCTCCACGCCGTCGGGCAAAATTGAAATTTACTCCCAGGCGCTGGCCGATCTGGCGCAAACGTGGACCTTGCCGGAAGGCGAGCGTATTCCTGCATTGCCGGAATTTTGTCCGGCGAAAGAGTCGCACCTTAACAAAGCGCTGACCGCGAAGTATCCGTTGCAGTTAAGCGGCTTTCATACCAAAGGCCATACCCACTCTACCTATAGCAATGTGCTGATGTTGCATGAGGCGGTGCCAGATGAAGTCTGGATTAACCCGATAGATGCCAGCGCCCGCCAACTAAAGTCCGGCGATCGGGTGCATGTATTTAACGACCGCGGCGTGGTGGAGCTTCCCTGTAAAGTTACCCAGCGCATTTTACCCGGCGTGGCGGCGATGCCGCAGGGTGCGTGGACGCGGCTTGACGACAACGGCATTGATGTTGGCGGCTGCATTAATACGCTGACCAGCCACCACCCTTCGCCGCTGGCGAAAGGCAATCCTCAGCATACTAATCTGGTTGAAATTAAACGCGTTTAAGGAGTGATGCACGATGAAACAGTATGGCTTTTATGTTGACTCCTCGCGCTGTTCAGGCTGTAAAACCTGCCAGGTAAGCTGCAAGGATAATAAAGATCTGGAGGTCGGCCCGAAACTGCGCCGCGTCTATGAATATGGCGGCGGAAGCTGGGTGAAAGAGGGGGAAAGCTGGCATCACGACACCTTTACCTACTACCTCTCTATTGCTTGTAACCATTGCGATGAGCCGGTATGTGTCTCCGGCTGTCCGACCGGGGCGATGCATAAACGCAAAGACGATGGTCTGGTACTGGTGGACGGCAGCGTGTGCGTCGGCTGTCGCTATTGCGAAATGCGCTGCCCCTATGGCGCACCGCAGTTTGATGCGCAGGCGAACGTGATGCGTAAATGCGACGGTTGCCTCGATCGACTGGAGAAAAATCTGCGTCCTGTCTGTGTTGACTCTTGCCCGCAACGGGCGCTGGATTTCGGCCCAATTGATGAATTACGCGCAAAATATGGGACGGAGAATCAAATCGCGCCGCTGCCTGCGGCGTCGTTCACCCATCCTAACCTCATTATTAAGCCGCATCCGAAAGCGAGGCCAACGGGCGATACGGAAGGCGCAATCATGAACATTCGGGAGGTACGCCATGCATGAGTTACCACTGGTCTTTTTTACGGTCTTTACCCAGATCGCGGTCGGTGCGTTTATTTTGCTGCTGATTGGCGGCGCAATGGGACTGGTGGCGCTGCGGCGCAAGGCTATCGGCCTGTTCTCGGTGATGTGCCTGTTTGGGATTGGCGTCATTGTCGGTCTTTTCCATGTCGGACAACCGCTGCGCGCGCTGAATATGCTGTTGCGCGTTGGACATTCGCCGATGAGCAACGAGATTGTGTTGTCGGCGGCTTTTGCGGCGCTCGGCGGTCTGGGCGCACTAGGTCTGTTGCTGAATCGCGCGGCGCCGCTGTGTAACGCATTGGTATGGTTGGCGGCGATAGTTGGGGTGGTCTTTTTATACGCCGTTCCGCAGATTTACCAACTGCCGACGGTGGCGACCTGGCGTTCATTTTACACCACGGCAATGATGATATTGACGCCGTTGATTGGCGGCGGCGCGTTGGCGGCGCTGTTTGGCGTGCGTCGTCTGGGGTTATTGGTCAGCGTGTTGGCGATTTTGGTGAGCTTTTGTCTGCGTCCGGGCTATATGGCGACGCTGATGAGCGCCGATAGTGCGCTGACCGCCGCGCAACATAGCTGGTTTACTGCCCAGTCGGTATTACTGGCGGCGGGCGTGGTCGGGGTAGTGGTTTGCGCGCGTATGAAATCGAGCGCCGCAGTGCTGGCCATGACGGCAACAGTCGTTATCGCGGCGGAGTTAGTGGGTAGGATCGCGTTTTACAATCTGTGGACGCTGCCAATGTAGTTTTTTGCCCGCTTTGTGGCGTGTAGGCCTGATAAGCGCAGCGCCATCAGGCAAAATATTTCAGGAGTGATTGCTATGCTTTCCCGTGCTGTTTTGCCGCGTATCCTCGGCGCACTGTTTTACTACTCCCCTGAGAGGCCGGAGGTGAAAGCGTTGTTCGACTGTCTGCCAACGTTGCCTGAGCTTTACCCATGGCGGGATCGCGGACATATTGAATCCTTGTGTGCATCATGGCCGCTGCCGGATGATGACTCGCTTACATGGCAATTTTCCGTGTTGTTTGAAGGCCAGGGAGAGATGCCCGTCCCGCCCTGGGGTTCGGTCTATCTGGAAAAAGATAATTTGCTGATGGGGGAAACCACCGCCGATTATCGGGCTTTTTTACAGTCGCAGGGAATGGTATTCACTGACTGTGAACGCGAGCCGGAAGATCAGTTTGGCCTGATGTTATTAGCCTGTAGCGATCTACTGGCGCGAGGCGACAACGCGGCGGCCAACCGGTTACTGGAGGCGCATCTGCTACCCTGGGGATTCCGCTATCTGGAGCTGCTGCAACGTAATACCGTTAGCGTGTTCTATGCCCGGCTTGCCGTCGTGGCGATCTGCTATCTGCAGGATGTACAGCAACAACAAGAGCTGCAGCCTGCGACTAAACGGTTGTTTTTCTGAGGTAGTCGGTCAAAGGCGTCTATCAGGTTTTGATGACGCACCGTAATGCTTGTGTAGCAATCGTGCCCGCTGTCGCGCCAGCGGGCACCGTCGGATATTACAGTTCCGGCGTCTTTTTAAAGCCGGTTAGCATCAGCACCAGGCTCTGCTTTGAGTCCGCTGGCGTGAAATCGTAGTGATTTCCCTGGCGGTCGCCGCCGATATACCAGGATATTTCCGTTTTCCCTTCCGCCAGCGCTTTGCGCACCGCTTTATCAACATCAACCATGCGATACTCATGAGAATGATTTAGATACAACACGGTATCGGAACGGTAGGTGATCGCCGGTTTATTGTTCCATGACACGGTACTGACGTGCCAGTCGTTGTTGGTAGGATAAAAGAAGATCTGATCGGCGCCGTTCGTTTCCGTTTTGCCGCCAAAAAGGCGAATACGATATTTGAATAGCGAAGCGTCCATATTGGCAGGCAGGGACGGAATCTTAAATTTCACCAGCGTGAGCGTTTCCGGATGCTGCGTGCGTCCGCCATTTGTCCAGTCATCCTGTACGTATAAGGTATCGACGCCGGCATGAGGCTTGTCGTCTTCGCTACTTACCCAGGTATTTTCTTCCGCTTTACTGTAGGCATACGGAACTGTAGTGCCACAATCCAGCCCCTGATCCATACACAGATCCGTCATAAACTGCGCGCCATCTTCCGTCCAGCCATTCATAAAATCGGCATGGGCAGTATAAAGGCTTCCCCAGCGTTCTTCCCGCGTTTCGCCATGCATCACCGGGTCCATCGACAGTTCCACTTTGGACGTATCCAGCGAGGAGATCTGCGGTAACACCCAGGCGATATTCATGTTGACCGTCGGGATTTTGACCGGATATTCCGCGGAACATTTCCCGTGGTCGGCATAGGTCGCATTATTGTGACTATGGGTCGGTTTCAGGTTGACGCCATCCCAACAGTTGGGGAAAGTAATTCCGATATTAAACTGAACGGCATCGCCCGCTTTACGCAGGCCGCATATTTCGCCGACTTTGTTGGTGTAACCTTTGCCGTTGGCGCATAAGAAAGTAATGGCAGAGCTGGGGTCGGTTCCGTGATGATCGCCTGCCAGTAATTCCAGCCCAGCCGGGAACGGATGGAGAGGGTATTGCGCTACGTTTGTGGATTGGTAATAGGTCTTTTGGTAGGCCGGTTTTACGATTTCTCCATCGGGTAATTTCATGGATGGCGCCCAGTAAGCGGAGCTGTCGGCTTTATTATCGCAGGTTGTATCTGGCTGCGCGCGCAATGTCTGGTAGGTGGAGACCGCGTCGGTGTGAGTGTTGCCAAAAAAATCATGCCACATCGCCTGATTCGCTTTACCAAACATCATAATCGCGTCATCACCCAGCGTGTGGTGATAGCCGCAAACGACATGCGCCTGAGGACCGGCATGGGCCGGGAATGTGCTAGCAGCAACAAGCATAGCCAGGCTGGCGGTAATAATATTGAGTTTCATTTTTTGCTGTCCGGTTGAATAGGAGTAAGAGCAGCAATAGCAGATCAGATCGCGGTGTTACATATCATTAATTATCAGTTTTTGTTATTCGCCCTGTATAGAGGATTTAATTTACTGTCTCACTATTTAACTAATTAGCCGAAACGACCATTCTCTCGATTCTGTAAATTTACAAAAAAGATACGTTAGTGATTAAAATAGGTCTTTTTGTGATAACGCTCACTATTCCATTTTGTCTATGCTAGTGGCGCTCGCCATAACCCGATAACGATGCTATCGGGCATCGGCTTCATTTTTAAGAAATGCGTTACGGCATCAGTCGTGACGTGATCTGCTATGGATTTTTTATGAGATTCCTAAAACGCTGTATTGTGGTTGTACTCTTTGGCGTGATTTTATTTATGGTCAGGGACGATATTCGCTATGTTTATCAACTGATTCTGAAATATGGTGATAAACCCTCGGCACTAATACTGAGTGGCTATAAAGCGGTTATTCAGGAAAGACCAGTCGCAGGAATTAAGAGTAACCTTTCAGGTCTAACCTACTCCGCCGAGGACAGGATGCTTTTCGCCGTTATTAATAATCCCCCTGAACTGGTCTGGTTGACTACAGAAGGACAATTAGTGGGACGGATGCCGCTCCAGGGTATTCATGACCCGGAATCTATTGCGTGGAGTGGGGGCAACCAGTTCATGATAGGCAGTGAGAAAGATGGCGCAGTATATAAAACGCAGGTGGATACTCTGCGCGGTGCCATGCAGATAATCTCCATGGTTAAGCTTGAGGGTTATAATAAAGCAAAAAATAAAGGGCTGGAAGGTACGGCATGGGATGCGAAAAATGAGAGGTTGTATGTCGCAAAAGAAAGAAAACCCATTGTGATCAAAGAAGTAGATATGAGAAAAAATGGTGTCACTAGTGTGTTGCCCTCTACCGTTACCGCGAGCATTAGCGATGTCTCCGGGCTGGAATATTATGCCCCGACGGATTCGCTGCTGGTGTTGTCGGATGAGTCAAAAATGATTCTGGAGGTCAGTTCCGAGTGGCGGGTGCGTGATCGACTATTCCTGACGGCGGAGTGGTCAGGGCTCAGAGAAGATATTCCCCAGCCCGAAGGAATTGCCATGGACGACGACGATAACCTCTATATTGTGAGTGAACCGAACCTCTTTTATAAATTTTCCCGTGATACGCAGCATGATCAAGATTTATTTTTGCTGTCACATCACGATAAAACGGAACAAGGTTATTGATGCCATGATTTGCAGATTGGTTGATTCATTGTTGGGGGAGGTTATGTTTTACTTGCTTCAGTAACGGATTACTTTGTGGTGTAGCGTAACGGTAATTGTCCTCCTCATATTTGCGGCAGCGTAGTCTGCCGCTTTTTTTATTCTTTTAATAAACTAACTGTCTTCTGCAATAATTAACAGACAATAAATATTATTATTCTGTTTTTCTCAGGAGACCTCCGAAGAGGCCTCGTCATAGTGATATTTAGTTATAAGGCATAATATTCTTCCTCAACGCTTACCGAATGCAAAGTCGCCTCACTAAGCGAAATCATTTCATCTGCGCCGGAACTCTTGTTAACTGGATTTTCCGTTGGCGATGTACCCGTAAATGTTCCACTGGCAACAGCACTATTACCGGCGGGATCGGTGGCCGTTAGGGTGTATTGATTCTCCCCCGACAGAATAATGGATTGTGGAACAGATACATGCCAGTCACCAGAATCATTATCGACACTAGCGGGATATTCCGTACCGTTAACCGTGACCTTCACCTGAATATCCTGATTCGCCTCCACCGTTCCCTGGAGGGTGACGGCACTATCAACACCGTCAGCCGTCGATCCCAGTGTGGGCTCGGCGGGCGGTTGCGTATCGATAGTCAGCCGCTCGTTCAGCGTATTTTCGTTACCGGCAGCATCTTTAGCGGTAAGGGTATATTCATAAGCGCCATCATTGAGGGGCTGGTCAAGAGTAATTGTCCACTTCCCGGTGTTGTCAGCGGTTGTGGTGAACACCTTACTGTCGATGTTCAGTGTAATCGTCGCATTGGCTTCTGAAGTACCGGTAAAGGTTGGCGTATTGATGCTGGTGATATCATCGTCTGCCGTCCCGGTATCGCTGTTATCTTCCAGGGAAAGCACTGGCGGCGTAATGTCGATCGTTAGCCAACCGGTAGACAACGAAGAGGTGTTTCCTGCTATGTCTTTTGCCTGTACGGTATATTGATAAATACCATCATCTAACGCATTAGCAGCCGGTAAGGTAAAGCGCCATCTACCGTCATTCCCCGCCTGGAAGGTATGTGTTTCCTTATTGAGGGTCAGAATAATGGTCGCTCCAGGTTCTGTTGTGCCAGTGAATGTCGGCGTTTTATCACGAGTGACATTATCTCCTTTGTCGCCAGTATCTGAATCTTCGGTAAGCGCGCCAACGGTAGGCGCGGGTGAGGTAGAATCAATGGTGAGCGAACCGCTGGTCGGCGTAGACGCATTTCCTGCGACGTCTTTGGCCTGTACTGTATAAATGTACGTATCGTCAGGCAGAGCATCTTCCGTCGGTAACGTGAAGCGCCATACACCGCTGCTGTCGGCCTGAAATTCATACGTTTTGCTATTAATAGTGAAAATAATGGTTGCGCCGGGATCTGTCGTACCGGTAAAAGTCGGGGTGCTCACGCTGGTGATATTATCGCCAGCGATACCCGTATCCGTATCGGCAGTTAGTTTCCCGACAGCCGCATCGGGCGGTGTCGTATCAATAGTTATTGATCCTTTAAAGGCGTCAGATGTCGTACCTGCCGTGTTCTGGCCTTGTAGCGTGAAGTCATAAGAGCCGTCATTCAGTTTATCTCCAGCAGGTAAGGTAAAACGCCATGTGCCATCATTATTGACCGGTACGTCGTAACGTTTACCGTTGAGGGTCAGAATAACGGTGATATTAGGTTCTGCCGTACCGCTGAAGGTGGGAAGATCCGCATTGGTAATATTATCACCGGCCGTACCCGTATCAGACTCGGTAGCAAGCCCGCCATTTGGAATGGCAGGAAGGGCGAGATCGATTGTGATATTACCGTTAGTGGTTGCGGAAACATTTCCGGCGGCGTCTGTGGCTAACACTGTATAGGCATAGTTACCGGTTGCCAGCGCATCGGCCGAAGGTAAAGTAAAGGCCCATGTACCGTCGGTCGCCGTAGGACATTCATACATTTTGCCGTTAATAGAAAGCGTGATAGTCGTTCCTGGTTCCGCTTTTCCAGTGAATTTGGGGGTTGTAATGCGCGTGATATTATCGCCCGCCACTCCCGTGTCATAACCGGGCGCAAGCCCGGCAGTGGGAGCTGTTGGCGGCATAGTATCAATAATGACCGAACCTGACTGTTCTGCGGATGTATTTCCGATAGCGTTTTTGCCCTGTAAGGTATAGGCGTAAGTCCCATCGGTGAGGGTATCGTCTGCTGGCAACGTGAATTTCCAGGCGCCATCATTTCCTACCTGGATCTCATACGCTTTACCATTGATACGTAGAATAACGATGCTGTTGGGGTCAGCCTTACCACTAAACGTCGGTGTCGTTACGTTGGTAATATTATCTGTGCCGGTAGTGGCGTCGAGACCTCCGCCAGGGATAGTTGGCGCAGTGGTATTAATCGCCACCGATCCGGCGGTGGGCGCTGATATGTTCCCGGCGGTATCCTGAGCTAAAACAGTGTACTGATACGTTCCGTCTGGCAGCGAATGACCCACAGGTAATGTTATTGTCCAGGCACCGTCGCTCCCGGCTTTGGCCGTATAGTCTTTCCCGTTGATCGTCAAGATCACGGTAGCGTTCGCTTCCGCTGTTCCTGTAAAGGTCGGATTCTTTATATGCGTAATACCATCGCCTGTGACGCCACTGTCCGCACTTTCCGCCAGAGCGGCGACAGGAGCGTCCGGAGGGGAAGTATCAACAGTAAAATCGCCGTCATAGCGTGTTTCGTTTCCGGCGTTGTCCGTTGCCAAAACCTGATAAGAGTAGCTGCCATCCGTTAGTGTACCAGGGAGACGGAATGCCCAGTTTCCAGACGCATCGACTGCCACAGGATAAGTAGTGCCTGCGAAAATAACGACAATAGATGCGCCGGGCGCGGTTTTGCCCGACAGCGTGGGCTGGGTGTTGTTGGCTATCTGATCGCCCGTAACCCCGCTATCGCTTCCGGCGTGTAATCCCGCATTTGCTGAGGGCGGCGTATTTTGAACGGTAACATTACCGTTCACTTGTACGCCGCTTACGTTACCGCTGGCATCCGTCACTGTAATCGTGTATGGGTAGCTACCATCTGCTAATTTACCGCCCTCCGGCAGGGTTATGCTCCATTTACCATTATCGCCTGCAATAGCGGTATACGTTTTACCGTTAATCATTAACGTGACGGTCGCGCCGCTTTCGGTGGCGCCGCTAAACGTCGGCGTAGCCTGATTCGTAAGATGGCTGCCGACCGCCCCGGTTTCGCTGGCGATATCCAGTCCGCCGGTTAAATAATCGGGAGCAGTGGTGTCAATCGTGATGGTCGCCGTAGAGGATGTCGTATTGCCTGCGCTATCAGTGGCAGTGACCGTGTAATGATAATCCCCATCCGTTAAGGCATGAGTCAACGGTATCGTCCATGTTCCGTCTACGTTAGCTGTGGTGGTATACCGATTACCGTCAATCGTGAGCGTAATCGTGGCATTGGCCTCAGCGGTTCCCATGAGTGTGGGCATGGTATTGTTAGTGATATTGTCCGCTTTAGCGCCGGAGTCTGTATCGTCACTCAGTCCATTTATCTGGAGGTGCGATTCACTGTCGATAGTGATCTTCCCCCTTATCGGGGGGGATTGATTACCGGCTATATCTTCGAGTGAGATAGAGTAATCATGATCGCCATCGCGTAATGGGCTGGTAATGGCGAGTTTCCAGTTACCATGCTGATCGGCAACGGTTTTATAAGTTTTGCCGCCAATCGTGACGATAACCGTGACGCCAGTTGGCGCCGTACCGGAAAAGTTAGGTTTTGTATTACTGGTGATGGTATCTCCGGTATCGCCAGTATTGCTGTCAATATCCAGGCCGCCAGTCACTAAGCCCGCCATATTTCCACTCTGAATATTCAACTCGCCGTTGACAGGCGTGCTGACGTTTTGCGCAAGGTCAGTAATGGAAACAGTATAGTTATGCGTACCAGTATTTAATGGCGTGTTGACAGCGACTTCCCAGTTCCCCTGGTTGTCCGCTACCACCGTATGCGTTTGCCCGCCAATCGTGAGCGTTATCGTGGCGCCAGGTTTTGTTTTGCCTGTAAAAACCGGCGTTTCATTGTTAGTGATAAAATCGCCTAATACCCCACTGTCCGTAGCAGCGCTGAGTCCTACCGTTGTGGTTGGCGGCGTGTTATCAATGACGAATTGCCCGCTAATGGTCGATGATGTTCCCGCTGTGTTAGTCGCTGTCACGGTGTAGCTGTAGCTATTGTTTGACAGGTCAGGTAGCGCCAGCGTCCAGTTGCCATCAGCGGTAACGATGGGGGTATAAGTCATGCCGTTGATTGTCACTATCACCGTTGCGCCTGGTGTTGCCGTGCCTTTTAACGTTTGATCGTTATTATTACTCCAGCCATTGGCAATATTCGGATCGGCAGTGGTATCCAGCCCGCCTGTTAGCGCTACGCTGGAGTTATCTACGGTAAGCGTTCCTGTAATCGTAGGGGAAAGATTACCCGCCTTATCGACAGTCGATATGCTGTAGTCATAATTACCGTCCCGCAACGTTTCCGGCACGGTAAAGCTCCATTTACCGGCGTTATTGGCGGTCACGGTGTAGTTTTGCCCATTAAGCGTAATCGTGACTTTCAGACCGGCTTCCGTGCTTCCGCTAAACGTAGGCGTGGAGTTGTGAGTAATGTTATCGCCCTGAACACCGGTATCGCTGGCGTTGTCAAGCCCACCGGTCAGCCTCGGAGGAACAGAGTCGCGGGTGATTCTAACGGTGTAAGTGGTTTCCAAACCATAACTATTGGTTACGGTAAGACTCCAGGTGTAGTATCCGCCCTGGGGCGTGTTTGCCGGGAATTCTGACGCAGGCAAATGGATTTTCCAGTTGCCATCCGCGTCAACGACGGTGGTTAAAGGGCCTGACCCGCCTGAATTCTTTCTGATGGTGATCGTATCGCCAGGATTACCGCGTCCGACGATAACCGGCGAGGCGTCTTTATAGAAAATACTGTTAGTTGAGCCAGCGGCGCCAACGAGATAATCTTCATGTCCGCCAAATTGTGCATTAGGCGCGGCGACAACGTTGCTAATGGCGCCATGAAATACGCCGCTATTTCCTGCAGCATCGGTAGACGTTATGGTGTAATCATAACGTGTGTCAGGAAGAAGATTGACGTCCTGCAACAAGATTTGCCAGTTACCATTATCATCTGAAGTGGTTGAGTAACGTTTGCCGTTAATCTCTACGATGACTTCCCTATTGGGTTCTGCTTTTCCATTGAAAGTGGGGTTAGACCAGCGGGAGACTGAAGGATCATTAGGCGTTGCATCGCTAGCGCTAAGTCCCCCGGTAATTTCCGGCGGCGTATGGTCTATGGTGAAGGAACCGTTAAATGTCGTGACCGAGTGTCCGACAATCTCAGTCAGTTTGTAGTGATATTCCCCTTCAACAAACGGCCCTCCCGGTAATGTAAACGTCCAGGTGCCATCGGCATTAACCGGAATAGTATATTCCTGCGCATTAAACTCAATACGTAACGTGGAGCCGATACTCGCTTTGCCGCTTAATGATGGTGAGGTATTTTGCGTCTGGTTATCGCCAACTGAGCCAGTATCATCTTCTGGGGAGAGAAATCCGACCAGAGTACTGATTGTCACCGTGGCGGAATGGGTGGTTTCTGTACCAAATTTATCCTTGAAAGTTAGCGTATAATCATGTGTGCCTGAATTCAGCGGCGCGCTGTCAGGCACCGTAAACGACCACTTTGTTCCCCCGGCGGTAATCGTTAACGGATAGGTTTTACCGCCGATGGTAATAGTGCCGCGCAGATTATCGTTAGCGTGGCCTCCGGCAATGGTGCCCTCCAGCGTCGGTTTGGTTACTGATGTCAGGTTATCGCCTTTGGTATCGCTATCCGTCTCGTCAGAGAGTCCACTAGTGATGGTCAGTTTTCGCTTACAGATATAGATGGCGTCAGACGTAGTGGCGGTATTACCGGCCGCATCGGTCGCCGTGACAGAAAAACGAATGGTGTGATAATTACCGTTATCCTGAATTAGTCCCGTGGGGAGGGTAAATTTCCATGTTCCGTTGCTGGCGATATCTGTGACGTTATAGGTTTTATCATTAATGCGAATGGTCACCTTTGAGCCAGCTTCGGCTTTACCTGTGAGAGTGGGGGTAAGGTCATTAGTCCAGTATCTGTCTTTATCGCCCGTATCACTGCTGCTGTCCAGCTCAGATCCTGTCAGCGTCGGCGCTTTATTATCAGTAGTAATATTCCCTTTAGTGGTGGTTTGGTTTCCGGCTTTATCCGTGACGATAATCGTATAACCGGCCGTATAATTCGGCGGCAAACCCCAGGTCGGGCCCTGCAACGTCCAGTCTCCGTTATGATCTGCCGTGGTGTGTCGTATCTGACCATCTATATGCAGGGTGATCGTAGCGCCTGGTTCGGTTTTGCCGGTAAAAACGGGCCGGGTCGTTTTAGTGATCATATCCCCTTTGATGCCGGTATCAGAATCGCTCGTTAATCCCACGGTAGATAGGGGGTTAAGGGTATCAATAAAAATATTATTCGTGGTGATGGCGGATAACCCGGTACCGGTATCCGTTGCGGTCACCGTATATTCGCTAAACCCTTCGTTCAGTGCGTGGGTTACATCAATGGACCAACTGCCGTCAGCCGCCGCCGTTGTGGTATAACTTTGCCCGGCGATGGTCAGGACGATCACCGTATCCGGCGTGGCCTGTCCGACAATTTTCGGCGTATTGTCATTTGTAATATTATCGCCCTTGATGCCGCTGTCGCTATCAGCATCCAACTGCGCTGTAACTTTAGGCGGTACTACGCCTGATGGGACATAATTAAAATTACCTGTAATTGTTGCCGTGTTTCCGGCGAGATCTTCTGAGGTTACGGTATACTCATTCAGGCCGGGTTCCGCATCTTTGGGCAAGGTCAGTTTCCACCTCCCCGTGTCATCTACGGAGGCCGTATAGGTCATGTTTTTAATGGCTACTGTGACAAGGCTTCCAGGTTCCGCCATGCCGCTGAGCATCGGGCGGACAAGCTGGGTTGTATTATTCCCCGCCGTACCTTCCATTATGCTGGAAAGATCAAGCCCGCCGCTGAGTTGGGAAACGGTATCTACAGAAAACTGATGTTCGCTGCTTGAGGTGTTGCCCGCTTTATCCGTAGTGGTGACCGTATAAGTGTATGTTGCATCAGGAAGGTCGTCCGGTATCGCATAGTGCCAGGTACCATCAGCCCCAGCTTTCAATGTATGGCTCACGCCGTTAAACATAATTTCTATGTCAGCTTCGGGTTCTGTCGTACCGGTAAGAATGGGGCGGATAACATTCGTGATGTTGTCCTGATTATTTCGTCCGCTATCCGATGCTTCGTCTAAACTTGCTTCAGATGAAGGGGGGGTAGTGTCCACGGTAATGCTGCCTGATGCCGTCGCGCTGGTGCCCACCGCATTTTCAACTTTTACCGTATATTCATATGTTTTATCCGCAAGCGCATCCGGGAGCGTTAAAGACCAGTTACCGTCTGCATCGGCGGCGGCATGATATTCCACATTATTGATGGTCAACACCACGGAGGTATTTGGCGTTGCTGTACCGTGGAAGGTTGGCTGATTAATGTGTGTGATACCGTCACTGTTACTCACGCCGCTATCATCGCTTTCATGCAGGCTTACGGTGATTTCCGGGATACTGGTATCAATAACCAGCGTCATATTCCCCGTGGTTTCGCTCATATTTCCCGCATTATCTTTTGCGGCCACGGTAACGTCATAGCGGCCATCTGCCAGCGGCGTATCCAAAGTGAGCTGCCAGTCGCCATTTTCATCAGCCTGAAGAGAATAAATATGGTCATCAATAGTGACGAACACTTCCGTATGAGGCTCTGATTTTCCGCTCAGAGTTGGGGTAGTAATATTGGTGATGCTGTCGCCTGAATCGCCGGAATCGCTATCGGCGTCAAGGTACACCGTGGGGGCAGATGGAGGGGTGGTATCAAGCGTAAATTTACCTTCTAATGGCGAGGAAGCACTATTACCTGCGGCATCCGTTACCGAAAGCGTATAAACATGCTCGCCATCATCTAATACCAGGTCTTCTGGCACTTTCCAGGTCCATAGCCCATTTTCATCAGCCTGGACAGAGAACGATTTACCGGCCAGCGTAACGGTAATGATCGCTAAAGGCTTGGTATTTCCGGTTAACAGGGGATGTGGGTTATTGGTAACGCCGTCAGTGTTGCTGCTACCTGTATCTGATTCTGTCGATAATGTTGCCGTTATTGTCGGAGGCTGGGTATCAATTGTCACTTTACCGGTTTGCGTAGCGGTATTCCCGGCAATATCGGTCGTTTCAACGGTAAATTCATAGCTACCGTCGTTGAGCGCCGGAGTGATTTCAAGTTCCCACTGCCCTTGTCGATCGGCGGTGGCTTCATAAACGTTGCCATTGAGGGTCAAAATAACGTATGCGCCGGGTTCCGTTTTTCCGGTCAATACTGGCTGAGGAATATTCGTTAAAAAATCGTCCTGCTGCCCGGAATCCGTGGCGGCGGATAGCGCAAATGTAACGTCAGGCGCAGTCGTATCAATAGTCACGGTGTTATTCACCGTTGCGGTATTCCCTGCCTCATCGGTAGCGGTGACCTGATAATGGTATACACCATCTGGCAAATTCGAACCCGGAGATAAATACCACTGACCGTCTGCGTTAGTGACAGTGGTTAACGCCATCCCGCCAATAATGACATTAATGATGGAACCCGGTTCGGAGGTACCCTGAAGTACAGGTTTAGGATTATTCGTTATAGAGTCACCAACAACACCGGAGTCTGAGGCAGGATCAAGTGAGGCTGTGAGCCCGGAAACTTCACTATCTATTACGACGGTGGTAGTAGATGTCACCGTTTTGCCGCCGCTATCGGTGATAGTAAAGTTTATCTCATACTGACCATCTGGTAGAGGAGAAGAGAGTTGTAAGGTCCATTTACCATCTTTATCAACGGTTAACGGGTAGTGCGTCTTGTCTATTATAAGGCTTGCCGTCGCGCCTGGCGTAGCATTGCCGGTAAAGGTTGGTGTAGTAATATTGGTAATACCGTCTCCTGTTTTGCCGGAATCGGCCTTCGCATCCAGTTGACCGGTAATAAAAAGAGGAACCTCTGGCGTAGGTAATGGCTCCAGGGCCTTTTCTGCCTGCTCGCTTGATGAAGAACTTGATGACGCCGGTGGGACTGGCGGTGTAGCGGGTGGTGCGGGGACGTTATTCACGACCTCTTCTTCAGCAGGCTTTAAATTTTTAGAAAGTTCTTGCTTTGCTTTTTTGTCAATAATTTCTTTCTTTTGTGATAATTGTTCGTTTTTTTCGAGCTGTATATTTTCTTTTAAATCTGTAGTCTGCTGTTTGAGGAGTTCCTCATACTCTTTAATTTTTTGCTGTAAAGATTCTTCCAGAGCTTTATTTATATCAGCAAAAGTATCTTTTACCTGTTGTTCTGACTCATCCTTTGTAGTTTCTGGTGTGGATTCATCGCTTACTAACTTGTCAGCCAGGTAGACTGTATCTAACCCAAGCTGATAAGTTTTTATAGAAGAGATAATATGATCCTGATTAATTGTTTTTCCCGTGGTATCACGTAACTCAACATTCCCCAAAACCAGGTTGGTTAAGCCATCTTTTAAAGTTGTGGTATTACCATTAGAGGTCGTAACTATCAAGTCAAAACCACTTACTTTGTATGATTTTATATCAGAAATAGTTTCTGGCTTAAGGTTGGTATTATCTGTTGAGGAGGTGTTTTCTTTCATTGTCATACTGCCTATTTCCTAATGATAGTTGAACGGGTAGCTGAAAAAATAATGATTTTAATAGTGTGCTAACTTGTTTTTAGCGAAGTTTAATTTTACATTTCTGCCAGTTCGAAATAAATCAAGCAATATGCCAATGGTCTAAAGTTATAATATGTCAGGCCTATGCTTATATGTCTGAATAGTACTTATTAATTATAATTAAATCATGTCCAACAATATCAAGAAAAAGCTATGAGTGCAGAAGAAAATAATAGTGATGAAGAACTGGCGCCAATGGTTGATGGGCTAAGCGGAGCGCTTTGTATTCTGATACTTGTTTCTACAGTATTCATACTCTCAAGCACTGATTCAATTGTGACATCTGATGGTGGAGCATTAAAGTTCAGAGACTCATTTACTAATCTTAGTAAAAATACCATTTACTATAGTGGCGCTGTTTCACTTTCATCGTCTGATCTTTATCAAACCCGCAAGCACTTAGTTGACTCAGGGAAAAAGAAAATCACGCTCTATGGCGCAGTATCTAAATCTGTAGAAAACCATAAAGCAAAAAACACGTTTAATTTATTGAAGATTTATACAGACTTAAAATTACCTTCTGATATAGAAGTGGAGTTCAAAGAAGGGGATTCGTCTGCATGTGAAAAAAGTCTATCTTGTATTTACTGGAGTAATTAAATAAATGTATTTTCTTGGTCTAATTTTTTATATATTAACAGCGGTATGCTACTTATTATTTCCTGCCATTAAAAATATGGTCAATCAGGCCGCTTTTCTGGCACCGCAAATTACGTATGCATGTGGAGTATTATTTATATTACCGCTGCTCCTTTTTTTAACGCATTGGGTATTCAGACTAAAGGCAAGGAAATATTACACCCTACTAGCAACGCAAACCAAACTGGCAGCTTCGGTGGCCGTCTCCTTAGGCCTGATTGGTACCTTTATGGGGTTAACCGACATGGTTTCAGCCATTTCAGGTTCGCTAGGGGGAGAAGGCGATCTTGCGGCAAAAATGGGGGCAATGATTTCATCCATTTCATCGGCACTTACAGCAATGTCATTTGCGTTCCTGACATCTATATTAGGTGTTACGGTATCAGTATTACTTTTGGTAAGCCTAAACTTTTGGGAGTTTTACTACGAGACGGAGAATAATGCTGAAAAAATGTCAGGGAATATACCTTCAGAAAATGAGCTTAATGCGTTACTCAATAGAATAACGTTGCTGGAAGAAATTAATACCAATATCGCAAACAAACTGATTTATATTCCAGAAAATACAGAACTGGCAGAGTTATTAGTGGTAAACAACAATGCCATGGCCGAGAATTTGATACAAATAAACACCACTATTAAAAATATTGAAAAAATAACAAAAGCATTTACTGAGATAAGTGACAGTGCGCTTGTTAGTATTAATACATCACTAATGGATGTTAATCAAAGCAATATGGTAGCTAATGAAAAAATTGTCGCTGGTAATGAGCATTTAATGGATTTAAATGTTGGTGTTAACGCATTGCTGGCATTAATGAAGAAAAACTCTGAATTTAACGAGGAAATGGAAAATAAGAAATCTGAGCAGCTTAAAGTCATTATTGACAGGCAGGAAAGCTATTTCCATGAACAGTATAAGTTTAAGAATAAAATGAGACAGGTTGTAGAGGTACTGACTAATGAAAACTAATTTCATCATCATGGGGTTTCTGTTTTTTAGCCCATTAGCTTTGGCTGGTCAGGACACTTTACACTATGCAGATTTTATTAATGAGATGTATAAAGAATCAGATATGATCAAGGCTAAGGCCCTGGAGCTTGAATCCGAGTTGTTACGTGCGAAACAAACTGATCTCTATTTTATGCCTAAAATTTCCGCAGAAAGTAAATATAAATCAGATACTTCCCGCGGTGACATAACTGATTCTAAAATAACTGCGAGTTCTTTGATTTTTAGCACAACAATTGTTGAGCGTTTTAAAGAGAAAAATAGTCGAATTCATAGTGCTGAATTGTCACTTCTGAAGGAAAAAGAGACCTTATATAAATCGTTAATAGAAAATTTAATTGGCATAAAATATTATGATGACCTTGAAGTAAAGGCGAGTAAATTAGAACAGACAGCCATTGATTTATACCGTCAAATTGAGGGGAGATATCTATCCGGCATCGCTAAAGCAAGCGATGTTGAGCAGGCGCGTCTTTTGATCCAGAAAATAAAGACTGAGTCAGAAAGTATTAATAAAGAGATTGAACTACTTAAGTCTAATATAGAATTAGCCACCGGCATTGCTTTTCCTGAGCGGGGTGTTAACTTACCCGATAGTATAATTAATAAAATTAACGGCTATAATATTAACGAGAAAGAAATTTATAATAATATTGATTATAAATTATTGAACGAACAGGCTAATGCTGCAAAATTTAACGCCTGGCAGCAAGATTCATTAGTTCAGGTTAGTCTGGTCGCAGAGGAGAGATATAATAATAGTCAAAGGATTGATAAAGATTCATGGGGGGGCATTCAGGTTTCGGTAAATCTATTTGATTATGATAAAAAGATTGCCAGTCAAACCGGTATAAAATCATACCAGGTATTAAAGACAAGGATGGATTTTAAATATAAAGAATTGTTGGCAAAAATGAAATCATTACAACTGACGATAAATTCTAATCAAAAGGAACTTAAAGGATTAGAAGAGCAAAGCAGAACTACAGAAGTGATTTTAGCTAATCAGAAAAGAGAATATAATATCTCACAATCATCTTATTATGAAATGTTAAACACGCAATACGACTATTTTGCATTAGAGCGGAAAATGGTTGAAATGAAAATTAGTGATGCTATCAACAAGATATCTTTGCTACAGGTATCTGGCGAACTGTTAAGTTTGTGATATGAACAATAACCTACTATCGCGAAAGATGTTAGCGGTCTTTATGACCGTTGCTGCTTTGATTGTTTATATTTGTGTGGCGAAAATTGATATTGTCTCTCCTGGTACTGGCGTGATAACCGGTGCTTCAGATAAACTAGTAATAGTCAGTCCTGATTCAGGATTTATTAATAAATTTGATTTAAGAACTGGCTCAAAGGTTAATATCGGAGATATACTTTTTTCGTATACGAACCTTGATGTCTTTCACCAGGAAAAAACACTTAATGAGTTAGTATTATTTGCAGACAGACGGATCGTTAGCCTGGAAGAGGATCAGCGATTGCTTAAAATACTCCTGGCTGGAGAAATATCCGAGGAAAGTGAGTTTAGTACGGAAAATAAAGATTTCTTCAGTCAGGAACTTAGTGCTTATAAGCTTTTGAATGAGTATTTTTCTTTAAGAAATGAAGAAAAGAATTTAAAGCTCAGAGAGGAGAAGATGATTGAAGAAAAAAACGATCTTCACGATCGATTGCTTCTTTTGAAAAGGAAAGGAAATTTACTTAAATCGGCCCGTGCGCCAGAAATAGAGATAATAAATAATAAAACTGAAATAAGTCAAATTATATCTCAAATAACTACAGGGGAGATCAGTTTACTCTCATTACAGAATGACATTAAGCTGGCAAACAATAGGTTTCGTAGTAGCGTCCTTGAGCAACTCAATAACAATGCTGAACAACTGGAACAGTTACGTAGAGAACGTCTTGAAAATCGGGGACAATTGGAACTACTAAGAAATAAAATTAAGGCTAATAGTGTTTTATCACCGACGAATGGCATAATATTAAGTATTGAACGTAGCTTTGAGAAGGGTTCTTATGTTGAAAACTCACAGCCAGTAATGACAATAAAGAAAAGTAATGAAAGTAAAGTCATTGATGCTCGTATTTTAGCAAAATACAGGCCTTTTATCTTTATGGGCACAACGGCAAAAATTACTGTGAATTCACCTGGCTATAAAAAAACACTCTCAGGTGAAATTACGAGGATAAGTGCTGATTCGTTCTCAGATGATGAAAAAAATGGTGCTGAACGTTATTACAAAGTTGAAATAAAGCCAGATGATAAAATCATAGTCCCTCCTGAGTTAGAGGGTGTCCAGGTTAATGTATATGCGCTAAGTAAGAAAGTGACTCTGTTAAATTACATTACAGCGTTAGTCGGCGATAATATTGTATTTAATGTATGGTAACGTAAACTATGCTTGGATTTGTTTCTGCATTATCTTCCGCTGTGGCAGTAATGATATTATTACTGTCTGTATTATTAGCTAATTTGCTATCTGTAGCTATAACGAAAGACAATAAGCTTGATTCGGCAAATCTAACCTATGAAGCTGATAATAAAGATCAGACTGACGTTGTCATGGGTAAAGGATTTTCTTTGTCAGTCAAGGATCTCTTGCCGTTACGTTCATCTGATGCTGCAGTCAGACTATATTGTACATATGGTAATAATTTAAGTCTCGAGGTGGCCAAAAAATACACCACTTATAATTATATCGTTGCCAAATCAGCCTTAGGAGATAAAAAAATTATTGTAGAGCAACCGATATATGAAAATAAAAAGAATACTTGTATTGTAGAAGAAGTAAAAAAATGAATAATAACTTTTTTGAAATTATTAGAAAATATTGTCTTGTCGAAGAAATTGATTTTGTTTTTAAAAATAAAAGCAAAGAGATGTGTGATGTATTACAGAATTTTAATGATTATATAAATAATAACTTCTTTGACTATAAAATAACGACAGATAACTCTTACGATTATGCCAATTTACCAAAAACATTTATAGTAGAGTGGACAGAATCTTATTTTTTAATTTTACAAAAAGAAAAGAATAAGCTGATTAATTTAACATCTACAGATATCGTCACACAGGATGAGTTGCTTAGCAAGCGAGTATTTTATTTATCCAAGGAATTAAAAAATATAAACGATGTGGATGTTTTCGATGCTATCAAAAAGATGACGCCTGGAGCGAGTTATTTTTCTCTTGGTTTGGTTTTCTTTGCCTTGATGACGCCACTTTATTCAAACCTGTTTAACACACGCTTAATTTACAGTGATTCTTATCATTCAGTTTTCTTTGTTACTGGAATATTTATAATTTTTGTTATATTTGAACTCATTTTAAAAAGTATTATCTATGACAAAACGTCATCTCAGATTAGAAGTAACAATATAAAATGCAATGCTTTTTTTTTATATGCTTTAAAAGTTTCAAACTGCAGAAATGCGGCAGTAAAGATACGCACTATTGAATCTTCTGTAGCATCATTCTGGGAATCTTATCCTTTAATTTCAGTAGATTTCTCATTAACTTTTCTTTTTATAGTATGCCTTTTTGTTATGATGGGAGTTTATGCTTTCCCACTGTTTATCTATTATATGGTGTTAACTTTTCTTTGTGTTTACATCCGTTTTTCTGCCTATAAAAAAACGCTGCAAACGAATACCGCCAGTTATGAAAAAATGTCTACATTAATATCATTAGAAGCAAAAAGAAAAGAGTTGAAGTTTCTACGCAGCACCTTTTTTGAAAAGCTATTGATGGATAAAACTAATCGTGACGAATATACCAAAATGGAAATGAATATTGAAAATCATCATTGGGCTGAAATGATAAAGGCTAACTCTTTTGTTTCTATGATTGTGATGTTTATTTCATCCTATTTTGCTGTCGTCAATGGTAGTTTGACGACAGCCTCTATTATTGCCATTATGATTATCAACTCTCGGCTCTCAGGGGCTTTAGTTGGGGGCGTTAATAAGTTATATTTATCACGATTACATTCGTTTCACATCATGAATAGTTTAAGCGAGCTATTAAAAGATAAAGATACATTTGTATCGCATAGCGGTATATATATATCACGGATTCAACAACTATCAGTTGAAAAATTATCTATTTCGTTTGCCGAACGAAAACTGATCGAACCGCTCTCATTTACGGCTGTTCCTGGAGATTTTATTGGCATTGTTGGTGCATCAGGAGCGGGTAAATCATCTTTAATTAAAGCACTGTCAAACTCTATTAATTGCTATACAGGGTCAGTTAAGCTAAATAATGTTGATATAACACACATTTCTGAAGAGTATATACAGAGCTGTATCGCTTATCACTCTACAAACAGCTCTTTTATAAAGGGCTCGCTTCGTGAAAATTTCATGATATATGGTGTTGTTGATGATAGTGATATCATAGAGATATTAACTTTATGCTGTAGAAATCTTATTCTTTCGAAAGAAAACGTAGACGAAAAATTTGTTGATGAGCTAAACCTTTCCAATGGGGAAAAACAAAAAATTTTATTATGTCTGGCATTATTTAAAAAACCGGAGATGGTGTTCTTGGATGAATCGACATCTTATCTTTCAACCGCTGACGCTTTAGATTTTCTGGAAAGAATAAAACATCTTTACTCAGATAGTATTGTCATTTTTGCGACCCATGATATATCACTACAAAGGTTATTTACTCGAAAGATTGAACTCTCACATGAACATTTAAGAACTGTAAGTTGTAATACAACGATAAGTATTCCGAAAATGAAACTGAATGGATGAAAAGGTTTAGGTTAGTATGTATGGGATTAAAACGGTAGTGTTTTTGGTAGTGGCGATTTAAGCCAGATTATATACAATATGTAAAGCGGTGATATGAATATTACCGCTTATAAAACTATTTGATCATTTTCTGGCTCAATGAATCTATTGACGTCACGAAAAAACCTATATTATAAATAACTATTGTAGTGAAATCATAATATCTGAAACTGTAAGATTACTGACATGACTGCACCTCCAATAGAACGTTACTATGTGACCAGTACTTTACTGTTAGTCTATTTTAATCATGGTATTTCTGAATGTTATGATCAAATCAAGTTATCTCTATTGAAATAGAAAACTCAGTTAACATTAAATGAATTAGTTCCACATCAGTAGTGATAGCCATTTTTCTATAAGCTGATCTTTTTTGGGTTGAAATGGTCTTGATGTTTCGATCTAATAAGTTTGAACAGCTTTTTACCGATAACCCTGCTGCGATATAATAAATAACCTTTTTTTCGCTCAACGTTAAATTAAACTTTTCAGCGAGTAAGAGGATGCCATTTTTTATATTAATATGCTTTAACTTATTCTTATACTGCATTGCTATATATCTCAGTTGACAAATTGATATTGAGAGGAAGACAAAAAAGATAGGAATTCTGAGGGCGTTGTTTTAAAATGTTTTTTAAAAACACATGTAAAATAAGAAGCACTATCATAGCCACACATATACGCCACACGAGTAACATTATACTCACTATTGCGTAGAAGCTTTGCCGCTTTATTCATTCGCGCATTAAGGTAAACCTCGCTGAATGAGGTGTTCTCTTGTTTTAGTTTCCTTTTTAATGTGGAGCAACTCATATAAAGTGAATCAGAAATATCCTTGAGTGTCCATTTTCGACTTATGTCACTTATAATAATATTATAGATATTTTCGGCTACTGAATTTTGCGATAGTTCTCTAAAGAGAGAAAATGCCTCAGGTTCAGAAATGAACTCTGAAAGTAGAAATCTTATTAAATATTGTTTTTTATCTTGTGGCAATTTCTGATTCTTATTTGAAGTGTATAAAAGATCGAATACTCGTGCTACTCCTGTTTCTATTGGCGCTAATAAATGTTTTGTAGTCGGTTTTGTTAGGGGGGCATGAAACTCTGCATGTTCATACAGAAAAAAATTATAAGTATTTTTGATTGATGCGGAATCTAGTTCAATTAAATTATAATTTAACTTTTCATTGGTCTCTTCCTGGATGATATGAATGGTTTGCTCTTTTGCTAAAAATATTAACATTGGCCCTATTATCGTAATATGTTCTCCGGACGATGTCGTAATTGTAATTTTACCCGTAGTGAGCTTGATGAGCACTGACTGCACTAAATTTAATCCCTGAAGTGATAAGGTCTTCCTCTGCCAGCTTTGTGCTGATTGTAAAAATTCAACGTTCCCCACCGGGACAGGTGAGGGATTGAAGACTTTTAGCATGATAATTTCCTTTTATTCAATGTGTGTAAATTACAATTTATTCTTGCAAATATTTTAAACGAGAACGGTGGATATATAGTTATATGTGTTAGCTATCTTAAGGTTTTAGTTATTAAATTTTCAATTTTTTATGAAAATCGGTATATATATTTTGTTGCTATATATTATAGTATCGTTAAAAAACCATCCAGCGTATAAAAAAAAGATGGAAATTTACAAGGATTGGCTCATATTCTTATCAAGTTATCTCCTTTAGATTTGAATTAAGTAATAACTATACTTAATTTTTTTGTGGGGGATACAAATTCTGGTATTAATTTATGATAAGTTTTTTCTGAGTCTTAAATATTAACGTTCTTGATTAAGAAAGAGGATACAAAGCGGTAAAGGTATACTATCGGCAGATAGATGTCTGAATCGCCACGGGTTTAACAGACACCTCAGAGTCATTTAAAATGACTTGATGAGAGGCGCCATGAGCGGTAAGCATTATCCCGAAGAGTTTAAAATTGGAGCAGTCAAACAGGTTGTTGATCGCGGTCATTCTGTTTCCAGCGTTGCAACACGTCTCGATATCACCACCCACAGCCTTTACGCCTGGATAAAGAAGTACGGTCCGGACTCATCCATTAATAAAGAACAGTCAGATGCTCAGGCCGGGCTCCGCCGGCTCCAGAAAGAGCTGAAGCGGGTTACTGACGAACGGGACATATTAAAAAAGCCGCGGCGTACTTCGCAAAGCTGTCCGACTGAGGTACGCCTTTATACGCGGTGAAGAAACTGCTGGGTCATGTCAGCATCACATCGACGCTGGAATACATTGATGAAAGTGTTGATAGCCTGCGGGATATACTGGAAACGGAGTTGATGTAGCAGCCTGATGAATATAGCGCTGACACAATTTGACATTAACAACAAATATCTGTAAAGATCACGCACGAAAAAACAGACTTGCGCGAACAAGTCTGTTTTTCAAGAGCCTTTCTTCCAACAACAAGTAACAGCGTTACATCGTGTTTTTACTGGCTCGCCTTCCTGTCCGTCAGGATTGCATCTTGCAAATCTGACCAACCGGCTTTGAATAGTGGTGCCGGACTCGGAATCATATCCACGATTAACATGCTGTTTGTTATTGGTTTTGTTGATATTTCTCACAAACAGCGCCCTCACTAAGGCCCCCATAACAAATCGCTTTATTTTTGTGATGTTCATCACGAAAAATGTTATTTTGGCACCTGAATTTGTCAGTTTAAATTTTTATCCCAAAGTCGCCTTTGGATGGACAAAAATCAAAATTTTCAAACCGCTATTTCTTTTACTCAGAAATCACACACAACTCCTCGCCGTACCAGAGTTGCGACTGTTCCAAATCCACGAATTTACCCTCATCATCATAAGCTCCCGAAGGGCGCTTAAACCTTCCGTTGTTTTTCGGGCCACAAGATGCGATTCCAGGTCCCACCATAATTCGGCGCAACCGTCAAAATCGACGGGTGCTGAATTTCTTGTCTGCTGAAGTGCTGATTGCGCTGCATTGTTTGCAATGGGCGTAGTCTGGACATACTTACGGATGCCGAGGCATTCGGCGTGTTTAATCACCAATAGAGTATGATGGTTGCGCCAGTAATGATCAAACTCTTCCCGCGTTAAATGGGTACGTCTTTTGACACACATAATTAATTTTAACATGTCGCTATTCCTGTTATTTCGGGAACTCAAAGCTTACACTCTGACAGCGTTGTCATAGTCAAGAGGACGTTATGCAAATTGGAAAACTGGCGGCGCTGACCGGCGTGAGCATACGAATGCTACGGTATTACGAAAGTGCCGGCTTGCTTCATCCTGCGCGAACCGACGCAGGCTATCGCAGTTTCACGTCAGAAGATGTGGATATTGTCAGACGAATACTCATTCTGAATGGCGCAGGTTTCACCCTACCGGTTGTTCGTCGTTTGTTGAATTGCGTACATTCGGGAATGGAACCCTGCGAGGAACTGAAAACTAAAGTGCGGGAACAACTGACGCAGATAGACTGTCAGTTTGAAGCGCTCTCGGAAAGTCGTAAGCTTCTTAATAAACTTCTCATGATCTGAATTTTGTCTTATCCCTTACAACCTACCGGATATTCGGTAGATGCGGTATCATATAGCAGAACATTTTTCAGCCAGAGGAACCTCTATGCCTTTGCAAATAAAAGACATTATAGATCTGCAAACCCTTGTCGAGTCGGAACAGGTAGAGTTCAAGCTGGCAGGGGGGGGGAAAGACGGCAAAGGCGAGTTACCGAAAGACTTCTGGCCCACCTATTCCGCAATGGCGAATGGTCGGGGCGGTTGGGTAGTTCTCGGTGTAAAAGAACAGGCTGGAAAATTTATACCAGTTGGTATTGTTGATCCCGAAAAGATTAAGGCCGATCTGTTTAATCAGTTAAACGATCGCGATCGGGTCAGTGCGAATGTGCTGAGATCAGAAAACGATGTGCAACAGGTCTCTTTGCAGGGAACGGACGTTCTGGCGATCCATATTCCACAGGCGATGCGCAAACAAAAGCCGGTTCACCTGAAAAAGTCCCCATTTGGTAACACCTATCAACGTCTGCACGAAGGCGATCGCGTTTGTGATGATATGACCGTCAAGCGGATGCTTGCAGAGCAGATCCACGACAGCCGCGATAATGAAGTGCTTTCCGAACACTACACCTTTCAGGACGACATCGATCTGGACAGCCTGAAAGTCTATCGCAATCTGCTATCGGCAAATAACCCGCAGCATCCTTATCTGGCCTGTGAGCCGTTTGAATTATTTAAAATGGTTGGTGGGTGGCGTAAAGACAGAGAAACCGGGAAAAAAGGGATTACGCTGGCTGGCGTTCTCATGTTTGGAAAATGGGATGCGATTATTGCCGCAGCGCCTAACTACATGGTGGATTATCAGGAACGCCCCGAAGCTAAAACAGAATTACGCTGGGTGGATCGGGTATGCCCGGACGGTACATGGTCAGGGAACTTGTTTGATTTTTATCGCAAGGTATACCAAAAGCTGGTCGCCGATCTTAAAGTCCCCTTTACGCTTGAAGAGGGTCAGCGCAGAACGGATACGCCAGTACATATCGCACTGCGTGAAGCGCTGGTCAACACGCTGGTCCATGCTGATTTTACCGATCGGGTTTCTATTCTGATCGTCAAACGTCCCGATATGTTTGGCTTTCGCAACCCCGGCTTGATGCGCCTGCCGCTGGAGGATGTGATTGCGGGCGGCGTCAGTGATTGCCGCAACAGGTTGCTACACCAGATGTTTTTGCTGATTGGTCTGGGTGAGAAAGCAGGTTCAGGGATGCCGAAGATTTTCAGCGGCTGGAAATCGGCTAACTGGCGAACCCCAAACTTTGGGAAAGACGTTTCCTGCACAGACGCTATTAGAGCTTTCTACGGCTAGCCTGATCCCGCAGCATGTTCTGGATGATTTGCATCAGCGGTTTGGTGAAACCTTCGATCAGCTTGATGATTTTGAACAGGTGATTGTTGCAACGGCGGCGATTGAAGGCTGGGTTAACCATGAACGCGCTTGCCAGTTAACAACCCGTCATTCCCGCGAAGTCACGCTGACACTTCCCCGACTGGAAAGTAAAGGTTTTCTGGTCGCAGGGGGGGGGAGCAGAAAAGCAAATATTACACCTTGCCCGGCGTATCGGTCATGACGCCGGATGAAGTTTTCTCGTTGGGGGCGGTTGTGAGCTCCACACATAACGAGGGGAACTCCGCATATAACGAGCAGAGGTCCACACATAACGAGGGTAACTCCACATATAACGAGAAGAGGTCCACACATAACGAGGAAAACTCCACTTATAACGCCGGGGACGATCAACCCGCGTCCCGGGATGAGTATGGACGTTTGCTTAACCGCTTTATCGACAGACCCTATATTGATGATGTTGATAATCTCACCGAAGCTTTCAGGGATTCGTTGTTTACTTTAGCAGCGGTTCCGCGTGAAAGGCTGCGTCTTGGGGATAAGGAGCTGATGAAGAGTGTGATCCTGAATGTGTGTCAGGGGCAGTATATTTCCGTTGCTGCGTTGGGGCAGATCCTTAGTCGTAACCCTAATGCGCTGCGTCAGCAGTACTTGAAACCGCTGGTGGAGCAAGGGGAACTGAAACTGGCGTTTCCGCAGTATAAGAATGACCCTAAGCAGGGGTATAGTGCGGTTTGATACTATATCTGGTCCATAACATTCGTAAGATTTTTGATATTCAATAAATATGCGCCTCGTGTCGTTGAGTTTGAACACACATCGTAAGGAATTAATATGTCGATAAGATGGGAAAGCATCAGGACGTTCAATAATTCTCAAAATAATGCTTTTGAAGAACTGATTTGTCAGTTAGCAAGAGAAGAACCTATTATTAACAAAATAGATTTTCGCCGTGTGGCAGCACCAGATGGTGGCGTTGAAGCTTATTGTGTACTGGATGATGGTACTGAATATGGCTGGCAGGCAAAGTATTTTTTTAGTATGGGTGATGCTCAGTGGAAACAGTTAAAAGAATCATTTGAAACTGCTTTAAAAACCCATCCAAACCTTACCAAATATTATATCTGTATTCCGTTAGATCGACAGGATCCTCGTAGAAAGGATCAGGATTGGTTTATGGATAAATGGAATAAAAAGGTTGCAGAATGGACTCAATACGCTAAGGGACTAGGAAGAAATATCAGTATTGAGTATTGGGGAAGCTCGGAACTAACCCATCGGTTATCACAAGAGAATAATGCTGGCCGGTTACATTTTTGGTTTTCAGCGGAAGAGTTTACCACTCGTTGGTTTAGCGAACAGATAGAAGAGAGTACTAAAAACCTTGGCAAGCGATATACTCCTGAACTGAATGTCGAACTGGATATTGCCAGAAATTTTGATGCAATCAGCAGAAATAGTGATTTTTATAAGGTAGCACATAAATATTTTCATGATTTTCTTGCAAAACTTAACAAGTTTACAGATAGAGCTATTCATTATTCTGGTAATAACACATCCGAACAATTTAAGCGCTGGATTTCTGAAGTTAAAGACAGCTTTGTTCCCGAAGGCCGTGGATTGGAACAGTTTGATATAAATTTATTGTTGAGTCACATAGATAATATTAGTAAGTACTTATCTGATTTTGAACATGAATTTATTGTTAATAGTGACAAGAAAAATGACGATCTGAGGTATCAGGTTAATAATGTCTGGCAGGCAATTTCTGACTTTTCAGACTTTATCAAGGGCCCACTGTTGAAATTAGCAAATAGCCCTCTAATGATTCTGTCAGGGGAGGCCGGGATTGGAAAATCTCATTTATTAGCGGATATAGCAAACCATCGAATAAAAAGTAGGATTCCTTGCCTATTACTTCTGGGGCAAAACTTTGTATCAGAAGAGTCACCATGGACACAAATACTAAGAAATATTCTGCGTGTTGATGGTAAAGAAAATGTCTTATTAGGGGCATTGAATGCCAGAGCTGAGGCTCAGGGAGAACGTCTGCTATTTATTATTGATGCAATCAATGAAGAGAAAGGACGGTATTTTTGGCCCGATTATATAGTCGGCATGATAAATCAGTTCTCTAAATATCCTTGGCTTGGGCTTGTTTTGAGTATCAGAAGCTCATATGAAAAATTAATTGTCCCCAAAGACTTTTTCGATGAAAATAAAATAACACGAATTGCTCATTCTGGTTTTGGGAGTGTCGAATATCAGGCATCTAAGTTCTTCTTTTCTCAATATGGTATAGAGCAACCGGGAGTCCCGATATTACATCCTGAATTCAGTAATCCACTTTTTCTTAAAATTTTTTGCGAAGGTCTATATCGTTCTGGATTAAATAAAATTCCGAAAGGATATTCTGGGATAAGTAATATCATTTCATTTTTCATAAACAGTATTGAGGTTAAGTTATCGAGACCTTCCTCTTTCAATTACCCTGAAAATTTTAAGCTTATAGAAAAAACCATTAATGAATTAATAGAATATAAGCTAAATAATGACTTGAGTTTTATTCCGTATGAAGCGGCATTTGATATTGCAGAGAAAATGATTGGTCGATATAGTGATCGACGTCGTTTCCTCGATGAATTAATTTCAGAAGGGATATTGTCAAAGAATATCTATTGGAATTCGAAAGATAATTATGAAGAAGGGGTATATCTGGCTTATGAACGATTTGAAGACCATCTGACAGTATCTTTTCTTTTAGATAAATATTCAATAAATAATAATGATGCACTAGATTCTTTTTTTAAAGAGAATGGTGAGTTATATAAATATATAAAATCGAACTATTTTTATCAGGGTATAATTGAATCACTTTCTATTCAGTTGCCTGAGAGATTTGGCAAAGAGCTTTATGAATTGGTTGAAATTGAGTATAAAAAACATGATGGTATTATTCGTGCATTTATCTCAAGTCTTATCTGGCGTAAGCCTGATAATATTGAGGAAAAGACGCTTGAATATATTAATAAATATATCATTCCATTTGATAACGGCTTTGATGCCTTTATGCAAATGGTTTATACCGTATCCTCCGACCCCGAACATATTTATAATGCAGACAAGTTACACAAATTTCTTTCAAAACATTCAATGGCAATCAGAGATTCATTCTGGACGAAGTATCTCCATAATTTAGATTATTACGAAACTTCTTCGATGCAGCGTTTAATTGACTGGGCTGGCGCGGAAGAGGATAAGTTTTATTTATCGGATGACTCAAGATTACTGGCTGCTAAGGCGTTGTCATGGCTACTGACGAGCACGAATATCAAATTACGAGATAGCGCAACGAAATCGTTAGCCAATTTATTGAAAAATAGTATTAAAACGATTACGGCGCTCATAGACAGCTTTAAAGATGTTAATGATCCTTACGTACTGGAGCGGATCCTGGCGGCCTCTTATGGCGCGGTTTTAAATTCTGTTACTCTGGATGATTTAGATAAACTGTCTGAAAATATTGTTGCCACTATTTTTGAAGCTAAAGAAGTATATCCTAATGTTCTTGTCAGGGATTATGCCAGAAATATAATAGAATATGCTTTATATAAAAAAGTATATCAAATGGATAATGTTGATATTATTCGGCCTCCATATCGAAGTGATTTTCCAACGACTTTCCCAACCAATGAGGAAATTGATGCGTATAAATATGATTATAATGCTGCGGATTTTAAAGATTACTATTGGGGACAAAATACAATATTAAGCTCCATGGTTACTGAGTATGGACGGGGGATCTGTAGCTATGGTGATTTCGGACGTTATACTTTTCAGAGTGCATTATCTGGATGGTGTGATTTTGACCCTAATGATCTAAGTAACTATGCCTGTAAACTGATTTTTGAGAAATATGGCTATGATGTTGAGAAGCATGGACAGTTTGATCGATACGCCAGTGAGGGGGATAGAAGCAGGAACAAAAAAGAAAGAATAGGTAAAAAATACCAATGGATTGCATTGTATGAGGTTTTGGCGCGTATTGCGGACAATCATCAGGTGGTCGAAGGGGGCAGTCTCTGGTCAGAGTCGAAAAATTATGTCTGGTTTCAGGGGCCCTGGGAATTGTTTGTCAGAAAAATAGATCCAACCACGCCATCTTATAGCAAAGAGATTATAAGACAAAAAAGCTTCTGGAATAATGAAAATCCATATAATGACTGGGATAGCACTATTAATGATTGGTTGAAGAGAGAGGCTAATTTACCTGATCCACTTGAACTGATATCAGTTCTGTCTGCTGATGATAAAAAATATTTATTACTTGATGGCTTTTTTACATGGGATGAGCCACTTCCTCTTGGTGAGGACGAATATGGCTATGCAAAAAAACACCTTTGGTATCATATTAGAAGTTATTTATTAAAAGAAGATGAATTACCAACGCTAATATCCAATTTGAATAAAGATCTGCCATTAATCCGAAATTTACCAGAATCGCATGATCAATACCGAGTCTTTAGCCGAGAGTATTACTGGTCGCCTGCATATCAATATTTTGACGACCCGTACTACGGAGATAAGGGATGGCAGAATATTTATACTGATTGGCAAAAGCAGGGAGAACCCATTGCGACGATTTGTCTGACATCTGAAAGTCATCATTGGGAGTCTGATTCGTCCGGTGATAATGAACTATCATATCTGGCACCTTGCGAATTTATGTATCATGGTATGAAGTTGAATTATTCTGAAAATACAGGAGAATGGTTGGATAGTGATGGCGATGTTATATTTTTGGATCCGTCTATTCACAATGAAAATAAATCAGCACTCATTGTTGATAAAGATAAACTAGAGCAATTTTTATTAAAAAATGAATTGAATATAGTTTGGGTTGTTACCGGTGAAAAGAATATTCACTCAATGCGTCCTATTGATCTCGATGGTGATAAATGGCTGGAGATATATGGGATTTATACTTTAAAGAATAATAATGTAGACGGGTGGAGAATAATTAAATAAGGGGCTAAAAATTTCTTGCCATCTGTTACCAATAGCGGTATCTTTTCCCGGAACCTGCAAAATCAGGTGCCGGGATTAGCCTCCTGAAGATATTCCTTACTGGCGACATATGGCGCGCTTAGCGTCTTTTTTATGTCGTGCGCACGGTTACACCTCAATGGCGGGCCGGGCGGGGGCGTCGCAAGACGCGCCGGTGTCCAGTAAGGCCGGTAAGGCTAACCCCGTCCGGTTCCGCCACCCGTGAGATTAGCCTCTCCGGTGGTGGTTCAAACAATCACTTACTGGAGGCTGCCACTATGGCTACGATCCCCGCTCAGATACACCCGTTACTTTCCGTTCCCTTTAATGCCACCACGGACTTCACCGTCCTTGCCACTCACTGCGAAAACTTCGCCGAAACCCTGATGGAAAGCGACGACCCGGCGCTGCGGCTGGCGCTTTGCGGACGGCTTGCCGCCTGCCTCTCGCTGCTGCGGCCCACGCTGAACGACCCCATCCCGCCCCACCTGATCGAAAGCCTGACCGTTGATTTTCTTCCTGCCACTCATCCCCGCTTTGAACCCGGTTCCGAATTACTTTGCGACTACTCACTTACGCTGGCGCAGCTTCTTACGGGACGGGCGCTACTGCCGAAAATGGAACGGACGCTGACCGGATTACTGTGTGAACTGGTCTGGTATTTCGCCGCCGAACTCAACGCCCCGCGCTGGCTGCGCACCGCCGACGGCGTAAAGTTTATTGACGAGGTGGTGGCATGAGCATGATGCAACCGGACTGGCATCCGGCGGATATCATTGCCGGATTGAAGAAGAGAGGCACGTCGCTGGCTGCCATTTCCCGTCGGTCAGGGCTGGCCTCCTCCACGCTGGCAAACGCCCTTAATCGCCGCTGGCCCAAAGGCGAACGACTGATCGCCGACGCGCTGGGCGTTGCGCCTGAAAAAATCTGGCCTTCCCGCTATCTCAGACCGCGTTAAAACAGACTCTCCCCACCTTCCGCCAGCAAAAGCTGGCGGAAGGTGGGGAGGAGCCAAGCGCGGCAGACTGTCATTCACAAAATGACGAAAAAATCCAAAAACAACTCAATTTCCATAAAAAAGGTTTCCCCTTTTCATCCGCGTAAACCGGGGGTAATCTCCTTCCTGCACTATGCTGCTCCGGCAGCCCCCAATGCTTCATGACCTGAAAGAAGCGCCTGACTCGTCAGGAGATGGTTGCCATTTTACCGGCAGGACCTCTGCAAAAATGCCGGGTCGCAAAGCATCGCGGCAGAGGTTGAGAGTTATACACGCTACATCCTTTCACTGCGCCAGTTCGCTGGCTATGTTTTCATCTGACCGGAAGTCTCACGATTTTCCGGCTCATCTGTACTTGCTGATTGTCAGCGCTTTTTATCTGCGCCTGATATCTGGTCAATGCTGCTCTGCGCCGGAAACTTTCCGGTAAATCCTGCACCTGCTGCCACACCAGCACTCTTTACGTTACGGGCTGCGGCCTGCAAAGACGTCCGGCTTTGCTGCCGCGTGGCCGTAAAGCTGCACCAGAATGCGCTCTTCCGGAGCACGACTCCTGACCGGGGCGTCACTTGAGTCCCGTATTACGGGCGCAAGTGACGCCGTTCCACCACGCCGACGCAGGCCATGAGACGTCTGGCCTGCGCCCTCAATCCCCCACACTGACACGCTGTTTTCAGGTCGCTGTCGGTTCAGAAAAGGAGAAAAAGATAGATACCGAGGGGGGCATGACGCCCCGGAGAATTTCCTGCTCACGCAGGCAGCCTGTACCGCGTACAGTCTGAAACTCCCTGGACCTCAACAACCTGCCACCCCGGCGTGAAGGTATCGTTCTGGCGCAGCCAAAAAGCATACGCCGGGGCCAGATTGTGCTTTTTATTGAGCGGCAAGGGGGAGCTATGGGCAAATTAGGCAGTGAAATGAAGGCGCTGGCGAAAAAGGCGGGCGGCAGTTACCAAACGGTGGATAACCGCATTCACATCGTGCAGCGGTTCAGTAAGCATTTACGTGCGCTGAATATCCAGATCCAGCGGGTGGCGCAGATCAAGGTTCGTCATATCGAATGCTGTATTCAGGCGCGGCTGGCGCAGCAGATCGGTAAACGGACGCTGCAAAATGAAAGGGCCGCGCTGCGTAGCGTGCTGCAACAGGCCGGACGTCAGCAGGTGGCAGAACATGAGCGGATGACCAATAAATCATTGGGGCTGTCTGGCGCATCCCGCAACGGCACCAACCGGGCCATCACGCCGGAGTATTACTGCAAGGTGCTGGAGGCTGCCCGCGACAAAGACGCAGGAGCTGGCGGCGACGCTGGAGCTGGCAAGGCTGATGGGGCTGCGTTCGCAGGAGGCGGTACAGTGCTGTCAGTCATTAAAAACGTGGAAGCAGGCGCTGGAACGCGGCGAAACCCGACTGACTGTAGTGTTTGGCACCAAAGGCCATCGTCCGCGTGAAACCATTATTCAGGATACTGGCGCAGTTAAAAAAGCGCTGGATAATGCCCTGGCTGTCGCAGAGCAACGTAACGGCAGGCTGATTGACCTGCCCAGCCTACAGCAAGCGATGAATTACTGGCGCAAAGAAATCGCGCAGGCCGGGCTGACGGGGATTTATACCCCACACTCATTACGCTATGCGTGGACGCAGGATGCGCTCCGCCATTATCTGGCGCAGGGATTTAGTGACCGGGAAGCGCTGGCGCTGACCTCAATGGATTTGGGCCACGGTGACGGACGTGGGTGGTATGTGGTGCAGGTTTACGGGCGACGGGAAGAGGCATAATTTCCTGTTCTGGTGTAATCATGAAAAGTAAAAGGCCGAAGGGTAAAGGAGCGCTAAGGGTAACAGCGCCAGACCGGAAAGGCCAAAGGGCTGAAAGGGCCGGAACTGGCGCAGCGAAATGGATTTCGCCGCTGATGCAAATAAAAAAGCAGATCCCCTGAGATCTGCTTTCCTGCGTGACTCGCTGAATGGCTCAGGCCACCTGAACCTGTCTGTCATACCGGTATGGCGCAACAAACTTTTGCCGACAGGCGTCGAGATAGTCCGACCACCACTGCATCATCTGCGTGCGCTCGTCGAGGTGCTCTGCCTTGTGGATATACGCGGCGCGAACGTTGTTACGTTCCTGATGGCTCATCTGCCGCTCAACCGCATCTTTCGACCAGCGCCCGGATTCGATCAGCGCGCTACAGGCCATTGTGCGGAAGCCATGACCGCACACATCCACCTTCGTGTCATAGCCCATCACCCGCAGCGCCTTATTGATGGTGTTTTCGCTCATAGGCTTACGAGGATCGTGGTCGCCCGGAAATAACAGCTCACTGTTGCCGGACAGCAGCTTTAGCTGTTTCAGCACCGTCACCGCCTGTTTTGACAGCGGCACCAGATGCGGCGTTTTCATCTTCGCGCCACGCTCTGAATAGCGCACGCCCGGAATGGACTCACGCTGCGTCGGGATCGTCCACATTGCGCCATCCAGATCGATCTCCGTCCAGCGGGCAAAACGCAGTTCGCTGGAGCGGATAAAGATCAGCAGGTTAAGCTGCACCGCCAGCCGGGTTAACAGCCTGCCGGAGTAGCCCTCCAGCCGTTCCAGCAACTGCGGTATCTGCTCCAGCGGCAGGGCGGGGTAGTGGTTTTTCGGCGGCGGCGCGATGGCACCCGTCAGATCGTTGGCCGGGTTGCTGGCGATCAGGCTCTCCTGCACCGCGTAGCGCATGATCGCCGTGGTGCGCTGCTGGCTCCGAGCGGCGGTCTCCAGATTGCCTTTCTTCTCCGCCACCCGCAGCGGGATCAGTAGGTCGGCGGTTTTCAGGTCGGCGACGGGGATGTTGCCGATCAGCGGGAATACGTGCAGCTCCAGCGAGCGCAGGATCTTCGCCGCGTGATGCTCCGTCCAGCGGATATTCCCTGCCAGCCACCTACGGGCGACTTCCTCAAACGTATTACCGCTTTTCTTCGCCTGCTTCTCCTGCTGCTTCTTCACCCCTGGATCGTCGCCTGCGCTGAGTACGGCTCTGGCTTCCTCGCGCAGCTTACGCGCATTCGCCAGCGTCACGGTCGGGTAAGCGCCAAACGCCAGCTTTTTCTCTTTACCGCCAAAGCGGTACTTGAGGTGCCAGAGTTTAGAACCGTTAGGTTTAATCAGCAGGTACAGGCCCTGCGCGTCGCTGAGTTTGTAAGGCTTATCGAGCGGCTTCGCGTTGCGGATGGCGGTATCGGTGAGTGGCATGTGGGGGCTCCATAGTTTATCGAACCGGAAGGCCCCCAAAAACTACGGATGTCAAAAAATCCGGTAGTACTTTACTGCACTACCGGGTTTGATTAACTTACTGATTTTTTGACGTTTCAGGACGCACTGGGACGTCATGGAACAAAATTTTGGTGCCCGGACTCGGAATCGAACCAAGGACACGGGGATTTTCAATCCCCTGCTCTACCGACTGAGCTATCCGGGCAACGGGGCGCATTAAACCGTAAAGGGGCTCGGTCGTCAACGGCTTTACACGAAAAAAGTGATAAAAGCGCGTTGACTGCCTGCTTTTCAGGCAAAATGCGTAAAATCAGTACTCCGTCAGGTTAGCGCGCCACCCTGGCGGCACTGTGCAAAGCGCAGAATATCTTCCGCCAACCGTTGAGCGGTATCTACATCAGCCTGACTGCGGTTGACCAGCATTCGGCTGAGACAGCCTTCCAGCACCAGTTCCATCTGCCTCGCGACCATCGCCGGATCGTCAATTTCCAGCATGGTCAGTAGCTCATGGGTAAAATCATGTGCCGCACGTTTTTGTTGATCGGCCAGTTGATGAATAGGGTGGGCTGGATCGGGATAAAACGTACAGGCGGCAATGAACAAGCAACCAGGATAACGGTTATTACTGACACATTCCGAGAGCGCGCTGTAGCGTGCCAGCAGCTTTTGTTCAGCAGAAAGGGTCTCATCAAGAAGCTGGCGTCGCCAGATATCTACCTGCTGACTAAGATAACGTAGCGCGTCATACAAAATGGCTTCTTTATCTGGCCAGAAACGCTGTAATGTGTCGAGTGGGTGATTTACGCGCTCCGCCACCATTTCCAGCGTAGTATTGGCTATCCCTTGCGTCTCCAGTAATTTCAGGGCTTCTCCCAGAATATCTTCACGTTGCACGGTATTCTCCTCCGTCTTTGCTTTTGCAAGTGTCGCTCACGGTTGGCGATCGTGCAAATGCGCGCTAAAGGTTGCGGCGTCCATAAAGCCGGTGACTCGCGCTTGCGGCTGTTCCTGACCTTGAGCATCAAAGAACAGAATGGTGGGTAGCCCGAGGACTTGCAGATGCTTTAACAGCGCGACATCCTGCGCATTGTTAGCGGTGACGTTAGCCTGCAAGAGCACCGTGTTGTCGAGCGCCTGTTGGACCCGCGGATCGCTGAAGGTATACTTTTCAAACTCTTTACAGGCCACGCACCAGTCGGCGTAGAAATCCAGCATAACGGGTTTGCCTTTGGCCTGTGCCAGCGCCTGATTGAGCTCGTCCACGGTAGAAATAGCCGTGAAATTGAGGTGTGCCTGGGTCTGCGCGGACGGCGATCCGAATGCCCAATCTTGTAAAGGTCGTACGCTAACAAGCGCTGCAGCCAGCAGGATAATCTGTACAATGCGCATCCACGCTCGCGTTGCCTGCAGACTGGTAATAAACCCCCAGCTAAAGAAAGCGACACCCAGCAGCGACCACAGGCGTAAGCCCCAAACGTCACCAATAATCCGCTCCAGTAAAAAGACCGGTAACGCGAGGATCACGAAACCAAAAGCGGTTTTGACATGCGACATCCACGGGCCGCTTTTTGGCAGCAGACGGTTGCCAAACACGGTGACCAGAATCAGCGGTAGGCCCATACCAAGCGCATACAGATAAAGTATGCCGCCGCCCAACCACATATTCCCGCTCTGAGCAATATAGAGCAGAATCGCGCTTAACGGCGCTGTAGTGCAGGGAGAACAAATTAATCCGGCAATCGCCCCCATAACAAAGACGCCGCCGGGCGAACCGCCCTGCTGACGATTGCTCATTAATGTCAGCCGGGTTTGCAGTGAAGAGGGAAGCTGTAGTGTGAACAGGCCAAACATCGACAACGCAAGCAAGGTGAACACTACGGCAAGGCCGATTAATACATAAGGGTGCTGCAGCGCCGCCTGAAACTGTAATCCCGCAGCGGCGACGACCAGACCCAGCGCGGTATAGGTCAGCGCCATCCCTTGTACATAAATAAAGGCCAGCAGCAATGCGCGCCCCATCGACAAACATTGCCTTCCCCCCAGGACAATACCGGAAATCAGCGGATACATGGGTAAAACGCAGGGCGTAAAGGCGATGCCGATACCGATCAGCAACGCCCAGAGCGCGGAGAAAGGCAACTGGGCGGCGGGTTTTGACGTTTCATTCGCCTGGGGGACAGCAGGCGCCGGCGTGGTGTCTGTTGCCGCGGCGACTTCACTTAGCGGCACCGTTTTCGTTTCCGGCGGATAGCAGAATCCTGCATCGGCGCATCCCTGGTACGTTACTGTTAATGTCGCGCCTGCCGTCGCCTGACTAACCGTTACCGGAACGTTTAGCTGCTTACGGTAGATTTCGCTTTTCCCGTAAAATTCATCTTCATGCCACACGCCGGCTGGGAGTTGGACTGCGGCGATATCCGCTTTCGTCGGTGTGATGCTGATTTGTTTACGGTAAAGGTAATAACCCTCTTTTACCTGCCAGGAGAGGGTAAGGTCGTGTTGATTTTGCTGAAAATCAAAAACAAACGCCCGGTCGGCAGGGACGAACTGCGAGCGACCCGGCGCGTCAAATAACCCGGCGAAAGCGGATGTGCTGCACAGCAGCAGGATCAGCGTAAAGATGCGTTGAGCCATGAGAGGTAATCAGTATCTCCGTGAGTAACAGGTAAAACCAGAAGTTCGGGTGTTTGATACGGGTGGTGAGACTTCAGGCAGTCGATAAGCGCTTGCTGATGTGAAACGGTGGTTTTTAAAATCATCTGAACTTCATATTCCTGTTCCAGCTTACCTTCCCAGTAGTACAGCGATGTCGCTCCGGGGAGAAGGGTGGCGCAGGCGGCCAGTTTTTCCGCCAGCACTTTGGCGGCCAGATCCTGGGCGGTTGCTTCATCCGGGGCGGTACAAAGCATCAAAACGGCCTCGGTGATGGAAATATCCTGACTTTTAACATCAAGCATAAACACCTCGAAAAAACAAAAAGACCCGCAAGTGAATGGTCACTATACAATGGACGAGGGCAGGATGTTAGTCAAAGGTCGGGAGAATGCGAGGCGTGATACGCCCCGCGGGGGAAATACTTACAGCATAAAGCTGCCCAGCAGAAAGCCGAAGCAGACGGCAAGAACGACGCCCAGGGTGCCTGGGATGAAGAACGGATGGTTAAAGACGAATTTACCAATACGGGTTGTACCGGTGTCATCCATCTGTACTGCCGCAACCAGAGTCGGATAGGTCGGCAGAATGAATAGACCGGAAACGGCGGCGAAGGAAGCGACAGCCGTCAGCGGAGAGACATTCAGCGCAAGCGCCATCGGCATCAGCGCTTTCGCCGTCGCCGCCTGAGAGTAGAGCAGCGCGGAAGCAAAGAAGAAGATGACGGCCAGCAGCCACGGATGACCCTGAATGACGCTGCCCGCAGTATCTTTGATCCAGTCGATGTTAGCGGATACGAAGGTATCGCCCAGCCACGCTACGCCCAGAATACAGATACAGGCGCTCATCCCCGCTTTAAAGGTGCTGGAGTTGAGGATGGCGTCAGTTTCCACTTTACACAGGATGGTGGTTAGCGTTGCGACGCTCAGCATGATGATCAGAATAGCATTGGTGGTGTTCATCAGCGGTTTCTCAACCAGGCCGAGACTCGGACTGTTGATGATTGCATAGATCACCACGCCAACGACGCCTAACAGGAACAGCCAGACGGAGTTTTTTGCCATCGGTTTGATTTCAATCTGTTTTTCGCCGCGCAGTTCAATCAGTCCTTCTTCCAGACGCTTGCGGTAAATAGGATCGTCAGAAAGTTTGGAGTTGAATAACATAGTGATCAGGAAGGACATTACCAGCACCGCCAGCAGCGTAGAAGGGATAACCACGGACAGCAGGTGAATGTAGCTGATGCCATGACCTTCCATGACAGAAGACATATACACTACAGCCGCAGAAATCGGCGAGGCAGTAATCGCGATCTGCGCGGATACCACGGCGGTAGAGAGCGGACGGCAAGGTTTGATTCCCTGCTCCTTTGCTACTTCAGCAATGACCGGCAGCGTTGCCAGGGAAATGTTCCCGGTACCGGCAAAAATAGTCAGGAAATAGGTCACAATCGGCGCGAGGATGGTGATGTATTTCGGATTCTTACGCAGCAGTTTTTCCGTCTGGTTTACCAAATAATCCAGACCGCCCGCTACCTGCATGGCAGAGATCGCGGCGATAACCGCCATGATGATGGAGATGACATCGAATGGAATTGTCCCTGGCTTCACGCCGATAGCGGCAAGTACCAGCACACCCAGCCCGCCTGCAAATCCAATACCGATGCCCCCGAGTCTGGCACCCAAAAAGATTGCCAGCAAAACAATGATAAGTTCGACAACTATCATATTAGCCTTCCTTGTTGTTTAACAAGTTGATATTAAATTGTTGTTATTTGGTAACTTATTGCAAGAAAAAAGGCACGTCATCGTGACGTGCCTCTTTGGTACTACCCTGTACGATTACTGTTCGCTTTCATCAGTATAACGTTTAGCTTTATAAGCCGGGTGCATCAAGTTCTGTACGGAGAAAATATCGTCCAGCTCGGCTTCCGTCAACAGGCCGCGCTCCAGCACAACCTCACGCACGCTCTTACCAGTTTCGGCACAGATTTTACCGACAATGTCGCCGTTGTGGTGACCGATGAACGGGTTGAGGTAAGTGACGATACCGATAGAGTTATAAACATACCCTTCGCACACTTCTTTATTCGCGGTAATACCGTTAACGCATTTTTCCAGCAGGTTGTAGCACGCGTTGCTCAGAATGTGAATAGATTCGAACATCGCCTGACCGATAACCGGTTCCATAACGTTCAACTGCAACTGACCTGCTTCCGCCGCCATTGTAACGGTAGTGTCGTTACCGATGACTTTAAAGCATACCTGGTTGACGACTTCCGGTACGACCGGGTTCACTTTTGCTGGCATGATGGAAGAACCCGCCTGCAGTTCCGGCAGGTTGATCTCGTTCAGGCCGGCACGAGGACCAGAAGAGAGCAAGCGCAGATCGTTACAGATTTTGGACATCTTCACAGCCAGGCGTTTCAGCGCGCTGTGAACCATGACATACGCGCCACAGTCAGACGTCGCTTCAATCAGGTCTTCAGCCGGAACGCAGGCGAAACCAGTCACTTCAGCCAGTTTTTTCACCGCCAGCGGAGAGTATTCTTTCGGCGTGTTCAGACCGGTACCGATTGCCGTTGCGCCAAGGTTCACTTCCAGAAGCAGTTCAGCAGTACGTTCGATGCTTTTCACTTCTTCTTTCAGCAGAATGCTGAAAGCACGGAATTCTTGACCAAGCGTCATCGGTACGGCGTCCTGCAACTGGGTACGACCCATTTTCAGGATATCCTGGAATTCAACCGCTTTGCGCTCAAAGCCTTCACGCAACTGGTTGATGGCATCGATCAGTTTGACGATAGAGGCGTAAACCGCCACACGGAAGCCTGTCGGATAGGCGTCGTTAGTCGATTGACATTTATTCACGTGGTCGTTCGGGTTCAGGTACTGATATTCACCTTTCTGATGACCCATCAGTTCCAGCCCGATATTGGCCAGCACTTCGTTGGTATTCATGTTGACGGAAGTGCCCGCGCCGCCCTGGTAGACATCTACCGGGAACTGATCCATGCACTTGCCGTTATTAAGGACTTCATCACATGCGGCAATGATGGCATTCGCCACACTCTTAGGAATGGTTTGCAGCTCTTTGTTGGCCAGCGCCGCCGCTTTTTTCACCATAACCATGCCACGCACAAATTCAGGGATATCGCTGATTTTGTTGTTGCTAATGTAGAAGTTTTCAATCGCTCTCAGAGTGTGAACACCATAGTAGGCTTCAGCTGGAACTTCCCTGGTACCCAACAGATCTTCTTCGATACGAATGTTGTTTGACATGTGAACCTTCTTTTTCAAGCTGCCAATGATTTTTACTTTAAAACACACAGGATATATGTGATTTCGAATGTTTTCTGACCGACGATTATCCCCTCCATCGGCCTGATAAACGAGATCATATGCTGGTTCAGAATTCCTACCGTAATCTGGATCACTTAAAGTGTGGGAATTTACCCCTTATTTATTATTTTGTGAAATAGGTCACCGCTTTAGGATTACTACTTAAAATAAGTGTACAAACTGCTTGAAATTTTGCTAAGCACCACCATATCGGATCAATGCGAATCGCAAACCCATTCAAATGGTCGTCGCAGACGGCTATGACTTACAGGAGAGTCCTTTGCGCTGGATACCCTTTTTAGCCGTCTTTCTCTATGTTTATATTGAGATTTCTATTTTTATCCAGGTCGCCCATGTGCTTGGCGTCCTGATGACGCTAATCCTGGTAATGTTTACATCGGTTATCGGTATATCACTGGTACGTAACCAAGGTTTTAAAAACTTTTTGCTGATGCAACAAAAAATGGCGGCCGGTGAGAGCCCAGCGGCAGAAATGATTAAGAGCGTATCTCTGATCATCGCAGGCTTACTGCTCCTGTTGCCGGGTTTTTTCACCGATTTTCTCGGCCTTCTACTTTTATTACCGCCAGTGCAAAAACATTTGACGCTGAAGTTGCTGCCGCATTTACGTTTTTCCCGGATGCCGGGCGGCGGGTTTAGCGCTGGTACAGGCGGTGGCGAAACATTTGACGGCGAGTATCAGCGTAAAGACGACGATCGCGATCGTATTAAACATAAAGATGATCGTCAGGATTAAAGGTAGATATGCAGGTCGGATAAGTCGCGTGAGCGGCGCTATCCGGCCGACGGATGTTTCTCACGCCATCCGTTTCCGCTTCGGTAAAAATAGCCATAGTGCTACCAGCATAATAATGGCATACAAGCTTTTCCATCCCACCATTACCAGCAACAATAGACACAGTAGACAACTCGTCACCGCCAGTACATGGCAGCGCCCTTTCAATAGCCGACAGCCCGCCAGCATACAAAGTAGGTAGAGCATAATAAAAATACCGTTAGCATAAACGATCAGAGCATTGAGATTAATTCTCAGTGCGTAGACGACCAGGGAACTCACGCAACAAGAGGCCAGAATGGCGTTTAATGCGTGCAAGGGGAGGCGTCCGGAAGATAGTTGAGCCAGATAGTGATCGGGCTTATATTGCATTTGCGTCCATATCAGGCGCGCGAAACTCTGCGCATACACATTCAGGCTGGCAAAGCAGGTGAGGTAACCAATAATGCAAGCTACCCACAACGCCTGGATACCGAAGAGATGAACAATAATAATCGGTAACGAAGCTGTCGCCGCTATCTTTTCGCTATAAACGCCAAAATGTAGTACGACGGCTGTACAGGCCCAATAAATGGAGCCAGCCAGCATCAGACCAATGATCAATGCGCGCGGAAAATCACGTTCAGGATTTTTAAATTCAGACGATAAATGCGTAAATGCCTCAATTCCCACAAATCCCCAGAATATGATCGCCAGGGCGGTACACAGTTGGGAAAATGTGATTTCGCTCGCGGTTGGAAAGGTGATATTTGTGGGGTTAAACGCGCCTTTCCACAGAATGGCGGCAATAAGCGCGATGATTAATCCAGCGATAATGGCTTGCAGGTTGGCGCTAGAGCTGGCGCCGCGAGATCCCATAAACCATAGTAATCCTATAGTACCCAGTTCCCCGAATAAGAGTTGCTCGCTTCGCCAACCAAACAGAGCCTGACCGAAGCCAACCGCAATATGCAAGGCTGCGGGAAAACTAACAGGAATTACTGATAAAAATAACCAACTGATCACCCGCTGCAGACGCGGGCCAAATGCCATTCCGACAAAATGCGCTACGCCGCCAGCGTGTGGAAAATGACGACCCAGCACAGCAAAAACAATGGCGATAGGGAAAATCAAAATAATGAGCAGCGGCCATGCCCAAAGGCTGATGTTGCCTGCCGCCAACGCAGCCAGTTCCGGGAGCGCAAAAACGCCAGTCCCTAATAATGACGTTGTTAACAAGATAACGCCCTGAACCAGCCCGAGATCTTTTTTTAGTTCATTCATAAGCTATTTATCCGGCGGTATTGTAACGTCAGGCGACGACAGACCTTTTTAAGCGTATCACACACACATTTTCTTTTAGCAGGATGTTCTAAACCTCGGGTAAACGTGAGATAAGTAACGTTTTTACAGCTTTTTTCGCTCAGAAGAATTTTTTTTCATCTCCCCCCTTGAAGGGACAAAACCCCATCCCCATCTCTCTGGTCACCCGCCGGGAAACTGTTTACGGGCCGGCGTAACCCATAACTGATAAAGACTTTCTCAAAGGAGAGCTATCAATGAGTATTCGTCCATTACATGATCGAGTGATCGTCAAACGTAAAGAAGTTGAGTCCAAATCAGCTGGCGGCATCGTACTGACCGGTTCCGCAGCGGGTAAGTCAACTCGTGGCGAAATCATCGCTGTCGGTAAGGGTCGCATCCTGGACAACGGTACTGTACAGCCGCTGGACGTGAAAGTCGGGGACATCGTGATTTTTAACGATGGCTACGGTGTGAAATCTGAGAAGATCGACAATGAAGAAGTGTTGATCATGTCTGAAAGCGACATTCTGGCAATTGTTGAAGCGTAATCCGCGAACGACACTGAACATACGAATTTAAGGGAAAGAGAAAATGGCAGCTAAAGACGTAAAATTCGGTAATGACGCTCGTGTGAAAATGCTGCGCGGCGTAAACGTACTGGCAGATGCAGTGAAAGTCACCCTCGGCCCGAAAGGCCGTAACGTGGTTCTGGATAAATCTTTCGGTGCGCCGAACATCACTAAAGATGGTGTTTCCGTAGCGCGTGAAATCGAACTGGAAGACAAGTTCGAAAACATGGGCGCGCAGATGGTGAAAGAAGTTGCCTCTAAAGCGAACGACGCTGCAGGCGACGGTACTACCACCGCGACCGTACTGGCGCAGTCTATCATCACTGAAGGTCTGAAAGCCGTTGCCGCGGGCATGAACCCGATGGATCTGAAACGTGGTATCGACAAAGCGGTTGCTGCTGCGGTTGAAGAACTGAAGGCGCTGTCCGTACCGTGTTCCGACTCTAAAGCGATTGCTCAGGTAGGTACTATCTCCGCTAACTCCGACGAAACCGTAGGTAAACTGATCGCGGAAGCGATGGATAAAGTCGGTAAAGAAGGCGTGATCACCGTTGAAGACGGTACTGGTCTGCAGGACGAACTGGACGTGGTTGAAGGTATGCAGTTCGACCGCGGCTACCTGTCTCCTTACTTCATCAACAAGCCGGAAACAGGCGCAGTAGAACTGGAAAGCCCGTTCATCCTGCTGGCTGATAAGAAAATCTCCAACATCCGCGAAATGCTGCCGGTTCTGGAAGCCGTTGCGAAAGCAGGCAAACCGCTGCTGATCATCGCTGAAGATGTTGAAGGCGAAGCGCTGGCTACCCTGGTAGTGAACACCATGCGTGGTATCGTGAAAGTGGCCGCGGTTAAAGCGCCAGGCTTCGGCGATCGTCGTAAAGCGATGTTGCAGGATATCGCTACCCTGACCGGTGGTACCGTAATCTCTGAAGAGATCGGTATGGAGCTGGAAAAAGCGACCCTGGAAGATCTGGGCCAGGCAAAACGTGTTGTGATCAACAAAGATACCACCACCATCATTGATGGCGTGGGTGAAGAAGCGGCCATCCAGGGCCGTGTTGCTCAGATTCGTCAGCAGATTGAAGAGGCGACCTCTGACTACGATCGTGAAAAACTGCAGGAGCGCGTAGCGAAACTGGCCGGCGGTGTTGCGGTTATCAAAGTTGGCGCTGCGACTGAAGTTGAAATGAAAGAGAAGAAAGCCCGCGTTGAAGATGCTCTGCACGCGACCCGTGCTGCGGTAGAAGAAGGCGTGGTTGCTGGTGGTGGTGTTGCGCTGATTCGCGTAGCAAGCAAAATTGCCGACCTGAAAGGTCAGAACGAAGACCAGAACGTGGGTATCAAAGTTGCGCTGCGCGCAATGGAAGCTCCGCTGCGTCAGATCGTGCTGAACTGCGGCGAAGAGCCGTCTGTCGTGGCTAACACAGTTAAAGGCGGCGACGGTAACTACGGTTACAACGCAGCGACCGAAGAATACGGCAACATGATCGACATGGGTATCCTGGACCCAACCAAAGTAACCCGTTCTGCGTTGCAGTATGCGGCTTCTGTGGCTGGCCTGATGATCACCACCGAGTGCATGGTGACTGACCTGCCGAAAAGCGATGCGCCTGATTTAGGTGCTGCTGGCGGTATGGGCGGCATGGGTGGTATGGGCGGCATGATGTAATTTAATCTTCATACTTCAAGCCGCAGGTTCGTTGGCGGCGTTCATTCACCCCAGTCACTTACTTATGTGAGCTCTTGGGGGGGCATGAACTTGCCGCCTGCCTGCAACTTGAATGATTTGATTAAATACGTATCTCGCGAAAAATGAGAAACCTCCGGGCAGAAATGTCTGGAGGTTTTTCTTTTGAGCCTCTTTTTAGTATAAGATTCTCACACGGACGACATGACAGGCGTCCAGCTCATTGATTATGGGGAATAACATGCACGTAAAATATTTAGCAGGGATCGTTGGCGCCGCGTTGCTGATGGCGGGTTGTAGCTCCAGCAACGAACTCACCGCTGCCGGCCAAAATGTGCGCTTTGTCGAAGACAAGCCTGGCGCGGAATGCCAGTTGATTGGTACGGCAACCGGTAAACAGAGTAACTGGTTTTCTGGTCAGCATGGCGAAGAGGGTGGGTCAATGCGCGGTGCAGCGAATGATCTGCGTAATCAGGCTGCTGCGATGGGCGGAAACGTCCTGTATGGCGTAAGCAGTCCGTCTCAGGGAATGTTGTCCAGCTTTGTCCCGACGGCCAGCGAGATGAACGGCCAGGTTTATAAATGCCCGAACTGATATGCCTGAATCGTAACGCCCTCTGAACGATTCAGAGGGCGATATGGTTAACGTTTTTCCTGCGATACGCCATGCGTAGATTATGCAACGCACGCATACATTGATCCTGCGTCAGACGCGCTGCTTTACCGGTTCCAGGCGTTCTGACAAAAATCTTACACGGTTTTCCCACCAGCTTTTTAAGGCGCGGACTGAAATTTAGCAAACGGCGTGATATCGCTTCAGCTTCTTTAGAACCTGACGGACTGCGGGTTTTAATGATGGTGCCGCAATCATGTGATTGCCCTGATTCATCCGTGTAACGATAAACGAGCGCCAGATAATGGTTATACAGATTATGTTTCCAGTTGGGCTGGTTATAGGTATAGAATTCCAGATTGCCGTTTTCCAGGCAGTCAGCGTCGTATAATGGTAAAAAGTCCAGCATTGAAGAAATACGCAATGCGAGCTCTCGCATTTCGGCATTATTAATGGCATGAATAATAGCCATCACCAGAACTTCAACCTGCCACTCACCGATCTGTAAATCCAGTTGGCTACCATTGTGCAGATTTAACGAAAAAGTTAATACGTCTTCTGAATTATCGCTAAGCGCTAAAGATTCAACACGCTGATTAATATCGGCGTTTTCCAGCTCTTCACGAGCTATTGCCGGAATGTTCTCGTGCATTTTACGCACATGGCTGATTTTGGTTTTCTGACGTTTTTCTCTTCTTGTTCCGCAAGCGAGTGTTGTAAATAGAGTCTCTGTTCAAGGCCGATCAACAGATCGCGCAGCGCGAGTACAGGAAAGAAAAGCAGAGTTTCTTTATTTCTTAGTGACTTCACCTTAAGCGCCAGCGCGATAAACTTATCATTGTGACGAATAACGCCGGTATTTAGTGCCTTAACCGTTAAGGCCATGTCAATTTTCCAAAATATAAAATAGTTAAATATTTAACTGCAATGTATTTAATATATAAATTGTTTATGCTGCCTTATAAAAGGAGAACCAGTATAATTCGAAAATGCAGTACTCGCTAAGCGAGTCCTAAAACGGACTTTTTTGAAAAGAGGATGTTGGAATGGCGTGTTTAATAAACGTTATTCTACCGTCGCCAGATAGTGAGGAGAATCGCGGGACGAATCTCCTCGTTATATTGCGCGGTACTATTTTTCGTCGTCCCTGACGTGCCCGCGAGGATTATTGCTGTCGAAGTTGTAAATCCAGGGGGGTTTTGCTAGGTTCGCCGCCAATTTCACGCGCCAGTCTCGGCACCATATAGCCGGATACCAGCGTGAGCAGTTCGCGCATAATTTGCCGGGCTTCGTCATCGGTGATCATAAAATGCGCTGCGCCCTGCACTTTATCCAGCACATGCAGGTAATAGGGCATCACTCCGGCGTCAAACAGCGCGTTGCTCAGATTCGCCAGCGTTTTCGCGTTATCATTCACGCCCCGCAGCAGGACGCTCTGGTTGAGAAGCGTTACGCCCACACGGCGCAGTTTCTTCATCGCCAGGCAGAACGCCTCGTCCACTTCATTGGCGTGGTTAGTATGGTTCACCAGCAAAATTTGCAGACGCGACTGGTCAAAACGAGCGACCAGTTCGTTAGTAATACGCGCCGGGATGACGACAGGCAACCGGCTGTGGATGCGTAGCCGCTTGACGTGCTTAATAGCTTCCAGTTGCGTGAGCAGCCAGTCCAGCTCATGATCTTTCGCCATCAGCGGATCGCCGCCGGAAAAGATGATCTCATCCAGTTCCGGGTGCGCGGCAATATACTCCAGCGCGACTTTCCAGTTGCGCTTATTGCCTTGGTTCTCCGCATACGGGAAGTGACGACGGAAACAGTAGCGGCAATTTACCGCGCATCCGCCTTTTACCAGCAATAGCGCCCGGTTTTGGTATTTATGCAATAATCCGGGCACCACGCTGTGTTGTTCTTCCAGCGGGTCGGTGGAGAAGCCAGGGGCGACAATAAATTCGTCCTGGGAGGTCAGTACCTGACGTAAAAGCGGATCGTCAGGGTTGCCCTTTTCCATGCGCGCAATAAAAGCGCGCGGCACCCGGAGGGCGAACAAATGCCTGGCGTCCTGTCCTGCCCGGAGTTTTTCATTCGCTTCAATCTGTAAAAGATGCAGCAGTTCATCGGGATTGGTCACAACATCGGCAAGTTGCGCTAACCAATCTTCTCGCAATGGGGTATTTAGGGTTACAATATGCGCCATTTTGTGGCTTAGCTACCAGTTAACAATTTCAGAGGGCCTTATGGCGACTTACTATAGCAACGATTTTCGTTCCGGTCTTAAAATCATGTTGGATGGCGAACCTTATGCGGTTGAATCCAGTGAATTCGTGAAGCCGGGTAAAGGCCAGGCGTTTGCCCGCGTTAAGCTGCGCCGCCTGTTGACCGGCACGCGCGTAGAGAAAACCTTCAAATCGACCGATTCCGCAGAGGGCGCGGATGTGGTCGATATGAACCTGACTTACCTGTATAACGACGGTGAGTTCTGGCATTTCATGAACAACGAAACCTTCGAACAGTTGTCGGCAGATGCCAAAGCTATTGGCGACAACGCAAAATGGCTACTGGATCAGGCGGAATGTATTGTGACCCTGTGGAACGGTCAGCCTATCTCTGTCACCCCGCCAAACTTTGTTGAACTGGAAATTGTTGATACTGATCCAGGTCTGAAGGGTGATACCGCAGGTACTGGCGGTAAACCTGCGACTCTGTCTACTGGCGCAGTGGTTAAAGTTCCGCTGTTCGTGCAGATTGGTGAGGTGATCAAAGTCGATACCCGTTCCGGTGAATATGTATCCCGCGTAAAATAATTTACGTTACCGCGAAGTATGGTGCAGCGTATGCTGCGCCATCGTATTTTTCGCGCATCAATACTGGAATGCTTTATTAGCCTTGTCGCGCTGGTTCTTCTTACTGGTACATTATTCACAGCGTGTCATACCCGACGAAGATATTCAGCATCCCGGTCATTCTCCATCTCCGCGCAGCCAGCTAATCACTTCTCGTCTTCCTAAAATTCGTCGATCGCCCGTCATTTTCTGGGATGTTGTCTATTATTAAGTTGCTATACACAAACAACATTGGCTAGAAAAGGAAGACATTATGGTTAAAAAGACAATTGCAGCGATTTTTTCTGTTTTGGTACTTTCCACTGTGTTAACTGCTTGTAATACGACGCGCGGTGTGGGCGAGGACATCTCGGACGGTGGTAATGCGATCTCTGGCGCTGCAACCAGAGCTCAGCAGTAATCATCAACGGTACGGCATGGTGCCGTACCGTTAATCAATTCTCTTCGGGAGCATTAGAAAGGGAGAATATCGATTATCCATATGAAGTTTCATACGGATATTACGTTTATAGGTGTAAACCGTTTTCCCGTGAATGCCGAGCGCATATCCAATCTCTTTGTTGCTGGTGCCTTCTGTCCACATCGCGAGCACCTTTTCCTCCTGCGGAGAAAGCAATGCCGTGGCGTTTTCCGGTGCTTCCTGCAATGGATGAGTGCACAGCGCGCCTTTAATTCGTTGGGCAATCTCATGTAAAGGCGTGTGTTTGGATAACACTGCATGACTGGCATATTGTGACCTGTACGGCATATTTCCTGACTGTAATAATAACAATGGCGTCATCCCACAGGCGGCAAAAAACGCATTGATAGGCTGTGTGGGCAAGGCATCGTTGAGAAAACCATATAAGTCAGCGATAACCAGATGGGGCTTCCATTGCAGAATATGTTCTTTCGCCAGTATAAGGTTATTCATCCCGGACACCAGCAGTGAAGAACTGAGCACATCAGTGTGATTAAGCCAGGCCTCTATTCCCGTGCGGGTAAAATGGCATCGGTCTATCACTAAAATTTTCAACATGGTTTTTTGCACCCAGAAGTAGATAAAGCACTTTCTGATCCCAGAAAGCGTTCCATCATAGAGAACTCCTGTTGGCGCTAAATGCGAAAATTACGTGGCTTAAAAGGGTTAATTCCCGCCTTTAGGAAGAAAAAATAAAAAGGTTGAAATTCTTTTTCTCTCAGGCAAAAATGGCCTTTCATCTGTATACGTTACAGGACGACCTGTAAACGCCATTCTCACCGGGGACGGCCCCATTAATTATCTGGAGCCTGCTATGTCCTGGATTATTTTATTAATCGCTGGTTTACTTGAAGTGGTATGGGCTGTCGGCCTGAAGTATACCCACGGTTTTTCCCGTCTGACACCCAGTATTATCACCATTACTGCCATGATTATCAGTATGGCGTTACTTTCCTGGGCGATGAAAACGCTGCCTGTTGGAACGGCTTACGCTATCTGGACCGGCATCGGCGCCGTCGGGGCTGCAATCACCGGTATCCTTCTGCTTGGCGAGTCAGCCTCACCGACGCGCTTGCTCAGTCTCGGATTGATCGTCGCGGGTATTATTGGGCTAAAACTCAGCACGCATTAATTTGTAGCTGATATCGCTACGAACCTGATTGTTTTACCCAAATTAATTTATTGACGTCAAACCCCTCCCGGGTCGCGACGGCCAGCATCTGTTGCTTTATTTCCTCAGAGAGGGTTGGCGTGCGAGAAAGTATCCACAGATAGTCGCGATCCGGGCCGCACACCAGCGCATGACGGTATTCCCTGTCAAGCGCAATCACGTTATAGCCGCCGTAGAACGGGCCGAAAAAAGAGACTTTAAGCGCGGCGCGGTTTGGACTACCGGTAAAATACGCTTTGCCTTCTGTTTTTTGCCACATCCCCCGATCCGGGTTATAGCCTTTATTGATGACATTAAGCCCGCCATCGTTACGCAGACTATAGCTGGCAGTGACTTGCTCCAGTCCACGCTCAAATCGATGATCGAGGCGTGCGATTTCATACCATGTGCCGAGGTAACGTTTGGCATCAAAGTTATTTACCACGGTAACGCCTTTAGGCGGCGTAGGCGAACTACAGGCGACAACCAAAAATGCCGCAGTAACCGCAGCAACGACGGGCAGTAAGCGCATAGGTTTTTTCCTTCCAGTGTTTTTTCTAAGTGTAGAACCTGGCGGGAAAATGAGGGGCAGAAAAAGTAAAAACGCCTTCTTACCGGGTAGATAAGAAGGCGGAGCAGCAACTTAGAGAGTGATAACGCCAATCGCCGTCACAACGGTCAGGATTGCCGCCAGACCGTAGAAGACCCATTTGCCCGCGGGCACATGAATTTTCAGGTCATGCATCGCATGGTGCATACGGTGTAAGCCACACCATAGCGGCAGCACGATCATCAGGAACAAGAACACGCGGCCAATAAAGCTTTGGGCGAACGTCAGTACGCGCTCAAAACTCAGGGCATCGCCCGGAAATAGCCCCAGCGGCAGCATGATGCCAACCAGTAGCACGATCACCGGCGCGATGATCGCGCCCCACATACCGCCTGCGCCAAACAGTCCCCAGAATACGGGTTCATCAGAACGTTTTGGGTTTGGATTAATCATCCGGGACTCCTTACCAGAACAGGGCAACATACAGAATGACTACGGTGACTACCGCAGTGACCACCCAAAGCCCTTTGATAATTGGCTCTGGCCCCATTTTTTCGTCTTTTACAATGATATTGGCAGCCTTCGGCGCCAGCTCAAACCAGGTTTTGGTGTGCAGCAGCGCGGCCGCCAGGGTGATCAGGTTTAAGATCACTACCACCGGGTTTTGTAAAAAGCCGACGAATCCCATCCAGGATTCCGCGCCGTGTTTGAGCGCAAACAGACCGAAAATCAGTTCAATACTGAACCAGACTGCCGGCACCGCTGTGCCTTCGCGCAGCATATAAAAGCGATAAAACGGCAGTTTCTTCCACCAGGTGGACGTCATCGGCCGCACATAGGGTTTGCGTTTAGTCGTCATGTTGCACTCCTTAGCGTGGTTTCAGGGTGGCGATAAGAAAGTCTTTCGAACTTTCCACTTTACCCTGCTGAATGGCCGCAGCCGGATCGACATGTTTCGGACAGACTTCGGAGCAGTAGCCCACGAAAGTACAGGTCCATACGCCATTCGGACTGTTCAACTGCGCCATACGCTCTTTCTTACCGTGGTCGCGGCTGTCTTCGTTATAGCGATGCGCCAGCGTAATCGCAGCCGGTCCAATGAACTCAGGGTTCAGACCGAACTGCGGACATGCGGCGTAGCACAGACCACAGTTGATGCAACCGGAGAACTGGTGATACTTCGCCATTTGCGCCGGGGTCTGGACGTTCGGCCCCTGAGCCGGCGTGCGAGAATTGCCAATAATGTACGGTTTGATAGCTTCCAGGCTTTCGATAAAGTGCGTCATATCAACAACCAGATCGCGCTCAATCGGGAAATTCGCCAGCGCTTCCACCTTCATACCGTTAGTGTAATCGCGCAGGAAGGTTTTACACGCCAGTTTAGGGACGTTGTTGACCATCATGCCACAGGAGCCGCAGATCGCCATACGGCAGGACCAGCGGTAGCTCAGGTCTGGCGACAGGTTATCTTTGATGTAGCCTAACGCATCCAATAGCGACGTTGTTTCATCATAAGGAACTTCATAGAAAGCACTGTGCGGCGCGGTATCGGTTTCCGGGTTATAGCGCACCACCTCAACTTTCAGGTTTTTCATCTCAGCCATTCGCCTTCTCCTTCTTATCGGCTGCTTCCGCTTCACCGCCGTAAACACGTTTAGCTGGCGGCAGGGTGGTGATTTTCACGTCGCTATATTCCAGTCGGGTCGTGCCATCAGCATCACGGAAGGCGAGGGTGTGCTTGAGGAAGTTCACATCGTCGCGCTCGGTACAGCCTTCATCCAGACGCTGATGCGCGCCACGGGACTCTTTACGCGCCAGCGCGGAGTGCGCCATACATTCCGCCACGTTTAGGCCATGACCCAGTTCGATGGTATACAGCAGGTCAGTGTTGAACACGCTGGAGGTATCGGAGATACGTACGCGCTTGAAGCGTTCCTGAAGCTCGGCCAGCTTATCGAGGGTTTTCTGCATCAGTTCCGGCGTACGGTAAATACCGCAGCCTTCTTCCATAGACAGACCCATTTCATCGCGGATCTTCGACCAGTTTTCATTGCCTTCCTGGTTCACCAGATTTTTCAGACGTTGTTCAATGTCGGCAACCTGGGCGTCGAGCGCGGCGCTATTTGCGGTACCTGCCGTAGCAGCGCGTTCCATCGCTTGTTCGCCAGCCAGACGACCAAACACCACCAGCTCCGCCAGTGAGTTGGATCCGAGGCGGTTCGCGCCATGCAGACCGACAGAGGAACATTCGCCAACGGCAAACAGCCCTTTGACACGGCTTTCACAGTTTTGGTCGGTTTCAATGCCGCCCATGGTGTAGTGCGCGGTCGGGCGTACCGGAATTGGCTCTTTAACCGGATCGACGCCAACATAGGCTTTCGCCAGTTCGCAAATGAACGGCAGACGTTCATGCAGCTTCTTCTCGCCGAGATGACGCAGGTCAAGGTGAACCACATCGCCGCGCGGTGTGGAGATAGTGTTGCCTTTACGCCATTCGTGCCAGAAAGCTTGGGACACTTTGTCGCGTGGCCCCAGTTCCATATATTTGTTTTTCGGCTCGCCCAGCGGCGTTTCCGGGCCCATGCCGTAGTCTTGCAGGTAGCGGTAGCCATTTTTGTTGACCAGAATACCGCCTTCGCCGCGGCAGCCTTCGGTCATCAGGATGCCGGAACCTGGCAGGCCGGTCGGGTGATACTGAACGAATTCCATATCACGCAGCGGAACGCCGTGGCTCAGCGCCATGCCCATCCCGTCGCCAGTGACGATACCGCCGTTGGTGTTATAGCGGTATACGCGGCCTGCGCCGCCTGTCGCCATTACCACGGCATTGGCGCGGATTTGCACTAGCGTACCTTCCATCATGTTCATCGCCACCAGGCCGCGCGCATGGTTGTCGTCAACCAGAATGTCCAGCACAAAATGTTCGTCAAAGCGCTGGATTTGTGGGAATTGCAGGGAAGTCTGGAACAGGGTATGCAGCATATGGAAGCCGGTTTTATCCGCGGCGAACCAGGTACGCTCGATTTTCATACCACCGAAGCGACGCACGTTAACGCTACCGTCCGGACGGCGGCTCCACGGGCAGCCCCATTGCTCCAGTTGCGTCATTTCAGTGGGACAATGGTGGACAAAGTAATCTACGACATCCTGCTCACATAGCCAGTCTCCGCCTGCTACCGTATCGTGAAAATGATAGTCAAAACTGTCATGATCCTGGGCGACAGCGGCTGAACCCCCTTCGGCAGCGACGGTGTGGCTGCGCATCGGGTACACTTTTGAGATCAGTGCGATTTTAGCATTGGGATTCGCCTGTGCGGCAGCAATTGCAGCACGTAATCCCGCGCCACCGGCGCCTATAATGGCAAGATCGGCTTGAAAGGTTTGCACGACATTCCTCCAGATTATTGTAATTTCATCCTCGCGCAGCCAGATAAAGCCTCTGGGTTCTGCGGAGTATGAATGCGTTTCCACTGCTCCTTTATGGGTACAACAGTATAGTCTCAGGGATGTCAGGGAAATTTGACGTGTTCGATTTTTTTAGCGTATCAGAGGGATGAATTATCATTGTTTTTGATTAATTTAATTACTAAACCATCTGAAATCACTTTTTTTACCCTCCAGAAGGGAACCGATGCGCCCGCGCAAAATTTGTTTCGCTCGCGCGTTGCGAGTAGACTTCGTGACCTTGTCTTAAACTGGAGAAAGAATCATGAGCGAAACGGCAACCTGGCAGCCGAGCGCGTCCGTCCCCAATTTATTAAAACGCGCGGCGATTATGACGGAAATCCGTCGTTTCTTTGCCGATCGTGGAGTGCTTGAGGTTGAGACGCCCTGCATGAGTCAGGCGACGGTCACAGACATCCATCTGTTCCCGTTCGAAACGCGTTTCGTCGGACCTGGCCATTCCCAGGGGATGAACCTCTATTTAATGACCAGTCCGGAATATCATATGAAACGCCTGCTGGCGGCAGGGTGCGGTCCGGTTTTCCAGCTATGCCGCAGCTTCCGCAATGAAGAAATGGGACGATATCATAATCCGGAATTCACGATGCTGGAGTGGTATCGCCCGCATTACGATATGTACCGCCTGATGAATGAAGTTGATGATTTGCTTCAGCAAGTGCTGGATTGTCAACCTGCGGAAAGTCTCTCCTATCAACAGGCGTTTCAGCGCCATCTGGAGATTGACCCATTATCAGCAGACAAAACGCAACTGCGTGAAGCGGCGGCAAAGCTTGATGTAAGCAATATCGCCGATACGGAAGAAGACAGGGATACGCTGCTGCAACTGCTGTTTACGGTGGGTGTAGAGCCGCATATAGGCAAAGAAAAGCCGACCTTTATTTATCACTTTCCGGCAAGCCAGGCATCGTTGGCGCAAATCAGTACGGAAGATCATCGCGTCGCTGAGCGCTTTGAGGTGTACTACAAAGGTATTGAGTTGGCGAATGGTTTCCACGAACTGACGGACGCACGCGAGCAACAACAGCGTTTTGAACAGGATAATCGTAAGCGCGCCGCGCGAGGGCTGCCGCAGCAACCAATAGATAATCATCTGCTGGACGCTCTCAAGGCGGGAATGCCTGATTGTTCTGGCGTGGCGCTGGGCGTTGATCGTCTGGTGATGCTGGCGCTGGGAGCGGAAAGGCTGGCGGACGTGATTGCTTTTACGGTCGATCGGGCGTAAATCTGAAATTTACTCTTCTGCGAGATGAAATGGCGCAATAAGCGCCATTTTGTAGCATCTTTTTTCAATTATCCTCTTGTTGCCACAATATAGGGCTGGATATTTTGTATTATTCAGGTATCAATCCTGTATTGATTTGTTTATCGCTGACCTTTGCAAAAAGAAGGCGGCGCCAATCGGTGAGCGGCGTCTGGCAAACGTGCTCGAACGTAAGGGATGGTTGAATGACCCACACTATAAAAAAGATGAGCCTTATTGGGCTTATCCTGATGATTTTTACTTCTGTTTTTGGTTTTGCGAATAGCCCTTCGGCGTTTTATTTAATGGGTTATAGCGCGATTCCCTGGTATATATTTTCTGCATTACTGTTTTTTATTCCATTCGCCTTAATGATGGCTGAAATGGGTTCCGCTTATCGAAAAGAAGAGGGCGGGATCTATTCCTGGATGAATAACAGCGTAGGGCCACGCTATGCGTTTATCGGCACGTTTATGTGGTTTTCATCTTATGTGATCTGGATGGTAAGTACGGCGGCAAAAGTCTGGGTACCGTTTTCGACTTTTGTTTTTGGCGCTGATATGACGCAGCACTGGCGTTTCGCCGGGCTTGAACCCACCCAGGTTGTCGGGCTGCTGGCCGTTGGCTGGATGATTCTGGTGACGTGTGTCGCCGTCAGAGGGATTAATAAAATTGCGCGAATTACGGCGGTAGGCGGTATTGCCGTGATGTGTCTTAATTTGGTTTTATTGCTAACGAGTGTCGCTATTTTGTTATTAAATGGTGGACATTTTGCACAAGAGATTAATTTTACCTCGTCACCGAATCCGGGTTATCACTCCGGTCTGGCGATGCTTTCCTTTGTGGTATTTGCTATTTTTGCTTACGGTGGTATTGAAGCCGTCGGCGGACTGGTGGATAAAACCGAGAAACCGGAAAAGAATTTTGCGAAAGGTATTGTCTTCGCGGCTATTGTGATTTCAATTGGTTATTCTTTGGCGATCTTTTTATGGGGCGTCAGCACTAACTGGCAACAGATATTAAGTAATAGCGCCGTTAACTTAGGGAATATCACCTATATTCTGATGTCGAGTTTAGGCACGACATTAGGTAACGCGTTAAACCTTTCTCCGGAAGCGGCGATGACGGTGGGCGTCTGGTTTGCGCGTATCACCGGCCTTTCTATGTTTCTGGCTTATACCGGCGCGTTTTTTACGTTGAGCTATTCACCGCTGAAAGCCATTATTCAGGGGACGCCAAAAGCGTTGTGGCCCGCGTCGGTGACGACACTGAACGCTAACGGTATGCCGGCGACCGCCATGTGTCTACAGTGCGTGCTGGTGAGCCTGTTTATTTTGCTGGTCTCTTTTGGCGGCGATACCGCGTCGGCGTTTTATAACAAACTCACGCTGATGGCGAATGTCTCAATGACGTTACCATACCTGTTCCTTGCGCTGGCATTTCCCTTCTTTAAAGCGCGTCAGGATCTGGAGCGGCCATTTGTTCTCTTCAAAACCAAAGCCTCTACCCTGGTCGCGACGGGGGTTGTGGTGCTGGTGGTGACGTTTGCCAACGTCTTTACCATCATCCAGCCGGTGATTGAAGCTGGGGACTGGGACAGCGCCTTGTGGATGATCGGCGGCCCGATCTTCTTCTCGCTGCTGGCGATGGCGATTTATCAGAATTACAGCAGCCGCATGAGCGCTGATCCGGAGTGGGCGGCGGAGTAAAGGCCGTATGCCGGATAAGACCCAACGGGTCGCATCCGGCGTTTATTGCCTGATGGAGAACGTTATGAATGATAGTTCGAGAGACCCGATTATCACGGAAGATGAGGTTAGGGCACTCAATTTTACTCCGGAGGATATCCTTGAAATAGAAAAGGTTATTCTTTCTTCCGTTCATGTTACACGTCGAAAGGTTGCCATGGTAGTGGAATGTCTATTGGCACGTTAAGGGATCGCGATGAGGATAAGTGGAAACATGTGTCGGATATTTATTGTGCGTATGTTATAAGATGCCTCGTATTTCGCGGAGAACTGGTGGGTTACGGCGATTTATTCCGAATGCGCTATAGCGAAATTAACCTGCCTGTTGCCGATCTGGACGCATAATAAGTCCGAAAATGTCTGTGATCTGCGAGGAAATGCCCGATGGCGCAAGCTTATCGGGCCTACAGGTTAATTGCAGGCCCGTAGGCCGGATAAGACCCGCCGGGTCGCATCCGGCATTTCTTGCCTGGATCATGCGCTACAAACTGCCCGCCGGGCGGCTGGTTTTACCAGCTGACGTTAACGTTCTCCCCGTTTGTTTACCGCCGAGACTCTCCAGACGCATCTGGAACGGCGGGAACGGCATATCAATACCGTGCTCGCGGAAGCCCGCCAGAATCAATTGGTGGATCTCATGGCGTAACGGCATACGGTGTCCCATTTCCGCAGCATAGATACGCAGTTCGAAAATCTGAATACCCTGCTGGAGATCCACCAGAAAGATTTCAGGCGGCGGGTTATCAAGTACCAAAGAACAGCGCTGCGCCGCCGTCAGCAGAATTTGCGTCACCTCTTCGCTATTAGCATCCGCCGGCGCTGGGATGGTTAACACCACGCGCGTCACGGAGTCAGATAACGACCAGTTAATAAACTGTTCGGTGATAAACGCTTTATTCGGCACAATAATCTCTTTACGGTCCCAGTCGCTGATAGTGGTGGCGCGGGTATTGATTTTGGTCACGCTGCCGGTGAGATCGCGGATCGTCACCGTATCGCCGATACGAATTGGTTTTTCAAACAAAATAATCAGGCCGGAGATAAAGTTGGCGAAAATTTCCTGCAGACCGAAACCGAGCCCGACACCGAGCGCAGCAACCAACCACTGTAGCTTCGACCACTCAATGCCGATCATCGAGAAGCCAACCAGTCCGCCAATCAGCATTAACAAATATTTGGTGATGGTGGTGATGGCGTAACCGGTGCCCGGCGTTAAATCAAGATGCTGTAATAACGCCAGCTCCAGCAGCGCAGGTAGATTACGCACAAGCTGCGTGGTGATGATAAACACCAGAATCGCAATGAGCACCGCCCCGAGGGTAATCGGCTCCAGGCTTTCCACGCCTTGCACCGTAGAGGTGACATCCCACAGCGAAATATTCTCCAGGAAGCCGAACGCCGAATGGATTTCCGACCACAGTACGATTACCGATAGCAGGGCAATAAGCATCAGAATCGAGCGAACCAGACGCAACGACTGGGCGCTAATGGCGTCAAGATCGATTTCACTTTCATCGATGTCGACCGCGCCTTCAAGGCTGGAGGCGTGCGCTGGTTCTTCTTCGCCGCGCGCGCGCTGCGCCAACATTTCCGCCCGACGATGTTTGGCGCGGTCAAAAGCCAGTCGTCGCCGCTGGATCAGCATCCAGCGGCGAATGACGTGATAAATGACCAGCAGCAGGAACCAGATGGCGACTGAGGTTTCCAGTCTCGCCAGTAGCGCCTGCGCCGTGGCCAGATAGCCCACCGCCGCCGCCAGAATCGCGATAAGCGGCGCGCCCATCAACATATTCCACAGCAGGCTGTTGACCATGTTGTCGCCGTTGCCAGCTTTATCGAGATAGAGCGGGATGCCCGCTTTTTTCAGACTCAGAGTGACCAGCGCCAGCGCGCCGCATATCAGGATGAAGCAAAGGCGGCCCAACGAGCCGGAAAACTCCCGATCGTTAAGATTATCAAACATGATCACCGCCATAATTAGCGGCACGATCAGTCCAATGCTCATCAGGTAGTAGCGCATCGCTTTCGCTACCCGGTTTCGCGGCCAGCCGAAATGCGCCACGAACAGGCCGCCAGGGCGGGCAAAAGCGGCGCAAATCATCACTACCCACAACAGCGGTACTGTCGCCGTCACGCCATCGCCGATGGCGACGGCCAGCGGATACGGCCAGGCTTCCTGTAGACCATAACCGAGCGTCGCCCACAAGACGGGCAGCGGCGAGGCGACCAGAATCGACCAGAACAATGTCCGTAACGTCAGCGAGAAGTGATCCTGGGTGACTTTCCCGATGCGCGAGGCCGAACGCTCAAGGAAGCGGTTGAAGTGTTGGCGCGAATAGAGGCTAAACCCGACCAGCACCAGCGCGGCGAATAACGGCAGTAGCGTCTCTTTGCTGGTCAGCATCATAATGCTGGCTTTACCTAACTGATTAAACGTATCTAATGAGATAAGTCGCCGTAAATCCTGCACTAAATCAACAGGCCAGGAGAGTGATAGCGGGCTGACGTCGGCGGTCCAGAAAAGATAGCGATGGGTGGCTTCGTTAACCTCTTTAAGCGCATCCTCCAGTTGACTATTGGAAACTTTCAGTTTGGTCAGCTCCAGGATCAGCGTGTCGCCGCCCTGTAACAAGGCGTTGAGGAGTTCACGCTGCGTGCGAAGCTGGGCGTCAAGGATCCGGTTTTGCTCGGCGGTTAGCGGTTGTCCATCGGCCTGACGTATTTGCCGTAGCTGCGGCTGCTTATTAAGTAACTCTTCATAGCGCATACGGTGAACGCGTAGCTGCGCCATTTCCGTATCAAGCTGCTGCGGCTTAGGCATTTCCGGCAGGCGGGCGACCTGCGCGCGCAGCGCTTCGCCAAGCATGTTGGAAACGCCAAGCCACTTCGACTGCTCCCGCAGCGTATTGAGTGCCTGACGCACCTGTAACGTTTGGCTGGCGGCCTGTCGCTGTTGCGAGGCGACCAGATCCATCCGCTGCGCTTGTTGATTGAGCGCCTGTGACAGCTCCCGGTTGACTTTAAATTGTTCGACGATGCCTTTCGGCAGACCCGCGCTGTTTTCGGCCAGCAGCTCGGTGCTTTCCAGCGCGCGCTCCGCTTCACGTTGACGCAGGCTGTTAAGCTGATTGCGCAGCGCCTGAAGATAAGCATCTAATTGCTGACTCTGTTTTTCCGCCAGCTCGGAACGCAGACGAGCCAGTTCCTGCCGGTTGTTGGCGGACAGTTGCGCCAACTCCAGTTCGTCGACTAACGCTTTTAGTTTGGCGGACTCCGCCTGCATACTGAGACTTTGCGCCTGGCTAAGCGAAGCGCTTCCGCCTGCGGCGCCGAGCCGTCGCTCAATCTCATTAAGCTGGCGGCGGGCGTCGTTTTGCTGTTGGGGAAGCTGGCTGAGCGAGTCGGCGATCTCCCTGACGCGCTCCTGCTCCTGTTGCGCCTCGCGGGTTTTATCCAGTAGCTGGCTGCTAACCTGCAAGATCTCCTGATTTAACGCTTCGGTGGACATCTCTGGCGGTACGCTGCGAGGCTCATCGCGCAGATTATTCAACTGGGCGCGCAAGGTGGCGGATAGCTTAGGGAAATTATCAATAACGTGTTGATATTGTTTCGCGCGCTCAAGCGAGCCTTTTCGCTCTTCAAGCGCGTTTAACGCAGTCTGGAGCGCCTCAACGGCTTCCGGCTGAGCGGGCTTCGCCGCTTTTGCCTGCTCCAGTTCCTGCGTGATTTGTTTGGCGTCGGGGGCCGTTGCGGCGAACGCCCCCGTGCTGAGGCACCAGGCCATCAGAAAAGCGATAATCAGGCGCACGTCAGCGTTCTCTCTTGATTAGGTTTCGTCTTTTTTATCGTCAACCAGTGGACTGGCGTCGTGTTCGGCTTTAATTTCTTCTTCCGGCAGTGGAACAGGCTCCACCTCCGGCGCAACGAAGGCTTCGGTCGAGGTTGCCAGCGGTTGGCCAATTTTGGTGACGGACAGGTTTGCAAGCGACTCGATCAGATCCACTTTACCTGGCGCAAATAAGTTGATGACCGTGGAACCCAGTTTAAAGCGCCCCATCTCCTGGCCTTTCAGCAAGGCGACAGAATCTTCGTTTTCGCCGGCAGGCCAGGTCCAGCGCTTGATGATGCCTTCGCGCGGCGGCGTAATGGTTCCCGCCCAGACGGTTTCGATACTGCCGACAATAGTCGCGCCCACCAGAATCTGCGCCATAGGGCCGAACTCGGTATCAAACAGACAGATAACGCGCTCGTTGCGGGCAAACAGGTTGGGTACGTTTTGCGCAGTCAAATGGTTAACGGAGAACAGATCGCCCGGTACGTAGATCATTTCGCGCAGGATGCCGTTGCATGGCATATGCACGCGATGGTAGTCGCGAGGGGAGAGATACGTGGTGACAAACGTGCCGTTGCGGAACTTATCCGCCATCAGGTAGTTACCCGCCAGTAATGCCTCAAGGCTGTAATTATGGCCTTTGGCCTGCAAAATTTTATCTTCTTCGATACGGCCCAACTGGCTAATCAAGCCGTCGGCAGGCATAACCAGGATGTTAGGATCGGTATTGAGCGGGCGCACGTCATCACGCAGCGGGCGCACGAAAAAATCATTGAACGTACGATAGCTGGCGGTATCCGGTTTTTGCGTCTCTGTCATATCGACTTTGTAATACTTTACAAAGAGATCGATAACCAGTTTCGTCAGCCATCCTGCTCGTTTGCTTGCGCCCCAGCCCGCCAGGCGAGTGAGCCATAGTTTCGGCAGAATGTATTGTAGCGAAAGTTTAAATGAGTTTAACAAGGTAGCCTCCAGGCCATTGTTGTTCCTGAACCGGCAGTTATACCGGCATCCTGAAAAAAAAGGGACGATTCTAACGACGCATAGCGTATCTGTCAGTCGTCCGTATCAGAAAAGTTTTTACGCGTTTTTACCTGCGCCATACTTTCAAGAATTCGGTGATAATTTTCGAAACGGGTTTCCGCTATAGCGCCGTTCTCTACCGCCTCGCGAATGGCGCAGCCTGGATCGGCGTCATGCTTGCAGTCCCGGTATTTGCAATGTCCCAAATAGTCATGAAATTCGACAAAGCCCTGCGTGATTTGTTCCGGCTCCAGATGCCATAAGCCGAACTCGCGCACGCCAGGGGAGTCAATGACATCGCCGCCATGCGGGAAATGATACAGACGAGCAGCGGTAGTGGTATGTTGACCCAGACCGGAGACATTCGACACATCGTTCGTCAGAATCTCGTCCTGTAAGCCGAGCAGGGCGTTTAGCAGACTGGATTTTCCGACGCCGGACTGTCCGGCAAAAATACTGATGCGATCGGTTAACGCCTCTTCCAGCGGTTTCAGGCCATCCTGCGTATGGCTGGAGACCATCAGCACGCGATAGCCGATATTGCGGTAAATATCCATCTGCTCATTAACGAAGTCCATGCCTTCGTCATCCAGCAGATCAATTTTGTTCAGTACGATAAGCGGCTCAACCTGTAGGGTTTCACAGCCGACCAGATAGCGATCGATGATATTCAGTGACAGCTCCGGCAAAATCGCGGAGACGATAACGATTTGGTCAATGTTGGCGGCAATAGGCTTCACGCCGTCGTAGAAGTCCGGGCGCGTCAATACCGAGGTGCGCTCATGCACCGCTTCAACGATGCCTTTTACGTTGACGCCCTCTGCGGCGGCTTTGCCCGGACGCCAGACGACGCGATCGCCCGTCACCAGCGAGCGAATGGTGCGGCGGATATTGCAACGGTGAACCTCGCCGTCAGCAGATTCCACATCGGCATGCATACCAAAACGGCTAATGACGATACCTTCTGCAGGCTCGCCAAACAGGTTGTCATCGTAGTCGGCTTTCTCCGCGGACGTTTTTAAACGACGCTGGTGATTGGCGTTCACACGGCGCTGCTGGCCTTTGGAGAGTTTATTTTTGCTCAATCGTATTGGCTCCTGGTCGCCCATAGTGGGCAAAACATCTATGATACACGCAATTGTAGATGAATATAGTCACAGTGAATGTGACCCCTGAAGGGTGGAAAATAGCATGAGTGCCGATGAAAACAACCTGATTTGGATCGATCTGGAGATGACAGGTCTGGACCCCGAGCGCGATCGCATTATTGAGATAGCCACGCTGGTGACGGATGCCAGTCTGAATATTCTGGCGGAAGGGCCGACTATTGCGGTACATCAATCCGATGCGCAACTGGCGTTAATGGATGACTGGAACGTGCGCACCCATACCGGCAGCGGCCTAGTGGATCGCGTTAAGGCAAGTACGATGGGCGAACGTGACGCTGAACTGGCGACGATTGAATTCCTGAAAACGTGGGTGCCTGCGGGGAAGTCGCCGATTTGCGGTAACAGCATCGGTCAGGATCGGCGTTTCCTGTTTAAATATATGCCGGAACTGGAGGCTTACTTCCACTATCGCTATCTGGATGTCAGTACGCTCAAAGAACTGGCGCGCCGCTGGAAGCCGGAGATTCTGGCTGGCTTTACCAAGCAGGGCACGCACCAGGCGATGGATGATATTCGCGAGTCGGTGGCGGAACTGGCCTACTACCGCGAGCATTTCATTAAGCTGTGACGCGCGACATACCGGATGGCGACGCAAGGGCGTCTCATCCGGCAACTATCCCGGCGCAGGGTTACTGCATAAACCATTTCTCTTGCATCTGCGCATATTCCGGCGACGCTTTCACCTTGTCGAGCGCGGCATTGATCTCTTGCAATAGCGCGTCATTGCCTTTGCGTACCGCAATGCCTAACCCCTTTCCGTAATAATCAGGATCGCTGGCGCGTTCATCCATGATGGCGTAATCAGGATTGTTTTTTAGCCATTTGCCAATCGCGGCGACATCGCCAAACACGCCCTCAAGGCGGTTATTTTTCAGGTCGGTAAAGGCGTTCAGATAGCTGTCATAGGCGACTGGCGTGATCGCTTTTTGTTTATCCTGCAAATAGCGCTGATGCGTTGTACCGTTTTCCAGTCCGACTTTTTTACCTTTCAGATCGGCAAAAGTGTGATAAGCCCCTTTACGCGTGACGACGACCGCCGACAAACCTTCGTAATAAGGTTGGCTAAACGAGACCTGCTGTTCACGTTTTGGCGTTATATCCATGCCGGCAATCACCGCATCAAACTTCCTGAAGCGTAGACCGGGGATTAGGCTATCAAAGCTCTGGTTAGTGAATGAACACTCCGCTTGCATCTCTTTGCAGACCGCGTTGGCGACATCAATATCGAAACCGACAATTTTATTATCGGCATCCACGAACTCATAGGGCGCATAGGTGGCGGAGGTGCCAAAATGTAATGTTTTTGCGGAAACGGAAGCGGCGTGAACGGAGAGGCTGGCTAACAGCATGGCAATAAGCTTTTTTTTCATCTTGAACCCTGATATCGATTGGATGTTGTGGTGGTTCCGATGCGCTTCGCCCTTTAAGCGGTCTTGTGGCGGCTGGCTTAAGACACGCCAGTCGCATCGTTATCGATGCTCCTGATGATTGCTTTTATGCTGCCGTGATATTGCGTAAATGATGAGGCGCATACACCTTGCTATTATTTTTTTGGCGCAGGGTGCTATTCTGATTTTGTGCTTTTAGGCGTTGCGTGAAAAGTTTTTTGTTGAATAGCGCACGCTTTGCTCGTTTTTTGTCTTGTTTGGTGATTTAATCAGCATTCAAACAAAAATCGCGAAAAAATGCGTTCGGGGGCTTGCAGCTAAATGGATTTCTCGTATAATGCGCCTCCCGTAACGACGCAGAAATGCGAATTACGATAGCAACAGATTTGCGGGAATAGCTCAGTTGGTAGAGCACGACCTTGCCAAGGTCGGGGTCGCGAGTTCGAGTCTCGTTTCCCGCTCCAAAATTTGTAAGGTACTTTTTAAGTACAAACGCACCCAAGCGGGAATAGCTCAGTTGGTAGAGCACGACCTTGCCAAGGTCGGGGTCGCGAGTTCGAGTCTCGTTTCCCGCTCCAAATTTGAAAGTGCTTGTTAAGCACAGACGCACCCAAGCGGGAATAGCTCAGTTGGTAGAGCACGACCTTGCCAAGGTCGGGGTCGCGAGTTCGAGTCTCGTTTCCCGCTCCAATTCTTATCTACAGTAAAATTATCCACAACGAATATCGCGTTGGGGAACGTTTTGTTCCGCTTTCTTCAGAACCTTGTGAACAGAGTTATCCACAGGGTGGCCTATTATTCCTGGAATGCAAAAATTCATACGCAACAAGTGGAAATTATATAATTTATTGATATTTATATAAAAATTAAAATTTAAAATATTAGCGTTCTTGCTTGCCCCTTGTCTCCCTCTTGAATCGCAATGTGTTTTTATTTTTATACACAGCCTGTGAATAATTCAGGCATCGCGCACAAGCCCTTTTTCAATCACTCTGACCAGACGCTGTTTTTTCGGTAGCTGCACTTCAATGATGCAAGCGTTCCGCTTTTCAATTTGTTGCGCAACCGCCCATTCGATATGCTCATCAAGAAGTGGGTGCTCACCCTTACGACTTTCCAGCGCCGCAATAACGGCATCGCTCCATGGCGCATTCCCCAGCGCGACGGCAACATTGCGCAGCCAGCGTAAATGACCAATGCGCCGAATCGCAGAACCTTCAGTAACTTTCAGAAACTGCGTTTCGCTCCAGCGAAACAGATCAATCAACTCCGGCGCGCGCAACGCCTTGCGTGGGCTAAAATCGTCTTCGTCGGTCAACTGTGAATAACGATTCCACGGACAGATAAGCTGGCAGTCATCGCAGCCGTAAATACGGTTGCCTATTAATGGGCGAAATGCTACTGGAATAGCGCCTTCCAGCTCAATAGTGAGATAAGAAATACAGCGTCGCGCGTCCACCGTATACGGTTCGACAATCGCTCCGGTTGGGCAAATAGTCATACAGGCGACGCATTTGCCGCAACCCTCCTCGATCGGCTGGTCGACAGGCAGAGGTAAATCAATCAGCAATTCCCCCAGGAAAAAGAACGATCCCGCGTCCCGATTAAGAATAAGTGAGTGCTTACCTGTCCAGCCAAGTCCGGCTTTTTCCGCTAACGGGCGTTCAAGAATAGGTGCAGAGTCGACAAACGGTCTAAAATTCAGCGAACCGCAGTGTTGCTGGATCCGCTCGCCCAGTTTTTTTAAGCGGCTGCGTAATAGCTTATGATAATCACGCCCGAGCGCATATCGGCTAACGTAGCCCAGCGTGGGATTCTTCAACGTACTGGCAAACGCGGCGTTGGCGGGCAGATAGTTCATGCGCACGCTGATGACACGTAGCGTACCAGGTAAGAGCTCATGAGGTCGGGCGCGCATTATACCGTGGCGCGCCATCCACGCCATCTCACCGTGGTATTGTTTGTCCAGCCACGCCTGTAACGCAGGTTCGGAGGCGCTGAGGTCGGTATCGGTAATACCAACCTGCTGAAAGCCCAGCTCCAGCCCCCACTGCTTAATATTTTGCGCTAACTGATTGAGATCAAGGGGCTCTGACATTATGGACCATAACATGAAGAAAAACCCTGCAAGTATACCACATTCCATTTGGCCCGCCGATGACATCAAACGGCTGGAACGCGATGCGGCGGATGCCTTCGGACTCACACTCTATGAATTGATGCTGCGCGCTGGCGACGCGGCGTTTCGAATAGCCCGTGACATTTACCCTGACGCTCGGCACTGGTTGGTGTTGTGTGGTCATGGCAACAACGGCGGCGATGGTTATGTCGTAGCGCGACTAGCGCAAGCGGCGGGCATTAGCGTGACATTACTGGCGCAGGAGAACGACAAAGCGCTGCCTGAAGAAGCGGCGTTGGCGCGCGACGCCTGGCTGAATGCCGGCGGTATTATCCATGCAGCCGATATTATCTGGCCGGAAGCGACGGATCTGATTATCGACGCGCTGCTTGGCACTGGCATAGCCCAGGCGCCGCGCCCCCCGGTAGCCAGTCTGATTGAACAGGCTAACGCCCATCCTGCGCCGGTTGTCGCCGTCGATATCCCGTCAGGTCTGCTGGCGCAAACGGGCGCCACGCCTGGCGCGGTAATGAAGGCCGCGCATACGGTCACGTTTATCGCCCTGAAACCAGGCCTGCTGACCGGTAAAGCGCGTGATGTTACCGGCGTACTGCATTATGACGCGTTGGGACTGGAAGGCTGGCTGGCGAGCCAGACGCCGCCGCTCCGGCGTTTTGACGCGACACAGTTGGGGCAATGGTTAATGCCGCGCCGACCGACCTCGCATAAAGGCGAGCATGGTCGATTGGCGATTATCGGCGGCGACCTGGGAACTGCGGGCGCGATTCGGATGGCTGGCGAGGCGGCGCTGCGTGCGGGAGCCGGGTTAGTCAGGGTACTGACCCGTGGTGAAAACATCGCGCCGTTGCTGACGGCCCGCCCGGAACTCATGGCGCATGAACTGACGCCTCAGTCTCTGGAAGAGAGCCTGACCTGGGCTGATGTAGTGGTCATCGGTCCGGGGCTTGGGCAGCAGGCGTGGGGCAAAAAAGCTTTACAGAAAGTAGAAAACGTCCGTAAACCCATGCTGTGGGATGCGGATGCGCTGAACTTACTGGCAATCAATCCTGATAAACGTCACAATCGCGTGATTACACCGCATCCGGGAGAGGCTGCCCGTCTGTTGGGATGCTCTGTTGCAGAAATTGAAAGTGATCGCTTACTTTCAGCGCAGCGTCTGGTAAAACGGTACGGAGGCGTGGTTGTGTTAAAAGGCGCAGGAACGATTGTCGCCGCTGAACACCACCCTTTGGCTATTATTGACGCCGGCAATGCGGGAATGGCGAGCGGCGGGATGGGTGATGTACTGTCCGGCATCATCGGCGCATTGCTTGGACAGAAGTTTACCCCGTATGATGCGGCATGTGTGGGATGTGTGGCTCACGGCGCGGCGGCGGACTTACTGGCAGCGCGTTATGGCGCTCGCGGCATGCTGGCGACCGATCTTTTTACTACGCTGCGGCGTATTGTTAACCCTGATGTGATTGACGTAAACCATGATGAATCAAGTAATTCCGCTACCTGACGAGCAGGCGACGCTAGACCTGGGGCAACGGGTGGCCAACGCCTGCGATGGCGCGACCGTTATCTATCTGTATGGCGATTTAGGCGCAGGTAAAACGACGTTTAGCCGGGGATTTTTGCAGGCGTTAGGTCATAACGGTAATGTAAAAAGTCCCACCTATACGCTGGTAGAGCCTTATGCGCTTGATAACATGATGGTGTATCACTTCGACTTGTACCGTCTTGCGGACCCGGAGGAGTTGGAGTTTATGGGCATCCGAGATTATTTCGCCAACGACGCCATCTGCCTGGTGGAGTGGCCGCAACAAGGTAAAGGTGTTCTGCCCGACCCGGACGTCGAAATACATATTGATTACCAAGCGCAGGGGCGTGAGGCGCGCGTAAGCGCGGTATCCCCATCGGGTCGTTCGTTACTGGCGCGTTTAGCCGGTTAGCTATAAAGGTGGCGGGATGATTTATCGCATCAAAAATGTCGTGATAGCTGCCTTAATCCTGTTGTGCGCGCAGGCGGGCGCCGCCAGTCTCTCCGATATTCAGGTTTCCAACGGCGAGCAGCAGGCGCGCATAACGTTCAGTTTTATCGGCGAGCCGGAATATGCTTACTCACAGGACGGCAAACGCACCGTGGCGCTGGATATCAGGCAGACCGGCGTGATTCAGGGATTGCCGCTTCAGTTTAGCGGTAACAATCTGGTGAAAACGATCCGTGCCGGGACGCCGAAAGACGCGCAATCTTTACGGTTGCTTGTCGAACTGACCGAAAATGGCAAAACCGAGGCCGTGAAGCGGCAAAACGGCGGCAACTATACGGTCATTTTCACCATTAATGCCGATGTTCCGCCGCCACCGCCTGTTGTCGCTAAGCGGGTTGAAAGCGCGCCTCGCCCGACCGAGCCCGCCCGTAATCCGTTTAAATCTACCCATGATCGCCTAACCGGCGTGATCAGCAGCAATACCGTCACGCGGCCTGCGGCGCGCGCGTCGAGAGGCGCTGGCGATAAAGTAGTGATTGCTATTGATGCCGGGCATGGGGGTCAGGACCCTGGCGCGATAGGCCCGGGCGGTACGCGCGAGAAAAATGTCACCATCGCTATCGCGCGTAAGTTACGCACTTTACTGAATAACGATCCAATGTTTAAAGGCGTGCTGACGCGTGACGGCGACTATTTTATTTCGGTGATGGGGCGGTCTGACGTGGCGCGTAAGCAAAACGCCAATTTCCTTGTCTCTATTCACGCGGATGCGGCGCCAAATCGCGATGCCACCGGCGCCTCCGTCTGGGTATTGTCCAATCGTCGCGCGAACAGCGAAATGGCAAACTGGCTTGAGCAGCATGAGAAGCAGTCCGAGCTGTTAGGCGGCGCTGGCGATGTCCTGGCGAACAGTCAGTCAGACCCTTACCTGAGCCAGGCGGTACTGGATTTGCAATTCGGTCATTCGCAGCGGGTAGGGTATGATGTGGCGACGAACGTGCTAAGCCAACTGGACGGCGTGGGGTCGCTGCATAAACGCCTCCCGGAACATGCGAGCCTGGGCGTGCTGCGTTCGCCGGATATCCCGTCCATTTTGGTGGAGACGGGCTTTATCAGTAATCACGGCGAAGAGCGATTGCTGGCGAGCGACCGTTATCAGCAGCAGCTTGCTGAAGCCATTTACAAGGGGTTGCGTAAGTACTTTGAAGCGCATCCGATTCAGTCTGCGCCTCAGGGCGACCCAGGCCAGACGGCCAGTACGAACTCGCCTGGCGGAATGACCGCTGCGAATTAAGGAGATTTCATGCCGATTCAGGTTTTGCCGCCGCAGCTTGCGAACCAAATCGCCGCTGGCGAAGTGGTGGAACGCCCTGCGTCGGTTGTCAAAGAGCTGGTAGAGAATAGTCTGGATGCAGGCGCCACCCGCATTGATATCGACATCGAGCGTGGCGGTGCGAAGCTTATTCGCATTCGCGACAATGGCTGCGGCATTAAAAAAGAGGAGCTGGCGCTGGCGCTGGCCCGTCATGCCACCAGTAAAATCGCCTCGCTTGACGATCTGGAAGCGATTATTAGTCTGGGATTTCGCGGCGAAGCGTTGGCGAGTATCAGTTCGGTCTCGCGTTTGACGCTGACTTCGCGCACGGCGGAACAGTCGGAGGCCTGGCAGGCGTATGCGGAAGGGCGCGACATGGATGTGACAGTAAAACCCGCCGCGCACCCGGTTGGCACTACCCTGGAAGTTCTGGATCTCTTTTATAATACGCCCGCCCGGCGCAAGTTCATGCGTACCGAAAAAACGGAATTTAATCATATCGATGAGATCATCCGTCGTATTGCATTGGCCCGTTTTGACGTCACTCTCAATCTGTCGCACAACGGCAAATTGGTACGGCAGTATCGCGCTGTCGCCAGGGATGGGCAAAAAGAGCGCCGATTAGGCGCTATCTGCGGCACGCCGTTTCTCGAACAGGCATTGGCGATTGAATGGCAGCATGGCGATCTGAACCTGCGCGGCTGGGTCGCCGATCCGAATCACACCACCACCGCTCTGGCGGAAATTCAGTATTGCTACGTCAACGGGCGTATGATGCGCGATCGGCTGATCAACCACGCTATCCGCCAGGCGTGCGAAGAAAAACTAGGCGCGGACCAGCAACCTGCGTTTGTACTGTATCTGGAGATTGATCCGCATCAGGTGGATGTCAATGTTCATCCCGCCAAACACGAAGTGCGCTTTCATCAATCCCGGCTGGTGCATGACTTCATCTATCAAGGGGTATTGAGCGTCCTGCAACAGCAGACGGAAACGACGTTGCCGCTGGAGGAGATTGCGCCAGCGCCACGGCATGTTCCGGAAAACCGTATCGCCGCCGGGCGTAACCATTTTGCTGAGCCCGTTGTGCCAACTGCGGCGCGCGAGCCCGCGACACCACGTTATTCCGGCGGCGCATCGGGCGGTAGCGGCGGGCGTCAGTCCGTTGGCGGTTGGTCTCACGCGCAGCCGGGCTATAAGAAGCAGCAAGGCGAGGTTTACCGCGCGCTTTTACAGACGCCTGCGGCGAGCTCAACGCCAGAACCGGTTGCGCCTGTGCTTGACGGACATAGCCAGAGTTTTGGCCGCGTACTGACGATAGTCGGCGGTGACTGCGCGTTGCTGGAGCACGGAGGGAATATTCAGCTCTTGTCGCTGCCGGTTGCGGAGCGCTGGCTGCGTCAGGCGCAGCTTACGCCGGGGCAAAGTCCGGTTTGCGCGCAGCCGCTGCTGATTCCGCTGCGTTTAAAAGTAAGCGCCGATGAAAAAGCCTCACTACAAAAAGCCCAACCTTTGTTAGGGGAATTAGGCATTGAATTTCAGTCAGATGCGCAGCATGTGACCATTCGTGCAGTGCCTTTACCCTTACGACAACAAAATTTACAAATCTTGATTCCTGAACTGATAGGCTACCTGGCGCAACAGACCACATTTGCAACGGTCAATATTGCACAGTGGATAGCGCGTAATGTGCAGAGCGAACATCCGCAGTGGTCGATGGCGCAGGCCATATCCCTCCTGGCGGATGTTGAGCGGCTATGTCCGCAACTGGTAAAAGCGCCGCCGGGCGGCCTGTTACAACCTGTTGATTTACATTCGGCGATGAACGCCCTGAAGCATGAATGATGTAAGTAAGGCGAGCCTGCCTAAGGCGATATTTTTGATGGGGCCGACGGCTTCCGGCAAAACGGCGCTGGCGATAGAACTGCGTAAAGTTTTGCCAGTAGAGTTGATAAGCGTTGACTCCGCCCTCATTTATCGGGGAATGGATATTGGTACGGCCAAGCCGAGTGCCGATGAGCTGAAAGCGGCGCCGCATCGATTGCTGAATATACGCGATCCGTCGCAGGCGTATTCGGCGGCGGATTTTCGCCGCGATGCGTTAGCGCAAATGGCGGAGATCACCGCGGCGGGACGTATCCCGCTATTAGTGGGCGGTACCATGCTGTATTTTAAGGCATTGCTTGAAGGGTTATCGCCGCTGCCTTCGGCAGATCCGGAGGTCAGATCCCGGATTGAACAGCAAGCAGCGGAGCTTGGATGGGAGGTATTGCACCAGCAACTTCAGGAGATAGATCCGGTTGCCGCCGCGCGAATTCATCCAAATGATCCGCAAAGACTTTCCCGGGCACTGGAAGTTTTTTTCATTTCGGGTAAAACTTTAACGGAGCTGACGCAAACGTCAGGAGACGCGCTACCGTACCAGGTGCATCAGTTCGCTATCGCCCCGGCGAGCCGTGAATTGCTTCATCAGCGCATTGAGCTGCGTTTTCATCAGATGTTGGCTTCAGGTTTTGAAGCAGAAGTCCGGGCGCTTTTTGCCCGTGGAGATTTGCATACGGACTTGCCTTCCATCCGTTGTGTGGGATACCGCCAGATGTGGTCATACATTGAAGGCGAAATTTCATATGATGAAATGGTTTATAGAGGTGTTTGCGCCACGAGACAGTTGGCGAAGCGCCAGATGACCTGGTTGCGCGGTTGGGAAGGGGTGCGCTGGCTTGACAGTGAAAATCCCGATCGGGCGCGAAAAGAAGTATTACAGGTTGTTGGTGCTATCGCAGACTGAATGTGTACAATTGAGACGTATCGTGCGCAATTTTTCAGAATCGAAAGGTTCAAAGTACAAATAAGCATATAAGGAAAAGAGAATGGCTAAGGGGCAATCTTTACAAGATCCGTTCCTGAACGCATTGCGTCGGGAACGTGTTCCAGTTTCTATTTATTTGGTGAATGGTATTAAGCTGCAAGGTCAAATCGAGTCTTTTGATCAGTTTGTGATCCTGTTGAAAAACACGGTCAGCCAGATGGTTTATAAGCACGCGATTTCTACTGTTGTCCCGTCTCGCCCGGTTTCCCATCACAGCAACAATGCTGGTGGCGGCACCAGCAATAACTACCATCACGGTAGCAACGCGCAGGGTTCTGGTGCGCAACAGGACAGCGAAGAGACTGAATAATTTCACGCGCTGTTTATCCATGTCGGGGGCGTCAGATAATCGCCCCCGCTGGTTATTAAGAGGGTTTACGCTTGTTTGACCGTTATGATGCCGGTGAGCAGGCGGTACTGGTACACATCTATTTTTCGCAAGACAAAGATATGGAAGACCTCCTGGAGTTTGAATCTCTGGTCTCTTCCGCCGGTGTCGAAGCAATGCAGGTGATTACCGGTAGCCGTAAAGCACCGCACCCTAAGTATTTTGTAGGTGAAGGTAAGGCAGTTGAAATTGCGGAAGCCGTGAAAGCGACTGGCGCAGCGGTCGTATTGTTTGATCATGCATTGAGTCCAGCCCAGGAGCGAAACCTGGAACGTTTGTGCGAGTGCCGGGTTATCGATCGCACCGGTCTTATCTTAGATATTTTTGCCCAACGTGCGCGTACCCATGAAGGTAAGTTGCAGGTTGAGCTGGCGCAGTTGCGCCATCTGGCTACGCGTCTGGTGCGTGGCTGGACCCACCTTGAACGCCAGAAAGGCGGGATTGGTTTGCGCGGTCCGGGTGAAACCCAGCTCGAAACCGACCGTCGTTTACTACGTAATCGCATTGTGCAGATTCAGTCGCGTCTGGAGAAAGTTGAAAAGCAACGTGAGCAGGGGCGGCAATCGCGCATCAAGGCCGACGTTCCGACGGTATCGCTGGTGGGCTATACCAACGCCGGAAAATCCACCCTTTTTAATCAGATCACTGAAGCGCGAGTTTATGCGGCAGATCAGCTATTTGCGACGCTGGACCCCACGTTACGTCGTATTGATGTGGCGGATGTCGGTGAAACGGTGCTGGCGGATACGGTAGGTTTTATCCGCCATTTACCGCACGATCTGGTGGCTGCCTTTAAAGCTACCCTGCAGGAGACGCGTCAGGCGACGCTACTGCTGCATGTGGTCGATGCGGCGGATGTTCGTGTACAGGAAAACATTGAGGCGGTAAATACCGTTCTCGAAGAGATTGACGCTCACGAAATCCCCACCTTAATGGTGATGAACAAAATCGATATGCTGGACAACTTTGAACCACGTATCGACAGAGATGAAGAGAATAAACCCATCCGCGTTTGGCTTTCAGCGCAAACCGGCGTGGGAATACCACAGCTTTTTCAGGCTTTGACGGAGCGTCTTTCCGGCGAGGTGGCGCAGCGCACGCTGCGTTTGCCGCCGCAGGAGGGGCGTCTGAGAAGTCGGTTTTATCAGCTTCAGGCAATAGAAAAAGAGTGGATGGAGGAAGACGGTAGCGTCAGTCTGCAGGTACGAATGCCGATTGTCGACTGGCGTCGCCTCTGTAAACAAGAACCGGCGTTGATCGAATACGTGATCTAGACGCAGAGTCATTCAAGTCGCATTGAAGCGGTAGCTGAGAGAATCTCGGAAGCTTACATCTGTAAAGTGACTGGGGTAACGACGCAGCCATTCAAGGAGCGGCCTGAAAGATGATGCCTGCAACGGCGGCTCGTCTGAAGCATGGAGTAATTTCGCCTTATCCTCTGGAGTCGAAAGACAACGGGGATCACCGCATAACAAATATGGAGCACAAACATGGCGTGGAATCAGCCCGGTAATAACGGACAGGACCGCGACCCGTGGGGAAGCAGCAAGCCTGGCAGCAACTCTGGGGGAAATGGAAACAAAGGTGGCCGCGATCAGGGACCTCCTGATCTGGATGATATCTTCCGTAAACTGAGTAAAAAACTCGGTGGTTTTGGGGGCGGTAAAGGCGCCGGTTCCGGCAGCGGCAGCTCATCGCAAGGCCCGCGTCCGCAACTGGGCGGCCGTATTGTCGCTATCGCTGTGGCGGCAATAGTCATTATCTGGGCGGCCAGCGGTTTCTATACCATTAAAGAAGCCGAGCGCGGCGTTGTGACGCGTTTTGGTAAATTCAGCCATCTGGTAGAGCCAGGTCTGAACTGGAAGCCGACATTTATTGACAACGTCACGCCGGTGAACGTCGAAGCGGTGCGAGAACTGGCAGCGTCAGGCGTGATGCTGACGTCTGACGAAAACGTCGTGCGCGTTGAAATGAACGTGCAATACCGCGTCACCGATCCGCAGAAATATCTGTTTAGCGTGACCAGCCCGGACGATAGCCTGCGTCAGGCCACCGACAGCGCGCTACGCGGCGTTATTGGTAAATACACGATGGATCGCATCCTGACCGAAGGTCGTACCGTTATTCGTAGCGATACCCAACGCGAGCTGGAAGAAACCATCAAACCGTACAATATGGGGATTACCCTGCTGGACGTGAACTTCCAGGCTGCGCGTCCGCCGGAGGAGGTAAAAGCCGCCTTTGACGATGCGATTGCCGCACGTGAAAACGAGCAGCAGTACATCCGTGAGGCGGAAGCGTATACCAACGAAGTTCAGCCGCGTGCCAATGGTCAGGCGCAGCGTATTCTGGAAGAAGCACGCGCGTATAAAACCCAGACTATCCTGGAAGCGCAGGGTGAAGTCGCCCGGTTTGCGAAGATTTTACCGGAATATAAAGCAGCGCCGCAGATTACGCGCGAGCGTCTGTATATTGAAACGATGGAAAAAGTGCTGAGTCATACCCGTAAAGTACTGGTTAACGACAAGAGCGGTAATTTAATGGTACTGCCGTTAGATCAGATGCTGAAAGGTGGGAATACGCCGGCGGCAAAGAGCGACAATAGCGCCAGTAATCTGCTGCGCCTGCCACCGTCTACAAAGTCTAACGCCAGCGGAGCAAGCAACACGTCGTCCTCAAATCAGGGCGATATTATGGACCAACGCCGCGCGAATGCGCAGCGTAACGACTACCAGCGTCAGGGGGAATAACGATGCGTAAGTCAGTTATTGCGATTATCATCATCGTGCTGGTAGTGCTCTACATGTCCGTCTTTGTTGTCAAAGAGGGCGAGCGCGGCATTACGCTGCGTTTTGGTAAAGTTCTGCGTGACGATGAGAACAAGCCGCTGGTTTACGCGCCGGGTCTGCACTTTAAGATCCCGTTTATTGAATCAGTGAAAATGCTTGATGCGCGAATCCAGACGATGGACAACCAGGCCGATCGCTTTGTCACTAAAGAGAAGAAAGACCTGATTGTCGACTCCTACATCAAATGGCGTATCAGCGACTTTAGCCGTTACTATCTGGCGACCGGCGGCGGTGATATTTCGCAAGCCGAAGTGCTGTTAAAACGTAAATTCTCGGACCGCTTGCGTTCTGAGATTGGTCGCCTGGACGTAAAAGATATCGTGACCGATTCTCGTGGTCGTCTGACTTTGGAAGTGCGCGACGCGCTGAACTCCGGTTCAGCCGGTACGGACGATGAAGTGGCGACCCCGGCGGCGGATGACGCCATTGCCGAAGCGGCGGAACGCGTTACGGCGGAAACCAAAGGTAAAGTACCGGTCGTCAACCCGAACAGTATGGCGGCGTTGGGTATCGAAGTGGTCGATGTGCGTATTAAGCAGATCAACCTGCCGACCGAGGTTTCTGAGGCGATTTACAACCGTATGCGCGCCGAGCGTGAAGCGGTAGCGCGTCGTCACCGTTCACAAGGTCAGGAAGAAGCGGAAAAACTGCGCGCGGCAGCCGACTATGAAGTGACGAAAACTCTGGCGGAAGCCGAGCGTCAGGGGCGTATCATGCGTGGTGAAGGCGATGCCGAAGCTGCGAAGCTGTTTGCCGACGCGTTCAGTCAGGACCCTGATTTCTATGCGTTCATTCGTAGCCTGCGTGCTTATGAAAAGAGCTTCGAAAGTAATCAGGACGTCATGGTACTGAGCCCGGACAGCGATTTCTTCCGCTACATGAAGACACCGAGTTCGACGGCACGCTAAAATAGCGTCAGCGGTTTTAGACCAACAAAACCACCGCATCCAGAAGATGCCGGTGGTTTTCTTTTATAAGGGCGATAAATGAATTCAACAATCTGGCTGGCGCTTGCTCTGGTGTTAGTCCTCGAAGGGCTGGGGCCGATGCTATATCCCGGCGCATGGAAAAAAATGGTTTCGGCGTTGGCGCAATTGCCGGAAAATATTTTACGTCGTTTTGGCGGAGGACTTGTGGTTGCGGGAGTTGTGGTCTACTACATGTTGAGGAAAACGATTGGCTGACCAAAAAGTAGTCGGGTTTGCCGCAGATTGAGTGCAAAAAGTGCTGTATATCTGAAAAAGCGATGGTAGAATCCATTTTTAAGCAAACGGTGATTTTGAAAAATGGGTAACAACGTCGTCGTACTGGGCACCCAATGGGGTGACGAAGGTAAAGGAAAGATCGTCGATCTTCTGACTGAACGGGCTAAATATGTTGTACGCTATCAGGGCGGTCACAACGCAGGCCATACTCTCGTAATCAACGGTGAAAAAACCGTCCTCCATCTTATTCCATCAGGTATTCTTCGTGAGAATGTTATCAGCATCATCGGTAACGGCGTTGTGCTGTCTCCGAGCGCGCTGATGAAAGAGATGCAGGAACTGGAAGACCGTGGTATCCCTGTCCGTGAGCGCCTGCTGTTGTCTGAAGCCTGTCCGCTGATCCTGGATTATCACGTTGCGCTGGATAATGCGCGTGAAAAAGCGCGCGGCGCAAAAGCGATCGGCACCACGGGTCGTGGTATCGGGCCGGCTTACGAAGACAAAGTAGCGCGTCGTGGGCTGCGCGTTGGCGATCTGTTTGATAAAGCCACCTTCGCTGAAAAACTGAAAGAAGTGATGGAATATCACAACTTCCAACTGGTGAACTTCTATAAAGTCGACGCGGTTGACTATCAGAAAGTACTGGATGATGTGATGGCGATTGCCGACATCCTGACCGGCATGGTAGTTGATGTTTCCGATCTGCTGGATCAGGCGCGTAAGCGTGGCGACTTCGTGATGTTTGAAGGCGCGCAGGGTACGCTGCTGGATATCGATCATGGTACTTATCCTTACGTCACCTCCTCTAACACCACTGCGGGCGGCGTGGCGACCGGTTCCGGCCTGGGGCCGCGTTATGTAGATTACGTTCTGGGTATCATCAAAGCCTACTCCACGCGCGTAGGCGCGGGTCCGTTTCCGACTGAGCTGTTTGATGAAACCGGCGAGTTTCTGTGCAAGCAGGGTAATGAATACGGCGCCACTACCGGTCGCCGTCGTCGTACCGGCTGGCTGGACTCCGTTGCCATACGTCGTGCGGTGCAGATCAACTCTCTGTCTGGCTTCTGCCTGACCAAACTGGACGTTCTGGACGGTTTGAAAGAGGTGAAGATTTGTGTGGCTTATCGTATGCCGGACGGCCGAGAAGTGACCACCACTCCGCTGGCGGCGGACGACTGGCAAGGCATCGAGCCGATTTACGAAACCATGCCTGGCTGGTCTGAGTCCACTTTTGGCGTGAAAGATCGTAGCGGTCTGCCGGCTGCTGCGCTGAACTACATCAAACGCATCGAAGAACTGACCGGCGTGCCGATTGATATTATCTCTACTGGCCCAGATCGTACTGAGACGATGATTCTGCGCGACCCGTTCGACGCGTAATTGATGGGTTATGCCCGGTGGCGCTATGCTTACTGGGCCTACGGTGAGTACGCGTTTGTAGGCCGGATAAGATGCTTTGCATTGCCATCCGGCTCAAATGCGTCATTGTTCCTCGCTTTTTTCCTTCCTGAACCGAAATAAATTAGCAGCCTGACAGGTGGCTGGTTTATCATCAATACAGATAAGTTATATCCCGTTTTCCCTTTTCCTGAGGTTGATGTGCAGTTAACGAGTTTCACCGATTACGGATTACGTGCGCTAATCTACATGGCGTCGCTGCCCGAAGGACGTATGACCAGTATTTCTGAGGTGACAGAAGTCTACGGCGTGTCCCGTAATCATATGGTCAAAATTATCAATCAGCTTAGCCGTGCGGGCTTTGTCACTGCCGTTCGAGGAAAAAATGGCGGTATCCGCCTGGGTAAACCGGCTAATACTATTTGTATTGGCGATGTGGTGCGTGAGCTGGAGCCCTTATCACTGGTCAACTGTAGCAGCGAATTTTGCCACATCACCCCTGCCTGTCGTCTGAAACAGGCGCTTTCTAAGGCCGTGCGGAGTTTTCTCAAGGAGCTGGATAACTACACGCTTGCCGATTTGGTTGAAGAGAATCAACCACTTTATAAATTATTACTGGTGGAGTGAAGTAAACTTCATTAGAGATGACAATGGAGGAACCTCAATGTCACAAGATCCTTTCCAGGAACGCGAAGCAGAAAAATACGCGAATCCTATCCCGAGCCGGGAATTTATCCTCGAACATTTAACGAAACGTGAAAAACCGGCCAGTCGCGAAGAACTGGCCATAGAACTGAATATTGAAGGCGAAGAGCAGCTTGAAGCCTTACGTCGCCGCCTGCGCGCGATGGAGCGCGACGGACAACTGGTCTTTACCCGCCGCCAGTGTTATGCGCTGCCGGAACGCCTCGACCTGCTGAAAGGCACCGTGATCGGTCATCGTGACGGTTACGGTTTCTTGCGTGTCGAAGGCCGTAAAGACGATCTGTATCTTTCCAGCGAGCAGATGAAAACCTGTATACACGGCGATCAGGTGCTGGCGCAGCCGCTGGGCGCCGATCGTAAAGGTCGCCGCGAGGCGCGTATCGTCCGTGTTCTGGTGCCGAAAACCAGCCAGATAGTAGGGCGTTACTTTACTGATGCGGGCGTTGGTTTCGTGGTGCCGGACGACAGTCGTCTGAGTTTCGACATTCTTATCCCGCCAGAAGATGTCATGGGCGCGCGCATGGGATTCGTGGTCGTGGTTGAACTGACCCAACGTCCAACCCGCCGTACCAAAGCGGTAGGGAAAATCGTTGAAGTACTGGGCGACAATATGGGCACCGGTATGGCGGTTGATATGGCGCTGCGCACCCATGAAATTCCTTACATCTGGCCGCAGGCGGTAGAGCAACAGGTCGCCGGACTGAAAGAAGAGGTGCCGGAAGAGGCGAAAGCAGGTCGTGTCGATCTACGCGATTTACCTCTAGTCACTATTGATGGCGAAGATGCGCGTGATTTTGACGACGCGGTTTACTGTGAGAAAAAACGCGGCGGCGGCTGGCGTTTGTGGGTCGCTATTGCTGACGTGAGCTATTATGTACGGCCGCCAACGCCGCTGGATCGTGAGGCGCGCAATCGCGGCACGTCGGTTTACTTCCCGTCACAGGTTGTCCCAATGTTGCCGGAGGTACTCTCCAACGGCCTGTGTTCGCTGAACCCGCAGGTTGACAGGCTGTGTATGGTCTGTGAAATGACCATCTCGGCGAAAGGTCGGCTGACCGGCTACAAATTCTATGAAGCGGTGATGAGCTCCCATGCGCGTCTGACCTATACCAAAGTCTGGCATATGTTGCAGGGCGACCAGGAGCTGCGGGAACAATATGCGCCGCTGGTGAAGCATATCGAAGAGCTGCACAACCTCTACAACGTGCTGGATAAAGCGCGTGAAGAGCGCGGGGGGATCTCGTTTGAGAGCGAAGAGGCGAAGTTTATCTTTAACGCCGAACGCCGTATTGAGCGTATCGAACAGACCCAGCGTAATGACGCGCATAAGCTTATCGAAGAGTGCATGATCATGGCGAATATCTCGGCAGCGCGTTTTGTCGAAAAAGCCAAAGAGCCGGCGCTATTTCGTATCCATGATAAGCCAACCACCGAAGCGATTACCTCATTCCGCTCTGTACTGGCGGAACTGGGGCTGGAGTTGCCGGGCGGAAATAAACCGGAGCCGCGCGATTATGCCGAACTGCTTGAATCGATTGCCGACAGACCGGACGCGGAAATGCTGCAAACGATGCTGCTGCGTTCAATGAAGCAGGCGATTTACGATCCGGAAAACCGTGGGCACTTTGGCCTGGCGTTGCAGTCTTATGCGCACTTTACCTCGCCGATTCGCCGCTACCCGGATCTCTCTTTGCACCGCGCCATTAAGTACCTGCTGGCGAAAGAACAAGGGAACAAGGGTAACACTACAGAAACGGGCGGCTATCACTATTCGATGGAAGAGATGTTGCAGCTCGGCCAACACTGTTCAATGGCGGAACGCCGCGCTGATGAAGCGACGCGCGATGTCTCCGACTGGCTGAAGTGTGACTTTATGCTGGATCAGGTGGGTAACGTCTTTAAGGGCGTGATTGCGAGCGTCACCGGTTTCGGCTTCTTTGTCCGTCTTGATGAACTGTTTATTGATGGGCTGGTACACGTTTCCTCACTGGATAACGATTATTATCGCTTCGATCAGGTCGGGCAACGTCTGATTGGCGAGTCCGGCGGACAAACGTATCGTCTGGGCGACCGGGTCGAGGTACGCGTCGAAGCGGTAAATATGGACGAGCGAAAAATTGACTTTAGCCTGATCTCCAGTGAGCGCGCACCGCGTAACGTCGGCAAAACGGCGCGTGAAAAAGCGAAAAAAGGCGAAAGTAAAAATGCCGGTAAGCGTCGCCAGGTCGGTAAAAAAGTTAACTTCGAGCCTGATAGCGCTTTCCGCGGCGAGAAAAAAGGTAAAGCAAAGCCGAAAGCAGAGAAAAAAGGCGATAAAAAAGCGAAAAAACCATCGGCAAAAACGCTAAAAATCGCCGCGGCTACCAAAGCAAAACGCGCCGCGAAAAAGAAATCCGCGGAGTAAATTTCCCCTTATAAGCCGGGTAAGCGTAGCGCTCCCGGCAAAAGCCATGAATGAGAATCATCAATGAGTGAAATGATTTACGGCATCCACGCGGTGCAGGCCCTGTTGGAGCGTGCTCCTGAACGTTTTCAGGATGTCTTTATCCTAAAAGGGCGTGAAGACAAACGCCTGCTGCCGTTGATCCATGCATTAGAAGCGCAGAGCGTTGTTATTCAACTGGCAAACCGTCAGTTTCTGGATGAGAAAAGCGAAGGCGCGGTACACCAGGGCATTATCGCCCGTGTGAAACCCGGCCGGCAATATCAGGAAAACGATCTACCGGATCTGATCGCGTTGCATGAGCGCCCCTTTTTATTGATCCTCGATGGCGTCACCGATCCGCATAACCTTGGCGCTTGTCTGCGTAGCGCCGATGCCGCAGGCGTACATGCGGTAATCGTGCCGAAAGACCGCTCCGCACAGCTCAATGCGACGGCGAAGAAAGTTGCCTGCGGCGCAGCGGAAAGCGTGCCGCTAATCCGGGTCACTAACCTGGCGCGCACGATGCGTATGTTGCAGGAAGAGAATATCTGGATTGTCGGGACGGCGGGCGAGGCTGACCATACGCTGTACCAGAGTAAAATGCCTGGCCGTATGGCGCTGGTCATGGGCGCAGAAGGTGAAGGTATGCGCCGTCTGACCCGTGAGCACTGCGATGAGCTGATCAGTATTCCTATGGCTGGTAGCGTGTCGTCGCTGAATGTCTCGGTCGCGACGGGGATTTGTCTGTTTGAAGCTGTTCGCCAGCGAATCTGACGTTAACATTATTTTTTTCACAAAAACCATCCATAATCGGATGGTTTTTTTTTATCTTTGACTGGTAATATAAAAGGCAAAACTTACCTGTAGTTCCTTTTATTTATAAAAAATGAGATAGAGATAAGAATATGGCATGGACTCCACGGACGTTGGCTGATGCATTAAACAACCTCGCCGAAATAGATATTGATATAATAAATATTTATTAATAATAAAGTGAATAATTATGACATTTTACTCGTGACTGTTTTATTTACCTCGCAATAAGTAATTATCGAGGCTTATACATGTCCGGTAAATGCTATTAGAAATACTTCTGAATTTAACCTTTACTTGCTTAGAGATCAGAAGGTTTTACCGCTGTCTTCGGTGGGTATTACCTGGGTGAAACAGGAAGGATATTATGTTGCTTTTGGCGCGTTGTCGTTAAATTCTTCACTTGACGATGTGACACTGGAAATCACCACGCTTGTAGAAAATGCGTTGGATGTCGCTGAAATAATACAAGATTACTCTCAGGAATAATACAGGCGGCCTTCAGGGGAATTTTAAAAAGTTTGTTCACGTTAGGTAAATCATTCGTTGCTCAGGCAGAAGAAGCCATTGATGAAGCGCAGGGTGTACGTATGCTGGAGCAACATATTCGCGATGCAAAAGCCGAACTGGATAAAGCAGGTAAATCCAGAGTGGATTTGTTGGCGCGTGTGAAGTTAAGCCATGACAAGCTGAATGATTTACGTGAACGTAAAGCCAGCCTTGAAACTTTTTATTGGCGCGGCAATGATTATTATATTCCTTTTTATTTACTCAAAGATAACGCCGTATAATGAATGGCAGTTGATAAAAAATAACAATACCGCGGCATCGCTGGCATTTAGCGGTACGTTGTTGGGTTATGTTATCCCCTTGTCCAGTGCGGCGATAAACTCGGTCAGCATTCCGGACTATTTCGCCTGGGGCGGCATTGCGCTGGTTATTCAGTTGCTGATTTATGGCTGCGTAAGGTTATACATCCCTACGCTGACGAGCCGATGATTTACCAGGCGTTTCAGCCTTTGCCGCGCTTTGGCGATAGCTATACGCTGATTGGCAGTTGGATCATTGACGATGAAGCCTCCGGAATGGGGATTCGCGAGGACAATACGCTGATTACCAAAAACACTTCCCGTTTCGTCCCACATTATATTGCCGGTTAATCATGCTTTTGTGATCTTCCTCCGGCGTTAATGGCGCGGTCATGACCATACTTGACTTCACCGCCATTGAAGGAGGGAGACACCATGCCCTGGCAAACACATACCGTTTTTAATCAACCGACTCCGCTCAATAACAGTAACTTATTCCTGTCTGATGGCGCGCTGTGTGAAGCGGTTTCCCGCGAAGGCGCGGGATGGGACAGCGACCTTCTCGCCAGTATTGGCCAGCAACTGGGAACGGCGGAATCACTGGAACTGGGACGTCTGGCGAACGCGTATCCTCCTGAGTTGCAGCGTTATGATCCACAGGGACAGCGTCTGGATGATGTTCGCTTTCATCCCGCCTGGCATCTGCTGATGCAGGGACTTTGCGCTAATCGGGTACATAATCTGTCTTGGACGGAGGACGCAAGGGCGGGGAGTTTTGTCGCCAGGGCGGCGCGTTTTGTATTACATGCTCAGGTAGAAGCGGGAACACTCTGTCCTGTCACGATGACCTTTGCCGCGACTCCGTTGCTATTGCAGATGCTTCCCGCCACATTCCACGACTGGCTCGCGCCGCTGCGCAGCGATCGTTACGATTCGCATTTGCTGCCGGGCGGGCAAAAACGAGGTCTGCTCATCGGTATGGGGATGACGGAAAAGCAGGGCGGCTCTGACGTGCTCAGTAATACAACCCGCGCGGATCGACTGGCGGATGGTTCATATCGGCTGGTGGGGCATAAATGGTTTTTCTCTGTACCACAAAGCGATGCGCACCTGGTGCTGGCGCAGGCAAAGGGGGGGGTATCCTGTTTCTTTGTGCCGCGTTTTCTGCCTGACGGGCAACGGAACGCTGTTCGTCTTGAGCGTCTGAAAGATAAACTGGGTAATCGCTCTAATGCTAGCGCCGAAGTGGAGTTTCAGGATGCTGTTGGCTGGCTGCTGGGAGAAGAGGGGGAAGGGATTCGGCATATCTTAAAGATGGGCGGTATGACGCGTTTTGACTGCGCGCTTGGGAGTCATGGCTTAATGCGACGCGCGTTTTCAGTCGCGATTTACCATGCTCATCAGCGTCAGGCTTTTGGTAAGCCGCTGATCGATCAACCGTTGATGCGGCAAACCTTAAGCCGTATGGCGTTATGCCTGGAGGGGCAGACGGCGCTTTTGTTTCGGCTGGCGCGCGCCTGGGAGCAACGTAGCGAGGCGAAAGAGGCATTATGGGCGCGATTATTGACACCGGCGGCGAAATTCGCCATCTGTAAGCAGGGAATTCCTTTTGTGGCTGAAGCGATGGAGGTTCTCGGCGGGATGGGGTATTGCGAAGAGAGCGAACTCCCGCGTCTGTACCGTGAAATGCCGGTGAACAGCATCTGGGAAGGTTCCGGCAATATCATGTGCCTGGATGTACTCCGGGTGCTGACAAAACAACATGGCGTCTATGACGTGTTGGGTGAAGTTTTTGCGGAAGTCAAAGGTCAGGATCGCCATTATGACCGTGCGGTACGCCAGCTACAGCAACGTTTACGCAAACCGGACGAAGTCATGGGCAGAGAGATTACGCAGCAGCTTTTCTTGCTGGGATGCGGGGCGGAAATGCTTCGTCATGCCTCGCCGCCGCTGGCGCAGGCGTGGTGTCAGATGATGCTGGACACGCGCGGCGAAATGCCGTTGTCCGCACAGGTGCAAAATGATTTACTGTTACGGGCAACAGGGGGATTGCGGTAATATTTGACCCGGCAACGCGAACGTGTCGACCTGATCCGGATGAGACCGCAACAGGCCGAATAAGAGGTAGCCGCCTTCCGTCGCGAGTCAGGCGTAGAGTATCGCCTGTACGCGCCAGTTATCCGGCTGTTGTTCTTCATACATTTGAATAATTCTGTACCAGGACGCACCCTGTTCATCGGCTTTCAGGGCGATAATCCGCTCTACATCCTGTGGGTTTCCTGCAACATTACTGACCGAGATCAGGCCGATTTCATTCAGACCGGTTACGCAGTCAGCACTGGCGAATTCGGCAGACTGTGCCGTCGTACTCACCAGTCCGGCAGAAAGCAGCAGTGAGGATAAGGCAAGTTCTTGTTTCATCGTCAGCTCCTTATTACATATCCCGCAGTTAACAGGACGCTCCATCACGGTAAACCTGTTTGTGTATTGTGCACAGGTAAACGCATAGGGGCGCAAAGCAATGTAAAACTGACTAAAAATCAATCTACTGTTATTGACGATATAAAATGGCTTGTGAATACCACTGTCCGGTTACAACCGTTTCATCCACCATTAAGATAACGTAATAATCGGCTTTCGCAGCGACGGCTTTTGCGCGGATTTCATCTATTGCATCATCCGGGGAACCCCGAACCAGCGCGCTTACGGTTCCCATCCGCTGTAGTCCCTGCGTTTGATCGCGACGGATTTCCTGCGGGTGATCGGCGACAGGCGGCGCAGGTTGCGGCGTACCTTGCAGCACGCTACACGCGCTTAATAACAGTGCTGCTATTAATGAAGCAAACCGACGCATAACTCTATCTCGTTTCCTGATAATCATAGTGTAATGCCTTATTGATTTCCCTTTAGGGGGAATGTTCCCGAAGTGTTACCTGTCACGCGATTTTCGAATGAAAATGTTGCGAAAGCGTAACCCAGTTCTCAAACATTATGAATTATTGCGCTATCCATAAACTTGCGTTAAGTATTTCTCCGTGGCATACCGGATAAAAAGGAGAGAATAATGATAGCGATTGAAACACGACAATTAGCCGGGCGCGCTGTATTGCACGCCTTCCCGGAAGGGAACCGCGACGCGCCGCTTCCCTGTGTGGTGTTCTATCATGGCTTCACTTCCTCCAGCCTGGTTTATAGTTATTTTGCCGTTGCCCTGGCGCAGGCAGGGTTCCGGGTGATCATGCCGGATGCGCCGGAACATGGGGCTCGCTTCGGCGGCGACTCACAGGGACGGATACACCGATTCTGGCAAATTCTGCAGCAAAACATGCAGGAGTTTGCGACGTTACGTGCGGCGATTCAGGCGGAAAACTGGCTGCCTGACGATCGTCTGGCGGTAGGCGGCGCTTCCATGGGCGGTATGACGGCGCTGGGCATTATGACACGTCACCGTGAGGTAAAATGCGGCGCCAGTTTAATGGGGTCAGGCTATTTTACCGAGCTTGCCCGGACGCTTTTCCCGCCGCTATCCCCGCAGAACCCGGCGCAGCAGGCGGAATTCGACAATATCATTGCGCCGCTGCGTGAATGGGAAGTTACGCACCAGTTGGAGCGACTGGCCGACAGGCCGCTTCTGTTGTGGCACGGTCAGGAGGATGACGTGGTGCCTGCTATCGAAACCTTCCGGCTCCAGCAGGCACTCGCCGGGGCGAAGCTGGATAAGCATGTGACCTGTTTGTGGGCCGCAGGCGTCCGGCACCGCATTACGCCAGAAGCGTTGTCGGCGACGGTAACGTTTTTCCGACAGCATCTTTAAACGCGGAGTATGCTCACGCCCTGGGCTTCCAATTGTTGTAAAACCTCCGGATTGGCATTTTTGCCGGTAATCAGCATATCTATCTGATCGGCGCGGCTGAATAACATTCCCGCGCGTTCCCCAATTTTACTGCTATCGACCAGCGCGACCAGTTTCCCGACTACACTGAGCATTTTTTGTTCCGCCATGGCGGTCAGCATATCGGTTTTATACAGACCATCCGCAGTTAAGCCCTTTCCGCTGGTAAACATCCAGTGGCCAGCATAGAGACTGTTTTCACTTCCCTGCGGGCTCAGGGTAATTGACTGGCTTTTGTTGTACTGACCGCCCATGATAATTACGCTTTCATGCTCTTGATCGATCAGGTAATTCGCCAGCGGCAGATAGTTGGTAATGATCTGTACCGGCTTCCCGCACATTTCACGCCCTAACAGGAAGGCGGTGGAGCCACAGTTAATCACCACGCTTTCACCCGGATTCACCAGTTGCGACGCCGCTTTCGCAATGCGCACTTTTTCATCGTGGTTTTGTGCCTGGTGCAGATTCATCGGCGTCCAGCGAGGCCGCTGTTGAGTGATGGCCTCTGCGCCGTTGCGAACTTTTTTAAGTTTGCCGCTTTCGTCGAGCTTGTTGATGTCACGGCGCGCTGTCGCCGGGGAGATCCCCAGACGCTCAATCACGTTTTCGACGGTAACAAAGCCCAACTGTGCCAGCATATCCAGCAGTATCTGATGTCTTTGTGCTTCAGTCATGAGCTATTCCGATACAAATTGATTTGAAAAGATGATATTTGAAATAGCCTGGAAATACTAAAGTAAATGGGAAAAAATGCCGGGTAATCCCGGCATGATATCGACTCACAGGAAGGATTTAAACGGTAGATCGGGCTCAATCGTAAAGCAATCGTCAAAACCGCGCGGATAGTGGTATTCGAAATTGTCTTTATCCAGCGGCCAGGTAAACTTGCCGCCAACCTGCCAGATAAACGGTTTAAAACCATACTTCAGGCGATCTTTCTTCATTTCCCATAGCACGCGGATCTCCTGCGGATCGGCCTGGAAGTTCGACCAGATATCGTGATGGAACGGGATCACTACTTTGGTATTCAGCGATTCCGCCATGCGTAGAATATCCGCGCTGGTCATTTTATCCGTAATACCGCGTGGGTTTTCGCCGTAGGAACCAAGCGCGACATCGATTTGATGCTCGTTGCCGTGTTTCGCGTAATAGTTGGAGTAGTGAGAATCGCCGCTGTGATAGAGACTGCCGCCTGGCGTTTTAAACAGATAGTTAACCGCGCGTACATCCATGCCGTCCGGCAGTACGCCTGCGGCTTTCTGATCGGCGGGCAGTGTGATTAATGCGGTACGGTCAAAAGCATCAAGCGCATGAATTTCAATATCTTTTACTTTCACCACATCGCCCGGTTTTACCACGATGCAGCGTTCTTTCGGGACGCCCCAGCCAACCCATAAGTCCACACAGGTCTGCGGGCCGATAAACGGAACATCATCGGCGCAATTCTGCATTACGGCCGCCGCCACATTGACGTCAATGTGATCGTTATGGTCATGGGTCGCCAGTATGGCGTCAACCTGACGGATAGCGAAAGGATCGAGAACAAACGGCGTGGTACGCAGGTTAGGCTGTAATTTTTTGACGCCGGCCATACGCTGCATCTGATGGCCGGTTTTCATCAGCGGATTACCGTGGCTTTGTTTACCGGTACCGCACCAGAAATCGACGCATACGTTAGTACCGCCTTCAGATTTTAGCCAGATACCGGTACAGCCCAGCCACCACATGGCGAACGTGCCCGGCGCGACCTGCTCTTGCTCAATCTCTTCATTCAGCCAGCTTCCCCACTCCGGAAACGTGCTCAGAATCCATGATTCACGCGTGATGCTTTGTACTTTACTCATCGCATTTACCTTCATGTTTGTTCAAAATAGTTCAGATTATGATTTGTTTTGATTAATCCTGACACTATTTTTTCAAGAAGGCAATGGGCTATTTTTTGACTTTTTGGCAGGTGAGAACGCAGTCTGGAGAAAATTTAATCTGGTCTGGCGTCATGTGGATGTATATATCTTTATGATTTTACTTATTTTAATGAAAAAACGAGTTATCTATAAGTAAACCATGTATTAAGTGCGCTAATTATTTGCGCGCTACGTCACATTTAATCAAATTCAATCTTGTCGTGATTACTTTTGAAAATTACAGTGAAGGGACACTATCCTGAGCGCCTGCGACTCAGCAACCTTGTCTACCGGAGATCGTTATGGAGATCCTCTACAACATCTTTACCGTTTTCTTCAATCAGGTAATGACCAATGCCCCGCTATTACTGGGTATTGTGACCTGTCTGGGCTATATCCTGCTGCGCAAAAGCGTCAGCGTGGTCATCAAAGGAACGATCAAAACCATCATTGGCTTCATGCTGCTACAGGCCGGGTCCGGTATTCTGACCAGCACCTTTAAGCCTGTAGTGGAGAAGATGTCCGAGGTCTATGGCATCAACGGCGCGATTTCCGATACCTATGCTTCGATGATGGCAACGATCGAACGGATGGGGGATGCGTATAGTTGGGTAGGCTACGCGGTATTACTCGCGCTGGCGCTGAATATTTGTTACGTCTTGTTGCGACGCATTACCGGTATTCGCACCATCATGTTGACCGGACACATCATGTTCCAGCAGGTGGGGCTGATTGCGGTCTCTTTCTATATCTTCGGCTATTCCATGTGGACCACCATTATCTGCACGGCGATACTGGTTTCCCTGTACTGGGGCATCACCTCCAACATGATGTATAAGCCCACCCAGGAAGTGACCGATGGCTGCGGTTTCTCTATTGGCCACCAGCAGCAATTTGCTTCCTGGATTGCCTACAAGGTTGCGCCATATCTGGGCAAAAAAGAGGAGAGCGTTGAAGATCTCAAACTGCCGGGCTGGCTGAATATCTTCCACGACAACATCGTCTCTACGGCGATTGTGATGACTATTTTCTTTGGTGCGATCCTACTCTCCTTTGGTATCGATACCGTACAGGCGATGGCGGGTAAAACCCACTGGACAATCTATATCCTGCAAACCGGCTTCTCGTTCGCCGTGGCGATTTTCATCATTACTCAGGGCGTGCGTATGTTCGTCGCCGAACTTTCTGAGGCCTTTAACGGTATCTCCCAGCGTCTGATTCCGGGCGCGGTACTGGCGATTGACTGCGCCGCTATTTATAGCTTCGCGCCTAACGCTGTGGTCTGGGGTTTTATGTGGGGCACCATCGGACAACTGATTGCCGTTGGCATCCTGGTCGGTTGCGGTTCTTCCATTCTGATCATTCCTGGTTTCATTCCGATGTTCTTCTCTAACGCGACCATCGGCGTCTTTGCCAACCACTTTGGCGGCTGGCGCGCGGCGCTCAAGATTTGTCTGGTGATGGGTATGATTGAAATTTTTGGCTGCGTCTGGGCGGTAAAACTCACCGGTATGAGCGCCTGGATGGGCATGGCGGACTGGTCGATTCTGGCGCCGCCGATGATGCAGGGCTTCTTCTCCCTAGGCATCGTCTTTATAGCCGTCATCATCGTCATTGCACTGGTTTATATGGTCTTCGCAGGACGCGCGCTGCGTGCTGAAGAAGATGCAGAAAAGCAACTGGCAGAGGTTTCTGCTCAATAAGGAGTTTGGATTATGACCGTACGTATTCTGGCTGTATGTGGCAATGGGCAAGGCAGTTCCATGATCATGAAAATGAAAGTGGATCAGTTTTTAACCCAGTCCAATATCGACCACACGGTAAATAGCTGCGCGGTGGGCGAGTACAAAAGTGAGCTGAACGGCGCGGACATCATCATCGCTTCCACCCACATTGCAGGCGAAATCAGCGTGACGGGCAACAAATATGTGGTTGGCGTGCGTAACATGCTATCGCCCGCTGACTTTGGCCCAAAACTGCTGGAAGTGATCAGAGCGCATTTTCCACAGGACGTGAAGAAGTAAGGACGCAACATGAAATTACGTGATTCGCTGGCGCAAAACCATTCCATTCGTTTACAGGCGGAAGCCGACACCTGGCAAGAAGCTGTCAAGATCGGCGTCGATTTGCTGGTGGCTGCCGACGTGGTGGAGCCGCGCTATTACCAGGCCATTCTCGATGGCGTTGAGCAGTTTGGCCCCTATTTTGTGATTGCCCCCGGCCTGGCGATGCCGCATGGCCGCCCGGAAGAAGGGGTCAAGAAAACCGGTTTTGCTCTGGTGACGCTGAAAAAGCCGCTGGCGTTTAACCACGAAGATAACGATCCGGTCGATATTCTGATCACCATGGCGGCAGTCGACGCGAATACCCATCAGGAAGTGGGCATCATGCAGATCGTCAATCTGTTTGAAGATGAAGCCAATTTTGACCGTTTACGCGCCTGCCGCACCGAGCAGGATGTACTGGATTTAATTGATAACGCCACTGCGGCGGCTGTTTAAGGGAGAAACAAAATGTCATTACCGATGCTGCAGGTCGCTCTGGATAACCAGACCATGGATAGCGCCTATGAAACCACCCGCCTGATTGCCGAAGAGGTGGATATTATCGAAGTGGGCACTATTCTGTGCGTTGGCGAAGGCGTACGTGCCGTTCGCGACCTGAAAGCGCTCTATCCGCATAAAATCGTGTTGGCGGACGCTAAAATTGCCGATGCCGGTAAAATCCTCTCCCGTATGTGTTTCGAAGCCAATGCAGACTGGGTAACAGTCATTTGCTGCGCCGATATCAATACCGCGAAAGGCGCGCTGGATGTGGCGAAAGAGTTCAATGGCGACGTGCAGATCGAACTGACAGGCTACTGGACCTGGGAACAAGCGCAGCAGTGGCGCGATGCGGGCATTGGGCAGGTCGTTTATCACCGTAGCCGCGATGCGCAGGCCGCAGGCGTGGCGTGGGGCGAGGCGGATATCACCGCGATCAAACGCTTGTCTGATATGGGCTTTAAAGTGACCGTGACCGGCGGCCTGGCGCTGGAAGATCTGCCGCTGTTCAAAGGCATCCCGATTCATGTCTTTATCGCGGGCCGTAGCATTCGCGATGCCGAATCTCCGGTAGAAGCCGCGCGTCAGTTCAAACGCTCCATTGCCCAGTTGTGGGGCTAAGGAGCGGCTATGTTGTCGAAACAAATTCCGCTCGGCATCTATGAAAAAGCGCTCCCTGCCGGGGAGTGCTGGCTGGAGCGCCTGCGGTTGGCCAAAACGCTGGGTTTTGACTTCGTCGAAATGTCGGTAGATGAGACCGACGCCCGCCTGGCGCGGCTTGACTGGAGTCGCGAGCAGCGTCTGGCGCTGGTGAACGCGGTTGCTGAAACCGGCGTACGCGTGCCGTCCATGTGCCTGAGCGCGCATCGTCGTTTTCCGCTCGGTAGCGAAGATGACGCGGTGCGGGCGCAGGGGCTGGAGATTATGCGTAAAGCGATTCAGTTTGCGCAAGACGTCGGGATTCGCGTCATTCAACTGGCGGGGTACGACGTTTACTATCAGCAGGCCAACGATGAAACGCGCAGCCGCTTCCGCGATGGGTTAAAAGAGAGCGTTGATATGGCCAGCCGTGCCCAGGTGACGCTGGCGATGGAGATCATGGACTATCCATTGATGAACTCCATCAGTAAAGCGCTGGGTTACGCCCATTATCTGAACAACCCGTGGTTCCAGCTCTATCCGGATATCGGCAACTTGTCGGCATGGGATAACGATGTACAGATGGAACTGCAGGCCGGAATAGGCCATATCGTCGCGGTACACGTCAAAGATGCTAAACCCGGCGTATTCAAGAATGTGCCGTTTGGCGAAGGCGTTGTCGATTTCGAACGCTGTTTTGCAACGCTCAGGCAGAGTGGGTATTGCGGGCCATACCTGATTGAGATGTGGAGCGAAACAGCAGAGAACCCGGCAGCAGAGGTAGCGAAAGCGCGTGACTGGGTGAAAGCGCGCATGGCCAGCGTTGGTCTGGTGGAGGCCGCCTAATGCAAAAGCTCAAGCAGCAGGTATTTGACGCTAATATGGATTTGCCCCGTTACGGACTGGTGACGTTTACCTGGGGCAACGTCAGCGCTATCGATCGCCAACGCGGACTGGTGGCGATTAAGCCAAGCGGTGTCGCCTATGAAACCATGAAAGTAGATGACATGGTGGTGGTAGATATGGATGGCAAAGTAGTGGAAGGGCGTTATCGTCCTTCTTCCGATACCGCTACCCATCTGGCGCTGTATCAACGTTATCCGTCGCTTGGCGGCGTCGTTCATACCCATTCAACCCACGCCACGGCATGGGCGCAGGCAGGGAAGGCGATTCCGGCGCTGGGTACGACCCATGCCGACTACTTCTTTGGCGATATTCCCTGTACCCGAGCGTTAAGCGAAGAGGAAGTGCAGGGCGAATATGAGCTAAACACCGGCAAGGTGATTATCGAAACGCTGGGTGACGTGGAACCGCTGCATACGCCAGGCATTGTGGTGTATCAACACGGGCCGTTCGCTTGGGGGAAAGATGCGCACGATGCGGTACATAACGCGGTCGTCATGGAAGAAGTTGCGCGAATGGCGTGGATTGCCCGCGGTATTAACCCTGACCTCAATCCCATCGACGATTATTTGATGAATAAACACTTCATGCGTAAGCATGGCCCGAATGCGTATTACGGACAAAAGTGAAATATGTGCTCCGGAATGTGAATATTATCGGGATGTCACAGGTCTAATTCCGGAGCCATCTTTCAGAGAAAAAAGCCCCCTGTTCAGGGGGCAAATCAAACTATGGCTTTTTCGTTGGTTTTCCTGATGCTAGCGATAAATATCCGCGCTGGCGTGTATATTGCCGTTGCTACCCGGTTCCCGGATAAGTATGACGTGATAATACATTGCGTTTCGCGCTTCGGCCCCTTCATTCAGCGCCAGATGGGCTTCACTTTCCGTGGCGAAGTGATGGTTGATGTAGATCACGCCTAAGCTGCGCACATCATCCATATTTCTGGCCTGGTGATTATTTAACTCGATGGCTGCCGTTGCCGTTACGCTAAGCAAAAGCGCAGCCAGAAATAGCATTATCCGGGCTCGCATAGTGTACCTCCTCAGCAGCGCGGTCTGGTTGGCGATATCTCCCGTTAGTGAATCGCTTCTGGTTTAATTTTAACCATAACCCGCCGCAGAGATGGCGACCTTTTCTGATGCTGTTGTTCAAAAAATTATCGCATTGTCGTTTTTTGCCTGATTAACAACCCGTTGATGTATGCCGCTATGTTTAAGAAACCCTGTGTGGCAAAAAAGTGCGCTGACCACAGTGTCAATTTCTCTGCCGGAACAGGCCGTTTATAGTGGTGTGCGATATGAAGTTAATATCTCAGCAGCAAAATGCGACGGGATAGGCGTTACGTTCGGCACGATAAATAATTGTACAATCACCTTGAGTTTGCCCGCAGGCGCCAGTATTATAACGCGTCATTTTTCAGCCGACCTTTAACACGTTCCTTGCCTCCATGGGCCGCGGCTGACCCAGACAGGAGGCTGAATAATCCGTAAGGAGCAATTCGATGCGTCATTACGAAATCGTTTTTATGGTCCATCCTGACCAGAGCGAACAGGTTCCGGGCATGATCGAGCGTTACTCTGCCGCCATCACTGGCGCAGAAGGCAAGATCCACCGTCTGGAAGACTGGGGCCGCCGTCAGCTGGCTTACCCGATCAACAAACTGCACAAAGCGCACTATGTTCTGATGAACGTTGAAGCGCCGCAGGAAGTTATCGATGAGCTGGAAACTACCTTCCGCTTCAACGATGCCGTTATCCGCAGCATGGTTATGCGTACTAAGCACGCTGTTACCGAAGCCTCTCCGATGGTTAAAGCGAAAGACGAGCGCCGTGAGCGTCGCGATGATTTCGCTAACGAAACCGCAGATGATGCTGAAGCTGGGGATTCTGAAGAGTAATTTCTGATGACCAACCGTCTGGCGTTGTCCGGCACCGTGTGCAGGGCCCCCCTTCGAAAGGTCAGTCCATCAGGAATTCCGCATTGCCAGTTCATGCTTGAGCATCGTTCTGTGCAAGAGGAAGCCGGCTTTCACCGGCAGGCATGGTGCCAAATGCCCGTTATTGTTAGCGGACACGAAAACCAGGCCATTACTCACAGTATAACGGTCGGCAGCCGCATAACCGTTCAGGGGTTTATCTCTTGCCATAAGGCAAAGAACGGTCTGAGCAAAATGGTTCTGCATGCCGAGCAGATTGAATTGATAGATTCTGGAGACTAGCCATATGGCACGTTATTTCCGTCGTCGCAAGTTCTGCCGTTTCACCGCGGAAGGCGTTCAAGAGATCGACTATAAAGATATCGCTACGCTGAAAAACTACATCACCGAAAGCGGTAAGATTGTCCCAAGCCGTATCACCGGTACCCGTGCAAAATACCAGCGTCAGCTGGCTCGCGCTATCAAACGCGCTCGCTACCTGTCTCTGCTGCCGTACACTGATCGCCATCAGTAATCGGTCACGGTCCATTAATACGACTTTGAGAGGATAAGGTAATGCAAGTTATTCTGCTTGATAAAGTAGCAAACCTGGGTAGCCTGGGTGATCAGGTTAACGTTAAAGCGGGCTATGCTCGTAACTTCCTGGTACCACAGGGTAAAGCTGTTCCGGCTACCAAGAAAAACGTTGAATACTTCGAAGCACGTCGCGCTGAACTGGAAGCTAAACTGGCTGACGTTCTGGCTGCTGCAAATGCACGCGCAGAGAAAATCAACGCCCTGGAAACCGTTACTATCGCGTCTAAAGCAGGCGACGAAGGTAAACTGTTCGGTTCCATCGGTACTCGCGACATCGCTGACGCTGTTACTGCGGCTGGCGTTGACGTGGCTAAGAGCGAAGTTCGTCTGCCGAACGGCGTTCTGCGTACCACTGGTGAACACGAAGTGAACTTCCAGGTTCACAGCGAAGTATTCGCTAAAGTTATCATCAACGTGGTTGCTGAGTAATCAGTCATTCTCGTTTTTGCTAGCAACGAAACGTCGGCCCAGCGCCGGCGTTTTGCTTTTTTTACCCTATCGTTTTTCGACTGGCTATCTCCCCCTCTTTTCGCGATAATCAAAAAATAAAACATTATTTTAATTTCTTGGTGACAGAATGGATACCCAACGCCAGGCCTCTCCGTTTGCCCGCAAAAACGTCGTTTATTTGTGTGCCGCATTTTGTTGCCTGCTGTGGGGCAGCGCCTATCCGGCCATCAAAAGCGGTTATGACCTCTTTCAGATAGCCACCGACGATATCCCTTCTAAAATTGTTTTTGCTGGTTATCGTTTTTTGTTTGCGGGTGGGTTGCTGCTACTGTTCGCTCTGCTTCAGCGTAAACCGATTGGCCGGTTTCGCCCGCGCCAGTTTGGTCAGTTGACGTTACTGGGGCTGACCCAGACGTCGCTGCAATATCTCTTTTTCTATATCGGCCTCGCGTTCACCACTGGCGTGAAAGGCTCAATCATGAACGCCACGGGCACATTCTTCAGCGTTTTGCTGGCGCACTTTATTTATCAGAACGACCGACTGAGCTACAACAAAACGCTCGGCTGTATTCTGGGCTTTGCGGGCGTCATGGCGGTGAACGTCAGTAGCGGCCTGGATTTCAGCTTTAATCTGCCGGGAGAGGGCTCCGTAGTACTGGCGGCGTTTATTCTTTCTGTGGCCACGTTGTATGGTAAACGGCTCTCGCAGACGGTCGATCCGATGGTCATGACTGGCTATCAATTGGGGATTGGCGGTCTGGTACTGGTCATTGGCGGTTACGTTTTTGGCGGTACGCTGACGATACATGGCTTCTCGTCGGTGGCGATTTTGGGCTACCTGACGCTGCTCTCGTCGGTCGCTTTTGCGCTATGGAGCATTTTACTCAAATATAATCGCGTGGGGATGATTGCGCCGTTTAACTTTCTGATCCCGGTGTCCGGCGCGACTCTTTCAGCTATTTTTCTCGGCGAGAATATTCTGCAGTGGAAATACATGGTTGCGCTGGTGCTGGTATGTTCAGGGATCTGGTGGGTAAATCAGGCGAAGCGGTAATGCTTCACCTGAACGAATGCGGTGTAGGCGGGGTAAGGCGCAGTCGGCGTTACTGCGCGCGAATAAAACTGCCGTCAGGCTGACGCGTAAACAGCACCTGCTGACCATTATCGCCATCTATCGTTAAACCTGTCACCACGCCGCTGGCATTCTGGCGAATTTTAATCATTTGACCATTTTTGAGATTACTCAGCGGTTTGCCAGCGCCTTCTACCTGCGCCATTGCATAAACGTCTGTCGGGGGCAGTCCGTGATCGCGGAACAGTTGCGCCAGAGTTTTACCAGACTCTACCCGATACGAGCGCCACTGCTGGCCGATGCCGCTATCCTGCTGGAAAGGTTGCGTCTGCGGTTGGCTTTGTTCTTCCGGTTGGCCCTCCTGGATAGGCTCAGGCGCAACAGGCGCCGCCTGATCCGGAGCGTTTTGCGGCGCGACCAGTTGCGCCTGAATCTGCGCTTCGTCAGGCGCCCGGGAAGACGATTGCAGATCCAATTGCGCTTCCCGCGTGACGACAGGCACATCGCTGGTCTCACTGGCAGGCAGCAAGAAACCAATCACCATTACGATAGCGGCAATGATAATGCCACGACGATGCATCGGCGGCAGTGGCTCCAAGATGCGAAAATTATCCGGCGCGTGCCAGATTTTCGCCAGGGTTGGTTTTAGTTCAAAGTGCCCGGGCATGGTTTACCTCCTGCTCCGCATCTCGCTCCTTAATCATAGAGTATAGATGGCTAACTATGATACTGGTCGTGCTATCCGCTTTCGTGACGTCAATACGGATAATCTATTGTTTCTTTTTCCCTGCGATTTGTCATCCTCCCTGAGACAACGTTTTACCAGAAGAAGCGTGGCTGTTATGCTGCCCGCTACTTTTTTGTTATCCGATAAAGGAAAAATAATGGCCACCCCGACTTTTGACACTATCGAAGCGCAAGCGAGCTACGGCATTGGTTTGCAGGTAGGGCAGCAACTCAGCGAATCCGGTCTTGAAGGGCTGTTGCCTGAAGCGCTGGTTGCAGGTATTGCTGATGCGCTGGAAGGTAAACACCCGGCGGTTCCTGTTGATGTGGTGCATCGTGCGCTGCGTGAAATTCATGAACGTGCGGACGCGGTGCGTCGTGAGCGTTTCAAAGCGATGGCGGCCGAAGGGGTGAAATATCTGGAAGAAAACCGCGAAAAAGACGGTGTGAACAGCACCGAATCCGGTTTGCAGTTCCGCGTTCTGACGCAGGGCGAAGGTGAGATTCCGGCGCGTACCGATCGCGTGCGCGTGCATTATACCGGTAAACTTATTGATGGCACCGTATTTGACAGCTCCGTTGCGCGCGGCGAACCGGCTGAATTCCCGGTAAATGGCGTGATCGCCGGCTGGATTGAAGCGCTGACTCTGATGCCGGTAGGTTCCAAATGGGAGCTGACGATCCCGCAGGAGCTGGCCTATGGCGAGCGTGGGGCCGGGGCATCTATTCCGCCATTCAGCACCCTGGTGTTTGAGGTGGAGCTGCTGGAAATTCTCTAAGCAGCGACTCCTGTTCCTCTTCTGGTGAAGGGGAACAGGCTTGATTCGACTAATGTCGATATTTTATTTTGAAAATGTCGTCGTTATGTGTATTTTTGTGAGCTAATTCGCGTTACCAAAGTGATATGACACTCATTTTAAACATATAATTAACATTATATTTAAATCTTAGTATTCATCCCGCCGATTCTTACCTAATATCGATGAGTCCTGATAACAGGATCGTCGTATCATAGACAAAAGGCCGTAGAGCCCGCACAACACAGACAGGTACAGGAAGAAACACATGGTAGATCAGGTAAAAGTCGCAGCCGACGAACAGGCTACGGCTGAACAGTCGCTACGGCGCAATCTTACAAACCGTCATATACAGCTTATCGCCATCGGCGGCGCTATTGGTACTGGTCTGTTTATGGGATCGGGTAAAACGATCAGTCTCGCCGGACCGTCGATCATCTTTGTTTATATGATCATCGGCTTTATGCTTTTCTTCGTCATGCGCGCAATGGGGGAGTTGCTGCTCTCGAATCTGGAATACAAATCGTTTAGCGATTTTGCCTCAGACCTGCTTGGCCCCTGGGCGGGATATTTCACTGGCTGGACGTACTGGTTTTGCTGGGTAGTGACCGGTATGGCTGACGTGGTGGCGATTACCGCCTACGCGCAGTTCTGGTTCCCCGGTCTTTCGGATTGGGTCGCCTCGCTGGCGGTGGTGATCCTGCTGCTAAGCCTCAATCTCGCCACCGTTAAAATGTTTGGTGAGATGGAATTTTGGTTTGCTATGGTCAAAATCGTCGCCATCGTGGCGTTGATTGTGGTCGGGCTGGTGATGATTGCGATGCACTTTAAGTCGCCGACCGGCGTTGAAGCGTCTTTCGCGCATCTGTGGAATGACGGCGGCTGGTTCCCGAAAGGCATCAGCGGGTTTTTTGCCGGTTTCCAGATTGCGGTCTTCGCTTTTGTAGGGATTGAGCTGGTCGGTACCACCGCTGCAGAAACCAAAGATCCGGAAAAATCGTTGCCGCGTGCGATTAACTCGATTCCGATTCGTATCATCATGTTCTACGTCTTTGCTCTGATCGTCATTATGTCCGTGACGCCGTGGAGTTCGGTCGTGCCGAATAAGAGTCCTTTCGTTGAGCTGTTTATGCTAGTGGGGCTCCCTGCCGCCGCGAGCGTGATCAACTTTGTCGTGCTGACCTCGGCGGCGTCTTCCGCCAACAGCGGCGTCTTCTCGACCAGCCGTATGCTGTTTGGCCTGGCGCAAGAGGGAGTAGCACCGAAAGCGTTCGCTAAGCTGTCAAAACGCGCGGTACCGGCGAAAGGGCTGACCTTCTCCTGTATCTGTCTGCTGGGCGGCGTGGTTATGCTGATGGTCAACCCGAGCGTGATTGGCGCATTCACGATGATCACTACGGTTTCAGCCATCCTGTTTATGTTTGTCTGGACCATTATTCTGTGTTCATACCTGGCATACCGCAAAAAGCGTCCTCATCTGCATGAAAAATCCATCTATAAGATGCCGCTTGGTAAGCTGATGTGTTGGGTCTGCATGGCGTTCTTTGTATTCGTGCTGGTATTGCTGACGCTGGAAGACGATACGCGTCAGGCGTTGATGGTGACGCCGCTGTGGTTTATTGCGTTGGGTTTAGGCTGGCTGTTAATAGGTAAGAAACGGATGGCGGGAATGCGTTAATGGTCTTGCCCGGTAGCGCTGGCGCTTACCGGGCTTGCAGATTGGTCATCGCTATCCGGCAACAGCTATTCCCCGGCTAATGCGCGTGGGAATAGCACATTATTCTCCAGACTGATGTGCTCCATCAGATCATCAATCATCTCATTAATGCCGTTATACATCGCTTTCCAGGTGGTGCAGGCTTCCGGCGGCGGCGTCACATTTTGGGTGACGTGTTTGATGACGTCCACCAACTCTCCCGCTTCGTCATGCTCGCTTTCCATTACGTTTATCGGGCCCGTTGCCTGGCGACCCATACCCTGTTTGATCATCGGGAAGAGGATCTGTTCTTCTTTTATCATATGGCTGGAAAGCTCTTCATGCAGCGCGGTGAGATATTTTGTCAGGCCGCGCGGGACGTTTGGCTTATCAGCGTGAACGCGTTCCACTTTGGTCGCCTGCAGGATAAGCTCCGGCAGTTGTTCGCGGTGTCTGTCATGATAGCGCACAACGATATGGTCAATAATGTCCGCCAGCGGAACGGCGCGCCAGTCTTTTTCGATGGGCTGTTCAGCGAGCTGCGCAAGTTGCGCTTCAATGACGTCAATATCGACGTCGTTACGCGCGGCTGCGCGCGCCAGCGTCTGTTTACCGCCGCAGCAGTAATCCATATCGTATTGGCGAAACAGCGACGATGCGCGTGGAATAGAGAGCGCCAGTTCGCCTAAAGGTTGATCGCGATAAGCCATAGCCGTTACCTCATTTGCCATAATATAAGGTGTATTTTAAATGTATCTTTAAGGGCGAGCTATAACTCTTTCGGGGCACGTGTGAGTTAAGCCAGCATGAGATTAGCGTTTCGTGACCGGAACGACGGTCGCTTTTTTCGGTTTCGCTCTCACGGCAATGACCACGCCTGCTACCAGGAGCGCAATACCGCTTACCGTCAGTAATGGGGGAATTTCCTGGCGCAGAATGAAGGTATAGAGCAGTCCCGCCAGCGTTTCAAAAACAATCAGCGGCCCTAAAATAACGGTGGGTAATTTTTGACTGGCGATATTCCAGCACAGCGCGCCTACCCAGGAACACAGCACCGCGATGGCGATCATCAGACCGATAAACAGCGCGGGATGCGGGCCAAAGGGCAGGGTAAACATCGGTTTCTGGATACTCAACCACAGACAGGCCGCCGCATAGCCGATTAACGAGACCGGCAGTGTGACCAGCGCCTGTGCCGTTGCCCACATCATGGGATGCTTGTCGGGATTTTCCCGCAGCCAGCGGGCGTTACGCAGCGCATACCATGCCCAGCACGCTACGGAAATCAGCGCCAGCACAATGCCTGAACCATAGCGCCAGCCGCTAACATTGGACAACCCCTGACTAAGCTCAGCAATATTGACGCACAGCAGACCAAAACCGATAAACGCCAGCGCGGGGGCCAAGCGTAGCCAGGATAATCTGCCGTCTCGTTGGCTATAGAGAACGTTAGCAAAAACCGGAATGACAACCGGCAACGTCCCGATGATCATCGTCGAAACCGGCGCTCCGGTTCGCTGAATGGCGCTGGCGAGGCAGGCGTAATAGATTAAATTGCCCATCAGGGTCAGCGACAGGGCGGTGGACCAGTCTTTGCGCGTCAACTGGCGTAACCGCGTGCGGCCTAACCAGGCAATCGGCAGGGCAATCAGCCCCAGCGCCAGATAGCGTCCCATTGACTGTAAGAGGGCCGGGTAATCCGGCACGATTAACGGGCCGACGAAAATCAATCCCCACATTAGCCCTGCCAGCAGGGCGTATAGCACGCCGCTAATCATCAGATTCTCCTCATAAACCGTTCCGTCATTATCAGAGAAGGTCTATGAGGATGCCACATAAATTAACTAAATTTTAACACTTACAGTACAGAGCGAAGGCTTTCTGTGAGCGTCGTCGTCGGGCGACCAATGAGTTTACGCAGCGTATGGCTGTCATCAAACAGGCCGCCTTTCGCCGCGCCAATGTCAGAATTGGCCAGCATATCCGCCAGTCCGTCAGGCAGGCCTGCGCCTTTCAGCGCGGCGGCAAAATCGCTTTCACTCAGGTTCTGGTAGACGATTTTTTTTCCGCTCTGATGAGTAAGTTCATCCGCCAACTGGCTTAATGTCCAGGTGTCATCACCCGCTAGCTCGTAAACATTCCCGGCGTGACCCTCTTCACTGATGACGCGCGCGGCGGCGGCGGCATAGTCAGCGCGCATTGCGGAGGCGATTTTCCCTTCTCCCGCCGCGCCAATAAAGACGCCACGCTTCAGCGCGGCAGGGACGCTCGCCAGGTAGTTTTCCGTATACCAGCCGTTACGTAATAAAGTGTGAGGAATACCTGACTCAGCCAGCATCTGTTCAGTTTCAATATGTTCATCGGCGAGCGCCAGCGGCGATTTATCCGCATGTAGCAGGCTGGTATAGGCGATGAATTTCACCTTCGCGGCAATGGCGGCCTGAATAACGTTGCGGTGCTGCGCGGTGCGTTGTCCCACTTCGCTGGATGAAATGAGCAGCAGTTTATCAACGCCCTGTAAGGCGGTGGTCAGCGCAGCTTCGTTAGCGTAATCCGCCTGGCGAACGGCGATCCCGCGCTGACTGAGAGGGGCGGCTTTTTTCGGGTTACGGACAATCGCGACGAGGTGACTGGCGAGCGTCGTTTTTAGCAGGTTTTCAATAACGTGTTGGCCCAGTTGGCCCGTTGCGCCGGTGATAGCAATCATGGTGAGCTCCTCTGTGTTAGTCTTGTGTTTTATTACGCTACCACCTAAGCTTACTTTTAGTAAGTACGTACAAAAAGGTAAGTATCAATGCGCGCTCATTCTCTTTCCCGGCGGTTGCGCGAAGGTAATCTCTTTGCTGAACAGTGTCCGTCCCGTGAAGTGTTAAAACATGTCACCAGTCGCTGGGGCGTACTGATCCTGGTGGCGTTACGCGATGGTACACACCGTTTTAGCGACCTGCGCCGCAAGATGGGGGGCGTGAGTGAAAAGATGCTGGCGCAGTCGTTACAGGCGCTTGAGCAGGACGGATTTCTCAACCGGGTGTCATATCCAGTTGCTCCGCCGCATGTGGAGTACAGCCTGACGCCGCTTGGCGAGCAGGTGAGCGATAAAGTCGCCGCGCTGGCGGACTGGATAGAACTGAATTTGCCACAGGTATTGGCGTTGCGGGACCGTCAGCCAGATGGCTGTTAGCGCTTACTCGGCAAGCAAGGCCGAGTAAGCGCAGCGCCATCCGGCACTAACATTACTTGCTTAAATCCACCTGATAAATGGCAAAACCGATATCATCGGCGGCGACCTTATTCATCGGATACTGTCCTTTCTCTTTGATGAAGGCGGCAGCTTTATCGGCTGGCGATGTTTCAAAGCGGATATCCAGATCCGTATTGCTGTGGATTGGCGCCAGACGCCAGTTATTATCCGCCGCCGGATGGATTTCGCCCGCGCGTTTTGACTCTGCGCCAATCCATGCCGCCAGCACGGCTCGATTTTCATCCGGAGACGCAAAGGCGATATGGCTGTCGCCAGTGCCGGCAAACTTGCCGCCGTAAGCGCGATAGTTATTCGTGGCGACCAGGAACGTAGCGTTCGGGTCGACAGGCTTACCGTTAAAGGTTAGGTTTTTAATACGTTCCGCCTGCGGATTCACCATCTGGCATTCGCCATCATAGCGGGCGGGCTGTGACACATCGATTTGATAATTCACGCCGTCAATGACATCGAAATTATAGGTGCGAAAGCCATCCCAATTGATCAACGATTGCGGTTTGTTGCTGTGAATATCAATCTGCTTAAACTGCCCGGCGGAGCATTCCAGCCACTCTTTTACCTCCTTGCCGCTGGCTTTCACCACCACCAGCGTATTCGGATAGAGATAAAGATCGGCGGCATTACGGAAGGTCAACTGGCCTTTTTCCACTTCGACAAAGCTGGCAGGATCGTTTTTACGCCCCCCTACTTTAAACGGCGCGGCGGCGGAAAGCACTGGCAGTTTCGCCAGATCCGGATCGCCCTGAATAAAGTGTTCCACATACGCTTTTTGCGCATTATTCACCACCTGTACGGTAGGATCGTCCTGCACCAGAGCAAGATAACTGTACATGTTATCGGCGGATTTGCCGATGGGCTTGCTGACAAACTCGCGGGTGGCATCGTGGTCGGCTTTCAGAATACCGACCAGCTTACTGTCTTCCGCCGCCAGCGACTTTTTAGCGGCGGCGTCGTAAATGGGCCGCGCTTCCGCTTTCGCCTGCCTAACCTGCCATTTGCCGCTGTCGTTATTGAGCACCAGATCGACCACTCCCAGATGGTCGCCCCACATGCCAGGCATTACCGCAGGAATGCCGTTAAGCGTACCTTTGGCGATATCCGCGCCTTTAATATTGGCAAAATCTTTACCGGGGAAGACGGCGTGGGCGTGGCCAAACATAATAGCGTCGACGCCGGGAACTTCGCTGAGGTAATAAACCGAGTTTTCTGCCATGCTGTGGTACGGATCGGCAGAAAGGCCTGAGTGAGCAATTACTACCACTATATCAGCGCCTTTCTCGCGCATTTCGGGCACATATTTTCGGGCGGTTTCCGTGATGTCATTTACGGTGACTTTTCCGCTCAGATTCGCTTTATCCCAGATCATGATTTGCGGCGGCACAAAGCCGATATAGCCTATTTTCAGGGTTTGCGGGTTGCCGTCTTTATCAATAACGTTCGTCTCTTTAATCAGATAAGGCGTAAAGAGCGGCTTTTGGGTTTTAACGTCGATAATATTGGCGTTAACGTAAGGGAATTTCGCGCCGGCCAGCGCGTTATGCAGATAGTTCAGACCATAATTAAACTCATGGTTGCCGAGGTTTCCAACCGCGTAATCCAGAGTGTTGAGCGCTTTATAGACCGGGTGAACATCACCTTCTTTGAGCCCTTTTGCCGCCATATAATCGCCCAGAGGACTCCCCTGAATCAGGTCGCCGTTATCCACCAGCACGCTGTTTTTGACTTCATCTCGGGCGGCTTGAATCAAACTTGCGGTACGTACCAATCCGAATTTTTCGGTTGCGGTATCCTTGTAATAATCGAAATCCATCATGTTGCTATGTAAATCAGTAGTTTCCATGATACGGAGATCGACGGTGGCCGCATTCACGCTGGCGGCGATCAGCGTAGCCAGAAGCGTTGCACTAAACTTAATCATCAGAGGCACCTTTTAAGAACGCAATATAGAAGCCGGATAGTGAAAAATAGCGATGACAAACAGTGAAACCCGATATCGGGTTGACAATCGATCTGGCCGGAGAAGGCGGAACCGCCCCATCTGACAGGTTTTTTGCGATTGTTCACAGAACGGTGAATCATGCCATGAAACGTATTATCAAAACTGCAGACAGTATCACAGTTGTCGGAACCCTTAACGATCGGGTATAAGTAAAACAACGAGTTAACGCCCCTGTCATAAAGAGGTGGAGAATGTTAGAACAAGTATGCCAGCTTGCACGGAACGCGGGCGATGCCATTATGCAGGTTTATGATGGAGCCAAACCGATGGAGTACGTCCGCAAGCAGGACGATTCTCCAGTCACTGCGGCGGATATCGCCGCACATACCGTGATTCTCGAAGGGTTACGTACGCTCACGCCGGATATTCCGGTGCTTTCAGAGGAAGACCCGCCCGCCTGGGAAGTGCGCCAGCACTGGCAGCGTTATTGGCTGGTCGATCCACTCGATGGCACCAAAGAATTTATTAAGCGTAATGGAGAATTTACGGTCAATATTGCATTGATTGAGCAGGGAAAGCCAGTGCTGGGCGTAGTCTATGCGCCAGTGCTGAAAGTGATGTACTGCGCAGCGGATGGTAAGGCCTGGAAAGAAGAGTGCGGGGTGCGTAAGCAGATTCAGGTTCGGGATGCCCGCCCGCCGCTGGTGGTGATTAGCCGTTCGCATACCGATGATGAACTCATCGAATATCTCCAACAGCTCGGCGAACATCAGACGACCTCTATTGGCTCCTCGCTGAAGTTTTGTCTGGTGGCGGAAGGTCAGGCCCAGCTTTATCCCAGATTTGGGCCGACCAACGTTTGGGACACTGCCGCTGGTCATGCCATTGCCGTTGCTGCCGGGGCGCACGTTCACGACTGGCAGGGAAAAACGCTGGATTATACCCCTCGTGAATCGTTCCTTAACCCCGGCTTCCGGGTGACTATTTACTGAGGAGTTTATGCAGCAGGTCGGCCACCTGCTGTACCTCTTGTTGGGTTAACGCGCCATCCTTCGCCCATTGAACCCGACCGTCTTTGTCAAGCACGATGACGGCGGACCCCTCTTCTTTTAACTGCCAGGCGTTGCGCGCTATGCCATTGCTGTCGACAATAAATTGCGACCATGGATAGAGTTTTTTATTACTTTCTATGCTGCTACGCACGAACATACCGGAGCCCGGGATCGCATCATCGGTGTTTACAATTGTGGTCGTCTGGTATCTGTCGTGCGGAAGCCTGGCGGATTTAATCGTTTCAATCAGCGTGGCGTTTTTCTCCTTTGCTGACGTTCGCCCGGCAATATGCAGCAGGACGCGCACTTTTCCTGCAAGTTGCGCGCTATTCCAGTTTTTATAGCTAAACTCATCCTTATTCAGCATCAGTTCGCCACGATCGGCAATGCCTACCGGCGGAACCCGTTGGTTAACTTCAAGGTTATGCGCGGAGGTCATTATCGGGAGCAGCAGGCACGACATTGCCAGAATTTTACGTAGGATCATGGTCATTCCTTCTTTATTTTTTTGCAGGTGATCCGACCACTTTGGGTCGACATTTAATCATATGTGCGATAGAGACTTTTTCCGCAAAGGGAATGCCAGTTTGCGGGCGGGCGCACACTTCCTGTGAAAAATGAAGGCATATACTGACGAAAATGAGCTGATGTTTAGATAATTCTGAATAACTGTAATCAAAAGGTAAATATACTTATGCATACTGGAAACGACATAGATATGGTCTATAGTCATATGGCATTAAAATTTGCGCCTTAAAACTGTTGGGCCGATTGTGGCACCGCAAGGGCGTAATACTCAGCAGGAGACAACAATGAAAATTTTCCAACGCTACAACCCGCTACAGGTGGCGAAGTACGTGAAGATCCTGTTCCGTGGACGGTTATATATCAAGGATGTTGGCGCTTTTGAGTTCGATAAAGGGAAGATTCTTATCCCAAAAGTGAGAGACAAGCAGCATCTATCTGTGATGTCTGAAGTTAACCGTCAGGTTATGCGTCTGCAAACTGAGATGGCATAACTCAAAGTGCTATGCAGTAGGTTAAAAAAGTAAAAAAAAACGGCTCCTGAATCAGGGGCCGTTGATGTTTCTGGCAAACAGATTTCAGGCCGCGCCGTCTTCTTTCCCTTTCGCATCGGGCAGTTTCGGCGCCGGTACGTTGCTTTTATTGTCGAGACGCGTTACCAGCAGCTGATCGATCCGGTAGTTGTCGATATCCACCACTTCAAATTTGTAGCCGGAAAACTTCACCGAATCGGTACGTTTCGGGATTTTACGCAGCATAAACATCATAAAGCCGCCGATGGTTTCATAGTTGCCGGACTGTGGAAACTCGTCGATATCCAGCACACGCATGACGTCGTCAATCGGCGTGCCGCCGTCAATCAGCCAGGAATTTTCATCGCGCGCCACAATTTGCTCTTCCAGCCCCTGGCCGACCAGGTCGCCCATTAGCGTGGTCATCACATCGTTTAGCGTAATTATGCCGACGACCAGCGCGTATTCATTCATGATGACCGCGAAATCTTCGCCCGCCGTTTTAAAGCTTTCCAGCGCCTCTGAAAGGGTCAGCGTATCCGGTACAATTAAGGTATTGCGAATTTGCACGCCGCTATTCAGCGCCATACTTTGGTTCGCCAGCACGCGATTCAGCAGATCTTTGGAGTCTACATAGCCGATGATGTGGTCGATATCTTCATTACATACCAAAAATTTTGAGTGCGGATGCTCGGCGACCTTATTCTTTAGGCTTTGTTCGTCTTCGTGCAGATCAAACCAGATGATACTTTCGCGCGATGTCATAGAAGACGGTACGGTGCGGGATTCAAGTTCAAACACGTTTTCGATCAGTTCATGCTCTTGCTTGCGCAGAACGCCCGCCAGCGCGCCGGCTTCCACTACCGCGTAAATATCATCGGAAGTGATGTCGTCTTTCCGCACCATTGGAATCTTGAACAGGCGGAAAATGTTGTTTGCCATGCCGTTAAACAACCACACCAGTGGGCGAAAAAGGAACAGGCAGAAGCGCATCGGGTTGATGATACGCAAAGCCACAGCTTCTGGCGCAATCATACCGATGCGTTTCGGGGTTAAATCCGCGAACAGGATAAACAACCCCGTCACCAGTGAGAAAGAGAGGATAAAGCTCAACTGCTCGGAGAGTTCAGGCGACATATAGTGCGAGAAAAGGGCGGAGAAGACGGGCGAAAATGCCGCATCGCCGACGATGCCGCCAAGAATCGCGACTGCATTCAGGCCAATTTGCACAACGGTGAAAAACATGCCGGGATTTTCCTGCATTTTCAATACACGTTGTGCGTTGATACTGCCTTCATCAGCCAATAATTTAAGCTTAATCTTACGTGATGCGGCAAGCGAGATCTCGGAGATGGAGAAGAACGCGCTTACAGCGATCAGGCAGAATATAATGAATATACTGTTTAACATATCTTATCCGGCGAAACGCCAGATCCTCGGAAGGGAAGTTTATAAATCCGTGTGGTAATGTTTAATGAAAATCGGCTCGTAGCAGTGAGCCGATAAGTTCAGGGCTAGTATAGCGTAAGCTACTGTAAACTCGCCAGAGGGTTCATTTGCAACCCCGGCAAACGCCCTCCCTGCCCGCGCTGTTACGCGTCAGGCGGTAGGCAAACGCCTATCCCGCCAACCCCGCAGTAACCGTACGGATTTTTGTGCAGATACTGTTGGTGTTCATCTTCGGCATAGTAAAACGGCGTCGCATGGGCGATTTCCGTAGTGATGGGGCGCTCGTCTCCGGCGTCGGCCATTGCCGACTGGAAGCGCTCGCGACTGGCGTGGGCAGCGGTACTCTGTTCCGGCGTTAAGGGATAAATCGCAGAACGATATTGCGTACCGTGATCGTTACCCTGTCGCATCCCCTGCGCCGGATCGTGATTCTCCCAGAAGACCTGTAAAAGCTGCTCATAACTGATAACGGCAGGATCGTACACTACCCGCACCGCCTCGGCATGACCGGTCTGCCCGGAGCAGACTTCCCGGTAGGTTGGATTAGGCGTGTAACCGCCCGCATACCCTGCCGCGGTGCTATATACGCCGGGCAACTGCCAGAATAAACGTTCTACGCCCCAGAAACAGCCCATAGCGAAGTAGGCGATCTCCATCCCGGCAGGGACATTGGTCATAGAGTGTTCATTTACCGCATGCAGAGTGGCGATCGGCATCGGGGTATTACGTCCTGGTAATGCATCTGCTTGAGTAACAAGATGCTTTTTATCAAATAAACTCATGAGCGATTCTCCCGAAAGCGTTAATTGGCGTTAAGGTTGTAACGAGACGCATCTTTGCACACAATAACAACATTAATGTATCTGGATCTAAACATAAGAAATATTTGGGCGGTCGTCTGCTTTTCAAACGCAATTGTTGATTTTATGTTAAGCCGCGGAGCGGTAGTGTGATTTTTTTCCAGGGGTGGGAATAGGGGATATTCAGGAGAAAATGTGCCACAAATCCGTCAGTTATGTTGGGTTAGCTTACTGTGTCTGAGCAGTTCTGCGGTAGCCGCGAATGTTCGTCTGAAAGTCGAAGGGCTATCCGGAGAGCTGGAAAAAAACGTTCGCGCGCAGCTTTCTACGATTCAAAGCGATGAGGTGACGCCGGATCGGCGTTTTCGCGCTCGGGTTGATGATGCGATTCGCGAAGGGCTCAAAGCGTTAGGCTATTACGAACCCACCATCAATTTCGACTTGCTTCCGCCGCCTGCGAAAGGGCGGCAGGTATTAATCGCCAAAGTTACGCCCGGCCAGCCGGTGCTGATTGGCGGTACAGAAGTGATTTTACGCGGCGGCGCGCGTACGGATAAAGATTATCTGGCGTTACTGAAAACGCGACCGGCAATCGGCACCGTGCTGAACCAGGGAGACTATGACAATTTTAAAAAGTCGTTAACCAGCGTGTCTCTCCGTAAAGGCTATTTCGACAGCGAATTCGTTAAAAGCCAGTTAGGAATTGCGCTGGGCCGTCATCAGGCGTTCTGGGATATTGATTATAATAGCGGTGAGCGCTATCGCTTCGGACATGTCACCTTCGAAGGTTCGCAGATTCGTGATGAATATTTACAAAATCTGCTGCCGTTTAAAGAGGGCGATGAGTACGAATCGAAAGATTTGGCGGAACTAAACCGCAGACTTTCCGCCACCGGATGGTTCAATTCTGTCGTAGTGGCGCCGGAATTTGAGAAATCCCGTAAAACGAAAATTCTGCCGTTAAAAGGCGTGGTGTCGCCGCGAACCGAAAACACGATTGAAACTGGGGTGGGGTACTCTACCGACGTCGGGCCGCGCGTGAAAGCGTCGTGGAAAAAGCCGTGGATGAATTCTTACGGTCATAGCCTGATCACCAGTACCAGCATTTCTGCGCCGGAACAGGTGCTGGATTTTAGTTATAAAATGCCGCTGCTGAAAAATCCGCTGGAGCAATACTATCTGGTACAGGGTGGTTTTAAACGTACCGATTTGAATGATACGGAGCAGGACTCGACCACACTTGCCGTTTCGCGTTACTGGGATCTTTCCAGCGGCTGGCAGCGCGCGATTAACCTGCGCTGGAGTTTCGACCACTTTACCCAGGGGAACGTCACCAATACCACCATGCTATTTTACCCAGGCGTGATGATCAGCCGAACCCGCTCGCGAGGGGGGCTGATGCCGACCTGGGGCGATTCGCAGCGCTACTCGGTGGACTACTCGAATACGGCCTGGGGTTCCGACGTGGATTTCTCCGTGCTGCAGGCGCAAAACGTCTGGATTCGTACTTTGTACGATCGCCATCGTTTTGTGATGCGCGCCAATGTGGGCTGGATCGAAACCGGTGATTTCGACAAAGTTCCGCCGGATCTGCGTTTCTTCGCCGGGGGCGATCGCAGTATTCGCGGCTATAAATACAAATCCATTTCGCCTAAATATAGCGATGGCAATCTTAAAGGCGCCTCAAAACTGGCGACCGGATCGCTGGAGTACCAGTATAACGTCACCGGCAAATGGTGGGGGGCGGTGTTTGTCGATAGCGGCGAGGCGGTGAGTGATATTCGCCGTAGCGATTTCAAAACCGGGACCGGGGTCGGCGTGCGCTGGGAGTCGCCGGTTGGGCCTGTCAAACTCGATTTTGCCGTACCGGTTGGCGATAAAGACGAACACGGTTTACAGTTTTACATCGGTCTGGGGCCTGAATTATGAGTTTATGGAAGAAAATAAGCCTCGGCGTGTTGATTTTCATTGTGCTGCTACTGGCGAGCGTCGCGTTTCTGGTCGGGACGATGACGGGGCTGCATCTGGTATTTAGTGCGGCGAACCGCTGGGTGCCGGGGCTGGAGATTGGGCAGGTCACCGGCGGCTGGCGGGATTTATCGTTAAAAAATATCCGCTATGAGCAGCCGGGCGTCGCGGTGAATGCGGGCGAAATTCATCTGGCTGTCGGGCTTGATTGCTTGTGGCACAGTACCCTGTGCGTTAATGACCTGGCGCTAAAAGACATTAATGTCGCTATCGACAGTAAAAAAATGCCGCCTTCCGAACAGGCGCAAGAAGAGGAAGATAGCGGGCCGCTGAACCTCTCTACGCCCTGGCCCGTCACGTTGTCGCGCGTGGCGCTGAATAACATCAATATCAAGATTGATGACACTACCGTTTCGGTGCTGGATTTTACCTCCGGGCTGGCATGGCAGGATAAAAACCTGACCCTGAAACCGACGCGGCTTCAGGGATTGCTGATTGCGCTGCCGAAGGTCGCTGATGTGGCGCAGAAAGAGGTGGTTGAACCCAAAATCGAGAAACCTCAACCGGATGAAAAGCCGCTTGGCGAAACGCTAAAAGATCTGTTTGCAAAACCGGTAATGCCGGAGATGACCGATGTTCACCTGCCGCTCAATCTGAATATCGAGTCATTTCGCGGCGAGCAGCTACGCGTCACCGGCGATACCGATCTGACGGTGCGCACGATGCTGCTTAAAGTCAGCAGTATCGACGGTAATATGAAGCTGGATACTCTGGATATCGACGCCAACCAGGGTACGGTGAAAGCCTCCGGTACGGCGCAGCTCGCCAATAACTGGCCGGTCGATATTACGCTCAACAGTACGCTGAATATCGATCCGCTAAAGGGTGAAAAGATAAAACTCAAGGTCGGCGGCGCGCTACGCGAACAACTGGAGGTCGGGGTGAACCTTTCCGGGCCGATGGATGTCGCGCTTCGCGCCCAGACGCGGCTGGCGGAGGCCGGTTTACCACTCAATCTTGAAGTCGTCAGTCAGCGCATTGCCTGGCCGTTCACGGGCAATACACAGTTTCAGGCTGACGATCTGAAGCTCAAACTTAGCGGCAAGATGACCGACTATACGCTGTCGATGCGAACCGCCGTGAAAGGGCAAGATATCCCGCCGGCGACCATCACGCTGGATGCCAAAGGGAATGAGCGGCAGATCAATCTCGACAAACTCACCGTCGCCGCGCTGGAAGGCAAAACTGAACTGAAAGCGCTGGTGGACTGGCAGCAGGCGTTTAGCTGGCGTGGCGAACTGACGCTGAATGACATCAATACCGCTAAAGAGATCCCGGACTGGCCTGCGAAGCTTAACGGTGTGATGAAAACCAAAGGCAGTCTCTACGGCGGCACCTGGCAGATGGACGTTCCGGAGCTCAAACTGACCGGCAATGTGAAGCAGAATAACGTTAACGTCAACGGGACGCTAAAAGGCAACAGCTACATGCAATGGACGATTCCGGGACTGCATCTTGCGCTGGGCCCAAACAGCGCCGATGTCAAAGGCGAGCTTGGCGTTAAGGATCTGAATCTTGACGCCACAATCGATGCGCCAGGACTGGATAACGCGCTGCCGGGGCTGGGCGGCACCGCAAAAGGAATCGTTAAAGTCCGCGGTACGGTGGAAGCGCCGCAGTTGCTGGCGGATATCACCGCCCGCGGTCTGCGTTGGCAGGCGTTGTCTATCGCCCAGGCGCGCATCGAAGGCGATATTAAATCCACCGATCAGATAGCGGGCCATCTCAACGTGCGCGTAGAGCGGATTTCGCAGCCCGACGTTAACATCAATTTGGTGACGCTCGACGCCAAAGGCAGCGAGAAGAAGCATCAGCTACAGCTACGCGTTCAGGGAGAACCAGTATCCGGCCAACTCTCCCTGAACGGCAGTTTCGATCGCGGCGCGGAGCGCTGGAAAGGGACGTTAAGCGACACCCGCTTCCAGACGCCAGTGGGACCATGGTCGTTGACTCGCGCGATTACGCTGGACTACCGCAATAAAGAACAAAAAATCAGTATCGGTCCGCATTGTTGGCTGAACCCGAACGCCGAGCTGTGCGTACCGCAAACCATTGATGCGGGCGCAGCAGGGCGGGCGGTGGTTAATCTCAACCGTTTTGATCTGGCGATGCTGAAGCCATTTATGCCTGACACCACCCAGGCCAGCGGGATCTTTAGCGGAAAAGCGGACGTTTCATGGGACACGACCAAAGAGGGATTGCCGCAGGGGAACGTCACGCTTTCCGGTCGTAACGTGAAGGTCACGCAAACTGTCAATGACGCACCGTTGCCGGTCGCGTTTGAGACGCTGAACCTCAGCGCCGATTTGCACAATAATCGCGCCGAGCTGGGATGGCTGATTCGCCTGACGAACAATGGTCAATTTGATGGCAAGGTGCAGGTAAGCGATCCTCAGGGGCGGCGCAATCTCGGCGGTAACGTTAACATGCGTAATGTCAATCTGGCGATGGTCAACCCCATCTTTTCGCGCGGCGAAAAAGCGGCGGGAATGTTGAACGCCAGGTTACGCTTGGGCGGCGATGTGCAAAGCCCGCAGTTGTTTGGTCAGTTGCAACTTAGCGCGCTGGATATTGACGGTAACTTTATGCCGTTTGAAATGCAGCCGAGCCAGCTCACCATGAACTTTAGCGGTACGCGCTCAACGCTCGCCGGTATTGTGCGAACGCAACAAGGACAAATTAACCTGAACGGCAACGCCGACTGGAGCCAGATTGATAACTGGCGCGCGCGGGTGACGGCGAAAGGCAGTCGGGTGCGGATTACCGTTCCGCCGATGGTGCGTCTGGATGTCTCGCCGGATGTCGTCTTTGATGCGACACCTTCGCTGTTTACGTTGGATGGGCGTGTAGACGTTCCGTGGGCGCGGATTGTGGTGCATGAGTTGCCGGAAAGCGCGGTCGGCGTCTCCAGCGATGTGGTCATGCTCAACAATAACCTGCAACCAGAAACGCCGCAGACGGCTTCTATCCCCATCAACAGCAATCTGACAGTACACGTCGGCAACAATGTGCGCATCGACGCTTTCGGGCTTAAAGCGCGTTTGACCGGCGATTTAAAAGTCGCGCAGGATAAACAGGGGCTGGGGCTTAATGGTCAAATTAATATTCCTGACGGGCGATTCCGCGCTTACGGTCAGGATCTGCTTGTCCGTAAAGGCGAGCTGCTGTTCTCCGGGCCGCCGGATCAGCCGCTACTCAATATCGAAGCGATCCGTAACCCTGACGCCACCGAAGATGATGTCATCGCGGGTGTGCGCGTCACGGGCACTGCTGATGAACCCAAAGCGGAAATCTTCTCCGATCCGGCGATGCCGCAGGCTGAAGCGCTCTCTTATCTGCTGCGTGGACAGGGGCTGGACAGCAATCAGAGCGATAGCGCGGCAATGACCTCCATGCTTATTGGCCTGGGGGTTGCGCAAAGTGGTCAGGTTGTGGGTAAAATCGGAGAGACATTTGGCGTAAGTAATCTGGCGCTGGACACGCAAGGGGTGGGCGATTCGTCTCAGGTCGTGGTCAGCGGCTATGTACTGCCAGGTCTACAGGTGAAGTATGGTATAGGGATATTTGACTCTCTGGCGACGCTAACGTTACGTTATCGCCTGATGCCAAAGCTATATCTGGAAGCAGTGTCTGGCGTAGATCAGGCACTTGATTTGCTCTATCAGTTTGAGTTTTAGCAATGCGAATATTTGTCTACGGCAGTTTACGACAGAAACAAGGCAACAGTCACTGGATGACCAATGCTCAATTGCTTGGCGATTACAGTATCGATAACTACCAGTTGTATAGTCTGGGCCACTATCCAGGTGCCGTTCCGGGAAACGGATCAGTATACGGTGAAGTTTATCGAATTGATAACGCCACGCTGGCCGAACTTGATGCCTTGCGCACCAGGGGCGGTGAATACGCACGCCAGTTAATCCAGACGCCGTACGGCAGCGCATGGATGTATGTGTACCAACGTCCTGTTGATGGTTTAACTCTGATTGAAAGCGGTGACTGGTTAGACAGAAACCAGCACTAACATATAACATATACCTGATGGATTTCGGGTTGCATCAAGGCGGCGACGCAGAGAATCCCCAGGAGCGTACATCAGTACGTGACTGGGGGGAGCGAGGAAAGCCAACACCGAGGCAGTTTGAAAGACGAGAGGTATAATACGCCACCTTCGGGTGGCGTTGTTTTATGCAGTGGCAGCTTTAATTCCGGGTTATCAGGACGCATTTCTCTTTTTTACTATTGCGCTAAAATGCTTATTTAGTGAAGCACTAATTAGTGGTGATTATAATTTTTCTTAAAATATCACTTTGTGTAATTATAGAATTATATGATCCCGCTAGCGGAAGTTATTTTATTTAAGTCGCATTCTCATTCTGTAAAGTAATTATCCAGGTAAGGATAGTAATGGAATGAGTAATATTGTTTATCTTAAACTCATTGGTGAACAACAAGGCGATATTTCTGATGGGGGTGGCACAATTGCTTCAGTCGGTAATCGTTGGCAACAGAACCATGTGAATGAAATATTTGTTTTTTCTTTGGGGGCAGGGGTAACGAATACAGGCAAAGGTACGAACCTACAGGGATTAACATTCAGTAAACAAATAGATAAAAGCTCACCGCTATTAATGAATGCTATTAATAACAATGAGAACCTGTTTTTTGAGTTTTGGTTTTACCGCATAAATAGATATGGTCAATGGGAGAAGTATTATTATATTCAGCTCAGAGGTGCTTCAATATCAAGCATTCAGCTTCGCATTATAGAAGACGAAATCCATACAGAAACAATATCTGTCAATTATGATTATATCCTCAGTAAACACCTGATAAGTAATACCGAGTTTAGTTATCTTGCTCTACCTGCGGAGTACAATAAGCTGTTTGTTCCTGCGCCGAAACCACAGACTCAAACCCTTAACAGCGCTGGTGTAGGCCGACTGCTGGCGGCCGGAGGAATTTATAATGGCAACATCGAGGGATTCAGGGACACTGCAGAAAAACTGGGCGGTGATGCCGTCAAAGGTTACGATCAGATTCTTAATGAGAAAACGGTCAGTACTGCCATTATAGCGGCCTCAATTGCCGCAGGTTATGGGCTTGGGAGGATGGGATTAAGTTCGACGATAAGAAGTCTTGAAAAGCTGAGGCGGATTGAAACCAAGGGCGTATCATTAGGGCGTAGTGCCACCGCTGATAATTTATATCGTCGGACTAGCAATACTGAAGTCTTTTCAGATCTAAAAGTGCCTATGCAGATGCGCTTTGTTGAACAGGCTGCACGTGAAGGTGGGGTAGGCTTAGGGGGAGTTAAAGTGAAAATTATCAGGGATTCTGACCTGAAAGGTAAGAATATCTATGGTTATACTCACCCTAATGGTGATATTGATTTGTACCCAGATGCTTCTACGGATATTGAGCAATTAATAAAAACATTAGGCCATGAAAGAACGCATACTATGCAAATCTATCTCTTTAAGCATCCAAATACATATGCTGATGATGCAATCAAGATGAATAGAGAATTGATATTGAATGAAAAAGCCGCCCATAGTATTGAGGATAGTTTTTGGCAATTTTACCTCAATAATAAGACTGGAAAGCTAGAGGAGTACAAATAGATGAACTCTTTGACCTATCTTGAATGGATGAAGTACTTACCAAAAGATGATGGTAGTTACACCTCATGTGAATGCCCAGTATGTGGTAAAAAAGGACTTTCTTATCAATACTTTGGTTTCGATAATAGTGATATTGGATGGAAAGTTATTTGGTGTGAAACCTGTAAATCAGGAGTAAAGGTTTCGAGAACCAAAATACCCGAAGGGGCTAGTAGGTTAATAGATTTTCAGGAGCAGGAATGTTTCTTTGAAACGAAGCCTGCACTGAAACTATTCGTTTAGAGTAGCATCAAAAAAAGCCCCTCATAAAGTGAGGGGCTTCAATAAGTTATGCTGACCTTAGAAAGCGAACTTATTTCTTCGCAGCGCGCTCGAAGGAAGCAACGATTTCCGCTTTAGCGGCTTCGGCGTTGTCCCAACCGTCAACTTTCACCCATTTGCCTTTTTCGAGGTCTTTATAGTGTTCGAAGAAGTGAGCGATCTGCGCTTTCAGCAGTTCCGGCAGGTCGTTCACATCTTTAATGTGATCGTAATCTTTGCTCAGTTTGGTGTGCGGTACGGCAACCAGTTTCGCATCTTCGCCTGCTTCGTCGGTCATTTTCAGTACGCCAACCGGACGGCAACGGATGACGGAGCCGGGCTGCAGCGGATACGGCGTCGGGACCAGAACGTCTACCGGGTCGCCATCCAGAGACAGGGTATGGTTGATGTAGCCGTAGTTGCACGGATAGAACATCGCGGTGGACATGAAGCGGTCAACGAACAGCGCGCCGCTCTCTTTGTCAACTTCGTATTTGATCGGATCTGCGTTAGCCGGGATCTCAATAACGACGTAGATATCTTCCGGCAGTTCTTTACCCGCCGGGACGTTGAGTAAGCTCATGTCTGTTTCCTTAGAATTTATGACAAACAAGTGGCGAGTATTATAGCCAACTCACGCTGAAAGTCTTCGCTTGTTTTCGCTTCTGCCTCGCCCGACGCTTGGTGGAGAAGAATAACCGGCAGGGTTAAGAAACGGAAAAATAGCCGGTCTGATAAGGCAAAGCCGCCATCCGGCATTTCATTGCCCGATGGCGGCTTCACATTTTATCCCGCCAGGGGGAAGGGTTACGCGTCCGGATATTCGCGGATAAAACGTTCCACGTCTTCAACCATATGTCTATTGCCGACGAAGAACGAGCGGCGCTGGTGCAGGCTTTCCGGAATGATATCCAGAATACGCTCTTTACCATCGCTGGCTTTGCCGCCGGCCTGTTCCGCAAGGAACGCCATCGGGTTACACTCATACAGCAGACGCAGTTTTCCCTGCGGGTGGCTGGCGGTGCTCGGGTAGAGATAGATGCCGCCTTTCAGCAGATTGCGGTGGAAATCGGCCACCAGAGAGCCAATGTAACGCGAGGTGTAAGGGCGGCTTGTTGAACTATCCTCTTCCTGACAGAATTTGATGTACTTCTTCACACCATTAGGGAACTTAATGTAGTTACCTTCGTTGATGGAGTAGGTTTTACCCTTTTCTGGAAAACGCATACGTTCCTGACACAGGCAGAACACGCCCAGCGACGGATCGTAGGTGAAAGCGTGTACGCCGCAGCCGGTGGTGTAAACCAGCATGGTGGAAGAGCCATACACGACATAGCCCGCAGCGACCTGTTTGTTGCCGGGTTGCAGGAAATCTTCTTCAGTAACTGGCGTGCCGACAGGGGTCACGCGACGATAAATTGAGAAAATCGTACCGACAGAGACGTTAACGTCGATGTTGGAGGAGCCATCCAGAGGGTCCATCAGCACCACATATTTTGCGTGTTCGCAGCCTTCAAAGACGACGATCTCGTCCTCTTCTTCCGACGCGATGCCCGCGACAATATCACGCGCTTTTAGTGCAGCTTTCAGTTTCTCGTTCGCGAACAGATCGAGCTTTTGCTGAACCTCGCCCTGTACGTTTTCAGCACCGCTGGCACCCAGGATATCGACCAGACCGGCCTTGTTGATATCGCGGTGGATGATCTTGGCGCCCAATTTTATTGCCGACAGCAAAGCAGTGAGCTCACCGGTAGCCTGAGAGAACTCGTGCTGCTTTTCGACAATAAATTCACCTAACGTTTTCATAACACTTTCCCTGCAATTGATTGGAGTAAAGCGACCGTAACAATCTTAACAAACATTTCAGACGATGCGCTCAGGTGAATCGCGCCAGCAAAGTACAGATTTACCTGAAATGCGTTTCTCACTTGCCAGACATGTGCGTAAAATGGCGCGCAGATAAAAAAAGGATAGTGACGTATGCGCATTCATATTTTGGGAATTTGTGGCACTTTCATGGGGGGGCTGGCGATGCTGGCTCGCTCGCTTGGTCATGAAGTAACGGGTTCGGATGCCAATGTGTATCCGCCGATGAGTACTTTACTTGAGAAGCAAGGGATTGATCTGATTCAGGGTTATGACGCCAGCCAGCTCGATCCGCAGCCGGATCTGGTGATTATCGGCAATGCGATGACGCGCGGGAATCCATGCGTGGAGGCGGTGCTGGAAAAAAACATTCCCTTTATGTCCGGCCCACAGTGGCTGCACGACTTTGTACTTCGAGATCGCTGGGTGCTGGCAGTCGCTGGTACGCACGGTAAAACCACTACCGCAGGCATGGCAACCTGGATACTGGAAGCGTGTGGGTACAAGCCTGGTTTCGTTATCGGCGGTGTACCTGGCAACTTTGAGGTGTCCGCGCGCCTTGGCGAGAGTCTATTCTTTGTTATCGAAGCGGATGAGTACGACTGCGCGTTCTTTGATAAACGTTCTAAATTTGTGCATTACTGTCCGCGAACGCTGATCCTCAATAACCTTGAGTTTGATCACGCCGACATCTTCGACGATCTGAAAGCGATCCAGAAGCAGTTCCACCATCTGGTGCGCATTGTGCCAGGGCAGGGGCGGATCATTTGGCCAGAAAACGATATCAATCTAAAACAGACCATGGCGCTGGGCTGCTGGAGCGAGCAGGAGCTGGTGGGCGAGCAGGGGCACTGGCAGGCGAAGAAGCTGACTACCGATGCTTCCGAGTGGGAAGTGTGGCTGGACGGTGAGAAAGTCGGCGATGTGAAATGGGGCTTGGTGGGCGAGCACAATATGCATAACGGGCTGATGGCGATTGCCGCCACGCGCCACGTTGGCGTCGCGCCCGCTGAAGCGGCCAGCGCGCTGGGGTCATTTATTAATGCCCGCCGTCGCCTGGAGCTGCGCGGTGAAGCTCACGGCGTAACGGTATATGACGATTTCGCCCATCACCCAACGGCGATTCTGGCCACGTTGGCGGCCTTACGCGGTAAAGTCGGCGGTACGGCGCGTATCATTGCGGTGTTGGAGCCGCGTTCTAACACCATGAAGATGGGATTATGTAAGGATGACCTGGCGCCGTCGTTAGGGCGTGCGGATGAAGTTTTCCTGCTGCAGCCGCCGCATATTCCGTGGCAGGTTTCAGAAGTAGCGGACGCCTGCGTACAGCCTGCTCACTGGAGCGGGGATGTCGATACTCTGGCGGATATGGTGGTGAAAACCGCACAGCCCGGCGACCATATTCTGGTGATGAGCAATGGCGGTTTCGGCGGCATCCATCAGAAACTGCTGGATAGACTGGCGAAAAAAGCGCACGCTACGGAGTAAAAAAACGCCCGGTGGCGCTACGCTTACCGGCCTGCGATGTTGTTTGCCGTAGGCCCGATAAGGTGCCAGCGCCGCCATCTGGCAAGCGCTATCAACGTGCGAAATTACCCTTCGTTTTCCGCCAGCTCGCGCAGATACTGGAAGATCTGACGCGCCGATTTCGGCGGTTTGTTGCCTTCTTTCTCTTTCTTCGCATTACGGATCAATGAACGAAGCTGTTGACGATCGGCGTTAGGCCACAGGTTCAGTATTTCGGCTACCGCGTCATCGCCTTCGACGATCAGGCGATCGCGCAGGTGCTCAAGCTTGTGAAACAGCACCACCTGCTGATTATGGCGGTTCTTCAGCTTGTCCAGCGCCTGGCGAATAGGGTCAACGTCGCGTTGGCGCAGCATCTTACCGATAAGCTGTAGCTGGCGGCGGCGTCCTTCCATTTTGATACGCTGTGCCAGTTCGATGGCGTCGCGCAGATCGGCGTCCAGCGGGATCTTATCCAGCGCGTTTCTCCCCAGATCCACTAGTTCCGCGCCCAGGCGTTTTAATTCCTCGGCATCGCGTTTAATTTCACTTTTACTGACCCAGATAATTTCATCGTCTTCGTCTTCGATGTCATCACCGGGAACGTCGTCGAGCCAGTCTTCGGGCTGCTTTGTCATGTCAGGCTCCTTAAAAAAAGAGGCTAATGTTACCAGTTAAGATGCGCACTGAAAAACGGTTCTCTGTTAGACTTCAGAGAAACTCTCTCTACATTATGGCATTTGCAATGAAAGTAATCTCACAAGTTGAAGCGCAGCGTAAGATTCTGGAAGAAGCAGTTTCGACAGCGCTGGAGTTAGCCTCGGGCAAATCAGATGGGGCGGAAGTCGCCGTAAGCAAGACTACCGGCATTAGCGTCAGTACCCGTTATGGTGAAGTAGAGAATGTCGAATTTAATAGCGACGGCGCGCTGGGGATTACGGTATATCACCAGAACCGCAAAGGCAGCGCCTCCTCGACGGACTTAAGTCCGCAGGCAATTGCCCGCACCGTGCAGGCCGCGCTGGATATTGCCCGTTATACCTCGCCGGACCCGTGCGCAGGCGTGGCGGACAGAGAGCTGCTGGCGTTTGACGCGCCGGATCTGGACCTGTTCCACCCGGCGGACGTTTCTCCGGATGAGGCTATTGAATTGGCCGCCCGCGCGGAGCAGGCTTCGCTAAAGGCCGATAAACGCATCACCAATACCGAAGGCGGCAGCTTTAACAGCCATTACGGCATTAAAGTGTTCGGCAACAGCCACGGTATGTTGCAAGGATATTGCTCCACGCGCCATTCGCTTTCAAGCTGCGTCATCGCGGAAGAGAACGGCGATATGGAGCGCGATTACGCTTACACCATCGGTCGGGCGATGGCGGATCTGCAAGCGCCGGAATGGGTCGGGGCCGAGTGCGCGCGTCGCACGTTATCCCGCCTGGCGCCGCGTAAGCTCTCCACCATGAAAGCGCCGGTAATTTTCGCTAATGAAGTGGCGACAGGGTTATTTGGTCATCTGGTCGGGGCGATTGCTGGCGGCGCGGTATACCGGAAATCCACGTTTTTGCTCGACTCGCTGGGCAAACAAATTCTGCCGGAATGGCTGACCATCGAAGAACATCCGCATCTGCTAAAAGGGCTGGCCTCCTCACCGTTCGACAGCGAAGGCGTGCGCACGGAACGTCGCGACATTGTGAAAGACGGCGTGTTGACCCAATGGCTGTTGACCAACTATTCTGCTCGCAAACTGGGGCTGAAAAGTACCGGTCATGCGGGCGGCATCCATAACTGGCGTATCGCCGGGCAAGGGCTGAATTTTGAGCAGTTGCTGAAAGAGATGGGCACCGGCCTGGTGGTGACGGAACTGATGGGGCAGGGCGTCAGCGGGATTACCGGCGACTACTCCCGCGGCGCTGCCGGATTCTGGGTTGAGAATGGTGAAATCCAGTATCCGGTGAGTGAAATCACCATTGCCGGCAACTTAAAAGAGATGTGGCGTAATATTGTCACCGTCGGTGACGATATTGAAACGCGTAGTAATATCCAGTGTGGTTCGGTACTGTTACCGGAGATGAAAATCGCCGGGCAATAGATACTTGTTAAGGCATTAATTCTTTAATAATAAAAAAGGAAGTGAGCAATGCGTAAACACCTGTTAGCGCTCGTCGCGGCTTCAACGCTGGCTCTTGGCTCTTCTGCGTTTGCAGCCGATCTTGAAGATAATATGAATATTCTCAATGATAACCTGAAAGTCGTTGAGAAAACGGATAGCGCCCCTGAACTGAAAGCGGCGTTAACCAAAATGCGCGCGGCCGCGCTGGACGCCCAAAAAGCTACGCCGCCGAAGCTGGAAGATAAAGCGCCGGATAGCCCGGAAATGAAGGATTTTCGTCACGGTTTTGATCTCCTGGTTGGTCAAATTGACGGCGCGTTGAAACTGGCGAACGACGGTAAAGTCAAAGAAGCGAAAGCGGCGGCGGAAGCGCTAAAAAACACCCGCAATACGTATCATAAGAAGTATCGCTAATTTTTGTAGGATGGCGGCTTTGTCTTATCAGTAGGCCGCCATCCGGCAAAACGTAGTACCCATCACACTTTCTCACTTTATACGGCAACGTCATTGTCTATTTCAGACATGCCATTTTCTCTTTACGCCGCGATTCACCTCACACTTTCCCGACGATAACCCCGCGATGCCGCCTTTTCTGTGTAACAGATCACCCTCCCCACTCGCCTTTCCACTTCGAGGTGGAAAATAACTCGCTACAAACATTTAACCCCTGCCGTTAGTTTTATCTCATTGCCATTAACGGGGTGAGACGCGTGGATAACGGAGCAGTAAAACACAACGCCGGGGAACGAATTAACGCACTGGCTGAACAGGTGTTAACGCAGGAGGATGGCCTGTTGGGGCGGCATCACATTGTCCCCAATGCGGTACAGACGCAAATGCTGACCTCTCACGTTCGCGCGATGGCGCATCGGTCAATTACCGGCGAGCCTTTGCCGGAAGTCGATGCGAGCTTGTTTGATGAAATCTCAGCCGAATCAATGGCGCTCGCCCGCGAAATCGTGGCGGCGTTTGGCAACCTTCCTGACGAAGAAGCCTGGCTATTATCGGTACATTTTGAAGTCGCGAAAGACAACTTCTAAGGAGCAAAAAATGGAACAGATTACCGTCGTGATTGGCGATCGCCTGGGTAAAGGCCAGAAAGTGGCGGCAGGCGTGGAAAAAGCGGGCGGATGTGCGGTTGTTGTACCAGGCGTCGCGGCAGACATGAAGCTGGGCGATGTGATGAAAGCGGAAAACGCCACCTTCGGCATTTCATTTTGCGGCAGCGGCAGCGGCAGGGGCGGCGCGGGCGCTATCACCGCGCAAAACAAGCATGGCTACAAAGCCAAATATGGGATGCGGTCAGTGGATGAAGGCGTCACCGCTATCAATGAGGGCTGCAACGTGTTGGGTTTCGGCTTTATGGATAAAGAAGAGCTCGGCGAGCGCCTGGTGCAGGCGTGGCAAAAGAAATGCGGCGCCTGATGATGAAAGAGCAATTCACCACCACGGTGAGAGTAAAAGGCAAGGGCGATGCCAAAGCACGCGCCTTTGCCGATGCGCTGAACCATGCTCAGTCGGCGGTGATGAGAGAGTTGCCGCATATCTTACTGCGTATTGAGCCACAGGATGTGCGGATTGTTCAGGCGCATGAATCGGTGCGTAAAGAGGCCTTTCTGTTTTTCTTTTTGCGCCGGGAACGACGCACCTACAGCGTGGAGCTGGATGTGACCGTCAACGTGACCGCCATCAATCTCGACAGAGTGGATTTCGTCGCGAAACGCTGATTTTTGTTAAAAAGGCATAGTTATGTTCCTGATAATACTAATTAAATCGCTCATTATCGGCGTACTGGTCGGCGTAGGGGTGGGCGCTGGGGCTGCTGGCGAAGAAAACGGTGGTTTATACGGTGCTCGCGCCGCAGGGGATTGTCTGGGGTGACGAAACGGCGCACGTTATTTTTTTACTCGCCATCAGCAAAAGCGAATATGAAGAGGCGATGGCTATCTACAATATTTTCGTCACGTTTCTACGCGAACGCGCTATGACGCGCCTCTGCGCATGTCAGAATTTTACGCAATTTAAAACGGTGGCGATGGAGTGCGTGAGCCGCTTTTGAGAGGCGTTTTCCAGAATAGAATGTAATGCATATGTAATGCTATAATGCATTACAATAATATTATACTCTGGAGACATAATGGCCACACTTAACGTCCGTTTGGATGACAAACTCAAAAACGAGGCTTATGCCGTGCTGGAAAAACTCAATATTACCCCCACAGAAGCTGTCCGGCTGTTGTTTCAATATGTGGCGGAAAACGGGCGTATGCCTGTTAAAACCGTTACGATTAGCGACAGCGAAGACGCATTGCTACAGACAGTCCGGGAACGACTGGCTAACCCACAGAAAGGAATCAGAGTTAGTCTGGATGACCTATGAGCTGGAGTTTGATCCACGCGCGCTAAAAGAGTGGCAAAAGCTGGGTGAAACGGTAAAAAAACAGTTCCGCAAGAAACTTGTCGACGTGTTGTCAAATCCGCGGGTTGAGTCTGCGCGGCTGCGTGAACTGCCAGATTGCTACAAAATCAAGCTGAAGACCTCAGGCTATCGTTTAGTGTATCAGGTGCAGGACGACGTGGTATTGGTGGTGGTGATTACTATCGGCAAGAGAGAGAAATCGGCCGGTTATCGCCAGGCAGACAAACGGCTTTAGAACGCTGGACTAACGCAGGTAATGTACCACCTGGTTACTGCTGCCGCGCCAGATAAGCATAGGATCTTTGAGATCCTGCATGAATTTGCCATCGACCAGCACGCTGATTAAATCCACCACCTGCATTTGCGCGGCGTTGAGTTCAGCCATTTTGTAACCGGTCCAGACCCAGATATCTTTTCCTGGGCACTCTTCGCGAATACGCAGTACCAGTTTCAGGATATCTGGCACGTTTTGCGGATGGAGCGGATCGCCGCCGGAAAGCGAGAGCCCCTGACGTTTAATTCGCGTGTCGTTCAGATCGGCAATGATCCGCTCTTCCATCTCTTTGGTGAATGGCTGACCGGAATTAAGCCGCCAGGTGCTTTTGTTGTAGCAGCCGGGGCATTCATGCACGCATCCTGACACAAATAGCGTGCAGCGCGTACCGGGGCCGTTGACGATGTCGACGGGGTAATATTGGTGAAATCTCATTTTTGCTTCTCATCCGCTTATCAATTCGCGCCATAGCTGCGTTAGCTGCATTCATGCGCCCGAGTCACTTACTTATGTAAGCTCCCCGGGACCCACTCATTTGCTGCCTTGCTATGACGTGAATTGCGTTGCGGAAAAAATGGCCCGAAAAGCGTCGCATCGCCGGGCAATAATACTGTCGAAATTAACCGATCTGACCGTTTCCTAAATGCTTCACGCGGCGCTTCACTTCTTCCTGCTTACCGGCGTTAAACGGACGCGCGTCCGGGCTGCCTAAATAACCGCACACGCGGCGGGTGACCGAGACGCGCGCGGCGTCGTGGTTGCCGCATTTCGGGCAGGTGAAACCTTTACTGGTACATTCGAACTCGCCGGTAAAGCCGCACTCGTAGCATTCATCGATCGGCGTGTTGGTGCCGTAATACGGTACATGCTGATAGCTGTAATCCCAGACATCTTCCAGCGCTTTCAGGTTGTGCTGAATGTTCGGGTATTCGCCGTAGCAAATGAAACCCCCGTTCGCCAGCGGCGGATACGGCGCTTCGAAATCAATTTTGTCGTACGGGTTGACCTTTTTCTCCACGTCGAGGTGGAAGCTGTTGGTGTAGTAACCTTTATCGGTTACGCCCGGCACCACGCCGAACTCGGCGGTATCCAGACGGCAGAAGCGGTCACAGAGGTTTTCACTTGGCGTGCTGTACAGGCTGAAGCCGTAGCCGGTTTCGTCTTTCCACTGATCCACGGCCTGGCGCAGGCGCTCCACAATCGCGATGCCTTTAGCGCGAAGCTGCTCGCTGTCGTACAGGTGTTCGCCGCCGAACAGCGCGTTAATGGTTTCATGGATACCAATGTAGCCCAGAGAGATGGACGCACGACCATTTTTAAAGATTTCAGACACGTCGTCGTCCGCTTTCAGCCGCACGCCGCAGGCGCCTTCCATATACAGGATAGGCGCGACGCGGGCTTTCACGCCTTCAAGGCGGGCGATACGGGTCATCAGCGCCTTCCGCGCCAGCGCCAGACGCTCATCCAGCAGTTTCCAGAATGCGGTTTCGTCGCCTTTTGCTTCCAGCGCGATGCGCGGCAGGTTAAGGCTAATCACGCCCAGGTTGTTACGCCCGTCGTGGATCTGCTCGCCGTTTTCGTTCTCCCACACGCCGAGGAAGCTGCGGCAGCCCATTGGCGTTTTGAACGAACCGGTGACGTTGACCACCTGATCGTAGTTGAGGATGTCCGGATACATGCGCTTGCTCGCGCACTCCAGCGCCAGTTGTTTAATGTCGTAGTTCGGATCGCCAAACTTGTGGTTCAAACCGTCGCGGATGGCGAAGACCAGTTTCGGGAACACGGCGGTTTTGCGATTTTTACCCAGACCGGCGATACGGTTACGCAAAATAGACGCCTGGATCAGACGCGACTCCCAACTGGTGCCGAGGCCAAAACCAAAGGTCACGAAAGGCGTCTGGCCGTTAGCGGTGTGCAGCGTGTTAACTTCGTACTCCAGCGACTGGAAGGCATCGTAGCACTCTTTTTCGGTGCGGGAACGCGCATACCCTTCGGCATCCGGAATCTGCCACTCCGCGGCGGTTTGACGGTGTTTATTGAAGCTGGCGGTAACAAACGGCGCCAACACTTCATCAATACGGTTAATCGTTGTACCGCCATAAATATGGCTGGCAACCTGAGCGATAATCTGCGCGGTAACGGCAGTGGCGGTAGAGATAGATTTTGGCGGTTCGATCTCGGCGTTACCCATCTTAAAGCCCTGGGTCAACATGCCTTTCAGGTCGATCAACATACAGTTGAACATCGGGAAGAACGGCGAATAGTCGAGATCGTGATAGTGGATATCGCCGCGCTCATGCGCTTGCACCACGTCACGCGGCAACAGGTGCTGGCGGGCATAGTGTTTGGCGACAATCCCGGCCAGCAAATCGCGCTGGGTGGGAATGACTTTACTGTCTTTGTTGGCGTTTTCATTGAGCAACGCGGAGTTAGTTTGCTCTACCAGGCCGCGAATTTCCTGGTTCAGACGGCCACGCTTTTCACGCTGAATGTCGCGATCGTGACGGTATTCGATGTAGGCGCGGGCAAGCTGTTTGTACGGGCCGGACATCAGTTGGTTTTCAACCGCAGTCTGGATCTCGTTAATATCGACCTGACTGCGCGCGTTCATTTGGCTGCTAACGACTTCTGCGACGGTGGCACAGTAATCTGCGTCATCGACTCCCGCTGCTTTAGCTGCACGTAGAATGGCTTCCTTAATGCGCTCTGATTTGAATGGCACTTTACAGCCATCTCGTTTCATCACATGCGGTGTCATGATCACTCCATATTTGTAAGAACAGGTTATCCACAGAGGCCGGGGAAGTCATAACAGGTTTATTCATCTCTTTTCCAATAACTTCCCGCAATCCTGACCCAGGTTATCCACAATTCACCTTGTGTCGGGTGAACGGGTGTTGTAGCAATTGTAGTCAATTAATACAACATATTGGGTCGGCGTGCATTTTAAAGTCTATATGTAGTGATTTGCATCAAGGATGTTTGCAATTTTATTGACGTAGAACAAGGTAAAAACCAGAGCGTACAGATGGCGGGCATTGTAGCGTTTGTAAAAGATAGCAAGAAAAATCTGATTAATTATTCAACAAAAACAGGCAGTAAGTTGGAACAACGCCGCAGCCCGTGTCAATAGGGCTACGGCGTTTATCCGTATATGGACAACGTGCTAGCGTTGTAACCACCAGATGGCTTCAAATAGGCGGAGCGTCATCGCAACTGGCTGGCGACCTCGCCATAATTGTGCATTAGCGCCTGCCACTGTCCTTTAGTATGCGGGGGATGCCACTCCTGACACGTTTTGCTCAGATTAGCGACGACCAGCAGAGTTTGCCCCTGTCACTGGTGGCGATAACACCATAGCGATGGGCTATCCGGGAGGAGAGCCTGATAATCGCCCCAGATCAGTACAGGCTGTGTTTTACGCAGCGCGATCAGTTTTTGATAGGTGTAGAGCACCGAGTTTTCATCGCTCAATGCCGCCGCGACATTAACATTCGCATAATTATTGCACAGGTTTATCCACGGTTCGCCTTGGGTGAAACCAGCGTTTTTACCGTTATCCCATTGCATCGGCTTGCGGCTGTTGTCGCGGGATTTACTGGCCAGAATGGCCAGCAGGTCATAGGGATCGCGCCCGGCGGCGCGTAGTCAGGTTTTGCCAGCGTCCACTTTTCACCGCCGGGGTAATCCACCTTCAGATGATGAAAATTGAAGGTCATTGATAGCTCGTTGCCGTTAAGCGCGGCATATTGCTGGCAGTTTTCCAGGGTGGTAGAGGACATTTCGCCTACCGTCATCAGATTACGCGGCGTAAAAACGTCACGGTTCACTTCGCGTAAAAACGCGCGCGCGGCCCGTCGGTATAAAAGCGGCGTCCATCGCCCGCCGGATCGTCAGGAAAATCCTGATGTTTGGAGATCAGATTCACCACGTCCAGACGTAAGCCATCCACGCCGCGATCGGCCCAGAATTTGCAAACCTTTTTCAGCTCGGCGCGCACGGCGGGGTTTTCCCAGTTCAGATCGGCCTGTTCAGGCGCGAAAAGGTGTAAATAATACTGTTCGCTCTGGTTATGCCAGTTGTTCGGGTAGACATCCGGCGTGCCATCGCGCCAGATGTAAAACTGACGGTATGGACTCTCTTTGTTCAGCGCTTCGCGAAACCAGGCGTGCTGGGTTGAAGTATGGTTAAACACCCTATCCAGGATGATACGAATATCGCGCGTTTTCGCCTGCGCCACCAGCTCGTCAAAATCATCCAGCGTGCCATAGGCCGGGTCGATAGCCGTATAGTTTGCGACGTCATAACCGTTATCCACCTGCGGCGAAATATAAAATGGCGTGAGCCAGATGGCATCCACGCCGAGCTGCTGTAGATAGCCAGGGCGCTGGGTGACGCCGCGTAAATCGCCGGTGCCGCTGCCGGTGGTATCCTGAAAACTTTTCGGGTAGATCTGGTAACTCACGCCGTTTTGCCACCAGAGGGGAATAGTCATTGTAGTTTCCTGCAACTGCGCCCCGAAGAAGAAGCATTAGACAATTTGTAATGTGCCCTGACGATGCTTACGCTGATAGATAAAGGCGGTAAGAATCATTGGGATAACGATTGCGATAACCATCGCCATGCCGTACACCTGCCAGTAGCGCGGCGGTATAGATAGGATGCCCTGCAGGCACCGTTGGCGATGACGCCGTTCAGGCCGCAGAGCAGTCCTGCCAGGCCAGAGCCGATCATCGCGCACAGCATCGGAAAACGATACTTCAGGTTGATACCGTACATTGCCGGTTCAGTGACGCCAAGATAAGCGGAAATGGCGGCAGGAACGGAGATCTTGCGTTCATTGTGTTTACGGCTGGAAATGATGATGCCCACCACGGCGGAGGCCTGCGCGGCGCAATCAGCGGCCGGACTGGCGTACCGCCCATGCTCTGTACCATCTGCATATCGATAGCGAGTGTCGTCTGGTGGACGCCGGTAATCACCAGCGGGGCATACAGAAAGCCGAACAGCGCCGCGCCTATCGGGGCGAAACTGCCGGTCATCATATAACGTACCGCAAAGGCCACACCGTCGCCGATCATACGACCAAACGGGCCGATAACGGTGTGGGCGAGAAAGACGGCCAGTATCAACGAACAGACCGGGACGACAACCAGGTAGAGATAATCCGGCACGATGCGCTTCAGGCGCGCTTCAATAAACTCAAGCGTCAGTCCCGCCAGTAGCGCCGGGATTACCTGCGCCTGATAGCCCACCTTCTCAATGCTAGACAAGCCGAAGTTCCAGACGCCTGGCGTTTGCTGGCCCAGCAGATCCCCACCGGCAGATAGAAGAAGATCGCTTCGCCGATCAGCCATAAAAAATCGTAAAGCGTTTTTAGCGTCGGATACATCTGCGCCAGCGTTTGGCCGTTGCTCATCGGCACATCGCCAATCACGTTACGAAAGCCTAAGATCAAACCGCCGCTGATCAATGCCGGTAGTAGCGGAAAGAAGATCTCCGCGAAGTGGGAAATGAACTGCTCATGCCACTTCATGTTCTGACGAGCGGCTTTTTCGCCTGTTCTTTATCAGTATGCGCTTTACCGGTGGCGTCCAGCTGCGCTTTATAGTAATCGCCCACTTCAGTGCCGATCGCCATCTGAAACGGCCCGGCGTTGGTGAAACAGCCTTTAACCATCGGTAATTGTTCGATCTCTTTTAGCCTGGCGTTCGCCGGCTGGCGGAGCACAAAGCGCAAGCGAGTAATACAGTGGCTCACTGTGGCGATGTTGTCGCGCCCGCCGACCCGTTCAATCAGCCGGTCGATATCGGCTTGTTTTACTTCGCTCATCGTAAAGCCAAGAGATGTTATTGGTTGGCGCAAGAGTATCTCTTCAACGTTCGCTTAAGAGTAGGAACGTTCCCGGAATTCGGCGACGATCACAAATTACCCGCAGTATTCGATTTAATCAGCGACTCAGGCGAGGGTAGAAGAAATGACGATCTGGCGCGGATCGCAGCGACCATTGATCTGTTCGATCAGCTGCGAAGCCGCCTGTCGTCCGGCGTCCGCATAACCAGGATCGACGGCGACGATCTCCGGGTGCAGGAATTTCATCAGCGGCGTGTTCCCGACGCTTGCCAGTTGCAGCGTCTCAATACGTTGCTCTTGTAAATACTTACTGGCGCCCAACGCCAGCGTATCGGTGGCGCAAACTAACGCGGTGGTATCCGGCATTATGACGCTTGCCGTATGCTCATAGCCCTGCTTCATGGCGAGACCGGGCAGGGCGGCGACGGGATGAAGTTTATGTTTTTTACAAAACGCCAGATAGGCGTCATGCCGACGTTTGCCGGTCGTAACGTCGCTATGAGGAACGCCCAGAAAGCTAATGTTGCGGTGCCCCTGCTCATACAGCCGCCGCATGAGGATATGAATCGCGTCCTCGTCGTCGTAGCAGACGGAGGCAAAACCTTTCGCCTCTCTTGCCAGCAACACCAGCGAGGCTTTCCAGGGGGCGATCAGCTCTTCGGTGATGCCAGTAAAACCAAACAGCACCACGCCGTCAATATTGCGTCGCCTGAGCATTCTCAGATGTTCCGCTACCAGCGTCGGTGAGAACTGGCTTTCCATCATAATAGGGTCGTAGCCCTGCTCATAAAACGCAGGCAGCATGGTTTGAACCGCGAGGTTTTCAGATAACGAATCGAGGCGAGTGACGATGATCGCGACCACTTTATCACTTTGTCCCCGCATCGCACGGGCGGAGCGGGACGGGGAGAAACCGTATTGATTCATCACCGCTTCGACACGCTCGCGGGTACGTTCGCTTACGCCGCTTTCATGGTTAAGCACGCGGGAAACTGTTGATTTTCCTACACCGCTCAGGCGGGCGATGTCTTTGATAGTGAGCCGATTTTCCATCCTGTTTTCCCGTGGCGCGAAGCTGATGGTGATAAAAAGAGTAACTTTACTCAAGCGAAGGGCAATGGGCAAAGTCTGGTTTATATTTTGTTTAATTACGTAACGATATGATACCGCCATAATTGCCACAAAACTTATGGATTTATGTATATAATCCGCGTCGCAAATCATTTACTTACCGGAGGCGATATGGACCCTGAACCCACCCCTCTCCCGCGATGGAGAGTTTTCCTTTTCCGGTAAGTCTGCCTTTGCTGTCTTACCGGTTTGTAAGACAGTGACACGATAACGTCCCTGTTTTTATTAAAAAATTGCTCATCGGGCAAGGCTTTGCCGCGCCTGAATAATTTTCTGCGCCTGACTTCGGCGCGGAGGGATTACCTATGCTAAAAACCATTACCCGCCAGCTTTTTGCCCGGCTTAACCGGCACTTGCCTTATCGTCTGGTTCACCGTGATCCGCTGCCCGGCGCGCAGACCGCCGTAAACGCGCCTATCCCGCCTTCACTGAGCGAACGCTGCCTGAAAGTCGCGGCAATGGAACAGGAGGCTCTCTGGCGCGTCTTTGATACGCATCCGGAGGGATTAAACGCCGCCGAGGTGACGCGCGCGCGTGAAAAATATGGTGAAAACCGCCTTCCCGCACAGAAACCATCGCCGTGGTGGGTTCATTTGTGGGTATGTTATCGCAATCCTTTCAATATTTTACTCACGATTCTTGGCGGCATTTCTTATGCCACGGAGGATCTGTTTGCCGCAGGCGTTATCGCCCTGATGGTCTGTATCTCAACACTGCTGAATTTTGTGCAGGAAGCGCGCTCGACGAAAGCGGCGGATGCGCTAAAAGCGATGGTCAGCAATACCGCCACTGTACTGCGGGTTATTAATGAAAATGGCGAAAACGGTTGGCTGGAATTACCCATCGATCAACTGGTGCCCGGCGATATTATTAAGCTGGCGGCGGGAGATATGGTCCCGGCAGATTTACGGATTATCCAGGCGCGCGATCTGTTTGTCGCCCAGGCGTCGCTGACCGGCGAATCGCTGCCGGTCGAGAAAGTCGCCACGACCCGCGAGCCCCGGCAAAACAATCCGCTTGAGTGCGACACGCTGTGCTTTATGGGGACGAACGTAGTAAGCGGAACGGCGCAGGCCATCGTGATGGCGACCGGCGCCGACACCTGGTTTGGTCAATTGGCGGGACGCGTCTCGGAACAAGAGAACGAGCAGAACGCTTTCCAGAAAGGGATTAGCCGCGTCAGTATGCTGCTGATCCGCTTTATGCTGGTAATGGCGCCGATAGTACTGATTATTAATGGTTACACCAAAGGCGACTGGTGGGAAGCGGCGCTATTTGCGCTCTCGGTCGCGGTAGGGCTAACCCCGGAAATGCTGCCGATGATCGTTACCTCTACCCTGGCGCGCGGGGCGGTGAAGCTATCGAAACAGAAAGTTATTGTGAAGCACCTCGACGCGATTCAGAACTTCGGCGCGATGGATATTCTGTGTACCGATAAAACCGGCACGCTGACGCAGGACAAAATTGTGCTGGAGAATCACACGGATATTTCTGGTAAGCCCTGCGGGCATGTCCTGCACTGCGCCTGGCTGAACAGTCACTATCAGACCGGACTAAAAAATTTACTGGATACGGCGGTACTGGAAGGAGTAGACGAAACCGACGCGCGTCAGCTCTCCGGACGCTGGCAGAAAATTGATGAGATCCCTTTTGATTTTGAGCGTCGTCGGATGTCGGTGGTGGTCGCCGAAGATTCGAACGTGCATCAACTGGTCTGTAAAGGCGCGTTACAGGAAATCCTGAATGTGTGTACGCAAGTGCGTCATAACGGCGATATTGTGCCGCTGGACGACAATATGCTGCGTCGGGTTAAACGCGTTACCGACACGCTGAACCGTCAGGGGCTACGCGTGGTTGCCGTCGCGACCAAATACCTGCCTGCGCGTGAAGGCGATTACCAGCGTATTGATGAGTCTGACCTGATTCTGGAAGGCTATATCGCTTTTCTCGATCCGCCGAAAGAGACCACCGCGCCAGCGCTAAAAGCGCTGAAGGCGAGCGGGATTACGGTGAAAATTCTCACCGGCGACAGCGAGCTGGTGGCGGCGAAAGTCTGCCATGAAGTCGGGCTGGATGCGGGCGATGTCGTCATCGGTAGCGATATCGAAGGGTTAAGCGACGACGCGCTGGCGGCGCTGGCCGCCCGTACGACGTTGTTTGCGCGTTTGACGCCGATGCATAAAGAGCGCATCGTCACTCTGCTCAAACGCGAGGGGCATGTGGTCGGCTTTATGGGCGACGGGATTAACGATGCCCCGGCGTTGCGGGCGGCGGATATTGGTATTTCGGTGGATGGCGCGGTGGACATCGCCCGTGAAGCGGCCGATATTATTCTGCTGGAAAAGAGCCTGATGGTACTGGAAGAAGGCGTCATTGAAGGTCGTCGTACTTTTTCTAATATGTTGAAATATATCAAGATGACCGCCAGCTCAAACTTCGGTAACGTATTTAGCGTGCTGGTGGCGAGCGCCTTTTTGCCGTTCCTGCCGATGCTGCCGTTGCACTTGCTGATTCAGAACCTGCTGTACGATGTATCCCAAGTGGCGATTCCGTTTGATAATGTCGACGAAGAACAAATTCAGAAACCGCAGCGCTGGAATCCGGCGGATTTGGGGCGCTTTATGGTCTTTTTCGGTCCGATCAGCTCAATTTTCGACATCCTGACATTTTGTCTGATGTGGTGGGTATTTCATGCGAATACGCCAGAAGCGCAAACCTTGTTCCAGTCCGGCTGGTTTGTGGTGGGGTTACTGTCACAAACGCTGATTGTGCATATGATCCGTACCCGTCGTCTGCCGTTTATTCAAAGTCGTGCCGCCTGGCCGCTGATGACGATGACGCTGCTGGTGATGGTGGTAGGGATCTCGTTGCCGTTTTCGCCGCTGGCGTCTTACCTGCAATTGCAGGCGCTGCCGCTAAGCTATTTCCCGTGGCTGATTGCGATTCTGGCAGGCTATATGACGTTGACCCAACTAGTGAAAGGGTTTTATAGCCGGCGTTATGGCTGGCAATAACCATTGTGATCGTTGCCTGGTGGCGCTTGCGTTTACTGGGCCTACAAATGCCGGATTAGGCGAAGCCGCATCCGGCACTGGCGTTTTTATCGCTTAGCGACGAACGGCGATCGCTTCGATCTCAATTTTTACATCTTTCGGCAGACGCGCGACTTCCACGCAGGAACGAGCCGGGAAGGTCGCATTGTGCTCAGTGAAGAAGGCTTCGTAGGTGGCGTTGACGGTCGCAAAGTCGTTCAGATCTTTTACGAATACGGTCGTTTTCACGATGTCGCCTACTTTCAGGCCTGCGGCTTCCACGATAGCTTTCACATTTTCCAACGACTGACGCGCCTGTGCGGACACATCTTTCGGTACGCTGCCGGTTTTCGGATCAACCGGGATCTGGCCGGAAGTGATTACCATGCTGCCCAGATCTACGCCCTGAACGTATGGACCGATAGCTGCGGGTGCATTTTCCGTCGCAATAGTTTTGCTCATGATTTCTCCTGAATTACAGCGGTAAGTAAGACTGCATCTATGATTAAGGGACGCAGCCTGATGTCCCGTCATTATAGGGAGCCAGTAATTGTTAACCAACCCTAATTAGTTGGCCAGCACCACATTATGCGAAAACTCTTTTTCACAGTATTTGCATTTGAGGGCAATGTCATTGGCGCGCTTTTTCACTGCGAAGCAGGAAGACACCGGTTCTGCGTGGCTGATGCAGTTGCTGTTCGGGCAAACCAGCACATTATTAATACGTTCCGGCAGGTTGGGGCGTGACTTCCCTACGACATCGTAGTTATCAATGCGGTTAACGGTGGCCTGCGGCGCGTACAGAGCAAGCTGGTTAACTTGCTCATCAGTGAGAAAGGTATTTTCTATTTTGATTAAGTCCTTACGCCCCATCTCGCCAGACGGTAGATTCAGGCCGATAGTGATCCGCTGCTCGGTCTCGGTCAGTTTAAACAGACTCAGCAGCTTAAAGCCTACCTGCGCAGGGATATGGTCAATCACGGTGCCGCATTTAATGGCTTCTACCTGCAGTTTATTATCGTGTGTCATCTCTATTTCTCCCTTACAAACTCAGTTCGCTATTCAGTACCAACGCCAGTAACGCCTGGCGAGCGAAAATACCGTTGCCCGCCTGCTGGAAGTACCAGGCATGCGGCGTTTTATCTACATCCGTGGTGATTTCATCAATACGCGGCAGCGGGTGCAGCACTTTCATATTTTCACGCGCGCCGTTCAGGTCACTGGCGCGCAGAACAAACTGCGCCTTCACATTGGCGTATTCCGACGGGTCGAGACGCTCTTTCTGTACGCGGGTCATATAGAGGATGTCGACGTCGGCCATAACCTCTTCAATAGAACCATGCAGACTCCAGTCCATCCCTTTTTCGTCAAGCATATCCAGAATGTACTGCGGCATCGCCAGCGCTTCCGGCGCGATAAAATAAAAACGGTTGCCGCTAAATTTCGCCAGCGCCTGGGTTAGCGAATGCACGGTGCGACCATATTTCAGATCGCCGACCATCGCGATATGCAGGTTATCCAGACGGCCCTGCGTTTCCTGGATGGTGAACAGGTCCAGGAGGGTCTGCGTCGGATGCTGGTTCGAACCGTCGCCAGCATTGAGCACTGGTACCTTACCGGAAAACTCTGTCGCCAGACGAGCTGCGCCTTCTTGCGGATGGCGCATCACAATCGCGTCTACGTAAGTGCTAATCACGGAGATCGTGTCGGCCAGCGTTTCTCCTTTTTTCCCCAGTGACGTGTTAGCGCTGTCGGAGAAGCCCACTACGCTGGCGCCCAGGCGATGCATCGACGTTTCAAACGACAGGCGAGTACGCGTAGAAGCTTCAAAAAAGCAGCTAGCGATCACTTTATGTTTTAATAGCTCCGGCTGCGGGTGGGCTTTTAATTTCGCCGCCGTCGCCAGTACCAGATTAAGATCGTCGCGGCTGAGGTCGTTTATGGAAATGATATGTTTTTGATATAGCGGGTTAGCCATGTTTATCTCCTGACGCCTGGGCAAAAAAAAGCCCCTCAATTGAGGGGCTTGGGATTGGTTTTCAACGGAAAGAAAAACGGCAGGCCTGCGTCCTTTTTCAGACGCGGTAAGACAGAATGTCGTACACACTGAACCATGCTTCCTCCCGGCAAATTGCCCGCGATTATACGCAGCTCTGTTTTGGGATCAAGCGATTAATGCATGATTTACTCATCGCAAACGGTTCTTATGAATTTAAATTCATTTTAAGCAAATAATTAATCTGTTTGTGTACCAGCGCCGTGCGCTGAACGACCCGTGGCGCGACCCAGACAATACTGCTACCGGCAACGACGCCCAGAATTTCCGGTAATGCGTGGTAATCCAGAATCCTTGCGACGGCACGGCCATAGCCTGCTGCCGTATGGATAAGGATAAATTCGCTATTATGTTCAACGCTGACCACCATTTCGGCTATTGAACGTCCGGCATCCGGCGAGGGACGCTGCTGGGGATTTACGGAATAAATCTTTTGTCCCTTCGTATTTCTGATTTTTATTGCACCAAGTAGCTTGAGCAGGCGCGAGACCGTAGACTGACTGATACCTTCAAAACCCTCATTTTGTAAATCGCGGCGAATCTCCTCCTGGGACAGGTAACTTTTTTCGCTAATCAGGCGCTGACAAACCGCCAGTTGCTGTTGTTCTTTGGCGGAGTAATCATCGTATTCCTTCATAAATGCACCTTATCTTTATTATTGATATCAACGGACTGGCGAAATTCATCACATTTGTCACGTTGATTGCGGATCAATTGGACGGTTTTGCAGGAAAATGAGAAGCCGATCAAAAAAGGTGGCGGCGTGCCTGATAGCGTTGCGTTTATCAGCCATGTCGGATAAGACGCGTCGCCATCCGGCTCGTTACATCATCGCTCCGATGCTCAGTACCGTCATATTCAGCAATGTCAGGATCAGCAACAGCGGCGCGACCCATTTCAGATAGCGGACATAGGGAACCCGCGCGATCGCCAGACCGCCCATCACCACGGCGGAGGTGGGAGTAATCAGGTTTACAATCCCGGAAGCCGACTGGTAGGCCGTTACGACCAAATCTCGCTGTACGTGGGCAAAATCCGCTAACGGCGCCATAATGGGCATCGTCAGTACAGCAAGACCGGAAGAGGAGGGCACCAGGAAGGAGAGCAATACTTCCAGCCAGTAGGTTACGTTAATGAAAATGGTTGTAGAGAGACCGAAAACCAGATTTTCCGCGCTTTGTAAAATGGTATGGGTAATCATTCCGTTATCCATGACTACCACAATGCCGCGCGCGATACCGATAATTAGCGCCACGCCGAGTAAATCCCGCGCGCCGTCGATAAAGGTGCTGGTGAACGCTTCCTCGCCCATCCGCGTTATCACGCCGACGATAATCGCCGCGGCCAGAAAGACGCCGGAAATTTCCGCCATCCACCAACCGAGTACCGCCACGCCGTAAATCATCACCGCGAAAGAGGCGGCGAAGATCAGCAGCACCCATTTCCGGGTAGCCGTAAACTCCAGCAGTGTATTGGCGCGATTGCCGAGGAAATGGGCGCGATTTTCCTCCATTTTATCCGCCACGATAGAAAGCTCAGGATGGGCGCGGACTTTGCGCGCATAGCGCATCACCCAAACCACGCACAGCACGTAGCCGATAATTAACAGCAGTACGCGCATCAGCATTCCCTGGGTAAAAGGGATGCCGGCGGCGTTGGCGGCAATCACCGTGGCGAAAGGGTTTATGGTCGAACCAAGCGTGCCTATCCCCGCGCCGAGCAGTACGGTTGCCGCCGCCACCAACGGATCGAAGCGGGCCGCCATCATGACCGGCACCAGCAGTGTGTAGAAGGGCAGCGACTCTTCCGCCATGCCATAGATAGTGCCGCCTGCGGCGAACAGCGCCATCAGAATGGGAATCATCCACTCCTCTTTGCCGTTGAGCCTGACCGTTACCCGTTCGATACCGGCATCAATCGCCCCCGTTTTATTCACCACGCCCAGAAAGCCGCCGATAATCAAGACAAACAGCGCGACGTCAATGGCGCCGGCGGTGTAGGTTTCGTGGTTATAGAGGCCGTCAATCGGCGCCAGTAAAACAGCGGTAATCCCTTGCGGATGCGCGTCCACGGGAGCATACGTTCCCGCCACCGGCACCTCTTTTCCCAGCGTGGCGTTCATCGCCATTTGGTATTTTCCCGCCGGCACAATCCAGGTCATCACCGCGACCAGGGCAATAAGAATAAACAGGATGGTATAAGCGGTGGGAAATTTAAATTTACCCATGATGTTCTCTCCTGATATCACGGATATGCGCCGCGAGGGCGCATATCCTGTGGGATTAGTCGCCGAGCGTCGCCACCATGACCGCTTTGATGGTGTGCATCCGGTTTTCCGCTTCATCGAAGACGATCGAGCCTGCGGACTCGAACACCTCTTCCGTGACCTCCAGTCCTTTCAGGCCGTAAGCCATTTCGATTTCGCGTCCCACTTTGGTGTGCTCGTTATGGAAGGCGGGCAGGCAGTGCATAAACTTCACATCAGGATTACCGGTAGCGTTTACCACCTGCTGGTTGACCTGATATGGCGTCATCAGACTGACGCGCTCCGCCCAGGCTTCTTTGGGCTCTCCCATCGAGACCCAGACGTCGGTATAGAGGAAATCCACACCGTGAACGCCGTCTTCAACGCTCTCCGTTAAGGTGATACGAGCGCCGGTAACGCTGGCGATTTCCCGGCACTGCGCGACCAGCTCGGCATCAGGCCAGAAGGACTTTGGCGCTATCAGACGGATATCCATGCCCATCTTCGCCGCGCCCACCATCAGCGAGTTGCCCATGTTGTTGCGCGCGTCGCCCAGATAGGCGAAGCTCAGTTCCGGCAGCGTTTTGCCCGGCGCATGTTCCAGCATGGTCATCAGATCGGCCAGGATCTGCGTAGGATGAAATTCATCGGTCAGGCCGTTCCAGACGGGAACGCCAGCGTATTCCCCCAGTTCTTCCACAATGTGTTGACCAAAACCGCGATATTCGATGCCGTCATACATCCGTCCCAGGACGCGAGCGGTATCTTTCATGGACTCTTTGTGGCCAATCTGCGAGCCGCTTGGGCCGAGATAAGTCACCTGAGCGCCCTGGTCGAAAGCGGCGACTTCAAACGCGCAACGGGTACGGGTAGAGGTTTTTTCAAAAATCAGCGCGATGTTTTTGCCGATCAGCGTTTTTTGCTCATGGCCGCTTTTTTTCGCCGCTTTCAGCGCAATCGCGAGGTCGATAAGGTGCTGGATTTCCGCTGAAGTAAAATCAAGTAGTTTAATAAAGTTACGTTTTTTCAATGAAATAGACATTTATTTATCCTTAAGCCAATGTAGGCCGGATAAGGCGAAGCCGCCGTCCGGCAACGAATTTGCGTCATGAAATGAAATGGATTTATGCTTCGACGGTTTCGCACCGAATCAGAGTGCCTTTCTCACCCGCGAGAATGGCTTGCCCATCCGCCAGCGAGCCGATTCCGGCAATGCCGCGGCAACGGCTGACAAACTCAGCGCACGCTGTCACTTTTGGGCCCATCGAACCGGCGTCGAACTGCATTTCACGAAGCAGCTCCGGCGTAACCTGCGCCAACGGGCGCTGGGTGGGTTTGCCCCAGTCGAGATACACTGCGTCGGCATCGGTCAGGATGAGTAGCGCGTCGGCGTGGATCTGGCTGGCAAGCAGGGCGGCGGACAGGTCTTTGTCGATTACCGCTTCGATACCGTGGTAGCCATCGGCTTTTTCCACGATCGGCACGCCGCCGCCGCCGTTACAGATCACCAGGTGATCGCGGCTAATCAGCGCGCGGATCGCATCGTTTTCCACAATGCGTTTCGGCTGCGGTGAGGGCACAACGCGGCGGAAGGCGTTACCGTCGGCTTTGAATACCCAGCCCTTTTCTGCCTGTAACGCGCGGGCCTGCGCTTCGTCGTAAATCGGTCCGATATATTTGGTTGGATTCAGGAATGCCGGGTCGTTGGCATCGACTTCGACTTGGGTGAGCAGGACGCTGATTTCACGCTCCGGCAATTGATTCTTCAGCGCCTGTTGCAGCATGTAGCCAATCATTCCCTGGCTTTCCGCGCCGAGGATATCGAGCGGGTAAGGGGTAACGCTGGCGTAGGCGCTATTTTGTAGCGCCAGCAGTCCTACCTGTGGGCCGTTGCCATGCACTAACACTACCCGCCATTGCTGAGTAAGCTGGGCGATGGTTCTGGCCGCCAGTTCGATATTTTTACGCTGGATATCAGCCTCCAGCGGCTCGCCGCGTTTAAGCAGCGCATTGCCGCCCAGCGCGACGACCAGCGTGCGTTTGTTTTCCATAACGTCTCCTTTAAATACCATCACGTTCCAGTGGGCAGCTCATGCAGCGTGCGCCCCCGCGCCCGCGCCCCAGTTCATCGCCGGGGATAGGAAGGACGGTAATACCGGCTTTGTCGTATTTTTCGTTGGTCCAGATGTTGCGCTCGTAGCCCACAACCACGCCGGGACGCAGGGTGAGCACGTTATTGGCGTCATTCCACTGTTCGCGCTCTGCTTCGAATGCGTCGCCGCCAGTGGTGATTAAGCGCACCTGATCGATGCCAAGCGCTTTTTCAAGAGCGTGAACCAGCGTGTTTTCCTGAGTTCGCTTCAGACCGCCGTGTCCGTCTGGCGTCAGCGTCCAGCACTGAACGTCCGGGCGAACAACTTCCGGGTAGACGGAGAAGGCGTCGATATCAATGTGGGTCATGACGGTGTCGAGGTGCATACAGGAGCGATGTTTTGGCAGTTCAACGGCAATCACGCGTTCCGCCTGACGATGTTTAAACAATGCCTGCGCCAGGAACTCAATACCCTGCGGCGTAGTACGTTCAGACATACCGATCAACACCGCGCCGCGGCCAATCACCAGCACATCGCCGCCCTCTAAAGTGGCGTGGTCGTAATTAATGTTTTCGTCGCCGAAATATTTAATGAAATCACCGTCCGCGAATTGCGGATGCCAGCGATAAATAGCGCGTAAATTATTCGTTTCACGTTGGCGTGCAGGTTTCGCCATGGGGTTAATTGAGACACCGTTATATATCCAGCAGGACGTGTCACGGGTAAATAGGTGATTCGGTAATGGCTTCATAATAAAGTCATTAATATCGTGAGTATCGACCACCATATTTTTTATGGAAGCTGGTATTTCGCCATAGGTCAAACCGCCGCTTAAATGACGAGCCAGTTCTCGATGCGACATATCCGCTAACCAGGCGCGAATATCTGCGGCAAATGTGGGCCCAAGACGGTAATCGGAAATTTGCGTATCCAGCAGCCAGGTTTTGGCGTCGGGCACATCCAGCGTTTGGGTGAGCAGGTCGGTTAACAGCAACACTTCTACCCCTTGCTGGCGCAGCGTGTTGGCGAAAATATCATGCTCTTCGCCAGCGCGCTCTACGGATAATACATCGTCAAAAAGCAATTCCTGACAATTTGAAGGGGTGAGTCTTTTCAGGCTGAGATTAGGACGATGCAACATTACGCTGCGTAATTGACCGATTTCAGAACCGACAAAATGCTTTTCCATCATTATACCTTTTATATAATTTCAAGAATAAAGAGGGAGTGGCTGCAAATATTTAGTATGTTTGCAGTCGCGGCGTTTCAGTTAAATTCGGGAGCAATCATTGGATTTTATTTTGGTTATTAATGTGATGAAACTCACATCAATTAAGGTGTGTTATTTTTCTTATTTAATATATGAGCCAGGTCAGAGAAATAAAAAAAATAGTAAAGCATTAAATGAATTACTACGCAGTAATATGATTTCTTATTTTTTATTGTTAATAATTTGTTTATTGCATTGAATAATGTTTTGTTTTTAACCAGTTGAAAAATAATAAATTTCATTTAACGGTCGCATAGCTATGCGTGACAGTGATTTTATTATCGGGGATGATTAAATAATTTAAAAATAACTATGGAAGTAAAGGTGACTTATGCAGAGAGCACGAATTGTGATCGCTAAAACGTTTTTATGTTAACACCTTTAATATCAGATAGTTGTTAGTGATGGCAGTTGGGGACCGCTGGGTTTTATGCATAGAGGCTGCATAAAGGCTGGCGCATTATTAACAAAATATAAACACCACTGGCGATAAACATGCGCTGGCGCAAAATCGATAAGAGTAAGGGGAGTGTGGCAGTCGCTTTTTTCGTCTATACATCAATCCTTCAAGCTGCCGCTGCGTTGGCTGCGAGTTACTCGGCCCATCCCTGGGCCTCGCCCTTCCAGGGCCAGCGCAAGGGCTGTTCAAAAGGCTAAAGCGTTTTGTGATGTAACTTGAATGATTTTGTGTATAGCTAGAAAAAAACGCTATTTTAATTAAGGGAGAGCGATGATTGTTGGCAATATTGAACATCTGGAGGCCTGGATACTGACGGCGCTATGTCAGGCGATTGAGCATATCAAAGCGCATGTCGCAGCAACGACCGCGCCAGATAAGTATGACATTGACAGCGACAGGCTGTTTTATATGATTTCTGAAAATATGACGGAGCTGGGCGAATCGCGTAGCGCAGAGTACCACGCCCGTTATCTTGATATTTTTTGTGCCGGATGGCGGTTGGCCTACACGGTGCTATTTTGTAGGCTGGGCATAAGCGTCGCCATCCGGCATCATAACGACATTATTTAGACAGCGTCGCTACCATTACTGCTTTGATGGTATGCATTCGGTTTTCCGCTTCATCAAAGACAATGCTGGCCGCAGACTCAAAAACCTCGTCGGTTACTTCCATACCGCCATGTAAACCATACTCTTCGGCCATTTTTCTGCCGAGCGTGGTTTCGTCATCGTGGAACGCAGGCAGACAATGCAGGAACTTAACCTGCGGATTGCCGGTTAACGCCATCATCTGGCTGTTGACCTGATAATCACGCAGCAGGGCAATACGCTCCGCCCATTTCTCTTTGGGTTCGCCCATAGAGACCCAAACATCGGTATAGATAAAATCCGCGCCTTTTACACCTGAGGCGATATCTTCGGTCAGCGTGATGGCGCCGCCGTTCTTTTTCGCCATTGCGCTGCATTCTGTCACTAACGCGGCTTGCGGCCAGCAGGCTTTTGGCGCGACCAGACGGAGATCCAACCCTGTCAATGCGGCAGCTTCCAGCATGGAGTTACCCATGTTATTACGCGCGTCTCCGGCATAGACCAACGTCATCTCGTTAAAGGCTTTACCCGGCAGATGTTCCTGCATGGTGAGCAGATCCGCCAGTAATTGCGTTGGGTGATACTCATCGGTTAAACCGTTCCATACCGGTACGCCGGAATATTCAGCCAGCGTTTCGACGATCTCCTGGCCATATCCTCGATACTGAATACCGTCAAACATCCGGCCCAGGACGCGAGCAGTATCTTTGATGGACTCCTTATGGCCGATCTGGCTACCGCTGGACCCAAGGTACGTCACGCGAGCGCCCTGATCGTATGCGGCAACTTCGAAAGAGCATCGTGTACGGGTCGAGTCTTTTTCGAAGATGAGCGCAATATTTTTACCTACCAGCTTTTGTTTCTCTTTACCGTTTTTCTTATCGGCTTTCAGTTTGGCGGCAAGCTGCAACAGAGCAGTGAGTTCGTCGGTGGTGAAATCAAGTAACTTTAAAAAAGGCTTTTGGTAAAACGTAGACATACTTCCCTCACATGGCTTAGGCCTTTAATTGAATTTAAATTCAATTTATATGGATGATTATTCATTTGCAACTCTGTTTGATAAAACTTTTCTCGATAGGGTGGAGGCAACGTCGACGGTGTGTGACAATAAAAGTATCGGCAGGACATCTACGAGGAAAGAGCTATGGCAAACCCAGAATTACTGGAAGAGCAGCGTGAAGAAACGCGTTTAATTATTGAAGAGCTACTTGAGGACGGCAGCGATCCGGACGCGCTGTACACTATTGAGCATCACCTGTCCGCCGACGATTTTGAAACGCTGGAAAAAGCAGCGGTAGAAGCCTTTAAACTCGGCTATGAAGTGACGGAGCCGGAAGAACTTGAGGTGGAAGAGGGGGACATGGTCATTTGCTGCGATATCCTCAGCGAATGCGCGTTGAACGCCGAACTCATCGACGCTCAGGTTGAGCAACTGATGAACCTGGCGGAAAAATATGATGTTGAATACGACGGCTGGGGAACCTATTTCGAAGACCCTAACGGCGAAGAGGATGATGACGGCGATTATGTCGATGAAGATGACGACGGCGTGCGTCACTAAAGCTGTATAGTATGACGGTACGGCAGCGTCTGCTGTCGTATTTTTTTAACAGGTTACGTATGAATTACCCGCAAATACTCTCTCCGGTGCTTAATTTCCTGCATTGCCCGACGCCGCAGGCGTGGATTATACAAGCCCGCGAACCGCAAAATCTGCCGCTTCTGCTTACCGATCACTTGATCTGCGAACTGAAGGCCGCGCAAACCGCGCTGCTGTTGGTGCGTAAATATGTCGCCGATAAATCGGGTGCCGACGCGCTGCTCGCCTGTCTGCAACCTTATGAAGCGTTCGCTTTTCGTCAGGGACCGGAGCCGGATTTTATTGCCCTGCATAGACAGATTAGCAAAAGCGTAATGCCGCAAACTGATGACCCCTGGGGACGTCAGCTTGTCGACCAAATGGTGTTACTAATTAAAGAGGAGTTGCACCATTTTTGGCAGGTACGCGAGGTTATGCAGGCCAGAAACATTCCTTATGTGAAAATTACCGCCAGCCGCTACGCGAAAGGAATGTTAAAAGCGGTAAGCACGCACGAACCGCTCAGATTAATTGATAAACTGATTTGCGGGGCATATATCGAAGCCCGCTCCTGCGAACGTTTTGCCGCTCTGGCGCCCTGGCTGGATGATGATTTGCAAACGTTTTATTTCTCGCTCCTGCGCTCCGAAGCGCGGCATTATCAGGATTACCTGGCGCTGGCGCAGCAGATTTCCGACGAGGAGATTTCTGCACGTGTGCGCTATTTTGGCGATGTGGAAGCCGACCTTATCTTGTCGTCAGACCGCGAGTTTCGTTTTCATAGCGGCGTGCCAGCCGCCGGGTAAACGGCGCCTGGGCCAGGGGGTCAATACCTTGAATTGATGAAAGTGGAAGTGGTCATCATTTTGCGCGAGGCAGACATGATAGTTATTTTTTTATAAAAATACTTGAGCTTGATAGTAAAATAAAAGCCGGTGAGGTATTTTTTATAGTTATCGCTAAATAAAATATCTGCCGTTATTCAGTCTTAACGTGATGAGGTCTGAAGGAACGAATAAAGAAATAACCTGCAATCCGATTCAATATTTGGATTGCAGGTAGTAAAACTTCATGTATGCATTGCTGATGCGAAATTACAGTATTTTTAACATTCGCACTTCGCAATCGATATGACCGGTGCAGCCGAGCGGCTCGCTAATATGTTCAAACCCTAAACGCTCGTACAGCGCAATCGCTTCGCGTAAAAAAGCCGTTGTTTCCAGATAGCAGCGTTTAAAACCCTGTTCACGGGCGTGATCCAAAGCCATCAGCGCCAGCTTTTTTGCCAGCCCCTGACCACGGATCACCGGCAAAAAATACATTTTTTGCAGTTCGCAAATGTCGGGTTCGCTACAGGATAACGGCGCAATACCGCCGCCGCCCACCACGCTACCGTTTTGTTCTATCACCCAATAGGGGTCAGTTTGGATATCGAAAATTATTGTACGTTAAGGTCGTTTTTTAACCACTGAGATGTGAGAAAACCGCTCTCTGAGCGGGGTCTCATATCTTGATGATCAATGCTGATAGCACACTCAAACAGTTGCATCATTAAGATTTTTTCCTTCCGGAGTAAATTCCGCCTACAGCATCCTGTGGGTGGAACCCCGGGACAAAGGGCGTCTTGAGCTGAACTTCCTTATCCCGAACACGGAACTGCTGACGGGCAAGCGTCTGCAGCCGTATTACGACCGGGCCGACCGGCCGCGTATCAATGCGTGGCAGACCATCGTGAACGCGAAGCTGGGCCTGCACGACCCTAACGCGCCGGAGAACCGACGGACGCTGGTCACGCTGAACACCCTGCCCAGAACGAAGCAGGAGGCTGCTGAGGCGATTACGGACGGTCTGGTGCGCTTTGTGGCCGGAGAGATTAAAACTCGTCAGGACGTGATACAGACGCTCACAGCGTCAGAATTGGACGTGGTGCGGACCACGAAGACCAGCATCAGCCTCGCGGACCCGGAAGGGGGCCGCAATCTCAGACTCAGGGGAGCAATCTATGAGCAGTCATTTGAAAATGGCGACGGATTTCAGGCAGAAATCGAGCGAGCAGGCGAACGCTACCGGGCAACTGCTGAAGCAAGAGTTCGACAGGCTCGGGACGTGTGTCAGCGGGGGCAGAGCTTAAGCGAGCAGGTGAGGCGCTTGAGCCGTCAGTGACGCGGCACGAGTACGAGGTGGCGGCAGCGCATGCGCGGGTGGTGCATGAGCAGCGCCAGAAAGAACTGACAAAAGAGCGGGAGTATCCGGGGCCATCGCTGGAGCTGTAGCGATAATTTGGATTAAGTCCGATCAGGGGTATGATGGGCTGATTTTAACCACTTAAAATACAGGGAATTAGTATGGTAATGACCGGCGATAACACGTGTGTCACCAGCCTCAGGCCGACGTTTAAGGCCGTCGCATGCGGAAAGCAGAAGCCCTACTGGCTGGAACTGCAGTTTGTGGACGAGAACAACCAGCCGGTATCCGGGCTGAAGGTGCAGCTGGAATACCATCCGCTGGCGACCGCGGCGGAGCTGGCGCTGTGGGCCAGGGGCGGCCATACCCGGTTTGACCCCACGCCTCCCCCGAATCCGCCAGCCGGCGTCACTGACATCCAGGGGCTGGTGCGGTTCGACGACCTGTACTGGATAGCGGTAGACGTGAAAACGGACGGGCAGCAGCTGGCCGACATCATGGAGCAGCGTCCGCTGGGCCTGCGGCGCAACCCGAACAGCCAGCCGGTGAGCGGAAACGCCTTTCGCCGGGAGACACGGTACAAAACCTGGCGCTCAGACGTGCAGGAGAAAGCGGAGGCTGTCGGCTATCTCACTCATTACCGTCACGTCAATGATAACGACCTGGTGCCACAGATACCGCCGGAGGTGGATATGGACAGCGAGCTTTACGAGAAGCTGGGGTGGCTGGGTGACAAACTGGGCTTTGACTGGCTGGCAACATCGGCAATAGGTCTTTTACCGCGAACCTTCGGGGGAAATGCGGGTGTGGATATGGGGATTACACAGGAAAGAGACCCGTACTGGCATCACGGAAAAACGGTTTTGTTTTTACGCGCAGAACAGAGCGTCATGAAGTCTGGTGAGAGAAATACGCTGTGGATAGGGGGCGGAACGGTAAGCTACACGGAGAAAGCGGCGGTCAAACGGTATCTTGTCCCTTCCCTGAATGAAGAATGCCTGAAATCTACGGGAGAGCATCAGGCGGCGTTTATACAATGTCTGGCTCCGGGAGAGCTGGAGAAGCGTTTTCCCCAGAGAGAAAATGTGGCCTCAGCGGGGTTATTCACCAAACCCCTGAATCATTTTATGGCGAGTAAGTACCTTCCCTATATTCACAATCAGGTGCTGGAGCTGGCCGATCCGGCGCGGGATATGGAGCGGAAAGCCATGCGAACCCTGTTCCGGGAGGCTGTAGAACAAAAGGCAAACTTCAGCAACCCGGATGAAGTTGAACGTAACCGCGAGTTTCTGGCGCTTCAGGACATGCTGCGGTTTACGCTGAGCCGGCTGCAGACAGAAGAAACCGGAAAAAATGCCCTGTTGCGCTTTGCGGCAGTCACGGAGGAAGAAGTTGAACTTCCTAACTAAAAAGCGCGTCATGCTTCTCATTTTTCTGGTTCCGGTTCTGCTGTATATCGGGTACGAACTGTTTCTGAGCAGGAAACTCTCGCCGCCCGCCGACTCTGAGCGGCTCACCGTGTCTTTCCGCGTGCCGGAGGGCGTCACGCTTTTGCCACTGGGAGGGCTATACGAGTCATCTGAATGTACGAATACAAACTTTACCGCCGGGGGAAATACTTATCAGGCTGACGCGACGACGGGGGTTTCCCTGCCCTTTGTCAGCCAAGGATCGGGAAATATTATGTCGGTCAGTATCGCGAAAGATGGCGGGGGGCGTTGTCGGTGGAAGTTAAGTAGAATCCGCGTGCATTTCAGGTTATCTGACGATAGTCCTTTATCTAAGGGGAGAAATATCTTCGATACTAGCTATCTTTTTGATTTTAGGGATTGGGGGATCGTTAATACGTATGATACTGGCGATGCCAAAAATGTCAGTGGCAATCTGAATATAACAGCTGATTTTTTCCCGATGATCTTTATAAATCATATGTTCAAAGAAGCTACACTACGGCTTTTTGGCGGGGATACTAATTATGATAAATGGAGCCGACATTATCGCTTGTCTAATACAAAAAACATTCATCTATATCCGTTTGTTCATATAGATAAGCCAGTCATACTTGAAAGCCCAAATCCTCCTCCTGGAGATATTACCGCACTCTATCCCGATGGCAGTAGGGATGATATACCCGGCATCATCCCTGATTATAACAAGTTGCTGTCAATGAAATAGGGGGGACGTGTACCTAATAAAAAAGGATCTTCTTGAGATCCTTTTTTATCGGGCGTAATCTCCGAATCTGTAAACGAAAAAACCACCCGCTAAGGTGGTTTTTTCGAGGGGGCAGTTGGGCGCTAACTCTTCTGAACCGAGGTAACTGGGTGTACAAGACCGCAATTACCAAACTGTTCTTTCAGTGTAGCCGCAGTCAGGTTACTACTTCAAGACCTCTTTAAACATCCTTTCTTGTACACCCCTGTTACCAATGGCTGCTTACGTGGCTTTTTGGTGGTTGATGCTGGTTTTGTCATGTGAGTCACCTCTGACTGAGAGTTTACTCACTTAGTCGCGTGTCCACTATTGGTGGGTAAGATCAATGTTACCTTCTTTCCTTTTGCGGTGGTGATTGGTTATCTAATTACCCCGGTGTTCACTGATATAATTTTATTAAGTACGATGGGGAATACGCAGGCAGGAGGGTTGATTATTCTGCAATATTACAGCCAGATAATGGCGTGTTACTTCCTCTATCTCCTCGCGGTTATAGTGGTAATCTGTTACTTATATGTGACGTTACGCAATCTGTTTTTAAACAATTTGTCACTGGCGAACGATACGATTTGTTTTCGTTCATCTGTAACTTCACACGGTATGCTGTGGCGGTCACTGGTGGTGTTTATGCTATCCGGCGTGACGTTGGGACTGACTTATCCGTGGTTGAAAATTTGGCTGGTGGGTTGGCTGGCGCAAAATACGCAGGTTCAGGGCGATCTGGATTCCCTTGAGCTAACCAATGATGAGAAGCCTCTGGAAAATGGTCCGCTGATGTGGATTTCCCGTGGCATCATGCCTTACTTCCCGTTTATCTGATGCAAAAAGGCCGGCGTAAACGCCGGCCCAAACCTGAATTTATTTGCCGGATGGCGAATAATTACAGCGCGCTAATCACCGCCTGCTGCTCAATCAGTTTCGCTTTTGCTTCGGCGTAACCTTCCAGCTTCTCACGCTCTTTGGCGATCACCGCTTCCGGCGCGCGGGCGACGAAACCTTCGTTAGCGAGCTTACCTTCGATACGGCTAATCTCACCTTCAATTTTCGCCACTTCTTTCGCCAGACGCGCCAGCTCATCGTCTTTGTTGATAAGGCCAGCCATCGGGATTAGCAGTTCGGCGCCGTCGATAATTTTGGTCACGGAGACCGGACCTTTGTCATCGGCTGGCAGCACGGTGATGCTTTCCAGACGCGCCAGAGTCTGCAGGAAGCTATGGTTGTCATTGACGCGACGAACGGCTTCTTGACTACAGCCGCGTAGCAGCAGTTCCAGCGGTTTAGCTGGCGCGATGTTCATTTCCGCGCGGATATTACGCACGGCAACGATCGCCTGCTTCAGCCATTCGGTATCGGCCAGCGCCGCTTCATCCACCTGAGACGCATCGTACTGTGGGAACGGCTGTAGCATGATGGTGTCAGCGGTGATACCAGAAATCACTTTCACGCGCTGCCAGATGGTTTCGGTAATGAACGGGATGATCGGGTGCGCCAGGCGCAGCAGACTTTCAAGTACCGTCACCAGCGTATGGCGAGTGCCGCGCAGCTCCTCTTCCGTTCCGCCGTTCATCACTGGCTTGGTCAGCTCCAGATACCAGTCGCAGAACTGGTTCCAGGTGAACTCGTACAGAATGCCCGCAGCGATATCGAAGCGGAAGTTATCCAGCGCGTCGCGGTACGCTTTGATAGTCTGGTTGAATTCCGCCAGGATCCAGCGGTCCGCCAGCGACAGGGTCATTTCGCCGCCATTGAAGCCGCAGTCCTGGTCTTCGGTGTTCATCAGCACAAAGCGGCTGGCGTTCCACAGCTTGTTACAGAAGTTACGATAGCCTTCCAGACGTTTCATATCCCAGTTGATGTCGCGACCGGTCGAGGCCAGTGCCGCCAGGGTGAAGCGCAGGGCGTCGGTACCGTGCGGCTCAATACCATTCGGGAATTGTTTCTCTGTACGCTTGCGGATTTTGTCCGCCAGTTGCGGCTGCATCATATTGCCGGTACGTTTTTCCAGCAGTTTCGGCAGGGAGATACCGTCAACCATATCCAGCGGGTCAATGACGTTACCCTTGGATTTAGACATCTTCTGGCCTTCGTCGTCGCGAATCAGACCGGTCATGTAGACGGTATGGAACGGAACCTGCGGCTTGCCGTTTTCATCTTTGATGAAGTGCATGGTCATCATGATCATGCGGGCAATCCAGAAGAAGATGATGTCGAAGCCGGACACCATCACGCTGGTCGGGTGGAACTGACGCAGGGCGTCGGTGTTTTCAGGCCAGCCGAGAGTAGAAAACGTCCACAGCGCGGAGGAGAACCAGGTGTCAAGAACGTCTTCGTCCTGACGCAGCGCAACGTCAGCGCCGAGGTTATTTTCCTGACGCACTTCGTCTTCACTACGACCAACGTAAACGTTGCCCGCGTCGTCATACCATGCCGGGATACGGTGACCCCACCATAGCTGCCGGGAGATGCACCAGTCCTGAATATCACGCATCCAGGAGAAGTACATGTTTTCGTACTGTTTCGGTACAAACTGAATGTCGCCGTTTTCAACCGCTTCCACTGCTGGTTTCGCCAGCACGTCGGCACGCACGTACCACTGGTCGGTCAGCATCGGTTCGATAACCACGCCGCCACGGTCGCCGTAAGGAACGGTCAGATCGTGCGGTTTAATCTCTTCCAGCAGGCCCAGCGCGTCGACGGCGGCAACCACCGCTTTACGCGCGGCAAAACGTTCCAGTTTTTGGAACTCAGCCGGAATATCGCTGGAATAAACGTCGGACTCTTCACCTTTAGTATCGAACACTTCCGCGCTTTCGCGAATGTCGCCGTCAAAGGTCAGGATGTTAATCATTGGCAGAGCGTGACGTTTCCCAACGTCATAGTCGTTAAAGTCGTGCGCAGGGGTGATCTTCACGCAGCCGGTGCCTTTTTCCATGTCGGCGTGTTCATCGCCTACAATCGGAATGCGGCGGTTCACCAGCGGCAGGATCACAAATTTGCCAATCAGATCTTTATAACGCGGATCTTCCGGGTTGACCGCCACGCCGGTATCGCCCAGCAGGGTTTCCGGACGGGTGGTGGCGACCACCAGATAATCTTTACCGTCTGCGGTTTTCGCGCCGTCGGCAAGCTTATAGCGGATATGCCACATCGAGCCTTTCGACTCGCGGTTTTCCACTTCCAGATCAGAGATGGCGGTACGCAGTTTTGGGTCCCAGTTGACCAGGCGTTTGCCGCGGTAAATCAGATCTTCTTTATACAAGCGGACAAAGACTTCTTTCACGGCATTGGAAAGGCCTTCGTCCATGGTGAAGCGTTCACGCTCCCAGTCAACGGAGTTGCCGAGACGGCGCATCTGATGGGTAATGGTGCCGCCGGATTCCGCTTTCCACTGCCAGATTTTGTCGATAAAGGCATCGCGACCGTAGTCGTGACGGGTTTTACCCTCTTCAGCGGCAATCTTGCGTTCAACCACCATCTGGGTGGCGATGCCCGCGTGGTCGGTGCCGACCTGCCACAGGGTATTTTTGCCCTGCATACGCTGGTAACGGATCATAGTGTCCATGATGGTTTGCTGGAAAGCATGTCCCATATGCAAACTGCCGGTGACGTTCGGCGGCGGGATCATGATGCAGAAGGACTCTTTGCTTTCATCGCCGTTAGGCTTGAAATAGCCCTGCTTTTCCCAGTGCTCGTAAAGCGGCTGTTCGATATCTTGGGGGTTATATGTCTTTTCCATTATTTCCAGGTTGCCGTATTCAGGTTAAAACCAGCCACGCGGTAGGCTTTGTAGCGTTCGCGCGCCAGTTGTTTCAAAGTTTCTTCGTAAGGGACGAAGTCTACCACTTCTGTGAAAGCGGTGGCAAAATCTGCAAAGTTTGTACGCAGGCTGATTAAAATATCGCGCGGGCTGCTGTTGCGTTTTTGCGGCCAGGCGATTTCGACCGGCGCGCCGCCGCGTGGGCCTTCGCCTGCCAGATTATGCGGGACAAAACTTTCCGCAGGTCTCGCCCACAGCGCTTCATCCAGCCGAATGGCCTGCTGCTCGTCTTCACAGGCGATCAGCACGCGCTTGCCGCTGCGCCAACGTTCTGCGGCAATATCACACACCAGTTGTTCAACGGCGCTTAAACCGTCGACGGCGGTGTCATTGTCCAGAATATAAAAGGTCGCGTTCTTCATATCTATACCCGTCGTCTTTCAAGTTGCCTCATTGTTGGCTGCCTTCACGCACCCCAGTCACATAGTAAACTATGCTCCTGGGGATTTGTTCAGTTGCCGCCGCGATGCAACTCGAAATCCATAGGGTATAGAATTCTTATTGCTCGTGCTTCCAGGCCGGGTAAGGCGAAGCCGCCACCCGGCATTTCAACCTTACTCTTCGCCGTTAAAACCTGCGCGATTGAGCAGGAACTGCGACAGCAGCGCTACCGGACGACCGGTCGCGCCTTTGGCCTTGCCGGAGCGCCAGGCGGTGCCGGCGATGTCCAGGTGCGCCCAATTATACTTACGGGTAAAGCGCGACAGGAAACAACCGGCGGTAATCGCGCCGCCGGGACGCCCGCCGATGTTTGCCATATCCGCAAAGTTTGACTCCAGTTGTTCCTGATACTCATCGCCCAGCGGTAGCCGCCACGCGCGGTCGCCCGCCTGCTCGGAAGCGCCGAGCAGCTCATGCGCCAGTGGATTATGGTTCGACATCAGGCCGGTAATGTGATGGCCCAGAGCAATCACGCAGGCGCCGGTCAGAGTCGCGACGTCAATGACGGCTTCCGGCTCAAAACGTTCGACGTAGGTTAACACATCGCACAAAACCAGACGGCCTTCGGCATCGGTATTCAGCACTTCAACAGTTTGACCGGACATGGTGGTCAGTACGTCGCCCGGACGATACGCGCGTCCGCCCGGCATGTTTTCACAGCCAGCCAGCACGCCGATAACGTTAATCGGTAGCTGGAGTTCGGCGACCATGCGCATCACGCCGTACACCGCCGCCGCGCCGCACATATCGTACTTCATCTCGTCCATCCCTTCGGATGGCTTGATGGAGATGCCGCCGGAGTCAAAGGTCAGGCCCTTACCGACGAGCACGATCGGGCGCGCGTCTTCGGACGGATTGCCCTTGTACTCGATAACCGACATCAGCGATTCGTTCTGCGAACCGTGGCCGACTGCCAGATAAGCGTTCATTCCCAGTTCGCGCATCTGCTGTTCGCCGATCACGCGGGTGATGACCTTTTTGCTGTAGCTGTCGGCCAACTGGCGCGCCTGTGACGCCAGGTAGGCGGCGTTACAGATATTGGGCGGCATGTTGCCGAGATCTTTTGCAGCTTTAATACCGGCGGCGATGGCAAGACCGTGCTGAATGGCGCGTTCGCCGCTGGTGAGCTCACGGCGGGTCGGCACATTAAAGACCATCTTACGTAGCGGGCGGCGCGGCTCGCTCTTGTTGGTCTTGAGTTGATCAAAGCTATATAGCGTCTCTTTAGCCGTCTCGACAGCCTGACGCACTTTCCAGTAGTTGTTGCGGCCTTTGACGTGCAGTTCGGTCAGGAAGCAGACCGCTTCCATTGAGCCGGTATCATTCAGAGTATTTATCGTTTTCTGAATAACCTGCTTATACTGACGTTCATCAAGCTCGCGCTCTTTGCCGCAACCAATGAGGAGGATTCGCTCGGAAAGAACATTAGGAACATGGTGCAGCAACAGAGTCTGCCCCGGTTTTCCTTCCAGTTCGCCGCGACGCAGCAAGGCGCTGATGTATCCGTCGCTAATTTTGTCGAGCTGTTCTGCAATCGGAGAAAGGCGACGCGGTTCAAAGACGCCCACGACAATGCAGGCACTCCGCTGTTTCTCCGGGCTACCGCTTTTTACACTGAACTCCATGCACTATGCTCCTGAATCTTAAAGACAACAGTGGTGGCTACAGCTATACTCGTCGTCTTTCAAGTTGCAGATGCGTTGGCTGCGCCTGCTCACCCCTGTCACTTACCTGATGTAAGCTCCGGGGCTTCACAGTCTTGCCGCCTGCCTGCAACTCGAAATCCATAGAGTATAGAAATTGAAAGCTTTCGTAACTCATGTCCGCTGTTGCGGTGACTTCGTGTTAATCTTAACGTTATTACGGCATTGGCACGTCAGAACAAGTTCTGAGAGGCGAATCCGCTGAGTATAATGATCTTAGCGATGATTTCGATGACTCAAAAGAATAAATGACGTTTAAGCCATGAAACAAGCTAAATTCCGGCAAAAAACGGGTTTTTACGGGCGTATTTAAAGTGATAATCATAAGATATCTGGTGCGGGAGACGCTCAAAAGCCAGCTGGCGATACTCTTCATCTTGCTTTTGATCTTCTTTTGTCAAAAGCTAGTGAGGATTCTCGGCGCGGCGGTAGACGGCGATATTCCCGCCAATCTGGTGCTCTCGCTTCTGGGGCTGGGCGTACCAGAAATGGCGCAGCTCATCCTGCCATTAAGCCTGTTCCTGGGGCTTCTGATGACGCTGGGCAAACTGTATACCGAAAGTGAAATTACGGTCATGCATGCCTGCGGGTTGAGCAAAGCCGTACTGGTAAAGGCCGCCATGGTACTGGCGTTATTTACCGGTATCCTTGCGGCGGTTAACGTGATGTGGGCTGGCCCCTGGTCGTCAAAACATCAGGATGAAGTGCTGGCGGAGGCGAAAGCGAACCCTGGCATGGCGGCGCTGGCGCAGGGACAATTCCAGCAGGCTACCAACGGCAGTTCGGTGCTGTTTATCGAAAGCGTTGACGGCAGCGACTTCCACGATGTTTTCCTGGCGCAAATTCGTCCTAAGGGCAACGCTCGCCCTTCTGTGGTGGTGGCCGATTCCGGACATTTGACACAGTTACGTGATGGTTCCCAGGTCGTCACCTTAAACAAAGGGACGCGCTTTGAAGGGACGGCGTTGCTACGCGATTTTCGCATTACCGACTTTCAGAACTATCAGGCGATCATTGGTCATCAAGCCGTGGCGCTGGACCCGAACGATACCGACCAGATGGACATGCGCACGCTGTGGAATACTGACAGCGATCGCGCCCGCGCCGAGTTGCACTGGCGTATCACGTTAGTATTTACCGTATTTATGATGGCGCTGATGGTTGTGCCGCTCAGCGTGGTGAATCCACGTCAGGGGCGCGTCTTGTCTATGCTGCCGGCCATGCTGCTTTATCTGCTGTTCTTCCTGATTCAGACGTCCATTAAATCGAATGGCGGTAAAGGTAAACTGGACCCGGTTATCTGGATGTGGACGGTTAATTTGATCTATCTGGCGTTGGCGATTGGTTTGAACCTGTGGGATACGGTGCCGGTCCGCCGCCTGCGTGCCCGTTTTCTGCGTAAAGGAGCGGTATAATGCAGCCATTTGGTGTACTTGACCGCTATATCGGTAAAACCATTTTTACCACCATCATGATGACGTTGTTCATGCTGGTGTCACTCTCCGGGATCATCAAGTTTGTTGATCAGCTGAAAAAAGCGGGGCAGGGTAACTACGACGCGCTGGGCGCGGGTATGTACACCCTGCTTAGCGTACCTAAGGATATCCAGATCTTCTTTCCTATGGCGGCGCTGCTTGGCGCGTTGCTGGGGCTGGGGATGCTGGCCCAGCGTAGCGAACTGGTGGTGATGCAGGCGTCGGGTTTCACCCGTATGCAGGTGGCGCTCTCGGTGATGAAAACGGCTATTCCCTTGGTACTGTTAACCATGGCGATCGGCGAATGGGTCGCCCCGCAGGGCGAGCAGATGGCGCGTAACTACCGTGCGCAGGCAATGTATGGCGGTTCGCTGCTTTCCACCCAGCAAGGTCTGTGGGCGAAAGACGGCAATAACTTTGTCTACATTGAACGGGTGAAGGGCGACGAAGAGCTGGCCGGCATTAGTATTTACGCTTTCAACGATCAGCGTCGTTTGCAGTCGGTACGCTACGCCGCTTCGGCAAAATTCGACCCGGAGCATAAGGTCTGGCGTTTGTCGCAGGTGGATGAGTCCGATCTGCAAAACCCGAAACAGATCACCGGTTTGCAGACGGTGAGCGGTACCTGGAAAACAGACCTGACGCCGGATAAGCTAGGCGTGGTGGCGCTGGACCCGGATGCGCTTTCCATCAGCGGTCTGCATAACTACGTTAAATATCTGAAGTCGAGCGGACAGGACGCCGGACGTTATCAGCTTAATATGTGGAGTAAAATCTTCCAGCCGCTCTCCGTGGCAGTGATGATGCTGATGGCGCTGTCATTTATTTTTGGGCCGCTGCGCAGCGTACCGATGGGGGTGCGCGTGGTGACGGGGATTAGCTTCGGCTTCGTATTCTATGTCCTCGACCAGATTTTCGGCCCGCTGACGCTGGTATACGGCATTCCGCCTATTGTCGGCGCGTTGTTGCCGAGCGCATCATTCTTCCTGATTAGCCTCTGGCTAATGCTGCGTAAGTCATAGCATCCGACATATTGCCGGGGGCGCTGCGCTTGCCCGGCCTATGTAGTACATTTTTGTAGGCCGGATAAGGCGTTTACGCCGCCATCCGGCACATTGCCGTTAGCGTCTTCTGCCCCCCAGTAGACTGCCTAACATTCCTCGAATGATTTGGTGAGTAACCTGACGCGCCGCGCTTTTGGCTACGCTTTGTACCACACCATCGTGTTTGCCGCCGCGCGGCCCGGTACTGCCAAACAGGATATCCTTCAACCCGCCGAGGATACCGCTGTCAACTGTCGCCTCTTTGCCTTTCGCTGCGGGGGCGTTTTGCTTCTCGGTAGTGGCCTGCACGCTTTTTTGCAGCATTTCATACGCCGATTCACGGTCGACGTCGTCTTCATACTTGCCGTACAGTGCGGAGTGGTTGATAAGCCCGTTGCGCTCATCCTCGGTTACTGGCCCCATGCGTGAACAGGGGGCGATAACCATTGCCCGCTCCACCATCGACGGGCTGCCTTTAGCATCGAGAAACGAGATCAGCGCCTCACCGGTGCCCAGTTCCTGAATCGCTTTTTCCGTATCAAACGCCGGATTGGCGCGCATGGTCTGCGCCGCGGTTTTCACCGCTTTCTGATCCTTCGGTGTGAAGGCGCGCAGCGCGTGCTGAACGCGATTGCCCAACTGGCCGAGCACGTTGTCCGGAATGTCCGACGGGTTTTGGGAGACGAACCAGACGCCGACGCCTTTCGAGCGGATCAGACGGATAACCTGTTCAATTTTATCCAGTAGTATCTGTGGAGCGTCATTGAACAGCAGATGCGCTTCGTCGAAGAAAAAAACCAACTTCGGTTTTTCCAGATCGCCCGCTTCCGGCAGTTGTTCATAGAGTTCGGAGAGCATCCACAGCAGGCTGGCGGCGTACAGCTTCGGCATCTGGTAGAGTTTTTCCGCGCTAAGGATGTTGATGATCCCGTTGCCGCTGGCATCGGTGCGCATCCAGTCGTGGATATCCAGCATCGGCTCGCCAAAGAAGTGCCCTGCGCCCTGTTGCTCCAGCGTAAGCAATCCGCGCTGAATTGCTCCGACCGAGGCGCTGCTAATATTGCCGTACTGATTCTGGAAAGATTTGGCGTTATCGCCAATATACTGGGTAATCGCTCGCAGATCTTTGAAATCCAGCAGTAATAATCCCTGGTCGTCGGCGATGCGGAAAATGATATTCAGGACGCCGGATTGTACCTCGTTCAGGTTTAGTAAGCGGGCAAGCAACAACGGGCCGAGATCGGAAACCGTCGCTCGCAGCGGATGACCTTTCTCGCCAAAGATGTCCCATAGCGTGACCGGGCTGGCGTGCGGCTGCCAGTCAGACACGCCGATACTTTTCAGCCGCGCGAGCAGTTTCTCCGACGCCAGCCCTTCTTGCGCCACGCCGGTTAAGTCGCCTTTTACATCCGCCATAAACACCGGTACGCCGATGCCTGACAGCGATTCTGCCATTTTCTGGAGTGTGACGGTTTTCCCAGTGCCGGTAGCGCCGGTGATTAGCCCATGACGATTAGCCATACCCGGTAGCAAAAACAGTTCCGTTTCCGGCGTGCGGGCAATTAACAGAGGTGCGCTCATTGAGATGTTCTCCACGTATTCTGCCTGGAGTATAGGCAATCTGCGGGAAAGTGAATAAGCGCGGTAGGGCAAAAAATTTATAATGTGTTGCCGTGATAAATCTGATAACCCAAATCAATTGTATTATGGTTGAGATCGTTATTTTTAATTTTGTTAAGCAACATCTGCGCTGTGCCCGATCTAAAAGCGGGAGGAATGACGCTGGCGAGGCTCGGTATCATTTGTCTGCCCATCTCCAGACCGTGGAATCCGGCGATGGAGATCTGCTCCGGTACGGCCAGTTGGCGCTCCCGGCACCACAGTAGAGCGCCCATCGCGATATCGTCGTTAGTACAAAAGACGCCATCTACGTCCGGGTGTGCAGCAAGCGCATCACGCATGAGCTGTATCCCCAGATGGATAGAGGAGATAGCGCGCGGATTGATGCGCAACGGCGCCAGTCCCCGGCGCGTCATCGCATCACAATAGCTATGATAACGCTGCTCATCACGAATATCGTCTTTTGAACCCAGATTAAACAGCCAAAAACCGGGATCGTTAACATGTGACGCAATTACGCTTCCCGCGCCTGTCGCCAGCACCACTAATGCAGGATCGGCATGGGTTACGTTAATAATCGGCAGTACCACGCCCGCTGTTGTAACCGCAGCCACGGTCGCGGAACCTAACGCAATACGAAGCACAGCGGCTACTGTCCAGCACATTAATAAAGGAGATGCGATGTGCCGGTCATTAATTGCGAGATATATTGACCCACGCCGCTATCCACCAGCACTTGTTTAAACGCGCCGCCGCCTGGGATGATAAAAAGAATCATCGCGATGGCGCCAATGGACTCGCCGACGATATCCATCACCTGCTCAACCGTGCGCCCATTGCGTCGGCCCAGCGTAAAAATGGCGATGATAATGGCAATAAACAACGCCACTGCTGGATTACCGATAAATTCGAAGAAAACCCGAATAGCATTCGTTTTTGGCAGCGTGATTTCACACACCGCTGCGATGGCCATCAAAATGACCGGGATCACGGCGGCAAAAATACTGTTCCAGAATGGCGGCATCTCTTCTTCACTGAGCAGATGTTGATTACTTTTCCTGCCTGACGCTCCACCATATGGCGCGTGACGGCTTGAGAGACGAGAAAAACCGCAGTTTGATTTACGGCGATGACGTCTCCATTCCTGCTCTGGAAATTCGGTAAACGGATGACGGCGCCGGATCCCGGCGTTATTTATCAGGACGTCAATGGCGCCGATATCTTTTTCGATATGTTCAACCGCAGTCTCAATATCCTGTTTATGAGTGACATTAAAGGGGGCGGCAATAGCCTTTATCCCTTTTTGTTGAAGTTTCATCACGGCTGTTTCGGCGCGTTCCGGGGTAATATCGTTAACGATAATGCACGCGCCATAGCGACCCAGGCCGTTTGCCAGCAAATAACCAATTCCCTGCGCGGCTCCGGTGATAAGGATATTTTTACCTGCCAGTGAAAAAATCGTTCATTATAGTGGTCCTTATTTTACTTTCTCGGAAAACGAGCTGGACTTTTGCCGCCAGGGTTTTGTCTCCGGCAAAGATCAGCGCCCATCTGCCGGGCCAGAGAGCGCGCGGGCGCTGATATCGGCACACGCCACTTCCGCCGCGCCCAGCGTTTTTACCGCGCTGACAATCAGGCAGCCGATAGGGCCAACGCCGGAGATAAATACGCGTTTGCCCTGGAGATCGTCCGCCTCATGAGCCGCATGAATGGCAACCGCCAGCGGCTCGGCAAAGGCCATCACTTTTTCATCGGCTTGCTGGGGGGAAGGGATGTACTGTGCGGTATCGACGGTTTTAAACTGAGTAAAGCCGCCGTCAACATGGGGGAAATACATGGTGTTGCCAAAAAATCGTATTTCGGAGCACTGGTTTTCTTCATGCTGCAGCCAGTATTTGCAATGGCCGCAAGGTTTCGATGGATTAATCGCTACTGGTTGTCCTTCATGTAATAAATCTGAATCGCTATGAACTACTATTATTCCATTCAATATTTTGTTCTGTAACGGCAACAGCACGCTTACCCGCAACAACGCAGGATTGAGTTTTTACTTCCATAAATTCCTCACTGGTCTGGTAGTTACCCTGAACGCATGTAAGCGATTTTATTTGTCACTATTTGTGACTCACATCACGCGGGAAAATTGTTACACTACAATGTTACGCATAACGTGATGTGCCTTAGAATTATTATCTATGGACATTAAAAAAGGTAAAATTGTCGAACATTGAGGCGTAATATCATGTTGTGAAATATGACTCAGAGGTATTTAAATGGCTGGGGAAGCTATATTTTAATGGGCGTTTCAGGAAGTGGTAAGTCTTTAATAGGCTGCAAAATTGCAGCATTATTTTCCGCGAAGTTTATTGACGGCGATGATCTCCATTCGGCAAAAAACATTGATAAAATGTCTCAGGGAATACCGTTAACAGATGAAGACCGCTTACCCTGGCTAGAACGATTAAATGACGCTTCATACAGTCTTTATAAAAAAAATGAGACAGGATTTATTGTCTGCTCGTCATTAAAAAAACAGTACCGCGATATTTTACGTAAGAGCAGCCCTAACGTACATTTCCTGTGGCTGGACGGCGATTACGACACCATACTGGAGCGAATGCATTGTCGTGCCGGGCATTTTATGCCGCCAGACCTGCAGCAAAGTCAGTTTGACGCGTTGGAGCGACCGTGTGCTGATGAACATGATATTGCGCGCATTGATGTTAATCATGACATTGAGAACGTGACGGAGCAGTGCCTACAGGCTGTACAGGCTTTTCGCCTGGCACTCAGCGCTTCCTGATGATTGTCAAAGCGCCGAGTCAAGCGGTCAGAAATCAGCTTTTAGCACCACCCGATAGCGGGCTTTGCCGTCGCGAACGTGCTGGATAGCCTCGTTGATTTGTGACATAGCGAACAATTCCGTGGTTGGCGCGACGTTGCTGCGTCCGGCGAATTTCATCAGCTTGCGAAGTTCATATGGCGTTCCGGTTGCCGAACCTGAGATACTGCGATCGCCAGCAATTAATGTAAACGCCGGTACGGGTAGCGGCTTCAATACGGCTCCAACGGTATGAAAATTGCCGCCATAAGCCAGCGCTTCGAAGTAGGGTTGCCAGTCGAGATCGACGTTGACCGTGTTAATGATGAGATCGAACTGGCCCGCCAGCGCTTTTAACGCTTCCGGATCGCGGCTGTTGACCACTTTATCCGCCCCCATCGCCAGCACTTCCTGCTCTTTCGATCGATTTGAACTGAACGCAGTGACCTCGCAGCCCATCGCATGTAGCAGTTTGATTGCGATGTGTCCGAGCCCGCCAATACCGATTACGCCAACGCGGCTGGTGGCGGTAATATGGTGCATCAATAGCGGCTTAAAGACCGTAATGCCGCCGCATAAAAGCGGGCCTGCGGACGCCATATCAATATCCTCCGGTAATGGGATTACCCACTGCCAGCCAGCGCGAAGCTTCTCGGCAAAACCGCCACGATTGAGAATAGTGGGAACAGAGCCTTCCAGACAGTTAATCTGGTTGCCGCGGATACAGGCATCGCAGTGTCCGCAACTGCGAGCCGTCCAGCCAATTCCGACGTGCTGACCGACTTTGAATCCCTTGTTCTGTGCCGCGCTGCCGAGTGCGGTTACCCGACCGATGACCTCATGTCCGGCTACCAGAGGGTATTGAGAGAACCCCCATTCATTGTCGATCATCGACAGATCGGAATGGCAGATCCCGCAGTAGTCGACCCGTACCTCGACATCTTCCGGTTGGAGTTCCCCCGCGTCATATTCATAGAGTTCGAGCTCGCCGCCCGCCTCTTTCGCGGCATAGCTTTTTATTATCGTCATTGTGTTTCCCTTAACGTAGTGTTGAACTGAAAAGTGTAGAGCATGGAGGCGGGGGCACTTGGCGTTAATTTGCTGGAGAAGGCGGGAAGTAGCATGATAATTCTATTTAATACTCAGTGATGCTGAAATTTTCAGCACTTAGCGAGACAGGTGTATGCTCGTGCTTGCATGACGGCGTATGACAGGTATAATCCACAACGTTTTCCGCATACCTCTTCAGTGCCGAAGTGGCGAAATCGGTAGACGCAGTTGATTCAAAATCAACCGTAGAAATACGTGCCGGTTCGAGTCCGGCCTTCGGCACCAAAAACGATTGTGATAATCGGAAAATCTACAACAATCAATACGTTGTACAATGAAGCTGGACGTTGACGGCAACTACAAAATGGCCGCATCTCCGGCTTTTTTTGTTTATAAAGCCTCGGGCCAGATCTTTTCACTCACTCCCTGTTTTGTCAATCTCTCTCCACGTAACTTCTGAGCATCTCGACATTATGTTCGATATAGCTGAGCGTAACTTTAATATCCCTGTCCCCCAGCAGCTTCTGCGTGACGTATAAATTTTGCTCCGGTTTCTTCATCAGTTCGGTCGCCACGGTATGGCGGTAGCGGTGTGAGGAAAAACGGCTGTGGCAGGCATCGCTGAGTTTGGCAAAGAAATAACTGACCTGATTTTCTGTCATCGGTTTACCCTAGCGTAGCGTCCTCCGACTGAAACGATTGATGTTGAACAACTGATCGTCAGCCCGTATTCCCTTTGTTTTGACTTCTTCAAGCAGATGCTCCAGATAGGGCCGCAGCCGGGAGGCAATGGGAACGATATGTTCATCATGACTTTTGCTGCCTTCGCTCTGAATAAACAACGTGTCATGGACCAGATCGATATCCCTGACCCGCAGGTGAATAAGCTGATTCAGCCGGATAGCGGTGTAGTTGAAGGTTTCGACCACGGTCAGCCAAAACCATGCCGGATATAAAGGCGAACGATAGCCGCGCTGCATTTTCTCCCGTTCGATAAATTGGTTCAGCACTTTTCGGGAAGCGAGGATTTACTCGCGGGTCAGGGTTTTCTTTTTCTTACGGGATTCCCACAGCGATGTTTTCTGGAATGGATTGATGAACTGCTCCAGTAGCCCCTGTTCAATCGCGAAGTTATACAAGGCTCTCATATGGCGCATATAGTGGTTCCAGCTCACCGGCTTGATACCGCGCACATTTAACAGGTAATGACGCCACTCCAGCACCATATGCGGCGTGACTTCGGCGGGCAGGACGTTGCGCCAGTGGGTAAACTGATTTACCGCCGTGCAGTAGCAGCTCTGGGTATCAGGGCGCAGCAGACGGGCAAAAAAATACTCTTCCAGGAGCTGTTCAAAGGTCATGAGTGTCTTCTCCTTCACTGAGCAAGAGATGAGGGTTATTGAAGGGAATGTCATCTCCAAAAAGCGGCGTGGGATCGTCAAGAAGATATCCCTTCAGGCGTGAGCTACGGCGCGGACCGACAACGGCGCAGTGCCAGATGTTGAGGCCGTTTTTTCTTTTTCGGTGAAGGTGCAGATTCTGAAATCCTTTCTGTACTTCCCGCCAGTATTCTTCTGGGACATTCTGACCGCAGGCGCTAAGCCAGAGTTTGAAAATACCGGGCGTAACCAGAAACACCGACCCGGCGACGGTATGGATCCGGGCGTTAGGTTCGTTGACTTCCAGATGTTGAGCCTGAACGTTACGAACCAGCCACTGCCAGAAGGCTTCGCCTGAAAGTGCGGTATCGTTCTGTTCGGGTTGAGGGGATAGTTGTTCTACTACCGCGTCCGTTGCAATCACTGCTTCTGTCTCATTCTGGACTCCCACTATTGGCGCGACGGTTCCAATGAAGGCTGCGGGCCGCTGTTGCGGATCCTCCCAAATTAATGAAGGGGAAAAGCGCAGCAACGTAAGCTCACTGCTCCAGCCGCTGCTGGCTTCAATCCGGCAATGCCAGATGGCTTTGTCCTCACAGGGGATGAGTAACTGGTGTGCTTGCATCTCGTCGAACAGCCGCACGTTATGTTGCGGTACCGCGTCAATTCCCTGGCGCAGCAGCCAACCACGCACGGCATCGGCAGCGTTCTTGCTGACCAGCCACAGCGCCTCTTCCGTCAGCCAGCCGTCAGAACCGCCATTCGGGTTGTTGAGTCGGAACTCATGCGCCAGCAGGTCGCGCAGGGCGGCGATGATTTGCTGAGGCAGCGAGGTTTGTGGGCGATGGATAGCCTTGATCGGATCGCCACCGAGATTAAACGCCACCGACGCCCGGTCGGCTTTCTGCACCAGTTTACCCGCCAGCCCGGCATACTGATACTGGCCGTTCAGGCAGTGCAGCAGAGTGGATAACGCAGCGGCATCGGCGGCGAGCCAGTCGAGGCTTTCCGGTGGGAGTAGCTGGGTGAGTAGAAGAGCTGCCGCAGCCGGATGGCGCAGATAATCACGTTGCGGCAGATAGCGAAACCGATAAGGCTGGGTCAGCGGGCGATGCCATGGAAACCAGCGTTGACCGCTAATATCTTCCACTTCGATGTCGGTGATGAGTTTGCCCAGATCGTGCAACAGCGCGGCGTAGATGATGACCGTTGTCCAGCGTTCGGACTGAGCTGCCTGATCTTCCGGCGCTGCATCAGGCGGAAAAAGATAACTCTGCCGCAACCGTGCGGCATAACAGGCGGCTTCAAGGCTGTGATCGAGCAGACCGCCTGCATGGGCGTGGTGGTGGTTTTCCGAGGCCGGGAACAACTGCGCCAGTTCTGCGAAGCGGTGAAGTGGTGCCAGCCAGAAGCGTTCAAACAGTGAGGCAGGGAGTGCGGTGCTCTGGCGAATAAACTGGATAAGTTGCTGGCGTGATGAAACAGCCAGTAGTATCTGCGCGGATTCAGGATGCAGCCATCCCTCCGTGGCGTTCGGCCTGCCGTCGGATGGTGTGGTTTCTGGTTTTTTGCGCGTCAGCCATATCCGCATAATGGCCCTTTCCCCTTTTTCGGGTAAGCCCGTTACCCCTTCACTCTCTTCCCCTTCACCCTTTGGATTTTGCCTTTTGGTGCCGTCAGATTTGGGGCGAAATTGTTTATTGGGCTGCGCAAATTTATTTTGTGTGTAGTACAGGTGTACCTGATTGGTGGATATCAGTTAGCGGCGGGTCTTTTCAGACTCGGAGAGGATCGCGGATATATGTTCAGGAAAAATAACGTCAGTTGTTTTTTCCAGCTCGTCAGGCGTCCACCAGTGATAGTCATTGATAACGAGCCGTTCATGATCGCTCCAGGCTTCGGTGCTGATCTCTTCATCGTTAATATACACAATAAAAAAGCGTTCCTGAGCCAGAACTGTTTCGCCGCTGGGTAACAGCATCTGAAATGTACGCTCTGCGACAGAGGTGCCGATATCCTGGCGTATAATTCCTGTTTCCTCACGAAGTTCTCTTATCGCTGCTTGTTCAAAGGATTCATCATCTTCGACGCCACCTCCGGGTGTGGCCCAGTAAGATCTGCCAGCCAGTGCGTCAGAATTGTGAGTGAATCGGAAAAGCAGGATCCGGTTTAAAGGATCAATAATCAGTAATCGTGATGAAGGGCGTGTTCTCACTGAAGGTCTCGCTATTGTTATCAATCAAACGGGATTGAGATGTTAGCATTTAGCAGCCAGTAGAATGCCGACAGATAGAATAAACATACTGTCGGCAAGATTTAGTTATGCGCTCAGCGCTAACGGCTGCTGCGCCCGTTCAAGTAGATACTCGCAGGCATTACGCGCTAACCCGCTGGCGCGGAAAATCGCTTTTTTGTCCTGCTGCAACACCTTCAGCCACGATGCGATGTAACTGTCATGCTGTAGCTTCGCCTGAATGCCGACATGGGCGCAGAGAAATGCAGATCCCATTTCGGCGACGAGTTCCTCAAAACTATACGTCGGATCGCCGAAGGTATGGTTTCCGGCAGTGATGCCGTCCCGACTCAGCCGTGAAGCGTGTCCGGTCGCGTGTGTCAGTTCATGCAGCAGCGTGCCGTAATAATCCTCACGCGAAGTGAACTGCTCAGGATGCGGCATGATGATGCAGTCGCGCCCCGGCGAGTAATACGCCCGGTTCTGGCGTCGGTGAATGATCGTCACCGCACTTTGCCGGGCAACCTGCTCAGCGGCGGCGATAGGATCATCGACCATCACGACAGGCTGTGAAAACGCCTCCGGTAGTCCTTCACATTGTTGGATGTTGAACAGCCGGAACTCGCGTACTACAGCGTAAGACGTCACTTTAGGGTTACCGTCAGCATCAAGAACCGTATTTCCGTTGCCGTCCACAACCTCGCGCTGCTGGGGCAGATAGAACACGGCCAGTGTGGATTTTTCGCCTTTACGAACGTTACCGCCCGCATTGCGAATTTGTGTGAAGGTCAGCCAGCGATCGCTTTCATATCCCTGTCGTTCTGCGCTGTTCCAGAGCAGAGGAATATTGATGCCGTGATACAACCGCCCGGATAAGGCATTCATCGGCACCACCGGTTCCCCTTCCCGCCACGGGCGAACCCAGGGGATCACGCTTTTCTCCAGCGCGGCGATAATTTCATCGGTGACTTTCTGGTAAAGATCGTTGCTTCTGTTCATAAGCGTAACCTCATGATTAAGAAGCCGGGTACAGCGCTCCCGGTCGGGAGTCGCCCGGCACGGGGAGTAAAGGATGCTGAGGCAATCAGCAGGTATGAAGGGCAGTAACCAACAGGTGGTTATCTTCAAGCGTTAAGCGCAGCGGCGTCATCAGCGGTACATTGCTGCTGCCGTCAGAGGGCAAACAGTACAGACCGAAATTAATGCTCTTACGGTCCGGGCCTGCGCTTTTGAATGTCAGCATGGTGGCGACAATCAGGTTTTCGAGACGGTCGTCTTCCTGAGAGGGATCGGGTGGAAAACTGACTACCTTTTCCCAGGCCTCAGATGAGACAGACAGCGATAAGGATTTTGCTTCAGGGCAAGATGAAGTAGGCATCGTGTTTCTCCAGTGATGAAAGCAGAGAAACACCGCCCGGCAGGGAGGGATTCCCTGCATGGTGGGGTAGAGGATGTATCAGGCGCTGAGCGCTGTCCGCGAGAATGATACGGAGCGGACGAAAAGGCGAGCCTCACCGGGTAAGGTGGCAACCTGAAGGCTCTGGTTGCGGGTTGAACTTCGTACAGATTAATACGGTATAAATAATAATCAAGAGCTTGGTTTCTATGGGCGAGAGTTTGGACTCGTTATCCTGGAAGCCGGTCTGATGCCCAGGATTTATCCGCTAGAGGGGTTAAACGAGATTTATCCTCTGGAGGGGATAAAGCATATTGGGCAATCGATGATACCTGCGAAGCTCACGGTCTCAGGCTTTGAAGATCTGCTTACGGTGCCAGCCTACGTATTGTTCAGTGGGCCACAGCGATGTGTCATGAGGAAGATGCAACTGCTGACCGTTCCGTTGCCAGAACAGGTTGTCCACCACAGGGCTACGGCTGACGCCGCCGGAGATGCGGATAGTTAGGTTTTCATCCAGCCCGAATGCGCCCATATCAAAAGCATCATGGTGCAGCGAACATAGTGCCAGACCATTGTTCACTACACATGGCCCACCATAGGTTTTCCAGTGGATATGGGCTGCTTCAATACCAACCAGCGCACCATCTAGCCGTAGATCGTAACCGCAGAAAGCGCATCGGGAATGGTAAGCCCGGAGCACGATATCCCTGAAGCGCGGGTCGCGGTTCTTCGAACGGTCGATAAAATCCAAACCCAGTTGGTTGGCGAGAATCCGCTGAATACTCTCGGGGAAGCGATCCATCAGGATCTGCTGGGCCAGTTGGTCGATTACTTCAGGGTGCGCAAGTAAGTGGTGGTAAGCTGCTTCATCAAAGCCGCCCGCTACCTGGTTATCAATCAACTCTTTCTTGGTCGGTTGGGTGTTGCCTTTACGGGGTTTACAGCCTTCCGCGTTAGTGATTTCCCAGAAGCCGTCAGTTCTGAGCCGCCAGAAAGGCATATTGGGATAGTCAGTGCGTCGTTTAGGGCCAAACTCTTTCAGCAGGCGAGTGAGCGGTTCATGGATCTCCAGACCGTAGTTGAACAGGCGTGGGTGGCCTGCTTTGTACTGCGACAACACATACAACAGCAGCAACGGCTTATGCGGCGCGCATACATCACCCTGACGCCACACAGAGACGTTGGAGATGGCCGATTGCAGTGCTTCGAGAGATATCATGGGAATGAACCGGGTAACAGGCTGATGTTATTGCGATCATGCTCGCAAAAGCGGTGAAATTCAATTGCGAGTGATCACATTGGCGAGATGAAAAACTATGAGACAGACAACGAAAAAAATTTTTCTTCCATGATGAATGAAGTTAGCATGGTGCAAAAGGATATATATTAGGCTCTATGAAAAATTTGTGCGGGGATATTTTAAAATATTTTTAACTCCCATAATAAATCTCGAAAATCAGGATTTTCTTTTATTGATTTAATATCTTGATTAATTAATTTCATTATTTCTTTTTCTGACTTTAGATTGTCAAACATTACGTTTTCATAATTGTTATTAAGACATAGTTTCAATATTGAGAGCCGGAGTCTAAAACACTTATCCCATGATTTCCACTCATGGAATCGGGGGAGTGATTTATTTAGTATCGCCCATGCTTTATGGTTGTAATCACTATCTTTCATAAAGTATGAGTGTAATGATATGAAAATTAATACTATTTCCTTTGAACTATTTCTATCATTTTGCGATATTAGCTTACTATAAATATAAGATAAAAGAACAATAGTGTTATTTGTAAGAGGCATATGGTGATTATGTCTGAAAAAATTTAGCCAATGGCTAATTGCTATATTGTTAATAGAAGGTTGCTCATAATCTATCTTGTCAAATATATATGCTATTGTTTCTATATTATTTACTGATAATGATGTGTAAGTTACAAAGTCTTGCTCTATAACTGAAAGTGCAAGGGATTCCCAACTTGATATATCAAATGTAAATCTTGAGGTAAGATAATCTATATATGCAGCAACAAGTTGTTTAGGATATTTTTGATAAAAGAATTCTGCTATATCAAGATCATTAGTGGGCAGTAAATATTTAACTAAGCGTGAAATTATATCAATGTTGTTACGAATGCTCTCAACTGAACATATCTGAATGATATGTCTTGCTGATAAGTGTTTTATCAGAGGGTCGCATATAATGTCAGGATTACGACTCAATAAATGAAGTGCTGCGCCTTCATTTTTATGTAATAGATAAATGATATCCTTAGCATCTAATTTTTTAGCGGATATGTCAAAAATTAATTTCTCATAAATATTGTTCACACTGCATAACAAAAGGATCGATAATAGAATCGATGAATCAACATTAGCAACTACAAGACTATTTTTTATTTTTTCCAAATATTTTTCTGAAATTATTGGTAGCAGATCGATTTTGTTATTGTTTTTAATGTAAAATGTAACCAGTTCGAATAATTGATTCGGGTTTTCTTTATGAATTAATGATTTTAAAATATAATCATTTATTAAAGGTATTGATTCATTTGGTGTACTAAAATTATCTGTTATTAAATGTAATATATTGTATATGGAACCATTTTTAGAAAAATAATCTTTAGTACAAGTATTATAAATATCTATCAGGTATTTTAGTTTTCTCCTTCCTCCGTTTATATATTTTCCGTAATTCCAAAGATAATTTCTTAATTCAGATGGCTGTTCTTTCATCATGTCTTGTGAAAGGGTTGAAATCCATTTGGACTTATTTTTTTGGCTGTTTAATTTCCCCTCATTAAGTTGCCCCTCAGTTAAGTGGAAAATTATGTCATTTTTGTCGGTAATTTTTAAAGTCTGTCGGTCTACAACTCCAGTGAATGTGAATGAAAATGAACGACGTAATTTAGGCCACTGATGAGACCAAAAAGCAAATATTTCATTCTCAATATTAGCTAGTGTTGGAGTATCAATTATATTATTTCGAGTGTTTTTATCATATACGCATTCAATTATATCAGAGACTTTACCCTGAGATATTTTATAATTATCTTGAATATCATGATAAAATGGAGTGATTTTTTCACTATATTTCGATAGGTTACCTGCAGGTTTGTTAAAATATTTATTGAGTGTGGCTAAGTTATTAATACTGGAAAATAATTCAAAAGGTATAAACAAAACATGACTCCAAACACAACCTGGCCTTTTCATTTCGTATGCAGGCCAAGTCCGTATTAGTGCATATTTTTTTATTGTAGGAATTGGTAATCCAGAAATATAACCATCATTATCTAGGTTCATAATTCCAGGGGCCATGTCAGATATTGGTAATAGAAGTGAAATAATTTTTTCGGGAATGTTAAATGAACATGATAATAACCTATGTCCATCACTGTAACCAAAAATACATTGATCTATTAATAGCTCTTTATTTTCTGCTGAATTAATCATTAGACCCTAACCATACTAAAGGAGCAGTAATATCATGATGGGAGACATTATCACAAGCACATATTATTCTTTCGCTGGCAAAGGGTAAGTCGAGGATGTTTTCTCGTTCTTCTTGTAATGAGAGATCGCAGCCTTGTGCCGAAATGCCATAATATTTTGGGTAGTAAAGAGAAGGATTAGTGAAAAGATGTTGATATAGCATTGGCATTTCATTTTGTAACCAATACTCTGGTTGTATCTCACGTGGTTGAACTATGTCCCAAGCAGATATGATTATAGCAATTTTTCTTCTATTATTATTGAATGGACGAGACGTTAGTATTTGTAAAAGTTCAATGATTTTAACTTGCAAAGGGATATTTCTGTGCGTCCATGTAGATATTTTGGATTCTTTATTTTGTAATGTATCTCTTAACTCATCAGATACATCATGAAATGAAACATCGTCACATATCTTATTTGCGTTAATGAAAAGAAGAATTCCATCTGAACTTTTATAACTCTCAATATAATCATCCGTAATTAATCTTGTCTTTATTTGCTCTTCAAACATTTCGCCAGATAAATCAGCTAATTTTATTCTTATCTCTTCCCCTGTTACAGAGTTCTCAAGATTTAAAACTACCTCTTTACCGGATGTAATAGTTGTTCTTACAACTTCTTTGCCTTGGCTCCAACACTCTACAATATTATTTAAATGAGTGTGATCGAGGTTAAATTTACCTAATTTTAATGTACATGGTATTTCATTCGATTCAATAAAATGCCATAAAGCTGCAAGAAATGTTGTTTTACCGGATGCTGGAAATCCTAAAACAGATATATTAATATCGTTCATCACACCCCCTCAATTTGTAGTTTATATATAAAATTATCTATTTCCCTTGATGTCTGTATTGAGTTATCGAGAATAGTATTATACTTTGTGTATATGTTATCTTCAGGCCATTCTGTAATTAGCTTATCTAAACCATAAGCCAACGGCATTTGGCCTGAAGGATCTCTTGATGATATATAATAAAATTCTAGAGTTATGTTCTTTGCAGTAAACTCAGTACTAAGTCTTTCTTTATATTTAGATAGGTAATCGAGAATATCATCCTTGTTAGGATGGGTATTAATTATATCAAATTTAGTTATCAATATCTTAATGTTATTAGATGTATTAACAGGGATGTTGTCAGATATTAGTCTGATATTCTGTCGTACTACATTGGACGCAGATGTTCTATTTTCTTTGTTGGTTATTTTTTCGCCATCCATAAGTATAAATATTTTATCTGCTATATATAATTCGTGGAGATCGCTGGCAAGAGAAGGCAAATTTCTAGATTGCTTATATTTTTCGCCAGCTCTGTCTGATAGAAGTATATCTATACTGTTTGACAAATCATTTCTATGTTTTAAAACAAGATGGAAATATCTTAACCCATCTGATATAGATGTTCTAGGCGTTGATGGTGTGTTTTGTCCTGAAGATAATCTAGAGTAAAAAGATCTTTTGTCAAAGCCAAGTAATGTTTTACTAGAAGAAAATAGAAAATCGCCCAATGTTCCTCGTTGGAATAATTCATATAAAGCTTGTATGAATGTTGACTTCCCACTTCCACTATCACCCATTAACGCAATTATTTTTGCAGGTCGTTCTCTTAAAATATCGCTTGCTTCAGTTTCTGTTAACGGGTCTCCACTATAAACTTTTATATTAATATCAATACTTGTGTTAGCTATTCCATCATGTGTATTAGACTCATCAGAACCTTCTTCTCGGTCATCGTCATAATCTATGTCAATATCTATATTTGTATTATTTTCATTATTATAATTTGGACATGCTTCTTTTGATGGATGATTTTCGGCACAACTACCAGTAGTACTTATCTGGCAATCAGGATTAAAGCAATTTGAGTCGCTCATTTATTTATCCATTATTTGAAACATTTTAGCAAAAGGCTTTCTCTATATAATTGGGTCGACAAGTCAATAGGCGATAACTCAATGTCATCAGATAAACCTGTTGCTGTTCTGAATGCTTTACACCATGCAAGTTCATTACCGATCTCGTAGTATTTTTTTAATGCTGTGTATACAGGGAACATGAAATTGTACTGTTCAATCACCGGATCTATAGCAAATCTTTCAAATAATAAGGTTGGTATATTTTCAATATACTCATTAAATTTGAATTTTGCTTTTCTTGATTTTTTTGAAACATTCAAAACTTTATATAATAATTGTGAGGAAGATGCAGGTCCAAGAGATGATATTGTTAGTTCAGATAACTCTAGCGCAGTTGTTATTGCCGCTATAGGTTTTTCTACAGAACTATAATGTTCATTCATTAAGTTTGAATACTCGCCAACTAACCACCACAAAATATTAGATTCTTCTTGTAAAAATTCTATTTTTTGATTCATCCTTACTATATTTGAGTGAAAATTTTTGCTCAACTCAGTAATAAATGAATCTTTTTCGCTGCTAATGCTTACTAAAATATTAGGAATGTTTTCCGCATCAGTAAGATCATCTTCGCTAAGTTTCTCTGAAACACTATTTTCAATAGGATATTTATTGGGTTCACATATAGTTAAGTCTTGAGCTTTATTCTTATATATATGATTTAATAGTGTACTCTTCGATATCTCTATAAGTTCAGGGAATAATAGTGGGCTTCGTGTGCCAGCAAATGAGCTTGTTAGTACGGATAATGCAATATCGCTATCCGTTTGCATAATGTTATTAATTAAATAAGTTGATAGAATAGCTAACTCACGGGTGCTGTCAACCATAGAAAATGAGGAGTCGTATTCTGTGAATGCTTCTTTGAACCATATATACTCGTTGTCATTGTCGATATTATAGTATAATTGAATAAGATCAAATAATTCGGCCCCAGTATTATTATCGATTATATGTTTAATTGCTGATAATTTTACCTCAATCTCCTTAGGTGTAATGCTAATTTTAGACAATTTATATAAATCTGGAAGCGAGTAGTTCAATTTATTCACCATTCTCTAATTTAAATTTAGAAACTAAAACGTTAAATTCATTTAATAAGTTATTACTTGCAACCCTATTAATAATAAGATTTGCTCGTTCTAAATCAGATATATGATTGTCATTCTCTTCAACGAGTGATAGAAGTCCTGCAATTCTGTGTCTTTGAGATGTTGGTAACTCAAAAAAATCCTTGATAGCGTAATTTGTTTCTTGCTTCTCATTGTCACACGTATCTAGTATAGTCTCGGTAATTAAGTTTCTTTGGTGCGGCGATGAAGTAGCTACAGTGCTGTAGGGGGCTATCCAGGTAAGGTTTTCTTGACAAGGTAGATCAAAGGAATGTTTAAAAGTATCGTTTCCTTGTCGATCCTGTTTTGCTCTAAATCGCCCTGGATTTTTTTGCCATTCTCTAATGTGGAATTGTGCAAATAACTTTTCCCCATTCTCATCACTAGAAACATCTAATTCAATGAGATTATATCCTGGTTCATAATCTCCTTCCTGTTTATCGGGCATTACAGCACTCGCACTAATTTCAACATAATCAGTACCCAAGAAAATCCTGTTAGTATGTTCATGTCCAAAAATGTGAATGATAGCTGTATCATTTAAATGACGTCTTAGATTTTCACTATTTTTAATCCAACTATATGGATGATGACATACTACAATATTTATCGCGCTTGAGTTGGATATTATTTGATTATATGATGGATCAACAAAAATTTCGTTTTTCTTGTCATGTTTACTAGAAATAAATGCTGAATTTAGCCCCCAAAGTGTCACTGTTCTATTATCGCTTAATACCACATCCCTTTTTGTTGTGGTATTGTTAGGTGGGACTAATTTACATGAGAAATCACCGGCAAAGTTATTATATGCACTTAGGCCTGAATATAAAACGGTAGCACAATTTTGATCTTCTAAAAGTCCTTTTATCTTTATGTCTATCTCAGAAAGAGGTGTGTTTTTAATATCTTTATGGAGAGCCTGAACAATTGGACTGCTAGTTATATCTCTATTGACATCGTGATTCCCTGGGATTATGAACAATAATGATAAAGGGACACCACAGGCTGAACATAGTTGGTTTAACCAACTTTTTGCAAAATCATATTCCGCAGGATCTGCTGCATATGCAATATCGCCAGATATTATTATTACGTCCGGTTTTTTCCCAAGCTTTCGACACATTGCTGAGGCATCTGATACTAGTTGCTGTCTCAGTTGCTGGTTGACATCCATTGGACTGTTGTAGTCCGACTTTTTGAAGTGTATATCAGATAAGTGCAGTAAAAGCATACTTCCTCTCTGCCATGAAAATTTCCCACGCTACCGCCCTGAGGTTTACGGCCATCCTCAGACCATTTTAAGGGATTATGAACAACACTCAGTAGATGTTCAACGATGTTAATCCATATAGATCACAAACTTAGTTAATCATCTGAACGCAGGTCACCATTGTGATTGGCTATAAAGAAAAAATCCTTAGATAAACATGTATGACGGGCATTTTGAGGGGGGATCTAATGGCGCTGTATGTATTATGCTCGGTAAGGCGACAAACTATTGCACTTTTTAATCGCGTTGCTTCAATAGAACCAGCTGATCACTTCCCAATCATCCCCCCAGCCTTCCCCCCACTATCCTGCGCCACCTTAACCCCGCCCGCCAGCGCCCCATTCACCGCCACGCCAACTCTCACTCCAGCCCACGTCATCGCACCCAGCCAGAATGTCGGCAGCACCAGAAACATCGATCCCATCACTAGATTAATAATCACATCATCCTGCGTATTCTGTATCCCGGCCAGATTCCAGCTACTGTGGGTATCGCTGTTGTAGAGCACATCCAGCAGCCAGCTATCGAGCCACCGCGCCAGTTCCCACCAGAAAGTAAGGAAGAACAGCGCAAACTGCACAAACGTCAGCGTCATCACTACTTTCACATCCCACGCCGAACAGAGTGTTACCAGCGGAATACAAATCACCAGCGCCATTTGCAGCAGCGCCTGCACCATGGGCAGCGCCTGACGCACGCTGTCGAACGCCGGGAACGCCGCTATGCTGCCGAGGATATTTCCGGCGCTGGATGCCAGCCTGGTGGCGGCATTGGCGACGGTGCCATCGACATTGCCGCCATAGCCGGGGTAAACGCGTCCGTTCTGTGATACCTGCATATTGCGTTCACTAACTAGCGAGCGCAGCACAGCCTCTTCATATACTGCCTGTGACTGACCGATCTTTTTAAACTCTGTCCAGATATCCGGGGCTGGGAGTTGTAGTAGCCGGGCTTTTAGCCCAACCGTATCGTCGGTCCACCACTGTTTACAGGTGGGGTAGCCGCCCGCGCCCGTATCGGCCAGCCCGGCGTCTCGTGATGCACTGTACGGCCAGGCGCTGTGTGGTGAATGCGCATGGTCGGTATCGTAGTAACCAGCCGTGTTGAGGAAGTACGACGACCCCACCCAGGCCGTATCATCACTGGTGTCATCGTCCAGCTCTCCGGCGCGAAATTTCAGACGGGCGCGGGAAGGGGCATAACACTCCTCGACAAAATCCCGCAGTTCCTGAGCCAGCGCTGGATCCTTGATTCGGGTGTGCTGCACCTCAAAGCGGATCTGACGCAGGTCTGGCTGGCAGGGCAGGGTGGCAACCGTTGCGCTGGTAATGCCTTTGCTGATCACATGAATGAAGTACCACCAGACCGGGACGGCGGCGGTTTTGCCGCCCAGCGAGTTAATAATTGGCTGATAGCCGGTATCGGCGGGTTGCGGTACCGACATCCCGCACTGCTTCGAGCGCGTGGTGTCATATTTGATGGTATCGAGGTCGATGTTCAACATTGGCACGCAGGTGAACATAATCACCAGCAGCGAGGTGTACATCAGGTGCTCGGTCCATACCAGGGACAGCGCGGCTTTGTTGCCTTCATCGGCCCCCTGACTTCTGGCCTGTAGCCACAGCGCCAGCAACTTAATCAGCAGCGGCAGGGCGAATAATCCGGTGGTGCTAATCGCATTCCACAGCCCATTATTGACCACCCAGCCGAGCAGCGTCAGAAAGTATTCCAGATAGCTGTTGGTCGTCACCGGAACACCTCCGGCACGATTTCGTTGAGCACAATCAGTGCGATAAACCACAGCGCAATGCGGCGGATGGACGGGCGATAAGGTGGAAAACGGTCATACAGACGCCAGCCCACAGCGCTAATCACGCCGTATAGCATCACGCGGCAGAGCAGCAGATCGCTGCGGTTAATCTGTGGCGTGTTACCCGATGCCAGATAAAACACCACCGCTGAATAAACCAGCAGCATGATGCTGGAGAGCATCAGCCGTTTCATTGCGTATCCCCGCCTGTGGGCTTGCTGAGATCGTCCACCCGTTTGTCGGTGTCATCTTCCACGCCGACAGCCTGGCCTTTGGTCTTCGCTCGCATCGTCTGACGTTCAAGGATGGTAAGCGCCGCGTTATCCGCCAGTGCCTGACGCATATCCAGTTCCAGTTTTAGCTGTGACAGTTCCTGGTCGAGCTGGGCGGTGGTCTGGGTCAGCGCGGTTTGCGCCTCTTTTTCACCGGAAATATTAGGTTCGCGCATCCCTGCAAGCAGCGTGCGCCGGGCCATCAGCGCCTGCTCCATCACGCGGGAGAGCGCCAGTTCGCCGGAGAGCCGCTGGATAAGTACAGCCGCATCGGGATCGTCACGCAGTGCCTCGATAACGCCACGCGTCAGATGCAGCTCGCCACCGCTGGCCTGCGCCAGCGTGTCATCGTTAACGGGCTGGCTGCGATTCACCATATCGATAATCAGCGGCTGGATCTTATCCTGCTCTTCCTGAATCAGCGGCGTCAGCCCGACGCCGGATTGTGCGCCACTTTGCTGGTCAGTGTCGCCGGACTGATCGTTATCCGGGGCGACGTTAATGGTCTGTTCGCCCACTACCCGCGTCAGCCATTGTGCGGCATCATCGGGCTTGCTCCATACCTGACACAGCTCACCCTGACAGTCGTTGCTGGATACCGAACTGGTGCTGGTCGCGCTGCGATTATTGAGGATGTTGTAGCCTGCGACCGTTGTATCACGTACCAGTTTGATGGGCGGCTGGCCTTTGCCGCCGCGATGTTCGCCACCAACCCAGCGTTTGCCTTTCTCCGCCGCTTCTTCGGCAGCTCTCTGGTCGGCGCGAACGGCGTCTTTCTCGCTGGCCGCAATACCCTGATAGTTCTCTGCCTGTGCGCTCTGCGTCCAGGCCGGGCCGAGCGCGTAATCGGTCATCTTGCCCGCCATTTTCTGACAGCTTAGCAGCGACTTATCGAAGTCGAGCCGTCCCTGAAGAACGCCGTTGGTTAGCAGATCGTAGAGCTGGGGATTGGCACGTTGGATCACCATTGCGGGCAGGCTGGCGACCGCGCTGGTCGCGCTCTCGATAACCTCGCCCATTAGCTGCTGGAAGCCGTCCGTCACGCCGTTGAGCTGATTGCGCACTGTGGTATCGATATCGAAATTGCCGCACATCATGTCGCTGTTCCAGCTTACGCCTGCCGTCAGCGGGAAGGTGTTACGCCGGGTTGCTGAGGGGGGAATGGCTGCACCGCCGCCGATGCGATAATACATCCAGTCGCTGATCGCCCCCTGTTGCTGATACTGGTATTTATCAGCCGCCGGGGCGAGAAAGGCGACGAATAAAAGACAGAATACCGGGCGCATGATTAGCCTCCGCTACTGCCAAGAAAGGTCTGCCCACGGCGTGGGCAGCATTTATAGGGTCGCCACAGCGTCCAGGCATATGCGCCATCCTCCGCCAGTTTTTCGGCGTAAGAGTCGGTGGCGGAGCCATCCGGGAAGATGGTGCAGGAGGTGGATTTTTTAGGAACCAGCATCTGCCACTGGTGGTTATTGCTGTCGCCTTCCTTAACCGGATCTGGAGGCCAGTAACCGTCGTGTGAAGTGGCAGTTAGCGGAATATAAACATGTGACTGACCGCTGCGTGTTACCAGATCGGCAGCGCGTTGGGCGATGACCGCCCCGGCCTTATAGTCATGCGTCTGGCTGAGTGCCCCGGCTCGTGGGTAGATATTGCCCCACATATCGCCACCTTTGCTAACTTCGCGCAGTCCTGGCGTTAATGCTTCCGGGTAGAACATCTCAGGTACGCCGCTGCGCCAGGCGAGTGCATCCAGAGTGCTGAGAAAATAGGGGAGGAAAGGCTGTGACGACGGGGCGCAGACGTAGCCAAACTGAGAGAAGAATTTTGCCAACGCATCTCCGGCAGGAAAGCCTATTGCATCTGCGTTCTTGAAGCGGACTTTACTGTGCTGGCCGACTGCGCGGGGGTTGGTATCGCCACCGGCTTCTGCGATACCGGGCAGCGGCGAGCTGAGCGGCGACATCTCAGCCCACGGGTTTTGCCCGGTCACGCTGTAGGCTGATACCACCAGGTCCGGGCGGAAATGGCGTACCTTCACCGATGTACGCACCGAGCAGCCAAAGGGTGAGCAGAACAACCAGTAGCAGACGCCCACGATCTGGTAATGCACGCATTCCGGCGACAGCGCGGAGGCGGCGATTTCTGGCGTGGTGATGGCCTGCGCGAGATTGGACAGGCACAGTAGCGGTATGAAAAACAATTTACGCCTGAACATGCTTCCTCCGCGACACGATGAATACAAAATGGTGTACGCGGAGGAAGCATTTAGCGCAGTAAGAAATTCAATACTGCCTGGAAAGATATACTGCTGTGGTTATCGCCGGGAGCTACTTTCCGGTTCCAGTGCGCCGATTGTTGGTGGTGTTCCGATAGCCTGATTTAAAGCATCGTGTGCAGGAGCGCCAGTAACAGCGATCCCCGCATTAATGGCTGGTGAACCGGGTTGCGGTAAATAGTCCCGCCAGAGCACATTCTCCGGACCGGGCTTAGCCAGTAGCGGATCGTCGATTAACGCATAACTGTCAGAGGGCATTACCGGAACATTGTTGTAGAGATTGTGGTCGCCAGTAATGGCGGAGTCGTTGTAGTCCCAGACTGGAGTAACGCCAGAGCCATCGCCCATCAGGATGTTGTTAGTCAGCTTAAGCTCAACTGCGCCATCGTTGGTTGCTCCTTCTGTCAGAATGAGATGGGCGCTGGTTGTGTCTGGCGGCAGCAGAATGGTGTTGTTATAGATTTGTCCGTTAATCACGCCGCCGCTGCATACCTGGAAGGTGCGGGTTTTGTCCGCTACGGACAGGTTATAGCGGATCACGAAGTTGCGCGATTTGCCGGGTACATCGTCCCCATACGGACAAAGCAGGAAAAAGCCGCCTTCGTTGCCCGCGGAAATATTGTACTGATAGATAATGCCATTCGTTGAGTGATCAACATCGTAAGACATACCATCCTGTGTGGTATGGCCGCCTGAAGCGAAATTGTACTGGTAAACGATATTGTCGCTGTTGGCCGACCACATTCCGGCATTTGGCGAGCCGGAGCGCATATTAAAACCGTTCAGTATGTTGTATTCCACCGTGCTATCCGTACTGGTCATGGGCGCGATGCCATCGCCACCAATATCAGAAAGCATATTGTGGCTGATATGGGTATTGTTGAATGGCTGCCACTTCGCAGTACATAAGCTGTACCAGAACTCGACCAGTTCCGGGCGCTGACACCAGTTGGACCAGGTGTAGATACCCTCGCGATCGACGGCGTGAATAATATTATCGCTGATATCCAGACCGCTAAACGAGGTGGGAGTGGTGTTACCGAGCGCCTCCACCACAATGCCGCCGGAAGCATGGGCATATTTGCCTATGCTGCTGTCCGAAGGATTTTTTGTGGCTGGCATTTCTCCACGGACATCATGAATATTCAGGTGCTGAAGGCGGATCCCCTGATGTTCTCCACTGTCGGTGGCGCTAACCCATAATCCCCGGCGGGGGGATTTTCCATCACCGCTGGCCGAAAGTTCCAGATTCTGTACTGTTACCCAACTGACATCTGTCATGTGGAAAGCCGCTTCGTTGCCGTTTGCTTCTATGCGAGGTAACGCCGTTCCTTCGCCCCAGGCATCATAGATAACTGGGGCATTCTCTGAGCCAGAAGTTGCGGCGACCACTTCGCCATTACAGGTGGTTCCACGGCGAAACAGTATGCTGTCTCCCGGATGCAACTCATGGTTGTTAAGCGTACTGATCGAATTAATAGGATTGCTGGCGGTGCCGTCACCGTCAACGGTAGCGGAGCAATCTATATAAAGTGACTGTGCGTGGAGGGAAAAAGAAAATAACAGCGTGAGTGCCGTAAAGAATAACCTGTACCGCAGATTACTCCCCTTATACCGGCTGATATTCTTAGATAGATAAGTTGTCATGATATTAGCCTCATTTCTGAATGAATCGGGGTAATAAAACTGGCTGTTAATCATTAACAGAATTAAGAAAAGGATATTGCTAACCAGGCCACGCGGTGCCATTTGCTTACGGTTTGATACAGACGGTAAATACCGGGTATGAAACGACGTTTCTGCTCACGAATGTGGTAAGGGTCACGAAATTATTAATTTTGATATGACAGTTGTTATAAGCATTCTGGCCCTTTGTTTTTTACCATTCCCGCACACTGTTCTGCGTCGTTGTCGTCGGAAAACAGTGCCTCTGTTTGATGATACTTATTAAGGTGGCGGCAATGATTAAAACACATGACACCCGATGGAATGTGATCCTCTGGGGATTCTTTTTCCTGTTCTATTACTACAACTGGTCTTCCTGCTTCTTGTTTTTACCCATGTGGCTAACCCGGATGGTGGGGCTGGATAAAACGCATATTGGTATGGTGTTTTCTTCCTTCGCCGTTGCTGCTATCTGCCTGCAACCGCTGCTGGGCTGGGTAACGGATAAGCTGGGGCCGAAAAAACACCTGCTGTGGCTGATCGTTATCCTGATGGTGCTCTTCGCGCCGTTCTTTATTTACGTGTATACCCCTCTGCTGCAAAGCCATTTTGCGATTGGGCTGGTGGTGGGCGGGCTGTATCTGGGATTTATCTTCCACGCGGGCTATGGCGCGGTGGAAGCCTTTGTCGAGAAGGTCAGCCGTAATCGGGGCTTTGAGTACGGACGTCCACGGCTGTTTGGCTGCTTTGGGTCGGCGGCCTGCGCGACTATCTCCGGTATTCTGTATGGTTTCGATCCGACATGGATTTACTGGATTGGTTCGGCGCTGGCTTTGCTGCTGGTGGTGATCCTGCTGGTTGCCCGCTCTGAGCCGCTGCCGGGTATTGAGGCAGAGCAGGTCCGCCAGCAAAAGGTGAGCGTGCTGGAGCTATTCAAACTTCGCCAGTTCTGGTATTTCACATTATATGTATTAGGTGTTGCCTGTATTTATGATGTCTTCGACCAGCAGTTTATTAATTTCTTTACCCGTTTTTTTGACCATCAGGAACAGGCGGCTAGAGCATTCGGTTATATCACTACAGTAGGAAATCTTGGCGATGCTGCGGTGATGTTTTTTATTCCACTGCTGATTAATAAATATATTGGCAGTAAGAATGCGTTATTAATTACCGGCACCATTATGACTATTCGGATCGTCGGTTCCTCCTTTGCTACCGGACCGATTGAAGTGCTCTTCTTACGTATGCTGCATAATTTTGAAGTGCCTTTCCTGCTAATTGGTATTTTCAAATATATTGCTGACGTTTTTGATACACGTCTGTCCGGGACCATCTATCTGGTGGGCGTGATGTTTATCAAGCAGTCCGCCGCTATTATTTTATCGACCGTCGCGGGTCATCTCTATGACACCATCGGATTCCATAGCGCCTATCTGATCCTCGGCAGTATCACTGCCGCGTTCACTCTGCTGTCCGCTTTCCTGTTGACTTCAACCCCACGCCAGAAAACGGCGGACGTCCGCACACCCGCCACACTCTAATGGAGAGAACCTTATGCAACCGAATATTCTGGTCTTTTTCACCGATCAACAGCGCTGGGACACGGTGGGCTGCTACAACCCTGCCGTCAGTACCACCCCGGTGCTGGACCAGCTTGCCCGCGAGGGCGTGAAGTTTGAAAACGCCTTTACCGTCCAGCCGGTCTGCGGCCCGGCGCGTTCCTGCCTGCAAACCGGGCGTTACCCGACGCAGAACGGCTGTTATCGCAATAATATCGCTATGCGACAGGATGAAGTGACGCTGGCGAAGCTGTTCAATCAGGCGGGATATGACACTGCCTATATTGGAAAGTGGCACCTGGCAGATCTGGATGAAAAACCGGTGCCGGAAGAACTGCGCGGCGGCTGGCGATACTGGCTGGCGGCAGATGCGCTGGAACATACGTCGCACCCTTATGGTGGTCACTTTTTTGATAATGATAACCAGCCAGTGCATTTCGATGGCTACCGGGTGGATGACCAGACCACATTCGCGCTCGATTACCTGAAACAACGCCCACGGGATAATCCGTTCCTGCTGTTTCTCTCTTACCTGGAACCGCACTTCCAGAACGATATGGCGCGTTTTGTCGCCCCGCATGGCTACGCCGAACGCTTCCAGACCGCATCGGTGCCGCCGGATCTGATTAACCGCCCCGGCGACTGGCCGCAGAACCTCCCTGATTATTACGGCATGTGTCAGAACCTGGACGAAAACCTTGGGCGTATCGTTGATTATCTGAAGGCCAGCGGCGAATACGACAACACCATCATCCTGTTCTTCAGCGATCACGGCTGCCACTTCCGCACCCGCAATGATGAATACAAACGCTCGTGCCATGAGTCCAGCATTCGTATTCCCTGCGTGGCGCGGGGTGGGCCGTTCAGCGGCGGCAGGACGGTAGAGCATCTGGTGACGTTGCTGGATCTCCCGCCCACGATGCTGAGCGCCGCAGGTATTACGGTGCCGGATGCCATGATGGGGCGTGATCTGCAAACCGCACTGGATGCTGAGTACTGGGACGAAGAGGTGCTGATCCAAATTAGTGAGTCGGAAGTCGGGCGGGCGCTGCGCACACCGCGCTGGAAATATGAAATTGTCGCACCCGGCAGCGATCCGTGGAATGAGGCAGCCGCAGAGATCTATGTAGAGAGCCAGCTTTACGATCTGCTGAATGATCCATGGGAACGCCAGAATCTGATTGCCAGCCCGGAACATGCACGGATCCGCGAGAAATTACGTCAGGATATTGGCCGCAAAATGACGGCAATTGGTGAAGACCTGCCCGTTATTGTTCCGGTGGAGTAAGTGATGACTGCATGGATGATTGCCGCACTCTGCGGCTGTGGTCTGGCAACCAGCCTGCTCTCGGCGCTGTTTGGCGTCGGGGGCAGTATCCTGCTCGTGCCGGTGCTGCATCTGTTATTTCCACAATGCGCTGTGCAGGTGCTGGCCGCGACGTCCCTGACGGTAGTGATGCTGAGCGCATTGATTAACGTCTTCGCTTTCTGGCGGCAGGGGATTCGGTTGAATACGAAGCTGCTGATGCTCTGGTCGCTGGGGATGGCAACGGGAATGCAGGCGGGCGTGTACGCCAGCTTTTTGCTGTCGGATAAGGTGCTGCTGATGCTGTTTGCGCTGGTTCTCGTGGGGCTGGCGTTGCGCTGTGGAGGTTTGCGCCCGACAACTCAGGAAAACGTACAGCCAGATAGCCGAACGCGCAGTACTGGGATGCTGCTGTGTACTGCTGGTGGTGCCGTGGCCGGGTTAACCGGGCTGGGAGGCGGTTCCGTGCTCGCGCCGCTGATGTCGCAGCTCTCCGGGATCCCGCGCCAGCACATCGCTGTGTACTGCAACTGGATGATGCTGTTCGGCAGCGCCGGAACGGTTGTCTGCTATCTGTATCGCACTGCACCGGATATCGGCGCATTGCCACCGGCTATGCAGTTTGGTTACGTCAATATGGCTATTGTGGCCGTGATCTTTCTCTGCACGCTGGTGTTCCAGCCTGTCAGCATGAGGCTGCGTACTCTGCTGCCGGAATGCTGGCTACAGCGCGTTTTCTCCGGGGTATTGCTGATGATTGCCACGTTGATACTGGTGACGCTATGAAACACGCTTTTCATCTGATGGCGAAGCCTGCGGGTTGGCGCTGTAATCTGGCCTGTGATTACTGTTTTTACCTGGCAAAAGGGCAGGGTGTGCTGCGTGATACCTGTGGGCAGCGACATATGTCCGATAAGGTGCAGGAAGCGTATGTTCGTCAGTACATCGCTGCATCACCTGGCCCGGAGGTGAACTTTACCTGGCAGGGCGGCGAACCGACGCTGGCCGGACTGGATTTTTATCGCCGGGCCGTGGCGCTTCAGCAGCGCTATGCCGGGGATAAACGTATTACCAACAGCCTCCAGACCAACGGCGTACTGATTAACGACGAATGGGCGGCATTTCTGGCTCAGCATCGTTTTCTGGTGGGGATATCGCTGGATGGTCCGGCGCATCTGCATAACCATTACCGCAAGACAGGCAGTGGTAAGCCCGTGTTTAAGCAGGTGATGGCGGCGCTGAACACCCTGACGCGTCAGGGTGTGGACTTCAATATCCTGACCGTAGTGAACAACGTGACGGCGCAGGCCCCGCTGGACATTTACCGCTTTCTGACGCGTGAGGTGGGGGCTGAATTTCTCCAGTTCATTCCGGTAGTAGAGCATGATGTGCAGAGCGGGTTGTTGCCCTGGTCCGTGACGGGAGAGGATTACGGGCGGTTTATGATCGCCATCTTTGATGAGTGGGTGCGCCGTGATGTTGGGCGGGTATTCGTTCAGCTTTTTGATAACGCACTAGCGGCGTGGCTGGGCGAACGCCCGGCGCTGTGCGTGATGCAGCCCACTTGTGGGCGTGGGATGGTAGTTGAGCAGAACGGCGATGTTTACAGTTGCGATCACTATGTGGATGTGGAACATCGGTTAGGCAATCTGCTACAGCAGCCGCTGGAAAAGCTGGTTGTGGGTAAAGCACAACGACGGTTCGGCCAGCAGAAAGCGCAGTTACCGGATGATTGCCAGCGTTGTCCGTGGCGCTTTGCCTGCCAGGGCGGCTGTCCGAAGCATCGACTACACGAGCGGCTGAATCATCTTTGTGCCGGATATCGCATGATCTTCAGCCATATGGATCCATACATGGCCTATATGGCGCAGCAGATTCGTATGCAGCAATCTCCGGCAGAGGTGATGTCGGTGGTGGATAGTCTGAAGCAGTAATATCTTATTTTTTAACATAAAACTGCATATTCAGAGAGGCGGAGCTGTGGCAGGATAACCCTGTATAAATCGGCGATATTTTTACAGCGAGGAAGTGATGATGTCGGGGCTACATTCATGGCTTTTAGATAAGTCAACCAGTGACACCTATATGTTCATCAAGCGCCTGTCAGCCAACGATACCGGTGCGACGGGTGGGCATCAGGTTGGCATTTACATACCTTCTGGCATTGTTGAGCATCTTTTCCCTTCCATTAATCATACAAGGGATCTTAACCCGTCTGTGACGTTGAATGCGCATACCTCCTCGCACATTTGCCCGGACACCGAGGCCAGGGCCGTTTATTACAATGGTCGTTTCTTTGGTAAGACCAGAAATGAAAAGCGTATTACTCGATGGGGCGGAGGAAAAAATCCTCTGCAAGACCCTGAGAACACGGGTGCACTGGCGTTACTGGCGTTTGACCATCGGCAGGGGGCAGATAGTCATTTTGTCGATATCTGGGTGTGTTATGACGCTGAAGAAGAAGATATTGTTGAGTCTTCACTCGGAGAGGTTGTTCCCGGTTCGCTAGTCTATGGCCCCGCAAATGAGATTCTGGGCGGCCTGGCTTTAAAAGAACCGGTCTCCAGTGGGTATCATCTTCCGGAAGAGTGGAGAACGAATTTCCCTTCTGGTAAGGAGATTATCCAGTATGCAGCAGCTCATTATTCCCCAAATGTCGTTGGCCCGGATAAGCAACTGATTGAACGGCGTCGTATTGAGTATGAAATTTTCCTGCTGGTGGAAGAAATGCACGTTCTGGGTATGGTTCAGTCCGGGTTTGGTTCAGTAAATGAATTTATTGCACTGGCGAACTCCGTGAGTAACAGACGAAAATCACGGGCCGGTAAATCACTGGAGCTGCATCTTGAACAGCTTTTTAATGAGCATGGACTGACAACCTTTGAGACTCAGGCCGTCACGGAAGGAAATAAGAAGCCAGATTTTTTATTCCCCTCTGCACAAGCTTATCACGATGAAACGTTTCCTGAGCAGAAGCTTCGTATGTTGGCAGTAAAAACGACCTGTAAAGATCGCTGGCGGCAGATATTAAATGAAGCCGACAGAATTCAGGACATTTACCTCTTTACTCTTCAGGAAGGTGTTTCCGTTGCGCAATTTCAGGAGATGCAGCAGGAAAGGGTCAGGTTGGTTGTGCCCACTAGTCTTCATGATAAGTACCCGAAAACTATCCGGGAATATCTTATTTCGTTAGAAACGTTTATCGATGAAACTAAAACATTGTATGTCGATTAAATAATTTCATTCTGTTATCCCCCGGATGAATTCCGGGGGATCTGTTTATATTATTTTTTGGCTGCCTTGTTTGCTGCGGCTTTCATAATATAAGGCTGAAGCAGTTTCGCCACGGCTTCAAAAACGGGAACGACCACTGAGTTCCCGAACTGGCGATAGGCCTGGGTATCGGAAACGGGGATCCGGAATGGTTTGCCACCTGGTTGCTCAAAACCCATCAGTCTGGCGCATTCATGAGGCGTCAGTCTTCTTGGCCTTTGTTCCTGATTCTCTGGATTAGAGAAATCGATTTCGCCGAGTTCTTTATCCCATCCTCTGTCGATGAGAATTTCAGAACCATCTTTATGATAACGAGCGGATAATGTTCTCGCGACGCTGTTTTCATTATTCGGATCAACCAGACCAAAACCGAACCCATTACCTTTGGCAGCATGCTTTTTAGCATAGTTATAGAGATATTCCCATAACTTAGGACTCAGGATATATTTACTGTCAACCGCAGGATCCAGAAGCTGACCAAATGTTGGTCTTTTCTCAGGGTAGAATTTATGAATATTCTTTAATGTGAATCCCTGATGGATATTAAGGTCACGGCGGAATCCGACCAGAACAATACGCTCACGATGTTGTGGCAGGAAATTTTTACCATCAATAATTTTAGGATCATCTTTCCCTGTGATACTGGCATCAGCAACTTCATAGCCCAATTCATCAAGGGTATCCATAATGACTTTAAACGTTTTACCCTTATCATGACTCTTAAGGTTCTTAACGTTTTCCAGCACAAAAATGGCTGGCTGCTTAGCCTTGATTATGCGGGCAACATCGAAAAATAGAGTCCCTTGCGCTTCACATTCGAACCCATGTGCGCGTCCGAGCGAGTTTTTCTTACTCACCCCAGCTAGACTGAATGGCTGGCAGGGAAAACCGGCCAGCAGGACGTCATGATCCGGGATTTGTTGATCGATATGAGCGTAGGCCTTCTCTTCAGAGATGCCTTCTTCTCCGCTTAGCGTGACTTCCCTGATATCCAGATTGAATGTGTGTGCGTCTTCATCGTTGTACCAGTTTGCTTTGTAGGTACGTACCGCTTCTTTATTCCATTCGCTGGTAAAAACGCATTGCCCGCCGATGGCTTCGAATCCTTTACGGATACCACCAATACCGGCAAACAGGTCAATAAAGCGGAAATCATAGTCAGGATGATGAGCGGGTTGCTCCGGCAGCATTTTCCGTAACAGCGCTTCTTCAGCCATAGTGAGCGATTTTGGCTCGCACTTGCCATTTATCCAGCGGTTAAGGGTTTCGCGGCTCCACTCATTTTTACCTATTTTTCTTAGCAGTTCTGCGACATACTTCTGGTCGTAAATTTCAAGTACCCGATCAATCAGCTTCCTGTCGCGCTCTTGTTGTTGTTTTTCTTCAGCTTCTGCTTTTTCGAGCAGTTCCTGCGCAAATAAATCGAATTCAGACATAACGCCTCCTCGGGGTTTATGGGTGAAAATATATCACTCATTTGACCCAGATGAAACGATTTGTTCTGGATATTTGATCAGTATATGGGTTCAACAGGCGTACTAATTATGAGAGCCAGCCAATAGTGTTGCCAGTCGCTCTGGATGACATATATGCAGACGGCGCTGCGAATCGTCCAGTATCCCGGCCAGTCTTAATTCCTTACTGAATCGCAAAGCAGTTTCTGTCTCACATCCTGCAAATTCAGCTACTTCACGCCACGTCCAGTCATACCCGGGAAAATAACTCGTCAGATACCAGAGGCTGCTCAGTACCCGGTGACGGGTGCGATAACGAGCGATCCAGGTCATGCGATGCTCTGCATCTGACAGACTTGCCACTACCTGATTTAACAGAAACTGGGCGAACTGCGGGTGATGACGCAGGAAATCGCTGTTGGAGTGAGGGATGACGTGGCACAGCGATGCAGTCTGCAAAACGCAGGCGTGGCAGTGATAGAATTCTGAACCAAATAACCCCAGATAGCCAAACCAGTCGCCCTGTTGGCAGGCGCGGACCAACATCTCTTTGCCGTTTTCCAGCGTGTGATGTAAACCGACGACGCCATGGTTGAGGTACCAGAAACCGCAGATGGGTTCTTCCTGTAGATAGATTTTGCTTCCTGCTTCACGGGTGATAGGGCGCAGCAGGGTGTGGCGGGAAAAGTGGGTGTAGTGGAAAGTGGCGTGATTGCGAGTTGGTGCGGTGAGAAACGGCATTTCCGCTGGCGGTGGAATGGCAGCCTGCTGAACTTGGACAGCAGAGGGAGTGTTATGGAAGCTGACGTCTGAAATAATCATAACCGACACCTGGCGGGGAGCGGATTTTTCGGTTGCCGTAGTTCGCCTTCTTCCTCATAGCGGCTAGGCCAGATTTCTGCGGGGTGAAGGTTGAGTGCGCGAGCAATCAGCCATTCGCCTTTCGGCCAGGGGCGTGAAAGCGCATTCGCCAGCGTGGAGGAGGCCAGCCCTGCTTCCCGCGAAACCGCAGCCATACTGGTGCCGCGCTTGTGCAGGGCGGCGATGATGTCGGCTGGGTGCCAGTCTTGTTTAGTCATTCCTGTTACCTCATTTGTGGACTATAAGTCACATTAGAGTATGCTAGCACGCTTTTTATGTGACTTATAGTCCGTGGAACAATAGGCAACAAAGATTGATGCTGGTCTTATGGAAAAGACCGGATCAATCAAAAAGCTGCTAGGCAACCGAATCAGGCAACTTCGTCGGGAGACGGGGCTGTCTCAGGAAGACTTTGCCGACAAATGCGGTATTGATCGCTCATACATGAGTGGCATTGAGCGCGGAGTACGGAACCCTACACTTGAAATTTTGTGGGCAATATCTGGTGGTCTGGATTTAGATCTTAGTCATTTGTTTATGTTCGAAACAAATACCAAAGAAGAAATAGAAACCACGCTTTGTGACTCATAGTCCGTGGTCTGATAGACGTCAACACGTCATCTTTCTTGGATGAAAAATTCATCCAGTATTCAGGCTCTTTTTGGCGCACACCTTAAAAAGCTCAGGTTACAATCAGGCTTATCTCAGGAAGCATTTGCTGACAAGTGTGGCCTCGATCGTACGTATGTGAGTGGGATTGAAAGAGGGGTCAGAAATCCTACCCTTGAAGTGATCAGTGTCCTTGCGGCAGGGCTAGAGGTTGAAATTAGTAAGCTTTTTGAATTTAGTTAATTGATTTTATAGATTATTTTGTTTTTACTTTTCTTTCGATGTCATACTGCCAAAAAGTGATTTCGTTCAATCACCTGTCACCCAGATTCTCTGATAATGTTTTCCTAAAGGGAGAATGTCATGTTAGAGAACCTGCAATCCAGTATCACCCAAGGTTTACCTCAAGATCGGGAAGCGCTGTACCACTTGGTCTGGCGCGAGCCCGCGGAGAGAATCGCCTCTCTCTATAACATCAGCAAAGAGCAACTGACAAAACGATGCGTTGAATTACGGATACCGAGACCGCTCGCGGGTTACTGGAAAGCGCTGGCGAAAGGGACTGCACCGGCGGTGCCACCTCTACCTGCTTTGAAAAAAGGCAAAACGGCAAAAATCTCGAAGGAAGCTGGCGTAACCGTGTCGTCACCTACAGTCGCATTACCACAGCTACCACTACCTCGAGCGACGAGAAAGCAAACCACGATTACAGGGAACGGCTATGCGTTAATCAATGATCTCAAAACGTATCTCCCGAAATCCAGTGTGACTGAAGACGGTTACTACAAGCCTGCGAAAAAGAAGCTCCTGGATCTCAATGTTTCGGATACGGGGTTTGATAGTGCAATAGAGTTCCTGAGCCGATTCTTTGATGCGCTGGGGAAACAGGGATATCGGGTAACGCTGGATGTTCCTGGCGAAAGAATGCACCGTGCGGATATTGATATTAAGGAAGATCCAAAAGAGGGTGGATATCGCTGGGACAATTTATGGCGGCCTTATACGCCAAGCATCATATGCATTGGCGATATGCATTTTGCGTTCAATCTTGCCGAAATGACGGAATATGTTCCTGCGAAAAAAATCAAAAATCGCTATGTTCGGGATGAACAGATGGTGCGGTGGATACGGGGTAAAAATAGCGAGCCTTTTCTTCATGTTTCTAAGCATACGCTGCCTACCGGACGGTTTCTTTTGCAACTCTATTCGCCTTATGAGTCCGCTGACTGGCGAGTGCAGTTCCGACAGACAAAACAATGTGGTTTGATTAGCCAGATCCCGAAGATGATTTCGGTATTGCAGGAAGCAGTTCCGCTGATTGCAAAGCAATTAGAAGAGGCCAGAATCAGAGCTGAGGAATGGCGGATTCAGCGGGAGCGAGAACACGCTATCTATCTGGAAAAGGAGCGGATACGTCAGGAAGAAGAGGCGTACAACGCCAGCCGTACCGAGCTGAAATCCATTATGAGTCAGTGGGCGGAAGATAAACGGATGGAGCAGTTTTTCCGTGAAGCAGAGTTGGATGCGGCGAGTCTTGATGAGCAGCAGAAGGTTCAGGTAATGGAACGTCTGCAATTAGCGCGCCAGTTCTTGTTAGAGGATACGGCAGTTGAGCGATTACTGAAATGGAAAACGCCACATGAGCGATTAGATAAGAAATAACGGTTTTTTCTACCTTCGATAAATTTGTGAATCTTGTTATTAATACTCCGCCAGATAGTCGGCTAAGAGCGAAGAGCCTAAGTGGTTTATTTTGTGATAATACTCACCCTATAGGGAGGAAGGTTACCTAAAAATCACAATCAAGATATGAAGTCAGGTCGGTGTGTTTTAATGCACTTAGAAACTTTTTCAATTATTTCTAGGCAGTTTTCAATAAAACCATCATCGACTTTTACTAGTCCAAAAATACCGGAAACATCCCCTTCTTCAAAGGTTGGTGTGTTTGAGCTTTCCACCACGAAGTTAAGAGTACTAATTTTACTAATAAGACTCTTGTAACTTGTCCCGTCTCCATGCTTTAGTGCATTGATTGCAAGATAAAAATTATGAAAGTCTTCTTTTAAAGCATACTCACCCGCTTGTTCTAGAATCAACGCTGCCTCTTTGAAACCATTTCGACATGCAAGTCCTTGTTGCAGGTGTGCTTCAAAAATTGAAAACAATCCAACTATATGTATCATCTTTTGTAGTTTCAGAGCCTGTAAAATTTTAACAAGAGGAGTTGAGCCAGTTTCTGATAATTCATTCATCGTTTCATCATAGGCCTCGTTTATCACCCTCAATGAAAAATATGTACATCTATATGCAAGCTCATTGAATTGATGCATTTTCTAGAGTTCCTTTAAATTTGCGTGATGTCATCACACGCCCCATTCAGTCGTGTAAGTTGTAAGCAAAAGCAACCTTAATAGGTTAATAACTTTGAATATAGGCATCTAATACATACTGTTACTCATTTTCTAACACTACAGATGACTCCGGTTCGATGATAAGAAGAGAGATTTGAACGGCTATTTTTAGATATCGTTCAGCTTCATCTTTTGTGAGTTCGAAATCTCTCAGATGACTCGCTTCATTTCGTAGCTTTCTCATCCTATCTACCAAGATAGCGGTTGATTTATCAATTTTCCCTTCTCTTACTAACCATTCAATAAATAATAAAGGATTAATTCTTGGAATTGATGCCCCCTGGACAAAACCTGCTTTTCCTGCCGCTTCTTCAATTAGTAACCATGACTCCATAATTGCGGCCCTAGGCGATACGTCCGCAATGCGCTCTAACTGCGACATACGTTTAGAAAACTCGATACCTTCCTCAGGCAGATCTTTTGAGACTTCAATCAAGGGAGCTTCATTAGCTAAATCTTCCGCGGCTTTTAACCCTAAAGTAAATTCAGCTTCAGCATTTCCAAATTTTACTTTAGATAACCGGAGAATTAGCTCTTTAACATCATTACCATATTTTTGAACAAACCATACAAAAGCCAATGGCCAAGCTAATGCTGATTGACCCTGGCCCAAATTCAGTACAGTGCTAAATCAGAGATCTTCGTCTTTCTGACCCTGGCCCAAATTCAGTACAGTGCTAAATCAGAGATCTTCGTCTTTCCGGAGACTTCGGATAAATTCAGCC
>NZ_VXJW01000008.1 GCF_008692845.1 Salmonella enterica subsp. arizonae
TCTTGCGACGTCAAGAATCCGTATCTTCGAGTGCCCACACAGATTGTCTGATAAATTGTTAAAGAGCAGGTGCGACGCGGCTTTCAGCTCACCGTCGCGAGGTGGCGTATATTACGCTTTCCTCTTTTTGAGTCAAGCCTTTATTTTCGCTTTCCTCACAGACTTCTTAACGAAGCCTTTCTGACCCGGCGGCCTGTATGCCGTTGTTCCGTGTCAGTGGTGGCGCATTATAGGGAGTTATTTGGACCTGACAAGACTTAAATGCAAAAAAAAGCTCAACCGTTCACTTTTCAAACAAGACCTGCACCAAAAGCTTATTTCTGCCTGGTTTTTAAACAAAAACGAGCCCATCAGGGCCCGTTTTATTCAAATTTGTGACTTACTGCACTGCCACAATACGATCATCACTGGCTTCAAGGCGAATCACTTTGCCAGGAACCAGTTCACCAGACAGGATTTGCTGCGCCAGTGGATTCTCGATCTGCTGCTGGATGGCGCGTTTCAACGGACGCGCCCCGTAGACCGGATCGTAACCGTTGGCGCTCAGCAGTTTTAGCGCATTGTCGGAGATATGGATTTCATAACCACGCTCTTCCAGACGTTTGTACAAACGCTGCAACTGTATCTGAGCAATAGCAGCAATGTGTTGTTCACCTAACGGATGGAATACCACCACTTCATCGATACGGTTGATGAATTCCGGACGGAAGTTGTGGCTAACTACACCCAGCACCATCTCTTTCATCCGACCGTAATCCAGTTCGCCAAAACGCTCCTGAATGAGATCGGAACCGAGGTTAGAGGTCATAATAACTACCGTATTTCGGAAGTCGACCGTTCTCCCCTGTCCGTCGGTCAGACGGCCATCGTCCAACACCTGCAACAGAATGTTAAAGACATCCGGATGCGCTTTTTCCACTTCATCCAGCAAGATGACGGAATAAGGACGACGGCGTACCGCTTCCGTCAAATAACCGCCTTCTTCATAGCCGACATATCCCGGAGGCGCCCCGACCAGACGAGACACGGAGTGTTTCTCCATAAACTCAGACATGTCGATACGCACCATCGCGTCGTCGCTGTCGAACATAAAGTTAGCCAGCGCTTTACACAGTTCGGTTTTACCGACCCCGGTTGGCCCGAGGAACAGGAACGAGCCAATCGGACGGTTTGGATCGGACAGCCCCGCGCGGCTGCGACGGATAGCATTCGATACCGCCTCAACGGCTTCATTCTGCCCAATCACACGGCTGTGCAGTTCCTGCTCCATACGCAGCAGTTTCTCACGCTCACCTTCCAGCATTCTGGCAACCGGAATACCGGTCCAGCGCGCCAGCACTTCGGCAATTTCCGCATCCGTCACTTTGTTACGCAACAGACGCATAGTTTTGCCTTCAGACTGGGTAGCAGCTTCCAGTTGTTTTTCCAGCTCCGGAATTTTGCCGTATTGCAGTTCGGACATCCGCGCCAGGTCGCCAACACGACGCGCCTGCTCAATGGCGATCTTCGCCTGCTCCAGCTCTGCTTTAATAGTTTGCGTACCAGAGAGTGACGCTTTTTCCGCTTTCCACTCTTCTTCTAACTCAGAGTACTGACGCTCTTTATCGTCCAGTTCTTCATTCAGCATATCGAGACGTTTTTTGCTCGCCTCGTCAGACTCTTTCATTAGCGCCTGCTGCTCCAGTTTAAGCTGGATAATGCGGCGGTCGAGTCTGTCCAGTTCCTCCGGCTTGGAGTCAATCTGCATACGAATGCTGGATGCCGCTTCATCAATGAGGTCAATAGCCTTATCCGGCAACTGGCGGTCGGCAATGTAACGGTGAGAAAGCGTTGCTGCCGCGACAATCGCCGGGTCGGTGATCTGCACATGGTGGTGCAGTTCGTAACGCTCTTTTAAACCACGCAGAATGGCGATGGTATCTTCAACGCTTGGCTCGGCCACAAACACTTTCTGGAAACGACGCTCAAGAGCGGCATCTTTTTCGATGTACTGACGATACTCATCCAGCGTAGTGGCGCCCACACAGTGCAGCTCCCCGCGCGCAAGCGCCGGTTTCAGCATGTTCCCGGCATCCATCGCGCCATCGGCTTTACCGGCGCCCACCATGGTGTGCAATTCGTCGATAAACAGGATGACATTACCTTCCTGTTTGGCGAGATCGTTCAATACGCCCTTCAGACGTTCTTCAAACTCACCGCGGTATTTCGCCCCGGCTACCAGCGCGCCCATATCAAGCGCTAGTACGCGGCGGCCTTTTAAGCCTTCGGGGACCTCTCCATTAATAATGCGCTGAGCCAGTCCTTCAACAATAGCGGTTTTACCGACGCCCGGTTCACCGATCAATACCGGGTTGTTTTTAGTCCGACGTTGCAGTACCTGAATGGTACGGCGAATTTCTTCATCACGACCAATCACCGGGTCAAGCTTGCCTTGTTCAGCCCGCTCGGTCAGATCGACGGTATATTTTTTCAAGGCCTGACGTTGGTCTTCAGCCCCTTGATCGTTCACACTTTCACCTCCGCGCATCTGTTCAATTGCCTGAGTAATATTGCCGGTGGTCGCACCGGCTGATTTCAGCAGATCGGTTAGCGTTCCGCGAGACTCAAGCGCCGCCAGAACAAACAACTCTGACGAAATAAAATTGTCCCCCCGTTTTTGCGCCAGCTTGTCGCAAAGGTTCAGTACGCGTACTAGTTCCGAAGAAGGCTGTACGTCGCCGCCGGTGCCTTCCACCTGCGGTAAACGGCTCAGCGCCTGATCGATGGCGGTGCGCAACTGGCCAGCATTAATGCCGGCAGACGTTAATAAAGGACGTACCGATCCCCCTTCCTGATTCAGCAAGGCGCTCATTAAATGAAGAGGTTCGATGAATTGGTTGTCGTGCCCCAGCGCAAGCGACTGGGCATCGGCAAGAGCAAGCTGGAATTTGTTAGTAAGACGATCCAGACGCATAACTCCTCCCATAACAGGTCAAAATTGCTACTGGAGATTAAATGAGGTCATCCCTCAATTATTCAAGGTAAATGACCTGAATTATGTGAAAAGAAAGTTACCCGTACCGGATCGTCTTGATTCTTTAGGTTATATCAGCCAAATAAAACTTGCCATACGACCTGTCGTCTTGTCGCGACGATAAGAGAAGAAAGTCTCGCTTTCGCTAAAGGTGCAGCGATCCCCGCCATAGACGTGTGCAACGCCGGTATTCGCCAGACGTTGGCGTGCAAGCTGATAAATATTCGCCAGAAATTTTTCCCCATGCGCCAAGAATGCGCTATCGGCTTGCGCATCTTTTACTAAAAACGCGTCGCGCACTTCCGGCCCTACTTCAAAAGCGGCCGGGCCGATCGCCGGACCTAACCAGGCGATGATATTTTCTGGTTTATCAGCAAAGCAGGCGACAGTTTCCTCCAGTACGCCTTCACATAATCCGCGCCAGCCCGCATGGGCCGCCGCCACTTCTGTTCCCTCACGATTACAGAATAGCACAGGCAGACAATCTGCCGTCATTACAGCGCAGACGGTCCCTGGCGTATTGCTGTAAGACGCATCCGCACGTTTGGATGCGTAAGGTTCGCCGGTAAGCCTCAACACATTTTTACCATGAACCTGTTCAAGCCATACGGGTTTCGAAGGCAGATTGCCCGCCGCAAACAGACGCTTACGGTTCTCTTCAACATGCGCCGGGTTATCGCCACAATGCGCGCCCAGATTCAGTGAATCGTAAGGCGGCAAACTCATCCCGCCAATACGGGTAGAACTACAGGCTGCAACACCTTTCGGCAGCGGCCACTGCGGGACAATCAACACATTCATAACCAGTCCACATCATCTTTATGTTCTTCGAAATCGGCGCGCATCGCATCGATAAGGTCCACCATATCCTGTGGAATCGGCGCGTGCCACTCCATTTCGATACCCGATACAGGATGGTAGAGACGCAGCATCGTTGCATGAAGCGCCTGGCGGTCGAACTTACGCAGCGTGGAAATAAACGCTTCCGATGCGCCTTTCGGTGGACGTGGACGACCGCCATAGACCTGATCGCCTACCAGCGGATGCGTAATATGCGCCATATGCACGCGGATCTGGTGCGTGCGTCCGGTCTCCAGACGCAGCCTAAGACGCGTATGCACACGGAAATGTTCCATAATGCGGTAGTGAGTCACCGCCGGTTTGCCCATCGGATGAACCGACATATGGGTACGTTTGGTCGGGTGACGGCTGATAGGTTCATTCACCGTTCCTCCCGCCGTCATATGTCCGATCGCGACCGCTTCATATTCACGGGTGATTTCGCGTAGCTGCAAAGACTCCACCAGACGTGTTTGCGCCGGAACGGTTTTCGCCACTACCATTAGCCCCGTCGTGTCCTTATCCAGACGATGCACAATGCCCGCGCGGGGAACATCAGCAATCGGCGGATAGTAATGCAGCAGCGCGTTCAGTACCGTACCGTCCGGGTTACCGGCGCCCGGATGCACAACTAAATCACGCGGCTTGTTGATAACAAGGATATCGTCATCTTCATAAACAATATCTAACGGGATATCCTGCGCTTCAAAACGAATCTCTTCGTCGATCTCCGCATCAATAGCCACCTGTTCGCCGCCTAACACTTTTTCTTTTGGTTTATCGCAAAGTTGGCCATTGACCAGCACGCGCTGGTTCAAAATCCATTCTTTTATACGCGAACGTGAATAATCCGGGAACATTTCGGCCAAAGCCTGATCTAAGCGTTGACCGAGTTGGTTTTCGGAGATCGTTGCGGTGAGTTGTACTCGTTGTGCCATATACAGCTTCTTTGTTTAACGTTGGGTTTTACGGCTTTGCCGTTTAATATAGTGTGCTATTGTAGCTGGTCTTAACCGGGAGCAGGAACAGAGAATCTCCCGTAAAACATTTTGAGGAAAGTCAAAACGTCATGACGCGCATGAAATATCTGGTGGCAGCAGCCACGTTGAGCCTGTTTCTGGCGGGTTGCTCGGGTTCAAAGGAAGAGGTGCCCGATAATCCACCTAATGAAATCTACGCGACTGCTCAGCAAAAGCTGCAGGACGGTAACTGGAAACAGGCAATAACGCAATTGGAAGCGTTAGATAACCGCTATCCATTCGGACCGTATTCTCAGCAGGTGCAGTTGGATCTTATCTACGCCTATTATAAAAACGCCGATTTGCCGCTGGCGCAGGCCGCTATCGATCGTTTTATGCGTCTTAATCCAACGCACCCTAACATTGACTACGTCATGTACATGCGAGGCCTTACTAACATGGCGCTGGATGATAGCGCGCTGCAAGGTTTCTTTGGCGTCGATCGCAGCGATCGTGATCCGCAGCATGCGCGGGCGGCGTTCAATGACTTTTCGAAACTGGTACGCAATTATCCTAATAGCCAGTATACGACCGACGCCACTAAGCGTCTCGTATTCCTGAAAGACCGTCTGGCTAAATATGAATATTCCGTCGCAGAGTACTATACCGCACGCGGCGCATGGGTGGCGGTCGTAAACCGGGTAGAAGGTATGCTGCGCAATTATCCTGATACGCAGGCCACGCGCGACGCGCTGCCGCTGATGGAAAACGCCTATCGTCAGATGCAGTTGAATGCGCAGGCTGACAAAGTAGCGAAAATTATTGCCGCTAACAGCAAAAATACCTGAAGTAATACAGACAAGCAAAACGGCAGCCATCCGGCTGCCATTTTTTATTTGGTTATCTCATGCAACAGAAATGATTTCACTGCAACGCATCCTGTCAAATATGGCCTGCTTTCAAGCATTCCTCAAGTAAAAGATCGCTTCTTCCTGCGATGCCTCACAAAAAGCTCTCCTTGACAAAAAGTGACAAAATAATGTGATTTGCATCACGCATTTTGACATTGGGAACGGTATGCTGGAATCACCAAGACGGGAAAGACAAGAGGTAAAACTTATGACAATGAACATTACCAGTAAACAAATGGAAATTACTCCGGCAATCCGCCAACATGTCGCAGACCGTCTCGCCAAGCTGGAAAAATGGCAAACTCACCTGATTAATCCCCATATCATCCTGTCCAAAGAGCCTCAGGGTTTTATTGCCGACGCCACCATCAATACGCCGAACGGGCATCTGGTCGCCAGCGCAAAACACGAAGATATGTACACTGCTATTAATGAATTGATCAACAAGCTGGAACGGCAGCTCAATAAAGTGCAGCACAAAGGCGAAGCCCGTCGTGCCACCGCGTCGGTGAAGGATGCCAGCTTCGTCGAAGCAGAAGAAGAGTAATCCCTTACATTGAGTGTATCGCCAACGCGCCTTCGGGCGCGTTTTATTTCATCGTATCACAATGAAATAAAAGGATTTATTTCAACCAGCGTCCATATATTGATCACATCGGCAATAAAAATCTTGTTTTTAGATTTTTTCATATGGAGCTTAAAATGCAAGAGTCAGAAGGAAACCATTACATGAGCCACCATTTGCCGACGTCAGGCTTACTTGTACTCCTGAACTCACTCCCTTAATAGAAAAACACTTCAAAATTACGTCATCTGACAGATGTTGAAGCATGCGAATGTCTGATAGACAAACTGGTATCAGTGGTAGTGGCACTAAAGCGACACAATCCTTAAATTGCATAAAAAATTTCTTATAAATTTTAAAGCCCCGGTTAACGAGGCTCTAATTTCCTGGTTTAATACTAATTAAACCGCCATAAATTTCAGCACCATCCTATTCATGTTTAATCCCCATCCAGATGATACATACATATCTATTTTTTGTTCACTGGATAAATATCAACATTGACTTTTGTCGTTTCCGGAAGAGTTATGATAAACGGCTGACCTAATCTTAATGAACATGTTTCATCTGGATAAACTTTCGCACCTTTATCAAGAAGTTCTTTTAACGGTGCAACTACCCAGCTTTTATCCCCATTACCTCCGTATTGTTTCTGCAAATTATCGGAGTTTAGAATTTTATTGTTAAAGTCATTTCTTTCCATCAGCATAACATTCATGGCATTTCTACACTCTTTTTTTGCTATATCGGATGATAATTCAACTCTTCCCATAGAAATACCAAGATAATTTTGATAGGGATTATACCAGTCTCTTACTTTTGCCACAGTCTCTTTATGCCCTTGTATTGTCTTGTTTTTTAAATCTGTAAATTTATCCTCCTGAATTCTTACAGCAACAAAATTTTCCCTAATGTCTAAACGTGACAAAATCTCCTGTGTAATAACACGCTCTTTTGATAAATCTGCGCTTCTATATGTAAGTAACTCTGCAGATCCATTTTTCACATTTACTATCTTACTCCCCAATTTACTCGCTATATGTCCTTCTGAGACCGCGTATGACCTACCGCTCATACCCAACATACTGTTGAGGAATGAAAAACAGTTTTTTATAATATTCATTTTAAATAATCCTGCTTAAAATAATTTTTACAAGTTACAACAACCCTATATAACACATAACAACTCACAATGGATGTCAATAAAAGCTTAATATATGTATATAGTACTATAAGTTGTATGCGTTATCTCCTCCATTCCCCAGAAATGTAAAACTGCAGATGTATATTTCCGGCCTGTAAAAGCGACCAGGCACCAGTAATTGTGTAGAAAATGTTGGTATCAAAAATAGACAACATCCTCTATTAAGGTCATGTTGAACTGTTGAGCTTATGTTACGAGAGCCACCACGGCTACTGTTAATAAAGTGAATCACCACGGATAATCTGGACACTTCCGAGCCGTTGATGGAGTACCCTGAGCCCATAGACAAATCTGGCCTATGCGCGGTAGTGCCCCGATAATGTCCACTGGCTTAATGATTTTAGAGAGAAATAGGGGTGATAAATAATTAATAACCAATTGATTTTCATAAATAAACTTTTTCACCCTCTTGCAATTGCGCCTTCGGCGCACGTTTTTTATTGACAGGATTAAAACAGTACGGATACTGTCTTTACGTACACAAAGGAAACAGTTATGCAACTAGCTCAGTTTTTCTTCGCATTCTTTTTTACCTTCCCCTGATCGGGAGGCGTTTCGTCATGTGATAAAGAATGCGAAGACGAACAAGAAGGCCTCCCACACCGGGGGGCTTTTTTATTGATAACAAAAAAGGCAACACTATGACATCGGAAAACCCGTTACTGGCGCTGCGAGATAAAATAAGCGCTTTAGACGAAGAGTTACTGGTCTTATTGGCAAAACGACGCGCGCTGGCGATTGAAGTGGGACAAGCGAAGCTACTGTCACATCGTCCGGTTCGGGATATCGATCGTGAACGCGCGCTGCTGGACAGGCTCATCCATCTCGGTAAAGCCCACCATCTCGACGCACACTACATTACCCGTCTGTTCCAGCTTATCATTGAAGACTCCGTGCTTACTCAACAGGCGCTGCTGCAACAACATCTGAATAATACCCACCCTCATTCGGCACGCATTGCGTTTCTTGGGCCGAAAGGCTCTTATTCTCATCTCGCGGCGCGCCAGTATGCCGCACGTCATTTTGAGCAATTTATTGAGAGCGGCTGCGCAAAATTCGCCGATATTTTTCATCAGGTCGAAACTGGCCAGGCCGATTACGCCGTAGTACCGATAGAGAATACCAGCTCCGGCGCCATCAACGATGTGTACGATTTATTGCAACACACCAGTCTGTCGATTGTCGGTGAGATGACCGTAACTATCGATCACTGCATACTGGTTTCCGGCGCCACGGATCTGAATACCATCGAAACGGTGTACAGCCATCCGCAGCCGTTCCAGCAGTGTAGTAAGTTTTTGAGCCGTTATCCGCACTGGAAAATCGACTATACCGAAAGTACGTCGGCAGCGATGGAAAAAGTCGCGCAGGCGAACTCTCCGCGCGTCGCGGCGCTCGGCAGTGAGGCAGGCGGCACGTTGCACGGTTTACAGGTGCTGGAACGCATCGCCGCAAACCAGACGCAGAATATTACCCGCTTTCTGGTACTGGCGCGCAAAGCCATCAACGTTTCCGATCAGGTTCCGGCAAAAACCACTCTGTTAATCGCCACCGGGCAGCAGGCTGGCGCGCTGGTTGAAGCGTTGCTGGTGCTGCGAAACCACAATCTCATCATGACAAAGCTGGAGTCGCGCCCAATTCACGGCAATCCGTGGGAAGAGATGTTTTATCTCGATATCCAGGCGAACCTGGAGTCGCAGGTAATGCAAAGCTCGCTAAAAGAGCTGGGCGAGATCACACGCTCAATGAAAGTACTTGGCTGCTATCCCAGCGAAAACGTCGTGCCGGTAGAACCTGCCTGACGTTCAATAAAGCGGCTTTTCTTCATCCCTGCGACGGTTACCTGCAGGGTGAAGATGGCGCCTGAGAGCGGATAATCCGCCACTTCCTGAGCAGACATATTTTCTCTGGTAGTCGTAATAAACAACGTTTTCATGTCTGCGCCGCCAAAGCAAACCATCGTCGGACAACGTACCGGCAACCGGTACTCTTCCAGTTGCTCTCCTTGCGGTGAGAAACGCGCTACGCGCCAGCCGTCAAACATCGCGCTCCAGTAGCACCCTTCGCTATCCATCGCCGCGCCGTCGGGAAGCCCTTCTCCCTCGCCAAAATGGCGAAAAGGTTCACGCTTACCCGGTTCGCCATGCTTGTCAAGTGACGTGCGGTAAATCACGCCATTCGGCGTATCGGAGGTATACATCCATTGGTTATCCGGGCTGAACGCCAGGCCGTTGTGTCCCTGGATATCGCACTGAATCACTTTTGCCGTCAGGTCATGATCAATCCGCATCAGCATCGCGCCATTATAGTCACCCGGCGCCCAGAACGTCCCGGCATAAAAACGCCCATCGCCATCAGTGCCGCCATCGTTGAAACGCGCCAGTTTCGGGTTAGAGGGATTGTCGCAGACCTTACACTGTAATAAACCATTTTTGTCGGCCAACCAGATAGCGTTACGCATAGCGACAATAAATCCGCCCTGTTCACGCAGAGCAAAACAGCCGACCTTTTCCGGAAACGCGAGAACGCTATGCGCCCCGCTCGCCGGGTGATAACGATGGATCTCCTTTTCCAGGATATCGGTCCAATACAACGCGCCTTCATCCTCGCTCCAGGTAGGGCATTCTGGTAAATGTCCAACATAATCAAATAAAACGTGCGGCGTGGTCATAACGTTTCCTTAAACGAAAAAAGCCAGCAGTGCTGACTTTCAGTATATACATTATCGCTATTGTCGACTGTCATTCGCCTGACGCAACAATACGCGGCTTTCATTATGGAAACGTCTGGCGTAGTCGCCAAACCAGTGTTCAACTTTGCGAAAACTGTCGATAAAAGCCTGCTTATCGCCCTGCTCCAGTAAAGCGATCGCATCACCAAAACGTTTATAGTAACGCTTGATAAGCGCCAGATTGCGCTTCGACGACATAATAATGTCAGCATACAGTTGTGGGTCCTGGGCGAACAAACGCCCGACCATCGCCAGTTCCAGGCGATAAATCGGCGATGATAGCGCCAGAAGCTGCTCAAGCTGGACATTCTCTTCCGCCAGATGCAGCCCATAAGCGAAGGTAGCAAAGTGGCGCAGCGCCTGGATAAAAGCCATATTCTGATCGTGCTCGACGGCGCTAATCCGGTGCAGCCGCGCGCCCCACACCTGGATTTGCTCAAGGAACCACTGATACGCTTCCGGTTGACGACCATCACACCAGACCACCACCTGTTTCGCCAGGCTCCCGCTGTCCGGGCCAAACATTGGATGCAAGCCCAGCACAGGGCCATCATGGGCCGCCAACATTGCCTGCAACGGGCCGCTTTTCACCGATGCCAGATCGACCAGAATACAGTCGGACGGCAGGCGCGGCAGTTTGGCGATTACCTGTTCAGTAACATGAATCGGCACGCTGACGATCACCATTCCGGCATCGGCGACAATGTCCCCGGCGCGCGGCCAATCCTGCTGTTCCAGAATACGTACCTGATAGCCCGACAACGTAAGCATTTTTTCGAACAGACGCCCCATCTGTCCGCCGCCGCCGACAATGACGACCGGACGCAGCGAAGGACAAAGCGTTTTGAACCCCTTATCATTTTCGCTGGAGTAAGATTCACGCATTACCCGGCGCAAGACATCTTCAATGAGATCGGGCGGAACACCGATCGCTTCTGCTTCCGCCCGTCGCGAAGCCAGCATAGAGGCCTCACGCTCTGGCACGTAAATAGGCAGACCAAAACGGCTTTTCACCTCGCCGACTTCGGCGACCAGTTCCAGGCGCTTAGCCAGTAAATTCAGCAACGCTTTATCGACATCATCTATTTGATCGCGTAACGCGGTCAATTCAGCAACCATAACAACCTCTTATGCGACACGCACCGCCAGTTGGCCGCTCAAATCTTTATGAATCTCACGCAACAGGGCATCGGTCATTTCCCAGCTAATACACGCATCGGTGACGGAAACGCCATACTTCATTTCGCTGCGCGGCTGTTCGGAGGACTGGTTACCCTCATGAATATTACTTTCAATCATTAAGCCAATAATTGAACGATTGCCATCTTTAATCTGCGCAACCACAGATTCGGCAACGGCTGGCTGGCGGCGATAATCTTTATTGGAGTTACCATGACTGCAATCTACCATCAGCGAAGGACGTAGTCCCGCCTGTTCCATCTCTTTTTCACACTGAGCGACATCTGCCGGGCTATAATTTGGCGCTTTGCCACCACGCAGAATCACATGACCATGCGGATTTCCCTGAGTTTGCAATAACGCAACCTGACCGGCCTGGTTAATGCCAACAAAACGATGAGGTTGCGCAGCGGCGCGCATGGCGTTAATCGCTGTCGCCAGGCTGCCGTCCGTGCCGTTTTTAAAGCCGACCGGCATAGAAAGACCAGACGCCATTTCGCGGTGGGTTTGCGATTCGGTTGTACGCGCGCCTATCGCCGACCAGCTAAAGAGATCGCCCAGGTATTGCGGGCTGTTCGGATCCAACGCTTCGGTCGCCAATGGCAACCCCATATTCACCAGTTCCACCAGTAGCTGACGCGCTATTTTCAACCCGGCTTCCACATCAAATGAGCCATCCATGTGAGGATCGTTAATCAGTCCTTTCCAGCCGACGGTAGTCCGCGGCTTTTCAAAATAGACGCGCATTACCAGATAGAGGCTATCGCTGACCTCTGCGGCAAGGGCTTTAAATCGACGGGCATATTCCAGAGCGGTTTCAGGATCGTGGATAGAACAAGGACCGCATACCACCAACAGACGCGGATCGCGCCCGGCAATAATGTCAGAAATGATTCCTCGGGACTGCGCTATCTGCGCTTCCTGCGCCAGGCTCAACGGAAAGGCCGCTTTAAGCTGCTCCGGCGTCATTAATACCTGTTCATCGGTGATACGTACGTTATTCAGCGCGTCTTTTTGCATGATGGCGATCCTGTCTTTTCTTGTTTGCGATAGTTGATCCTCCACGAGGATGTTTAAACCATACCACAAAAAGTAAAGATTTCAATCCATCTTACGTAAAATAAAGTTTACACAACACATGAAACCAGATTAAAAACCTTCATTTCGTATCAAAAACTTTACACCACAAGTAAGTTATTTTATTCCCAGCCTCAGAAAAGCGGTAAAATGAGCAATGCTCGCCGTTTTTTTGATTATTTTTTCTGCGCACGCATAATTTTACTTTCTGATATACGGTGATTAATACTGTTATCACAAAAATTTAATATTAGGGATGTCATTTAAGCCATTCATATTATCAATAAGATATAATGACGATATGGCAAAATAATGTTATTTTGCTACAAACAATCACAGATGTATTTTAATGCTTTACGACTGAAGATGGTGGGGGCTTGTTAATGCGTTTTTCTCACCGATTTATCCTTCTGTTCTCGCTATTATTAGCAAGTTTGCCTCTGTATACTCAACGCGCCACGGAAGAAGAAAAATCCGTACGCGCCATCGTCTCCGGCATCATCAGTTATATACCCTGGCCGACGTTATCCGGCCCGCCAGGACTATGCATATTTTCATCTGCGCGTTTTGCCAGGGTGCTTAGCGAAGAGGCTGGCTGGGCTTTTCCTTATCAACCTCTTATCATCCATACAACACAAGAGACTCTGAGCGCCCGCTGTAATGGTTTTTACTTTGGTAATAAATTGGCATCTTAGCAAATGGGATTAACGTATCATTATCCAGTTAAGGCCTTGTTATTAATTGCCGAACAAAATACCGAATGTATTATTGGCAGCGTATTTTGTCTGATCATTAACAATAATGAAGTCAACTTTTCCGTCAATCCAGATTCTCTTTCGCATAGCGGCGTGAGGGTAAATCCAGAAGTATTAATGCTTGCACGGAATCAAAAGCATGAATAAGGAATTTTCTCTATCCAGACCAACATTTAAACGAACACTACGGCGGATTAGTATAATCAGCGTGCTGATCACGATGACATTGATCTGGCTATTAATTTGCGTTGCGTCTGTTCTTACGCTCAAACAGTATGCGCAAAAAAATCTCGGCTTAACCGCCGCCACGATAGCCCATAGCCTTGAAGCGGCGCTGGTGTTTTCCGATAACGCGGCCGCGGCGGAAACTCTCGCCATACCAGGACGCCAGGGACAATTTTCAGCGGCGGAGGCCCGCGATAAAAATGGCCGCATCATCGCCTCATGGCGCTATGACGCACAAGCCGCAGACGATAAGCTCATCGGTTTAATTAGCCATTGGCTTTTCCCTCTGCCGGTATCGCAACCGATCTGGCACAACGGTAGGACCATCGGCGAAGTGCGGCTCGTCGTCCGCGACAGCCTTATTAGCCATTTTATCTGGCTATCGCTGGCAGTGCTGACAGGATGTATCCTGCTGGCATCCGGCATTGCCCTGCTGCTCACGCGTTATTTACACAATGGCGTTGTGGATGCGCTGCAAAATATTACAGAAGTCGTACATGACGTTCGCACTAACCGAAATTTTTCACGCCGGGTACCTGATCAGCGTATTGAGGAATTTCACCTTTTTGCGCAGGATTTCAATAGCCTTCTGGATGAGATGGAAGAGTGGCAGCTACGGCTCAAGGCTAAAAACGCACAGTTACTGCGACCGCTCTGCACGATCCGCTGACGGGGCTCGCCAATCGTGCGGCATTTCGCAGTTGTATTAACACGCTGATGAAAGATAATTCCGCCTGTAGCAGTTCGGCATTATTATTTCTGGATGGCGATAATTTTAAATATATTAACGATACCTGGGGACATGCGGCAGGCGATCGCGTACTTATTGAGGTCGCCAAAAGATTAGCGGAATTTGCTGGTAACCGTTATCAGACTTACCGACTCGGCGGCGATGAATTTGCGATGGTGCTTTACGGTGTACATTCAGAGTATGAAGTACAGCGTATTTGCGCAGCGCTATCCCAGCTGTTTAATCGACCTTTTGAACTACATAACGGCCAGCGGATAACGATAAGTCTGAGTATTGTCTTCGCTCTGACATGGGAGCACACCTCTGCCGAAAAACTACAAGAACGGGCAGATCGAAATATGTATCAGGCTAAACACCAGAGTAGCGAACACCCGCTAAACTAAAGATCGATCCTGACCGTTTCTGACTCAACGTTGATATCACAGACCCAGCCTAATCATGAAACATTCTACGAATGCGGAGCCCCCATAAAAAAGGGGCCAGCATAATGCCAGCCCCTTGTTTTCTACAAGCTTTCGGATGTAGCGTGAATACGTTATCAGTTAAGACGCTCTTTGATACGAGCTGCTTTACCAGTACGCTCACGCAGGTAGTACAGTTTAGCTTTACGAACAGCACCACGACGTTTAACAGCAATGCTGTCAACTACCGGAGAGTGAGTCTGGAAGACACGCTCAACGCCTTCGCCGTTGGAAATTTTACGAACAGTGAATGCAGAGTGCAGACCGCGGTTACGAATAGCGATAACCACGCCCTCGAATGCCTGCAGACGTTTCTTGGTACCTTCAACAACCCATACTTTCACTTCCACGGTATCGCCCGGACGGAAGGAAGGTACGTTCTGCTTCATCTGCTCTTGTTCAAGTTGCTTAATAATGTTGCTCATAATTTAATCTCTTATCCTGGGTAAACTGATATTCGGGGGCCTATGCCATCCCATCATGTTTATGCTGCTGTTGCGCGTGTTCCATTTTGAACTCCGCCAGCAACCTTGCTTGCTCTTCAGTCAGAGCCAGGTTTTCCAGAAGTTCAGGTCTTCTAAGCCAGGTTCGGCCCAGCGACTGCTTCAAACGCCAGCGACGTATCTCGGCATGGTTTCCCGACAGCAATACCGGCGGTACTTCCATCCCCTCTAACACTTCAGGGCGCGTATAGTGCGGACAATCCAGCAATCCATCAGCAAACGAATCTTCGATTGCTGATGCCTCATGCCCCAGAACCCCCGGAATAAACCGGGCGACGGAGTCAATCAGCGTCATTGCCGGTAGTTCGCCACCGCTGAGAACGTAATCGCCAATTGACCATTCTTCGTGAATTTCGGTCTGAATTACGCGCTCATCTACGCCTTCGTAACGACCGCACACCAGAATCAGCTTCTGGTTTGTAGCCAGTTCGCTAACGCCCGCTTGATCAAGCTTGCGTCCCTGAGGTGACAGATAAATCACCTTTGCGCCTTCACCTGCCGCGGCTTTTGCTGCATGAATGGCGTCCCGCAAAGGTTGCACCATCATTAACATCCCTGGTCCGCCGCCGTAAGGACGATCGTCCACGGTACGGTGCCGGTCATACGCGAAGTCGCGAGGACTCCAGCTTTGGACGTTCAGCAGGCCTTTTTTTACTGCCCGGCCAGTTACCCCGTAATCAGTAATTGCGCGGAACATTTCAGGAAACAGGCTAACTATGCCAATAAACACAAGCCAATCCCCATAACGCCGCCTTTTACCGTTTATCCGGTGGTTTAAAAACCAGGATCCCAGTCTACTTCGATAGTACGAGTAGCGAGATCGACTTTCTTGATAACCTGCCCATCGAGGAACGGTACAAGTCGTTCCTTGATACCAAACGCATCTTTCAGGTTCGCCTTAATGACGAGAACGTCATTCGATCCGGTTTCCATCATGTCAATGACTTTACCGAGATCGTAGCCTTCAGCGGTGACTACCTGGCAACCCATCAGGTCTTTCCAGTAGTAGTCTCCCTCCTCAAGCGCAGGCAGTTGCGAGGAATCCACGACAATTTCGCAATTAGTCAGAAGATTCGCGGCATCTCGATCGTCAACGCCTTTCAGCTTGATGATCAGATCCTGATTGTGGTGCTTCCAGCTTTCAAGCTGTACCTGCTGCCACTGACCCGCCTTCTGGATAAACCAAGGCTGATAGTCAAAAATGCTTTCGGCGTCTTCAGTGGAGGAAAACACTCTGAGCCAACCACGAATACCGTATGAAGAACCCATTTTCCCCAGTACAACCGGTTCAGCGGGTACTTGTGCGGTGAGTTGCTTGCCCATCATGACCACCGTGACAGATTAAGCTGCTTTTTTTACTTCTTTGATCAACGCCGCAACGCGATCGGAAATGGTTGCGCCCTGGCCAACCCAATGAGCGATGCGATCCAGATCCAGGCGGGTGCCTTCTTCTTTTTCGCTGGCGATTGGGTTGAAGAAACCAACGCGCTCAATGAAGCGACCGTTGCGTGCATTACGGCTGTCGGTGACAACAACCTGGTAGAACGGACGCTTTTTAGCGCCGTGACGAGCTAAACGAATAGTTACCATAACATCCTCTTGTGTGAATAAAACACCGGGCCCCATCGAGGAACGGAGCCCGGCGTCATATTAAAAGCCCGAAAATTTTACTGATTTCTGGGGAAATTGCAATCAACAGTTAATAACTCTGCTGTAGAAGGCCGTCGGCGGCGCAGCGAGTTCGGTGCCGGCGTGCGCGCAGCCACCGCAGCGTACACGCAGTACGTGAGGATGGCGAGCACACCCCGGTACCGAAATAGCAAGTGAGCCAGGCCGGGAAATTAGCGGCCAGGGAAGCCTGGCGGCATCATCCCCTTCATACTGCGCATCATCTTCGCCATTCCGCCCTTCTTCATTTTCTTCATCATGCGCTGCATGTCGTCGAACTGTTTCAGAAGGCGGTTAACATCCTGCACCTGCATCCCACAGCCTTGCGCGATACGACGCTTGCGGGAACCTTTGATGATTTCCGGCTTCGCGCGCTCTTTCAGCGTCATTGAGTTAATGATCGCCTCCATACGCACTAACACTTTATCGTCCATCTGCGATTTGACGTTATCCGGAATCTGGCCCATGCCCGGTAATTTGCCCATCAGGCTGGCCATACCGCCCATGTTTTTCATCTGTCTAAGTTGTTCGAGGAAGTCGTTCAGGTCGAAACCGTCGCCTTTCTTCAGTTTGGTCGCCAGCTTTTCAGCCTGCGCGCGGTCAACTTTGCTTTCGATATCTTCGATAAGCGACAGCACGTCGCCCATGCCGAGAATACGTGAGGCGATACGATCCGGATGGAACGGCTCCAGCGCGTCGGTTTTCTCGCCGACGCCGAGGAATTTGATCGGCTTGCCAGTGATATGACGAATCGATAACGCCGCGCCGCCGCGAGCGTCACCGTCAACTTTGGTCAGCACCACGCCGGTCAGCGGCAGCGCTTCATTAAACGCTTTGGCGGTATTCGCCGCATCCTGACCGGTCATCGCATCGACCACAAACAGGGTTTCTACCGGATTGATAGACGCATGAACCTGTTTGATTTCGTCCATCATCGCTTCGTCAACGTGCAGACGACCGGCGGTATCCACCAGCAGCACGTCGTAGAATTTGAGCTTCGCTTCTTTCAGCGCGGCGTTGACGATATCTACTGGTTTCTGGCCGACATCTGACGAGAAGAAATCCACGCCAACCTGCTCAGCCAGCGTTTCGAGCTGTTTGATCGCCGCCGGGCGATAAACGTCGGCAGAGACGACCAGCACTTTCTTTTTGTGCTTCTCGCGCAGGAATTTACCCAGCTTACCGACGCTGGTTGTTTTACCCGCCCCTTGCAAACCCGCCATCAATACTACGGCTGGCGGCTGCGCGGCCAGATTCAGCGTCTGATTCTCTTCGCCCATCGCCGCAACCAGTTCGCTACGGACAATCTTGACGAATTCCTGCCCTGGGGTCAGGCTCTTGTTCACTTCATGACCAACCGCTTTCTCTTTTACGCGATTGATAAACTCACGCACTACCGGCAGCGCAACGTCAGCCTCCAGCAGCGCCATGCGCACTTCGCGCAGCGTCTCTTTAACGTTGTCTTCAGTAAGGCGCCCACGGCCACTGATATTGCGCAACGTGCGCGACAAACGATCGGTTAAATTATCAAACATTGTCTCTCGCCTGGGGTGGAAACGGTTGGTCGCCGCAGCGACACAGTTACAGAATTTCGCCACAGTATACCATGAAGCCGTCTTTGTTGTTATGCAACGGTTGGAGCTGCGGTCACCTAACGCTATACTGCTTCTCTTTCTCACTGGTCAACTGTCGACACAACTATGCCCGTTTTTGCTTTACTTGCTCTTGTCGCCTACTCCTTCAGCCTCGCGCTGATCGTTCCCGGACTGTTGCAAAAAAACAGCGGCTGGCGGCGTATGGCTATTCTTTCTGCGGTCATCGCGCTGGTGTGCCACGCTGTCGCGCTGGAGTCGCGCATTCTGCCCGGCGGCGACAGTGGACAAAACCTAAGCCTGCTGAATGTCGGTTCGCTGGTCAGCCTGATGATCTGCACGGTGATGACCGTTGTCGCGTCGCGCAACCGCGGCTGGCTACTTCTGCCCATCGTCTATGCCTTTGCGCTGATTAACCTGGCCTTCGCCACGTTCATGCCTAATGAATATATTACGCATCTGGAGGCGACGCCGGGCATGATGGTGCACATCGGACTGTCGCTTTTCTCTTACGCGACGCTAATAATCGCCGCTCTGTATGCTCTGCAACTGGCGTGGATCGACTATCAACTGAAGAATAAAAAGCTGGCGTTTAGTAATGAGATGCCGCCATTGATGAGCATTGAGCGCAAAATGTTTCATATTACGCAGATTGGCGTCGTACTGCTGACCCTTACCCTGTGTACCGGCCTGTTTTACATGCATAACTTGTTCAGTATTGAAAATATCGATAAAGCCGTGCTCTCTATCGTGGCATGGTTTGTCTATATTGTTCTGCTGTGGGGGCATTACCATGAAGGCTGGCGCGGTCGTCGGGTCGTGTGGTTTAACGTCGCGGGCGCGGGTCTTCTGACGTTGGCCTATTTTGGTAGCCGCATATTGCAGCAATTTGTAAGCTAAACTTTAAAGGAGTTTCCCCTGGAACACATCTCCACCACCACGCTGATTATCATATTAATCATCATGGTGGTCATCTCGGCCTATTTTTCCGGTTCCGAAACTGGAATGATGACGCTAAACCGTTACCGTTTACGCCATATGGCGAAGCAAGGCAACCGTTCGGCAAAACGGGTAGAAAAATTACTGCGTAAACCCGACCGACTGATAAGTCTGGTACTGATCGGCAATAACCTGGTCAACATTCTTGCCTCGGCGCTCGGCACGATTGTGGGGATGCGGCTTTACGGTGACGCCGGCGTGGCTATCGCCACCGGCGTACTGACATTCGTCGTGCTGGTATTCGCCGAAGTCCTGCCCAAAACTATCGCCGCGCTCTATCCGGAAAAAGTGGCCTACCCCAGTAGTTTCCTGCTTGCGCCGTTACAGATATTGATGATGCCGCTGGTTTGGTTGCTTAATACCATCACCCGCCTGCTGATGCGCCTGATGGGAATTAAGGCGGACATCGTGGTCAGCGGATCGTTAAGCAAAGAGGAATTACGCACTATCGTGCATGAATCCCGTTCGCAAATCTCTCGCCGCAATCAGGATATGCTGCTGTCGGTTCTCGATCTGGAAAAGGTCAGCGTGGATGACATCATGGTGCCGCGTAATGAAATTATCGGGATCGATATCAATGACGACTGGAAGTCTATTGAGCGACAGCTTACCCACTCGCCGCACGGACGCATAGTGCTCTATCGCGATTCGCTGGATGACGCCATCAGTATGCTGCGCGTTCGTGAAGCCTGGCGGTTAATGGCGGAGAAAAAAGAGTTCACCAAAGAGATGATGCTGCGCGCCGCCGATGAAATCTATTACGTCCCGGAAGGAACGCCGCTCAGTACGCAGCTTATTAAGTTTCAGCGCAATAAAAAGAAAGTCGGACTGGTCGTCAACGAATATGGCGATATCCAGGGGCTGGTCACTGTCGAAGATATTCTCGAAGAGATCGTCGGCGACTTCACCACGTCGATGTCGCCGACGCTGGCGGAAGAGGTCACGCCGCAAAACGACGGCTCGGTCATTATTGACGGTACCGCCAACGTCCGGGAAATCAATAAAGCCTTTAACTGGCACCTGCCGGAAGATGACGCGCGCACCGTCAATGGCGTGATTCTGGAGGCGCTGGAGGAGATTCCGGTCGCCGGAACGCGTGTACGCATTGAGCAGTACGATATCGATATTCTCGACGTACAGGAAAATATGATTAAGCAGGTGAAGGTTGTACCGGTAAAACCGTTGCGGGAAAGCGTGGCGGAATAAACAGATAGCGATAGTAGACCGGGTAAGGCGTCAACCGCCACCCGGCGCTACGAGAGGCTGTTAGCCTTTGGCTTTCGCGACTGTCACCATCGCCGCGCGAATGGTACGGCCGTTCAGCGTATAGCCTTTCTGCATAATACCCAGCACATTGCCTGCCGGAATCTCTTCCGACTCCACCATCGCAATCGCCTGATGCACATTCGGGTCCAGCGGCACGTTGGTTTCAGCAATCACTTCCACGCCGAACTTACGCACCACATCCAGCATAGACTTCAGCGTCAGTTCAATACCTTCGACCATTGCCGCCATATCCGGATTGGCTTTGTCTGCGACTTCCAGCGCGCGATCCAGGCTATCGATCACCGGCAGCAATTCATTGACGAACTTCTCCAGGGCGAATTTATGCGCTTTTTCGATATCCTGTTCGGTACGACGGCGCAGGTTTTCCATTTCCGCTTTGATACGCAACACGGCGTCGCGTTCGCGAGTCTGGGCTTCGGCAAGCTGAACTTCCAGATTCGCAATTTTTTCATCGCGCGGATCCACCTGCTCAGCAGAATCGTTTGGTTCAACTGCCTCAACCTCTTCGTGCTGATCCATGATAATTTCTTCCGGGGCTTGCCCCTCAGGCGTTTTCTGTTCTTTACTACTCATGAATTTCTCCGCGTTTTTTTCGCATTCATCTCGCTAACTTCGCTTATTATGGGGATCAGATTCAGGGTTTCAAGGGAAGCACTCACATTGTCATCAATCTTCGCTACAAGGACCTCAGAAAAATGAATAATCATTTCAAGTGTATCGGCATTGTGGGACATCCGCGTCATCCCACCGCACTCACGACACATGAAATGCTCTACCGTTGGCTATGCGCTCAGGGTTATGAGGTCATTGTGGAGCAACAAATCGCCCACGAATTACAGTTGAAAAATGTGCCAACCGGCACGCTAGCGGAAATTGGCCAACAGGCGGATCTGGCGGTAGTCGTGGGCGGCGACGGCAATATGCTTGGCGCCGCGCGCACGCTGGCGCGTTATGACATTAATGTAATTGGCATTAACCGCGGTAATCTTGGTTTTCTGACCGATCTCGATCCGGACAACGCCCTGCAACAATTATCTGATGTGCTGGAAGGACGTTATATCTCAGAGCAACGTTTTCTGCTGGAAGCGCAAGTCTGCCAACAGGATTGCCAGAAGCGTATCAGCACCGCTATTAATGAAGTGGTGCTGCATCCGGGAAAAGTGGCGCATATGATCGAGTTCGAGGTTTATATTGATGAAATCTTCGCTTTTTCGCAGCGATCTGATGGTTTGATTATCTCTACGCCGACCGGCTCCACCGCCTATTCGCTCTCCGCAGGCGGTCCTATTCTGACCCCTTCACTGGATGCTATCACACTGGTGCCGATGTTCCCGCATACCCTGTCGGCGCGCCCGTTAGTCATTAACAGCAGTAGCACGATTCGGCTGCGTTTTTCGCATCGTCGCAGCGATCTGGAAATTAGCTGCGACAGCCAGATAGCGCTGCCTATCCAGGAAGGAGAAGATGTGCTGATTCGCCGCTGCGACTACCATCTCAATCTGATACATCCAAAAGACTACAGTTATTTCAACACATTAAGCACAAAACTCGGCTGGTCAAAAAAATTATTCTAATTTTACGCCCGCCTCTTTACTGTATAAAAAACCAGATTATACTGTATTTAAATACAGTCATGGTTTTTCATACAGGAAAACAGCTATGTTGGCGCAACTGACCATCAGCAATTTTGCAATCGTTCGTGAGCTTGAGATCGATTTTCAGAGCGGAATGACCGTCATCACCGGTGAAACAGGGGCGGGAAAATCTATTGCAATTGATGCCCTGGGCCTGTGTCTGGGCGGTCGCGCTGAGGCCGATATGGTTCGTACCGGAGCTACTCGCGCCGATTTGTGCGCCCGCTTCTCTCTGAAAGACACGCCTGCTGCATTGCGCTGGCTGGAAGAAAACCAGCTTGAAGAAGGGCGCGAATGCTTACTTCGCCGCGTTATCAGCAGCGATGGTCGCTCCCGAGGCTTTATTAACGGCACCGCCGTTCCCCTTTCTCAATTGCGCGAGCTCGGTCAGTTACTGATTCAAATTCACGGTCAACATGCTCACCAGCAGCTTACCAAACCCGAACAGCAAAAATCGCTGTTGGATAGCTATGCCAACGAATCCGCTTTAGCGCAGCTGATGGCCGCCCACTACCAATTATGGCATCAAAGCTGCCGCGATCTCGCCCATCACCAGCAACAAAGCCAGGAACGCGCCGCACGCGCGGAACTACTGCAATATCAGTTAAAAGAGCTGAACGACTTTAACCCGCAGGTCGGTGAATTCGAGCAAATTGACGAAGAGTACAAACGGCTGGCCAACAGCGGGCAATTGCTTACGACCAGCCAGAACGCTCTGGCGCTACTCGCGGACGGCGAAGACGTTAACCTGCAAAGCCAGTTATATAGCGCAAAACAACTGGTTAGCGAGCTGGTGGGTATGGACAGCAAGCTTTCCGGCATCCTGGATATGCTGGAAGAAGCCACTATCCAACTCACCGAAGCCAGCGACGAATTGCGCCACTATTGCGAGCGCCTGGATTTAGATCCCAACCGCCTGTTTGAACTTGAACAGCGCATCGCTAAACAAATTTCGCTGGCGCGAAAACATCACGTCAGCCCAGAAGCGCTGCCACAGCTTCATCAGTCACTGCTCGAAGAACAGCAACAGCTCGACGATCAGGCCGATTCTCTGGAAACTCTGACGCTGGCGGTCAATAAGCATCGCCAACAGGCGCTGGAAACGGCGCAAGCGCTGCATCAACAGCGCCTGTTTTACGCCCAGGAGCTGGGGCAACTGATTACTGAAAGTATGCATCAACTTTCGATGCCGCACGGTCTGTTTACTATTGATGTGAAGTTTGATGAGCATCATCTGAGCAGCGACGGCGCCGATCGCGTGGAGTTTAAAGTGACCACGAACCCAGGGCAGCCGTTACAGCCAATTGTTAAAGTAGCGTCTGGCGGTGAACTGTCGCGCATTGCGCTGGCTATCCAGGTGATTACCGCGCGCAAAATGGAAACACCGGCGCTCATTTTTGACGAAGTTGATGTTGGCATCAGCGGTCCAACCGCCGCCGTAGTCGGTAAACTCCTGCGTCAGCTTGGCGAATCCACCCAAGTCATGTGCGTCACTCACCTGCCACAGGTGGCAGGGTGCGGTCATCAGCACTTCTTCGTGAGTAAAGAAACGGACGGGGCAATGACCGAAACACATATGCAGCCTTTGGATAAACGTGCGCGTTTGCAGGAACTGGCCCGCCTGTTGGGAGGAAGTGAAGTTACGCGGAATACGCTGGCAAACGCAAAAGAACTACTGGCGGCGTAAACTTTTTTATCTCCCGAAGGTCTGAGTTCACAACAAAAACGCCGTAAGACCTGACAGCAAAAGGTTTTAAAGTGATGAAAGGTCTATTATCATCGGCATATTACATATGAGCCACGTACTGCTCAGGCCCGAAAAGGAACCCAATCACTATGCGCTGTAAAACGCTGACTGCTGCCGCAGCAGTACTCCTGATGTTGACTGCAGGCTGTTCCACTCTGGAGCGAGTGGTTTACCGACCTGACATCAATCAGGGGAACTATCTTACACCTACGGATGTCGCCAAAGTGCGTGTTGGTATGACGCAACAACAGGTTGCGTATGCGTTAGGCACGCCGATGATGACTGATCCTTTTGGTACGAATACCTGGTTTTATGTCTTCCGTCAGCAGCCAGGACATGAGAACGTGACGCAACAGACTCTGACGCTCACCTTTAACAGCAGCGGCGTGTTAACGCATATTGATAACAAACCGGCGTTGACGAAGTAATATTTTGATACCGCCTGATGACGCAACGTTCATCAGGCCTGCAAACTTACCTCCGCATTCAGTACCAGTTTGCCCGATGGCGTCACGTTTATCGGACCTGCAAACACGTACTCCGGGCCGGATAAAGCATTCACACTGTTATCCGGCAAAAGAGGCTAATTATCTGCCTGCCGATTTTTCGGCGCGCTGGCGGCGTAATGCCTTTGGATCGGCGATTAAAGGACGGTAAATTTCAACCCGATCGCCATCCTGCACCGTATCGGTGAGTTTTACCGGGCGGCTGTAGACACCCACTTTGTTTTTCGCCAGATCGATATCCGTGCGCAATTCCAGCAAGCCGGAAGCGCGAATCGCCTCTTCGACCGTTGCCCCCTGCTCCAGCGTTACGCGCAGCAAATACTGCTTTTCCGGCAGCGCATAAGCCACTTCAACCATGAGTTTATCCGGCACGATAAACCTCTTTGGCGCGGACCGTAAACGCCTGCACCATGTTGGACGCTAACTCTTTAAATACACGTCCAAACGCCAGTTCAATGAGTTTATTGGTAAATTCAAAATCAAGCTGAAACTCAATACGGCACGCCTCAGGACTAAGCGGAGTAAATTTCCAGCCGCCGATCAGCTTCTTAAAAGGACCATCCACCAGATGCATCAGAATGCTCTGATTACGAGTTAGCTGATTACGCGTCGTAAACGTTTTGCTGATACCCGCCTTCGACACATCAACAGCCGCAGTCATCTGTGCTGGCGACGACTCCAGGACACGACTGCCAACGCATCCTGGCAAAAACTGGGGATACGATTGAACGTCATTCACTAACTGGTACATCTGTTCCGCACTGTAGGGGACTAAAGCAGTCCGACTAATCTGAGGCATAGCAATTCCCATCAACATAAATCATGTAAATAATACCATTTATCAGCGCGTAAAAAAATGCTGTCGCCAACCGTCATGCCTTAATTGTGCGTGCGTAGCCCAACTCATGCTAAGATAGATTTTTGCACCTCGTCAGGACGCTATGGGGTGTTTTCGATATCAGATTACCTATGAATTCACGACACTTATGACGAAGAAAAAAGCACATAAACCGGGCTCAGCCACCATCGCGCTGAATAAGCGCGCCCGGCACGAATACTTTATCGAAGAAGAGTTCGAGGCTGGTCTCGCCCTGCAAGGCTGGGAAGTAAAATCTCTGCGTGCAGGAAAAGCCAATATCGGCGACAGTTACGTTATCCTCAAAGATGGCGAAGCCTGGCTGTTTGGCGCAAACTTTACGCCGATGGCAGTGGCCTCCACACATGTCGTATGCGACCCAACCCGAACCCGCAAGCTGTTGTTAAATCAGCGTGAGCTAGATTCGCTGTATGGCCGTATTAATCGTGAAGGTTATACTGTCGTTGCGCTTTCTCTGTATTGGAAAAATGCGTGGTGCAAAGTAAAAATCGGCGTGGCGAAAGGTAAAAAACAGCATGATAAACGTTCCGATCTTAAAGAACGTGAGTGGCAACTGGATAAAGCACGCATTATGAAACATGCAGGCCGATAATATACATTTTTTGTGACCAGCTTCTCAATATGAAGCTGGTCAATATTTATATCTTATTCATGCCTCAAAAAATATATTCTCTGCGCCGGCCCTCCCATCAATAACAATAAACTCAACATTTCATAAAGAATATATTTTATTTAAAAAAGGTCATAGACTAATAACGCAATACTTCAAATGAATTTTTTAAAATTTAATATTGCTGAATACCTTTACAAAAGGTGGTGTTATTATATTAAAAAAGCAAAAAATAAAAATCAAAAAAACCATATAAAACATAAAGATAAACAGAAAACCGTCTTTAATCGTTTGCCAACCCATCCCGCCTTAACACAAACTCCGTTATATTTCAGATGCACTAACATTTCTTTCAATAGTTCTTAATTTGCACAAAGGTTTCTTTCTGACTATATCATCTAATACGAAAGCACTAATCAGGCACAAAAAACAAAGGGTTATTCGGCGAGAAAACTACACCTTCACCTACGCTCATAAAAAGAATATGGCTATGGAAATTCATCTCTCACGGTGAACGGGAAGGCTTGTTTACGCATTTTGCCCTGAATGTCGTGCCCGTTAATTAAAACACAGAGCAAATCTATCAGGAGCTAATTTATGCGTCTACTCGCCGTGGTTTCAAAATTGACTGGCGTCTCCACTACTGTGGAATCCTCAGCGGTCACGCTTAAGGCCCCTTCAATTGTTAAATTATCAGTAGCGCGGGATGAAATTAGTCAACTTACGCGCATTAATCAGGATCTGATGGTAACGCTTCATTCCGGCGAAACAATCACGATTAAAAACTTTTACGTTACCAACGATCTGGGCGCAAGCCAGTTGGTATTGGCGGAAAGCGATGGCACGTTATGGTGGGTAGAAAATCCGCAAGCCGGGCTACATTTTGAACAAATCGCCGATATTAACGAGCTGCTGGTCACTTCTGGCGCTTCCCATGAAACAGGAGGCGCCGTTTGGCCGTGGGTACTGGCTGGCGCGGTAGCGGCTGGCGGCATTGCCGCTATCGCATCTTCCGGCAGCGGCGACTCTCATCATTCGGATAGTGATAATCCGCTCCCCGATAACACCAATCCTGGCGGTAATCCCCCCGATAATACCAATCCTGACGGAAATCCCCCCGATAACGACAATCCTGGCGGCACTAACCCCGACGGCAATAATCCGGATAGCAGTAATCCTGTAGATACTACACCGCCTCTCGCTCCCAGCGAATTATTAATTTCAGCGGACGGAAAAATGGTGAGCGGCCAAGCCGAAGCGGGCAGTACCATTACGATCAAAGATCCTTCAGGCAACGTCGTTGGCGAGGGCAAAACGGATAGCAACGGTAAATTTAGTATTGATCTGACGACACCGCAGCTTAGCGGCGAACAGCTGACCGTTACCGCGACTGACGATGCCGGCAATACAGGCCCATCCGCAACGATCGATGCGCCCAACATTCCTTTCCCCGATACACCGATTATCACCGCCGCTATCGACAATGCCGATCCACTCACCGGCACACTTAGCAATAATCAGTTTACGAACGACAGCACCCCCACCCTGGAAGGAACGGGCAGCGCAGGCGCCGTCATCCATATTTACGCCAATGGTCAGGAGATAGGTACAACAACGGTTGATGCCAGCGGAAATTGGCGTTTTTCCATTACCAACGCGCTAACGGACGGGGAAAATCGTTTCACCGCCATTGCGACTAATGTTAAAGGCGAAAGTAGCGAATCAGCCAGCTTTACGCTGACTATCGACACACTCAGCCCCGATGCCCCAATCGTTGAACTGATTACCGATAACACCGGTTTGCTCACCGGGCCGCTACAGAATAATGACCGAACTGACGAGGCAAAACCACTATTTTCCGGACAGGGAGAGCCAGGCAATACCATCACCATTAAAGAGGGGTCAACCATTATCGGCAGCGCTACCGTAGACGAAAATGGGCGCTGGACCTTTATGCCGACTACGCCGTTAAGCGATGGCGAACACACATTTACCGTCGAACAGAGCGACCAGGCTGGAAACGTGAGTCGCGTGACGACAACGCCTACTATCATTGTCGACACCACGCCCCCTGACGCCGCTGCTATTGATAATGTCGCCAAAGACGGCTCAACCGTTAGCGGTACCGCTGAGGCTGGGAGTACTGTGTCGATATATGACCCGGCAGGAAATTACCTGGGATCTGCGATTACCGGAGATAATAACCAATTCAACATCACGCTGAATCCGGCCCAGACCCACGGCGAGCGTCTGGAAGCGCGTATTCAGGACGCCGTCGGCAATATCGGTCCCGTCACGGAATTTACCGCTTCTGACTCACAGTATCCCGCCCAGCCGATTATCCTTACCGTGACAGACGACGCTGGCGCCTTTACCGGACTGTTAAAAAATGGCGATGCCACGGATGATAACCGCCCGACCCTCAGCGGTACTGCTGAACCAGGCAGTACGATATCGATTAGCGATAACGGCTTTCCTGTACCCACCTTTCCCCCTGTTGTCGCTGACGCTGACGGCAAATGGAGCTTTACCCCCTCGCTTGCGCTTCCTGATGGCGACCATGTCTTTACCGCTACCGCCACAAACGATCGCGGCACCAGCGGACAGTCCGTCTCCTTTACCATTGATATCGACACGCAGCCACCGGTGCTGGAAAACCTGGCGGTTAGCGATATCGGCGACAAACTCACCGGCGCCACGGAAGCAGGTAGTACTGTGGTTATCAAAGATAGTCAGGGAAATATGCTCGGTAGCGGAACGGCAGGCGATGACGGTACCTTCTCAATAAGCATTAGCCCGGCGAAAATCAACGGCGAAACATTAAGCATTAGCGTTATCGATAAAGCCGCGAATAGCGGTCCGGTAGAAACCCTGAACGCGCCGGATAAAACTGCGCCTGCGGCCCCAAACGGTCTTATCGTGGCGACCGATGGCCTGTCCGTAAGCGGTCAGGCGGAAGCCGGGTCAACGGTCACTATCCGCGATAGTAGCAATACCGTACTCGGCAGCGCCGTCGCTAACGGCAACGGACAATTTATCGTTCCGCTGAATACCGCGCAAACTAACGGTCAGGCGCTTATCGCTACCGCCACCGATGTAGCGAAAAACGAAAGCGCCGCCGCAACGGTCATCGCGCCGGACAGCACGGCGCCGGAAATGCCGAAAGACGTGGTGATTAGCGAGGATGGCGCCAGCATCAGCGGCACCGCCGAACCGGGCAGCGCCATCACGATCACGACATCGGACGGCACGCCGCTTGGTAGCGGCAAGGTAGACGGCGAAGGTCACTTTACACTTCCTCTCGTCCCCGCCCAGACGAACGGCGAACAGGTTACCGTTACCGCCACCGACGGCGCCAATAACGTCAGCCCACCAGCAACAGCACAAGCGCCAGATATCACCGCCCCGGATAAGCCCATTATTTCTCAGGTGCTGGACGACGTTGAAAGCTTTACCGGGCCGCTGGCTAACGGACAAACCACCAACGACAGCCGCCCCACCCTTAGCGGTACGGCGGAAGCCGGAGCACGTGTCGAAGTCTTTGATAACGGCGTTTCGCTGGGACTCGCCACGCTACAGTCCAACGGCAGTTGGACGTTTACGCCGTTGCAAAATTTAAGCGAAGGCGCGCATCGACTGACCGTAATCGCAACCGATGCGAAAGGCAATGCAAGCCCGGCCGCTTCATTCGATCTGGTGGTCGATACGCAATCGCCGCAGCAGCCGGTAATCACCTTCATTACAGATGATGCGCCAGGTATGCTCGGTAGCATCGCGCATCTGGGGCTGACTAACGACAACACCCCAACGATTAACGGTACAGGCGAACCGGGTTCAACGGTACACCTGTATCAGAATGGCGCTCGGATAGCCGATATTATCGTCGGTAGTTCCGGCGTCTGGAGCTACGCCTACACCACCGCCTCACCACTGGTGGACGATACCTATACCTTTACCGTAACGGCCAGCGACAGTAACGGCAACACCACGCCTTTTTCGACCGATTTTACGATTACCATTGATACCCTGGTCCCTGCCGCGCCCGGCATCATCAGCGTGGCTGACGGCGATGGAAATACGATTGATACCAATCAGTTAACCCAGGAATCCCAGCCACGCCTGAGCGGTAGCGGCACCGCAGGCGACACTATCATCCTTTACGATAACGGCAATATCATAGGTCAGGCGCTGGTCGGCGCGGACGGTCGCTGGCAGTTTACGCCGCCTGCCGCGCTGGGCGACGGCACCCACCTTCTGACCGCTCGCGCCAACGATCCGGCGGGGAACGAAAGTCCCGAATCCATCAGCTTTACCCTGCGCGTCGATACCCAGGCGCCGGATGCGCCGCAGATCGTGTCAGCCGCTATCGCAGGCGGAGAAGGCGAGGTGTTGCTGGCAAACGGCAGTATTACCAATCAGCGTATGCCGACCCTCAGCGGCACCGGCGAACCCGGCGCCATCATCACCCTGTACAACAACGGCGCTGTACTGGATACCGTCCAGGTCAATCCACAGGGTAGCTGGACCTATCCGCTAACCAGTAATCTGAGCGAAGGGTTAAACGTACTGACGGCCATCGCCATGGATGCCGCGGGCAATAGCAGCCCGACCTCCGGCGTCTTCTCTGTCACGCTTGATACCTTGCCTCCAGCGCAGCCTGACGCGCCGCTGATCAGCGATAACGTCGCGCCGGTTATCGGCAATATCGGCAATAATGGCGCAACGAACGACACCACGCCGACCTTCAGCGGCACGGGAGAGATCGGCAGCACGATTATTCTCTACAATAATGGCAGTGAAATTGGCCGCACAACGGTAGGCGATAACGGTAGCTGGAACTTTACGCCTGCGGCACTGACGCCGGGAACCTATATCATTACCGTTACGGAAACCGATGTAGCGGGCAATATCAGCCCCCCTTCCGCCTCAGTCACTTTTGCAATAGACATTACTGCGCCAGCGAATCCGGTTATCACTTTTGCCGAAGATAACGTCGGCGATGTACAGGATAACGTTGCTAGCGGCGCAACCACTGACGACAATACGCCAGTCATTCACGGCACCGGCGACATCGGCAGCGTTATCACGCTCTATAATGGCGGCAACGTTTTGGGCGTGGCCACCGTCGATGAGACCGGCACCTGGACGTTGCCTGTGACCAGCGCATTGCCGGATGGCACCTACACCCTGACTGCCATTGCCGCTGACGCCGCCGGAAACAGCAGCGGCGTATCGAACAGCTTTACCCTTACCGTCGATACCGTTCCGTTGCAGCCGCCCGTCGTCAGTGAAATCCTCGACGATGTTGCGCCAGTAACCGGGCCATTAACCGATGGCGCCTTTACTAACGATCGGACGCTGACTATCAACGGCAGCGGCGAAAACGGCAGCACCGTCACGATTTACGACAATGGCATAGAAATCGGTACGGCGCTCGTCAGCGACGGAATTTGGACATTCAATACTCCAGTATTGTCAGAAGCCAGTCATGCGCTAACCTTCAGCGCAACTAACGGCGCAGGAAATACCACGGCGCAAACTCAACCGATCATCATCACCATCGATGTCACCGCCCCGCCCGCCCCGTCGATCCAGACGGTTGCAGACGATGGTACGCGCGTCGCTGGACTTGCCGATCCTTACGCTACCGTTGAAATTCGTAATGCCGATGACATCCTCGTCGGCAGCGCTGTCGCTAATGCCACCGGTGAATTCGCCGTCACGCTCAGTCCAGCGCAAACCGATGGCGGAACGCTGACGGCAATCGCTCTCGATCGCGCGGGGAATAACGGCCCGGCAACGGATTTCCTCGCCTCCGACAGCGGTCTGCCTGCCGTGCCGGTCATCACGGCGATTGAAGATAATGTCGGAAGCGTTCAGGGGAATATCGCAGCGGGCGGCGCTACGGACGACGCCACGCCGACGCTGCGCGGAACCACAGATATCGGTTCTACCGTTGAAGTCTTCATCGATGGCGATTCGGCAGGCTTCGCCACCGTTGATGCTAGCGGGAACTGGATCTTTGAGATCGCCACGCCATTAAGTGAAAGCGCACATAGCGTCACTGTCCAGGCCACCAATGCGAAAGGCCAGGGCGGTCTGTCCGAACCGGTCAGGATCACTATCGATCTTAGCGCGCCGGCGCAACCGATCATTACCAGCGCAACGGATGATGTCCCCGGCGTGACCGGTACGCTGGATAACGGCGCGCTCACCAATGATTCGCGCCCGACGCTCAACGGGACGGGAGAAGCAGGCGCCACGATCCGCATTCTGGATAACGGCGTAGAAATCGGTTCCGCTACGGTAGATCAAAGCGGTAACTGGCGCTTCACCCCGAACGCGCCGCTGGAGAGCAACACGCATCTCTTCACTGCTGTGGCGACCGACCCCGCCGGAAATAGCGGCCAGCCTTCAGACGGCTTTACACTGACCATTGACGCCCTGGCGCCAGATGTACCAGTCATCATTTCTGTGATTGACGATAACAATCAGCCGTCCATTCCGGTCTCACCGGGACAGTCAACCGACGATCGGCAGCCGATACTGAACGGGACTGGCGAACCTGGCGCGACGATCACTATTTTTGACAATGGTACGCCGCTTGGTACGACTCAGGTAAACGAAAGCGGTAGCTGGTCCTTCCCGGTGACCAGCAATTTGTCAGAGGGAAGCCATGATCTGACGGTTAGCGCTACCGATCCGGCGGGCAATACCAGCGCGGTCTCCACGCCGTGGACGATCGTGGTCGATATTACGCCTCCGGCGATCCCGGTTCTCACCTCTGTTGTGGATGACCGGCCCGGTATTACCGGCGACCTGGTCAGCGGGCAGCTAACGAACGATGCGACGCCCACCCTGAACGGACGCGGGGAGGCAGGCGCGACGATTACTGTCTATCTTGACGGTAATCCAACGCCCATCGGTACAACGACAGTGAATAGCGATGGTACATGGAGTTTCACGCCGCAGACGCCGATTGCAAACGGCAACCATACGCTCACCCTTAGCGCCACCGATCCGGCGGGTAATAGCAGCGCGGTTTCCAGCGGATTTGTATTGACGATTGACGCCACGCCGCCCGCCGCGCCAGTTATCGCCAGCGTAGCAGACAATACGGCGCCGGTAACAGGCATCGTCCCTAACGGCGGTTCGACGAACGAAACCCGTCCGACACTCGCCGGTACCGGTGAGGCGGGGTCAACCATCTCAATTTATAATGGCAGCGCGCTGGTCGGCACCGCGCAAGTTCAGGCCAACGGTAGCTGGAGCTTTACGCCGCCTACCTCGCTGAGCGCGGGCGTCTGGAACCTGACGGCGACAGCAACCGATGCGGCAGGCAATACCAGCGTCGCGTCCGAAACGCGCACGTTTACTATTGATACAACGGCTCCCGCCGCGCCTGTTATTAGCACGGTCTACGACGGTACGGGGCCCATTACCGGCAATCTGAGCCCAGGACAGATGACAGACGAGGTTCGCCCTGTCATTAGCGGCACCCGCGAAGCCAACACAACCATTCGTCTCTACGATAACGGCACGCTGTTGGCTGAAATTCCCGCCGACAATAGCAGTAGTTGGCGCTACACGCCCGACGCCTCTCTGGCGACGGGAAACCATGTAATTACCGTCATTGCCGTTGATGCCGCAGGCAACGCCAGCCCCGTTTCGGACAGCGTTAATTTCGTCGTCGATACCACGCCGCCGCTGGCGCCGGTAATCACGTCAGTCAGTGACGATCAGGCGCCAGGCCTCGGCACAATCGCGAACGGCCAAAGTACCAACGATCCTACGCCAACCTTCAGCGGAACTGCGGAAGCCGGCGCCACGATCACGCTCTATGAAAATGGTACGGTCATTGGCACGACAACGGCTCAGCCTGACGGCGCATGGAGCGTCTCCACCTCAACGCTGGCAAGCGGAACGCACGTCATCACCGCCGTCGCCACCGATGCCGCCGGGAACGGCAGCCCGAACAGTACGGCCTTCACCCTGACGGTCGATACCACCGCCCCACAGACGCCAATCCTGACGTCCGTGGTGGATGACGTGGCGGGCGGGGCAACAGGAAATCTCGCTAATGGCCAGATAACCAATGATAACCGCCCCACTCTGAACGGCACTGCCGAAGCAGGCAGCGTGGTCAGTATTTATGATGGCGGCACTCTGCTTGGCGTCACCACGGCTGACGCGGGCGGCGCGTGGAGCTTCGCGCCCACTACCGGGTTAAGCGACGGCACGCGCACGTTAACAGTGACCGCCACCGACCCAGCAGGCAACGTTAGCCCAGTAACCGACAGCTTTACTATCGTCGTCGATACCCTTGCGCCAACGGTTCCGCTCATCACCAGCATCGTTGATGATGTACCGAACAACACCGGCGCCATTGGCAATGGACAATCGACCAACGATACACTGCCTACGCTCAATGGTACTGCGGAAGCCAACAGTACGGTAAGTATCTTCGATAATGGCGCGCTGGTCGCGACCGTAACGGCTAATGCCAACGGCAACTGGAGCTGGACGCCGACCACCGCGCTCGGCCAGGGGAGTCACGCCTATAGCGTTAGCGCCGCCGATGCGGCTGGTAATGTTAGCGCCGCTTCGCAACCGACAACTATTATCGTGGATACCATTGCGCCCGGCGCGCCCGGCAACCTGACCATCAATGCCACCGGTAATCGCGTGACGGGCACTGCGGAAGCAGGCAGTACGGTGACGATTACCACTGATACCGGTGTGGTACTGGGAACCGCCACCGCCGACGGGACAGGCAGCTTCAGCGCCGCACTCACGCCCGCGCAGACTAACGGTCAGCCGCTGCTGGCATTTGCCCAGGATAAAGCAGGCAATACTGGCATTACCGCCGGATTTACCGCGCCCGATACGCGCGTGCCGGAAGCGCCGATTATCACCACCGTGGTGGATGACGTGGGTATTTATACGGGCGCTATCGCCAACGGCCAAGTCACTAATGACGCGCAACCCACATTGAACGGTACCGCTCAGGCGGGCGCTACAGTGAGCATTTATAACAACGGGGCGTTGCTCGGCACTACTACGGCGAACGCCAGCGGAAACTGGAGCTTTACTCCGGCAGGCAATTTAACCGAAGGTAGCCACGCCTTCACCGCCACCGCGACTAACGCCAACGGAACAGGCAGCGTCTCCACCGCCGCCACGGTGATTGTCGATACGCTGGCCCCTGGAACGCCGTCAGGTACGCTTAGCGCCGATGGCGGTTCGCTTTCTGGACTAGCAGAGGCAAACAGCACCGTCACCGTCACGCTGGCGGGCGGCATTACGCTCACGACCACCGCTGGCAGCAACGGCGCATGGTCTCTTACCTTGCCGACAAAACAAATTGAAGGCCAACTCATTAATGTGACGGCAACTGACGCTGCGGGTAACGCCTCCGGCACGTTAGGCATTACCGCGCCGATTCTGCCGCTGGCGGCAAGGGATAACATCACTAGTCTTGATCTAACCTCTACCGCCGACACCAGCACGCAAAACTACTCGGATTACGGCTTGCTGCTGGTTGGCGCGCTTGGCAATGCCGCCTCGGTTCTGGGTAACGATATCGCTCAGGTTGAGTTCACCATTGCCGAAGGTGGTACGGGAGACGTCACCATCGATGCCGCCGCAACGGGAATCGTGCTTTCGCTGCTCAGTACTCAGGAAATTGTGGTACAACGCTACGATACCAGCCTCAGCGCCTGGACGACGATCGTCAACACCGCCGTTGGCGACTTCGCGAATTTGCTTACCCTGACCGGGAGCGGCGTCACCCTGAACCTGAGCGGACTGAACGAAGGCCAGTACCGGGTGCTAACCTACAACACCAGTCTGCTCGCCACCGGGTCGTATACCAGCCTGGATGTCGATGTACACCAGACCAGCGCTGGCATTATTAGCGGGCCAACCGTTAATACCGGCAACGTCATGGCCGATGACACCGCGCCGACGGGCACCACGGTCACCGCCATTACCAACGCCAACGGCGTCAGCACGCCAGTCGGCGTGAGCGGTGTGGATATCCAGGGACAATACGGCACGCTGCACATTAATCAGGATGGCAGTTACACCTACACGCTGACTAATCCTACGGCAGGATACGGGCATAAAGAGAGCTTCACCTACACCATCACCCAGAATGGCGTCGGTAGCAGTTCCGCGCAACTGGTTATCAATCTGGGCCCTACGCCTGTACCGGGCAGCGTGGTGGCGACAGACAATAACGCCTCGCTGGTCTTTGACACGCACGTTAGCTACGTCAACAACGGTCCCTCGACACAGAGCGGCGTCACGGTATTAAGCGTTGGGCTTGGTAATGTACTGAACGCGAATCTGCTTGATGATATGACCAATCCGATCATCTTTAACGTTGAAGAAGGCGCTACGCGTACCATGACGTTACAGGGAACCGTCGGCGGCGTCTCACTGGCTTCCTCGTTCGATTTGTACGTTTATCGCTTCAACGATGCCATTCAACAATATGAGCAGTTCCGGGTACAAAAAGGCTGGATTAACACCCTGCTGTTGGCCGGACAGTCCCAGCCGTTGACCCTGACGTTGCCTGGCGGCGAATACCTGTTCGTGCTGAATACCGCCAGCGGCATTAGCGTCCTCACGGGCTATACGTTGACGATTTCCCAGGACCACACCTATGCCGTTGACAGTATTACCACCAGCACAACCGGCAACGTATTGACCAATGATGTTGCCCCTGCGGACGCCCTCCTTACTGAAGTGAACGGTGTGGCGATTTCTGCGACAGGCACGACGAATGTTAACGGGCTGTATGGCACGCTCACTATCGACGCAAAAGGCAACTATACCTACACCCTGAAGAACGGCGTCGGCGCCGACAGTATTAAAACGCCGGACAGCTTTATCTATACGGTCAAAGCGCCAAACGGCGACACCGATACGGCCTCGCTCAATATCACGCCAACCGCCAGGGCGCTGGATGCGATTAATGATGTCAGCGATACCCTTAGCGTCGCCACGCTTCAGGATACCGCCGCCTGGCTGGACTCCAGCGTCGGCAGCGCCAGTTGGGGACTACTCGGCAAATCGGGCAGCGGGAGCGGCACCTTTGACGTTGCAACAGGCACCGTGCTTAAAGGCGCGTCACTGGTTTTTGATGTCTCCACGCTCATTACGCTGGGCAATCTGAATATTAGCTGGGCCATTCTGGAGAACGGAACCGTCATACGCAACGGAACCGTTCCGGTGGCGAATATCACGCTGGGCGGCGCGACAGTGACTGTAAACCTGAGCGGTCTGGAGCTGGATGCAGGAACCTACACGCTTAACTTTACTGGTACCAATACCCTGGCCGGGGCGGCGACGATCACGCCACGCGTTATCGGCACCACCGTCGATCTGGATAATTTTGAAACGTCCGGAACGCATACTGTTCTCGGCAATATTTTTGACGGCAGCGATGCGGCGGGGGCGATGGATCAGCTTAATACCGTGAATACCCGCCTGAACATTAGCGGGTATAACGGCAGCGCTTCCACGCTGGACGCCTCGACAAATACTACCAGCGCTACGATTCAGGGACATTACGGCACATTGCAAATTAACCTCGATGGCGCCTATACCTACACCCTGAATAATGGCATCGCGATATCGTCCATCACTAGTAAAGAGGTCTTTACCTATCAACTGGATGACAAGATGGGTCATACGGATAGCGCTACATTGACCATTGATATGGTGCCGCAAATCGTCAGTACCAACCAAAACGATGTTCTCATCGGCTCCGCCTATGGCGATACGCTGATTTACCACCTGTTAAACGGCGCGGACGCAACCGGCGGCAACGGCACCGATCGCTGGCAAAACTTCTCCACCGCGCAAGGCGACAAGATCGATATCCACGAACTGCTGACCGGCTGGGATCACCAGGCGGCGACGCTGGGTAACTTTGTTCAGGTTCATACCAGCGGCGCCAATACGGTGATATCCGTCGATCGCGACGGCGCCGGCAGCGCGTTTAAATCAACTGACCTTGTCACTCTGGAGAATGTGCAGCTCACGCTAAATGATCTGTTGCAGAACAACCATCTGGTAATCGGCGGTTGATGAAAAAAGCCCCGGACGCCACGACGTCCGGGGCAACAAGCGGTGATATTTAAAAGGGATAAAAAATGGGAAGAGTTACTCCTGCCGCCATCGTACTGGCATTTGCTTTGTTTCATCACCAGACCCGGGGCGCAGAAGCGCCGCCAATTATTACATCCGAAGGATTAGCAACGGACCAGATGCTCCCTTCGCTGGATGGCTCCGCCGCCGAGTTGCCGCTCAGCGCCGCCGCGCCTGGCAACCTGACGCTCAATGACGCGGTCAATCGCGCCGTTAACTGGCATCCTTCTATTCGCGAAGCCGTCGGCAAACTGCTCGCACAGAATGAACAAATAGAGGTCGCCAGATCGAAATATTATCCGCAAGTCAGCGCAGGCGTGAATAATGGGTACAGCAATACTTACACCGATCACGGATATAGCCCTTCGCTGGTGTTGTCAGTATCGCAAATGCTTTATGACTTCGGCAAAGTGGCAAGCCAGGTGCGCGCCGAAACCGCAGGCGCAGCGCAGCAACAGGCCAATGTGCTGCTCAGTATTGATACCGTCGCGCACGAAACCGCCAACGCCATTGTCCAAACGCAGAGCTGGCAGCAAATGGTCGAAGCGGCGGAAGAACAGCTCGTCGCGCTGGACGGTATCGGTAAACTCACCCGTCAGCGTAGCGATGAGGGCGCCACATCGCTATCTGACGTAGTGCAAACCGAAGCCAGAATCGAATCCGCCCGCTCGCAACTGGCGCAATATCAGGCCAATCTCGACAGTGCGAGAGCATCACTAATGAGCTGGCTGGGCTGGAAATCGCTTAACAGCATCAGTAATGACTTCCCGGCAAAACTCGCTCGTAGCTGTGAGATTGTTACCCCCGACGATCGGCTGGTGCCCGCAGTGCTGGCGGCTTGGGCGCAGGCCAACGTTGCGCGGGCGAATCTGGAGTATGCTAACGCGCAAATGACGCCGACGATTTCGCTCGAACCTTCCGTACAGCATTATCTCAATGATAAATATCCCAGTCATGAAGTGCTCGACAAAACCCAGTATTCCACTTGGGTGAAAGTTGAGATGCCAATTTACCAGGGCGGAGGGCTGACCGCCCGACGTAACGCCGCCAGCCATGCGGTAGACGCGGCTCAGTCGACCATCCAGCGTACCCGGCTTGATGTCCGCCGGAGACTGATGGAGGCACGCAGCCAGGCGATGAGTCTTGCCAGCGCGTTACAAATCCTTCGTCGGCAACAACAGCTTAGCGAACGCACGCGCGAACTGTATCAGCAGCAATACCTTGACCTCGGTTCCCGCCCGCTGCTTGACGTGCTTAATGCGGAGCAGGAGGTTTACCAGGCGCGCTTTGCCGAACTGCAAACGGAAAGTCAGTTACACCAGTTGCAGTTGAACTGCCTGTATAACACCGGCGCGCTTCGTCAGGCGTTCGCGTTAAATCATCGTAGTATTCAGTCCGTGGAGATCCAGCCATGACCCGCGCCGCCCCCGATGTAGAAGAGATACTCAGTGAGCGAGATCTGAGCCAATGGGCGCAGGCTATCAGCCATGTCGCCGGGCACTATCGCGTTGCCTGTTCTCCCGGTTCGATTCAAGCCAATGCCCCGTGGTTTAGGGGTAAAAGCAGAACGACCGCCTTAACGCACCTCTCGCGACAGGCGGGTTTATCCTTTCATGCGCCGGGTATAGACAAAGCGGCATTTAGCCAGTGGCGGCTTCCGCTGGTTGTCGAGCTCAGGGACGGGCAGTTACTGGTCATCGAACATGCTAATGGCGAGGATGCGGTAGACGTTTTTATGATCGAAGAAGAGGGGCAGCGTAACCGCCTGACGTTCAGCGAATTATTGCCGCAGATCATCTATGTCGCCGCGCTACGCCCGTTATCGGCGCTCAAGGATAGTCGCGTCGACCGCTATATCTCCCGCTTTAAACCCGACTGGATGCGCGAGCTGGTGCTACAGGATATCCGCCCTTATTTACCGGTAATGGTCGCCGCCTTTCTGATTAACGTGCTGTCGCTGGCCGGGATTGTGTTCTCTATGCAGGTTTACGATCGAGTGATCCCTGCTCAGTCGTATCCTACGTTGTATGTTCTCTCCTTCGGCGTGCTGGTAGCGGTGCTGTTCGGTTTTCTGCTGCGTGAAGCGCGTACGCACATTATGGACGTGCTCGGTAAACGCGCCGATATGCGCATTTCCGATCGGGTATTCGGTCACGCGCTGAGGCTGCGCAACAGCGCTATCCCCCGCTCCACCGGTAGTTTTATCTCGCAGTTACGCGAGCTGGAACAGATCCGCGAGATGATCACTTCTTCAACACTGGCAACCATTGTCGATCTGCCTTTCTTTTTCCTTTTTATGATAGTCCTGGCGGTTATCGCCCCGCCATTGGCATGGATAGCGCCAGTATCGGCTCTGTTGATGATCCTACCAGGCGTCGCGCTGCAAAAAAAACTGGCTGTCCTCGCCAACCAGGCCGCCCACGAAGCGACGCTACGTAATGCGGTCTTAGTCGAAAGCGTGCAGGGGCTGGAAGATATTAAACTGATGCAGGCGGAGAACCGCTTTCTCCAACAGTGGAATAGCTATATCCGTATTACCGGCGAGTCGGGTCTACGCACCCGCAAGCTCACGCAAGGGCTTATCAGTTGGGGGATGTCGGTACAAAGTCTGGTGTACGCCGCGGTAATTATGTTCGGCGCGCCGATGGTGATTGAAGGCAGTATGACTACCGGCGCCGTGGTCGCCGCGTCGATGCTCGGCTCGCGGATGATAGCGCCAATGGCTAACCTGTGCGGCGTACTGGCGCGCTGGCAGCAGGTGAAAGCGGCGAAGATGGGTCTCGACAACATTATGCAACTGCCAACTGAGACACAGCATGATGATAGTCTGGTGCGCCGTGACATCCTCCATGGGCATTATCTGTTTGAAAACGCCCAGTTTCGTTACCATAACGACGATCAACGCATACCGCTGCGCCTCGTCCGTCTGGAGATCATGCCGGGTGAGCGGATTGCGATTCTGGGGCGTAACGGCGCGGGTAAGTCCACGCTTTTACAGGCGATGGCGGGCGGTCTGGAAATGATTCAGGGGGATGCCCGGCTTGATAATCTTAGCTTGTCGCACATCGATATGGCGGATTTGCGCCGTAACATCGGCTTTCTCAGCCAGAATGCACGGCTTTTTTTCGGCACTCTGCGTGAGAACCTGACGCTTGGTGCGCCGCACGCCAGCGATGAACAGATTTTTGACGCGCTCGAAGTCAGCGGCGGCGCCGTCTTTGTCAGGCGGCTGGCAAAAGGGTTGGATCATCCCATTATGGAAGGCGGTAACGGCCTGTCCGGCGGACAACGTCAGTCCCTGTTGCTGGCGAGAATGCTGCTTCGCTCCCCCAATATTGTGCTACTTGACGAACCCAGCGCCTCGCTGGACGAACATACGGAGCGAGAGTTTATTCAGCGGTTACATCAATGGCTTGGCAACCGCACACTGGTCGTCGCGACGCACCGGGTGCCGGTACTGGAGCTGGTTGAGCGTGTCGTCGTCCTGAAAGAGGGACAACTGGTGATGGACGCGCCAAAAGCGCAGGCGCTTAACGCGGATCGGATACAAAGTCACCGTCGGGAGTGGAAAAATGAAAACCAGTCAGCATGATGCCGCGATGGACGATCCCGATATTCATCGTGAACGGGAGTTTTCCGGCGCAGGTCGTATTGTCCTGATCTGTTCGCTGTTATTTCTCATTCTCGGCGTCTGGGCATGGTTTGGCAGACTGGATGAGGTTTCCACCGGAAACGGAAAAGTCATCCCCAGTTCACGCGAACAGGTTCTGCAGTCACTGGATGGCGGCATCCTGGCGCAATTGACGGTGCGGGAAGGCGACAGGGTTCAGGCTAACCAGATTGTCGCCCGGCTTGATCCTACGCGTCTGGCGTCCAATGTTGGCGAAAGCGCGGCAAAATATCGCGCTTCACTCGCCTCCAGCGCACGGTTAACAGCGGAAGTCAGCGACTTACCCCTCGCCTTTCCCGATGAGCTAAATGACTGGCCGGATCTGATTGACGCAGAGACACGTCTCTATAAAAGCCGCCGCGCACAACTGGCCGATACCGAAGTCGAACTACGGGATGCGCTGGCGTCGGTCAATAAAGAGCTGGCCATTACCCAGCGGCTGGAGAAAAGTGGCGCGGCCAGCCACGTTGAAGTGCTGCGACTGCAACGACAAAAAAGCGATTTAGGCTTAAAAATCACCGACCTGCGCTCACAATATTATGTGCAGGCACGCGAAGCGCTATCGAAAGCGAACGCCGAGGTAGATATGCTCTCCGCCATTTTAAAAGGACGCGAGGATTCCGTCACCCGCCTCACCGTGCGTTCGCCAGTACGCGGCATTGTTAAGAATATCCAGGTCACGACGATTGGCGGCGTAATCCCGCCTAACGGCGAGATGATGGAGATAGTGCCGGTAGACGATCGCCTGCTGATTGAAACCCGCCTTTCGCCGCGTGATATCGCCTTTATTCATCCTGGTCAGCGCGCGCTGGTTAAAATCACTGCTTATGATTATGCCATTTACGGCGGACTTGAGGGTGTGGTAGAGACCATCTCGCCGGACACCATTCAGGATAAAGTGAAGCCGGAAATTTTCTACTATCGAGTGTTTATCCGCACCCATCAGGACTACCTGCAAAATAAATCAGGGCGTCGTTTCTCGATTGTTCCTGGCATGATCGCCACGGTAGATATCAAAACCGGTGAAAAAACCATCGTCGACTATTTAATCAAACCATTTAATCGAGCTAAAGAAGCGCTGCGCGAGCGGTAAATCGTTGAGGATAAGAGAATACGGGGGCTGGTCACGCCTGTCACAAGTCTGTTATACTTATCCTACACATTGGGGCTGATTCTGGATTCGACGGGATTTGCGAAACCCAAGGTGCATGCCGAGGGGCGGTTGGCCTCGTAAAAAGCCGCAAAAAAATAGTCGCAAACGACGAAAACTACGCTTTAGCAGCTTAATAACCTGCTTAGAGCCCTCTCTCCCTAGCTTCCGCTCTTAAGACGGGGATCAAAGAGAGGTCAAACCCAAAAGAGATCGCGTGGATGCCCTGCCTGGGGTTGAAGCGTTAAAACGAATCAGGCTAGTCTGGTAGTGGCGTGTCCGTCCGCAGGTGCCAGGCGAATGTAAAGACAGACTAAGCATGTAGTACCGAGGATGTAGGAATTTCGGACGCGGGTTCAACTCCCGCCAGCTCCACCAAATAATTATCCGGATACGTCCGGTGAAGTACAGAAAGCCCGCACGGCACAAGCCCTGCGGGCTTTTTTGTGTCTGTCATTGTCCGAGAGCATCCAGCTAAATCCGGTGATTATTGGTATACGTTTAGGTATACGGTAGGATGTATACCTAAAAGCGTATACCAATTCATGAAGGAGCGGCCAACGAAGGAGATCGCTATGCGTAAAGCCCGTTTACCGTCTTTCACGTTAAGCTGGTCCAGCACTTCCATAAGTTTTTCACTGTCGGCGCACGGGGCGTCATCTCTCCCAGACTGGTCATCACACTGTTGTGATATATCAGCATTTATGGGGAACAGAAAATCAGGGGCTTTCCCGCTATTTCACCTGTGCATCATCTGTGCTGTCTGATATTGTTTATCCGGAAATCTCTTTGTCGCACCGCACCCCATTCGCCTGGCGCGGTGAATATCGTGCTCAGTTAAGACGCCGCCGGGCTTTCACTTTCAGATAGCTACCCAGCATCTCCTCCACAAGAGGGCGCAGGCCATTCAGAAATTCCTTTTTCGCACTTTCCATCGCCCTTACTCCGATAGTGCGCTCTGCATCGGTATTACCGACCAGCCCGGACGGTTTCAGCTCTGTGTCAGACAGCATCTGGTACGTGTGCTCATAGTCCGATATTTGCTTTTCACGAAGCGCGTTAAAGCGTTCCGGCTCTTTGCGTTCCAGCACGCTGTGCAACGGGCCCCACTGCAGTAACCACTCACTGAACTCGCTGTTTTCGGCGGCTTTCACCTGACGCTCAGCGCTCCGAAGGTCTGAAGCCGTCACGCCGGACGCGCCAAAGAAACGCATTTCTGCCGTCACGCTGGTGAGTTCAAGTGATTCCTTCAGCTTATTCTGATACGCCAGATAAACCTCAATTTCATCGACTAAAGCCAGCGTTCTGACCTTTTCCCGGGCAATCCGTTCCAGCATTTCCATACGGAACATCTCACGCCCCGTGGAAACCAGCCCCGGGAGATTGTTATCGTATACTCCTTTTTCTGCATTATGTACCAGCTGTACGTTCTTCATCTGGTGCAGAGCAAGTGTGACCCGGTCCTCGCAGTTTGATGTTGCCTCGGTTGCCATGGCAAAAGTTTTTGCTCTCAGCACATCATCTTCAGCCAGCAGGGCCAGCCAGGACGATATCTGTGCCTTAAAGCCCGCGTCCTTTTCGAAGTTTTCCGTCTCACGCAGTCTGTCCAGGAAGAGGCTGAAGGCGGCGGCGTTATCTTCCTGTCCGGACGCATGCCATCTGTCTGCAGGGTCCGGTTCCCCCTCCCGTGCAGGCATCAGCCAGTCAGCGACCGCCAGGTGCAGTGCCCGGGCTTCCCGGGGGACGGAAGGCCCCGCCATATCGAATCGTATCCTGGGGCCTGAATAGCCAGGAGCGCTGGTTAGGTTCCGCAGAGTCCGCAGAGTGCGTTCAGACAGCGGATTCCCATCCAGATTTACTCTTGCGTATGAGGGCAGACTAATGATGCTTTCCGGCAGGCGGGTCAGCCGGTTATGAGAGACCGACAGTTCCTGTAGTCCTGACGGCAGCTCCGGCAGGCTGGGCAGCAGGTTATGAGAGACCGACAGCTCCCGTAGTTCTGACGGCAGCGCCGGCAGGCTGGTCAGTCGGTTACTAGAAATAATCAGCTCCCGTAGTCCTGACGGCAGCGCCGACAGGCTGGTCAGTCGGTTACCAGAGGCCCACAGTTTACGTAGTCCTGACGGCAGATCCGGCAGGCTGGGCAGTTGGTTACCAGGGACCGACAGCGACTGTAGTCCTGGCGGCAGCGCCGGCAGGCTGGCCAGCAGATTACCATCTACCGACAGCTCCCGTAGTCCTGGCGGCAACCTCGACAGGCGGGTCAGATAATTATTACGAGGAATAATCAATTTTGTAATATGCGGTGGTAAATGGTCTGGTAAAGTGGTAAGACCTGCCCCCCCCACGTTAAGCACTGGATTGCCGTTCTTCAGGCAGTCGCGCATTTCCTGTACCACTGCTGCGCGGCCGCGTGCCTCTCCTTTTGGCGCCGCCCTTTGCCATGCTGACCAGACAGCATCATACTCTGCTGCCGTCTGTGGCGCCGTTGTGGCAGGGAGGCAGGATGTCCCGGATGCCCCTTCCGCGTGTTCTGTGCGTTCCACTCCCGGTTCTGTTGCCATGGTGAAGTGATGTGTTTCACTGTACCCCTGGCAATTCACGGTATAGTTCCCGGCGTCGTCCAGGGTGACTGATAATATCTCCTGGTTGTCTTCATCCATGATACAGAAGTGGTTTTCCCCGTGCAGGCCGGAATGAATGTTTTCCTCGCATCCGGCATACGCGAGCGTCCTGAGCTGTTCAAATCTGCTGACCACATCCTCCCGCGTCGTTCCGGCCGGCGGGTGACAAATCGTCCGGATGCACTCCAGCGCTTCAGTCTGATGCGTTGAGCAAAAAAATTCCTTACATTTTTCCCAGGAGCTCATTTCAGGCGGGGTATCAGACCAGGCAATACGATAAATGCGGCGGTTACTGATGGTGGCGGGACGACATCCGCTTCCAACATAAAAGGGCATAACAAAAAACCTTTATAAATTTACACATAGTATCTGTCCGGCAGACATCATCTCCCCCTGGTCTTAATTTCACAATAAGGTTATCGGCGGAGCCATGGTCGTCCCGCCATGGCATTGAGGGATCCCCATAAATCTGCGCTAATAAACCAACACCATATTCTGGTAGGTTCTGGCGAGGTGATTCAGAACGGTGCGCAGCACCGTTCGTTTTAAAATTAGCGGGGACTGTCGTAAGACATTCTCCGCTAACGTCAGATACGTGATAACCCGCCGTGTCCTGACGCTGTTGGCCTGATACCTTAAATGTAATCCTTTATTTTCAGCGTGATAACCTACAAGCCACAGGACTATTGTGCTCAGCGTTGCCAGCAGTCTCAGCGCCAGCACTCTTCCTGCCGAACGGCTGTAACTGGCCCGCAGACCGAACCCAAAGCGCTCACTTTTTTCATCCCTGAAGTGCTGCTCAATCTGCATTCGGCGGCTGTATAACTTCATGATCACTCGCGGCTTAAAGTCATCAGTGCTACTGAATATTAACCACGGTTCTTTTGCCGCCGGGATGGCATCTTTTGGCTGTGATGGTCTGGCTATACCGCAACGGGAGCATTTATTTTTCCGGCCTTTCGGCTCTTTTTTATGCAAATAAAAATGACCATCGCACCGCGCATATTCTGAGCGGGCAAGCGTCCCAGGCCCCAGATATTCCGGTTTGCTACTGGCCTGCAATTCCTGACGTCTGAACCAGTATTCGCCTTTGGCCTTAAGCCGCATCTGGATATTTCCCCTTATGCGCCCGATAAAATCCCATCCGAGTGATTCTATGTGCCGGAACCAGGCATTCTGGAACCCTGCATCAGTGACGATGATCACTCTTGCTTCTGGGTTTACCGCTTCGGCAAGAGTATTAAGAAAGGCCTGCTGTACCTTTGCATTTTGCTGTTTCTCCGAAGGAACTATCCACCTCAGCAAGGGTATCGAACGTCCGTCGCAAATCAGGCTGGCGCGGAGCACGTGATGCTCCTGAGATGGATATCCACTCCAGTCAACAGCAATGACACAAAGAGATAACTGGCTCGTCAGCATGGCAATAATATTTCTGAAAATCAGTGGGATATTGCGGTGAAGAGATTCATTACCGCGCAGTCAGTCAACGCGTTTGATTTTATTTTTGACCTGAGCCGTACCGGGTAAATAACGCCCGATACTTGTCAGCGTCAGTGATGCGCCATTGATGAGAGCAATGGTGGCATCCAGCAAAGCATTTTGTCGGTATTTGTGAAGCGGTGCTAACGCATCGCGGAAAAAATTCTGACATACCTGGAGAGCAGGCATAGAGGTGATCTCATTGAATTGGTTGCACAAATCATTAGATCACAAAACTCTATGCCTGTCTTTTTTACCCGCCCATTACTGGGGATTCCTCAGCGCCGAAGCGGGCTTCAGAAGTCGCAGAAGAAAGATGGATGACTACAGCGCCAGTGATATGCGCTGCAGCGACCGTTCTGAAAGCCAGCTAAAAGCACAGTTTCATCTGACAGACGTTTCCACCAGGGCGAACCCTTACACTCTGACAAAAGTCACCTCGTTCAACCAGCCACAACCAATATTTCACGGCTCCCGTGGAGAGGGAGAAATCATCCGGCAGCAGTGCGCCGCTATTCTCTTTGACGAGCTCCGGGCGTTATCCGGCCTCTTTGCGATGTCCGGCCCTTACAAGCCGCTAATAAAGCAGATGATTCCCCATATACAGAAAGCAAACGGCGCACCGTTCAGATATATGTTGCTGGACAGGGCGTTGAAGGATCATATCTTGTCGGATAGCACACCAAACAGCTCTCGTTTACGGTTAGCGGGGTTGTTGAAAAATATATTGACCAGGAATATAAGCATTACCCGACAAAGGATAAAGATGAATTGCGAAAATCGATTCTTTGAAGGGAATTCCCCGCTGACAGATAAGGGGAAAATAAACTGGCGGCTAAAAAATATAGATGTATTGAAAGAAAAATATGATATCCCTAAACCATCATCTTCTGGCTATTTTACTGTTATTTTTTAGTTTTAGCGATGTTTATAAAGAAGAAAAGAAATATGACAGACTTTGCTTTGATGATATGAAAAAAAGTAAATTGTATCAGAAAGGATGCCGTTTTTTCCGCAGAGAAAAGCAGGAATTTTGGTATAACTTTCACGGTGTACGATGGTGATAATTATCGTTTAGGCCAGAATGGTGACATTATAAAAGTCCAATCCGATTAGGATTGCATTCACCGTGTAGGGATAGCAATAGACCCATCCCCCCTACTCGTATCAATAAAATCACTCAGGCTGCGAAAATTAATACCACGCTCACGCAGTTCTTCAACCAGTACGACAAGATGCCGCATGCTGCGCCCCAGTTTTTCCAGCGTCCAGACCACCAGGGTATCACCTGCAGATAATGTCCTGAACAGCTTTTTCAGCCCAAGCCTGTCGGGTTTCGTGCCGCTGATTTTATCTTCAAAAATCAGCTCACATTCCGCGCAGTTCAGCGTATTACGTTGTAGATCGGTGTTCTGGTCATTTGTTGATACGCTCACATAGCCAATAAGCATGATGAATCCCCTGAATAAAAAGCGGGGATGATGCCAGTTACCCGTTATTTCTGCATTTTCATAAAGCTTGGTTTTCAAGAAACAATAAATCTGGTTGCAGATACGCTACAAAAATCGCAAAACAGTGACAATATTCCGGACAAAGCGCTGTTCGTTCGCAATATTAGAATAATGATGTCAAAGCGGGTTTGATGGGTTAACGAAGCCGGATGGGACAAAATTGCTACAGTGGTGGCGCCATAGCGATAATCAGGCTCGCAAGTAGTATGGGATTTAGCGCCGAACGCGATAACGCTGTTTTGTTTTCACCCGCTATCATTGTCGCCGAACACAATTAAATTGCCAACCAGCACGCTATCAATACTCATACTGAATCGCCACCGGTACGTTTACCTCATCGCCTGAAGGGGTATTCGCGAGTTATCATTAATAATCCACGGGCGTCTGATATTCGAATCCAGCTCCCTGGTCCTGGCGCTTTGCATTCGCGCCCATCCACGCGTAAATAGTACGAAAAGCTGACTTCACCGTTTAACGCTCTACTCCCTTCCCGATTCTTTGGAAAGCAAATCATCACGTTATCAAGTGTCATATTTGTTATTGCATTTTTTAAATGGTATTGGTAATTATTATCATTCTCATTAGAGAGCTTATCCGCTTTATGACATGGAGAGAGAGGATTTCTCATGCGTATTCTGTTTGTCGGTCCACCACTGTATGGTCTGCTATACCCTGTGCTGTCCCTGGCGCAAGCGTTTCGTGTTAATGGCCATGAAGTGCTGATTGCAAGCGGTGGAAAATTTGCACAGAAAGCGGCAGAAGCTGGCTTGGTGGTATTTGACGCTGCGCCAGGTTTCGATTCAGAAGCGGGTTATCGCCGTCAGGAGGCATTGCGAAAAGAAAATAACATTGGAACAAAAATGGGGAACTTCTCATTCTTCAGCGAAGAAATGACCGACCCGCTGGTCGCGTTCGCCGGACAGTGGCGGCCAGATCTCATCGTCTACCCTCCCCTTGGGGTCGTTGGGCCATTGATTGCCGCTAAGTATGGCATTCCGGTAGTGATGCAAACCGTCGGCTTCGGCCATACGCCCTGGCACATTAAAGGCGTGACGAAATCACTTTCTAACGCCTACCGCCGCCATGGGGTCAGCGCTCCGCCAAGAGATCTGGCGTGGATAGACGTCACACCGCCCAGCATGAGCATACTGCAAAATGACGGAGAGCCGGTTATCTCCATGCAATATGTCCCGTATAACGGCGGCGCCGTCTGGGAAGAATGGTGGGAACGTACACCTGATCGCAAGCGTCTTCTGGTCAGCCTCGGCACCGTCAAACCGATGGTGGATGGCCTGGATCTGATTTCTTGGGTAATGGATTCCGCCGGCGAAGTAGATGCCGAAATAATCCTGCATCTTCCGGCAAACGCCCGCTCGGATTTACGTTCACTGCCGCCGAATGTCCGTCTGGTTGACTGGCTTCCGATGGGCGTTTTCCTTAACGGCGCCGACGGTTTTATCCACCATGGCGGCGCAGGCAACACCCTGACGGCGCTGCATGCCGGCATTCCGCAGATAGTCTTTGGCCAGGGCGCCGACAGACCCGTCAATGCCCGCGCCGTGGTCGAGCGCGGATGCGGCATTATTCCCGGTAAGAGCGGACTTACGAGCAGCATGATCAATACCTTCCTCGGTAATAGCGCGCTTCGCGAGGCATCGCTGGAGGTCGCGGCGGAAATGGCTGCGCAGCCTTGCCCGACTGAGGTAGCAAAAAAACTGATCGCCATGCTGTAGCAGCGTAATGACAATATGGCGGCTGAGGCCTGCCGGTGTCGCCATATCTCATCTTTCACAGATAAGGAGGCTTAATGCCCGCGACTCATTCCCCCATGCCCGCTCGTGCCTGGATAGTTCGCCTTGCCCGCGTGTGTTGGGAACGTAAAACACTGAGCACCATTGTCATCGTGGCATCGGTATCGACCATTTTACTGGCCGCGCTGACGCCGCTGATAACGCGTCAGGCCGTCAATGACGCGATAGCAGGCGATGCGACCCGCCTGCCGTTGCTCGCCTGCGGCCTGCTATTAATTGCACTTTTTGATTTCATCGGTAATTACGTGCGCCGCGGCTATGCCGGAGAACTCTCGTTGTGGGTTCAGCATACGTTACGTAGCCGCGCGTTCGACAGTATTCAAAAACTGGACGGAGCGGCCCAGGACGCTTTACGTACCGGACAGGTCATTTCGCGTACCAATAGCGATCTTCAACAGGTGCATACCCTACTACAGATGTGTCCGGTGCCTCTGGCGGTGCTCACTTACTATATTGCCGGTATCGCGGTAATGCTGTGGATGTCGCCCTCCATGACGCTTATCGTGGTTGGCGTACTGGCGGCCCTTGCCATTACCGCCCTGCACGCCCGTCGCCGTGTTTTCGCGCAAACGGGGCTTGCCTCAGACCGGCTGGCGCAGATAACGGAACATATGCGCGAAGTACTGGAACAGATCCTGGTGGTGAAGTCCTGCGTGGCGGAGTTGCGCGAAACGCGCTGGCTCGATAGTCAGTCACGACAGATGGTGCGGGTACGCATCGGCGCCGCTATCTCGCAGGCGATGCCGGGCGCAACCATGCTGGCGCTACCGGTGCTGGGGCAAATTATCCTGCTGTGCTATGGCGGATGGTCGGTGATGAACGGGCACATCGATCTGGGAACCTTCGTCGCGTTCGCGAGTTTTCTCGCCATGCTGACCGGCCCAACCCGCGTGCTGGCATCGTTCCTGGTTATCGCACAGCGCACTCAGGCGTCGGTGGAGCGCGTCTTCGCGCTTATCGACACACGTTCTCTAATGGAAGACGGTACCGAGTCGGTTGGGGGTCAGATTATCGGGCTGGACGTGGAGAAGATGAGTTTCCACTACGGCAACGACAACCGTATCCTCAACGAGACCTCGTTTTCCATTCACGCCGGTGAAACCGTGGCGGTAGTTGGCGCCTCCGGCTCAGGAAAATCAACATTGTTGATGTTGCTGGCGCGCTTTTACGATCCCACCTCCGGCGGGGTGTGGCTTAACACCACCAGGGGCCAACAAAATATTCGCGACCTGAAACTTACGGCGCTCCGTCGTCACGTTGGCGTAGTTTTTGAAGACGCTTTTCTGTTTGCCGGTACGGTGGCGGAAAATATCGCCTATGGGTATCCGCAGGCTACTCAGGACGATATTCGACGCGCCGCCGATGCCGCAGGCGCCAGCGGGTTCATTAATGCTCTGCCCCAGGGGTTTAACACCCGCCTGACCGAACGCGGAGCTAACCTCTCCGGCGGACAACGCCAGCGTATTGCGCTGGCCAGGGCATTGATTACCGCGCCGGAACTGTTGATCCTTGATGACACCACCTCGGCGGTCGATGCTGGCACCGAAGCGGAAATTAATACGGCTCTTGGGCGTTATGCCGATAGTGAACATATGTTGCTGGTGATTGCGCGCCGCCGTTCAACACTACAGTTAGCCGATCGGATCGTCGTGCTGGATAAAGGCCGCGTAGTGGATATCGGCACTCAGGCGGAACTGGACGCAAGATGTCCGACGTTCCGCTCGTTGATGCGTGGCGATGGTGATTTTCTCGCCCTCTCCCCAACGGAACAGCATGAGCTATGGCCAACAACGCAGTCGGCAAAATCCGACGACGCACATCAGTGCCAGACGCCCGCCGGAAAAGGTTTTGTCGACCGGATGACGCGCGTTCCGGAACGCGCCGTACAGATGGCGCTGGCAGGTCACGGGCGCCAGGTCTCATCGCTGCTGACGCCAGTGGCCTGGATGTTTGTCATCGCCGCCCTGCTTATCGCGCTTGATTCCGCCGCGGGCGTTGGCGTGCTGGTACTGTTGCAGCGCGGTATTGACTCAGGCGTTGCCGTAGGGAATATGTCGACTATCGGCATATCCGCCCTGCTCGCGCTGTGCCTGGTGGCGATCAGTTGGTGCTGCTATGCGCTGCAAACGATCTTCGCCGCCCGCGCGGCAGAGTCGGTACAGCATACGGTACGCTTACGCAGCTTCGGCCATCTGCTACGCCTGAGTCTCCCCTGGCACGAGAAGAACATCGATTCACGTCTTACCCGTATGACCGTCGATGTCGACTCACTCGCCCGTTTTCTACAAAACGGCCTTGCCAGTGCGGCAACCAGCATCGTGACGATGGTCGCTATCGCCGCTGCAATGTTCTGGCTTGACCCCATTCTTGCGTTAACGGCGTTAAGCGCCGTGCCTGTAGTGATGCTGGCGACGTGGATTTATCGCCGTCTGAGCTCGCCTGCCTACGCGCAGGCACGGCTGGAGATTGGTAAGGTTAACAGTACGCTTCAGGAGAAGGTCTCCGGCCTGCGGGTAGTACAGTCGCACGGCCAGCAGGAGCAGGAAGCCGCCAGGCTACGGGCGTTATCAAACAACTTCCGCACCACCCGCGTGCGGGCGCAAAAATACCTTGCCGTCTATTTTCCGTTCCTGACCTTCTGCACCGAGGCCGCCTATGCCGCCGTGCTTTTAATCGGGGCGTCCCAGGTCGCCGGAGGCGAAATGACGCCCGGTGTACTGGCAGCGTTCTTCCTGCTACAGGGGCAATTTTACGGCCCGGTTCAGCAGTTGTCAGGCATTGTCGATTCCTGGCAGCAGGCGACCGCCAGCGGCAAACATATCAATGCGCTATTGGCGACTGAGGAAACGGAGAATATCGCACCGTCATCCATAACGCCCTCGACTGGCGCGCTGCGTCTGGAGGCATTAACGTTCCGCTATCCCGAAGAAACGCAACCTGCGCTCGATAATATCTCGCTCACCATTCCGCAAGGAACGATAGTCGCGGTGGTCGGACGTAGCGGCGCCGGCAAATCGACGCTGATTAAGCTGTTGGCCGGGCTCTACTCTCCCACCAGCGGGCGAATCCGCATCGGTGAGCGCGTAATTGATACGGCGTCGCTTACCGATTATCGTCGCCAGACGGGGCTGGTTTCTCAGGATGTCGCATTATTTAGCGGCGATATTGCCGAAAATATCCGCTATTCGCGGCCAGCCAGCAGCAACACGGAGGTAGAAATTGCGGCACGACGCGCGGGGCTGTTGGAAACCGTGCAACATCTGCCGCAGGGGTTTCGTACTCCGGTCAATAACGGCGGTTCGGATCTGTCTGCAGGTCAGCGTCAGTTGATTGCTCTCGCCCGCGCCCAACTGGCGCAGGCGCATATCCTGCTGCTCGACGAGGCGACAGCGCGTATCGACCGCAGCGCCGAGGAGCGCTTAATGACCTCGCTTACCAGGGTGACGCATACCGAGAAACGCATCGCGCTTATCGTCGCGCACCGGCTGACCACCGCTCGCCGTTGCGATGTTATTGTCGTAATCGATAAAGGATGTATCGCTGAATATGGCAGCCATGAGCAGTTGATAGCGACTCATGGCCTGTATGCTCGTCTGTGGCGGGACAGCGTCTGCCAGACACGCGATACGCAAGAAGAGGTTATGGGATAGTTTTTATCGACACGATTTACGCAAAAGAAAGCCCGCAAGCGGCTGTTCCTGTAACAGCCGTTTAGCTATTGAGACTGACCAAAATATCAATGAGATGGAATATCGATAATGAGACTGAGCCCACCCGGAGATCCCGTCGCGATGCAGACTGCCGCGCGCCTTCGCCGCCAGCTCGCCGCCGGAAGCCAGGTTGACGTTTTCCACTTCTGGCAAGAGGCAAACTCGCTCGCGCTACCGCTGGTGACTGCGATTGACGGCACAGACGACGAACGGGAAGTCACCTTCCTGTGGCGTGCCGCCTATCCCTTACAGGGAGTTTATGTCCGTCTGAACCGTGTCACCGACAAAGACAACGTGACGAAAGGTATGATGACTCAACTCCCCACAACGGATATCTGGCATCTGACCCTTCGCTTACCGGCATCCTACTGCGGTTCCTATACGATGACAGAAATACCACAGGAAACCCCGGACGAGACGGTATTGCAGCTTGGAAGCCGTTTCGCAACCCTTGTCGGGCAGGCAGACCCGCTGAACAGAACGCCGGGGATAAATGTTCGGGGCAATGCGCAGGAATCCATTCTGGCGCTGGATAATGCCCCGGCCCAGGAGGAGTGGTCTGGCCGCCGCGCTTACGCCGGGCAGCTTTTCACCGCAGAACATCGGCTCGCCGGGCAACCTCGCTGTGTGCGGCTGTATCTTCCTGAGGTTCCTGTTATACAGCCGCTGGGTTTACTGGTCCTTACAGATGGCGAAACCTGGTTCGACCATCTTGGGGTGAGCGCCGCCATTGACGCCGCCATCAACAGTGGGCGCATCGCACCAGTGGCCGTGCTCGGCATTGATAACGTTGATGAGCATGAACGCGTCGCGATACTCGGCGGTCGCCGCGAACTGGTGCTGGATATCGCCGAACGCCTGCTGCCAACCATTCGCGCCGAACACCCTGAGCGGCGGTGGGCGGACCGTAGACAAACGGTGCTGGCCGGGCAAAGCCTCGGCGGCGTGACCGCGCTGATGGCTGCCCGCCACGTGCCAGAAAGCTTTGGCCTGGTATTAAGCCACTCGCCCTCGATGTGGTGGACGCCGGACAACCGCAGCCGCCCGGACCATTTCAGCGGAGAAGATCGCTCCTGGATCAGCGAACATGTGCTATCTGCGCCATCGCCAGCCGTACGCACGCATCTGTGCGTGGGATCGTTAGAAGGTTCGACGGTCCCGCAGGTAAAACAATTGCATGAAAAATTACGTGCCTCCGGCGTCGAAAGCCACTGCGACGTGTACACTGGCGGCCACGATTACGCATGGTGGCGCGGCGCGCTGATTGACGGTTTAAGCCTACTGCCCCGCTAATACCTCACCTGCCAAAAAAGGAATAATCATCAGATGTATGGTCGCGAGTACCGCCACAAGCGCTATCGTATAACGCTATTTTTAGCGAGCTTTTGTTTTCCCCTCGTCTATAGCAAGCTGAGTTATACGAAACCGGATATGCAGCCATTAGGGCCGAATATCGCCGATAAAGGTTCCGAATACTACAATTTCAGGGTCAATGACTTCCAATCTGCCGATGGCGCAAGACATTATCGGGTGTGGACAGCTATCCCCTATAAACCCGCCCCGCCGTTGGGCTATCCGGTCCTATATATGCTGGATGGTAACGCGGTGATGGACAGGCTGTCGGAGGCGTTACTCAAACAGTTGGCAGATCATTCGCCGCCGGTGATTGTGGCGATTGGTTATCAGACAAACCTGCCGTTTGATCTTAATGGCAGAGCTTATGACTATACGCCGGTGCTGGGAACTGGCAGCGAAGACAATGAAAATAATCCGCGCTTTCATCGTAAGACCGGCGGCGGGCCAGCGTTCCGCCAGCGACTAGAGACGCATATCGCGCCGCAGGTGGAGCAAGGAATAGCCATCAACCCCGAACGGCGCGGAGTGTGGGGGCACTCTTATGGTGGCCTGTTCGTTTTGGACTCCTGGCTGTCGTCATCGTTCTTCTATATGTACTACAGTGCCAGCCCGTCGCTCAACAGAGATAATTTTGCCCTTTTGAAGCGCATCATGGCAGTGACCCCGCCGCCGTTCTGTCATAAAAAACTCATTATCATGGAAGGTTCTGCGTCGAGTGGAGATAGCAGGCAAAGCCAGATGGCCAGGCTCCTGCAAAAAGTTCAGAAGACCGTAATAACGCTTGAGAACAACGGCGTTAACGCTGCCTTACAGGACTATCCGGGCCAGGGCCATGGGCCCATGTTTAACGTCTCTTTTCGCAATGCGTTGCTGGATATCAGTCGCGAGCAGGCAGGCCAAAAGTCACGCTGCAATTAACCCGTCGCCAGAAAATGCCCGCCAGCGGCGGGCATAACCCATCAAAACGACGCCGTCACACCGGCATAATAAGCCCGCCCCGGTTCGTTATAGGTATTTGCCCCTTCAGCGGAGCGATAAATCTGTTTATCAAAGATATTGCTGATACCGACATTAAGACGCAGGTTCTTGTTGATATCGTAGTTAACGTTGGTGCCTACCAGTGAGTAAGCCCCCAGCGCTTTCCCGGACAATCCTTTGGTCTCTTCACTGCGCGACTCCGCATGCGTTCGCGGTTTTTGCTTGCCGTATAACGTCCAGTTGACGCCAGCGGAGAGCGCACTGGTGATAGTCCAGTCGAGGGAGGTATTCACCGTATATTTCGGGATTATCGATAACGGATTACCGGTATCTTTTTGCTCGGAGGTGATCATATAAGTCGCATTAGTATTCCAGTTCAGACGATCCGGCATCAGAGGAACAGCCATGCTGGCTTCAATACCTTCAACCAGAGCTTTCCCCCCGTTCTGCCATTGCAGTACATAAGCGCCCGATGAACTTTTCCCAATAATTTTATCGCCTGCGACAATCTTATTCTGATAATCGTTACGGAAATACGTTACGCTTGCATGGTAATCCTCTACGGTAAATTCCAGCCCAATCTCTTTATTGATGCTAATTTCAGGATCGAGATTCTTATTACCGACCAGGTAGCATCCCGCTCTTCCTGAAGGAAGATCTTTGGGGCACCCATTACCTTTCGAATAAAGTAAATACCCTTCACTGGTCTGATACAAGTTCGGCGCCTTAAAGGCCCTGGCGATACCTGCTTTCATCTTGACGTATTCCCCTAACTCCTGGGAAAGGTTAAGACTGGGACTAAAATTACTACCGGATTCGCTCAGGTAGTCAAAACGCAGGCCTGGAATAATGTTGGTACCGGCCATGGGTTCTATATTATCTTCAACGTACAGCGCGCTGATTTGCGATTTATTTTTGCTGCTACGATGAGCCGCCGAACCGGAAATCCCTGCGATATTGTTATCGTTCACCGTCAAGCCAGTCGAAGATGGGTCCTCGAGGGCATCGCGGTTCCACTCCGCGCCGACGGTGAGCGTTTGCTCAAATAGCCATATCACAGGGACATTCACCTCACCGCTGGTGCGATATGAGGTCAGGCGGTTAGTGGTGAACGTCTGGTCGTTGGTAATACGCCCCTCGCCGCCGCCGGAAAGCCCCTCATTCATGCGGGTATTATTGGTCTTTTCATAGTAAAACCCGAGACGGCTTTGCCCCCAGTCCCAGATACCGTGATGAGTAATACCGTAATTCTGTCGGTACAGGCGGTTGGTCTCCCGCCCGGACTGCGCCAGACTTTTAGTGACCGCGTTTGAGGTGCTGTTTTGCGTATCGCCGGCATAGATATTTCCCTGTCGGCTGTATCCTGCTTCAAAATCGAGGATTTGCTGCGAGGTCATTTTCCATGAGAAGACGCTATTAATATCTTTATTGGTGACGCCTTCCCGCCCTGCGGCATTTTTCGTACCGGCTGAGGAGTTAATATCCCAGCTATCGGCGTCGGTTCTGTTAAGATTACCGTACAGCCGCATTGTCAACGCATCGCCAGCCAACGGGCCGCTAAGACTAAAGTTACCACGCCGGGTGTCGCCCTCTTTGCTATTTTCCGGCTGGTTGGTATAGAGCGACAGCGATCCGTGCCAGTCGTTAGTCGGGCGTTTGGTGATGATGTTCACCACCCCGCCTGCGGCGCCAGATCCATAGCGCGCGGCGGCGGGCCCACGGATAACTTCAATACGTTCTACCAGCTCCGGCGGCACCCAGTTCGTATCGCCACGGGTATCGCGTTCTCCACGCCAGCTATAGCGTACCGAATTTCGCGACGTCACCGGTACGCCGTCAATCAGCACTAAGGTATTTTCCGGCCCCATTCCGCGAATATCAATTTGTCGGTTATTCCCACGCGTCCCCGAGGCGCTATTGCCGGTAAGATTAACCCCCGGCATCTTACGAATAATATCGGAGAGATCGTTAACAGGAGGATTCTTCTGAATATCGTCACGGGTAATAATCGAAACACCTGGCTGTTGTTTTAATACTTGCTCGGCGGTGGATTCAACCACCATAGTTTCGCCGTTGCCCTCAGAATATTCTGCTGCTGATAATGGACTATTAACCCCTGAAAAAACCACGGTTATTAACCAGAGGATCTTATTAACTCTCATACCCATTCCCTAAACAAAGTCTCAAGTAAAGCGGTTGTCCTCAAGCTCACATCCTTGCCAGGCTACGGCTATATAGTAATTATCACCATATACAAATGATAATAATTATCATTCAATCAAGAAAAAGGCAATCTTTCGACCGCAAAAATCTGGTAATAAGACAACGGAAACGGGATCTTGCAATATGACACTCTGTCTGGGCTCAGCTTTGCCAGTAAATCTAGGAAGGGTGCAGAATGCGTCCTACTGAACGGAAGTTTTATAAACAGGAATAGAGAAAATAAAACTATTTTCAAAGCGTTAATTACAAGAAACAACCAGGCAAGATGGTATAGCGCGGTTCAGAGTCCACCGGCGCTTCCCTGCCGACGGCGAACCGTTCTTACAGTTTGCCAGAGACTTTCCGTCTGGTGTAATGGTGGGATCGGATACGATTGTAGTCATTCGATATATGACGATGAAAGTTATGTCGGCTCCAAAATACAAAGCGCCTGGTAATATTTATCAGGCGCTTTGCAGACAGAAAACCGTCTGTCTGTATACGGACTGACCGCTATGATAATAGCGCGACACTCCGAAAAACTCTTTTATATTACACACAGTTAACCATCAAACATCGGTTTCTCGTTCTCCAGGATCTACCGGGAAAAATGGCAACCCACAGTTAGTGGATTTTACTGCCGTGTCTTGCCAGGGATTTTGTGTTATCCCCAGCTCTTTAAAAAGACCTCGTAACAGCACTAAATCCCTGGGTGTCATTCTTTTATTTGGTTCACCCTCTTTAGGGGGGCGAATATCCTCCTGACTAGTACATGTAACACAATAACCTTTTAACTCTATCCACTTAGGCTTAGGGGGTTCCTTAGGCTCGGCAGGAGTCGGGCTGGAAATGCACGAACAGGCACTTATACATCCAGGCATAACGTTTTCCTTTTTAAAGAATTCGCTTTAGTTGAAAGTTTTACTTAAAAAAATAGAAAGCTATTCGGATATCTGGATCGTCGTGTACTCCTGTAATAATAAAAGATACTGTAAATTATTTACTCTCAGCCACTATTTCAGCAAAGAAAGTGGATTATTACTCATACCGTTAGCTCATGTTTGCTCTGACAACACCTTATTCAGATACTTATTCTTACGTTTCCTTTATGTCAGTTTGACTTTAAATAGAACTAAAAATCATCACTATAAAATTCGTTAAAGAGCATTTGTGTACTTGCAGACATTCTGGTTTCTTCGGTACGTGAATGGGTTAGCGTACAATCTTTAATATTGGTATTTTTTAAATCAGCCTGAGACAAGTCAGCTCCTTCAAGGTTCGCCGAGGTTAAATTAGCCTTTTGCAGGTTTGCCCGGGTTAAGATGGCACCCTCCATATTAGTGGCCATCATATTAGTACCTTTTAATATCGTATCACACATATTGGCACCAGTAAGAATCGCGCCTGAAACATTGGCACGTTCCATATTCGCTCCGCAGAGATTACTGTCTATCATGCTACAGCCTAACAGACTCGCGTGTTGTAAATTGGCGCCAGTAAGATTAGCGTGATCGAGGGTAGCGCCACACATAATGCTATCTTCCAGACAGGCGTTCTTGAAATTACTGTCGCCTAATGATGCTCCCGATAGATTAGCGCCCTTAAAATTTGCACCGTCACAATCCGCCATAAACAGTATTGCCCCCTCTAAATCTGCGCCGCTTAAGTCTGCGTCACATAAATTTTCTCCCGTCAGATTTGCTCCGGTAAGGACAGCGCCTTTAAGATTCATGCCTCCCTGGGCAGTTAATATTACAGAATCCTGAGGGAGAGAAAATTCGCATCTGAATAGTAAAGCTCGACATATTTTTTCAAAAGAGGCAAGCAGAATTTCTCTCGTCTCAGAATTGCCGCCTTTACTGACCCGTACAATAACTTGTCCAGCTTCGTTATTCTCACCAGGAAGATTAAATTCGACACGACACCCATCCATATCATCCAGTATAATGTTTTCTGGCAACGGAGCACCTCTGTCAGGCATTGTACTTTTCAATGTTTCAGCCATAGTCTCTATCAATTCATGATATTGTGTTTCATTTCTCCGACGTATCCCTCCACAGGTAAAAAAGTTAATGAGAAACTCCAGAAAACTTTGGAGAGAGGTTGCTTGCCGCATAGCGGCATAAGTCCCCGTACCAAAAGCAGATGCAGCCATACCAGCCAGACTATCGGGTGAACGTTCCATAATATTTTCTCCCAGAGATAGCAACGCATATGATAAAATTCATCATAAAGATTTTCATTTAGATATAAGGTGAATACCCCTTTTTCGTCTTGTTACATACTAACATATCGTGACACTCTACAGTCTGGCTAACATCACGTACTTCCTGGATAAACTATCCCTATCGATTTTATCGAAATTACATAATGCCAACAAAATAAATATATCGACTTATAACATTACTTAAAATAATGAACGTAATATTCGTTTTAATGCTAAGTTCATGACTCCCTCCCTTACCCGAAAAGCTATAAAAAGGATGTTTAATGCGTTTTATTGCCGCCATTGACAAACCGTTTAACAACATCGTCTCTGCGGGCACTCCTTGTTGCCTTTACGTTTAACTCAGGCAGGCTACCGTTTCTGTTATGAGTCTATTGAGTAATAGGGCTGTAGTATGACGATGCATCAAAGTGATATGGATATGGAAAGGTACAATCCATTATTAATGTTAAAAGAAGTCATGGCACAAACGCCTTATCGGCATAAACGCTGGGGAGAGCGTAAGTTTCGCTATAAGTTCGTATTACGTTGCCTTATTAACCCTGTAACGACAATCAAATACTTCAATGAGTTATGTAATCTTAATCAGCCCAGAACGCTTATAACTCATCGTCCGCTACTGCCGGCAAAAATCCAGCGGCCTTATTTGTATACCGGACTTAGCATTCGTTGCCGGGCAAGAGCTATTCTGGAACACTACCAGTTCGTTCAGTCCTTTGCGGAAAATAAAATTAAAAAAATCCTGCTGTCCGAAGAGCCAACGTTGCTCGCTCACCTGGAAGGAAAAAACGGAGCTCTGGTGGACATCTACTGTGGTCCCTGTGGCTATGACAGGGAAGGTGAACTGACATTAACGTTGTGCTTCAATGATACGCCGCTGGCACGTTTATCTTTTTCCTTTATTCACCATGAAGGGAAGCAAATAGCGCTGGTTGCCGGGTTACAAGGCCCCAGTAAACATGTTGGCCCACAAGTCATACGTAACGCTACCAAAGATTGCTACGGGCTCTTTCCTAAACGGATGCTGTATGAAGCGTTTGCGACATTTATTCAAGCCTGTAATGTAGCGGAAATTTTTGCGGTAAGTGAAAACAATCATGTTTATCGCCAACTCAGATACTTATTCCAGAAGAAAAAAACCTTTGTAGCCAGCTATAGTGAATTCTGGGAGTCTCTAAATGGCGTTAAAGAAGGTGCCTTATACCATCTGCCATCACAGGTGATGCGTAAATCGCCTGAAAGTATCCCCAGTAAAAAACGTGCAGAGTACCGGAACCGCTATCATATTCTGGATAAAATAGTACAACAGGTTAAAAGCCTCTCTCATTAGGACTATTTCAGGTGTTGATTTGCAGATCCTGCCACCGTTCAACGGTTTTCTCTGACATCTGTGACTAACCTTCATTGCTACTGAATGGTTAAATATAGAGTGGCTTATGAGTGAAAAGCGCGGTATTAGACTGTCGCTTTTACTCGTATTACTACCAACATATTAATCTTACTCCCTTCACCATAATGTCATCAATTAGCGTGTTAACCAGTAAATATAAGTTAAACATCTGTCACATTTTTATTTGCCTGGGCAACAAAATAATTCAAAATAGAACTTCCAGTAATATAAGTCAGGGGTTTTGGTGAAAATACAAGAAGTCAAACGTATATTAACCCGCTGGGAGCTGTCTTCCTTTTCCCTATACCGGGAGGCGTTTACGCAATATGGTGGTAGTATCAATATGCACCCAGATATTGTCGATTATTTTATGAGACGCCATAATTGGCATTTTAAATTCTTCCACTATAAAGAGGATAATGCGATTAAAGGCGCATACTTTATCTGTAATGATCAGAATATTGGCATCCTGACGCGCAGAACCTTCCCACTATCTTCAGATGAGATACTTATTCCGATGGCACCTGAATTACGCTGCTTCTTACCCGATCGTACTAACCGGCTTTCGGTGTTACATCAGCCACAAATTCTCAATGCAATATGGAAAATTACCAGAAAGAAACAAAACTGTCTGGTCAAAGAAACGTTCTCTTCAAAATTCGAGAAAAGGCGCCGTAATGAATACCAAAAATTCCTGAGAAACGGAGGAAGCGTCAGAACGGTAGATGAGCTTTCTACAGAAGAGTTGGCGCACACCTTTATCACATTGTTCCAGTCACGCTTCGGCGACACGCTAAGCGGTTATCCCATTGAAAATTTAATAGATTTTTTTAGCCAGTTGCGTCACCTTCTGTTCGGTAACATTCTTTATATTGAGGGTACCCCCTGTGCGTTTGATATTGTTCTGAAGTCTGAAAGCCGTCTGAACATTTACTTTGATGTCCCGAATAGCGGTGTAAAAAGTGAATACATGAAGCTTAGCCCTGGCAGCATACTAATGTGGCTGAATATTAACCGCGCCAGACATTACTGTCAGGAAAGACAAAAAAGATTAATTTTTTCTCTCGGTATCCTGAAACCTGAATGGGAATATAAACGCCTGTGGTCGACTCCCTATTTTACCGGAAAATCAATTTGTTAAAAATAAAATTAGGACGTAAATATATTTTTTACGTCCTAATTTTTCATAAATTCTGATGGAATGATGAAAAACAAAAACCTTCATCCTAATTTAAAAAATAAGTTAACAATCATATAATCATAATGACAATTACTCGAAATTCACTTACACTACACTCGGTTTTATGGAATTGATTAACGCAGTATGTTACAGATAACGTGCTAAAAAGAATGCAGCAGTTATGCGCTTTCATGGCTGTACCATTAACTCGGTACCAAGCGCAGATGGTGGTTACAGCCACTATTTTATCTCTTCTGGCCAGGCATACCGCCAGTAGATTAAAGGTATAGCCTTGCTTTATGGCATGACGAAAAATGCGGGTGAGGTCTATACTCGATGTATAGGTTATTTGTCACAACTCTCTTGTGCATAACAATACTTTACCGTCAACAGCGTTGTACTGTTACTGTGGTTCTTGCTGACAGCAGACTTAAGACCGCCTTAACGCGGAATATCTGATAACTGGATTATATTATGACACATGCAGACTGGCTGATTCTTGGATACACGACAGTTATTATTATTTTTGGCATCGGATGTTATATCGGATTGCTTAAACTGATAATGAAATGCAAGCATGAAAAATAACGTACTTACCGCGAGAAATACACTCTCAGGAAATACGATTCTTCGGCAATGATGTTACACCACTGCCGGAATAGTATTTTTACAGAAATCAATCAGGTTTTGAGCGTGATTTTATCATAGCCGCGCCAGCGATAATTCAACAACGAGAGCAGCCAGAATAGTACGAAAGCGCCCACCACCCAGAAGCCCACATTCCCCATATGATCGTTAAGCGTGCTGACGGTCTGCCAAAATGTTCCGCTTAGCTGTAACGCATCATCAATCAGTCCCAGCGCCTCAAGCCCGCCAATCGCCAGCGCGACAAAGACGGACGCGGCGGTAATCGTCATATTGTAATAAAGTTTACGTAATGGGTGCGAGAAAGCCCAACCATAAGCACCTACCATGACAAAGTTATCCAGGGAGTCCACCAGCGCCATCCCTGCGGTAAACAGCACAGGAAAAATCATCATTGACCATAGCGATAGTCCTTGATTAGCTGCCGAGGCGGAAATACCCAGCAGCCCAACCTCAGTTGCGGTGTCAAAACCAAGACCAAACAAAAAACCAACAAAATACATATGCCAGCTGGAAGTGACCAAACGAAAGGTACGCTGAAATATACGCGTCATCAGCCCGCCGGGTAGCGCCTCATCATGCGCCCTTGCAGGTTCGCCGCGCGTAACCGAACGAAATTGCCGCCACACGCTGAACAAAATAAACAGATTAAGCAACGCCATCGCCAGCAGAAAAAAAGCTGAAACAGCCGTACCGATCAATGAACCATATTGATGAAGAATGTCAATACGATCGCGAAATGCCATCGACGTCACAACAATCGCCAGACATGCCAGAACGACAATGGTTGAATGCCCTAATGAAAAAAACGCCCCCACGCCTAAAGGCGTTTTGCCCTGCTGCATCAGTTTGCGGGTGACGGTATCGATAGCTGCAATATGATCGGCATCAACCGCATGACGCAAACCAAAACTATACGCCAGTAAGGCAGCGCTCAGCATGACCGCATGGTGATGAAAAACAAAGAACGCCCAAATCCAGGCCAGGATATTAACACTCACAAGAAAGGCGGTTAATGCGATTCCCCGTCGTTTAGTATGATTATTCATGCTCCTGCACCCACTACATTTTTCATTAACATTACGGTTTATAGGGGGACTGTATGATCATTTAATGAAAACGTCACACCTCAAGATGCGTCTTTTTGTAAACACGCTTTACCGTTGACACATTTGTGGTCATCACTGCGGAACAATGCTTAAAAAGCGTATCCTTACATATAACCCTCCCAGCGTTTCGCTACGGGAAAAATGGGGATGAGTACGGTGCAGGCGCGCAATATCATTGACCAATGCCAGACCGATGCCCGCTCCGGCCACATTTCCTACGTTATCGAGCCGGTGGAAAGGCTGCAGCGCCAGATGGATATGCTCATCATCAATGCCGGGGCCGCTATCTTCGACAACCAGCGTTATGACATCGCCATTCCGTTCAAGACGCACGGTGACGATTCCTTGCTCGGGCGTGTATTTCAGCGCATTATCCAGCAAGTTTCCGCACAGCTCGCCAAGCAGTACCTCATCCCCGTCGATCCACACCGCCTCCTGTTCGCCTTCGTAGCCCAGGTCAGTATGTTTACTGCGCGCCTGCGCCAGACGGGTAAAGCATCCATTTTGGACGACATCATACAAATTCACTGGCGAGAATCGCCGCTCACCCTGCTCTTTATGCTTTACCGCGGAAAGTTGCAGCAACCTTTCCGTGAGCTGAATGGTGCTATCCAGCGTTACGCTCATCGCCTCCAGACTTTCATACCAGTGGCGAGGTTGCTGGCTGGCTAACGCCACCGCCGCCTGCGTTTTTAACACCGCCAAAGGCGTTTTTAACTGGTGAGAAGCGTCGGCGCTAAAGCGTTCCTGGCGGGAGAGGATGCCACGGAGCCTGTCAATATAGCGATTGAACGCCACGATTAACAAGCGAGTTTCCGACCACGGCAGCAGTTCCGGCAGCGGCGTTAGCAGACCCGGTTCACGGCGTACCATTAATGACGAAAGTTGACGCATAGGCCGCAGTATCCGGCGTAATAACCAGCCAACCAGCACCAGGGTCAGCAACACCAGCAGGCCCTGTGAGATCCAGGAAGAGAATAGCAACTGTCCCGCCAGATAACGACGGGACTGTAGCGTCTCTGCGACATAAATCTCCGCCATGCCGATAATGCCGCCTTCATTCACCGGCTGTAACAAACGCGCCACACGGATCGCCTCGCCGCGATACTCGGTATGATAGAACCACGCTAGTGCCGGATAAAGCCGGGTACGGGGCGTAGCGGGCGGCATGGCGGGCAGGTCGGCATAACCGGATATCACCTTTCCGGAAGGGGCCACGACTTTGTAATAGAGCCGATCATTCATATTGAGTTCGAAGCTATCCAGCACCACCCACGGCACGTTAACTTCCAGATGGCTATTACGCACCACCAGCCGTTCCGATACCGTTCGCGCCGAAGAGAGCAGTGTACGATCATAAGCCTGTGTGGCGGCCTGTAGCGCATTGACATAGCTGTTAAATGTCGACAGCCCCCACAGCAGAATCAGCGGTAGCCCCAGGAACAGCAAGAGTTGCAGGTACAACGATTGTGGCTTAACCCACTTCATCGCCGCGCTCCAGCACATAACCCAAGCCACGCAGCGTCGTAATTCGCACATCGCTTCCCTGTAGTTTTTTACGCAGCCGATGAATATAAAGCTCAATGCTTTCAGGACTAACCTCGTCGTTCAGACTGAACACCTGTTCAAAAAGCTGCTGACGCGAGACTGGTCGCGTCCGTCGGTACATCAATACGGTTAAGAGCGCTTGCTCACGCGGCGTCAGCGCTAACGGCTGTTCCTGTAACAGAAAATACCCTTCATCATGAAAGATCAGTTCGCCCAAGCGCTGAACTTCATGAACCTGCCCGGCGCTGCGCCGGAGCAAGGCCCGTAAACGCGCATCCAGCTCTTCCAGTTCAAAGGGTTTCGGCAGATAGTCATCCGCGCCGACATTGAGACCTTTTACGCGATCCGCCACCGCGCTTCGCGCCGTGAGCAGCAAAACGGGCAAGGTCAGACCGCGTTTACGCAGCCGTTGCACCACCTCCAGCCCGTCTATTCCCGGCATATTGATATCCAGTACCGCCAGCGCGTAAGTCTCACTGTGCAAAAGATGATCGGCTGCCAGCCCGTCAAATACGCAGTCCACGGCAAAGCCGTTTTGCACCAGCGCTTTTTCCAGCCAGTGAGCCAGCTCACGGTTATCTTCCGCTAATAAGAGACGCATATCACATCCTGTAAAGTTTCTGCCGCATTGAAAGGGAATTGAAAGGTTATTGTTTTAACAATCACGCAACTGAACCGCTACATGTCGGTTCACATAATCACAAAAATCTTCTTCCGAACCTGAAAAATCCGGACGTCCGGCGTGAGGATAAAAAATGAAAAAACAATTACTTCGTACCCTTACTGCAAGCATCTTATTACTGAGTACCTCTGTTCTGGCGCAACAGGCACCATCACGAACGGAATGTATCGCGCCAGCCAAACCCGGCGGCGGTTTCGACCTCACCTGCAAACTGATTCAGGTGAGTTTGCTGGAGACTGGCGCTATCGAAAAACCCATGCGGGTAACGTATATGCCCGGCGGCGTCGGCGCAGTGGCCTATAACGCGATAGTCGCCCAACGCCCTGGCGAACCCGGCACGGTCGTCGCTTTTTCCGGCGGTTCGTTGCTCAATCTGTCGCAAGGAAAATTTGGTCGGTATGGCGTGGATGATGTGCGCTGGCTGGCGAGTGTAGGAACTGATTACGGCATGATCGCCGTGCGTGCGGATTCCCCGTGGAAAACGCTGAAAGATCTGATGACAGCGATGGAAAACGATCCTAACAGCGTGGTCATTGGCGCTGGCGCCTCGATTGGTAGCCAGGACTGGATGAAGTCGGCGTTGCTGGCGCAAAAAGCGAACGTCGACCCACGCAAGATGCGCTATGTCGCATTTGAGGGCGGCGGCGAGCCGGTGACGGCGTTAATGGGCAACCATGTTCAGGTTGTCTCCGGCGATCTCAGTGAAATGGTGCCTTATCTGGACGGCGACAAAATTCGCGTGCTTGCCGTCTTTTCAGAAAATCGTCTACCGGGCCAGCTTGCTGACGTCCCTACTGCTAAAGAGCAGGGCTACGACCTGGTGTGGCCGATTATTCGCGGCTTCTACGTCGGACCGAAAGTCAGCGATGCCGATTACCAGTGGTGGGTGGACACCTTCAAGAAACTCCAGCAAACCGACGAGTTTAAAAAGCAGCGCGATTTGCGCGGCCTGTTTGCATTCGATATGACCGGCCAGCAGCTCGATGACTACGTGAAAAAACAGGTCACCGATTACCGTGAGCAGGCGAAAGCCTTCGGACTCGCGAAATAATCGCGGAGGCAATGATGAGCGATCGTATCTTTGCGGGTATCTGGCTGTTGCTGTGTATCGCCGGCCTATTCATCGCCTGGCAGATCCAAAGCGAATACAGCTATGAACCCGTCGGCCCTCGCCCTTTTCCGCTGGGGATCCTCGGCCTGATGGCGCTATGTGCGCTGGCGCTGTTATTGCGCCATCCCGACACAGTAAGCTGGCCGCGCCGCCTTGTTCTGCAAAAGCTAGTTACCATGGTCATCATTCTGTTGATGTATGCCTGGGGATTCGAATGGCTGGGTTTTCCCATCGCCACCGCGCTCCTCACCATGGTCATCGGGATGCTGTTCGGCGCCACGACTCCGGCGGCAGGCATCTCCGGCGCGGTACTGGGCATTCTGCTGTGGTATGCCTTTGACCGGCTGCTTGATGTCACCTTACCTCTCGGCGCCTGGCTGAGTTAACGGAGCAACAATGGATACCTGGATATATCTTTCTCAGGGCTTTGCGGTGGCGATGACGCCGGAAAACCTGGTTATCGCGTTGATTGGCTGCTTCGTGGGCACTATCGTCGGTCTGCTGCCAGGACTTGGGCCGATCAACGGCGTGGCAATCTTACTGCCGCTGGCCTTTGCGTTGCATCTGCCTGCGGAGTCCGCGCTAATCCTGCTGGCGACGGTGTACATTGGGTGTGAATATGGCGGTAGGATCTCTTCCATATTACTCAACGTCCCCGGTGATGCGGCGGCGATTATGACCGCTCTGGACGGTTACCCGATGGCGCAGCAAGGGAAAGGCGGCGTAGCGCTGTCGATTTCCGCCGTCAGCTCATTTTTCGGTTCATTAATCGCTATCGGCGGCATCATTCTGTTCGCCCCCGCGCTGGCGCAATGGTCGCTGGCCTTTGGTCCGGCGGAATATTTCGCCTTAATGGTTTTTGCCATCGCCTGTCTTGGCAGCATGATGGCGCAAAACCCGCTTAAATCATTTCTGGCAGCGCTAATTGGCCTGGGCCTGGCGACCGTCGGCGTAGACGCCAACACCGGGGTTTATCGCTTTACCTTTGACAGCGTTCATCTTTCCGACGGCGTACAGTTTATCGTCGTGGTGATCGGCCTGTTCTCGGTATCAGAAATATTACTAATGCTGGAGCATACCAGCAGCGGGCAAACACTGGTTCGCAAAACAGGTCGTATGTTGTTCAACCTGAAAGAAGGCGCGCAGTGTATCGGCACGACCCTGCGTTCCTCGGTAATCGGCTTTTTTGTCGGCGTATTGCCCGGCGCCGGGGCGACTATCGCCAGCGCTATCACCTATATGACCGAGAAAAAACTCAGCGGCAACAGCGATAGCTTCGGCAAAGGGGATATTCGCGGCGTCGCGGCGCCGGAGGCGGCGAACAACGCCTCCGCCTGCGGCTCCTTCATCCCGATGCTGACGCTGGGCGTTCCCGGTTCCGGCACCACGGCGGTGATGATGGGGGCGCTGACGCTATACAACATCACGCCAGGCCCGGCGATGTTCACCGAACAACCGGATATCGTCTGGGGACTCATCGCTGCGCTGCTGATCGCAAACGTGATGCTGCTGATCATGAATATCCCATTGATCGGTCTGTTTACCCGTATGCTCACCATTCCACTGTGGTTCCTGGTACCCGCCATCGCCGCAGTATCGGCGGTAGGGGTATATGCGGTACACAGCACCACCTTCGATCTGGTGCTCATGGTCGCACTCGGCGTATTGGGGTACATTTTGCGCAAAATGCACTTCCCGATGTCGCCGCTGATCCTGGGTTTCGTACTGGGTGAAATGCTGGAGCAGAACCTGCGTCGCGCGCTCTCCATCAGTAACGGCAATATGGCGATCCTGTGGCAAAGCGGCGTCGCCAAAGCCCTGCTGATCATGGCGATCATGGTCATTGTCGTGCCGCCCGTGTTACGCCTGATCCGTAAACACAGCCGTAAACCGCAGGTTGACGCCGGTTAATTTACGGCTGAAAAATGTGGCGCTTGTCCGGCCTACACGCTCATACGCCAGGCCGGACAAACCGCGTCAGCATCATCTTCCGCTCCTGTCCTTATCACACCAGCCTTACTATCATCATAACCAACTGATTTTAAAATTCTTTATAAAAATGACAGGCTATTTTTTTGCTTAACCATACTTTTCATAATGTTAAAAATTTGTTGTTTTTGATCACAACAATTAAACAAAACAGGTTATTTCATACGCGTTCCTGGAAAATGTCGATATTTTTAATTTATGGCTACGAAATGAGCATCGCCATGTCTCCCTGACTATCTACCGAGAGGAATGATTCTGATGAATGCACTGACTGCCGTAAAAGCGAACACCGATGATTTAGCCCAACGCCATGCTGGTTTCACCCTTGCCCCTTCGGCGCAGTCGCCGCGCCTGCTGGCGTTGACGTTTACGGCGGATACCACGACGCAATTTCTCCACCAGGTTGCGCAATGGCCAGTGCAGGCGCTGGAATACAAATCCTTCTTACGTTTTAAAATCGGCAAGATCCTCGACGATCTGTGTGGCAATCAACTACAACCGCTGCTGATCAAAACGCTACTTAACCGTGCGGAAGGCGCTCTGTTGATCAACGCCGAAGGGATCGATGATGTCGCGCAGGCAGAAGAGATGGTCAAACTGGCGACAGCGGTGGCGCATCTTATTGGCCGCTCCAACTACGATGCGATGAGCGGCCAGTACTACGCGCGTTTCGTGGTAAAAAACGTAGACAACTCCGACAGTTATCTACGCCAGCCCCACCGCGTTATGGAACTGCACAACGACGGTACCTATGTTGAGGAGGCGACCGACTACGTGCTGATGATGAAAATCGACGAACAACATATGGAAGGCGGTAACTCGCTGCTGCTGCACCTTGATGACTGGGAACATCTTGAATCGTTTTTTACCCATCCGTTGGCGCGCCGCGTCATGCGCTGGGCGGCACCGCCAAGTAAAAACGTTAGCCATGACGCCTGGCATCCAGTGTTTGATGTCGACCAACAAGGCCGCCCGGTCATGCGTTATATCGACCAGTTCGTCCAGCCAAAAGACTTTGAAGAAGGCGTCTGGCTCAGCGAGCTTTCAGACGCGCTGGAAACTAGTCAAAACATCCTCTCCGTTCCGGTACCGGTAGGCAAATTCCTGTTGATTAACAATCTGTTCTGGCTGCATGGACGCGATCGTTTTACGCCGCATCCTGACTTGCGTCGCGAGCTGATGCGCCAGCGCGGTTACTTCGCCTACGCCGCCAGCCATTATCAAACTCACCAATAAGCGCCACGGCGAAGGAATTACGCGGATGTATGATTTTGTGATTATCGGCGGCGGCATTATCGGCATGTCGACCGCCATGCAACTTATTGATGTCTACCCGGACGCGCGCATCGCGTTGCTGGAAAAAGAGTCCGCGCCAGCCTGCCACCAGACCGGGCATAACAGTGGCGTGATCCATGCCGGGGTGTACTACACGCCCGGCAGCCTCAAAGCGCGGTTTTGTCTGGCAGGCAATCAGGCGACCAAAACCTTTTGCGATCAAAACAACATCCGCTACGACACCTGCGGCAAAATGTTGGTCGCCACCTCGGAGCTGGAAATGGCGCGGATGCGCGCGCTATGGGAGCGGACGGCGGCCAACGGCTTAGAGCGCGAGTGGTTAAGCGCGGCGGAGCTGCGTGAACGCGAACCCAATATCATTGGCCTGGGCGGGATTTTTGTCCCTTCCAGCGGGATTGTCAGCTATCGCGATGTCGCGACGGCCATGGCGAACCGCTTTCAGGCCAACGGCGGCGAGATCATCTACCATGCCGAGGTCAGCGCGCTAACAGAACATGCCGCTGGCGTTGTCATTCACACCTCGCAAGGCCGGGAAATCGAAACCGCTACGCTTATCGGCTGTGCAGGACTGATGGCGGATCGGCTGGTCAAAATGCTGGGCGTGGAGCCCGGTTTTATTATCTGCCCTTTCCGCGGCGAGTACTTTCGTCTGGCCCCGCGACACAACCGGATCGTTAACCATTTGATCTACCCGATCCCCGATCCGGCAATGCCGTTTCTCGGCGTCCATCTTACCCGCATGATCGATGGCAGCATCACGGTCGGGCCGAATGCGGTGCTGGCGCTTAAACGCGAAGGCTACCGTAAGCGCGACGTTTCCTTCACCGACACCTTTGAGATTTTCCGCTCCGCCGGCATTCGCCGCGTACTGCAAAATCATCTGCTTTCCGGACTGGGCGAGATGAAAAACTCGCTGTGTAAAAGCGGCTATTTGCGGCGAGTACAAAAGTATTGTCCCAGCCTGACCGTCAACGATCTCCAGCCCTGGCCGGCAGGCGTGCGGGCGCAGGCGGTTTCGCCGGACGGCAAACTGATTGATGATTTTCTGTTTGTCACGACGCCGCGTTCCATTCACACCTGTAACGCCCCCTCCCCGGCGGCGACATCAGCGATACCTATCGGCGCGCATATCGTCAGCAAAGTTCAGGCGCTACGCGCAAGCCAGAGCAACCCCGGACGTACGCTGCGTGCGGCACGCAGCGTGGACGCATTACACGCCGCATTTACCCGTTAACCCTTCAGACAGGAAGCAATTATGCAACTTAACGACTCTACCCTGTTCCGCCAGCAGGCCTTTATCGATGGCGACTGGCGCGACGCGCGCAGCGGCGATGTCATCCCCGTTAGCAACCCCGCCAACGGGAAACCGCTTGGCAATGTGCCCAAAATGGGGGCGGAAGAGGCTCGCGACGCTATCGACGCCGCCAATCGCGCCCTGCCCGCCTGGCGCGCGCTCACCGCCAAAGAGCGAGCCAATATCCTGCGTCGCTGGTTCAATCTGATGATGGAACATCAAGACGATTTGGCGCGTCTGATGACGCTGGAACAGGGTAAACCGCTGGCGGAAGCGAAAGGCGAAATTAGCTATGCCGCCTCGTTTATTGAATGGTTCGCCGAAGAGGGGAAGCGTATCTATGGCGACACGATTCCAGGTCATCAGGCCGATAAACGGCTGCTGGTGATTAAACAGCCTATCGGCGTTACCGCCGCGATTACCCCGTGGAACTTTCCCTCGGCAATGATCACCCGTAAAGCCGGCCCCGCGCTGGCCGCAGGCTGCACAATGGTACTCAAACCCGCCAGCCAGACGCCGTTTTCCGCGCTGGCGCTGGCGGAACTGGCCCAGCGCGCCGGAATTCCCGCAGGCGTATTTAACGTCATTACCGGTTCGGCAGGCGATATCGGCGGCGAGCTGACCAGCAACCCGCTGGTACGCAAACTGTCGTTTACCGGCTCGACGGAGATTGGCCGCCAGCTAATGGAACAATGCGCCAAAGACATTAAAAAAGTATCGCTGGAGTTGGGCGGCAATGCGCCGTTTATCGTCTTTGACGATGCCGATCTGGATAAAGCCGTCGAGGGCGCGCTGGCTTCGAAGTTTCGTAACGCCGGGCAGACCTGTGTCTGCGCCAATAGATTGTATGTTCAGGACGGCGTTTACGATCGTTTTGCGGAAAAACTCAACCAGGCGGTAAGTAAGCTCGCGGTCGGCGACGGCCTGCAAGCCGACGTCGCTATCGGGCCGCTGATTGATGAAAAAGCCGTTGCGAAAGTCCAGGAGCATATCGCCGACGCGCTGGAAAAAGGCGCCCGCATCATTACAGGCGGTGAAGCGCACAAGTTAGGCGGCAACTTCTTTCAACCGACCATTCTGGCGGACGTCCCTGATAACGCGAAAGTCGCCAAAGAGGAGACATTCGGGCCGCTCGCGCCCCTGTTCCGCTTCAGCGACGAGGCGGAGGTCATCAGGCAGGCTAACGACACCGAATTCGGCCTGGCGGCCTATTTTTACGCCCGCGATTTAAGCCGGGTTTTCCGCATCGGCGAAGCGCTGGAATACGGCATCGTCGGCATTAATACCGGCATTATCTCTAACGAAGTCGCCCCTTTCGGCGGAATCAAAGCCTCCGGCTTAGGTCGTGAAGGTTCCAAATACGGCATCGAAGACTATCTGGAAATCAAGTACATGTGTATCGGCCTTTAACAGGAGTGTCGCGAATGAATACCAATAAAGCATTAATGCAGCGCCGTCATAACGCCGTTCCCCGCGGCGTGGGTCAGATTCACCCTATTTTCGCCGAGCGGGCGGAAAATTGTCGAGTCTGGGATGTTGAAGGCCGCGAGTATCTCGATTTCGCGGGCGGCATCGCCGTTCTGAACACCGGCCATTTACATCCAGGCATTGTTTCAGCGGTTGAAGCGCAATTGAAGAAACTGTCGCATACCTGTTTTCAGGTGCTGGCCTATGAACCGTACCTGGCGCTGTGCGAACGCATGAATCAGAAAGTGCCAGGCGATTTTGCCAAAAAAACGCTGCTGGTCACGACCGGTTCCGAAGCGGTTGAAAACGCGGTGAAAATCGCCCGCGCGGCAACCAAACGCAGCGGCGCTATCGCTTTTAGCGGCGCTTATCACGGTCGTACCCACTACACGCTCTCTCTGACCGGGAAAGTAAATCCTTACTCCGCTGGCATGGGGTTGATGCCGGGCCATGTCTACCGTGCGCTTTATCCTTGCCCGTTGCATGGCATCAGCGACGACGACGCGATCGCCAGTATTGAGCGTATCTTTAAAAATGATGCCGCGCCGGAAGATATCGCCGCCATTATTATTGAGCCGGTGCAGGGCGAAGGCGGATTTTACGCCGCCTCTCCCGCGTTTATGCAGCGTCTGCGCGCGCTATGCGACCAACACGGCATTATGCTGATCGCCGACGAGGTGCAAAGCGGTGCGGGGCGTACCGGTACGCTATTCGCCATGGAACAGATGGGCGTAGCGGCAGATATCACCACTTTTGCAAAATCAATCGCCGGCGGCTTTCCGCTGGCAGGCGTCACCGGTCGGGCGGAAGTGATGGATGCCATCGCGCCGGGCGGTCTCGGCGGCACCTATGCAGGAAACCCAATTGCCTGCGCCGCCGCGCTGGCGGTACTGGACATTTTCGAGCACGAAAATCTGCTGCAAAAGGCGAATACGCTTGGCAAAACGCTACGTGATGGTCTGATGGAAATAGCGGAAACGCACCGTGAGATCGGCGACGTTCGCGGACTGGGCGCCATGATCGCCATTGAGCTGTTCGAAAATGGCGACCCCGGCAAACCGAACGCGACACTGACCGCCGATATTGTGGCCCGCGCTCGCGATAAAGGGTTAATTCTGCTGTCCTGCGGTCCTTACTACAACATCCTGCGCATCCTCGTTCCACTCACCATTGACGCCTCGCAGATTCGGCAAGGTCTGGAGATTATCGCCCAGTGTTTTGATGAGGCGAAACAAGCGTAATGTCCAATAAGCAGCGTCGGATGGCGACGTAAATGTCTTACTCGGCCTACAAAAACCGTTCCGATTGTAGGCCGAATAAGCGAGGCGCCATCCGGTAAACGAGCGCAATAACAATAAAGAGGTTTTAGGATGGGGCAATTGTCAGAATCACATGCATTAGGGGGCGGGCTGAAATCACGCCACGTCACCATGTTATCGATCGCCGGCGTGATCGGCGCCAGTCTGTTTGTCGGTTCCAGCGTGGCGATTGCGGAGGCCGGTCCTGCGGTACTGCTGGCCTATCTGTTCGCGGGGCTTTTGGTCGTCATGATTATGCGGATGCTGGCTGAAATGGCCGTCGCCACGCCGGATACCGGCTCTTTTTCCACCTATGCGGATAAAGCTATCGGCCCTTGGGCCGGATATACCATCGGCTGGTTATACTGGTGGTTTTGGGTGCTGGTTATTCCACTGGAGGCCAATATTGCCGCCATTATCCTCAATTCATGGATATCAGGTATTCCGGTCTGGCTATTTTCATTAGTGATTACGCTTGCCCTAACCGGAAGCAATTTATTGAGCGTCAAAAATTACGGCGAATTCGAATTCTGGCTGGCGCTGTGTAAAGTGATTGCTATTCTGGCGTTTATCGCGCTGGGCGCGGCGGCGATTAGCGGTTTTTATCCTTATGCCGAAGTAAGCGGCATCTCCCGGCTATGGGCTCACGGCGGTTTTATGCCTAACGGCTTTGGCGCGGTGTTAAGCGCCATGCTGATCACCATGTTCTCTTTTATGGGCGCGGAGATCGTCACCATTGCCGCCGCAGAATCCGATACGCCGGATAAACATATCGTACGCGCCACCAATTCTGTGATCTGGCGAATTTCCATCTTTTACCTGTGTTCCATTTTTGTGGTGGTAGCGTTGATCCCGTGGAATATGCCGGGCCTGAAAAGCGCAGGCTCATACCGTTCGGTACTGGAGCTGCTTCACATTCCGCACGCGAAATTTATTATGGACTGCGTGATTTTGTTGTCGGTAACCAGTTGCCTGAACTCCGCATTGTATACCGCGTCCCGGATGCTCTATTCCCTTAGCCGCCGTGGCGATGCGCCTGCGGTGATGGGAAAAACTAACCGTAGCAAAACGCCCTGGGTGGCGGTTCTACTCTCTACCGGCGCGGCGTTTTTAACTGTTATCGTCAATTATTACGCTCCGGCGAAAGTGTTTAAGTTTCTTATCGACAGTTCCGGCGCCATCGCTCTGCTGGTCTATCTGGTGATTGCGGTTTCACAATTGCGGATGCGTAAAATTTTGCTGGCGCAGGGCGGAGAAATTAAGCTGAAAATGTGGCTCTATCCGTGGCTCACCTGGCTGGTTATCGGCTTTATCTGCTTTGTCCTGGTGGTAATGCTATTTCGACCGGCACAGCAATTAGAAGTCATTTCGACGGGGCTGTTAGGGCTGGGAATCATCTGTACCGTGCCCATTATGTCTCGCTGGAAGAAACGAATAAGGTGGCCAAAAGCCCCCTTGCAAAACCTACGTTAGCGTTATGCCCGGCGCCAGCCGGGATGCTTCTCAGGAGAAAAAGATGACCGCGCTTTCCCAACCGACGGCCATAGATGGATATCGCTGGCTTAAAAATGACATTATTCGCGGGACTTATCAGCCGGATGAAAAACTGCGGATGAGTTTATTAACCTCCCGCTATGCGCTCGGCGTAGGACCGCTACGCGAGGCGCTGTCACAACTGGTGGCGGAACGGCTGGTCACCGTGGTGAATCAAAAAGGCTATCGTGTGGCGTCCATGTCAGAGATGGAACTTCTCGATATTTTTGACGCGCGCGCCAATATGGAAGCAATGCTGGTGCATCTGGCGATTGAACGCGGCGATGATGCGTGGGAGGCGGAGATCCTGGCGCGAGCGCATATGCTCAGTAAACTGGAAGCCAGCGATGCCAGTGAACATATGCTCGATGAATGGGATCAGCGCCACCAGGCGTTTCATTCCGCAATTGTCGCCGGTTGCGGCTCCCACTACCTGCTACAGATGCGCGAACGGTTATTCGATCTGGCGGCGCGCTACCGCTTTATTTGGTTACGTGAAACCGTCCTGTCTGTCGAGATGCTGGAAGATAAACATATCCAGCATCACACGCTGACAGAAGCGATTCTGGCGCGCGAGGCGGCACGCGCCAGCGAGTTAATGCGTCAGCATTTGCTGACGCCGATTCCCATTATTCGTCAGGCGATGACGGGAAAAATGAAGCCAGGAGCGGCCTGATAGTGATTATTCTTCAGGAATACGCAGCACTTGTCCCGGATATATTTTTTCCGGGCTTTTCAGCATCGGTTTATTTGCCTCGAAAATTTTATTATACAAATTGGCGTTACCATACACTTGCTTTGAAATAGCGCTCAGGGTGTCGCCTGATTTTACGGTATAAAACTGACTTTCAGCCGCGGGCGTCGTAGTTTTAACCTGATCGTCAACGCTGCTAATCCCGGCGATATTCCCCACGGCAACCAGAATTTTTTCTTTTGCCTCCTGACTAAGCCCATCCCCCGTGACTGTCGCTTTTCCATCGGCAATCTGCACATTTACTTTGTCAGCGTCTGGTATCCCCGTTTTATTTAAATGCTCCTGGACTTTTTTAGCCTGTTCGTCCTTATCATGATTAGCAGTTACCGCGTCCCAGAGTTTTTCACCTGCATCTTTTACAAAATTGAAGAGCCCCATATTCACCTCGCTTGTTAAAAATACACTCAAAGAAAAGTGTAGCAGAGAGAATGAGGTTATCCTGATAAGCGGCGCTTATGCACCGCCAGTGACAGATAATTAATGACGCATCTGAACCCAAAACGCGTGGATAAGCCCCGGAATATATCCGAGTAATGTCAGCAGGATATTAAGGATAAATGCCCAACCGAACCCTTTTCCTAAAAAGACGCCGAGGGGAGGCAAAATAATCGTAAACACAATTCTCCAGAATCCCATATACACTCCATATAAATATAAGCAAAATTAGTCATTGTTTAAAAAGACATTTTATCTGTAAGCATAGCCAGTTTATCTGAGCCTGCCAGTCACGCCTCGCGCTTTTACCCTCCTTTACGCTCTTTACGCTGGCATTGGGTTGACGTTTATTTTAGAATTATCTAAATTTAGAAAACACTTAAATAACTATGACAGCGCTTAAACAACTTCAGGCCAGCGCAGAACAGGCGGCAGCCCTGCTCAAAGCGATGAGCCACCCAAAAAGATTACTGATTTTATGTATGCTTTGCGGTTCGCCCAAAACCAGCGCAGGCGAACTCGCGCGCATTACCGGGCTAAGTCCCTCCGCAACATCGCAACATCTGGCGCGGATGCGGGAAGAAGGGCTGATTGACAGCCAGCGCGATGCCCAGCGCATTCACTATTTCATTAAAAACGAGGCGGTTAACATGCTTATCGCTACGTTGAAGAATCTCTATTGTCCATAAGGAGGCACGATGTCCATTGGTATAGTTTCCCCCCGCGAGGCGCAAGCGCTGATAGCGCAAGGCGCGAAACTGATTGATGTGCGCGACGCCGACGAATACCTGCGCGAGCATATTCCCCATGCGCAACTGGCGCCGCTCTCCCAGCTTGAACAGGGCGCTTTGCCCGCCAACCTGCGAGCAGAACAGATCATTTTTCACTGTCAGTCAGGTAAGCGAACCAGCAGCAATGCGGCAAAACTACAGGCCGTTGCCGCGCCAGCTCAGGTCAGTTTACTGGAAGGCGGCATTGATGGCTGGAAAGCGGCAGGATTACCCGTCACAGAAGACAAATCGCAACCGCTGCCGCTGATGCGCCAGGTGCAAATCGCCGCCGGCGGGTTGACGTTGCTTGGGGTGATTCTGGGCTATACGATCCACGGAGGTTTTTTCCTCATTAGCGGGTTTGTCGGCGCTGGGTTAATGCTGGCAGGTTTAACTGGCTTCTGCGGAATGGCGCGACTACTGGAAAAAATGCCCTGGAATACACGTACCCATTAAGCAGTACACTCACCGTACGTCGGTAAGTTTGTAGTAGACTGAAGACGGGTTTATAGAATTGTTCAACAGGAGGGCGTTATGTTCACACCTGGCGATTTCGTACAGCCTCGAATAGGCGGTCCGAAACTGAAAGTGATTGAAGTCAACGAGGATCAAATTGTCGCTGTACGGGTCGACGATGAACAGGGCGAAAAATTGACCCTCAAAGCGGCTGATGTCACCCCTTATTCCGAAGGGGGCGATTTTGGCCTGTGCTGATTTAGCAAAATGATAATGGCGCAACGTTTACCTGATTTATATCCCGAAGTCTCGGTTAATAGAGATCAGAAACGACGCGCCATCTGTTAAATGTTATCCGTGATTAGATTAAGAAATCATCAAGGGATTTACCAGCGGCCAGCGCCTGTGCAATCGGTTTAGGCGTACGGCCCTGTCCGGTCCAGGTTTTTTCTTCGCCATTGAAATCGGTAAAACGATATTTTGCCGGACGCGGCTGGCGCTTTTTAGCAGAACGCGGCATTGCTGAATTTATTGCAAATAACTCTTCCGGGTTAATACCGTCTGCTTTCATCAGTTCCAGAAAGGTATTAATTTTTTCTTGCTTCTCGGCAAGCTGGCGTTGCTGCAATTCTTCTTCTTCGCGTCTTTCTTTAGTGACAACCCTGAATTTTTCGAGCATTTCTTCAAGGATGTCAATGGAGAATTCGCGAGCCATTGCGCGTAGCGTGCGAATATTATTTAATTTCTGTAACATCAAATTCATATCAATAAAAACCTTTTAACGCTGAAAACCAAAATCTATTACAGACAGTATTGTATGCGATTGTTGATTATATTTCCAGATCCTGAAGTTCATACAGATATACACTGTGGTGATCGATTTATTATATTAACTCGTTAACTGGATGACTATATTCATTAACCCCTGCATATTTCAGGCTATCCTGTCTACTGTCTATCTCCTGGTTTCCCGTTCGGCTGTTTATGGTGTATCCAAGCGTCACCGTAACCTCTGCAGCTAACCGCATGACAAAATGAATGATTCACCATAATAATAGATTAAACATTCAAAAATCGCTTACAGATTTTTATGCTAAAAAACACGCAAAATTTGCATTAATTATGCTAAAAAAGAGACAAGAACGTTTCTCTACCCGATTGTACGCGGCAACTGACGATATTCAGAATATTGCTGAAAATCTCCAGAAAACAATATATTATAACACACTGATTTAAAAAGAATTAATTACCTCAAACAACGAAAATCCCGCCACAAGCAAAAAATAAATAACAACAGAGTATTTTATCGACAAAAAGCTTACAAATAAAAATATTCCACTAGTTGATAGTTTTTATATAGATATATACTCTATACAAAAGCAAAAGCGCTTCATGAATTCACTACAAACCATCACCTCATTCTGATTTATACGTTACAAGGAGCATTAACATGTTCTCTCCACAGTCACGCTTGCGTCATGCCGTAGCAGACACGTTTGCGATGGTTGTTTACTGTTCTGTCGTGAACATGTTGATCGAGATATTCCTCTCCGGAATGAGCGTTGAGCAGTCACTTTCTTCCAGGCTGGTGGCGATACCCGTCAACATTTTGATTGCATGGCCATACGGTGTTTATCGCGATCTTATTATGCGCGTCGCGCGTAAGGCGAGTCCGGCGGGATGGGCAAAAAACCTGGCGGATGTATTGGCTTATGTGACGTTTCAGTCACCGGTTTATATTATCATTTTGCTGACCGTCGGTGCCGACTGGCATCAGATAATGGCCGCCGTAAGTTCCAACATTGTCGTTTCAATGTTAATGGGCGCGGTTTATGGCTACTTCCTGGATTATTGTCGTCGCCTGTTTAAAGTAAGCAACTATCATCAGGCTAAAGCGTGAGCCAGCGTCGCGACTGGCATTGCCAGTCGCGCTTTTAATCAGGCGTTACGTCGCCGAATAGCCCATTCAGATAACGTTCTAACGCTATTCGTGAGCTAAAGCCATGAGGAATACCGTAGTGTTCGTGAGTCCCGCCGCCTAAATAGAGCGGAAAATTTTGGTAGTGAGCGCAGGTTTTAATATCCGAAGCCGGTTCTGCCAGTGATGAGCTACGGTCTTTTAACCTCGGATGTATAATCAGCGCAGTGCGCCCCATACGCGCCTCGCGATTAACATAAACATAATTCTCTCCGCGTCGATAACCATACGTTTTATTCGTCACCACATCGACGACAAACCCTGCCTTTTCCAGTACGCGCGCCACCTCATCAGGTCGTAAATACATCTTTTATCCTCATGCTCTTTTACTGCGGGCTTACCTTACCCGATAGAACGTCATCAACGCTTTCAGAAAAGTCCAGAAACGCATGATATCGCCGTAACGGATCTCAGAAGGTAAAAATATGAACTACACTGAAAGCTACATCGAAATCAATGGAGGATCATATGCTTAATAAACCGAACCGAAACGACGTCGATGATGGTGTTCAGGATATTCAGAATGATGTCAATCGATTAGCCGACAGTCTGGAAGATGTTCTTAAATCCTGGGGAAGCGATGCGAAAGACGAAGCAGAGACGGCGAGACGTAAAGCCCAAGCGCTCCTGAAAGAGACCCGAGCGAGGATGCATGGCCGTACTCGTGTAAAACAGGCCGCTTGTGATGCGATGGGTTGCGCGGATACGTTTGTGCGTGAAAAACCCTGGTGTAGCGTGGGAACTGCCGCAGCGGTAGGTATTTTTATCGGTGCGCTACTTAGTCTGCGTCGCTAACGACGTCTGCTGCCGGATGGCGCTAACGCTTATCCGACTCTGCCAGGCGCGAACATGTAGGCCGGATAAGCGTTCACGCCGCTATCCGGCAAAAATTAGCAATATCGCCCCTACCCCGCTGCATCCATCTGCGACGTTAAAATCAATCGGAAATTCCCATATCTTGTATGGTTGAATCTTAATTCAACTACATCTAGTATCCCATATATCAGTACTCAACAATCTGACGCGTATTATCGCGCCGTTTTCTCATTTTAAATGGAAATACGAATCATGAGCATTACTATTTACACTCGCAATAACTGTGTTCAGTGCCACGCCACGAAGCGGGCGATGGAAAGCCGTGGATTTGAATTTGAGATGGTGAACGTCGACCTGGTGCCGGATGCAGCAGATACGCTCCGGGCGCAAGGGTTTCGTCAATTACCGGTGGTTATGGCGGGCGATTTGAGCTGGTCGGGTTTCCGCCCGGACATGATTAATCGTCTTCATCCAGCGCCTCACGCGGCAAGCGCATGAGCGCGCTCGTCTACTTCTCCAGCAGCTCTGAAAATACGCACCGTTTTATGCAGCGTCTGGGGATGCCCGCCACGCGTATTCCACTCAATGAACGGGAGCGAATTCGGGTAGACGAACCGTACATTCTGGTCGTGCCTTCATACGGCGGCGGCAGGATGGCCGGTGCGGTGCCGCGACAGGTGATCCGCTTTTTAAATGATGAACACAACCGGGCGCGCATTCGCGGCGTCATTGCCTCCGGTAATCGCAATTTCGGCGATGCCTGGGGCTGCGCTGGCGATGTGATTGCACAAAAATGCGGCGTACCCTGGCTGTACCGTTTTGAGCTCATGGGCACACAACGCGACATTGATCATGTCCGAAAAGGAGTAAATGAATTTTGGCGACAACAAACCCGGAGCGCGTAATGCAGGAAACGATGGATTACCACGCCCTGAACGCAATGCTAAATCTTTATGATAAAGCAGGCCATATTCAGTTCGATAAGGACCAGCAGGCGGTCGACGCCTTCTTTGCCGCCCACGTCCGCCCCCATTCCGTAACGTTTGCCAGCCAGGATGAACGTCTGGACACGCTGGTCCGTGAAGGCTATTACGATGACGCTATCCTCGCGCGTTACGACCGCGCCTTCGTCCTCAGCCTGTTCGGGCACGCTCACGCCAGCGGCTTTCGCTTCCAGACGTTTCTTGGCGCCTGGAAGTTCTATACCAGTTACACGTTAAAAACCTTCGACGGCAAACGTTATCTGGAACACTTTGAAGATCGGGTGACGATGGTGGCGCTGACTCTGGCGCAGGGTGACGAAACGCTGGCCACCCAACTGACTGATGAAATGCTTTCTGGTCGCTTCCAGCCCGCCACCCCGACTTTTTTAAATTGCGGTAAACAACAGCGTGGGGAACTGGTCTCCTGCTTCCTGCTCCGTATCGAAGACAATATGGAGTCGATCGGGCGGGCGGTGAATTCGGCGCTGCAACTCTCCAAACGCGGCGGCGGCGTCGCATTTTTACTCTCTAATCTGCGCGAGGCCGGCGCGCCGATCAAACGTATTGAGAATCAATCGTCCGGCGTGATCCCGGTGATGAAAATGCTGGAAGACGCGTTTTCGTATGCCAACCAGCTTGGCGCGCGCCAGGGGGCCGGCGCGGTTTATCTCCATGCGCACCATCCGGATATCCTGCGTTTTCTCGATACCAAACGGGAAAACGCCGACGAGAAAATCCGTATCAAAACGCTCTCTCTCGGCGTGGTGATCCCGGATATCACCTTCCGGCTGGCGAAAGAAAACGCGCAGATGGCGCTCTTTTCGCCTTATGACGTACAACGACGCTACGGCAAACCGTTCGGCGATATCGCCATTAGCGAACGGTACGACGAATTACTTGCCGACTCGCACGTGCGTAAAACCTATATTAACGCCCGCGACTTTTTTCAAACACTGGCGGAGATTCAGTTCGAATCCGGTTATCCCTACATCATGTTTGAAGATACGGTAAACCGCGCGAATCCGATTGCCGGCCGCATTAATATGAGTAACCTGTGCTCGGAAATTTTACAGGTCAATAGCGCCTCCCGTTACGACGATAATCTTGACTATATCCATATCGGGCATGACATCTCTTGTAATCTCGGCTCGTTGAATATCGCTCACGTCATGGATTCCCCGGATATTGGCCGTACCGTAGAAACCGCTATTCGCGGCCTGACAGCGGTGTCGGACATGAGTCATATACGCAGCGTACCCTCAATAGCTGCCGGTAATGCCGCTTCTCATGCCATTGGGCTGGGCCAGATGAACCTGCATGGCTATCTGGCGAGGGAAGGGATTGCCTACGGTTCGCCGGAGGCGCTGGATTTCACCAATTTCTATTTCTACACCATGACCTGGCACGCCTTACATACTTCAATGCGACTGGCCCGCGAGCGCGGCAAAACCTTCGCCGGATTTGCGCAGTCGCGCTATGCCAGCGGCGACTATTTTACGCAGTATTTACAGGACGACTGGCAACCGAAAACGGCGAAAGTCAGGGCGCTATTTGCCCGCAGCGGCATTACGCTGCCCACACGAGAAATGTGGCTAAAGCTGCGCGACGATGTGATGCGCTATGGCATCTATAACCAAAATTTGCAGGCGGTGCCGCCGACCGGTTCGATTTCTTACATTAATCATGCGACCTCCAGCATTCATCCGATTGTGGCCAAAATTGAGATTCGCAAAGAGGGCAAAACCGGGCGTGTGTATTACCCCGCGCCGTTTATGACTAATGAAAACCTGGACATGTATCAGGACGCTTACGAGATCGGTCCGGAAAAAATTATTGATACCTATGCAGAGGCTACGCGCCACGTCGATCAGGGACTGTCGCTCACCCTGTTTTTCCCCGATACCGCCACAACCCGCGATATAAACAAAGCGCAGATTTATGCATGGCGAAAAGGCATTAAGTCACTGTATTACATTCGGCTTCGACAGCTAGCGCTCGAAGGCACTGAAATTGAAGGCTGCGTATCCTGCGCGCTATAAGGAAAGCAATATGAAATTATCCCGTATTAGCGCCATCAACTGGAACAAGATCCAGGACGACAAAGATCTGGAGGTGTGGAACCGTCTGACCAGTAACTTCTGGCTGCCGGAAAAAGTGCCGTTATCGAATGATATTCCGGCCTGGCAGACACTGAACGCCGCCGAACAGCAGCTCACCATTCGCGTGTTTACTGGTCTCACGCTGCTCGATACCATCCAGAACATCGCAGGCGCACCGTCGTTGATGGCGGATGCCATCACGCCGCATGAAGAGGCCGTATTGTCGAATATTAGCTTTATGGAGGCGGTACACGCCCGTTCCTACAGTTCTATTTTCTCCACGCTTTGTCAGTCGAAAGATGTTGATGCCGCTTATGCCTGGAGCGAAGAAAACCCGCAACTCCAGCGTAAGGCGCAGATTATGATGACGCATTACGTCAGCGATGAACCGCTAAAGAAAAAGATTGCCAGCGTCTTTTTAGAGTCTTTTCTGTTCTATTCCGGCTTCTGGCTGCCGATGTATTTCTCCAGCCGCGGCAAGCTAACGAATACTGCCGATTTGATTCGTTTGATCATCCGTGATGAAGCGGTTCACGGTTATTATATTGGCTATAAATATCAGATAGCGCTACAAAAACTGTCGGCAATCGAGCGTGAGGAGTTAAAGCTTTTCGCGCTGGATTTGCTGATGGAACTGTACGATAACGAAACCCGCTACACGGAAGCCTTATATGCAGAGACCGACTGGGTTGACGACGTTAAAGCCTTCCTGTACTACAACGCTAATAAGGCCTTAATGAACCTGGGTTATGAGGCGTTATTTCCACCTGAGATGGCTGACGTGAATCCCGCGATCCTTGCCGCGCTCTCGCCAAATGCTGACGAAAATCATGATTTCTTTTCCGGATCGGGTTCATCTTATGTGATGGGAAAAGCAGTCGAAACCGAAGACGAAGACTGGAATTTTTAACCTTAGTGGCAGGGGAAATAACATTACATTTCCCCTGCCATTATTTTAACCAGCATCAACTTAAATCGCGCAAATATTACAGCATGTCCTACACTCAATACGAGTGAGATTATTCACCTGGATTCCCCCAATTCAGGTGGATTTTTGGTGGTTGTCCCAAAAAAAATATCTCCCCTCTCCATTCGCGTTCAGCCCTTATATCATGGGAAATCACAGCCGATAGCACCTCGCAATATTCATGCCAGAAGCAAATTCAGGGTTGTCTCAGATTCTGAATATGTTAGGGTAGAAAAAGGTAACTATTTCTATCAGGTAACATATCGACATAAGTAAATAACAGGAATCATTCTATTGCATGGCAATTAAATTAGAAGTGAAGAATCTGTATAAAATATTTGGAGAGCATCCGCAGCGCGCCTTCAAATATATTGAAAAGGGACTATCGAAAGAGCAAATACTGGAAAAAACGGGGCTATCGCTTGGCGTTAAAGACGCCAGTCTGGCCATTGAAGAAGGCGAGATATTTGTCATCATGGGATTATCCGGCTCGGGTAAATCCACAATGGTACGCCTTCTCAATCGCCTGATTGAACCCACCCGCGGACAGGTACTGATTGACGGCGTTGATATTGCAAAAATATCAGACGCTGAGCTTCGCGAGGTGCGCAGGAAAAAGATTGCGATGGTCTTCCAGTCATTTGCGCTCATGCCGCATATGACCGTGCTGGATAATACGGCATTCGGTATGGAATTAGCGGGTATCGCGGCGCAAGAGCGTCGCGAAAAAGCGCTGGACGCCTTGCGTCAGGTGGGGCTTGAGAATTACGCTCACGCCTATCCGGATGAACTTTCCGGTGGGATGCGTCAGCGTGTTGGGCTTGCCCGCGCTCTGGCAATTAACCCTGATATCTTATTAATGGATGAAGCGTTTTCCGCCCTCGATCCATTAATTCGTACCGAAATGCAGGATGAGCTGGTGAAATTACAGGCGAAACATCAGCGCACCATTGTCTTTATTTCCCACGATCTTGATGAGGCTATGCGTATTGGCGACAGGATTGCCATTATGCAAAATGGCGAGGTCGTACAGGTTGGTACGCCGGATGAGATCCTGAATAATCCGGCAAATGATTATGTCCGCACGTTCTTCCGTGGCGTGGATATTAGTCAGGTCTTTAGCGCCAAAGATATTGCCCGTCGCAGTCCGGTCGGATTAATTCGTAAAACGCCAGGTTTTGGTCCCCGTTCGGCACTGAAATTATTACAGGATGAAGACCGTGAATATGGTTACGTCATTGAGCGTGGCAATAAATTCGTGGGCGTCGTGTCCATTGACTCATTAAAAGTGGCATTAAGCCAAGCGCAAGGGATTGAAGCGGCGCTTATCGACGACCCTTTAATCGTTGATGCGCAAACCCCACTCAGCGAGTTGCTCTCTCACGTCGGCCAGGCGCCCTGCGCGGTGCCGGTTGTCGATGAAGAACACCAGTATGTTGGCATTATTTCAAAACGTATGTTGCTACAGGCTTTAGATCGCGAGGGGGGTAACAATGGCTGATCAAACGAATCCGTGGGATACCGCACAGGTGGCGGATACTACGGCGCAAACGGCTGATGCCTGGGGAACACCGGCAGGCGTAGCCACGGACGGCGGCAGTACCGACTGGTTGAACAACGGGCCAGCGCCAGCCCCTGAACACTTTTCTCTTCTGGACCCGTTCCATAAGACGCTAATCCCGCTGGATAGCTGGGTCACAGAGGGAATCGACTGGGTCGTCACTCATTTCCGTCCCCTTTTTCAGGGGATTCGTGTGCCGGTGGATTACATCCTTAACGGTTTTCAGCAACTGCTGCTGGGAATGCCCGCCCCTGTGGCGATTATTCTCTTTGCGCTGATTGCCTGGCAGGTTTCCGGCGTGGGCATGGGGATCGCGGCGCTGATATCGCTGATCGCGATCGGCGCGATCGGCGCCTGGTCGCAGGCGATGATTACCCTGGCGCTGGTGCTGACCGCCCTGTTGTTCTGCGTCGTGATCGGATTACCGATGGGAATCTGGCTGGCGCGCAGCCCCCGTGCGGCCAAAATAGTGCGTCCGCTGCTGGATGCGATGCAGACCACGCCCGCGTTTGTTTATCTGGTGCCGATTGTCATGTTATTCGGCATCGGTAACGTGCCGGGCGTCGTGGTGACGATTATTTTTGCTCTACCGCCAATTATACGCCTGACGATCCTGGGCATTAACCAGGTGCCTGCTGACTTAATTGAAGCGTCGCGCTCGTTCGGCGCCAGCCCGCGCCAAATGTTGTTCAAAGTGCAGCTACCGCTGGCGATGCCCACCATTATGGCAGGCGTTAATCAGACGCTGATGCTGGCTCTCTCGATGGTCGTCATCGCCTCGATGATTGCGGTCGGTGGGCTTGGCCAGATGGTACTACGCGGCATTGGTCGTCTTGATATGGGGCTGGCAACTGTCGGCGGCGTCGGCATTGTGATTCTCGCCATCATTCTGGACCGTCTGACGCAGGCCGTCGGACGCGACTCGCGTAGCCGCGGTAACCGTCGCTGGTATACCACCGGTCCTGTTGGGCTAATCACCCGCCCTTTCGTTAAGTAACTCTCCTGTCGCCCGGTAACGCTACGCTTACCGGGCTTACAACTCCCTACCATAATTAAAGGAACAACGATGCGACATACCGTGATATTTGCCTCAGCGTTTGCCACCCTTGTCACCGCCAGCGCCTGGGCTTCCGACCTGCCTGGCAAAGGCATTACCGTCCAACCTATCCAAAGCACTATTTCTGAAGAGTCCTTCCAGACGTTACTGGTCAGCCGGGCGCTGGAAAAGTTGGGTTATACCGTAAATAAGCCGAGTGAGGTCGATTACAACGTAGGCTATACCTCCATCGCCTCTGGCGATGCGACGTTTACCGCCGTGAACTGGCAGCCGCTACATGATGATATGTATGCCGCAGCAGGCGGAGACAAAAAGTTTTACCGCGAGGGCGTCTTTGTCTCCGGCGCTGCGCAGGGGTATCTGATCGATAAAAAAACTGCAGATCAGTATAACATCACCAATATCGCTCAGCTAAAAGACCCGAAAATCGCCAAAATATTCGATACCAATGGCGACGGAAAAGCGGACATGATGGGCTGCTCGCCGGGCTGGGGCTGCGAAGCCGTGATCAATCACCAGAATAAAGCATTTGATCTGGAAAAAACCGTTGAGGTCAGCCACGGTAACTATGCAGCGATGATGGCCGACACCATTACCCGTTTTAAAGAAGGCAAGCCGGTGCTTTATTACACCTGGACGCCGTACTGGGTGAGCGACGTAATGAAGCCGGGTAAAGATGTCGTCTGGCTACAGGTGCCGTTCTCCTCCCTGCCGGGCGAACAGAAAAATATCGATACTAAATTGCCGAACGGCGCGAATTATGGTTTCCCGGTCAATACCATGCATATTGTCGCCAATAAGGCCTGGGCGGAGAAAAACCCGGCGGCGGCGAAACTGTTCGCCATCATGAAGCTGCCGCTGGCGGATATCAACGCGCAGAACGCCATGATGCATGCGGGTAAATCGTCTGAAGCCGATGTTCAGGGACACGTGGATGGCTGGATCAACGCCCACCAGCAGCAGTTTGACGGCTGGGTGAAAGAAGCGCTGGCCGCGCAGAAATAATATCGTTTTTATGCCGGATAAGACGCGTTGCGCCGCTATCCGGCCTACTCAATCTCTCCTCAAACCGCACGATTCATCACGTCACCGTTCCCCTTTATTCATCAACATCCGCTATGATTGTTTTCCCAGGAAATAATTATCTGAATCACGATTACCATCATGACGAAACCCACTCATGGGCTTAGCCCGGCGCTGATCGTTTTAATGTCTGTGGCCACGGGGCTGGCGGTCGCCAGCAACTATTACGCCCAGCCGCTGCTTGATACCATTGCGCATCACTTTTCGCTTTCCGCCAGCTCCGCAGGGTTTATCGTTACCGCCGCGCAGTTGGGCTATGCCGCTGGCCTGTTGTTTCTGGTGCCGCTCGGCGACATGTTTGAACGCCGAACGCTGATTGTCTCCATGACGTTGCTGGCGGCTGGCGGAATGCTGATCACCGCCAGCAGTCAGTCGCTTAGCATGATGATACTCGGAACGGCCTTAACCGGACTGTTCTCCGTGGTGGCGCAGATTCTGGTTCCGCTGGCCGCCACGCTTGCGACGCCCGACACACGCGGCAAAGTGGTTGGCACCATTATGAGCGGTCTGCTGCTGGGGATCTTGCTGGCGCGAACGGTCGCCGGACTGCTGGCAAACCTCGGGGGTTGGCGCACTGTATTTTGGCTAGCGTCGGCGCTGATGGCGCTGATGGCCGTCGCGTTGTGGCGCGGGCTGCCAAAGCTCAAATCCGACACTCATCTTAACTACCCGCAACTGTTGGGTTCTGTATTCAGCCTGTTTATTCACGATAAATTGCTGCGTACCCGCGCACTACTGGGCTGTCTGACCTTTGCTAATTTCAGTATTCTCTGGACGTCGATGGCCTTCTTGCTCGCCGCGCCGCCGTTTAACTACTCCGAGGGGATGATTGGCCTGTTTGGCCTGGCCGGTGCCGCCGGCGCTTTGGGCGCGCGTCCTGCTGGCGGATTTGTCGATAAAGGCAAATCTCATCTCACTACCACGGTCGGATTACTGTTGCTGTTACTCTCCTGGCTGGCCATCTGGCTTGGGCACACCTCGGTGCTGGCGCTGATTATTGGCATTCTGGTACTGGATCTCACGGTTCAGGGTGTACATATCACCAATCAAACCGTCATTTATCGCTTGCACCCGGATGCGCGTAACCGGCTTACCGCCGGCTATATGACCAGTTACTTTATCGGCGGCGCAGCGGGTTCGCTAATTTCCGCCTCCGCCTGGCAACATGCCGGTTGGATCGGCGTTTGTCTGGCGGGTGTCACGGTCGCCCTATTTAATTTACTGATCTGGTGGCGAGGTTTTCACCGACAGGAAGCCGTAAATTAAGCGGATAGTGAGCGTTTACCATTGTTTAAGCTCCTTAGGGTGTTAAGGAGCTCCCCAGTCTGTTAAGGTTATGCTATTCATTTATCATGGTTATTTTTATAGCGGTGAAGAATAATATAATTCTATGGAAAGCCCTGCCCCCCCATCTGCTCCCAAGTCAATAGCGCCCGTTCAAGGATTACAAGGACGTTCATCGTTAGCTATCTGTAATATTCCGGTGGCTGTTGCATTGGGTTTTAAGGCTGTGAGCCTGGTTTTCGCTCCTCCCGTTTATCGTTCTCTTCTGTCTTTTTCATGCAGACGCCCACGCTTTTCTCATCACTCCTGGATTCGCTACAGGCGGCGCTTTACCGGGCTCAATGTTCCCGCGGGCGTCTCAGTCTGCGTATCATTGTCTGTTTTATAGCCTGAAAGAATAATTTTGGATTAATAATACATTTACTTTATTTGTCACTGTCGTTACTATATCGGCTGAAATTAATGAGGTCATGCCCAAATGGATAGTTCGTTTACGCCCATTGAACAAATGCTAAAATTTCGCGCCAGCCGTCACGAAGACTTTCCTTACCAGGAAATTCTTTTGACCCGCCTTTGTATGCACATGCAGGGCAAACTCCTGGAAAACCGCAATAAGATGCTGAAGGCTCAAGGGATTAACGAGACGTTGTTTATGGCGTTGATTACGCTGGAGTCTCAGGAAAACCACAGTATTCAGCCGTCTGAATTAAGCTGCGCGCTAGGTTCATCTCGCACCAATGCGACACGCATTGCAGATGAACTAGAAAAACGAGGCTGGATTGAGCGTCGTGAGAGCGATAACGACCGCCGTTGCTTGCATCTGCAATTAACGGAGAAAGGTCAGGCATTTTTGCAAGAAGTGCTTCCTCCTCAGCATCATTGTCTGCATCAACTCTGGTCATCACTTAGCACCGCCGAAAAAGATCAACTTGAGCACATTACTCGTAAGCTCCTGACGCGTCTTGATCAAATGGAGCAGGAAGGCACCGTTCTTGAGGCGCTACGCTAACGCGCCGACCCGCTCAAACATCCAGATTAATAACAGGAAAGCGGACTGGCCAGCATGCGTTACTGCTGGCCTTTCTGACAACAGGTCGGCTCAGCCGATGTGAATAATAAGATCGTGGAGAACAATATGAGCGCAAATGCGGATATCCAACCCCCGCAGCAATCGGCTAAGAAGAAAGGCAAACGCAAAACAGCGCTGCTACTTCTTACCTTGCTCTTTATTATTATTGCCGTGGCCTATGGAATTTATTGGTTTTTAGTATTGCGTCATATTGAAGAGACAGATGATGCTTACGTGGCAGGGAACCAGGTTCAAATCATGGCGCAGGTGTCAGGCAGCGTGACGAAAGTCTGGGCTGATAATACCGACTTTGTAAAAGAGGGCGATGTTCTGGTCACGCTCGATCAGACCGACGCCAGACAGGCGTTTGAAAGAGCCAAAACGGCGCTGGCCTCCAGCGTGCGCCAGACGCACCAGTTGATGATTAACAGCAAGCAGTTGCAGGCGAATATCGACGTGCAAAAAACCGCCCTGGCGCAAGCGCAAAGCGACTTTAACCGCCGTGTGCCGCTGGGTAACGCCAATCTTATTGGCCGCGAAGAACTGCAACACGCGCGCGATGCCGTCGCCAGCGCGCAGGCAAAGCTGGATGCCGCCATTCAACAGTACAATGCCAATCAGGCGATGATACTCAACAGTAAACTGGAAGATCAGCCTGCGGTCCAGCAAGCGGCGACCGAAGTGCGTAACGCCTGGCTGGCGCTGGAGCGTACCCGCATCGTCAGTCCAATGACCGGTTATGTCTCCCGCCGCGCCGTCCAGCCTGGCGCGCAGATTAGCCCTACCACGCCACTGATGGCCGTCGTGCCTGCAACCGATCTGTGGGTGGACGCCAACTTTAAAGAGACGCAATTAGCGAATATGCGCATTGGGCAGCCAGTCACGATTATCACCGATATTTATGGCGACGACGTAAAATACACCGGTAAAGTCGTCGGTCTGGATATGGGAACAGGGAGCGCCTTCTCCCTGCTGCCTGCGCAAAATGCGACGGGTAACTGGATTAAAGTGGTTCAACGCCTGCCGGTACGCGTCGAACTGGACGCCCGGCAGTTAGAGCAACATCCGCTGCGTATTGGTTTATCGACGCTGGTGACGGTGGATACCGCTAACCGCGACGGTCAGGTACTGGCCAGCCAGGTACGAACGAAGCCGGTTGCCGAAAGTAACGCACGCGAAATTAATCTCGCGCCGGTCAATAAACTGATCGACGACATCGTGCAGGCTAACGCGGGTTAATCCTGAGGTGCGTGTGATGCAACAGCAAAAACCGCTCGAAGGCGCGCAGCTCGTCATCATGACGATCGCGCTGTCGCTGGCGACATTCATGCAGGTGCTGGACTCCACCATTGCCAACGTAGCGATTCCTACCATCGCCGGGAACCTGGGATCTTCCCTAAGCCAGGGGACATGGGTTATTACCTCCTTCGGGGTGGCGAACGCCATCTCAATTCCCTTAACCGGCTGGCTGGCAAAACGCTTTGGCGAAGTCAAACTATTCATGTGGTCGACGATAGCCTTTGCCGCCGCCTCCTGGGCCTGTGGCGTATCCAGCAGTCTGAATATGCTGATATTCTTCCGCGTGGTGCAGGGCGTGGTCGCCGGGCCGCTGATTCCGCTCTCGCAAAGCCTGCTGCTGAATAACTATCCGCCTGCGAAGCGTTCCATTGCGCTGGCGCTCTGGTCAATGACCGTCATTGTCGCGCCGATTTGCGGCCCGATTCTGGGGGGCTACATCAGCGATAACTACCATTGGGGATGGATTTTCTTCATCAACGTGCCAATTGGCGTTGCCGTCGTTCTGATGACGTTACAAACGCTGCGCGGACGTGAAACGCGTACCGAACGGCGGCGTATTGACGCCATCGGTCTGGCGCTACTGGTGATTGGCATCGGCAGCCTGCAAATCATGCTCGATCGCGGTAAAGAGCTGGACTGGTTCTCTTCGCAGGAAATTATCATCCTGACCGTGGTAGCCGTAATAGCCATCAGTTTCCTGATTGTCTGGGAGCTAACCGACGATCACCCTATCGTCGATCTTTCTCTTTTTAAATCGCGTAACTTCACCATCGGCTGCCTGTGCATCAGCCTTGCCTATATGCTCTATTTCGGCGCCATTGTTCTGCTGCCGCAGCTTTTGCAAGAGGTGTACGGCTATACCGCAACATGGGCAGGTCTGGCGTCCGCGCCAGTCGGAATTATTCCGGTGATTTTGTCGCCGATTATCGGACGCTTCGCGCATAAACTGGATATGCGCAGACTGGTCACGTTCAGCTTCATTATGTACGCCGTTTGCTTCTACTGGCGCGCCTGGACGTTCGAACCGGGTATGGATTTCGGCGCGTCCGCATGGCCGCAATTTATTCAGGGATTTGCCGTCGCCTGCTTCTTTATGCCGCTGACCACCATTACGCTCTCCGGGCTACCGCCCGAACGGCTGGCGGCGGCATCAAGTCTGTCGAATTTCACGCGAACGCTGGCGGGGTCAATCGGTACCTCGATTACCACCACCATGTGGACAGATCGTGAATCGCTACACCATGCTCAACTAACGGAGTCAGTCACGGCGTATAATCCAAACGCTCAGGCCATGTACGATAAACTGGAAGGCTTAGGGATGACGCACCAGCAGGCGTCAGGCTGGATAGCCCAGCAGATCACGAATCAGGGGCTAATTATTTCCGCCAATGAGATTTTCTGGATGTCAGCCGGGATATTCCTGGTGCTGCTCGGCCTGGTCTGGTTCGCGAAACCGCCATTCGGCGCGGGCGGCGGAGGCGGAGGCGCGCACTAATAAAAAGCCAGTTCATGTGAACTGGCTTTTTTGCATCAGGGAGTTATACCGGATGGCGGCATTGCCTTATCCGGCCAACGCAGCTCCTGCCCAACATGTCAGCAGCGCCACCGGGCAGCAAGGGCACAACTAAATGTGCAATTCCTGCAACTTCTCTTTCGGGAGCGCCAACTCTGTATTGTTATTCACGCGAATATCACAGTCCAGAATATGGCGGGCGATTTCCTGCGCTTCGTTCAGGGAGTGCATCTGCCATGTACCGCACTGATAAACGTTTAATTCCGGGATCTGGTTTTGATCCTGCACTTTCAGTACGTCGGCCATTGCCGCTTTCCACGCGTCAGCAACGCGCTGCTCGTCGGGCGTACCGATCAGGCTCATGTAGAAACCGGTGCGACACCCCATCGGCGAGATATCAATAATCTCTACCCCGTTGCCGTTGAGGTGATCGCGCATAAAGCCAGCAAACAGGTGCTCAAGAGTATGAATCCCTTTTTCCGGCATCACTTCTTTATTCGGGACGCAGAAACGCAGATCGAAAACGGTGATGGTATCACCATGCGGGGTATTCATCGTTTTTGCCACGCGTACCGCCGGCGCTTGCATCCGGGTATGATCGACTGCGAAGCTATCTAACAATGGCATTTAGTCACCTCCGATAATTTTTTAAAAATAAACTGAACTCTTTGTTCCGGGGCGAGTCTGAGTATATGAAAGACGCGCATTTGTTATCATCATCCCTGTTTTCAGTGATGAAATTTTGGCCACTCCACGAGTGGCCTTTTTCTTTTGGGTCAGGCGTGCTTTGCAAGCCACGCGGCAAACGGCTCGGTATCCGCCGCCTCAATCTCCTGCTGACGACGTACTGAAGCGTCACGTTCAGCAATAAACTCTGCTTCCTGCAAAATCTCCAGCGGCTCTTCGCGTAACAGATTACGGTAAGCTTCGCCGAACGCTTTCCCGGTACCGCCAATACCGGTATCAATCATTGAGCGCAAAATGCGTGCGGAGAACGTCAGCTCCGGATTATCAAAACAGGCAACCAGTTCGTCGCAGACTTTCTGATAATCCTCTCCCCCGTGGATACTATCCAGCGTTTGCGCCACGCGTCTCAGATCGCGGAAGAGATCTTTCCCTACTTTAGGCAGCGGGAACTGCGCGGTTTCACAGCCAATCCCCAGGGTAAGGCCGGGTTTGCGACCTTCCAGAATAACGCGATTCCAGTTGGCGCGCGTACACAGCAACTCGCTGCTGCTCATCTCTGGCGCATCGGCCAATACACACCAGACCATAAAGAGATCGAGGAAGCGCACCTGCTGTTCATCCACGCCGATCGGTGAAAATGGATTGATATCCAGAGAGCGTACTTCAATATACTCAATACCGCCGCGTAACAGCGCATCTGAAGGCGATTCGCCGCTGCGCGTCACACGTTTGGGACGAATGGGCGCATACAATTCATTTTCAATTTGCAGAACGTTGCTGTTAATCTGTAGCCGTTTACCGTCTTTTTCCAGACCAATCTGCACATACTCTTCTGACGGCGTTTTAATCGCCCGCTTCAGGCCTGCAACATATTCATGTAGATCGTTAAACGTAATACCCAGATTGCTTTGCGACTTATTGGTATAGCCCAAATCGCTCAAACGCAGTGACGTCGCATATGGCAGGTAGTACATACCGCAGTCCGTTTTTTCAAACGGTAATGTGGTCGGCTTTCCTTGCAGGAAAGATGAACAAATGGCCGGAGAAGCGCCAAACAGATAGGGGATAACCCAGCCAAAACGGTAATAGTTGCGAATCAGGCGGAAATAGCCGGCAGAAATTTTTTCTTTTGCCGCGTCGCCTTCCGTAACGCCGCATTTCGCCTGCCAGAATGCCATCGGTAATGAAAAATTGTAATGTACGCCGGAGATGGTTTGCATCAAAGCGCCATAACGATTTTTCAGCCCTTCGCGATAGAGTGTTTTAAAGCGCCCCGTATTGGATGTGCCATACTGCGCCAGCTCAATGTCCTGCCCTTCCGCAATATAGCAGGGCATACTTAATGGCCACATCCGCTCATCGCCCAGTTTCCTGGCCGTATAACGGTGGAGGTCGCGCATAAAGGTGAGCATATGCTGGATATCTCCATCGACTGGCGTAATAAATTCCAGCAGGGCTTCCGCAAAATCCGTAGTAATCCATTTATGGGTCAGCGCCGAACCTAACGCTTCAGGATGACCTGTTGTCGCCAGCGTGCCATCAGCATTTACACGCAGCGTTTCGCGCTCTAACCCGCGCTGTATCCCCTTTAACGCCTGAGGATGTTTTTCCAGCCAGGCCAGAGCCTGTGATACGTCCGGGATCAAATTGACCTCCCGCCTGTCAAAATCGTTTTAATAAGCATAACTGTAATGGCGACTATGCATTGCCAAACCTACAATTATTACCACCACATCATGCCCTGAATCGTCGCCGCTGCGAGCGCAACATAGCGCAGCGCCTTACCAAGACACAAAAAAAAGATCGTCCGCCCCCACGGGATGCGCATCCATCCCGCTAACAGGCACAACAAATCACCGATTATCGGCATCCAGCTTAATAATAGTGTGGCTGCGCCATAACGCTTTAGCCAGCCAGCCGCTTTTTCTTGCCAGCGCGATGTTTTGCGCAGTGGAAAGAAACGCCCAAGAATAACGTTAGTTACCCCTCCAAGGCTATTACCCATTGTTGCTGTTAAGACTAAGATCCAGGGATGACTTACTCCTGAGACCATCATGGCAACCAAAACAACTTCAGAATTACCGGGTAACAGCGTTGCGCTGAGAAAACTACTGGCAAACAGAGACAGGAGCGACAGTCCGTCACTCACAATAGTCGAACATCTACGGCATCCATCCCTGCCGCCCGCGCCGCCTGTAAACCAAAATCGGCATCTTCAAATACCACGCACTGCGCTGGCATGACGCCCATCCGCTGCGCGCACAGTAAGAAGGTATCAGGCGCTGGTTTGTGGTGCTGGACGTGGTCTGCCGCCACAACCGCATCAAAATAGCGGCGCAGCCCCAGATGCACTAGTAAGGCTTCCGCAATGGCGCTTTCGCTGCCAGTACCGACCGACAGGGGACGACGTCCATACCACGCCTTGACTACCTCAACCAACGGCAGCGGTTCTACGCAATCAAGCAGGATACTTTTTACCGTATCAGTTTTTTCACGCGCCAGCGATCGGGGATCGAGGTCGGCATGGTTAAGCTCAATGATTGACTGGGCGATACGCCAGGTTGGCGAACCGTTAAGCGCGACCATCGCCTGTTTGTCAAAACGAAGACCATAGCGTCCCAATACCTCACGCCACGCTTTACGATGCGTTGGTTCGGTATCCAAGAGAGTACCGTCCATATCAAAAATCAAACCAGCATAACGTGCGTACATCGTGTTCTCACAAACCGAATAACCAGACAGTACTTTATCGCAATTGCTTGATTTTGTCGCGGATAGAGATGAAGGGGAACGTTCAGGATTAAGAGAAAACGAATCGCAGGGAAATGGTGCATCCGGGAGGATTACTCGCCTTACGGCTCGCCCTTCGGGTCGTTGCTGAAGCAACGTTATCCTTCCTGGTGCCTGCGGTTATTACCGCTATCCGCATCGCTCAAAGTACGGAGAATATGGTGCATCCGGGAGGATTCGAACCTCCGACCGCTCGGTTCGTAGCCGAGTACTCTATCCAGCTGAGCTACGGATGCTTCGGAAAACTTGCTTTACTGCCGATATTGATACCGCGGTGAAAGCCGTATCAAGTAAGAGATGGTGCATCCGGGAGGATTCGAACCTCCGACCGCTCGGTTCGTAGCCGAGTACTCTATCCAGCTGAGCTACGGATGCATCGGAAAACTTGCTTTACTGCTGATATTGATACCGCGATGAAAGCCGTATCAAGTAAGAGATGGTGCATCCGGGAGGATTCGAACCTCCGACCGCTCGGTTCGTAGCCGAGTACTCTATCCAGCTGAGCTACGGATGCATCGGGAAACTTACTTTACTGCAGATTTTGATACTGCTGCGAAAGCTGTACCAGTAAGATGGTGCATCCGGGAGGATTCGAACCTCCGACCGCTCGGTTCGTAGCCGAGTACTCTATCCAGCTGAGCTACGGATGCAAAATGGCGGTGAGGCGGGGATTCGAACCCCGGATGCAGCTTTTGACCGCATACTCCCTTAGCAGGGGAGCGCCTTCAGCCTCTCGGCCACCTCACCACACGCCTCTTACGAGTGCTTCGAAGAACTTGTTTCTGCTCATCGTCGCTGCGTGGCGCACATATTACTTTCTGGGACTTATAAGTCAAACAATTTTTCCAGAGCCTTTATCGTTTGCACACTTCACGCTCAATTAGTCTGTAAAAAAACCAAAAAGAGTGTTTTATCAACAGATAATTTGACAAAATGCTGGCAACATCAATGTAGTCAAAAGCACAACATAGTAGAAATGAGGTTGAAAAAGGTCATGAAGGACAACGTTGACGAACAAAAAGAGAGGCTGCGTCTCACCCGAACGTGAGACGCAAAAACCTTAGTAACTGGACTGCTGGGATTTTTCAGCCTGGATACGCTGGTAGATCTCTTCACGATGGACAGAAACTTCTTTCGGGGCGTTCACGCCAATACGTACCTGGTTGCCCTTCACCCCTAAAACTGTCACGGTGACCTCATCGCCAATCATGAGGGTCTCACCAACTCGACGAGTCAGAATCAGCATTCTTTGCTCCTTGAAAGATTAAAAGAGTCGGGTCTCTCTGTATCCCGGCATTATCCATCATATAACGCCAAAAAGTAAGCGATGACAAACACCTTAGGTATAAGCGGTCATGGCATTACATTCTGTTAAACCTAAGTTTAGCCGATATACAAAACTTCAACCTGACTTTATCGTTGTCGATAGCGTCGACGTAAACGCCGCAGCATGGGCTGCGGCGTTTACGAACGCTTATAATTATTGCAATTTTGCGCTGACCCAGCCTTGTACACTGGCTAACGCTGCAGGCAGAGCTGCCGCATCCGTACCACCGGCTTGCGCCATATCCGGACGACCGCCCCCCTTACCGCCCACCTGCTGAGCGACCATACCAATCAGCTCCCCTGCTTTTACCCGGTCGGTCACATCCTTCGACACGCCCGCAATCAGAGAAACCTTACCTTCAACAACCGTTGCCAGTACGATAACGGTAGACCCCAGTTGATTTTTCAGATCATCAACCATGGTTCGCAGCATTTTAGGCTCAACGCCAGCAAGCTCGCTGACCAGGAGCTTCACGCCGTTGAGATCGACCGCTTTACTGGAAAGATTCGCGCTCTCCTGCGCTGCGGCCTGGTCCTTCAACTGCTGCAACTCTTTCTCCAACTGACGCGAACGTTCCAGCACGGCACGCACTTTGTCGCCCAGATTCTGGCTGTCGCCCTTCAGCAGATGCGCAATATCGTTTAAGCGATCGCTTTGCGCATGAACGGTGGCCATAGCGCCTTCACCGGTTACCGCCTCAATACGACGAACGCCCGCTGCGGTGCCAGACTCAGAGATAATACGGAACAGACCGATATCACCGGTACGGCGGGCGTGGGTACCGCCGCACAACTCGGTGGAGAAATCGCCCATGCTCAATACGCGTACGCGTTCGTCATATTTCTCGCCAAACAGCGCCATGGCGCCTTTCGCTTTTGCCGCCTCAAGCTCCATAATATGCGTTTCGATTGGCAAGTTACGACGGATTTGCGCATTCACCAAATCTTCAACCTCGCGGATCTCTGACGGTTTCATCGCTTCATTGTGCGAGAAGTCGAAGCGCAATACTTTATCGCTAACCAGCGAACCTTTCTGCGCAACGTGTGCCCCAAGCACCTGGCGCAACGCCGCGTGCATCAGGTGCGTGGCGGAGTGGTTCAGACGGATACGTGCGCGGCGCGCCTCATCCACGTCAGCCTGTACCACATCGCCCACTTTCAAAGCGCCTGCGGACAATTTTCCGAGGTGACCAATCGCCTGGCCATATTTTTGCGTGTCGTTCACCGCGAAGGTAAACCCAACGCCTTTCAGCTCGCCTTTATCGCCGACCTGACCGCCTGATTCCGCATAAAATGGGGTTTGATCCAGCACGACAACGGCTTCCTGTCCCGCATTAATCGCCTCAACCGCTTTACCATCGACAAACAGCGCAGTGACTTTGCCATTCAGTTCCAGATGGTCATAACCTTTAAATTCAGAAGCGCTGTCAACACGGATCATTGCGTTGTAGTCTGCGCCAAAACCGCTGGCTTCGCGCGCGCGACGACGTTGCTCTTCCATAGCGGTTTCAAAACCGGCTTCGTCGACTTTGATATCGCGCTCACGGCATACGTCCGCCGTTAGATCAACCGGGAAACCATAAGTATCATACAGACGGAAAGCGGTTTCGCCGTCCAGGGTGTCGCCCTGCAATTTCGCCAGTTCTTCATCCAGCAGCGCCAGACCGCGCTCCAGCGTACGGGCGAACTGCTCTTCTTCCGTTTTCAGAACCTGCTCGACCTGCGCCTGCTGACGTTTCAACTCTTCGCCTGCGGAGCCCATTACCTCAATCAGCGGCCCAACCAGCTTGTAGAAGAAGGTCTCTTTCGCCCCCAGCATGTTGCCGTGACGAACCGCGCGACGAATAATGCGACGTAGCACATAGCCACGGTTTTCATTCGACGGCAACACGCCATCGGCAACCAGGAATGCGCAGGAACGGATGTGGTCGGCGATAACACGCAGCGATTTATTGCTGAGATCGGTGGCGCCGGTCACTTTCGCTACTGCTTCAATCAACGTGCGGAACAGGTCGATTTCATAGTTAGAGTTAACGTGCTGCAATACCGCGGCAATACGCTCCAGCCCCATACCGGTATCTACAGACGGTTTCGGCAACGGTTCCATGGTACCGTCGGCCTGACGGTTGAACTGCATAAAGACGATGTTCCAGATCTCAATATAGCGATCGCCGTCTTCTTCCGGGCTTCCCGGAGGGCCGCCCCAGATGTGGTCGCCATGATCGTAGAAGATTTCGGTGCATGGACCGCACGGGCCGGTGTCGCCCATCTGCCAGAAGTTATCCGATGCGTATGGCGCGCCTTTATTGTCACCGATGCGGATGATACGCTCGCGTGGAATGCCGACTTCTTTTTCCCAGATACCATAGGCTTCGTCGTCGGTTTCATAGACGGTGACCCACAAACGCTCTTTTGGCAAAGCAAACCAGTTTTCACCGGTCAACAATTCCCATGCGAACTGAATGGCGTCGTGTTTGAAGTAATCGCCGAAGCTGAAGTTGCCCAGCATTTCGAAGAATGTATGGTGACGTGCAGTGTATCCGACGTTTTCCAGATCGTTGTGTTTCCCCCCCGCGCGTACACAGCGTTGGGAAGTGGTTGCACGGGAATAATTACGCTTATCAAGCCCAAGGAAAACATCCTTGAACTGGTTCATCCCGGCATTGGTAAACAACAGCGTGGGGTCATTGTTAGGCACCAGGGAACTGCTGGCAACTACCTGATGTCCTTTACTATGGAAAAAGTCGAGAAACGCCTGACGGATCTCAGCGGTGCTCTTGCTCATAATTATCCTGAAATTAAGCTACACGTTCTCCTTCAAGCCTTCTCTGCGCTGGCTGCGAATTCCCCGGTCGCTAACTTCGATATGTTCCCGAGGCTCACTTACCGCCTTGATGCGGCTTGAATGATTTTGTGTATTTAAGGAATAGTCGTCGCAGACGCTGCTCGCCGTTAAGCAACTCGCGTCCAGACGGAAAAAGTGGGAATAAGATAAGTTTTCTTTACCGGGAAGTAAAATCCCGTATGCGCTCAATCTGCAAAATTTCGCCATATCTCCTGAATATCGTCCATCAGATACCCGCGATAGAGTAAAAAGCGCTGTACCTTAACCTTTTCTGAAAATGTTGAAGGGAGCGGCTCGCCATATTTGCGAACAGCCTGTTCACGCGCCATTTCACTCCAGTCAATGTCACATTCGCGCATCGCTTTTTCAGTCGATTCGCGGGCGATGCCTTTCTGATTCAGCTCCTGGCGAATACGCGCCGGGCCGTATCCTTTGCGGCTACGACTGGCGATAAAGCGTATGACAAAACGGTTGTCGTCAAGATAGTGATGTTCGTGGCACCAGGAGATCACACGCTCGTAATCATCTGGCGTCGCATCGATCTCTTCCGGCCCATTTTTTCCCATCACCGGCGCGGAGAGTTTACGCCGCAGCTCCTGCTCGCTGTGATCGCGGACGGCAAGGATGCGTACCGCACGGTCAAGAAGACGAGCATAAGCGGGACGGCGCGGTGTTGGTTCGCTCATAAAAAACCTTAACAAGGGTAAATGCCAAAAGGGCCGCATAAATGCAGCCCTTGATAGTAATTTAACATTTTGTCCGATGGCAGCTTCGCGTTATCCTGCCAACCATCACCTGACGATTAAAAATCTTCGTTGGTCTCTGCTACGCCTTCGCTATCGTCAACGGCGAAATCGGGCGAAGAATTCTGATTGCTTAACAGTAATTCACGCACTTTTTTCTCGATCTCTTTCGCTGTCGCCGGGTTCTCTTTCAGCCACGTGGTCGCGTTCGCTTTACCCTGACCAATCTTCTCGCCGTTGTAGCTGTACCATGCGCCCGCTTTCTCGATCAGCTTCTCTTTCACGCCCAGGTCAACCAGTTCGCCATAGAAGTTGATACCTTCGCCATAGAGGATCTGGAACTCGGCCTGCTTAAACGGCGCGGCGATTTTGTTTTTCACTACTTTCACGCGCGTTTCGCTACCCACGACGTTATCTCCCTCTTTCACCGCGCCGATACGACGGATATCAAGACGAACAGAGGCGTAGAATTTCAGCGCGTTACCGCCGGTGGTGGTTTCCGGGTTGCCGAACATCACGCCAATCTTCATACGGATCTGGTTGATGAAAATCAACAGCGTGTTGGACTGTTTCAGGTTCCCCGCCAGCTTACGCATCGCCTGGCTCATCATACGCGCCGCGAGGCCCATGTGAGAGTCGCCGATTTCGCCTTCAATTTCCGCTTTCGGCGTTAGCGCCGCTACGGAGTCGACCACAATGACGTCCACCGCGCCTGAACGCGCCAGCGCGTCACAGATTTCCAGCGCCTGCTCGCCGGTGTCCGGCTGAGAACAGAGCAGGTTATCGATATCGACTCCCAGCTTGCGGGCGTAAACGGGGTCAAGCGCGTGTTCCGCATCGATAAACGCACAGGTTTTACCTTCACGCTGCGCTGCGGCAATGACTTGCAGCGTCAGGGTCGTTTTACCGGAAGATTCCGGCCCGTAAATTTCGACGATACGGCCCATCGGCAGACCGCCCGCACCGAGTGCGATATCCAGTGAAAGCGAACCGGTGGAGATAGTTTCCACATCCATAGAGCGGTCTTCACCCAGACGCATGATGGAGCCTTTACCAAATTGCTTTTCAATTTGGCCCAGTGCTGCCGCCAACGCTTTCTGTTTGTTTTCGTCGATAGCCATTATTACTCCTGTCATGCAACTTGGTATTGAACCGGATAGTGATTTCGTACTCTTGAAGCAATTATACTGTATGCTCATACAGTATCAAGTGTTTTGTAGAAATTGTTGCCACAGGTTTTGTAACGCGTAGGTCGTCGCCTGTCGACGCACCGATTCACGGTTGCCGCTGAAGCATTCCCGACGCGTAATCCCTTCTCCGCTGACGCTGGCGAAAGCAAACCACACCGTGCCAACCGGCTTCTCTTCACTGCCGCCATCCGGCCCGGCAATCCCGCTAATAGCGATAGCAAAATCGGCGCGAGCGGCCTTCAGCGCCCCAATCGCCATTTCTACCACCACGGGTTCGCTGACCGCGCCATGCTGCGCCAGTGTCTCTTCACGCACGCCAATCATCTGCGCTTTAGCTTCATTACTATAGGTGACAAAGCCGCGCTCAAACCAGGCGGAACTTCCGGCGACATCGGTAATGGCTTTCGCCAGCCAGCCGCCGGTACAGGACTCCGCTGTCGTTACGATCGCCCCGCGCGTTTTTAACGCCAGCCCGACCTGTTCGCTAAGGCGCATCAGTTCACTGTCAGTCATCATGACCTCTGTCAGTTAGAAATCCTGCCGGACAAGATAGCACTTTCCAGCCAGAGATGGGGACGAGCTATCGATTTTACGAGTAGGCTTCCGAAAAATTCGTTGGTCAGCGGAAAACATTGCCGGATGGCGATACTTAGATAGCTTATCCGGCAGTGAAGAAAGCTGGATAAGCTAAAAACAAATTAGCGCACCCGTGCCAGCGCTACCGCCTGTCCCAGTTGCCACACCGCCATCGCATAATGCGTGCTGTGGTTATAGCGGGTAATGGCGTAGAAATTCGGCAGGCCGTACCAGTACTGGTAGTCAGTACCGACATCCAGACGAAGCAGGCTGGCTTCCTGATGATTGCCCAACGATTGCTGCGGCGTTAAGCCTGCGGCGGCAAGCTGAGAGACGCTGTATTTTGTTTTGAAACCATTTGCCAGTCCCGGCGCCTGGCCATTAGCGGGTATTGCGACCACATCGCCTTTCACCCAACCATGCGCCTTGAAATAGTTCGCCACGCTACCAATAGCATCCACCGGGTCCCATAGGTTGATGTGATTGTCGCCATTAAAATCAACCGCGTATTCTTTATAAGAGGACGGCATAAACTGACCATAGCCCATCGCGCCCGCAAAGGAACCTTTCAGATTGAGCGGATCATCTTGTTCATTGCGCGCCATTAGCAGGAAGGTTTCCAGCTCGCCGGAGAAGTATTCCGCCCGACGCGGATAGTTAAATGACAGCGTCGCCAGCGCGTCCAGAATCCGCGTTTTCCCCATGATGCGTCCCCAACGGGTTTCCACGCCGATAATGCCCACGATAATCTCCGGCGGTACGCCGTATACCTGCCAGGCGCGGTTCAGCGCGTCTTCATACTGATTCCAGAACGCGACGCCGTTTTGCACGTTATCCGGCGTAATAAATTGTTTGCGGTAGCGCAGCCAGGCGCCATTTGGCCCGGCGGGCGGCTGAGTGGTTGGCGCTTGTCTGTCCATCAGACGCAGAACGTAATCCAGTTTTTTAGACTGGGAGAGGATCTCTTGCAGTTGCTGACGGTCGAAACCGTGTTTACTGACCATTTTATCAATGAACTGCTGCGCATTAGGGTTGTTGGCGAAGTCGCCGCCCATTCGCATGACGTTATGCTGCGGCTCAAGCAGGAAGCCGCCGGAAGGCGTTCCCGGCGCCGTTTGAGTCCTGGAGGATTTTGGTGTGCCGCTACAGGCGGCAAGCAATACGCAACAAAGAGGAAGTAACGCTACATAACGACGCTTGAACATGAGACATCCATTAAACAAATTCAGCCAGGAAGAAGTATGGTAAAGCATCCCCCGCCGCACAAGGAAGCGGCGTAAGAGAATAAATCACCTTTCACCTCTTTTCTGTTTATATCTGCTCTCCTTACCCCATTACTTTCAAATTAAAATATTTATCTTTCACTTTGCGATCAAAATAACACTTTTAAATCTTTCGATATGATTAAAATGAATAGGAAGTTAGTAAGAAAACTAAAAACCCTACAGGAGAGAACAATGATCGAAACCATTACACATGGTGCAGAGTGGTTCATCGGGTTATTTCAGAAAGGCGGAGAGGTGTTTACCGGTATGGTGACAGGCATTCTTCCGCTACTGATAAGCCTGCTGGTTATCATGAATGCGCTAATCAATTTTATCGGCCAGCAGCGTATTGAGCGTTTTGCCCAACGCTGCGCCGGAAATCCGCTATCCCGCTACCTGCTTTTACCGTGCATTGGGACGTTTGTTTTTTGTAATCCGATGACCCTGAGTCTGGGACGCTTTATGCCGGAGAAGTACAAGCCGAGCTATTACGCGGCGGCCTCTTATAGCTGTCACTCCATGAATGGTCTGTTTCCGCATATCAATCCCGGCGAACTGTTTGTCTATCTGGGGATCGCCAGCGGGCTGACCACGTTAGGGCTTCCTCTCGGCCCACTCGCGGTGAGCTATCTGCTGGTAGGTCTGGTGACGAATTTCTTTCGCGGTTGGGTCACCGATCTCACCACCGCCATTTTTGAGAAAAAAATGGGGATTCAACTTGATCAGAAAGTTCATCTGACAGGAGCGGCATCATGACACGGGTTCGTATTGAGAAAGGCGCCGGCGGCTGGGGCGGCCCGCTTGAACTGAACGTTACGTCAGGTAAAAAAATCGTCTATATCACAGCCGGTACGCGTCCGGCGATTGTTGACAAACTGGCGCAACTGACGGGCTGGCAAGCGGTGGACGGTTTTAAAGAAGGCGAACCGCCGGAAGCAGAGATCGGCGCGGCCATTATCGACTGCGGCGGTACGCTGCGCTGCGGTATCTACCCGAAACGCCGGATTCCAACTATCAATATTCATTCGACGGGTAAGTCCGGCCCGCTGGCACAGTACATTGTTGAGGATATTTACGTCTCCGGCGTTAAAGAAGAAAACCTCACTCTTGTCGGCGAAACGTCTGCCAGCCCGCAGCCTGCCGCCGCGACAGCAGGGCGTGACTACGACACCAGCAAAAAAATCACCGAGCAGAGCGACGGGCTGCTGGCAAAAGTCGGCATGGGAATGGGCTCCGCCGTGGCGGTACTGTTCCAGTCCGGTCGCGACACCATTGATACGGTCCTGAAAACAATCCTGCCGTTTATGGCGTTCGTTTCGGCGCTGATCGGCATCATTATGGCCTCAGGTCTTGGCGACTGGATCGCCCACGGCCTGGCGCCATTAGCCAGCCATCCACTGGGGCTGGTGACGTTGGCATTGATCTGCTCTTTCCCGCTGCTGTCGCCCTTTCTCGGCCCTGGCGCGGTTATCGCTCAGGTCATTGGCGTCCTGATCGGCGTTCAGATAGGTCTGGGCAATATTCCCCCGCATCTGGCGCTTCCCGCCCTGTTCGCGATTAACGCGCAGGCGGCCTGCGACTTTATCCCGGTCGGCCTGTCGCTGGCGGAAGCGAAACAAGACACCGTTCGCGTCGGCGTACCTTCTGTGCTGGTCGGACGCTTCCTGACTGGCGCGCCGACTGTACTTATCGCCTGGTTTGTTTCCGGCTTTATCTATCAATAAGAGGTTCAGACATGAGCGTGATTTATCAAACCACCATCACCCGTATCGGCCAGAGCGCGATGGAGGCGCTCGGCGAACAGATGCTGATTACGTTTCGGGAAGGCGCGCCGGCGGATATCGAAGAATTTTGCTTCATCCATTGTCATGGCGAACTGACCGGCGAGCTGCAGCCTGGCGCGCGGTTTGAGCTAGGCCAGCATTGCTATCCAGTCACGGCAGTCGGCAGCGTGGCCGGGCAAAACCTGCGTGAACTGGGGCATATCACTTTGCGCTTCGATGGTCTGCGCGAAGCGGAATTTCCCGGCACCGTGCACGTAGCGGGGCCAGTACCGGACGATATCGCGCCGGGCTGTATTTTAAAGTTTATCGCTTAAGGAGAAAAACATGAATCAAGTTGCCGTTGTCATTGGCGGAGGCCAGACCCTGGGGGCGTTCCTTTGCCGTGGGCTTGCAGAAGAAGGATACCGCGTGGCGGTCGTGGATATTCAAAGCGATAAAGCCGCGAATGTCGCTCGGGAGATTAACGCCGATTTTGGCGAAGGCATGGCGTATGGTTTTGGCGCCGACGCCACCAGCGAGCAGAGCGTGCTGGCGCTTTCCCGCGGCGTAGACGAGATTTTCGGGCGCGTCGATCTGCTGGTTTACAGCGCGGGTATCGCCAAAGCGGCGTTTATCAGCGATTTCCAGTTGGGCGATTTTGACCGCTCGCTACAGGTGAATCTGGTGGGTTATTTCCTCTGCGCCCGTGAGTTTTCCCGCCTGATGATCCGCGACGGCATTCAGGGGCGCATTATTCAGATTAACTCTAAATCCGGCAAAGTGGGCAGTAAACACAACTCCGGCTACAGCGCGGCGAAATTCGGCGGCGTGGGGTTAACCCAGTCTCTGGCGCTGGACCTGGCGGAGTATGGCATTACCGTACATTCGCTGATGCTCGGCAACTTGTTGAAATCGCCGATGTTCCAGTCATTGCTGCCGCAATACGCTACGAAACTGGGCATTAAACCCGACGAGGTGGAACAGTATTACATTGATAAGGTACCGCTCAAACGCGGGTGTGATTATCAGGATGTGCTGAACATGCTGCTGTTTTATGCCAGCCCGAAAGCGTCTTATTGCACCGGGCAGTCGATCAACGTAACCGGCGGTCAAGTGATGTTCTGACCGTAAATTGCCGGATGGCGACGTAACCGTCTTATCCAGCCTACGGCGCCATCAGGCAAAACAACAGGAGCACATAATGGTTTCCACTCTGATTACCGTCGCCGTTATCGCCTGGTGCGCGCAACTGGCGCTGGGCGGCTGGCAGATCTCCCGCTTTAATCGGGCATTCGATAAACTTAGCCAGCAGGGGCGGGTCGGCGTCGGGCGCTCCGGCGGGCGTTTTAAGCCCCGGGTGGTGGTTGCCGTGGCGCTGGATGAACAGCAGCGGGTGACGGACACTTTATTGATGAAAGGCCTTACGGTATTCGCCAGACCGGTTAAAATTGCCGCAATGCAAGGAAAACATTTGCATGAATTACAGCCTGATGTGATCTTTCCCCATGATTCGCTCGCGCAGAATGCACTATCATTGGCGCTTAAACTGAAACATGGGTAATTTCGTTGTGAATGCGAATAGCTTGCGAAATTATCATTTCGCAATGCATACATAAGTCAGGGTAATCACGCCTATGAAACCTCGTCAGCGTCAGGCCGCGATTCTGGAGCACCTGCAAAAACAGGGAAAATGCTCGGTTGAAGAACTGGCCCAGTACTTTGACACTACAGGCACCACTATCCGCAAAGATCTGGTCATTCTGGAAAATGCCGGAACCGTCATCCGTACCTATGGCGGCGTGGTCTTGAATAAAGAAGAGTCCGATCCGCCTATCGACCACAAAACGCTTATCAATACCCACAAAAAAGCGCTGATAGCCGCAACCGCCGTGAAATATATCCATGACGGCGACTCTATTATTCTGGACGCCGGAAGTACCGTGTTACAGATGGTGCCGTTGCTTTCACGCTTTAGCAACATCACGGTGATGACAAACAGTTTACATATTGTCAACTCGCTATCGGAACTGGACAACGAACAAACCATTCTGATGCCCGGCGGCACCTTCCGTAAAAAATCGGCGTCGTTTCACGGTCAACTAGCGGAAAACGCCTTTGAGCAATTCAGCTTTGATAAACTTTTCATGGGAACTGACGGTATTGACCTGAACGCCGGTGTGACCACGTTTAATGAGGTTTACACCGTCAGTAAGGCAATGTGCAATGCCGCACGCGAGGTGATTCTGATGGCGGACTCCTCAAAATTTGGTCGTAAAAGCCCCAATGTGGTGTGCAGTCTGGAAAGCGTCGACAAACTGATCACGGACGCGGGTATCGATCCGGCATTTCGTCAGGCGCTGGAAGAGAAAGGAATTACCGTTATCATAACCGGAGAAAGCAATGAGTGACGCACTACTACACGCGGGCCGTCAGACCTTAATGCTGGAGCTACAGGAAGCCAGCCGTCTGCCGGAGCGCCTGGGCGATGATTTTGTCCGCGCCGCCAATATCATTATTCACTGTGAAGGCAAAGTGATCGTTTCCGGTATTGGCAAGTCAGGCCACATTGGTAAAAAAATCGCCGCGACGCTTGCCAGTACCGGTACTCCCGCTTTTTTTGTTCATCCGGCGGAAGCGCTGCATGGCGATCTGGGGATGATTGAAAGCCGCGACGTGATGTTATTTATCTCCTATTCCGGCGGCGCAAAAGAACTCGACCTCATCATCCCGCGTCTGGAAGATAAATCCGTCGCGCTGCTGGCGATGACCGGTAAACCTCACTCTCCGCTGGGGCGCGCGGCAAAAGCCGTTCTGGATATTTCCGTCGAGCGTGAAGCCTGCCCGATGCATCTGGCGCCGACGTCCAGTACCGTCACTACGTTGATGATGGGCGATGCGCTGGCGATGGCGGTCATGCAGGCGCGCGGTTTTAACGAAGAAGATTTCGCCCGTTCGCATCCGGCTGGCGCACTGGGCGCGCGTTTGCTCAATAATGTGCATCACCTGATGCGCCAGGGCGATGCAATACCGCAGGTGATGCTCGCCACCAGCGTGATGGATGCCATGCTGGAACTTAGCCGTACCGGACTGGGACTGGTGGCGGTTTGCGATGAGCAACATGTTGTGAAAGGCGTCTTTACCGACGGCGACCTGCGTCGCTGGCTGGTGAGCGGCGGCGCGCTCACCACGCCGGTCAGCGAAGCCATGACGCCCAACGGGATTACGCTCCAGGCGCAAAGCCGCGCCATTGACGCCAAAGAGCTCCTGATGAAACGCAAAATTACCGCCGCGCCGGTGGTCGATGAAAACGGCAAACTCACCGGCGCCATTAACCTGCAGGATTTCTACCAGGCGGGGATTATTTAATCCTTCAGTCCCAGACGTTTCGCCAGCCGGTGCAGGTTGGCGACGTCGGTTTCCAGCGCCCGCGCGCTGGCCGCCCAGTTATGATTATTTTGCGCCAGCGCCTGGCGAATCATCTCTCGCTGGAAGTTCTCCGTCGATTCGCGTAAATTGCGGCAATTCGGCAGCGCCAGAAAGCTTTCCGCAGGCGGCGCGGGTAAAACGTCCTCTGACAAAGCAAAATGCTGCGCCTCCAGTATCACCTCATCCCCTGCCCGGGTCGCTCTCGCCAGCACAACCGCACGGTGAATGGCATGTTCCAGCTCCCGGACATTGCCCGGCCAGCCATAGTTGAGCAAATGGCGGCGCGCGCCGGGACTCAGCACCACGCGGGACAGCCCCAGCCGCAGTCGGCACTGCTCGCAAAAATAGCCCGCCAGCAACACCACATCATCGCCGCGCTCGCGCAGCGGCGGCACAAAGAGCGGGAAAACGCTCAGGCGATGGAACAGATCGGCGCGAAAACGCCCCGCCAGCACCTCTTCACGCAGGTCACGGTTGGTCGCCGCCAACACCCGCACATCCACGCGCAGGCTACGATCATCGCCGACGCGCTGAATATCGCCATACTGCAACACGCGAAGTAGCTTGGCCTGTAGCGCCAGCGACAGTTCGCCAATCTCATCCAGAAACAGCGTACCGTTGTCGGCCATTTCGAACTTTCCGCTACGGTGGCTGATGGCGCCGGTAAATGCGCCTTTTACATGACCAAACAACTCGCTCTCCGCCACGCTTTCCGGCAGCGCGGCGCAGTTGAGATAGACCAGCGGATTGACCGCTCTGGGGGAGCCCTGGTGAATAGCTTTCGCCACCAGCTCTTTACCGGTCCCCGTTTCACCGCCGATCAGCACGTTAAGATCGGAGCTCGCCACAATCTCGATCTCTTTTTTCAACTGCGTCATCGCAGGCGACAGGCCGATCATGTGCGTCTCTTTTATCGGTTCGAACGCGGCGGACGACCCCGGCAGCATGTTCTGGCTTTCCAGTTGTTCAATCAACAGCGCATTACTCAATGCCCCAGCGGCCAGCGCGGCGATAAGCCGCAGCTCTTCATCGCTGAATACTTCGAATTGCGCCGGCGTCATGGCATCAAGGGTCAGCGCACCGATCAGGTTCTGCCCGGCAAACAGCGGCAGCCCAACACAGGCGTGGACTTTCAGACTTTCCTGTCCGGGAATTAACCCGTCATACGGATCGGGCAAATCGCTATCGGCGGGGAAACGCACTACGTCCCCCGCACGGGCGATAGCCTCCAGACGCGGATGCCCTTCCAGAGTAAAACGCCTGCCGAGAACGTCCTGCGCCAGGCCGTCAATCGCCAGTGGAATAAATTGTCCTGATTCATAACGCAACAGCGCCGAGGCGTCGCACGCCAGCACCTGACGCAGCGTAGTAATCAACCGTTGAAAACGATCCTGATGCCCGATGCCGCGTTGTAACTCAATGGCGATGCCCGCCAATACCTCCACGGAAAAACTCATAGCTACCTCATTGTCATTTTGACAATGCATAGTGTCATATTGACAGCACCATTTATAGTCTTTTTGACTACATCAAAAATACAAAATCATTATAATTTCATATAAATCAATAACATGGAAAATTGGCATACTACCTGCAATAAGCAAAGCAACTTTTTGCAAACGTTGAATGAATTGAGGTGGTTATGTCTATCCTAGTTAAAAATAATATTCATTGGGTTGGCCAGCGCGACTGGGAAGTACGTGATTTTCACGGAACCGAATACAAAACGCTGCGCGGCAGCAGCTATAACAGCTATCTCATTCGTGAAGAAAAGAATGTGCTGATCGATACCGTCGATCATAAGTTTAGCCGTGAGTTTGTGCAAAATCTGCGCAGTGAAATCGACCTCGCGGACATCGACTACATCATCATTAACCATGCCGAAGAAGACCATGCAGGCGCGCTGACCGAACTGATGGCGCAGATCCCGGACGCGCCTATCTACTGTACTGCCAACGCCATTGATTCTATCAACGGCCATCACCATCACCCGGAATGGAATTTTAAGGTGGTGAAAACCGGCGATACGCTGGATATCGGCAACGGCAAGCAGTTGATCTTCGTGGAAACGCCGATGCTGCACTGGCCGGATAGCATGATGACCTATATGACCGGCGACGCGGTATTATTCAGCAACGATGCCTTTGGTCAGCACTATTGCGACGAACGTCTGTTCAATGATGAAGTGGATCAGACCGAACTATTTGAACAGTGCCAGCGCTACTACGCCAACATCCTGACGCCGTTCAGCCGTCTGGTAACGCCAAAAATTACCGAAATCCTCGGCTTCAACCTGCCGGTGGATATGATTGCGACCTCACACGGCGTGGTATGGCGCGACAACCCAACGCAAATCGTGGAACTGTATCTGAAATGGGCGGCAGATTATCAGGAAGATCGTATCACTATTTTCTACGACACCATGTCGAACAATACTCGCATGATGGCGGATGCCATCGCACAGGGTATCAACGAAGTGGACCCGAACGTGGCGGTCAAAATCTTTAATGTCGCCCGCAGCGATAAAAATGAAATACTGACCAACGTCTTCCGTTCGAAAGGCGTGCTGGCCGGCACTTCTACCATGAACAACGTGATGATGCCGAAAATCGCCGGTCTGGTGGAAGAGATGACCGGCCTGCGCTTTCGCAACAAGCGCGCCAGCGCCTTCGGTTCGCATGGCTGGAGCGGCGGCGCGGTGGATCGACTGTCCACGCGCTTACAGGATGCCGGTTTTGAAATGTCCCTGAGTCTGAAAGCGAAATGGCGTCCGGATGTGGATGCGCTGGAGCTGTGCCGTCAGCACGGTCGCGACATCGCGCGTCAGTGGGCGCTTGCTCCGCTGCCGGAAACCACACAGAAAACCACGCCAGCCGAAGAAATCACAACCTGCGCCGCCGCAGACCTCGGCCCTAAAATGCAATGCAGCGTATGCCAGTGGATTTACGACCCTGCGCTGGGCGAGCCGTTGCAGGATGTCGCGCCGGGTACGCCGTGGAGCGACGTGCCGGATAACTTCCTGTGCCCGGAATGTTCATTAGGTAAAGACGTGTTCGACGTACTGGCGACGGAGGCAAAATGAGTCGAGGGATCATCATTATTGGGTCGGGCTTCGCCGCCCGCCAGCTCGTCAAAAATATCCGTAAACAAGATGCGCATGTGCCGTTAACCCTGATTGCGGCGGACAGCATGGATGAGTACAACAAGCCCGATCTCAGCCACGTTATCAGCCAGTCGCAGCGCGCCGATGATCTCACCCGCCAGTTAGCGGGGGAATTTGCTGAACAGTTTAATCTGCGACTGTTCCCGCATACCTGGGTTGCTGACATTGATGCCGATGCCCATGTGGTGAAAAGCCAGGATAAGCAGTGGCAGTACGACAAACTGGTACTGGCAACCGGGGCGGCGGCCTTTGTGCCGCCGGTTGCAGGACGTGAGTTAATGCTTACTCTGAATAGCCAGCAGGAGTACCGCGCCTGTGAAACACAACTGCGCGCAGCGCAGCGGGTACTGATTGTCGGCGGCGGTCTCATTGGCAGTGAATTAGCGATGGATTTCTGCCGCGCCGGGAAAACGGTAACGCTGATGGACAACGCCGCCAGTCTTCTCGCCTCGTTGATGCCGCCGGAAGTGAGCAGTCGCTTACAGCATCGTCTGACTGATATGGGGGTGCATCTGCAGCTGAAATCACAGCTACAAGAGCTGGAGAAAAGCGAGGCAGGTATCCGCGCGACGTTGGCAAGTCAGCGTCGCATCGAGGTAGATGCGGCGATTGCCGCCACCGGCTTACGCCCGGAAACTGCGCTGGCGCGCCGTGCCGGGTTAGTCATCAACCACGGCGTCTGCGTGGATAGCTATCTACAGACCAGTCACCCAGACATTTACGCGATAGGCGACTGCGCGGAAATCAACGGTCAGGTACTGCCTTTCCTGCAACCGATTCAGTTAAGCGCGATGTACCTGGCGAAAAATCTGCTCGGCGGCAAGGCGCCGCTAAAGCTACCGACGATGCTGGTCAAAGTCAAAACACCGGAACTGCCGCTGCATCTGGCGGGAGAAACCCAGCGCCGCGATTTGAGCTGGCATATTACCGCAGAATCTGACGGTATGATTGCCAAAGGCATGAGCGGAGAAGGACAACTGCGCGCCTTTGTGGCGAGTGAAGACCGCATGAAAGAGGCCTTTGCGCTCCTGAAAATGCTGCCCGTGTAAGTCTGTGATGCCGGATGGCGCCGCTTCGCGTCTTATCCGGCCTACGAGTGAGCCTCTATTGGTAGGCCGGATAAGGCGCAGCCGCGATCCGCCCCCCCTACGCTTCACTCAACCAGCGCGCCGCGGCAACCACGCCCTGTCCCAACGATAATCCGCCATCGCCCGCCGGGAACTGCTGCGGAAATAACAAGTTAAAATCAGAAAGATAAAAAGAAAGGCGTGCGCGCAATAAGCGGTTGTGTATCACCCCACCGCTGAAAACCAGCGTGGTTATCCCCCGCGCCGTAGCCTGTTGGCGCATCAGCGTGGCAAACCCACACGCCAGCGCATCATGAAAAGCCCAGGCGCGTTGCGCGGGCGTGGCCTGCCAGCTCAACCATTGCCGCCAGAAAACGGCTAAGTCCAGTTGAGCGCCGTTAAGCGGCATCGTCACCGGATGCTCAACGTGAATGCATTGAGAGGCCAGCGCCTCCAGCGCGCAGGCTGCCTCGCCTTCATAGCTAAGCAATGCTGGCGCGCAGCGAAGCGCGGCGGCCACCGCGTCAAACAACCGCCCGCAGGAAGACGCCAGCGGGGCATTGACGCCGCGCTCAATGGCGCGCGCCAGGACATTCCAGCTTTGCTGTTGTACTCCCGCTGTCTCCGGATAATTCTGCCAGTCCGGCACAAAGCGCAGACACTGCGCCAGCAGATTGCGCCACGGCTGTCTGGCAGCCAGATCGCCTCCTGGCAGCGCCACGGCGGGCAGCCCCCCCAGCCGTTCACATTGACGATAATTTACCCGCAGGCATTCGCCTCCCCAGAGAGCGCCATTCTCGCCCATCCCGATACCGTCTACCGTCAGGGCAATAACCTCTCCGCCGTCCAGCGGCCACCCATGCTCGGCCAGACAGGCCGCCGCATGGGCATGATGGTGTAACACAGCCCCGGTCGGCAGGCGCATCTCGCTGGCCCACCGACTGGAGACATAGCCCGGATGCGCATCGCAGACGATACGCTCTGGCGTAAAATCGTAGATTGACTGGATCAGGCGCAATGCCTCGCGCCACTGCGCCTGGATACCGTCATCGCTGAGATCGCCCAAATGCTGGCTGACAACCGCCTGCTCACCGCGTACCAGACAGAACGTATTTTTCAGATCGGCGCCCAGACAAAGTAGCGGCGGCACATTGCGGAACCCCGGCGGCAACGCAATCGCGTCCGGCACGTACCCCCGTGAACGACGCAGCATTTCACCGCTGTCGCGCACTACGGAGTCGTCCATGCGTTGCACGATATCGCGATTGTGCAACAAGAAACCATCGGCAATATCGTGTAAATCGTCCAGCGCCTGTTCGTTGGTGATAGCGGGCGGCCTGCCGCTCAGGTTGCCGGACGTCATCACCAGCGGGTAATTGAGTTCCTGCAACAAGAGATGTTGCAATGGGTTGGCTGGCAGCATAACGCCCACCTCTGTAAGCCCTGGCGCGATGCCCTCACACAGCGAAGGCACAGACTGCTTATCCACCAGCACAATCGGGGCCGCTGGCGTGGTCAGCAGCGAACGCGCCGCGGTCGGCAGCGTTTGCGCCGTGGGCAACATCACCGCCAGTGGTTTCGCCGGACGATGTTTACGCGCCCGCAGCATTGCCACCGCGCTATTGTTGCGCGCGTCGCAGACCAGATGAAAACCGCCAAGCCCTTTAACGGCAATAATGCCCCCGGCGTTCAATTGGGCGACCGCCGCCTGTAAGGCCGCCTCTTTTTCCGCTCGTTCACATTGGCTGCGCCACTCAAGGTGCGGCCCGCATGCCGGACAGGCAACGGGCTGGGCATGAAAACGACGATCATACGGATCGCGGTATTCCGTGTCGCATTCCGGGCACAGGGGAAATGCCGCCATCACCGTAAATGGCCGGTCATAGGGCATAGCGCGAATAATAGTGAAGCGTGGGCCGCAGTGAGTGCAATTGATGAAGGGATAACGGTAGCGTCGCTCGCCAGGGGTATTCATCTCGGCAAGACATGCCGGGCAGGTCGCCGCGTCCGGCACAATTTGCGTATTCATCGCGCCGCCTGCGCTCTGACGAATGGCGAAATCTGTCGGTGTGCGCTCCCATATCAACGACTCGTGTTCAACGCTGTCAATGCGCGCCAGCGGCGGACAGTGTTGATAGAGCGCGGCAATAAATTGCGACGGCTCTTCCAGCAGCCGAACTACGACGCCGTCGCCGTCATTACATACGTCGCCGTGTAATCGCAACTGCTGCGCCAGTTGCCAGACAAAGGGACGAAAACCAACGCCCTGTACTTTGCCCCGAATACGTAGCTGTACGCCCGAAGGTGTGTCTATCGCCATCTTATTTTCCCGCCATCATCAAACCCGGATGCCTGATGGCGCTGCGCTTATCAGGCCTACAACCGAACAAGCCGTAGGCCGGGTAAAGCCATCCGGCAATGCTTTGTGGCGTATTCTACGCGCAATTGCAGAAATCAGAAAAGCAACGACGCTGTTGAATCCAACGCCGCGCGACGGCGTTTTTCCGCGCTCAACTGTTCAAGTTTATTACGGTCGACGCAGATCAGAGCGTGCGTCGGGCAGGCGGCCATACAGGCCGGACCGGCTTCACGGTGGTGGCATAGATCGCACTTGTTGGCTTCGGCTTTTTCGGCACGCACGTTCAGCCCCGCGCCGCTATTGCGCACCACCGGGCGCACCACCACTTCCATTGCGCCGTAAGGACAGGCCACTACGCAGGTTTTACAGCCAATGCAGCGTTCCTGCATCACATGAACAAAGCCTTTATCACGGCTGATGGCGCCATTCGGGCAGACGTTGGCGCACGGCGCGTCTTCACACTGGCGACACAGCGTTGCCGTGGAGACGTTCACGCCTTTGATGACATGGATACGAGGTAAAAAGGTTTCAGGAGTCAGCGATGCGCAATCCTGATTTTCCTGATGGGATACGACGCAGGCGACTTCACAGGTACGGCAACCAATGCACTTACTCGCGTCTGCAATGATGAAACGGTTCATCAAATTCTCCAGCAATAACAGATGATGTGCCGATGTATACACGAATCATGCCAACATTTAAGGTATTGTTATATATAATTATTTTATTTACTCAGGAGAACAAAAGCGTGTCATCGACACAAGTGACGATGACGGATGACAACTGCTTTAGGGAGAGGGGAAATGCCGCCTATCTCATTCGGCATTAAAAATTATGCCTCCGGCGCTTCAAGCGCGGCAAATCCGCCGTGACCTAGCCACCCCTCCAGGCGCTGATAGACGGTGTCTACCGCGTCCTTAATCGGCTGGGTCATCGGATAATAAAATCCGACGATATCCGGCTGGATACCGAGAAAGATGACCTCGCCGACATCCTCTTTAAGCTGATCGACCAGATAGTTCAGCGGCATATTGTGAGTAGTCATCATAAACATTTCGGCGATATCATCCGGATCGATAATGCGGATCTCGCCCGGATTAAGTCCCATGTCGGTAGCGTCGACAATCAGCAGGCGGTCGGGGCGCAGTTCGCGAATCGCCACAATGTCGTTTTCCGGCGCGCTGCCGCCATCAATCACCACCCAATTACCCTTCGGCTGCGCGACGCATTTTTCCGCCAACAACGGTCCCGCGCCGTCGTCACCCATCATGCTATTGCCAACACACAATAAAACGTCAGTCACGAAGCCTCCTCACCATCAGGTAGATGGCGCTTTCCTGATGGATGTCATGCAGCATACTGAGCATCAGTTTACTCCATTCTTGCTGCTGCGGAGTCTGCGCGGCGCGCGCGTTATCAAACGCGCGCGCCAGCATCGACACATGGTTAAAATCAATGACGATTTCGCCATACTTCGGCACGCCTTCCATTTTACGCCGGGCATCGCTACCGGCTTCCAGGGTGGCGATCCACGCCAGATACTCATCCCATGGGCAGGTGAGCGCGGCCTCCAGACAATCGATGACCCCCAGGTGGTGGCCAATCGCCAGGCTGTAATAGACAACCTGCTGCGCCTCGGCGGGCGTCGCATCGTTCTCATCAATAAACTTACGGCTCAGTTGACTGAACACCACCTGTTCGCTCATCGGATACGCGCCTCTTCAACAACATGATTGAGATGGGTGACAATTTCGGTTAAACGCGGATCGTTTTCCGCTTCCAGCCAACGCGCCACTTGCTGCTCGCCCTGCCCCAACTGTGTCAGGTAATCATCGGCGATCTGACGACCATAACGATAACCCGCCAGCCGGCGCGCCGCGCGATCCACCTTCACGCGCAGCGGCTGCACCATATCCGGATGCAGGATCTCTGCGGGCTGATCGTCCAGCTCACCCGGCGCGCGGGCGTGGATTTTCTGCTCCAGCAGGCCAAGCGCCATCGCAAAGCCATACAGCGTCGCCGCAGGCGTTGGCGGGCAGCCTGGAATATACACATCCACCGGGACGATTTTGTCGGTACCGCCCCAGACGCAATACAGGTCATGGAAGATACCGCCGCTGTTGCCACAGGCGCCGTAAGAGATACAAATTTTCGGGTCCGGCGCCGACTGCCAGGCGCGCAGCGCCGGAGAGCGCATGGCGCGGGTCACCGCGCCGGTAAACAGCAGAATATCGGCATGACGCGGCGACGGCACCACTTTGATGCCGAAACGCTCGGCATCAAACAGCGGCGAAAGCGTCGCAAAGATTTCAATTTCACAGCCGTTACAGCCGCCGCAGTCCACGCGGTAAACGTATGCCGAACGCTTAATATTTTTCAGTAGAGACGCTTTCATGCTGGCAATGGATTCATCCACCGTCATCGGTACCGGAATACCGTTGGCGTCACGCGGGCCTAATAAATTGCTCATTAGCTGGCCTCTTTCATATGGCGAGTCAGTTCAATACGGTCGGACGGCACCAGGCATTTCTGACGCTTACAATCCGGGCAGGTCTCAAAGCTTTCACGGTGATGTTCCGCGCGGCTGTCACCATTGTGCTTGAGCAGCGCAATGGCGTAATCAATCTCTTTCTGCACGGCGAAAGGACGATTACACACACGGCAGTTGCACAGCGCAAAGCGGGACTGTTGCAGAAAATCCTCTTTCTTCCACACCGCCAGTTCGTACTCTTGCGACAGCTTAATCGCCGCCGTCGGGCACACTTCTTCACAGCGTCCACAGAAGATGCAGCGCCCAAGATTGAATTGCCAGGCCAGCTCATTGGTCGCAAGATCGGTTTCCACCGTCAGCGCGTTCGACGGGCAGGCATTCACGCAGGCGGCGCAGCCGATGCACTGCTGCGGGTTATGTTCCGGCTTGCCGCGGAAGTTTTTATCAACCGCAATCGGTTCCAGCGGATAAGACGAGGTCGCCGTGCCGGTTTTGATAACTTTTTTGATAAAGGTAAACATGGCGATTCCTTATTTCAGCGGCGAGTTTTTACGCTCAATGCTGTAGCGCTCAAGTTCTTTGTACGGCACGACTTTGCTCTTCTTCTTACGTACATCGACCACGGTCATCCGGTCGGTACAGGAGTAGCACGGGTCGAGGCTGCCGATAATCAGCGGCGCGTCAGAGACGGTATTGCCGCGCAGCATATAGCGCAGCGTCGGCCAGTTGGCGTAGGTCGCCGCACGGCAGCGCCAGCGGTACAGCTTCTGGTTGTCGCCGGTCATGCTCCAGTGGATATCATCGCCGCGCGGCGCTTCAGCGAAGCCGAGCGCAAAACGGTGCGGAATATAGGTGAAGCCTTCCACCATTAGCGGGCCGCCCGGCAGATTATCCAGACCGAAGTCGATCATATTCAGCGAGGTGTAGACTTCGTTGATACGGACTTTCAGACGAGAAATTACATCGCAACCCTGCTCGCTATGGACTTCCATCGGCAGCAGACCGTAGCCGACAAACGGGTGGTCGGCGCGGGTGTCGCGGGCGTGACCGCTGGCACGCACCATCGGGCCGACATTACTGAAGTCGCGAGCAATTTCCGGGTCCAGACGACCGATACCCACGGTACGCTGTTCCATATTCGGCGTGCTCAGCAGCATGTCCACCAGCTCCTGCACGTCGCGACGCATCTGCTGCGCCAGTTGACGGGTCTGGATCATATCCTCTTTCAGCAGATCGCGGCGAATCCCGCCGATCAGGTTCAGGCCGTAAGTTTTGCGCGCCCCGGTAAGGATTTCCGCCATCTTCATGGAGGTTTCGCGCACGCGGAAGAACTGCATAAAGCCGGAGTCAAAACCGGTAAAGTGGCAGGCCAGGCCGAGGTTCAGCAGATGCGAGTGCAAACGCTCCACTTCCAGCAGAATAGCGCGGATCATTTGCGCGCGTTCCGGCACCTGAATGCCCATCGCGTTTTCCACGGAGGTGGTGTAAGCGGTGCTGTGTGCGAAGCCGCAGATACCACACACGCGATCCGACAGGAAGGTGACTTCGTTATAACCCATGCGGGTTTCCGCCAGTTTTTCCATGCCGCGGTGGACGTAGAACAGGCGGTAGTCGGCGTCGATAATGTTTTCGCCATCGACGAACAGGCGGAAGTGGCCCGGTTCATCGGAGGTGACATGCAGCGGGCCGATTGGCACCACATTATTTTTCTTATCCCCCAGCTCGTTGATAAACTCGTAGGTTTCCGCATCGGTGGTGGGCGCTGGACGCTGACGATAATCCATGCTGTCTTTACGCAGCGGATAGAGTTCGTCCGGCCAGTCGTCCGGCAGCACCAGACGACGTTCATCCGGCAGGCCGACCGGTATTAAACCGTACATATCGCGCACTTCGCGCTCGCCCCAGACGGCAGCCGATACGCGCGGCGTGACGGAGGGATATTCCGGCTTATTCGGATCAACTTCCACGCGCACCGTTACCCAGCACCTGGTGCCCTGCTCCATCGACATCACGTAATAAACGGCATAATGGCCACACAACTGACGTTCGTCGTTACCGAACAGCACCGACAGCCATCCGCCCTGCTGGTAGTAGAGGAATTCGACCACTTCCGGCAGATAGTTCACCTTCACGGTAATAGTCAACTGATCTTTGGTCTGCCAGGCTTCGTCCAGCACCACGCCCGGAAACGCCTGGTGCAGCGCCGCAAGGTATTGTTGACCTAATTTTTCTTCAGACATGCTCAAACTCTCTTAAATCACGCCGCCAGCAAGGAGACGAAGGCTAAAAACGCAAACCCAAAACCGGACCAGGTCACGCGTGAAGTGGCGCAAAAACGCAGTCGCGCCATGCTGTTTTCAAACAGGGCGATCACCAGCACGCCGACAACCAGTTTGACGACCGCAATCACCAACGCCAGCAGCAACCCGCCTGCGGTGAAGGTTTCCATCTGCCCCCACGGCAGGAATACGCCGACGAACATTTGCAGCACCACCAGTTGCTTGAGGCTGATGCCCCATTTCAGCACCGCAAAACCGCTGCCGCTGTATTCGGTCAGCGGCCCTTCCTGCAACTCCTGCTCCGCTTCCGCCAGATCAAACGGCAGCTTGCCCATTTCGATAAAGGTGGCGAAAGCACAGGCGCACAGCGCCAGAATTAACGGGATGCTACGGGCGACAGGCCAGTGATAAATGGTATCGGTGATATTGCTAATATGGGTAGAGCCCGCCACCTGCGCGGCGACCCACAAGCCCAGCAGCAAAATCGGCTCCACCAGCACGCCGAGCATCGCTTCACGGCTCGCGCCGATCGCGGTGAACGGACTGCCTGTGTCCAGACCGGCGATGGAAAAGAAGAAGCGCGCAATCGCGAACAGATAAATCAGGGTGATCAGATCACCCAGTTGCGGCAACGGAGATCCAACGGTGACTACCGGCAGCGCTGTGGCTATAGTCAGCATCACGCCGACCATCACAAACGGCGTCAGGCGAAAGACCCAGCCAGAATCGGCAGGCGCAATACTCTGACGACCGAGCAGTTTGATAATGTCGCGGTACTCCTGCAACACGCCCGGCCCACGACGATTGTGCAGACGGGCGCGCGCCACGCGAGTAATACCGGATAGCAACGGCGCAACGGCAAATAGCACCAGCGCCTGAATTAACGGATAAAACACACTCATTTTCAGGCTCCTCGTGAAACCACAATCACCACCAGCACCGCCAGCTCAATCAGCGCCAGACGACGGAACAGCACTGCCGCCGCCGCGCTCTGCCAGCCCGGCACCAGAGAGACAGGATTAAGCCATTGACGCAATTTAAGTACCGGGGCAAAGGCCTCTTTCACCGGCATGGCGAAACCGTGCGCGGTGATCACCATCGACCGCTCGTGGTCGTAGCCGCACACCCAGGCCGCGCCGCGGGAGCGCGATGGCAGACGGTTGCCTTTGAACATCGCCATAATGATGAATGGCAATAGCGGACAGGCAATCAGCAGCAGCGTAATCATCGGCTGAGATACGGTGGTGTGCGCGGTTTCCAGCGGCAACGGCACAGCAGTAGAAATCATCGGCAGCAGCCACGGCGCGGCAACCCCGCCCAGTACGCAGCAAATCGCCAGCGCCACCACGCTGACGCCCATCAAAATCGGCGCGCAACTGGCGTTTTCCGCCTCTTTCGTGCGCGGCGCGCCGAGGAAAGTCACGCCGTAAACTTTCGCCATACACATCACCGCCAGCGCGCCGGTAACCGCCAAGCCAACCGCCAGCAGCGGTCCTAACAGACGACCAACAAATGCGCCGCTGTTGCCCAACCTAAAGAAAGACTGATAAATCACCCACTCGCCGGCAAAGCCGTTCAGCGGCGGCAGCGCGGCCATCGCCATCAGACCGACCAGCATGGCGATAGAAATAACCGGCATCCGTTTACCGATACCGCCCAGTTTTTCGATATCGCGATGACCGGTACAAAACCAGATGCTGCCTGCGCCCAAAAACAGCACGCTTTTAAACAGGCTATGGTTCACCAGATGATAGAGCCCGCCGGTCAGACCCAGCGCGATCAGCGCCGGCTGATTAAGAGCAATTCCGGTGACGCCCGCGCCCAGACCGAGCAGGATGATGCCGATGTTTTCCAGAGTGTGATAGGCCAGCAAACGCTGAATGTTATGTTCCATCAGCGCATACAGACCGCCGACAAACGCGGTAATGATACCAAGCACCAGCAGCGCCACGCCCCACCACAGCGGCGCGTTGCCGCCAATCAGCGACAGCGACAGAATACCCAGCAGCCCGATTTTCATCACTACGGTCGAGAACAGCGCGGCGGCGGGAGCGCTGGCGTTGGCGTGCGCCTGCGGCACCCAGCCGTGTAGCGGGATAATCCCGGCCAGCAGGCCAAAACCGATAACGCCGAGCAGCCAGATATCGGAGCCCAGCGGCAGTTGCTGAGCGCGTTGATCCAGCAGCCCCATATCCAACGTGCCATAGCGTTGCCACGCCAGTCCGCAGGCGATTGCCAGCAACAGCGTACCGAGACGACCCAGCGCAAACCACAGTTTGCCCTCTTTGCTACCGCCGGTAAGGAACACTGCGCAAAGCGCCATAATTTCCGCCATCACCACCATTGTCCCCAGATTACTGGCGACTACGGCGCAGACGGCTGCCGCTATCAGCAGGTTGACCAACAGTCCATTGGCTTTTACCTGTGGATGGCGATGCCAGTCGATATTGAACAGGCTGACGAACAGACCGCACAGCCCCAGCGTAATCAGCCAGATAGCATTCAACGGCGTAATTTGCAGCATTTGGCCGGTAAACGGCATCACGCCGCTTACCGTAACGGCGCTGGTCAGTGCGGTGAAACCCGCGCCTGCCGTACACAAGCTGCCGACCGCGCCGCCGATACCGGCAACCCAGCCGCTCAGCGCTTTATGAAACGAAAACAGAAACGCCAGAACGGCGGCGGCGACAAACCAGACTACGCCGCTAGTAATCAGTGAAAGTGAACTCATTATGCATCCCCACTCTGAGCCTGCTGAAACAAGGTGAGATCGCCGAAATCAGTATTAAAGGTCAGCTCACGTTTACGTTTACTGGCGCGGGCGATATCCGTGTTATCCACCAGGTGTAGCGCTTTGGTCGGACACATCCGCACACAGGCCGGGCCTTGCTCGTCAAAGCTACAGAGATCGCATTTCACCGCGATAGCGCGTATGCCCGGCACCCAGTCCAGCAGCGTACTGACACGCGCAGGCGCAGGCGGCGCGGACGGCGCTTTCGGCGTATTGGCGTTCGCCGGAATATGCAGCGGACGGCTGCCGGAAAACTCAATAGCGCCAAACGGACAGGCAATACCGCACAATTTGCAGCTCACGCACAGGCTTTCATTAAGCTGGACAGCGCCGTCAACGCGGTTAATCGCGTTAACCGGGCATACCGTGGCGCATGGCGCATCTTCACAGTGGTGACAGAGCTGCGGCGCAGATTCTTTTTCATTCAGCATCACTTTCAGGCGCGGCATTGATTGCAGGCCATGCTGGCGATGCGTCTCTGAACAGGCGGCCTCACAGGTGCGGCAGCCGATACAGAGAGTGGAGTCAGCAATTACAAAACGATTCACCAGGCATTCCTCAGGTGATTGTCATTTTTGACGAAAACATGCCGTTGAAATGTCATTTTCGACACTTATCGACACGCCCATCCCCAAAACATTCATGACGTGGCGCAACGCCACATCGCGAATCAAAGCAGGCAACGCCTCAGGCTTGTACAGCCGGGCTGTGTCCCTTTACCAGTTGGCGCAAATTGATCGGCGAGTTGTTTTCCACCGCGGCATAGAGGCTGTCGTAAACGCTGGCGATTTTTTCCAGATAGTGCTCCAGCACCTGCTCGCGATCGCGGTTGTTAACCCGCTCGTCAACCTTGCCGTCGATATCGAGCTGCGCCTGTGCAATCAATTGCTTATCTTCGCCATCTTTGGTTTCAACGTAGTACTCAATGGTGTGGCTGTTAAAACCATCCGCCAACGCGACGTAAATACGAAAGTGCTCAAACAGGACAAAACAAAGATCTTTTTCCGGCGCGCAGCTCATTGCGTGATGCAGGCGCGCTTTCGAGAGGGTAATCCCCTGAACCAGCGAGTTGCAGTAAATATGCCACTGGTCCTGTAGGCGACGATGCCGTTGCGCGATGTAATCGGCCTTTTCGCTTATTTCCCAAATAGTCATGTCAGGTTATCCGTTCAACAGAGATGCCTGCGTTAAGCATTTTCCATGCCAATTTTTAAGTTATTGTTTTTTATATATTATTTGTATGATTACTGCTGTTTCGACGCGGTGACGACATGTCATTTCGTCATTATCGACGTTACATGGTCAGGGGATAAAAATATTGGCATAAATATTGCTATACAGGGGCAACTACTACGGGAGGCGATATGCACGAAATCACCCTCTGCCAACGGGCACTGGAATTGATTGAACAACAGGCTTCAGCATACGGCGCAAAACATGTGACAGCCATCTGGCTCAAGATTGGCGCATTTTCTTGCGTAGAAACCAGCGCTCTTTCCTTTTGTTTTGATCTGGTATGCCGCGGCACGATAGCAGAAGGTTGTAAACTGCACCTCGAAGAACAGGAAGCCGAATGCTGGTGTGAGCATTGTCAACAATATGTCACGTTGTTGACACATCGTGTACGTCGTTGTCCGCAATGTCATAGCGATACGCTGCGAATTGTGGCCGATGACGGCTTACAAATTCGGCGCATAGAGATTGATGAGACTCCAGCGCCGGATGGCAACGCTTAAGCGTCTTATCCGGCCCACAGGAACAGCACATATATTATAGGCCGGATAAGGCAACGCCGCCGTCCGGCGACAGGTTTACAGCAAGTAACAAGATCAGGAGTAAGCGATGTGTACGACTTGCGGTTGCGCTGAAGGCAACCTTTATATAGAAGGCGATGAGCATAATCCGCACTCAGCGTTTCGTAGCGCGCCCTTTGCCCCAGCGGCTCGTCCGACTCTGAAAATTACTGGCATTAAAACGCCTGACTTTGCCCCAAGTCAGACCACAGAAGGCGATCTGCATTATGGTCACGGCGAAGCCGGAACCCATGCGCCAGGCATGAGCCAACGGCGAATGTTGGAAGTGGAAATCGACGTGCTGGACAAAAATAATCGTCTGGCTGAGCGCAACCGCGCCCGTTTCGCCGCCCACCAGCAACTGGTGCTCAACCTGGTGTCTAGTCCCGGATCCGGTAAAACCACTCTGCTGACCGAGACGCTGATGAAATTGAAAGACCGCGTTCCTTGCGCGGTCATTGAAGGCGACCAGCAGACGGTGAACGACGCCGCCCGTATCCGCGCCACCGGCACGCCAGCCATTCAGGTCAACACCGGTAAAGGCTGCCATCTTGATGCGCAGATGATCGCCGACGCCGCGCCGCGTCTGCCGCTGGATGACCGCGGCATTCTGTTTATCGAAAACGTCGGTAATCTCGTCTGCCCGGCCAGCTTCGATCTGGGCGAAAAGCATAAAGTCGCGGTGCTTTCCGTAACCGAAGGCGAAGATAAGCCGCTGAAGTATCCCCATATGTTTGCCGCCGCGTCGCTAATGCTGCTTAATAAAGTCGATCTGCTGCCCTACCTCAATTTTGACGTTGAGAAGTGCATCGCCAGCGCGCGCGAAGTGAACCCGGAGATTGAAATTATTCTGATTTCCGCTACCAGCGGCGAAGGCATGGATCAGTGGCTGGCCTGGCTGGAGGCACAGCGATGTGCATAGGCGTTCCGGGTCAAATCCGCACCATTGACGGCAACCAGGCGAAAGTTGACGTTTGCGGCATTCAGCGCGATGTCGATCTCACATTAGTCGGCAGTTGTGATGAAAACGGTCAGCCGCGTCTGGGTCAGTGGGTGCTGGTTCATGTCGGATTCGCCATGAGCGTCATTAACGAAGCAGAAGCGCGCGATACGCTCGACGCGCTACAGAACATGTTTGATGTTGAGCCGGACGTCGGCGCACTGTTGTATGGTGAGGAGAGATAATGCGTTTTGTTGACGAATACCGCGCGCCGGAACAGGTAATGCAGTTAATTGAGCGCCTGCGTGAACGCGCCGCGCACCTTCCTTACACTGCCGAGCGTCCGTTGCGCATTATGGAAGTCTGCGGCGGCCATACCCATGCGATATTTAAATTTGGTCTCGATCAATTACTGCCGGAAAACGTGGAGTTTATTCACGGCCCCGGTTGTCCGGTGTGCGTGCTGCCGATGGGACGTATCGACAGTTGCGTGGAAATCGCCAGCCATCCGGAGGTCATTTTCTGCACCTTTGGCGATGCCATGCGCGTGCCGGGCAAACAGGGGTCGCTGTTGCAGGCCAAAGCGCGCGGCGCGGATGTCCGTATTGTTTATTCACCGATGGACGCGCTGAAGCTGGCGCAGGATAATCCGACCCGCAAAGTAGTATTCTTCGGTTTGGGCTTTGAAACCACCATGCCGACCACCGCCATCACGCTTCAGCAGGCAAAACAACGCGACGTGCGGAACTTCTACTTTTTCTGCCAGCACATCACGCTGATCCCGACGCTGCGTAGTCTACTGGAGCAGCCGGATAACGGCATTGACGCATTTCTTGCGCCAGGCCACGTCAGCATGGTCATCGGCACCGAGGCTTACCAGTTTATCGCCGCCGATTTTAATCGTCCGCTGGTGGTGGCTGGATTCGAACCGCTTGATCTACTGCAAGGCGTGATGATGCTGGTTGAGCAGAAAATAGCGGCCCTAAGCCAGGTCGAAAATCAGTACCGTCGCGTAGTGCCGGATGCCGGAAACATGCTGGCGCAGCAGGCCATCGCCGATGTGTTCTGCGTTAATGGCGACAGCGAATGGCGCGGCTTGGGCGTGATTGAATCTTCCGGCGTCCACCTGACGCCAGAGTATCAGCGTTTTGACGCCGAAGCGCATTTCCGTCCAGCGCCGCAGCAGGTCTATGACGATCCGCGCGCCCGCTGCGGCGAAGTGCTGACCGGCAGATGCAAGCCGCATCAGTGTCCGCTATTTGGTAAAACGTGTAACCCTGAGACTGCATTCGGCGCTCTGATGGTCTCTTCAGAAGGCGCATGCGCCGCCTGGTATCAGTATCGTCAGCAGGAGTGTGAAGTTTGAACAATATACAACTCGCCCACGGTAGCGGCGGTCAGGCTATGCAACAGTTGATTAATAGTCTGTTTATGGAGGCCTTTGCCAACCCGTGGCTGGCGGAACAAGAAGATCAGGCGCGTCTGGATCTGGCGCCACTGACGGCGGAGGGCGACCGTCTGGCGTTTTCTACCGATAGCTATGTGATCGATCCGCTCTTTTTCCCCGGCGGCAATATCGGCAAACTGGCGATTTGCGGTACGGCGAACGACGTTGCGGTGAGCGGCGCGATCCCCCGCTATCTCTCCTGCGGCTTTATCCTTGAAGAAGGGCTGCCGATGGAGACGTTAAAAAACGTGGTAAATAGCATGGCGGCGACCGCGCGGGAAGCGGGTATCGCCATTGTAACCGGCGACACCAAAGTTGTGCAGCGCGGCGCGGCGGATAAATTGTTTATCAACACCGCCGGCATGGGGGCGATTCCCGCCGATATTCGCTGGGGCGCGCAGACGTTAAGCGCTGGCGATGTGCTGTTAGTCAGCGGTACGCTTGGCGATCACGGCGCCACTATCCTCAATCTGCGCGAGCAACTGGGGCTGGATGGCGAGCTGGCGAGTGACTGCGCAGTATTAACGCCGCTTATTCAGACGCTGCGTCATATAAACGGAGTGAAGGCATTGCGTGACGCCACGCGCGGCGGCGTAAATGCGGTCGCCCATGAGTTTGCGGCGGCCTGCGGTTTCGGTATTGAATTGTCCGAATCCGCACTTCCGCTCAAGCCTGCCGTGCGGGGCGTCTGCGAGCTGTTGGGGCTAGATGCTCTGAACTTCGCCAATGAAGGTAAACTGGTGATTGCCGTTGAGCGGCAGGCCGCAGAGCAGGCGCTGGCGGCGTTACGCGCGCATCCGCTGGGAAGTGATGCGGCGCTGATTGGCGAAGTCGTGGAGCGCAAAGGCGTTCGCTTAGCCGGACTCTATGGCGTGAAGCGAACCCTTGATTTGCCACACGCCGAACCGCTGCCTCGTATATGCTGATACACAGCCCGGTGGCGCTACGCTTATCGGGCCTGACTCGTAGCTACCGGATAAGCGTCAGCGCCATCCGGCAAAAATGTAAAACGAATACCTATAATTCATAGACCTTTTCGCACCGCGCTGCGGTATTTTCCTGGAAAAGCAACATGTCGTATACACCCATGAGCGATCTTGGACAGCAAGGCTTGTTCGATATCACTCGTACCTTATTGCAGCAGCCCGATTTGGCGTCGCTCAGTGAAGCGCTTTCGCAACTGGTAAAGCGCTCTGCGCTCGCCGACAGCGCTGGCATTGTGCTATGGCAGGCGCAATCGCAACGCGCACAATATTATGCGACGCGAGAAAATGGCCGTCCTGTTGAATATGAAGATGAAACCGTACTGGCGCACGGCCCGGTACGTCGCATCCTCTCTCGCCCCGATGCGTTGCACTGTAATTTCCATGAGTTTACCGAAACCTGGCCGCAACTTGCCACAAGCGGCCTCTACCCTGAATTTGGTCACTACTGCCTGCTCCCTTTAGCTGCAGAAGGCCGTATTTTCGGCGGCTGTGAGTTTATCCGTCAGGAAGATCGCCCCTGGAGTGAAAAGGAGTATGACCGTCTGCATACGTTTACCCAAATTGTCGGCGTGGTTGCCGAGCAAATACAAAACCGGGTAAACAATAATGTCGATTATGATCTGTTGTGCCGCGAGCGCGATAACTTCCGTATTCTGGTTGCGATCACCAACGCCGTCCTGTCGCGTCTGGATATTGACGAACTGGTAAGCGAAGTTGCTAAAGAGATTCACCACTATTTCAACATCGACGCGATCAGCATTGTGTTGCGCAGCCATCGCAAAAATAAACTGAATATTTACTCCACCCACTACCTTGATGAGCGTCACCCGGCGCACGAACAGAGTGAAGTCGACGAAGCCGGCACGCTCACGGAGCGCGTCTTTAAGAGTAAAGAGATGCTGCTTATCAACCTCAACGAACGCGATCCGCTTGCCCCTTATGAACGAATGTTGTTCGACACCTGGGGCAATCAGATCCAGACGCTCTGTCTGCTGCCGTTGATGTCCGGCAATACGATGCTTGGCGTGCTCAAACTGGCGCAGTGCGAAGAAAAAGTGTTTACCACCGCCAACCTGAAGCTGCTGCGCCAGATTGCCGAACGGGTAGCGATTGCGGTGGATAATGCGCTGGCCTATCAGGAAATCCACCGTCTGAAAGAACGCCTGGTCGATGAAAATCTGGCGCTCACGGAGCAGCTTAATAACGTCGACAGCGAATTTGGCGAGATCATCGGGCGCAGCGAAGCGATGTACAACGTACTAAAGCAGGTTGAGATGGTGGCGCAGAGCGACAGTACCGTGCTGATTCTGGGCGAAACGGGAACCGGTAAGGAGTTGATTGCCCGCGCCATTCACAACCTGAGCGGACGTAGCGGGCGCAGAATGGTAAAGATGAACTGCGCCGCGATGCCGGCGGGTCTGCTGGAAAGTGATCTGTTTGGTCATGAGCGCGGCGCGTTTACCGGCGCCAGCGCGCAGCGGATTGGCCGTTTCGAGCTGGCGGATAAAAGCTCGCTGTTTCTGGATGAAGTGGGCGACATGCCGCTGGAGCTACAGCCTAAGCTGTTGCGCGTCCTTCAGGAACAAGAGTTTGAACGTCTCGGCAGTAATAAACTGATCCAGACCGACGTGCGGCTGATCGCCGCCACTAACCGCGATCTGAAAAAAATGGTCGCCGACCGCGAATTCCGCAACGATCTCTACTATCGGCTGAATGTTTTTCCGATCCAGCTTCCTCCATTACGCGAACGCCCGGAAGATATTCCGCTACTGGTCAAAGCGTTTACCTTTAAAATCGCCCGCCGAATGGGCCGTAATATCGACAGTATTCCCGCCGAAACGCTGCGCACGCTCAGCGGCATGGAATGGCCGGGAAACGTACGCGAACTGGAGAATGTCGTCGAGCGCGCCGTCCTGCTGACGCGCGGCAACGTGCTACAACTGTCGCTGCCGGATATCGCCGCCGTCACGCCCGATACCCCGCCTGTTGCTACTGAAATCGCCAAAGAGGGCGAAGATGAATATCAGCTTATTGTACGCGTATTGAAAGAGACTAACGGCGTAGTGGCTGGACCAAAAGGCGCGGCGCAGCGTCTGGGGCTTAAACGAACTACCCTGCTTTCGCGTATGAAGCGATTAGGCATTGATAAAGACGCGTTAGCGTAACGGGGTGTAGGGCGGCGGCGCAGGCACCTTACCCGGACAGGAGGTTATGCGCGCCCCAGGACTGGCGCTTCCTGTTCATTTTTTGCGCTGATATTTTTCCGGTAATTCCGGAACGGGGCGCTTATCGTCAATAAAGTGCCGCACGGTCAGAACAGGGTGCCGCCAGAGCATTCTCGGCCCTGCCCAACGCATAATCTGCTTCATCTCCTCGCGTCTGGCCGGTTGATAGCAGTGCACCGGGCACTGCTTACAGGCTGGTTTGTCCTCGCCAAATACGCACTTATCAAGGCGTTTTTGCGCGTAGGAAAACAATGCATCATAATGCGCCTCATCATTGGAAGCTTGCGGACACCGACTCGCGTAGAGCGCGATCATTTTTTTGATGGTCAGCTTTTCGCGAGCGATACGGTTACCAGACATCGTGTCCTCTCCGAATATTAATGTGTATTTATTTTACACCTTATCCCTCTTTAACACTATGACTGCGTATCGTCGCGCTCACGCAAATAAGAATTATTTTCATTTATTCATACCTTGTGCTATATAACATAGCAAAGGCTATATTCGATGATTAATTAACCATATTGTTGTGAGGGATACTATGACGAATCTGCGTCGTCTGAAAACACTCCTGATTGTCGGCATTGTAGCGATGCTCGCGCTATCGTCGGCCTATGCAAAAGAGAAATTTAAAGTAATCACCACGTTTACCGTTATTGCCGACATGGCGAAAAACGTGGCGGGCGACGCAGCGGAAGTCAGCTCGATTACCAAGCCCGGCGCTGAAATCCATGAATATCAGCCAACGCCCGGCGATATTAAACGAGCGCAGGGGGCCCAGCTTATCCTCGCGAATGGTCTGAACCTGGAGCGGTGGTTCGCCCGCTTTTATCAGCACCTTTCCGGCGTACCGGAAGTGGTCGTCTCCACCGGCGTCAAGCCGATGGGGATTACCGAAGGCCCGTACAACGGTAAACCTAACCCGCACGCCTGGATGTCGGCAGAAAACGCGCTGATTTATGTCGATAACATTCGCGACGCGCTGGTGAAGTACGATCCGGATAATGCGGAGATCTATAAGCAAAACGCCGAACGCTATAAAGCGAAAATTCGCCAGTTGGCCGATCCGCTACGCGCCGAACTGGAAAAAATCCCCGCCGATCAGCGCTGGCTGGTCACCAGCGAAGGCGCTTTCTCTTACCTGGCGCGCGATAACAACATGAAAGAGCTCTATCTCTGGCCAATTAACGCCGATCAACAGGGTACGCCAAAACAGGTGCGTAAAGTGATTGATACCATTAAAAAGCACCATATTCCCGCCATCTTTAGCGAGAGTACGGTTTCCGATAAACCTGCCCGCCAGGTCGCGCGTGAAGCCGGCGCGCATTATGGCGGCGTGCTGTATGTCGATTCTCTGAGCGCCGCCGATGGTCCTGTACCAACCTATCTGGATCTGCTCCGTGTCACTACCGAAACCATCGTCAAGGGCATTAACGACGGACTGAGGAGTCAACAATGAGTCAATCTGCGATTACCGTTGATCAAGTCACGGTGACGTATCGCAACGGCCATACCGCCCTACGGGATGCCACTTTTCAGGTGCCTGGCGGTACAATCTCCGCTCTGGTAGGCGTAAATGGTTCCGGTAAATCTACGTTATTTAAAGCGTTAATGGGCTTTGTGCATCTTGCGCAGGGCGATATCACTATCCTGCAACAGTCGGTCAATACAGCGCTGAAAAAAAACCTCATTGCTTATGTTCCGCAATCGGAAGAAGTGGACTGGTCATTTCCGGTACTGGTGGAAGATGTGGTGATGATGGGACGCTACGGCCATATGGGCTGGCTGCGCCGTCCCACAGCGCATGACCACGCCTGTGTTGATGCCGCGCTGGCGCGGGTGGATATGCAGGAGTATCGCCACCGGCAGATTGGCGAGCTGTCCGGCGGACAGAAAAAACGCGTGTTTCTCGCCAGGGCCATCGCTCAGGATGGCCAGGTGATCCTGCTGGATGAACCTTTTACCGGCGTAGATGTAAAAACCGAAGCACGAATCATCGATCTGCTACGGGAACTGCGCGATGAAGGTCGTACCATGCTGGTATCAACGCATAATCTCGGCTCCGTCACTGAGTTTTGCGACTATACGGTCATGATTAAAGGGACCGTGCTGGCCAGCGGTCCGACAGAAACTACTTTTACCGCTGCTAATCTGGAACAGGCGTTTAGCGGCGTTCTACGCCATATCGCGCTAAGCGGCGGCGAAGAGCACATCATCACCGATGACGAGCGCCCCTTTATTTCCCGGCGTGTAGCCAGTGGAGGAAAATCGTCATGAACTGGCTTGTCGAGCCGTTTGGCTATCAGTATATGCTCAACGCGATGTGGGTCTCCGCGATGGTGGGCGGCCTGTGCGCGTTTCTCTCCTGCTATTTGATGCTCAAAGGCTGGTCGCTAATTGGGGATGCGCTATCTCACTCTATTGTGCCTGGCGTCGCGGGCGCCTGGATGTTGGGGCTGCCCTTCTCGCTCGGCGCATTTCTTTCCGGCGGGCTGGCGGCAGGGAGTATGCTTTTTCTTAACCAACGCTCACGCCTGAAAGAAGACGCGATTATCGGGCTTATCTTCTCCTCTTTTTTTGGCGTCGGCCTTTTTATGGTTTCGCTCAATCCAATGTCGGTGAATATCCAGACGATTATTCTCGGCAACGTGCTGGCGATCGCGCCAGCGGATATTGTGCAACTGGCGATTATCGGCGTGGTCTCGCTGACAATTCTGCTGTTAAAGTGGAAAGATTTGATGGTCGTCTTTTTCGATGAAACCCATGCGCGTTCCATCGGCCTTAATCCAGGTCTTCTAAAGCTGTTGTTTTTCACCCTATTGTCCGTCTCCACCGTGGCCGCCTTACAAACCGTCGGGGCGTTCCTGGTAATCTGTCTTGTCGTCACGCCGGGCGCAACGGCCTGGTTACTCACCGAGCGTTTTCCACGTCTGCTCGTGATTGCCGTAATGATTGGCAGCCTGACCAGTTTTTTAGGCGCCTGGCTAAGCTACTGGCTGGATGGCGCCACTGGCGGGATTATTGTCGTCATGCAAACCTTACTGTTCATCACGGCCTTTATTTTCGCCCCGAAGCACGGTCTGTTAGCCAACCGTCGGCGCGCCCGCCTGCATAAGGAGCCGTCATGTTCTTAACAACGTTACTGGAGCCGTTTCAGTTCGATTTTATGGTAAACGCCCTTATGGTTTCGGTCATTGTGTCGATTCCCTGCGCCTTGCTGTCAGTATTTTTAGTATTAAAAGGTTGGGCGTTAATGGGAGATGCAATGAGTCATGCCGTATTCCCCGGGGTCGTGCTGGCATATATTGTGGGGATTCCCCTGGCAATTGGCGCTTTCATTGCCGGATTATTTTGCGCTATCGCGACCGGTTATCTGGACGAGAACAGCCGCATCAAACGTGATACGGTGATGGGCATCGTCTTTTCCGGGATGTTTGGCGCAGGTCTGGTGCTCTATGTCTCTATTCAATCGGAAGTGCATCTGGATCACATCCTGTTCGGCGATATGCTGGGCGTATCGCTGGGAGATATCATGCAAACGGCGATTATTGCGCTGGGTATTGCATTAATTATTGGGCTGAAATGGAAAGATCTCCTGCTATATGCTTTTGACCCGCACCAGGCGAAAGCATGCGGACTGAATACCACGCTACTGCATTACGGCTTATTGTGTATGATTGCGCTAACTATCGTCGCCACGCTGAAATCGGTGGGGATTATTCTGTCGATCTCACTGCTTATCGCCCCCGGCGCGATTGCCATTTTGCTGACGCGACGCTTTGCGCGCGCACTGGGTTTAGCGGTTAGTCTGTCAGTGATTACCGCTTTTGCCGGCGTCTATCTGTCATTTTATTTTGATAGCGCGCCAGCGCCGACCATTGTGGTATTGTTTGCCATCGTATTTATTGCGGCATTTATTTACTCAACATGGCGCGACAGGCGTAACGAAGTCGTACCAAAGGCGCACGGTTAAAAGCAGCTTTCAGAAGATGCAATATGGTTGTTGAAATAGAAAACCGCCATATATCTGTTGTGAGCTAGTATGGTAAGCAGCTATCTTTAAATTTACTGGAAATAAGCGTAAAGATGAGCTGCTTGCTCCTTCACATTTTTCCTGTGTCGAAAATAGTTGTTCAGAGTTTGGCTAACCCAACATAATATAATTATTTCTCATTAAGGTCTGTAAAATCCAGGCATATACGCAGTTTATAACTATGAGTGATAGCAGATAATTCTTGCTCAATAGATTGCGTTTTAATTCATTCCTACCGCAACCGGCAAAGGACAATTATCGTCCTGTACGCTACGGTTATGTGCAACAGTAGTGCGCTGTAAATGCGCGTCTAACTTTAGCCCGCGGAACAGCGACAGCGGTGAAGAGTCCATCCCCAAACGATGCATCATCTTCTTGCGATAAATACTGACAGTTTTCGTTCCCAGACCAAATTTTTTCGCCAGTTCAATTGCCGGATACCCGGAAGATAATAATATTAGCAACGCATATTTGGCCTGGGTGACACCGGGCGGTAGATTCCACCAGGCATATTGATTAATATTAAATAGTACCTCTTCCGGCGTCTCATTAACATTAAAAGCATACGTAGTAGCCACGGTTTTCCGCTGTGGCCTGTGGCAAAAACGCAACCAGGCTTCCGGAAGACGGGGTTTCTCTCGATCCGGGCGGATAATGCAGGATAACTCGTCTTTTAAAACATAATCCATAACGCCAAAATATTGCAGCACACAGCGATCGATATAATACAAGCGATCTGCCACTACCAGAACTTTACGGCTCTGCAACCGCGACTGCAACGCATGAAAAAGATAAACATGCTCATGAGGGTTCAAAGATAAAATCAGCCCGGCATCCGGCATAGCGGATATAGAATGCAGGAGGGCGGTTAACGAGTTACACGTTTTGACGCGCTTTTCCGGGTATTTTTGCTTAAAGATGGACTCAAGGGCATAACAATTAGTCCAGTTAATACCGTATATGATTACATTTTTCATTTGTTTATCCTTTTCTGAAACCTGACCACAGCTTCGGTAATGATTTTTCTTCCTGGGCGGCAACTGCGCAAGCGGATTCCCCTTACAAAAAACGTAATAAGGCTTGATACGTTATCATATGCGCAATGCCGTTACCGAAATGAATTCCTTTTACAAATCTGATAATGATTAAATTTTATTTTTTAGTTTACTGCAATCTTTTGCATTGCAATGATTACTGCATTTCTTACGATCTGGTATGTAAGGTAATGAACGCTTTCGCTACTCTTTTATTACCTGCGTATCACTGGCATAGTGATACCATAATATATACTCTTATTAAGAGATATATTTTCGCATCTGTAAAACAAACAGATAGTAACGCCTAAAATAATATCTATTTAATGATTAATTGTACGCATAAAGCTAAGTGGTGTAATTTTAAAATGGCGTTTAAAAATAGCGATAAAATAGGAAGGCGTATCATAGCCACACATCGTCGCAACTTGTGAAATATTTCCAGCGCCCATACGTAACAACTTGATAGCCTGATTCATACGCGCATCCAGGTAAATTTTGCTAAAACTCACATCTTCAGCAGCCAGTTTACGCTTCAGGCTTGATACGCTCATAAACAGCTTTCCCGCCACCTCAGCCTGTGACCATTTTCGGGTGATATCACTAATAATAATGTTATAAACTTTCTCTTTTGTCGTAATTTTTATCGCTCGCTCAAGGAAATCAAACCCACCGGGTTTACGTACAAATGCCGATATAAGATACATCAATGAGTAATATGAATAATCATGGTCATCAATACTCACATTACTACAAACTCGTGGACACGTCACACCATTCAAAATAGAGTCAAAAGTATCACTCATCCCGGGTAACAACTCGGCATGGAAAAAGTGCTTTGGCTTTGTTTTTAATGATAACTCTCTATCATTATAATTTATTGTGCTGTAAAAGACTTTGTAGAATTTTTGCATTAAGTCATAGGAAACTTCCAGTGAAGCAAAATCAATATGACCTTCAATTTCGCTCATGCTAAATGTTATCGTTTGATCTTTTTCCAATAAAAATAAACACGGTGCAGATTGCTCGATGAACTCTCCAAACTCATTTTCAATTCGCAAACTGCCTTTATTAAGTTTGATTAATACGCAGTTTGCGACATAATAGCCTCTTACATCAGCTAATCCATTTATTAATGAAGCTTTGCTCGACTGTTGAAGGTAATTATTGCTAATAGCCCCAACTGATTTATTCATTGAAGGCAATACCATATTTTTATCCTGTGTGCTATAAGGAACTTAAAATCGTTATATTCTTATAAAGAAATAATTAAAACTCAAAAAGATGATTTAAATCCGATTGTTTTATTATTGTAGCCAATAATTACATTCCAAATGCGCGTTTATTTCTTCACAAAAAGATACTGTTTATAACATTTTGCAAAATTCGGTAATATAATGTTACAGTATTAACATGAGTTTTTCAGGATAAAATGACTTGCAAATACCTCAATAATATTTATTTATCAGCAACATAGATGAGTTAGCATAGCGTGCTATCCGCACTACTTGCTGATACCTACAGTATACCTTATCACAAATCGCCAGCAATGGGGGAGTTACCAGTCAATTGACTCGTTGTTTTCCCCGCCCGATAAAATAACCTCCTGCATCCAGGAGGTCATTTGTGACTGCGCATTCATCGTGCCAACCAATACCCCATTTAAAGCCTCATATAAATGGGTATCCGGCTCAACTTTTCCAATAATATTTTGTAGCATAGCCGTTTGCTGCTCAAAGGAGACAAATGCAGGCTCGCCATTTTTGGGGTCTTTGAACGCATTCATCTCTTGATAAATGGTATCTTTAAGCGCTTCAGAAGAAACTAACTCAGGAAGCGACAAAAGCGTCTGATAGAACGCGTCATAGAGATCAACGTCACTGCCGTTGCTTAAATGTGCGTTATTCGCATTATTCAACGTAACCGCCCTGGCGTTCAACGAAACAACGCTGTTACTCGTCGCTTCAGTATTCATTGTCGGGTCTAAATAAGAAGTCGAAATCGTACCTGGTATCATGTTATAGCTTCCATTTATGATGTTTGCGTTTTTGTCTGCCACTCATCAATAAGTGAATTGATGGCGTTATCAGAAATCGTCCGGCAGTCTTGCGGCAGTTCATCAAGATGATGCTTAATGACGCCTACCGCCGTTTCAACAAATTGTTCAGGAGAAAACTCTGCGATCTGATCGCCGCAGCTCATGATAAAACGCTGTTCCTGATGATATTTAAGATTAAAAGTGCCAGGCCAGTTCTCCATAAGCAACACCATCAGTTTTTGATGATCTTTTTTCGCATTAACTGGCAGCGTTAAAAAAAGTTGTCCCTCCGGTTTATCGAAATCTCTCAACCACTCATCCAGTACGGTTAAAAGCGTTTCGGGATGGTCGACTGCTGCTGAAAATAACTCTCGGGCATAAATCTGTATTTTTTCCATCCATTTCCAGGCCATTGTCTGACTATCGGTAAGATAAGCAGCGACCTGCTGTAACGCATCTACCATTCCCTGTTCGTAACCTTCCTGATAGGCATACATCCGCAAGGTCCTTGCCTCTTCTTCCGCCTCCCGTAAAATACGCTTAGCCCGTTGATGCGCCTGCTGTTCTAATCTCTCAATAGAAAAATAGCGTTCCAGCGTTTTACGCTTTATCAGTATCCCCTCAACAGGCGAAAGCGGGGACGGAATTGGGATATTTTTGAGCATATTGTAAGGCCAGTAGCAAAATTGACATTTCTACAGCATCCTGCTTCGACGCCTCCTCAATAAATGGAGGAAAAAGCAAAGGAAAACGCTGTGCTAAAGATTCAGGTAAAAATTCACTCAGGGCATTTAACTGTGCATACCCGACGCTGAGTAAAAACCGGTGATTCGGCGCCTTATCGCAGACAGATAAACTTGTTCCCTGATTCATTGCCAAAAATGCTTGCGCCCAATCCGGCAAGCCAAGCAAGGCTCCCTGTCTTGCCAAATCGGCTCTCAATTTATAGCAACCGAGTAAGTACGCTATTTGCGGTAATCGATGCCACTGACGCAGCCATAGCTGCGTCAGTGAATTTTGAATATTCTCCTTTTCTCCGGTCTTAAGCTGGCAGGCCGCCAGTATTAACTCATTTGCCGCCGCTCTGGCGGCAGGTCTGTCAATCATTTCAGAGGTTATCTGCAACCGCTGAGGATGAATATACGACAACGGATCAAAAATGACTTTTTGCCAGATAACTGATAATGGCTGCCTATTCATTTGACGATTTTGCCTTATCATCAGCCGTTATACCTTTCTTATTCCGGGCATAATGGTTTTTGTAATACCAGATGCCAAATCCTGCTAACATCGCGGATAACAAAATAATCAGCACAATCCAACTGGTTGCAAAAGAATCACGTTTTACTGGCGTGCCGGGTGCCTGTAATTGGGCATCTGAACGTTCTGACAACACAACAGAAATATTGTCATAATCCACATCGGCAAAACTATTCTTTAAGAATCGCTTGATATCGCTGATCTGATGCGCAAGCGGCGAACCTCGTTCATATACGGCTAACGCCGACAGATGAACAGGTTTTGGCGGACGTCCATTTTCACCAGCATCAATATCATAGCTAATATGGACCCTGGCGGAAAGCACGCCCTCCATCGTCTGTAATGATTGCTCCAGTCGCTGTTCAATAGCCGAATATAACCGGGCCTTTTCAGCTCGCGGAGATGATACCAGCGAATCCGCTGGGAACATCTGTGCGATTTCCACCCGTGGCCGGGGAGGAAGCTGATAGGTTTTAATCCAGTACACCGCAGCGGTAAAATCAGGCTCAGCAACGGTAATACTATAGCCCAATTTTCCGCTATCAATTTTATTCGCCTCTATATTGTGCATTTGCAGGACGGCAATGACTTCATTAGCCTGTTCCTGGTCCAGTCCTTTTAAAAGATCCTTATCCTTACAGCCGGCAAGGGTCATTACCAGCAGAAAGGTATATAGATATCGACGAATCATGAGCGTAATAGCGTTTCAACTGCCCCGACTCCTTTACGAGTAAGGGTACTGACCATAGAAACATACAGGTTATAATCTGAAATCATCTCTTGCGAAATGGCCAGCTCTTTAGGGTCCGTCACCAGATTAGGATCCTCAATCCTGTTGGTAATCGTCTGTTTATCCACAGCCGTGGCAATCGCCGAACCAGAAAAAGCCTGCAGTAGCCGGTCATCCAGCGAGACAATGTCTGTTTCCATCGGTCTGATATTGACCGCCTGCCCTATAACAGCATTCGTAGGGACAATAGTTGCAATAGGCATAATCCACCTTATAACTGATTAACGGAAGTTCTGAATAATGGCAGCATCAATATCCTTAAAGACTTTTACCGTGTTCGACTGCGCGTTACGGTACAAGTTATATTCCGAGAGCTTACTCTGATACGCCGCCAGTAGCGCCGGATCGGAGGGCTTTTTTGCTAAATCCGCAAGTGCTTTCGTCACCTGAGTTTGCAAATCGTCAACACCTTTATCAAAAGTCGCGGAGACTTCATCCAGATAACCTGACCAGTTAGCCATACTTATTCCTTATTTACGTTAAGTTAAAGTGGGCTTGGGAAATACCAATGACCTGGGCTCATTTTGATATAACCTTCCGCACCGTACTGAAATGAGCGCCCCTTGAGCCAATCATCTTTTAATTCGATAGCAAATTGTACATAGCGTCCTCCCCATGTTCGGTAATAGCTATCGACAAATTGACGAGCTCTGAGTATTTCTACATCATCGAGCGCTCCCTGAATAACAAACGTTACGCCGCCTTTATGGTTCCTGCGGGAATAAGGTAACGCCTGCTGTTTTAGCCCCGCTTCCGCCTGGCCTGCTGCGGTAACATCGTCCATCAGTGTGATGTTAACCGAATCCGCGTATGGCATTAGCGTTCTCAGCTTTTGACTTAAAACCTCGATCTCTTTTTTGCTCATATTGTTTCGCTGACGGCTTAACCAGAAAACGGGTTTACGCGGCTCATCAAAATGAAGGCGATAATAAGCTAGCTGCGGATAATAGGTATCCAGCCAGGTAGAGATACGCTTATTCTCTTCGTTTTCGTTAATCACTCGCGCATTTTTATCATAATCGCCTCTGGCTAAAACCTGACGAGCCCAAAGCGTATCCCTTTCATTTTGCGCAGCGACATAGAGCATTTTGTCGCGTCCTGGCAACACCTGAAAGCGTTCTTTCTCCTGGCCCAACAATGAATCAAGCTCTGCGGCCTGCCGCTGCGGCGAGTTAAGTATCCATAACGTACCTACCGTCCCAAGCCCCAATATAAACAAACCGGCCAGTGCCGCCACAATTCCGTTTTTAAAACGCGGCTCGATCTTCTTTGCAGACGCTTCCAACGACTTAGGTTGCTCGGGTGCCCATGGCTCGCTTTCCGGGCGAATCAGGATAAGCAATTCACCGACCTGTATTGGCGTATTTAATTGCACCGGACGAGATTCAGCTTTTCCTTCTTTCAGCTCATGGAGTATAATTTCGGCCGCATCCGTATCCACCTGGATTTCAAAATTTACTCCGCCATGGTCCAGCGGGATAAAAAAGCTATCGGCAGGTATATCAGGGAGCTGGCCTGAAGCAGTGAGCGCATCACTATGACCTACCACAAACAGTGTTCGGCCAGTCAGCAATGGAAACTCACAGCCGTTCAGTGAGCTGTTAAGTAATCGAACTATGTATGGCCCAGGGCTTGTTATCGTCTTCTCTTTTGATGTTTCCATATATACTGTTAGTGGTGTCTGTCGTTCTCGATAGCAGCAGACTACAGCGCAGGACGCAGGGATTCCTGATGGAAATAGAATGAAAAGTGAGAAATAAAATCAATTTATTCTGTGTAATGCGTCTCAACACATATTAAAAGAACTATCGTCCCCGTTGCGGCTTAAACGACTGTAGATAAATTACCCAAATTTGAGTTCTTTTGGTGTAACAATCAGACCATTGCCAACACCCCCTAATAAAGAGCATTTACAACTCAGATTTTTTCAGTAGGATACAAGTAAGGAACATTAAAATAACATCAACAAAGGGATAATATGGAAAATGTAACCTTTGTAAGTAATAGTCATCAGCGTCCTGCCGCGGATAACTTACAGAAATTAAAATCACTTTTGACGAATACCCAGCAACAAATTAAAAGTCAGACTCAGCAGATCACCATAAAAAATCTTTATGTAAGCAGTTTCACTTTAGTTTGCTTTCGTAGTGGTAAACTGACGATTAGCAATAATCACGATACGATTTACTGTGAAGAGCCTGGGATGTTGGTACTCAAAAAGGAGCAGGTCGTTAACGTGACGCTTGAAGAGGTCAATGGCCACATGGATTTCGATATACTCGAGATACCGACGCAACGACTTGGCGATCTCTATGCGCTTATCCCAAATGAGCAGCAAACCAAAATGGTGAAACCTGTCGAGAAAGTGCAGAAGATCTTCTATACGCCTGACTTTCCTGCCAGAAGAGAGGTATTTGAACACCTGAAAACAGCGTTCTCCTGTACTATGGATACAAGCAAAAGTTGTAATAGCTGTAACAACCAAAGTTGTATTGAAAATGAGGAATTAATCCCTTATTTTCTGCTGTTCCTGCTTACCGCTTTCCTCCGACTCCCGGAGAGTTATGAGATCATCCTAAGCTCGGCTCAGATAACGTTAAAGGAGCGCGTTTACAACATTATATCCTCCTCACCAGGTAGGCAGTGGAAACTTCCGGATATTGCCGATAATATATTTATGAGTACATCAACGCTCAAACGAAAACTTGCAGAAGAAGGTACCAGCTTTAGTGACATCTACTTATCTGCGAGAATGAATCAAGCAGCAAAACTTTTACGTATAGGCAACCATAATGTCAATTCTGTAGCATTAAAATGTGGTTATGACAGCACGTCCTACTTTATTCAATGTTTCAAAAAATATTTTAAAACTACGCCATCAACGTTTATTAAAATGGCGAATCACTAACATTTTTGGGTTTATCACTCAAGAAAAGATTTTCATTAAAATTTTAGCAATTTAAAATTCTGAACACTTTATAACACACCATAATAGGATTGGAGGTTATTCAACATCATTGTTCTGTCCAGAAGACAGTCCGTACTGATATCTCTGACAATTTAAAGCAAGGCTGTTCTTACAACGCGACTTTTGTGAACTCGTCATCGCTATGATGACTGGTAAACCTATATTACCTTATTCACAGCGTGAAAATCTGTCCAGATGAAAGTATCTCCTTCCGGCTTTAACCCTGTGGACTAAAGCCGGCATTTTATTCATGTTTGTATACCATTCGTTCCCTATAGCAACTATCTGCCTGGATGCTATAAACCAAACAATCACGCTTGTCAGCATCGTTGACGCCCTCTTACCTATCATAAATCGTAATATTCATATCCTGTCAGAGGCTAGTTTGAGGACAATACGGTTCACAAATTCGCTGCCCTTTTGACGCAATACCTGTGGGAAGTAAAGAAAAGGAGATATCATTATTCTTCAAAAAAGCATAAAAATAAGCGCAATACCAAAAGCAATTTGTCATTTATATTCTTACGTCTAAACCAAAATTTATCTTTAAACTTTCAATGAATGGTCATTTGTAATAAACACTCAGTATAATTGGTTCTGATGGTATCATTATCAGACCATTAGACATGAAGATATAATAAGCAGCATTTACACCCCAAAAAAATGCAGTAAGATAGCTACAAAACTAATCCCTATTGCAACGAGGTCGAGTTAAATATGTAAATATTTAGATGCCAGGATCTAATTTTCTCTGCAATAAGACATACGGTAGCTTCCACTCAATAATCACAGTAAGTGATAAAAATTGTTATTACCAATATGTCAGTTTTTTGAAATCACAGACATAACCTAAATTATCACATGTTAAAACAGCGAAAAACATATAAATCCAAGCCCATAGAATATGACATCAAGCTCATAATAAAAGTTCAGCCTGACAGTTACTCATAAAAGCAGAATGACTTACACAGTAGATCCCATTCTAACGGCTTGTATTAACCATTATAACTTTTCATCCTGTAAGAGAATATATAACTATCATGCTACATTTTAATTCTGTTCCTGTATCTAATAAAAAATTCGTCTTTGATGATTTCATACTCAACATGGACGGTTCCCTGCTACGAGCAGATAAGAAAGTAAATATTCCGCCAAAAGAATATGCTGTTCTGGTCATCCTGCTCGAAGCTGCTGGCGAGATTGTTAGTAAAAACACCTTACTGGACCAGGTATGGGGTGACGCGGAAGTTAACGAAGAATCTCTTACCCGCTGTATTTATGCCTTACGACGTATCCTGTCGGAAGATAAAGAACATCGTTACATTGAAACATTGTATGGACAGGGCTATCGGTTTAATCGCCCGGTCGTGGTGGTCTCTCCGCCAGCGCCACAGCCTACTACTCATACATTGGCGATTCTTCCTTTTCAAATGCAAGATCAGATCCAATCTGAGAGTCTGCATTACTCTATCGTGAAGGGATTATCTCAGTACGCGCCCTTTGGCCTGAGCGTCCTGCCGGTAACCATTACTAAGAACTGCCGCAGTGTTAAGGACATTCTGGAGCTCATGGATCAACTGCGTCCCGATTATTATATCTCCGGGCAGATGATCCCCGATGGCAACGATAATGTTGTGCAAATCGAGATCGTTCGGGTTAAAGGTTATAACCTGCTGCATCAGGAAAGCATTAAGTTGGTGGAAAACCAACCCGCTTCTCTCTTGCAAAACAAAATTGCGAATCTTTTGCTCAGATGTATCCCCGGACTTCGCTGGGACACAAAACAGGTTAGCGAACTAAATTCGATTGACAGTACCATGGTCTATTTACGAGGTAAGCATGAGTTAAATCAATATACTCCTTACAGCTTACAGCAAGCGCTTAAATTGCTGACTCAATGCGTTAATATGTCTCCAAACAGCATTGCGCCTTATTGTGCGCTGGCGGAATGCTATCTTAGCATGGCGCAAATGGGAATTTTTGACAAACAAAACGCCATGATCAAAGCTAAAGAATATGCGATTAAGGCAACAGAACTGGATCATAGTAATCCGCAAGCTTTAGGTTTTTTGGGATTAATTAATACTATTCATTCAGAATACATCGTCGGAAGTTTACTATTCAAACAAGCTAATTTACTTTCTCCCGTTTCTGCAGATATTAAATACTATTATGGCTGGAATCTCTTCATGGCTGGCCAACTGGAGGAGGCCTTGCAAACAATTAACGAGTGTTTAAAATTGGAACCAACTCGTGCAGCAGCAGGCATCACTAAACTGTGGATTACCTATTATCATGCCGGTATTGATGATGCTATACGTTTAGGAGATGAATTACGTTCACAACATCTGCAGGATAATCCAATACTATTAAGTATGCAGGTTATGTTTCTTTCGCTTAAAGGTAAACATGAACTGGCACGAAAATTAGCTAAAGAAATATCCAAGCATGAAATAACAGGGCTTATTGCTGTTAATCTTCTTTATGCTGAATACTGTCAGAATAGCGAGCGTGCATTACCGGCGATAAGAGAGTTTCTGGAAAGTGAACAGAATACTGATAATAATCCCGGGCTATTACCATTAGTACTGGTTGCTCACGGCGAAGTTATTGCCGAGAAAATGTGGAATAAATTTAAAAAAGAAGACAATATTTGGTTTAAAAGATGGAAACAGGATCCCCGCTTGGTTAAATTACGGTAAAATCTGAGAGAGGAGATATGCGTTATTTTTTTAGCATCGTAATTTGGTTGATTAGTATAAATACGGCATGGGCTGATTGCTGGCTTCAGGCTGAAAAAATGTTCAATATTGAATCAGAATTACTTTATGCTATCGCCCAACAGGAATCGGCGATGAAACCTGGTGCCATTGGTCATAACCGAGATGGCTCTACCGATATCGGACTGATGCAAATTAATAGCTCCCATATGAAAAGACTGAAAAAAATGGGAATCAGTGAAAAACAGTTATTACAAGATCCCTGCATTTCGGTAATTGTTGGCGCATCCATTTTATCAGATATGATGAAAATCTACGGTTATAGCTGGGAGGCCGTTGGTGCTTATAATGCCGGAACGTCACCGCAAAGAGCTGATATAAGAAAACGTTATGCTAAAAAAATTTGGGAGAATTACAAAAAATTAAAAGAGATGCCAGCAGAAGAGAAGAACAAAAAACTTTCTATCGCGTTAAACAAATAATCATATAGCAATAGCTTACTTTCAGATGATATCCAAAAGTAAGCTATTTTTAAATCAACTTGTTGTAATAGGCTGTTAATTTACTTGCCTGCATCTGCTCTTCTGGCGTTAACACCACCAGACACGACTCTCTTTTTCAAGAAGCGTTTTCATGAGCGCTTCCTGAGCAACTGGCGTATCTTTTAGATACGAACCAGCGCCACCAACTTACCGTCAAAAGTTAATGTATTCACTGGCACAGGCGTTCCGCCGTTTAATTTCAACTGGGTTTGCTGATTAAACGGGACGCTGCTCATTGAGAGCCGTACCAGATTCAGTGTAGGTCAGCTCAACGCTGTGACATAGGCGCACCGGCTTTTATGTTTTCAAGTTCAGTTGCAACGTATTTTAGTTTTTCAACAATAACCTGAATCTTTTTTGCAGCCAGGGTTAATTCTTGATCGGAGGCTTTATCAATCCATCTCGCAACTTCTCCCCCGCAGGTGCCCCATTGTGAGAACGGGGCTGTTCCTACCTGAATATTTTTTAAATTTATAGCATAATCATTAAGTTGTTTGGCCTCTGGAACTAAACTTAAATTCTGCAAATTCGTCATTAATGTACGCAGCGGGCCATTACCCGAAGCCATCTCCTGGAAGTTTTTTCGTAAACTATTTCCGTCCACTTGTTCCAGTTGCGGTATTGCTCTCTTAACTCCGTTTAAAGCGATATCGAGTAAAAGTTGCGTCATTCCTGTACCAAAATCGCCATTTTGTTCTGTCACTTTTGTCTCTACGCCTTTTGCAACTAAAGAAAAGACTTTCGGGAGACTAGCATTTTGCTTAGACCGGATATCTTTTGAGAAACTTTCTTCAGCATCCTTCACCATTTGCGTGATCTGTTGTAACCTGACTGGAGTAAAAGGCTTGATCGAATCATTTAATCCAGCCATGAGGGTTATTGCATTGACTGATTTCTCATCATATTTCTCAGTTAATGCTTTGAGAAATACCTGTAAGGTTTTTTGATTCTGTACTCTGGTATTTTCCATGTGCTTTTGCACCGCATCAATATTTTTAAATAGCGGAACCCTACCAAGCCAGGTTAATACTTTTGACGCAAATTTCTCAGGTGCGACGTGTGCCTCATTAGTATTTTCTTTAGCGATGTACAGTCGGGTATTACTCGTCACACTGGGTTTTGAAAATGAAGACAATGTTAAATTATTCAACTTCCTCTCCTTACACTTTAGCGTATTCTTGCAGCCTCTTTTTAAGCGCTTCCTGTTGATTCACAAATGACTCAAGCTGCGATATAATATGGTACATATTTGCCAGTTCGGTAATTGCTTTTATAAACAATAATGTCTCTGCTGTGTCAATATACGCTAACGTACCTTCATTCTTCGTTGCCAGTTCGCCATTAATCATCATAATCTGTCGCCAGACAGAATCACCACAAACAGGTGATAGAGGTATAATCATACCGTTCAATAACCAGATATCATCTTTAGCTTCAATAGCCATAAAAATATCGGTATCAAGAAGTAATAAGCACTGATTATTGTCATCAAAAGTGAGTGGTAAACCTAACTCCTCACCAATATCAGCGATAATATCATGGTGTGTCCGCAATTTATCATCCTCTTTAATGATCTATTTTATAATTTTAATTTTTCGGTTTGATTTTGGAAACGTAATGTTTGATGTTCTTATACGCCCGTCGCCGGGCGCAATGTTTATCTCCTTTAATCCAGTAAAATAGCCACTCACTACGCGTCGGGACACATATCAGCAACTCTTTCGGATCATTTTCAACATGGCGTAACTTGCTTTTAATAATAAGGCGTGAATTGTCAGCGATATCATCATATATTTCAGCCATATCTGAACCTGGTACTACATGTGTGATGATTTTCATAACAATTAATCATATTTAATTATGATCGAGCTATAGAAAAATACTACCCCCTGGACTGCAAACTCTTTTCGACAACACGGCATATATCCGTAATGGTCGTCATATCCGGAAGATCGTTTTCATTACAACTAATGTCAAACTCCTCACTGAGACCAAATACAATATCAATTAAATCCAGCGAATCAGCATAAAGATCCTCAACCAGATTGGTCTGACCATTGATGCTATTAATCTCAACGGCAATACAGGAGGTAATCACTTTTTTGACTCTTGATTCAATATCCATATCCATAGCGTCTTTCCTAACTAATTAACTCTGCATATGCAGACCATCAACAGTAGTAATAACCCGATCTACGCCTGGTTTATTCAGGTATGACTCGAAAGACGGGCCATTACGCCAGCTAACGTCTCCGATGATGCCGTCCAGCATTGTACTTAACAAATAGTCGGTTTCTCCTTTTAACTTTGTCAACCCCGCCTCTCTGGCAAACTGCAGCGCAACCTCAGCCAGTTTTTCTCGTTGTGGATGAAGAGTAATAGCCTCTTTAAGCGTATCAATTTTTACTTTTAATTCTGGATGCTTGTTGATATCGCTACATTGCGCTTTCAACGCTGCACTCTTTATAGAGTCATTGGACAATATTTCCGCACGCAACCCGTCAAACGCTCTGCGTACTGGAAACGGTGTGGAGGTATCAGGCTCCAGGGCTTTACGTATAACCCCCAAAAATGTCTCACGGGCGTCAAAATGCATTGAACGCATATTCGTAACGCTCGGAATTGCTGAAAGGAAGCCATTTTGCTTAAACTTCAGACCGGAAAATTGGCCAGCCTTATCTGCCTGACTATTATCATTATCAGTCGTACCCGCTTTATTACCTGTATTTACCGTCGTTTCTGGCTGCAAAGTATGGATTTTTACATCTTCGACATCAGGCAATTGGCTAGCAAGCGTCTTCACATTCACAGTGTCTGCCGTCTGGATTTGCTCTTTATTGCCAGCAACGCCATGCACCGTGGCCTGCATTGGCTTGCCAATAATGACCTTATTGTCTCCTCCATCGACTTCATCAAAAGAGGCTGTTTCACCCGTGGTTCCTTTTTCAGACGTGACCACCTTTCCGCCGGAACTTTCCGCTGAAGCGTTGGTCACAGCCTCTGCAGTGGCATGAGCCGTGACGTCAATTTTACCCATGATGCCCTGGTCCAGTATCCCCTTGCTGGCGCTGTGTGCCGTCTCCGTTTGATGCGTATTTGCGTCCACACGAGAATGACTATGGTTTACGCTACTGCTGGTATTCGAATAGTGTGACTCGTAATGCCGTTGGCTATTATCATGGTTGCTATTATCATTATGGTGCTGGCTATTATCGACATGGCTTCGACTATTATTAATATGCTTACTGTTATCCACACTATGCTTACTACTATCAATATTAATATTGATATTAATACCCGCAGACTCTGGCTTTTTCCCACCATCAGGTACCGGTCCAGCCGCAGGTTCCGGGATTTTAGGATCGGGCAGTTTGTCCGCCGGAATTTGCGCAAAAACATTACGTAGCAACATAGGTATCAATGCTTTCATTTCAAGGTGCCGAGCCTCCCGTCCTACGCTGGTACCCTGCTCTTGCGTTAATTTTTGGTGACACATATCAAGTGCGTCAACCGCCTTCTTCGCCGCTTTATCAACAAGCTGTGCAATATTACTACGGGTTAGCGGATCTAACGTACAACCAAATTGATGTTCAATGCAATTGGTAATATAGGGCATCACTTCATGCATAACAAACTGCGTAGATAAATTTCCTAAATCTCCGCCGATGTTATTTTTAATGATATCCAACAGCTTATTATGAAGTATTTCAAGCTTCGCTTCCGCTTTGTCCGTTTTTGGTGTCCATGGTCCAAACGCCGATTTTTCTTTCAGACCATCGTTCATGATCTGCTCGGTATACTCTTTCCCCACCTTCATCAGTAGCTCCTTCGCCGCAGGCGAGTCGCTGGTGGCTTTTAGCGCCGAATGAAAGAGTTCCGCAAATTCCGTTACCGCCCTCTTGGCGCCGACATTGCTTGAGCTGGTAAAAATTTCTTTTAACGCATCGGCATCTTTCCCACATTTGAACAACGCCTCCAGACTCGACTGTTTGACTAGCGCTGGAAAATCCTCCAGTTGTGGGCCTTTAATTTCCCCTGACAGTGTCTTTGCGGCATTTCCGTTGACTGCGGAGATATTCGCCGCAAGATTTGTGGCCTGCGCTTTTATCTCGTTTTGCAAACCAGTCATCATAACGGAATTCTGAGTACTTACACTTGGTAGCATTATTAATATCCTCTTTCTGTTATCCCTGCAGGAAGCTTTTAGCGGTTTCCAGGCTACTACTTATCGTACTACTCAACACTTTTACCAGGTTGTCGTACAATGAGTTGGCATTACTATATTTTTGCGTCAGAGTCTGTAATGTCGTTTTTAAATTCTCTTCCTGAGCTTTAAAACCCGCCTGCCAAGCCTGGTATTTCGCGTTATCCAATTCAAGAGCGGAACCCGATCCTATTCCATTAAGATCGCTCACCATTTTGTTCAGTGGCCCGGTATCCACCAGTACGACATAACCGGAACCAGATGCCTTTAGACAACTGCCTGGTAAATTCAGCTCCTTAATCCACTGCTCAGCTTCCGCCTTTGTCGCGGTTGTCACTCCACTGCCTATCTGCGAGGGAAACAGAATTGTATTTTTAGTTACTTGGTTATATTTATTAACCAAGCTACGTATTTCACTTTTAAGAGCATCAACATTTAGCTTAACAGTATTCCCATCTTTGCCAGGTGCTAACCAGGTCCCCATTTTGGAAAGAATGTCACTGAATGCCTGATAAAAATCGGTATAAACTGCTACAACGTTCTCATAAACGCCCAGATAGTTGTCGCCAATCGCCGATATATTTTGGGAAACCATATCCCAAATCTCGGCATCTGAAATAGTTACTCGCGGTTGTGCCATAGGCGCTGTGCTAAATAATGCCACCGCAGGTGCAGAAAACGCGCTCCGCAGCCCCTCATTTTGTTCTGCAGATAATGAAACACCAGATTTTGTCAGCGCATGCAGACTGCTGGTCAACTGTTGACGCGCCAGAGTGCGTTCGTCATTATTCTCTTCGGAGACCGGCAATGTTGATCGTAACGTCTGCTGTGCCTGTTGGGCTTTAGTGGCCGCCTGAGATAATGTAATAATATCCGCGCCGCGATGTTCTGTTGTGGCCGGCGCGGCGGTAATCTCTACGTGCTCGCTCGCCGATGTCGTCTGTGGACGTTCGGCAACAAGTCCCGGACGAGGAGAAGCGGAATAATTTTGAATATTAAGCATAATATCCCCGGTTCGCCATCAGGAGCGTTATTCAATGCATCCCCTGATGGCGTATAGATGACCTATCAGATTAAGCGCGAATATTTCCCGCGATAGCGGCGAATGCGGATGCTTTCGACTGGTTAATGCTTTCCATTGCTTTCAGCATTTCCTGAATCAGGCTGGTCGACTTACGTGAACTCTCACGCGTTTCTTCCGATGCCGTGCTGGCAACCCGGTTATTCACCTGGCTAATTTGCTGTTCGGAACGCTCCTGGATGGCGGCGTACTGTCCGGACGCTCCCGCGATCCCACCGACAGTGACCGCGTTCTTCATAATCAAATCGCCCGTCATCTGCATCTTACGCGCATCGATTCGGGTCATATCCATAGTATTCTGCTCAAGACGAATATCGGATTCGACAGACTCAAGACGTTTCGACAAAATGGCCTGATGTTCAGGGGAAATTTGTTTATTACTATCTTTAATGCCCAGGCTTTCTGTGGCACTTGTTCCGGCATTAGATTTAAGCGTCACGTCATTAAGATTTTTCGTCGCATCGGCGCCAGTTTTCTTCATATTTAACGATTTCAGAGAATCGACGCCTTCTGAACCGAGCTTGACACTATTCTGCCCGTTCAGCACATTTTTAATACTGTGGCTTTCAGTAGTCAGTTTATCGATCTTCGCAGCATTATGTTTAAGCGCGCCTCTCTCATTCTGCAGCCCTTTATATTCCAGTTTCGCGCCCACGCTAGTGATCCCCATCTGAAGCGCGCTCTGAGAAATACTACCGGACAACGCATTCATCCCTTCACGAATCATGGAGCTTGCCGTCGTTTTTGCGGCCTCAAAACTGACGAGTGACAATTTACTGGACAGTTGGGTGTCTGCCTGGTTCAACGTCAGCATTAAAACATTCGCGGCAGCCAATAGCGCAACAGCATTGGAAGACATACCGCTGATATCAAAAAATTTTCCGACTTCAGCCTGTTGCTCCCGCAGATGGGTTTGCACCAATTCGTTCGCTTTGTTACTAAAATTATTAGCCAGGGCATTCAGATCCTGATTCATATCGGCATTCTGAATGCTGGTTTTCAAAAAGGAAGTTACTGTACCTGGAGTTTGCGTTAATACTCCAGGCGCAGGCGCAGTCAATGTCGGACTCAGTCCCAGGTCACTGACTTTACTAACAGTAATACCAATGCTGCTCAGAATATCTTTCACGCTAACGGATTGCGAACCAGGCTGCGGAGTATTCTCAACAGAATGATTATTTAAATAAGTAGCAGGATTGATCCCCGCATTATTAATCAACATATTTCTCTCCCTTTATTTTGGCGAGTTTATGCGCGGCTCTGGCGCAGAATAAAACGTGAAGCGTCCGCATTTTGCTGTACCGCAGAGGACATGACTTTTTGTAATTCCGCAGTCACCTTCTGGTTTTCACCAAATATCTCTACAGATTGTTTAAGCCATTGCTGAATTTGATCCATGGCGAAACGTGCGAGAGTAAAATCGGCAATCGCCTCGCTGGCATTTTTGATAAATACGCCTTCAGCTACGCCGCCAGCCGATTGGGCTGCGGTATTAGTGACTTCCATGCCCAAGGCAACTTTATTTAGGGTATTACCTACCAGCTCTTTACTTAAGGCATTCGTTTGCAGGCCCATCTTGCTACCCACATTACCCAGGCCGCTAGTAATACGTTGCATCCCTTGGGTAAAGAGTTTGCTGCCGTTTTGCGCCAACTGTTTCAGCACGTTAGGCACCAGCTTCTTAATCGTTTCGCCCATCATTTTACTCAGCGCGTTACCCAGTTTCGCCGCAGCGCCTTTCCCGACAACCGCCACCACGACAATTACCGCTACCATTGCAATGGCTGCGACAATCGCGCCGACAATGCTACCGGCCATCTCTGCGGTTTTCTTATCGACGCCCAATCCTTCCAGCGCTTTGGTAATCGCCTTGCCAATCAGCTCCATTAACGGCTTCAGAACGTGCTCCATAATCGGGTTCAACGCCTGTTGAATAAACGACACCCCCGTCGCCGCCTTAACAATTTCATCGGCAACCATTACCGCAAGCCCTACCGCAGCCAGCGCCAGACTCGCCCCACCGGTAAAAACAGCGGCCACAACGCTGACAATGGTTAGCAGCGCACCGAGAACTTTCCCGATACACCCCATAATGCGGTTTGTCTCTTCGGCTTTACGCGTTTCTTCCTGGAATTCAGCCGATTTCTTTTCCATCTCCGCCTGACGGCCTTCCTGCAAAGCGTTGAATAGCGCAAGGTCGTTTTGCAGGCCTTCTTCGTTATTTTTGCCTACAATCTCAATAAACATGGCCATCAGCATGGTGAGGCGAGCCACATTTGACAGGTTATCCTTTTCCCCCTTGGCAACCTCGGTTTGAGAGGCTACAACATTAGTCGTGCCCTGGAATTTGGTCAGAATGTTATCCGCTTGCTCGGTTTTAGTTTTTGCGTCAGTGCCCGCTAAGTCCGCCGCCTTCTTAGCCTTATCGAACGCCGTTTTCGCGTCCTTTGCTTCCTTTCTGGCTTGCCCTTCCGCGGCTTCGGCCTTCGCATAACCCGGATCGGACGGGTCCATCGATTGCAGTTTGTTTTGCGCCTGCGTCAGTTTTTTGGCCGCCGTGTCATAGACGCTCTTGGCGGTATCCATTTTTTTAATGCTTTCTTCATAGATATCCGTCGCCTTCTCAGCCTCTCCCAACGCCGCCTGAAACTCCTTCGATACCTGGAGTCCCATCGCTTTTTGGGACTCAATCATTGCCTGCCATACTGCCAGACGAGATTCCAGTTGAGACAGCGAAACATCCCCCAACAGAGTCATTAACTTCCCAAGCAGTAATGTCAGTTGCCCTTCGCTGGAAAGTTTTTCCCGGGCGGCGTCCGTAGGCGGCGTCAGGCCCACCGTATTGAAGGTGGTCTCGCCGGACTTCGTACCAGCTTTAAGGTCGCCCGCTTTAGTTGCCACCACATCTTTAAAAGCTTTATCCGCTGCTTTTAAAAAGTCCGTGTTCTTACGAACGCCTTCAAAAGCAGCCTCAGCGAGGCGTGGATTTTGGGTATATCCGCTACGGCTAACGCTACTTGTGTCATTTACCATAATTATTCCTTTTCTTGTTCATTGTGCTGCTCTGTCTCCGCCGTTTTTAGCGCCTCCAGATAGACCAACGCTTTTGCCCGCAGAGACTCATCTTCAGTACGTTCATTAACAAGTTCAAAACACTGTCTGGCTTTTGCCGCCTTACGCATTAATAATTGACACTGCCCGGTAAAAAAAACGGGGCGATAATCATTTTTAAGTAGCGTAAAGGCCACTGCATAAAGGTCACATGCTTTCTGAAATTGTTTTTTCAGTTGGCATACCGCCGCGAGTCCCATGGTGTAATCGGGATTGTAAAAATCATAAATGCATAAAAAACGAAAGAATGTCTCAGCTTCATCCAGTCGTCCTTGGTTATAAAACTCATAAGCATGAGCATATAAACCATCCATCATATCTTGAGGTATCCCGTGAACGTCTTTTAGCGTGGCGCCTTCGCTAACGGCATCCCAAATCATTTCCGCAACACGTTCTTCGCTGACATTATTTTGATAATCCATTACTTACTCCTGTTATCTGTCACCGACTTTGTAGAGCTTAACGACTGCGATAATCTGATGCAGTTATTAAACCCCGACGGTGGTTAGTGAACATTCAAAAAACGCCCAATGAATAAATCGCTACTGCTTCACGCGGATCAATGCCGCTCCTCGTTTTCTTGTGGCTGAATAACATCTTTGCCCGCGTTTTCTACCTCTTCCAGCCAAACCAGAAGACGTAAAACTTCATCAATTTCTTCCAGACTCACCAAATCATAACGGCGATGGGTTTTGAAAAGACTGCGCGCCAGTTTGATATCGACGATAACAGGTACGCCAACCTTCTCCGCATAGGAGCGAACGGCCAGTGCGCGCTGATTAGTTTCATACACTGAGATCATCGGAAACGGCATCAGTTCAGGTTTAAAATAAATACCGATCGTAATATGCGTTGGGTTGGCAACAATCAAACGTGAGTTTTCAATATCAGATTTCACCTGTTCAGACAGAATTTCCATATGAACTTCACGTCTTTTAGATTTAACCTCCGGGTTCCCTTCCTGCTCCTTCATCTCACGCTTCACTTCTTCTTTATCCATTTTCATATCTTTCATGGTCAGGAAGTATTCAGCGATAGCATCCAATAATAAGACAATTAATGCACAGGCAAGGCAAGTTAATACCAACGCGAGAAGAAGCTCACGCCAAATGACGGCAATTCCCATAACATTGCCATTTAACTGAGAAAAGATTTCAACCTTATATTTTTTCCAGCAAATTATTGCGGCCACCACAAAGGATGAGAGATACAGTAAAGTTTTGACCGTATCTTTTACTGTTCGCATACTGAAAAGTTTTTTCGCCCCTTCGACCGGGTTTAATGCCGACAAATTAAGTTTTAATGCCTCTGTCGCCAGCACAAAACCCGTCTGTAATAACGTCGGTAATGCGGAACACACTAAGCAGAGTAGCATAAATGGAATCAGGTATTTTAACCCTACCCCTAAAACGGCCAGACTGTAGTCAGCCATGCTCTGCTCAAAATTTTCTGCAATGATGATCTTAATAATTCCCATAAACTCATTAAATGAGCCATACGACACCAGATAAGCAATTCCTCCCAGAGTCAAACAGGCGATAATAAGATCTTTACTTTTAAATGACTGACCCTTTTTAGCGGAATCTTCCAGCCGTTTTTTAGTAGGTTTTTCTGTTTTATTCGAGGACATGCGTCGCACCTCGCTCGTAAAACCAGCTACTCAATCCAGTTGCCTGGAAAGAAAGTCTCAGCACATTGTCCGGTAGCACCGGAGAGAAATAAAGCAGCATAATTAAAATGGCAATACCGCTTTTCACCGTCAACGAAATCGCAAAAGCGTTCATTTGCGGAGCAAAACGCGACAATAAACCCAGGAACACTTCTGACAGCAACAGCACCAACACTACCGGGCTGGCCATAACCAGCGCGTGTTGAGCCACCTGATTAATAAATGTTAATAGCGGCGGTAATGAAGGCGTGCACTCGTTCATCGGATCACATAACTGATAGCTTTTATTTAATACGTCAACCATCGTGACCAGACCGCCGTTTTGTAAATAAACAACAGCGGCAAACATATTAAGGAAGTTAGCCATTTCCGAAGTATCAATACCATTTGCCGGATCGATACTGCTACTTAGCGTTGCCCCTCTCTGGTTATCGATAATACAACCCAGCGCATGCATAACCCAAAAAGGCCATGACAGCAGACAGCCCAGCATGACGCCTACCGCCGCTTCTTGCAGGACTAACGGTATCATCGCCACCGATAAAAATGGCGGCGCTTCACTCAGTTCATGCGGCCATACTCCCATTGCCACCAGTACGATAATGGCATTTCTCGGCGCGCCGCTTAATACCCCGCTATTCAAAAACGGCAGGAAGAAAAAAATCGGCGCCACGCGAGCAAACCCCATTGCCGCAGACGCAACCAGGTTATGAATTTCAAAGTACAACGCATAAAACATTTTTTACCCCTTAGCCAACGCCAGGAATATCACCTGACGCCCGTAAGAGAGTAAAACTTCGCCATACCAGCCAGACAATAAAAATAGACACAAACACACGCCAAGTAATTTAATGCCAAAAGGCAGCGTCTGTTCCTGTAATTGCGTTACCGTCTGGAATAATCCTACCAGGAGGCCGATAATCGTTGCGACAATCGTCGGCCATCCTGAAAGGATCAGAACAAGATAGAGCGCCTTATTACCTGCAAACACTAAATCATCCATTTAACTATCCCGTCTCGTAATGATGTCATGTTGCAATGTCCATATACTGTAATATCAAACCCTTAGACAGTAAGGTCCAACCATCAAGCGCGACAAAAAGAACCAACTTAATGGGGGTAGATATTGTTACCGGACTCATCATCATCATCCCAAGCGCCAGCAGTACGCTGGATACCACCAGGTCGACGACAACAAATGGCAAATAGAGATAAAAACCAATTTTAAATGCGCTTTTTATTTCGCTCAGCGCATAAGCAGGTAATAACGCAAATATTGAAGGTTTTTCAATTTCATCTTTATCACGCTTTACCGCCTCGGTCTCCTCTCCATACTGACGCTTTAGTTGCGCATTTTCAAAAAACTGAACTAACTCGCGATCTGAATATTTGATCAAATAATCGCGATAGCCATCCAGGCCTTCATCAACATGTTTACTTAATGACGAAATATCATTAAATGTGACATCCTCGTCCTCAAAATAGACGTAGGCATCGTGCATTATTGGCCACATAACAAACATAGAAAGCAGCAATGCGATGCCGTTAAGCGTCATGTTTGAAGGTATCTGCTGCAACCCCAGGGCGTTACGCACCATGACAAATACGATAGAAAATTTAACGAAACAGGTTCCTGATGCAATAATAAATGGCAATAGGGTGGAAAATGCCAGTAAGGCAATTAATGAGATATCATTCCCCATTACCAGACTCGCTCAGCCATTTATGAATCTCAACGCCTAAGGTGTCATTCATCTGTACCAGTTCGCCATTACCCAGCAAAACACCATTCGCCATAATCTCAACATTACATTCAGCATTTATCGGTAACGATAATAGTTGTTGCTGCCCTATTGTTTCGAGATCGGCCAGGGTAACCTGCTTACGATACAAAACAAACTCCAGTTTGACGGGTAATTGACTAAGGCCAGGCAGAATTTCTGCAGTTTCTGTTTCATTTTTTTCTTCTTCGATATGCTGAATATCTAACGTTTCCACAATAATTCCCCCTTCAACACGTTTGAAATGACCTAACTTTTTCGTGTAACAGTAAACTTCCGCACTGGAAGTACGGATCACGAGTACATCTCCGATCCCGATACGGCCCAGCAATGCTCGCGGCGAGTCACTGCTACCGATAACAAAACGCAACGGCCAACACAGCGTTTTCGGCCTGCCGCCACCGACTGCGGGCAGTTCAGGAAGATGCTCAAACCACAGGCCGCCCCGATCGCTCATAATGTGCAACAATTTCCCTTCCGGTAGCGCGCTTCCCGGCACGGGGTTCTCTACACATAAACGCCGATAGGACAAATGCGGCACGGGCAATTCAAATGGCCGCTCTGTCGCAGCGAGCCAGGGAACGATCAGGTGCTCAGCACCGGCAGAAACCGCCGCCCCCGCGAGAGCGGGAGAAACATGCTCAAGCCAGTCCCCTGGTTTAATCCAGGCCGACCAACGTTTTTCTGAATCGCTCAACCGAACCCACATTCCCTGTCGCGACGGATATTCCAGCGTCACTTCCTGGCCATTGCGCTGGCATTCTGCCGCGGTTTGAGTCAGGAGCCATTCGCGGCGATCAATCTGTCTCACACGCAATGACATCAGGCGTCATCCTCCTCGCCAGATTGCTGTCCGTGCTGTTGCTGCTGCGGATTTTGCTGATCATCTCGCGTCAGGTGCCAGCGCTGGGGGTTACCGTTTTGCCATTGATCGTGCAAGCGATGCTCAACCTGCGTATTTGACGGTATTAACGAAAACTCCCCTACCTGCCGCGCCTGAATATTGACGGAGTAGTCATTTCCCCAGCGCTGGAAGCGGTAAGTCAACGAGCTATCCTCTCCTTTCACGCCATCGGCGGTCGGAAAAATAGTCATCATCGGCTTTGATTGCGCCGCTAAAGGCATTTTTTCATCGCCGCCGGATAATTGGCTAAGATCGGCGATAGTTGTTGGTTGCAGGGGAACCTGAGAAGCCTCTTTGATCTTTTTATGCTCTTTATCATCAAACTTACTGGTATTCGCCGCGGCCATTCGGGAAGGTGCGACGTCTCGCGCCAGCAGCGCGCCCTCTTTACGAACGCCTTCGCCCGCGATGACTTTATTATCCCCAGGTAATACCTTAATATTATCGTCAGTGCGTTCCGCGGCTTTATCCGCTAATTCACTGAGGGATTCGACAGCTTTTAAATCAGCAGATAATTTTTTACCGCTTACGCCCTCTAACTGCCTATTTTTAGACGATTGCAGTGCTGCGAATTTATCCACTGCTTCCGTAGAGACCAAACCAACGGATTTTTCAGCAGTAACTTTCAATAGTTTCTCAGCAATCCTGAGTTCGCCTTTCACATTATGATGTAGGCCAGAAACGCTGCCATTGTGCTGTTCTGATTTCGCTGGCGCGCCATGCCGTAATGCCGCCAGTAAAAGCGGTAATGCCGTTTCCTTATGCATCATGAAAGTATCGCCGTACTCGCGATCTTTTTTATCATCGGAATATTCTGTTTTATGTTTTTCTACCGCTTTTTTTAATGCTTCTGATAAACCGCCGACCTCGTCCTGCTGCGGCAGTAAAATGTTTCCGGATGAACTGACAGCTGACACATCGCCCATTAAATTATCTCCTCTGACTCGGCCTCTTCCTGCTGTATCTCTCGCTGAATATAGAATCTTTTCTGACGAACTATCCAACGTTGATAATTACCTTCTTTGCGCAACCAATATTTACTTTTTTCCTGAAACTCTTGAGTTTTCTTTTCCAGTTCGCATCGTTTTTCCTGAATTTGTGTAATCTGAAGTTGTAAATCTCTTATCTGCCGACGGACAATAGATTGCCTACGTAATAACGAATAAATTTCCTCACGACTGAGCTGTCTATTTTCTGCACGCAGCGTATCTAATAGCAATTTCAGACCCGCTATTTGTTCAACGATCGCCTCCTCCTCAGCGTGCAGCATACGGTCCTCATCCTGATAGCGAAGTAATACCGACTCACACTGTGAATGAAATACCGTACAGCGCCGCTGTAGCACTTTAATCCTGGTCAGCGAATGCATTCATACCGCTCAATGTGTCATCAAAAGATGAATATTGCGTTACTGGCTGGCATAACCAGGCTTTCAGGCTATCGCGCATTTGCATCGCCCGATCGTTATCAATATTTTCGCCAGGACGATATTCGCCTAAATCAATGAAAAGCTGGAGCTCTTCCAGACGCGTCATTAATTTACGCACAGAAGACGCCTGCTTAGCATGTGTCGCCGTTGTGACTTGTCCAAAAACGCGGCTTACGCTTTTCAGTACATCAATAGCCGGGTAATGCCCCTGCCCTGCCAGCTTTCTGCTCAGATACAGGTGTCCGTCAAGAATAGAGCGAATTTCATCCGCCATTGGGTCCGCCTCTTCCTCGCTTTCCAGCAGCACCGTATAAAAGGCGGTAATGCTTCCATCGCCGGTCGCGCCGGGGCGTTCCAGCAGGCGTGGCAAATTATCGAATACGGAGGCCGGATAACCGCGTCGAGCCGGACGCTCCCCTGACGCCAAAGCTACGTCTCGCAAAGCGCGCGCATAACGGGTCATAGAATCGATAAAGAGCACGACCCTTTTTCCCTGGTCACGAAAATATTCCGCTACGGTTGTCGCCAGTTGTGCCGCATTACAGCGATCTACCGAGGGGAAATCGGAGGTGGCAAAAACCAGCACGCATTTTTCTTTCTTATGCGAGGCGCGCAACATATCCACAAATTCAGTGACTTCACGGCCTCGTTCACCGATAAGACCGATAACAAAGACATCCGCCTCTGTTTGCTCGATCAGCATATGCATCAGCATGGTCTTACCACATCCTGCGGAGGCAAAAATGCCCATTCGCTGACCTACGCCACAGGTCAATAACCCGTCGATCGCACGCACGCCGGTAATCAGCGGTTCATGGACGCCAACACGCGAGGCGTAAGGAGGCGGTGCGACATCAATAACGCGTTCTTCGCTAATCGGCGCTACTTCAGTGGTAAAACGCTCAACGATTTTCCCCGTCGGGTCCAATACCGCGCCTAATACCGAATATCCCACCCACGCCGATAACGCGCGCCCAGTAGGATAAAGCACGACATCGCGGGTCAGCCCCTGGGCATTGCCGATAAGGCTCAGCACGGTGCGTTCCCGTTGTAAGCCAACCACCTGCGCACGCGCAACGACCTGTTTTTGGTGCCAGCCACGGCGTATTTCACACAGCTCGCCAATAGCTACATCGCGCAACTCCGCCTCAATGATTGGGCCCGTTATTTTTTGTGGGTAGGCCAGATACTGAAGTAAACGAGGTGTTTTCATCTCATTAGCGACCGACTAAAAACTTCCAGATAGTTGTAAAATCCATTCAAGGCATTAGAGAACTTTTCACCGTCAGATAAAAAATCCGGATGCACTAAGGCCTTAAGCGTTAGTTCCCCATTCTGCTCCCCTAATAGCAATTGCCCGCCGCGGACAAACTGGCATCCTTCCATTATGGTCATTAAGATTTCATAGGCCCGTTGTTGTAATACCACCATGCTATCAGCACCCAATTGCGCCCAGATCCATACATCATCGTCCTTGACGCTGATACAAATACTGGGCAATGCAAATAAATCCAGAACAATTGTCGAATGGCTATCTATTCCTCCAATTAGCGAAGGATCGCAACCACTTACTTCCAGTGCGGAACGAACTAACTCAGCAATATCCAAATGTTGCATAGATCTTTTCCTTAATTAAACCCTTATATTGTTTTTATGACATTCACTGACTTGCTATCTGCTATCTCACCGAAAGATAAAACCTCCAGATCAGGAAAACGACCTTCAATCATTTTCTTAATAAATCGACGGACATCGACAGACGTAAGGAGGACAAGGTCTTTATGTGCAATCAATAAATCATCCAGCTTAAGTGTAATGAGATCCATCAAATTAGCGGAGGCTTCCGGTTCAAGGCTGAGGAAGGTACTGCCAGAGGTCTGACGGATCCCTTTGCGAATAACATCCTCAACTTCAGCAGATACCATTACTGCTCGTAATTCACCACCATTGGCGAATTTATGGCAGATATAACGCGCCATAGCTCCACGAATATGTTCCACCAGGTTAATGACGTCTTTTTCTCTTGGCGCCCATAATGCGAGCGCTTCCATAATTAATTTCATATTACGCACGGAAACACGTTCACTTAACAGGCGCTGCAAAACTTCCGATATACGTTGCACGGTAGCATGTCTGAGCACTTCTTTAAGTAAATCAGGAAATTTTGCCTCCAACTGATCCAGCATATGTTTTGTTTCCTGAATACCGAAATATTCATTGACGTTGCGCGCCAGTGTCACCGCCAGACAGTGGTAGAGCTCGTCAAGCGCGTTCCGCAGCACATAACCAAGCTCACGAAGCTTTTCCCCTTCTTCATGCGTCACCCAGAAATACTGACTGCTACCTTGCTGATGGGTAGTTGGATTAATGCCAAAGGAAACGACTTCATCCGAATAATTTACCACTCGCATCAAATCAAAATAGACCGTAAATTGTTCAACACGGATCTCATTAATCAACAATACAATGCTGTTATCGTCCAGCCCCTCACCATCGCGTAACAATACTTCCGGCAGGCGCACACCATAGTCAATAAAGAACTGACTGCGTAGACGATCCGCAAGCTGTGCTTTTTCCAGATCTTCACGTCGACTCTTCGGCACAAGTAATATCAGTGGTACGGTCTCTGTAGAAACTTTATCGAGATCGCCAATCAGTCCTAACGACGTCCCTTCCTTTTCCTCAATACTGAGCGGCTGCTCGCCTTTGCTGGTTTTAGGCGTGCCTGCGCTACGTTTTGCTTCACGGAATTTAAAATAGAAGAGTACGCTTAAAACCACCGACAGAATGACAAAAACCGGCAGCGGAAATCCTGGCAGGGTTCCCATTGAAATGGTCAGAATAGCCGTAACAACCAAAACAAATGGGTTGTTCAACAGTTGCGTCATAATATTCCGGCCCATATTATCGCTATCGCCATTTACGCGAGTCACGATAAAACCGGCACTAATCGCAATTAACAGTGCAGGGATCTGGGCGACAAGACCATCGCCGATGGTCAGCATAGTATAAGTAGACAGAGCGGAGGATAAATCCATCCCATGGCGGGTCATCCCCACCGAAATACCGCCAATAAAGTTCACAAAGATGATAATGATACCGGCAATGGCGTCACCTTTGATAAACTTCATCGCACCGTCAAAGGAACCGTAAAGCTGACTTTCCCTTTCCAGTACGCTTCGCCGTTCGCGTGCGGCATCCGCATCAATAATACCGGCCTTCAAATCGGCATCTATACTCATTTGTTTACCGGGCATACCATCCAGAGAAAAACGTGCCGCGACTTCCGCGACGCGTTCTGAACCTTTGGTAATAACGATAAACTGAACCACAGTGACAATAGAGAAGACAACAAAACCCACCGCCAGGCTATCGCCAATAACAAATTGCCCGAACGTGGCGATAATTTCCCCGGCATCGGCCTCGATCAAGATAAGACGGCTGGTACTGATCGATAATGCCAGACGAAAGAGTGTTGTTATTAACAATACCGCAGGAAACGTTGAAAAACTGAGGATTCTGTCAATATAGAACGACCCCATAAACACCAATATCGCCAGTACGATATTCAGCGCGATCAGGAAATCAACCAGATAGGTAGGTAATGGAATGACGAACATAGAAATGATCATCACCATTAGTACCAGGATCAGTAATTCGGGTCGTAAACGAGCACTGTTAAGTAGAGAAAGCAGCACTATAGGTATCCTGTTAATATTAAATTAAGACGGCTTTTCAATAGTACGACGCTGCTCTGCCATTTCATGCTTGTAGGCAATATCGGTCATACTACGTAACGCCATTAACAATTCTTCCTGCCAATATTCTTCATAAAAGAGTGAAGAGGGTATGGCTTTACATACTTGATAAAATATCTGCAAAAAAGACGCATGTTCTTTATGGCTAAGCAGTAACGCATTCAACCCTATAATATCGGCTAACAGCGAATCCACTTCATGTGGCTGTTGCAATAGCGAAAGCATCAGTAGTAACCACGACGACTCCTCCGCATTAAACGCTTTGGTAAACGAATACGACAACAACGTACTCACAAACAGTAGGTCAGCAGAGCGCAACATTTTAAGTTGCGTCAGGCGACGTAAAAGCTGGCCAAACTCCAGGCGCGAACAGCTAGCGTCATTAGCGTCAATATCGGTTAATAGCGAACCTTCAATAAAATCCAGCACCACCAGTCGACGTTGGTAGCCATAACTGGCTATCCAGTCAGCGTAAATCTCCACTTCATGCGATTCACTCTGGATAAATTGCCGATAGCTGGCGCGCAATAAACCCGGTTTTAGCGATAATGTTTTCCCAAAAAGCCGGGCTTTCAACGCACAATTAATCCCTGCCTTGAGGGTCCTGGGATCGGTTTGCTCTTCAACGTGCTTGAGTAGCGACTCCAGTTTTTTACGAACTATCTCTTCCAGGTCTTTACGACGAAGCAATTCACGTAAAACAAGAACTAAATCACTGGGGTCAGGAAACAAGCTACGCGCCTGACGTAAAAAATCTTCTAATGCGCCGCCATGTACGCTAATCAGCTTTAATATTTGCTTCGCCTTCGGTAAAGCCTCATCCTCCAGCACGCGTTCAAAACTGTTCGATAAATTACTGGATTTTTTTTCATAATCGCGACGGTTACGAAATTGCGCCAGCGCCGCTGACATTTCATCCGTCGACTGAACAAATTTCTGTACTTCCGCCCCTGGAGACGAATCCTCCGCAGCCTGTTGTATTTCCGCCTGTTGCGCATCAGTATGCTGCGTCGCATCCTGATGAGAGGTCTGCCTGGACAATATTCTGGAAAATGAAATACCGGAGGTTGAACCAGGAATCATTTAATCGCCTCCTGACCTCTATCCAGATAAACACGAACCCATTTTTGTAATTTATCGTCCCCACTCCAGGTACCGCTTTGTTTCAGAATATTGTTTACCGATTCGCTGGCATCCGGCGTTAACGGGTCGACAATTTCTTTTGGTTCAATCAGGAATACACGAACAACATTACTTTTATTCTTGCTGGAATAACGGAACAGGCCACCAATAAACGGTATTTTCCCTAAGAACGGGATACTCTGGACGGTATCGGTATTAGCATCCCGTGTATAACCACCGACCAGCAGACTTTTTCCATGCGGAACTCTCGCAATAGTGCTAATTAATGTTCGTCCAACTTCGGGTAACGCATCTACGGAGGCAGTGATCTCGGTTTGCGGCGTCGTGTCGTTACCATCTTCAATATCCAGCGACATTTCTATCTGGCCATCTGCGGAAAAACGGGGCAGCACTCTGATCATTGTTCCGTAAGTAACATGTTCAAGCGCAACATTACGCTCCCCAATCAGCTTGGTATAAAACGTTCTGTTATTATCAAAAATAGCGGGAACATTTTCTTGAGTCAGTAATACCGGGCGTGAAACCACCGTCGCCTGCTTCTTCTCTTCTAACGCATTTACCGCGGCGATGAACCGGCTGCCATCCAGGGTACTAATTGAAGATTGGTTTAATGACACGCCAAGTTTATCTCCGATAGTAATGCTGCCGCTCCATGATGCGCCCAGGCGTTCCAGATCGCTTTTATTAAGATCGACAATCCACAGGGATAATTCTACGTGACGTTTAGCGACATCCAGGGCCTTAACCAGCATTTCGATAAAATGTACCTGCTCAGCCGTTCCTTTTACCAACAAACTATTCGTATCCGGATAGGCCACGATTTTAATATCGCCCGCCGCTGCATTTTGCTTCAAAGCTTCCTGGAGACTCATACCACCGGCATAATTTGCTGTTTTACTTTTTTCTCCACTCGCTGAAAACGCTGGCATCGCCGGGACAGGTTCGCTACTGGTAATATTTCCTAAGGGTTGCTCTTCTCCCTGCAATAATCTTTCAATGGCCGTGGCAATACCGGGGATAACCATTTTCTGATCGCGTAGATTGTAGGTACGATCGCCCACGAAGGTATTGTTCAGGCGCATCACTCCTATTTTTTGACGTCCCAGTTCAATGCCATCATTTTGCTTGTCCATCATGGTGGCGGCGTTGACCACCAGATCAACATATACGGGCGGCCCTGAAACATAGAATGTTCCTTTACGGTTATCGCCACGTAGCGGGTAATTCTTATTATATAAGCCTGAGCGTTTTAAAAAGTTGTTGAACTCATTGAGTGAGACGTTCCGTAGAGAGACGACGGCATTGCGCATTTCACTGGCGTCATAAATATAGATAGCCTGTCCATCGAAATACCAAATCAGCCCCAGTTGTAAGGAAAGCTTCTCCAGTAATGCGTTAGGATCGTTAAACTCAAAGTTGCCAGTAATTTTTTTACGTGCCGCCATTTTGCTAACAATGACAGGCTCCTTTAACTGTAGCGCCATAGCATCGAAAAATGTCCGCAGGCTATCGTCTTTCGCAACAAACCCACTTCCCGTTACAGGTATTTTTTCACTTGAATAACCAGGTGCTACCAGAACAAGCGCGGCACATGCCAGCACTCTGGCCAAAAGAATATGCGTCTTCATTTGTCTGCCAATTGAATGATATTTGATAATTTCCGCGGCGAAACGCCGATCAGCTCTTTGATTTCATTAGAAAAATGTGAAGGCGATGAGTAACCATTATTGACGGCCAATTGGGTGATATTCGCGTGTCCTTCTACGCTATTCAGCAGCGATTGCGCCATACGCCAGTTTCGTAATTCACTCTTTGCTTTTCCGCCTAACGCCCTGCTGCACAAACGACGGAAATGGGTATAAGAAACACCATAGTCTTCTCCTAACATTCTCATCGTACTGCCGCTGGTTGACTGGGCGAGTAAATAGCCGACCAACCAGTAACTCTCGCTTTTTCGTAAAAGCGTTAATACCTTGTTGAAATCCGGAGAGGGCGTAATAATTTGCTGCAAGAACCAATACTCGCAACGTTTACGATCTTGCCAAATAGCGCGAAACTCAGGGCTCAGCAAAACCCATTTATTGGGTTCAGCATATGTCGTATTCATTAGTCCTGCGCCATCAATAAACGCCAGTAATTTACTGAGTACTTCGATTTTTAACGGTCGGAAAACCAGATCTCCTGATACTGGTGCGACAACAGCCTGCTCGATAAAAAGTAGCGCGCCTTCCTGAATCAAGCAGCTTTCATTGTGTCGGCCTTCAGAAAATGACATATGCAGTTTTTGCGCGGAACACGCCTGCATAAACCATGCTTCCGGGCTGCGGACTCTCCGCTTCTCTCCTTCTTTGAGTACTTCCTGTGTATTTAGCATAGTTGTCAGCACCAGTTAAAAATCATTTTAGTATGCAAACAATACCGGGAACGAGTGGCAAAATCCTGATGCAATCATTATGAATCTGATGCTACTCGCTAATTAAATTGACCAACTCGCACAGTGCCTGATTATTTAAAATAGAAAATCAGCTCAGAGTATATAAATACTGGCTTATTGTTCCGCAGCAGCAAAAAAATCAGATAAAGTCATTGAAATGGAAAATTAACTATTTATATCAGGAACTTTTTTTGCTAGCATTCCTGAGACGCATGTTCCCCTTATAACTATTGTCAGATAGCGTTCTGACAGTTGTATTAAAACATTAAGCCTCATTATTCTGTAGCAGGAGTATAATATGAAAAAATTTTATAGCTGTCTTCCTGTCTTTTTACTGATCGGCTGTGCCCAGGTACCGCCCCCTTCCTCCGGAAGTAAGCCTGTACAACAGCCTGAAGTTCAAAAAGAGCAACAAGCCAATGCAAATAGTATTGATAAGTGTATGTCTCTTCCGTACGTACCATCAGACCTTACGGAGAATAAAACATTATCAAACCAAAAATCTGAAAATTCCACATCAAAAAATAATACCATCAGCTCAAGCGTTTTTTGCGAAAAATATAGACAAACCAAAGAGCAGGCATTCACCTTCTTTCAGGAGTATCCGCAATACATGCGTTCGAAAGAAGATGAAGAGCAGCTAATGACTGAATTTAAAAAAGTCCTGCTCGAATCCGGAAGTAATAATTTAAGCATATATCAGACTTTACTCACTGCACATAAAAGACTGCAAACCCTATAATATCATAATACCGTTAACTGAACTTATCATGATATAATTAAGGCCACATGTTGCATTGTCACATAATAACAATAAAATTATTATAGTGTGGTCACTTTTACGGTTAGCCATTTGTCTCTTACATTGCATTTATCAAACTGCTTTTTGATACAGCAGCGCCTCGCTGCTGCTTTTTTATTTGCAATAAAGAAGCGTTTTTCCAGCATTTGTAACTGCTGTGATGAACCCCGCACACGTGGCAGAGTGTGACCACCGGATAATGCGCTCTGCGTTTCCCGATTATCGGGAACCGTTCAGGGAGTCTGACATCAGGAGCGCGGTAGCCTTCCTGAGAAACTCCCGGTTCACACGCATAACTCAGGATCTTGCTGGAGAGAGTAACCCAGTGATTTTGCCC
>NZ_VXJW01000009.1 GCF_008692845.1 Salmonella enterica subsp. arizonae
TCGCCAGGAAACCGGTGGGCCGGGCAATGTCGTTCTCACTGGACAGCAGACTGACCATCAAAGCGCTGGAAATGGCGTGGGAAACGCGTGGCAAACCAGCCGGGGTGATGTTCCACAGCGTCCAGGGTAGCCACTATACAAGCAGGCAGTTCCGGCAGTTACTGTGGCGACACCGGATCAGACAAAGTATGAGTCGGCGCGAAACTGCCGGGATAATAGCCCAATGGAACGCTTCTTCAGAAACCTGAAAAATGCGTGGGTACCGGTGACGGGTTACATAAGCTTCAGCGATGCGGCCCATGCAATAACGGACTATATCGTCGGGTGTTACAGTGTACTCAGGCCGCATGAATATAACGGTGGGTTACCACCAAACGAATCGATGAAGCTTTAAACAGCCGTAGCAACTCCGGTATCTTGCACGCATGTTCAAATTACACTACTGTATATAAAAGGGGCTTTCCCTGTTATGGTGGCGTACACGGTCCACCAAGTGTAATCTCTTGACTTGTTCTTATCCTCAGGTGGGGTTAATGCGTCCTACATCCCTTAAACTGACATTACCTTCGTTACATCTACCCTCATCTTCGAATTCAGCTACAGACATACAATCTCTGGTAAAAAGGTCGGGTGTGAGATGGATAAAAAACAATCAGCAACTTTCTTTCCACGGGACTGACCATAAAATCTACCAACAACTTGAAGCTGCTCTCGATAAGATCGAGTCCACAGACACTGGACGTATTCTTTTGAAGTGTATTGAATTAACATCCCAACTCAAATCAGAAAAACTGGCAATACATCTCAATTGTGCTGAGTTAGGGGTGGTCGCACACTGCAACACGGATGCTGAAAACGCCCGAGGAACTGGTTCCGACTTTCACTGCAATCTGAATGCAGTTGCATATCCTTGTGGGCAAGGAATTAGTCTGGTGGACTTTCATGCGTGCATTGTTTTCCATGAGCTTCTCCACGTTCTCCACAACTTAAATGGAGAGCGTCTGAAAGTTGAAAGTTCTCAACCAGAATCACAAACACACTACCCATTTTTACTCGAAGAAGCCAGGACTGTTGGGTTAGGCTCTTTTTCTGAGGAAGTTCTGTCAGAAAATAAATTCCGTGAAGAGATTGGGGTGCCCCGCAGAACATTCTATCCGCGTGATCCATATCTCATACATGATGACAATACAGTGACTCAGGGACTCCAACGGAAAAAACTGCATCCATTACTTTAGCTACGTTGCTAATATGAGGATTTATCTGCATATATGGATGAAAAATCGCTATACGCCCACATTTTCAACCTGTCTGCCCCATGGCAGGTCAAATCAGTTTTTCCCGATCACTTTTGCTGGCGTCACTATTCAAGCCGTTCGCCTGCATAGGCTTACCCCGAACATCAGCATCGGGAAAGATTTAGTGTACGCGTTTGGTTAGTTCATTCAGGATGATGTCTTTTGCCTTGGGCAAACCTACAACATTGCATTTGTCATAAACGAGTTCGACGACTATTTTTCATCTTCTCTCTTTTCTGATTGGATATGCAGTTGTTTTATCTGGTTATTTGTACAGCGTTAATATAAAGGTAGAGAAAGGCCTGGGGTAGTATTAGGGCAAAAAGGGGGCTTTTGGGGCTGCTTTGGGGCAAAAAAGAAGTTATAAAATTCGGTAAAGTTCACATAGTACCAAAATGAAACTTTTGTAACTCACTGAGAAATCATATGCTCTTGGACGATCTTTATTGATTTTGAAAATTACACAATCACATCCTTTCAATGATAGCGTATCAGCTTGATAATGCGTTTGAGATCGTGTGCTTAGCTAACCCGGGAGATTCACTATGCAGTTTTCAACTACCCCTACGCTGGAAGGACAAAGCATCGTGGAGTATTGCGGTGTGGTAACGGGCGAAGCCATTTTAGGTGCCAATATCTTCCGTGATTTTTTCGCCGGCATTCGGGATATCGTCGGCGGACGTTCCGGCGCGTATGAAAAAGAGCTGCGTAAAGCGCGAGAAATCGCTTTTCAGGAGCTTGGCGAGCAGGCTAAAGCGCTGGGCGCCGATGCGGTTGTGGGGATTGATATTGATTATGAAACCGTAGGCAAGGATGGCAGTATGTTGATGGTCAGCGTCAGCGGAACGGCGGTGAAAACGCGCCGATGAGAGCGCTACTGTGGCTGGTTGGTCTCGCGTTGCTGTTAACGGGCTGCGCGAGCGAAAAAGGGATTATCGACAAAGATGGATATCAGCTTGATAGTCGACATCGGGCGCAGGCGGCCTATCCGCGCATTAAAGTCCTGGTTATTCACTATACGGCGGAAAACTTTGACGTTTCGCTGGCGACGTTGACGGGTCGCAACGTCAGTTCGCATTACCTGATTCCCGCGATCCCGCTATTATATGGCGGTAAACCACGCATCTGGCAACTGGTGCCGGAACAGGATCAGGCCTGGCATGCGGGCGTCAGTTTCTGGCGAGGCGCCACACGTCTCAATGATACGTCTATTGGCATTGAGCTGGAAAATCGCGGCTGGCGAATGTCCGGCGGGGTGAAATCTTTCGCGCCGTTTGAATCTGCGCAAATTCAGGCATTGATTCCGTTAGCGAAGGACATTATCGCGCGCTATGACATCAAGCCGCAGAATGTGGTGGCCCATGCGGATATCGCGCCGCAGCGTAAAGATGATCCCGGTCCGCGCTTCCCGTGGCGCGAGTTGGCGGCGCAGGGTATTGGCGCCTGGCCTGACGCCCAGCGTGTGGCGTTTTATCTGGCCGGACGCGCGCCGTATACGCCAGTCGATACCGCAACGGTTCTTGCGTTACTCTCTCGCTATGGCTATGAAGTCAAAGCCGATATGACGGCGCGCGAGCAGCAACGGGTGATTATGGCGTTCCAGATGCACTTCCGTCCGGCGCAATGGAACGGTATCGCAGATGCCGAAACGCAGGCGATTGTCAAAGCATTACTGGAGAAGTACGGCCAGGATTAACGCGGTAAATTTCCGTGATCGCGCAGCCAGGCGGCGGTGCGCTCAATGCCTTCGTCCAGCGTGACGATGGGCTGGTAGCCCAGCTCATCCTGCGCGCGAGTCGTATCGAGCGTAAAGTCAAAATTCAGTTTTGACACGCCGTAATGCGTTAGCGGGGGCTCTTTGGCGGATTTTTTGCCGAATCGCTCCATACTGCGGGCGATCATATCCAGCATCGGGTAAGGAACAGAACGAATGCGGCAGTCTATAGCCAGTTCATCAATCAACTTTTGCACGATGCTACGTAAAGTGCGGTTTTCGCCGTTAGTGATGTTATAAGCGCGGCCAGAAGGCAGATGATCGCAGACCGGCTGGCTGGCCAGCCACATGGCATGGATCGCATTTTCATAATAGGTCATATCGACCAGCGCGCTGCCCCCGTGCGGTAATAAGACGCTGCCATAATGGTGCATCATATGCGCCAGACGCGGGATAAAGACTTTATCGTGCTGGCCAAACAGGCTTTGCGGACGCAGTACCGTAAAACGTGTTTGCGGATTAGCCTGCGCCAGCATATTAATCACCTCTTCGCCTGCGGCCTTACTGCGGGCAAACTCATTGGCAAAGCGATGCGGACGGAAATCTTCTTTGATATCTCGGTGATGGTGGTAATCAAAATAGAGTGAGGGAGAGGAGATATGAATAAAATTACGCACGCCCCAGGCGACCGCCCATTCGCCCAGACGGCGAGTGGCGCGAACATTCGCCAGATCGAAAGCTTGTTGGGTTCCCCAGGGCGAGGTAAAGCTGGAGCAGTGCCACAACGTGTCGATCCCGGCGAGCATCACTTTAGCCTGCGAGGAGACCAGTTCGGTTAAGTCCGCATGGACGAATTCTGCGCCCATCTTTTCAAGCAGCTTGCCCATCGCTTCATTGCGACCTGTTGCTCTGACGCTGATGCCCTTATTGCGTAAAAATTCAACCGCGTTTCGACCTAAGCCGCTGGTGGCGCCGGTAACCAGTACCTTCATATCAATCCACTGTGTTTAATAAACCGTCGTACGCATTCTTCCGTGAATTACGTCGGTATGCAATGGGAAACATGAAAGAATACAGTAAGTTTTTCTCATTTTTCTGTGATTTGTTCTGCAAGTCTGGCAATACGCTTTGCCATTCCACGGAAAATAAACAGGTGCGCCGGAATCATCAATAGCCAGTAAATCAGGCCCGGCATACCGTGTGGATGCCACCAGGCACGTACGTCAATTTCGCGATAGCGGCCTTTATCGCGCAGCGTGAAGCTAAGCCGCCCCAGACCCGGTGCTTTCATACCAAACAAGAGCGTGAGCTGTTTTTCGGGTTCGACAATGATCACTTTCCAGCTATCTACCGTATCGCCAGGTTTGAGAAGCGCATGCGGAGGCCGACCTTTCGCCAGCTTATGCCCCACCAGACGATCCATCGCGGCGCGTGTCTCCCACAAAATATTGCCGAAAAAATAGCCTTCCTTCCCGCCCAGCCGGTTCACGACCTGCCACAGCGCCGATAGGCTGGCCGGGGTCTGCGCGATAAAACCAGCCTGCTTTGGAAAATAACCGTATTCGGGTCGCCAGCGGGCAAAGGCCAGTGCGTCGTAGCCCCAGTCGCTGGAGTTCACCAGTTTTTCTTCTTCTTTCAGCGTACGGCGAACGGCGTCGTCAAAGGTGATAAGCGTTTGGGGAAGCAGCGTTTTTAACGCGGCGTCATCGGCCAGCAAATCGTGTCTTAATCCCTGGATTAACGCTTTTGCGATAGTCGGCGGCACGGAGGTAATGACGTTTAAAAACCAGACCGAAATCCAGCGGGTTGGAAAAGGTATCGGGATCAGCGGACGCCGTTTACCGCTGACCGCCATAAAACGTTCAAACTGCTGCTGATAGCTTAATACCTGCGGCCCTGCGGCTTCCAGAATACGGTGCTCGCGCGTGGGATGGTCCAATAATCCGACCAGGTAGTAGAGTAAATTATCCAGAGCGATGGGCGTGGTTCGCGAACGTACCCAGCGCGGCGGCGTGAGTATTGGCAGGTTGTAAACCATGTCGCGCATGACTTCGAAGGCGGCGGAACCTGCGCCGACGATGATCCCGGCGCGTAATTCCGTTACCGGTACGCCCGAGTCGCGCAGCGTGTCAGCCGTAAGCTGGCGGGCGCGCAAGTGATCGGATTGTTCATGTTCCGGCGCCTGCAATGAACTGAGGAAAATAAGTTGATTAACCGGCGTCTGCCGCAGCGCGTCGCGCACATTGAGCGCTGCCTGACGCTCATGAGCGATAAAATCGCCGCCTTCGCCCATACCGTGTACCAGATAGTAAACGGTATCAATATCGCGAAGCAGCGCGGGTAAATTTTCCGGCCAGTGCAGATCGACCTGATGACAACTGACGTTGGCGAGGCGCTGTTTTTCCAGACGTTCAATACAACGCGCCGCCGCGCGCACCTGATATCCTTGCTGACTTAGCGCAAAGACCAGGTGCTGGCCGATATAGCCGCTGGCGCCGAGAACCAGAATGCGTTGCGGCACGTTGCTCTCCTTAGCGGGCTAAAAAGGCGCGCCAGTGGGCGATGACGTCGGCAAGCTGCTGGCGAGAGACATCCAGATGTGTCACCAGACGCACAATCGGCGCGGCGTTGATCAGGATATTCCGTTCCCGCAAATAATCGCCAAGCGCGGCGGCCTGTCCTTCGCCAACGCGCACAAAAAGCATATTCGTTTCGTGGCGCATCACCTCCGCGCCCGCCTCGCGAAGCTGCTGCGCCAGCCAGGCGGCGTTATCGTGATCTTCTTGCAGACGCGCCACGTTATGCTCCAGCGCATACAGTCCGGCCGCTGCCAGAATTCCAGCCTGACGCATTCCGCCGCCGACCATTTTACGCCAGCGCGTCGCGCGTTTAATGTAGTCGCGGTTGCCGACCAGCAGCGAACCGACCGGCGTCCCGAGACCTTTTGACAGGCAGATGGTAAAAGAGTCGCAATACTGCGTAACCTCTTTTAGCTCACAACCGTAGGCTACCACCGCGTTAAAAATTCGGGCGCCGTCAACGTGCAGTGCCAGCCCACGTTCGCGGGTAAACGCCCAGGCGTCTTTCAGATACGCGCGCGGCAGCACTTTCCCGTTATGCGTATTTTCCAGACTGAGCAAGCGCGTACGCGCGAAGTGGATGTCATCCGCTTTAATCTTTGCCGCCACGTTCTCCAGCGGCAGCGTACCGTCTGCGGCGGCATCGATGGGCTGCGGCTGAATGCTGCCGAGTACCGCAGCGCCGCCGGCTTCATAGAGATAATTATGCGCGCCTTGACCGACGATATACTCTTCGCCGCGTTCACAATGGCTAAGCAGAGCGACCAGATTGGCCTGGGTGCCGGTAGGTAAAAAAAGCGCCGCTTCTTTGCCGGAAAGGGCGGCGGCATAGTGCTGGAGGGCGTTAACGGTAGGATCATCTCCGTATACGTCGTCCCCGACCGGGGCGGCCATCATTGCTTCAAGCATGGCGCGGCTCGGTCGGGTAACGGTATCACTGCGTAAATCAATCATGGCACATCCCTGGATTTTAAAAGGTGATGTGCATTGTTTTACCTTAGCCAGTTTGTTTTCGCCAGTTCGATTACTTCATCGCCGCGACCGCTAATAATAGCGCGCAGCATATACAGGCTAAATCCTTTGGCTTGTTCCAGTTTGATCTGCGGCGGGATCGCCAGCTCTTCTTTTGCCACTACCACGTCAACCAGTACCGGGCCGTTGATGGAAAACGCGCGCTGTAGCGCACTGTCCACGTCAGCGGCTTTTTCCACGCGAATACCGGTAATACCGCAGGCTTCGGCGATACGTGCGAAATTGGTGTCGTGCAGTTCGGTGCCGTTGGTAAGGTAGCCGCCGGCCTTCATTTCCATCGCCACAAAGCCCAGTACGCTGTTATTAAAGACCACGATTTTTACCGGCAGTTTCATCTGTACCACCGAGAGAAAATCGCCCATCAGCATACTGAAACCGCCATCGCCGCACATCGCGATAACCTGACGGCCAAGCGCCGTGGCCTGAGCGCCGAGTGCCTGCGGCATGGCGTTGGCCATTGATCCATGGTTAAACGAGCCCAGCAGGCGGCGCTTGCCGTTCATTTTCAGATAGCGGGCCGCCCAAACGGTCGGCGTGCCGACATCGCAGGTAAAAATGGCGTCGTCAGCGGCAAAATGACTAATCTGTTGCGCCAGATATTGCGGATGAATGGCTTTGTCGCTGAGTTTGGCCAGGTCATCCAGCCCCTTGCGGGCATCCCGGTAATGCTCCAGGGCTTTATCGAGAAATTTACGATCGCTTTTTTCTTCCACCAGCGGCAGCATGGCGCGAAGCGTGGCTTTAATATCGCCCACCAGCGCCATGTCGACTTTGCTATGCGCGCCAATACTGCCTGGGTTGATATCAATCTGAATGATTTTGGCATCGCTCGGATAAAAGGCGCGATAGGGAAACTGGGTGCCGAGCAGGATGAGCGTATCGGCGTTCATCATAGTGTGGAAACCGGAAGAGAAACCAATCAGGCCGGTCATCCCCACATCATAAGGGTTATCGTACTCAATGTGTTCTTTACCGCGCAGGGCATGAACGATTGGCGCTTTTAGTTTCGCCGCAAACGCAACCAACTCCTCATGCGCGCCCGCGCAGCCGCTACCGCACATCAATGCGATATTGCTGGAGTAGCGCAGCAGTTGCGCCAGTTTCTTCAGCTCTTCCTCCGCCGGCGTGACGACGGGAAGCGGGGCATGATACCAGTGGGTAACGGCGTTTTCAGGCGCGGGTTTTAGCGCCACATCGCCCGGAAGTACTACCACGGAGACGCCGCGGTTTAGCACCGCTTTACGCATGGCGATGGTGAGCACCTGAGGGATCTGCTCCGGGCTGGAAACCAACTCGCAATAGTGGCTGCATTCACGGAACAACTCCTGCGGGTGGGTCTCCTGGAAATAACCGCTGCCGATTTCACTGGACGGAATGTGCGCGGCGATCGCCAGAACAGGGACGTGGTTACGGTGGCAATCAAACAGGCCATTGATCAGGTGCAGGTTGCCCGGTCCGCATGAACCGGCGCACACTGCCAGCTCGCCGGTAAGCTGCGCTTCCGCGCCCGCGGCAAAAGCGGCGACCTCTTCGTGGCGGGTTGGCATCCATTCAATGCTTCCCATACGATTAAGACTATCGCTCAGGCCGTTCAGGGAGTCGCCTGTGACGCCCCAGATTCGTTTTACGCCAGCCTGTTCCAGCGTTTTGGCGATAAAAGCGGCAACGGTTTGTTTCATGGTTTGCCATCTCCTTAAATGTGATAACGGTTACAAGTTTAGTTGAAGATGGCGATGACGTTTTTCTTTGAAGGAGGCAGGGCAGGAAAAATGCCGGATAAGTGGATCCGGCAAAGAGATTATGCGAGTACAAGATCGCTCTGCGGATGGCAGGAACAGGCCAGTACGTAACCTTCGGCGATCTCCGTCTCGCTCAGCGTCATGGTGCTGCTGACCGTATAGTCGCCGGAAACGATTTTGGTTTTACAGCAGCCGCAAACGCCAGCCCGACAGGCGGCGGCAACCGGTACTTTATTACTCTCCAGCGCCTCCAGCAGCGTAGTGCCGACCGGGGAATAAAATTCCTGCGCAGGCTGCAGTTTGGTGAACTTCAGGCCGCTGGTTGCCGTTTCCGCCACCGGAGTGAAGAATTTCTCTTTAAAGAAGCGCGTTACGCCAAGCGCTTTCACTTGCTGTTCGACGAAATCCATATAGGGCGCCGGGCCGCATGTCATGATGGTGCGTGAAGCCAAATCGGGTACACGCTGTAACAGTTCCGTGGTCAGACGGCCCGCGACAAAACCTTCAGTGGCATGATTTTCCGCCACCAGCGTGACCGGGTACTGTCGCCACTCATCGGCAAAAATCACATCTTCCGGCGAGCGGATGTTAAAAATGACCTGCACGTCGGCCTGCGGGCGGTGTTTCGCCAGCCAGCGACGCATTGACATGATCGGCGTCACGCCACAACCGGCGGCGAGCAGCAGAAACTTATCTTCTATTTTATCGTCGCAGGTAAAATCGCCCATCGCGTCGGACAGCCATATATAGTCGCCGCGCTTGATGTCGCGAGTTAGCCACTGTGAACCCGCGCCATCGTCAATTCGACGAACGGTCAGCGTAATATATTCGCTGACGCCCGGCGTAGAAGAAAGGGTGTAGGCGCGCAGGGTCTGTGCTGAATTACGCACGCTTACCAGCGCATACTGTCCAGCGCGGTAAGGGTAGTAGTCATGGCATAATAGCGCAATTGACCATACATCCGGCGTCTCCTGGTGGATATGGTGAACCTGCATTCGCCAGGGACATTGTGAGGTTGGCATCGTCATCATTGACCTCCTTACGCGCTCAGCAATTGCTTCATATCTTCTTCAACGGTCGTGATCGACCGCAGGCCAAATTTCTCGTTCAGAATGGCCAGCAAATCGGGAGTGAAGAATCCTGGCGCGGTCGGCCCGGTGACAATATTTTTCACGCCTAACGACAGCAGCGTTAGCAGAATAACAATCGCTTTCTGCTCAAACCATGAGAGCACCAGCGATAGCGGAAGATCGTTTACGCCGCAGCCCAGTTTTTCCGCCAGCGTCACCGCCAGGATAATCGCGGAGTAAGCATCGTTACACTGACCGGCATCGACCAGACGCGGCAGCCCTTCGATGTCGCCGAACTCCAGTTTGTTGAAACGGTATTTACCGCACGCCAGAGTCAGGATCAGGCAGTCATCCGGTACGCTGGTGGCGAAATCGGTAAAGTAGTTGCGCTCGCCGCGCGCGCCGTCACAGCCGCCGACCAGGAAGATGTGGCGCAGTTTTTCACGACTGACCAGATCGATTAGCGTATCGGCTGCGCCGAGCAGGGTCTGACGGCCAAAACCGACGGTGATGAGATGCGGGATTTCGCTGTACGGGAAGCCCGCCATCTGCTGCGCCTGGGCGATAACCGGCCCGAAATCGTCGCCTTCAAGATGGCTAACGCCTGGCCAACCGACGATGCTGCGGGTCCAGATACGGTCGTCATAGCTGCCCACGGTTGGGTCAATAATGCAGTTCGAGGTCATCACAATCGGGCCTGGGAAGCGAGCGAACTCGACCTGCTGATTCTGCCAGCCGCTGCCGTAGTTACCGACCAGATGCCTGAATTTACGCAGTTGTGGATACCCGTGCGCGGGCAGCATTTCGCCGTGGGTATAGACATTAACGCCGGTGCCTTCGGTCTGTTCCAGTAGGTTGTAGAGATCTTTCAGGTCGTGACCGGAGATCAGAATGCATTTACCCTCAGTCGCTTTGACGTTGACCTGGGTCGGCGTTGGATGCCCGTATTTGCTGGTTTCACCGGCATCCAGAATACTCATCACTTTGAAGTTCATCTGGCCGATTTCCATCGCGCACTCCAGCAACGCGTTCATATCGGCAGGCCAGGTACCCAGCCAGGCCATGATTTTATGGTACTGTGCGTAGATGTCGTTATCGTATTGGCCGAGAACATGGGCGTGTTCCATATAAGCCGCCGCGCCTTTCAGGCCATACAGACAAAGCAGGCGCAGGCCGAGGATGTTCTCGCCAATGGCCGCTTTGTCTTTATTGGGGGTAAATTCCGCTGCCTGGCGTTGCAGCTCGCCCAGATCGTCGCTAATCAGTTGCAGTTCGGCCATCGGATTGTCGCAATGCGCATTGGTATCCACGCTCAGGCACTGGGCTTTCAACGCTTCACGCATGGCGATAGCGTCACTGGCATAGCCGACGATACGCGGAGAGTCGAAGTTAACGTTGGTTAGCGTGGAGAAAAACGCGCGCGGCGCAAAGTTATCAACGTCGTGATTAATGATGCCATATTCACGGGCTTTCGCCGCCCAGGCAGACAAACCTTGCAAGGCCGCAATCAGCAGATCCTGCAGATCGGACGTTTCAGCCGTTTTACCGCACATTCCCTGCGCGTAGGAGCAGCCGTTTCCGGCTGGCGTACGGATGGTTTGTTCACATTGCACACAAAACATGGTCACACCCTTTAAAGTTATATTTAATATACATGTTTAAGATTATGCCTGTGAACAAAGGGATAAAAGGGATTTCTGCCATAACTTGCAGGGAGATTGATTTAGCGCAATTTTGGCGGCAGATGCCTACCGCCAGAGTGGTATCAGGCCGAGAAGAACGCCATTAAGAGTGGTACCAACAGGCTGAGGATAAAGCCATGTACGATAGCCGCCGGAACAATCTCTACGCCGCCGGAGCGCTGTAATACCGGTAACGTAAAGTCCATTGAGGTCGCACCGCACAGGCCCAGTGCCGTAGAGCGGCTGCGGCGTACCAGACCGGGAATAAGCATAATGGCCAATAGCTCGCGGGCCAGATCGTTAAAGAATGCCGCGCTGCCGATAACCGGCCCAAATGACTCCGTCAGCAAAATACCGGAAAGAGAATACCAGCCGAAACCTGACGCCATCGCCAGGGCGGTTTTCAGTGGTAAGTCCAGGATAAACGCATTAATTACACCGCCCAGTAATGAGCTTGCGACAACAACAACCGCGACAATCATTCCCCGGCGGTTAAGCACAATTTGCTTTAAGGTCATGCCGCTATTTCGTAGCTGAATCCCCACCAGAAACAATAAAAATATCAGCGTATATTCACTGGCTTCCGTGGCGTGCTGTAAAAAAGAGAGCCCGCTCAGACCGACAACAAATCCCAATACAACCACGCCGCACAGTTGCAGCGACTCAAGCGCCATGGCAATACGCGAGGGTAGTTTTTCTTGCTGATGATGGTGGCGCCACGGTAGGGTACGTTCCAGCCAGAATAAGGCGGCGATATTGCACAATAAAATGATGGTAATACTGACGGCGGAATAATGAAAAATGGCGACCAGATTACTGGCGAGGTTATCCAAAAACGCCAGGCTTATCCCCATAAAAAAGAGAATAAGGTACACGATCCAGCTCAGTAGCCGGTTAATAAGTTGTAATGCGGCTTTATGTCGCAGTGGAATGAGATAACCCACAATCAGTGGGACCAGTATGATTAAAAGTCCTGAAAACATGAACAGCCGGGCCCTTTTTTATTGTTTGAATAGCGTCCATGACACTACCGAATTCCAGACTATCAGTAAAGTGACACCGCCATCTGTACATTTATCAGACAGTTGCCCCTGACTGGCGGGGGAAAGTCACGTCAGGCGGAAGCATTTACCGTTATACTGCGGTGAGTTTACTGGAGTGGTGACGCTTTTCTGGAGGAAGCATGATTCTCGAACGCGTTGAAATAGTGGGATTTCGCGGTATCAATCGGTTGTCGTTGATGCTGGAGCAAAACAACGTGCTGATTGGGGAGAACGCCTGGGGCAAATCTAGCCTGCTGGATGCGCTGACTCTGTTACTGTCGCCGGAGCTCGATCTCTACCATTTTGTGCGTGAAGATTTCTGGTTTCCACCTGGCGACATAAAAGGACGCGAGCATCACCTGCATATTATTCTGACTTTTCGCGAAACGCAGCCAGGGCGGCATCGGGTACGTCGTTATCGGGCGCTGGAGGCGTGCTGGTCACCTTGCCAGGATGGTTTTCATCGTATTTTTTACCGACTTGAGGGGGAATGCAGCGCCGATGGCAGCGTGATGACGCTGCGCAGTTTTCTCAATAGCGATGGGCAGCCGTTGCCGGTTGAAAATATTAACGAGCAGGTACGTCACCTGGTTCGCCTGATGCCAGTGCTACGTTTGCGCGATGCGCGTTTTATGCGACGTATTCGCAACGGTACCATGCCCAATGTTCCGGATGTTGAAGTCACGGCCCGGCAACTGGATTTTCTGGCGCGTGAACTGGCGACCCGACCACAAAATTTAACCGATGGGCAGATTCGTCAGGGGTTGTCCGCGATGGTGCAACTACTTGAGCACTATTTTTCGGAGCAGGGCGCAGGGCAGGCGCGTCACCGACTCATGCGCCGCCGTTCGCAAAACGAACAGCGTAGCTGGCGCTATCTGGATATTATTAATCGGATGATCGACAAACCGGGCAGCCGGTCGCATCGGGTGATTCTGCTAGGGCTTTTCTCAACGTTATTACAGGCGAAAGGAACGCTGCGGTTACATAAAGACGCACGACCGTTATTGCTGGTAGAAGATCCGGAAACCCGTTTACATCCCATTATGCTCTCGGTCGCCTGGCAATTGCTCAATCTGTTACCGCTACAGCGGATAGCGACAACCAACTCAGGCGAACTGCTCTCGCTGACGCCGGTGGAGCATGTAGTACGCCTGGTGCGCGAATCTTCCCGCGTCGCAGCCTGGCGTCTGGGGCCGGGCGGATTAAGCGCAGAAGATGGACGGCGTATCGCGTTTCATATCCGCTTTAATCGCGCGTCGTCGCTGTTTGCGCGTTGCTGGCTACTGGTAGAAGGCGAGACGGAGACCTGGGTTATTAATGAGCTGGCGCGTCAGTGTGGACATCACTTTGATGCGGAAGGCATTAAAGTGATTGAGTTTGCTCAGTCCGGCCTGAAACCGTTGGTGAAGTTCGCCCGCCGTATGGGAATCGAGTGGCATGTACTGGTAGACGGCGACGAAGCGGGGAAAAAATATGCCGCGACGGTCCGTAGCCTGCTCAATAACGATCGTGAAGAAGAGCGAGAACATCTCACCGCGCTGCCTGCGCTGGATATGGAACATTTTATGTATCGTCAGGGCTTTGCCGATGTTTTTTATCGGGTTGCGCAGCTTCCGCCTAATGTGTCGATGAATACCCGAAAAATTATCACTAAAGCTATCCATCGCTCGTCAAAGCCGGATTTGGCGATTGAAGTCGCGATGGAAGCAGGACGGCGAGGAATTGACGCGGTGCCCCCGCTGTTCAGAAAGATGTTTTCGCGCGTGGTTTGGCTGGCACGGGGCCGGGCGGATTAGCGCATGAATATGGCCGGAACCTGTTCGACGATGCTATCGAGTAAAGCATAGCGACGGCGATACTCGGCCCGTTTTTTACTGGCGATCTCCGCTTCGCTTTTTCGGGCGATCGTCAGCGGTAGCGCATAGTAATTCCCTTTAATCCTTTCACCGCCTAACGATTCCCAGAACGCGTCGTAGTCGGCATGCATTTGCGTCTTTTTATCCATATATCGCCAGCTACGGTAAACGTGCGCATCGTTACTCACGGCAATAATTTGCTTTGCCTGTAAGGCTTGCGCAAACTGACAGAGAGCCTCCATCACAATGCGTTTTGGAAAAAGACCATGGCAGGCTTTGGTCGCCTGCTGGATAACATCGTGAGGAACGTCGTTTGCCGCGCCCTGTAATCCGCCGATAAATAGTGTGCGTTTTTGGTTAAAGCGACACAGGGTAAATGTGATCTCTGCCAGAATACGTAACTGCGCGTCGCGAACAACAATGGTGCTTTCGCCTTCTTTATCCAGTGAGACCAAACTGACTAAATCAAGTTGAAACAACTCCCCGTTTTTAGTTTCAAATTTAGCAAGATTCAGGCCATACTGACTTAAATAGCTAACTTGTTGTTCTCGCGATAAAAGCTGGCGCATCTGTTGATAATGAAAACACAGAGCATCTAAGGCGAAATCGCGTTTAATATTCACAGCCATATAAGGACGATGTAATCGAATAGGCAAACGTGGCTGACGAGCAAGTAAAGTATTTAGCTCCGGCCATTGGGTGAGATTCGTCAGTAATTGGCTGGTCGCACGCGGCATGACTAATGAGCGGATTAAAAATTTGCGGCGAAAGCTGGCTTTACGCCAGAATTTTCCTGGCTGTAATTGCCCGCGCGTCAGACGAATAAATAATTGTAAAGGAGAGACGTAATCTGAAGTATACCAAGTATTATCTGTAAGCTGTGTCATGATCGTAATCCGCGACATAAGATTGCCGAGATTGAACCACAGAAAACATTAACCAATCGTCAATACAGTCCGCACTATCTTTATTGTGTTAGTTTTGTTTAGATTTGGTTTACTTTATGGTTAAATTTTTGCCGTTGGGATTTCTATGCGTGCTAAGGAAAAGAAATTTAAAAAGCGTTATCTGGTCATTATTTTAATTCTTTTGGTAGGGGGAATGGCCATCTGGCGAATGTTAAATGCGCCGCTGCCAAATTATCAGACATTAATCGTGCGGCCAGGCGATCTTGAACAGAGTGTACTGGCGACGGGAAAACTGGACGCGTTGCGCAAAGTGGATGTTGGCGCGCAGGTTAGCGGTCAGTTGAAAACGTTGTTGGTCTCCATTGGCGATAGCGTCAAAAAAGATCAGTTGCTCGGCGTGATTGATCCCGAGCAGGCGGAGAACCAGATAAAAGAAGTCGAGGCCACCCTGATGGAGCTGAACGCGGAGCGTCAGCAGGCGGCCGCCGAGTTGAAACTGGCGCGGGTCACGCTGACGCGCCGGCAGCAGTTGGCTAAGACGCAGTCGGTATCGCAACAGGATCTGGATACCGCCGCAACGGAGTTGGCGGTCAAACAGGCGCGTATTGGCACCATTGATGCCCAGATCAAGCGTAATCAGGCCTCTTTAGATACGGCGAAAACCAACCTGGAATATACCCGTATCGTCGCGCCGATGGCGGGGGAAGTGACGCAAATTACCACTCTGCAAGGACAAACGGTGATTGCGGCTCAGCAGGCGCCCAATATTCTGACGCTGGCGGATATGAGCACCATGCTGGTAAAAGCGCAGGTCTCGGAAGCGGACGTGATCCATCTTCGGCCAGGGCAGAAAGCGTGGTTCACCATTCCAGGCGATCCGCAGACGCGCTATGAAGGCGTCTTAAAAGATATTCTGCCGACGCCGGAAAAGGTCAACGACGCTATTTTTTATTATGCCCGGTTTGAAGTACCGAACCCCAAAAGAATTTTGCGTCTTGATATGACGGCGCAGGTTTATATTCAACTCATGGATGTAAAAAATGTGCTGATTATTCCCCTCGCCGCGCTTGGCGAGCCGGTGGACAACAATCGTTATAAAGTGGCGCTGCTGCGTAACGGCGAAAAACGTGAGCGCGAAGTGGTAATTGGCGAGCGTAACGATACAGACGTGGAAGTGGTTAAAGGGCTGGAAGCGGGCGATGAGGTGATCATCGGCGAGGGCCGGCCGGGAGCGACGCCATGACGGCATTGCTTGAACTGCGCAATATTAGACGCAGCTACCCCTCCGGAGAAGAACAGGTGGAGGTGTTAAAAGACATATCCCTGCAAATCCACGCCGGGGAGATGGTGGCGATTGTCGGCGTTTCCGGTTCCGGAAAATCAACGTTGATGAATATCCTCGGGTGCCTGGATAAACCAACCAGCGGCACTTATCGGGTGGCGGGGCGGGACGTCTCGATGCTGGATCCGGACGCACTGGCGCAGCTACGGCGTGAACATTTTGGTTTTATCTTTCAGCGCTACCATTTGTTGTCGCATTTAACGGCGGCGCAAAACGTTGAAGTCCCAGCCGTCTACGCCGGCATTGAACGCAAAAAACGACAGGCGCGCGCCAGGGAACTGCTTCAGCGGTTGGGGCTAAGCGATCGCGTCGACTACCATCCTTCGCAGCTTTCTGGCGGGCAACAGCAGCGCGTCAGTATTGCCCGCGCGCTGATGAACGGCGGACAAGTGATTCTGGCGGATGAACCGACCGGCGCGCTGGATAGTCATTCCGGCGAAGAGGTGATGGCGATTTTGCGCCAACTGCGCGATCGCGGGCATACGGTGATCATTGTCACGCATGATCCGCTGGTTGCCGCCCAGGCGGGGCGGGTTATTGAAATTCACGATGGCAAGATTGTCCATAACCCGCCCGCTCAGGAAAATGGACGCGAACAAGGCGTTGCCGCTGCCGCGGTTAATACAGCGTCCGGCTGGCGTCAATTTGCCAGCAGCTTTCGCGAAGCGCTGGCGATGGCATGGTTAGCGATGGCCGCTAACAAAATGCGTACTTTACTGACCATGCTGGGAATTATTATCGGTATTGCGTCGGTGGTGTCGATTGTGGTGGTCGGCGACGCCGCAAAACAGATGGTGCTGGCGGATATCCGCGCGATGGGCACTAACACGATTGATATTCATCCGGGCAAGGATTTTGGCGACGACAATCCGCAGTACCGACAGGTGCTGAAATATGACGATCTGGCCGCTATTCAGAAACAGCCGTGGGTCAACTCTGCGACGCCTACTGTTTCAAAGAGTTTACGTCTTCGCTATGGCAATATGGATATTGCGGTAAATGCTAATGGCGTCAGTGGCGATTATTTTAACGTTTACGGCATGTCCTTTAGCGAGGGGAATACCTTCAATGTGGTACAGCAACGGGATCGCGCGCAGGTGGTGGTGCTGGATGCCAACACGCGACGCCAGCTATTTCCAAATCAAGCGAATGTCGTAGGGGAAGTGGTGCTGGTGGGCAATATGCCGGTCATTGTTATTGGCGTAGCGGAAGAGAAACCGTCCATGTATGGCAATCGCAATCTGTTGCAGGTTTGGTTGCCCTACAGCACGATGTCAGATCGTATTATGGGTCAGTCATGGCTTAACTCGATCACCGTTCGCGTGAAAGATGGCGTTAACAGCGATCAGGCTGAACAGCAGCTTACCCGCCTGCTTACATTGCGCCACGGTCAAAAAGACTTCTTCACCTGGAACATGGACAGCATCCTGAAAACCGCTGAGAAAACCACCTATACTCTTCAGTTATTTCTGACGCTGGTGGCTGTCATTTCGCTGGTTGTCGGCGGTATAGGCGTTATGAATATTATGCTGGTTTCCGTCACCGAGCGAACGCGTGAAATCGGCATCCGTATGGCGGTAGGCGCACGCGCCAGCGATGTGCTACAGCAGTTTCTTATTGAAGCGGTGCTGGTTTGTCTGGTTGGCGGGGCGCTGGGGATAAGCTTGTCGATGTTAATCGCCTTTATGCTACAGCTTTTCCTGCCTGGCTGGGAGATAAGCTTTTCACTGATCGCGCTGGCGAGCGCGTTTTTATGTTCGACCTTTACCGGTATTCTCTTTGGCTGGTTGCCAGCGAGAAACGCGGCGCGACTGGACCCGGTGGACGCGCTGGCAAGGGAGTAATCTAGCCGGAGCCTTATTTTGCGCTAGTTGTAGCTCTGATAAGAGGCAACGGCGTCGTCATCAGGTAGTGGCGTGTTATCAGCCAGAAATAAAAATGCCAGCCGATCGGGCTGGCATTTTGCCTCCTGGATGTACACAATGAGACAGAGGAGCTATGCAACGGCCTCTGCTTCGATGGGCACGATGACGCTGGCGTGATTGCCTTTTGGCCCCTGGTGTACATCAAACCGGACAGACTGCCCGGCTTTAAGCGTTCTGTAACCATCCATCTGAATGGTGGAGTAATGGGCGAAAATATCCTCGCCGCCGCCTTCAGGGCAGATGAAACCAAACCCTTTGGCATTGTTGAACCACTTTACAGTACCCGTTTCCATGCTTCGACATCCTTCGTAAATCTTATATAAGTAAGATGGAATGAACCGGTGACGGAGTGGGGGCTGTTCAAAACCTCACCAACTCTCGACAGTACAATTTAGAGAAATCAGACGAGGCGTCAAGCATCTGGCAGGGGGAAACGGGTAAAAATGAATCAAAAATTTGAAGCAGTTAACGCTATTACCGGGAATGTGACAGATGTCGCGAATGGTACTGATAGATGTTAGTTATCTATCAATTGAGGTAGATTGATTGTGTGCATAGACTCTGGTCAACGGCAGATTTTCCTGCCGGCAACCGTAACCGATAATGACGACTGACAATGGGTAAGACGAACGATTGGCTGGATTTTGACCAGTTGGTGGAAGATGACCTGCGCGACGCGCTAAAACCGCCATCTATGTATAAAGTGATATTAGTCAATGATGATTACACTCCGATGGAGTTTGTTATTGACGTGTTACAAAAATTCTTTTCTTATGATGTAGAACGTGCAACGCAATTGATGCTTGCAGTTCACTATCAAGGCAAAGCCATCTGCGGCGTGTTTACCGCTGAAGTGGCGGAAACCAAAGTGGAGATGGTGAACCAGTATGCAAGGGAGAACGAGCATCCGTTGCTGTGTACGCTGGAAAAAGCCTGAATGCAGGTATAAAAATTGGGGGAGGTGCCTATGCTCAATCAAGAACTGGAACTCAGTTTAAACATGGCTTTCGCCAGAGCGCGCGAGCACCGTCATGAGTTTATGACCGTCGAGCATCTGTTGTTGGCGCTGCTCAGCAATCCATCAGCTCGCGAAGCGCTGGAAGCATGCTCCGTGGATCTGGTGGCGCTCCGTCAGGAACTCGAAGCCTTCATTGAACAAACCACACCTGTACTGCCTGCCAGTGAAGAAGAGCGTGATACGCAACCGACGTTAAGTTTCCAGCGTGTCCTGCAACGTGCCGTCTTCCATGTTCAGTCTTCCGGGCGTAGTGAAGTGACTGGCGCGAATGTGCTGGTGGCTATCTTTAGCGAACAGGAATCACAGGCGGCTTATCTGCTGCGTAAGCATGAAGTGAGCCGTCTGGATATCGTGAACTTTATTTCTCACGGGACGCGAAAAGACGAACCGAGCCAATCTTCCGATCTCGGCAATCAGCCAACTGGTGACGAACAAGCTGGCGGGGAGGAACGTATGGAAAACTTCACGACGAATCTTAACCAACTTGCTCGCGTGGGCGGCATCGATCCGCTGATTGGTCGTGAAAAAGAACTGGAACGCGCGATTCAGGTATTGTGTCGTCGCCGTAAAAACAACCCGCTGTTGGTGGGCGAATCGGGCGTCGGTAAAACGGCGATTGCTGAAGGACTGGCCTGGCGTATAGTTCAGGGGGATGTGCCGGAAGTGATGGCCGATTGCATCCTCTACTCGCTGGATATCGGTTCGCTGCTGGCGGGCACCAAATACCGCGGCGATTTTGAAAAACGGTTTAAGGCGTTGCTGAAACAGCTTGAGCAGGATACCAACAGCATCCTGTTTATCGATGAAATCCATACCATTATCGGCGCTGGCGCGGCGTCGGGCGGACAGGTGGATGCGGCAAATCTGATTAAACCACTGCTTTCCAGCGGCAAGATCCGGGTGATCGGCTCAACGACCTATCAGGAATTCAGTAATATTTTTGAGAAAGACCGCGCATTAGCGCGCCGTTTCCAGAAAATTGATATTACCGAGCCTTCGGTGGAAGAGACGGTGCAAATTATCAACGGCCTGAAGCCTAAGTACGAAGCGCACCACGACGTGCGTTATACCGCGAAGGCGGTACGTGCGGCGGTTGAGCTGGCGGTAAAATATATCAATGACCGTCATCTGCCGGATAAAGCCATTGACGTGATTGACGAAGCGGGCGCTCGGGCGCGTTTGCTGCCGGTGAGCAAACGAAAGAAAACGGTCAACGTAGCGGATATTGAGTCTGTGGTGGCGCGAATTGCGCGAATCCCTGAAAAGAGCGTCTCGCAAAGCGATCGCGATACGCTGAAGAATTTGGGCGATCGTCTGAAAATGTTGGTCTTCGGCCAGGATAATGCTATTGAGGCGCTGACTGAAGCTATTAAGATGAGTCGTGCGGGGCTGGGCCATGAGCATAAACCTGTCGGCTCGTTCTTGTTCGCCGGACCCACTGGCGTAGGGAAAACTGAGGTTACGGTACAGCTTTCCAAAGCGCTGGGTATTGAGCTGCTGCGTTTCGATATGTCCGAATATATGGAACGTCATACAGTGAGCCGTTTGATCGGCGCGCCTCCGGGATACGTTGGTTTCGACCAGGGCGGGTTGCTGACGGATGCGGTGATTAAACATCCACACGCCGTATTGCTGCTGGATGAGATCGAAAAAGCGCACCCTGATGTCTTTAACCTGCTGCTGCAGGTGATGGATAACGGTACGCTGACGGATAACAACGGACGTAAGGCGGATTTCCGCAACGTGGTGCTGGTGATGACCACCAACGCTGGCGTGCGAGAAACTGAACGTAAATCTATTGGTCTTATTCATCAGGACAACAGTACCGATGCGATGGGCGAGATCAAGAAAGTGTTTACGCCTGAGTTCCGTAACCGTCTCGACAACATTATTTGGTTCGATCATCTGTCTGGCGAGGTGATTCATCAGGTTGTCGATAAGTTTATCGTTGAGTTGCAGGCGCAGTTGGACCAGAAAGGCGTCTCCCTGGAAGTTAGCCAGGAAGCGCGCGACTGGCTGGCGGAAAAGGGCTATGACCGGGCGATGGGCGCAAGACCGATGGCGCGTGTGATTCAGGATAACCTGAAAAAACCGCTGGCCAATGAGTTGCTGTTTGGTTCGCTGGTTGACGGCGGACAGGTCACTGTCGCGCTGGATAAAGAGAAAAATGCATTGACGTACGGTTTTCAGAGTGCGCAAAAGCACAAGCCGGAAGCCGCGCATTAATCTTCGTTTCACTATCGTACAAGCCGGGCCTTAGCGCCCGGTTTTTTTATGCCGGATATAAGCCCTTGCGCAGCCATCCGGCAATGGGGTGGTGGCTTTATGTGAAAAAAAAGCCCGTACTTTCGTACGAGCTCTTCTTTGAAGATGGCGGTGAGGGGGGGATTGACTCGCTGCGCTCGCCCTGCGGGCAGTCTCCTCGCAGGCTCGTCGTCTGTCCAACTGGCTGCGCCAGTTGTCGAACCCCGGCCGGGTGTTCTCATCCCCCCGGTAAGGTGGCGTAATGCGAAAAAAAAGCCCGTACTTTCATACGAGCTCTTCTTTGAAGATGGCGGTGAGGGGGGGATTCGAACCCCCGATACGTTGCCGTATACACACTTTCCAGGCGTGCTCCTTCAGCCACTCGGACACCTCACCATATTGTATTGCTGCCTGACCGCTTGGGGGCAACGGGGCGCTACTATAGGGAGTTGCGCTAAAACGGTCAAGCAGAATTTACATATTCACTGTCGTTTGCTCATGCAATAGACATCATCCCTGCCTGAACCAGCGCGGGGAAGCAAATTAGCGTTGCGAATCTAACCTCTCGTTGTTCTTTACCACATCCTGCACTTTGCTGTAGCTTTCCATCAACAACTGATATGCCGGGAATACCTGAGTATAAACGTCGGCCCACGCGGCGGCATCTTCACGGTTCCAGGTGCCTTGCATCTCAGAGGCGACTGCAGCGGTATCCATCGGTACGACGCCAGCCTGCACGATGCGCGCCAAAGTGATTTCTTGCGCCATTTTGCTGTAGGTGCCGGAAGCGTCGATCACAGCAAACACTTTATAACCTTCCGCTACCGCGCTAATGGCCGGAAATGCCATGCACACGCTGGTAATCGTCCCGGCAATGATCAGCGTCTTACGGCCAGTCGCTTTTACCGCGTTGACGAAATCTTCGTTATCCCAGGCGTTAATTTCGCCTTTGCGCGCGATGTACTGCGCATGCGGCGCATTAGCATGAATTTCCGGGATCAGCGGGCCGTTCGGACCTTGCGGTACGGATGCCGTGGTAATGACCGGCATTTTCGCCAACATCGCCATTTTCGCCAACGCCGCTGCGCGAGCGCGTAATTCCGGCAATGGCATATCGCCTACGGTCTGGAAAAGACCGCTTTGATGATCGATTAAAAGCATCACGGAATCGTTAACATCAATTACCGGGCGCAAACCATTAAAATTAGCAGGACTGGACATCGTATTCTCCTTCATTTTTTCAGATTTGGCCAAAACGGCCGGAGTTGAAATCGCGTACTGCTTCTGCGATCTCTTGTTTCGTGTTCATGACAAACGGGCCGTAACCCACAATCGGTTCATTCAGCGGCTTGCCTGATAACAGCAATACGCTGGCGTCGCTGCTGGTCTCAAAGTGCAGAGTTTTACCTTGCTGGCTCAACACCACCAGTTGCGCTTCATTGACCGATGTCGTGCCGTTCAGCGTGATATTGCCTTTCAGTACCACCAGCGCGGTGCTCCATCCTTCCGGCTGAGACAGCGTGAGCTGGCGATCGCGTAGCAGGCGCATATCCCAGACATTGAGCGGCGAGAAAGTGTCCGCCGGGCCTTTTGCCTCTTCATAACGCCCTGCGATGACGCGCATGGTTCCGGCGTCATCCGGCAGCGTAACGGTCGGGATAACATCCTGGGTGATGCTTTGATAAGCTGGGGTGGTCATTTTGTCCTTCATTGGAAGGTTGACCCACAACTGCACCATTTCCAGTTCGCCGCCCTGACGGGTAAACGCGTCGGAATGGAATTCTTCATGCAAAATACCTGCGCCTGCGGTCATCCACTGAACGTCGCCTGGGCCGATAACGCCTCCGCGACCGGTAGAATCCCGGTGCTCGACTTCACCGCTATAAACAATCGTCACGGTCTCGAAACCGCGGTGTGGATGCTCCCCCACGCCGCGTTTTTCATTACCCGGCGTAAATGTGTGCGGTCCGGCATAATCCAGCAGCAGGAACGGACTCAACTGTTGCGTATGTGACTGATAAGAAAAGAGTGAACGAACCGGAAATCCATCGCCAACCCAGTGCGGGCGAGGTGCGGTATAGACGCCTGTAATCTGTTTCATTGTGTTCTCCTCGGTGGCATTGTCTTGATGTGAATAAGCTTATATTCATGACAAAGTGATGAGTAGTGGCTAAAATGGTTCATACTGTTCTATTAATAGGACAATGCCATGATGAAAATGGATCTCAATGATTTTGCGTGGTTTGTGCATGTGGTCGAAGAGGGTGGGTTTGCCGCGGCGGGGCGGGCGCTTAATGAACCAAAATCAAAACTGAGTCGGCGTATTGCGCAACTGGAAGAGCGACTGGGCGTGCGTTTGATTCAGCGAACCACGCGGCAGTTTAATGTCACCGAAGTGGGGCAAACATTCTATGAGCACTGTAAAGCGATGCTGGTAGAAGCACAGGCGGCGCAGGATGCCATTGCCGCGTTGCAGGTAGAGCCTCGCGGTATCGTGAAGCTGACCTGTCCGGTGACGCTGCTGCATGTACACATTGGCCCAATGTTGGCGAAGTTTATGGCGCGCTATCCTGATGTTTCGCTACAACTTGAAGCGACCAATCGTCGGGTGGACGTCGTAGGGGAAGGGGTGGATGTGGCGATTCGCGTCAGGCCGCGCCCGTTTGAGGATAGCGACCTGGTGATGCGAGTTCTGGCTGACAGAGGGCATCGCTTGTTTGCCAGCCCGGATCTCATCGCGCGGATGGGCAGTCCTTCCGCGCCAGCGGAGTTGAGCCATTGGCCAGGGCTAAGTCTTGCATCGGGTAAGCATATCTACCGCTGGGAACTTTATGGCCCGCAGGGCGCGCGTGCAGAAGTCCATTTCACCCCGCGTATGATTACGACCGATATGCTGGCGTTACGTGAGGCGGCGATGGCGGGCGTGGGACTTGTTCAGTTACCTATCTTAATGGTGAAAGAACAACTGGCCGCAGGTGAACTGGTCGCGGTACTGGAAGCGTGGGAGCCCCGGCGGGAGGTGATTCATGCCGTATTTCCATCCCGGCGAGGATTATTACCTTCGGTACGCGCGTTGGTCGATTTTTTGACAGAAGAATATGCGCGCATGGCGGAAGAATAATCCTTCTCGTTATTCATCTCATTAACGGACGCAAAAAAGGCCGGTTAAACCGACCTTTTATCCAGCCGCCCTTCAGGACGTGGGGGGAACAATTAGCGGCTACGGAAGACAATGCGGCCTTTGCTCAGGTCGTACGGGGTCAGCTCAACGGTCACTTTGTCGCCCGTCAGGATGCGGATATAGTTCTTACGCATTTTACCGGAGATGTGTGCAGTAACCACGTGACCGTTTTCTAACTCTACGCGGAACATGGTATTAGGTAACGTTTCGAGAACGGTACCTTGCATTTCAATATTGTCTTCTTTGGCCATCTAATCCTCTGGGGTATCACTACCATAATTTGAACCGGCAAGATAATGCCGAAGTTCTTTTAATAAGTAAAGATTTGTGCGTTTAAAACACAGCAAACCAGATTTAGCGCATGATTCCGCGACACACGACAACGCCGCGCCATACACCTTTTCCCTGATACTACCGCCTGATGTATCGACATAAGCGCAACATATAAGGGAACGATGAAATAAACGATGGGCGTTACCTGGCAACGGGCTGCGGGATAATGAGCTAAACCAACTCTGCGGCCCAATTATAACACCCCAATAAAAAATGTGCCGAAAACATTCACTTTCGGGGCAAAAATAATGTCCGCGGCACCCAAAAACGGGAGGCCAGCGGCTGTTGACGCAAGCGTGAGAGGTGTTCAAGGTAGTCGCAACGTGGGATTTCAATTGCGCCAAGCGAGGCGGTATGACTATTAAGCACCTGACAATCAATAAGTTTACCGCCGTGATGGAGAAATTCAGCGCAAAAAACCAGCAGTGCGGTTTTAGAGGCATTTTCCTTGCGACTAAACATTGATTCGCCGCAAAACAGCGCTCCCTGCGAGACGCCATACATCCCGCCGACCAATTCCTGATCGCGCCACACTTCAATCGAGTGCGCATGCCCCAATTCATGTAATCGACGATAGGCTTCCTCAATACCGCGCGTTATCCAGGTGCCTTCGTCACGATGGTTTGTGCATCCATCAATAACCCGGTCGAAAGCGTAATTGAGCGTCACGCGGTAGGGGGATGTGTTATGAAAACGTTTCATACTACGACTGAGGTGAAATTCTTCAGGCCACAGCACGGCGCGCGGATCGGGCGACCACCACAGAATCGGGTCGCCTGGCGAAAACCATGGAAAAATCCCGTGCTGATAGGCCATTAACAACCGGGCAGGGCTGAGATCGCCGCCAAGCGCCAGTAAACCGTTAGGCTCACGTAACGCGCCTTCCGGCGAAGGGAAGGCGATAGAATGTCGGGAAAGCTGAACCAGGCGCATGACGGCGAAACTCCAGTACGCAAGTCTGAACGTTCAATAATAGCTTACAGACGTTGTTTAAACTGATAATAGCGCCCTTGCCCGGCTAACAATTCTGCGTGAGTGCCTCGCTCAATGATGCGTCCGTCGTCCATCACGATGATTTGATCAAAACGGGCCAGGCCGCGCAAACGGTGAGTCACCATAAGGACGGTTTTCTGACGCATAACATCGGCAAGTAGTTCAAGCATTTCACTCTCGGTGGTTGCATCCAGCCCTTCAGTAGGCTCATCCAGCAGCATTAAGGGGGCATCGTGCAACAGCGCTCGGGCGATGGCCAGACGACGAAGTTCGCCGCCGGATAGCAGGCGACCGCCTTCGCCGAGCCAGCTATTGAGCCCGCTATCTTCGAGCAGTTTTTCCAGGCCGACGCGACGCAGCATGTCGGAAAGGGCATCGTCGCTGGCATTGGGCGCCGCCAGCAATAAGTTATCACGCAACGTGGCGCTGAACAGATGGACACGCTGCGGCACCACGCTGATGGTCCGGCGTAATGCGGATTCGCTCAGCGAAGATAGCGGAAGGCCGTTGACCAGAATTTCGCCTTGTTGCGGGTCCCTGGCGCGGGTGAGTAGCTGCAATAGCGTTGATTTTCCGCAGCCGGTACGCCCCAGAATAGCGATATGTTCGCCAGGAGTAGCCTGTAATGAAAGGGCATTAAGCGCATTAATCGGCTGGCCGGGATAATGAAACGAAACGTCCCGCAGCGTGAGCGTGACGTTCTCCGGCGCGATAGATTCTGTCTGCGGAAAGGTCACTTCCGGCTTTTGCTCCGTTAATTCCGTGATACGAAGCGCAGAGGCGATAACCTGCCCCAGATGCTGGAACGCGCCGGTAACAGGCGCAAGCGCCTCGAAAGCCGCCAGCGCGCAGAAGACAAACAGCGCGATGAGCGCGCCGGGCTGCGTATTGCCGCCAACGCCGCCGGAGGCCATCCACAACATTAACATCACCGCCAGCGCGCCAATCAGCAGCATTAACGCCTGCGATAAGGCGGTCAGTTCAGACTGCCGGCGTTGGGCCTCATGCCATTGTAATTCGGTGGCTTCCATTTGCGCCCGATAGCGTTTGCTGGCGCCAAAAATAGTGAGTTCCGCCTGGCCCTGTAACCATGACGTTAACTGCTGGCGATACTGACCACGTAGATATGTCAGATTTTGGCCGGTATTTTTGCCAGCGCGATAAAACACCGGCGGCATAATAAACAGCGTCAACAGCATAATGCCGCCCAGCGTAATAGCCAGCGTAAAATCAAGAACGCTAAGCCCCAGGGTGACAATCATAATCACCACAAAAGCGCCGACCAGCGGGGAGATGACGCGCAAATAGAGATGATCCAGCGTGTCGACGTCGGCCACGATACGGTTAAGCAATTCACCTTGCTGATAACGCGCCAGACCTGCAGGGGAGAGCGGCAAAAGTTTACTGAAGGTATAAATACGCAGGTGTTGCAGCACGCGGAACGTGGCGTCATGACTGACCAGACGTTCAAAATAACGGCCGGCGGTACGGGTAATAGCCGCGCCGCGAACGCCTGCCGCCGGGAGCATGTAGTTAAAACTGTAAATTCCCGCGAAGCCTGCGATAGCGGATGCGGACAGGAACCAACCGGAAAGCGTCAACAGTCCGATACTGGCAAGCAGAGTCAGGATCGCCAACGCAATTCCCAGCGTTAGCATCCATTTATGGCGTTTATAAAGCGTCAGATAAGGGAGTAGCGCGCGCATTTAAATATCCTCCTGACGGTGAGCCAGTAACATCGCAAAAGCGCCGTTGGCGACGCTGAGTTCAGCATAGCTGCCTTGTTCGACAATCGCGCCATCTTGCATAACCCAGATAGCATCCCAGTCGGCGAGGTCTTCCAGTTGATGCGTCACCATTAATGTGGTCTGGCGTTTTGACGCCGCTTTTAACGCCTGCATGACGCGCTGCTCGCTGTGAGCGTCCAGGCTTGCCGCCGGTTCATCCAGCAACAGTAGTTGACAGGGGTTAAGTAGCGCGCGGGCAACCGCCACACGCTGCGCCTGGCCGACAGAAAGTCTGCTGGCATGATTGCCGAGCGGAGTATCCACTCCCTGCGGGAGCAGCGGTAAAAACTCGCTTACCCATGCGGCGTCAAGCGCGGCGTGAAGTTCCTGCTCACTGGCGTCCGGACGCGCCAGTAATATGTTTTCGCGTAGCGTCGCCGCAGGCAATTGTGGATTTTGTCCGACCCAGGAGAGATGGCGGCGCCAGGATTCCGGCGAGAGATCGCGAAGCTCGACACCGTTAATACGCAAAGAGCCCTGATAGGAGAGAAAACCTGATAGTACATTCAGCAGAGAGCTTTTGCCGGAACCGCTGCGTCCTACCAGAACGGCGCGTTCCCCTGCCGCTAAGGAGAAATTCAGCGGCCCGGCAAGCGTTTTGCCTTCTGGCGAGGTGATAATGAGATTGACCGCGTCAATGGTGACAGGTTCGTTTTCCGCCAACTCGACTTCGCCGCGCTCCGGGTGGGCGAGGGGCGTTTCCAGAAAGGTCTTCAGGCTATCCGCCGCGCCAACCGCCTGCGCCTTAGCATGATAAAACGTGCCGAGGTCGCGTAACGGCTGGAAAAACTCCGGCGCGAGGATTAAGGCGAGGAACCCGGCGGCGAGCGTAACGCCAGTACCGTAATGACCAAAGTTCAGTTCGCCCAGGTAAGAGAAGCCGAAATAAACGGCGACCAGTGCAATAGAAAGAGAGGTGAAAAATTCCAGCACGCCGGAAGATAAAAAGGCCAGGCGCAGCACTTCCATCGTGCGCTGACGAAAATCCTGCGATGCTGCGCGAATACTTTCGGTTTCCGCTTCGCCGCGTCCGAAAATTCGCAGCGTTTCCATCCCGCGCAGGCGGTCAAGAAAATGGCCGCTTAGCCGGGCAAGCGCAAGGAAATTGCGGCGGTTGGCGTCAGCTGCGCCCATCCCCACCATCGCCATAAATAAGGGAATGAGCGGGGCGGTGCCCAGCAGAATCAGCGCCGCCGCCCAGTTTGACGGGAAAATCGCCGCCACGATTAAGAGCGGTACGCAAACGGCAAGCGCCATTTGCGGCAGATAGCGCGCATAATAGTCATGCATATTGTCAATCTGTTCCATCACTAGCGTCGCCCAGCTACCGGCTGGTTTACCCTGAATCCAGGCGGGGCCGGCTTGTTGCAGGCGATCTAATACCTGACGGCGGATCTCAAAGCGAATATGTTGCCCAGCATGGAAACCGACGCGCTCGCGCAGCCACACTACCCAGGCGCGGAGGACAAAGACCAGTATCAGAAGGGTAAAAGGGAGCAACAGCGCTTCCCGTGGGATGTTCTCCATGATCATATATTGCAGGATACGTGCCATGATCCAGGCCTGAGCGACAATTAATACACTACTCATAAACCCCAACAGGCGGGAAATGTTCAACCACCGTTGGGAGATTGCGCTTTGCTGTTTTAACCAGCGGGTCAGCTCTTTTTGACGGGTTTTATTCATTGCACGCTTAGCAGGTGAGTTATTGGAATTTCAGGCAGGGGCAATGTTACAACGACGCAAAAATAAAGGCGACTTATAGTCGCCTTTTTTTACTTTTGTTACTGATTTGTAAAAGCTATTCGCTCGTGTCGGCCAGACTATCGAGATAGCGTTCAGCATCCAGCGCCGCCATACAGCCCGTCCCCGCAGAGGTGATCGCCTGCCGGTAAATATGATCCATTACGTCGCCCGCCGCGAATACGCCAGGGATACTGGTTTGCGTGGCGTTGCCATGGGTGCCGGACTGAACTTTGATATAACCATTTTCCAGTTCAAGCTGGCCTTCAAAGATCGCCGTGTTTGGACTATGACCGATGGCGACGAAAAGTCCGGCGATGTCCAGCGTCTCTATATTATCGCTCTGCTGCGTGTCGCGAAGACGCAGACCAGTGACGCCCATCTGATCGCCGGTCACTTCTTCCAGCGTCCGGTTGGTGTGCAGTACGATATTGCCATTTTCGACTTTATCCATCAGGCGTTTAATCAGGATTTTTTCTGCGCGGAAACCGTCACGGCGGTGGATAAGATGCACTTCCGAGGCGATGTTCGACAGATAAAGCGCTTCTTCAACCGCAGTGTTACCGCCGCCGATCACTGCCACTTTCTGATTGCGGTAGAAGAAACCGTCGCAGGTGGCACAGGCGGAAACGCCGCGTCCTTTAAAGGCTTCTTCAGACGGCAGACCAAGATAGCGCGCGGAAGCGCCTGTCGCGATAATTAACGCATCGCAGGTATACTCGCCGCTGTCGCCCTTCAGGCGGAAGGGACGGTTTTGCAGATCCACGCTATTGATGTGATCAAAAATGATCTCGGTAGCAAATTTTTCCGCGTGTTCATGCATGCGTTCCATCAGCAGTGGACCGGTTAGATCGTTTGGATCGCCGGGCCAGTTTTCCACTTCCGTCGTGGTAGTCAGTTGACCGCCTTTTTCCATACCGGTAATAAGTACTGGCTGTAAATTTGCGCGCGCGGCATATACCGCCGCAGTATATCCCGCCGGTCCTGAGCCCAGAATAAGCAGCTTACTGTGTTTGGTCGTGCCCATGAGATCCCCATAGTTGTTGGCAGACAATGGGCAGAATTGTAGGGAATTTACAGACGTAAAAAAAGAGCATAACGATTTTGTTAACAATATGTGTAATAGCACGAACCGATGGACGAGCGCTACAGCGGCGTGATTATCACAAATCTTACTTAAAATCGGTGACGTATAAGGTGACAAAATGACAGTTTACTGCTCTCTCAAATGAATAACTGGCATGTTGTACTAAAAATCGATGTTTTGCTTTGACAATCACCTGCTGTTTTGCGAAAACATTCGAGGAAGAAAAAACTGTGTTATGTATGTGCTGCATAATAATGCATATAAATACCATGTTTACCGGGCTAGTGAAATCTACGCATGGCGTGGACAGACGCCATTCGTGATGTCGATAGCTGCTGCGAGGCAACGGTCTTCTCACTATAGACCCAGGCATTGCGCGCCGTTAATCCCACTGGGTTTCGGTCTATTGTGATGGGCAGCGACTCTGAACAGTGATGTGAATAGAGTCAGGCAGGAGTAGGGAAGGAATACAGAGAGACAATAATAATGGTAGATAGCAAGAAGCGCCCTGGCAAAGATCTCGACCGTATCGATCGCAACATTCTTAATGAACTGCAAAAGGATGGGCGTATTTCCAACGTCGAGCTTTCTAAACGAGTAGGACTTTCGCCGACACCTTGCCTTGAGCGTGTGCGTCGGCTGGAGCGACAGGGGTTTATCCAGGGCTATACGGCACTGCTGAACCCGCATTATCTGGATGCGTCACTTCTGGTATTCGTTGAGATTACCTTAAATCGCGGCGCGCCGGATGTGTTCGAACAGTTTAACGCCGCCGTGCAAAAGCTTGAAGAGATTCAGGAGTGTCATTTGGTTTCCGGTGATTTCGACTATCTGTTGAAAACCCGTGTACCGGATATGTCAGCGTATCGAAAACTATTGGGAGAGACATTGCTGCGTTTGCCGGGTGTGAACGACACCCGAACTTACGTAGTGATGGAAGAGGTAAAACAGAGTAATCGTCTGGTTATTAAGACGCGCTAACACGGAACAGGTGCAAAATCGCCGTAGTTTGATTACACTCCTGTTAATCCATACAGCAACGGTGCCGGGTTAACCCGGTACTGTTGTCCGTTTTAGCATCGGGCGGGAAGAGCCTGGAACCTGGAGAGCCTTTTTTGAGCCAGGAATACACTGAAGACAAAGACGTCACATTGACGAAGTTAAGCAGCGGGCGCCGACTTCTGGAAGCGTTGTTGATACTTATTGCCCTTTTTGCCGTCTGGCTGATGGCGGCCTTGTTGAGCTTTAATCCTTCGGACCCCAGTTGGTCGCAAACCGCCTGGCATGAACCCATCCATAATTTAGGCGGCGCGCCGGGCGCGTGGCTGGCCGATACTCTGTTCTTTATTTTTGGCGTAATGGCCTACACTATCCCTGTCATTATTGTCGGAGGATGCTGGTTTGCGTGGCGTCATCAGTCTACGGATGATTACATCGACTATTTCGCAGTGTCGCTACGCCTTATCGGCGTGCTGGCGCTGATTCTCACCTCCTGCGGTCTGGCGGCCATTAATGCCGACGATATCTGGTATTTCGCCTCCGGCGGCGTGATCGGCAGCCTGTTAAGCACCACGCTGCAGCCGTTGTTGCACAGTAGTGGCGGAACGATAACGCTTCTCTGTATTTGGGCTGCCGGGCTGACGCTCTTTACCGGCTGGTCCTGGGTTAGCATCGCCGAAAAATTAGGCGGTTGGCTGCTTAATATACTGACCTTTGCCAGCAACCGTACCCGGCGTGATGATACGTGGGTTGACGATGAAGAATATGAAGATGAATACGACGAAGAAACAGACGGCGTGCAGCGTGAATCTCGCCGGGCGCGTATTTTGCGCGGCGCATTGGCGCGTCGTAAACGACTGGCTGCAAAATTCAGCAATCCACGGGGAGGTCAGACCGATGCCGCGCTCTTTTCCGGCAAGCGTATGGATGATGGTGAAGATATCCAGTATAGCGCGCGCGGTGTCGCTGCCGATCCTGACGATGTTTTGTTTTCGGGCAACCGGGCGACGCAGCCGGAATATGACGAATACGATCCTCTGCTAAACGGCCATTCTGTGGCTGAACCAGTCGCCGCCGCTGCGGCCGCAACCGCAGTCACCCAGACGTGGGCTACATCCGCCGATCCCGTAACGCAAACCCCGTCCATGCCGGAGGCGGTTGTCGCTCAACCGACCGTGGAGTGGCAGCCCGTACCGGGGCCGCAAACCGGCGAACCGGTTATCGCGCCTGCGCCGGAGGGTTACCCATCGCATCCTCAATATGCTCAACCGCAGGCGGCGCAGGATGCGCCGTGGCAGCAACCTGCGCCTGTTGCATCGGCGCCGAAATACGCTGTGTCGCCAGAGATCGCAGCGGAATATGAATCTCCTGCGCCGCAGGAAACACAGCCGCAACGGCAGGCGCCGGGAGTCGAGCAACACTGGCAGCCAGAGCCGACCCACCAGCCGACGCCGGTTTATCAGCCAGATCCGGTAGCGGCGGAACCTTCTCACATACCGCCAGTTGTCGAACAACCTGTTGTGACCGAGCCTGAACCCGTCATAGAAGAGACCAGACCAGCTCGTCCTCCGCTTTACTATTTTGAAGAGGTGGAAGAGAAACGCGCCCGTGAGCGCGAGCAACTTGCGGCATGGTATCAGCCGATACCGGAGCCGATTAAAGAGACCGCGCCGGTAAAAGCGGCTGCGCCGGTCAAACCCTCGGTATCTGCTGCGCCATCCATACCGCCAGTAGAAGCGGTAGCCGCTGCCGCAGGCATCAAGAGTGGTGCTCTGGCAGCAGGTGCCGCCGCCGCTGCGCCTGCATTTGGTCTGGCTACCAGCGGCGCGCCGCGTCCGCAGGTGAAAGAGGGGATTGGTCCGCAATTGCCGCGCCCGAACCGCGTTCGCGTGCCGACCCGTCGGGAACTGGCGTCGTACGGCATTAAACTGCCGTCGCAGAGAATTGCAGAAGAAAAAGCCCGCGAGGCGGAGCGCTATCAGTATGAGACTGGCGCGCAGCTAACGGATGAAGAAATAGATGCAATGCATCAGGACGAGTTAGCAAGACAGTTTGCGCAATCGCAGCAGCATCGTTATGGTGAGGCGTATCAGCACGATACTCAGCAGGCAGAAGATGACGATACCGCCGCAGAAGCTGAATTAGCCCGTCAGTTTGCCGCTTCGCAACAACAGCGCTATTCCGGCGAACAACCCGCTGGCGCGCAGCCGTTCTCACTGGACGACCTTGATTTCTCGCCAATGAAAATATTGGTTGATGAAGGGCCTCACGAACCACTGTTCACGCCAGGCGTAATGCCCGAGTCAGCGCCTATTCAGCAGCCGGTAGCGCCGCAGCCGCAGTATCAGCAGCCGCAACAGCCGGTAGCGCCGCAGCCGCAGTATCAGCAGCCGCAACAGCCGGTAGCGCCGCAGCCGCAGTATCAGCAGCCGCAACAGCCGGTAGCGCCGCAGTCGCAATATCAGCAGCCGCAACAGCCGGCAGCGCCTCAGGACAGCCTGATCCACCCATTGTTGATGCGTAATGGTGACAGTCGTCCATTGCAGCGTCCGACGACGCCGTTGCCCTCGTTAGATCTCCTGACGCCGCCGCCGAGCGAAGTCGAACCGGTAGATACCTTTGCGCTGGAACAAATGGCGCGTTTGGTTGAAGCGCGTCTGGCGGATTTCCGCATTAAAGCTGATGTGGTGAACTATTCGCCAGGTCCGGTTATTACTCGCTTTGAACTGAATCTGGCGCCGGGCGTTAAAGCGGCGCGTATCTCCAACCTTTCCCGCGATCTGGCGCGTTCATTGTCAACCGTAGCCGTACGCGTTGTGGAAGTCATTCCAGGCAAACCTTACGTAGGGCTGGAATTACCGAACAAGAAACGGCAAACCGTTTATCTGCGCGAAGTGTTGGATAACGCCAAATTCCGTGACAATCCGTCGCCGCTTACCGTGGTGTTGGGTAAGGATATCGCGGGCGATCCGGTGGTGGCGGATCTGGCGAAAATGCCTCACCTGCTGGTGGCCGGTACGACCGGTTCCGGCAAGTCGGTCGGGGTTAACGCCATGATCCTCAGTATGTTATATAAAGCGCAGCCGGAAGACGTTCGCTTTATCATGATCGACCCGAAAATGCTGGAACTTTCGGTCTATGAAGGTATCCCACATCTGCTGACCGAAGTTGTCACTGACATGAAAGACGCAGCTAATGCGTTGCGCTGGAGCGTCAATGAGATGGAGCGCCGCTATAAGCTGATGTCCGCGCTCGGCGTGCGTAATCTGGCGGGGTATAACGAAAAAATCGCCGAGGCGGCCCGTATGGGACGTCCAATTCCGGACCCATACTGGAAGCCGGGCGACAGTATGGATGTTCAACATCCGGTCCTGGAAAAACTGCCATATATCGTGGTACTGGTCGATGAATTTGCCGATCTGATGATGACTGTCGGCAAAAAAGTCGAAGAGTTGATCGCACGCCTGGCGCAGAAAGCGCGTGCGGCTGGGATTCACCTGGTACTGGCGACGCAACGTCCATCGGTCGATGTGATTACTGGTTTAATTAAAGCCAATATTCCGACCCGTATCGCCTTTACCGTATCCAGTAAGATCGACTCCCGTACCATTCTCGATCAGGGCGGCGCTGAGTCGCTATTAGGGATGGGGGATATGCTCTTCTCTGGACCAAACTCCACCATGCCGGTACGCGTCCACGGGGCGTTTGTGCGTGACCAGGAAGTCCATGCAGTGGTCCAGGACTGGAAAGCGCGCGGTCGTCCGCAATACGTGGATGGCATTACTTCCGACAGCGAAAGCGAAGGCGGCGGCAGTTTTGACGGCGGAGAAGAATTAGATCCGCTATTCGATCAGGCCGTTAATTTCGTTACCCAAAAGCGTAAAGCATCTATTTCCGGCGTTCAGCGTCAGTTCCGGATCGGCTATAACCGTGCGGCGCGTATTATCGAGCAGATGGAAGCCCAGGGCATCGTCAGCGCTCAGGGACATAACGGTAATCGTGAGGTACTGGCGCCTCCGCCTTTTGAGTAAACCAGATAGCGACGTTGGCTGCCATCCGGCAACAAAATTCAGTATTTTCTTCTTTCCTCATGCTGATTTTTGGCCTGGAATAGAAAGCAAAAGGAGCTCCTGGTCGGGAGTATCGAAATTTGAGGAATCATGATGAAAAAAATGGCAATCGCCTGCGCATTACTTTCAAGTGTTGTAGTCAGCAGCGTATGGGCTGACGCCACCAGTGATTTAAAAAGCCGTCTGGATAAAGTGAGCAGCTTTCACGCCAGCTTTACCCAAAAAGTCACCGATGGCAGCGGAGCGGCGGTGCAGGAAGGTCAGGGTGATTTATGGGTTAAGCGACCCAATTTATTCAATTGGCATATGACGCAACCCGACGAGAGTATCCTGGTTTCTGACGGTAAAACGTTATGGTTCTATAATCCGTTTGTGGAGCAGGCTACTGCTACGTGGCTGAAAGATGCCACCGGTAATACGCCGTTCATGCTGATTGCCCGCAACCAGTCCAGCGACTGGCAACAGTATAATATTAAGCAAGATGGCGATAATTTTGTGCTGACGCCGAAAGCCAGCAACGGCAATCTGAAACAGTTCACCATCAACGTAGGACGCGACGGGACTATCCACCAGTTCAGTGCCGTAGAACAAGACGATCAGCGCAGTGCCTATCAACTGAAATCCCAGCAAAATGGCGCTGTCGACCCATCGAAATTTACGTTTACTCCGCCGCAAGGGGTAACGATAGATGACCAACGTAAGTAGAGGCGATGAGTGAGCAACCTGTCGCTCGATTTTTCGGATAGTACGTTTCAACCGCTGGCCGCGCGAATGCGGCCGGAAAATTTAGCGCAGTATATCGGCCAGCAGCATTTGCTGGCCGCAGGTAAACCATTGCCCCGCGCTATTGAGGCAGGACATCTGCACTCTATGATTTTATGGGGGCCGCCAGGCACGGGGAAAACCACGCTCGCCGAAGTTATCGCCCGCTACGCCAGCGCCGATGTTGAGCGTATTTCCGCTGTTACTTCCGGCGTGAAAGAGATTCGCGAAGCTATCGAACGCGCCCGCCAGAATCGTAATGCCGGACGCCGCACCATCCTGTTTGTCGATGAAGTCCATCGCTTTAACAAAAGCCAGCAGGACGCCTTTTTACCGCATATCGAAGATGGCACTATCACCTTTATCGGCGCGACTACGGAAAACCCCTCTTTTGAACTGAACTCGGCGCTACTGTCGCGAGCGCGTGTCTATCTGCTGAAATCGTTGACCATCGACGATATTGAACAGGTGCTGGACCAGGCGATGCAGGACAAAACGCGTGGTTATGGCGATCAGGATATCGTGTTGCCGGATGAGACACGGCGAGCGATTGCTGAACTGGTCAATGGCGATGCGCGGCGCGCCTTAAATACGCTTGAAATGATGGCCGATATGGCGGAGGTGGATGACAGCGGCAAACGTGTTTTATTGCCCGCGTTATTGACCGAGATCGCCGGCGAGCGTAGCGCGCGTTTTGATAACAAAGGCGATCGCTTCTACGATCTTATTTCCGCCTTACATAAATCGGTGCGCGGTAGCGCGCCGGATGCCGCCCTCTATTGGTATGCCCGTATTATTACCGCGGGAGGCGATCCGCTGTACGTGGCGCGTCGCTGCCTGGCGATCGCTTCGGAAGATGTCGGTAATGCCGATCCGCGTGCGATGCAGGTTGCCATTGCCGCCTGGGATTGTTTTACCCGCGTTGGCCCGGCTGAAGGCGAAAGGGCGATCGCTCAGGCTATCGTTTATCTCGCCTGCGCGCCGAAGAGCAACGCTGTCTATACCGCTTTTAAAGCTGCATTGGCCGACGCGTGTGAACGTCCTGATTATGACGTTCCAGTACACTTACGCAATGCGCCGACCAAACTGATGAAAGAGATGGGATATGGTCAGGAGTACCGTTATGCCCATGATGAACCCAATGCCTATGCTGCGGGTGAAGTGTACTTCCCGCCGGAAATCGCGAAAACGCGTTATTATCATCCGACAAATCGCGGTCTGGAAGGCAAGATTGGCGAAAAGCTCGCCTGGCTGGCTGAACAGGATCAAAATAGCCCCACAAAACGCTACCGCTAGTGTAAACGTTGCGGTAAGGTTATCTCTAAATATGATGCCGTAGGTATCATGGCGTTGATGATGAATCTCGTTATGCCTGATAGCGCGTTGCTTATGAGCCGACGGGGATGGCGCAATGGATGCGTTGTTGTTGGCCTGATAAGGCGAAAACGTCGCCATCAGGTAAACGGGTTTTACGTTCATCAATACAATCAGATGCGATCGTCAATTGATCGCGTTTCCTTTTATTATTCGATAAGCACAGGATAAGCATGCTCGATCCCAATCTGCTGCGTAATGAGCCAGACGCAGTCGCTGAAAAACTGGTACGCCGGGGCTTTAAGCTGGATGTAGATAAGCTGCGCGCTCTTGAAGAGCGTCGTAAAGTTTTGCAGGTCAACACGGAAAACCTGCAGGCAGAGCGTAATTCTCGATCGAAATCCATCGGCCAGGCGAAAGCGCGCGGGGAAGATATCGAGCCTTTACGCCGGGAAGTGAATAAACTGGGCGAAGAGCTGGATGCGGCGAAAGCCGAGCTGGAGACCTTGCTGGCGGAGATCCGCGATATCGCGCTAACCATTCCAAATCTGCCTGCGGATGAAGTGCCGGTAGGCAAAGATGAAAACGACAACGTTGAAGTCAGCCGCTGGGGTACTCCGCGTGAGTTTGATTTTGAAATCCGCGATCACGTCACATTAGGTGAAATGCATTCTGGCCTCGACTTTGCCGCCGCGGTTAAGCTGACCGGCTCCCGTTTTGTGGTGATGAGAGGGCAGATTGCGCGTATGCATCGCGCATTGTCGCAGTTTATGCTGGATTTGCACACGGAACAGCACGGTTATAGTGAAAATTACGTACCGTATCTGGTTAACCACGACACGCTATACGGCACCGGCCAACTGCCGAAGTTTGCAGGCGATCTGTTCCACACCCGTCCGCTGGAAGAAGAAGCGGACAGCAGCAACTATGCATTGATCCCGACGGCGGAGGTACCGCTGACCAACCTGGTGCGCGATGAAATCATCGACGAAGATCAACTACCGATTAAAATGACCGCGCATACGCCATGTTTCCGCTCTGAAGCGGGTTCTTATGGTCGTGATACCCGTGGTCTGATCCGTATGCATCAGTTCGATAAAGTGGAGATGGTGCAGATCGTTCGCCCGGAAGATTCCATGGCTGCGCTGGAAGAGATGACCGGCCATGCGGAAAAAGTGCTCCAGCTACTGGGACTGCCGTACCGTAAAATCATCCTGTGTACCGGCGATATGGGCTTCGGCGCCTGCAAAACTTATGACCTTGAAGTCTGGGTTCCGGCGCAGAATACCTACCGTGAGATCTCCTCCTGTTCTAACATCTGGGACTTCCAGGCGCGCCGTATGCAGGCACGCTGTCGCAGCAAGTCCGACAAAAAGACCCGTCTGGTACATACCCTGAACGGTTCTGGTCTGGCGGTAGGACGTACCCTGGTGGCCGTGATGGAAAACTATCAGCAGGCTGATGGTCGCATTGAGGTGCCGGAAGTATTACGTCCGTACATGAACGGGCTGGAATATATCGGCTAATCCTCGCTTTCTCCTCTTCTAAAAAGCGCCTTCGGGCGCTTTTTTTATGCCAATTTGATACTGGACAATAATCCCTACTCTATTAGGGGTAATACTGGTTTCGAATGAAGGTCAGTTTTTAACGCTATTTTTCTACTTTTTCGATATATATCAGGCTTTATAACGATACTATCGCTATACAAAATTCTATGCATCGATTTATTGTTTTTTATTGTGAGCAGCAGAGTGAGCCCTTATGAAAACTGAGATCCCTGATGTCGTGCTGGCAGCCGAGGTGAGCCGTCGTGGTTTAGTCAAAACCACCGCGATAGGCGGCCTGGCGATGGCCTGCAGCGCATTTACCCTGCCATTTACCCGCATCGCTCACGCCGCAGAGGCGATAAGTCCGGCGAAAATAGGCGAGAAAGTCGTCTGGAGCGCCTGTACGGTAAACTGCGGCAGCCGTTGTCCGCTACGTATGCATGTCGTGGATGGCGAAATCAAATATGTAGAAACGGATAATACCGGAAACGATGATTACGATGGCCTGCACCAGGTTCGCGCCTGCCTGCGCGGTCGCTCTATGCGTCGTCGCGTTTATAACCCGGATCGTCTCAAGTATCCGATGAAGCGCGTCGGCGCGCGTGGCGAAGGTAAATTTGAGCGTATTAGCTGGGATGAAGCCTACGATATCATCGCTACCAATATGCAGCGTCTGATCAAAGAGTATGGCAACGAGTCCATTTACCTGAACTATGGCACGGGAACTCTGGGGGGAACCATGACACGTTCATGGCCGCCGGGAAAAACGCTGGTCGCCCGTCTGATGAACTGCTGTGGCGGTTATCTCAACCATTACGGCGATTACTCTTCCGCGCAAATCGCCGCGGGTCTGAACTACACCTATGGCGGCTGGGCGGATGGTAATAGTCCGTCCGACATTGAAAACAGTAAGCTGGTGGTGTTGTTTGGCAATAATCCTGGCGAAACCCGAATGAGCGGGGGCGGCGTAACGTATTACCTTGAACAGGCGCGGCAGAAATCAAATGCGCGGATGATCATTATCGATCCCCGTTACACCGATACCGGCGCCGGTCGCGAAGATGAGTGGATTCCGATTCGTCCCGGTACCGATGCGGCGTTGGTCAATGGCCTGGCGTATGTTTTAATCACTGAGAACATGGTCGATCAGCCGTTCCTGAATAAATACTGCGTCGGTTATGACGAAAAAACCTTGCCTGCCAGCGCGCCGAAAAACGGTCACTATAAAGCTTATATCCTGGGCCAGGGCAAAGACGGTATTGCGAAGACGCCGGAATGGGCGGCGCAGATTACCGGCATCCCGGCGGATCGCATTATTAAACTGGCGCGAGAAATCGGCAGCGCTAAACCCGCCTATATTTGCCAGGGGTGGGGACCACAGCGTCATGCTAATGGAGAAATCGCCACGCGCGCTATCTCGATGCTGGCGATCCTGACGGGTAATGTCGGGATTAACGGCGGTAACAGCGGCGCGCGCGAAGGCTCATACGATTTGCCGTTTGAGCGTATGCCCACGCTGGAAAACCCGGTTGAAACCAGCATCTCCATGTTTATGTGGACCGATGCCATTGAGCGCGGCCCGGAAATGACGGCGCTGCGTGATGGCGTGCGGGGTAAAGATAAGCTGGATGTGCCGATCAAAATGATCTGGAACTATGCTGGCAACTGTCTGATTAACCAGCACTCTGAGATTAACCGCACCCACGAAATCCTGCAGGATGACAAGAAGTGCGAAATGATTGTCGTCATCGACTGTCATATGACCTCGTCGGCGAAATACGCCGATATTCTGTTACCGGATTGCACTGCTTCTGAGCAGATGGACTTTGCGCTGGATGCCTCCTGCGGGAACATGTCTTACGTTATCTTCACTGACCAGGCGATTAAACCGCGCTTCGAGTGTAAGACGATTTATGAGATGACCAGCGAACTGGCTAAACGTCTTGGCGTGGAGCAACAGTTTACCGAAGGGCGGACGCAAGAAGAGTGGATGCGTCATCTTTACGAACAGTCGCGTAAATCCATTCCGAATCTGCCCACCTTTGAGGAGTTCCGTAAGCAAGGCATCTTCAAACAGCGTGACCCTGAAGGCCACCATGTCGCCTATAAAGACTTCCGCGAAGATCCGCAAGCGAATCCACTGACAACGCCATCGGGCAAGATTGAAATCTATTCACAGGCGTTGGCGGATATCGCCGCTACCTGGGAACTGCCGGAAGGCGACGTGATCGATCCATTACCGATCTACACGCCAGGTTTTGAAAACTATAACGATCCGCTGACAGATAAATTCCCGCTACAGTTGACGGGCTTCCACTATAAAGCGCGTGTTCATTCCACTTATGGCAACGTAGACGTACTGAAAGCCGCCTGCCGCCAGGAAATGTGGATCAACCCAATGGATGCCCAGAAACGCGGTATCAACAATGGTGATAAAGTCCGCATCTTTAACGATCGCGGCGAAGTACATATCGAGGCTAAAGTGACGCCGCGCATGATGCCGGGCGTGGTCGCCTTGGGAGAAGGCGCATGGTACGACCCGGATGCAAAACGTGTGGATCAGGGCGGATGTATTAACGTACTGACGACCCAACGTCCTTCCCCGCTTGCGAAGGGGAACCCGTCACATACGAACCTCGTTCAGGTTGAAAAGGCGTAAGGAGTAACCGATGACAACCCAGTATGGATTTTTTATTGATTCCAGCCGTTGCACCGGTTGCAAAACCTGCGAACTGGCCTGCAAGGACTACAAAGATTTGACCCCGGATGTCAGCTTCCGCCGCATTTATGAGTATGCAGGCGGCGACTGGCAGGAAGATAACGGCGTCTGGCACCAGAACGTCTTCGCCTATTACCTCTCCATTTCGTGCAATCACTGCGAAGACCCGGCCTGTACCAAAGTCTGCCCGAGCGGCGCGATGCACAAGCGCGATGACGGTTTTGTGGTGGTGAATGAAGAGGTCTGTATCGGCTGCCGCTACTGCCACATGGCCTGCCCGTACGGTGCGCCGCAATACAACGCGGCCAAAGGTCATATGACCAAGTGCGACGGGTGTTATGACCGGGTGGCGGAAGGCAAGAAACCGATTTGCGTGGAATCCTGCCCGCTGCGGGCGCTGGATTTCGGCCCGATAGACGAGCTGCGTAAAAAACACGGTGAGCTGGCTGCCGTCGCGCCGCTGCCGCGCGCGCATTTCACGAAGCCGAATATTGTGATTAAACCCAACGCCAACAGCCGCCCGACCGGGGACACCACCGGTTATCTGGCCAATCCGAAGGAGGTATAAGATGGGAAGTGGATGGCATGAATGGCCGTTGATGATCTTCACGGTCTTTGGTCAGTGCGTGGCCGGTGGTTTTATTGTTCTGGCTCTGGCGCTGATGAAAGGCGATCTGCGCGCGGAAACGCAGCAGCGGGTGATCGCCTGTATGTTTGGTCTGTGGGTGCTGATGGGGATTGGCTTTATCGCCTCGATGCTGCATCTGGGCTCGCCGATGCGTGCGTTTAACTCGCTTAACCGTGTGGGCGCTTCCGCACTGAGCAATGAAATTGCCAGCGGCTCGGTGTTTTTTGCGGTCGGCGGGATTGGCTGGCTGCTGGCGGTACTGAAAAAGCTGCCGTCGGCATTGCGCACACTCTGGCTGATTATCACGATGGTACTGGGCGTCGTCTTCGTCTGGATGATGGTACGCGTGTATAACAGCATCGATACAGTACCGACCTGGTATAGCATCTGGACGCCGCTGTGCTTCTTCCTGACGCTCTTTATGGGTGGCCCGCTACTGGGGTATCTGCTGCTGCGCATCGCGGGCGTGAACGGTTGGGCGATGCGTCTGTTGCCTGCGGTTTCGGTGCTGGCGCTGGTGGTTATCGCTATTATGGCGGCCATGCAGGGCGCGGAACTGGCGACAATTCACAGTTCCATCCAGCAGGCGTCTGCTCTGGTGCCGGATTATGGTTCGCTGATGGCCTGGCGTATGGTGCTGCTGGCGGCGGCGTTGTGCTGCTGGATTGTGCCGCAGTTAAAAGGGTATCAACCTGCGGTACCGTTGCTCTCTGTCGCCTTCATTTTGATGCTGGTAGGGGAACTGATTGGCCGCGGCGTATTCTATGGTCTGCATATGACCGTGGGCATGGCGGTAGCCAGCTAATATACTGCCGCTTATTCGGCTGTGGAATACAACCGGGGCGAAAGCCCCGGTTTTCTATTTTCTGTTTCGTCAGCGTATCATAGCTGGTCATCAAATTGCGATAATCCAGAATGTGATTTAAAAACAGCGTAGCCAGACCTGCAATATCGTTTCGTCAGTCTCGGTGTAATTCGTACGCGACGCCAAACCATGTCATTAACTGAGCGCCAGCCTGAGACATACGATCTCACGCGTAGTGGCGGGTAATTTCATTAAATGTGCCCGAAGCATCGGTCACAACAAAAACGTCAAAACCTTCCTCAATAGCCGACAGAGCGGGGAATGCCACGCATACCTCGGTGACGACGCCCGCGATAATTAATTACTGTTTGCCGGTTGCCTTGACTGCATTGACGAAATCTTCATTATCCCCAGGTATTAATAGGCTGGTTGAAGGATTTCGCTAAATCGTTGAGGACGAGCATATTATTCTTAAACTTATCCGGTTCGATATCCCGAGCCAGTAAAAGCAAACCGGCCTGATAATCAACCAACAGCACGGCGGCATCATTTTTATCGAGACGAACATAAGGTCTGGTCATTACCTTCTCCGTTTGAAGGGGGAGAGAAAGTCTTGCGGTGTAACCTTTTCCTGAATGCATAGAACGGAAAAACGAGCCTGAAGGAACCATGAAATTTTTCGACTGAACGAAACGCCGCTTTTGCAAGTTAGATCAATAAAAACAAGGGGATGAAATTTTAGCGTTTCAATATATTCACCTTCAGAATCAGTAAATCAAATCGATAGTCTCAAAAGTCGCAGATCGCCCATGTGGAGCCGATTGACAATGTTTTTGGCGATGGCATGATGCGCATGAAATTTGAACTTCCTCACGGTTTTTATTCATGTCCACCTATACCCGTCCCGTCAAGCTTTTGCTGTGCGGGCTACTTTTGTTGACTCTGGCCATTGCGGTACTGAATACCCTTGTTCCGCTGTGGCTTGCTCAGGCAAGCCTTCCTACCTGGCAGGTAGGTATGGTCAGTTCATCTTATTTTACCGGCAATCTGGTCGGGACGTTATTTACCGGGTATTTAATTAAACGCATTGGATTTAACCGCAGCTATTATCTTGCCTCGCTGATTTTCGCCGCAGGTTGTGTTGGATTGGGAGTAATGGTGGGATTCTGGAGCTGGATGAGCTGGCGTTTTATTGCAGGCATCGGCTGCGCAATGATTTGGGTTGTTGTCGAAAGCGCGCTGATGTGCAGCGGAACCTCGCATAATCGCGGGCGCCTGCTTGCGGCATATATGATGGTCTATTACGTGGGGACCTTTCTCGGACAGTTACTGGTCAGTAAAGTGTCTGGCGAATTGCTGCACGTCCTCCCTTGGGTTACGGGTATGATTCTGGCGGGAATTTTACCGCTACTCTTTACCCGGATTGTTAATCAGCAAACGGAAGCGCGTTATTCCACTTCTATTAGCGCCATGCTGAAGCTACGCCAGGCGCGTCTTGGCGTGAATGGTTGTATTATTTCCGGCATTGTTCTCGGTTCATTATATGGCCTGATGCCGTTATATCTGAAGCATCAGGGGATGGCTAACGCCAGCATCGGTTTCTGGATGGCGGTTTTGGTTAGTGCCGGTATTTTGGGGCAATGGCCAGTGGGGCGTCTGGCGGATAAATTTGGTCGCTTACTGGTGTTACGCGTACAGGTATTCGTTGTGATACTTGGCAGTATTGTCATGTTAACCCAGGCGGCGATGGCGCCTGCGCTGTTTATTCTTGGGGCGGCGGGTTTTACGCTTTATCCGGTCGCGATGGCCTGGGCCTGTGAAAAAGTCGAACATCACCAGCTTGTGGCTATGAACCAGGCGCTGTTGTTAAGTTATACGGTAGGGAGCTTGTTGGGACCGTCTTTTACCGCGATGTTAATGCAGAATTATTCAGATAATCTGCTGTTTATCATGATTGCCAGCGTATCATTTATTTATCTGCTGATGCTGTTGCGTAACGCCGGCCAGACGCCCAATCCTGTCGCCCATATCTAATTGTTCTCTGAATCGTATGCAGGACGTGAGTCTTGCATACTCTTTGTTTACGTTTTACGTGGAATAATTGACCTGCATAATTTTCTTGCGTCGCTGAAAAATAAAATGTGCCGAAGCTTATAATTTTGCGTTCCTCTATTTTCTCTCCTCGTTTTTACCGCGCATAATTCCCCGCTTCATTTATAGCAATAACATTGTGTTCACGAAGGATCGCGTTATGTCGAATGTGCAAGAAAAACAGTTGCGATGGTACAACATCGCCTTGATGTCGTTTATTACCGTTTGGGGATTCGGCAATGTTGTCAATAACTATGCTAACCAGGGGTTAGTGGTTGTCTTTTCCTGGGTGTTTATTTTTGCGCTCTATTTTATTCCTTATGCCTTGATCGTGGGTCAACTGGGCTCCACCTTCAAAGAGGGAAAAGGGGGCGTCAGTACCTGGATTAAGCATACCATGGGGCCGGGACTGGCTTACCTTGCGGCATGGACCTATTGGGTGGTGCATATACCCTACCTGGCGCAAAAGCCGCAGGCGATACTCATTGCATTGGGATGGGCATTAAAAGGCGACGGCTCGTTGATAAAAGAGTATACCGTCGTTGCGTTGCAGGGGCTGACGCTGGCGTTGTTTGTTTTCTTTATGTGGGTTGCTTCCCGGGGGATGAAATCGTTAAAGGTTGTTGGGTCTGTGGCTGGGATTGCCATGTTTATCATGTCAATTTTATACGTTGTGATGGCAGTAACCGCGCCGGCAATTACAAGCGTTGAAATTGCGACCGCTAACATCACCTGGCAGTCATTTATTCCCCATATCGATTTTACCTATATCACCACCATATCTATGTTGGTCTTTGCGGTTGGCGGGGCGGAGAAGATCTCGCCTTACGTCAACCAGACGCGGAATCCTGGAAAAGAGTTTCCGAAAGGGATGCTCTTTTTAGCTGTCATGGTTGCGGTCTGCGCTATCCTCGGTTCGTTGGCGATGGGAATGATGTTTGACTCCCGCCACATACCCGACGATTTAATGACCAACGGGCAGTATTATGCGTTCCAGAAACTGGGTGAGTATTACCATCTGGGTAATACATTAATGGTGATTTATGCCATTGCCAATACGCTGGGGCAAATCGCCGCGCTGGTGTTTTCTATTGATGCGCCACTGAAAGTATTGCTGGGTGATGCAGACAGTAAATATATCCCGCAGCGCTTATGTCGTACTAACGCTTCAGGTACGCCAGTTAACGGCTATTTGCTGACGTTAGTGCTGGTCGCCATCTTGATTATGCTGCCAACACTAGGCATCGGCGATATGAACAACCTGTATAAATGGCTGCTTAATCTCAACTCAGTCGTTATGCCGCTGCGCTATCTGTGGGTATTTGTCGCCTTTATTGCCGTCATTCGACTGGCGCAAAAGTACAAACCCGAATATGTGTTTATTCGCAATCGGGCATTGGCGTTAACCGTGGGGATTTGGTGCTTTGCCTTCACCGCTTTCGCTTGCCTTACCGGTATTTTTCCCAAAATGGAGGCGTTCACGCCAGAGTGGGTATTCCAGCTTACGCTTAATATTGGAACGCCTTTCGTACTGGTCGGATTGGGCTTAATTTTTCCGTTACTGGCGCGTAGAAACGCATAACGGGAGTCTTTTTAACGGCGCTCCTTATATGCGGGCGCCTTTATAAAATTATTAAGGATATTATTAAGCATATTCCTTTGAAAATTATGTAATTTATTGCATTGGAGGATGTTGCTGCACTTTTTGACTGGTTTATTTACCTTGCGATTTTTGAAGAGGCAACGATATATTTTTTATTTTTATAAATGATTTATAGGTAGAATGCTATTCAAAAAATAAACCACTAGCGATTCATTTTCTATGGTGATGTTGTTTACTCAGTCTGCCCTGTGGGCGCCGGATGAACTCGTGTAACTTTGCTTTTGTAGCGTTCGGACCGCTGGTGGTTGAACCTGAACACCGTAGAGATGCTGAGGCAATTAATGTGGCAACCGTCAGTAATGGCCTTGAGTTTGCCCGTGGATGCGTATGCGGGAATGGCCGAAGACTATCAGATTACCACTAGTTTTAAGGTTACTGGTGCTGTTAATCCTGATCGCCATGAGGAACTATCCTACCGGACATCACCCTTCCAGTATATACCGTTACGGCCTCTGAAGTAGGATAACCCATCGCTCTTACGTTTGATAGTAACGAATTGCCTGGGCTCCAGGAAGATATAACAGCGTTAACAGGCACCGGAACAGCAAATAATTGTCCTGGTATTCTAGCGGTAAGAGCGTTATCCAGAAAACAAAACGGCTACCATTATTGGAGCCGTTCAAAAGCGGATAACTTAGTCGGCGGTTAATACATCACTTTATGACCATACTGCTCAAGAATACCTTTTACGCGCTCCATGGTTTCTTTTTTAGGCGGTTTCACGCCATCCAGCTTGTATTCTTCGCCCATTGCTACCCATTTATGTTTGCCCAACTCATGATAGGGCAGCAGTTCGATTTTTTCGACATTGCCCATATCGCGAGTAAACTCTCCCAGACGATGCGCAGAATCATCGTCGTCAGACCAGCCGGGAACTACAACGTAACGGATCCAGACCTTTACATTTTTCGTTGATAAGTACTGAGCGAATTCCAGTGTCCGGTGATTGGATACGCCAACCAGATTCTGGTGGATCTCATCATTCATCTGTTTGAGATCGAGCATCACCAAATCGGTGACTTCCAGTAGTTCATCAATCACCGGATCATAACGGCGTACAAAACCGTTAGTGTCGAGACAGGTGTGGATACCTTCTTTTTTACAGGCACGAAACCAGTCTCGCACAAATTCTGCCTGTAAAATGGCCTCGCCACCGGACGCTGTCACGCCGCCGCCGGAAGCATTCATAAAATGACGATAGGTCACAACCTCTTTCATTAAGTCTTCAACAGTGACTTCTTTACCGCCATGCGTATCCCATGTGTCGCGATTATGGCAATACAGGCAGCGCATCAGGCAGCCCTGGAAAAAGGTAATAAAGCGGATGCCTGGGCCATCAACAGTGCCACAGGATTCAAAAGAGTGAATGCGGCCAATAAGAGGATTTTTATCAGCGGTTACTGCAATATTTTCTTTTTTAATACAATCAGTTAAGTTACTCATATCGCTTCGGCTAGCTCTAAATAACGTGGGGTTTATGGACACATTCCGGGTATTTTGAGCACCATATTATGGGGGCTGCATCCTGTAAAACAGCAGTATTGCGAGCGTAAATTTTGGACTACAGAATGTGTGAGTATTCCAAAATGTGCTGCAATGGCCCTATTTTACCTCTATTTACTATAAAATATACGGCAAATGTATGCTGTATAACTAGACCACAAGGCAATCCTGACTTATTAACCTATGCTGAACCTCTGTTTAACGCCTGAATCGCATGCATGTCGTAAGTGTAGCATCCATATCTCCCTGGTTTTAATGTTATCCTGTTTGAAGGAGCGTTGTTCCATTCTGGTCAGAACGAAAATAATTCTCAACAGAATTCAGATGTTTCCAAAATCATTATGTTTGATCCAGTCAGAAGTCACATTCAAGGTGTAATCAGGTATAAATCTGATGTCATTTCTAAAACCGGACTGATTCAATCTTTTAAGAGTTTGGCTGGGTAAATCAGAAAAAATGAGAGCAGCGGGATTGAGATTGGATTTTGCTTATAATCAATCAAGTGAGTTATTATGCCAGTTACGTTAAATTTTGGTGATCGTCGTTATGAAGTTAATCATACACGGATATCCCGTTTGCTGAGTTCTGACAAAAAAGAAGCGCTATACATGGGGCCATGGGATCGACTTAAGGAATATTTCAGAACACACAAAAAAGAAGAGGCTCTGAAGGTATTATATGAACTCATCCACGGATGTGAGCGTGAAAAGCAAGCTGAACTTGGCGTTGATGTAAGCGGCATGGATAAGATATATGCTTTTGAACGATTAAAACAATACGCTAACCCAGCTCAACAAGACCGCTTTGTTATGCGTTTTAATATGAATCAGACACATGTTTTATTTATGATCGACGGCCAGGTTATTGATAAATTGAATTTGAAACGTCTCCTCAACGTTTGGGATGAATGTATTTTAAAACCGATGGAGTGGGATGAAGAAGAGTTGTTTTTTAAAATATGTATTTGTTATGGTAAAAGAATTTTTTCAGATGCAGAATTGTTACAAAACTTAGCTTCCAACCTTAGACGCTCAGTTAATGAAGATGACTCAATCAAGGATGCAGTTTATGAACTTATGCGATCTGGAGAAGATCGACACATGGCATGCGTTGAATGGAATGGTAACCTTACTCGTGAGGAGATAGAAAAACTAAAATGTCTTAATATGGGTTCTTTTGATGCTTCTACCCAATTTTTTAAAATAGGTTACTGGGATTTAGAGGGGGAAGTCTTATTTGATATGTTGCATCCAACGATTCTTTTTATGCTACAGGGATATACACCATCAGTACAGCTTACAGAGGCTAATACCAGGCTGTTAGAAATATTAAAGGCGGATGATGATGATTATCATAATAATAAAAGAGAAATTGATCTCATTTTGGAAAGACTATACAAGTCACATAATGGCTCTTTATTTATAAGTAAAGATTCTTGTTGTCGCAATATGCTTGTATAAAAAGCTGTTAAAAAGGCCCCACTGACGTGGAGCCTTTATTGTACGCTTTTTATTACGTAATTTCAGTCAAAAACCATTACATGGTCTGAGTGAAGGTACGAGTAATAACGTCCTGCTGTTGTTCTTTCGTCAGGGAGTTAAAACGTACCGCGTAACCAGATACGCGGATGGTCAACTGCGGATATTTTTCCGGATGTTCCATCGCGTCCAGCAGCATTTCACGGTTCATGACATTCACGTTCAGGTGCTGACCACCTTCGATGGACGCTTCGTGATGGAAGTAACCATCCATCAGGCCCGCCAGGTTGGTTTTACGAACTTCGTCGTCTTTACCTAATGCGTTTGGAACGATAGAGAAGGTGTAAGAGATACCATCTTTAGCGTAAGCAAACGGCAGTTTAGCAACTGATGTCAAAGAGGCGACAGCACCTTTCTGGTCACGACCGTGCATCGGGTTAGCACCTGGTCCGAACGGCGCGCCTGCGCGACGACCGTCTGGGGTATTACCCGTTTTCTTACCATACACAACGTTAGAGGTGATGGTCAGAACAGATTGCGTCGGGATAGCGCCACGGTAGGTGGTCAGTTTCTGAATTTTCTTCATGAAACGTTCTACAAGGTCAACCGCCATGTCATCAACACGAGCGTCGTTGTTACCAAACTGCGGATATTCGCCTTCGATTTCGAAGTCGATAGCCAGACCATCTTCGTCACGAATTGGTTTAACTTTCGCATATTTGATGGCAGACAGAGAGTCAGCAGCAACGGACAGGCCCGCAATACCACACGCCATGGTGCGGATAACGTCACGGTCATGCAGTGCCATCAGAGAAGCTTCGTAGCTGTACTTGTCGTGCATGTAGTGGATAACATTCAGCGCGGTGACGTACTGTTTCGCCAGCCAGTCCATGAAGTGATCCATGCGATCCATGACCTCATCGAAGTTCAGAACGTCGCCTTTGATCGGTTCAGATTTCGGACCAACCTGCATTTTCAGTTTTTCATCAACGCCGCCGTTGATAGCGTACAGCATGGTTTTCGCCAGGTTTGCACGAGCGCCGAAGAACTGCATTTGTTTACCAACGATCATCGGGCTTACGCAGCACGCGATAGCATAGTCATCGTTGTTGAAGTCCGGACGCATCAGGTCATCATTCTCGTACTGCAGAGAAGAGGTGTCGATGGAAACTTTAGCGGCGAATTTCTTGAAGTTCAGCGGCAGTTTTTCAGACCACAGAACGGTGATGTTCGGCTCCGGAGATGGCCCCATGGTGTACAGGGTGTTCAGGAAGCGGAAGCTGTTTTTAGTCACCAGAGTACGGCCGTCAACGCCCATACCACCGATAGATTCTGTTGCCCAAATCGGGTCGCCGGAGAACAGTTCATCGTATTCAGGAGTACGCAGGAAGCGAACCATACGCAGTTTCATGACCAGGTGGTCAATCATTTCCTGAGCGTCTTGCTCTGTGATTTTGCCTGCTTTCAGGTCACGTTCGATGTACACATCCAGGAAGGTGGATACGCGACCGAAGGACATAGCCGCGCCGTTCTGAGATTTAACCGCAGCCAGGTAACCGAAGTAAGTCCACTGGATAGCTTCCTGAGCGTTAGTCGCCGGACCAGAGATATCGCAGCCGTATTTAGCCGCCATTTCTTTGATCTGACCCAGTGCGCGGTGCTGTTCAGCGATTTCTTCACGCAGACGGATAGTCGCTTCCAGGTTTACGCCGTTTTCCAGATCGGATTGCAGAGACGTAAACTGCGCGAATTTGTCTTTCATCAGGTAGTCAATACCGTACAGCGCTACGCGACGATAGTCACCGATGATACGACCGCGGCCATACGCATCCGGCAGACCGGTCAGAACGCCGGACTTGCGGCAACGCAGAATGTCCGGGGTATAAACGTCAAATACGCCCTGGTTGTGAGTCTTACGGTATTCAGTGAAGATTTTTTTCAGCATCGGGTCCAGTTCGCGATTATACGCTTTGCAGGAACCTTCAACCATTTTGATGCCGCCGAACGGGATAATCGCACGCTTCAGCGGAGCTTCAGTTTGCAGACCAACAATTTTTTCTAACGCTTTGTTGATATAACCCGCGTCATGCGAAGTGATGGTAGAAGCAACAGAGGTGTCAAAGTCAACAGGCGCATGAGTGCGGTTTTCCTGTTTAACGCCTTCCATTACGCTGTCCCACAGAGTGGTAGTGGCTTCAGTAGCGCCAGCGAGGAAGGATTCGTCACCCTCATAGGGAGTGTAGTTTTTCTGGATGAAGTCACGGACGTTTACTTCATTCTGCCAGTCACCTTTGGTAAAACCTTCCCAGGCTGTGGCTAACTTTTCATTAAGCTCGGACATGTAACACCTACCTTCTTAAGTGGATTTTTTATTTACTGCGTACAACGAGCATCGACCAGATTAATGATGATCGTTTCCACGCAGGTAAATGACCCAGTATGTCAACCCAACCAGCAAACCGCCGCCGATAATGTTACCGATCGTGACCGGAATCAGATTATCGGTGATGAAGCTCGTCACGGTCAGGTGAGAAAAACTTTCCGGAGACGAACCGACCGCGGTCCAAAACTCCGGTGTAGCGAAATCGCGTATTACAATACCCATAGGGATCATAAACATGTTTGCGATACTGTGCTCAAAACCGCTGGCGACAAACATGGCGACAGGCAGTACCATAATGAACGCTTTGTCCATCAGGCTGCGACCTGAATAGCTCATCCACACGGCCAGACAAACCATCAGGTTTGCCAGGATACCAAGGCAGACAGCTTCAATAAAAGTGTGGTGCATTTTGTGGTCGGCGGTTTGCAGGACGTTAAATCCCCATTGACCGTTGGCAGTCATATACTCGCCGGAAAGCCACATCAGTAACACGAAAAGCAGAGCGCCAATCAGGTTACCAAAATAGACGTTTAACCAGTTTTTAGCCAGTTGCCCCCAGGTGATGCGACCGCTGGCTTTAGCCACAACAATCAGAACAGTGGAGGTGAAAAGATCAGCGCCGCAAATAACACAGAGAATCAGTCCCAACGAGAAACAGATACCCCCGATAAGTTTCGCTATGCCATAAGGCATCGCGCCAGTACCGGTTGTCGCAGTAATATAAAAAACAAAGGCAATTGAAATGAATACGCCGGCAGTAATCGCCAGGTAGAAAGTCTTAAGCGGATGTTTCGTTGCTTTATAGACGCCCGCTTCTTCAGCCACTTTGGCCATCGCTGCAGGGAGTAAAAGGTCAAAAGGGTTGTCAGCTTTCACACTAACTCTCTCTTTATTAAGTCGGCGACGAGATACTAACAAAGCATTATAGATGAGAATTTGATGTAGATCATATCTCGCCTGGCTTATAGGCCCGTAAGGCGCATGGTTTTTATGCGATTACGGTGTAATTTATTGAATATAAAAATAAAAATAAATTTTAAAAATTATAAAGTGAGTTGAATTTTTTCTTTTATCCTCCTGTTACGTGGTTAATTAAAATGGGGTAATCAATAAATAAAGCAACATCACTACGTTAATTTATTTAATATCAATCACCAATATTTAACCTTGCTATTACATTTTTGGCGTTTATCGAAAATAAATAAAACGGGGCCCCAAAGGCGCCCCATAATATAACGCAGCCGATAGTGTAAACCTACCCTAAGTCACTCATATGGCCTTATTTTAACCAGTATGCCGCTTTCGCGCGCTGCAATTTTTCATAGGCTTTTAATAAGGACTGATGGGCCGGGAACACTTGCAGATCGCAGTCTACAGGCGGTAATCCGTAAAAGGCCGCTTCGCCGCTAAGCGCGGCGCTGGCGGCTTCTACAGCCTCTGCGCCATACATTTTTATAAAAGCATTGAGATATTGTAGTGGCTGGCGTGCTTCTTCTTGCGACAGTAACAGTAGCGTTTGCAGGCAACGGTAATAGTTCGCGCGTGTCGGACTAAAGACTGAGGAATTAAACTCCATCGTCCATTCTGTCCAGATCAGCGCCTGTTCCAGATCGCCGCCCGCCAATGCCAGCATCGCTTTTAACTCGCCGATACGCAGTGTATACCAACCATTGTCCGCTCCAGTCGCCAGACCCAGCAGTTCACGCACACGGGTGAAATCGTCAAAACCTTCTTCATCTAATTGTTCAATCAGATTGAGATAGTCTTCTTTATTCCAGGCGCTGCCCGGTAGCGAAAGTAAAGTCTCACGAAGATGGCTACCCATATTGTTGTTGGCCAGCCACAGATCTTCGGTAGGATAAATATCAGACATTCCCGGTACGATAATACGACAAGCGTAGACGCCGAGATGTTCGTAATCGGCAATGTAGACTTCTTTATCTTCAGCAGCGAAGATGGCCATCAGCGTGGCGAATTCTTCTTCGGTAGTGCCGGAGAAACTCCAGTCCGTGAACGGGTAATCGGCGTCCTGTTTGAACAGATCCCAGGAAATCAGGCCGCTGGAGTCGATGAAGTGGGTTTCCAGATTAGTGTGTTCCGCGACTTCTTCATCATCGAACGTTGGTGGGGTGAAGACATCAAGATCTTTCAGACCGCGTCCCTGGAGTAGCTCGGTCACCGTGCGTTCCAGCGCAACGCCAAAGTCAGGATGCGCGCCAAAAGAAGCAAAGCAGGTACCGTTAGCCGGGTTTAATAGCACGACGCAGATAACCGGATACTTACCGCCCAGCGAGCCGTCATAGGCGAAAATCGGGAAACCCTCGGCTTCCAGCGTGGCGATTGACTCCATTACCGCCGGATAACGCGCCATCACCTCTGCGGGAATCTCCGGCAGACTGATACTTTCCGCAATGATGCGATTTTTCACATAACGCTCGAAGACTTCCGACAGTCCCTGAACGCGGGCTTCATTACGCGTATTGCCGGCGGACATTCCGTTAGAGACGTACAGGTTGCCGATGATATTCATCGGAATATACACGGTCTGGTTATCGGACTGACGGGTAAATGGCAGGCCGCAGACGCCGCGTGCTTCATTGCCGGACTGAAGATCAATTAACTGGCTTCCGGTGAGTTCATTTTCCGGATCGTAAAACGCGCGCAGACGGGTATCAAGCAAGCCTTCCGGTACATCGTCATTTTCAGTCAGCGGGAACCACTTTTCGTTCGGGTAATGCACGAATGGCCCGTTGGCGACCGTTTCGCCAAGCCAGAAATCAGCAAAAAAGTAGTTGGTTGACAGACGCTCGAAGTATTCGCCCAGCGCCGAGGCCAGCGCCGCTTTTTTGGTCGCGCCTTTTCCGTTGGTAAAGCATAACGCGCACTCTTTATCGCGAATATGCACTGACCAGACGTTTGGCACAGGGTTCAGCCAGGCCGCCTCTTCGATGTGAAAGCCGAGGTCGAGTAACTTTTGCTGGAAGCGGGCGATGGAGTCTTCCAGCGCGGCGTCTTTGCCGGGAATAAATGTTTGCGTCATGAAAATCACTTTTGTCGTACGGAAAGCGCGCAATGATACGGGTTTTACGTGACGGGCGCTATCTCGCCGGGACATCGGCGGAAATAAAAGTATTGGCTATGCTTTTACACAGGAATTCACAGGAAGAGCATAAAAAATGAAGGCATTTGATTTGCAACGAATGGCGCTGGATAACGTGCCGGTAGCGTTTTTGGGAGAAGTGGCGCTACGTAGCTTTTATACCTTTGTCCTGGTGTTTCTTTTCTTAAAGGTGACAGGACGACGGGGTGTACGGCAAATGTCGCTTTTTGAAGTGCTGATCATTTTGACATTGGGATCTGCGGCAGGCGACGTCGCGTTTTATGATGATGTTCCGATGCTCCCTGTTCTGGTGGTATTCATCACCCTGGCGCTGCTCTATCGTCTGGTCATGTGGCTGATGGCGCATAGTGAAAAGTTGGAGGATCTGCTGGAAGGCAAGTCGGTGGTCATTGTTGAAGACGGAGAACTGGCGTGGGAAAAACTGCAACGCTCGAACATGACGGAGTTTGAATTTTTTATGGAGCTTCGTTTGAACGGCGTTGAACAACTGGGGCAGGTCAGACTGGCAATTCTTGAGACGAACGGACAAATCAGTGTCTATTTCTTTGAAGATAAAGACGTTAAACCGGGATTAAGCATTCTTCCTGAGCACTGTACGCCACGCTTTACGGAGATCCCGGAGGCTGGCGACTATGCCTGTGTACGTTGCAGTGAAGTGGTACGAATGACCGTCGGAGAAAAACAATTATGTCCGCGCTGCGCAAATCCAGAATGGACGAAGGCAAGTTGGGCTAAGCGCGTTGTTTAACAGCGAAAATACCGGATTTATACGGTTAATTCGGAAGATTCTGTTGTGAGACGCACGCCGCATTTTTCCCTCTCCTTGTTTTACCCGTTGCGGCGCGTGTCACTGAGTGATAAAACCGATATCCACATGAATAACGTTTGCCTGATGTCTGTCTGTCAGGCAGGCAACAATGCAGCGTGGTGAGGGGAAATGGCTCAAGTCTTTAATTTTAGTTCAGGTCCGGCAATGCTACCGACGGAAGTACTTAAACTGGCGCAACAGGAACTGCGTGACTGGCACGATCTTGGTACGTCGGTAATGGAAATTAGCCATCGAGGCAAGGAATTTATCCAGGTTGCTGAGGAGGCGGAACAGGATTTTCGCGATCTTCTTAGCATCCCCTCCAACTATAAGGTCCTGTTTTGTCACGGCGGCGGTCGTGGTCAGTTTGCTGGCGTACCATTAAATTTGCTGGGCGATAGAACCACGGCGGATTATGTCGATGCCGGTTACTGGGCGGCAAGCGCCATCAAAGAAGCCAAAAAATACTGTGCGCCGCAAATTATCGACGCCAAAATCACCGTCGACGGCAAACGCGCCGTGAAACCGATGCGTGAATGGCAACTTTCCGATAACGCCGCTTATTTACATTATTGCCCGAATGAGACCATTGACGGTATCGCCATTGATGAAACGCCTGATTTTGGCCCGGAGGTGGTCGTCACGGCGGATTTCTCTTCTACCATCCTTTCTGCGCCGCTGGACGTCTCTCGCTATGGCGTGATTTATGCTGGCGCGCAGAAGAATATCGGTCCGGCAGGGCTGACGCTGGTTATCGTCCGGGAAGATCTGTTAGGTAAAGCGCACGAGAACTGCCCGTCTATCCTGGACTACACTGTCCTGAACGACAACGACTCCATGTTTAATACGCCGCCGACTTTCGCCTGGTATCTTTCTGGTCTGGTATTCAAGTGGTTGAAAGCGCAGGGCGGCGTAGCGGCAATGCACAAAATAAATCAGCAAAAAGCACAGCTGCTGTACGGTGTGATTGATAACAGCGATTTCTACCGTAACGATGTCGCGCAGGCCAACCGTTCTCGGATGAACGTTCCGTTCCAGTTAGCGGACAATGCGCTGGACAAGGTCTTTCTGGAAGAGTCTTTCGCCGCCGGTCTGCATGCCTTAAAAGGGCACCGTGTTGTTGGCGGTATGCGCGCCTCTATCTATAACGCCATGCCGATTGAAGGGGTGAAAGCGCTGACCGATTTCATGATCGATTTTGAGCGTCGCCACGGCTAATGCGTTTCTTTTTTTCATCCCCACGGACAGTCTGTGGGGGTTTTATTTCTGTTTTTTGAGAGTTGAGTTTCATGGAATCCCTGACGTTACAACCCATCGCGCGGGTCGATGGCGCCATTAATTTACCTGGCTCCAAAAGTGTTTCAAACCGTGCTTTGCTCCTGGCGGCTTTAGCTTGTGGTAAAACCATTCTGACGAATCTGCTGGATAGCGATGACGTCCGCCATATGCTCAATGCCCTGAGCGCGTTGGGGATCAATTACACCCTTTCTGCCGATCGCACCCGTTGTGACATCACGGGTAATGGCGGCGCATTACGCGCGCCAGACGCTCTGGAACTGTTTCTCGGTAATGCCGGAACCGCGATGCGTCCGTTAGCGGCAGCGCTATGTCTGGGGCAAAATGAGATAGTGTTAACCGGCGAACCGCGTATGAAAGAGCGTCCGATAGGCCATCTGGTTGATTCGCTGCGTCAGGGCGGGGCGAATATTGATTACCTGGAGCAGGAAAACTATCCGCCCCTGCGTCTGCGCGGCGGTTTTACCGGCGGCGACATTGAGGTTGATGGTAGCGTTTCCAGCCAGTTCCTGACCGCTCTGCTGATGACGGCGCCGTTGGCCCCTAAAGACACAATTATTCGCGTTAAAGGCGAACTGGTATCAAAACCTTACATTGATATCACGCTAAATTTAATGAAAACCTTTGGCGTGGAGATAATGAACCATCACTACCAACAATTTGTCGTGAAGGGCGGTCAACAGTATCACTCTCCGGGTCGCTATCTGGTCGAGGGCGATGCCTCGTCAGCGTCCTATTTTCTCGCCGCCGGGGCGATAAAAGGCGGCACGGTAAAAGTGACCGGAATTGGCCGCAAAAGTATGCAGGGCGATATTCGTTTTGCCGACGTGCTGGAGAAAATGGGCGCGACCATTACCTGGGGCGATGATTTTATTGCCTGTACGCGCGGCGAATTGCACGCCATAGATATGGATATGAATCATATTCCGGATGCGGCGATGACGATTGCCACCACGGCGCTATTTGCGAAAGGAACCACTACCCTGCGCAATATTTATAACTGGCGGGTGAAAGAAACCGATCGCCTGTTCGCGATGGCGACCGAGCTGCGTAAAGTGGGGGCTGAAGTCGAAGAAGGGGATGATTATATTCGTATCACGCCGCCAGCGAAGCTCCATCATGCTGATATCGGTACGTACAACGACCACCGTATGGCGATGTGCTTCTCACTGGTCGCACTGTCCGATACGCCAGTCACGATCCTGGACCCTAAATGTACTGCAAAAACGTTCCCTGATTATTTCGAACAACTGGCGCGTATCAGTACGCCTGCCTGATCCCATTGTTGCGCCAGCCGACAGGCTGGCGCGCCGAAGTCCGCTACGCTGCTGGCAGGGTGTAAAAATGGCGTGGATGGCAATTTAATTGCCAGTTCCGGCATGCAGCCTGCAAAGCCGCCACTCTGTCCGACGCGGATGTTAAAGCATTACCTAACAATGCGTGTAAACAAATGGACAGCGCGAATCAACTGGCGGGCGCGAAAAGAAAATATACCAAACGTCTGAACAAAATTGCCAAGACGCTGGGCAACAACATTGACGGTACGCCGGATAATTATAAAGTCTATATGACCAGCAATATCAATGTATGGGCGATAGCGAAGGCCTCAGCCGACCGCGCGCAGCATATGCGCAACAGAATTGCCGGAGATAAAAAGTAAATCATTGTCATCTTTCGGACTCGTTCCTCGCCAGCCCGCTATAATTGCTCAATTATTCCGCATCTGATTACAGACAAAACTGGTTTTTGCACGCAACGTTAACGGTCGCGAGCGTTGGCGCGTATAATGCGCGGCGTTTACGTTAACGGTACGCCTGTTTAAGGAGATAAAGATGACGGCAATTGCCCCGGTAATAACCATTGATGGCCCAAGCGGTGCAGGTAAAGGCACCTTGTGCAAAGCAATGGCGGAAGCATTGCAATGGCATCTGCTGGATTCCGGCGCGATATACCGCGTACTGGCGCTGGCGGCATTGCATCACCATGTCGATCTCGCCTCTGAAGATGCGCTGGTGCCGCTGGCGTCCCATCTGGACGTGCGTTTCGTCTCAACGGACGGCAACCTGGAAGTTATCCTGGAAGGCGAGGACGTTAGCGGCGAAATCCGTACGCAGGAAGTCGCGAACGCGGCATCCCAGGTGGCGGCATTCCCACGCGTGCGTGAAGCGCTTCTTCGCCGTCAACGCGCATTCCGCGAAGCGCCTGGTTTAATCGCCGATGGGCGCGATATGGGGACCGTGGTCTTCCCGGATGCGCCGGTAAAAATTTTCCTTGACGCCTCCTCGGAGGAACGTGCGAATCGACGTATGCTACAGTTGCAGGAGAAGGGCTTTAGTGTTAACTTTGAACGCCTTTTGGCCGAGATCAAGGAACGCGACGATCGCGATCGTAATCGCGCTGTAGCGCCGTTAGTTCCTGCTGCTGATGCATTAGTTTTGGATTCTACCCGATTAAGCATTGAGCAAGTGATTGAAAAAGCGTTACAATATGCGCGCCAAAAATTGGCTCTCGCTTAAATGCGACCGAATTTGCAGTACCCCCGTTGCAAAGGATTGACAGCGGGTATGTTAAACAACCCCATCCGGCACGGAGCCAGGTGGACGTTAAATATGAAACCTGAAGATTAAACATGACTGAATCTTTTGCTCAACTCTTTGAAGAATCCTTAAAAGAAATCGAAACCCGCCCGGGTTCCATCGTTCGTGGTGTTGTTGTTGCTATCGACAAAGACGTAGTACTGGTTGACGCCGGTCTGAAATCTGAGTCTGCCATTCCGGCTGAGCAGTTCAAAAACGCCCAGGGCGAACTGGAAATCCAGGTTGGTGACGAAGTTGACGTTGCTCTGGATGCAGTAGAAGACGGCTTCGGTGAAACTCTGCTCTCTCGTGAGAAAGCTAAACGTCACGAAGCATGGATCACGCTGGAAAAAGCTTACGAAGATGCTGAAACTGTTACCGGTGTTATCAACGGCAAAGTTAAGGGTGGCTTTACTGTTGAGCTGAACGGTATTCGCGCGTTCCTGCCAGGTTCTCTGGTAGACGTTCGTCCGGTGCGTGACACTCTGCACCTGGAAGGCAAAGAGCTTGAATTCAAAGTAATCAAGCTGGACCAGAAACGTAATAACGTTGTGGTTTCTCGTCGTGCCGTTATCGAATCCGAAAACAGCGCAGAACGCGATCAGCTGCTGGAAAACCTGCAGGAAGGCATGGAAGTTAAAGGTATCGTTAAGAACCTCACTGACTACGGTGCATTCGTTGATCTTGGCGGCGTTGACGGCCTGCTGCACATCACTGACATGGCCTGGAAACGCGTTAAGCATCCGAGCGAAATCGTGAACGTTGGCGACGAAATCAACGTGAAAGTGCTGAAATTCGACCGCGAGCGTACCCGTGTATCCCTGGGCCTGAAACAGCTGGGCGAAGATCCGTGGGTTGCTATCGCTAAACGTTATCCGGAAGGTACCAAACTGACCGGTCGCGTGACCAACCTGACCGACTACGGCTGCTTCGTTGAAATCGAAGAAGGCGTTGAAGGCTTGGTTCACGTTTCTGAAATGGACTGGACCAACAAAAATATCCACCCGTCCAAAGTGGTTAACGTTGGCGACGTAGTGGAAGTGATGGTTCTGGATATCGACGAAGAACGTCGTCGTATCTCCTTAGGGTTGAAGCAGTGCAAATCTAACCCGTGGCAGCAGTTTGCAGAAACCCACAACAAGGGCGACCGCGTTGAAGGTAAAATCAAGTCTATCACTGACTTTGGTATCTTCATCGGCCTGGACGGCGGCATCGACGGCCTGGTTCACCTGTCTGACATCTCCTGGAACGTTGCAGGCGAAGAAGCAGTTCGTGAATACAAAAAAGGCGACGAAATCGCTGCAGTTGTTCTGCAGGTTGACGCAGAGCGTGAACGTATCTCCTTGGGCGTTAAACAGCTCGCAGAAGATCCGTTCAACAACTGGGTTGCTCTGAACAAGAAAGGCGCTATCGTAACCGGTAAAGTGACTGCAGTTGACGCGAAAGGCGCAACCGTAGAACTGGCTGATGGCGTTGAAGGTTACCTGCGTGCTTCTGAAGCATCCCGTGACCGCGTTGAAGATGCGACCCTGGTTCTGAGCGTTGGCGACGACGTTGAAGCTAAATTCACCGGCGTTGATCGTAAAAACCGCGCAATCAGCCTGTCTGTTCGTGCGAAAGACGAAGCTGACGAGAAAGATGCCATCGCAACTGTTAACAAACAGGAAGATGCGAACTTCTCTAACAACGCAATGGCTGAAGCATTCAAAGCAGCTAAGGGCGAGTAATTCTCTGAAACTTCGGACATTTTAGTCCGAAGTGTAACGAGTTTACTTGACAGATGGCAGGATTCGTCCTGTAATCAAGCACTAAGGGCGGCTACGGCCGCCCTTAATCAATCTCACGGCTGCAGCCAATTTGCCTTTAAGAAACCGGAGGAATCATGACCAAGTCAGAATTGATTGAAAGACTTGCAAGCCAGCAATCTCACATTCCCGCTAAGGCGGTTGAAGACGCAGTAAAAGAGATGCTGGAGCATATGGCCTCGACTCTTGCGCAGGGCGAGCGTATTGAAATCCGCGGTTTCGGCAGTTTTTCTTTGCACTACCGCGCACCTCGTACCGGACGTAACCCCAAGACTGGCGATAAAGTGGAACTGGAAGGAAAATACGTTCCTCACTTTAAACCAGGTAAAGAACTGCGCGATCGCGCCAATATTTATGGTTAAGTTTTAACGCAAAACGTGAACCCGAAAAAAGCACCTTCAAGGTGCTTTTTTCATTTATAGTCCATCAGGACAGACGCCATTCAGCCGCAAACTGGAAAGCGTTTCGTATTTTTTGTTGCACCTTACATTTGCTGGGAAAAAACTCTGGAATCCGTGCCGTAGGGGGCAAAATACCCACCAGACAATGACGTCCGGAATCTGCACACTTTCCTTCACAGGGAGGTGTTTATGAAGATAACGACGGTCAGCATATGCGTAGTATGGGGCATACTTCCACTTACGATATTGCCAGCATTACCCGACATGCGGATTCTCGCGGCGCTATTTTGCCTGGTATGCTTACTTTGCCTCATACCTCATCACTATGCGCGCTATGCGGCATTATCCCTGCTCTTTTTTCTGTGGGGGACACTTGCCGCCAGGCAGGCCATCTGGGCGGGTAACGTGCTACCTGCCTCTACGCAGGAAGCGACGGTCGTCATTACCGCCACCGATCATATGACGACCCATTATGGGCGAATCACTCAATTGCGCGGAAAGCCGCTCTTTCCTGCTGTAGGGATTGTCCTGTATGGTCAGTATTTACCCACGGAAGTGTGTGCCGGACAACAGTGGGCGATGAAGCTGAAGGTCAGAGCAGTACACGGCCAGCTTAACGAAGGCGGTTTTGATAGTCAGCGCTACGCGCTGGCGCAGCACCAACCATTGACCGGGCGTTTCCTGCAGGCTAAAGCGATTAACCCAACGTGTAGCTTGCGTGCGCGCTACCTTGCTTCGCTTCGCGCTACGCTTGCGCCTTATCCGTGGCAGCAGGTTATCCTGGCGTTGGGGATGGGGGAGCGGGGGGCGATGTCGCAGGATATAAAGGCCGTCATGCGCGAGACGGGGACGGCTCATTTGATGGCGATTTCCGGCCTGCATATCGCTTTTGCCGCGTTATTGGCTGCCGGGTTAATTCGCGGCGGGCAATTGTTTTTACCGGTCAGATGGATTCGTTGGCAGACGCCATTGCTCGGCGGCATTGTTTGCGCGATGTTTTATGCCTGGCTTACCGGTTTACAACCACCCGCACTGCGCACGGTGGCGGCGCTGAGTGTCTGGGGTGGATTAAAATTAAGCGGACGGCAGTGGAGCGGCTGGCAAGTCTGGTGCTGCTGTCTGGCCGCAATTATCTTCGCCGATCCTGTGGCGGTTATATCACAAAGTCTTTGGCTGTCAGCGTTTGCGGTTGCCGGCCTGTTATTCTGGTATCAGTGGTTTCCTGCGCCAAACGGAAATTTTCCATGGAGCATTCGCTGGTTGCTTAACCTGCTTCACCTACAGGCAGGCATTACACTTTTGCTTTTGCCTCTACAGGTGGCGCTTTTTCATGGCATAAGCGTCACCGCAATGCTGGCGAATCTTTTTGCCGTACCCTGGGTCACATTTGTGACGGTTCCGCTCATCCTGGCGGGCATGATTTTACATTTAACCGGGCCGTTTTTTCTTGAAGAGGGGGTATGGTTCCTGACCGATCGCGCGTTAGCCGCGCTATTTTACCTGTTGAATGCTTTACCGCAGGGCTGGGTGAATATTGATAACCGTTGGCAGTGGCTGGCGTTTTTGCCCTGGCTAACGCTTATCGCGTGGCGATTAAACGTCTGGCGTACCTGGCCGGCGGTCTGTTTATGCGGGTTATTGTTGATGAGCTGGCCACTCTGGCGGCCGATAAGCGCCAGCGGATGGCAGGTGCATATGCTGGATGTCGGTCAGGGGCTGGCGATAGCGATCGTCAGGGGCGATAAAGTAATACTCTACGATACCGGTCGGGCATGGCCGGAGGGCGACAGCGGGCAACAGGTTATTATTCCCTGGTTGCGCTGGCATAATCTGACGCCGGAGGGGGTTATTTTGAGTCATGAGCATCTGGATCATCGGGGCGGGCTGCGTTCGCTACAGCGGGTCTGGCCGTCAATATGGATTCGCAGCCCGTTAGGCTGGCAGGGACATTTGCCCTGTTTTCGCGGCGAGCAGTGGCAATGGCAGGGGCTAACGTTTCAGGCGCACTGGCCGTTACGCGAAAGTGCCGATCGAGGAAATAACCGCTCCTGTGTGGTCAAAGTGGATGACGGCGTACATAGCATCCTGCTCACGGGCGATATTGAAGCGGGCGCTGAACAAAAAATGCTAAGTCGTTACTGGCGACATCTTGCGGCGACGTTTATCCAGGTGCCGCATCATGGCAGTAATACGTCGTCGTCGCTACCGCTTATTCAGCGGGTACATGGTGAAGCGGCGCTGGCATCCGCATCGCGCTATAACGCATGGCGGCTGCCGTCCCGCAAGGTAAAACAGCGCTACCGACAACAGGAGTATCAGTGGTTTGATACACCCCACCAGGGACAAATTTCGCTGGTGTTTTCTCCGCAGGGCTGGCGCATACAAGGCTTACGGGATCAAATTTTACCTCGTTGGTATCATCAGTGGTTTGGCGTGTCCGAGGATAACGGGTAGAATATGCGGCTATTTCAACAAATGCTGGTTTTTTGAATGCATAACGATAAAGATCTCTCTACGTGGCAGACCTTCCGCCGATTGTGGCCAACCATAGCGCCTTTTAAAGCAGGTCTGATCGTGGCGGGCATAGCGTTAATTCTCAACGCAGCCAGCGATACCTTCATGTTATCGCTCCTCAAGCCATTGCTGGATGATGGTTTCGGTAAAACGGATCGCTCAGTGTTGCTGTGGATGCCGCTGGTGGTTATCGGGCTGATGGTTTTACGAGGCATCACCAGCTATGTCTCCAGCTACTGTATTTCGTGGGTGTCAGGTAAGGTGGTAATGACCATGCGCCGTCGCCTGTTTGGCCATATGATGGGAATGCCCGTCGCCTTCTTTGATAAACAGTCTACCGGTACGCTGTTGTCGCGTATTACTTACGATTCAGAACAGGTTGCCTCCTCTTCATCAGGCGCGCTGATTACCGTGGTGCGTGAAGGGGCATCGATCATCGGATTGTTTATCATGATGTTCTATTATAGCTGGCAACTGTCGATCATTTTGGTGGTTTTAGCGCCGATTGTGTCGATTGCGATTCGCGTTGTCTCAAAGCGGTTCCGCAGCATCAGTAAAAATATGCAGAACACGATGGGACAGGTGACAACCAGCGCCGAACAAATGTTGAAAGGACATAAAGAGGTACTGATTTTCGGCGGTCAGGAAGTCGAAACTAAACGCTTTGATAAAGTCAGCAATAAGATGAGACTGCAGGGCATGAAAATGGTCTCTGCTTCGTCGATTTCCGATCCTGTCATTCAACTTATTGCCTCGCTGGCGCTGGCGTTTGTCCTCTATGCTGCGAGCTTTCCAAGCGTAATGGATAGCCTGACGGCTGGGACCATCACCGTTGTGTTCTCCTCCATGATTGCGCTGATGCGTCCTTTAAAATCGCTGACAAACGTTAACGCGCAGTTCCAGCGTGGGATGGCGGCTTGTCAGACGTTGTTTGCGATTCTGGACAGCGAACAGGAGAAAGATGAAGGCAAACGTGTCATTGAGCGCGCGACCGGCGATCTCGAATTCCGTGATGTGACTTTCACTTATCCAGGCCGTGAAGTACCGGCATTGCGTAACATTAATTTGAAAATCCCTGCCGGGAAAACCGTGGCGCTGGTGGGACGTTCCGGATCGGGTAAATCGACAATCGCCAGCCTGATCACGCGTTTCTACGATATTGATGAAGGGCACATCCTGATGGATGGTCACGATTTACGCGAATATACTCTGGCCTCTCTACGTAATCAGGTGGCGTTGGTTTCGCAAAACGTGCATCTGTTTAACGACACAGTCGCCAATAACATTGCTTATGCCCGGACGGAAGAATACAGCCGCGAGCAGATTGAAGAGGCGGCGCGCATGGCCTACGCCATGGACTTTATCAACAAGATGGATAATGGCCTGGATACTATCATCGGCGAAAACGGCGTACTGCTTTCCGGCGGTCAGCGCCAGCGTATCGCGATTGCCCGCGCCTTACTTCGCGACAGCCCGATTCTGATCCTCGATGAGGCCACCTCCGCGCTGGATACGGAGTCTGAACGTGCGATTCAGGCGGCGCTGGATGAGCTGCAAAAAAACCGTACCTCTCTGGTGATTGCGCATCGTCTTTCCACTATTGAACAGGCGGATGAGATTGTCGTGGTCGAGGACGGCATTATCGTTGAGCGCGGCACTCATAGCGAGCTGCTGGCGCAACACGGCGTTTATGCTCAACTGCATAAGATGCAATTTGGCCAATGATTGCGCGCATCTGGTCGGGTGAATCCCCATTGTGGCGGTTACTGTTGCCGTTCTCCTGGTTGTATGGCCTGGTGAGCGGGGCGATTCGTCTGAGTTATAAGCTTGGTCTTAAACGCGCCTGGCGAGCGCCGGTACCGGTGGTCGTGGTAGGGAATCTCACCGCGGGCGGTAACGGTAAAACACCGGTGGTAATCTGGCTGGTGGAGCAGTTGCAACGGCGTGGCGTGCGCGTTGGGGTAGTTTCCCGCGGCTACGGTGGGAAAGCAGTTGCTTATCCGTTGCTCCTGACGCCGGAGACGACAACCGCAGAAGCGGGAGATGAACCGGTATTGATTTATCAACGGACCGGCGCGCCTGTCGCGGTTGCGCCTGAGCGCGCCGCGGCGGTGAAGGCGATTCTGGCGGCGCATGATGTACAGATCATTATCACGGACGATGGATTACAACATTACCGACTGGCGCGGGATATCGAAATAGTGGTGATTGACGGCGTGCGCCGCTTTGGCAACGGCTGGTGGCTCCCTGCCGGTCCTATGCGCGAGCGCGCCAGTCGCCTGAAAACCGTGGATGCCGCCATCGTGAATGGCGGCGTCGCCCGGGCGGGTGAAATACCCATGCAGCTAGCGCCTGGACTGGCGGTGAACTTACGTACGGGAGCGCGTTGCGATGTGGCGCAACTGAGCAATATTGTGGCGATGGCGGGCATTGGGCATCCGCCGCGCTTTTTCGCAACGCTGGAATCCTGTGGCGCGCATCCGCAAAAGTGCGTCCCGCTGGCGGATCATCAAACGCTCGCCCCTGCTGACGTTCAGGCGTTGGTCGGTGAAGGGCAGACCCTGGTAATGACGGAAAAAGACGCGGTGAAATGTCGTGCTTTTGCCGAAGATAACTGGTGGTTCTTACCGGTTGATGCGCGTTTGTCCGGCGAGAAGCCTGATAAGTTGCTTGAACATATCACCTCGCTGGTTCGCTAGCGCAACCCAATGCGGCGGCAGTGATGAATTGATGGAGTCATGAATGTCATTGCCGTACCTCTCTCTTTCCCAGGCCCGTTGTCTCCACCTTGCTGCGCAGGGGCTATTAAAAAAGCCGCGCCGTAACGCGCTGCCTGGCGATGTTCTTGCCGCCATCTCACGCATGGCGTTGCTGCAAATTGATACCATCAATGTTGTCGCGCGTAGAGCCCCTATCTGGTGCTGTTTAGCCGTCTCGGTTCGTACCCACAGGCCTGGCTGGATGAGGCGCTGTTCCGCGGCGAGTTGATGGAATACTGGGCGCATGAAGCCTGTTTCTTACCACGCCGCGACTTTAAACTTATCCGCCATCGTATGCTGTCGCCGGAAAAGATGGGCTGGAAATATCGCGCGGCATGGATGCATGAGCACGCGGAAGGAATAGAACAGCTAGTGCGGCATATTCAGGAGCACGGTCCGGTGCGTTCTGCCGATTTTGAACATGCGCAGAAAGGCGTCAGCGGCTGGTGGGAATGGAAACCACATAAACGCCACCTTGAGGGTTTATTTACCGCCGGAAAAGTCATGGTTGTTGAGCGGCGTAATTTTCAACGCGTATATGATTTAACGCGCCGTATGATGCCGCACTGGGGCAATGTCCGCCAGGCCTGTTTAGCGCCATGCGTCGCGGCTGGGAAATAGACCCTGCACCATAATCGATTATGTTAATATTGAAGGATTCACAATCCGGTCCATCTGGAGGAACTATGGATCATCGTCTGCTTGAAATCATCGCCTGCCCGGTATGCAACGGCAAACTCTGGTACAACCAGGAGAAGCAAGAATTAATTTGCAAACTGGATAACCTTGCTTTCCCATTACGCGACGGCATTCCTGTATTGTTGGAAAATGAAGCCCGCTCCCTGACATCTGATGAGAGTAAATCATGAGTTTCGTCGTTATCATTCCAGCCCGTTTTTCATCTACCCGACTGCCAGGCAAACCATTGCTGGATATCAACGGCAAGCCCATGATTGTTCATGTCCTGGAGCGGGCGCGCGAATCTGGCGCGGAGCGCATTATTGTCGCGACCGATCATGAAGACGTGGCCCGCGCAGTAGAAGCGGCTGGCGGTGAGGTGTGCATAACGCGCGCCGATCACCAGTCGGGTACCGAACGGTTAGCGGAAGTGGTAGAGAAGTGCGGTTTTAGCGACGATACCGTTATTGTGAACGTCCAGGGCGATGAACCGATGATCCCGGCGGTTATTATTCGCCAGGTCGCGGAAAACCTGGCGCAGCGGCAGGTCGGAATGGCGACGCTGGCGGCGCCGATTCACAGCGCCGAAGAGGCGTTTAATCCTAATGCGGTGAAAGTTGTGCTGGATGCCGAAGGCTATGCGCTCTACTTCTCCCGGGCGACGATCCCTTGGGATCGCGACCGCTTTGCAAAAAGTCTGGAAACGGTAGGGGATACTTGCCTTCGCCACCTGGGCATTTACGGCTATCGCGCAGGTTTTATCCGCCGTTACGTGAGCTGGCAACCCAGCCCGCTTGAACAGATTGAAATGCTGGAGCAACTCCGTGTGCTGTGGTACGGCGAAAAAATTCATGTCGCCGTCGCTAAAGCAGTGCCCGGCACGGGCGTAGACACCGCCGACGACCTGGAGCGCGTGCGCGCTGAAATGCGTTAACATGATCCTGTTCATGATCGTCTTAGACGATCATGAACAGCGCGGTATGGTAGCGCAAAGATGAATACTCACGTCTGCTCACTAGTGGCGACTTTCTCGTACCGTTACGATTTTCCTCATTTTTCTTTTCTTCCCTTGATCTGATACGGGTGACATCTGTCCATACGACGCTCATTATTAAAGCAGTAGCACTAATGGGGGTAATCTGGAATGGAACAGTTGCGGGCCGAACTCAGCCATTTACTGGGTGAAAAACTTAGTCGTATAGAGTGCGTGAATGAGAAAGCGGATTCTGCATTGTGGTCATTATATGACAGCCAGGGAAATCCGATGCCGCTAATGGCGCGAAGCTTTACGACTCCCGGCGTTGCGCAGCAACTGGCATGGAAAACTTCAATGCTGGCGCGTAGCGGTACAGTAAGGATGCCGGTCATCTATGGCGTATTAACGCATGAAGAGCATCCCGGCCCGGATGTGCTGTTGCTGGAACGCCTGCGCGGCGTGCCGGTGGAGGCGCCGGCGCGTACCCCGGAACGCTGGGAACAGCTAAAAGATCAGATTGTCGAAGGATTACTGGCCTGGCATCGTCTGGATAGCCGCGGTTGCGTTGGCGCTGTAGACCATACTCAGGAGAACATCTGGTCTTCCTGGTATCGTCAGCGAGTAGAGGTGCTATGGACAACGTTAAACCAGTTCAGCAACACCGGCTTAACGATGCAGGACAAACGTATCTTGTTTCGTACCAGAGAATGCCTTCCTTCGTTATTTGAAGGATTTAACGACAACTGCGTGCTGGTACACGGCAACTTCTGTCTACGCAGTATGCTTAAAGATGCCCGTAGCGATCAGCTTCTGGCGATGGTCGGCCCTGGACTGATGCTGTGGGCGCCAAGGGAATTCGAACTGTTTCGCCTGATGGATAATCCATTGGCGGAGGGATTGCTTTGGCATTATCTGCAACGCGCGCCAGTGGCGGAGTCCTTCATCTGGCGGCGTTGGCTCTATGTGCTGTGGGACGAGGTTGCGCAATTGGTCAATACCGGACGTTTTAACCGTACCCATTTTGATCTGGCGGCGAAATCATTACTCCCCTGGCTTGCCTGACGCGCCTTTCAGCCATTGCCAGATTCGCCCTAATGCTTCATAACTGGCGCGATCGCTATGCATCAGCCAGACCGGGGAGGGAATCGCCTGTTCCCAGGGATTTAAAGGCGAATCGATCGCCAGTTGATTGGCCGGCGCGGGAAGCGGGTTAAGCCCGGCATGCTGAAAGAAAATCATCGCACGCGGCAAATGCGAGGCGGACGTCACCAGCAGGAAAGGCGTGTCGCCGATGGCCTGCTTAACGGCGGCGGCTTCTTCTTCCGTATCTTTTGGCTTATCCAACGTAATAATATCGCTACGCGGTACGCCAAGCGACTGCGCCACCCGCGCGCCGACTTCCGCCGTGCTTACCGTATTGGTTTTTGCTACGCCACCGGTAAAAATCAGTTTTGCGCCCGGATTCGCTCGCCACAGCCGAATACCTTCCGCCAGCCGCGGCAGGCTGTTGTTAATTAAATTAGAGCTCGGCGCCCACTGCGGGTTCCAGGTATAACCGCCGCCGAGAACCACAATATATTCTACCTTTTGCGGACCCTGCCAGGTAGGGTAACTGTTTTCTATCGGGCGTAGCAGACGGTCGGCGACAGGTTGCAGGCTTAACAGCAAGAGCGCCAGCCAGCCCACGCTGATAAATACTTTTCCGGTCTTCTGAAAGCGGCTAAACCAGATCAGCGCCAGGCCAACGCCAATTATCAGCAACAGCAGTGGGAGCGGCAACAGCATACCGCCAATCACTTTCTTTAGCGTAAAAAGCATCCTTTTTGGTTCCTTTTTTAACCATATAGCGGAGGATTAACGGTGATATTACACCAGACAGGTTCATTCTCGCCGTGGCTGTGACAAAATAGCGGTTTTATCAGATAACGCCTGAGCCAGCCTGTGGAGAGTTCGATGCAGGATCGCAATTTTGATGACATTGCTGAAAAGTTTTCCCGTAACATTTACGGCACGACCAAAGGACAACTGCGGCAAGCCATTCTGTGGCAAGACCTGGATCGCGTGCTGGAGGAGATTGGCGGGCGAAAACTGCGGGTACTGGATGCCGGCGGCGGCGAAGGGCAAACGGCGATTAAGATGGCGGAGCGCGGTCATCAGGTGACATTATGCGATCTGTCTGGCGAAATGATCGCCCGCGCGCAGCAGGCGGCCGAGGCAAAAGGTGTGAGCAAAGACATGCATTTTATACAATGCCCGGCTCAGAATGTCGCTTCGCATTTGGAAAGCCCGGTTGATCTGATATTGTTTCATGCTGTGCTGGAGTGGGTGGCCGATCCTGTCGGCGTATTAGAAACGCTCTGGTCAGTATTGCGTCCTGGCGGCGCATTGTCGTTGATGTTCTATAACGCTAATGGTTTGCTGATGCACAATATGGTGGCGGGTAATTTTGACTACGTGCAGGCGGGGATGCCTAAACGCAAGAAGCGTACACTGTCGCCTGACTATCCGCGCGATCCCGCTCAGGTGTACCAGTGGCTGGAGGCGATTGGTTGGCAGATTACCGGTAAAACCGGCGTCCGTGTGTTTCATGATTATCTGCGTGAAAAGCGCCAACAGCGTGACTGTTATGAGACATTGGTCGAACTGGAAACGCGTTATTGCCGCCAGGAGCCGTATATTAGCCTTGGGCGTTATATTCATGTCACCGCGATTAAAAGCCCGGCTCTAGCCGCAGATGCAAGGATAACCTATGAGTGAAATTTCCCAGACAGTCCCCGAACTGGTTGCCTGGGCCAGAAAAAACGACTTTTCCATCTCGCTGCCGGTAGACAGACTCTCCTTTCTGCTGGCGGTCGCTACGCTGAACGGTGAACGCCTTGACGGCGAGATGAGTGAAGGCGAACTGGTGGATGCGTTTCGCCATGTGAGTGATGCGTTTGAGCAAACCAGCGAAACCATCGGCGTGCGCGCCAATAACGCGATTAACGATATGGTGCGTCAACGTCTGCTGAACCGCTTTACCAGCGAGCAAGCGGAAGGCAATGCGATTTACCGATTAACGCCGCTGGGAATTGGCATCACCGATTATTATATCCGCCAGCGGGAGTTTTCTACGTTACGTCTCTCCATGCAACTATCGATTGTAGCTGGCGAATTGAAACGCGCGGCGGACGCGGCACAAGAGGGCGGCGATGAGTTCCACTGGCACCGTAATGTTTACGCGCCGCTAAAATATTCGGTGGCGGAAATTTTCGACAGTATCGATCTGACTCAGCGCATCATGGATGAGCAGCAGCAGCAGGTAAAAGATGATATCGCACAGTTGCTGAATAAAGACTGGCGCGCGGCAATTTCGAGTTGTGAACTGCTGCTTTCCGAAACCTCCGGTACGCTGCGTGAATTGCAGGATACGCTGGAAGCGGCGGGCGATAAGCTGCAGGCTAACCTGCTGCGCATTCAGGATGCCACGATGTCTCACGACGATCTGCATTTTGTCGACAGGCTGGTTTTTGACCTGCAAAGTAAACTTGACCGCATTATCAGTTGGGGACAGCAGTCTATCGATTTATGGATCGGCTACGACCGTCACGTACATAAATTTATCCGCACCGCGATCGATATGGATAAAAATCGCGTCTTCGCCCAGCGTTTGCGTCAGTCTGTGCAAACGTATTTCGACGATCCGTGGGCGCTAACCTACGCGAGTGCCGATCGTCTGCTGGATATGCGCGATGAAGAGATGGCGTTGCGTGACGATGAAGTCACCGGGGAGTTGCCGCCGGATCTGGAATATGAAGAGTTTAACGAGATCCGCGAGCAACTGGCGGCCATCATTGAAGAACAACTGGCTATCTACAAAACCAGACAAACGCCACTGGATCTTGGACTGGTGGTGCGCGAGTATCTGGCGCAATACCCGCGCGCGCGTCATTTTGACGTGGCGCGCATTGTTATCGATCAGGCGGTACGTCTTGGCGTAGCGCAAGCAGATTTCACCGGACTGCCAGCCAAATGGCAGCCGATTAATGATTACGGAGCCAAGGTACAGGCGCATGTCATTGACAAATATTGAACAAGTGATGCCGGTCAAGCTGGCGCAGGCGCTGGCGAATCCGTTATTTCCGGCGCTGGATAGCGCATTGCGTGCGGGCCGTCACATTGGACTGGACGAACTGGATAATCATGCCTTTCTGATGGATTTCCAGGAATACCTGGAAGAGTTTTACGCGCGTTATAACGTGGAACTGATTCGCGCGCCGGAAGGTTTTTTCTACCTGCGTCCGCGTTCCACCACGCTGATTCCTCGTTCGGTGCTATCTGAACTGGATATGATGGTCGGTAAAATTCTCTGTTACCTCTATCTTAGTCCGGAACGCCTGGCGAACGAAGGGATCTTTACCCAACAGGAGCTGTACGACGAGCTGCTCACCCTGGCGGACGAAGCCAAGCTGCTGAAGCTGGTGAATAACCGTTCGACGGGATCTGACGTCGATCGCCAGAAACTACAGGAAAAGGTACGCTCTTCTTTGAACCGTCTGCGTCGTTTGGGCATGGTGTGGTTTATGGGTCATGACAGCAGCAAATTCCGCATTACAGAATCCGTCTTCCGTTTTGGCGCGGATGTACGTACCGGAGACGATCCTCGCGAGGCGCAGCGTCGCCTCATCCGCGACGGGGAAGCGATGCCGATTGAAAACCATCTGCAGCTCAATGATGAGACCGAAGAGAATCAGCCGGACAGTGGAGAGGATGAATAATGATTGAACGCGGTAAATTTCGCTCGCTAACGCTGATTAACTGGAACGGTTTTTTTGCCCGCACCTTTGACCTGGATGAATTGGTCACAACGTTATCCGGGGGCAACGGCGCCGGCAAATCCACGACGATGGCGGCGTTCGTCACGGCGCTGATTCCGGATCTCACATTACTGCACTTTCGTAACACCACGGAAGCCGGCGCCACCAGCGGTTCGCGCGATAAAGGCCTGCACGGTAAGCTGAAGGCGGGCGTTTGTTACTCCATGCTCGACACCATTAATTCCCGCCATCAGCGGGTGGTGGTCGGCGTGCGTCTGCAGCAGGTCGCCGGGCGCGATCGCAAAGTGGACATTAAACCGTTCGCTATTCAGGGACTGCCGATGTCGGTACAGCCGACGCAACTGGTGACAGAGACCTTAAACGAACGTCAGGCGCGCGTACTGTCGCTTGCTGAGCTGAAAGACAAGCTTGACGAGATGGAAGGCGTGCAGTTTAAGCAGTTTAACTCCATCACCGATTATCATTCGCTGATGTTTGACTTAGGGATTATCGCTCGTCGTCTGCGCTCAGCGTCGGATCGCAGTAAATTCTATCGTTTGATCGAGGCCTCGCTGTACGGCGGGATCTCCAGCGCTATTACCCGATCGCTACGCGATTATTTATTGCCGGAAAACAGCGGCGTGCGCAAGGCGTTCCAGGATATGGAAGCGGCGTTGCGCGAGAACCGGCTCACGCTGGAAGCGATTCGCGTTACCCAATCCGATCGCGATCTGTTTAAGCATTTGATCAGCGAAGCTACCGATTATGTGGCTGCAGATTATATGCGCCATGCTAATGAGCGTCGGGTTCATCTTGATCAGGCGCTGGCGTTTCGACGCGAACTGTACACATCGCGTAAGCAACTGGCGGCGGAGCAGTATAAGCATGTCGATATGGCGCGTGAGCTGGGCGAGCATAACGGCGCCGAAGGCTCCCTTGAAGCGGATTACCAGGCGGCGAGCGATCACCTGAACCTGGTGCAAACCGCGCTGCGCCAGCAGGAAAAAATTGAGCGTTATGAAGCGGATCTTGAAGAGCTGCAGATTCGACTCGAAGAGCAAGACGAAGTGGTGGCGGAAGCCGCCGAAATGCAGGAAGAAAATGAAGCGCGTGCCGAAGCTGCCGAGCTGGAAGTCGATGAACTCAAAAGCCAGCTTGCGGATTACCAGCAGGCGCTGGATGTACAGCAAACGCGCGCGATTCAGTATAACCAGGCGATATCAGCGCTCGCCCGCGCCAGAGAGCTTTGCCATCTGCCGGATCTAACGCCGGAAAGCGCCGCCGAATGGCTGGATACTTTCCAGGCAAAAGAACAGGAAGCCACGGAAAAACTGCTTTCTCTGGAACAAAAAATGAGCGTGGCGCAAACCGCGCATAGTCAGTTTGAGCAGGCTTACCAACTGGTTGCGGCGATCAACGGCCCGCTGGCGCGTGGAGAAGCCTGGGACGTGGCGCGCGAGCTGTTGCGGGACGGCGTAAACCAGCGTCACCTGGCGGAACAGGTACAGCCGCTGCGAATGCGCCTGAGCGAGCTGGAACAGCGGCTGCGCGAGCAACAAGAGGCGGAACGTCTGTTGGCGGAGTTCTGTAAACGCCAGGGCAAAAATTTTGATATTGACGAACTGGAAGCGCTGCATCAGGAGCTTGAAGCGCGTATAGCGGCGCTATCAGACAGCGTGGCTAACGCCAGTGAACAGCGTCTGGCGCTGCGTCAGGAGCAGGAGCAGCTTCAGTCGCGTATTCAACATCTGATGCAGCGGGCGCCCGTCTGGCTGGCGGCGCAAAACAGCCTTAACCAGCTTAGCGAACAGTGCGGCGAGACTTTTTCATCCAGCCAGGAAGTGACCGAATACCTGCAACAACTGCTGGAGCGTGAGCGCGAGGCTATTGTCGAACGCGACGAAGTGGGCGCGCGTAAGAATGCGGTTGATGAAGAGATAGAACGTTTAAGCCAGCCGGGCGGCGCGGAAGATCAGCGATTGAATACGCTGGCGGAGCGTTTTGGCGGGGTTCTGCTGTCGGAAATCTACGATGATGTCAGTCTCGAAGATGCGCCGTATTTTTCCGCACTGTATGGCCCGTCGCGCCATGCGATTGTCGTACCGGATTTATCGCAAATTGCCGAACAGCTTGAGGGGCTGACTGATTGCCCGGAAGATCTGTACCTGATCGAAGGCGATCCGCAGTCTTTTGATGACAGCGTATTCAGCGTTGACGAGCTGGAAAAAGCGGTGGTAGTGAAAATTGCTGACCGTCAGTGGCGTTATTCGCGCTTCCCGTCGCTGCCTATTTTTGGCCGTGCGGCGCGCGAAAACCGTATTGAAAGCCTCCATGCGGAACGGGAAGTGCTTTCCGAACGCTTTGCGACGCTCTCGTTTGATGTGCAGAAAACTCAGCGTTTGCACCAGGCGTTCAGCCGTTTTATCGGTAGCCATCTTTCCGTCGCCTTTGAGGACGATCCGGAAGCGGAAATTCGCCGACTGAACGGACGTCGCGTCGAGCTGGAGCGCGCGCTGGCGACGCATGAAAATGACAACCAGCAGCAACGTCTTCAGTTTGAGCAAGCGAAAGAGGGCGTTTCTGCGCTTAACCGTTTGCTGCCGCGGCTGAATTTATTGGCCGATGAAACGCTGGCCGATCGGGTCGATGAAATTCAGGAGCGGCTGGATGAGGCGCAGGAAGCGGCGCGATTCGTCCAGCAGTATGGCAACCAGTTAGCCAAACTGGAGCCGGTGGTTTCCGTTCTGCAAAGCGATCCTGAACAGTTCGAACAGTTAAAAGAAGATTATGCGTGGTCGCAGCAAATGCAGCGCGACGCGCGCCAGCAGGCTTTTGCGCTCGCGGAAGTCGTCGAACGTCGGGCGCATTTCAGCTATTCCGACTCGGCGGAAATGCTGAGCGGCAACAGCGATCTCAACGAAAAGCTGCGCCAGCGGCTGGAGCAGGCGGAAGCCGAGCGTACCCGCGCTCGCGAAGCGTTGCGCAGCCACGCTTCGCAGTTAAGTCAGTACAGCCAAGTTCTGGCCTCGCTAAAAAGTTCTTACGACACGAAAAAAGAGCTGCTTAACGATTTGCAACGTGAATTACAGGATATTGGCGTTCGCGCCGACAGCGGGGCGGAAGAGCGCGCCCGCCAGCGTCGGGATGAACTGCACGCCCAGTTGAGCAATAACCGTTCGCGTCGCAACCAGCTTGAGAAAGCGCTTACCTTCTGCGAAGCGGAGATGGATAACCTGACCCGCAAGCTGCGCAAGCTGGAGCGCGATTATCATGAAATGCGCGAGCAGGTCGTGACCGCGAAAGCCGGTTGGTGCGCGGTCATGAGGATGGTTAAAGACAATGGCGTGGAACGTCGTCTGCACCGTCGTGAGCTGGCCTATCTGTCGGCAGATGAACTGCGCTCCATGTCGGATAAGGCGTTGGGCGCGCTACGCCTGGCGGTCGCGGATAACGAACATCTGCGCGACGTGCTGCGCCTGTCGGAAGATCCGAAACGCCCTGAACGCAAAATCCAGTTCTTTGTGGCCGTTTACCAGCATCTACGCGAACGTATTCGTCAGGATATTATTCGTACCGACGATCCGGTTGAAGCCATTGAACAGATGGAGATTGAACTGAGCCGTCTGACGGAAGAACTGACGTCGCGTGAACAAAAGCTGGCGATCAGTTCCCGCAGCGTGGCGAACATTATCCGCAAGACTATCCAGCGCGAGCAGAACCGTATCCGAATGCTTAACCAGGGCTTGCAAAGCGTCTCGTTTGGCCAGGTCAATAGCGTGCGGTTAAACGTCAACGTGCGTGAAACACATGCCACTCTGCTGGACGTGCTTTCAGAGCAGCAGGAGCAGCACCAGGATTTGTTTAACAGTAATCGTCTGACCTTCTCCGAAGCGCTGGCGAAACTGTACCAGCGCCTGAATCCGCAGATCGATATGGGGCAACGCACGCCGCAGACCATCGGCGAGGAGTTGCTGGACTACCGTAATTATCTGGAAATGGAAGTCGAAGTTAACCGTGGGTCTGACGGCTGGCTACGTGCGGAATCCGGCGCGTTGTCGACCGGGGAAGCAATCGGGACCGGGATGTCGATTCTGGTGATGGTGGTACAAAGCTGGGAAGACGAAGCGCGCAGACTGCGTGGGAAAGATATTTCGCCATGTCGTCTGCTGTTCCTCGATGAAGCGGCGCGTCTGGATGCGCGGTCTATCGCCACGTTGTTTGAGTTGTGCGAACGTTTGCAGATGCAGCTCATCATCGCGGCGCCGGAGAACATCAGTCCGGAGAAGGGCACGACGTATAAACTGGTGCGTAAAGTGTTCCAGAATACTGAGCACGTTCATGTTGTCGGGCTGCGTGGTTTTGCACCGCAACTCCCGGAAACGCTTCCCGGTACGCAGACGGAAGATACACCTTCAGAAGCGAGTTAAACACGGCAGAAACGGTGGCAGGCTTGATGGCGCTTTGCTTATCATGCCTGGATAATTTCCTGAAGTATGGAAATTATCGCTGACTGCAGGTCGGATAAAGCATTTACGCCGCCATCCGGCAAAATAAATTCTGCTTTATCATCAGGCATGGGCGGCGAAAGCCGCCTTTTTCTTTATCCGAAAATCCTCTCCGGGCAGTGCATTTTCTTTAAACATCTTTACATTAGGTTAGGCAAAAGCGTATCGAACTTTATATACTGGAGTTAAGCCTGACGAGTGAGCAGGCTGACTCGTCATACTAAATAGCAGCATTGGTTGAGGTTGACCCGCGGCGCGGGCAGCACGCTCATGCGGAGTATGATAACAAAAACAGGGGGCAAGGGATGTTGCTTAACAAGATGTGTGGTCGTCGTCTGTCGGCAATCAGTTTATGCCTGGCCGTAACATTCGCTCCACTGTTCAATGCGCAGGCCGATGAGCCTGCAATGATACCTGGCGATAGCTCCGCTGCCGCGATTGGCCAGGCGGGCGCGTTAGCGCAACCGCAGAAGCAGTCAGCCGCGACGGCGATTCTGGCTGGGATTCAGCCGCTGCAGGAGGGTGTTTCAGCCGAGAAAGTCCGGGCTGATATACGGTCGCAGCTCCCTTCCGGCTATACGCCGGTCTATATGAGCCAACTGACATTGCTTTATGCTGCGCACGACATGAAGCCTATGTGGGATAATCGCGATGCGGTGAAAGCCTTCCAGCAGCAGTTAGCGGAGGTGGCGATCGCCGGATTCCAGCCGCAGTTTACCGCCTGGGTGGCTTTGTTGACCGACCCTGCCGTAAACGGTATGGCGCGCGATGTCGTGTTGTCAGATGCCATGATGGGCTATCTCCATTTCATTGCGAATATCCCCGTCAAAGGTAACCGCTGGTTATACAGTAACAAACCCTACGTATTAGCGACGCCGCCAGTTTCGGTGATTAACCAGTGGCAAATAGCGCTGGAGGAAGGGCAGTTACCGACATTTGTCGCCAGTCTGGCGCCGCAGCATCCGCAGTATGCGCCTATGCATGAAGCGTTGCTGAAGCTGGTGGCGGATTCTCATCCGTGGCCGCAGTTGACCAATACCGCGACGCTGCGACCGGGACAATGGAGTAACGATGTGCCTGCGCTGCGCGAAATATTACAGCGTACGGGGATGCTGGACGGCGGTCCAAAGATTGCCTTACCCGGCGATGACACCTCTGATAGCGCCGTCGTCAGCCCCTCCGCCGTGGAGGTCGAAACACTGGTGGCGCAGCCGATCGCCGAACAAACGGCCCGTCGTAGCAAGCCGGCTCCGGCGGTACGCGCCGCCTACGATCGTGAACTGGTCGAGGCGGTAAAACGATTTCAGGCATGGCAAGGTCTGGGGGAGGACGGCGTAATTGGCCCGGCAACGCGTAACTGGCTCAATATGACCCCCGCGCAACGCGCAGGCGTACTGGCGCTGAATATCCAACGTTTACGCTTGCTGCCGGCGGAATTATCTACCGGTATTATGGTGAACATTCCCGCTTATTCGCTGGTCTACTATCAGAATGGCAATCAGGTACTGGCTTCGAGGGTAATCGTCGGGCGTCCTGACCGTAAAACACCGATGATGAGCAGCGCGCTGAATAATGTGGTGGTGAATCCGCCGTGGAACGTTCCGCCCACGCTTGCGCGTAAAGACATTTTGCCGAAGGTATGGAATGACCCTGGCTACCTGGAGCGCCATGGTTATACCGTGATGCGCGGCTGGAACAGCAAAGAAGCGATCGATCCGTGGCAGGTTGACTGGGCCACAATTACGCCATCGAACCTTCCGTTCCGCTTCCAGCAGGTGCCGGGCGCGCGAAATTCGCTGGGGCGTTATAAATTTAATATGCCGAGTTCAGATGCGATATATCTGCACGATACGCCCAATCATAATCTCTTTCAGCGTGACGCCAGGGCGTTAAGTTCCGGTTGCGTGCGGGTCAATAAGGCCTCGGAACTGGCGAATATGCTCTTGCAAGATGCAGGCTGGAACGATGCGCGGATCTCCGGCGCCCTGAAGCAAGGTGACACGCGGTATGTGAATATCCGGCAGAACATTCCAGTAAATCTTTACTATCTTACCGCATTTGTCGGCGCAGATGGTCGTATGCAGTATCGTACAGATATTTACAATTACGATCTCACGGCGCGATCCAGCGCACAAATTGTGCCAAAGGTTGAACAATTAATCAGGTAAATGAAGAAGTTCTGGTAAATATGTTGTCCTAATGTTTAGCTTCAACGGGGGCGTTTCGCTGCGACCCCGTCGTTGCTGGGGGAGGGCAATCTTGACGCGGGCTTTATCGCCAGTTAAGGTGCCTTTCGTGCGCCAGAAGTGCATATACAACAACCTTTGAGCCGACCGGGCCGTTCAGAAGCCTGTGTCTGTCGGTATTATACCTGCTTAAAGGTAGAAGTGTATTAACGATAACATTGACCTGTAGACCTGATTATCATGGACAAATTTGACGCTAATCGCCGCAAGCTGCTGGCGCTTGGTGGTGTCGCTCTTGGCGCCGCCATCCTGCCCGCGCCAGCGTTTGCCACACTCTCGACCCCACGCCCGCGTATTTTGACGTTAAACAACCTCCATACCGGAGAGTCAATCAAGGCGGAGTTTTTTGATGGAAGAGCCTATATTCAGGATGAATTAGCAAAGTTAAACCATTTTTTCCGTGACTATCGCGCGAATAAAGTCCGATCAATCGATCCCCGGTTGTTCGACCAACTCTACCGACTTCAGGGGCTGCTAGGGACTCGTAAACCTGTGCAGCTCATCTCAGGCTACCGCTCTCTTGATACCAATAATGAATTACGCGCCCGTAGCAGTGGCGTAGCGAAAAAAAGCTACCATACGAAAGGGCAAGCGATGGATTTTCATATTGAAGGCGTGGCGCTGAGTAATATTCACAAAGCGGCGTTATCTATGGGCGCAGGTGGTGTAGGATATTACCCACGTAGTAACTTTGTGCATATTGATACCGGGCCAGCGCGGCACTGGTAATCAGCGAGGCTTATTCAAAGGAGCAGTATGAACTATCGTATTATTCCGGTCACCGCGTTCTCCCAGAACTGTTCATTAATCTGGTGCGAACAAACCCGGCTGGCGGCGTTGGTCGATCCGGGCGGCGACGCTGAAAAAATTAAACAGGAAGTGGACGCCAGCGGCGTGACGTTGATGCAGATTTTACTCACGCATGGGCATCTCGACCATGTCGGCGCGGCGAGTGAACTGGCGCAGCATTACGGCGTTCCTGTTATCGGTCCGGAAAAAGAAGATGAGTTCTGGCTGCAAGGACTGCCGGCGCAAAGCCGCATGTTTGGTCTGGATGAGTGCCAGCCGCTGACGCCTGACCGTTGGCTGAGCGAAGGCGATCGCATCAGCGTAGGGAATGTGACTTTACAGGTGTTACATTGTCCGGGACACACGCCAGGGCACGTGGTTTTTTTTGATGAACAGTCGCAACTGCTGATCTCCGGAGATGTGATTTTCAAAGGCGGCGTCGGGCGTAGCGATTTTCCTCGCGGCGATCACAATCAGTTGATTGACGTCATTAAGCGTAAACTATTGCCGCTTGGCGATGATGTGACCTTTATTCCTGGTCACGGCCCGCTCTCCACGCTCGGTTACGAGCGTCTGCATAATCCCTTCCTGCAGGATGAGGTGCCGGTCTGGTAAGCCGAATGAAAAAAGCCTGCAAATTGCAGGCTTTTTTGTCGGACACGCCAGCCGACAGGTTTTTACAGTACCGCGACGATGGCTTCACACAGCGGCGCCATATTATCCGGCGTCATCCCTGCCACGTTTACGCGACCAGAAGCCACGGCATAAACGCCAAACTCTTCACGCAGACGCAGCACCTGCTCTTTGGTCAGACCGCTGAATGAGAACATCCCGTTCTGCTTGATAATAAAGCTGAAGTCGCGGTTTGCGCCTTTCTCCTGCAGGGTATTCACGAACAGTTGACGCATACGTTGAATACGCTGGCGCATATCCGTCAGTTCTTGCTCCCAGATGGCGCGCAGGGCGTCATTACTCAGGATAGTCGCGACGATGGACGCACCGTGAGCCGGCGGATTGGAATAGTTAGCGCGAATAGCTGATTTCATCTGGCTAAAGGCGCAATCCACGGTCTCTGCATCGGCGGCAACGAGAGTGCAGGCGCCGACGCGTTCATTATATAAACCGAAGTTTTTTGAGTAGGAGCTGGCGACAATCAGCTCCTTATGCAGCGCGACAAAGGCACGCAGACCTTCCGCATCTTCTTCCAGACCGCGGGCAAACCCCTGGTAAGCGAAATCAAATAGCGGCAGCCAGCCTTTTTCAACGGAAAGCTGAGCCAACGTTTGCCACTGTTCCAGAGTAGGATCAATACCGGTTGGGTTATGGCAGCAGCCGTGGAACAGCACCACATCGCCAGCATGGGCTTCGCTGAGACTTGCCAGCAGCGCATCAAAGTCTAAGGAATGGTTGGCCGCATCGTAATAGTTGTATTCACGCACTTCCAGACCGGCAGAGTTAAAGACACTCTTGTGGTTCGGCCAACTGGGGTTGCTCACCCACACACGTTTTACCGGAGTATTTTTTGCCAGGAAGTCGGCGGCAACGCGTAGCGCGCCGGTACCGCCCGGCGTTTGCGCCGTGCGTGCGCGCTTGTCGTTAATCAGCGCGCTGCCTTTGCCGAACAACAGTTCCTGGGTGCAGCGAGCAAATTCTGGAATCCCGTCAATGCCGAGATAGTTTTTCGTCGTTTCATTTTCCAGTAAATACTGCTCGGCTTTTTTCACGCTGGTGAGCACCGGCGTTTTGCCGGTTTCATCCTTATATACGCCAATGCCAAGGTTAATTTTCCCTGGACGGTCATCGGCGCGAAACAGATCGGCCAGGCCCAAAATCGGGTCGGCAGGAGCGGCGGTTATGTTCTCAAACATGACGAGGTTCCATTGTAGTTACAGAAGGGAAATCCGCTATCAGGTTAACGGCAGATTTACAAAATGCCAACCGTTAGCGCTAAAAAGCCCACCTGTTTTTGAAAGACGCACATTTTCTCTAAGAGACATAAAAAAACAGGACCGAAGTCCTGTTTTTGGGGCATAAAACAAAGGGGTCTGCTGGTCAGAACTGATAAGTAATACCAACAGCCGCCTGATCGTCGGTGCCAACGTAGCTGGAGCTGTAGTCGTTTTTGTCCAGCAGGTTGAAGCGGTAGTCAACCCATACGTTCATGTTTTTGTTGAAGTAGTAAGTCGCGCCCGCCTGAATATATTTCGCCAGGTCGGCCGTGCTGTCAGCGCCGTTCAACTGCTTACCTTTACTCTGCACATATGAGATTGCCGGACGCAGGCCGAAGTCAAACTGGTACTGAGCGACCACTTCAAGGTTCTGCGTTTTATTTGCCATTTCAACGGTATCGGTAACCGTATTTTCAACAATGCTCATATTGCGGGTTTCGGCATATACGGCAGCCAGGTAAACGTTGTTCGCATCATATTTTGCGCCAACGGCCCACGATTCTGCGCGATCGCCATTACCATCGCGATCCTGCTGATCGTTAGTACGCTTGCTGTTGCTATATGCTGCGGTGACGCCAAAACCGTCGAACTCATATGCCATGGTGTAACCTACGCCATCGCCATTCTGAGAGTTGATGCTGTGGTTGTCCTGATTTTTACCCTGATACTGGATACCGAAGGAGAGACCATCCACCAGACCGAAAAAGTCAGAGTTACGGTAGGTCAACAAACCGCCGGCACGGCTGGTCATGTAGTTATCGGTATAGGCGCCGCCCCAGGTTTCGCCGGAGAAGTAGGGCGCCATATCGGTATAGGATTCAACATCGTAAACGATACCGTAGTTACGGCCATAATCGATTGAACCCACTTCCGCGTATTTCAGACCCGCGAAGGCCAGACGGACCAGATTCGAGTTCTGCTGTTCGCCTTCAGCGCGGTCTGCTTTGGTACGGTATTCCCACTGACCGAAACCGGTCAGATCGGTATTAATCTGCGTTTCCCCTTTAAAACCAATCTGGGCATAAGTCTGGTCGGCATTTTTGCTATCGCCGGTCGTTGTCCATACATGACGACCCACAGCCTTACCGTACAGATCCAGTTTATTACCATCTTTATTATAGATTTCTGCTGCGTTTGCGGTTGCAGCAGCCAGCAGGGCAGGGATCACCGCTGCCAGGATTTTGCGCTTCATCATTATTTATTACCCTCATTGGTTTTTTTATATGACACCCGCCACTGCCGCCAATAAAATACGTAAACAAAACTTTACAGAAATATTGATGAGAGTTTGGTGTCTTTATGTGTCTGACAGGCATCTTTCCATTCAAACTAACGTTTCGCTACCGTGAAAGTGCTACAAATATAAAAATTTAGTTTCAAAAAGAAAAAATATGTAAATAAATATTATTTCACGGGGCTTTGTGAACCACATCAAACTTCGCCTGAGTTTTCGTTTTTATTTGTTCTTTTTGCTTTTAGTTATTTGATTTTATTGTTTTTATTATGGCAGGGCACTATTGTGCCTAAAAAAGCAGCAGGGTGGGCCATTTTATAAAAATAGCCATTTGGATGTCCTGATGTCTGAAATGGTGGTGGAAAATTGTGCTATTAGAGCAGAAAAACCTAATCCGCAATAAAATTAAGGGTTAATTTTTGTGTATAAATGTTTTATTGAAATGTAAAGTAACAATATGTTGTAATTCATAGGGTTGTAATTAAATTTGTTTACCTATTGAGAATAAAGCTGACATTTAGTCAGCAAAAAGGCCAACATAGCTGTAATGCCGCTCAGTTAAGGATCGGTTGACCGATCCAGTGGCTGTCTAAGAATCCGGAAATGCTCACCCGTTTCCGGATTTTTTTATGCACACTGGACAGGCTCTTGATCTGGTATCCCGTTACGATTCTCTGCGTAACCCGCTCACTTCTCTGAGAGATTATCTGGACCCGGAACTGATTTCCCGCTGCCTGAACTGGGATACAGGGAGATGAAACAGACGATGCAGCAGAGCAGACTGACGCTGAGAAGTAAAAAACCGGAGCTTGTGGAGCAGGGGCTGTGGGGCGTGTTACTGGCTTATAATCTGATGAGATATCAGATGATTAAAATGGCAGGACATCTGAAAGGGTACTGGCCGAACCATCTGAGCTTCTCAGAATCATGCGGAATGGTTATGAGAATGCTGATGACCCTTCAGGGCGCTTCACCGGGGCGGATCCCGGAGCTGATGCGTGCTCTTGAAAGTATGGGGCAGCTAGTAAAATTACCGACAAGAAGGGAAAGGGCCTTCCCGAGAGTGGCGAAGGAGAGGCCTTGGAGATACCCCACAGCCCCGAAAAAGGGCCAGTCAGTTGCTTAACTGACTGGCATTACAGCATAGCTGGCCTTTAGTGTTTGTTACGTAGAAATTAGAAGCTGGCGTTACGTGGGGTCCGTGGGAATGGAATAACGTCGCGCACGTTTTGCACGCCGGTGACGTAAGCGATAAGGCGCTCAAAGCCCAGGCCAAAGCCGGAGTGCGGTACAGTACCGTAGCGACGTAAGTCGCGATACCACCAGTAATCCTCTTTATTCAGTCCCATTTCCGCCATACGGGCATCCAGCACATCCAGACGCTCTTCACGCTGGGAACCGCCGATGATTTCGCCGATTCCCGGTGCCAGCACATCCATTGCCGCCACGGTTTTGCCGTCTCCGTTAAGGCGCATGTAAAACGCTTTAATCTCTTTCGGATAGTTTTTCACCACCACCGGCGCTTTGAAATGTTCTTCCGCCAGATAGCGTTCGTGCTCGGAAGAGAGATCGACGCCCCAGAACACCGGGTTTTCGAATTTCTTACCACACCTTGCCAGAATAGCGACCGCATCGGTGTAATCCACCTGAGCGAAGTCGGTAGAGACAAAACGCTCCAGACGCGCGATAGCGTCTTTATCCACGCGTTCGGCAAAGAACTTCATGTCATCCGCACGTTCTTCCAGAACCGCTTTAAAAACATATTTCAGCATGGCTTCCGCCAGACGGGCATTATCTTCCAGATCGGCAAATGCGACTTCCGGCTCCAGCATCCAGAACTCCGCAAGGTGGCGGCTGGTGTTAGAGTTTTCCGCGCGGAAGGTCGGCCCAAAGGTATAGATTTTTGACAGCGCGCAGGCATACGTTTCACCGTTTAGCTGGCCGGAGACGGTCAGGAATGACTCTTTGCCAAAAAAGTCTTTGTCAAAATCTACTTTGCCCTGGTCATTACGCGGCAAGTTTTCCAGATCCAACGTTGAGACGCGGAACATTTCGCCAGCGCCTTCGGTATCGGAAGCGGTAATCAGCGGAGTAGAAACCCAAAAGAAGCCCTGCTCATCGAAGAAGCGATGCAGCGCCTGCGCCAGAGTATGGCGTACGCGCGCTACTGCGCCAATCAGGTTGGTGCGCGGGCGCAGATGCGCGACTTCACGCAGATACTCAATGCTATGGCGTTTTGCCGCCATCGGGTAGGTATCTGGATCTTCCACCCAGCCTGCGACCTCTACTTTCGTGGCCTGGATTTCGAAACTTTGTCCCTGTCCCGGCGACGCGACAACCTTACCCGTTACTACAACGGAGCAGCCTGCCGTCAGGTGTAATACTTCTTCATTATAATTGGGCAGAGAATTATTAATTACAGCCTGTACAGGATCAAAGCAGGAGCCGTCATAAACGGCGAGGAAGGAGATGCCAGCTTTTGAATCTCGGCGGGTACGCACCCATCCGCGCACGGTGACTTCTTGGTCAACGGCTACGCGGCCCTGGAGTACGTCGGCTACAGGCACAACGCTCATAATATTCTCTCTGTTAATAGTCGGAAAAAATAAACACTTGTCCACCCGAAATGGGGGGATTCCTATGTTACCTGGCATCTGCAATCAGACAAGCAGAAATCGCAGCTTGAGTGAAAGATTTCGGAAATAAACCTGAAAAAGGAGCCCTGGCTGGCTCCCTGGGTAGAGTTAACTGGCTTTGCGGACCTGGGGGAGATCAAAAGCTTTACGCAGCGCGCGCACAAACGCTTTGTCATGGCAGATCGTTTTACCGGGACTGTCGGAAAGTTTAGCAACCGGTTTCCCGTTACATTCCACGAGCTTAATAACGATATTGAGCGGTTTTACCTGGGGGATATCGCAGGTCAGGCGGGTACCGATGCCGAAACTTAACTGCACGCGAGACGCGAAATGGCGATAAAGTTCGACTGCCTTTTGCAGATCAAGGTTATCTGAAAAGACCAGAGTTTTTGTCATCGGATCAATCCCCAGCTTTTCATAATGGGCTATTGCCTTTTCGCCCCATTCGACAGGATCTCCTGAGTCGTGGCGTAATCCCTGATAATGGCTGGCGAATTCAACGCCGAAATCGCGTAAAAACGCGTCCATCGTGATGCAATCTGTCAATGCGATACCGAGCTGATCCGGATATTCGTTGAGCCAGGCGGCCAATGCGGCACGTTGACTGGTCGCCAGATCCGGACTGATTTGTTGATGCGCCTGGAACCATTCGTGCGCCTGAGTGCCCATCGGCATCAGTGCCAGGCGACGCGCGAGATCATAGTTGCTGGTGCCGACAAACCATGGTTCCTGCTGGAGACGTTTAACAATAGTCTGCTGCACTTCACGGGAGAAACGGCGACGGGTGCCGAAGTCCATCAGGTGGAAGCGGGACATATCGAGATCGGCGGTTAACGCAGTGAAGTCAACCAGCTTACTTTCCAGCGCATCGAGCGCCTGATCCACGCCCGCTTTTGGCGAGCGGTAGTGATGAACCAGTTCACTGATTACAGCCAGCAGCGGCACTTCCCACATAATGACTTCACGCCACGGGCCGGTTAAGCGAATATTGAGCTTGCCATTATCATTGGTGACGCAGACCTGCGCCGGGTCATAGCGAAACTCGCGTAACCAGTCCAGATAATCCGTTTTAAAAAAGGGCAGGCCGGAGAGCCACTGGAACTCGTCCTCCTGGAGGCGCAAGTGCTGCATCGCGTCCACCTGCTCGCGAATAGCATCGGCATAAATACCCAGCAGGTCGTCGCCACGGCAACGAAACTCAGCCGCTACCTGCACATCATAGTAGTGGTGAAAAACGGCTTGCTGCATATGCAACTTATAAGCATCTGTATCCAGCAACGAGTGCAGAACAGGAGAAGCGAATTGTGTCATAGGTGCGCTGTAGCGTCCTCTCACGGGAGCGTTTAGTACAATAAACAACTAAGAAAACCGCTGGAGTATACCTTGTTTAGCGATTTATTGAACCCCGATCACACCATAAGCTGTCTTTAGGGTCGAGCGCATTTCGTGCCTCATGTTATAAAAATGTAGCAGTATCACCCATACCGACCTCAGAACGAAGAACACCTCGTCATTTGATTACGGCACGAAGAGTTCCAATACAACAGGAGGTCATAACCATTCGGCTGGCGAGGCATACAGTAGTGACTCAATCGGCGGAAAAATTCTCGTTCAGCGTAACGGAAATGACCAGTTAACAAGCTGGAATGGTGACCACGCCCATACAACCTGGATTAGTCCTCATGGTCATACCGTGTATATAGTCCACACGGATACGTCGTTACAGTTGATGCAGATGGTAATGCAGAAACCACAGTTAAAAACATTGCATTTAGCTACATAGCGAGGCTGGCATAATGACGTTTAAAATGAGCGATAACGCACAGACAATTAAGATTTATAATCTGCGCTCAGATACAAATGAGTTTATTGGTGCTGGAGATACGTATATTCCTCCGCACACCGGATTACCGGCAATTTGTACGGATATTGCGCCCCTGACATTCCAGCCAGTCATATTGCTGTATTCGATGCTGAAACCAAGGTGTGGATTCTGCAAGAAGACTATCGCGGCGAGACGGTTTACGACACAACAACCGGTAATCAGGTTTACATCACCGAACCCGGCCCGTTGCCCGAAAATGTCACATCAGTTTCACCAGATGGTGAATACCAGAAATGGTATGGATGAAGGATGAGTCTGCGGAAGCTGCGGCCCGGCTTTGTGAGTCTGAAGAGACCAAAAGCTGCCTTTTGCAAATGGCCTCAGGTAAAATTGCGCCGCTTCAGGATGCTGTTGCTCCTGGAATAGCAACAGATGATAAGAAAGCGCGTCTGGATATGTAGGGGCAAATCCAGTGGATACGTCAAATCCTGACTGGCCTGAACAGCCAGTAGTCGTTACTGTGGTAATGCTGGCCACCGTATTTTATTAAAAGTGACCTCGTCTTGCACTCCGCTTAATTGTTGGATACCGAAACAGGGAGCGGTTCAAAGTGGCAGTGATGTTTCATTACGGCAGGCTGAATATGGATTTTTCGCCAGTTATTTACAGTCCCCCTCACTGAAAAGGAAACTAAGGATGTAAAGAATAGCTGCGTGTAGTACCGTCAGCAAAAAATGCCCCCCTGGTTCCTGTTGTAACAGTATAATCATCTCCAAAACTTGCCGACAGAAGTTCATCGCCATTGTTGTCCATGATACAGAAACTCTTCCCTCCATACCGATAACACTGAATATTGTCCGCATAGCCCGGGTAGGCTAATTCCTTAAGACGTTCAAACAGTCTCCTCACATCATCTGGCGTCGTTCCAGGAGATGGATGGCAGATCCGGTAAAGGCAATTCTGTGCTTCAGCCTGATGAGTGGAAAAGAAAAACTCTTTAAACTTATCCCATAAACTCATCTTAGGGAGAGTATCCGAATTGAGTATATCAGAAATTTTTTTCTTGCTTATGCAAGCAGGAAAACAGTTGGAGCCTACATAAAAAGGCATTGTAACCTCACTCAACAAATGTATCTGGGCAACCACGATAGTCCCTACAAACATGTTGTGAATAAGGTAAAAAGATGAATCTTTAACAGGTAGCAGAATAAGATAGCCACCATGATCGGGGAAGACCCGCTGGGGGGCTTCTTCAGCCAAGGCGTGGTGCAGCTCAACCTTTTCGATGATAACGCGCCGCGCGCCGGTAGCGAGAAGCTGATGGAAGTACTGGATCACCTGAATGCAAAGGAAGGCAGGGGGATTTTGATTTCGCTGGGGGAGGGTATCCAGCAACAGTTGGCTATGAAGAGAGATATGCGGTCGTCCCGTATACTACCCGCTATGAAGACCTGCTTCAGGTTAAGTGACAGGTTTAATTAAATCTGCACCCTGATGTTTCACATTTCCGTCAGCACGTGTTACCGCAGCCACGTTGTATGTAAGAACGGGCTGCGGCAAATCGGCGATCGTTCAATCGTGCGAGCATTGAATAGTGGCCAGTCGCGGCGGATTCTACTTGCTCAGGGCGACGAATCAAGGTGCTTAATCTGAAATAGGATATCGCTTATCCTTTGTTTTATGCGCTCCTGGACGATCATTTGTTCGATATTAAAAATTATGAGTTCATGTCATAAAAATGTAGCAAAGAGGCTGTTTGTGTCTGAAAAGATGAACATTCTGCGTAGCGCGATTTACGCAACAGGAATAGACTGGAGTCGACACTCTACAAAAGATGCGAAAGGGTTTTTATGACACAACAGCCACAAGCCAAATACCGACATGACTATCGCGCGCCGGATTACCAGATTACCGATATTGACTTGACCTTTGACCTTGATGCCGAAAAAACCGTGGTCACCGCAATAAGCCAGGCTGTTCGTCATGGCGCGCCTGATGCGCCTCTTCGCCTTGACGGGGAAGATTTAATGCTGGTATCTCTCCACGTCAACGATGCGCCGTGGACAGCATATAAAGAAGAAGAGGGCGCGCTTATCATCAGCGACCTGCCAGAGCGTTTTACATTGCGCATTGTCAATGAGATAAGCCCGGCGGCGAATACGGCGCTGGAAGGGTTGTATCAGTCCGGCGATGCGCTCTGCACGCAGTGTGAAGCTGAAGGTTTCCGCCATATCACCTGGTATCTTGACCGCCCGGATGTCCTGGCGCGATTTACCACCAAAATTATTGCCGATAAAACCAAATATCCGTTTCTGCTCTCCAATGGCAACCGTGTTGCGCAGGGCGAACTTGAGAATGGGCGTCACTGGGTACAGTGGCAAGATCCATTCCCGAAACCATGTTACCTGTTTGCGCTGGTGGCCGGTGATTTTGACGTACTGCGCGATACCTTTACCACCCGCTCCGGGCGTGAAGTCGCGTTAGAACTGTACGTTGACCGCGGCAATCTGGATCGCGCGCCGTGGGCAATGACCTCGCTGAAAAATTCTATGAAATGGGATGAAACGCGTTTTGGGCTCGAATATGACCTCGACATCTATATGATTGTCGCGGTGGATTTCTTTAATATGGGCGCGATGGAGAATAAAGGTCTCAATATCTTTAACTCCAAATACGTGCTGGCGCGAACCGATACCGCGACGGATAAAGATTATCTCGATATTGAGCGCGTGATAGGTCATGAGTATTTCCACAACTGGACCGGCAACCGCGTCACCTGCCGCGACTGGTTCCAGTTGAGTCTGAAAGAGGGCTTAACCGTCTTCCGCGACCAGGAATTTAGCTCTGATTTGGGATCACGCGCGGTGAACCGCATCAGTAACGTGCGTACCATGCGTGGTTTACAATTCGCGGAGGACGCCAGCCCGATGGCGCATCCTATCCGCCCGGATAAAGTTATCGAAATGAATAATTTCTATACCCTCACCGTTTACGAAAAGGGCGCGGAAGTCATTCGTATGATCCACACGTTGCTGGGTGAGGAAAATTTCCAGAAGGGTATGCAGCTCTATTTTGAGCGCCATGACGGCAGCGCAGCGACTTGTGATGATTTCGTACAGGCGATGGAAGATGCTTCTAATGTCGATCTATCCCATTTTCGCCGCTGGTACAGTCAGTCCGGCACGCCGATTGTAACGGTAAAAGATGATTATAATCCGGAAACCGAGCAGTACACGTTGACCATCAGCCAGCGTACACCAGCGACGGCGGATCAGGCGGAAAAGCAGCCGCTGCATATTCCGTTCGCCATTGAACTGTACGATAATGAAGGCAATGTCATCCCGTTGCAAAAAGGTGGTCATCCGGTCAGTGCTGTGCTGAACGTCACGCAGGCAGAACAAACATTTACCTTTGATAATATCTACTTTCAACCTGTGCCGGCCTTGCTGTGTGAGTTCTCAGCGCCGGTGAAACTGGAATATAAATGGAGCGATCAGCAACTGACGTTCCTGATGCGCCACGCGCGCAACGATTTCTCCCGTTGGGATGCGGCGCAAAGCCTGCTGGCCACTTACATTAAACTGAATGTAGCACGTCATCAGCAGGGACAACCGCTATCGCTTCCGGTGCATGTCGCTGATGCGTTCCGCGCGGTGCTGTTGGATGAGAAAATCGATCCAGCGCTGGCCGCAGAAATTTTAACGCTGCCTTCGGCCAATGAAATCGCGGAGCTATTTGATGTCATTGATCCGATCGCCATTGCGCAAGTTCGTGAAGCGCTAACACGTACGCTGGCGGCCGAACTGGCGGATGAGTTTCTTGCTATCTATAACGCCAATTATTTGGATGAATATCGTATTGATCACGGCGATATCGGCAAGCGTACGCTACGTAATGCCTGTCTGCGCTTCCTGGCGTTCGGCGAGACGGAGCTTGCTAATACGCTGGTCAGCAAACAGTATCGCGACGCCAATAACATGACCGATGCGCTGGCGGCCCTATCTGCTGCGGTGGCGGCGCAGTTGCCGTGCCGCGATACGCTGATGCGCGAATATGACGATAAGTGGCATCAGGACGGCCTGGTGATGGATAAATGGTTTATCCTGCAATCCACAAGCCCAGCGGAAAATGTACTGGAAACAGTACGTGGCCTGCTCAAACACCGTTCTTTCAGTATGAGTAACCCGAACCGCATTCGTTCATTAATTGGCGCGTTTGCCGGCAGCAACCCGGCGGCATTCCATGCGGAAGACGGTAGCGGATACCAGTTCCTGGTCGAGATGCTGACCGATCTGAATAGCCGTAACCCACAGGTAGCGTCGCGCCTTATTGAACCTCTGATTCGTCTGAAACGTTACGATGATAAGCGTCAGGAGAAAATGCGCGCGGCGCTGGAGCAGCTAAAAGGACTGGAGAATCTCTCCGGCGATCTGTACGAGAAGATAACCAAAGCGTTAGCCTGAACATATCTGGTATAAAAATGTAAGACATGCCCGGTAAGCGTTAACGCTGCCGGGCATTTTTTTGCCTGACGACGACGCGGCCTGGCGAAGCGTGAGTGGGGACGAAGGAAAACGATTGCTATTTATTGCCGTAGGTCAATTCCCTTTTGCACTGTTATCGCCCATAATACGCCCCCGGTTTGCACACCGGGAATCCAGGAGAGTTCATGTACTACCCCTTCGTTCGTAAAGCCCTTTTCCAGCTCGATCCAGAGCGTGCTCATGAGTTTACATTTCAACAATTACGCCGTATTACCGGTACGCCGCTGGAAGCGCTGGTGCGCCAGAAAGTACCGACAAAGCCGGTTACCTGCATGGGACTCACTTTTAAAAATCCACTGGGACTGGCTGCCGGTCTGGATAAAGATGGGGAGTGCATCGATGCCTTAGGCGCGATGGGGTTTGGTTCCCTTGAAATCGGCACCGTAACGCCGCGTCCACAACCGGGTAACGATAAGCCCCGTCTTTTCCGTCTGGTGGATGCTGAAGGTTTAATCAATCGGATGGGCTTTAATAATCTGGGCGTTGATAACCTGGTCGAGAATGTTAAAAAGGCCCATTTTGATGGTATTCTGGGAATTAATATCGGTAAAAATAAAGATACCCCTGTCGAAAATGGCAAAGATGACTACCTGATTTGTATGGAAAAAGTCTATGCTTATGCGGGTTATATCGCCATTAATATTTCTTCACCGAATACGCCAGGGCTACGCACGCTCCAGTATGGCGATGCGCTGGACGATCTGTTGACCGCCATTAAAAATAAGCAAAACGATCTTCAGGCGATCCATCATAAATATGTGCCTGTGGCGGTAAAGATCGCGCCGGATCTTTGTGAAGAAGAATTGATCCAGGTTGCTGATAGTCTGCTTCGACATAATATTGATGGTGTGATTGCGACAAATACGACCCTCGATCGCTCTCTGGTACAAGGAATGAAAAATTGCCAACAAACGGGGGGATTAAGCGGCCGGCCATTACAATTAAAAAGCACAGAAATTATTCGCCGTTTATCCCAGGAGCTAAAAGGACAATTGCCTATTATTGGCGTCGGTGGCATTGACTCAGTTATCGCCGCGCGCGAGAAGATAGCGGCAGGGGCAACGCTGGTACAAATTTATTCCGGCTTTATTTTTAAAGGCCCGCCATTGATTAAAGAAATCGTAACGCATATCTAAACTTTACCCTTTATCAGATTTATCAGACAACCAGGGCTTTATTTCCGGCGCTGGTTGTTTTATATTTCTCCACTGTTGCTTATTTAGACATTTTAGGCTTTTATTATTGGGGTAATAAACGAAACGGCAAAAGGACAATGCTGTTACGAGTTGCTTAAAAGCGGGAGAGAGGCCAATGCGAATTAAACCTGACGATAACTGGCGCTGGTATTATGATGAAGAGCATGATCGTATGATGCTCGATCTCGCCAATGGTATGCTTTTTCGCTCGCGTTTCTCTCGCAAAATGCTCACACCAGACGCGTTTTGCCCGACCGGTTTTTGTGTGGATGATGCCGCGCTCTATTTTTCCTTTGAAGAAAAATGCCGGGATTTCGAATTAACCAAAGAGCAACGCGCGGAACTGGTGTTGAATGCGCTGGTGGCGATTCGTTATCTCAAACCGCAGATGCCAAAAAGCTGGCATTTTGTGGCGCATGGCGAAATGTGGACCCCTGGAACGGGCGATGCCGCAAGCGTCTGGTTAAGCGATACGGCGGAGCAGGTTAATTTGCTGGTCGTTGAGCCGGGAGAAAATGCCGCGTTGTGTCTTCTGGCCCAGCCGGGCGTGATGATAGCAGGCCGAACCATGCAGCTTGGCGATGCGATTAAAATTATGAACGACAGGCTGAAACCGCAGGCTTACTGCCACAGTTTTAGCCTGGAACAGGCGGTTTAATTTTCCAGTCGTAGCGCAGTCTTAGGCACGCAACTACAGCTCAGAATCGTACCATCGTCGCCAATGGCCGATTTTTTCAGCGGGCTTACTTCGCCTTCCAGCAAACGTATCCGGCAGCAACCACAGATCCCCGCCCGGCAAGAATACGGAATACGAATACCCTGATTCTCCAACTGTTCAAGCAGCACCTGTTGATTATTTCCGCGAAAGATTTGTCCCTGCCAGTCGATAGTCACGCTCACGTCCGGGTGTTTATCTGGCGTAATACTGTCGTCGACCGCTGCGGTGCCATAGGCTTTTGCCGGAGCCGTCGCCAGAATCTCCACCTCATCGCCGACGCGAATGACGCCGCTATTGCGGGCAATCAGGTTCTGACCAAAATCTACATCGCCATTGTCCTGGGCGGTACGAAACGATTGCAGCGTCGCCAGCGGTTCGCCGGAGGGATGTTTTTGACCTTTTTCGGGGCTTATAGTCGTAAAAATACAGCGGCTACAGGGCTTCACGACGTCAAAAATCACATCGCCAATGCGAAGAACTTTCCAGCTATCTTCCTCCCAGGCCGCTACGCCGGAAATCACTAAGTTTGGGCGGAACTGCTCCATTTGTACGCCAGCCGAACAACGGCGTTGCAGATCGCGCAGCGAGGCTTCGTTGGTCAATAAATACGGGTAGCCATCGGCAAATCCCAACGGCACCGCGTTATGTCGTTTAACCCGGCGCGTCAACTGCGGCCCAACCCAGCGCAACTGGATATTGCGGGAGAAAAAGCCGCTTAGCCATTGATTAATCGCCGTCGGGGCGACGCGAGCGGTAAAATGGTTTCCCCAGACCTCGGTCGGCGCATCCTGTGGGGTAAAATCCGTAAAGCGAACCAGCGCGTTACTGCCATCTGGCGCGGTCAAATGGAGGCCGTCGTGAAAAGGGGAGGGCGTAAAACGTACCATTTGTGGAAACTGTCGGGCGGTAATAAATTTACCGTCAGGCTCGGTAATCATAAAGATGCGATCAAAAGCCAGACCGCTGATATCTGCCAGCGCATGAGTCAGACCAATGCCGCGCATGGATTTGACTGGATGAATAAAGAGTCGTGATAACGTCGCCACCGTACAGTCCCTCAAATGAAAATAAGCTTTCAACTTTATGACATGGGCGTGAGATTAGCTATAATGCGCAACAATTTTCTTAGCGTAAAAGTGACAATATGAATTCTCTGTTTGCCAGTACGGCCCGCGGGCTGGAAGAGCTGTTAAAAACTGAACTGGAAAAGCTGGGCGCCGTAGCATGCCAGGTTGTTCAGGGTGGGGTCCATTTTCAGGGCGACACGCGGCTTATTTACCAGAGTCTGATGTGGAGCCGCCTGGCCTCGCGTATTATCCTACCGATGGGTGAGTGCAAGGTCTACAGCGATCTCGATCTTTACCTCGGCGTTCAGGCGATAAACTGGACAGAGATTTTTAATCCTGGCGCGACGTTTGCAGTGCATTTCAGCGGCCTGAACGACACCATCCGTAATAGTCAGTATGGCGCGATGAAAGTTAAAGACGCGATTGTCGATGCGTTTACGCGGAAAAATCTTCCGCGTCCCAATGTGGATCGCGAAGCGCCGGATCTGCGTATTAACGTCTGGCTGAATAAAGAAACTGCCAGCATTGCGCTGGATCTCAGCGGTGATGGCCTGCACCTGCGCGGCTACCGCGATCGCGCCGGTCTTGCGCCAATTAAAGAGACGCTGGCGGCGGCGATTGTCATGCGTTCCGGCTGGCAGCCGGGTACGCCGCTGCTCGACCCTATGTGTGGTTCAGGAACATTATTGATTGAGGCCGCGATGTGGGCGACCGATCGCGCGCCGGGACTGCACCGTGGTCACTGGGGATTTAGCGGCTGGGCGCAGCACGACGAGACTATCTGGCAGGAAGTGAAAGCCGAAGCGCAGACCCGGGCGCGTAAGGGACTGGCGGAGTATTCGTCTCATTTCTACGGTTCCGACAGCGATGCGCGCGTTATTGAGCGGGCGCGCAGCAACGCCCGTCGCGCTGGTATCGGCGAGCTAATCACCTTTGAAGTGAAAGATGTGGCGCAACTGAGCAATCCGTTGCCGAAAGGCCCGTATGGTACGGTTATCAGTAACCCGCCTTACGGCGAACGTCTGGACAGCGAACCGGCGCTGATTGCGCTGCACAGTCTGCTGGGCCGTATCATGAAAAATCAGTTTGGCGGCTGGAACCTGTCGCTGTTCAGCGCCTCGCCCGATCTGCTGGGCAGCCTGCAACTGCGTGCCGACAAACAGTTTAAAGCCAAGAATGGCCCGCTGGACTGCGTGCAGAAAAACTATCATATTGCGGAAACCACTGCGGACAGTAAACCGGCGACGGTGGCGGAAGATTACGCTAATCGCCTGCGTAAAAATCTTAAAAAGCTGGAAAAATGGGCACGCCAGGAAGGCATTGAGTGCTATCGCTTGTATGATGCCGATCTGCCGGAATATAACGTGGCGGTAGACCGTTACGGCGACTGGGCGGTGATTCAGGAGTACGCGCCGCCGAAAACGGTGGATGCGCAAAAAGCGCGGCAGCGTCTGTTCGATATTATTGCGGCAACCTTGTCAGTACTTGGTATCTCGCCGAATAAACTGGTGTTAAAAACCCGCGAACGGCAAAAAGGAAAAAACCAATATCAAAAAATGAGCGAAAAGGGCGAGTTTCTTGAGGTCAGCGAATATAATGCGCGCTTATGGGTAAATCTGACGGATTACCTCGACACCGGCCTGTTCCTCGATCACCGTATTGCCCGCCGGATGCTAGGAGAGATGAGTCAAGGCAAAGATTTCCTGAATCTCTTTTCTTATACCGGCAGCGCCAGCGTACATGCAGGTCTGGGCGGCGCGCGCAGCACCACAACGGTGGATATGTCCCGCACCTATCTGGAGTGGGCCGAACGTAATTTGCGTCTGAACGGACTGAGCGGCCGCGCGCATCGCCTGATTCAGGCCGACTGCCTGGGCTGGCTGCGCGAGGCGAATGAACAGTTCGATTTGATCTTTATCGATCCGCCGACGTTCTCTAACTCAAAACGTATGGAAGCGTCGTTTGATGTTCAGCGCGATCATGTCGCGTTAATGAAAGATTTAAAACGCCTGCTGCGTAAAGGCGGCACCATCATGTTTTCAAATAATAAGCGCGGATTCCGTATGGATCTGGAAGGGCTGGCTGAACTGGGGCTTACAGCACAAGAAATTACGCAAAAAACGCTCTCCCCGGATTTTGCCCGTAACCGTCAGATCCATAATTGCTGGCTGATCCGCGCCGCCTGAAAGGAAAAGTAAATGTCATTAATCAGTATGCATGGCGCATGGCTGTCGTTCAGCGACGCGCCGCTTCTCGATAACGCAGAATTGCATATCGAAGATAACGAACGCGTCTGTCTGGTGGGGCGTAACGGCGCCGGGAAATCCACCTTGATGAAGATCCTCAACCGCGAACAGGGTCTGGACGATGGGCGTATTATTTATGAGCAGGATCTGATCGTCGCGCGTCTGCAACAGGACCCGCCCCGTAATATTGCGGGCAGCGTCTATGACTTTGTCGCCGAAGGTATCGAAGAACAAGCGGAATACCTCAAGCGCTATCATGAGATTTCCCGTCTGGTGATGACCGATCCCAGCGAGAAAAACCTCAATGAAATGGCGCGCGTACAGGAACAGCTCGATCATCATAATCTGTGGCAGCTGGAAAACCGTATTAATGAAGTGCTGGCGCAGCTTGGACTTGATCCTAACGCCGCGCTGTCGTCGCTTTCCGGCGGTTGGCTGCGTAAAGCCGCGCTGGGTCGGGCGCTGGTCAGCAATCCGCGCGTATTGTTACTGGATGAACCGACTAACCATCTGGATATCGAAACCATCGACTGGCTGGAAGGGTTTTTGAAAACCTTTAACGGAACGATTATTTTTATCTCTCACGATCGTTCGTTTATTCGCAATATGGCGACCCGTATTGTCGATCTCGATCGTGGCAAATTAGTCACCTATCCTGGAAATTACGATCAGTATCTGCTGGAGAAAGAAGAAGCGCTGCGCGTAGAAGAGTTACAAAACGCGGAATTTGATCGCAAGCTGGCGCAGGAAGAAGTCTGGATTCGGCAGGGCATCAAGGCGCGCCGCACCCGTAATGAAGGGCGCGTGCGGGCATTAAAAGCGATGCGTCGCGAACGCAGCGAGCGTCGTGAAGTGATGGGCACGGCGAAGATGCAGGTCGAAGAGGCGACGCGCTCCGGTAAAATCGTTTTTGAGATGGAAAATGTCGATTACCAGGTAGAAGGAAAGCAACTGGTAAAAGATTTCTCTGCTCAGGTACAGCGCGGCGACAAGATCGCGTTAATTGGCCCGAACGGCTGCGGTAAAACCACGCTATTGAAACTGATGCTGGGTCAGCTCCAGGCTGACAGCGGGCGTATCCATGTGGGTACGAAGTTGGAAGTCGCTTACTTCGATCAGCATCGCGCCGAACTGGACCCGGAAAAAACCGTGATGGATAACCTTGCGGAAGGCAAGCAAGAGGTAATGGTAAACGGTAAACCGCGCCATGTACTGGGATATTTGCAGGACTTCCTGTTTCACCCCAAACGGGCGATGACGCCAGTCCGCGCGCTTTCCGGCGGCGAACGTAACCGTCTGCTGCTGGCGCGACTGTTCCTCAAGCCGAGCAATCTTTTAATTCTCGATGAACCAACGAACGATCTTGACGTCGAAACGCTGGAATTATTAGAAGAATTAATTGATGGCTATCAGGGGACGGTACTACTGGTCAGCCACGATCGGCAATTTGTCGATAATACCGTGACGGAGTGCTGGATTTTTGAGGGCGGCGGCAAAATCGGACGTTATATCGGCGGCTATCATGATGCGCGTGCGCAGCAAGAGCAGCATCTGGCGACGAGACAGCCGATGGTGAGAAAGAACGAGGAAGTTATTGCCCCTAAAGCAGAAATTGTAAAACGCGGCAGTAGCAAACTAAGCTATAAACTGCAGCGCGAGCTGGAGCAGTTACCCGGTCAGCTTGAAGACCTGGAAGCGAAGCTGGAAGCGCTACAGGCGCAGGTTGCGGATGCGGCCTTTTTTAGCCAGCCCCATGAACAAACGCAAAAAGTTCTGGCCGATTTAAGTCAGGCGGAGCAAGAACTTGAGCAAGCCTTCGAACGTTGGGAGTATCTTGAAGGCCTGAAAAACGGGGCATAATTAAAGGAGCGCCTATGTGTGAACATCACCATGCTGCGAAGCACATATTGTGCCCGCAATGTGACATGCTGGTGGCTTTACCCCGCCTCTCGCATGGACAAAAAGCAGCATGTCCACGATGCGGCGCAACGTTAACGACCGAGTGGGACGCGCCCCGGCAGCGTCCTACCGCCTATGCGTTAGCGGCCCTATTTATGTTGCTGCTTTCTAACCTTTTTCCCTTCGTCAATATGAATGTCGCGGGCGTCACCAGCGAAGTAACACTTCTGGAAATTCCCGGCGTCATGTTTTCTGAAGATTACGCCAGCCTCGGCACTTTCTTTTTATTATTTGTTCAACTGGTGCCGGCATTTTGCCTGGTGACCATTTTATTGCTCGTCAACCGCGCCAGTCTCCCATTGTCGGTAAAAAAAACGCTGGCGCGGATCCTTTTCCTCCTGAAATCCTGGGGAATGGCGGAAATATTTCTCGCCGGGGTGCTGGTCAGCTTTGTTAAGCTGATGGCCTACGGCGATATCGGCATCGGCAGCAGTTTTATTCCCTGGTGTTTATTTTGTCTCGTTCAGTTGCGGGCGTTCCAGTGTGTCGATCGCCGTTGGTTGTGGGATGACATTGCCCCGCAGCCTGCATTGGCGCAACCGTTAACGCCGGGGATTACCGGTATCCGGCAGTCTTTGCGTTCCTGCGCCTGCTGCACGGCGATCCTGCCTGCGGAGAGTCTCGTCTGTCCGCGTTGCCATACGAAAGGCTATGTCCGGCGTAAAAACAGTTTGCAGTGGACGCTGGCGTTATTATTTACCTCGATCATGCTTTATCTGCCCGCTAATATTTTGCCGATTATGATTACCGACTTACTGGGCTCGAAAATGCCGTCGACCATTCTGGCTGGCGTGATTTTGCTGTGGAGCGAGGGGTCTTATCCGGTGGCGGCGGTTATCTTTCTCGCCAGTATTATGGTGCCGACGCTAAAAATGATCGCTATTGCCTGGCTTTGTTGGGATGCGAAAGGCCACGGTAAGCGCGACAGTGAACGGATGCATTTTATTTATGAAGTAGTGGAGTTTGTGGGGCGCTGGTCAATGATTGATGTCTTTGTCATTGCCGTACTCTCTGCGCTGGTGCGTATGGGAGGGTTAATGAATATTTATCCTGCGATGGGTGCGTTGATGTTTGCTTTAGTCGTCATAATGACAATGTTTTCTGCAATGACCTTTGATCCGCGTCTGTCGTGGGATCGTGAATACGAACCAGGCCATGAGGAGTCCTGATAGCATGGAACCTAAAAAAGGGGAAGCCAAAGTACAAAAGGTGAAAAATTGGTCGCCTGTCTGGATATTCCCGATCATTACTGCGCTTATCGGAGCCTGGATTCTGTTTTATCACTATAGCCACCAGGGGCCGGAAGTCACCTTAATCACCACCAATGCAGAAGGCATTGAAGGCGGAAAAACGACCATCAAAAGCCGCAGTGTGGATGTTGGCGTGGTTGAAAGCGCGACGCTGACCGACGATCTGACCCATGTACAAATCAAAGCGCGACTTCATTCCGGTATGGAAAAGTTGCTACATAAAGACTCGGTATTTTGGGTTGTAAAACCGCAGGTGGGGCGTGAAGGCATAAGCGGGCTTGGGACGTTGTTGTCAGGCGCGTATATTGAACTGCAACCTGGGAACAAGGGCAGCCAGCCGGAAAGCTATCAGCTTCTCGATTCACCGCCATTGGCGCCGCCTGATGCGAAAGGAATTCGTGTGATTCTGGACAGCAAAAAGGCCGGTCAGCTAAGTCCCGGCGATCCGGTCTTGTTCCGTGGATATCGCGTAGGTTCCGTAGAAACCAGTATGTTCGATCCACAGAAACGTTCCATCAGTTATCAGCTTTTCATCAATGCGCCGAACGACCGCCTGGTGACCAGTAACGTCCGTTTCTGGAAGGACAGCGGTATTGCGGTGGATCTGACTTCTGCTGGTATGAGAGTTGAAATGGGCTCGCTGAGCACTTTGTTTGGCGGCGGCGTTAGTTTTGATGTTCCGGAGGGGCTTGAACAGGGACAACCGGTTGCGGAAAAAACCGCTTTCAGCCTGTATGACGATCAGAAAAGCATTCAGGATTCACTCTATACCGATCACATCGATTACCTTATGTTCTTCAAAGATTCGATTCGTGGACTCCAGCCGGGAGCGCCGGTCGAATTCCGCGGGATCCGTTTAGGGACAGTCGGAAAGGTGCCTTTTTTTGCGCCAGGTATGCGACAAGCGTTTAATGACGATTATCGTATTCCGGTGTTGGTTCGTATTGAACCGGAACGTCTGAAAGCGCAGCTTGGAGAGAATACCGACGTTGGAGCTCATCTGGCCGATCTGCTTAATCGCGGGTTAAGGGCGTCGCTGAAAACCGGTAACCTGGTGACGGGCGCGCTATATGTGGATCTGGATTTCTATCCTAAAGAACCGCCCTTGAAAGGCATTCGCGAGTTTGGTGGTTACCAGATTATTCCAACAGTCAGTGGTGGCCTGGCGCAAATTCAGCAGCGACTGATGGAAGCTCTGGATAAGATCAATAACCTGCCTTTGAATCCAATGATTGAACAGGCGACTAACACCTTGACGGAAAGCCAGCGGACGATGAAGCATCTGCAAACCACACTGGATAATATGGACAAGATTACCTCCAGTCAGTCGATGCAGCAGCTTCCGGCGGATATGCAAACGACGTTACGCGAACTTAATCGCAGTATGCAAGGCTTCCAGCCTGGATCAGCGGCGTATAACAAAATGGTGGCGGACATGCAGCGTCTTGATCAGGTGCTTCGCGAGTTACAACCCGTGTTGAAGACGCTGAACGAGAAGAGCAACGCGCTGGTATTTGAAGCGAAGGATAAAAAAGATCCCGAGCCTAAGAGGGCGAAACAATGAAAAAATGGCTAGTCGTGATAATGGCGTTCTGGCTGGCGTCATGTAGCTCCAGCGGAGAGAATAAAAGTTATTATCAGCTGCCGATAGCGCAAAGCGGTGTGCAGAGCACCGCGAGCCAGGGCAACCGCCTCTTATGGGTAGAGCAGGTTTCCGTGCCTGACTATTTGGCAGGTAATGGCGTGGTGTATCAAACCAGTGATGTTCAGTATGTGATTGCCAATAACAATTTATGGGCCAGCCCACTGGATCAGCAATTGCGTAACACTCTGGTGGCAAATCTTAGCACCCGGCTTCCAGGCTGGATCGTCGCTTCCCAGCCGTTGGGAACAACGCAGGATACGTTAAACGTTACCGTAACCGGATTCCATGGGCGTTACGATGGTAAGGTTATCGTTAGTGGGGAGTGGCTATTAAATCACAACGGACAGCTGATTAAGCGGCCTTTCCATATTGAAGCCAGTCAGCAGAAAGATGGCTATGATGAAATGGTCAAAGTGCTGGCAAGCGTATGGAGTCAGGAAGCGACCGCTATGGCCGATGAGATAAAACGGCTTCCCTGAGATAAAAGTAATGTAAATTTAACCGCTTCAGGCCGTGCGACTGAAGCGGTTTTTTCAACGCCGGAAAATAGTTGTTCTGGCGCACGTTTTTTGTACAAATGATTTACCGTATAGCTCACAAATATGACATTGGTGTGAATCTTGCGCATTGACGGGCGATCCATTTAGAGGTATTTGTGCAGTGTGATTGCACAATTTGTAATCACTGTTTTCTTTTCCACCAGATACAAGTATGAGGGAAACGAGGCATGAAGAGACAAAAACGAGATCGCCTGGAACGGGCACATCAGCGTGGATATCAGGCCGGCATCGCCGGACGCTCAAAAGAAATGTGTCCCTATCAGACGCTGAATCAACGGTCATACTGGCTAGGAGGTTGGCGACAAGCCATGGAGGACAGGGTGGTAATGGCCTGATTCTGTCTCTTTAGAAAAAGAAACCTCCGCAGTGCGGAGGTTTCGCCGTTATCGATTTTGCCAGCATGATACCGATAGCGCGGAATATCAATTCATCACTTAAAACGCGGACGTATCCTGGAACAAACCAACTTTTAAATCGTGTGCGGTATAGATCAGTCGACCGTCTACAAGAACCTCGCCGTCCGCCAGGCCCATGATAAGGCGACGGTTAACAATACGTTTGAAATGAATACGATAGGTGACTTTTTTTGCTGTCGGCAGAACCTGGCCGGTGAATTTCACTTCGCCCACGCCCAGAGCACGGCCTTTGCCTTCGCCGCCCAGCCAGCCCAGGTAGAATCCCACTAACTGCCACATGGCATCAAGACCCAGACAGCCTGGCATTACTGGATCACCGATAAAGTGGCACCCGAAGAACCACAGATCCGGATTGATATCCAGCTCTGCTTCGACATAGCCTTTGTCGAAATTGCCGCCCGTTTCGGTCATCTTAACGACGCGGTCCATCATCAGCATATTCGGCGCAGGGAGTTGCGGCCCTTTAGCGCCAAACAGTTCACCACGACCAGAGGCAAGAAGGTCTTCTTTTGTATAGGATTCGCGTTTATCTACCATGTTTTATGTAAACCTTATTTTATTGAAGCACGCAGGATAGCTAACACGTGTACGCTGAACAAGTCCGATCAGTTCGGAATAAAATAGTTCAGCCAACGTAATGGCCACGGGAAGCGATGACGACCTTCCTGTTGCGTCGCCTGCGCGATACGCTCCTGGATAGTCTGCATCAGCGTCGTTTGTCCTTCGCCATCCCACACCAGATTTAACAGTAGCGGTAAGGCGTCGGTCACGTCGTCTACCGCCCAGATAGTGAACTTCTCTTCTTTAACTGCCTGCAGCAGCCTGGATTTAAGACTGAGATGCCGGACATTGGCGGCAGGAATAATCACGCCCTGTTTACCGCTTAACTCCCGCTGTTCGCAGATGGCGAAGAAACCCTCAATTTTTTCGTTAAGCCCGCCCACCGGCTGCGCGCGGCCAAACTGATCGACCGAGCCGGTAATCGCAATGTTTTGATTCACTGGCACATTAGCCAGCGCGCTGATGAGCGCACATAATTCAGCCATTGAGGCGCTATCGCCATCAACTTCGCTGTAGGACTGCTCAAAGGTTAACGAGGCGGAGAAGGGGATTTGCTGTTCCAACTGCAACTCCGACATCAGGAAGGCCTGCATAATCATCATTCCCTTAGCGTGAATATTTCCGCCAAGTTCGGCCTTTCGTTCAATATCGTTAAATTCGCCATCGCCGATATGCACAACGCAGCTAATTCGCGAGGGTTCGCCAAAAGCGCGCGGATGCCCAGGAAACTCAATAACTGAAAGCGCATTGATTTGTCCAACACGTTCGCCTTCGGTTTCAATCAGAATCTGCTCTTGCAGAATTTCGTCCTGCATCCGCTCTGCCAGAAACCCTTCTCGCCATTCGCGTCGGGCAAGCATCAGGCTGAGCGCTTCTGCACCGCATGTCTCTCCTTCGCATAATGGCGCCGCCTCCTTAAACTGGCGGGCTATCCACAGTGGGCAAAGGGGCAGGGTGTCCTGTTCACCGGTATAACGGACAGCCTCGCGTATCAGAACTGGCCAGACGTCCGGCGCCGGGGCAGGCAAATTATCGCGTGAAGCGATATGTGTCACCCACTGACACCACAGAGTCATGGCTTCTGCATCCGCTATCTGCAGGTTGTCCTCAAATTCACTGTAGATAGCCTGTTCCGCGAGCTCTGGTTCCATCTCCTGAAAATCAGCTAACGACTCACGTTCGCCAACCAGGATCACTTTTAATTTGAGCGGCATCGATGGCACGGAAACCGGTAATGGACGCGATTCGTCAAACGCTACCCAGTCAAAACGTTCGCGGGTAACGATGGCTTTCAGGCGCATCCACAGCAATGGCTGCGCCAGAAGGGTCCGCAAGGAAATAATAAGTACGCCGCCGTTCGCCTGATGAACCAGACCGGGCTGCAGGGTAATATCGCCTTTATACTGCCGCAGGCAACCAAAGAGTTGTTCGGCTTCGACCCAGTCCGCGCTAACTACTTGTGCGAGGGTGGCAAAGTTGTCTTGTACATCCTGCGCGGCACGGTAATGAATAGTATGCCCGGAAACGTCATAATGCCCGCCGGTTAATTGTCCGGCATCGGTTTGCAGATCGCGGACGACATCTGAAAGTAAAGTGAGATACTCTTGCTCTTCAGGCGCTTTAGTCAGCATAAAAGAGGATGAGGCCCGCGGCTGAATAAGTTGCTCAAGCGCAAATTGCAGACGTGGCTGAGTATCACTGAGTAAGGTGTCTTTTTCGTTAGTCGCGTGTGGCTGTGCAAATATCTCCTGATAACTTTCGCTATCCGGAACCAGATCACGCCATGCAAGTTTCGTAATGGTCAAAGTTGAGGTTTTTTAGTCTGTTGTAAAAGGGGGGATTATAGCCTAACCCGCCACGCTGCACACGCGGAAAGCGAACGCAAAGTAATGTGAAGACGCGTAACCCTTCACAGGTTCGAGATTCTTTTCTTCAGATGGCTAAAAAACTGATATTCTGATATCAGTTACACGGTAACATTGGGATCACGATGAAATATCAACAACTTGAAAATCTTGAAAGCGGTTGGAAATGGAAATATCTGGTGAAAAAGCACCGCGAAGGGGAGTTGATCACCCGCTACGTGGAAGCCAGCGCTGCCCAGGAAGCCGTCAATTTGTTGTTGGCCCTCGAAAATGAACCGGTGCGGGTAAATGTCTGGATTGACAGGCATATGAATCCTGCCTTGCTTAATCGGATGAAACAAACGATCCGGGCAAGACGCAAACGACACTTTAATGCGGAACATCAACATACGCGTAAAAAATCTATCGATTTAGAGTTTATGGTCTGGCAGCGTCTGGCGGGCCTTGCGCAGCGACGCGGTAAAACATTATCCGAAACGATTGTGCAACTCATAGAGGATGCGGAGCATAAAGAAAAATACGCGACGACGATGAGTACGTTGAAGCAGGATTTACAGGCGTTATTAGGCAAAAAATAGTGTAATGAATAAACACAAAAAACCCCGCGATGAGGCGGGGTTTTTTATCAGACGGAAACTTAAGCCTGCGGCTGAGTTACCACGTCTTTAATACCTTTAACTTCGATCTCTACGCGACGATCCGGTGCCAGGCAGTCGATCAGTGCAGCGCGCTGTTTCACGTTGTCACAGGTGTTGCCGGTAACCGGGTTGGATTCGCCCATACCGCGTGCGGAGATTTTGTCAGCCGGGATACCTTTGGAGATCAGGTAATTAACAACAGACTGAGCACGTTTCTCGGACAGACCCTGGTTGTAAGCGTCAGAACCGATGCGGTCAGTGAAGCCCAGAACGACGACGGAACCGTCTTTCGGATCCAGGTTGTTCAGTTGGTTGTACAACTGATCAAGAGCCTGCTTGCCTTCCGGCTTCAGGTTATCTTTGTTGAAGGTAAACAGGACGTCAGACTTCAGGGTGAAGTGTTTGGTCTGTACTTCCGGAGCCGGAGCCGGGGTCGGCGCTGGCATCGGAGCCGCCTCTTCCTGACCGAAACGATAGGAAACACCTACGCTCAACAGGCCGTTGTCCGGACGAGTGCCGATGGTGTGGGCATCACCGATGTTGTTGGTCCACTGGTATTCCAGACGGGTAGCGATTTCAGGCGTGATAGCGTATTCGATACCACCCGCGAATACCGGGGAAACGCCGGTGTCGTGGTCTTTATAAGAAGCACCGCCAGGGGTGTTAGACTTGGTGTCTGCACGCCATACCATACCACCCAGACGGGTATAAACGTCCAGATCGTCAGTGATTGGGTAACCAAGTTTAGCGGTCAGCTGAACGCCCTGAGCTTTGTAAGCGCCATTGATGTTGTCGCCTTTGTACGGCATACGGCCTAACCAGTCGTAACCCATTTCAAAGCCAACATACGGGTTAACCTGGTAACCACCAAAAGCACCTGCGCCCAGTTGGTTTTCATGGGTCGGGCCATTGTTAGGAATGAAACCAGTGTCATGGTACTGGGACCAGCCCAGTTTAGCACCAGTGTACCAGGTGTTATCTTTCGGAGCGGCCTGCGCTACGGTAGCGAAACCAGCCAGTGCCACTGCAATCGCGATAGCTGTCTTTTTCATTTTTTGCGCCTCGTTATCATCCAAAATACGCCATGAATATCTCCAACGAGATAACACGGTTAAATCCTTCACCGGGGATCTGCTCAATAGTTACTCTACCGATATCTACGGCTTATGCCGAGCACCCCTGGCGATGTAAAGTCTACAACGTAGTTGGAAACTTACAAGTGTGAACTCTGTCAGACATGTGAAAAAAACATGACGAATATGCACATGATTTAACAGTTATCAGATGATAAATTGTACAGCAAAAATCGCGGAAACCGCTTCTGGCAAGCTTTCTTGCAAAAAAAAACATTAGCACTCAAAGGAGATGCAATCACATAAAAAAAATTCCAGGATAAATCCTAATTTTACTTAATGATACAAATTAGAGTGAATTTTTAGCCCAGAATGCTGTCTCCTGGGTAAAGCATGCGCACGTACAGGGCGCATGATAAACCCTACCGCATTGCCTGCATTTGCTGCTTCAACCAGGCTGGCATGTTCTTCTTCCGTAAGTTCTTCTGTCAGCCAGCCAATCACCACACTGTAATTCCCTGTACGTAGAGCGCGAATCATTGCTTCAAGCGTATGAGGAGGTGCAAGCTGACTAATTTGCATTACTTTCGTTAACGGCAAACCTGCAGACTGTACCCATTCACGGCTGAGTTTTTGCTGCGGCGTGAGCCAGAGCTGCCAGCGTGATTGTTGGCCTAAATGCCGAAGCAAAGGCAAAAGCAGGAGTTGCGCCATCATGGGCTGGTCTTCGTGGTAGACAACTTCACTGACCAGCCCTGCGGCGGTATTTTCCGTAGCGGCACGCGCAGCGTTGTGGGTAGTGGTAGGAAATGACGAAGAACGATTTGCATAACCTGAAGTGTACATAATCAATCCAGCCCTGTGGGTTACTGTATATTCATACAGTAACCCTGCGGCGATGAAAGATCAACTCTATTTTCGGAAACTGTCTCGCAATTTTTATTCTTAGTGACGTCAAAAATAAAAATCATCTTGCTCGTAGAGTATAAGTTGCCTATTTTCGTCATTAACGGATCATTTAATGCAAATTATTCTTTTACTTTATGATTTAAAAGGAATTTTATGAGAGCACTTTCCTATGACAGGATCTATAAATCGCAAGAATATTTGGCCTCTCTGGGGACGATCCAGTATCGATCCTTATTCGGCAGCTATAGTCTGACCGTTGAGGATACCGTCTTTGCGATGGTAGCTAATGGCGAGCTTTATCTCCGCGCCTGTGAACAAAGCGTATCCTACTGTGTGAAGCATCCTCCCGTCTGGCTCACGTTTATGAAGTGTGGACGGCCCGTTATGCTCAACTATTACCGGGTGGATGAAAGCCTGTGGCGCGATCAGCAGCAACTGGTACGTTTATCGAAGTATTCTCTTGACGCGGCAATGAAGGAAAAACACAGCCGTTTTTTACAGCACAGACTCAAAGATCTCCCCAACATGACCTTCCATCTGGAAACATTGCTCAATGAGTCAGGGATAAAGGATGAGAATATGCTACGCGTACTGGGCGCGAAAATGTGCTGGCTAAGATTGCGACAAAGCAACCCCTTGCTGACGGTAAAAGTCTTGTATGCGTTGGAAGGCGCAATTGTTGGCGTACATGAAGCGGCGCTCCCGGCGAGCCGTCGCCAGGAGCTTGCGGACTGGGCTCATTCGCTTACGGCTGCGCAATTGCTGTAGAAGGCAGCGGTGAAATTTGTCGCTGTAAGCGCCCGATTTCGGGCAGTAAGGCAATGAGCAAACCAATTTGTTGTACAACCAGAGGTTCTTTGCTGTCCGGGCGTGTTTCCAGCGACTGAACTCGCTGCTTTAAATCTTCCAGTGCCAGGTGTACGCGCTGTTCGTCTTCTGGTTGATGATGGAGCGCATCATCAACGTAGCAGACCGCGTCATCCAGAAGCCCCAACACGTCCGGATTACTGAGCTTTTCGCGGTGCGCGCCCAGGGCGGAAATATAGCTGGTAAAAGTATGATTGAGACAAAGCAGCCTGAACGCCGCTTCCCGGGTTTCGGCCGTGACGTCGGGTTCGCTTGACATATTAGAAACCACGGACGCCAGTTCTGCATCGCGGTTGTGCGCGTCGCGTCTGGCAATGCGATAGGCCAGGCGGTTGTCCCTGCCTTGGTGATATTGCTCAAGGATCGCATCAAGGTAACGGCAATTCGCATCGGTGGCGCGCTGGAGTACCCGGGGAAGGTTGCGAAAGCGCCAGTCCGGCCAAATAAAGCTGACCGCAGCCCAGGCAATAGCGCAGCCAAGTAACGTGTCGATGACGCGTGGTAACGCTACCTCAAAGCCTTCGCCCAGTAGATTAAAGCAGAGTAATACCAGTAGGGTGATGAACATCGTCGCATGGGCATACTGCACATTACGGAATGCGAAGAAAAGCACGCCGGTGATCACCAGCAGCACTAACTGTCCTTCGAGGGAAGGAACAAACCATAAAATCGGCAGGCCGATGGCAACGCCCACCAGCGTACCGATAATTCTTAGCGCAAGACGATGGCGGGTAGCGTTATAGTTAGGCTGACAAACAAATAGGCTGGTGAGCAATATCCAGTACCCGTGGCGCATCCCGGTAATTTGAATGAGAGCATAACCCACGCACAAAACCAGCGACATGCGTACCGCATGGCGAAAGAGAGCGGACTCCGGAGTAAAGTTGCGGCTTAGACGCAGCCAGATGTCGCTAAACCCATGCAGGCTATCATCGGCCAACTGGTTTTCTGATTCATTGCGCGGCATTGCCTGGGCCTGTTCCGACTCGATCGTCGCCAGTTGCGCATCAATGGCGCGCAAGTTGGTTAATAAGAACCCAAGCGTATTCAGTAGCTCCAAAGAGGCGCCGTTGGCGCGCATACGTTCAAGCGCAGCGTCAATATGGGTAAACACGCGCTCAAAGCGCGGATCATGCTGGTATGGCGTGCGTAGTAAAATACAGCGCGCCAGCTGCGTGCAGGCCTGTGCCTGCATCGACATCAGACGTTGAAAGCGAAACATCACGTCGCTGTGACGAAAATGGTCGCGCAGCGTCTGGTATTGAATATGCGAAGAGCTGGCGCGTTCATGAATATCCTGCGCCACAAAATAGTAATGGAGGGTGCGGCGCGTGCCGCGTTGACCGCGATCGCCGCGCAGGCGAGTTAACAACGATACTTTCGTTTGGTTCAGCGTCGCCATTAACTGCCCGTTCGCTAACGCTAAATCATAGAGCGGCGCCTGGCTCTCATCTTCGATATCAGGATCAAACAGGCGTGATTTCAGCTCCAGATAGTGCGCCAACTGTTCGTAACTGCGCGCAAGGTTATCCTGTAACGGGCGGATCGGAAATAGCAAGTGCCCGGTTAGCGTTAGCAGGTTATACCATACCGCGCCCGCCAGCAGGAGTAGGGGTTGCTGATACCAGTGTGTATATAAAGAGGCACCCAGCATCGTGTAGATGGCAATGAGTAACGCGCCGAACGCGATGGTGGCATAGCGTTGCCCTAATCCTCCCAACAGAATAAATCCGCTTGTGGATAAGGTTAAGCCCAACGCAAATAGCCACGGCCAGGGAAAGAGCAGCTCAACAGAAGCAGAAGCGATAAAAAAGCAAATTAAGGTAATGATTAAATTACGCAAGCGCCCGGCGAGGCGGTCGTCAAGATCGGTTAGCGCCGCAGCGACCATACCGAGGGTGAGCGGGATGGTAAGTTTGACGTCGCCCATCCACCAGGGCAGGGCGGTGGTGCCGCACAGAGCGATAAAAATGCGTATGTAATACAGCCAGGTACTGTTCCAGGTATAACGGCGAATCAGCGGACTTAACATAAAGATTATTTGTTCCGATCATTCAAAACGGCGGCGCGCGTTAGCTTCCCGCGCGGCGCGAGCGGTTTCAACAGAGACGACGCGGCGACCGACAGGCCAAAGCGCAATCGCGGCAATTTTAAAGTTCGCAATCCCGACAGGTATCCCGATGATAGTGACACACTGCGCGATTCCGGAGGCAATGTGCATCACGCATAGCCACCAGCCGAAAAAAAGTAACCAGAAAATATTCAGCAAGGTACCGCCAGTATTCATTAGTACGTTTTTCGCCGCTGGATTGAGTTCGTCAACGTGGATAGCTTCATTGCCGTAAGGGAGCAGGGAAAGTTTGGTTATCTCCCAGCAGGAACGGGTCAACGGCAGGGTAAAAATAAGCACAATACTGACAAGCGTCGCCAACAGCCAGGCCAACGTAGTGGCAAAGCCGCCCAGTACAAAGTTTAAAATATTCAGAACGGTACGCATAAACCCTCAGTTCATTCCGGTTTTCTATCACTGCGGGCAATTGTAACGTTTTTTTAAACTGGAGCACGTTTTCTCTGGCGGTTACACTGATAAGCACATCTTTACGTCTGGATTCGCTGAGTCATGGAACTGAAAGCAACTTCTCTTGGAAAACGTCTGGCGCAACACCCCTATGATCGTGCTGTGATCCTTAACGCTGGGGTGAAAGTGTCTGGCGACAGGCATGAATATCTTATTCCATTCAATCAGTTATTGGCGATTCACTGTAAGCGTGGGCTAGTGTGGGGCGAGCTGGAATTTGTCCTCCCGGAGGACAAAGTCGTGCGTTTGCACGGCACCGAGTGGACAGAAACCCAGCAATTTCATCGCCACCTGGACGCGCACTGGCGTCGCTGGAGCCAGGAGATGAGCGATGTCGCCGCGCAGGCATTACAAGAGCAATGGGCGCGTATTAGTGAACGAACGGGAGAAAATCAATGGCTTACTCGTGAGCGGGTTCGGGGACTGGAACACGAAATTCGCCAGACCTTTGCCGCCTTGCCGCTACCGATCTCACGGCTGGAGGAATTTGATAACTGTCGCGAGATATGGCGTAAGTGTCTGGCGTGGTTACAGGACAGCGAGGGAAGCCGGCAGCAGCACAATCAGGCGTATGCTGATGCCATGCTGGAAGCGCATGCCGACTTTTTTACCGAGATAGAGACCTCTCCGCTTAATTCCTCTCAGGCCAGGGCGGTAGTTAACGGCGAATCATCATTACTGGTGCTGGCGGGCGCGGGGAGCGGAAAGACCTCGGTGTTGGTGGCGCGTGCGGGCTGGCTGTTGGCGCGCGGACAAGCCGATGCGGGGCAAATTCTTTTGCTGGCGTTTGGTCGCAAGGCGGCAGAGGAGATGGATGAGCGTATCCGCGAGCGTTTACATACGGAAGAAATTACTGCCCGTACCTTCCATTCGCTGGCGCTGCATATTATTCAGCAAGGCAGTAAAAAAGCGCCTGTCGTCAGTAAGCTGGAAAGTGACGCCGCAACGCGGCATCAGCTATTTCTGCACACCTGGCGTCAGCAGTGTAGCGAGAAGAAAGCACAGGCCAAAGGCTGGCGTCAGTGGCTGCAAGAGGAGATGAAGTGGACGGTGCCGGAAGGCAATTTCTGGGACGATGAGACATTGCAGCGGCGTCTGGCCCCGCGCCTGGATCGTTGGGTCAGTTTGATGCGTATGCACGGCGGCGCTCAGGCAGAAATGATCGCTGGCGCACCAGAGGAGTGCCGCGAGCTGTTCGGCAAACGTATTAAGCTGATGGCGCCGCTGCTGAAAGCCTGGAAAAGCGCGCTGAAAGCGGAAAACGCCGTTGATTTCTCCGGGTTGATTCATCAGGCAATGGCGATCCTCGACAAAGGGCGTTTTATCAGCCCGTGGAAACATATTCTGGTCGATGAATTTCAGGATATTTCTCCGCAACGGGCGGCGCTGTTACAGGCGCTGCGCAAACAGAATAGCCAGACTACGCTGTTTGCCGTTGGCGATGACTGGCAGGCGATTTACCGTTTTAGCGGGGCGCAACTCTCCTTAACGACGGCGTTTCATCAGACGTTCGGCGAAGGAGAACATTGCCATCTGGACACCACGTACCGTTTTAACAGCCGGATTGGCGATATTGCTAATCGCTTTGTGCAGCAGAATCCGCACCAGCTTAAAAAACCATTAAATAGTCTGACCGCAGGCGATAAAAAAGCGGTTACGTTATTGGATGAAAGCCAGTTAGACGCCTTACTGGATAAATTATCCGGCTATGCGAAAGAGGATGAACGTATTCTGGTGTTGGCGCGCTATCATCACCTGAAACCTACCAGTCTGCAAAAAGCGGCTATCCGCTGGCCGAAGTTGCAGATAGATTTCATGACTATCCATGCCAGCAAGGGTCAGCAGGCCGATTACGTTATTCTTGTAGGATTACAGGAGGGTAGCGACGGCTTCCCCGCACCGGCGCGAGAGTCCATTATGGAAGATGCGCTTCTTCCTCAGGTTGAGGATTTTCCGGATGCTGAAGAGCGGCGTTTATTATATGTGGCGCTGACGCGCGCGCGCGCGCGGGTCTGGCTACTTTTCAATAAAGAGAATCCATCGCGCTTTGTGGCGGCGCTTAAACAGTTAGATGTGCCGGTGGCGAGAAAACCCTAAAACGCGGGCGGTCCAGCATCCCGCCCGCACAGCGGTTATTTCAGTCGCTCGGCCAGATAACGCGCATAATCCGGAATAAGAATATCTACAGCGTCGTTAAAATGCGGGGACTGGATGATAAAGTCCGCCGTTGAGACGTTAGTCGCGACAGGGATATTCCACACGGTGGCCAGACGCAGTAGCGCTTTTACATCCGGATCGTGAGGTACTGCGTTAAGCGGGTCCCAGAAGAAAATCAATACGTCAATTTTCCCTTCTGAAATGAGCGCGCCAACCTGCTGGTCGCCGCCCATCGGGCCGCTCAGCATCGCATTAACGTCCATACCTGTTGCGCGCTGGATCAGGTTCCCCGTCGTGCCAGTTGCATAGAGAACATGTTTTTCCAGCAGCGGCTGATGGCGTTCCACCCAGTTCATTAGCATCTGTTTGCAGTGGTCGTGGGCAACCAACGCGATATGTTTGCGCGTCGGTAAGGTGCGAGTCGTCAGTTCCATAATTCGATTCCGTAGTTAACCTTTCTACAGATTACTGGAAGCGTTTGATGCTGCAAGAGAAAGACAAAAAAAGTGCGCGCTGGCACAACTCGTATCAAGAGGAAGGCTGTTTTTCCGCCCATTGCAGAAAGTGACTGCGTGTCTGCGGGTCGGCCAGTCGGAACCAATGTTTCAGGCGCTGTTCTGTCAGAGTTTGCGATTGAGGCGGCACGGCATCAAGTTCTGAGGCGTCGGAAAGTAATGTACTGTCGTTCGCCATTATCGTGGCGAACTGAGGAAGCGAGGCGCGTTTCGCCGATTTATTATAACGTTCGGTCTCTATTTCATAATCGACCACCTTAGCCGTAGAAGTGGTTGTCAGGATATCGAGTTTCACCGGAATGGGCATGGCGTCGCCGTCCAAAAGCGTCAGACGCGGCGCCGCGTTAAAATGCGAGGCTTCACGCTCATTTTCCAGCCGCGGCAGATGGAAATTGACCTGGCTTGTCTGTTGGGTATCGAAACTTATCACCAGCGGCGGAGAAATATAAAGCCGCTCTTCATTACCGGACAGGCGGATGTTTTTTTCCACCCGTAAAACAAGCTGGTGCGGCCCATTTTCCAGTTCGATGCTATCTGCGCCGCGTAATAACGAACCGGACACCCTTTTGCCGTCCAGCACCAGAAGATCGACCTCATTCGACAGACGGAGCGTTGTGGCAAAAACAGTAACCGGCAAATAGAGAGCAAAGAAGGTGGTTAGCGCGCCGGTTTTCATAAGGTTCTCCTGTCCAAAGGCCGTGTAGCTAAGAATGTATCAAAATTTTTCTCAGATCATGTTTACTAACATATAGACATATTTTAGCGTTTTGCTCTCATACATCGGTATGGGATGAATAGTTGGCATGTCAGGTTTGTCGTACACTTTGCAAAACAGCCAGGAGAAAGATGATGAAAGAGACCGATATTACTGACGTTTTGACGTCCACTCGCACCATCGCGCTGGTAGGCGCGAGCGATAAATCCGATCGCCCAAGCTATCGGGTAATGAAATATTTGCTTGATCAGGGCTACCATGTAATTCCGGTCGCGCCAAAAGTCGCCGGTAAATTATTGCTGGGGCAACAGGGATATGCCACGCTGGCTGACATCCCAGAAAAAGTCGATATGGTAGATGTTTTTCGCAACTCTGAAGCGGCGTGGGGCGTCGCGCAGGAAGCCATTGCCATCGGCGCAAAAACGTTGTGGCTACAGCTTGGCGTGATCAACGAACAGGCGGCGGTACTGGCGCGGGATGCAGGCATGACTGTCGTGATGGATCGCTGCCCGGCAATTGAGATCCCTCGCCTTGGGCTGGCGAAATAAGCGTTAAAATGGCCGGATAAGGCAGTGTATCGCTATCCGGCCTGTTAAATATAATCAGTTACGTAGTCGCGGCGCCTGAAGCTGCTTGCGAATGGTACGCGCCAGTTCATCCATCGATGGCTGCTCCGGATGCTCGTCCCGCATTTCGCTTCGCAACTGGGCCTCGGCCAGATAAGTATGTACTGGCTGCCCATTATCATCTTCCATTACCACGTGGTACCACGGAGCGGCGCGAAGTTCGTCGTTAACCGCCAGTTCATCAGGCGACGGCTCATCAAGCGAATATTCCGGGTCGATATCGACGACCACTCCGAGGTAGCCTAACAGGGAATGGCGGACCTGCTGGCCGATACCGAATTTGCTGGCTATCATAGTCACCTCCCGGGAAATAGATACCCTTTATATAAGGATACTATTCCACTTTTCAAGTTACATGACGCGACAGGCAAACCCTTTCAGATACAGCCCTTCCGGGTAGGTGGCGATCACGGGATGATCGGCGGCCTGACGGAACTGCTCTATAAATTGTACATCACGACCAGCATCTATTGCGGCATCGGCAATGATTTTCTGAAATAAATCGCTGGTCATCAGGCCGGAGCAAGAGAATGTCAGCAGTATGCCGCCGGGATTGAGCAGTTGAATCGCCAACATGTTAATGTCTTTATAGCCCCGGCATGCGCCCATTAACTGGCTTTTATTTTCGACGAATTTGGGCGGGTCCATGATGATGACGTCGAATTTTTCGCCGCGTTCGCGGTAAGCGCGCAGCAGCTTAAACACGTCATCACGCACGAATTCGGCTTTGCTCAAATCCAGTTGGTTCAGTTCAACGTTTTGCCTGGCGATATCCAGCGCATCCTGCGAGGTATCCACGCTGACGACCTGGCGGCAACCTCCCATTAACGCCGATACGGCAAAACCGCCAGTATAAGAGAAGCAATTCAGTACCCGTTGATTTTCCACGTAGCGGCGCGTCGCCAGACGACTGTCACGCTGATCAAGATAATAACCGGTTTTGTGGCCGCCCTGGATATCGACCAGTAATTTCATACCGTGTTCTTCAATTGGCAGAAGCGCAGGCGGCAGCTCGCCAGTGACCGGGCCTTGCGCCAGTGCCATCCCTTCTTTTTTCCGCACGGCGACGTCGCTGCGATCGTAAATAGCGCAATCCGGATAGCATGTTTGCAGAGCACTAATTAATGCGGCACGTTGATATTCGGCGCCAGCGCTGAGCAGTTGCAGCACCAAAAAATGACCAAAACGATCGATAGTGACGCCAGGCAGACCATCGGATTCACCGGCAATCAGACGATAGCTATCCAGACCGTCTTTTTTCGCCAGCCAGTCGCGCCAATGCTGCGCCTGTCGCAGGCGGCGGGTGAAAAACGCAATATCAACGGGTTCTGTTTTATCAAATGTCCAGACGCGCGCGCGGATCTGGGACGCTGGCGACCAGGCGCCGCGTGCTAACCACTTTCCCTGATGGTCGACAATATCGATAGTTTCTCCGGGGTTGGCTTTGCCTTCCAGACGGGAGACGGCGCCGGAAAAGACCCATGGGTGGCGGCGGAGTAAAGATTTTTCTCGCCCTTTACTGAGCACTAAACGGGGATAGTTCGGAAATGTAGATTCAGTCATGCGGAGCAACCTCTCACAAACAGTGACGCGAGCCGGATGATAGTTCCAGCCTGGGACCGTGAAAACGAAATGGCGCGTAGGGTAGCACAGAAGAGAGGGGCAATCATCAGCGTATGGTAGTGAGCATTTCTGTACAAAGTAAAATCATAAAGGCACTGTTTCTTCAACGGGCGCTTTTCATCGTGCTATTTCTTTACATGAAGAAGGTAATACAATGAAAACATGAGCGTAGCTGCAATGATGGTATTGAGTGGTAGCGCGTCTGCCGTGTCGGCGTTGAGCCTCAGTAGCGCGGACATTCTTACTATGGGATCGTTGACGCTACCAATTGGCGAAATTGCATTACGTGTGGCTACCTGTTGGTGGCGCGATTTACGGCCACATTTCGCCCACATTATCGATGTTTGCCCTGTCAGGTACGTTAACTACGTCCTGTATGAACCTTCACTACTGTTATGAAAGGAGAACCGTCATGTCGAACGTCTGCACAATCGCCTGGATTTATGGTCGCGTTCAGGGAGTCGGATTTCGCTATACTACGCAACATGAGGCGCAGCGGCTGGGGTTAACCGGCTATGCGAAGAATATGGATGACGGTAGTGTAGAAGTCGTGGCCTGTGGTGATGAGGCGCAGGTGGAAAAGCTCATCAAATGGCTGAAAGAGGGCGGGCCGCGCTCTGCTCGTGTGGACAAAATCCTCACTGAACCGCACAGCCCCCACGAGACGTTAACAGACTTCAGTATTCGTTATTAAATACATTTTACCGGCTTGGGCAGACCGGCGATTTTGGTTGCTTGCTTTGCCGGACCTTTTGGAAACAGACGATACAGATAGCGGCTGTTGCCTTTTTCTTCGCCGAACTTGTTCGCCATCGCTTTTACCAGCATTCGGATAGCGGGAGAGGTATTAAACTCAAGGTAGAATTCGCGCACGAAGCGCACGACTTCCCAGTGTTCCGCAGAGAGTTCAATGCCTTCATTCGCGGCGATAGCGACTGCCAGCGGTTCACTCCACTGCGTCGTCTCTTTCAGATAGCCTTCGCTATCAGTACTGATTTCTTTACCTTCAAAGATCAACATAACGTTTCACTGCGTAATCAACACGAACGGCAGTGTAGCAAAAAATAAAGCCCCGCATAAGCAGGGCTGGAAGAGGGGAATTTCGATTAATCGCGGCTGGCGAAGCCCAGGATGCTGAGCAGGCTGACAAAGATATTATACAGCGAAACATACAGACTTACGGTCGCTCGAATATAGTTGGTTTCACCGCCGTGAATGATATTACTGGTTTCATACAGGATAGCGCCCGATGAAATCAGGATAAATACCGCGCTAATTGCCAGGTGCAACGCGGAGAGTTGCAGGAAAATATTCGCTACCATACCAATCAGTACGACAACGATGCCGGCCATCAGCATACCGCCCAGGAAGGACATATCTTTACGGGTGGTCAGGACGTAAGCGGAGCAGCAGAAAAATACTAACGCGGTACCACCCAGCGCCATGCCAATGACATCGCCCATGCCCGCTGACAGATAGGCGTTAAGAATCGGACCCAGGATATACCCCAGGAAACCGGTAAACGCAAAAGCAGACAGGATACCAACCGGCTTATTGGCGGTTTTATATGTCAGGAACATCAGCCCATACATACCGACCAGCGTCAGGATCAGGCCGGGAGAGGGCAGCATCAATACCGTACTGGCTGTCGCGGTAATTGCGGAGAAAGCCAGCGTCAGGCTCAACAGAAAATAGGTATTGCGCAGTACTTTGTGCGTGCTCAGTAGCGAGCTACGATCACGCGATGATGTAATGATACGATCCATAGTCACTCTCTTATGACAGATGTAATTAATAAAGAAGAATAATAAAAATAGTCACTATCACCCAGCGGTTTTACCCATCTTTACGCATCCGTTTACGTTTAGTTTCCCTAATAGATTTCAGGCAATTACCGTCGTTGAAACGGTCTTCTCTCGCCTGGCGCTACGTCATAAAACATGTCGCAGCACCAACAAAGCACTGCTAACAAAAGAGAACACAAAAAATCGATAATCAGAGCGGTAAAAACAGGGGCGATAAACACGCATTAAGCCTGTTTTTGTGTTGAAGAAGTGGTCAATGTGCTGCTATTTCAGACGATTAACAAGATTTTGCCTGTTTTTCACGCAAACGAACACATTCGGCCTTTACATGACGCACCGGGATGTTTATAGTGCGCCTCATTCCGGAAGTGTGGCCGAGCGGTTGAAGGCACCGGTCTTGAAAACCGGCGACCCGAAAGGGTTCCAGAGTTCGAATCTCTGCGCTTCCGCCAGATTAAACAAGGGGTTACCGAAAGGTAGCCCCTTTGTTTTTAAGGCGAAGAATAAAAAAGAATATTCTCAGAGAATATCGTATCCTTCAATCTGAATAAAAATTCACTTTTCCCCAATAACCGGACCATCCAGCCGAAGCACCTAAAATCGTTGGTATACTATCTTGTAGATACTGTCTAACTTGTTGATTTATCAGTGGTGAAAATGCGATCAACATACCAAATGAAAATATTAACCACATGCTATTTAAAAGTTTTCTTCGGTCCTGAAAACTGATGACCCAAAAGGATTCCAGATATCGGATCTCTTCGCTTCCGCCAAATTAAACAAGGGGTTACCGAAAGGTAGTCCCTTGTTGCTTTAGGATATCAGAATATTGTTAGAATATTTTTCCCCGCTGCCTTTGACAACAGAAGAAAAAATCCCGCTTCGGCGCTGAAAGAGTCCCATAAACCAGTACCATATGCTGGTAGCTTCTGGCAAGGTGGTTAAAAACGGTGCTCAGTACCGTTCGCTTTAAAATTAGCGAAGAATGCCTCAGGATATTCTCCGCTAATGTCAGCTATCTGATGACTCTTCTCAAATTTCCAGGCAGGCGATCAATACGCTTGATCTTGTTTTTACCTGAGCCTGACCGGGCAGATAGCGTCATAATACTAATGAGAGTGAGGGAGGCACGCCGGCGACACTGATGAAACGGTGTCAAAGCGTCACGGAAAAAGTTCTGGCATAATGAACGAACGGGTATAGAGGTGGTCTCCCTGCGTTGTTAGCACAATCAGTAGAGCACAAAATTCTATGCCTGTCCTTTTTTATCCGCCTATTACTGGGGATTCCTCAGCGCCGAAGCGGGAGATTTTAAGGTCTGGATGAGATGTTTAAACAGCAACTGTTTAATGTCCTGACGGTGCGACAAAATCGTATGCGCTGTTAATGTCGAGTCATCCACCTAATACAAAACACGATACCCGCCTGCGGTATTGTATTCCCGATATTTTGCCACTCCGAGTTTGACCAGTTCAGGATAAATCTGGCAATCAAGTGGAAGCTGGCCTGCCTGCTTCTCAAGTTGTTCGAGAATTTCAGAAACCACTGGTTTAGCTTCTACCTTAATACGGTGGAGAAAACTTGCGATATCGTCGATGCAGGTTTTCACTGTGAGTGTGCACAGTCGTGTTGTGGATGCCCGCCTTGTTCACAACCCCAGGAATAATGGTAAAGCGTAGTGGAATATTCTTTCTCAAAACTGTTCTATCGTGAAAAACTCATGACATGCTGCATGATTACAGTGCAATAATGTACGAATCTGTACGATGGGCATAACCAAAGAAACATGAAGAATGTTCCATAACCCGGTATGGAACAGTACACAGGAGATCTGTGGTGAGTGAAATGGTATTTACAGCAGTATTTATTGCTTCCAGTCAGAAAATCAGCGGGGTTCTCCTTTCTGTAACGTTGAGGGCAGCCAGTACAGGCGATGCCCTTTATCAGGCAGAACGGGAACTGATGGAGCATGGTTATTATAATATTGAACACCTGTCAGTTTGCATTGCTGAAGATGATAGTTTTCTAGGGATAAAAATTATTGATAATTCTTGATAATTATTGATAACGCTTGCGTAGAATGCTTTTTAGAAGCGTTAAAAGCAAAATATCATTAAGAAATATTGTCCAGAACATTTATGGATTTAAAGCCAGCATTGAGAATGATATACGTTATTACGTTACCCGGCGCTGTTTTAAATTAAAAGGCCTTAGGCTGGTGAAATACCATTTGAAGGCCTGTACGTACGTATTTAGCGGTGATTCCAGATATCAGATTTTTCTTGGTTAATGCGAGCTGGCAATGGCTGATGACTTTCTTTGCTTGCGCTGTGGCGATACGCAAGGTATCCAGTATATCCTTTCAGCAGGAGCGTGACTTTAAACAGTTCTTCAGTGACGTCGACGATCCTGGCATACCATGCAGAGGGTTTCATTCGCCCATTTTCATCGAATTCCTGCCAGGCTTTTGCCTCCGAGGACTGGTTGGGGATGGTGAACGTACGTATCCACTGACCCAGAATATGATGAGTCTGGTTTCTTTGAATGGGCTGCACTACACGTTTCCCGGTGGGGTAACGGGCGTGGGTCATTATTATTCACATGGATAGTCTTGCTTGGCGCTGCCGTTGCTGCACTATTTGCCAACGATGGCGTGGCGCTGATCCTTACACCGATAGTGATAGTTATGCTGCTTGCGCTGGGGTTCAGCAAAGAGACAACGCTGGCCTTTGTGATGGCCGCGGGGTTTATTGCGGATACCGCCAGTTTGCCACTCGTTGTCTCTAATCTTATGAATATCGTCTCGGCGGATTACTTTGGTCTGGGTTTTACGCAATATGCTTCTGTCATGCTTCCTGTAGATATAGCGGCCATTGCCGCTACGCTGGTGATGTTGCATATGTTTTTCCGTAGGGATATCCCGACAACGTATGATGCTTTGTTACTGAAGTCATCAGCCGCGCGATAAAAGATTTAGCGACGTTTAGGGCAGGCTGGATTGTCCTGCTAATTCTGCTGATCGGTTTTTTCGTTCTGGAGTCTTTGGGTCTTCCCGTCTGCGCGATAGCAGTAGCCGGAGCCGTTATACTGTTTGTCGTAGCGAAAAGAGGCCATGGTTTATGCCAACGTTATTGGCTGCGATTTAGGCCCTAAAATCACCCCGATTGGTAGTCTGGCCACGTTACTGTGGCTGCATGTGCTCTCTCAGAAAAATATGAAGATCACTTGGGGATATTATTTCCGCATCGGCATTGTTATGACCCTGCCGGTTCTATTTGTCGCTCTGGCCGCTTTGGTGCTGCGGCTCTCTGTCACTCTGTAATGAAATACTGCTATGAGCAAAATTACAATCTATCATAATCCGGCTTGCGGTACTTCTCGTAACACACTGGAGATGATCCGCAACAGCGGCAATGAACCGACGATAATTTATTATCTCGATACGCCACCGACTCATAATGAACTGGTTAAACTTATTACAGATATGAGGATTACTGTACGTGCTTTGCTGCGTAAGAATGTTGAACCTTATGAGAAGCTTGTCCTCGCTGATGATAAGTTTACCGATGAGCAATTAATTAGTTTTATGATTGAGAATCCCATCTTGATTAATCGTCCTATTGTTATGACATCTGTGGGCACACGACTGTGTCGTCCTTCCGAAGTTGTGCTGGACATTATTCCAGATTCCCAAAAAGATGTTTTCACGAAAGCGGAGGGTGAACAAGTGGTTGATGAAAAATGAAAACGGGTGAAGCAGTAATTTACGCTTTCCATAAACGCTTATTAAACTCCTCCAGCTTGGCTTCGACTACTGAACGCCGACGAACGTTGCGATCACATCGCGGAATATCAAAAATGTAAAAATATGCTAAAAATGTTATTTATAATAAAACTTAAGTGTTGGGGGGATTTAATAAAAGAGAGAATATTCTTTTGTTTGAATACCCTTTGTTTATAATATTCTTTGCAATCAAATAATTAAGAATATAGTTATATTCTCATGATGTGTTACAGATCTCGCTGATTATCCCAACTAAAATATCAGGCGGGGGAAAGGAGTTTCATCATTGTAATCCAGGAGTGGGGTGGGGGTATGTTGAATACCTGTCAGATTGGCTCCTGTTAATGATTTCGCTAAAGTTAGAGCTATCTTATCTAATATTGCACTATTTAGGTTGGTGCTAGTGAAGTCTGAGCTGAATAGAATTGCAGCGGTTAAGTTTACAGAGGACATGTTAGCATAAGTCAGGTCTGCGTGAGTCAGGTTTGCTCTAGTCATGTTTGAGCCCATCAGATTTACAGCATGTAGGTTTGCGCAACACAAATTTGCACCTATTAAATTTACGTCAGAAAGATTCGAACCACGGAAATCTGCATTAGAGGCATCTATATGTGACAAATCCTCTCCATTGAAATCTTTATGAGTCAGGTTTGCTCCACGCAGATCAAGCTTACCTTCATCGGTTAAAAGGGCGCTATCCTCTTGCTGTTGTATATTATATTTATTCATAAGCTTTAACATTCGGCATGCATCCAAAAATGTCTTGGCAACAATTGTGCGCGTTACAGTCTTTCCATTTTTACTAACTTCTACAGTGACCATAGGGCTGGAGCTTTCGAACACTTCTCCATATGAGAAACTTGTAACGCACCCGTTGATATCCTCCAGAAATATTTTGGCACCACTATAAAAATCATCTTTATTTACATGTAATAACGCCGTGGTCAGTTTTTCCACTACCTCCCGAAAGCATTTTTCATTGTTTCTTTTTACTCTGCCACAGGTAAAAAAGTTAACAATCCATTCACATATGCCCTGCGGTGATGTTGCATTTTCCATTGCCTCTTTCGTACCGACTCCGGCTGCACACAAATACTTTGCTACTTTTTCTGGTGTTGCTTGAGTTATTGGCATTTTGGTTACCTGCCGTTGTGAGTTAAGTTGTTTTAATTTATGATATAATAAAAAACAGGATATAAGGTGTTTTTTGTATTATGAATTTTATTTGAATTTTCTATAGATAAGGGGGAATATGAAAGAAATCGTGAATGTAAACGGCTTTTCAAGGGACTCTTTCGTTTTCCCATACTCTTCTTTCCTGTAAATGTAAATTCCACTAAATAATTCTGCTTTTTAACAGGTCTAACGAATTCCGTTTGACGAAATTTTTTCATATTGCGGACCAGGATGGAAACGGCAATTATCCTTGTGTTTGTACAGAGGCCGTCCATTACATTAGGTTCCGGTCTCTACCCAGAGATTACCCACTTAGCAAACGAAGCCCGGGAACCTGATTTCTTTAATCTGCTCAGTGCCATACGCAATGTCGGAAATGAGGATATGATAGAAAGAGCAGGCTGGATTCTATATCCAGGCTTCTTTTCTCTCTATGGTTGCGATAACTTTCTGCGTAACCATTCGCTGGTCCGCATTCTGATTTCAGTCTGGCATTACGTGGGGCTATTATCCCGGCAGTATCCTCGTCAACTGACGCTTTGCTTTATTCTGCGTCGCCATATAACTTGTTGATATTTAAGGCTGGTATACTGGCTTCCTTGTTCGCTATGGAACATCTCCTGGGACTGGCGGCGACTTCTTTTTTTAAGAGTTTTGGTACGCCCTTCCCGGGCGCAATTAATGCCCTCTTCTATGAAAGCAGATTTTTACTATTAGAATAGCAACGGAGGGGGAGGTGGCACCAAATGCAGAAAATCCATCATCTGTAATTTAAAAATATTGTATGCTTCCTCCTCATTAAAGCCGGCATCTATCGCATCCAAAATTTGTGGCTCACCAGGTAATGGCGGTGGCGCACCAGGTAATATCGGTGGCGCAACAGGTAACGGTCGTGGCGCACCAGGTAATGGTGGTAGTGGTGGAGGCGGGGGTATCTCTGGTTCAGGTGTAGGAAAGCGTTTGTGAAACCCCGTAAGCGCAATACTATTATCAGATTCTCCATCCATATTACTGGTAATTTCTATTAAAAACCTTTTTAAAAAATTTTTTGCCTGTGTCTCATTAGGTGGTGTTTTGTAAACTGGCTTCATATTTCCCATGACACTTTTTTGTTTCCATTGGAGGAGCATAGCATCAATAAGACAATCGGTGTCTTCACCACAAAAATGAATCTGGTATAAGGCATTTTTTACTGTTTCACCACATACATTAATGATGGTTGTAATAAATTCATATTGTTTAGGATAAGTGAATGAGTATGCCTCAGTAATTTCCGGTTCAATAACTGACATATATTTTTCTACTTCACGTGTAAAAAATTCATTGGTTCCTTCCATCATATTTGCGGAAATTTGCAATAACATTTTTGTCTTCCCTCCGGGAGCAGATAATAGGTGCATCATCTCATGATTGGCACCATGTTTTCCTCGTGCTCCAGAAATAGAATAAATTCTATTTTCTGTTAATGCAGTAAACCCATAAGAATGAGTTCGGGAGATATAATTAAAGCTTTCAGAAAAGGTATATTGGGGATTTTCATTAGCAAAGCACTGAGCCAGCTCTTCCTCACTATGACAAAAAATGAGTATGTTATTTTTTTTACAAAAATCTTCAAAATGGAAAAATAATTGAGAAAATTGTAAAGACACTTCAGATAATTGTTTTATTTTTTCTCTATACTCCGCTACATCGTCCATGCAACCAATAACATCTTTCTTCACCATATCAAATACAATGTTAGATGAACCATTGTTATGTATAGATTTAAACATAATACTCCTCAGCTTTATGCTATTATGGATAATATTCATCAGCATAACATGGTATATTAAAGACGTTGGAGCAGTTTGATTTTTATTGCCCAAGCATTGATATAAAAGGAGCCGTGAGTTGGCTGATTACGTTTTGTTGAGCGTAATAATGGCTGGATTGGTAGCCGCACGTTTAAAAGATCGCATCGGGGGCAAATGACTGAAACTAGTTTGTAAACCCAAGAATAATGTTTTCAACACAGGTCCTGCACAGGTAGCTACAATCAGTAATAACAACGCTATTGTTAAAGAAAAGACGATAAGATTTTTGAAAGTGTCAATGCGTACGTTATCATACCATAATTGGGTTGTGACTCATAATGATAATTTAAAATCAAATGATACATTTTTTCATTAAGTAAAATAAATTCTGAGCAACTTAATAAATACGGAAAAAAAGATCCACCACTTGATGTTTACATAAAATATGATTATGTTACCATGGATAAAAAAGTGTTGCCTTTATGCTTAACACAAAGACAATCCAAAATAATAACTTAACCGATAATATTAATAAATTAGCGCTTGCTCAGCGTACATTGATATAACCCGGTAGCCAAAGTGACGCTAACTGGTTAAATTATAATCCAAAGTCAGTTTATTTTACTAACAGGGTTAATTCTTAATCATCTCTTGATGATGCATTGAAAGGCATAAAAAGAAAAGGATATGAAAACCTTTATTTAATTGAATTTGAACCTCCCCCCAAAATATAGATGAAACAAAATCACTGGTACAACAGAACCAAAAACAAGGGCTTACCGCTGAAGCTGACTCCATGCCCTACGATCCGTTACGAGAGTTTATTATAACAGCTTCCCGTGTTTCCTTAGAAACGCCCTGTTGAGTGTATAGGGGTCAACGCCGGAACCGCCGAAATTTCCGGTCCGTTGTTTTTAGTGATCTTTTGGTATCTCAATGACTCGATCAGCAATGCTCTGAGCCAGCCTTTCCATCCATATAGCATAACAGCCCTGCAATAACTGAGCATCACCATTTTATGTCAGAGGAAACTGACAGGCGTAGTCATGAACTATCTTCGCCAGATGTCATTGTTCTGCGGTTAAGTCGACCATTCTTATCACCTCTTTAGCGTCAGAGGAGGAATTTTCCCCCTCTGATGCCCTTCGTCATCATGCACAACAACGATCGTTCCATGAATCACGATAGATAATATTACCTTCCGTATACTTCCCGGTGATCGCCTCATAACGCATTCGAGCCTGACGCACTTACGGAAATTCAGATATCTGACACATATTTAATTCTCCAAATATTTCTTCTAACATATGGTTAAGCTGTTCTTTCTCTGTCTTAGTGCAAATATTCTGATTTTTATTGGGATGCGCTATATTCTACTCCAACAAACATATGAATATTACTGATAGTAGTTTGGTTCTTTTCCATTGAAACTCACTGTGAGCAGTAACCATCTAAGATAAAATTTTCACAGAAGAATTAGGATATAGTTGATCCTGGAAGTGCAACAGATAAAGATAAAGCACAGCTCTGCGAGTGGTAAAGGAACCGGGAGCAGGTAAACTGGGTGGATACTAAAAAGCACCGAATATTAACTGACCGTGGTTTGAAGGCCAGAAAGATATGACCATAATGTAGAGAGCAGGACCAGGCTTGTATGGAGCTGCTCTCGGTATGTTAACAAAAAGATTTTCCGGTAAAAAATGGTTCAGCCCAACGTAGCTTGTACTCCCACTCAGGTCTGAGGGCGCCAATAGAAAAAATAAACTTCTTATTTTTTGCCTGGCAATAACTCTTTGCATTATTAACATTAAGCCACATGAGTATACTTCCGGGGCTAAGATTCATGCATTCTTTTTTTACACCGCCGTTTGGAACATCAAAATATACATTAAGGCGGCTCTCTGCCTTTAAAACAATATCAAAAGCGCATGGTGAGTTTTCAACATAGAGCACACAACCATACAAGAGGTGGCGAAGGCGGGAAAAAAAGTCGGTCAGGTTGCCTGTCGGATAACACGGGAGAGTATCACCAAACCGTGAGCGGAATAATGACTGGTAAATCCACACCAGTTCATCACCTGAAAAATCATCCAGGCTTTTGACGTTTCCACCATTCCGGAGAAACTTTTGATACTCATTACGACGGTTTTTTCCAAATTTAGTAGAGAAGGTGTCTTTTACCAGACAGTTCTGTTTCTTTCTGGCAAGACGCCATGTGGCATTAATAATTTGTGACCTGTGGTATACAGAAAGCTTATTGGTACGTTCAGGAAGGAAGCATCGTAGCTCAGGGGCAAGAGGAATAAGTACTTCATCAGATGAAAGCGGAAATGCTCTGCGCATAAGTATTCCAATGTTTTGATTGTTACATACAAAATACGCCCCTTTAATTTCGTCATATTTTTTGTAGTGAAAAAACGAAAATTTCCAGTCATGATATTTCATGAAATATTCCACGATATCAGGATGCATGTTAACGCTACCACCATATTGTTCGAAGGTGTCTCTATATATGGGAAAAGAAGATGTTTCCCAGTGGGTAAGTTTTCGTTTAATATGCTGAATATTCAAAAATAACTCCTGTATTTTCAAATGTAAAGTGATACTGCAATTATGGTAATCGATGTAATATGTTGATTTTTAATGAAACAGTATTTTGCATCAGAAACTCGCTGAGAACGTAATCAGATAACATTAAGATGATAATTACTTAGTGCTTATTTAATAATCTTATGACCACCATTAAAACATGGTATAAACATATCCCTGAAATTATAATTAACGCCAGGCACAGAATAATTATAAGGTCTGTTGATGTCACTGGTTTCTGTCTCCAGATTGAATGAGTATAACAAGTATTCCCATCGTTACAATAAGTGATGCATCCTGATTATCTTAATATTGCTGTTCGGTTTATCAGAATGCATGTTATGTTATAAAGTATCGTTATTTAAACATTGTAAACTGGCTGCGACTAATCGTATAAACTGAGTGGTTTCTTCTGTTTTGTCGTGCAATTGCTATTGGTATTATATGTGTGCTATATATGGCGTGGTAAACAAATGTTAACCATAATATAACCACAACAACAGGTTCGCGTAGGCAGATAGCTGAAGAGGGGGCGTGTAAACATTGTCTAACACGGTGTCTTGCTAATAGATTATTTCTGTCTGACTATTCCTGGATGAGCGTACCGAAATGGAAGCATCTTGTTATGTCCATGGCGGTTCGCTTTGTGCGGCGTGTACAGGCTTTTTCTGCGGCGTGGTTCTGTACGACCCCAGAGGGTGCCTGAAAAACGTGATGACGACTTCCCATGAGGGTCAAGCGGCTAATACAAATAAAATTCACTGCTTATTTAGTTTCTGGATTTTTTACGCTGTCAGGAGCATAGATGGCCGCCTGACTATCAATTTTTATAGCTTCTGAAGTGATTTATTCATTAGGTCTCAATTTTTCTGACGCGTATTATAATGCTCATCCATAATTTTTTTGCTAAAATAGAATTTTTATATTATTTTCTAATCGCTCTGAAGGGGATTTTAAAACCTTTCCTGGCAGTCGTTAAAATCCGTCCATCAGTAAGCGTAATCTTAGTAGTACCATCTACTCACTGTAATGCCACCAATTTCGCAAGCTCAGCATGAATATTCCCGGCATTAACACAAAACATCGTTAATGTTAGGCTGAACATTATAACAGTTTTCAATCAATATCCTTCACAGGTTTAGTTATCAGCTTGTTTTCATAATTACCAGCTACATAAATAATGAATATTTTTTTATCTTTAAATGCTCTGGCGTAGGGGCCTGATGACGTTATTGGCATATTTCTGATCATCATTTAATTAATTTGTCATGATACGGTTTACTGATGGATATAAACATTTAAATAATGTCTAAACATTGATTGATAAAAATTAAAATATAACATCGCCAGTCATTATAACAGGTTATAAAAGCTGCTTCTTACGCTTTGTTGAAAAAACGAAAAAGGTCACAGGAGCTTTCATAGGAAAATATATGGTCTACTACTAAAACTTACCACTGCGTTGAGGCATTATCTCGAATTTTCATGATGATGATTGTTGTTATTATTTATTTTGTCATACATGAAGGCGGTTTGACGCAATCGAAAATTTAAAAATCGTGATGGAAGAATCAGGCGATAGTGAAACTCATTTTAATCCGGGTATATATCGGTGGTCAGCAGAGCAGACATGAATATTTTTTGTATTTCTTGCACAATGAGTGATTATTAAAGTAAATATAGTAACGCACGGACTGTGTGCGTTACTAATTTAAACAATAACACTGCGGTATAGTAATGGTTTAGAAAATCCATGTTATTAGTATCACTATAAAAGTTATGTAGCGCGCTCTCAATGAATAGGCGAGCGGGTAATTTATCATCATAACGGTCAACTGACTCTCAACTATCTGGCAGTACATAATGATTTGTTGTTATTAATCGGTGAGAAAGAAGGTGAGAAGAAAAGATGAAATATCAAAAATTATTGGCAGGAATGATGGTTATTACCGTCATGATGATGACGGGATGTTCAACGTTTAATCCCGTACAACTCCGTCAGCATCAATTAGAAAGAAACTATACCTACTATCTTCTTGATCCTCCGCTATATGAAGGCGATGTAGTACAATATAAATGTAAAGATGGCAGTCAGGATACGGTGACTATTCAGAAAGTCACGCCACAATCGTTAATTACCAGTACCGATCAAGTAATTCCGTTGGCAGACCTGACCTCACTTGAGAAAAAAGATATCTCTAAAGGGAAAACTGCCGCTGCTGTCGGAGCTGGCGTTGGCGTTACCGCGGTGGCTATTGCTGCGATTTTTGCTGCAACCCTGTCTGCAGGTTTAGCTGCGATGATTGTCAATGGTTAATAGATAATATTGTGCTATAGTGATATGAAAACAAATTAGCGAACACTTACATACAATAAGATTTCTCCCGCCAGCAATGCAAAATGAGAGAGATGAGCATTTTTCCCTCATATTTCCACCAAAGATAACCCCCAACGAATGTTATTCTCTGGGGGTTATCTTTGGGTTATATAGACTCTGGTTTTGTCTCTTTAGACAATGGGAATACGCATCGCGTTTCATCTCCTGAAGAGAGTATATTGATATATTATGTATAATATTCTATAAATTTTTTCACGCTTGAAATAAATAATTCAAAACCGGTGAGCGCCTCTTCTTCAGTACTGGTCTGTGGTAAGCGATAAAGCGCCACTAAAGCAGTATTGTCTGCGTCAGCGCCGATAGTTACAGGACTGGTGTAGTTCAGACGTAAAAAATGTTGCAAAGTCAGGAGGTCGTCAGGCAACGGCATAAAGGGACAGCACATTTCCAGCATGAGATCGGATTCATTAAAATAAACCTGTATCTCATCATCGATGATGAGAAGCGGTTCATCTTCTGGCGCATCCAGCCCTAACGCGTCATATAAACGATTTAATAGATTTTCCATATATTACCTTAAGACTCAAGAAGTGATTAATGAGGAAATTCCTTTTACTGATTGCCAGATGTTTTCATTACCAATTCGTTTTTGATAGGAAAGATTGAGCACTTCTGGCGACAAATTTTTCATTACTTTATTTCCCGCTCCCCCCGTATTCAGTTTTTGAATTTCCAGGTTACCGCTATTAAGTAATACTTTTTGGAAAATTTCCTGTCCACTGCGATCTGGAAGGTTGCCTGGAGCATTTAAAGTATGGGTCTGATGGAAAGAAATGACTTCTCGTTTGATTTCTGAATCCATCATTCCTGTACGATCTTTGCCGCTTTTACAATTCCAGGCGGGCACGGCGCCGATTTCATTGGCTAACATTGCAAGGCGTTGTGCAAGTTTATAGGGTTCGCCGCCATCTTTATGATGCAAGTTATTTTTCCAGATATCCTTAATCTGGCGTGCTAATTTATTTACGACTTCATAATTATCCGGGTATTGCGCCAGCCAGTTGCCAACCCAGCCACCCGGTCTGGCCTCAGGGCGTAAATCATTGCCTAATAACTGATGTAGCGCCTCGATATTATATCTATCAGATGCCTTCAGGCCAAAGCCGAGCTTGAGTGCCAGCTCATTGACACCCACATTGAACGCGGCGACTTCCGGCTTTATTTTTACCGTCTGTAGTTCGCCATCTTTATTGCGGATTTTTAAATGAATCATTTTTCCCGGCTGGGTCAACGATTGCCATGCACGCATTTGATCCTCGACCATCGTTCCTTCCTGACCGAGAACATTCGACGCGGTGAGTAACCCAACGGACACCAGTTTCAGGCTTACCGCTTCGCCCTTTAGGGCACTCTCAAGCAGCTCAGGCTTACTAAAAAGCGCTGCAGTTAATACTTCTTTGGCTCTGTTTTCAGCGCCCACCTGACGCAGCAGCGGATCTTTCACACCATAAGGGGAAAGAACGCCATGGCGTATCCCGCAAAAAAGCGTTTTATCTTTACCGTCCTCATGCGTACTCACCGTGGACATCCACAGGTTAGTGGCGTGATGAATATTTTGGGTATCCCAACTGCATACGCCTTTTCCCTGATAAGCGCTGGGAAATATATCCTTTGTGTCGATTTTCATATCTGCGGCAGGGAGCTGCGTATTGGTATAATGATGCCCGTTATGTATTAGCGTATTTTTTATGGTCTGCCAGGACTGACTATTAAGCTGCTTGACCTGAGCATCCTTAAACATCTCTGCTGCAAGGCGGTGAGCCTCTTTTGCAGGCAGACCATTTTGCTGCTGAGTGCGTGCTGCAATAAGTTCGATAAGATTTTTTTTCAATGTTTTTGCGGCGGCTTCTTCTTGTTTTGTTGCTGGCCGGTCCGCTTTAACTTTTGCTAACTCCATTTGGTTTGCCATTGCTATTAGCACCGGGTCTTGTTTACCCAGAACGGTTGCCGTGACGGTAAGAAGGTCACGTTGTAAATCATAGATATGATGCAGCGAGTGGTTAGATGTCTTCTGATTCTGTAGATAATTCCCCCATGTTGCGCCAGGTTCTCGCAGGACAATGATTTCTGGGCGAGCGTCGGGTGCTTTAGCCGGCGCTTTTCCCTGACCAGACAGAATCTGCATTCCGTTGTATAAGGTTTTTTGTAGGCTTTTAAAAGCCTCCTGGCTTTTTAATAAAGCTGAGTGATAGAAGCTCTGTATCTGCATAGCGTATTTAATATCCCTGAATGGTGTAGTGGGAACATTCGACAGGTTTAACGACCCCTTAATAGGGTGTGACTTCTATTCGCCAGAAACTTTAAAAAAACGTCCTTTTTAGTGGGGAAGCGTCTGTTCAGGCCATGGGGCGTTCTGACGTCCCTACATAGAGGTGATAATGGGGGAATAGCGGCACATTAGATGATCAAAAAATCTACAAACCTCACAGTTTATGGCTCAAATTTTATTGAAAATCCACCTTTTTGACTCAGATCAAATTCACCGATTTACTCCTGCGTAAAGTAACTGCGTTACATCAAATGTTATACAGGTATGTGTATGCCAGCAAAGCCCCGAACAAGTAAGACCGTTACGAAGAATATTCGTTTTTCCTATTCCATGCTTGAACAGATAGAATTCGCGTTAAAATCTGAGAAGACGCGAAATTTTTCAGCATGGGTAAAAGAGGCCTGTCGAGAGAAGTTATGTAATACTGGACATAAGCTGTAGCTATCGTCTTATACGAGAGGATGCGCCATTTTGAAAAGAAGAACGTGCTTGTATACCTCCTGCTTTTTTGCCGCTTTTGTCTCTTTACTGATATTTGCCTGGAGTGTAATAAGCTATCCTCTCTATGAATCAATAATAATTATTATCTTTTATATCTGGCTAATTTTGGTGCCTCTTTACCTTATTGTTTATGAGTGGCTCATGGGTTATCGTTAAATTTCATGGTTGCGTACCTGAAAAGTGATATTTCATATCTGTATTATAGGTCATTTTCGTAATAATATTATTTGTCAGGCGATGAGCGAGCGTTTGCGCATTTTGCATCGTTTTATCTTCAAAATTTTGCAGTAAGTGTTGCGCTTCTTTCGGATGCGACGCATACAATCTCAGATATGTCTGTTCCATCGTATGTTGCTGCTTAGCCGTTTGCTGTTCAAATGTTTTCCAGGCGTGTTGCACATCTGGCGCAAAAGCATTGTAGTCCTGCATAACCAGCGTTTGCAGCGTGCGAAATGTCCAGTAGGTAGAATCACTGCTCGCCCGATCGGTTCCTTTATCATATCCGGGCTGATAATGACGCATTCCCTGATAATAGGGGAGATACACGCTAAGGGATGGCATTCCATAGGCCACGTATTCTACTTCGCCTACGGCCTGTGGTAATCCCGGTCTGACCTGCAAGATATGCGACTCCTGAGTACGAAAAACGGATATGGGTCGCCATGGTTCTTGTGGGTGATGATTGGCATAAGGATCGTGCGGCGTGCCCTGATAGTGGTTGCGTAACGCGTTTTTTATTGCCTCCAGGTTAATTTTCGTCATTGGCGTTAAAAAAACGGGAAACGTTTCCCCTTTGCTAACGGCAGTATCCAGATGTGGATTAAACTGGTGCTGTAGCGTCCAGACACGCGGATAATTATAGGTGATATCGATTTTGTTATCCTGCGAATAGGCTTGATGGAAGTCGAATTCGCCGTGGGCTGGATCATATAATCCCTGCTTTTTCGCAAAGCTGACTAATGTCGGCGACGCCATATAATTCGCTTTATCATTTGGATCGTAACGGCGTAAACGTCCCTGATTTGCGGAAACGAAATATTTATCTGCTGGAAGTCGTACCGCCAGCCATTGATGGCCACTTCCCGTCTCCAGATACCATATCTCTTTAGTATCAATAAAAGCGACGCCGAAACCTTCGCCCGCGCCTTTTTGTTCAATAATGTCGCCCAGTAATTTGGCGCCCTGACGTGCCGAATGCGCCACTGGCAGGATCACTGTCTGAATGGCGTCTTCAGTAATTCCCGTTTTTGTTACGTAAGGATCGGCAGCCAGTGCCGCGCTGCCGTTATAAATGGTTTCCGTTGCGCTCATTCCGACGCCCGCCGAATTGAAACCTGCTTCACCCATGGCGTTATCGTTAGTGTCAAAGTCATGAATCGCCGTATAGCGCATCGCTGTCTCAGGAAGCGGCCAACTAAAGTTGTTCCGGTGTGCTTTATACTCGCCTTGTTGATGAAACGAGATTGGATGGATAACCATATGCTTGGCGTTGTTCGCCGAGCCATCTTCGTTGCGCGCGATAATGAAGGAACCGTCAGCCGAAGCCTGATTGCCTACCAACAGGGTAGTGCAGGCGATGACTTTACCCAGACCCAGCAGCGTAACGGCGAATGCAAAATACAGTTTCATAAAAGCTCCTGAATAACGCGTTATGGGATAAATTGACCCTGGATTAGAAACCGAGAAAGTGATCGAGCCGGCAATATTCTTTGCCGACATACCTTATTTTCTCTTTATTGAGGTTGTATTGATAACAACAGCCCTGCAGCAGGGAAGGGAAAATACAGGCCGTACTGACGTCAGCTTTCAACCGTTATCAGGCAGACGAACCGAAAAGATATTGTGTTTATCGGCATAGAGGTAAGACGCAGAGCCGCCGTGCAACATTGCAATCGCGTTAACCAGCGATAATCCCAGACCAAAACCGGTGGTGTGGCGGGCATTATCTCCTCGCCAAAAACGCCTGAAAAGTTTGCCCGGATCGGCGGCAGGGTTTCCCGGATTAGCGACCCGAATTTCCGCAGCGTTATTATCATAAGCGCTTTCAATACGTATCACGGCGTTTTCATTAGAATACCGGATGGCATTCGTCAAGAGGTTTGAAAGCACTCTTTGTAATAATATTTTATCAGCCCACACCGTTCCCTGACATTGACTTATAAAACGGATGCGCTTCTCCTCGGCAAGAGGACTAAGATAATCGAGCATATTTTCGACCAGCGCATTTAGCGGAACAGGTTGTTTTTTTACCGCTATATTCTGGTGCTCCACGCGCGCCAGAAAGAGAATATTTTCTGTCAGTCGCGACAGTCCCTCCAGCTCTTCAATATTATCGACAAGGGCTTGTTGATACTCTTCGATGCTGCGTTCCTGACTCAACATCACCTGATTTTTCCCCAATAGAATATTGACCGGCGTGCGCAGCTCGTGCGCTAGATCGTCGGCAAATTGGTTCAGGCGTCCAAAATCGTCGGAAAGCTTCTGGCGCATGATATTTAGCGCTTGCCCAAGCGGCCTTAGCTCGACGGGCAACGCCTGTTCCGCCAGTGGCTGGCGGAGTGTGCCACTATCTGTCGCCGCGGTGAGCCGGCTGAGCGACGTAATGGCTCGTAATCCATTTCTAATGACCAACGGACTGAGCGCCGAACAGACGATGATCGCAATAAGACTTATCAGTAAACTGTTGTGACGATATTGCTCCAGCATTTGTCGCCTTTCCGTCGCCAGCCTGGCAATGGTCAGGGTCAACGGGTAATCGCCGCTTCTGCCGATGATCCGTACTGCGGTCAGCTCCGTTCCTCGTACCGTCTGGCGAAATAAGGTTTCGCGGGTTATGTTTTTAACGAGCGGAATCATGTTCAGGCGTTCATTGGGGATGCCGCTATGGTTAATCGCAACACTGTGATCTGATGGTGAATTAATCAACAAGATATCCTGTTTCGTATCCACCATCCGGTTAAAATAGAGCGGCAGATTTTCCGGTCTGGCGCCATCCAGCAACAGTTGCTGCATTTGCGCCGCCCGGTTTATTAGCGTCATATCATCCCGATATGTTAATTCTTTGCTCAACGCTCTATAAAGCGTCCAGCTAATGCCGGTGCAGGCGAGGATAAGTATGGCGATAAAAGAAATTGTCAGGCGCAGCGTCATTGATAATTTAACCATTTTGCGATGCTTCCGCCTGTAATCGATAACCCATCCCCCGGACGGTCGTAATGAGCTTCTTTTCAAACGGATCGTCTACTTTGGCGCGAAGCCGACGAATCGCGACATCAACGGTATTAGTTTCACTGTCAAAATTGATCCCCCATACTTCGCTGGCTATCGCGGTTCGGGGCACGATTTCTCCTGCCCTGGACGCCAGTAGCCAGAGGAGCAGAAATTCTTTGCGGGTCAGGGAAATCGGTTTTTTATTTCGCGACACCGATTGCCTGGTGGCATCCATGTCCAGACCATTGATCGACAGTCGGGTAAAGACAGAGACGTGCTGTCTGAGTTGCGCTCTCACCCTGGCCAGCAGTTCAGCGAAGGAAAAAGGCTTAACAAGGTAATCATTGGCGCCCGCCTCAAGACCTTTGACGCGATCCTCAACCGAGTCGCGCGCCGTCAGGTAAATAACCGGGGTCTGGTGCGCTGTACGTAACGCGCGCAAAACCTGCCATCCATCAAGTCCGGGTAGCATAATATCAAGAATAATCAATGAATAATGTTCCCGAAGGGCCAGGCGCAATCCGTCTCGTCCATCACAAGCATAATCAACCACATAGCCTGCTTCAGTGAGTCCCTGACGTACCCACTCAATAGTTTTCTGGTTATCTTCAATCAATAAAATCTTCATCAACGCAGTATGCCATATGCTTTTTAGCGAGTCCGGAAATGCCTCACCAGGATGACACAATTGTAATGTCCGTGTAAGGTTAACCCTGGCGACACCATATATATTTTTCTACATCAATACCGTAAAGGAGAGAAACATGAAACGATATATACTGGCTAGCGCGATAGCATCTCTTGTTGCAGCCCCGGCAATGGCGCTGGCCGCTGGAAACAATATCCTCAGCGTACATATTCTTGATCAGCAAACCGGCAAACCGGCGCCCGGCGTGGAGGTCGTACTGGAGCAGAAAAAGGATAACGGATGGGCGCAATTAAATACCGGGCATACTGACCAGGATGGACGTATTAAAGCGCTGTGGCCCGAAAAACCTGCCGCGCCGGGCGATTACCGCGTTGTTTTTAAAACAGGACATTATTTTGAAAGTAAAAAACTGGATACCTTTTTCCCGGAGATTCCCGTCGAGTTTCATATCAGCAAAACGAACGAGCACTATCATGTGCCGCTGCTATTAAGTCAGTATGGTTATTCAACCTACCGCGGCAGTTAATTCACGTTTTATTAAATGCCGCGATTTATGGCAAGCAGACCGCGCGGTGGCAATAAAAATCTTCAGAGTATCGAGCACTATCCCCCAGGCGGTGGTTATCCCGCCTGGGGCATGAGCGGTGATTAAACCGGCGCTTCCATCTCAAGCCTGACCGGATGAAAACGGCGTTTGAAATAAATCAGGCCATGCCCATCCTGGCTAAGGATAATATTTTTGATTGCCACCAGATACACCAGATGCGTACCGATGGTTTGCACATCGCTGATTTCGCCTTCAAGACCGGCTAGCGCGCCATTAAGTACCGGCTGGCCCAGCGGCCCGCTTTGCCAACATGGCTGGTGAAAACGGTCCTCCATCGCCATCCCCGTCATACCGGCAAAGTGGCGCGCCATCAGCTCCTGCTCATGGTTAAGCACATTAATGCATAGCCTGCCGTTGCCCTGAAAAACGGGATTCATGGCGCTATTGGCATTAATACATACCATCACGGAGGGCGGCGTATCCGTGACGGAGCATACCGCTGTTGCGGTGATGCCGCAGCGTCCGGCGTGACCTGCTGTGGTTACAATGTTGACCGCTGCCGCCAGACTCGCCATCGCATCGCGAAAACGCAGACGTTGTTCATCTACTTGCATGAGAATCTCCTGCCGCGTTATTTCAGCAGCTTATCCAGTTGATTGATATCGTCGTTATTGTGCAAATGCGAAACCGTCCAGCCATTCTGATCGTATTCGGAGAGGCAGCGATCGACCATCGCCATCATTTTATCCATATTGCCGGAGCTCTGAGCCTGACGCAGGCACTGCAGACGAATTTCATCCTGGCTGCCAGAGTAGTTAATCTCGTAGAGCTCGTGACGGCCGCCGAACTCGCTGCCGATGGCATCCCACATCAATTTAAGGATTTTGATGCGCTCAACATGGTCCATGCCGTTAGAGCCGCGTACGTATTTCGCCAGGTACTGGTCGATTTGCGGGTTATTCAGATCGCGGGCGCTGGAGGGCAGGTAAATCAGGCCGCTGGTAACGTTACGTTCAATAATATTTTTAATTTTCGCATAGGCCATTGGCGCCATCACACGATAGGTTTGCAGCGCGGCATGGTCCGGTAGCCAGGCGCCGTTTACCCACGGGGTCGCTTCAGAACACATGGAATCGCTCAATGCCCAGAACATATTGCGCCAGGCCACTACTTCGCCGAGATCGGCCTGCACGCCCCGGAACTCCACGGTGCCCGTACATTCGAGTGATTTTTTCAGCAGAGCGGTAATAAAATCAAGTTTAACCGCCAGACGAACACAGGCTTGCAGGGGATACATACGAGCAAAGCCGCCTTCCATCGTCCAGCGACGGCAACGATCGAAGTCACGGTAAATTAACACATTTTCCCAAGGAATCAGTACCTTATCCATCACCAGAATGGCATCGTTTTCATCAAAGCGGCTGGAGAGAGGATAATCAAACGGCGAGCCCGTAGCGCCCGCGACCATTTCATACGAGGCGCGCGAAATCAGTTTTACGCCTTCGGCATCCATTGGCGCGACAAACATCAGGGCAAAATCCGGGTTTTCACCCATGACCTGGGCTGAGCCGAAACCAATCATGTTGTAGTGAGTCAGGGCGGAGTTAGTGGCGACGACTTTCGCCCCGCTGACGATGATCCCGGCGTCGGTCTCTTTTTCCAGCTTGATGTAAACGTCTTTCACTTCGTCAGCAGGTTTATGACGGTCGATCGGCGGGTTGACGATAGCATGGTTAAAGTAGAGGCCGGTCTCCTGAATACGGGTGTACCAGTTGCGGGCGTTCTGTTCAAACTGGCCATAGAAGGCTGGGTTGGCGCCCAGAGCGCAGCCAAAGGCGGCTTTGTAATCCGGTGTGCGCCCCATCCAGCCGTAACTCAGGCGCGACCATTCGGCGATAGCATCACGTTGTTGACGCAGATCGTCTGCGCTTTTCGCCACGCGGAAAAATTTATGTGTATAGCCGCCGCTGCCAGTATCGGTATTCCAGCACAGGGTATCTTGCATCGCCGGTTTATGTAATGCGTCATACAGTTGCGCCACCGACGCTGCGGCATTGCGGAATGCAGGGTGTGTCGTAACATCTTTAACGCGTTCGCCGTAAATATAAATTTCCCGCCCGTCCTGCAGGCTTTTTAAATACTCTTCGCCAGTCAACGGACGCTTGTTATCAGTACGAAAATCTTCAGGTTTCATTGCGACCTCTTCCTCTTAATCGGAATGTTATTGTTAATAATATGTTTATTATTTGTTGTTTAATTGAATATGGAGAAGCGTAAACTGTGAAGAGACTTTCAGGACAACGGCCGGTACTTTTCAGATGAACGTCGAAGAAGAAGAGTAAAATGCGATCGCCGTCAACGTTATAAGCGGGAGGGGCTCCCCGCGTCGGCGGCGTGGGGAGGTGAGAATGCTATGCTTCCTCATCGCCATCAGGATGCTGGCGTCCCAGGGCAATAAGATCGTCCAGCAGCAACATCAATTTTTGCGTTTTTTCAGGCGTAAAATCGGCCTCAATTTTTCGATAAGCCTCTTCTACCTGCGTCCGGGCACGGGCGTACAACGTTTGTCCCTGCTCCGTCAACATGACATATAACTTACGCTGATCGTTAACCGGCTTTAGTCGCAACACCAGCCCGTCCCGCTCCATGCGCGTCAATATTCCGGTCAGACTAGGACGCAAAATGCAGGTACGAAAGGCCAGATCGTGAAAATCCATTGATGGACTATCGGCCAGTATCCGCACAATGCGCCATTGCTGGTCGGTCAGATTGTGGCTTTTAACGATGGGGCGGAAATAGGTCATTGCCGCTTCGCGCGCCTGAAGCAATGCGATGGTTAATGAATCATGCATAAGCGATTCTCTTTTGCAGAATTATTAATACCTGAATAATCGTGTATACCGATGTTAACTATGAAACCTGTTTTGCGATTAGAGTTTATCAGAAATAAGGGTTTTTTATTAATTATTTGATATTTATATATTTTAAAATAGATTTGTGAAAATATTGTTAATCTCATCACAAATATTTTACTCCGGCTTGCTAAATGTACAGCGAAAGCATAAATCTAATCATTAATATATTAATGAAATCACAGCCCGTTAAATCGGCCTGAGGAGTTTATGTATGAAGGGTACTGTTTTCGCCGTTGCGTTAAACCATCGCAGCCAGCTTGATGCCTGGCGAGAAGCTTTCTCTCAACCTCCCTATAATGCGCCGCCTAAAACTGCGGTGTGGTTTATCAAGCCGCGTAATACGGTGATTCGCCACGGCGAACCGATTCCTTATCCGCAGGGAGAGAAGGTACTAAGCGGCGCGACAGTGGCGCTCATTGTGGGAAAAACCGCCAGCCGGGTACGCCCTGAAGCGGCGGCGGACTATATCGCCGGCTATGCACTGGCTAATGAAGTCAGTCTGCCGGAAGAGAGCTTTTATCGCCCGGCGATTAAAGCGAAATGTCGCGATGGCTTTTGCCCGCTGGGTGAAATGGCGCCGCTGAGTGATGTGGATAATCTCACCATTATCACTGAAATCAACGGGCGAGAAGCTGACCACTGGAATACTGACGATTTGCAGCGTAGCGCCGCACAACTGCTTAGCGCATTAAGTGAGTTCGCTACGCTTAACCCTGGCGATGCGATTTTACTTGGCACGCCGCAGAATCGCGTTGCGCTGCGTCCGGGCGATCGGGTGCGTATTCTGGCGAAAGGTTTGCCTGCACTGGAAAATCCGGTTGTCGCAGAAGAAGAATTCGCGCGCCACCAGACTTTTACGTGGCCGCTGTCAGCGACGGGAACGTTATTCGCGCTGGGCCTGAACTACGCCGATCACGCCAGTGAGCTGGCATTTACGCCGCCGAAAGAACCGCTGGTATTTATCAAAGCGCCAAACACCTTTACCGGACATAACCAAACGTCGGTGCGTCCGGACAACGTTGAATATATGCACTACGAAGCCGAGCTGGTGGTGGTGATTGGCAAAACGGCGCGTAAGGTAAGCGAAGCCGAAGCAATGGAGTATGTGGCCGGTTACACCGTCTGTAACGACTACGCGATCCGCGACTATCTGGAAAACTACTATCGCCCGAATCTACGGGTAAAAAGCCGCGACGGTCTGACGCCGATAGGCCCGTGGATTGTCGATAAAGAGGCGATTTCTGATCCGCACAACCTGACGCTCCGCACCTTCGTCAACGGCGAGCTGCGCCAGGAAGGGACGACCGCCGATCTGATTTTCAGCATCCCGTTCCTGATTGCTTACCTGAGCGAATTTATGACGTTGCAACCGGGCGACATGATTGCCACCGGTACGCCGAAAGGGCTGTCCGATGTGGTGCCGGGGGATGAAGTTGTCGTTGAAGTAGAAGGCGTGGGTCGCCTGGTTAACCGAATCGTCAGTGAGGAGAGTGCAAAATGAAGAAGATAAATCATTGGATTAACGGCAAAAACGTGGCAGGTAACGACTACTTCCAGACCACCAACCCGGCGACCGGTGACGTGCTGGCGGAAGTAGCCTCCGGCGGTGAAGCAGAAGTGAACCAGGCTGTCGCGGCGGCAAAAGACGCCTTCCCGAAGTGGGCCAATCTGCCGATGAAAGAGCGTGCTCGCCTGATGCGACGCCTCGGCGACTTGATAGACCAGAACGTGCCGGAAATCGCGGCGATGGAAACCGCCGACACCGGTCTGCCTATTCACCAGACCAAAAACGTGCTGATCCCGCGCGCCTCGCATAACTTCGAATTCTTCGCCGAAGTGTGCCAGCAGATGAACGGCAAGACCTATCCGGTTGACGATAAAATGCTCAACTATACGCTGGTGCAGCCAGTCGGCGTATGCGCGCTGGTATCGCCGTGGAACGTGCCGTTTATGACCGCCACCTGGAAAGTTGCGCCGTGCCTGGCGCTGGGTAACACCGCGGTACTCAAAATGTCCGAACTGTCGCCGTTGACTGCCGACAGGCTGGGCGAACTGGCGCTGGAGGCGGGAATACCGGCAGGCGTGCTCAACGTGGTTCAGGGCTACGGCGCGACGGCGGGCGATGCGTTGGTGCGCCATCATGACGTGCGTGCGGTCTCCTTTACCGGCGGCACCGCCACCGGGCGCAATATCATGAAAAATGCCGGCCTGAAAAAATATTCGATGGAACTGGGCGGTAAATCACCGGTGCTGATTTTTGACGATGCCGACATTGAGCGGGCGCTGGATGCAGCGCTGTTCACTATTTTCTCTATCAACGGCGAACGCTGCACCGCCGGATCGCGCATCTTTATCCAGCAGAGCATTTACCCTGAGTTCGTGAAGCGCTTTGCCGAACGCGCGAATCGCCTGCGTGTCGGCGACCCGACCGACCCTAACACCCAGGTTGGCGCGTTGATTAGCCAACAACACTGGGAGAAAGTCTCCGGTTATATTCGCCTCGGCATTGAAGAGGGTGCAACGCTGCTGGCGGGCGGCGCGGAAAAACCCACCGATCTGCCTGCGCATCTGAAAGGCGGCAACTTCCTGCGTCCAACCGTGCTGGCGGATGTCGACAACCGCATGCGCGTGGCGCAGGAAGAGATTTTTGGACCCGTCGCCTGCTTGTTGCCATTCAAAGACGAAGCGGAAGGACTGCGTCTGGCTAACGATGTGGAGTACGGTCTGGCCTCTTATATCTGGACCCAGGACGTCAGCAAAGTATTGCGCCTGGCGCGTGGGATTGAAGCCGGAATGGTATTCGTCAACACCCAGAATGTCCGCGACCTGCGCCAACCGTTCGGCGGCGTGAAAGCCTCCGGCACCGGACGAGAAGGCGGCGAATATAGCTTCGAAGTGTTTGCGGAAATGAAAAACGTCTGCATCTCAATGGGCGGCCATCCTATCCCAAAATGGGGAGTCTGATATGGGCAAGTTAGCGTTAGCAGCAAAAATCACCCACGTACCGTCAATGTATCTTTCTGAACTGCCTGGAAAAAATTACGGCTGTCGTCAGGCTGCCATCGATGGACATATCGAGATTGGCAAGCGTTGTCGCGAAATGGGCGTCGACACCATTATTGTGTTCGACACCCACTGGCTGGTGAACAGCGCCTACCACATTAACTGTGCCGACCATTTCCAGGGGGTCTATACCAGCAACGAACTGCCGCACTTTATTCGCGACATGACCTATGACTATGACGGCAATCCGGAGCTGGGGCACCTTATCGCTGACGAAGCGGTCAAGCTCGGCGTGCGCGCCAAAGCGCACAACATCCCAAGCCTGAAGCTGGAGTACGGCACTCTGGTGCCGATGCGCTATATGAACAGCGACAAGCACTTCAAAGTGGTTTCCATCTCGGCGTTCTGCACCGTTCATGACTTTGCCGACAGTCGCAAGCTGGGGGAAGCGATCCTTAAGGCGATTGAGAAATATGACGGCACCGTAGCGGTGTTCGCCAGCGGTTCTCTGTCGCACCGTTTTATTGACGACCAGCGGGCGGAAGAGGGGATGAACAGCTACACCCGCGAGTTCGATCATCAGATGGACGAACGCGTGGTCAAGCTGTGGCGCGAGGGGAAATTCAAGGAGTTCTGCACCATGCTGCCGGAGTACGCCGACTACTGCTACGGCGAAGGCAACATGCATGACACGGTAATGCTGCTGGGAATGCTGGGCTGGGACAAATACGACGGCAAGGTAGAATTTATCACCGACCTGTTCGCCAGCTCCGGGACCGGGCAGGTTAACGCCGTTTTCCCACTGCCTGCGTAAGGAAAGTTTATGCCGCATTTTATTGCTGAATGTACTGAAAATATCCGCGAGCAGGCTGATTTACCCGGCCTGTTCAGCAAGGTGAACGATGCGCTGGCCGCCACTGGTATTTTCCCGATGGGCGGCATCCGTAGCCGCGCCCACTGGCTGGACACCTGGCAGATGGCTGATGATAAGCACGATTACGCCTTCGTGCATATGACGCTGAAAATCGGCGCCGGACGCAGCCTGGAAAGCCGTCAGGACGTGGGCGAAATGCTGTTTGGGCTGATTAAAGCCCATTTCGCCGCCCTGATGAAGAGCCGTTATCTGGCGCTGTCGTTTGAGATTGCCGAGTTACATCCGACGCTCAATTACAAACAAAACAACGTACACGCGTTATTTAAATAGCGTGCAAATTGCCCGGCTGGAAACCGTAGGCCGGATAAGCGAAGCGCCATCTGGTAATGCAATGTCACAGGAATCACTATGCTCGATAAACAGACCCATACCCTGATCGCCCAGCGACTTAATCAGGCTGAAAAACAGCGTGAACAGATTCGCGCAGTGTCGTTGGATTATCCAAATATCACGATTGAAGATGCCTATGCCGTACAGCGCGAATGGGTCAATATCAAGATTGCCGAAGGGCGTACGCTCAAAGGCCATAAAATCGGCCTGACCTCAAAAGCGATGCAGGCTAGCTCGCAAATCAGCGAACCGGATTACGGCGCGCTGCTTGATGACATGTTCTTCCATGACGGCGGCGATATCCCCACGGATCGTTTTATCGTCCCGCGTATTGAAGTGGAGCTGGCGTTCGTGTTGGCGAAACCGCTGCGCGGCCCCAACTGCACGTTGTTCGACGTCTACAACGCGACTGACTATGTGATTCCGGCGCTGGAACTGATTGATGCCCGCAGCCACAACATCGACCCGGAAACCCAGCGTCCGCGTAAGGTGTTTGACACCATTTCCGACAACGCCGCTAATGCCGGTGTGATCCTCGGTGGTCGTCCCATCAAGCCAGATGAGCTGGATCTGCGCTGGATCTCCGCGCTGCTCTATCGCAACGGCGTGATCGAAGAGACCGGCGTCGCCGCAGGCGTTCTGAATCATCCGGCCAATGGCGTGGCGTGGCTGGCGAACAAACTCGCCCCCTACGATGTTCAGTTGGAAGCGGGACAGATCATACTCGGCGGCTCGTTTACCCGCCCGGTACCAGCGCGCAAGGGCGACACCTTTCACGTCGACTACGGCAACATGGGTGCGATCAGTTGCCGGTTTGTGTAAGGAAAAAACAATGAAAAATGCTTTCAAAGACGCGTTAAAAGCGGGGCGTCCGCAAATCGGTTTGTGGCTGGGGCTTGCCAACAGTTACAGCGCCGAACTGGTGGCGGGCGCCGGCTTCGACTGGCTGCTAATTGACGGCGAACACGCGCCAAATAATGTGCAGACGGTGTTGACTCAGTTGCAGGCGATTGCGCCATACCCCAGCCAGCCTGTAGTGCGTCCATCATGGAACGATCCGGTGCAGATTAAGCAACTGCTCGACGTCGGCGCGCAAACTCTGCTGGTGCCGATGGTGCAGAACGCCGATGAAGCGCGAGACGCCGTGGCGGCTACGCGTTATCCACCTGCCGGTATTCGCGGCGTGGGCAGCGCTCTGGCTCGGGCGTCACGCTGGAACCGCATTCCGGACTATCTCCACGAGGCCAACGACGCCATGTGCGTACTGGTACAGATTGAAACGCGTGAGGCGATGAGCAATCTGGCGTCAATCCTCGACGTGGACGGCATCGACGGCGTGTTTATCGGCCCGGCGGATCTTAGCGCCGATATGGGCTTTGCCGGAAACCCGCAGCACCCGGCAGTGCAGGCGGCAATTGAGAACGCCATCGTGCAGATACGCGCGGCGGGGAAAGCGCCGGGGATTCTGATGGCCAATGAAGCACTGGCGAAACGTTATCTGGAACTGGGGGCGCTATTTGTCGCCGTTGGCGTTGACACCACGCTGCTGGCGCGCGGAGCGGAGGCGCTGGCGGCGCGCTTTGGCGCAGAAAAAAAGCTGTCCGGTGCGTCCGGCGTCTATTAAGCCCGGCCCGGTAAGCGCAGCGCTACCGGGCAACCGTAGTACCCTATAAAAATTCCCATCAGAGGAAAAAAAATGAGCGACACATCATCTGCACTTCCGGAAAGCCCCGAGTCTGTCAGTTCGCACAACGCGCTCAGCACGGGTCAACAAACCGTCATAAATAAACTGTTCCGCCGACTGATCGTATTTTTATTCGTGTTGTTTATCTTCTCGTTTTTAGACCGTATCAACATCGGTTTTGCCGGGTTGACTATGGGGCAGGATCTGGGGTTAAGCGCCACCATGTTTGGTCTTGCCACGACGCTGTTTTACGCCACCTACGTCATTTTCGGCATTCCCAGCAACGTGATGTTGAGCATCGTCGGCGCGCGTCGCTGGATTGCGACCATTATGGTGCTATGGGGCATTGCCTCTACCGCCACGATGTTCGCGGTGGGGCCGAAAAGCCTGTATGTGCTGCGAATGCTGGTGGGCATTACCGAAGCAGGCTTTTTGCCAGGCATATTGCTCTATTTAACCTATTGGTTCCCGGCATTTTTCCGCGCCCGCGCCAACGCATTATTTATGATTGCCATGCCAGCCACTACCGCGCTGGGTTCGATTGTCTCAGGCTATATTTTATCGCTGGACGGCATATTCAATCTGCATGGATGGCAGTGGTTATTCCTGCTGGAAGGGTTCCCGTCAGTGTTGTTAGGCATTATGGTCTGGTTTTATCTGGATGATACCCCGGCAAAAGCTAAATGGCTGACGACAGAGGATAAAAAATGTTTGCAGGAAATGAGGGATAATGACCGCCTGACGCTGGTTCAGCCGGAAGGGGCCATCAGTCATAACGCCATGCAACAGCGTAGTCTTTGGCGCGAGGTATTCACGCCAATTGTACTGATGTATACGCTGGCCTATTTTTGCCTTACCAATACGCTTAGCGCCATTAGTATCTGGACGCCGCAAATCCTGAAAAGTTTTAATGAAAGTAGCAGCAATATCACTATCGGCCTGCTGGCGGCGATCCCGCAGATCTGTACTATTCTGGGCATGATTTACTGGAGCCGTCATTCGGACAAACATCAGGAGCGTAAACATCACACCGCGCTGCCGTTTCTGTTTGCCGCCGCGGGCTGGCTGCTGGCATCGGCGACCGACCATAACCTGATCCAGCTATTGGGGATCGTGATGGCGTCCACCGGCTCCTTTAGCGCGATGGCGATCTTCTGGACTACGCCGGATCAGTCGATCAGTTTACGCGCCAGGGCGATAGGTATTGCGGTAATCAATGCTACCGGCAATATTGGCTCCGCGCTCAGCCCATTTATGATTGGCTGGCTAAAAGATATCACCGGTAGCTTCAATAGCGGACTCTGGTTTGTCGCTTCTCTGTTAGTCGTCGGCGCCGCCATTATCTGGCTAATTCCAATGAAAGTATCGCGTCCGCGCGCCACCCCCTGAGGAGAAACTATGTGCCAACGTGCGATCGCCAATATTGATATCAGTAAAGAGTATGACGAAAGCATGGGCAGTAACGATGTGCATTATCAGTCGTTTGCTCGTATGGCGGACTTCTTTGGTCGTGATATGCAGGCGCATCGCCACGACCAGTTTTTTCAAATGCATTTTCTTGATACCGGGCAGATTGAGCTGCAGCTTGACGATCATCGTTATTCGGTACAGGCGCCGCTATTTGTGCTGACGCCGCCCTCGGTGCCGCATGCTTTTATTACCGAATCGGATAGCGATGGTCACGTTCTGACGGTACGCGAAGAGCTGGTTTGGCCGCTGCTGGAGGTGCTTTATCCCGGTACCAGAGAGGCCTTCGGCCTGCCGGGAATCTGTCTGTCTCTGGCGGATAAACCCAACGAACTGGCGGCGCTCAAACACTACTGGCAACTGATTGAGCGGGAGTCCACGGAACAACTGGCTGGCTGCGAACATACCCTGGTGCTACTGGCGCAGGCGGTATTTACCTTGCTGTTGCGTAATGCGAAGTTGGACGACCACGCCGCAACCGGGATGCGCGGTGAATTGAAACTCTTTCAACGCTTTACCTTGTTGATTGATAATCACTTCCACCAGCACTGGACGGTGCCCGATTATGCCTGCGAGCTGCATATTACCGAATCTCGTCTGACCGATATCTGCCGCCGCTTTGCTAACCGACCTCCTAAACGCCTAATTTTTGATCGGCAATTACGCGAGGCGAAACGACTGCTGCTTTTTTCCGACAATGCAGTCAACGAGATCGCCTGGCAATTAGGTTTTAAAGATCCGGCTTATTTCGCCCGTTTCTTTAATCGTCTTGCTGGCTGTTCTCCCTCGCAGTTTCGTCAACGTGAAGTGCCCCCTTTCCTCAACTAAGAAGAGTAAAAACATGTTTAAAAATCGCGTCGCTATGCTGGCGGTTTGTATGCTGGCGCAAAGCCACCTTGCCATTGCTGCCGGAGCTCCTGCACCTCAAGAGATCAACATTGTTTTACTGGGCACCAAAGGCGGGCCTTCTTTGCTCAATACGGACAGACTACCGCAAGCTACGGCGCTCACTATCGGCGATAAAATATGGCTGATAGATGCCGGCTACGGTGCAAGTCTGCAACTGGTGAAAAATGGCATTCCAGTGCGTAACATCAATACTATTTTGCTCACCCATCTGCATAGCGACCATATACTTGATTATCCTTCATTGTTGATGAATGCCTGGGCGAGTGGTCTTAAAGACCATATCATACAGGTTTATGGCCCGCCGGGAACCCAGGCGATGACGAAGGCTAGCTGGAAAGTCTTTGACAGGGATATCACTCTACGCATGGAAGAGGAGGGGAAACCCGATCCGCGCAAACTGGTTAAGGCGACAGACATCGGTCAGGGCGTCATCTATAGAGATGAACTGGTGACAATAAGCGCGCTGAAGGTGCCTCATTCGCCTTTCCCGGACGGTGAGGCGTTCGCTTACCGCTTTGATACCCAGGGCAAGCGAATTGTCTTCTCTGGCGACACGTCCTGGTTTCCGCCGCTCGCAACATTTGCCCAGGGGGCGGATATCCTGGTACATGAGGCGGTGCATGTCCCTTCGGTAGCAAAACTGGCTGATAGTATTGGCAACGGGAAAACGCTTGCTGAAGCGATTGCTTCGCATCACACCACAATTGAAGACGTAGGCAAGATAGCTCGTGAGGCCCACGTGAAAAAACTGGTATTAAGTCATCTGGTGCCTGCGACGGTTACGGATGACGTCTGGCAGCAGGAAGCCATGAAAAATTACCAGGGCCCTGTCATCGTCGGTCATGACAATATGACGATAAACGTACCGTAAGCATCAGGATAGGGGTAAATCAACGGGCTGGCATTATGTTAGCCCGTTGTGCTTTTGGCGCCCAGCATGACGCGCGGACCTGTTCGTCTGAAACATTATTTTTTCTAAACACTACTTGCTGATTTTTACGCAGAATGAAGGTAAGATAATTGCTCTGGTGAAATATTACTAAATAAGAATGTCACGGTTGGACGTTATATAGTACTAAAAGCAATGCGTTTCTTTGTCTGCCGGCCATTAGTGATATCCTATGTACCGGCTCATCGTTGCCAAAGTGAAGGTTAGTTTAAACGAATCAAACAATATCCGAACTGTACAATTTTTATATCAAAAATATTTAACTGCAAAATACTGCAAACGTGTGCGAATACACTTAATCAGTAGCATAGCTTATGCATATTTTATTTCCTAAACTTTCTTATTATCTATTTGAATATGTCTGGTTAAACCAAATGGACAAACGGATACCAGACATTTGAAAGGATAATTGCAGGCTTCTGGTTTAGGATTGCAGCTACCAGGACAGTGGCTATTTTCTTTAAGCGATTTCCATAATGCAGGATTAAACCTGGTAACGTTGTAAACAGTAACGGGATAAAGTTGAGCGTTTATTAAGACCCCCTTATTAAAAGGTATGATAATGCTGCCTGGAGGCATGTAAACATCTGCCTGATACCATAAGGTCAATCGAAGATTTTTTAGGCTATGTATGCATGAGAAAGATACTCCGGTAGAGGGGCTTATAACTGTATCAACGACCTTCCATTCCATTACAGCAACCTTTTAAGTGAAATAGTCAATGGTGTAAATTATATTTTCCGCAAGCCTATTCAGGATAGATGAAAATCTGAAAAACATAACTCGTTGAAAACGATCGTTTTTTATTGACCACTCTATTTATATTGATTTTTTAATAAGTTATTTATTTTATGAGCTTATTTTGTTTACATTCTATTACATTTTCGTATTTTAGTGGCGGTGTCTATATTGGGCAGCAGTGGCTGTTATAACGCTTAATTATTAAACCGCAAGTGACGGTTGTATTTCTTATTTATAAATACCATAGTCTGTAAACGCAACGGCACATTTTACCAGGCTTTGACAGGGCGAAGGTATGTATCAATTAAAGAGTACAAAACAACGAAAGAATATATTCTTCAGGCAATAAATGTTCGCTGGCGTGTAAAAATAACTGAAGCATCCAAAAAAGGTGAACTGGCGACTGGTCTTTATTTAATCGATGATGTTCTTAATGGTGCATTAATGCATAACATTGGCAGGTCACGTGCGTTGTGAAAGGCCATATTTCTTCAGTAGGAAGCTCGTGTCAGAAGCGTTTGGGTATTTTATCGGGCGCATATAAATCCGGGGTGGGCAGAAAGCCCACCTTCGGTTTATTACTTTTATTCGTGGATTAGGGATGAGAGATAAAGCGAGAAAGGCGCAGCAGCAGTTGTCGGTTTTCTTCGCGCAGCCGGGAATTCTCTTCCAGCAACGTTAACGCAACCGCGATCCCAGGCCAATCCAGCGCCAGCTCCTCACGCAAGCGTAGCGCGCGTTGAACCACGCTCGCCGCGCGATCGTCGAATTGCCAGTTGGCATTATCATCCTCGTAAGGTTCAATCACGCCAAGCCCGACGATTTCGTTCAGTTCCTCCTCCGTTACGCCAGTGTGCAAACAAAATTCGGTAATGGTAAAGGTGACAGTGATGTTAGCCATTATGCTTTCCCCCATTGCTGGCGTGGATCAAAGGACGACTGTGCGTCCGCCAGTTGTTGCCACAGGGCGGCTGTCTTCTCATCAGGTTTCGGCGGCATAACGATTTTGATGACGGCATAGAGATCGCCAGTGTGCTTTTTACTGGCTAATCCTTTGCCTTTGATACGCAGCCGCTGGCCTGCCTGACTACCAGGGGGAATGGTCAGCAAAATGCGCTCTTTAAGCGTTGGCACGGACACCTTAGCGCCGAGCGCCGCCTCCCACGGGGCAAGCGGAAGGACGACTTCCAGATCCTGATTGACGATATCAAAGAGCGGATGCGGGGCAATATGGATAACGAGCCATAAATCGCCATTAGGTCCGCCGTTTTCCCCCGGCGTGCCCTGGCCTTTCAGTCTGATTCGTTGCCCGTTGCTGACGCCAGCCGGGATCTTCACATTCAATGTCCTGGGAATTTCCCGTTCCACCAGGCCGAACGCGTTATAAACGGGGACGGAATAGCTAATCGTACGCTGATGCTCTTCCAGCGTTTCTTCCAGGAATACCGCCACTTCAATTTCGATATCATGACCGCGTGCGGCGTGGCGGTGGTGCGAATGGCGACCGTGCTGACCAAAGATAGACGAGAAAATATCATCAAAATCTTCGGCGTTATACGGCTGGCCTTCGTGTTGCTGGAACTGGCGATTAAATTGTGGATCGTTACGGTGTTGCCATAACTGGTCATACTCGGCGCGCCGTTGCTCATCACTCAGCACTTCCCATGCTTCAGCAACCTCTTTGAAACGGGCTTCGGCATCGGGTTCTTTGCTGACATCAGGATGGTACTTGCGGGCCAGTCGGCGATAGGCGGTCTTAATCGTCTTGAGATCGTCCGTCGGTTTCACGCCCATAATGGCGTAATAATCCTTAAGTTCCATAGCATCATCTCGCTAAATCAATACATACAGAAGGGACCCCAAAAAGGTTTCTCCACTAAGTGTAGGGTAAACCTGAAAAGTGCGTATGAAAACACCAGTTATATCATTAGTAAGAATAAATTACGTGTCCGACTATCAGAAGGTTGCGCAGCGCGCCCACATAACTTTACAGGGGAAAGGTTGCCAAAACCGCGCCAGTGGCTAAGATAACTCGCGTTAAACAGTGAGGGCGTAATGGCGAAACAACAACGGATGGGCTGGTGGTTTCTTTGCCTTGTATGTGTCGTGGTAATGGTTTGTACCGCGCAGCGCATGGCGGGCCTGCACGCCTTGCAGATGCAGGCGACGACGTCTTCAACGCTTGTCAGCGCCCACCCCTCGACGGATGACGCCTCGCCTGTCATCCCCTGTGAATTAAGCGCCAAGTCGCTGCTGGCGGCGCCTCCGGTGCTCTTTGAAGGCGCTATCCTTGCGCTTTGTCTACTGTTTTCCTTACTGGCGGCCGTCCGGGTCATGCGCCTGCCGTTTTCGCCACCACGGGCTATTTCGCCGCCCACATTACGGGTACATCTACGATTTTGTGTCTTCCGTGAATGACAGACCGGTTATTGCTAACGGTTAATTACTCATTCACGGAGAAAAAATATGATGATTTTGTTCAGGCGGATACTGTTCTGCCTGTTATGGCTTTGGCTGCCCGTCTCCTGGGCGGCGGAAAGCGGCTGGCTGCGTTCGCCCGATAACGACCATGCCAGCATACGGCTACGTGCCGATACGTCTGCTAACGGTGAGACCCGGCTGTTGCTGGATGTCAAACTGGAAAACGGCTGGAAAACCTACTGGCGCGCGCCGGGGGAAGGGGGCGTGGCGCCCTCTATCGCCTGGAAAGGCGACATGCTTGAGGTAAGTTGGTTCTGGCCAACCCCCTCGCGCTTTGATGTGGCGAATATCACCACCCAGGGATATCACGACGAGGTGACCTTTCCGATGATCGTGCGCGGTACGCCGCCCGCGACCTTGAACGGCGTGTTGACGTTATCAACCTGCAGCAATGTTTGTCTGTTGACCGATTACCCCTTTTCCGTGACGCCCACTGTGCAGAATGCCGATTTTGCCCATGACTATGCGCGGGCGATGGGTAAAGTTCCGCTACGCAGTGGACTAACGGACTCGCTTGAAGTCGGCTATCGCACGGGAGAACTGGTGGTCACTGCTACGCGAGCGGCGGGCTGGTCATCGCCCGGGCTCTATCTTGACACCATAGATGACGTCGATTTTGGGAAGCCTCGCCTGCGCGTAGAGGGCGACAGGTTACAGGCGACGGTGCCGGTGACGGACAGTTGGGGCGAAAAGGCGCCCGATTTGCGCGACAAATCGCTGACCTTAGTGTTAGCTGACGGCGCTATCGCCCAGGAGAGCACGCAAACCATTGGCGCTGCGTCAGCGTTAACGCCGGACAATGCGGCGCTACCATTCTGGCAGGTGGTATTGATGGCGCTGGTCGGTGGACTGATTCTTAATTTAATGCCCTGCGTACTGCCAGTCCTGGGCATGAAACTTGGTTCCATCTTGTTGGTAGAGGAAAAAAGCCGCTCGCATATCAGGCGACAATTTTTGGCGTCGGTCGCCGGCATTATTGCGTCATTTATGGCGCTGGCGGCGTTTATGACCCTCCTTCGTTTGTCGAACCATGCGCTGGCCTGGGGAGTCCAGTTCCAGAATGTGTGGTTCATTGGTTTTATGACGCTGGTGATGTTGTTATTTAGCGCCAGCCTGTTCGGGCTTTTTGAGTTCCGGCTTCCCTCATCCATGACCACGAAACTTGCCACTTACGGCGGCAATGGTATGTCAGGACATTTCTGGCAGGGCGCGTTCGCAACGCTGCTGGCGACGCCTTGTAGCGCGCCGTTTCTGGGCACGGCGGTCGCGGTGGCGCTCACGGCGTCGCTGCCGACGCTCTGGGGGTTGTTCCTTGCGCTAGGCCTGGGAATGAGCGCGCCGTGGCTACTGGTCGCGATACGACCAGGGCTTGCGCTACGTTTACCGCGCCCCGGGCGTTGGATGAATGTCCTGCGCAGGTTCCTCGGTCTGATGATGCTGGGGTCGGCTATCTGGCTGGCGACGTTACTCCTGCCGCATTTCGGCTTCACTGCGTCAAAGAGCGCGCAAGACACTGTTCAATGGCAACCGTTGAGTGAACAGGCAATCCAGTCGGCGCTGGCGCAGCATAAGCGGGTATTTGTAGATGTCACTGCGGACTGGTGTATTACCTGTAAAGTGAATAAATACAACGTTCTGCAAAAAGAGGATGTACAGGCCGCCTTGCAACAGCCGGATGTTGTGGCGCTGCGGGGAGACTGGACGCTGCCGTCCGATGACATTACTGATTTTCTGAAAACGCGCGGCCAGGTCGCCGTTCCGTTTAATCAGGTGTATGGCCCTGGCTTGCCGGAAGGGGAGGCGTTGCCTACCTTGCTGACCCGCGATGCGGTATTACGAACGTTGAAAAAAGCGAAAGGAATAACCCAATGAAATACATGATTGTTTTACTGCTGGCGCTGTTTTCGACGCTGAGCATCGCGCAAGAAACCGCTCCTTTTACGCCGGAGCAGGAAAAGCAGATTGAAAATCTGATCCATACTGCGTTGTTTAACGATCCTGCCAGCCCGCGAATAGGCGCTAAACACCCTAAGCTGACGCTGGTGAACTTTACGGATTACAACTGCCCGTACTGCAAACAGCTCGATCCGATGCTTGAAAAGATTGTGCAGAAATATCCTGACGTCGCGGTCATTATTAAACCGCTGCCATTCAAAGGAGAGAGCTCGGTACTGGCGGCGCGCATTGCGCTGACCACTTGGCGCGATCATCCGCAACAGTTCCTCTCGCTTCATGAAAAACTCATGCAAAAGCGCGGTTACCATACGGATGGCAGTATCAAACAGGCCCAGCAGAAAGCAGGGACTACGCCAGTGACGCTGGATGAAAAAAGCATGGACACGATACGCACTAATTTGCAGTTGGCGAGGCTGGTCGGCGTGCAGGGCACGCCAGCGACAATTATCGGCGATGAGCTGATTCCCGGCGCCGTTCCCTGGGATACGCTGGAAGAGGTGGTAAAAGAAAAACTGGCGGCTGCCAATGGCGGGTAAACTGCGACGTTGGCTGCGTGAAGCCGCGATTTTTCTGGCGCTTCTCATCGCGGTGATGGTGATCATGGACGTTTGGCGTGCGCCGCAGGTACCTCCGGCGTTCGCCGCTACACCGTTACGTACGCTGACGGAGGAGTCGACAACTCTGGCGGCATTGAGCGAGAAGCGCCCCGTACTGCTCTATTTTTGGGCAAGCTGGTGCGGGGTGTGCCGTCTTACTACGCCTGCGGTCGCTCGCCTGGAGGCAGAGGGGGAAAACGTCATGACCGTTGCGCTCCGCTCTGGCGACGATGCTGAGGTTGCCCGCTGGCTGACGCGCAAGGGCGTTGCCTTTCCGGTCGTCAATGACGCTAACGGCGCCTTATCCGCTCGTTGGGAAATCAGCGTGACGCCGACGCTGGTCGTGGTTTCACAAGGTCGGGTCGTATTCACGACCAGCGGCTGGACCAGTTATTGGGGCATGAAACTTCGACTGTGGTGGGCGAAAACATTCTGAATATGCGCCGGGGCTTCCCGGCGCTACCACGTTTGCTGTAAGAAAACGCCCATTTTGCGAAATCGTTCCCGGAAAAATGATCCGTTTCTGTCACACTTGGAACGATTTGATAACAATAAGAGGTCGTAGGGATGAAAAAATCATTACTCGTTGTTGCTGTGGCTGGGGCTATTTTGTTGTCATCCGCCGTACAGGCGCAGACAACGCCGGAGGGTTATCAATTACAGCAGGTGCTAATGATGAGCCGCCATAATCTGCGGGCGCCGCTGGCGAATAATGGCAGCGTACTGGCGCAGTCGACGCCGAACGCCTGGCCAACGTGGGACGTTCCCGGCGGGCAACTGACGACAAAAGGCGGCGTGCTGGAAGTGTATATGGGGCACTATACGCGTGAATGGCTGGTCGCGCAGGGGCTGATACCGTCGGGAGAATGTCCGGCGCCCGACTCAGTATATGCTTATGCGAATAGTTTGCAGCGCACCGTGGCCACCGCGCAATTTTTCATTACCGGCGCTTTCCCTGGCTGTGATATTCCTGTTCATCATCAGGAAAAAATGGGCGCCATGGACCCTACCTTTAATCCGGTGATCACCGATGATTCCGCCGCGTTCAGGCAACAGGCCGTACAGGCGATGGAAAAAGCGCGGAGTCAGATGCATCTTGATGAGAGTTATAAACTGCTTGAGCAGATAACACATTATCAGGACTCGCCATCCTGCAAAGAGAAGCATCAATGTTCGCTGATCGACGCGAAAGATACCTTTAGTGCCAACTATCAGCAGGAACCGGGCGTTCAGGGGCCGCTGAAAGTGGGGAACTCGTTGGTGGACGCGTTTACCCTACAATATTACGAAGGGTTTCCGTTGGATCAGGTCGCCTGGGGTAAGATCAACACTGATCGACAGTGGAATGTGCTGTCAAAACTGAAAAATGGCTACCAGGACAGCCTGTTTACTTCACCGACGGTGGCGCGTAACATTGCTGCACCGCTGGTGAAATATATCGATAAGGTCTTAGTCGCCGATCGCGTTAGCGCGCCGAAGATTACTGTACTGGTGGGACATGATTCCAATATCGCTTCGCTGCTGACGGCGCTGGATTTTAAACCCTATCAGCTACATGACCAGTATGAGAAAACGCCGATTGGTGGTCAGCTTGTCTTTCAACGCTGGCATGACGGCAAAGCTAACCGGGATTTGATGAAAGTCGAGTATGTCTACCAGAGCGCCAGGCAGTTACGTAATGCGGAAGCGTTAACGCTCAAGTCCCCCGCGCAAAGGGTAACGCTGGAACTGAAAGGATGTCCGGTGGATGCGAACGGCTTCTGTCCGCTTGACAAGTTCGATAACGTCATGAATGCAGCCGCAAAATAGCAACCTGCCCCCGCGCAGGCGGGGGCGTTTGCCTTATACGTTCTTACGTTCGATGGTCTGTTCGCCCCAGAAGAGCGACTCTTTGTCCGTTTTCTCAAAGGCTTTGATCAGCACCTCATCGCTACCTTCTTCCCATATTTTTTCTGCCAGTTTCTCGTCATAGTTAGCGACTTCAAAAATGGCTTCGGCAATTTCCGGCGACGTATTGCGCAGGCTTGCCCATTCGCCGACGCGATGCGTTTTTGCTTCTTGAGTTGGCATTCGAATCCTCCTGTTGAAGATTAGCCGTTGAGTTTGACTGCCAGACCGGCGACGTATTCCCCCTGATAGCGGGCGATAGAGAGTTCCTCCTGGCTTGGCTGGCGTGAACCGTCGCCTCCGGCGATAGTCGTCGCGCCGTAAGGCGTGCCGCCGCGTACCTGAGAGACGTCAAATAGCTCTTGCGCGGCATAGCCGATCGGGACAATCACCATCCCATGATGGGCAAGCGTAGTCCAGGTTGAGGTGATGGTCTGCTCCTGACCGCCGCCCGTTCCGGTAGAACTAAACACACTACCGAGTTTGCCGTATAGCGCGCCTGATGCCCACAGGCCGCCGGTTTGATCCAGGAAGGTACGCATCTGGCCTGACATATTGCCAAACCGGGTTGGCGTACCAAAGATAATCGCATCGTAATCCGCCAACTCCTGCGGGGTGGCAACAGGTGCGTTTTGCGTTTTACCGCCAGCTTTTGCGAAGATTTCAGGCGGCATCGTTTCTGGCACACGCTTTATAATGACCTCTGCGCCGTCGACTTTCTTTGCCCCTTCCGCCACCGCGTGCGCCATGGTTTCAATGTGTCCGTACATGGAATAATAGAGCACCAGAATCTTTGCCATTTGTACTACTCCTCAGATTAATCATGCGTGTAGCGATTCGCTACATCTATTTAAAGATATGCCCTCCTGTGAAGAGTGCAAATTTTAGCGCCATTTCTTTGATTTATAACAATAATTGCTTTTTGCAGTCTTTGTTGCAAAATGATACATTTTTACGCACTTTGATTTCTCTAATCATAAGAGTGACTTATTTGTTACTTATGGTTATTATTCTAAGTGTGCGGATTTTGATGTTGCAGAATATTTCGGTAAGCGTCACATCACGGTGATTTTCACTACGCTTAATTTTACGCAGCGCTAATGATGGCATCGTTCATACGCTGCGCGAGGATATACTCCTCACTACCTATGCAATATGATGTCTAATCTATGACGGAGGTCAGTAATGGCAAACCATCGTGGCGGTTCCGGTAATTTTGCGGAAGACCGCGAAAGAGCATCAGAAGCAGGTCGTAAAGGTGGGCAGCACAGCGGGGGCAATTTTAAGAATGACCCGCAGCGCGCATCCGAAGCAGGCAAAAAAGGGGGCAAAAGTAGTACCCGTAATAGCTAGCCTGCGTCAAAACAGCAAGACGCGTAGCGTCTCGTGTTAAAGAGCGTCATGCGCCACCGCCGCCGGATTTCCGGCGGTTTTTGGTTTATAAGCCGGATTTGGTATGCTTGCGTCCTGACAAAAAGGAGAGGGCGCATGTCGCAACGCACAGAGAAAAAAATCGGTAAACGTTCGCAGGCCGTCAGTGCAAAACGGCGGCTTATTTTAACGGCCGCGCTCGCTGTTTTTTCCCAGTATGGCATTCATGGCGCGCGCCTAGAGCAGGTCGCCGAGCGGGCAGGCGTCTCCAAAACCAATCTGCTTTATTATTATCCCTCGAAAGAAGCGCTGTATGTCGCGGTAATGCGGCAGATCCTGGATGTCTGGCTGGCGCCGCTCAAGGCGTTTCGCGCAGAATTTTCCCCTCTGGAGGCCATCAAAGAGTATATCCGTCTCAAGCTGGAAGTTTCGCGTGATTATCCGCAGGCGTCGCGGCTCTTCTGCATGGAGATGCTGGCGGGCGCGCCGCTCTTAATGGATGAACTGACCGGCGATCTAAAAGCGTTGATAGATGAAAAATCCGCGCTGATTGCCGGATGGGTGCACAGCGGGAAACTGGCGCCCGTTTCCCCACACCATTTGATCTTCATGATTTGGGCCGCCACGCAACATTACGCCGATTTTGCCCCTCAGGTTGAAGCGGTAACCGGCGCGACGCTTCGCGATGAAGCCTTTTTCAATCAAACGGTCGAAAGCGTTCAGCGCATTATTATTGAAGGGATTCGCGTGCGTTAACCGGCCGGCGGCAGTGGGCAGCTCAAATCACCCTCTTCACATTGCAGCAGCGAGGCTAAAAATGCTTCGCGTTCGTTCGTTTTATCGGTCAGGCACTGGCTGGCGATCATGGGTTGCACGCTGCCGCCCTCCGTACCTGAGCGAATCAACGCGCAATCGGCGTCCCGCAGGGCAATCCATGCCACCTGCGCTTTTTGCAACAGCTCGCGCTGCGGCGGTTGCGCACGCTTAATCGCGCTTTGATAGGTTTCGTTCAGCTTTTTATCTGCCGCCTGGTATTGCGCGGCGGCGCAGCGATTCATTTCCAGCTGCGTACTGGCGCTGGCACACTCATCGGCCAACGCCTGACTGCTGAACAACAACGCAGCGCAGGTAAGGAAAATTCGTTTCATACGGTCCTCTGACGCGAGTAAAAAGGCTCCATTGACGGAGCCTTAATTAACCACAGTATTAGCCAATTGTCATCAGGCTGGCATTACCGCCAGCGGCGGCAGTGTTTACACTCAGCGAACGTTCAATATAGAGCCGTTCCAGCAGCATATTGCTTTCGCCGCGGGCGAACCCCTGTACCGACACTATCGCGCCTTCGCGGGCGGCGACGGCTTCGCACACGGTTCGCAGCTTGTCGGAGTCGCCGTGGAAAATCACCGCGTCAAACGGCTGCGCCATCAGCGTTTCCGCTTTCGCAAACTGGACACGCGCCGCGACGGCGGCAGGGAGACGTTTCGCCAGATCGCGGTGGAAGGCGTCGTCTGACCATAGCGCCTGACTGCCGACGGCGAGAACGGCGGCAAGCTGCGCCAGCGCGTCCTGTTCATCATCAGCCAGGCATAACACCCGTTCACGCGGCAACAGCGTCCAGGTATTGCGCTCGCCGGTCGGCCCCGGTAGCAGGCGCTGCGTGCCGGCCTGCGCCAGATCGGCGAATTGTCGGCAGAGCGTCTGTAGCGCCGGGCGATCCGCCGCCCATTGCGTCAGGGTGGTCAACGGCGCGAGTAGCGTGGTTTTAAGCTGCGCATCCACCGGGTAACGCGCATCCTGACGAGTAAGCGTCATATTGAGCGCATTGGGCGGGCGGTGTGCCAGTAGGCGGTAGAGATAGAGCGGTCCTCCCGCTTTTGGCCCGGTGCCGGACAGTCCTTCACCGCCAAACGGCTGGACGCCGACGACCGCGCCCACCATATTACGGTTAACGTACAGGTTGCCGACATGGGCGGAACCGGTGACTTGCGCAATGGTTTCATCAATACGGGTATGTACGCCCAGCGTTAGCCCGTAGCCGGAAGCGTTAATCTGTTCGATAAGCTCCGCCAGATGGTTACGGTTATAACGCACGACGTGCAGCACGGGCCCGAAGACCTCTTTTTCCAGTTCTGCGAAGTTTTCCAGCTCAATAAGCGTGGGCATAACAAACGTACCGGTCTGCCATTCTTGCGCGTCATCGCTGTTTTCACGCGCTGCCTGGAAAACCGGGCGGCCTTTGGCGCGCATCGTCTGGATATGACGTTCAATGTTGGCTTTGGCCTCGCTATCGATCACCGGCCCGATATCGGTCGTCAGACGGCCTGGATTCCCCATCCGACACTCCGCCATCGCGCCGCGTAACATTTTCAGCGTATGTTCGGCGATATCGTCCTGCAAACACAGCACACGGAGCGCGGAACAGCGTTGTCCGGCACTGTCGAAAGCGGAAGCCAGCACATCCACGACCACCTGCTCGGTGAGCGCGGAAGAGTCGACAATCATAGCGTTCATACCGCCGGTTTCCGCAATCAATGGAATGGGGCGGCCCTGGGCATCAAGACGCGTGGCGATGTTGCGCTGCAACAACGTCGCGACCTCCGTGGAACCGGTAAACATCACGCCGCGTACACGCGCATCGGCGGTAAGCTGGGCGCCGACGGTTTCTCCCCGTCCCGGCAACAGTTGCACGACGCCCGGCGGTACGCCCGCTTCCAGCAAAATGGCAATGCCCTGGGCGGCAATCAACGATGTCTGCTCTGCCGGTTTCGCCAGAACGCTGTTACCTGCCGCCAGCGCGGCGGCGATTTGGCCGGTGAAAATGGCCAGCGGGAAGTTCCACGGACTGATGCAGACCACCGGCCCTAACGGGCGATGCGTTTCGTTATCGAAATCGTCACGCACTTGACCGGCATAATAATGGAGGAAGTCTACCGCTTCGCGCACTTCGGCAATGGCGTTGCTGAACGTTTTCCCCGCTTCACGCACCAACAGGCCAATCAACTGCTGCATTTGGTCTTCCATCAATACCGCCGCCCGCTGCAAAATGGCGGCGCGTTCTTGCGGCGGCGTCGCAAACCAAACCGGCGCCTGATTGACCGCGTTTTGCAACGCCTGGTCAACCTCGCTTTCTGTCGCTTCGCGTCCCCAGCCGACAATATCTTTCGGTTCCGCCGGGTTGATAACCGGCGTCATCTCACCGTCGGCCACTGGTTGTTCCAGCACAGGTTTGGCCTGCCATTTCTGCATGGCGTTGCTTAACAGGGCAGAAGAAAGCGAGGCGAGGCGATGTTCATTCGCTAAATCAAGTCCGGCGGAGTTTATCCGACCTTCGCCGTACAGATCGCGCGGCAGCGGAATTTTCGGATGCGGTATGCCAGCCTGACCTTCCTGCTGCGCCAGTTTTTCCACGGCCTCGACCGGGTCGGCCACCAGTTCATCGAGCGGTAGGGTGGCATCGGCGATACGGTTGACAAAAGAGGTGTTGGCGCCGTTTTCCAGCAGGCGTCGTACCAGATAGGCCAGCAGGGTTTCGTGTGTTCCCACCGGCGCGTAAATACGGCAGGGACGGTTAAGTTTTCCGTCCGCTACTTTACCGGTGACCTGTTCATACAGCGGTTCTCCCATGCCGTGCAGGCACTGGAATTCGTACTGACCTGGATAGTAATTTTGCCCGGCCAGATGATAAATCGCCGCCAGTGTGTGGGCGTTATGGGTCGCAAACTGCGGGTAAATCAGGTTAGGTACGGCGAGCAATTTTTTCGCGCAGGCCAGATAAGAGACATCGGTATACACTTTGCGGGTATAAACCGGATAGCCCTCCAGCCCTTCCATTTGCGCGCGTTTGATCTCGCTATCCCAGTAGGCGCCTTTCACCAGACGAATCATCAGCCGACGGCGGCTACGGGAGGCCAGATCGACTAAATAATCAATGACCAGCGGGCAGCGTTTTTGGTAAGCCTGGATCACAAAGCCAATGCCGTTCCAGCCCGCCAGTTCGGGTTCGAAGCAGAGTTTTTCCAGCAGATCGAGCGAGATCTCCAGACGATCCGCCTCTTCGGCGTCGATATTGAGACCGATATCATACTGGCGCGCCAGCAGCGTCAGGGATTTCAGGCGCGGATAAAGCTCCTCCATTACCCGATCGTATTGCGCGCGACTATAGCGTGGATGCAGGGCGGACAGCTTAATTGAGATGCCTGGCCCTTCGTAAATACCGCGACCGTTAGACGCTTTGCCGATGGCATGAATCGCTTGCTGGTAAGAGACCATATAGGCTTGCGCATCGGCGGCGGTCAACGCGGCTTCGCCCAGCATATCGTAAGAATAGCGGAACCCTTTCTCTTCCAGCTTGCGGGCATTCGCCAGCGCCTGCGCAATGGTTTCGCCGGTGACGAACTGCTCGCCCATCAAACGCATCGCCATGTCGACGCCTTTACGGATTAACGGTTCGCCGCTCTTGCCGATGATGCGGTTTAGTGAGCGCGAAAGATTGGCTTCGTTATGCGTTGAGACCAGTCGGCCGGTAAAGAGCAGCCCCCAGGTAGCGGCGTTTACAAACAGCGACGGGCTACGGCCAATATGCGACTGCCAGTTGCCATTGCTGATTTTGTCGCGAATTAACGCATCGCGTGTCGCTTTGTCGGGAATACGCAGCAGCGCTTCCGCCAGACACATCAGCGCTACGCCTTCTTGTGAAGAGAGGGAAAACTCCTGTAACAGGCCTTGCACCATACCCGCGCGACCGCTGGCGGATTTTTGATTGCGCAATTTCTCCGCCAGTTGATACGCCAGTTTATGCGCTTGTTCAGCGACAGGCGGCGACAGGCGAGCCTGTTCCATTAGCATTGACACCGCATCGGTTTCCGGGCGGCGCCAGGCGGCAGTGATGGCGGCACGAGAGACGGATTGGGGAAGAATCTGTTCGGCAAACTCCAGAAAGGGCTGATGCGGCTCATCCTGCGGCACGGTCGGCTCCTCGCTTTCATTTGCCGCGCCGGCAAACAACGCCGGCAACTCCGGCAGCGTATCGCTATTTTCCAGTTTGTCCAGATAACTAAAGATCGCCTGTTTGATTAACCAGTGCGGTGTGCGATCGATACGCGAGGCGGCCGTTTTGATCCGCTCGCGCGTGGCGTCGTCCAGCTTAACCCCCATCGTGGTGGTTCCCATACCCTCTGCTCCTGTTGTTCGCTATATCTGCTAACTGATAGTTAGCAGAAAATATCCACCATGTTGCAACTTTGTGCAACCGTGTTAAATGTGACCTACGTTGCAAGCTTAAAAATGAATAAATTGTTAAAAAAAGAAAGAGCGAGTCTGACGGGAAAACCATCTAAATTTATTTTCTCTGCGGTAGTTAACACTTTTAAAAGGTGCAACCGCAAAAAATGTGAGAGAGTGCAACCTGGAGAAAAATAGTATCCCTCTGCAATCAAATTTGATGTAAATGGTGTGTTAAATAGATTGTGAATAACCACCGCTTCCGGCAGGATACGGTCGCCCTGGTAAACATAACCCCCTTGCTACGTTCCGGCAGGGTACAAAACGGCACGCTACGGTAGTGCCAATAAATAAATCTGGAGAACTTGATGGCTATTAGCACACCGATGTTGGTGACATTCTGTGTCTATATTTTGGGCATGTTATTGATTGGGTTTATCGCATGGCGCTCAACCAAAAACTTTGATGACTATATTCTTGGCGGTCGCAGCCTGGGGCCGTTTGTTACGGCTTTATCAGCCGGCGCGTCGGATATGAGCGGCTGGCTGTTAATGGGGTTGCCTGGCGCTATCTTTCTGTCGGGGATCTCTGAAAGCTGGATCGCCATTGGCCTGACGTTAGGCGCATGGATTAACTGGAAGCTGGTGGCCGGACGCCTGCGCGTGCATACCGAATTTAACAATAATGCGCTCACGCTGCCGGATTATTTTACCGGTCGGTTTGAGGATAAAAGCCGAGTCCTGCGTATTATTTCCGCGTTGGTTATTCTGCTGTTTTTCACGATCTATTGCGCATCAGGTATTGTCGCCGGGGCACGACTGTTCGAAAGCACCTTCGGTATGAGCTATGAAACCGCTCTGTGGGCGGGGGCTGCGGCAACCATCATTTATACGTTTATTGGCGGGTTCCTTGCCGTTAGCTGGACGGATACCGTTCAGGCCAGCCTGATGATTTTTGCCTTAATCCTGACGCCGGTGATGGTGATCGTCGGCGTAGGCGGTTTTAGCGAGTCGCTGGAAGTGATCAAACAAAAGAGCATTGAGAACGTCGACATGCTCAAGGGGCTGAATTTTGTCGCCATTATTTCCCTGATGGGGTGGGGGCTGGGTTACTTCGGTCAGCCACATATCCTGGCGCGCTTTATGGCGGCGGATTCTCATCACAGTATTGTTCATGCGCGTCGTATCAGTATGACCTGGATGATTCTGTGTCTGGCGGGCGCAGTTGCGGTGGGCTTCTTTGGCATTGCGTACTTTAACAATAACCCAGCGCTGGCCGGGGCGGTGAACCAAAACTCAGAACGCGTATTTATTGAACTGGCGCAGATCCTGTTTAACCCGTGGATTGCTGGTATTCTCCTGTCTGCTATCCTGGCGGCGGTGATGTCGACGTTGAGCTGCCAGTTGCTGGTATGTTCCAGCGCGATTACGGAAGATTTGTATAAGGCTTTTCTGCGTAAAAGCGCCAGCCAGCAAGAGCTGGTGTGGGTAGGGCGAGTAATGGTGCTGGTGGTGGCGCTGATCGCCATTGCGCTGGCGGCGAATCCCGATAACCGTGTGCTGGGGCTGGTGAGCTACGCCTGGGCTGGGTTTGGCGCGGCATTTGGGCCTGTTGTCCTGTTCTCGGTGATGTGGTCGCGTATGACACGTAACGGCGCGCTGGCGGGAATGATCATCGGCGCGGTCACGGTTATCGTCTGGAAACAATATGGCTGGCTGGGTCTGTATGAGATCATCCCCGGCTTCATTTTCGGCAGTATGGGTATCGTAGTCTTTAGCCTGCTTGGCAAAGCGCCGACAGCGGCGATACAGGAGCGCTTTGCAAAAGCGGACGCGCATTATCATGCAGCGCCGCCGTCGAAGCTACAGGCGGAATAGCCGACATGCCCGATAACGTTATTGCGTTTCGGGCGTATTTTACCAGGCGGTGTTATACGCCTGCCTGGTCCCCTGATAAATCCCAGACCGGTTCCACTAGCGATAACTGCGCTTTGGCTTCCAGCGTACTGAGCGTACAGGGCATAAATAATTCCCGCAGTTTCTCTTTCATCACTTCGAGGCCAGCCTTCTGTATCGCCTCATCGGAAGCGAATTCAGACGAGCCGCGCGTTTTCAGCTTCGCATGGATTCGGCTCTGAAATTCTTCGCTAACCGTAAAGGCGTTTTTTTCGCTTTCCGCAGCGCCCCAGGCGGCAGGATTAAGCCGTTTGAGCATAGCCTGCCACGGCTCCCACAGGCTAAGCCATTCCAGGAAGCGTTGATTTTCTGCCGTCTGAACCTGCGTTTTTGCCGCTTTTACCTCTTCTGCTGTCAGATATGAACAGGTGAAGAAATACATATCCGGTACGACTTGCGTCAGATGAAGCGCATGTTGTAGCTCGGTTTGGTATCCCAGCAGGACTTCTAAATCCTCATCAAAGTGTTCGTGCGCATGCCGAATTTGGATGATTTTCTGACTGGCAATCTCAGTAAGCAATTCCATACGGAATACCTCGCGGGCGAGGCTGATCATTTTGCCGAGATTCTGTTCGGTGCCGAGTTGCTCAACGGTGTAAGCCATTTCCGCGATGCGCATGTTGTTCCAGCTCAGCGAGATGCGATCGTCACAGCGTGCCGTTGTTTCCAACGCGCACATAAATAACTTTTCGCGTAATCCGGGGGAGGCGGCTAAGCGGATCAGGCAATGCATGACCTGATGCCTGAAGGTCTCATACTTCGAATCGGCGTAACGGTTGCGTAACCTGTCCAGAAACTCACTGAAAATGCCGGCGTTTGTTTCATGAGTGATCTCTCTGAAGCGTTCACGAATATCGCGTTGTTGGACGGCCGGAAACCAGTCTGCGGCACTGTCCGTCAACGGACGAGCAGCACCTGCCGCGCCGCCCTCATAGGGGCTATTATTAAGTGAAGTTAGTGAGGGCGGCAAAATGGGAAATTGTAGAAGCGGATTTTCCAGATAATTAAGTTCGTCCAGGTTAAAAGGTAATGCTGGAATTACCCGGAGCTGATTACGTGGGCAGATGAGAGAATTTAGCGACTCTGGTAAGTCTGGCAGTGTTTCTAACTGACACTCTGCACAGTTGAGCGAATAGAGTGAGGCAGGTAAATCAGGTAAATTAGGCAGTGGGTTTTTTGAGCAAATCAGAGTGAGTAGGGATTCTGGTAGAGCAGGAAGCGACTCAAAACCATTGTTTGTGCAGGTAAGGTACTTGAGCGACATGGGGAGTAAGGGGAGTCCTTCCAGAGGATTCCATGAGCAGGTGAGTTCTTCCAGAGAGTCTGGCAATGAAGGCAGTTTTTTCAGATTGCAGGATGAACAGATAAGCTTTTTCAACGAGCCGGGTAAAGGTGGCAATAGTTCCAGTAGATTAAACGAACAGATGAGTATTTGTAATGATTCAGGCAGCTCCGGGAGCGAGGAGAGATGATTATCATTAGCGAGTAGTGTGGTAATCAATGGCGGTAGCTCCGGCAGCGAACTCAAGTTGAGTTCGCTGAGATCTAACAGGCTTTCCTCTTTTTCCAGACAGGCCAGTAATCTTTCGACCGCCATCTCCCTCAATTCATGGCCTCCCAGGGGCGCTTCCCGTGCCCAGGCCCGCCAGATAGTGATCTTCTCCCTGAAAACAGTACCAGTCTAAACTGAAGTAGCCGGTCTTTCTTTCACCTCACAGAGAGGCGCATTGCCATGAAAAAGACCCGTTATACCGAAGAACAGATTGCGTTTGCACTGAAA
>NZ_VXJW01000010.1 GCF_008692845.1 Salmonella enterica subsp. arizonae
ACGCGGGTGCCGGTTTCAGCCTGTTTCAGTGCAAACGCAATCTGTTCTTCGGTATAACGGGTCTTTTTCATGGCAATGCGCCTCTCTGTGAGGTGAAAGAAAGACCGGCTACTTCAGTTTAGACTGGCACTGTTTACAGGGGGAAGGTCAGCGAGGCTTTTCCATGGTGAATATACCTCCCAGTAAAGTGGAAAAGAGAGCAGATATTCCAGTTTAGATTGTCACTGTTTACAGAGAAGAGAGCAATTGGACCTGTATTTACTATAGCCTCACAGTTTTAATAAAAGTAAGGAATGAATCATACTAAAGTGTTTCATAAAACATCGCTTCGTTAGCGATTAATACTATGGTTTTTATCGAGTAAAAAACTATTAATCAATTTGCCTATTTTTATAAACGGTAGTTCAATTAACCTATAAACAATATAAGCTAAAAACAGTGACAATATTAATATATATGCTACATGTGAAATGCCGTGCGGTTTACCAAAAATAGAAAATTCAGCATTATACTTGTAAAACATATCAATTATGATCGCATGCGTTAAGTATAATGAGTATGAAATATCACCTAAAAAATGAAGAATTTTACTTTTAGGGATTGTTGCAAAAGTTTCATAAAGAAGCCCTGATAAAAGTAATATTGCACACCATAACCCCCATAATAGTGGTCCATGTCCGTACACTTGTGTAGAAAAAATCTCGAGGATTGCTAGCGCAAAGATGAATAGTGAAAATGCTTTAATCCATGATATTAACCTTTCCGTCACATTTATATTCTTAATTATACTATGTATTTTATAAATACATATTCCATAGACAAAATCTATAAAAAGTGGAGATGCTAAAAATGTTAATGGTGCGTGCCAAAAACTCCCATCCTTAAATGAATTATTATTATAAGCATTGAATGTTACGCTACCAACTTGCCATTTTTGAATTCCGCAAACCAGTAAAATTATTATAACACTTGACATTAACCATCTATATCTGTGAGATAGAGTAAATGATGCAAGAAAAATAATATAAAAAGCAATTTCATAAGTTAACGTCCATGCTGGACTAAGAAGATTATAACCAAAAAAAGGAGATCCAGCAGAATAATTAGCATTCAATGGAACAGCAGACCTTATTAAAACATTGATTTTTGATGCATCATCAACAAATAAAAAAAATACTAATAAAGATACTATTAATAGAGGGTAAATTCTAAATATACGACGTATGACATATTTCACTTGCATGCGATATTCTTTTTTTTCTGTAGAATAGCAGATAATATAGCCACTAATAACAAAAAATAAATCAACACCAAAGGCACCATAACCAAACATTATGTCGCCCAAATCAGATTGGGCATAGACATTATTTAATGTTGTTCTCAAATGATAGAAAACGACCATTAAAGCAGCAATTCCACGAAGGTAATGAATGCTCGAAATTTTGACTCTTGCCACTATTCCCTCTTTTTATTTACATACAGTTTTATATTAAAAAACTTTACAGCACGCCTTTTTAAATTTATATTTTGTCCCTTAGTGGTATATGCCCTATTTAATACATATAAAAGCAGCCCCCTTCAATGTTAACCTTAGTTCGTATTCAGCAAATATTTTTCCTGGAAGGCTTTTCATTTAATATAATTTCGCTGAACGGTAAGTACTTTATAAAACATTAAAACATGTGTTCTATTAGACACCAAATGCATGTTTCTCTTACCTAAAATTAAATTACCTTATTTATTTTCATTTTTTTCAAAAAATGATATGGGAAACTCTTTTTATCAATACATTTATAAATATGCATGCCAAATAGACATGCTTAGCCTGAATCAGCTTAACCAGCAGTGCTACGGCATGATAACTGTCATAATAATTCACCACCAGGGAAAGATTACGAAACCCGCCCCCCTGCAAGGACAGTAGCCAGATTTTTGTCATCCATCGCAGCTTTTCTCATCTTACCCCTCAGCCCTGCTTTGAATGCGTTCCCCTACCGAAGAATTTTCACCGCAATATGTCTTATCCCTGAAAATAATTCCGCCATATTCCCTCTTCTTATTCGGCAATCATCTTCGTTCATGGCTACATCTAAAGACTTTTGCAAACGATTTTCTATCCGCCAATGCTCCCTTACTTATGAGGCAAACTTCTTTGCTGTAAATCTGTTGGGATTATATAATAGCGTATTTGCATTGTATGCTCTTTCATCTGAGCCGCTGTTTCCTCTCGAAAAGACACGGCAACACATTATTTCTTTAACCATATCCACTCAAAGGTAAAGTCAATAAGTTCATCTGGTACATTACTGACAACATATAAGTGTTTTTCCTTTCGTCCTTTACCTTATTCTGCCGTTGAACAACTATCATATTTAGCGTCATTGAGTTCTTTTAGCGGAAATTTAACTCCAAACGCACACTATAACCTATTCTTATTGCCTTTAACAGCGAATAAATAACATCCCTCTTGAAAAAACAAGCTTTTCATCAATATCTTTTTGATAACCCATTGCATCAGAGGTGATAACTTTACCATTAATATCTAATAAGTTAATTAACTCAGGCATAGCGATATTTCATTGTTTTATTTACCAGTCCTCAATTGTCCTAAAACAATACTATTCTTCGCAGAAAAGGCGCTGATTATATGAATAGATCTTCGTCTACAGTGTTTATCATAAAACCTCAAAGTTTTTCGTCAATTTCAATCACACAACTATATTTTGAACCATAGCAAGCACACACCCCGTTACTAAAAAATCATGGAAACTATCAGGGCTTATGCAGGAAATTGCACGAGCGATCGTATCATGAACAGGAATACCATGTTCGAAGTCGCCATGTTGTTTTAAAAAATCAATATGAGTTTCACCAAGAACCTGAATATCCTCCCAACCTTCGGCACCAGAAATAACGGAACAAATAGCCAGTGGAAGAATATCTGATAATTTATGTTCAATTTTCCATGCTTGTTTATAGTCAGAAATAATTGATATATGAACCATTAATTTTTCTATATACATCTTTCATCTCCTTATTTTTTAGGAGATAATTGATCATAACTGATAGCAAAATGATAGTTTTTAAGTCAACAAACTGTGTATTTTCAAACAAAACGTGCCATTTTATCTGTATAAGAAACGATCACTACGTGATTTTTTCCTAAGATCACTACTGCAGAGAGAGTTGGAACCGGAATATGATTCTATCAGAATAAGCAACAATATCCCGTACCGCCTACTGAATTCGTCAACAATCTTCGTTAGTATAGGCGCAACAGCGCGAAGGCACCTTTCTGACTACCAGATATAATGTACACCCCTTTCAAAGCTCCCTTCTCACTAATATATATGAGGTTAAAACCTTCTGCAGAAAGCTAACTGTTACGCCGGATAGTGTCTTAGAAAAAGATATTGCCAGCGTCAATATTAATTTTGCCTTTTTTCAGTTACGGTTTCAGCGAATCGGTGACTGTATCAGTACCTGCGCCCACTTCACCGCTAACAGGATACGGTAAGGCGCTTCAAGAAATTCAACGAGCTCTTTCATCATGTAATAAAGTACCAGTTTTCTACTATCTGTAAATTGCATACTTCTGTTAGAAGTATTCTTAAGAGGAAAAGCTCATATTTATGTAAATAAAATTTCAACCAGCAATAATGACAACTATTAGTTATAAAATTAGTTAGTTTCATAACTATCAAGGTGTTTAATTTGCCAATTCCACGCGTCTTTAATCATATCATCAATTTTTCGCTTAGCCACCCAACCAAGTTCAACACGAGCTTTAGTAGGATCAGACCAACACTCTGCAATATCACCGGCTCGCCGTTCTGTGAACACATACGGAACGGAAATAGATGTCATTCGCTCAAACGTTTTTAAGAGTTCAAGAACTGAATAACCTCTTCCAGTTCCCAAGTTATATATCTTAAGATTAGGCCCATCATTAATGTATTTTAAAGCGGCTACATGTCCTTCAGCTAAATCCATTACATGGATAAAATCACGAACTCCAGTTCCATCATCAGTAGGATAATCACTACCAAAAATTGATACGTGAGTATATTTTCCGATTGCAACCTGACAAATATAAGGCATAAGATTACAGGGTGTCCCATTTGGGTCCTCACCGATAATACCAGATGGATGTGCACCAACGGGATTAAAATATCTAAGAATCGTTATCCTAAAATCAGGATACGCGATAGCAATATCATTTAATATTTTTTCAAGGAACAACTTTGAAGTACCATAAGGATTTGTTGTTCCTCCAGTTTTACAATTTTCAGTTAACGGGATTTTTTGGGGTTCACCATATACTGTTGCAGAGGAGCTAAATATTAAATTTTTTACCTGTGCAATTTTCATTTCTTCTAAAAGACAAAGAGTACCTGATATATTATTCTCATAATAATCCAATGGAAGCAAAACCGAATCAGCGACAGATTTCAAACCTGCGAAATGCATTACATTATCGATTGAATTTTCTGAGAATATTTTTTTTAACAAATTTTTATCTGAAATATTTCCTTCATAAAAAGTAGGCTCCAAACCAGTAATTTTCTTTATACCATTAAGGGAATTACGTGAGGAGTTTGACAAGTTATCAATGATTACTACTTTGTTCCCTTTTTCAAGCAATGTTAGAGCAGTATGTGATCCAATATAACCAGTACCACCTGTAATAAGTATGGACATAATAACTTAGTTCCTATTATATATTTTTCTTAATCATAACCATATAAAATCTGGATTAATTTATTAGCTGCTGCATTATCATCAAATTTCTCCTCAGCCATGACTCTGCTTTCCTTCCCCATTGTAATTACTTTCTCTGGGTTCAGTATGAAAAAGCTCATTGCCTCAACTAGGGCTTTAACATCCCATGGTGGGATCAGAAACCCATTAACACTATTCTGTACGGTCTCACGGCACCCAGGAACATCTGTTGTAATGACAGGGCGCCCGACTGCCATAGCTTCTTGAGTACTACGAGGAACACCCTCGCGATATGATGGCAAAACAAAAACACTTATATTATTTAAATATTCATTTATATCAACCAATTGTCCCGAAAAATGTATAAAACTTTCCTTTTTCCAAGCATTAACCTGTTCAAGAGAAATCCCACCAAGATTATCATCAACCGACCCTGCGATGCTAAATTCAGTATTTGGATACTTCGCTTTGAGAATCCTCGCAGCTTCAACAAACTCTCTAACTCCTTTTTCTACCAGAAGGCGAGAAACCATACCAAAATGCATTGGCTTAACTTTTGGCAGTGAATAGTGAAATTTTTTTAGATCTACACCAATACCACCTATAATATCGTATTTTTTAATAGGTATATTATTTTTAATAATAAGATCTTTATAATCATCGCTATTTAAAAAAAGAACTTTGCTAGAAAGCGGTAAACAAATTCTATATAAAAAAGTCTGTATTTTTTTTAATATAATTTTCTTTATGCCTTCATTGTTTAGATGTTCGGTATAACAAAAACCTAAGCCTTCCAAAAGAGGATAAATTTTCTTAACCCTAGCTAATCTTGCAGCTAATGTTCCGAATATAACAGGTTTTGGGAAAAAGCATAAGACTATGTCAGGTTTAATTTTTTTAATTTTCTTAGATAATCTATAGGTATTAATAATATCAGAAAATGGATTGAGCCCTGTTCTTGAAAAATTATAAGAATCAGCATAAGCGCCATAGCTATATATTTTCTTGAAATTAGCCGGATCTTTATCTATTGTTAGTGTATAAACCTGAGCATTATTTTCTTTTAATTTACGAATTAATTTTTCTCTAAATAAGATGACCGTACTCGAAAGATTACCTATTAATACTACTCTCATTGGTAATAATATCCCATATTTATGCTTATACTATTCATCAATGCTGTCTTTCAAGAAAACACCATGAATGTCAGTAAGTAATCGCTTATAGTTTTCAAAAATTATATTAGAACAACTTAATTGTAAATAAGACTATAAATTAAACTTATGAAATCATTATAACTCTTTTAGTTACAGTAGTAGCATTATGTGATGAATTACAGATTTTCAAAAATATTTATAAACTATATTAAATATCTTTAAAAAGTATCTTTTAAAGTAATTTACTTAATAATTGTCTATTCTTTTTTAGAACGGATGTAGACTTTCATTATATGAAAAAAGATGGCTACTAATCCTAGAAATGAAGGATTTAAAAGAAACTCACGTAAAGAATAGCCAGCTGCTTCAGCATATCCCAGTCTTCTACGTTGTGTCGAAGCATCATGAATACGGTATTCTAAAAGACACTCCTCCATATTATCCCATTTCACACCGTATCGTCTTAAACGTAACCATAAATCATAATCTTCCGAATTAAAACCTGAATTATATCCCCTGACAGCAAGGAGAATATTTTTTTTTATTAGTATTGTATTATGTGAAAAAGTATTTCTATATAAAAGTTCTTTATTTATCCTATTAATATTTTTAGGGTAACGTCTAATTCCAATATCTTCTCCTTTACTATTTATAAGTTTTATATCTGTACCGACCATATCTAGATTATGCTTAATTATATAATTTATTTGTTTAACTAAACGATCACGTAAACTAATATCGTCAGCATCCATACGTGCAATATATTGACCTTTAGCATATGAAATCCCTAAGTTTAGGGAAAAAGATAATTGACTAATTGGAGTTTCAATAACTTTTAATCGCTTATCCTTTACTCTATTTAATAAAAATGAAGAAATGTCGCTAGATTTTTCGCCGTTTGCGATAAAAATCAACTCTATATTTTGATACGTTTGCTCCAATATAGAGTTAACCGCAAGGTACAAGAATTCATCTATCTTATTAGATGCCATAACAATACTTATTAGAATATTTGTATTCACTTAATCAATGCCTTAATTCTATTTATTACTCTTTCACTTAAAGTATAGTGCCAACTTTGTTGCCAGTGATGAATAGCATAAGTATTAGCGGTAATATCACTGAAAAATAACTGTTTTATTTCATTACGCATATTATCAAAAGGATTATATGGATAAAAAAAATCAATATCATAAATCTTTTCATCTATATCTAAACTATCATTTTTCTTAAGAGTATCTGTTATGATTTTAGGTATCGACTCAAAATTTTTACCAGTCCTTGATTTTAACTCATCGAGAATCAATGTTACTATTCGACCTTCTTTTTCACTCCCCATAACAGCGGCATTGATATATTGTTCTGATTCTCTACCAATGAAAAATTTGTTAGCTAAAAGTGGAGATAGCTCTTTAATTAACTCTATATCAGTATCAAGGTATACGCCTCCCACAGTTTTTAACGCATAAAATCGTACATAATCTGCAGCAAAGGCGTAACGTTTATCGTTTATTGCCTGACTAACATATGGAACAGAAATTGGCGAATTATTTTCATTCCACTCAATTACTTCCCAATCTGGCAATATTTTTTGCCATGTGCTCATACATTTTTTTACGAGAGCAGGTTTAGGTTTTTGCCCAAACCAACAATAATGGATAATTTTAGGGATCATCTTGAAAGCAGCCTATTACAATATATCGAATATAAATACAATGAAAATAACTGAGCAACTATAATACCGAGCATTATAATATAGATATTTGCATCAATATACCCAAAGATAAAAAACAGCATGTATGAAATAAAATTCATGCCATCCGTGAATGTAATATTTGAAAACGCTCGGGACATATAAACAAAACGAGCGAACGGTTGTTCAACAGATTGTATTAAATATAATGTTCCAGAACTTATAAAACTTAACAAAGCCCAGTTCATATCTATTTTTATTTTAGCAATAAAGATTATTGAAAAGACAATGGCAAAAGTCATGCATAAAAACAAACAGTAGTCAGCTGCAGACAATAAGGATACTTTCTTTATATTCTCTATTCGAACTTTTTTTAGGCCTACTTTTTTTATCTCGCCAATCCAACAATTAATCTTATATTGTGAAAATAACTGAAAAATAGCCGTGGAAATTTTATTTGCATATGAATATATTGTTAACCCACCACTTGGAACTAATGTATTTAACATATAAGACGTTAATAGATCTTTAATAATAAATCCACTATTAGCAATCCTAGTCTTCCAGGTTGGCATAATACAAACATATATTGGTTTTACTGAAAAGCTAAAATTTAAATATTTTCTCAGAAAGATAACCTCAGCCAATAAAATCCAAAACCAACTAAAAGCCAATAGTAAGAAAAATTCACTAGCTGAGAAATGAACAACCTTACAGTGAAACATTACCATCAATAAGATACTAAAACTGTATCCGCATGCATCAAAAATATAAAAGGCCTTCAATCTACCAATATAAACAAATACGTTCTTATAAAATTGGTGAAGCTGGTATATTAGCGAATACAGACAACCAGATAAAAATATATTATGAAAGCTATCTATTGCTATAAAAAAGAAAGGTATCAAATTTATTATAAAGCAGTAGATAAAACCATTAGAAATTATATAAGTCGTAAATTTTTCAGATTTACTTGATGTTAGGCGAGGCAATAACCCATACCATGAAACCTGTAAAATGGTTCCTATTGTTGATAAAATTGTAATTGTAAGTAATATAAAGTCTGATTTTTCATCTATTCCATATAAAAAACCTATTGAAAAGAAAAATATTGTTGATGCGCCAAGTGTAATACTTGGTAAGAAAATTTTTTTTATTTTTGAAATAATTTTAATAAACATGTTATAGGTGATATTAAGATGGATAGAAGCCCGATAAAACTATTATTGTTTTTCATGATAGTTAATATTATATAATATATTATTAGCGTCGATGCTTTGCATTTAATTAGAACGTTATCACTATTAATCAGAAGTACATAATAATAATAAGCTGAACCAAATGGATTCTGCTTGAGTAAGGTTCTATATCGAGAACTCAAACCATCGTCCGTATATTTTACTATTAACAATGGCTCATTTATAAAAAGTTTTTTCCCTTTTAAATTGAGCCATAAAGCATCTTCAGTAATAAATTTTTCTTTAGGGAAATTGTTAATTATATTAGTTTTCAGCACAGATGCCTTATAAAAATCAATCCGATCTCCTAAGCGATGTTGACGATAAAACCAATCATAATGACTCATAATAGTCATATTAGCATCAGAAATAAAACATACCGGGCTCATCTGCTCATCAACTTTAACTCCGGATATTCCTATTAAATCTTTATTTAGGCTAAACAGACCTTGATCTATATAATGTTTTACGCAAGATAAAGCATTATCACATAAATAATCATCACTGTCAATAATGACTATATACTCACCACTAGCATTTTGAATGCCTTTATTAACAGCAGAATTTTTCCCTTGGTTCTCTTGATAAAAATATTTAATATCATATAAGTTTTTACTATATTCTATATATTTTTTAACTCGTTCTTTCGTATTATCTATAGAGCCATCATCAATAACTATCCACTCAAAGCCAATTACATCCTGTCGATTCAAACTATTAAATAACAGTTCTAACTCTTGTGATCTATTATAGGTAGGTGTAATTATCGAAAAAATAACACTCATAGGAAATCCCCATTAAAAATATAGTCAAATCCAGAATCGAACTGATATATAAAACTATTTATGCGGACGAAGCAATATACTGCAACAACAATAAATATCAAATATCGACCTCTTAAATCAAAATGCATTAACATGCGAGTTAGTAATAGAACATAGAACAATCGATAATACTCAAGAAAACGAGCCAAAGTAGGTACTGTATAAGATAATAATAATATACAACAGGATGATATAATTATAACTTCATAAAGTTTGGATTCTTTATCATTCCTAAATCCTTTAACTCTTTTCATTATTATAAAAGACAACATAGCTATGAGAAGCTCAATAATATTAGCCATACTTGGTAAAGCATGTTCTCCAATATACAACTCTATGTTTTTATTTTTTATGGTAATGTCGTTTATAGCAACTAAACCTTTTGAAAGAAAAGGTGATAGTATAAATAAGATAAAAATAAAAATAAAAATATTTTTCCTCCCTAATTTGCTTAAAACATAAATTAAAGTTGCAGCAAAAAATGCTGTCTCATGGAACAACCCGGCAGCAACACAAAATAAAAAAGCTGTTTTAATTCTATTATTCGCATACAAACTGAGTGCAATTACAAAAAATCCCACGGCAATTGATTGTCTAATAAGAATAAAATCTAGCCATAAAAAACTGGTTGAATAAAATAATAGCAAGACAATACATGGACTTTTTGTTTCAAAATAAATAAAAAATGACTGCAGAGAAAGACATAACAGTGAAGATATAAAAATAAAAAACTCATAATCGCCAAAATGCTTAACAAGCACGTTAAGATAGAAATAACCGCTACCGTAATTATATAGTGCTATTGGTATTGAACTAAAGTACTGTTCATAAACAAAAAAATCATCACCACCATTTCCACGAAATCCCGTTAATATAAGCAAAACTACTAACGGCAATAAAAATAAAAAAAAGGTTCTTTTGTCATTTAAATCCAATAAAGCGCATAGCAGCAATAAAAAGAAAACTGCATTATAAATAAGCATAATAATTAATATGTAAAAGAGATGATATAACCATAACCATATTTTATGGTTGTATATTTATACACTGTTTAAAATGCACTATCTACAATTAGAAAAGCCATTAAACTCATGCTATTTAAATTCCCACAAGAATATATAAAAAATGTTAAGCATCAATGCGTTACACACGCTACCGCCCCTGGCTCATCAGCTACCAGTGCACTGCGTACATATCGACTTGTTACAAACCTCGCCCAGCAGGGCAAAGCTCACTAAAACTTAAACGCTAATTGTCTTATCAATTGCCTTTGGAAACAAGGATTAATCTTATAAAACCAGCATTAAAATGTTGCAGGTAACCCCTTGTTACTAAAGCCCTTTATCCAAAACTAAAACGGCAGTCAACACCCTTTCAGCAACCATGCTGTTTAGAATGTTTACCGCCGTTATTATTTTTATTACCAACCATTCATCACGGTTGTTAATACTTATTCATGCAATAACTGCTCTATGCTCTTACGGAACTTCGCCCCTTCTTTCAGGTTGCGCAACCCATATTTCACAAATGCCTGCATATAGCCCATCTTTTTGCCGCAATCGTAGCTTGTGCCCGTCATCAGCATCGCGTCAACCGACTGTTTTTTCGCCAGTTCAGCAATAGCATCCGTGAGCTGGATACGCCCCCAGGCACCCGGTTCGGTTCTTTCCAGCTCCGCCCAAATATCGGCTGAAAGCACATAACGGCCTACTGCCATCAAATCAGAGTCCAGCGTCTGCGGCTGGTCCGGTTTTTCGATAAATTCCACAATCCGGCTGACTTTGCCTTCATTATCCAGAGGTTCTTTAGTCTGGATAACAGAATACTCCGATAAATCACCTTTCATGCGCTTCGCCAGCACCTGGCTGCGGCCCGTTTCATTAAAACGCGCCACCATCGCCGCAAGGTTATAGCGTAACGGATCGGCGGTAGCATCATCAATAATAATATCCGGAAGTACCACAATGAAAGGGTTATCGCCCACGACCGGACGCGCGCACAGAATAGAGTGCCCCAGCCCTAACGGCTGCGCCTGGCGAACGTTCATGATAGTCACGCCCGGCGGGCAGATAGATTGCACTTCCGCCAGTAGCTGGCGCTTAACGCGCTGCTCAAGAAGTGATTCAAGTTCATAAGAGGTGTCGAAGTGGTTCTCAACGGCGTTTTTAGACGCGTGAGTCACCAGCACGATTTCTTTGATCCCTGCAGCCACAATCTCATCGACAATGTACTGAATCATCGGTTTGTCGACGATCGGTAGCATCTCTTTTGGGATTGCCTTGGTGGCAGGCAACATGTGCATACCCAAACCCGCTACCGGTATAACTGCTTTCAAATTCATCATTGTTTCATCCACCTGTAAAATGGTTGCTGAATTATAGCTCTTTAACTTGTTTTCGCCAGCATGAATTACTCTGCTGCCAGGATAATGATGGCACGCCCTACGTTACGTCTTAGTCGGCACCATAACATTAAGTATGAACAACTTTTTCCCAGGAATTTTCGTAAAAATAGCGGCATTTACCCTCCCCGCTTCGGCAGCGGAAAATTCACCGCTTCAACATTTACGGTCTGGTGATTAATCCTGTCGATGTCCACCGAACTCTGCCCGTTTTCATTGATGGCATGAACATTGGCGAGGGAAAGCAGCGTATCCTGACGGGCCATAAATTGCCCACGGATATCTTTACGTAAATCGAAGTGCATTTTGAGCGCCGGGCCAGTCGCTGAGGTTTGCATCACGTGGATATTACGCAGAAACAGATGCTGCGGTTGATTATGCAGTTCCAGCGTAGCACGCGTCATCCGTACGTTGGTGATGGCGACAAAAGAGGGGGCGTTACCTGAGGAAATTTGAATGCCGCGCAATTTATAAGCAAGCTGGCTGTTATCCAACCGAATCGCATTTAATTTAAAGTTTTGTGGAATTGACAGGTATTTTCCTTTAACGACGCCATAGCCGATAAGTATCCCCGCGCTATTCGTCATATCAATATTATCAATGATGAAATTATCACAGCCATAAATTGCGATCGTAGCGTTATCAATTCCTGCTTTTTTACTGAAATCGGGCGTGATGTTTTTGGCTTTTATGTTGCGAATGACGAAATGTTTGCCATTTTCTACGTGCACCAGTTGTCGGCAATCGGATCCGGTAATATTGGCCACCACAAAGTTTTTTACCGCCTGGTCTTCAGGATAGCTGTTGTCATAGGTGCTGCCCGCCAGCCCGATGCCGATCCCCCAGTTGATTTTGCCATTGGTGCAGTCAATACGTTCAATGAGGTGATCGGAAATCAGGATGTTGCGGTCGTTAATTGCGACATTCCACTCAATGGCGTCGCCCTGTAGATCGCTAAAACGGCTATGCGTAATCTGCGCGCCATCCATTTGGTTATGAAATCCCTGGCGAAGAATGGCGTAGTTAGCATGGGTGACAGTGATATTATCGATAAGCAGATTGCGCATCACCTGCGGTTCTTTACCGCCAATGAATATTTGCGCGACGGGGCCAAAGCCGCTCATGGTCACGCCTTTAATCACACAGTCCGATCCGCGAACATCCAGCGTCACATTGTGCAGGCTGCCGCCCTGCTCTCCTACCACCTGACACCCGTCCTGCAAAATAAACCGCCCCCGGCCATTGCCGCGTACCGCGCCCTGTACACGCAATGTTTTTCCCGCTGGAATCGTTATCGCCGCATTGATATTTTCACACACCCATCCTGGCGACACTACCACGGTCTGACCGTCGGCGAATGCCTGTCTGAAAGAGGCGATACCGTCATCCGCCGGATAATCTTTAATATCGACCGTCTGGCGAGGTTCACGCGCCTGCGCAGGCAAAGCACGCAGAAAAGGAAGAGCGGCAAGCGCGGAGCCTGCCGTCAGGAGAGTACGTCGGGAGAATTTATTCGCAGACATACAACCTCGTTTACATCGTTTGCAGCAGGCTGGCTAACTGGCGATTAATCACCTGCTGATTAAAATCTTGCGCCACTTTTTCACGGGCGCAGGTGATCACCGTTTCCAGCGTATCGTGGTCAATCCGGCTGAACTCAGCGAGCCGGGTCGCCAGCGCCTGCGCATCGTTTTCCGGCACCAGCCAGCCGGATTTGCCGGTCTCCACCAGTTCCGGAATACCGCTATGCACGGTAGATACTACGGGAATCCCCACCGCCATCGCCTCCATCAGCGCCACCGGAATACCTTCCATATCGCCATCCGTACCGGTAATCGACGGCAGCAAAAAAACGTCGGCGTCATCCAGCATCGCCTTCACTTCATGGCTCGGTTTAAAACCCGGCATCTCAATGACATCCTCTAACTGATACTGCTCGATGAGCGTGCGCAGCCGACGTTCCCACGGGCCAATGCCCAGAATACGGTAGCGAAACGCTACGCCCTGCGCTTTCAGTTGTCGACAGGCTTCAATCGCCACATGCAGGCCTTTTTTCTCGGTCAGGCGCGCGACGGAGACAATCTCCAGCGGCACTCCGGGCGCTCTCACCGGACGATGGGTAAAACGCGTCATGTCGACGCCCATGCGCGAAACGGCAATCTTCTCCGGCGGGCAACCCATATTTTTCAGGCGACCGGCCCACAGATCGCTGACAGGCAGCATCAGATCGCCCCAACGAAACAACTGCTGATACTCTGGCGTGTAATGGCTGAGCACCTCACGGCTGGAGATATCAATACCGTGGAAAATAGTCGCGATTTTGCCGCGAAGTACGCCCAGTTCGCGTAGTTTGGCCGCCGTCACGCCCGCTGGGCCAAAGTGAGCGATGAACACATCCGCCACAAAAGGCTGGTTCACCTGCGCGCAAATAGACGAGAGGATCAGGTTGCGGGACTCATCGCCATAGCGGAGAAAATTAAGCGCTTTCCAGGTCGCTGCTCGATGCAGCCCTGGCAGCGTTTTACATGCCCGATAGCGCAGTTTCGCCAGCCGCCCCTGAGGGTCATCCTGTAACCAGCTGGTTTTTGCCGCCAAATGATACTTTTCCCAGGCAGCGTGAGTGTTTTGCATATCGCCTTTTTGCAGGGCGACGATTTCCACATCAAACCCCATATCAATAAACGCAGTGATCTGGTTGAGAACGAAGGTCTCCGAGGAAAGCGGAAATTTCAGTAAAAAGAAGCCGACTTTCATTGCGCCTCCCCGATACGGGTCAATACCGACTCCACCATCCGCATCCCCTGCTCGCGCTCGCGGCGTACCGCCGCTACCAGACGTTCATTGACCTGCGGCAACTGTCCCAGCGTATCAGCGACCATGACGTTGAGGCTACCGTTCAGCAGATGGCGGATATCTATCGCCATCTCCGGCATCCCCAACTGTTGCATGATGCCAGCGGACTTGTGTTCATAGTTGATAGCGATTGCCGGGGTGGCGAAATTCATCGAGATAATCGCCGAGTGCAGACGGGTGCCAACGGTCAGTACGCACGCGCCGAGGATTTTGCCCATTTCAAGATCGTTAAGCTCGTCCATCACCACGTGATAACGTGACAGATCGCTGATGTGCTGGCGTAAACTCAGCGCCACCATCCGGTCATCTTTGTTGTAACTATCGATACCGGTACAGGTCGAGAGCGCGATCACCTGGTACCCTTCTTCAATGATCCGGTTAACCACCCCGGCGAAAGCTTTCTCATAGGCTTCCTGAGTGGTGTTAAGACGCTTATCAAAGGGTGCCAGTTCACGCAGCGTAATCGCGACGGTTTTTTGTTTCGCCGCTATCGTCAACCAGTGCTGCACCGCATAGCCCGGCTCAAAATCCCCCGCATGATGGTCTACCAGCCATGCAGTGTCCACACCCTTCTCCACCTTCGCCGTGGTGATGTTGCTGCGTTTCATTAGATCCAGACTCACCGACTCACGCAGGATCAACGCATCGCAATGGCCAAACACGTAGTTAGCCAGTTGATTAAACTGCGCCTCCTGAAACGGCCCGACGCTGTGGCCGATCATATACAGTGGCTTTTTCGCCATAAAGGTACACAGCGCGTGCTCAAACTGCGGCGCGCCGTAGAGATCGACAAAGAATGAACCGCCAACCTGAATAATGGCGTCATAGCCGGAGAGCAGCCGGACAAAGTCGGTGAACCCCTGTGCAATGGCGATATTACGCAGTTTTCCAGTGTCGGTTACGCGGGAAAGCAGCACCTGATGCTGGTAGCGACGACGAAACACTTTTTTTACCCGCCCCATGACGCCAGCGGCGCTGTTATGCTGTTTCATCTGCAAAAAAAGCGGATCGCCCATCACCGGACGATTCAAAAGCCATGACGAACTCACCGGATAGCGGCTCATCACGTCCACCTGCGCCTCTGTCTGGAAGTGGTTAATCGCATCCAGCAGACCGCGTAAAATCGCGCTATCGCCACGATTGCCGCAGGTGTGATTGCCCAGTATTAATAATTTCATAAAGACCTCAAATCGTAGTCCGGAGAAGACATAAGCCGCCATCCGGCAAAAAATGGGGGGACTCAGCCTGCCCGTAACAGGGTTTTCATTTTTTCGCTGCGACAAAATTGACGTTTCATCTCCACCACCAGCGGATGGCGGGAAACAATTATCATCACTATTAACGCCAGTGCCCCGACTGCAATTTGCGTTACCAGCACGACGCCGATCGAAAAGTGCCCACGCAATACAATGCCCAGTCCATAGCTCACCGCCAGCGTCGGCAATGTGAGATAAAACGGCAGCCACAAACTAAGAATGTACTGACGATAGCTGGAACCCAGCACCGGCTTGATCATCACGAAGTAGCTCAGAATGGTGTTGATGATTTGCACCATCAGGAACCCCAGCGTCACGCCAATCGCCCCCGCCAGATGACCGCCAATGAGAATCGCCGGGATAAAAAGAAACGTTTTAAAGACGTTGAACTTAAAGCTGATATCCACGCGCGCTTTCGCCATCAGCAGCGAACCAATCGGGTTGCCGACCGAGCGCAACAGCCCCACCACGCACAGCAATTGCAGGATCGGGATAATGCTGTTCCATTTCTCGCCAAACACTAGCGGCACAAAATTGTTCGCCACTACCATCAGGCCCAGCAGCGCGGGAAAATTGATAATTCCCACCACGGAAAGTAACTTGTAGAAGTTAACACGCAGCTTTTCGGTATCATCCTGAATTTTGGCGAATGCCGGGAACAGCACGCGAGTAATAATTGGATTAAGTTTCATCGGCGGCACAACCGCCACGTTGTACGCGAGGTTATATCCCCCGGCGACGCTTGCGCCGAGAATTCGCGCCAGTACCAGCGTCGATAAATTCGTGTTGATGTAATTAACGATACTGTCCGCCGTCAGCCACGCGCCAAAACGCAGGTTCGTAGACACCGATGCCAGCGAAAAATGCAGTCCCGGGCGGTAAATCTTGCGGCCAACGTAGCCAAACAGCAGCGTTCGCACCGCGCTGTTCACCAGATAGCCGAGAATAGCGGTTAACGCCAGCGGCCAGTAATGGGCGCTAATCACCGTAAAGGTAAACCCCGCCAGCACGGAGGTCGTTTCGATCATGCCGATCTTATTGAACTCCAGCTCTTTTTGCATCAGCGCGCGGAACTGCTGCCCGTGGGGAATCACGATAAACGCCAGCGACAACGTTTTAATTAGCGGCGCAAGATCCGGATTGTGCAATACGCCAGCGATGAAATCGCTCAGCAGATACATCGCCACACACACCACAATCCCAAGCCCAACGTTTAGCCAGTAGAGCGTGGTCAACTCCAGATACCCAATCGTTTTACGCTGGATAATCGAGTTGGCGATGCCAAAGTCCGAGATCGTGTCGGCCAGCGCGATAATCACCAGCGAGACGGTCAACAGGCCAAACTGGTGGTTATCGATAATGCGCGCCAGCACCGTCATCTGAATCAACCCCAGACTGATGATGATAATCGTAGCGATAGCCGACCATTTCGCGCCGCTGATCGTTTTTTGTCGTAAACTCATTCTCTTCTCCAGAACCTGTTCACAAGGCGTCATTGGCGCAGCCAGATTGAACACGGACAGCGCGGAAAAACCGGAGCGTACACGCAGTACGTGAGGATTTTGAGCACTGCCCTGGTTCAATATGGCAAGTAAAATAGCCTTGTGGGTCAGGTTCTTAATACGCCGCTTTATTCACAAACCCTTTGAAAATCGTCAGGAAAACGATTTTGATATCGAACCAGATACTCCACTCGCGGATGTATTCCAGGTCGAATTCCACGCGTTTTTCCATTTTCTCCAGCGTATCGGTCTCACCGCGCCAGCCATTAATTTGCGCCCAGCCGGTGATGCCCGGCTTCATCTTGTGGCGTAGCATGTAACCTTCAATCAACTGACGATACTGTTCGTTATGCGCCACCGCGTGAGGACGTGGACCAACGATGGACATTCCGCCGGTTAGCACGTTGATAAACTGCGGCAATTCATCCAGCGAGGTGCGGCGTAGAAAATTACCTACCTTTGTCACGCGGGGATCGTTTTGCGTCGCCTGGGTAACGACATTGTCGTTCTCCATGACTCTCATTGAGCGGAATTTCCAGACCTTGATCGGCATGCCGTCCATGCCGTAGCGTGTCTGGCGGAAAATCACCGGACCGGGCGAGCTTAGTTTGACCGCCAGCGCAATGCAGCACAGTACCGGCGAGATGAGTAGCAGTATCAGCGACGCTAGCACGATATCCTCTACCCGTTTTAGCAGACGATTTATCCCTGACAACGGCGTGTCATACAGCGGAACGACCGGAACGCCGCTCATCTCCTCCACGCGCGAGTGGAGAATAGTAAAGGTGAACACATCGGGAATAAGGATCACCGAGCAGGTGGTGTCGGCCAGCTCGCGCACCAGTTTTTTCACCATGGCGCCGTCGCTCATTGACATGGCGATATAAACATTGTGAATTAGCGAAGCTTTCGCATCGTCAATTAACTGCTCGAAGTTCCCGACCCAATCAGCAGAGACGCCGCCCGGTTTGGGATCGTGATAGACGCCCACCACCTCAAAACCCAGCCACGGCTCGTGACGGAAGCTATCCAGCAACGCCTGACCCGCAGGCAAATCTCCGGCGACCGCAACCCGGCGAATGTTATAACCACGATTGCGCAGCCAGCCCGCGCCAAAACGAATAAATGAACGGCATAACACTAAGCCCAGGCTGGACAACGCATACCAGGCCAGCCAGGTGGCAAGGCGGTTGTCGAAGTCGTTATTAAACGCCACCAGGCCGGCGCTGAAGATCAGGCTCAGCGTCCAGTTTTGCAACAGCAGCGTTAACTCTGTCGATATTTTGACGCCGCGCCAGGAGCGATAAAAATCAGTCATCCCGCCCAGCATTTGAAAAACAACCAGCGTGATCAGCGCCACCAACAGGTGCATGTACAGGAATGGCAGTCCACTGACTTCACAGATGAACCACAGCCCGCCAAACATGATGGTGATATCTGAAAAGCGTTGCACCATAGAGATTAACGATGCATTGGTTTTGGCTCGTTCGCGCTTTTTTAGATTTGTCATCGTTGTTCCTGTGATTGGCCCCTTACCCGCAGGCGGTAAGGGGTGATCCGACGTTACTGATTCAGTAACGCCAGCAGAGTACGTGTTCGCGCTTCCATCAGGGGAATATCGCCGCGTGATTCCACATTCAGGCGCACCACCGGTTCGGTGTTCGATGAGCGCAGATTGAAGCGCCAGTCCGGGAATGACATGCTGAGGCCGTCAGTGCGGTCCACCGCCAGCGCCTCATCCGCAAAATGCCGCTCCACCCGCGCGATGGCCTCCTCAGGCTCCGCCAGCCTGCTGTTGATTTCCCCGCTCGCCGGGAACGCCGCCATCCGGTCCGCCACCAGTTCGCCCAGCGACTGCCCCTTCAGACATACCAGCTCCGCCACCAGCAGCCACGGGAGCATCCCGCTGTCGCAGTAAGCGAAATCGCGGAAATAGTGATGCGCGCTCATCTCTCCGCCGTAGATGGCGTCTTCATGGCGCATCCGCTCCTTGATAAAAGCGTGCCCGGTTTTCGACATCACCGGCGTCCCGCCTGCCGCCGTCACGACATCTTCGGTGTTCCAGGTCAGCCGCGGGTCGTGGATAATCTTCGCCCCCGGATGTTTTTCCAGAAACGCTTCCGCCAGCAGGCCGACAATGTAGTACCCCTCGATAAACTGCCCTTTCTCATCAAACAGGAAGCAGCGGTCGAAGTCGCCGTCAAAGGCGATGCCTATGTCCGCCCCGTGTTCGATAACGGCCTTGCGGGTGTCGTCGCGACACTCCGGCAGCAACGGATTGGGAATGCCGTTCGGGAAGGTGCCGTCCGGGGTGTTGTGAATTTTGATGAACTCCACCGGCGCGCCCAGCGCCTTCAGCCGCGCTTCGATGGCGTCGATGACCGGCCCCGCCGCGCCGTTGCCGGCATTAAATACCAGCTTCAGCGGCGTAAGATTTTTGAGGTCGATATACCCCGTCAGATGGTCGATGTAGGCGTCGCGCAGGGTGATTTTTCTGTAACTGCCGCGCGCGGCGTCGTTGACCGGCGGGAAGTCGTTAGCTTCCGCCAGGCGCTGAACGTCGCGCAGACCGGTGTCGCCGCTTATCGGGCGGGCGCCCTCGCGCACCAGCTTCATACCGTTGTAGTCCATCGGGTTATGACTAGCGGTCACTTCAATACCGCCGTCCACGCCGAGGTGGAAGGTGGCGAAGTAAATCTCTTCGGTGCCGGACATACCGATATCCAGCACGTCGACGCCCGCATCCTGTAACCCTTTCGCCAGCGCCAGCTTCAGCGCCTCGCTGGTCAGGCGCACGTCGCCGCCCAGCACGATGGTTTTCGGCTTCAGAAATTCGCCGCAGGCGCGGCCAATCCGCCACGCAATCTCTTCGTTCAGCTCTTCGCCCAGCCTGCCGCGAATATCGTAGGCTTTGAAACAGGTTAATTTTGTCATGTTCTTACCCTTCTTCAGGCAACAGTTAGCCCTGACCGTAAATGGCCAACATCGTTATTGTTGTTCGTTGCCGGATGGCGCGTTGCGCTTACCGGGCACAAGTTAAGGCGTCAGACTCGCCCGTAACGGTCCGCGAACCGCACCACATCGTCCTCTTCGAGGTACGAGCCGGAACGCACTTCAATTAAATCGAGCGGTATTTTTCCCGGATTTTCCAGGCAGTGCGTTGCGCCCAGCGGAATATAGATGGACTCGTTTTCACCGAGCAGCTTAACCTCGCCGTTGATGGTGACTCTGGCGGTGCCTGCCACCACCACCCAGTGCTCGGCGCGGTGATGGTGCATCTGCACCGAAAGCCCTTCACCCGGCTTGACGGTAATACGCTTCACCTGGTAGCGCTCGCCCGCGTCGATGGAGTCGTATTTGCCCCACGGACGGTAAACCTCACGGTGCATGTGGTGCTCATGACGCCCGTCGGCCTTGATTTTCTCCACCACCTTTTTTACGTCCTGCACTGCGTGGCGATCGGCAATCAGCACCGCGTCTTTGGTCTGCACCACCACCAGATCCTTCACGCCGATGGTGGTCACGAGGCCGGATTCGGCGTAAACGTAGCTGTTTTCGGTTTTATGGCTGATGACGTCGCCGTGGTGGACGTTCCCCTCCGGGGTATGGGCGCTGATCTCCCACAGCGACGACCAGGAGCCGACATCGCTCCAGCCCGCGTCCATCGGCATCATCACCGCGTCCGCCGTCCGCTCCATCACCGCATAGTCAATAGACTCTTCCGGACAGGCGAGGAAGGCCTCTTCATCCACGCGAATGAAGTCAAGATCCGGATCGACGCCGCGCATCGCCTGTTCACAGGCGGCCAGAATATCGGGGCGGAACTTTTTCAGCTCTTCCAGATAGCGTCCGGCGCGGAACAGAAACATGCCGCTGTTCCAGTAGTAATCGCCGCTGGCGACGTAGGCCTGGGCGGTTTCCAGCCCCGGCTTCTCAACGAACTGCGCCACCTCAAAAGCCACCGCATCCGTCGCGCCCGGCACGACATCACCGCGCCGGATATAGCCATAGCCGGTTTCCGGCAGATCCGGCACGATACCGAAGGTCACCAGTTTGCCCGCGTCGGCATAGGGCATGGCGCCGCGCACCGCGTCGCGGAAGGCCTCTTCATTGGCGATCGCATGATCCGCCGCCAGTACCAGCATCAGCGGATCGCAGTCCGTATGCTGGCGCGTCGCCGCCAGCGCCGCCAACGCAATCGCCGGCGCGGTATTGCGCCCGGCGGGCTCAAGAATAATGTTCTCCGTCAGCTTATTGAGCTGGCGGAGCTGTTCGGCAACGATAAAACGGTGCTGTTCGTTGCAGATAACCACCGGGCTTTCGCACTCCACGCCGTTCAGACGGCAAATGGTGGTTTGCAGCATGGTGAGATCGCCTTTCAGGCACAGAAACTGTTTTGGGTAAAGCACACGGGAAAGCGGCCACAACCGGCTACCGGAGCCGCCGGCCATCACCACCGGATATAATTTTGTCTGACGCATTATCATCCCCGAATATCTGCAATAAATTGGCTTAGCACGTTCTCTTTATTGAGCATGCGTTCGGCGTATTCACGTGCCGCCGTGTTGTTTTTCGGCATGGCGAGCGCCTGGCTAATCCCGGCCACCAGCGCGTCGGCCGACTCCGGTTCCACGCAAACGGCGATGTCCGGATAGCGCGCGCAAAGTTGTCCTAATTCGGTGTGCGGCTCAGCGGTAATCACCGCGTTGCCGCCAACCGCCAGAATGTTAGTCAGCTTAGAGGGCAGTACCGCGTCCGCCGCGCCGCGCTTTTGCACTACCAGATGGCAGTCGCCCATTTTCAGCAGCGCGGGTAAGGCGTCGTAAGGCTGAAGCGGGAGGAATTTAATATTTGGCAGGTCGCGTTCGCGGGCCATGTTCTCCAGCCGCGTCTTGCCGCCCCCCTGGCCGACAATTGCGAAAATCAGCGGTCGATCGCGTAATCGTTCCGCGGCGTCAATCACCTTTTCCAGTCCTTGCTTTTCACCGATATTGCCGGAATAGAGCACGATATTTTTATCCCCGGGCAAGCCGAGTCGCTGGCGCAAAGCCGTCACGTCAGCGTCGTTAACATCCTGAAAACGCGTTACTTCCGACCAGTTTGGAAAAAAGAGGATTTTTTCCGCCGCGACGCCCTTTTCCCGCGCTTTATTCATCATGGAGCGAGAGATGGTCGAGACGTTATCAACGTTATGCAGCGCGCTGCGTTCAAAGGCCGATGCTAACCGCGCTACGCTGCCGCGCTTGCCTTTTCCCGCCATCCCTAAACCGAGCATGGCGTCCACCTCGTAATCCTGAATATGCAGTACGGTACGCGCGCCGGAGAGTTTCGCCAGCAGGCGCATTCCCGGCGTACAAAAGAGCGTCGGCACAATGCCGATAATCCGATCCGGCTTCCAGCGACGCTGCGCCATCAACGGGAAAAAGCTGCTCAATGCAAAGCTTCCCAGATGAAGCAGCCGTTTTAAGGTAGAGGGTTGTTTCGGCACATACAGCGGGCAGCGCCAGACGGTGGCTTCGCCCTCTTCCCGGCGATAGCGCCAGGCGGAATAGCGCTCGCCGACCTTCCACTGCGGGTAGTATGGCGGCGCGGTGATAACCCGCACTTCATGGCCTTCACGCGTCATCCACGCCACCATTTCGCCGGTGTATTTGCCGATACCGGTCAGTTCCGGCGAATAGTTAATGCCATAGACCAGAATCTTCATAAGCCCACCGCCGGCGCGTCAGGAAAGAAGTAGGCCCGACTGTTATCGTGAACATTGTCGCTTGCCAGAAGCTGTTCCGGCGTCAGCCAGCGGTAACTGCCATGCTGGACGTCAGGCAGATGTAAAGCACTCTCCGCCACACGCAGGCGAAAGCCGAGCACGATGTAGTGAGTTGAAAAGTCCGCGCCGGAAAAATTGTCGTCATAGAAGTGCTGCCACACGCCATAAAACGTCCCTGCCGCCAGCGGCAGACGCACGCCCAGTTCCGCCTGCGTCAGCCGTTCAAAGGCGGCCTCCAGCGTTTCGTCTTTGCACACCCGTCCCCCCGGTACAAACCAGTAGCCCTGCGCCGGACGGTTGAGACGCCGGCCCAGCAGGATTTCCCCCTGGCCGTTTTCCACGATGAAATCGAGGGAGATGAGGGGCGTGGTTCGTACCACGGCGGCGAAATCTTCCTGACGTAAAAACATTCTCACCCCCGGAACCGTTGTTGATTCTCAAGGAACCACTGGTAAGTACCGGCAAGTCCTGCCTCCAGTGAAATTTCGTGATACCAGCCAAGCTGGTGCAGGCGCGTGACGTCGAGCAATTTACGCGGCGTACCGTCCGGCTTCGTAGCGTCGAACACCACCCGACCTTTGTAACCCACCACCTTTGCGATGGTCTGCGCCAGCTCGCGGATGGTACAGTCCACGCCGGAACCGACGTTAATGTGCGACAGCATCGGTTCGGTGTTCTCCTGCCACACTTCGCGCGCCAGTTCCATCACATGAATGCTGGCCGCCGCCATATCGTCAACGTGCAAAAATTCGCGCATCGGCGTCCCGCTGCCCCACACCACCACATCCGGCGCGTTGCTCTGCGCGGCTTCATGGAAACGGCGCAGCAGCGCCGGAATCACATGTGAATTGTCCGGATGAAAATTGTCATGCGGGCCGTACAGGTTGGTCGGCATCACCGAACGGTAGTCACGACCGTACTGGCGGTTGTAGGACTCGCACAGTTTTATCCCGGCGATCTTGGCGATGGCATACGGCTCGTTGGTCGGCTCCAGCGTCCCCTGTAGCAGTTCGCTTTCCGCCATCGGCTGCGTCGCCAGTTTCGGATAGATGCAGGACGAGCCGAGAAACAGCAGCTTGTTCACGTTGTGCAGGTGCGCGGCGTGAATAATGTTGCTCTCTATCATCATGTTCTGGTAAATAAAATCTGCCGGATACGTGTTGTTGGCGACAATGCCGCCCACTTTCGCCGCCGCCAGATAGACCTGGTCGATACGCGCTCCGGCAAAGAACGCCTGTACCGCGCGCCCGTCGAGCAGATCCAGCTCATCGCGGGTCCGCAGCACCAGCTCCACATCGCCGCGCTGCGCAAGCTGCCGTACAATGGCGGAGCCCACCATCCCGCGATGTCCCGCCACAAAAATTCGTTGCTTGTTCATTCTCAGGACTCCAGCGCGATGGCCACCTCATAACCGTGGGATTTCAGCAGTGAGTGTTTTTTCGCGGCCTCCAGATCGTTCGCCACCATCTCCGAGACCATCTCCGACAGGGTGATTTCCGGTTTCCAGCCCAGTTTCTCATGCGCTTTGGACGGGTCGCCCAGCAGGGTTTCCACCTCCGCCGGACGGAAATAGCGCGGATCCACGGCCACAATCACGTCGCCCGGTTTCACGCCCGGCGCATCGTGTCCGGTCACGGATACCACGATCCCTTTCTCATCAATGCCTTCGCCTTCAAAGCGCAGTTTTATCCCCAGTTGCGCCGCCGCCAGCTCCACAAACTGGCGTACGGAATACTGCACGCCGGTGGCAATCACGAAATCTTCCGGCTGCTCCTGCTGTAACATCATCCACTGCATCCGCACGTAATCTTTCGCATGACCCCAGTCGCGCAGCGAGTCCATGTTGCCGAGATACAGGCAGGACTCCAGTCCCTGGGCGATATTGGCGATGGCGCGGGTGATCTTACGGGTGACGAAGGTTTCGCCGCGACGCGGGGACTCGTGGTTAAACAGAATGCCGTTACAGGCGTAGATACCGTAGGATTCACGATAGTTGACGGTGATCCAGTAGGCGTACAGTTTCGCCACCGCATAGGGGGAACGCGGGTAGAACGGCGTGGTCTCTTTCTGCGGGATCTCCTGTACCAGACCGTACAGTTCAGAAGTGGAGGCCTGATAGAAACGGGTTTTCTTCTCCAGACCGAGGAAGCGGATCGCCTCCAGCAGGCGCAGCGTGCCCATCGCATCCACATCGGCGGTATATTCCGGCGACTCGAACGACACCGCCACGTGGCTCATCGCGCCCAGGTTGTAGACTTCATCCGGCTGCACTTCCTGTAAAATGCGGGTCAGGTTGGAGGCGTCGGTCAGGTCGCCATAATGCAGATGAAATTTCGGGTTGCTGCTGTGCGGGTCCTGATAGATATGATCCACGCGCTCGGTATTAAACGATGACGCGCGGCGCTTGATACCATGCACCTCATACCCTTTTTCCAGCAGAAATTCTGCCAGGTAAGACCCATCCTGTCCGGTTACGCCAGTAATGAGAGCGACTTTTGACATTTTCATTTCCTTAAATAGTCCCGTTAGGGAGTAACTTTCTGAACGCGCTGGCGCGTTACTACTGCGGGATTGCCCCGACAAATCGCATTTGCCGGTAATGATTTAAATACGCTGCTACGCGCGCCGACGACGGTGCCATAACCTATCGTCACGCCGGGCGCGACAAAAACATCGGTCGCCAGCCAACATTTTTCGCCAATAACAATCGGCGCGGCGTTAATATCGAAATGATCACTGGTATAATCATGGCTACCGGTACACAAATACCCTTTTTGTGAAATGACCGCATGTGCGCCAATACTAATTTCACCTAACGTATATAACACGGCGTCGTCGCCGACCCAGGCATAATCACCGACGGTTAATTTCCACGGATAGGTAATTTTTACTGACGGTCGAATAACCACGTCTTTTCCGATTCTGGCGCCAAACAGACGCAGTAAAAAGGCTCGCCAGCGATACAATATTTGCGGAGACCATGCGAATAATGTCGCCTGTACCGCCCACCATAATTGTACTTTTAGCACATTAGCGCCGCGGAACCCTTTCGGCACCGTAAAGCCGTTAAGATCCTGCATAATAACTCCCGGTGATTAAACTTTGTTATACCGCGCTTTTGTTTTACCCGTCGTTTTCAGACGTAATAAATAGGATAATTGCGCCCAAAAACCTGGCACGTGTAATATTTTTCGCTGTACGTTTTTCGCATCCTGACATAATTCCAGATTATTTGAAGTTGACACGCCGCCCATCGAAAATTCAGATACCAGTCCTTTAATTCGCCGGAATGGATAGCCTGCTTTATAAAGTCGGGCTGCCAGCGCATAATCAGAAGAGACGTTATATTGCAAATCATAAGGATGCTTTTTTAACCCTGCCGTCGGGAAAAATATCGCCTGATGGCTGGCTGGTAAACTATGGTAGATATAACATCCGGGTTTAGCCTTCCGACGTATTTTATGTCCACCGCCAAAATCCAGCAGCGCGTCGCCAATATACATCGCCTCGCTCTTTTGTCGCGCCAGTTGGCGGACAAACAGCGCGACATCATCATGAAACGCATCTCCAGAATTGAGGAATAGCGTATAGCGCCCCCGCGCCAGCGCAATGCCTTTGTTCATGGCATCATAAATACCGCGATCTTTCTCACTGATAAAACGCAGGTTAAACTCACCGTTTCGTTTTTGCAGAAATTCACGCGTGCCGTCCTCCGAACCGCCATCCACCACGATCCATTCAAATGACAGCCCCGGATCGCGTGCCAGATTGCGCAGCGAGCGCCAGGTTTTTACCACCCCTTCGTAATTGCGAAAGGCGACGGTAACGACGCTTAAAAACATGCCACCACCCCGTTATGAAATTTTTAACGCCTTGCGCAAAATGAACGGACAGACGATTAAAAAAGCATATTCCGGACTAAATATTGAACCGGTAAAAAACAGCGACACCGGCGTAAAAAGATAGAGCTGCACCCGAAAATTGCGATTATCGCCAAACGCATTTAGCGCCATTTTTAAAACTTTCCCCATATACCACAGCGTCATTAGCACTGCGAACCAGGAAAAATAAATAATCAGTAGATACAATCCATTGTCTATGGTTTTCCCGACATCCGCACCGTTAAAGATTCCGAATGATGCAACATATTCGTAAAGTGAGCCAAATCTGACTACACCATCAATATGGGTCAAGGAATATCCGACCATGACTAAGGGTCCCACAATACGATAATAAGAAGATGAACCTTCTGTCCCTAAATCGCTAAGACGTGTCGCAATATAAGGAAATGCAATCATTACCCCAATCAAAAACAAGGTTAATGAGACAAGCGCCAGCGGAAGTTTTTTCTTTATCGCATCCTTATTCAAATATTGGAACGCCCACTCCAGAAGGTAAAACAGGATAAAGGTCATTACCCCTGAAAACGATCCTGATAATATTATCCCTGCCAGAATCATAGCATCGCTTTTCGGGGTTTTGATACCAAACTGTTTGATGCTAAGCCAAATTGAGATTAGTGCCAAAGCGAAAAACGCTGGTTCGAAATAAAGCGCAGTGGTACGCTTGCCGCCAAATTTTATGAAGTTCAGTACATAGCTATTACTGTAAATAAGATATTTCGAAATTCCCTCCATAATATTGCTGGCGCCAGTGAGGATAATTTGCGCCATCTCAACCGCTGCGAGCGTGACCACTACGCTCACCACCAGATAAAAAAAACGCAAAATCTTTCGGTGGTTATGCGCAGAAATGGTTCTGAAGCGAATGCTCCAAACCATCCCGATAATGACCACAATATAGACAAACAGCAGGGTGGACGTCACATATTTACCAGCATTCAGCGACTGACCGAACAGGAAGTTAAACGCCGTGAGGCCCATGCCGATGCCTAACGCAATCAGCAATTTTTTTACGCTGAGGCGTTCCACAAATAACAGTAACAACAGCGGTAAAAAAGTGACGATGGTAACAGGAAAGCTTTCACCCAGTTGGGCAATTTTAACGTTGACCAGTAAGTAGATCAGCGGCAGCAGCAGGTAGCTACAGATTCTGATAGAACGAGACATACTCCTCCAGCATCTGTTGGCCGCTGTACGCGGCGCGGCTACGTATGCGAAAGTCGTCCAGCGTTGCGCCAAATACCGCCTGAGCAATCTCCGGCTTACGCCGCTGCGCCAGGCGTAGTACATCTGTAGCGGCAAAGGTTCGACCGCCGGATTTCGCCAGCACCTCCTGCGCCGCCTCACTGTGGGTGGCGATCACCGGTACGCCGATTGAGAGCGCTTCACACAAAATCAGCGGATAGTTATCGACCCGCGAGCTAAAAACCAGCGCATCCATCTCATTGAGCGCGCTCATTAATTTACGTTTATCGGTTTCAAAACCGTGATTAACAACGTTTTTCCCGGTAAAAGGCGAAAATTTACCGAAGGTATGCAGTTCAATTTTTTCGCTCAGCGCCATCATGTCGCGTACCAGACGCTGGTCGGTTTTACCGTCATAGCGCAAGTCATGCGCCACGATGGCAATCCGTGGTTTGTCAGCGATCTGCGGCGCAGGCGATAGCTCCGCGAGAATTGCCTCGGTCGCCAGATCGATACCGTTGTTAATAATCCGGCAGCGGTCCGCGCCATAAATGCGGTTAAAGGCCCCGGCCACATGCTGGCTCGGCGAAATAAACCGGCAACCCAGCCGCAGCATGTCACGAAAACACTGACGTTTTCCGTCAATAAGCTGGTGCGCCCGATCCACCTTTACCGGCGGATAATTACTTAGCGTCGGGCATTTTTGGCAGCCGTTTTTCCAGCCGTCGCAACCGTCGGTGAAGGCGCAACGGCCAGTGACACTCCAGTGATCGTGCAGCGTCCAGACCAACGTGACGTCCGTTTTTTGCATTTTAACTTTTTCGCAAAACGCCACGATGCCCGCCAGGTTCAGCCAGTAACTGTGGAGCACATGAAAATGCAGCACCAGCGGGCCGGATGTCTGGATAACCGTGCGGTAAAGATTGTCAAGGTTGCCAAACAGATCGCGATTAACGAAACGAAACAGCGCAATGTTGGCGATGGCCGTGCCGCGCGGCGTCTGTTTTACCACCTGCGGATAACGGTGGTGACTGACACTTTTTTTTCCGCCTTTGCCATAACCATAGACAAAATGCGATGTCAGCCCTTTTTGCAGCGCCCGCAGATGGAGATCTAACGCCACCCCCGCCGCGCCGCCTTCCGCCAGCCGTACATTAAATTGCAGAATATTCATGTGCTGACCTTTACCCGTGCTTTTTCCCCTACCACCAGCGCATGGTCCGGAATACTGTCAAGCACCACGCTGCCAGCGCCAACCGTAACGTGATTACCGATAGTAATGTCGCCAAGCAGGATGACATTCGCCCCCAGCTCGACGCCGTCGCCAATCACCGGACAGGCCAGGCTGTTCGTCCCTCGATTGCCGATGGTGACGCCGTGGCGAATGGTAAAATCGTCGCCTGCTACGACATGTTTGTTGATCACTACCGCGTAACCATGGTGGATAGTAAAGCGACGGCCAATGGTCGCCGCAGCCTGGATTTCATACCCGAACAGACACTCTGTGATCACGCGATATAGCACCAGTACCGGCGCGGCCCACAGATTATTCAGCACATTCTTTTTGCGCCAGACGGAACAAAAATGAGCGATACGGTAGGCCAGCACCATACAACAGGGTCGTAAACTCCAGCTATTCGCGCGTAAGTCTTCCAGCATCGTTATCGCCCCCGCAGCCCGGTCGCCAGACGTTTGCTATTACGCACGGAGAGCAACGTCAGTAACGTGCGCCAGGTCATTCGCTTATTGCGAATTTGGTACAGCGTAAAAAGCTGGTATTTTTTGCTGGCGCGATCGAATTTATCCTTGTGCTTACGGTAAAAATGGAAATAGCCGGAGAACTTTTTCGGCGAAGAGGTAATCTGCATCTCGCCGTGGTTGATATGTAAAATTTGCGTCGCCTCTTCGACTTTCCACGGTTCGCCATACTCCACCACCATGCGCAGAAAAATGTCATAATCCTGCGCCGCCTTGAGCTCGGTATCGAACAGACATGCTTTAAAACGCCAGGCCCAGGTAAAAACCTGGTTGCCAATAATATTGCGCTTATAAAACAAGCGGCGCGAATAAGGGGATTTCGGATACAGCGGCAGGCTGGCAGGCTGAGAGTAGACCTCGCCCTCGCACACATAGTCGTTGGCATACAAAAAAGCGTGCGTAGTGAGCTGATGCTTATGGGCCAGAAACACGCTCAGACGGTTTGGCGTCCATTCATCGTCATCGTCAATACCGGTAATATAGTGCCCTTGCGCCTGCATAATGGCCTGATTGCGTACCGCGCAGGCGCCAGTGTTACTCTCGTTATGAGTATAACGAACGCGTGAGTCGTTCAGATCCTCAACAAATTGTTGTAGCTGCTGATAAGACGAGGAGCAATCATCTACGATGATCATCTCCCAGTGCTGGTAGTCCTGACGTAGTACCGATTTAATCGCCCGAATAGCCAACTGCTGCCTGTTCCAGGTTGGCATATAAATTGAGATCAGCGGATTGTCTGTTGTCATGCTTGTTCCCCAGATAGTTTTGCCGCATGGCGCTATGCTTATCCGGCCTGCCGTCGCAGGCCGCGCCACCCGGCACGCTTCATTTTTTATTTGGCATCTGACTGGTATTCATACTCGTAATAGCCGTAATCCTGGTAGCCAGTCGCCCGACGGAAAATGGAGTTGAGGATCACGCCTTTGACCTGAATGCCATTCTGTTCAAAACGGCTCAGACTGGTTTCCACCTCTTTTAAGGTGTTGACGGCATAACGCGCCACCATCAGCGTCGTCCCTACGTGGCGACCAACAATCGCGGCGTCAGTAACGGCCAGAATCGGCGGCGTGTCGATTAATACCAGGTCATAGCGGCTGCTTGCCCAGGCAATCAGCTCGCCGAAGCGCTCGCTCATCAACAGTTCCGATGGATTAGGCGGTACCTGACCGCGCGGAATAAGATCAAAATTAGGGATTGCCGTAGATTTCGCGCAGGAGGTCATCTCCCCTTTACCCGCCAGAATGTCAGATAAACCGTCCACGTTATTGGTGCCGAGCAGTTCGTGGGTGTAGCCCTTGCGCATATCGCAGTCGATCAGCAATACCCGCTTATGCGTCTGGCTGATGACCGCCGCCAGGTTGGCGCAAACAAAGGTTTTGCCGATAGAGGGGCTGATGCCTGTAAGCATCAGGACATTATTTTGCGCCTGCATCATGGCGAAATGCAGGCTGGTGCGCAGGCTACGAATCGCCTCAATCGCCAGATCGGTCGGGTTGCCCACCGCCAGCAACTGGCTCTGCTTGTAGCGCTTAATCCCTTTAATGGTTTTGACGCTATCGCGCGCTTTTTGCCATTCCGACAGCGGAATACTGGCATAGACGCTGATCCCGTGCTCCTCCAGCGCCTGCGGGCTTTCAATACCGCGATTAAAGAGCGAGCGCAGCAGCACGCCAATAACCGATAACAATAATCCCAGAATAATGCTGCCGAGAATAATCAACGCCTTTTTCGGCTTCAACACGCCCGGCTGGGTAATCGCCGGGTCAACGATGCGCACGTCGCCAACGGTGCTGGCTTCGGTGATTTTCAGCTCCTGCTGCTTATTGAGCAGTTGCATATAGACCTGCTGACCTGACTCCACATCGCGGGTCAAACGCACAATCTCCTGCTGGGTTTTCGGCATCGCCGTCACCCGCCCGTTCAGTTTGGCTTTTTCATCTTCCAGCGCTTTACGTTTTTCCAGCAGGGTGCGGTAAGCCGGATGCGCTTTGGTAAAGAGCTTGGAAATTTCCGCCTCTTTAAACGTCAACTCATTCAACTGGGCATCAATATTAACCATCGAATCAAGTACCGCTTTCGCCTCCAGCGGCAAATCCACCGAGTCTTTATCCTGACGGAAAGCGTTTAGCTTATTTTCCGCCACATCCAGACGGCTGCGGACTTCCGGCAACTGTTTTGCCAGAAACGCCAGGCTCTTCCCTGCTTCTTCAGATTTACGCGCAATATCCTGTTCCAGATAGTTACGGGTAATACTGTTGAGAATATCGCGGATCTGGTCGCGATCCTCTCCAGTGAACGTCAGGCTCAGGACCCCGGTGTCTTTTCCTGTTTCCGTCACGGTGAGGTTATTTTGCAGATTATTGATCATGCCGAGCGTTGAGAATTTACTCACCGTAAATTCCGTATCGGGACGGGCGTCAATCGCCTCTACCCGCATCGTCACGCCGCCTTTATTCAGCGTCTTCCCCACAACGCCCTGCACGCTAAATCCGCCGTCGCTGACCAACTGATAACGTTTATCGTCCAGCGCCTTTAGGGTGAAAATCTGTCCGCTCATCGCCTCTGGCCGGGTGAATGTCGTGACTTTCACCGTTTCATTCTGGTGTCCCATCAGCCGATCCCACCCGGCGCCGAACAGCGGAAAGGTATTTTTGGTCACGGCAATATCCAGATCCAGATCGTCAACCGTCTTCCCCAGCACCAGACGCGATCGGATTAGTTGAATTTCCGCATCGGAAGCCGGCGGCTTATTCGCTAATGCGCTGTTAATATCCTGTACCAGCGAATTACCGGTGTTTTGTTCAATCTGCACCAGCGCATCGGCGCTATAAATGGGCGTGGCGAAAAGCGTATAAATCACCGCGCACAGCGCAAATATCGCCGTCGTCCCCAATACCCACCAGCGCGCTTCAATCACCGTTCCTACCAGACGCCCGATATCGATTTCATCGCTACCCGTTGCCGCCGCAGATTGTTTTACTTTTTCTGTCATGGTTTTCCCTGCTCTGCATTCAGTGCCTGCGCCCACTGGCGGGCAGACCTTTCCAGTAATGTGTACACCGCCTCAAACGCATCGCGGCTTTTGCGATACGGGTCCGGTATTTCACGCTCGCTGTCCCAGTGACCAAACAGCATTACCTTGCCGCGCATTTCCGGCGCAATATCGCACAGGGTAGAGATGTGACATTTCTCCATCGTCAGAATCAGGTCATATTCCCGGCACAGACGCGCGGAAATTTGCCTTGCGCAATGGTTTTCCAAAGACAGATCGTGGGCGCTCGCCACGCTCGCCGCCGCAGGATCGGCCCCTTTGCCGACCAGCGCGCCTAACCCGGCGGACGCGACCGTCAGCGAGGGATGAAAACGCTTTAGCAAACGTTCCGCCGTCGGGGAACGGCAAACATTCCCCACACAGACCACTAAAATTTTGTTAAACATAACGATTACCAGGAATGAATGTCGCTGGCCGTATCCGTCATATAACGGACACCGCTAATGGTCGGCAGCAACTGATTGATCAGACGGTTCCATCGAGCGACTGGCGCGGTCGTGACGTACACCACATCGTAAGGCTGAAGTCGGAATTCCGTCGCCATCACCAGCGAGGTAGCGTCAGCCATATCAAGCTGGTAAATATTGGCGATCTTGCCGCCGCGTCCCCCCTCGCCTTTCAACGGACGAATCACAAAGATGCCGCTGGCGTTGGAGGTGGTCAGATCGATGCCTTCCGCATTGCCTAGCGCTTCGGTGAGCGTCATGCCGCTGAAGTCCATTTTAAGAGTGCTCTGTTTTTTCACTTCGCCCATCACAAAGACTTTCAGATCGTCATTGCGCGGCACATACAGGATGTCGCCTGGGTAGAGCAAGCGGTTCTGGCTAAGATCGCCATTTTGCATCAGCGCCTGTAGCGAAATGCGCTGTTCTTTGCCGTTGTGCGTCAACACGACGTTGCGCCAGTCCGCCATATCGGTCAGGCCGCCCGCGGCGTTAATCGCATCCAGGACGGTTAGCGGCACGTTAGTAATCGCCTGCTGGCCGGATTTATTCACCTGGCCGGAGATGTACGCTTTTTGCGAGCGGAAAGCGGCGATATTGACATCCACCTGCGGGTCCGCGATGTACTTCGCTAAACGCCCGGTAATATCGCTGCGAATCTCTGACAAAGTTTTACCGACGACGCTAACCTTGCCAATGTAGGGATAAAACATGGTGCCGTCCGGCTGTACCCAGTTGCCGGTATCGCTTGAGCTACGGTACTGGCCCGCTGGCGTGGTCAATTCCGGGTGATCCCAGACGGTGACATTCAGCACATCGCCAGGCCCGACGCGATACTGATAGCTGGCAATCTCCTGGTCCAGCGACATATTTGGTTGCGCGACATTGGGCCGCGGACGTAATTGCTCAACCAGCCGTGGCGTCAGCGGATACACATTGACCATCCGGTCGAGATCAAAGTCAGCGTCTTGCTGTTTGATCACATCTTTCCCCATCGTAGACATATTGCTGCCCGGAAGAACTGTGCAACCACTTATCAAGCTGAGCGACGCCAATAATGGCATCAATTTCATTTTGGATTTCATCATTGATTATTTATCACTTTGGCAGAGTCATTATCCTGTGCAATTTAAACAACAGCTTCATTCATGCACATTTACCTTTACCTTGCAGTTAATGGAAGAGAAAATTAACTGGCATCATTCTGAAAAAAAATGGATTCATCCGCAGGCTATTGACAGAGTAATAAAGGCTTAGAACCAGGCTTTCAGGCACGCTACCGCCCCTGGCTTCCTGGCTACCAATGCACTGATTATTTTAAATTTTCTCACTCCCCCTGCGATTTCATCCTCATTCAGATAAAAATCTTCAGTGAAATAAAGGTTACGTATTAATAGTTTTCTCGACGTCGTGACAGGATATTTATGAACGCTATCTTAATCCTGCAAGAATTGTTGCAGCTAACCTAATAGCAGGCAAGGTAACAAACCTGCCATTCTTTATTTTTAAGATTAATATTAAATGAGTTAACAGATAATTTTAGGATTTTATTGATGTTGACAATATTTATTTACGCCGTTCAACCTGAGATATTTCCTAAATATATTCTTAACATTATTTAGTTTCTGACAGAAACATTACTGCTATTTTAAATTTATTTTATAGCCCCGGAATAAAGAGAAGTTGCTCTGCGCCATTGCATTTTCCCGCAGCATTATCCATGATCGAATTGTGACAATTGTCATATTACAGAAGGTATTGCTCTTACTATGGAATGGATTGCCGATCCGTCAATCTGGGCCGGACTGGTGACGTTAATCGTTATCGAACTTGTTCTCGGCATTGATAATCTGGTCTTTATCGCCATCCTCGCCGAAAAACTACCGCCGGGGCAGCGCGACCGCGCGCGCATTACCGGCCTGATACTGGCGATGGTCATGCGCCTGCTGCTGCTGGCGTCAATCTCGTGGCTGGTCACCCTGACTAAGCCGCTCTTTAGCGTGCAGGCGCTTAGCTTCAGCGCCCGCGATCTCATTATGCTGTTCGGCGGCTTCTTCCTGCTCTTTAAAGCCACGATGGAGCTTAACGAACGGCTGGAAGGGAAAGATAGCGCCAACCCTACCCAGCGTAAGGGCGCGAAATTCTGGGCGGTCGTTGCGCAGATCGTAGTACTGGACGCTATCTTTTCTCTCGACTCCGTGATTACCGCCGTGGGGATGGTCGATCACCTGGCGGTCATGATGGCGGCAGTGATCGTCGCCATTAGCCTGATGCTGCTGGCCAGCAAGTCACTTACCCGGTTTGTGAATAACCATCCGACCATTGTAATTTTGTGCCTTAGCTTCCTGTTGATGATTGGCTTTAGCCTGGTGGCGGAAGGGTTTGGTTTCCATATTCCGAAAGGATATCTGTACGCGGCTATCGGCTTCTCGGTGATGATCGAGGCGCTCAACCAACTGGCGATTTTTAACCGCCGCCGTTTTCTTTCCGCTAACCATACACTGCGCCAGCGCACAACGGAAGCTGTGATGCGTCTGATTAGCGGTAAAAAAGAGGATGCCGAACTGGATGCGGAAACCGCCGCGATGCTGGCAGACCATGACGACAGCCAGATTTTTAATCCGCAGGAGCGCAGGATGATTGAGCGAGTGCTGAATCTTAACCAGCGTACCGTGAGTAGCATCATGACGTCGCGTCACGATATTGAGCATATCGATCTCAACGCGCCGGAAGCGGAAATCCGCGCTCTGCTGGAAAAAAACCAGCATACGCGTCTGGTCGTGACCGGCGAAAATGAGCAGGGAGATTTACTCGGCGTCGTCCATGTCATCGATCTGTTGCAACAATCCCTTCGCGGCGAACCGCTCAACCTGCGGGCGCTGATTCGCCAACCGTTGGTGTTCCCGGAAACGTTGCCGCTGCTGCCTGCGCTTGAGCAGTTCCGTAACGCCAGAACGCATTTTGCCTTTGTTGTAGATGAGTTTGGCTCCGTTGAAGGCATTGTGACATTAAGCGATGTCATGGAGACTATCGCCGGTAATCTGCCGAATGAAGTCGAGGAAATTGACGCCCGCCACGACATCCAGAAAAATCCGGACGGATCATGGACGGCAAATGGTCATATGCCGCTGGAGGATTTGGTGCAGTACGTGCCGCTACCGCTGGATGAAAAGCGGGAATACCATACGATTGCCGGATTATTGATGGAATATTTGCAGCGAATACCAAAAACAGGCGAAGAGGTTCAGGTGGGTAATTATTTGCTGAAAACATTACAGGTGGAAAGCCATCGTGTGCAGAAAGTGCAGTTAATTCCGCTGCATAACGATGAATCTGAATATGAGGTGTAACGCCGGGCACGCCTTCCCCTGCCTGATTGCTCGGAGGCCGGATAAGACGCGTCGGCGTCGCCATCCGGCACTCCCCTTTGACCAAAAACTACAGCTTATCCAGTAGTTTTTTCACATCTTTACCGTTGCGGGTATCTTTATTGCGATCCGCCCAGTCATTGAGTCGACGCTTAGCCTCATCCTGCAAATACTTACGCAATAACTGATCAACTTGCAGAGTGTAATTCAACTCCTGCCACTTGCCATATACCCGCAGCGGCACCGGCGTCTCTTTCAGGAAGGTAATGAGATTGCTATCGCCGCTCCAGCCGCCCAGCACGCGGAGGTTAAATTGCGTATCGCAATTCTGCTCAACCAGGTCCAGCGTTCCGCTGCCGGTTAACGCCAGCATGGAAGATTGTCCGACCATATCGTCGAGCGTCAGCGTGCCCTTGTTCAGCGTTAGATTGGTAGTGAAGCGGTCCAGCCGGGTCGCGTTGTCCATATTATCCTGCGACTGCTGCGCGTCGCCGCCGCTCCGCTCGACGGCCTGCTGCACCAGTTGCTGGAAATTCATTCCTTCAAGGCGCGTATTGCTCATGTCAACATGCGCTTTTCCCTTCCAACTGTGACGAAAAGCCTCCGCGTCAATATCCACCCCAGAGAAATCGCCAGCCAGCGACATCTTACCGGTTAGGCTAATCGGATAATGAAAGGCTTTCAGGATAGTCCCAATCTCAACATCGTTGAGACGAGGATGGAATATGACACGCGGACTGGTCGTGCGGGCATCCAGAGTGCCGGGCAGCGATAGCTGACCGTCGGCCAGTTTCCCCTGCAACTCGTTAATATCCAGCAACCCGGCCTGATTAATCATCTTCGTCGAAACCTGGGTAAAGTCCATTCCCCGCCAGCGAACGGAATCCGCCCGCAAAGAAATCGCCGCCGTAAAACTTTGCAGCCCCTGATAGGGCGGCGCATCAACACGCGCCGCGATAACTGGCCTGGTCAGAGGGAGCGTATTTTGTACTTGCGACGCCGCGCCGTTCGTCTGTGCCACGGTGTTATGATGCGGCAACAGATTATCCAGATTAAGCCTGGCGGACTGAAGGTCAATTTGCCATTCCGGCCGTTCCGCCATCGTGACCTGAACGTGGCCGGTCAGTGAACTGTCATTCGCCGTTAAATTTAAGTAATTAAATGAAAGACGTTTTTGCGCCTCCTGCCACTGCGCCTGGAATTGTCCCTGCCCTTCAATCCCCTGTGCCGGTAGATCCGCGCCCTGCAATTGCCAGCGCAGTTGTTCAATACCGGCGGTTAAATTATGCGGATAATCGGAAGCATCCACCGTTCCGTTGAACGATAACGAAAGATCCCGTTGATCGCGGTTCACGCGCCCCGAAAAATCAAACGTGCCGCGATGTTCGGCGTCCTGTTCCATATTCAGATGAATATCGCGCACCGTGACCTGTTCATCATTTTCATGCTGGAAAACCAGTACGCTGTCGGCAACGCGCAGACTACGGATATCAAACGACCAGCCACGATCTTCCGCTACGTCCGGCAACGTATTGTCTTTCGGCGCGATCGGCGCATCATCACTGCGTACCGCTTCCGTTTGCGGCGTCAGTTGAATCACCCCGCCTTTCAGCATGACCTGCTTAACATGAAGCTGATGACTCAATAGCGGCCATAAGGCGACGTCCAGGCGCATATTGTCAGCCCGCACCAGCGGTTCGCTGGCGCCTTGCGCCGTTAGCGTCATCCGCCCGGAAAGGATACTGAGCTGCGGCCATACGTGCCAACGCAGCGGCCCGTCCAGTTGCAACTGATACCCACTACGCGCGGCAACCTGCTGCACCATATAGGCGCGGAAATCATTCGGATTGACCAACAATACCAACGCAGAGAATCCGGCCACCAGCACGACCAGGAGAATCATCAGCGTCGTCAGAAATCGTCTCATGCTACCCTCAATGGACCGGCTGTATTGCGCCGAATAGCTCTCAGTCTTTATCAATCCGGCTGGCAACAGCGCCCTGCTGATCGCGATATTTGGCATCCTGACGGCGGTTATAAGGCCGCGCCGCCGGGCCGGACAGCGGCTCAAAGCTCAGGGCGCCGATGAGCATACCCGGACGTAAAGCCAGCGGCAGCTTCCCTGAGTTGTAAAACTCAAGCACAATGCAACCTGACCAGCCGGGATCGATACGGTGCGCGGTCACATGCACCATCAGTCCCAGACGCGCCAGCGAGGAACGGCCATCCAGCCATCCCACTAAATCCGGCGGCAGGGTAACGGACTCATAGGTTACGGCCAACGCCAGTTCGCCCGGATGCAGATAAAATGCCTCGCCGTCCGGCAAAACAATTTCATCGCTCATCACGCGATCAAGCGCCGCGCTCACTTCATCTTTCGGCCCGCTCAGGTCGATAAACGCCGCCGTATGGCCACGGAAGGTTCGAAATTTATTGCCAAGACGTACATCGACCGTCGCGCCGTTAATGCGCTCTACGGGAGGTCGCGGGGTGATAGACAAACGGCCTTCATCCAGCCAGGCTTCAATATCTCGGTCGCATAAACGCATGGCACTTTCTCCTTTCGCGCATCAAGCCCTTAAATCATGCACATCAAGGGCTAACCAGGTTATCACTGAACGGTACACAATTCGCCAGATTTATTCAAAGAACTGGCTGATTTTCGCTTTCAGAATATCAATAGCGATGCGGTTTTTACCGCCGCGCGGCACGATAATATCCGCATATTGTTTGGAAGGCTCAATAAATTGCAGGAACATCGGACGCACCGTTTTCTGATATTGCGCCATCACCGAATCCATTGAGCGACCACGCTCGTTCACATCGCGTTTGATACGGCGCATCAAACAGATATCCAGCGGCGTATCGACAAAAATAGAGAAGTTCATCTCTTCACGCAAACGCGCGTCGGTCAGTAACAGAATGCCTTCAAGAATAATCACTTTCTTCGGTTCTACGCGAACCGTTTCCTGCATACGGGTATGCTCAACATAGCTATATACCGGTAATTCAATCGCCGAACCGCGCTTAAGCGCCTGGAGATGCTGAAATAGCAAGCTGTGATCCATCGCGTTCGGATGGTCATAGTTGGTTTTTACGCGTTCTTCCATCGACAGATGGCTTTGATCTTTGTAATAACTGTCTTCGGGAATAACGCCAATATGTTCGTCACCCACTTGTTCACGCAATTCGCGGTAAAGGGTACTGGCAATAAGACTCTTGCCGGAAGCCGATGCGCCAGCGATACCAATAATGACGCACTGATGAGACTGATCAGTCATAAATTTAGCGACCTGATTAACCTGGATGTAAGGAAGGGCGGCGCCGAAACGCCAAACGCGGCAATTATAGGGATTTCAGCGGCGCGATACCAGTCCGGCGCTGTGCCACGGTTAATTTGCCGGCGGTACATTCGACGTCGCGACGTAAAAGCGTTCAGTTTTAACGCGGGCGGCGGATTTAAAGCCCCATCTGGAGGATGAATATGCCAGGCACCACAATTTATATACAGCCAGCGTATAAATCATTACGCGTTTATACTAGCATAATAACAGAGTAAACTGACGCGTCCGGTATTCCGCGACGTTACCGGCGATTCGGATAGAGCGGTAATGAGTAAACCATCCCAACATGTTTTCGTTACCGTCCCCCACCCGCTATTGCGTCTGGTCAGTTTAGGCCTGGTCGCGTTTGTCTTTACGCTCTTTTCGCTCGCGTTATCGCGTTTCGGCACCCAACTCGCGCCGCTGTGGTTCCCCACCTCCATTATGATGGTAGCGTTTTACCGCCATGCGGGCCGTCTGTGGCCGGGGATCGCGGTCGCCTGCTCGCTTGGCAGTATCGGCGCCTCGCTGACTTTATTTCCAGCCGCCTCGCTTAATTTTAGCTGGATGGCAATTAATATTATCGAAGCGGTCACTGGCGCGCTACTGCTGCGAAAGTTGCTCCCCCGGTATAACCCCTTACAAAATTTGAATGACTGGTTCCGTCTGGCTATCGGCAGCGCTGTGATTCCTCCGCTACTCGGCGGCCTGTTATTTTGGCTGATGGCGCCGGAAGCGGTCGCCTCGAAAGCGAGTCTGATTTGGGTATTATCGGAAGCCATCGGCGCTCTGGCGCTGGCGCCATTAGGTTTACTGTTTAAACCACACTATCTGTTACGTCATCGCGATCCACATCTGTTGCTGGAAACGCTATTGACGCTGGTGATTACGCTGACGCTAAGCTGGCTCGCCATGCGCTATATCCCGTGGCCATTTACATGCGTTATCGTCCTGCTGATGTGGAGCGCGGTGCGCCTGCCGCGAATGGAGGCGTTTTTAATTTTTCTGGCTACCGTTATTATGGTCTCGCTAATGCTGGCCAATGACCCTACTCTGCTCGCCACGCCGAAAATCGACGTGATGGTCAATATGCCGTGGCTGCCTTTTTTAATGATCCTGCTGCCCGCCAATATGATGACGATGGTAATGTACGCGTTTCGCACGGAGCGTAAGCACATCACGGAAAGCGAAGCCCGTTTTCGCAACGCGATGGAATATTCTGCTGTTGGCATGGCGCTGGTTGGTATGGAGGGCCAGTGGCTACAGGTCAATAAATCCCTGAGCCATTTTCTTGGCTACAGCCAGGATGAATTACGCGCGATGACATTTCAGCAACTGACCTGGCCGGAAGACCTGAACAACGATCTTGAGCAGCTAAACATGCTGGTGCGCGGCGATATCAACAGTTATTCCATGGAAAAACGCTACTACACCCGCAGCGGCGAGGTTGTCTGGGCGCTGCTGGCCGTCTCGCTGGTTCGTCATAAAGACAATCAACCTCTCTATTTTATTGCCCAGATCGAAGATATTAACGATCTAAAGCAAAGCGAGCAGGAGAACCAGCGGTTGATGGAGCGTATTACGCTGGCGAACGAAGCGCTATTTCAGGAAAAAGAGCGGTTGCACATCACTCTCGACTCTATCGGAGAAGCAGTGGTGTGTATTGATGTCGATATGAATATCACCTTTATGAACCCGATCGCTGAGAAGATGAGCGGCTGGCGGCAAGAAAATGCTTTAGGCGTGCCGTTATTAACGGTTCTACGCATTACGTCAGGTAATAATGGTCCGCTGTTGGAGGATATTTACCGCGCCGACAGGTCGCGATCTGACATGGAACAGGAGGTGGTGCTCCATTGTCGTAACGGCGGCAGCTACGATATTCATTACAGCATCACGCCGCTCAGTACGCTTGACGGCGACAATATTGGTTCGGTTCTGGTTATCCAGGATGTCACCGAATCACGAAAAATGTTACGCCAGCTCAGCTACAGCGCAACCCACGACGCCCTTACCCATCTCGCCAACCGCGCAAGTTTTGAAAAACGGCTTCAACAGCGCCTGCAAACGATACAGGAATCGCCTCAACATCATGCGCTGGTGTTTATCGATCTGGACCGTTTTAAAGCGGTTAACGACAGCGCGGGCCATGCCGCCGGCGACGCCTTGTTGCGCGAACTCGCGTCGCTGATGCTCAGTATGCTTCGATCCGGCGATCTCTTAGCCCGTCTGGGCGGCGACGAGTTTGGGCTGCTGCTGCCGGATTGTAATAGTGACAGCGCGTGCTTTACCGTGACGCGGCTTATCAACGCCATTAATGATTATCATTTTATGTGGGAAGGGCGCCTGCATCGGATCGGCGCCAGCGCCGGGATCACGATGATAAATGAACATAACTGCCAGCTCACAGAGGTCGTGTCTCAGGCAGATATTGCCTGCTACGCCGCGAAAAATAGCGGCCGCAGCCGTCTGACCGTGTACGAACCGCAGGATGTATTAACCCCGTCAAGGGGAATGATGCCGCTGGAAGAACAGTGGCGCATGATTAAAACTAACCATCTGCTGATGCTTGCCAGAAACGTCGTGGCGCCGCGTACACCGGAGGCTACCAGCTTTTGGCTGGTCTCGCTCAGGCTGTGGACCAGCGAAGGGGACGTCATGGAAGAGCGCGCGTTCCGGGCAGGATTAGCCGATCCCGCGCTGCATCACGCGCTCGACCGACGGGTATTCCATGAATTTTTCCACCATGCGGCGACCGCCGTCGCCAGCAAAGGATTAAGCGTCGCGCTGCCGCTGTCTGCCGCAGGATTATGCAGCGCCACCCTTATTGATGAACTACTGGAGCAACGGGAGCATAGCCCACTGCCGCCACGGTTATTACACCTGATTATTCCGGCTGACGTTATCGTTAAGCAGGCGGAGACCGCCGTTGCGACTCTGCAAAAATTGCGGCAACGCGGCTGCCAAATTATTCTCAGCCAGGTCGGGCGCGATTTACATCTTTTTAATTTACTGAACCCGCATATCGCCGATTATTTACTGCTGGATAGCGACCTTATCGCCAACATTCATGAGAGTTTAATGGATGAAATGCTGGCTTCGATTATCCAGGGGCACGCCCAGCGTCTGGACATCAAAACGCTCGCCGGGCCGGTACAAAACTCACAGGTGCTGGATACGCTCTCCAGCATTGGCGTGGATCTGATTTATGGCGATGCCATCGCCGAAACTCAGCCGCTGGATCTGTTACTGAATACCAGCTATTTCGCTATCCATTGACGGCTGCCAGCCGTGGGTATACCAGATATGCAGTAGCGCGTAAGAACGCCACGGTTTCCAGCGCTCCGCGTATTGTCGGATCTGCGCGGCCGTCATCCCGGCGAATCGCTGCTTAATTAAGTAATCATCGGGCAAAAAGATATCTTTTGCCTGCCAGCCGCGCAGGGCGAAATAGTTCGCCGTCCAGCGTCCAATGCCCGGAAATGTTTGCAAATGTTTAACGCTCTGCTCAATATCCGTCGGCGCGGTGAGCGCAAGTTTTCCCACAAGCGTCGCCTGCGCCAGATGAATCAGCGCTTCGGCACGCCGACGCGGCATCCCCAGCGCTTTCAGAGCCAACGGATCGGCCAACGCCAGCGTTTCCGGACCGGGAAAACAGACATAATCAGGCGCGTCCGGCAGCGTCTCGCCATAGCGGCGCGCCACTTTCGCCGTCAACCTTGCCGCCATCGCGACGCTCACCAGTTGCCCCAGTATCGCCCGCACGCCTTGCTCAAAGGTATCGACTGACCCCGGTAAGCGCAACCCCGGCCTGGCCTCGCCCAGTCGCCCCAGCGCGACGGCGACCTGCGCGGGCTGGCAGTCAAGATCAAACAGACGCGAAATCTTCGCCAGACACGCCGACGCGACAGGGAGCAAGCCGGCGCTCAAGGTAATCTGCAAAGTATGGTTAGACAGATTGGGCCTTACGCTTACCAGCCCGCGATGCTCCCCCACAACCAGGCTGCGCGCATAAAAGCCCTCACCCACCGTTTCAACGCCATCCACCGCACGCGCGGCAAGAAAGCCCAACATCCACGACCAGTCATAAGGCGGCTGCCAGCTCAGGGTAAACATGCTTTTCTCCTTTATTCGACGCTTCAGCATAAACGCTAATCGCGCGTAACGCCTTGCTTTCATATTCCAGTTGTCGTCGCGACGACATTTCGCTAAAGTCACGCCCCTTCTTCACTGGCATGGGGATTTTAAGGTGTTTATTGGATTTGACTACGGTACGGCAAACTGCTCTGTCGCTATTATGCGCAACGGGCGTCCACAGTTGCTTACGATGGAAAATAACAGCACGTTGCTGCCGTCTATGCTGTGCGCGCCGACGCGTGAAGCGGTGAGCGAGTGGCTATACCGCCATTATGATGTGCCGGCAACGGATGAAGAAACCCAGGCGCTGCTGCGCCGCGCAATACGCTACAACCGCGAGGAAGATATTGAGGTTCACGCGCAAAGCGTACAGTTTGGTCTGGCGTCGCTGGCGCACTATATTGACGATCCCCAGGAAGTCTGGTTCGTCAAATCGCCAAAATCTTTTCTAGGCGCCAGCGGCCTGAAGCCGCAGCAGGTCGCGCTGTTTGAAGATTTGGTCTGCGCCATGATGGTACATATCCGCACTATGGCGCACAGCCAATTACCGGAGGCTATTACCCAGGCGGTAATTGGTCGTCCGATCAACTTTCAGGGGCTTGGCGGCGACGACGCAAACCGCCAGGCGCAAGGTATTCTGGAGCGGGCGGCAAAACGCGCCGGTTTTCAGGAGGTGGTATTTCAGTATGAACCGGTCGCGGCGGGCCTGGACTACGAGGCCACGCTGCAGGAAGAGAAGCGCGTGCTGGTCGTGGATATTGGCGGCGGCACCACCGACTGTTCCATGCTGCTGATGGGGCCGCAGTGGCGTCAGCGCGCCGATCGTGAAAACAGCCTGCTGGGACACAGCGGTTGCCGCGTGGGCGGAAACGATCTGGATATCGCGCTGGCCTTTAAAAATCTGATGCCTTTGCTGGGCATGGGCGGCGAAACCGAAAAAGGCATCGCCCTGCCGGTGCTGCCGTGGTGGAACGCCGTCGCGATTAACGACGTCCCGGCGCAAAGCGATTTTTACAGCAGCGCGAATGGTCGTCTGTTGAATGAGTTAGTTCGCAACGCGCGTGAAGCAGACAAGGTCGCGTTGCTGCTCAAGGTCTGGCGTCAGCGGCTTAGCTACCGCCTGGTACGCTGCGCGGAAGAGAGCAAAATCGCCCTTTCCGGACAAGCGGATGTGACGGCGAGACTGCCATTTATCAGTGACGAACTGGCGGTCGCTATCAGCCAGCAAGGGCTGGAAGCGGCGCTGGATCAGCCATTAGCGCGCATTCTGGAACAGGTGCAACTGGCGCTGGAAAGCGCGCAGGAAAAACCGGATGTCATCTATCTGACCGGCGGCAGCGCCCGTTCGCCATTGATTAAAAAAGCGCTTTCTGAACAGCTACCGGGCATACCCATCGCGGGCGGCGATGATTTCGGCTCCGTCACCGCAGGGCTGGCGCGCTGGGCGGAGGTCGTTTTCCGCTAAGCGCCTCGCAAGCTCAGCGCTGATGAATTGACATTATTCTTAATGTGGCTTAACGTCAGGAGTGAGGGTAAGGGAGGATTCTCCTCCCCCTGGCATCTTAGTAAGTCTGGAAGCTAATCACTAAGAGTATCACCAGTATGATGACTGACGTCATCATAACCCTTTCCTTATTTTGGCCCCTTCCTCGGGAGGGGCTTTCCTGTTTCAGCGTCCTGCTGAAATCGGTGGCTTACCTCCATTGTCGTACCGCCACTTAACCGCACTTTGCCGCGTGAACGATTTTCACCGATGATAGCTGCGTAGCGACTCGCAACGCGAGGTCGCCATTCAGAATAATCCCGACCGTGTTCCATAATTCCTCCATTTTTCTCCCTTCCCTGCTGACTACAATAGAGGGAGCAACATTCCGCAAAACGTTTCAGGATGAGAAACTTAAAACGATGAAAGGCAGTAATACTTTCCGCTGGGCAATAGCGATTGGGGTTGTTGTGGCCGCCGCCGCGTTCTGGTTCTGGCATAGCCGTAGCGAAAGCCTGACCGCCGCGCCGGGCGTCGCCGCACAAGCGCCGCATACCGCCGCAGGTCGCCGCGGGATGCGCTACGGTCCTCTGGCGCCGGTACAAGCCGCGACGGCGACCACGCAGGCCGTACCGCGTTATCTGAGCGGGCTGGGCACCGTGACCGCCGCAAATACCGTTACGGTGCGTAGCCGCGTGGATGGTCAACTCATCGCCCTGCACTTTCAGGAAGGCCAGCAGGTCAACGCCGGCGATCTGCTGGCGCAAATCGATCCCAGCCAGTTTAAGGTCGCACTGGCGCAGGCCCAGGGACAGTTGGCAAAAGATAACGCGACGCTGGCGAATGCGCGTCGCGATCTGGCCCGCTATCAGCAACTGGCAAAAAGCAATCTGGTTTCCCGTCAGGAACTGGATGCGCAACAGGCGCAGGTCAATGAACTCCAGGGGACAATTACAGCGGATGAAGCCAACGTCGCCAGCGCTCAGTTACAGCTCGACTGGAGTCGTATCACCGCCCCGGTCGCGGGTCGTGTCGGTCTGAAACAGGTAGATATCGGCAATCAGATTTCCAGCGGCGATACTGCGGGTATTGTCGTCATTACACAAACGCACCCGATTGATCTCATTTTTACCCTGCCGGAAAGCGATATCGCCACCGTGGTTCAGGCGCAAAAAGCGGGGAAAACGCTGACCGTAGAAGCCTGGGATCGGACTAACTCGCACAAATTGAGCGAAGGCGTATTGCTCAGTCTGGACAACCAGATTGATCCCACGACGGGAACGATCAAAATTAAAGCACGCTTTACTAATCAGGACGATACGCTGTTCCCTAATCAATTTGTGAACGCCCGGATGCTGGTCGATACCGAACAAAATGCCGTTGTGGTGCCTGCCGCGGCGGTGCAGATGGGCAATGAGGGCCACTTTGTGTGGGTGCTGAACGACGAAAATAACGTCAGCAAGAAGCGGGTAAAAGTCGGTATTCAGGATAACCGAAACGTGGTAATCAGCGCAGGATTGTCCGCAGGCGATCGCGTCGTTACCGATGGTATCGATCGGCTGACGGAAGGCGCAAAAGTCGAAGTCGTTAAGCCGCAACTCACCGCGGCGGATGAAAAATCACCCAACCGCCATGAGGGTCAAAAAGGAGCGCGCGCCTGATGCAGGTATTACCTCCGGGCAGCACGGGCGGCCCGTCGCGCCTGTTTATTCTGCGCCCCGTCGCCACCACGCTGCTGATGGCGGCGATGTTACTCGCCGGAATTATCGGCTACCGCTTCCTGCCCGTCGCCGCGTTGCCGGAAGTTGACTACCCCACCATTCAGGTTGTTACGCTCTACCCTGGCGCCAGCCCGGATGTGATGACCTCCGCCGTTACCGCGCCGCTTGAGCGCCAGTTCGGCCAGATGTCAGGGCTAAAACAGATGTCGTCGCAAAGCTCCGGCGGCGCATCGGTGGTGACGCTACAGTTTCAGTTGACGCTGCCGCTGGATGTCGCCGAGCAGGAAGTACAGGCGGCGATTAACGCAGCCACCAATTTATTGCCTTCCGACCTGCCAAATCCGCCGATTTACAGCAAAGTCAATCCAGCGGACCCGCCGATTATGACGCTTGCCGTAACCTCAAACGCAGTGCCGATGACACAGGTAGAAGGCATGGTAGAAACCCGCGTGGCGCAGAAGATCTCGCAGGTCTCCGGCGTCGGGCTGGTAACGCTTGCCGGCGGCCAACGCCCTGCGGTACGCGTAAAACTGAATGCTCAGGCCATCGCCGCGCTCGGTCTGACCAGCGAAACCATCCGTACCGCCATTACCGGCGCCAACGTCAACTCGGCGAAAGGCAGTCTGGATGGGCCTGAACGGGCGGTGACACTTTCCGCTAACGATCAGATGCAGTCTGCCGACGAATACCGCAGGCTTATCATCGCGTATAAAAACGGCGCGCCGGTACGACTGGGCGACGTCGCCACCGTTGAACAAGGGGCGGAAAATAGCTGGCTCGGCGCGTGGGCGAATAAAGCGCCGGCTATCGTGATGAACGTTCAGCGCCAGCCCGGCGCCAATATCATTGCGACAGCGGACAGCATTCGCCAGATGCTGCCCCAGTTGACCGAAAGCCTGCCGAAATCGGTGAAGGTTACGGTACTGTCCGATCGCACCACCAATATTCGCGCTTCCGTGCGCGATACCCAGTTTGAACTGATGCTGGCGATCGCGCTGGTTGTCATGATTATCTATCTGTTTTTACGTAATATTCCCGCCACAATTATTCCCGGCGTCGCCGTACCGCTGTCGCTTATCGGCACCTTTGCGGTGATGGTGTTTTTGGATTTTTCCATTAATAACCTGACGCTGATGGCGCTCACTATCGCCACGGGTTTCGTGGTGGACGATGCGATTGTGGTGATCGAGAACATCTCGCGCTACATCGAAAAAGGAGAAAAACCGCTGGCGGCGGCGCTCAAAGGCGCGGGCGAAATCGGCTTTACCATTATTTCCCTCACCTTTTCACTGATTGCGGTGCTGATCCCGCTGCTCTTTATGGGCGATATTGTTGGTCGACTGTTCCGCGAATTTGCGGTGACGCTGGCGGTAGCGATTTTGATCTCCGCCGTCGTCTCTTTGACGCTAACGCCCATGATGTGCGCGCGTATGCTCAGCCAGCAATCTTTGCGTAAACAAAATCGCTTTTCCCGCGCCTGTGAACGGTTGTTTGACCGCGTGATCGCCAGCTACGGACGCGGATTAGCGAAAGTGCTCAACCATCCGTGGCTCACATTGAGCGTGGCATTCGCCACGCTACTGCTCAGCGTTATGCTGTGGATAGTCATCCCGAAGGGGTTCTTTCCGGTACAGGATAACGGCATTATCCAGGGGACGCTGCAGGCGCCGCAATCATCATCGTATGCCAGTATGGCCCAGCGTCAGCATCAGGTTGCGGAGCGGATATTACAAGACCCGGCGGTGCAAAGCCTGACCACCTTTGTCGGCGTAGACGGCGCTAATCCCACGCTGAATAGCGCGCGCCTGCAAATTAACCTCAAGTCGCTGGATGAGCGTGATGACCGCGTACAACAGGTGATTTCCCGGCTGCAAACTGCCGTGGCGACTATTCCCGGCGTGGCGCTGTATCTCCAGCCGACGCAGGATTTAACCATCGACACGCAGGTCAGCCGCACGCAGTATCAGTTTACACTGCGGGCCACTACGCTCGATGCGCTCAGCCACTGGGCGCCAAAACTGCTGAACGCCTTACAGTCGTTACCGCAGCTCTCTGAGGTAAGCAGCGACTGGCAGGATCGGGGATTAGCGGCCTGGGTGAATGTCGACCGTGATAGCGCCAGCCGTCTGGGCATCAGTATGGCGGATGTGGATAACGCGCTCTACAACGCCTTCGGACAACGCTTGATTTCGACGATTTATACCCAGGCGAACCAGTATCGCGTCGTGCTGGAACACAATACCGCCAACAAGCCGGGACTGGCGGCGCTGGAGACCATTCGCCTGACGGGCAACGACGGCGGCACCATACCGCTCAGCGCGATTGCCAGCATTGAGCAACGCTTCACTCCGCTCTCCATCAATCATTTAGATCAGTTCCCGGTGACGACATTTTCGTTTAACGTGCCAGAGGGCTATTCGCTCGGCGATGCGGTGCAGGCGATCCTCAATACGGAAAGAACGCTCGCCCTGCCAGCGGATATTACCACGCAGTTTCAGGGCAGTACGCTCGCTTTCCAGGCGGCACTGGGCAATACCGTCTGGCTTATTGTCGCCGCCGTGGTGGCGATGTATATCGTACTCGGCGTGCTGTATGAGAGTTTTATCCATCCGATCACGATTCTCTCAACGCTGCCCACGGCAGGTGTCGGCGCGCTGCTGGCGCTGATGATTGCCGGAAGCGAGTTGGATATTATCGCTATTATCGGCATTATTTTGCTGATCGGCATCGTAAAGAAAAACGCCATCATGATGATTGACTTCGCCCTCGCCGCCGAACGCGAACAGGGAATGTATCCGCGCGACGCTATCTTCCAGGCCTGTTTGCTGCGTTTTCGACCGATTCTGATGACCACGCTGGCGGCATTGCTCGGCGCATTGCCATTAATGTTGAGCACCGGCGTTGGCGCGGAATTACGTCGCCCGTTGGGGATTGCGATGGTGGGCGGCTTACTGGTTAGCCAAATATTAACGTTGTTTACTACACCCGTAATCTATTTGCTGTTCGATCGCCTGTCGCTGTACGTGAAAAGCCGTTTTCCGCGCCATAAAGAGGAGGCGTAGATGCGCTTTTTCGCCCTTTTCATCTACCGCCCGGTCGCCACCATTTTGATTGCTGCCGCCATTACGCTGTGCGGCATTCTGGGCTTTCGGCTGCTGCCGGTCGCCCCGCTGCCGCAGGTCGATTTCCCGGTGATTATGGTTAGAGCCTCGCTGCCGGGCGCCTCGCCGGAAACCATGGCCTCGTCGGTAGCAACGCCGCTGGAACGCTCTCTGGGGCGCATTGCAGGCGTCAATGAAATGACCTCCAGCAGCTCGCTCGGCAGTACGCGCATTATTCTCGAATTTAATTTCGATCGCGATATTAACGGCGCGGCGCGAGACGTGCAGGCCGCCATTAACGCCGCGCAAAACCTGTTGCCAAGCGGAATGCCCAGTCGCCCGACGTATCGCAAGGCCAACCCGTCCGACGCGCCGATTATGATTTTAACGCTCACCTCGGACAGTTGGTCACAGGGCGAACTGTATGATTTCGCCTCTACCCAACTGGCGCAAACCATCGCGCAAATTGACGGCGTCGGCGATGTTGACGTCGGCGGCAGTTCCCTGCCCGCGGTACGCATAGGTTTAAACCCGCAGGCGCTGTTTAACCAGGGCGTCTCGCTGGATGAGGTTCGCAAAGCGATCGATAGCGCCAACGTACGTCGACCGCAAGGCGCGATTGAAGATAACGTCCACCGCTGGCAAATACAGACCAACGATGAACTGAAAACCGCCGCCGAGTACCAGCCGCTGATTATTCGCTATAAAAATGGCGCGGCAGTGCGTCTGGACGACGTCGCCAGCGTCACCGACTCGGTACAGGATGTCCGTAACGCCGGGATGACAAACGCTAAGCCCGCTATTTTATTGATGATCCGTAAGCTGCCGGAGACCAACATTATTCAGACGGTAGACAGCATCCGGGCAAAACTGCCGGAACTGCAGGCAATGATCCCCGCTGCTATCGATTTACAAATCGCTCAGGATCGTTCGCCGACGATTCGCGCGTCACTGCAAGAGGTAGAAGAAACGCTGGCTATCTCTGTCGCGCTGGTGATTCTGGTGGTGTTTTTATTCCTGCGTTCCGGGCGCGCCACGCTGATACCCGCCGTCGCCGTTCCTGTTTCGCTCATCAGCACTTTCGCCGCCATGTATCTGTGCGGTTTTAGCCTCAATAATCTGTCGTTGATGGCGCTGACTATCGCGACCGGATTTGTCGTTGATGACGCGATTGTGGTGCTGGAAAATATCACCCGCCATCTGGAAGCGGGAATGAAACCTTTGCAAGCGGCATTGCAGGGCACGCAGGAAGTCGGGTTTACGGTCATCTCCATGAGCCTGTCGCTGGTAGCGGTATTTCTGCCGCTGCTATTAATGGGCGGCCTGCCGGGGCGGTTATTACGTGAATTCGCCGTCACCCTCTCGGTAGCGATTGGCATTTCGCTGGTCGTCTCGCTCACCCTGACGCCGATGATGTGCGGCTGGATGCTTAAATCAAGCAAACCGCGCACCCAGCCGCGTAAACGGGGCGTTGGTCGCCTGCTGGTGGCCTTGCAACAGAGTTACGGCACGTCGTTAAAATGGGTGCTCAACCATACGCGCCTTGTCGGCGTGGTTTTTCTTGGCACCATTGCGCTGAACATCTGGCTTTATATCGCCATCCCTAAAACATTCTTTCCAGAGCAGGACACCGGCGTGCTAATGGGCGGTATTCAGGCCGACCAGAGTATCTCTTTCCAGGCCATGCGCGGCAAGCTGCAGGATTTTATGAAAATTATTCGCGACGATCCGGCGGTGAATAATGTTACCGGTTTTACCGGCGGATCGCGTGTAAATAGCGGTATGATGTTTATTACGCTGAAGCCGCGCGGCGAGCGCAAAGAGAGCGCGCAGCAAATCATTGACCGGCTGCGGGTCAAACTGACAAAAGAACCTGGCGCCAGACTGTTTCTGATGGCGGTACAGGATATTCGCATCGGTGGGCGTCAGGCTAACGCCAGTTATCAATACACGTTGCTGTCTGACTCTCTGGCGGCGCTGCGCGAATGGGAGCCGAAAATACGCAAAGCGCTCTCTGCCCTGCCGCAACTGGCGGACATTAACTCCGACCATCAGGATAACGGCGCGGAGATGAATCTTATCTATGACCGCGACACCATGTCACGGCTGGGCATTGATGTCCAGGCCGCAAACAGTCTGTTAAATAATGCCTTCGGCCAGCGGCAAATTTCCACTATTTATCAACCGATGAACCAGTATAAAGTGGTGATGGAAGTCGATCCGCGCTATTCCCAGGATATCAGCGCGCTGGAGAAAATGTTTGTTATCAATCACGACGGAAAAGCGATCCCCCTCTCTTATTTCGCCCAATGGCGACCAGCCAATGCGCCGCTGTCGGTGAACCATCAGGGGCTCTCCGCGGCGTCCACTATTGCCTTTAACCTGCCGAACGGCACATCGTTATCACAGGCGACGGAAGCTATTAATCGCACCATGACGCAGCTTGGCGTCCCCCCGACGGTACGCGGCAGTTTTGCCGGAACGGCGCAAGTCTTCCAGCAGACCATGAATTCGCAGCTTATTCTGATCATGGCGGCGATCGCTACCGTCTACATTGTGCTGGGGATACTGTACGAAAGCTACGTCCATCCGCTGACCATTCTCTCTAATCTGCCATCAGCGGGCGTTGGGGCGCTTCTGGCGCTGGAGCTTTTCAATGCTCCTTTCAGTCTAATCGCCCTGATAGGGATCATGCTTTTAATTGGCATTGTGAAAAAAAACGCCATTATGATGGTCGATTTTGCGCTTGAAGCGCAACGAAGCGGCGGCCTGACGCCGGAACAAGCCATTTTCCAGGCCTGCTTGCTACGCTTCCGTCCAATAATGATGACCACGCTGGCGGCGATGTTCGGCGCATTGCCATTGGTGTTATCTGGCGGAGACGGTTCGGAATTACGGCAGCCGCTGGGGATAACCATTGTCGGCGGTTTGGTCATGAGTCAGCTCCTGACTCTCTATACCACGCCGGTGGTGTACCTCTTTTTCGACCGTCTGCGGCTGCGTTTTTCGCGTAAAAATAGCAAACCGGTAGTAGAGATATGACAGAATGTCCTGACAGCCGCCGCCGGCAACTCTGGAGCATGGCATTCGGCTTTTTTATGCCGTCGCCAGATACCATAATCGTCAACACTGCGCTGCCCTCTATGGCGAAGTTAGCCATCGGCATGGCGGTACTGGCGCTGAACGGCAGTAAAAGCATGGGGATCTCGCCCCAGGTATTAGCCGCACTTGCTGCGGGCGGCGCGGCAGCAATTCTGCTCTATCTCTTTCATGCAAAAAAATCAGGCTCGTTATTTAGCCTGCGATTGTTCCGCACGCCCACGTTTTCACTGGGGTTACAGGACCGTTTTGCCGGGCGTATCGGCAGCGGTATGCAGCCGTTTATCACGCCGGTTTTTTTGCAAATTGGTCTTGGTTTTTATTGGTGTAGACAGTAGCGCTACACATCACGTCTTTATGTATACCTGGCCATGTATGGCGGTTATTATCGCGCTACCGGCGATAATTTTTGCCCGCTTGCCGAACGATACACAACAAAATATGGTCATTTCACGGCGTAAAAGGAGCCTGTAATGAAAGTCTGGCGGCCCGGTATTACCGGCAAGCTGTTTCTGGCGATTTTCGCTACCTGCATCGTGTTGCTGATCAGTATGCATTGGGCCGTGCGCGTCAGTTTTGAACGCGGATTTATTGACTATATCAAACACGGCAACGAGCAGCGACTACAAATGCTGGGCGATGCGCTTGGCGAGCAGTACCAGCAGCACGGCAACTGGCGTTTTTTACGCAACAACGATCGCTTCGTTTTTCAGATTCTGCGTTCATTTGAGCACGACAACGACCGTGATAAACCCGGCCCTGGTATGCCGCCGCACGGTTGGCGTACCCAGTTCTGGGTGGTCGATCAAAATGGCAGGGTGCTGGTCGGCCCACGCAGCCCGGTGCCGCATGACGGTACTCGTCGGCCCATTCTGGTCAATGGCGCCGAAGTCGGCGCGGTTATCGCCTCCCCTGTCGAGCGGCTGACGCGCAGTACGGATATTAATTTTGATAAGCAGCAGCGGCGCGCCAGTTGGATGATCGTGGCGTTATCAACGTTGCTGGCCGCGCTAGCGACGTTTTTGCTGGCGCGCGGCCTGCTCGCCCCCGTCAAACGGTTGGTCGAGGGTACGCACAGACTGGCGGCGGGGGATTTTACCACGCGCGTGACTCCAACCAGCGCTGATGAGCTGGGAAAACTGGCGCAGGACTTTAACCAGCTTGCCAGCACGCTGGAAAAAAACCAGCAGATGCGCCGCGACTTTATGGCGGATATTTCCCACGAACTACGCACGCCGCTGGCCGTATTGCGCGGCGAACTGGAAGCCATTCAGGATGGCGTTCGCCAGTTCACGCCTGAATCCGTTATATCGCTACAGGCGGAAGTCGGTACGCTCACGAAATTGGTTGACGATCTACATCAGCTTTCGTTGTCTGACGAAGGCGCGCTGGCTTACCAAAAAACCACCGTCGACCTTGTTCCCCTGCTTGAAGTCGCTGGCGGCGCGTTCAGCGAACGTTTTACCAGCCGAGAGCTGACGCTACATTACGCATTGCCTGATAGCATGACTGTCTTTGGCGACCCGGATCGCCTGATGCAACTGTTTAATAATCTGCTGGAAAACAGTCTACGCTACACCGACAGCGGCGGCGGTCTGCATATCTCCGCCGAACAACGCGACAAATCATTATTCCTGACCTTTGCCGACTCCGCGCCAGGCGTCAGTGATGAGCAGTTACAAAAGCTTTTTGAACGCTTTTACCGGACGGAAGTGTCCCGTAACCGCGCCAGCGGGGGCTCAGGGCTGGGGCTGGCGATATGCGTCAATATTGTACACGCGCATAATGGTCATCTTCACGCCGCTCATTCGCCTTTTGGCGGGGTTAGCATTACAGTAGAGTTACCGCTGGATCGCGATTTACAGAGAGATGTATGACTGAATTACCCATTGATGAAAACACGCCGCGCATTTTGATCGTTGAAGATGAACCCAAGTTGGGACAGTTGATTATCGACTATTTGCGCGCGGCGAGTTACACCCCCACGCTCATCAATCACGGCGACAAGGTACTGCCGTATGTGCGTCAAACGCCGCCGGATCTGATTCTGTTGGATTTGATGCTGCCGGGTACGGATGGCCTGACGCTATGCCGGGAGATCCGCCGTTTTTCCGATATCCCCATTGTGATGGTCACGGCAAAAATCGAAGAGATCGATCGGTTGCTTGGGCTGGAAATCGGCGCCGATGATTATATCTGTAAGCCTTACAGCCCGCGCGAAGTCGTGGCCCGCGTTAAAACCATTTTGCGCCGCTGCAAACCGCAGCGCGAACTCCAGCAGTTGGATGCCGAAAGTCCGTTAATGATTGATGAAAGCCGCTTCCTGGCCTCCTGGTGTGGTAAAGCGCTGGATTTAACGCCCGCTGAATTCCGCCTGCTAAAAACCTTATCGCTTGAACCGGGTAAAGTTTTTTCCCGCGAGCAATTGTTGAACCACCTCTACGATGATTACCGTGTGGTGACCGATCGCACTATCGACAGCCACATTAAGAACCTGCGCCGTAAACTGGAATCGCTGGATGCCGAACAGTCATTTATACGCGCAGTCTACGGGGTGGGGTATCGCTGGGAAGCGGATGCGTGCAGAATTATCTGATGACGTTTCGCTTATCAGGCCCGCCCTCCGGCGTTATCCTTTACCTCCCCGCGCCACAGCGCTACAATGCCTGCCCTTAAAGTGAGGACTCTCCTCCAGCTCCAGCCGCCTCATCAGGTGAGGCGGTTCTGACCTGTCATCAGAACGAGAAAATGATGTTTAAACCAGAACTCCTTTCGCCGGCGGGAACGCTGAAAAACATGCGTTACGCTTTTGCCTACGGCGCCGATGCCGTCTATGCGGGCCAACCGCGCTACTCGTTGCGCGTGCGTAATAACGAATTCAACCACGAAAATTTGCAGCTTGGCATCAACGAAGCCCACGCGCTCGGGAAAAAATTCTACGTGGTGGTGAACATTGCTCCGCATAATGCCAAGCTCAAAACCTTTATCCGTGATCTGAAACCCGTCGTCGAGATGGGCCCGGATGCGCTGATCATGTCCGATCCTGGGTTGATTATGCTGGTACGCGAGCATTTCCCGACAATGCCGATTCACCTGTCGGTACAGGCTAACGCCGTAAACTGGGCGACGGTAAAATTCTGGCAGCAGATGGGGCTGACCCGTGTGATTCTTTCCCGCGAGCTGTCGCTGGAAGAGATTGAGGAGATTCGCCAGCAGGTGCCTGATATGGAAATAGAAATTTTCGTCCACGGCGCGCTATGCATGGCCTACTCCGGTCGCTGCCTGCTTTCCGGCTACATCAACAAACGCGATCCTAACCAAGGCACCTGCACCAATGCCTGCCGTTGGGAATATAACGTGCAGGAAGGAAAAGAAGACGTTGTCGGCAACATCGTACATAAGCACGAACCGATTCCGGTACAGAACGTTGAGCCAACACTCGGTATCGGCGCTCCGACGGATAAAGTATTTATGATAGAAGAAGCCCAAAGACCGGGCGAGTACATGACTGCGTTTGAAGACGAGCATGGCACCTATATCATGAACTCAAAAGACTTACGCGCTATCGCCCATGTTGAACGCCTGACAAAAATGGGCGTCCACTCGCTGAAAATCGAAGGTCGCACCAAATCCTTTTATTACTGCGCCCGTACCGCGCAGGTCTACCGTAAAGCCATCGACGACGCCGCTGCGGGTAAACCCTTCGACCCCACTTTGCTGGAAACGCTGGAAGGTCTGGCCCATCGCGGCTATACCGAAGGTTTCCTGCGTCGCCATACGCACGACGATTACCAGAACTACGAATACGGGTACTCCGTTTCTGAACGCCAGCAATTTGTCGGCGAGTTCACTGGCGAGCGAAAAGGCCAGCTGGCAGCCGTGGCGGTAAAGAACAAATTCTCAGTTGGGGATAGTCTGGAGCTGATGACGCCGCAAGGAAATATCAATTTCACCCTGGAACAGATGGAGAACGCCAAAGGCGAAGCTATGCCGGTCGCGCCTGGCGATGGCTATACCGTGTGGATGCCCGTCCCGCAGGACGTTACGCTGGGCTACGCGCTTTTGATGCGTAATTTCTCAGGCGAATCAACGCGTAACCCCCATGCCAAGTAGTTAATTGCGGTTATTTTTTTATGGCGGGAAGATTCTTAGAAATTGATCACATACCGCTTCGCTCAATGCGGGTACTATTCAAGGCGCTGAAAAACATAATCCATAAATGCTAGCTGTACCAGGAACCACCTCATTGGCCTGCGTAATCTCCCTTACGCAGGCTTATTTTTTACGCGTAATTCAATGAAAAAAGCTGTACTTCTCGCTACATCCAAACATTGATCACATTAACAAAAGCGCAAATGATAGCTTAGGTTTATAGTGACATCCATGGTAATTGCCAGCCAGCAAGTAAAAATCCCCCCACATCCAGTCAGACTCAGGGCATAACGTTCTGAAGCGACCAGGAAATGACACAGTAATGGGGCACGACGTGTGAAAACCATTCTGAAACAGGCTACCAACGAAAATTAACAGAATGAGGGAGTATGAGAACCAACTGTTTAACTGCCAGCTCCTGCAGGAAACCGTTATGATCGTGTTTTACTTATAATTATCATCGTCACGTATAGTTAGCATCCAGGGTTATGCCTTTATCCTGTAAAATGTGATACAGATTTTCCATTGACCTAATGACTACCTCAATTTCACGTTCAAGTTTTTCTACAGTGCTTTCATCGAGTGAGAAGTTGAGAGCTAATAATAACGATTGTGAATTATTATCATAACACAAATGTGGCCCATTATTCTCTGCAAACCACAAATTAGCATTGAGGAACTCAAATGCAAGGTTATTATTATCCGGAAGCCTTCCGCAAAAACCGTATATCATTATATACTCACCGTTAGTGCTTGACATTAAGATATGGTAACGCTTATCTATAAGAAATGAGCATAATCTGTTTTCATCAAAAGCAATGGAATCCAGATTTAATTTTATTGAAAATTCCTTTAATAAACTATCGGCTCTTGAATACATAACAACCCCATATTACAAAAATTTCCCATATAAGATACAAGGCTCTAATCTGAGCACTTAAAAGCATAGACTCATCTCCTGAATGAGTTTTTTCTCTATTAATGTTAAATAGTGACAACCCTGTGTGATTATATCAAAAAGGTGATATAGAATATTAGTCAAGCTAACATAAACCACTATCTGCATAAGAACCACAATGGCTTACCGCGTTTATAAATTTATGGATAAGCTGGATATCTTCTAATGGCATTTGCGCCAAGGTATAATCCGGTGCATATTCCCATCATACCAATACTAGCCACGCCAATCGATGCGCCTAAAACCGTCAAGGCGGTATTATATGCAGCACCACTGCTTACACTGGCGACGGCTGCCGAGCATACCCCACCTAAAACACCTGTAACCGATGCAGAGGTTCCCAGACACATTAAGCACCTGGGTTTATTGCCGTAAGCGTTAAACTCAACAATTTCAGCTACTGGTTTTTCTTCATCACGATCACGCCGTCCAGGAGGTAGCAATGGCGTTTGCCCATTAACGTCTGTATTAACATTCATATAATTCCCCTTTCATTCTCTCTCTAAGTAGAAAATACTCACATGGCCGTATTATTTCAATTGTGTTTATGAGAAAAGTGAAGTTTCCTGCCCCTTTTTAGGTAAAGTAGCGGCTATAAGACATCTCTCTAAGCCATCATCTATATACGTTTTGTTTCATAGAGATAGTATAGTGCGTTTCTAATAGCGCGCTTTATTTCTGCTAAATATTCTAAATAATATTTCGATGTTATGCTATATAAAAACACCTTTGATAATAAATATCAGGTTTTTATCCGATATTGCTATATTTAAATATTAATACTCAACACTAATGTACAGTCATCTGGTTAATCCACCGTTTCGTTAATCACAGGAGATATATCTGTCTGATTATCATCTGCCCCGGGCGGTTTTCTCTCAGTACCACAAGCGATACTCAACGCGCATACTGCGCCGTATACAATTGAGTTCGTATCTTTCTTGGCACCGTTCGCCTTAAGCCATGTTTCGCTTACCGCTACGTATACCAGGAAAAAACGGCAAGGCAATACGTGCGCAACATTTCAATTTTCATCCTGTTCTGACCTCGCTTTTTCATTTCTGCTATACACTTTCTGGAGGTGGTTGTTCAACATATTAAGGCATAACGGATGGCTAACTTCCCCGACAGCTTACTGATCCTCAATGGCAAAAGCGCTGATAATCAGCCGCTACGTGAGGCCATAACTCTGCTTCGCGACGAAGGCATACAGATTCACGTTCGGGTAACCTGGGAAAAAGGCGACGCGCAACGTTACGTTGATGAAGCCCGTAGGCTGGGCGTTGATACGGTGATTGCCGGCGGCGGCGACGGCACCATTAATGAAGTGTCTACCGCGCTAATCCAGATCCGCGACGGCGTGGTCCCCGCACTGGGCCTTTTGCCGCTAGGCACCGCCAATGATTTTGCCACCAGCGCCGGCATTCCTGAGGCGCTGGACAAAGCGCTGAAACTGGCGATTGCCGGAAATGCGATGGAAATTGATATGGCCAGGGTCAACGATAAAACCTCTTTTATCAATATGGCGACAGGCGGTTTTGGCACCCGCATTACTACCGAAACACCGGAAAAACTCAAAGCCGCGCTGGGCGGTGTCTCCTATCTTATCCACGGTCTGATGAGAATGGATACCTTGAAACCTGACCGCTGCGAAATTCGAGGTGAAAACTTTCACTGGCAAGGGAATGCGTTGGTGATCGGCATCGGCAATGGACGTCAGGCAGGCGGTGGACAGCAATTATGCCCCACCGCGCTGATTAACGACGGGCTGTTACAACTACGGATTTTTACTGGCGAAGAGCTGCTGCCGGCGCTGTTTTCCACGCTGACGCAGTCAGACGACAATCAGAATATTATTGACGGCGCCTCAGCGTGGTTTGATATCCATGCGCCACATGAAATCACGTTTAATCTGGATGGAGAACCGCTCAGTGGACAAGAGTTTCATATTGAGGTACTGCCTGGCGCATTACGCTGTCGGCTGCCGCCGGACTGCCCGCTACTGCGTTAATAATACGTATCGCTGACCGGATGCGCCCGCATCCGGCCTTTCTCCACCAGGACTCAGGCGATGGTGACATTGCTATCCAGATAGACATCCTGCACGGCATTAATCAGCCTCACGCCATCCACCATCGATTTCTTAAAGGCTTTACGTCCCAGAATTAGCCCCATCCCCCCGGCACGTTTATTGATAACAGCGGTACGAACCGCGTCGCCGAGATCAGTGTCGCCGCCGTCCGCGCCGCCGGAGTTGATAAGCCCGGCGCGTCCCATATAGCAGTTCGCCAACTGGTAACGTACCAAATCAATCGGGTTATCGCTGGTCAGTTTGCTATATACGCGATCGTCGGTATAGCCGAAGTTGACCGCTTTATAACCGCCGTTATTCTCAGCCATTTTCTGTTTCACAATATCCGCGCCAATCGTGGCGGCCAGATGGTTGGCCTGACCCGTCAGGTCAGCAGATACATGATAATCTACGCCGTCTTTTTTAAAGGAAGAGTTACGCAGGTAAGCCCACAATACGGTCACCATGCCCAGCTCATGCGCACGCTCAAAAGCGGCGGAGATCTCTTCAATCTGGCGACGAGACTGCTCCGAACCAAAATAGATCGTCGCGCCTACCGCCACAGCCCCCATATTGAACGCCTGCTCAACGCTGGCGTACAGGGTCTGATCGTACTCTGTCGGATAGCTCAATGTTTCGTTGTGATTCAGTTTGACCAAAAACGGAATACGGTGCGCATAGCGCCGTGAAACCGAGGCCAGTACGCCGTAGGTAGAGGCCACGCAGTTACAGCCGGCCTCAATAGCCAATTCAACAATGTTTTTTGGGTCAAAGTAGCGCGGGTTGGCCGCAAAAGAGGCGCCGGCGGAGTGCTCCACCCCCTGATCGACGGGCAGTATCGAAAGGTATCCTGTTCCCGACAGGCGTCCAGTATTATAGAGCGTCTGCATATTACGCAGAACGGCAGGTGGACGATTATTGTCAATCATCACCCGGTCAACGTAATCCTTGCCGGGAAGATAAAGCTGATCGGAAGGAATGGTCATACAACGATGCTGTAAAAGGCTGTCGGCGTCTTTGCCAAGCAACTGAGCAATATCAGTCATAGCTATGCTCCCGTAAGTTCCGATAGGGTATCGGAAGGTGAATAGTCCTGCCCCGCAGATTGCGGGTCGCAATAAGCCTGGTACTGACCGACCATTTTTGCCAACTTTAGCGCATTTTTCAGCGCTATCTGCTGGCTCGATTCACGTACGAAAAAGTGTTAGATCGGTCAAAATTAACGCTCAATGGTATTTAAAAGGTATTATTAAATGGTATTGTCGTGACGTATCTTACCTGTCATGAAGAATTCAAAAATGAAAACGACCTTTAAACTGTCGTTCATGTTGTTCGTGGCGTGGTTTATCTGGGGTGCATAGTTCGTCCCCCTGTGGCTATGGCTAAATAAAAGCGGATTTTCCGCCAGTGAAATACGCTGGTCTTATGCCTGTACCTTCATTGCGGCGATCCTGTCGCCGATTCGGGTCGGCTCCGTTACCGATCGTTTTTTCTCGGCGCAAAAAGTGCTGGCGCTGCCTTTTTTACTCAACGCTTTGGTATTAAAAAGATGTTATTAGTTGGTCTTATTACCGCCGCGATCCGTTACGGCTTTTTTGTCTATGGGGCGCAGAGACGTATTTCACTTACGCCCTGCCGTTCCTCGGTATTTTGCTGCACGGCGTAAGATCGGCGCGGGCGACAACCATGCTGGCGGTGTGCTGGCAGGACTGGCGTCAGGCTGGTCGCTCGCAGATGCCGTACTGCTGGGTAATGCGGTGGCTGGGTGGTAGGGCATCGCGGCGGCGACTGCGCGCCCACGCGCGAAGCGCTACTCCTCGCACACAAAAACGTATAGGTCGCTGCGACAATAACTAATGCGGTATTCAATGGGCCGGTGCTGCTGATCGAGCGCCACCTGCTTAATCACCAGCACCGGCACTTTGCCGTCCATTTGAATATGCGACTGAAACTCATCATCCGGCATCCGGGCGCTGACGCGAGATCGGGTACGCTGAGGGTAAATGTGCCGGCTACGGAAATAGTCATACAAAGAAATGCCAATCGCGTCGACATCATGAATCAGATGCGCGGGAGCCCAGGACTCTTCAATAGACACTGCATCCTCATCAACGTAACGAATACGTTTGAGTAAAAAAACGTCGCTGCCTGCGGAAATCGCCAGATGCTGCGCGACCTCATCCGGACAGCTTACCACGCGTTTGTTAACCCATAGCGTATCCGGTTTTTTGCCGCGCAAGACAACCTGCCGGGAAAATCCCCGCGCCTCTTTCAGGGAATATTCAAAGATATTATTGACTTGCGTACCGTAGCCGCGGGCGCGAGTAACCACCCCCTCTTCTTCCAGCGCCTGCATCGCTTTGCGTACCGTGATGCGCGAGACACCAGTAAGCTGGCTGAGATCGCGTTCGCCAGGTAAAATATTACCATGCTCAAGAATACCGCTGCGCACGGCATCCTTTACCGTCTGGGCGAATTTCATGTATAGCGGCGTATTGTCCGCCGCTGAAATTCGTTCATTCAGTTGCGCGATGAGCTGGGTATGCGCTTGTTCCATTTATCTTTTCCTGACGACGGGTCTGTAGGCAGTATACTACCACCACGCATGAAAATGATGTACCGGACCAATACCCTTCCCTACTTCCAGAGTGTCTGCCTGCGCCAGCGCCGCCGAAAGCCATGTCTTCGCCTCGTTTACCGTTTCTCCCCAACTGCGATGCCGGGGCCGTAACGCCGCCAGCGCCGCCGACAGCGTACAGCCCGTCCCATGCGTATTTTTAGTGATAACGCGCGGCGCGCTAAAGCGCTGCGCGCCCTCGCGGGTAAAGAGCCAGTCCGGGCTTTGCGCATCCTCTAAGTGCCCGCCTTTCATCAATACCGCCTCACACCCCATCGCCAGTAGCGCCCGCCCCTGCGCCAGCATCTCCTGTTCCGTGCGCGCATGGGCCGCATTCAGCAACGCTGCGGCTTCCGGCAAATTAGGGGTAATCAGCGATACCTGCGGTAACAGCCGGACGCGCAATGTTTCTACCGCAGAGGGCGAGAGCAGCGGATCGCCGCTTTTTGCCAGCATGACCGTATCCAGCACCACATTACGCACATGATGGCGCTGTAATCGTTCCGCCACGGCCTCGACAATATCGGTTTCCGCCAGCATCCCGATTTTCGTGGTATCAATGCGCACATCGCTGAACACGGAATCAAGTTGAGCGGCGACAAAGTCCGGCTCTATCCGGTACACCGACTGTACGCCACAGGTATTTTGCGCCACCAGCGCGGTGATGACCGAACAGCCATACGCGCCCAGCGCGGAAAAGGTCTTAAGATCCGCCTGGATACCGGCCCCGCCGCTGGGATCGGTGCCAGCAATCGTCAGCGCGTTAATTCGTTGCATTGGCCGCCTCCACATCCAGATGATAGAGCGCATCAAGAAAAGCCGGGATGAAGCTGCCCGGCCCTTCGCTACGCTCTGCCGCGGCCTGTCCAGCCAGTTTCATCCAGCAGCAGGCCGACGCGACATTGTCCAGCGCGGCGCCCGGTAACGCGCAACTGGCGGCGACGACCGCCGACAACGCGCAGCCAGTGCCTACAATGCGAGTCATTAACGGATCGCCGCCGGGAATGCTCAGCGTGCGCTGACCGTTAGTGACATAATCTATCTCTCCGGTAACCACAACGATGCAGTCTATCTGACGCGCCAACGCCTGCGCCGCAGGCAAGGCGGCCAACGCCGCCTCGGTGGTATCTACGCCGCGTCCGCCCAGCGCCATGCCGGATAACGCCAGGATTTCCGAGGCATTGCCGCGTATTGCCGCCGGGCGCAGGGACAAGAGATCCAGGCAAAATCGCCGACGAAATTCCAGCGCGCCTACTGCGACAGGATCAAGCGTCCACGGCGTTTTGGCAGCATAAGCGCTTTCTACCGCCGCACGCATCGCTTCAGCGCGTGAGGCGGTTAATGTTCCGACATTAACCAGCAAGGCGTTGGCGATGGCGACAAACGGTCTGGCCTCGACAGGATCAATCACCATGGCGGGTGAAGCGCCCAGCGCCAGCAGCGTATTGGCGGTAAACGTTTGTACGACGTCATTCGTCATACAGTGCGTAAGCGGGGAGAGCGCGCGAAAGTGTTTTAACGTATGCGCCGCAAGCGTGCGGCAGTGCAGGTCAGGCTGCATGGTTCAGCTCCTGCCCGCGTGAAGAAGGGACACGAGCAGTGTCAGACTTCCCTACGCTGGCATTATCCAGATCAGGTGGTACGGGTATTTCTCAGCCTTCACAAAGAAGGGCACCCCGAGTCGTCAAGCCCCGCCGTGTTAAGCGGGGTTTCGCTATTAAGCATACTGTCTGCGCCAGACAATGTAAATTTACAGCCAGCGGCGGACGATAATTTCAGCGTTATCAAATAGTTCTCAAAACCCATTCGGTTCTGGCAAACTTGCTGGCGGATATGTTGCTGCACGACGCTTTCGTTTACACTTTTTACGAAAAGGGGCGTGAGATAACAAAATAGCGCTTGTCAGATACGCCACCAGCAGAAATGATACACACGATGTTAACTGACCCGCATATGTGGAGGGTAAAAGTATGAAAAGTAAGTTGCTGCCTTGCGCGCTGTTGCTTGCAACCAGTTTTGCGTGGGCCGCCCCCGCGACAACGGGCATTGAACAATATGAGTTAAAAAGTTTTATCGCCGACTTCACCCACTTCAAGCCCGGCGATACCGTTCCGCAGATGTACCGCACCGATGAGTATAATATTAAACAGTGGAAATTACGTAATCTGCCCGCGCCAGATGCCGGTACTCACTGGACCTATATGGGCGGCGCGTATGTACTGATTAACGATACCGATGGAAAAATCATCAAAGCCTATGATGGCGAGATTTTTTATCATCGATAAAAAAGCACACTCTCCGTTAAGGAGAGTGTGCTTAGCATTGATTACTGATAACTTGTAATAATATAAACACTACTTTTTACATTACCCGGTTGGACGTTACCATATTTATAGTATTGTACACCCAGTTTCAGTTCTGAAGCTTCAGTCATTTCTTTATTATACCCTAACAGTTGCCTTTTCTCATCAGAGTTTACATGAATAAGGTTATCATTAAGGAAAATTTTAAACCCAACATTTTTTGCACTATCGGCGCTTGTTAATTCATTTTTCAAATAATCTCCATTGGTTACTGAAACGGCAGAAAAATGATAATTTACAATACTTGTCGTCATTCCCAGCCCTCCATCACATGTAAATTTCAGTGCATTAGGAAAGTATTCGACCTGAGCATTACCAGCCAACAGATCACTTAATGAAATAGGAGGCAATGTAATCTCATTATTAGACAAAGAACATGTTGTCTTAGTAAAAAATATTTTTATCGGCACTTTAAAACTATATTCATGGCTGGTGTTATCATGTTTACAAATAACTGCACCATGACAATCCAATGGTTTGACTTTGATATAATTTCCTAACAAAAAAGCTTCACCTGCAGATTTGGCTTCAATAGTATTATCATCTGCCTCCACTTTTACCACCTTAGCCAACACCTTGTATTTTAAGTTATTGTTTAGTTTACTAGCTTGAGAAGTCTTATTGGCTTTTTGTTTTCCTGTTTGGCTACCATCAACAAACAATGTCACATCAACATACAACCTATGTCCGCTACCATCATTTATTTTATATCTTACAGTCGCCCCCTTACTACTTGAATACGTTGTCTTAAAGCGGTTTTCTACAGCAGTCCCTCCCATACAATGGAATCCAGAGAAAGAATCTGGAAATACCATTGATACTTCTTTTTCAAAAACATTCCTGCTATCTAATTTAATTTCAATTACATCCTCTATTTTTGTATTACTAGCAGATTCCGGATTTATAATATAACAATACGCTTGCAAATTTGAAGATATAAAAATCATAAACAACATCAATAAATATCTCATGACATTCCTCACCGACAAATATAAACTTTACTTTCATCAATCGTTTTGCCGAAAGTGATTGAGCATGAAAGTCCCTGTTGTTTATCAATCGCCACATTTATTTCCGGCGGTACTTCATTGGTACGAATAAAGAGCTGGCTTCCCTGGCCTACCACGCCAATATTGTGTCCATGAATATCCTCTACTTCGTAACCAAAGGTCAGCGGTGAACCATCGGGACGCTGCGCCCGGATATACCAAGGTTTACGTTGGTCGGTATCAAACGTCGCCAGAACGACTGCCCCCCGATATGGGGCTGTATTACGCCGATTCCCTTGCAGATCGGTTTCACTATTAGTGTTGGAAACATCCAGCATCAAGTGGTTTTCACGATACGGCGTTAAACCATCGTAGACCACCACGCCATTACGGTTGGTGGTGCGGTATTTCTGCCCATTAACATACGCTCCTTCCAGACCCGGCGCATGCATCACGGCAAACGTTTCCGACAGTCGGTTGGCTAAATTCATGCCCCCAGACCAGGCCACCAGCCCCCCGGAAATACTGCCGCCAGTTTGTGTATATTTAGACGACTGACTATAGCTGCCGTTAAGCGTCGCAACTGGCGCATTCCACGTAAGATTACCGCCAGCCGTTGTCTCGCTGTCCTGCCGTTGATGGCTGAGATTCACCCCATAGTTAAACTGATCGCGATTGCCTGCGGTGCCGGAAAGCCCGGTATTGTTAGAGACAAAGCCGTCATCATCAAAGGTCGTTGAGTTAGACACATACAAATGCCTGCGCGGAGCGCTAATATCATCTCCCCAATCGAACGGAATAGAGATAAAGACGTTAAAACGCTTATCTTCGTGATGATCTTCATCGTAAGTCTGGCTGGCGGAAAAGGTATAGCTAATCCGTTGCCAGCTATTGGAATAGCTCAGCTGATAATCTTTACTGTTACCGCTACGCCCCCAATAATCACGCCACAGCGTGCTCAAAGATACAGAGCCCCAGCCCTGCGGCAAAGATTGGCTGACGTTAACCGAAAAACTGTTCTTACGACCAAAATCGTTCTGATAATAATCCGCAATGTCGTACACATCATTTTCATCAAGATGATAGCTGTCTTTGTTATTGGCCCAAACGTGATCGTTAAACGTTCGGTAATCTCGTGACGAGTAACGATAGGCAGCAAGCCCAAAACGGGTGGCGGTTTGCGTCAAATACTTGTTATAGGCAATCTGGTAACTTTGCCCGTCAAACACATCACCATTGTCTTGCTTGCTATGCGATTGTGTCACATCGACGGAAATCGCGCCGATACGCGTATTCCAGCCAGTACCCAACGTAAATGCATTGTAGTTATCCGCCAGCATGGTGCCGCCGTACAGCGTTAAGAGATTATTCAGCCCGTATTGGTAGCTCATCTGCGCAAAATCGGTCTGGTTGCTGGCGCCTTCGATATGGCTACGCCCTGCCGCAAAATCATATTTTGAAACACCCGGCTGCAACATATTGGGCACCGCAGCATAGGGCACCAGATAGGTTGTTACCGATCCGTCAGCCTCTTTGATGCTAACATCAAGATCCGCACCGCCGCCTGCCAACTGTAAATCCGCAATAGAGAACGGGCCTGGCGGAACCTCTTTCTGGTAAACCACAAAACCGTTCTGTTCAATGGTGACCAGCGCGTTACTTTGCGCAATCCCCTGCACCAGCGGCGTAAAATTCTGTTTTGAGTTCGGCAGCATCTGCATATCGCGATACAGCCGTACGCCACGAAAACGCACCGCATCAAAAATATCTGATGAGGTATACATATCCCCGGCACGCAGAGTGCCCAGAATTTGCGGGATGCCGCGCTCCAAATACAGGGTGTTGCTTTTCCACTCCCCGCTGCTGTCATCGGTTTTGTTATAGCTGGCATCGGAATGCAGCTGCCAGCCCAGCAGGTTTAACCCGCTGGTGAAACGCGCGTAGGTACTTTTACTGTTGCCAGAATCCTTATAGTCGCTGTAATACTGGCTGGCATAGTACGAGGTATAGAAGGCATTAATGCCACGATCCCAGTTTTCCGGAGGAACATACCCTTGCTCAAGTTCATCGACAAACGCCTGCGGAACGCTAAGATCCAGACGAAACGTGCCAATATTCCAGGCATAACTGCCCCCTTGTACCGCCTGCTTCAAGGTTGGGCATTCATTCTGCTTGTCCAACGCTTGTATATTTATTCCCAGACGCGTTAATGCATCGCGGGATAAACAGGTGTCATCCGGATTATCCTTAACAGTAATATCATACTTACCACGCCACTGTTTATTGACGTAGATGTCAATATCATATTGGCCTGGCAGGGGTTGGTTATCATCGAGGCGAAAATCAGAAACCCTCTCACCTTTCATTCCACCCATCATAAAATTTGTATCAAACGTTTCTTCTGCGGCATGGGCATCAATGCCGAGTAGCAACAGTAATACCGCCGAAGCAATCGGAGTCATCCTTAACATAACCAGCTCCTGTTATTTTAAGCTGACGTTATCGCTAATATAATTACCGTGATCGTCAATAATGGTCATTTTATACTGATTGGCATTAGCACTTTTTAATGCCACATCTGCACTGGAGAGCGGTGCAAGCATAATACTTTCGTTATTTATTTTAACATTATTAGCTTTTACTTCCGTCACTGTGATCCAGTTAGCGGCATCATTCTTAATGGAATAAATACTGCCGTTACGTTTCATAGACAGTTTTTGAAACGTATGCATATTAACTGGCGAAATCCCTTTCGGCCGATAAAATAGTTTAATTCGATTCTGCATCGCGAACTTGAGCACATTCTTTCCTACATTATCTGGATTGTTCGGTGGAATATCCAGTACATTGAGGAAAAATAAACTTTCTTTGTTGTTAGGCAACATATTTGCCATTTTTTTAATTTTCAACTGCTGGCCTGAGTTTCCAGCCACCTTTGAAACCGGAGGTGTAATCATAAATGGCACATGAATTTTTTCCGGCGGTAAAGAACTGTCGCCGTCATCAATCCATGACTGAACCAGTGAAGATCGGTTCCCTTGGTTCATCAACTGGACTAATACTTCCTTTTTATCTGCTGGGTAGATAACGCGAGTACCGTAGATCACAATTCCCGCATGGGCGGGCATAATGATTGATGATATAATTAATGCGTAAAATCCTTTCATTCATTATCCCTTCAGATTAACTACCGGCAGTACAATACTGCCGGTTATAATTTATTCCTGAACAACTTTCAGAGTCACAGTGGCATTTACATCACCAGGGGTTACCGCCATTGTCCTTTTAGCGTAACGAGCTGCAAGATCGAGTTTATATACACCATCTTCTGCTGCTGGAAAGTCACTTAAAGGAATACCTTCGCTTCCAGATTTAGCAATCGATTTATTGTTATGGAACAGTTTAAAACCTACTCCAGTAGCAAAGCCAATAGTAGGTATAATAATATCGTTATTGTCAACGTCATTAGCAGAAATGAAAACCTTAACATTTGAAGCGTTTGCACATTTAATTTGCAATGGTGAACTGGCACGCCCCTCTCCATACGTAACATCATTCCCGACGTCAACCTCATTGAATAAAGAATCCGGAATGCTAGACAATGTAATTGTAGCCTCTGTCGCGCCATCAACAAACTGACATGAAGTTCCGGTTACCTTACCATTAATATTCAATACGCCAGAATCCGTATCAGCAGCAAACGCCCCAGCACTCATAAATACAGCAGACAGTACAGCAGCAGAAATAATTGAACGTTTCATAGTATCTTCCTTAATAAAATAATTTCTATTTGTTAAGAGGGTTAACTCTTGGATTTAAATTCGCACACCAAAAACGTTACTGCAATGTAAACGTGTTGTTTTATTGATTTAAAACAAGTTACAAATATCAATATAGTTGTAGCAAATAAGTGAAGGTGAGTACTATTTTAAAATTTAATAAATTAGCGTAATTAATTGACAATGATTATTTGTATCGCAAATAAAAAAGCCTCTATCATTCATTAAAATGATAGAGGCTTAATAAACAATATATTTTCTTAGTCGTAGCGATTTAACACTATCTGTCGTGTGGAATCCCCAGGAACAGCGACAATTTCAGTAACAATGCCTTGTGCAGGAGTGGGGGTAACATTGTTAATATCTGTATGGTGAAGAGTCTGACCACATCGCTGCTGCACCGTATTATTCACAACATCAGTACTGCATGTTGGTTCAACAACCCTCCCGGTAATGGTTAAGGTTGCCGTATCAGAAGCCAAAGCCTGTAAACTCATTCCATAAGCCAGAGTTATAAATCCCAAGAATAAACTTTTCTTCATTGCGTTCATTATTCCTGTTTTAAGTGGAAAACAGCGTACAAGCCATTTTTCCGTTGAATTATGTATTAACGTCCCTGCTAAAACCAATTGGAATGGTAGATTAATGAGATAGGTTTGATCAATTCAAATGATGCATTGAGGCGAATTATTCAGAAAAAGACATGGATTATACAGGCAGGATAAACAATATTACGCAGCTTTTCCATTCCATATATTCACCACATCAATATATCATTGATGCGGTGAATAAGATTTAACGCCAGAAATTACACCGCGCGGAAGGCAATCTCACCCGGAATCACTTCACCCTGCCAGTAAAGCTGCGCCGCAACGCGATCGGCTAGTTCGCGATAGATCGCGGTAAACTCGCTCTCCGGACGGCTAACCACCGTCGGCGTACCGCGATCGAGATCTTCACGCAGACTAATATGCAGCGGCATCTGACCCAGAAGCTGAGTATGGTATTTTTCCGCCAGCTTCTGCGCGCCGCCCGTGCCGAAGATCGGTTCGTGATGGCCGCAGTTGCTACAAATATGCATACTCATATTTTCCACAATGCCGAGCACCGGCACTTCCACCTTCTCGAACATCACGATACCTTTTTTGGCGTCGATCAGCGCGATATCCTGCGGTGTAGTGACCACGACCGCGCCGGTGACGGGAATGTTCTGCGCCAGCGTTAGCTGAATATCCCCGGTTCCCGGCGGCATATCCAGTACCAGATAATCCAGATCCGGCCACAGCGTCTCCTGCAACATCTGCATTAGCGCCTTACTGGCCATTGGGCCGCGCCATACCATCGCGTTGTCGTCAGTCACCAGATAGCCGATCGAGTTGGTCGCCAGGCCGTGAGACATAATCGGCGCCATATGCGTACCGTCTGGCGATGTCGGGCGCTGATCTTCTGCGCCAAGCATGGTTGGGATCGACGGACCGTAAATATCGGCATCGAGAACCCCGACCTTTGCGCCTTCAGCCGCTAACGCCAGCGCCAGGTTTACCGCCGTAGATGATTTACCCACCCCGCCTTTACCGGAGCTGACGGCAATGATGTTTTTCACGCCATTAATGCCAGGCTGGTTTTTGACGCGTTTCAGCGTCGCAATATTGTACGACAGTTTCCAGTCGATCGCTTTTGCGCCTGTAATACGTAACAGATCGGCGCTGCATTGCTCTTTTAATACCTCAAACGCGCTGTTCCAGACGAACGGCATGGTCAGCTCAACGTGCAGCGTATCGTCCATCCAGGCGACATGGTGCAACGCCTTAAGCGTGGTGAGGTTATGCTTCAGGGTGGGGTGTTGAAAATTCGCCAGCGTCCCGGCGACCATCGCTCGCAATGTATCTGGTGATTTGGCCTGGGATTGTTCGTTCATCCCGACTCCTTTTTTGGTATAAATAACGAATAACTCGTGCCTTAGTTTACATGAAGAGCATAGGTTAGTACTTACTTAATAATGCCCCTTTTGGTACTATCAAAGCCCTTTTTTACAACAGAAGAAGTAATACCCACTATGACTCAAGTCGCGAAGAAAATTCTGGTAACGTGCGCGCTGCCGTACGCCAACGGCTCTATCCACCTCGGCCATATGCTGGAGCACATCCAGGCTGATGTCTGGGTCCGTTACCAGCGAATGCGCGGTCATGAGGTTAACTTCATCTGTGCCGATGACGCTCATGGCACGCCGATCATGTTGAAAGCGCAGCAGCTTGGTATTACGCCGGAGCAAATGATCGGTGAAATGCGCCATGAGCACCAGACGGATTTCGCCGGTTTTAATATTAGCTACGACAACTACCACTCAACGCACAGCGACGAGAATCGCGAGCTGTCCGAGCTGATTTATACGCGCCTGAAAGAGAACGGTTTTATTAAGAACCGCACTATCTCTCAACTCTACGATCCGGAAAAAGGCATGTTCCTGCCGGACCGCTTTGTGAAAGGCACCTGCCCGAAATGTAAATCCGCAGACCAGTACGGCGATAACTGTGAAGTGTGCGGCGCGACCTACAGCCCGACTGAACTTATCGAGCCGAAATCGGTGGTGTCCGGCGCGACGCCGGTAATGCGTGACTCCGAGCACTTTTTCTTTGACCTGCCGTCATTCAGCGAAATGCTACAGGCGTGGACCCGCAGCGGCGCGCTACAGGAGCAGGTGGCGAATAAAATGCAGGAGTGGTTTGAGTCCGGCCTGCAGCAGTGGGACATTTCCCGCGACGCGCCTTACTTCGGTTTCGAAATCCCGAATGCGCTGGGCAAATACTTCTACGTCTGGCTGGATGCGCCGATTGGCTACATGGGTTCCTTTAAGAATCTGTGCGATAAGCGCGGCGACACGACCAGCTTTGAAGAGTACTGGAAAAAAGACTCCGATGCCGAGCTGTACCACTTCATCGGCAAAGACATCGTCTATTTCCACAGCCTGTTCTGGCCTGCCATGCTGGAAGGCAGCAACTTCCGTAAGCCGACCAACCTGTTCGTTCACGGCTACGTCACGGTGAACGGCGCGAAGATGTCCAAATCGCGCGGCACCTTTATTAAGGCCAGCACCTGGCTGAACCACTTTGACGCCGACAGCCTGCGCTACTACTACACTGCCAAACTCTCTTCGCGTATCGATGATATCGATCTGAACCTGGAAGACTTTGTCCAGCGTGTCAATGCCGATATCGTCAATAAAGTGGTTAACCTGGCCTCCCGCAACGCCGGTTTTATCAATAAGCGTTTCGACGGCGTGCTGGCGGCTGAACTGGCCGATCCGCAATTGTATAAAACCTTTACTGACGCCGCTGCGGCGATTGGCGAAGCATGGGAAAGCCGTGAATTCGGCAAAGCTATCCGTGAGATTATGGCGCTGGCCGACGTCGCTAACCGTTATGTTGACGAGCAAGCGCCGTGGGTGGTTGCTAAACAGGAAGGCCGCGACGCTGACCTGCAGGCCATTTGTTCCATGGGCATTAACCTGTTCCGCGTGCTGATGACGTATCTGAAACCGGTGCTGCCGACGCTTTCTGAACGCGTTGAGGCTTTCCTCAACTGCGAACTGAGCTGGGAGGGTATTCAGCAGCCGTTGCTGGGCCATAAAATCAACGCCTTCAAGGCGCTGTATAACCGCATCGACATGAAACAGGTCGAAGCGCTGGTCGACGCCTCAAAAGAAGAAGTGAAAGCTGCCGCTGCGCCGGTGACCGGCCCGCTGGCGGACTCCCCGATTCAGGAAACCATCACCTTTGACGATTTTGCGAAAGTCGATCTGCGCGTGGCGCTGATTGAAAACGCCGGGTTCGTGGAAGGCTCCGACAAATTGCTGCGTCTGACGCTGGATCTGGGTGGCGAGAAGCGTAACGTCTTCTCCGGCATTCGTTCCGCCTACCCCGACCCGCAGGCGCTGATTGGTCGCCAGACGGTAATGGTCGCCAACCTCGCGCCGCGTAAAATGCGCTTTGGCGTCTCGGAAGGAATGGTGATGGCGGCAGGCCCTGGCGGGAAAGATATCTTCCTGTTAAGCCCTGATGACGGCGCGAAGCCTGGCCAGCAGGTGAAATAAACAACCAGCCGGAGCATGCTCCGGCTTTTTTATCAGGTTAATCCGGCCTGGCATCCATTATCGTCCCATCCCCCGGCATTTGAACTTTTTCCTTAATAAGCGATACCTATGCGCAGGAAAATGTCTCTGTAGATATGGAAAAAGTAGACCTTAAGGCGTTACAAGGAATGTCGTGTCTGGCAATACCAGTAAGGGTATCAGCATGAAACAAACCCTGACGCTGCTGGAAGCCGCTGGTTTTAAAGAAGCGAAATAATCGCCAGGCGTGCCGACAACGTACATCGTGTTGGCATTGCCTGATGGCGCTGCGCTTATCAGGCCTACATTCCGCAGCATTATTTGTAGGCCGGGTAAGACGCTGGCATCGCCATCCGGCATCGCATCACTTCAGACAGAAACGACAACCCAGCTCAGGCTTTCGCCGCGTGTTCACGGACCGCCAGACCACGCAGGAAATAACGCAGAAACTGATCGCCGCATTCGCGGAAGTTCTTATGGTCCGGCGCGCGCATCATTGCGGTGATCTCTGGCATCGAGACGCGGAACTGCTGGCCGGTAAGTATCGCCAGGATATCATCCGTTTTTAGCGAAAAGGCAATACGCAGCTTTTTCAGCACAATATTGTTGTTGATACGGCGCTCCGGCGTCAACGCAGGCGCCGAATCATCTTTGCCGCGTTTTTCATAAATGAGTCCATTGAGAAATGAGGACAACACGATATCCGGGCAACGCTGAAACCCCTCTTCCTCTTCTTTGCGCAACCAGACCGCAATCTGCTCCGGCGTAGCGTCAACGTTACCCAGCGCCAGGATACGCGCCAGATCGGTATTATTAGCTTTTAAAATGTAGCGCACGCTACGCAGAATATCGTTACTCAGCATGAGGCCTTCGGTCGTTTCTATGGCAAAACGATATTCTAACAGTCTTTTACAGGCCAATCGCCTCTTTTAAACTTTTCAGATAACGGCGGCTTACCGGAACCGTCAGACCGTTGCGTAAAACCAGCTCTGCCTGCCCATTATCCTCCAGCCGAATTTCCTGCAAATGGGCCATATTCACCAGAAACTGACGATGACAACGCAGTAGCGGCGTCCGGCTTTCCAGCGTGCGCAACGTCAGCTCGGTAAACCCCTCTTTCCCTTCACTGCTGGTCACATAAACGCCGCTCATCCGGCTACTGACAAAGGCGACATCATCCATTTGCAACAAATAGATCCGACTGTGTCCGGTACAGGGAATGAATTTAAGCGCCTGCTGGTTTTCCGGCAGCAAGGACACATCCTGTTTACTGCGCTCCTGGCGCAAACGATGTAGCGTTTTCTCCAGCCGCTTCTCTTCTATCGGCTTGAGCAGATAATCAAAAGCGTGTTCTTCAAAGGCTTTGATGGCGTATTCGTCAAACGCGGTCAAAAAAACAATATACGGGCGGTGCTCCGGATCAAGCATGCCTACCATCTCCAGTCCACTGATACGCGGCATCTGAATATCCAGAAACAGCACATCAGGTCGCAACTTATGTACCGCGCCAATCGCTTCTATCGCGTTCGCACACTCCCCCACAATCTCAATGTCATCCTGCCCCTGGAGCAAAATCCGCAGATTTTCCCGCGCTAACGGCTCATCATCCACAATCAGCACTTTAATCATGCGTCCTCCTCCAGTGGAAGTCGTAATGTAATTCGGGTAAAGCAGTCCGGCTCGCAGGCCACGCTAATACCATAATCATCGCCAAAGTGTTCGCGCAGACGTTTATCCACCAGACTCATCCCCAGCCCGCTGCTACTGGCGGAAGGCTGATACAGCCCCGCATTATCTTCAATATCTAACATCAGATGCTGCCCTTCGCGCCGGGCGCGAATAGAGACGTTGCCGGTATCAAGCAGTTGCGATGTACCGTGTTTAATCGCGTTCTCGACGATCGGCTGTAGCGTAAACGCCGGCAATTTCTGACATGAAAGCGTTTGTGGCACATCAAGCTGAACCTGCAGGCGAGACTGAAAACGCGCTTTTTCAATTTGCAGATAAGCGTTTACATGTTCGATTTCATCGGCCAGCGTGACAATTTCCGACGGACGTTTTAAATTTTTGCGAAAAAAGGTCGAAAGGTACTGCACCAGTTGGCTGGCCTGTTCGCTGTCACGGCGAATCACCGCTTTAATGGTATTCAGCGCGTTAAACAGAAAATGCGGATTCACCTGCGCGTGCAACAGCTTGATCTCTGACTGCGTTAGTAGCGCCTTCTGCCGTTCGTACTGCCCGGCCAGGATCTGCGCGGATAAAAGCTGCGCAATGCCCTCCCCCAGCGTGCGGTTAATTGAGCTGAACAGTCGGTTTTTCGCTTCGTACAATTTAATGGTGCCCATTACTCGCTGATTTTCGCCACGCAGCGGGATCACCAGCGTCGAACCGAGTTTACACTGCGGGTGCAGCGAACAGCGATACGGCACTTCGTTGCCATCGGCATAAACCACCTCTCCGGTTTCAATCGCTTTCAGCGTATACCCTGATGAAATGGGTCTTCCCGGTAGATGGTGATCGTCGCCAATACCGGTAAACGCCAGCAGTTTTTCGCGATCGGTGATGGCGACGGCGCCGATATCCAGCTCCTGATATAACACCTGCGCCACTTTCATACTGTTCACTTCGTTAAATCCCTGACGCAGAATCCCCTCTGTTGACGCGGCGACCTTCAGCGCGGTAGCAGAAAATGCCGAGGTATACTTTTCAAACATGGCGCGCTTATCGAGCAAAATACGCATAAACAGCGCGGCGCCGACGGTATTCGTCACCATCATCGGCGCGGCAATATTACTGACCAGATGCAGGGCATCATCAAACGGTCTGGCTATCAGTAAAATGATCAGCATCTGCACCAGTTCGGCAACAAACGTAATCGCTCCCGCCGTCAGCGGGCTAAACACTTTGTCCGGGCGTCCGCGACGTATCAGAACGCTGTGTACCAACCCGCCCAGTAGCCCCTCGACGATAGTGGAAATCATACAGCTCAGCGCCGTCATACCGCCCATAGAATACCGATGCAACCCGCCGGTCAGGCCGACCAACCCACCGACGATCGGCCCGCCGAGCAGACCGCCCATCACCGCGCCAATCGCACGGGTATTGGCAATCGAATCTTCAATATGCAGCCCAAAATAAGTGCCCATAATGCAGAAGATAGAAAACGTGACGTAGCACAGAAGCTTGTGCGGCAGACGAACCGTGACCTGCATAAGCGGGATGAACAGGCGCGTTTTACTCATTAGCCACGCAATGACCAGAAACACGCACATCTGCTGAAGCAGCAGCAACACCAGATTAAACTCGTACATACCCGCAAACCACACTTCAATTAAAAGCGCGTAACATACATTGAGTACGGTTAACTTTCTTTGAACTGTTGCATAAAAATATGAATTCGTGAGTACGATCACTTAATCACCGCGCCGCAACCTGCTACTTCGCGTTTTAATGCATAAAAAACAGGCAAAACTTCCTGGTTCGTAAAAGAGCGTCTAAAGTTAAACTGGGACCTCGCGAGCAAGGGTAAAACGATGGCGCTTTACACAATTGGTGAAGTGGCTTTGCTTTGTGATATCAATCCTGTCACGTTGCGCGCGTGGCAAAGACGTTATGGACTTTTAAAACCACAGCGAACGGATGGCGGTCACCGCCTGTTTAATGATGCCGATATCGACCGAATCCGTGAAATCAAGCGCTGGATAGATAATGGCGTACAGGTCAGTAAAGTAAAAGTACTGCTCAGTAGCGACAGTAGCGATCAACCTAACGGCTGGCGCGAACAGCAGGAAATCCTACTGCATTACCTGCAAAGCAATAATCTGCACAGTCTGCGGCTGTGGATTAAAGAACGCGGTCAGGATTACCCAGCCCAAACATTGACTACTCACCTGTTCGTTCCGTTGCGGCGACGATTACAGTACCAACACCCCGCCCTTCAGGCGCTGCTCGGTATTCTTGACGGCATACTGATCAACTATATTGCGCTTTGCCTGACGTCTGCGCGTAAGAAACAAGGAAAAGATGCGCTGGTGGTCGGCTGGAATATCCATGACACCACTCGTCTGTGGCTGGAAGGTTGGGTCGCCAGCCAACAGGGATGGCGGATTGATGTGCTTGCGCATTCGCTTAACCAGCTTCGCCCGGAGCTGTTTGACGGCAAGACATTGCTGGTATGGTGCGGAGAAAACCAGACGCTGGCGCAGCAGCAGCAACTCTCGGCATGGCGCGCCCAGGGGCGCGACATTCATCCCCTTGGCGCTTAAACAGCAGCTAACAAATTCGCTTTAATGTATACTCCTTTTATTAACATAAGGAGTACATAATGCGCTTAGCGAAAATCGGGGTGATCACACTTTTCCTGTTGATGGCTATCGGCGGCATCGGCGGCGTAATGCTGGCAGGTTACAGTTTTATTTTGCGTGCCGGGTGAGCGCGCGCGTCAGCCTTTCAAACAGGCGATCGATAATGATCGCCGCCAGCGCCACCAGCACCGCCCCCTGGATAACATAAGCCGTATTAAACCCGCTAAGCCCGATAATAATCGGCGTGCCTAATGTACTGGCCCCCACCGTTGAGGCGATGGTCGCCGTACCAATATTGATAATCACCGAGGTTCGGATGCCCGCCAGAATCACCGGCGCGGCCAGCGGTAATTCGACCTGATACAACTGCTGGCGACGGCTCATTCCCATACCGCTGGCAATGCTTATCACGCTGGCTGGCACCGCGCCCAGCCCTGCCAGAGTCGCCTGCAGGATGGGTAATACCCCATACAGGATTAAGGCAATAATTGCCGGTTGCTGACCAAAACCCATTACGGGTACCGCAATCGCCAGCACCGCGACCGGCGGAAAAGTCTGCCCGACGGCGGCGATAGTCTCCACCAGGGGACGAAACTCCTTCCCACTTTCCCGCGTGACCGCAAGCCCTGCGCCGACTCCCACCACGATGGCAAACAGGCTTGAGATACCCACCAGCCAGAAATGGGCAAGCGCGAGGGCGACAAAACTCTCCTGTTGGTAGACCGGACGCGGCAAATCGGGAAACAGCGCGCCGAAAAGCGGCTGGCTATAAGGCAAGCCAAACAGCAGAAGCAAAAACAGAACAATAAGCCAGAGAAGCGGATCAGACAGTCGTTTCACGGGGGGACGTCTCCGAAAGCAGATCGCGGAAATGGAGCGTACCGCAGGGCTCGCCCTGCTGATTAGCCACCGGCAGGACGTCGCACCGACGGGCGACAAACATCGATAGCGCATCGCGTAGCGTCATACCTTCCACCAGCGCGTCGCCGTTAAGCCGTTCATGCCGTCGTACATAATCGCCTACGCTACGTAACGAAAGCAGTCTAACGCCCAGCTCGCTGCGGCCAAAAAACGCCTGCACGAAATCATTTTCCGGCGAGGTCAACATGGAAAGCGGCGCGCCCTGTTGGATAACGTTACCGCCGTCCATTAGCACCAGATGGTCGGCAAGGCGCAGCGCCTCGTCGATGTCGTGCGTTACCAGTACGATGGTACGCCCCAGCAGCCGATGGATACGAGTCATCTCCTGCTGTAATGCGCCGCGCGTCACCGGATCAAGCGCGCCGAAAGGTTCGTCCATCAGCAATACCTGCGGATCGGCAGCCAGCGCTCGCGCGACGCCGACCCGCTGCTGTTGCCCGCCGGACAACTGATGCGGATAGCGATCGCGCAGCGCGCTTTCCAGACCCAATAATACCATTAGCTCATCAATACGATCGTTAATCCGCGAGCGCGACCACTTTTGCAGTTGCGGCACGGTGGCGATATTTTGTGCGACCGTCCAGTGGGGAAAAAGGCCGATTGACTGAATGGCATAGCCCATGCGACGGCGCAGTTCAAGCACCGGCAGGCTGCGAATCTCTTCTCCGGCAAAACGGATCGTTCCGCTATCATGCTCTACCAGTCGGTTAATCATCTTCAGCGTGGTCGATTTTCCCGAACCGGAGGTGCCGATCAACACCGAAAAGCTGCCTTCGCTAAAGCGCAGATTAAGGTCGTTGACGGCCTGGTGATCGCCGAAGGTTTTACTGACATGGTTAAATTCAATCATCGGTTGCTCCCTTCAGAAACGCGATCCATAAATCAAACAGCGCGTCGATCACTAGCGCCAGCGCAATCACCGGGATGACGCCCAACAGGACCAAATCAATGGCGCTGCTCAATAGCCCCTGAAACACCAGCGCGCCGAAGCCTCCCGCGCCAATCAGCGCGGCGACGACGGCCATTCCCACTGTCTGTACCATTACTACCCGCAGGCTACGTAAAAAAACCGGCAGCGCCAGCGGCAGTTGAACGTGTCTGAAACGCTGACCGCTACTCATCCCCATCGCCCTTGCGCTCTCCAGCACATCGCGCGGCACCTGGTTGAGCCCGGCGACCACGCCGCGCACCAGCGGCAATAACGCATAGAGCACCAGCGCTATCAGCGCAGGCGTCATGCCGGTGCCCGCAACGCCGAAGGTTGCAAGCCACGGAAACTGTTTCACCAGTCCGGCCAGCGGCGCAATCAGCAGGCCAAACAGCGCGACGGAAGGAATGGTCTGGATCACATTCAGTACGGTAAACACCGGCCCCTGGCGCGAGGCGGAAAAATAACACCAGACGCCCAACGGCAGCCCGATCGCCAGCGCCGGCAGCACCGTGCCCGCCAGTAATATCAAATGTTGAACCAGCGCGGCATCGAAAACATCCTGGCGATTGGCATACTCTTTCAGAAGCGAGAGGTTGTCGAACGTGCCTGAAAACAGCAGCGCCAGCGGGACAATGACAATTTGCGCGTGCAGCAACCAGCGCCACAGCGGCCCAACGGTAATACGGCGGATCGCATCGCTACAGGCCAGCAGCGTCAGACCGAGGCCAAGCCACAATCCACTTCCCAGACTGGTGCGCGCCAGCGGACTGCCCTCCTGCGCCAACTGCGTCGCCGCCCTGCCGACGCCCCACAGCATGACAATGAAGAGCGTCTGCGCCAGTATCAGCGTCAGTACGCTGCCGCGTTTACCGGGTACAAAGCACAGCGTAAACAGCGCGCATCCCGCGCAGGCCAGCATCCAGATGGTCGCCGGCCAGATCTCCCATAACCGGCGCCCCTCGCCGCTCACCAGACGATTCGGGGCGTAATTAATAAAAGGAAGCGCGACAGCAAGCAGTGTCAGAACAACCAACAGCAACAGCACACGATTAACCGTGATTTTGGCAACGTCACTCACAGACTACTTCACCCACCCTTTTTGTCGGAGGTAATCTGTGGCGACTTTTTTCGCATCCAGCCCTTCTACGGCGATTCTGGCGTTCAACTGTTGCAGAGTTTTCTCATCAAGGCTGGCGAAAACGGGTTGCAGCCAGTCGGCTATCTGCGGATAGGCCTGTAATACCGATTCACGCACTACCGGCGCGGGCGCATAGATAGGCTGAACGCCTTTCGGGTCGCTCAGGGTTTGCAGCCCCAGCGCGGCGACCGGGCCATCGGTGCCATAGGCCATCGCGGCGTTAACGCCGGATGTTTGTTGCGCGGCGGCTTTAATCGTTACCGCCGTATCGCCGCCCGCCAGCGACAATAGCTGGTTCTGATTCAAGGTAAAATCATAGGCTTTTTCAAACGCCGGCAGCGCATCCGCCCGCTCGATAAATTCCGCAGACGCCGCCAGTTTAAAAGTGCCGCCCTCTTTCAGATAACGGCTGAGATCGGCAAGCGAGGAGAGTTTATTTTTTTCGGCCATGTCCTGGCGTACCGCTATGGTCCAGGTGTTGTTTGCCGGCGCAGGCGTCAACCAGACAAGCTTATTCTGCTCTGCATCCCATTTTTTGACTTTCTCAAAGCCTTGCTTTGCGTTCTTCCATGCCGGATCGTTTTCATCTTTAAAAAAGAACGCCCCGTTACCGGTGTATTCCGGATAGATATCCAGCTCTCCGGCGGTAATCGCGCCACGAACGACCGGCGTCGTCCCCAGTTGAATTTTATTGATCGTTTTAATGCCGTGGCTTTCCAGTACCTGCAAAATTATGTTGCCGAGCAGCGCGCCTTCGGTATCAATCTTTGACCCGACCGTCACGGGCGATGCCGCCTGTAGAGGTAAACTCACCGTCGCCAGCAACGCCAGCGAACTTACCCATACCTTTGAGATCGTCATGATGCTTTCCTCTTCCTTTTACGGCCTTTATCAGAGACTTGAGGAAAAAGCATAGCTGAAAAGTCTGCGTTTAACCTGGGATTTTCCGGCTGTTTCAGTGACGTTGCTGGCAATAAAAGGCTGACAGAGAAAAGTCATTGCAAAACAGGGCGCCGATATCGTGCCCTGTTGACGGCAGGCTTACAGTAGTTCGAACGATCCCTGTTTAACGCGGGCGGAATCTACGCCGATAAAAATGTTGAACTTACCGGGTTCCGCGTCGTATTGCATCCGTTGATTCCAGAACTTCAACGCCTCGATATCAATCGGGAAACTCACGGTTTTACGTTCGCCAGGCTTGAGGGTGATTTTTTCAAAACCTTTTAATTGCTTTACCGGTCGGCTCATTGACGCCGTGACATCCTGTAAATATATCTGGATGACCGTTGCCCCTTCGCGTTTACCGGTGTTCGACACCTCTACGCTGGCCGTGACGTTGCCGTCGCGTTTCATTGTCGGCGCGGAGAGCGTGACGTCAGACACCGTAAACGTGGTATAGCTTAGACCGTAACCAAACGGATAGAGCGGGCCATTCGCTTCGTCAAAATAACGTGAGGTATATTTGTTCGGCTTTTCAGTATCATACGGTCGTCCCGTATTGAGATGGCTGTAATAGACCGGAATTTGTCCCACCGAACGCGGGAAGGACATCGGCAGTTTGCCTGACGGGTTGTAATCGCCAAACAGCACATCGGCAATGGCGTTGCCGCCTTCCGTCCCGGCAAACCAAGTCTCCAGAATCGCATCGGCCTGTTGATCTTCTTTTACCAGAGCCAGCGGTCTGCCGTTCATTAATACCAGTACCAGCGGCTTACCGGTGGCTTTCAGAGCGGTGATTAAGTCGCGCTGACTCTGTGGAATGGTGATATCGGTACGGCTGGAGGCTTCATGCGCCATCCCCTGCGACTCGCCCACCACCGCTACTACCACATCGGCCTGTTTCGCCGCCTGAACCGCCTCATCAATCATCGCCTGCGGCGAGCGCGGATCGATTTTCACCGCCTCTTCATACAGGTTTAAGAAATCGACAATACCTTTATTATTAGTGATATTGGCCCCTTTGGCATAGAGGATCTTCGCTCCATCGCCAACGGCATTCTGAATACCCGCCAGCACCGTCACCGACTGATCCGCGACGCCAGCGGCAGACCAGCTTCCCATCACATCACGTTGACTGTCGGCCAGCGGCCCGACAACGGCAATGGTGCCCGATTTTTTCAGCGGCAACGTTTCCAGCCGGTTTTTCAGCAGCACCAGACTTTCCCGCGCCACTTCCCGCGCCTCTTTGCGATGCAGGCGGCTTTCGGCATTGGTATCCACCGGGTCGCTCTCTTTCGGCCCCAGATGGCTATACGGGTCGTTAAACAACCCCATGTCATATTTTACGTTGAGCACATGGCGCGTCGCGTCGTCCAGTTCCGCCATCGTCACTTTGCCTGACTTAATCAGATCCGGCAGGTATTTGCTGTAATACTCATCCGCCATGCTCATATCCACCCCTGACTTCAGCGCCACGCGCACCGCGTCTTCCGGATCGGCAGCCGTACCGTGTTTAATCAGTTCCTTAATAGCGCCGTGGTCGGAAACGGTAATCCCCTTAAAGCCCCACTCATCGCGCAGGACCTCTTTCAGTAGCCAGGAATCTGACGTCGCAGGCGTGCCGTTCAGTGAATTTAGCGCCACCATCACCGCGCCGCTGCCCGCATCCAGTCCCGCTTTGTATGGCGGCATATAGTCATTAAACAGACGCTGGGAACTCATATCTACGCTGTTATACTCTTTACCGCCTTCAACGGCGCCATAGGCGGCAAAATGTTTCACGCTGGTCATCACCGAGTAGCGATCTGCCGGATTTTTACCCTGCATCGCTTTCACCATGGTTTCGCCCATGATAGAGGTCAGGTAGGTGTCTTCGCCGAAGCCTTCGGAGGCGCGCCCCCAACGCGGATCGCGGGAGACGTCCACCATCGGCGCCCAGGTCATATTCAGACCGTCGTCCGCCGCTTCATACGCCGATACGCGACCTACGGTTCTTACCGCATCCAGATTAAAAGAAGAAGCCAGACCGAGGCTTATAGGAAAGACGGTTCGCTGGCCGTGTACCACGTCATAGGCAAAAAAGAGAGGGATTTTCAGGCGGCTCAACGCCATCACCTGATCCTGCATCTGCCGGATATCCTGACGAGTGACAGTATTGAAAATCGCCCCTACCTGCCCGTCTTTGATCATCTCGCGAATCGCTTCTTTCGGGTTATCAGGGCCGACGCTAATCAGACGTAGCTGACCTATTTTTTCATCGACAGTCATTTTCTTAAGTAAATCGGTAACAAATGCGTCGCGCGCTTCCGGCGTCAGCGGGTGATTGCCAAACAGGTTTTCCGCCAATGCTGGCTGTATCGCCAGACTTACAGCAACACCTACTGAACATAACCATTTCATGTTAAGTCTCTCTTTCATCTTTATCCCGACGGGGAGGTAAAAACAGAATAAAAACTGCAGTTTGCCATAAGCCTAAACGGGAGAGGAGAAGAAAGCGAAGGGTATTCTCTTAATTTTCAAAACATTTACCGGAAGAAAACGATGGATAGACCGTATGAATACCGCCAATACAGAGATAATTTGAATGAGAAAGCGTATTGTCATACAAAGCGCTATGCTTAACGCTGATATTTTGTCCCACCACAAGGAGTGGAGAATGTCTTCCATAACAATGACTGATAATAAAACGTTCCTGAATGAGCTGGCCCGCCTGGTAGGCCATTCTCACCTGCTGACAGACCCCGCAAAAACCGCCCGCTATCGCAAAGGTTTCCGTTCCGGTCAGGGCGACGCGCTGGCCGTTGTTTTCCCTGGTTCATTACTGGAACTGTGGCGTGTGCTCAACGCCTGCGTTAACGCTGACAAAATTATTCTGATGCAGGCCGCCAACACGGGTCTGACGGAAGGCTCCACGCCGAACGGCAACGACTACGATCGCGATATTGTGATTATCAGCACCCAGCGACTGGATAAGCTGCACTTACTGGATAGCGGCCAACAGGTTCTGGCCTGGCCCGGTACGACGCTCTATTCGCTGGAAAAAGCGCTTAAACCGCTGGGCCGTGAACCGCACTCGGTGATTGGTTCATCGTGTATCGGCGCGTCGGTCATCGGCGGCATCTGTAATAACTCCGGCGGCTCGCTGGTGCAGCGCGGTCCGGCCTATACCGAGATGTCGCTCTTTGCCCGTATTGACGAGCAAGGCAAACTGCAACTGGTCAATCATCTGGGTATCGATCTTGGGCACACGCCGGAGCAGATCCTGAGCAAGCTGGATGACGAACGGATTAAAGATGAGGATGTGCGCCACGATGGTCGTCATGCGCACGATCACGACTACGTGACGCGGGTTCGAGATATCAACGCCAATACGCCCGCCCGCTATAACGCCGACCCGGACCGTTTGTTTGAATCTTCCGGCTGCGCCGGAAAACTGGCGGTTTTTGCCGTTCGCCTTGATACCTTTGCAGCGGAAAAAAATCAGCAGGTTTTTTATATCGGCACCAATCAGCCCGCGGTACTGACTGAAATCCGTCGGCATATTCTGGCGAACTTCAACAATCTGCCGGTGGCAGGAGAATATATGCATCGCGATATCTACGATATTGCGGAGCAGTACGGTAAAGATACCTTTCTGATGATCGATAAACTTGGCACCGACAAGATGCCGTTCTTTTTCACGCTAAAAGGCCGAACCGATGCGATGCTGGAAAAAGTAAAATTTTTCCGTCCGCATTTCACCGACCGCGCGATGCAGAAATTCGGCCATCTGTTTCCCAGCCATCTGCCGCCGCGGATGAAAAACTGGCGCGATAAATATGAGCATCATCTGCTGTTAAAAATGGCGGGTGACGGCGTCGCAGAAGCGCAACGCTGGCTGAATGAATTTTTTAAATCCGCTGAGGGCGGTTTCTTCGCCTGTACGCCGGAAGAAGGCAGCAAAGCCTTCCTGCACCGCTTCGCCGCTGCTGGCGCGGCGATTCGTTATCAGGCCGTACACGCCGATGAAGTGGAAGATATCCTGGCGCTGGATATCGCCCTGCGCCGCAACGATACCGACTGGTTCGAGCATCTGCCGCCGGAAATCGACAGCCAACTGGTACATAAACTCTATTACGGCCACTTTATGTGCCACGTTTTTCATCAGGACTATATCGTGAAGAAAGGCGTCGACGTCCATGCGCTGAAAGCGCAAATGCTGGAGCTGTTGCAGGCGCGCGGGGCGCAATACCCGGCAGAGCACAACGTTGGACATCTGTATAAAGCGCCGGAAACGCTGACGCGTTTTTATCGGCAAAATGACCCGACCAACAGTATGAACCCCGGTATCGGCAAAACGAGTAAGCGGAAATTCTGGCAGGAAAATACGCCCGACGAGACGCATTAACACCGTGCGGTTTACCGTGAATGCCCGGCGGCGCGATGCCTGCCGGGCCTACGGCGTCCTAATCGTTCTGTGCGGTTTGCGCCCCGGCACTGGCGCTGGCTGCCGCCATTTGCGCGGCTTTTTGCTTTTTATAGCTCAGCGCGGCAGCCGGAACGGGCATGACTTTACCGGTTTCAATCCATGTACGCAGGCGACTGGCGTCCGCAAAGTGGGTATATTTGCCGAACGCGTCCATGACCACCAGCGCGACCGGTTTGTTATTGATCACGGTACGCATCACCAGGCAATGCCCCGCCGCATTGGTAAAGCCGGTTTTCGTTAACTGGATATTCCAGTTATCACGGTAGACCAAATGGTTGGTATTGCGAAACGGCAGCGTATACGCCGGATGCGAGAATGTCGCCATGTCTTCGCGCGTGATGCTTAGCTGGCCAATCAGCGGGTATTGCTTCGTGGCAATCAGCAGTTTTGTTAAATCCCGCGCGGTCGAGACGTTATGAATCGACAGCCCCGTCGGCTCAACGAAGCGGGTATGCGTCATACCCAACGCTTTCGCCTTCGCATTCATCGCTTTAATAAATGCGTTATAACCGCCAGGGTAATAGTGCGCCAGGCTTGCCGCCGCACGGTTTTCGGATGACATCAACGCCAGCAGCAACATATTTTTGCGGCTAATTTCGCTGTTCAGACGTACACGGGAGTAAACCCCTTTCATCTCCGGCGTCTGGCTGATATCGACCTTCAGTATTTCATCCAGCGGCAATCGCGCGTCGAGCACGACCATCGCCGTCATTAATTTGGTTATTGAGGCAATCGGACGCACCAGATCCGGGTGGTTCGAATAGATCACTTTATGGGTGTTGAGATCAACAATCATTGCGCTACCGGAGGCAATCTCAGGTTGAGACGCCGCGGTTGTCGCTGCCGTTTTCGCCACGGCCTGCGGGGCAAAAGGAACGGCCAACATCAGAGCAAGGCTCAGGAATGAAGCTCGGAATTTCAGCATGATGAGATTTCTGATAATGATTCACGCGCGTCGTAACGCACACCGCCTGAGCTAAGATTTTACTCAAGCTAGCAGTGGCATCATAGCGGCACGCCAGCGTTGCCGCTACAGAAGAATCGTCAGCAAATGCGGCATTGCTGGCTTTTACGCCAGCCCTTTTTGCATCAGAACAGGCGGTAGCCGTATCCCCAAAGGATCACGGTGATCGCCAGTAGCACCTCCAGGACCAGTACGCCGATAGCGAGCGTCGAACTGGAGAAGCTTAATCCTTCCTCTCTATTAATGTTAAGGAAAGTCGGAATACCCAAATACAGCAAATAGCCGGTGTAAAAGAGCGCGACAGCGCCGACCAGTGCGCATAGCCATACCAGTGGATAGAGCGCCACCAGACCACTTAAAAACAGCGGCGTCGCGACATAGCCGGCAAAAACCATACAGCGCGCAAGCGAGGGCCGTTGCGGATAGTTTCGCGCCATCCACCAGATGACGCGTCCCATCACCGCGACGCCCGCCAGCATCACGCCGTAGAACAAGACCGCCAGCGCAAAAGCGGTAAACAGCGAGAGCTGTAACACATTGCCGTCGCCAAAATTCCAGCCGATTTGCGTCGTGCCGATAAAGGCGCAGACGACGGGAATCGCCGCCATCAGCAAAACATGGTGCGTATAGTGATGCGAAACGGTTTCGTTTTCGCTTTTGATCACCTGCATTTCCCGATCGGGATGGGAAAAAAGTCCCCATACATGGTTCATACTGCCCCCTTCTGCTGTCTCAGATGTCAGTATGTTCAAGTATAATTCAGTTTCTGGTTATTTTATGAACAATGGCGAAATAGTCTCCGGCAAAACGTCGGCTTTGCCGCGCACGCCTCTTGCCAGGGTGTATGCTTAATGCCGGAGGTGGTTTACGCATGGATATCAACACGCTTATTACGCATTATGGCTATGCGGCGCTGGTTATCGGCAGTATGGCCGAAGGTGAAACCGTTACCCTGTTGGGCGGCGTCGCGGCGCATCAGGGATTGCTCAAATTTCCGCTGGTGGCGGCGGCCGTCGCGCTGGGAGGGATGATGGGCGATCAGTTGCTTTACCTGTTGGGACGATGCTATGGCGGGAAAATCCTGCGTCGTTTCTCACGTTATCATACGAAGATTCGTCACGCGCAAAAAATGATCCAACGCCATCCCTATCTGTTTGTGATCGGCACGCGTTTTATGTACGGATTCCGGGTGGTTGGCCCGCTACTGATTGGCGCCAGCCGACTGCCGCCTAAAATTTTTATGCCGCTGAATATTCTCGGCGCGCTGGTCTGGGCGCTGCTGTTTACCACGCTGGGATATCTTGGCGGCGAGGTGATCGCACCATGGCTGCACGATCTCGATCAGCATTTCAAACACGGGGTCTGGCTGATTCTGGCCGTCGTACTGGTGGTTGGCGTGCGCTGGTGGCTGAAAAGACGCGGCAAAGCGGAGGCCCGTTAAACCCGATGGTATCCGGATGGCATAACGCCGCCATCCGGCCCCGGCGTTTATTTTGCGTTGAATTGCGGATTCGCCAGCATAAACCCGCCGTCGACAATCAGCGACTGACCGGTGGTATAGCTTGCTCCTTCCGAACACAGCCAGGCGACGAGGCTGGCTATTTCATACGTAGAACCCGGTCGGGCGATAGGGATCGAGGGTTCCGATCCCGGCTCAATGTCGCTGTCATCCATATCATTCATCGGCGTGGCGATAGCGCCTGGCGCGACGGCGTTGACCAAAATATGATGCTCAATCAGTTCCAGCGCCATGGATTTAGTCAATCCGCCCAGCGCATGTTTTGCCGCGGTATAGGCGCTGGCTTGCGGGAGCGGCGTATGCTCATGGACGGAGGTGATGTTGATAATGCGCCCTCCCTCTCCTTGTTTAATCATATGCCGGGCGGCGATCTGCGCGCAGAGAAACGCGCCGTCGACATCCACGGTAAAAATCTGCCGCCACTGCGTAAACGGCATATCAATAAACGCGGATTTGGTCATCGCCCCGGCATTATTGACCAGCACATCAACGCGCCCCAGGCGCTGGATAAGATGTTCAATGGCCTGCGCGCCCTCGGGCAACTGGCTCAGGTCAAGATGAATGGTCTCTGCTCGCACGCCAAACTGCGCCGCTTTTTTCGCCGTCTCCTGCGCGCCGCGTTCATCGGAATGCCAGGTGATACCCATATCAAAACCGTTTTGTGCTAATAACAACGCACACGTTTTGCCAATTCCCGAATCTGATGCCGTTACAATTGCAACTTTGGTCATAGTCCTCTCCGGATGAATCATACACAGCCTAAGTATAGGAACCCTGTCTGAATCATCCGGAAAAATCAGGAATGATAACCGCCGCCCAGCGCGCTGGTAAGCTGAATTGAGGCATCCAGCCACTGGCCCTGCAACAGTAAGCCGTTACACTGCTCGCGCAGTGCCGGAATTTTGGCCTCGCTCACGCGGGAACCCGCGATAATGCCGGCATTAAAGCGCGCTTGCGCCAGACCAACCACGCGCTGCGCGTCATGCTCAATCTGCTGCTGATGCTGATTTTTCTGCGCCAGCGTCTCTACCTGACTGGCGGTGCGCGCCACATCATTAACCGCATCCACTACCGCTTTGTTGTAGTTGGCGATAGAAAGGTTACTTTGCGCTTTGGCGATATCGAGGTTGGCATTCAGCCTGCCGCTGTCGAAAATCGGCAGCGTCAGCCCGCCGGTAATGCCATATTGCTGCGCGGAATGGCGGAACAGATCGCTCAGATGCAACGCATCCTGCTGTAAAAAAGCCATCAGATTGATATCGGGATAAAACGCTGCCTTCGCGGCGTCAATACTGCTCAACGAGGATTCAATGTACCAGTGCGCGGCCTGCAGATCCGCTCGACGCGCCAGCAACGAATACCCCAGTTGCGACGGTAACTGGCTTTCAACGGCGGGGAGACTCACCTGACGTAGCTTTAGCGCCGCCGATTGCGTATTGGTTAACGCGCTGAGCCGCGCTTCAATAACCTTCATTTTCCCGTTGACGTCATTAAGCTGCTGCTGGGTTTTGCTGGCGTCGATATCGGTCTCAACCCCTTCGACGGAAGAGGTAATACCATGTTGATACAACTCCCGGTTTACCGCCACTACGTTTTGCTGCTCATGCTCAATTTGTGTTAGCACATTTTTCAGCGCCGCCTGCGTCTGCCACTCCCAGTAGAGTCGCGCCACACCGCTTGCCAGCAGTTGCCGGGTCTGTTCCTGCTCCGCTTCGCGCGCTTTGACCGCCCCGATCCGCGCCGTTACTTCAGCACGGTTTTTTCCCCATAAATCCAGATCCCAGCCTGCCGTCAGGCCGAATGTGCCGTTGGTATACCACGGCCCGGTCGTCCCCGCCGCGGGATCGGTAATCGCGAACGGTCCCATCAGCCCTTCCGCGGACATTCTCTGGCGCTCGACGTCGGCAGAAAAGTCGAGCTGCGGACCGTCCTGCGCCTCAACCGCTTTCGCCTGCGCTTCCGCCAGTTGGATACGCTGTTCAGCCACCTGCATATCCGGCGAATGCTGTATGGCATTATCAATCAGCGCGTCAAGCTGGGCATCGTGATATGCCTTCCACCACTGGCTGTCCGGCCAACCGTTTTTCAACGCCGTCGGCAAGGTGGAATCAATATGAGAAGAGGGCGTCTGCTGTGTCAGCGACTGATGGGTATCGTGCACGGGAGCACAGCCCGCCAGCAAAATAAAAAGCGGTAAGCTCGCTGTCGCGGCAAGGAAAGTATTACGATTCATGGAGGTGTTCTGATAAAAAAAGGTGCGCAGAGAGTACGTCTTACGGCGATCTATTTTTTAGTTACGCGTGGCAATACATCACCAGACAATAAAAGACATATTTCGAAATTTATATGATTAGTAAATAATTTCACCCGATACATTTTTTAATCTAATATTGCAATACAAAGCCTTGCTAACCCGTTAATAAGTGAACAATTTTACTGTAATACGCGCCGACGGCCTTCATCGGTTAAACGCCGCCGTGTCCAGCGAAACAGCAGATGGCTTAATACTTTCCTATACTTTGTTTGTATTTACCAATAAAGGGACAAACAATGAAAATTCTTCTATGGGCAATTTTAATTATTTTTCTGATTGGGCTGTTAGTGGTAACGGGCGTGTTTAAGATGATTTTCTGATGCCTGCGCCGGGGAGCGATAACGTCTGCCCGGCACACTTTCTGGAAGCTGTGGAGATTAGATTTTGATGGCCTGAATCGCCCTTGCAATCTCGGACGAACGGTTTAACGCACGAATCGACTGAAAGAGCGCAGTCGCCTCGACATATTCTTTGCGTAAATATCCCAGCCACTGTTTAATACGCGCGACATGATATAAACCGGTATCGCCTTGCTTTTCCAGTCGGGTATATTTTTGTAATAACGTCACCACTTCCGGCCACGGCATACGCGGCTCGTTATACTTCACCACCCGGCTCAGGTTAGGAATATTTAGCGCCCCACGGCCAATCATCACCGCATCGCAGCCGCTGGTCGCCATACATGCCTGCGCGCTCTGCCAGTCCCAGATTTCACCGTTAGCAATCACTGGGATCGTTAATCTATTGCGGATTTCGCCAATTGCCGACCAGTTAATGCATTCAGCTTTATAGCCATCTTCTTTCGTCCGTCCGTGAACAACAAGTTCAGTGGCGCCGGCCTGCTGCACAGCATCGGCAATTTCAAACTGCCGCGCGTCGCTGTCCCACCCCAGGCGCACCTTTACCGTCACCGGCAAATGCGCAGGCACAGCTTCACGCATGGCTTTTGCGCCACGGTAGATCAGTTCTGGATCTTTGAGAAGAGTAGCCCCACCACCGCTGCCATTAACGAGCTTTGAAGGACATCCGCAATTAAGGTCGACACCATGTGAACCCAGCTCAACAGCACGAACGGCATTCTCCGCAAGCCAACCTGGGTGCTGCCCCAGCAGTTGGATACGGACTAAAGTGCCGGATTTAGTGCGGCTATGATTGTGCAATTCAGGACATAATCGATAAAAGGATTTTTCCGGCAATAACTGGTCTACTACACGTAAAAACTCTGTAATGCAATGATCGTAGTCGTTTACTTCAGTTAAAAGCTCTCGCACTAACGAGTCGAGAACACCTTCCATCGGAGCTAGTAATACTCGCATGTATTTCCTGAAAAATTCAAAATGGACATTATTACTCTAGAAGCTGGTGCTATAATTCCTGATCAGATTTATACCTTCTAAGTACAACATAGCTAAGATCGCCGCACCATAGAATCGGTTTACCAGTTGTTGCATACAAACATTTACCAATAATTAGAGCATGACAGCCATCCAACTCGTCTAGACTGTTGACTACCTTAAATTGTTCTCTGAAAGCACTAGCTATATCTTGCTGAATACAAACACTTAAACCTGATTTAATATTACCCGCGTTTAACCAAATTTTCCCATCATTCGTTTGCCCGACATCACTGATGAATCCCCAAAAGATCCTCCGTGCTCCATCCATCCATGGCTTAACATTTGCAAATTCAACAAATAGTTCAGCACCATTCTCTGGTAAATCACTAAAATCCTGACCTTTGAAGCCAATCTTCTTTTCTAAATAACATTGCCCTTTTGATTGTACTAATTTGTAGAGCAATCGTTTCAAAGTAAAATGTGCTGGATATTTTACACTGCCACCGTCGTTAGATTTTTCACCCGTAAACCTCTGTCCTACAGGTGTAGCTTCGGAGGTTTGTTCAGCCAGTTTCACGTCAATATCATAGCTTTGAGTTAAATCGAGATCTATAACCAAGCCACTATCAGTATCTGATACTGGTAATGCCTTATCATTGCTACCCTCGCCCACTGCTTCATATGAAGTACCTAATGAGCAGTTTTCCTGGTGATGGGCACAAAAATGCGGTGCATCATTTCCATAACTAGACCGTCTAAACCATGCATCTCCACTACATTCGGTACACAGTAAACTACGTCTTTTTGATTGAATTTCAGCAGTGGGCAGCGCGTAAAATGCCTCAGCCGTCCATTCCTGCTCATCAATAGTACAAAAGGCTTTATCCACCGAGCTTCCCTCCACTGACCTTTTTTTTCATCATACCATTACGCATATAGAACATTTAGTTTGCGGTGATGATCTAGTTCAAATTATTGGATGAAGCTATTGTACTAAGTTGATCCTTCATAAACTTAGTCCAGCCGCAGTTCAGATCCACGCCATACGACCCCATCGCCGACCCCAGCGTAAAATCGCAGAACATCATCGTGACCAGCGCTCCGCGTCGACGAGCGGGCAAGTATTCCGACGTCATGGTGATGGTATTCGGCATCGCTCAGCCCAGTCCCAAACCGGTTAAGAAGCGCAACAGCACCAAGATTTCTATATCCGGCGAGAAAGCGGAAAGCAGGCTCAATGCGCCGAATAGCGCCACGCAAAGCTCAATAACCCGCTTGCGGCCAAAGCGATCCGCCAGCGGCCCGCATAGCAGCGCGCCAGCCGTAAGCTCCAGCAACCCTGCGCCAAACAGCGGCATGAGTTCACTGGCGCTTAGCTGCCAGTGGGTACGAGTATCCGGGGCGATGAAGCCAATCGCGGCGGTATCGAAACCGTCGAGCATGACCACCAGAAAACAGCAGATGATAACGCGACACTGCATTTTGCCGACGGGCGCGGCATGAATAAGGGCTTGTAGATCACGTCGTTGAGTCATAGTTAATGCCTCAGTGCAGGGAGGTGGATGTTGTTTTTATGTTTGTTATGTTACGAATTTGTAGAGCAAGCGATAAAATGTACAATGGCTTTTCAGGCAGAGACATAACCTGGAGGTTATAGCGGATGGCGAACTGGGCGCAGAAATTGAAATTACATCACCTGCAAACGCTGGTTGCGCTGGGCGAACAGGGCAACCTGACGCACGTCGCCCGGATGATTAATATCTCCCAGCCGGCGTTATCAAAGTGGTTATCTCAACTCGAAGATGATATAGGCATCACACTTTTTGAGCGCCACAGCAAAGGGTTGCGCCCCTCGTAAGGTGGCAAATTACTGCTCCAGCACGCCCAGCGCTTAATTAACGATCTGGAGCGCTCAGAATATGAAATTGCCCGCTTCAAGCAGGGCGGTCTGGTTGGCAGTCTGAAGATTGGCTGTTCGCCCGTAGCGACTGACTGCGTATCGCAGGCGATTCTTAGCCTACTTAATGAGATGCCGACGCTGCATCTGAATATTGAAGAGAAGGTAATGACGCCGCTGCTGCACGATCTGCTTGTCGGCCAGGTGGATGTGGTGGTAGGCCGCGTGGGCGGGCGCGCCCTGCAACTGCCGCTTAATTATCAGGTCCTTTATACCGAGCCGGTCTGCTTTGTGGCGCGTCCGCACCATCCGCTGGCCGCGCGAGCGCAGATTGCGTGGAGCGATCTGGCGCACTGGCGGTGGATAGTCTGGCCAACCGGCACGCCTATTCGTATCAGTATTGATAACGCCCTCGTCGATAACGGCGTGATGCTCCCGGAAAACACCATCGAATCGGCGTCAATGAACGTCAGCACCAGTTTGCTGCAAAGCAGCGATATGATCTCTATTCTTTCTTTACGGCTGGCGCAACGCTATGCCAGCCAGGGGCAACTGGCGATTTTAAACTTGCCAAAAATTGAGCAAAAAGGCAGCGTAGGGATGTTCTGCCGTAAGAATGAGACGCCGTCTTTGGCCCTGAGTCGCTTTTTATATTTTTTAGCCCAGGTTTAACGCCGCCGACCAGGGACATTGCCCGATGTTCCTGCTGTCTATACCCACTATGCTAAGAATTCATGATGTGATCGGTAGCACGTTTTAACGTTTAATTGTATGATAAATCCATCTCATCAAGGGCTTTAAACATGAGTAAGTCACTGAATATTATCTGGCAATATATACGCGCTTTTGTCTTGATTTATGCCTGTTTGTACGCAGGCATTTTCATTGCATCGCTGCTTCCCATCACTATTCCCGGCAGCATTATCGGGATGTTAATTCTGTTTGTTTTGCTGGCGCTGCAAATTCTGCCAGCAAAATGGGTTAACCCCGGCTGCTATGTACTGATTCGTTATATGGCGCTGCTGTTTGTGCCGATTGGCGTCGGGGTTATGCAATATTTTGATTTATTGCGCGCGCAATTCGGCCCGGTGGTGGTCTCTTGCGCTATCAGTACGCTGGTCGTTTTTGTGGTGGTGAGCTGGAGTTCACACCTGATACACGGTGAACGCAACGTGGTTGGGCAGAAAGGATCGAAGAAATGATGTCATATATCTGGTGGTCGTTGCCGCTGACGCTGGCGGTATTTTTTGCCGCCCGCAGGCTGGCGGCACATTTTAAAATGCCGTTGCTGAACCCACTGCTGGTGGCAATGGTGGTCATTATTCCTTTTCTGCTGCTGACCGGTATTCCCTACGATCACTACTTCAAAGGCAGCGAAGTACTTAACGATCTGCTGCAACCAGCGGTGGTGGCGCTGGCCTATCCCCTTTATGAACAGTTGCACCAGATTCGCGCGCGCTGGAAATCCATTATTAGCATCTGTTTTGTCGGCAGCATGGTGGCGATGATTACGGGGACATCCGTCGCGTTGCTGATGGGCGCAACGCCTGAAATCGCGGCATCGGTACTGCCCAAATCCGTTACTACGCCTATCGCGATGGCGGTTGGCGGCAGCATCGGCGGCATACCCGCTATCAGCGCGGTGTGCGTGATTTTTGTCGGTATTCTGGGCGCGGTGTTTGGCCACACGCTGTTAAACGCGATGCGCATCCGTACTAAAGCCGCGCGCGGGCTGGCAATGGGTACTGCCTCACATGCGCTCGGTACCGCGCGCTGCGCCGAGTTGGATTACCAGGAAGGCGCGTTTAGCTCTCTGGCGTTGGTGATCTGCGGCATTATTACCTCGCTGGCAGCGCCCTTTTTGTTTCCACTTATTCTGGCGGTAATGCGCTAACGACGGGGCAAAAGACCGGGTTAAAATTTGCGATGCGTAGCGCATTTTTCATTTAAGTTTCATAAGTTGCATAAGCAATGAGACATACATCACATATTAAGACATGACAGGCCCGTAAACTACGGTTCCATTACATTGATATGAGGCAACGCCATGCATCCACGTTTTCAAACTGCTTTTGCCCAACTTGCGGATAATTTGCAATCAGCGCTGGCCCCTATCCTGGCGGACCACCACTTTCCCGCCATGCTGGCCGCAGAGCAGGTCTCGACGCTTAAAAACGCAACGGGACTGGACGAAGACGCGTTGGCTTTCGCGCTGTTACCCCTGGCGGCAGCCTGCGCCCGTACCGATTTATCCCATTTTAACGTCGGCGCAATTGCGCGCGGCGTCAGCGGCAACTGGTATTTCGGCGCGAATATGGAGTTCCTGGGCGCCACCATGCAACAAACCGTTCATGCTGAACAAAGCGCGATTAGCCACGCCTGGCTATGCGGCGAAAAAGGGCTCGCCGCCGTCACTGTTAACTACACGCCCTGCGGTCACTGCCGCCAGTTTATGAACGAGTTGAATAGCGGTCTGGATCTGCGCATTCATCTGCCGGGCCGCGCGCCGCATACGCTACGCGATTATCTGCCTGACGCTTTCGGGCCAAAAGATCTGGAGATCAAAACGTTGCTGATGGACGAGCAGGATCATGGCTTCGCGTTAACGGGCGATACGCTAACGCAAGCAGCGATTACGGCGGCCAATAAGAGCCACATGCCTTATAGCCAGTCGCCGAGCGGCGTGGCGCTGGAATGCAAAGATGGCCGTATTTTTACGGGCAGCTATGCGGAAAACGCCGCATTTAACCCAACGCTTCCCCCGCTGCAAGGCGCGCTAAACCTGCTGAGTCTCCATGGCTACGATTATCCGGATATTCAGCGTGCGATTCTGGCGGAAAAAGGCGATGCGGCATTAATTCAATGGGATGCCACCGCCGCAACGCTAAAAGCGTTAGGCTGCCATAATATTGACCGCGTGCTTCTCGGCTAACTCTTTCTCCCATCAAATAACGCCGTCAGGTATAAAACTGATGGCGCCTACGCCAGCACCGATCTACATTATTGTAACCGCTGTAAACCGGTAAATAACATATCCCCTAATACTGGACGCAATTTGATTTATGACTAGCGCCCGTAAATAATACTCAACAAGGGGGCTATCTTAAATAAACTTAGTAATATCACGGCTCCCATCACGCTTAGCGCCCACAAATGAAAGGAAATAAAGTCTTTACCTCCTGCGGGACTACTTGCGGTTACGGGCGATACAGAGCGACATACAATCACCAACAACCGGGGAATAAGACATGCCGAGGCCAGTTGGAAATAAAGAGTATGTGCTTATTGATATGTCCTTCATGCAGGATGATTCTGTTCAAAAGGTCGTCAATGTAAATAACCGATCTTTCCAGACGATAAATCCAGCGGATCTGCCATTAATAGGTCACAGTAGTTCAACTTCAACCTTAAATGATCTCCTGGATCACGCAGAAGACCGATCTTTCCAATCTGCTAGCTCGGAGTATCGGGGTGCATCGAGCCGAAGCAGTTCGACGTTAACACTTAATGATACTCTCGATAGCGCCGAAAACCGCCTCTTCCAACCGATTAACTCAGACAGTTTGGGCTTGATAACGCGGAATAGTTCTACGTTAACGTTAAACGACCTTCTGGATGCAATGGGAACAAAAGCGACAGTTTCAGAAACGGCTGTCAATCAATACGGTGATTGTTTAATAAAAATCCCTGATGACAGGATACCCGCTGTCAACGACGAAATCACATACACCGAAACCAGGGATACCTGTGTCACGATCCCTGAAGAAATTCTCTCTCCTCGTGAAGCAGACGCCAGTGATGTATGCCTTGAGATTGATGCTAAAATTCTGAAGATTTTAACGTGTTCTTATCAGTATCAATTAGATGATATCGTCGGTGATATCATGCCAGCAGAGAGTGATAACGCCGAAAAAGTCCGCCAAATAATGAGAATGTACGCTGAACAATACAGACACGTTTATGAGCGCTCTGGCTATTTTTACAAAGCATACATGTCATTGCATAAATGTGTGGAAAATTTATTACCCTATTCTTTCAGAGCGGGTGGGAATATTAGTTTTCATCTTCTGCTACAGGCGCTTTTTTTTGATGGAAAATATAATAATGCGGCTTTAATACGCGAAACAATACCAACAGAACCACCCGCACCAATAACTATGAAACCGGATGCTTTCTTTAATAGTATCCTCTCATTAAACTTATCGCAAGTTAAACTCTTTGGCGACGTTATATCTGCATTACTCTTCCATTTCCCAACTATTTTTTACCAGTATCCTAAGTTAAGAGATGAAATAAATCAGTGCATAGAGAAACGTGCGGTGACGGGATCCGTTGTTGCCAGACTCACATTATGCCTGGCGAGCACGCTATTAGCGATTGCACCGCTTGTAATGCTAAGCGGTGCAATGTCGGTAGGAACAATACTTCGACATGTAGGAAGAGGTATCAGCTATGTAGATATCCCTATCGTCTTAATTATATTAGGTGAAAGCTGGTATCAAGCATACAAATTTGGTTCATCAAGTAACGAGAAAGCGGCGCAGAAGTTTATCGCTCAAGAAGCTGCATTCAAGACAACACAACGGGTCCTGACTCAGGGGTTAAGTTTGTTCTCATCTTTATCTGGCACAATTATGCGAAGTGTAGGTAAGGGAACAGCTCCAGAAATGATGTTAATGTTTATTATAAATACATTGAATCTTTTGCTGTATCAAAATCCATACGAAGGTACGTCAGTTGACGGAAAAGCATTAAAAAGGACGGCTTACCTGGCTGGCAATGAGGAGATTACTGTACAAACGATAGCCTTGTTGGTAGATCTTAAGAGTACGGGGGTCATTACCCAGCGATTATTTAGCTGTTCAGACAGACTCGCTTACGCGATAAATCTACGAAGAACACAACCAGGTGATCAAGTGCATATATTAAAAGAGGTCATTAGCGCTTGCGCGCGCGGACATCGCGCTATTTTACAAGAAAAGGATAAACAGATATGCCTGACAGCCATAGACCATATCTATTATGGTAATTTTAATCCCGCTTTATTAGAAAGTATCCCCGAAGAGTTTGCTGCTTTCCTTACTTACTTGAATACGTTACGAAAAAGAGATGCGTCATGTCTGAGTCTGGGCAACGAGGTAAACGAAAAAATCATTGCGACACTCATAAAAGTGCTTTCCTTCCGCGAAACCGTTTTGCTTGAGAGTGCCTGAGAACATCATTGTATCTGACGCAACGCGCTTTTATTTACATAGACGCACGTCTCTGGCATAAATAGCGGATACGCAGTGTGGGAGCGGCTCTTCGCCACACCAGCCCGGCCGCAGGCAGCCAGCGACGGAGTGTTCCGGCATGTAACTGACATCCGGTTATCTCGTTGATTTTTATTGCCAGCAGTTCCGTACTCCAGCGGGAACGCTGATAACCAAAATCGCCCAGCGTGTGTTTTACCAGTTGGCGCAGCAACGCACAGATATGTTCATACGGCCACTGACGTCCGCGCCCCGCAGGTAAAGAGACGAGACCTTCAATACCCGACAGTGTAAACCAGTTAATCCAGCGCCCTACTGATGAGCGGGCACAGTAAAGCGTTCTGGCGACATCGCTGACGCATTCGTCCCAATGTAACATCAGGATAGCAGTCAGTCTGCGGGCATGATTTTTGTCATGCGTTTTATGAATAGTTTTCTGCATCAGGCGTCGTTCAGTACGGGGGATTGATGCTATGTTCGGCATTGTTCAGTCTGGTTGGTGATTATGGTTGGTTTGTCGATTGATCAGATCGCACAATCCGGGCTGAGTTCCCTCAAAGTGATCTACTATTCCGCGCAGCTATTTAGAACATGTATACTTTGGCATCTGACTATGATGCTGAAAATCTCCGCAATCAGACGGCGGTTTCTTGCGCTACGTCTTCGGGTACAGTAGCCTGATTGCACTTTCATCCTGGTATCGAGTTCCTGCATGTTAAAGCGCGTGTTTTACAGCCTGTTGTTCCTGGTAGGCTTGCTGCTGCTGACGGTGCTTGGCCTCGATCGGTGGATGAGCTGGAAAACGGCGCCCTATATCTATGACGAATTGCAGGATCTCCCCTACCGCCAGGTTGGCGTGGTACTGGGAACGGCCAAATACTATCGCAAGGGCGTGATTAATCAGTATTACCGTTACCGTATTCAGGGCGCGTTAAACGCCTACAACAGCGGCAAAGTCAATTATCTGCTGCTCAGCGGCGACAACGCCCTGCAAAGCTATAACGAACCGATGACCATGCGTAAAGACCTTATCGCGGCGGGCGTCGATCCTGCCGATATCGTGCTTGATTATGCTGGCTTCCGGACGCTTGACTCCATTGTGCGTACCCGCAAGGTTTTTGATACTAACGATTTTATTATCATCACTCAGCGTTTCCACTGTGAACGCGCCTTGTTTATCGCGCTACATATGGGCATTCAGGCGCAGTGTTATGCGGTACCTTCGCCCAAAAATATGCTGACAGTACGCCTGCGCGAATTTGGCGCCCGTTTTAGCGCTCTGGCGGATCTGTATATTTTTAAACGCGAACCACGTTTTTTAGGCCCGCTAGTACCGATCCCAACGCAGCATCAGGTGCCGAACGACGCCCAGGGATATCCGGCAGTTACGCCAGAACAATTGCTTGAACTGGAAAAGAAAAAAGGGAAATGATCATGGATGTACAGACAATATTTGTCGCCTTAGCCTTTCTGCTACTCCCTCTTTTTTGTTTCCGTGAAGCCTGGAAAGGCTGGCGAACCGGCGCGGTAGATAAAATTGTCAAAAATACGCGAGAACCGGTTTATGTCTATCGCCATGCCGATCCCATACAATATTGGTCTTATCTTTTTCTTTATACCGGGTGTGGTTTTTTATTTACTGGAATGATTTTTTATTTTCTTTTTTATCGTTAATCTATTTATTATCACCTTAAAACTGAGAATAATAATTATTATGATGTAAGGAACAAATGCTGTTTTGCATTCTGGTTTCATTTTTTTGTGAATACTTTCACAGAGCCCCTTCCTTTCAATGCTTAGGCTGGCTGTAGATTTTGGATCATAAAAACGCGTTGTTTGCGTTTCGCCTTAATTTATTCAAGCATTAAGGAAGATTATATGCCGCAAGAAAATTATCTGGATGAACTCACGTCTGGTTTACGCCATTACTGGCAATAAAAGAGGCTTCCCGCTGTTTATTATGTCACGATGCCCCCTGTAGTCAGGATTGTCCGGCGCAAACCGATCCGGGGAAATTTATTCGTTCTCTTTATTTCCGTAATTTTAAAGGCGCAGCGGAAACTATCCGGAAAAATAACGCGCTTGGCGCCGTCTGCGCCAGAGTCTGTCCAACGGAAAAATTATGTCAGCGCGGATGTACGCGCTCCGGGATAGATAAGCCTATTGATATTGCGCGTCTACAGCGTTTTATTACCGATTTTGAACAGCAGACCGCCATGCAGATTTATCAGCCTGGGAGTAAAACGCGCGGAAAAGGCGGGTGCACGGTTCTCGAACCAGTGGTGGTCACAACCATCAATCTGGGGTTCTACGCCGGAACCGCCGAAATTTCCGACAACCACTCGCAGTCAGGCATCACTGAGCAATCAGCCCCCACAAGATAACCCTGCAAAAACGAAAGAGAGTCAGGTCGCGTGATAGCCTTCACATTCCGCACCATCCGATTCCTGATCTTTCAACCAAGGATCAACCGATAGCACTTTTTTGTATCTATTACAATCATCTTCCTTAAAGGTACAGGTGAGATTTTTACCTTTAAGAAAGAGATTATGAAAGTAAAAGTATGGACGGTTTTATTTATGTCGGCGTATCTGACGGCCTGTGCCGCGCCCGGCCCAGAAAAATATCAGACTATCATGGACAGCGTTACGGCAGAAAAAGTAAACAAGATTATTCGCTCGGATGTCATCCCTTCTTCAGGTGAAAATCACGGGGAAGTTATCAGCCGCGTGTCATCTGCTTTTCTCGGTACGCCTTACCAGGCAGATACACTTATCGGCGGGCCCGACACTCCCGAATCGCTTGTCGTGAATTTCAACGGCGTGGACTGCTTTACCCTAGCAGATTACGTTGAGGCCCTGACCCGCAGCCATGATCAGAAATCGTTCCTGCATAATCTTACAGAGGTTCGTTACACCGGAGGGAACGTTGACTACCTCAGCCGCCGGCACTTCTTCTCTGACTGGTTTGCCACCACACCACGCAATGCCCGGGACGTCACGCCGGATATCAGCCCTGACTATGCCACTGCGGACAAACAGCTTAACCGTAAACCTGACGGGGGGGAGTACATTCCGGGTCTGGGCATTCATTCCCGTAAAATAAATTACATTCCCGGAAAGGCCATCAGTCAGCAGGTGCTGGACCAGATGAGAAACGGGGATTATGTCGGCGTCTACTCTCCGCTTGAAGGGCTGGACGTTTCGCATGTGGGTATCGTGGTTCGCCACGACGGGCAGGTATGGTTCAGGAATGCCTCTTCGCTGGCCGCCAACAGAAAAGTGGTGGATTCGCCGTTTCTGGAATACATGCGCGCGAAACCGGGCATCGTCGTGCTGCGGGCCGAGTGACGTTTCAGACTGGCTCTGAACTCTTTCGGGTTCGCCAGTACGGGATTGATGGCCCTCATTTGTTCCTGAACACTGGCCTGTGCACGTCGCTTAGGCATTTTTTTACTCCTGTCCCGTTTTCCACTTCGTTCCAGTTCATCCATCTTGTCCTGAGCCAATTATTCAGCTGATGGGCGGCATTACGCCGGAGCATACGTTTTTCAACAACTGACTGAATGACGTTGATCCGGCTGAGTTCTTTATCTGACATGGTTACAAGCATCCTGATGTCCCCATGGCCTGAGGATTGGATCCTTCATGCCAGAAAAAGTGACATCACTAAATGGGTTAAAAGTGACATTAGAATGTCGGTGGTCATCAGGCGGTAACTTTCCTCCCCGATATGCACAACCGGATACAGTTCACGGGAGACTTTATCTGACAGCAGGAGGGCTCTGGCCAGCGGGATCACCATTCTGCGTCCCGGCGTGTCAATGATGTCACTCTACAGGCAGTAGCGGCTTTCTTTTTTATAGGCGTAAACCCTGAACTGCATTTCACCAGTCCCTGTTTTCATCGGCAAAGGAGCCGTTTGTTTCAATAAACAGGGCGACCTCGGCCATCCCTTCCTGATTTTCAGCCTGCCAGCGTTTCGCACGCAGACGACGGGCTTCGTGCTGCATGGTCGTACTCACAAGTCTGGAGATATTGACGTCGTATGCCTTGAGCAACTAATAGCTGTCACTGTCAACCGTGACCGTAATGCGCTGCTTCATAATGCCCCCCTTATTACATACTCATGATATTCGGTTAAGCATATAGTGACTGCTCCCCGCCGTAAACGGCGAAGCTTCCCACTTCTCAGGCCGCAACCGTCTGTGTGACGGATTTACGCTGGCCTCCATGAGCAGAGACTGTAGTCTCCCCCAAATTTAGTCTTACCGCTTAATAGAGTCCTCTGGTTAAAATACGACCAATGGAGGTACGCTATGAAGAAAATACGTTTCACCGAATCCCAGATCCTGAGAGTCCTGAAAGAAGGTGAAGGCGGTCGACATGTGAAGGAGGTTTGTCGTGAGAATGGTGTTTCCGAAGCCAGCTACGATAACTGGAAATCCAAATATGGCGGCATGGAGTCCCCGGATATCAAACGCATGAAAGAGCTGGAAGAAGAAAACCGGCGATTGAAGCAAATGTACGCGTCTTTGAGCCTGGATCATGAAATCCTTAAGGATGTCGTCGCAAAAAAACTTTAACGGTTCCCGAAAAACGTAAACTGGTGCGCTATGTCATGACGGAACATCAGACCAGCGAGCGACGCGGGGGCCGAATTATTGGTATTAGCCAAAGCCTTTTGCATTATCGCCCGAATGCCGAACGGGATATTCCGGTGATCGAGGCGCTACAGGATCTGGCGCATCACTATCCGGCCTATGGATTTGGCTTGATGTTCAACAAGCTGCGTCAGGCAGGGTTATCGTGGAATAAGAAACGCGTTTACCGGATATATTGTCGGTTAAAACTAAACCTCAGACGCAAGGGTAAAAAACGCTTGCCCAACCGGAACCCGCAGCCTTTGGCGGTCCCCATTAACATGAATCCCTGTTGGTCAGTGGATTTTATGAGTGACGCGCTGATGGATGGAAGGCGGTTCAGATTGTTTAACGTAGCCGATGATTTTAATCGGGAAGCGCAGGCAGTCGAAGTGGACTTAAATATCCCGGCGCATCGCGTAGTGCGCGTTTTGGAGCGGCTCAGCGCCGAAAGAGGCTATCCGGCGTTTATCCGAAGTGATAATGGACCGGAACTTACCGCCGCCGTCCTGTCGGAGTGGGCCGAGCAGCATGGAGTCATACTGGATTTTATTCAACCGGGAAAGCCAATGCAGAACGGATTTATCGAACGGTTCAATAAGACATTACGAACAGAAATACTCGATATGTATCTGTTCCGAACGCTGTCTGAAGTCCGAGAGTTAACAGAAAACCGGCGAACGGAATATAACGAGGAACGCCCGCATAGCTCACCTGGCGGCATACCGCCGGTTACCTATGCAAGGCAAAAACTGGCCGGAGACTCTAACTGGCAGTGGTACTAAAAACCGGAGGGACTACAATCGGGCTGGCGAATAACAATATTATCCCTGCAGAAGATCTGGATCGCAGCTATATCGTCTATCCGCAGATTAATCAGGAAAAATGCGTCGGTTGCGGACGTTGCTATATCTCATGTTATGACGGCGGCCATCAGGCGATGGAGTGGGATGAATACAGCCGCACCCAGCACTGCAACACTGAAAAATGCGTCGGCTGTCTGCTGTGCGGCCATGTCTGCCCGGTAGCCTGTATTGATTTAGGCGAGGTCAGAGTTAAAAAAGGTGAAAAAGAGCACGCGTTGACGCTGTAGCTCATGGCGTGAAGCCCGGCGCAAAGTTTCGCTGCGCCGGGTTAGCCACTACTTCTTACGCGCGTATTTCAGCGAGTCCAGCGCCACGGCGAAGATGATAATGCCCCCTTTGATAATGTACTGCCAGTATGGGTTTACCCCGATATAGGTCAGACCATAGTTGATGACGGTAAAGATAATGACGCCAGTCACCACGCCGAAGACCGTACCCACCCCGCCGCTAAACGATACGCCGCCGACGACGCACGCGGCAATCGCGTCCAGCTCATACATAAAGCCGAGGTTGTTGGTTGCAGAACCAATACGCCCCGCCTCCAGTAAGCCGCCGAAAGCATAAAACACACCGGAGAGCGCGTAAATCATCAGCAGGTTCAGCGCCACGTTTACCCCAGAAACTTTCGCCGCTTCCGGATTGCCGCCAATAGCAAAAATGTTTTTACCAAAGCGGGTCTTATTCCACAGTACCCAGACAAACGCTACCGCAATCAGGGCGTAAAAGGTGATGTATGAGAGCCGGAAACTGCCCATCGCCACAAAGCCCTGCGCAAAGGTGGAAAAGCCGCTGTCAAAGCCAGAAATGGGCGAAGCGCCGACAAAGTCATAGTAAAGGGAGTTGATCCCGTAAACGATAATCATCGTGCCGAGTGTAGTAATAAACGGCGTCACATTCAGGTAAGCAATGATGATGCCGTTTACCAGGCCAATCACAGCGCCAATCGCACAGACAACCAGGATGACCACCGCAATCGGCATGGTCGCCATTTCCGGAAACACTTTATTGGCGTTTTCCATCGATTGAAGTAACGTTGCCGCCACCACCGCCGCCAGTCCTACCTGACGCCCTGCCGACAGATCTGTCCCTTGGGTGACGATTAATCCCGCCACGCCCAGCGCGATAATGATACGTACCGAAGATTGCGTCAGAATATTACTTAAATTCAGCAAACTTAAAAAAGTCGGGTCCTGGAAAATAATAATTGCCAGCAAAACTAAAAGAACGACGTAAATTCCGCCCTCTTTCAGATAAGTAAGAAAACTTTTCTTATTTAACACACTCATAAGGAGCCCCTGATCTTAAAGGTGCAAAGAAGCAAGACGCAAAATTTCGTTTTGCGTTGTTGTTTTAGTATCGACAATGCCGGAAACGAGACCGTTGCTCATCACCAGGATACGATCGGTAATTCCTAATAGCTCCGGCATTTCAGAAGAGATAATGATGATTCCCTTCCCTTTTTTCGCCAGCTCCGCAATAAGCTGATAAATTTCAAATTTCGCGCCGACATCAATACCACGGGTCGGTTCGTCCAGCATTAATATTTCCGGCTGCGTTAATAGCCAGCGACCAATGATCACTTTTTGCTGATTGCCGCCGGAAAGCGAACCAATTAGCGTACGATGCCCCGGCGTTTTTACTCGCATGGAATCAATGACCCATTGGGTATCGCTTTTCATCCGGGAATTATCCAGTAACCCCACTTTATTTTTATAATTGTGGATATTCGAAATTAATGAGTTAAAGCCGATATCAAGATAGGCGTAAATTCCAGTGGAGCGACGTTCTTCCGTCACCAGCGCAAAACCGTGGTTAATCGCTTCGTTCGCATTGTGATTGTTAATTTTCTTGCCATGTAAAGTGATCGTACCGGACGACTTCTCACGAATACCGAACAGCGTTTCGACAATATCGGTACGCTTTGCTCCAACCAGACCGGCAATGCCCAGAATTTCGCCTTTGTGCAGATCGAAGGAGACATCGCGAATAGAAGGCTGACGCAGAGAGGTCAGGTTACGCACCTCCAGAATCACCTCGCCCGGTTTATTTTCCTTATCCGGAAAGCGCTGGTTCAGGGAACGCCCGACCATCATTGCAATGATCTTATTCATATCCAGCCCTTCCAGCGGCTGGGTGGCAATCCACTGGCCGTCGCGCAGGATAGTAATTTCATCGCACAACTGGAAAATTTCTTCCATTTTATGCGAGATATAGACAATACCGCAGCCGCGCTCTTTCAGCTTGCGGATAATGGTAAACAGATGATTAACCTCTTTCTCGGTTAACGATGAGGTTGGTTCGTCCATAATAACGATTTTAGCGTTATAGGAAAACGCCTTCGCAATTTCGATCATCTGCATTTGCGAAACGGATAACGTTCCCACGCGTGCGCGCGGGTCAATATTGATATCCAGTTCATCAAATATCGCTTTGGTATCCTGGTACATTTTATCCTGGTCGACAAACATACCTTTAGTGGGATAACGTCCCAGCCACATGTTATCCATGACCGAACGCTGCAATACCAGGTTTAACTCCTGATGTACCATCGAAATCCCATTCTCCAGCGCTTCTTTCGCGGAATGGAAATCCACTTCTTTTCCCTGAAATATAATGCTGCCGGAATCTTTTTGATAAATCCCGAAAAGACATTTTAATAATGTTGATTTGCCTGCGCCGTTTTCGCCCATTAATGCATGAATAGAGTGCGGACGAACGTTTAAGTTGACATTATCAAGCGCTTTCACGCCGGGAAATGATTTGTTGATGCCACGCATTTCCAACAAATATTCACCCGACGACGGAGAGATCGTGCTGACCATAATGATACCTTGTCGGCCTTTTTAATTATTGCTATCCGTGCCGGATGGCAGAGGAAATACCTTATCCGCTCTACGGCGCGTCACCCTTCCACAGTTTCAGGGCGCAACAAAATTGCGCCCACAAACGGAAAAGTTATTTTTGGGTAAATTCGCTCAGATTGTCTTTGTCCACGCCGACATAAGGCACGCGCACAATTTTGTTCTCAATCTTCCAGTTGGTGCCGTCAGCCGCGCCCTTGCCTTCGGCGAGGTTTTTCGCCAGATCGAATGTCGCTTTCGCCTGATTGTTGGCGTCATTCAGTACCGTACCGGCCATCGCGCCCGATTTCACCAGCGCCAGGGCTTCCGGTAACGCATCGACGCCAAAGACCGGAATCGACGATTTATTATGCGCTTTCAGCGCCTCTACCGCGCCCATCGCCATCGCATCGTTATTCGCGATAACCACTTCAATCTTGTTAGCGTTCGGGCCAGACAGCCAGGCATCCATCTTATCTTTTGCCTGCGCGGTATCCCACATGGCGGTGTCTAACGCCAGTTGCTCGGTTTGAATACCTTTAGCATTTAACTCTTTCACCACATACGTCGTACGGGCTTCAGCATCCGGATGCCCCGGTTCGCCTTTCAGCAGAACATACTGAATTTTACCGTCTTTATTCAGATCCCACCCCTGATTCGCCTGCCAGTGTTTGGCAATCAAGTCGCCCTGAATCACGCCGGATTCTTTAGAGTCAGTCCCGACATAATACGCCTTGTCATAGCTGTCCAGCGCTTTGCGGGAAGGCTCTTTGTTAAAGAACACCACCGGCACATTTTGCCCGCGCGCTTTTTCAATTACCGTACCGGCGGCTGCCGGATCGACCAGGTTAATCGCCAGAGCTTTAACCCCTTTCGCCAATAAAACGTCAATTTGATCATTCTGTTTGGATTGATCGTTTTGCGAGTCATTCATCAGTAGCTGAACATCCGGCGCGGATTTGCCATCTTTTTCAATAGCCTTACGCACGACGGACATAAAGTTATCGTCATATTTATAAATCGTCACGCCAATACGGGTATCAGCCGCGTGCGCTTGCGCGCCGAATAACAGACTTGCCATCACGGCAGAAAGGGTCAGTACCTTCTTATTCATGGTAGCTCCGGTTTTATTATGTAGGGTATAGCGTAAGAAAATGCCCGGCGGTTCAGGAAGTTAACGTCGTGTTACTGAACGCCGTAGCCTATTTATTCAACTCTTTATTTTGTGTCCGGTAGTCGCGGGATATCGTGATAATGATTTTTATAAGCGAAATACCCCAGCAAAACTGATCAGAAACTGTTACATATCAGTTACAGTGCGACAAACGTTGTCATCATAGCCATCACAATGTTAATAAACTGTGAATTTACTCACAGATTGAAAACGGTTACATGGGGTGAGTAATCAGTTAGTGATCATGACCGCATTTTGCCGCAACGCCACTGAATGGCGTCGCACCAGCGTCGGCATAAAGCAGTGCGTCGCTGTGATATTCAGCGTGCCTGCTGCGCCCTGTAACGCCAGTTCCGTCGCGATTTTCGCCATAGAAGCAATAGGATAGCGCACAGTCGTCAACTGAGGATCGGTATAACGCGCGATAGGGATATCATCGAAACCGATGATGGACAGATGCAAGGGAATGGCGATACCGTTATCTTTTAACGCCGTCAGCGCACCCGCGGCCATGTTATCGTTATAAGCAAATACCGCTGTCAATTGCAGATTACGCCCCAGCAATTCAACCATTGCCGACTCGCCGCCCTGCATATCCGGCGTGCCGGTACCAACCCAGCTCTCCGGCGCAGAAACCCCCTGCTCTTGCAACGCGGTTAACCACCCTTCTCTGCGCATCGCGTCATCTTCAATACGGTGACTGGAGGCCAGGTAGCCGATGCGCTGATGTCCATTATTCAGCAACATTCGGGTCGCCATTCTGGCGCCGCTCACGTTGTCGAGGCAGACGCAACGATGCGCATAACCCTGAACGATACGGTTAATTAGCACCATGCCGGGGATCTGATCCATGAAGTCGCCCAGCTCGCGATCGGTTAAGGCTTTTGAATGAACAATCAATGCGTTACAACGCTGGCGGATCAAGACTTCTATCGCATGACGCTCTTTTTCCGCCTCATGATAACTGTTGCCAATGAGAACATATTTCTGGTGCTGCTGCGCGACCAGATCCACAGCTTTCACCAGAGCGCCGAAAAAGGCATCGGAAACATCCATGACCACGACGCCGATGGTGTCGCTCACCTGCGTGGCCAGCGCTTGCGCATTCGCATTTGGCCGATATCCCAATAGCGTGACAGCCTGCATGACGGCGTCACGGGTGTCGGGACTGACCAACGCGCTGTTATTCAGTACACGGGAGACGGTCGCTACAGACACGCCAGCCTGGCGCGCTACATCACGAATGGTGATCATATTCACTGCCCTGTTTGAGTTCAAAAATGCTCACAAATGCCCCGTTAGCAGGCGGCTATTTTGTCAGCACCCTGCACAGGACTGCGTGAGAAACATCACAGGGATGGAAACGGTTACAGCCATTTTGTTAATGAATGTGATCCAGAGCGTTATCTGGATGATCCTGACGCGCGCAACGTGAGTTGGCGCCATAACCACTCGACCGGTCCCTGTCGCCAGAAACGTAGCCAGATGACGGAAAAGAGAAGGTTTATTGCCCATACCGGAACGACAAAGAACAAGAGTTCCAGCCGATTGAATTCCATAAATAAGCCAAACTGATAAAACAGCGTGGTACAGATGATCGTCTGTAGCAGATAATTGGTCAGCGCCATGCGCCCTACGCAGGCAATGGCAAGCGTCAGTCTGCATTGGCTAAGCTGCGGCCAGAAGCCAAACATCAGCGCGGCATAGCCCAGCGTTTGCAACGGCGCGCTCAGTTCGCGCGGCGCCTGCAATAAGAAGGCGCACCAGCGGTACGCCCAGTCCAGCCGCCATTGTAAAATGACCGCAGGCAGGTTGATCATTAGCCCTAACGCCACCAGTAGAAACCCGGTACGGCGATAGTGCCGCAGACTGTACTGACCTTTCAGCCAGCCGCTACGCATTAGCGCGGCGCCCAGCAGCATCATACCCGCCAGTTGCCAGCCATACTGCGCGCCGAGCGCCAGTAAACTATTCGACAGCATCTCCGCCCGGTTGCTGATAGCCTCCATGCCGCCGTTCAGCTTCCAGTATTTTTCATACAATATTGCCGAAGCATCCGGCGTCCAGGCGCGACTGGTTTCGCTAGTCGATACCACGCCCAGCAGCACTAGTACGCCAATCCCGACCAGATAAAGGAGTACGCCGGTATTGAACAGGCTTTTTACCGAAGGCGCGTCGCGTACCAGTCGCCAGCAAATTAACCCGACCAGACCGTAGGCCAGCAGAATGTCGCCGTCCCAAAAGAATAACGCATGGATAAAACCTAACAGTACCAATAGCGTTAAGCGCGACTGAATCCACTGTTTACCACGCGGAAGCAGCATTTGTAGCCCCGCGCCAAACAACAACGCGAACAGCGTAAGAAACTTAGCCTGCGCCACGATATCGAGAATCGCCCAAGGCCAGGCGTCTTCGGGAACGATCGCGCCATACCAGGCGGGATTGAGATAAGCCGCCTTCGGCAATCCAAAGGCGCTAATGTTAAGAAGCAGGATACCGAGGATGGCGATGCCACGTACAAAATCCAGCGTGACATTACGCTCCATCGTCTCCGCCTTACTCAGTGATGATGGCGAACGGCGCGCAGGAACTCCTGGCGCGTATTCTGGCTGGACTTAAACAATCCGCCCAGTGAGGTCGTCGTCGTGGCGCTGGTCGCATCACGAATGCCGCGCGCTTTCACGCAGTAATGTACCGCATCAATGGATACCGCCACATTATTGGTGCCAAGCAAAGTTTGCAGCGCCGTCAGAATTTGCTGGGTCAAACGTTCCTGAACCTGCGGGCGCTGGGCGAAAAATTGCACGATACGGTTAATTTTTGACAGGCCAATCACGGAATCTTTGGGGATATATGCGACGGTCGCTTTGCCATCAATGATCACGAAGTGATGTTCACAGGTGCTGGTCAGCGTGATATCGCGGACGGTGACCATTTCGTCTACCTTCATTTTATTTTCAATGAGGGTAATTTTTGGGAAATTGGCATAGTCGAGACCGGCGAAAATCTCGTCAACGTACATCTTCGCGATACGATGCGGCGTTTCCATCAGACTGTCATCGCTCAAATCAAGATTCAGCAACTGCATAATCTCAGTCATATGCCCTGCGATAAGGCGTTTTCGCGTTTCATTATCTAATTCATCCATAGGCGGTCGCAGCGGCGTTTCCAGCCCCCTGGCCACCAGCGCGTCATGAACCAGGGCCGCTTCTTTACTGAGTGATGGCATTAATCGTGTTCTCCTGCAGGTGTGGCGCCTCTGCCCTGCATGGGGCAAAGTTTGTCAATATTGTGACAGTGTGATTATTGTGCGTGAGGTAGCGCACATAATCCAGTATTCACACCCATAATTGTTGAAATTGTCACGGCCTTTCATGACATCTTTATCCGGCGAGAGAATGATGGTAGAACAAAGCCCCTATTTGTTAACACAACGTTATTTAAATGATGAAGCAAGTTAATGTATTACGGAAGTAAAAGTTACTCACAACGCGGTGAATAATCTGTATTATGAAGAATCTGCATACCTTATCAGGTTCACTATAAAAGGAGCCCCCGCATGGAAATGCTCGAAGAGCACCGATGTTTTGGCGGCTGGCAGCAGCGCTGGCGTCATCATGCCGCCACGCTAAACTGCGCCATGACATTCAGCATTTTTCTTCCGCCGACTCAGGATAATGAACCGCCTCCGGTGCTGTACTGGTTGTCCGGGTTAACCTGCAATGATGAGAATTTCACTACCAAAGCAGGCGCGCAACGTATCGCAGCGGAACTGGGCATCGTATTGGTGATGCCGGATACCAGTCCGCGCGGCGAGCAGGTCGCCAACGATAGCGGATACGATTTAGGCTACGGCGCCGGGTTTTATCTCAATGCCACGCAGCCGCCCTGGGCCAGCCATTATCGCATGTACGATTACCTGCGCGATGAGCTTCCGGCGCTTATCCAGACACAGTTTAACGTCAGCGACCGTTGCGCCATCAGCGGGCACTCGATGGGCGGCCACGGCGCATTAATCATGGCGCTGAAAAATCCGGGTAAATACACCAGCGTCTCTGCTTTTGCGCCCATCGTTAACCCCAGCCGCGTGCCGTGGGGAATCAAAGCGCTTACCGCTTATCTCGGCGAAGATGAATCAGCCTGGACTGAGTGGGATAGCTGCGAATTAATGCTGGCCAGCCAGCCGCAGAACGCCATTCCTGTGCTCATCGATCAGGGCGACAGCGATCAATTCCTCGCCGATCAGCTTCAGCCCGCCGTACTGGCGGAAGCCGCGCGACAAACCGCCTGGCCGATGACGCTACGAATCCAGCCTGGCTACGATCATAGCTATTATTTTATTGCGTCCTTCATCGAGGACCATCTGCGCTTTCATGCCCGGTATTTACGGGACGAGCGTGAGACGTCACCAACATAATGAATTTTCCAGCGCCGCGCTGTAATTCACCTCCTCCGACTGCGGCGCGGAAGATTTATTATTTAAATCCGCGGCCTGCTGGCGTATCTGAAGGCGGCCGTTGCCCTCTCCGCCTTCATAACTTTCGTGAAAATTACGCAGCTCGGATTCAAACAGCACCGCATCAAGATTATGCAACTTATCCAGCGCCCGCAGGAGAGAAATTAACGTATCAAGATTGAGCCCTCCCCCCTTCTCGATACGCTTGATGGTGGCGATGCCAACGTGCGCGCGATCGGCAAGCTGCTGCTGGGTCATCGAAAGAGACAGACGCGTCTCCTTTAAGCGGGCGCACAACGACAGGATAATCTCGTCGTTATTCATCGTATTGTATTTCACGCTGTTACCCTCTCTTGCGCGGCTGAATTTTCCCCAGCGAACCATGATACGTTTCACGGTATTTAGCGCTCATGTCTTTACCGGTCTCGTACATCGCAGCAATGATCTCATCGAGCGAAATACAGGGTTCGCTTACGCGACTCATCGCCATCGTCGCCGCGTTTATCGCTTTCACGGCAGAGATGGCATTTCTTTCTATGCAGGGAATTTGTACCTGCCCGCCCAGCGGATCGCAGGTCAATCCCAGATGATGTTCCATGGCAATTTCAGCGGCGCTCAGCGTTTGCTCCACGGATGCGCCCATTAGTTCAGCCAGGCCCGCCGCCGCCATTGAGCACGCCACGCCGATTTCCCCCTGACAGCCAACTTCAGAGCCCAGAATAGAGGCGTTTTGTTTAAACAATATCGCGATAGCGGCGGCGGTCAGGAAGAAACGGGTCAGAGCACCGGCATCCAGCGGCGTGACGAATTTATCATACCAGCAGAGCGCTGCCGGAATGATGCCGCACGCGCCATTGGTTGGCGCGGTAACAATCTGTCCGCCGCTGGCATTTTCTTCGCCTACCGCAATCGCGAAGGCATTGACCCAATTCAGCGCGGTTAAAAAATCGCTGGCGGAACGGTTAGCCTGTAACGTCTTATGTAACGCACAGGCGCGCCGCGGTACCTGATAGGGACCGGGTAATACCCCCTCAGTATGCAGGCCGCGATAAACCGCCTGCTGCATCACGTCCCATATTTGCGCCAGATAATTCTGCAACGTCTGTGGCGAGTGACGGTACAGCTCATTTTTCATCATCAGCGCCGCCACGGACAGGCCGTTACGCCGACACAGCGCCAGCAACTGCGCGGCATGACTAAATTCAAAGGGCGACACTGTACGCAAAGGAAGCGATGGCGTCAGCGGCTCGCCATGTTTGCGAACCTGCCCGGCGCCGGTCGAAAACCAGGTCTCTTCATACACCGTGAAATAATCATCTCTGGCGCGAAACGTCATGGCATAAGGATGTCCTGGATGCGCCTGGTGATTGGCGATAATCTTGACTTTTATCGTGATTCCACCCGCGTCGGAGAGCGGGAGTTCGATTTTGTTTTCATTTTCCGCACGCTTAATCACCGCCATATACGAACGGAGATCGACATTCTCCGGCTGGTAGCCCAGCAGCCCAAGATAAAGGGCGCTATCCACATTGTGGCACTTGCGGCTTAACGATAACGCGCCATATAGCTCGATTTCAATTTCCCGAATTAGCGGCAACGTCTCTTGTTCTCTGAGCAATGAAATAAAATGACAGGCGGCGCGCATCGGCCCTACGGTACGTGAGCTGGATGGACCTATTACTATTTTGAATATATCAAGGCAACTCTCCATCGTTATATCAATCCTTTCAGTCTCATTCGCGTTTAGTAATAAATAACATCCTCGCACAGTTTGCATATCAAAAGTGATACCTTTTGTGTCTGAACTTTACCTGGTATCAAAAACAACGCTTTTTTAGCCATTTTCTGGCTGTGATATCTGTGATAGCGCGAGATTCCACGCCGCAAAAGAGTCATTATAATACCCGTAAATTAAGGGAGTTATCATATGAGCACTATTTATTTTATTACCACACAGGATATCGATACGTTTCAGAAAAAATTACAGGAAACGTTATTTAATGCCGTTACCATGCCGTTTCCGCTATTATTTGATAAACGTTATGCCGCGCTTATCAATACCGCTTATTTAAAACTTACGCTGCCAGCGGAATGTCTTACGCCTGAATTTTATCGCTATTTACGCGAACTCTCATTGCATTGGCAGTTTGATTTTTTTATTAAGCCGCAGCCACTGCCTGCTAACGGTATTATCGCGTTTGATATGGACTCGACATTTATTGCGGAAGAAGGCGTGGATGAAATTGCCCGCGCGCTTGGCATGTCGACGCAAATCGCCGCCATTACCCAACAGGCGATGGAGGGCAAGCTTGATTTTAACGCCAGTTTTACCCGACGTATCGGAATGTTGAAAGGCACGCCGAAAGCAGTGCTGAACGCCGTATGCGATCGCATGACCCTTTCGCCAGGCCTGTTAACTATTCTGCCAGTCATCAAGGCCAAAGGATTTAAAACCGCGATTATCTCCGGGGGACTGGATATATTCACCCAGCGTCTAAAAGCGCGGTATCAACTGGATTATGCCTTTTCGAATACGGTTGAAATACGCGATAACGTTCTGACGGATAACATTACCTTGCCGATTATGAACGCCGCAAACAAGAAACAGACGCTGGTTGACCTGGCTGCCCGGTTAAATATTGCCACGGAGAATATTATTGCCTGCGGCGATGGCGCCAACGATCTGCCGATGTTAGAACATGCTGGCACCGGTATTGCCTGGAAAGCGAAGCCGGTTGTACGGGAAAAAATCCACCATCAGATTAATTATCACGGTTTCGAATTGCTTCTTTTTCTTATTGAAGATGAATTATAACGCGACTCACCTCGCCGGAAGGGAATTTTAAAATGAGTATAAAAACATTTATTTTCAGCCAGCCCGATAAGCCGATTGTAAAAGAGAAAAAAGAGATAGACCAGACCTATAAAAAATTTCGTTTTGAGATTATCGCCTCGGTCTTTATCTCTTATGCCGTCTTTTATCTTACCCGTAAAAACTTCTCCGCCGCGATGCCGGCCATGCTGACGGAAACGTCGCTGACCGCAGAGGACTTCGCCATTATGTCTTCTATTTTTTACATTCTTTATGGCGCGATGAAGTTTGTCGGCGGGATGCTGGTCGATAATATTAACCCGAAAGCCATGACCGGCCCGGTGCTGATTGGCGTGGGGATTGTAAATATTCTGTTCGGCTTTTCCGATAGCGTGGCGGCATTCTACGTGCTGTACAGTCTCAACGCGATATTACAGGGCACCAGCTTTCCGCCGATGGCGAAAATTATGGCCTCGTGGTTTTCGAAAAACGAACGGGGACGCTGGTGGGCTATCGTTGAAGCGGCGCACAATATCGGCGGCAGCCTCGCGCCGCTGCTGACCAGTTTTGCTATCGCCTTTAGCGGTAGCTGGAAAATGGGGTTTTATGTTCCCGGCGCCATTTCGCTGCTGATGGGGATAGTGGCGCTATTTACCATTAAAGATCGTCCCGGTACGTTAGGTTTGCCCAACGTGGGGCAGTGGCGTAACGACCCGACGGAGCTGGCCCAGGTCAAGGCCAGCCCGGTCAACCTGAGCTTCTGGCAGATTTTTGTGAAATATATCCTGACCAATCCACTGGTATGGATCATTATTATCGGCGATATGTCGGTTTATATTGCGCGCACCATCCTTAACGACTGGCCGCAGATTTACTATTCGCAGGTTCACGGCTGGAGCCTGATAAAAGCGAACTCAATTATTTCCTGGTTTGAGGCGGGCGGACTAGCGGGTGGGTTGCTGGCAGGCTACTTGTCTGACTTTATGTTCAAAAGTAACCGCTGGATGACCGGATTAATCTTCGCGTTAGCGCTGTGCATATGCATCGTGCTGGTGCCGCTGGTTCAGGATACCTCTTACACCCTCACCGCGATTCTGTTCACCATCATGGGCTTCGCCTTATACGGACCGCATATGCTTTTTGCCGTCGGCTGTCTGGATGTGACCCATAAGGATGCGGCGGGATCGATTACCGGCTTTCGGGGATTGTTCAGCTATGTCGGCGCGGCAATGGCCGGTGTGCCGGTAATTATGGTGAAAAATAGCTGGGCGTGGTCGGGCGTTTATATCTATGCGTTAATCGCCATTCTGCTAACGACTCTGTCGCTGGCGCTGCTCTCCAGCTGCATCGTTTATAACATTCTGGCGACAGCGGCAAAACGCGGCTGTCGCCAGTCTCTGTCAGAAACGGTAATCCACCGCCATAAAGTAACGACGTCCGTCTTCGGTATAACCGTAGTCGTCGCGTTTAAGATCTTTATCGCCCACGTTCAGAACGCCCGCACGCAGTTTAACGTTTTTCGTCGCCTGCCATGCCGCGCCGGTATCCCAGACCACATACCCGCCCGGCGTTTTCGCCGTTGCGCTGTCGGCTCGCTTACGCCCGGTATAATTCCCTGATACGTAGAATGACCAGTCTTCGAGCTGCGCCGGTTTCCAGTCCAGCGTACCGTTCGCGGTGTGGAACGGCAGATCGGAAAGCGGCTTGTTCCCGCCATTACTGACGTCGCGTCCGTCGTTATAGGTGTAATTCAACGACAGTTTCCACGCCTCGTTAAACGGAACTTTCAACTCGGTTTCCACGCCCTGAATACGCGCTTTATTCACGTTGTAATAACGGAAGACCGGAACGCGCTGTCCCCGACTGTTGGTTTCGAAACCAACAAAGTTGGAATAGCCGGGCGCGGCGTTAACGTCAGCGGTACGGCTAATGCTGATGCGATTGTCCACATCGTTACGGAACGTGGTAACGCTCGCTTCCACGCCCTCCAGTGTGCCTTCTTCGCCACGGTAATAAAGGCCGAGCTCCCAGCTTTCACTGGTTTCAGGTTTCAGATCCGGGCTACCGACAATGCGGCATCCGCCACGGCAGGAGTTGGTCGCCCAATCCGGACTTAATTGCAATAGCGACGGCGCTTTAAAGGCCGTGGCCCATCCGCCTTTCACCGTCAGGGTATTCGTCGCGTTATAGACCAGATAAGCACGCGGGCTCCAGTGATCGCCATAGGTTTCATGGTCATCCATACGAATACCGGTGGTCAGCGCCAGCGGTTCGAAGATGCGCCACTCATCTTCAAGGAACAGAGCATACTGGCTGGCGGAGGTTTTAGTACTGGAACCGCCGGTCAGGTTCACCGCATCGCTCAGTTTATCGTGACGCCATTCGCCGCCGAAGGTAAGGAACTGGTTGACAGGCGCTAACGGCAGAACGTATTTCCCGTCAATCGAATTGCTTTCTGACGTGATAGGGCTACTGTTGCCGGGGTTTTTGTTTTCCACTTTTTCGCCGTAGAACTTGAGCTCGCTATTGCCGAGATCCCAACGTCCGTTATGGCTCAACGCGTAATTTTGCCGTTCCAGACGGTTTTTATCCAGCGAGTCAGAGTCCCGGTCCTGGCGATCAAAACCGTAGCCTGCGGTAACGTCATGATTTTCGTTTGGTGTCCAGGCAAACTCGACGTTTCCATCCCGGCTGGTAAATCCTTCAATGCGCGGCGTTTCACCCGTAGCGGTGGTGGCGGAACGCTGCTGCTCGTCTTTGCCGCGTTTCGCCAGGCTACCGTAGGCTTTCATCCCCAGCACGCCGTCGATCAGCGGGCCGCTGGTAAAGAACTGACCGTTATAAGTGTCGCCACGGTCGCGATGTTCCTGAATAGTGGAGTCAACCGTGACGCTGCCGTGCCATTTCTGACCAATTTTTTTGGTGATAATGTTGACCACGCCACCCAGCGCATCGGAGCCATACAGCGAGGACATGGGGCCACGCACCACTTCAATGCGTTCGATAGCGTCAACCGGTATCCAGTTCAGATCAAAATCATTATGGCGGAAGACCGCGTTACGGGAGTTAATGCGCTTACCGTCGATCAGGATCAGCGTATAACTGCTGTCCAGACCACGAATACTCACGCCTTTACGGTTATCCCCTTCGTTAGTGAGCTGTACGCCCGGCACCTCTTTCAGGACATCTTTCAGGTTTTGCACGGGCCTGCGCTGTAAATCTTGCTGGGTAATGACGCTGATACTTGCCGGCGCGTCTTTCAGATTTTGTTCGATGGCGGACGCGGTAACGACCATGGTTTCACCATCATCCGTTGCCGCGGCAACCGGCCAGGCCAACGTAACTGCGGACATACAAAGCCCTACCCGAACGAAAGGGTTAAACCTAAACATTCCATTTCTCCATGAGGTAAATACGACAAAAAAATCGGTTATCGCTCACAACGTATTACGTTTCGCCTGCGATAACGGTTATCACGGCGAACTCTTTTTATGCAGGCGAGTCGGGCTAATTAGTGACGGTCGCGCCCGAATCTTCATCCTTTCTGATTTCGAGCGTAACGATAAAGCAAACGATAATAATTATCAATTTAATTGTTAATAATTATGTCATTTGAATCAATAATGAAGATAAAACAAAAAACCCTCTCGAATGAGAGGGTTAGAAGGGTCAGGTTCAGGCAGTCAGTGCCGGGTGGCGGCATAAAGCCTTATCCGGCCTACGACGAGAATACCGCGTTACTTTTTAACGCGTTCCGGGAAGTGCATTTCGCTATAGCGCACGAAATGCGTGCCTTTTATCAACTTGTAGCCGAACCAGATAATCAGGAACAGCGGAATGCCGATATAAGTCGCCGCAACGCCGCCCCAGTCGATGGTATCTTTCAGGAACGCTTCATAGTTCTGCCCTAACGTAATAATCAGGCACAGTATAAAGGCGAAGATCGGCCCCAGCGGGAAGAACCCGGAACGGTACGGCAAATCATTTACATCGTACCCCTGCAGCATGTAACCGCGACGGAAGCGATAATGGCTGATAGCAATCCCCAGCCAGGCGATGAAGCCCGTCATCCCGGAGGTGTTCAACAGCCACAGATAGACCGTCTGGTTGCCGAACATTGAGGTCAAAAAGCAAAGACCGGCAATTACGGTGGTAGCATAAAGCGCATTGCGCGGTACGCCGCCGCGGGACAATTTAGCAAAAATACGCGGGGCCTTACCGTCACAGGCCAGGGTGTAGAGCATTCGGGTAGAGGCATACATCCCGGAGTTGCCGGCAGACAGTACCGCCGTCAGGATAACCGCATTCATTATCGCCGCCGCAGACAACAAGCCCGCATGCTGGAACACCAGGGTAAACGGACTGACGCTAATGTCTTTGACGTCGTTACGCAGCAGGTTCGGATCGGTATAAGGAATGATCAGGCTGATAATCAAAATCGCGAAGACATAAAACAGCAGGATACGCCAGAATACCTGACGCACCGCGCGTGGAATATTCTTCTCTGGATTTTCGGATTCCCCGGCGGCAATACCAATCAGCTCGGTTCCCTGAAAAGAAAAACCCACGATCATCGCGACGCCAATCATCGCAGCAAAACCGCCGGCGAAAGGCGCATCGCCTGTCGTCCAGTTGCTCCAGCCCACCGGCTCGACGCCTTTAAAGATGCCGATAATCATCGCTACGCCAACGATGATGAAGATGATAACAGTCGCCACTTTAATTAACGAGAACCAGTACTCCGCTTCGCCAAAACCGCGCACGGAAATGTAGTTCAGCAAGAAAATGACGCAGAGGAATAGCGCGCTCCAGATCCAGCCCGGCGTATCCGGGAACCACCAGCCCATTACCAACTGTGCGGCAACCAGGTCAACAGCGATAGTCACCGCCCAGTTGTACCAGTAGTTCCAGCCCAGCGCGAAACCAAAGCCTTCCTCCACATAGTTCTGACCATATGTCGCAAACGAGCCGGATACCGGCATATAGGCCGCCAGCTCGCCAAGACTGGTCATCAGGAAGTAAACCATCAGACCAATCAGAATATAAGAAAACAGCGCGCCGCCCGGCCCCGCCTGAGAAATTGTCGCACCAGATGCAACGAAAAGACCTGTCCCGATAGAACCGCCGATGGCAATCATCGTCAGGTGACGCGCCTTTAATTCGCGACGTAGCGCGGGCGCTTCTGTGGTTTTAGTTTTGGAACCCATGTGAAAATGCTATCCATCCAAAAAATGAGGCGCGATTGTAACAGACGAAATGCTATCCTTCCGGCACAAATGCGCGGTTATAAGAGACCTTCATGACCGGCCACGGATTATAAGTAAAGCAGCGAATAACGTATACGTAAGCGGAGACTAAAAATGGCGATACCGCCGGGGCTGCCCTTCTCTACCCCCTTATTCACAGTAACTCAAAAAACGCTGCAACGCGTTAGAAAGATGTTTCTGCCGATGATGAACACGCCACAACGTGCGCACCAGGCGCGGTAACGGCACCGCGACTTCGCTCAAGGTTCCAGCCAGGAGTTGTTCAGCAATCACCCGACGCGACAAACAGCTAATCCCCAGTCCATGACGCACCGCATGTTTGATCGCCTCTGAATTCCCCAACTCCATCGCCATATGAAAACGCGGCAAATGCGACAACAGCAAATAATCGACAATTTCCCGCGTACCGGAACCGCGCTCGCGTAAAATCCACGGGGATGCCGCAAGCTGTTCCAGCGTCACCGGTCCCTGCGTCAGCGTCGAGGACGGCGCGGCAAAGACCACCAGCTCATCTTCCAGCCACGGCTCAGAGATAATCTCTGTACTGTGACACGGCCCTTCAATCAGGCCGATATCAACCCGAAAATCCAGCACCGCGTTAATCACGTCCTGGCTGTTTCCCACGCTGAGTTCCAGCGGTAAGGCCGGATAATGCTGGCGATAGCGGGCAATCATGGCGGGTAAAATGTAATTGCCGATGGTGCTACTGGCATAAACCCGTATCGCGCCGTTATCTTCACGGAATAGCTGCTCAATTTCTACCGCTTGCTCCAGCAACGCCAGCGCGCGCGGATATAACAAGCGCCCATGTTCGTTGACCACCAGCCGTTTACCCACCCGGTCAAACAACTGTACGCCGAGCTGACCTTCCAGATCGGTGAGCGCGGCGCTAACGGCGGACTGCGATAATGACAGCATGACCGACGCCTGGGTTGTTGAACCGCTTTTCAGTACTTCAGCAAACACTTCAAGTTGTCGTAGCGTAATATGCATAGTCGTATCCCACCGATAGCGTTTCACTTACCACTTATAAAGATTAATAATAAATATATAATCAATTTTATTTTTAAACCAGATCACCGTAACCTTATTGTCCATATACAGGAGAAGGTTATGACAGAAATCACCTTGCAGAAGCATCGTCGTACAGTGTGGCATTTTATACCGGGGCTCGCTCTGAGCGCCGTCATTACAGGAGCCGCCCTGTGGGGCGGCGCTATCCCTGCCGTCGCAGGCGCCGGGTTCAGCGCCCTGACCCTGGCAATCCTGCTGGGTATGGTTATCGGGAATACCGTCTATCCACAAATATGGAAACAATGCGACGGCGGCGTGCTGTTTGCAAAACAACATTTGCTGCGTTTAGGGATTATACTTTACGGTTTTCGCCTTACCTTTTCACAAATTGCCGATGTGGGCATTAGCGGTATTGTGATTGACGTCTTGACGCTTTCCAGTACATTCATGCTGGCCTGCTTCTTAGGCCAGAAAGTCTTTGGTCTGGACAGGCACACCAGTTGGCTGATTGGCGCCGGCAGCAGTATCTGCGGCGCGGCGGCGGTACTGGCGACAGAACCGGTGGTAAAAGCGGAAGCCAGTAAGGTTACTGTAGCCGTGGCGACCGTCGTTATCTTCGGCACAATCGCCATTTTCCTTTACCCGGCGATGTATCCGCTGCTGGCGCACTGGTTCAGCCCGGAAACCTACGGCATCTATATCGGCTCAACCATGCATGAAGTCGCGCAAGTGGTCGCAGCGGGTCACGCTGTTAGCCCGGATGCGGAAAATGCGGCGGTTATCGCTAAGATGCTGCGTGTTATGATGCTGGCGCCGTTCCTGATCATTCTGGCGGCGCGCGTTAAACAGCTTTCACCGGCGACCGGCGCGGAAAAAAGCAAAATTACCATTCCGTGGTTTGCTATTTTCTTTATCTTGGTGGCAATCTTCAACTCTTTCCACCTGTTGCCGAAAGCCATAGTGGATATGCTGGTGACGCTGGACACGATACTGCTGGCGATGGCGATGGCGGCGTTGGGGCTAACCACTCACGTTAGCGCACTGAAAAAAGCGGGGGCGAAACCGCTGCTGATGGCGTTAGCATTATTCGCTTGGCTGATTATTGGCGGCGGAGCCATTAACGTCCTGATCCATAGCCTTATCGCATAAACCATTACGTTTCACGCCTGTTAACCCGTTATTATACGTTCGCAATGAACCGTACAGCGGGTTTAACAGGAGTCTTTTATGAAATACATCGGAGCGCACGTCAGCGCTGCTGGCGGTCTGGCTAACGCCCCTGCCCGCGCGGCTGAAATTGGCGCAACGGCCTTTGCGCTTTTCACGAAAAACCAGCGTCAGTGGCGTGCCGCCCCCCTTATTCCCCAAGTCATTGATGACTTTAAAATCGCCTGTGAAAAGTATCATTTCTCAGCGGCGCAAATTCTTCCCCACGATAGTTACCTGATTAATCTGGGCCATCCGGTCAGTGAAGCGCTGGAAAAATCACGCGATGCTTTTCTCGATGAAATGCAGCGCTGTGAACAACTCGGCTTAACCCTGCTTAACTTTCATCCCGGTAGCCATCTGATGCAGATTGCACAGGAGGATTGCCTGGCGCGGATCGCTGAATCTATCAATATCGCCCTCGCGCAGACCGAGGGCGTCACGGCGGTCATCGAAAATACAGCCGGTCAGGGCAGCAATCTGGGATTTGAGTTTGAACAACTAGCCGCCATCATCGACGGCGTAGAAGATAAGTCGCGCGTCGGCGTCTGTATCGATACCTGTCATGCCTTTGCCGCCGGATACGATCTGCGTACGCCAGAGGCGTGCGAAAAAACGTTTGCCGAATTCGGGCAAATTGTCGGATTTCAGTATTTGCGCGGGATGCACCTTAACGACGCCAAAAGCGCCTTCGGCAGCCGCGTTGACCGCCATCACAGTCTGGGTGAAGGTAATATCGGCCACGATGCGTTTCGCTGGATTATGCAGGATGCGCGATTTGACGGTATTCCACTGGTACTGGAAACGATTAATCCCGATATCTGGGCGGAAGAGATCGCATGGCTGAAAGCACAGCAATCTGAAAAAGCCGTCGCCTGAAAATAAGCGATAAGGAAAAGGAAAAAGCGTTACCGCTTTTTGGACGCCAGTCATAACCACGTATCGCAAAACGCAATCACATGCCGGATGGCAACGCCAAAGCATCCTATCCGGCATGACTTATCATTACGCAAGGCCAATAAAAAAACCCGCAATGGTGGCGCTCATCAGGTTAGAAAGCGTTGCCGCCGCCAGTGCGCGCATTCCCAGTTGCGCAATTTCCGGCGCACGATGCGGCGCAACGGCAGAAAACGCCCCAACCACCACTCCGATCGAGCCGAAATTAGCAAACCCGCATAGCGCAAACGAGATAATCGCAATGGTCTTCACATCCAGCGTACCGCCAGTTTGCAGATACGGCGAGAAGTTGAGATAAGCGACAAATTCGTTGATCGCCAGCTTCTGACCAATCAGGCTGCCAGCCAGCGTTGCCTCGCTCCAGTCTACGCCCATCAACCAGGCCAGAGGAGCAAGAAGCCAGCCAAAAATCCCTTCGAGCGAGGCATGAGCAGATCCGAACCAGCCGCCAATGCCGCCGATAATACCGTTAATCAACGCGATAATCGCCACGAATGCCATCACTACCGTCGCCACGCCTGCGGCTATTTTCAGACCGGTCATCGCGCCGCTGGCCGCCGCTTCGATAATGCTCTTTGGCGGCGTTTCGGTAAATGACAAATTGTCAAACGTCACTTGCGTCTCTTCGGTTGCCGGACTCAGCATACGGGCAAACAGAATGCCGCCAGGAATCGCCATTAAGGACGCCGCCAGCAGATAATCAATAGGCACGCCCAGACTGGCGTAACCGATCATGGTTGAACCCGCGACTGAGGCCATCCCACTGCAAATCGCAGTAAATAACTCATTACGATTTAAGCGATCCATAAAAGGCTTAACAATCGCCGGGATCTCGTTTTGCCCCAAAAAAATAGTAGTGACCGCAACAAATGATTCGATCTTACTGATAGTTAGCGCTTTCTGGAATATACCGCCGAGAATGCGGATTAATCCCCCCATTACGCCAACGTAATACAATAGACTCACCAGTGCGGTAATAAAAATAATCGCGGGGAGTACGCGAAAGGCAAATACAAATCCGGCGCCATCAAAAACCTGATCCATTTTCGGCCCCGCCAGCGCACCAAAAATAAAAGTGCTGCCTGCATCGCTATAGGTCATGACCTTATGAACTCCCAGCGCCGCCTGCTCAGCCAGCCATTTTCCCGGCGGAAAGTAAAGCATCACACCGCCAATGGTAAACTGCAGCAACAGCGCCGCCCCAACGGTACGCAAGCTGATACGTTTTTTATTTACTGACAGCAAAAATGCAATTGTCAGTAATACTGCCATCCCCAGAACACTTCTCATTACATCCATAATGATCTTCCCGTCATGCCAGGTCTGAACTCGTTATGGGCGACCGCTCGCTGCCCATCAGATGTTAACCGGCCTGTACCCCAACGTAGCAGGCCTGTCGCGGCGTCAGAGGTATTTGCGCACGCACTCTTCCACTAAATCCCAGAACCAGGCGGTATCAATGGAGATACCGACCTTGGCATTTGCCGGTTTGCCCAGCACGCCCAGCTCGTCGCAAACGGTACGGCCATAGCACGGGCCGCTGTTAACATCGACTTCTACGTACATATCCTGAGTTTTGATCCCCTGGGGATTGATGAGATAGCCAATACACGTTGCGTCATGCACCGGACCACCGGCCAGGCCGTAATTTTCAAACTGCGTTTTAAGGGTAAAATTCATGATATCGCTGAACAACTGGCCTGCAGGACCTCCGACGTTTTCCATCCGGGCAATCACATCGGCGGTACAGATGGTCTGGTTGGTAAGATCAAGTCCCATCATCACCAGCGGCGCACCAGAGGTGAAGACCACGCGCGCGGCCTCCGGATCAGCGAAGATATTGAACTCGGCGGAGGGCGTAAAATTGCCTGTACCGTAAGCGCCGCCCATCAGGACAATCTCACGGATTTTCGGCACGATGGCGGGTTGCATACGCATCGCCACGGCAATATTGCTCAACGGTCCGACCGGAACCAGCGTAATATCGCCGCTACTTGTCATCAGTGTATCGATAATATATTTCACCGCATGGGTACTTTCCGCTTCTCGGTTCAGCGGTTCAAATACCGGGCCGTCCAGACCAGATTCTCCGTGAATATTGTCCGCGACAATCTGCTTACGCATAATTGGTTGCGGCATCCCAGCGTAAACCGGCACATCAATATTAAGTTTCTGACAAACATTTAATCCATTAACTAATGTCTTATCCAGCGTCTGATTCCCGGCAACAATAGTAATCCCCAGCAGATTAATTGCTGGATGCCTGGCCGCCATCATCATAGCAATAGCATCATCATGCCCCGGATCGCAATCCAGGATAATTTTTCTTCTTTCCATTTTATTTCCTCTGTTCACTGTTACGTTATTTTCGATTTACCAAAGAAAACTAAAGCGGGTCGATGGTTATCCCCTAAATAATTCGAGTCGCATGAAGGCGGCAAGGAAGAGAATACCCAGGAGCTTACATAAGTAAGTAACGGGGGTGAACGAGCGCAGCCAACGCACATGCAGCTTGAAGTATGACGGGTAGAATCATAACGACAGAAAACGTATGCTGAATATGAGAAATCTCATACAGGGAAACCGCAGTGAAAGAAATCCAAAATGATGTTCTCAGGCAACAATTGATCGGCTGTTCTGGCTATACAGAATGTTTTTCTGATGATGTTGCGCAGGATACCCGGTTATTTCATATTGAAGCCGGTGACTACATTGTCCGGGAAGGAAGCCAGCCAGCATACCTGTTTTATCTGGTTCGCGGGCGCGCCAGACTGTACGCGACATTGCCCAACGGACGCGTATCGCTGATTGACTTTTTTGGCGCACCTTGTTTTATCGGTGAAATTGAATTAATTGATGTCGATCACGGACCACGTGCCGTTCAGGCGATTGAAGCGTGCTGGTGTCTCGCGCTGCCCATGAAACAATATCGTTCCCGTTTGTTAAACGATGCCATATTCCTGCGACAACTTTGCCTCGCATTAAGCCGTAAAAATTATCGGAATATCGTTTCATTAACCCAAAACATATCATTCCCACTAACTAATCGCCTGGCAGCGTTTATTTTATTAATGCAACATGGTGATCTGTATCACGAAAAACACACACAGACAGCAGAATATATGGGAGTGACCTATCGACATTTATTATATGTGTTGGCGCAATTTACGCGAGAAGGATTACTGTTAAAACAGAAGAATGGTTATATCATCAAAGATAAACAAAGACTCACTGCGCTGGCGCTTGAGATGACGCCGGAAAACAATGTCATAGATTTATTCCATTAACAGGCGCATCATTATTTCAGAATAAAAAGACAGAGAAAATCCCTCCGGGAGCAGTGATCAATCAGCTTCAGACACTTGTCCCCGGGCGACGCTTGCCCGGCCTGCAAAATAACATCACATGAAAACGCTATGTACTATATATGCTATCTGCCGGCCCGGTAAGCTTCCGCCACCGGGCCAGCAACTTACGCCGCTTTTGCCGCGACTTCCGTTTCCGGACGTTTTACGAAAGCGTAAGCCAGTCCTGCCACCAGCGTACCGGCCACAATTGCCAGCAGGTATCCCAATACCGGCGTAATTGCGCCTGGGATAAGCAGAACAAACAGACCGCCATGCGGCGCCATCAATTTTGCGCCTACCGCCATAGAAATGGCCCCGGTCAACGCGCCGCCAACGATACAGCACGGCAGTACACGCATCGGGTCGCGCGCCGCAAACGGAATAGCGCCTTCAGTGATAAAGCACAGCCCCAGCACCAACGCCGCTTTACCACCTTCCTGCTGCGCTTTATCGAACTTACGACGCGCCACCATCGTCGCCAGACCCAGCGCTAACGGCGGCACCATACCTGCGGCCATGATCGCCGCCATCGGCGCGTAAGTCTGGGTACTCAACAGACCGACGCCGAACGCATACGCCGCTTTGTTCACCGGGCCCCCCATGTCGGTACACATCATCCCGCCGAGAATGGCGCCCAGCAGCACCGCGTTCGCCGTCCCCATGGTTTGCAACCAGTGAGTCAGACCTTCCAGAATCCCGGCAACCGGTTTACCGATCAGGTAAATCATCGCCAGGCCTACCACCAGGCTGGAAATTAACGGAATGATCAGGATCGGCTTCAGCGCTTCCATACTTTGCGGAAGTTTCAGTTTCGTACTGATAAGCTTCGCCATATAACCGGCAAGGAAACCGGCAATGATTCCGCCGATAAAACCGGAACCGGTGCTAACCGCCAGCATACCGCCAATCAGACCCGGCGTAAGGCCAGGGCGATCCGCGATGGAAAAAGCGATATAACCCGCCAGTACCGGCACCATCAGCGCAAAGGCCGAACCGCCGCCAATCTGCATCAGCGCCGCCGCCAGCGTGTCCGGCACCTTAAAGGCTTCAATACCAAAGGCGAAGGAAAGCGCGATACATAGTCCCCCGGCAACCACCATAGGCAGCATGTAAGAAACGCCCGTCAACAGATGCCGATACGCGCCAGCGCTCTCTTTCTTCCCTTCAGCCGCTGCCTGCGACGCTTTGCCTGCCGGTTGATACGGCGTCGCTTCCGCTACAGCTTTATCCAGCTCCTGCGCCGTCTTTTTCAGCGCCAGGCCAGTAGAAGTACGGTACATCGGGAGACCGGCAAACTTCGCCAGATCCACTTCGATATCCGCCGCCACAATTACCAAATCCGCTTCCGCCACCTCTTCAGGCGTGATGGCATTGCCGGCCCCAACGGAGCCGCGTGTTTCGACTTTTACCCACCAGCCGCGTTTTTTCGCTTCCGTTTCAATGGCTTCAGCCGCCATAAAAGTATGCGCTACGCCGGTCGGGCAGGCCGTTACCGCGACCACGCGTTTCGGACCGCCGCTCGCCGCAGGAGCAGCCGCAGCAGGAGCGCTGTAAGGGGTCGCATGGCTTTTGGCTTCACTCAGAAACAGTTCCGGATGCGCGACGGCGCGACCAATATCCCCCAGCCAAACCTTTTTGCCGTTCAGAGCATTGTCGTTCGGCAGAGATTCGCCCAGCACGATCGCCAGCTCAGCATCATTCGGATTGTCGATAATTTCCAGATTTGCTTTATGCGCCGCCGCTCCAAGCAGGGTTTTCGCCATGTAAGCGCGAGCCTGGCCGAGATTAGCGTCAATTATCAGCAGCGTTTTCATTATGCCTCTCCTGCTGTCAGTTAAACGGTTGTAAGTCGACACGCGCCATCATTGCGGCCAACTGAGGACGATCGGTAATACCCACATTGCTCTGGCTGACCGCCAGCGCGGCAACCGCCGTCGCCAGACGCAGCGTATGTTCGCTGGACTCGCGCATCAGCAGGCCGTAAATCAATCCGCCAACCATGGAATCGCCTGCGCCGACGGTACTTACCACGTCAACCGCCGGTGGTTTAGCGATCCATTCTCCTGAGGCGTTAACCCACAGCGCGCCTTCCGCCCCCAGCGAAATCACCACATGGGCGATCCCCTGTTCGCGTAACGCGTGCGCCGCATCAATCACATCTTTCATTTCCGGGAGCTTACGCCCCGCCCAAACTTCCAGTTCGCGGCGATTCGGTTTCACCAGCCACGGCGCGGCTTTAAGACCGGCCACTAACGCTTCACGGCTACTATCAAAGATAATGCAGGGGCACTGGCTGCGCAGACGCGTCATCCAGTCGGTAAAGGCTTCCGGACTCACGCCAGCCGGTAAACTACCGCTGACGCAGACCATATCGAACTGCCCCAGCCAGCTCAGGGAGTCGTTAACAAAGCGTTCCCAGTCTGCGGGCGTCACGTCAAAGCCGGAGAAGTTGAAGTCGGTCACTTCGCCATCTTTTTCCGTCAGCTTCACGTTGATACGGGTCCGGCCCTGAACCACCTGAAAGCGGTTAGCGATGCCCAGTTCGCTGAACAATTGCTGAAAACCGTCCTGGTTATCTTTACCGAGAAAACCGCCGACGGTGACGTCGATGCCTAAGTCTTTCAGCACCTTGGCAACGTTAATGCCTTTGCCCGCCGCATGCAGACCCGTGGTTTTCACCAGGTTCACTTCGCCGCGTTCGATTTCAGGGCAAAACCCGACCAGATCGTAAGCCGGATTAAGGGTAATGGTGGCGACACGCCTGCTCATTATGCGCCCTCCCCGAGACCGGCGGCGATCGCATCGCCAATCGCTTTCAGCGCCTGTTCAGCATCTTCACCCTGCGCGGTAAAGCGCAGACGATGGCCTTTCTTCACGCCTAATGCCACCACTTTCATCAGACTACGTCCGTTTGCCGGTTTGCCGGTTCCATCAAGGTTTGTCACGGTAATTTCACTGTTAAATTGTTTAATCGTATTCACCAGCATGGTGCCCGGACGGGCATGGAGACCATGCTCATTACGCACTACAAATTCCGCGCTCAGTACGTCATCCGTCAGCGCATCATCAATGGTCAGCAACGCCAGCAAAGTCGCGGCATCCGCGTTCAGCAGACGATCGCCTTTATTGTTCAGCAACAGGTCGCCGAGGCGTTTTAACACGGCAATCGGCTGCTCGTCGTTCATCGCGACAGTGACCAATAAGGCCGCTTTTTCACCCTCTACGTCAAACGCCTGGGTCGCACGGCTTACCGCAACAGCGCTGCGCAAATTGCCTTCCGCGCTGTCGTTCAGCCAGATGCCTTGTCCCAGATTCATCGGACTATCGTTAATCGTTTTTGCGACGAATGCCGCATCAACCGCTCCCGCCTCTTTCAGACGCGCCGCATTTAGCGCCTGCAATGTGACCAGCGAGCTGGCGATGACATCCAGCGTCATCGTTTCGTTATCAAGTTTTAATTGTTCACTTTGCTTCTCGCCCATCAGCAATGCGCGCAGCTCTTCCGCCGTTGTCGCGGATTTCAGCTGTTCAGCCACGGAGTCATCGCTCAGCACATGCGTCAACTGACGCAGCAGGCCGAGGTGTTCGTCCGAACTGGCGGCAATACCAATCGCCACGTAGGCGACCTGGCCTTCTCCCCAGATAACGCCCTGCGGGAATTGAAAGACCTGGACGCCGGTTTTCAGCACCTGATCGCGCGTGTCTGTTGTGCCATGGGGAATCGCAATACCATTGCCAAGAAAGGTCGAGGTTTGCTGTTCGCGCGCCAGCATACCGTCAACATAGCCGCCCGCCACATTCCCCGCCTGCGCTAACGCGGCGGCGATTTGCCGAATGGCCTCTTCTTTATTTCCGGCCTGCTCGCCCGGATGAATGTCCTGAACCGATAACTGGAACATGTGTCTCCTCTCCCGCTGAATTGAAACGATTCAGCCACTATGAGAAAAAAAGCGCCAATCTGGTTCGTCTAAAAAACAAGATCGCGCTGAAACGTTTCAAGAAGTCTGGATCTTTATGCTTCAGCATGCAAGAAAAGTTACCGGTTTTGTAGCGATTTTTTGAGGTGAAGCACATTTTTTCTCCAACAGACCATCAATAGCTGACGCATAAAGGCTTCAGCTTTTTTCTTTCAGCTTCCGTCAGCACCCTTGGTAACAAAGTGGAATGCTATTTTGATTTTTCGTGTCGATTTTGATTCAGACGCCTGTTTATTTTCTGACGGGCAGCGTAAACTCCGCCTCTCTTCACACCACTGATATAGAAACATGCACAACAGTCCCGCCGCCGCTGCGCCTAAATCGTTTGACCTGACGTCTACCGCCTTTTTGATCGTCGCTTTTCTCACCGGTATTGCCGGTGCGTTACAGACGCCGACGCTCAGTATTTTTCTGACGGATGAGGTTCACGCCCGCCCCGGCATGGTGGGTTTCTTTTTTACTGGCAGCGCGGTCATCGGCATTATCGTGAGCCAGTTTCTGGCGGGTCGCTCAGATAAAAAAGGCGATCGCAAAAAACTGATCGTTTTTTGTTGCGTGCTGGGTATGTTGGCCTGCGTGCTATTTGCCTGGAACCGCAACTACTTTATTTTGCTGTTTATCGGGGTCTTTCTCAGTAGCTTCGGCTCTACCGCCAACCCGCAGATGTTTGCGCTTGCCCGTGAACATGCCGATCGTACAGGTCGCGAAGCAGTAATGTTCAGTTCAATCCTGCGCGCCCAGGTCTCGCTGGCCTGGGTCATTGGGCCGCCGCTGGCCTATGCGCTGGCGATGGGTTTTAGCTTTACGGTGATGTATTTGAGCGCGGCGGTTGCTTTTATCGTCTGCGGTCTCATGGTGTGGTTCTTTTTACCGTCAATGCGCAAAGATGCGCCGCTGGCAACCGGCGCTCTGGAAGCGCCGCGCCGTAATCGCCGCGATACGCTGTTGCTGTTTGTTATTTGTACGCTAATGTGGGGGACTAACAGCCTCTATATCATTAACATGCCGCTGTTTATCATCAATGAGCTGCATCTTCCGGAAAAACTTGCAGGCGTGATGATGGGCACCGCCGCCGGACTGGAAATTCCTACGATGCTGATTGCAGGCTACTTCGCAAAACGGCTGGGGAAACGCCTGTTAATGCGCATCGCCGTTGTCGCCGGGCTGTGCTTTTATGGCGGTATGCTGCTGGCGCACGCTCCGGCAACATTGCTCGGTTTACAATTGCTGAACGCGATTTACATCGGCATTCTCGGCGGGATTGGGATGCTCTATTTTCAGGATCTGATGCCGGGTCAGGCGGGTTCAGCCACCACGCTGTATACCAATACCATTCGCGTTGGCTGGATCATTGCCGGCTCGCTGGCGGGAATTGCCGCAGAAATCTGGAATTACCATGCGGTTTTCTGGTTTGCGCTGGTGATGATTGTCGCCACAGTGTTCTGTCTGGCGCGTATTAAAGATGTTTAACTCACAAGCCTAATACGTTGTAACGTTCCGGTGAACTCACATTTTCAAATTTTTTCAGCCCTGTAGCATCGTGGTCATGTCTATCCCCTGAGGCAATAACATGACCACTCACCACACCACCACGCAAAAAGCTCAGCATGTCCGGG
>NZ_VXJW01000011.1 GCF_008692845.1 Salmonella enterica subsp. arizonae
CTCACCCGTCCGCCACTCGTCAGCGAAGCAGCAAGCTGCTTCCTGTTACCGTTCGACTTGCATGTGTTAGGCCTGCCGCCAGCGTTCAATCTGAGCCATGATCAAACTCTTCAATTTAAAAGTTTGACGCTCGTGAATTAAACTTCGTAATGAATTACGTGTTCACTCAGAGACTTGGTATTCATTTTTCGTCTTTCGACGTCAAGAATCCGTATCTTCGAGTGCCCACACAGATTGTCTGATAAATTGTTAAAGAGCAGTGCCGCTTCGCTTTTCTCAGCGGCGCGGGGTGTGCATATTACGCTTTCCCGCTTCAGAGTCAAGCGTTTATTTTCGCTTTTCTCCGTGAGGTTCTGGTCTGAACCCCGCTGACCCGGCGGCCTGTGTGCCGTTGTTCCGTGTCAGTGGTGGCGCATTATAGGGAGTTATTTCTGCCTGACAAGAGGAAATTTAAAATAATTTCTCAAGTGCCTGGTATTTACCCAAAACGCCATTAAACCGCCAGTTTTTCGAGCGTTTCAAAGCCATAACGCTGTAAAACGGGTAATAATTGTTCAGCTCCTGGCGTCATTGCCATGCAATAAGCAATATTGGCATCGGTTGATTTCGCATCCGGCGCTTCATGTTCCAACAGCCAGGCTGTACGACGCGCTATCGCCGCGCCGGAATCCACTAACCGCGTCCCTTCAGGCAGGACTTGCAAAAGCTCGTCCCGTAATAGAGGGAAATGCGTACACCCCAGAACGACCGTGTCAGGCGGCTCCGGCATTCGTAGCCATGGGCGTAATATGCGGCGCAGCTCTTCCAGCGATACCGAGTCGCCATGTAATTTAGCTTCCGCCAGTTCCACCAGTTCTGCCGACCCCAACATCGCTATCTGACATTCATTGGCGAAGCGCGCAATCAGTTCGTGAGTATAAGGACGTTTGACCGTCGCTCGCGTCGCCAGTAGCCCGACGACGCCATTTGCGGTAAGCCGCGCCGCTGGTTTAATCGCAGGTACAACGCCCACCACCGGGAAGGCAAACTTTTCACGTAATGCGGGAAGTGAAACCGTACTGGCGGTATTGCAGGCTATCACCGCCAGTGAAAGGGGATAGCGCTGCTGTACCGCAGTCACAATCTCGACAACGCGCTCGACGATAAACGTTTCGCTCTTTTCCCCATAGGGGAATGCCACGTTATCGAAAGCATATATATAGTGGAGATCCGGCAGGAGCCGCCGAATCTCATCATAGACCGACAATCCACCGACGCCGGAATCAAATACCAGCACGGTGGGACGTGGTTCAGAAGGTGTAGCTGCCAGACAAGGTGTATTCTCGTCCTGCAGTTTGGTAGCCATAAACTGTCTCGTAATCTTTGTCGAACAGGTTGGCTATTTTACCACGAACTGTCAGATGTGAGGTGACCGGATATGCAACCGTAAGATCCCATAAACTGACGCCGCCCATTTTTACTGTCCGGTATGGGTAAGCGGAGTAATCCGAATCATAGCGGGAACCAAGGTATTGATATGTCACCCCCCAGTCAAAATCGTAAACGTCCCAGTCAAGTTGATATTTTGCCATCTGTTTGGAACGCCGAGGTAATGGCGTATCGGTAATCGCATTACGCGCATCAACGTAATCATAACTGACCGTATGCGTTAACGGTCCGGTATCGAAATTCGCCGTCGCCTCAATACCTTTAATGCGCGCCTTACCTTCGTTGTAATATTTTTGCAGATGATCGTCATAATCGATCATGTCATTAATATCGTTACGATAACCTGAAATACGCCAGCTGACGCCAGCGGTTAGCCCTTCAAATGCGCCTTCCCACTGTTTACTCTTTTCAGGATTCAGGTTCGGATTACCGTAATAACCATACAGTTGGCCCAAATTAGGCGCTTTGTAGGAGGTTCCGTAGGAGGCAATAAAGCGATAACCTTCTATAAACTCCCATCCCGCGCTGGTTTGCCATGTACCGTGACGACCAAACTGGGAGTTGTCATCACTGCGCGCCGCCGCTTCCAGAGTGAAGTCACCCAATTGTTGTAATCCTGTCAGGTAAACCCCGGTATTACGCTGGTCATATCCCTCGGGCACATAGCCGGTACCTGGCGTGGTAGTCTGTTTCTGCCAGTCTACGCCCGCCCCAACATTACCGTGCCCCACGACCACACTGTTGGTCCATTGAACATTGTACTGTTTCATCTCATCCAGCGTGGCGGAGGTATCATACCGGCCATAGTGCGGATCATAGTTGTAATCTTTACTGTGGCTATAGCTTGAAACCAGCTGAGACTGAATACGTTCGCCATTAAAGCGCAGCCCGGCGTCCCAGCTTTGGCTATAAAGTTTGCGTGTATCAATCAGCGGCGAGCCCGGCGAGTAATAGGCGTCGTAATCGGTACGGTTATCGTAGCCATAACCACGCACGAATCCGCTCCAGCGATCAGAAAAGGTATGCTCTAACGCGCCATAAAGCGTTTTACTCAAAAAGCCGTCCCGGTCAGGCTGCGCCTGCATCCCGGTACCGCCTTTCGCTACCACGTCAAACCCTTTGGTGTATTTATAATCGCCGATCACCGTCGCCCGTGTGTTTTCGCCAAGTTGCTGTTGCGTCGAGATGTCGTAATTCTGGTAGCTATTGCTTCCCCATCCAGCGGTTAATTCTGTGCCTGGGTTATCGCGCGTCGTAATGATATTCACTACGCCGCCGATAGCATCGGAACCATAAATAGCGGAACGCGGACCGCGAATATATTCAATGCGCTGTACCAGCGACACCGGGAACTGGCTGAGATCGGCGGACCCGCTCACGCCTGCTAAATTCAGACGCACGCCGTCAATCAATACCAGTACATGGCTGGAGTTGGTGCCGCGAATGAAAATGGAGGAGTTTTGTCCGGCGCCGCCGCTCTGCGCAATATCGACGCCAGGCAAACGGCGCAGAACATCATTTACGGAGGTCGATTGCCAACGTTCAATATCCTGACGCGTCACGATGGTAACGGGCGCCAGAACCGCGCTGCGCGGCTGCTGAAAACGGTTGGCGGTGACAACCAGGGTATCCGGGCTAGTATCCTGCGCCCAAGCGGAAAAGGCCGTGACGGAGAACGCCGTCAGCAGCGTAGCTTTTTTAATCATTGTAAAGCATCCACAATATAAGAAGGATGCCGCAGGCTTCATCGATAGTACGCGATGATGAAAACCAGATGCGACGTTAGCCGGCAGGTCTTCGGGCTTGGAGGGTTATCCGTTGGCTGGATAGCAGAAATGATGACTTCCCGCCGGAGGCAGTGTCTGCTTACGCTCTCATCTCACCTTTCCTTACCGCTGCGCGTCAGCTCCAGATTTTCACTGGATTCCCTATTAACTCACGGGACCGGCCCACGGATGCTACCGTCTGTCACAACACCCTGTCCAGACCGCGCATCACAAATCAGAAATCATCAATAGCTGGACATCCACTGAGCAATCCCTACAATCCCCGCGTACTTTTATTATTCAGGATGCGATATGACCCCCGAACATCTTCCGACAGAACAGTATGACGCGCAGCTAGCCGAAAAAGTGGCGCGCTTGCAGAGTATGATGGCGCCGTTTTCTGGCCTGGTTCCGGAAGTATTTCGCTCGCCGGCCAGTCACTATCGTATGCGTGCGGAATTCCGCCTGTGGCATGACGGCGATGACCTGTACCACATTATGTTTGATCAGCAGACCAAAAGCCGGATTCGCGTTGACAGCTTCCCGGCGGCCAGCCAACTGATTAATACCTTAATGAAGGCGATGATTGCCGGCGTGCGCGATAATCATGCACTGCGGCATAAGCTGTTCCAGATCGATTATCTCACGACCTTGAGCAACCAGGCGGTAGTGTCGTTGCTGTACCATAAAAAGTTGGACGAAAAGTGGCGTGAAGCCGCCACTGCGTTACGCGATGCTTTACGCGCGCAAGGTCTGAACGTACACCTGATTGGCCGGGCCACTAAAACCAAAATCGAATTGGATCAGGATTATATTGATGAGCGTCTGCCTGTGGCAGGTAAAGAGATGATCTACCGCCAGGTCGAAAACAGCTTTACGCAGCCAAACGCCGCCATGAATATTCAGATGTTAGAGTGGGCGCTGGAGGTGACGAAAGACTCAAAAGGCGATCTGCTTGAATTGTATTGCGGCAACGGCAATTTTTCTTTAGCGCTGGCGCGCAATTTTAACCGCGTGCTGGCGACCGAAATCGCCAAACCGTCCGTTGCTGCCGCACAGTACAATATTGCCGCTAATCATATTGATAATGTGCAGATTGTTCGTATGGCGGCGGAAGAGTTTACCCAGGCGATGAACGGTGTTCGTGAGTTTAACCGCCTGCAGGGGATCGATCTGAAGCGCTATCAGTGCGAAACCATTTTTGTCGATCCGCCGCGCAGCGGTCTGGACAGCGAAACTGAAAAAATGGTGCAGGCTTATCCACGTATTCTGTACATTTCCTGCAATCCGGAAACGTTGTGCAAAAACCTGGAAACATTAAGCCAGACGCACACGGTGTCTCGCCTGGCGCTGTTCGATCAGTTCCCGTATACGCACCATATGGAATGCGGAGTATTATTGACCGCAAAGTAAATGTTTGTCGCCGTATGCCCGATAAGCGCAACGCGCCATCAGGCATACGGCGAGGCGGCGTAAACGCCTTATCCGGCCTACTCCGCCATCTCCTGCTTCCGATTACGCATCTTCAAGCCAATCCAGAATACCAGAATCACCGACAACACTGCCGGGAAGAAGTTGGAGCCGATATCCGGATATTCTGCACGCACGACGGTGCTATACAGTAAAACACCAAGAATAAAACAGGCTGCAGCCAGCCCCGGCAAACCTACCGGCATAGTACGATTTTGGTAGCGCTGATGCAGACAATATACCGTCAGCACCAGCGAGATAATCGGAAATACGGAGAACGGCACAATAGCGCTAAACAGCGCCGCAAATGTGCCGTTAATCGATAAGCCAGCGATGAGCGCCAGCAACAGCGTACCTTTATCTTGACCTGACTGTTTCATTACTCGTCCTTCACGTTATTCGGAATGATGTGCTATTTTCTCTTGCTCACGGCGATACCAGTAATACGCCCCTTTCGCAATCATGCGTAGTTGCAATACCAGTCGCTCTTCTAATTGCCGACGCTGTTCAGCGCCGACGTCCAACGCCTCTGCGCCCGCGCTAAAGACAATAGTGACCATCGCTTCAGCCTGGGCTTCAGTAAACGCGCGCGGCATATGGTTTTCGAGTTCCAGATAATCGGCAAGTTCCGCAATAAAATGTTGGATCTCCCGCGCGACGGCGGCACGAAACGCAGCTGAAGTGCCGGAACGCTCGCGCAACAACAGACGGAAAGCGTTGGGATTGTTGCCGATAAACTCCATAAATGTAGAGACCGACGTGCGAATCACGCTGCCGCCTTTCGCAATGCGTTGCCGCGCCTGACGCATCAACTGACGCAGCATCAGGCCACTTTCATCCACCATCGTCAGCCCGAGTTCATCGACATCGCGAAAATGACGGTAAAACGACGTTGGCGCAATGCCCGCTTCACGCGCCACTTCACGCAAACTCAGGCTGGCGAAACTTCGCTCAGCGCTCAGTTGACTGAATGCGGCTTCCACCAGCGAACGCCGGGTTTTTTCTTTTTGTTGCGCTCTAACACCCATCACAATGTCTGAATCCTTCCATATGCCTTATTCGGCACTATACCAGAGAATAAAAATAACGGGTTCACACTGGATTGTGAATGATTGTTTACAGACAGTTTGTGCTCCAGCTTCGCAAAAAAGCACAACGATAATTGGGTTAAAGCCGGGCAAATGTTATCATCGTGTTTATTTTATGTATAAAAACAGGTGAGTAATACCATGCCACATTCCTGGGATTATGATGCAGTCGTCATAGGGTCAGGCCCTGGCGGTGAAGGTGCTGCAATGGGTCTGGTCAAGCTTGGAGCACACGTCGCGGTGATTGAGCGTTATCATAACGTTGGCGGCGGATGTACCCACTGGGGCACCATCCCATCCAAAGCCCTGCGCCACGCCGTCAGCCGTATTATCGAATTTAATCAAAACCCGCTTTATAGCGACCATTCCCGTCTCCTTCGTTCTTCTTTCGCCGACATCCTCAACCATGCCGATAATGTGATTAATCAGCAAACCCGTATGCGTCAGGGGTTTTATGAGCGTAACCACTGTGAAATCTTGCAGGGCAACGCCCATTTTATTGACGAACATACCCTGGCGCTGGAATGCCATGACGGCACAGTTGAAAACCTGACAGCAGAAAAATTTGTCATTGCTTGTGGTTCGCGTCCTTACCATCCGAATGATGTGGATTTCTCGCATCCGCGTGTTTATGACAGCGACTCAATCCTTAGTCTCCATCATGAACCACGCCACGTCATTATTTATGGCGCCGGCGTTATCGGCTGCGAATATGCGTCCATCTTCCGTGGTATGGATGTAAAAGTTGATCTAATCAACACTCGCGATCGACTGCTGGCTTTTCTCGATCAGGAGATGTCCGACTCTCTCTCTTATCATTTCTGGAATAGCGGCGTGGTTATTCGCCACAATGAAGAGTATGAGAAAATCGAAGGCTGCGATGACGGCGTCATTATGCACCTGAAATCGGGTAAAAAACTGAAGGCTGACTGCCTGCTCTATGCCAACGGCCGCACCGGTAACACCGATTCGCTGGCGCTGGAGAATATTGGTCTGAAAACAGACAGCCGTGGACAACTCAAGGTTAACAGCATGTACCAGACCGCCCTGCCGCACGTCTATGCGGTGGGCGATGTGATAGGCTATCCCAGTCTGGCTTCCGCGGCTTACGATCAAGGACGTATTGCGGCGCAGGCGCTGGTGAAAGGCGAAGCGACCGCGCATCTTATTGAAGATATCCCCACCGGGATTTATACCATTCCGGAAATCAGTTCTGTCGGCAAAACCGAGCAGCAGTTAACAGCCATGAAAGTGCCTTACGAAGTGGGCCGCGCGCAGTTTAAGCATCTGGCGCGAGCGCAAATCGTCGGCATGAACGTCGGCACGCTAAAAATTCTCTTCCACCGCGAAACCAAAGAAATTCTGGGGATTCATTGCTTTGGCGAACGCGCCGCCGAAATTATTCATATCGGCCAGGCGATCATGGAGCAGAAAGGTGGCGGTAACACTATCGAGTACTTCGTTAACACCACCTTTAACTACCCAACCATGGCGGAAGCTTATCGGGTAGCGGCGCTAAACGGATTAAACCGCCTGTTTTAACGCTTTGTCGAAATGGCCATCCATTGCACCGCGGATGGCCTCTGCCAGTTGCTCATAACGGCCACGTAGCGGCGAACCCGGACGATATACCAGCCCCACGGTACGACGCGGTTCCGGTTTAATGCACGGCAGATAGACCACGCCGTCGCGCTTACGCTCCTGCGGCACTGCCAGCGCGGGGAGTAGTGTAATACCACTGCCCGCCGCCACCATGTTGCGTAGCGTTTCCAGACTGGTCGCCCGGAAATGGGTATCTTCATCCGCCCCGGCTTCGAAACAGAATCCCATCGCCTGATCGCGCAGACAGTGACCATCTTCCAGCATCAGCAATTTTTCGCCAGCCAGATCGGACATCGGCACGCGATCGCGCTTCGCCCACGGATGATCCTCATAGATAGCCAGCATCATGGGCTCATCAAACAGCGGCACTTCGATAAACGCCTCGCTCTCTTTCACCAGCGCCAGAATAGCGCAGTCAAGTTTGCCGCTATCGAGTTGCGCTAATAGCTGATGGGTTTGCGCCTCATGCAGATACATTTCCAGCTTCGGGAAAGTCTGGTGCAACATCGGAATAATAAGCGGCAGCAAATAGGGGCCAACCGTTGGGATTAAACCAATATGCAGCGGGCCGGACATCGTCTCGCCTTGTTGGCTTGCCATCTCTTTGAGCACCTTGACCTCACGCAGCACGGTGCGCGCCTGATCCACCAGCAGTAAGCCCGCCTGGGTAAACAGCACCTTACGGCTCGTTCGCTCCAGCAGCATAACGCCCAGCTCATCTTCCAGCTTGCGAATTTGCCCGCTAAGGGTTGGCTGGCTGACGTGACAGGAGTCCGCCGCTCGCCGGAAATGGCGATGTTCGGCTAACGCCACCAGATATTCAAGATCACGAATATTCATTATTCATCCTCCGTCGCCACGATAGTTCATGGCGATAGGTAGCATAGCAACGAACGATTATCCCTATCAACCTTTCTGATTAATAATACATCAAAGAAACGGAGCGGTTTCTCGTTTAACCCTTGAAGACACCGCCCGTTCAGAGGGCATCTCTCGAACCCGAAATAACTAAAGCCAACGTGAACTTTTGCGGACCTCTGGTCCGCTTTTTTTTGCGTAAAAAAGCCCGGCGTGATGCCAGGCTCTAATGACCGTTGCCGGATGGTGACGCCAACGCGTATTACCCGGCCTACGGCTCACTATTTTTTGACAGGCAAGACGTCAGCCGCCATCCGGCACAATGCCAGTTACGCCAGACGCGCCTTCGCGTAGTCGATCGCCTGAGCAACCTGCTGAGGCGACACGCCGCCTTTCGCTGCCCGCTTATCCAGACACGATTGCAAAGAGAGTATCGGGTAAACGTCATCGCTAATCACCAGGCTGAACTTCTGCAAGTCAGCAAGCGACAACGCTTCCAGCGGCTTACCCTGGCGAATGGCTTCTACCACCGCTTCGCCGACAATATGGTGCGCCTCGCGAAACGGCACGCCTTTCGCGACCAGGTAATCCGCCAGCTCCGTGGCGTTGGCATACCCCTGTTGCGCCGCGTCCTGACAACGTGAGCGTTTCACCTGAATACCGTCCAGCACCAACGCCGCCATATGCAGGCAGTCAAGCCAGGTATCGAGCGCGTCGAACAACCCTTCTTTGTCTTCCTGCATATCTTTGTTATAGGCCAGCGGCAGACCTTTTAAGGTCATCATCATGCCGGTTAGCGCCCCCTGTACGCGGCCGCACTTACCGCGAATCAACTCCAGCGCGTCCGGGTTTTTCTTCTGCGGCATGAGCGATGAACCGGAAGTAACGCGGTCAGAAAGCTCCACAAAGCCCGCTTCGCCAGAATTAAAGAAAATCAGATCTTCCGCGAAGCGTGACAGATGCACCATGCCGATAGCCGCATCAGAAAGCAGTTCCAGTACGTGGTCACGATCGGACACGCTGTCCAGGCTGTTGCGGGTCGCAGACGTAAAGCCCAGCCAACCTGCCAATTGTTCACGGTCAATTTCATAGGCCGTTCCCGCCAACGCGCCGCAACCTAGCGGACTCACGTCCAGACGTTTAAGCGTGTCCTGCAGGCGGCTTTCATCGCGCGCCAGCATTTCGACATACGCGAGACACCAGTGGGCGAAAGTCACCGGCTGCGCGCGTTGCAGATGGGTATATCCCGGCATTACCGCATCCTGGTTCGCCTGCGCGGTTTCCACCAGCGCGCTCTGTAGCTGGCGGTTAGCGGTGAGCAGTTCCCTCACCGTCTCTTTGCACCACAGTTTCAGGTCCGTCGCCACCTGATCGTTACGGCTGCGTCCGGTGTGCAGCTTTTTACCCAACTGACCCACTTTGTCGATGAGCTTACCTTCTACCCAGCTATGGATATCTTCCGCATCGCTTTGCAGGATTTGCTGCGGATTCGCGCGAACCTCTTCCAGCAGCACGTTCAGCGCGTCTTCCAACTGTCGTTGCTCATCGGCAGTCAGTACGCCTACCGTGACCAATGCTTTGGACCAGGCCACAGAACCGACAATATCCTGCTCCGCCAGACGGTAATCAAAGCGCAACGAATCATTGAATTGTTTAAACCGCTGGTCTGCCGCCTGTGTAAAACGCCCACCCCAAAGTGCCATAATATGCTTCCTTAAATTCTTCGAATTTCACTGCCGGATGGCGCTACGCTTATCCGGCCTACAGGTTCGACTCTCGTAGCCCCGATAAGGCATAGTCGCCATCGGGCACAGAAATAGTTAAGCCAGAATACGCGTGCCAATCGGCGTACCGTTGAACAGCGCCGGCAGTTGATCGGCATGACGCCAGGAGGCGATATCTACCGGGCGACCCAAAGCCCGCGCCGCGTCAAGAGCCGCATTCACTTTCACAATCATCCCGTCAGTGATAATGCCCTGGTCAATCAGTTGCTCTGCTTTCGCGGCGGTCATTTCCGCTATCCGCTGGCCTTTACCGTCCAGAATCCCGCTTACGTCAGAAAGCAGAATCAAATCTGCGCCCAGCGTTGCCGCCAGCGCGGTTGCCGCCTGATCGGCGTTGACGTTCATCAATTGACCGTCTTCTGTTACGCCAATGGAACTGACCACCGGCAGAAAGTCGTTTTCCAGCAGCGTATTAATCAGCTTCGGCGACCCCGGCTGCGCCAGCCCGACGTGGCCCAGCGCTTCATCAAGTTGAATCACTTTCACACTGTCGCCATCGCCCAGAAACAGACCAACAGAGGCGATATGGTGTTTCTTCGCCCAGGCCAGCAGGGTTTTGTTAGCGGTTCCCGCCAACGCGCCGGCAATGATGCCAATCTGATCGGCAGGCGTCACGCGCAGGCCGTTTTTCTTTTTCACCGGCAAATTAAGCCCTTTCATCAGCTCATCCACCACGCAACCGCCGCCATGGACGATCACCAGCGGACGCTGATGGGATTCACGATAGTTGACCAGCGCGGTAAAAAGACGTTCAAGAGCCTCTTCGTTATCCAGTAATACGCCGCCCAGCTTGATAATTAATGGATTCATCATTGCACCTTTAAATAAGAGACTGCGTTTCAGCGAAGCCGAAACGAATATTAGCGCACTGCACCGCCTGCGCCGCTGCGCCTTTCAACAAGTTGTCTTCGGTTGCCACCACAATCAGATGTTCGCCCTGGACGGCAAAACCAATATCGCAGAACGGCAGCCCGACGACGTTCTTTAACGCCGGAACGCCTTTGTCATACAGGCGCACCAGCGGTTTGTCGCCATAGGCTTTTTGCAACACGTCGGCGACCTGCGCATGGGTTACGCCCGCTTTCAGGCGGCAGGTAATGGTTTCCAGAATCCCGCGCGGGAAATTCCCCAGATGCGGGGTGAAGATGACCTCCGCGCCCAGATGGGCGGCGATTTCCGGCTGATGACGATGCGTAAACACGCCATACGGTTGCAGACTCACTTCACAGAAACTGTTCGATATTGCCGCCTTGCGCCCCGCGCCGCTCACCCCGCTGGTGGCATTAATTACCGGCCACTGCGTCAGATCCAGAAGCCCGCCGTCAATCAGCGGTTTTAGCGACAACTGCGCCGCGGTTGGATAGCAACCAGGAACCGCAATCAAATTCGCCGCGTTCAGTTTATCGGCATTCCACTCAGCCAGACCGTACACCGCCTGCTCCAGCAGCTCAGGATACTGATGAGTAAATCCGTAATACTTTTCATAGAAGGCGCGATCGTTTACCCGAAACGCGCCGGAAAGATCGAATACGACGCATCCGGCTTGTAAAAACTGCGGCGCCAGATCGTGGCTCACTTCATGCGCTGTCGCCAGGAACACCACATCAACATCTGCGCTAAAGTCACGCACATCCGACATCGGTTGCAATGGCAGGTCGACAATCCCTTTTAACTGCGGATGTAAATCAGAAATTAACTTTCCTGCATCATTGCTTTGCGCTGAGACGGTCAAAGCGGTTATGGTCATATGTGGGTGGCGATTTACGTAGCTTACAAGCTCTGCGCCCGCATAACCGCTAGCGCCTACAATCAGCGTATTCAACATCGGGTTCCTTTATGCTCAACGTTAATGTATTTTTATTCATAATTAATGCATGAATATTGATACTATCATGACCTGAGGTGTGTCAACAATGAAAAACGTTTTACCGCCATTTATCGAGATTTACCGCGCTCTGATTGCCACGCCGTCGATAAGCGCAACCGAAGCATCCCTCGATCAAAGTAATGCGTCTTTAATCACTTTGCTTGCGGGCTGGTTCAGCGATCTTGGTTTCAATGTAGAGGTGCAACCGGTTCCGGGAACACGAAACAAATTTAATATGCTCGCCAGTTCCGGGCACGGTGCTGGCGGTCTGCTGCTGGCGGGCCATACCGATACCGTACCGTTTGATGACGGACGCTGGACGCGCGACCCGTTCACACTGACCGAGCACGACAATAAGCTGTATGGCCTAGGTACTGCGGATATGAAAGGTTTCTTCGCTTTTATTCTGGACGCGCTACGTGCCGTTGACGTAACACAGTTGAAAAAGCCGCTCTACATTCTGGCGACCGCCGATGAAGAGACCAGCATGGCGGGGGCGCGTTATTTTTCCGAAACCACGGCATTACGTCCGGACTGCGCGATCATTGGCGAACCGACGTCGTTGCAACCGATACGCGCGCACAAAGGGCATATCTCTAATGTCGTTCGCGTCCTGGGGCAGTCCGGTCATTCCAGCGACCCGGCGCGTGGGGTTAACGCCATTGAACTGATGCACGATGCGATTGGTCATATCATGCAACTGCGTGACTCGCTGAAAGCGCGGTATCACTACGAGGCGTTTACCGTTCCGTATCCAACGCTGAATCTGGGCCATATTCACGGCGGCGATGCCTCAAACCGTATCTGCGCCTGCTGCGAATTGCATATGGATATTCGTCCACTGCCGGGCATGACGTTAAACGACCTTAATGGACTGCTTAACGACGCGCTGGCCCCGGTAAGCGAACGCTGGCCGGGCCGCCTGACGGTGGCAGAATTACATCCGCCGATTCCAGGTTACGAGTGTCCACCGGACCACCAACTGGTTGAAGTAGTAGAAAAACTGTTGGGTACGAAAACCGACGTGGTGAACTACTGCACTGAAGCGCCGTTTATGCAGACATTATGCCCAACGCTGGTGCTCGGCCCGGGCTCAATTAATCAGGCCCATCAGCCGGATGAATATCTCGAAACGCGTTTTATTAAGCCAACCCGGGAATTGATTACCCAGGTAGTACACCATTTTTGCTGGCATTAATGCATATTGCCCGGTGGCGCGATGTTTACCGGGCCTACCCCGTCTTGTAGGCCGGATAAGCGCAGCGCCATCCGGCATCTCTACGCCACATGTTCATAAGCATTTCTTATTTGGCACGATGCGAATTAACTTTAATAAATTACCGTCATTTCTTCGTTTGCTGAACCGATTTCGCAGTAATTGACGCCACGGGTTTTACGTGGCTTTATAAAAGACGGCTAAAAAGCAAAGTCCGAAAAATTTCACGTCACAGCAAGGCGGCAAACGAGCCCATTCCGGAGAACTGGCATACGGGCGAGCGCAGCCAACGCCGCCGCAGCGTGAAAGATGCAGGACAATTACAACAGAGATGGGGTGTCTGGGATCATATGAACGAACAATATTCCGCGTTGCGTAGTAATGTCAGTATGCTCGGCAAGGTGCTGGGAGAAACCATCAAGGATGCGCTGGGAGAACACATTCTTGATCGCGTAGAAACAATCCGTAAGCTATCCAAATCTTCACGCGCCGGCAATGAAGCTAATCGCCAGGAGCTGCTCACCACGCTACAAAATTTGTCTAATGACGAGCTGCTGCCAGTGGCGCGCGCGTTTAGTCAGTTCCTGAACCTGGCTAATACTGCCGAGCAATACCACAGCATTTCGCCAAAAGGCGAAGCCGCCAGTAACCCGGAAGTGATTGCCCGCACCCTGCGTAAACTGAAAAACCAACCGGACCTCAACGACGCAACCATCAAAAAAGCGGTAGAGTCGCTGTCTCTGGAGCTGGTGCTGACCGCCCACCCGACAGAAATTACCCGCCGTACGCTTATTCACAAGATGGGTGAAATCAACAACTGTCTGAAGCAGCTTGATAATACCGATATCGCCGACTACGAACGCCACCAGGTGATGCGTCGCCTGCGCCAGTTGATTGCCCAATCCTGGCATACGGATGAGATCCGCAAGCAGCGTCCAAGCCCGGTGGATGAAGCCAAATGGGGCTTCGCCGTGGTTGAGAACAGCCTGTGGCAGGGCGTACCTCACTATCTGCGTGAACTGAACGAACAGCTGGAAGAAAATCTCGGCTACAAATTGCCGGTGGATTTTGTGCCGGTACGTTTTACCTCCTGGATGGGCGGCGACCGTGACGGCAACCCGAACGTGACGGCGGAGATCACCCGCCACGTACTCTTGTTAAGCCGCTGGAAAGCCACCGATCTGTTCCTGAAAGACATTCATGTTCTGGTATCAGAACTGTCGATGGTCGACGCCACGCCGGAGCTGCTGGCGTTAGTGGGCGAAGAAGGCGCGTCTGAACCGTATCGCTATCTGATGAAAAAATTGCGCGCCCGTCTGATGGCGACTCAGTCCTGGCTGGAAGCGCGTCTGAAAGGCGAGAAGCTGCCCAAACCGGATGGCTTGCTGACGCAAAACGAGCAGCTCTGGGAACCTCTGTACGCCTGCTACCAGTCGTTACAGGCCTGCGGCATGGGCATTATCGCCAACGGCGAGTTACTTGACACGCTCCGCCGCGTGAAGTGTTTCGGCGTACCGCTGGTGCGTATTGATATCCGCCAGGAGAGCACCCGCCATACCGAAGCGCTGGGCGAAATTACCCGCTACCTTGGTATTGGCGACTACGAAAGCTGGTCGGAAGCCGACAAGCAGGCCTTCCTGATCCGCGAACTGAACTCCAAACGTCCGCTGCTGCCGCGTAATTGGGAGCCGAGCAACGATACCCGCGAAGTGCTTGAAACCTGCAAGGTTATTGCCGAAGCGCCAAAAGGGTCGATCGCCGCCTACGTGATTTCAATGGCGAAAACGCCGTCTGACGTGCTGGCTGTGCATCTGCTGCTGAAAGAGGCAGGTATCGGCTTTGCCATGCCGGTCGCGCCGCTGTTTGAAACCCTCGACGACCTGAACAATGCCGACGACGTGATGACCCAGTTGTTGAATATCGACTGGTATCGCGGGCTGATTCAGGGTAAGCAGATGGTCATGATCGGCTACTCCGACTCGGCAAAAGACGCCGGCGTTATGGCCGCGTCATGGGCGCAGTATCAGGCGCAGGACGCCCTGATCAAAACCTGTGAAAAAGCCGGTATCGAGCTCACCCTCTTCCACGGCCGCGGCGGCTCTATTGGCCGTGGCGGCGCGCCAGCCCACGCGGCGCTGCTTTCGCAACCGCCAGGCAGTCTGAAAGGCGGCCTGCGCGTGACCGAGCAGGGCGAGATGATCCGCTTCAAATACGGCCTGCCGGAAGTCACCGTCAGCAGCCTGTCGCTCTACACCAGCGCAATTCTGGAAGCAAACCTGCTGCCGCCGCCGGAACCGAAAGACAGCTGGCGTCATATTATGGATGAGCTTTCCGTCATCTCCTGTGAAACCTACCGCGGCTACGTGCGTGAAAATAAAGACTTTGTACCGTACTTCCGCTCCGCGACGCCGGAACAAGAGCTGGGCAAATTGCCGCTCGGCTCACGTCCGGCAAAACGTCGTCCAACTGGCGGCGTCGAATCGCTGCGCGCGATTCCGTGGATCTTCGCCTGGACGCAAAACCGCCTGATGCTGCCAGCCTGGCTGGGCGCGGGTACTGCGCTGCAAAAAGTGGTGGAAGACGGTAAACAAAGTGAACTGGAAGCCATGTGCCGCGACTGGCCGTTCTTCTCCACGCGTCTTGGGATGCTGGAAATGGTGTTCTCGAAAGCCGACCTGTGGCTGGCCGACTATTACGATCAGCGCCTGGTGGCGAAAACGCTATGGCCGCTGGGCAAAGAGCTACGAGACCTGCTGGAAGAAGACATTAAAGTGGTGCTGGCGATTGCCAACGATTCGCACCTGATGGCCGACTTACCGTGGATTGCGGAGTCCATTCAGTTAAGAAACGTTTATACCGATCCATTAAACGTGTTGCAGGCCGAATTGCTGTATCGTTCCCGTCTGACTGAAGAGCAGGGCAAATCGCCCGATCCTCGCGTCGAACAGGCGTTGATGGTCACGATTGCGGGCGTCGCCGCCGGTATGCGCAACACCGGCTAACGCCAAAAGAAAGTCGCCCTCACGCAGTTATGTGGGGGCGGCATGAAATACTGCTGTCATCCTCGTCATTTTTTCAATATATTCCTGTCTGCATTTTATGCATTTATAAATCTTTCTTAGCAAAACGTGCGGCATAAAGCAGGTTTGCTTCAGATTCTTTTAAGGTTCAGGCGTTACGTTTGGCGCTACGATTAAAGACAGGCTCTTATTATGCAATCCACATTACTCCGGACTAAACCCGCGTTTAGCTGGAAAGCCCTGGGCTGGGCACTTCTCTACTTTTGGTTCTTTTCCACTCTCCTGCAGGCCATTATTTATTTCACCGGATACAGCGGGACAAACGGCCTGCGGGATTCGCTACTGTACAGCTCATTGTGGCTGATCCCCGTCTTTCTGTTTCCAGGCCGCATCCGGGTTATTGCTGCCGTTATTGGCGTCGTACTCTGGGCCGCCTCGCTGGCGGCGCTGAGCTATTACGTAATCTACGGGCAGGAGTTCTCACAAAGCGTGCTGTTTGTGATGTTTGAAACCAACGCCAATGAAGCCAGCGAATATTTAAGCCAATATTTCAGTCTGAAAATTGTTCTTGTCGCGCTGGCTTATACGGTGGCGGCGATTTTGCTGTGGACACGTCTGCGCCCGGTTTATATTCCATCCCCCTGGCGTTATCTGGTGTCGTTTGCCCTGCTGTACGGGCTGATCCTCCATCCCATCGCGATGAATACCCTGATCAAGCATAAGTCGATGGAGAAAACACTGGATAGTCTGGCGTCACGAATGGAACCCGCCGCGCCGTGGCAATTTATTACCGGCTACTATCAGTACCGTTTACAGCTCGCCTCGCTGAATAAACTGCTGAATGAAAACGGCGCCCTGCCGCCGCTGGCGAATTTCAAAGACAATTCCGGTGATGCGCCGCGCACGCTGGTACTGGTGATTGGCGAATCGACCCAGCGTGGCCGTATGAGCCTGTACGGTTATCCGCGCGAAACCACGCCGGAACTGGACGCGCTGCATAAAACCGACCCCGGGCTGACCGTGTTTAATAATGTGGTGACTTCGCGACCGTACACCATTGAGATTCTGCAACAGGCGCTAACGTTCGCGGATGAAAAGAACCCGGACTGGTATCTGACGAAGCCATCGCTGATGAATATGATGAAACAGGCCGGGTATAAAACCTTCTGGATCACTAACCAGCAGACGATGACGGCGCGTAATACCATGCTGACCGTGTTCTCTAAGCAGACTGATAAGCAGTTCTATATGAACCAGCAGCGCACTCAAAGCGCACGCGAATATGACAGCAACGTGCTGGCGCCGTTTAAAGCGGTGTTAGCCGACCCGGCGCCGAAAAAATTCATTATTGTGCATCTGCTGGGAACGCACATTAAATACAAATTCCGCTATCCAGAAAACCAGGGCAAGTTTGATGGTAAAACCGACCATGTTCCGCCGGGATTAAGCAGTGACGAACTGGAGTCGTATAACGATTACGACAACGCGAACCTGTATAATGACTATGTTGTCGCCAGCCTGATTAAGGACTATAAAGCGACCGATCCGAACGGTTTCCTGCTCTACTTCTCCGATCACGGTGAAGAAGTGTATGACACGCCGCCGCATAAGACGCAGGGACGAAACGAAGATTCGCCAACCCGTCATATGTATACGGTGCCGTTCCTGCTGTGGACCTCAGAGAAATGGCAGGCGGCGCATCCGCGTGACTTCTCACAGGATGTCGATCGTAAGTACAGCAGTTCCGAGCTTATCCATACCTGGTCGGACTTAGCGGGCCTGACCTATGATGGCTACGACCCGACGCGTTCCATCACCAACCCGCAGTTCAAAGAGACCACGCGCTGGATTGGCAACCCGTATAAGAAAAACGCGCTGATTGATTATGATACGTTGCCGTATGGCGATCAGGTCGGTAATCAATAGCCTATATGTTGCCCGATAACGCTAACGCTTATCGGGCCTGGCGTTCTTCTCTCCCGTAGTCCGGATAAGGCGCAAAGCGCCGCTATCCGGCAATAATCGCTTGAGGACATCGGTTTTCGACGTTACTGTTTCCTCTGTTTGCGATCGGCAGGGGATTATCATGTATCACGACGTCAGCCACCTTCTCTCCCGTCTCATCAACGGCCCGCTGCCGCTGCGCCAGATTTATTTTGCCAGCGCCAGCGGCCCAGCGCCGGAACTGGCGTACCAGGTGGATTTTCCGCGGCTGGAGATTATGCTGGAGGGCGAGCTTACTGACATGAGCATTACCGCCCCGCTCATTCCTTGCGATGTTCTCTATATTCCGTCAGGCGGCTGGAATTTCCCGCAATGGCAAGCGCCGGCCACCACGCTCAGCATTCTGTTCGGCAAACAGCAGTTAGGTTTCAGCGTAGTCCACTGGGACGGTCAGCAGCATCAAAACCTCACGAAACAGCACGTTGCGCGCCGCGGCCCGCGTATCGGCTCTTTCCTGATACAAACGCTTAATGAGATGCAGATGCAACCCCAAGAGCAGCAAACGGCCAGATTGATTGTCGCCAGCCTGCTAAGCCATTGCCGCGATCTGCTCGGCAGCCAAATCCAGACCGCCCCCCGCAGCCGCGCGCTTTTTGAAGCCATTCGGGAGTATATTGATGAACGCTACGCTGCGCCGTTGACGCGCGAATCGGTAGCACAGGCGTTTTATATCTCGCCAAATTACCTCTCGCACCTGTTCCAGAAAACGGGAGCCATCGGCTTTAACGAATACCTGAACCATACGCGACTGGAACACGCCAAAACGTTGCTGAAGGGTTATGACCTGAAAGTGAAAGAAGTGGCGCACCGCTGCGGCTTTGTCGACAGTAACTATTTCTGCCGCCTGTTTCGCAAAAATACGGAACGTTCGCCGTCGGAGTATCGCCGCCAGTATCACAGCCAGCTAACAGAGAAATAATCCACACGCCAATAAAGAAAATACAGTAGATAAAACGCGCATTTACTGGATAATTGTAATATAAATGCAAAAAACTCGCTCCCCCATATGGCATACAACAGCACGCTATACGTTAAATAACGCCAACTTGTGAAGTGAATCACACTTTACTCAGCGCATCACATTTGTCCAGTTTTTGGCAGATTTGTCACATAGCGCATCCCGACAACGCTCCTTTATCCTGTCCATAACGAAAACTCACGAAGAGAAAGACTATGGAACTCTATCTGGATACCGCTAACGTGGCGGAAGTTGAACGTCTGGCGCGCATTTTCCCGATTGCCGGCGTCACCACTAATCCGAGCATTGTGGCTGCCAGCAAAGAATCTATCTGGGATGTGCTGCCCAGGCTGCAAAACGCCATCGGCGAAGAAGGCACTTTATTTGCGCAGACCATGAGCCGCGACGCGAAAGGGATGGTGGAAGAAGCCAAACGGCTGAATAACGCCATCCCCGGCATTGTGGTTAAAATTCCGGTAACCGCCGAAGGTCTCGCAGCTATTAAGCTGCTGAAAAAAGAAGGTATCGTGACGCTGGGAACCGCCGTCTACAGCGCATCGCAGGGTCTGCTGGCGGCGCTGGCGGGCGCAAAATATGTCGCTCCCTACGTCAACCGCGTTGATGCGCAGGGCGGCGATGGCATTCGTATGGTTCAGGAGCTGCAAACACTACTGGAACGTCACGCGCCCGACAGCATGGTGCTAGCGGCCAGCTTTAAAACGCCGCGGCAGGCGCTGGATTGCTTACTGGCAGGTTGCCAGGCGATTACCCTTCCTTTAGATGTAGCGCAACAAATGCTCAACACGCCTGCGGTAGAGTCAGCAATAGAGAAGTTTGAGCAAGACTGGAAAAACGCTTTTGGTAATCTGAACCTGTAGGAGAGAAATGTATGGATCGCATTATTCAGTCACCAGGTAAGTATATTCAGGGTGCAAACGTCATCGCGCGTCTTGGCGATTATTTAAAACCAATGGCGAACAACTGGCTGGTTGTGGGCGATAAATTCGTGCTGGGATTTGCCGAAGAGACGCTGCGCAAAAGCCTGACGGATGCCGGTTTGTCAGTAGAAATCGCCCCGTTTGGCGGCGAATGTTCACAAAATGAGATCGACAGGCTGCGCGCCGTCGCCGAGAAAAGTCAGTGTGGCGCCGTACTGGGTATCGGCGGCGGTAAAACGCTGGATACCGCCAAAGCGCTGGCGCATTTTATGAACGTCCCGGTCGCTATCGCGCCGACCATCGCCTCTACCGACGCACCGTGCAGCGCGCTCTCGGTTATTTATACCGATGCCGGTGAGTTTGACCGTTATCTGCTACTACCGCATAACCCGAATATGGTCATTGTCGATACGCAGATAGTGGCGGGCGCGCCGGCGCGTCTGCTGGCAGCCGGTATCGGCGATGCGCTGGCGACCTGGTTTGAAGCTCGCGCCTGCTCACGCAGCGGCGCCACCACAATGGCGGGCGGCAAGTGTACACAGGCCGCGCTGGCGCTGGCGGAGCTATGCTATAACACGCTGATCGAAGAAGGCGAAAAAGCCATGTTGGCCGCCGAACAGCACGTCGTCACGTCAGCGCTGGAACGCGTCATCGAAGCCAACACCTACCTGAGCGGGGTCGGTTTTGAAAGCGGCGGTCTGGCCGCAGCGCACGCGATTCATAACGGTTTAACGGCGATTCCGGATGCGCACCACTATTATCACGGTGAGAAGGTCGCTTTCGGTACGCTGACGCAACTGGTGCTGGAAAACGCGCCGGTCGAAGAGATCGAAACCGTTGCTGCGCTGTGCCATTCCGTTGGCCTGCCGATTACGCTGGCGCAACTGGATATTAAACAGGATATCCCGGCCAAAATGCGCACCGTCGCGGAAGCCGCCTGCGCAGAAGGTGAAACTATTCATAACATGCCTGGCGGCGTAACGCCGGATGAAGTGTACGCCGCGCTGCTGGTCGCCGACCAATACGGTCAGCGCTTTCTGCAGGAATGGGAATAAGGTCGGCTTGCAATGAAAAATCCCCGCAATCGCGCGGGGATTTTTTTGCCCGGTGGGCATATGAGACGGTAGGCCGGATAAGCGTTAGCGTCATCCGGCATAAGATTTACAACAGATCGAAACGGTCCAGGTTCATCACTTTCACCCATGCCGCGACGAAGTCCTTCACAAACTTCTCGTGCGCATCGCTACACGCGTAAACTTCCGCCAGCGCGCGCAGTACGGAGTTGGAACCAAACACCAGATCGGCGCGGGTCGCCGTGTATTTTACCTCGCCAGTCAGACGATCCCGGCCTTCGAACAGCTCATTAGCGTCGTCGGTGGGCTTCCACTCGTAACGCATATCCAGCAGATTAGCGAAGAAGTCAGTGCTGAGCACGCCCAGTCTGTCGGTAAAGACACCGTTCTGGCTGCCGTCAAAGTTGGTTCCCAGCACACGCATCCCGCCAACCAGTACCGTCATTTCCGGCGCGGTCAACGTTAACTGCTGCGCTTTATCAATCAACAGCGATTCGGTCGTCGACACATCCAGACGCGCACGATAGTTACGGAATCCATCGGCAATCGGTTCAAGCAGCGAGAACATCTCGATGTCGGTCTGATCCTGACGCGCATCCACCCGGCCCGGCGCAAAAGGTACGCTGATGCTGACACCCGCAGCAGCGGCCGCCTGCTCGATACCGACCACGCCCGCCAACACAATAATATCGGCCAGCGAGGCTTTATTCGTCGTTTTCTGGAGCGCTTCTAATACCGGCAGAACGCGAGCCGCAACGGCGTTGACATCCCAGTCGCGCTGAGGCGCTAATGCCAGACGCGCGCCGTTAGCGCCGCCACGTTTATCGCCGCCGCGGAAAGTAGACGCGGATGCCCAGGCAACCGAAACCATCTCGCTAACAGAAAGCCCGGATGCAGCGATCGCCGCTTTCAGGTTAATAATGTCTTCCTGCGTTGGCTGGTAGAGCGGTTGCGGCAACGGGTCCTGCCAGATCAGATCTTCTTTCGGCACTTCCGGTCCGATGTAACGCGCTTTTGGTCCCATATCTCTGTGCGTCAGTTTGAACCAGGCACGAGCAAAGGCTTCATTAAAGGCCTGCGGATCGTTAAGGAAACGGCGGGAAATTTTCTCGAACTCCGGATCAAAACGCAGCGTCAGGTCGGTGACCAGCATGGTTGGCTTACGTTTTTTCGACGGATCGAACGGGTCCGGGATGATGTCCGGCGCGTCTACCGCTTCAAACTGGATAGCGCCAGCCGGACTACGGGTTTGTACCCACTCATATTTGAACAGGTTTTCGAAGAAATAGTTGCTCCACTGGGTCGGCGTCTGCGTCCAGACCACTTCCAGCCCGGAGGTGATAGCATCCGCGCCAACGCCGCTACCATAGCTGCTGGCCCAACCTAAGCCCTGCGCTTCAATCGGCGCGGCTTCCGGATCGGCCCCTACATGGGATGCCGCTGCCGCGCCGTGGGTTTTACCGAGGGTATGCCCGCCAGCGATCAACGCCACGGTCTCTTCGTCGTTCATCCCCATATTGCCAAAGGTAGCGCGAATAGCGGCGGCGGCAGAAAGTGGTTCGCCGCTGTGATCCGGCCCTTCCGGGTTAACGTAGATAAGGCCCATCTCGGTCGCGCCCAGCGGCGCTTTTGCCAGCGCTTCAGGGTGTCGGTGAGTCAACCAGGCTTTTTCATCGCCCCAGTTCACATCCAGATCCGGTTCCCAGACATCTTCACGCCCGGCGCCGAAACCGAAGGTACGGAAGCCGGAGTTTTCCAGCGCCACGTTACCCGCCAGAATAAACAGGTCGGCCCAGGAAATTTTCTGGCCATATTTCTGCTTAATCGGCCACAGCAAACGACGCGCCTTATCCAGGCTGACGTTATCCGGCCAGGAGTTAAGCGGCGCAAAACGCTGTTGACCACGACCCGCGCCGCCACGACCATCAATAGAACGGTAGGTGCCAGCGCCATGCCAGGCCATACGAATAAACAAACCGACATAGCTACCCCAGTCGGCGGGCCACCACGGTTGTGAATCGGTCAGCAGCGCCTTGAGATCCCCTTTCAGGGCAGAGTAGTCTAACTTGCTAAACTCTTTGCGGTAGTCAAAGTCTTCACCCAGCGGGTTAGAACGGTTGGAATGTTGGTTCAAAAGATCCACGCGGAGTTGATTTGGCCACCAGTCGCGGCTGGCTGTCCCTGCGCCTGCGCTTCGGTCATGTCCCCCCTGATGGAAAGGACATTTTCCAGCGGATAACGTGTTATGGGTATCGTCGGTCGTGCTCATATCTCAGCTCCCTTTTAAAGTGTTACCGTTACGATATACACCAATTAAGTGAAGCGATAGTTGAATTAATCCACAGATTCGATAGCTAATACCTTTTATATTTTTAGTTACAGAGATGTAGATCAATATGAGATGTAATAAAGCTCCCGGCAGGGAGCTTGAGGTTATAAACCGGGTCTTACGCCCAGCGTGTGGCAAATGGCATAACTCATTTCCGCACGATTCAACGTGTAGAAGTGGAAATCCTTCACTCCTTCGCGGCTTAAAATTTTCACCATGTCCATCGCAATGTTAGCGCCCACCAGCTTGCGGGTTTCTGCGTCATTATCCAGCCCCTCAAACATCAGTGACATCCAGGACGGAATGCGGACATTGGTCATATCGGCAAATTTTTTCGCCTGTTTAAAGTTAGACACCGGTAAAATGCCGGGAATAATTTCTACGTCGATACCGGCGGAAACACAGCGGTCGCGAAAACGCAGATAGCTTTCCACATCGAAGAAAAATTGGGTTATCGCGCGGTTAGCGCCAGCATCCACTTTACGCTTCAGATTAAGCAGATCGGCCTGCGCGCTTTTCGCTTCCGGATGTACCTCCGGATAGGCCGCTACTGAAATATCGAAATCGGCCACCTCTTTGAGCAAACCAACCAGATCGGCAGCGTACATCTCCGGCTTACCGCTGCCCGGCGGCAAATCGCCGCGCAAAGCGACAATGTGGCGGATACCGTTATTCCAGTAGTCGCGGGCGATGGTACGCAGTTCATCGCGCGTGGCGTCAATACAGGTAAGGTGCGGCGCGGCCTCAAGCCCAGTACGCTCTTTAATGCCTTTAATAACGCTATGAGTGCGGTCGCGTTCCCCAGAGTTGGCGCCATACGTTACCGAAACAAACTTCGGTTTCAGACTGCTCAGGCGATCGATGGAGTTCCACAGGGTTTGCTCCATTTCACTGGTGCGCGGCGGGAAAAATTCAAACGAAACGTTAATCTGACCCTGCACTTCCGCCAGGCTCTGATTCAGGGCTTCCCGCTGGTTGGCGTGAAAAAAGCTCATACCTTACCTCATCAATCGCATGTTATTATTTGTTGTGTTGTAAACATCTATCCGTTTAGACGTCCAGATGTAAAAATGACGGAAAAGCGGGAGGACGTCAACTGAAAAATCACGCCAAAGAATGAGGAATATTCAGCAAAGATGAATTTTCTTCATGTCACGCCGCGACACTGAACGCGCCGCGGCAGGGGAAATTACTTCTTCACATCCGCAACGCGCATCCCTTTGAGCTGCTCATCCGTGATGGTGTTGCCCGCCTTAAAGTAATCAACTATCGCATTCGACACATAGTAGCCGCCGGAAGTGTTCCGCGCCTGGCCTTCCGTGAACGCCGCAAAACCATCGCCGCCGTCGGCAAGGAAGCTGTTGGTGGCGATGTGATAAACCGTAGCATCGTCAATCGGTTTGCCATTGAGCGTCAGCACGGTAACCCGCTGGCCAATAGGTTTGCTGCTGTCATACTTCATCTCCAGCCCTTTAGACACCTGCAAGACGCCGTTGCTTAATCCGGCGCCATGCTCCATCAGGCTGCGCAATTGTTTACCGGTTAAATCCATCGTGACCAGTTCATTAGGGAACGGGAAGGTACTGATTACCGCCCCCATCGTCACCGCGCCAGCCGGGATTTCGTTGCGGATACCACCAGAGTTAGTAAGCGCTAACTGGGTATCTTTCCCCGCCGTAAAAAGCAGCGCATCCGCCGCCAGATTCCCCAGCGACGACGATTCGCCATACGCGCGGGTCAGCTCAACCGGCGACTGCGCCACCGTCTGCTGCACGACTTTATCGAGCTTTTTGTTCCAGCCGTCGATCACCTGTTTCGTTTGCGGATCGGGCTTCCACTCATCAGCAAAAATGGTCTTCAGCTCGAAGTTCTTCACGGTAAACTGATGCGGCTTTTCCTGGTAGTCCAGCACCAGTTTGCCGACATCAATGCCGCCGCTGTCCGTTGAGAGGATCAGCGTATTACCGACTTTAATCGGTTCCGGCGTACCGACATGCGCATGGCCGGTAATCAAGATATCCAGCCCTTTTACCTGACTTGCGGTCTGAATATCTTTATCCAGCGCGCGTCGCACATCGGTATTCCCCATGCTGGACTGGCGGGCCGGGGTACCTTCGTGGATCAGCGCGATGGTCAGATCGACTTTACCTTTAAGTTCATCAATGTAACGTTGCAGCCACTTAATTTCATCGCGTGCCTCAATGCCTACGCGCGTCGCGGCGGATACCGTATCATTAAAAGCAAAGACGCCGTGTAAGCCGATTACGCCAATCTTGACGCCATCTTTTTCAACAATGGTGTACGGCTTATCCCAGAAGGATTTACTACTGTTTTCATAAAAAATATTGCCCTGCACGATAGGGAATTTCGCCCGGCTCAGTTGCAACAATGTATTGTCCCAGCCATGATCGAACTCATGATTACCGATAGTGGCAGCGTCATACTGCATGGTATTCAAAATATCGATAATCGCTTTACCCTTCGTCAGGCTGCTGATATACGGTACGGTAAAGTAATCTCCGGCATCAAAAAACCACGTCGCCTTATTTTTGGCTTTTTCCTGTTTCACCAACGTGGTGATATTGGCCCAGCCGCCAATATCGCGTTTACCGTCAGCAATCCACGGTACTTTGTAAGGCTCTACGTGAGCATGAAGATCGTTGGTGTAAATAATGGTGACATCTTTTGCACAGGCCCAGAACGGCAGCGTGAACAAAATACCGGCAGCAAGCAGTTTTACTTTCATAAATAGTCCCTTTCAGTCATATAAAGATTCGCTACGTTACGTTCTGAAAGGTTTTTTATGTGAGAATCCTCACACCCGCGTACCGTTTCAGGGAGCGAATGCCTTCCAGCAATTGTACTTTTTATTCAGTTTTGACGCTGTTCGCGGCAATGTTCTTCACCTTTCCTGCAATTTCACGTTACTTTCTGCCGGAAAGAGTTTGCATTACCACTGGAAAGGAATTGCGCCGCCCGAGGGTGAGAATGGCGATATTATTCACCGTATCGCCATTAAAGAACGGCAATTTTTACAGCGCAGCCAGTTCGATGAGATTCAGTATGGCCCGGCGGCGCTTAAACGTAACGCGCAAGGGACAATACTTCGCCCGGTCATTACAGCGCATGGTCATTTTCGGGTGCTGAAAAACCGCTTTCCTGATGTCGCGACACACATCATTGCCCATGAGTGTTTTTTGCGCGGCGCGGTCATTACGGCATGGGCGGAGCGGTTTCGCCAGCGTCTCTCCTCGCTGTGGTTCGTTGAGGAAGAAATAAACGATGACGATTGCCGCGCAGAGTGGCAACTGTTAGGCAAAACATGGCAGGGATGGTGGCAAAATCAGTAGCAACTCTGGGGGCAAGGTCACAACCGCAAAATGGTCTGTTCGTTAACCGGTTCCCACTTAGAACAAGGTGTCGCCGTTAATCTGGCGGCCAGTCGCCGCTTTGTTACCTGGCTATGGCAACAACCTGAATTCCAGCAAAGCGCCCACTATTCCGCCAAACGCGTCACGCAAATTCTGTATTTTCTGACGGAAAAATATAACTCACAATGGAATCACATTTAACCCAATGATGTAATGCCACGCATAAAAAACACAGAATATCATTCAGAAGGCGCTATAGATTTCGTCACCTCACATCCTGCTTTTACACGCTGAAAAAGAATAGAACTATTTGATAAAATGGCCCTTCGTTTTAAGTTAAGATCGGCTATATACCCAAAATAATTCGAGTTGCTTAAAGGCGGCAAGGGAGTGAGTCCTCAGGAGCATAGATAATTATGTGACTGGGGTGAGCGACAAATCTGCCGGGAGCAGATTTGAACGTCGCGTACGACGGCCCGTCAGGGCGAGGCCCATGGATGGGCTGAGTAATCCGTAGCCAACACATAAGCAACTTGAAGTATGAAGGATATAAACGTTATTCACATAATCAATATTTATTATCAATTTAAATAGTTCTATACATTCTTATTTTCTATGGAAAACAAGGGATAAATATGGAAATTACTTTACCGTCAATGTCAGATAAAAAATGGACCTGCGCCGATCTTCTGAATAGCTATCGATTCTGGGGGATCACTTTTTTCTTTTTGGCGCTCTCTTTTATCAGTTCGCTGGGATCGTCGTATGGTGTTTATTTTTGGAGTAAATCACTGTCTATTCCAGCCGATCGTATTGGTGTTATTCTCGTTTGCGTAAATGGCCCATCTGACGTAGTCAGGCTTATCATAGTACAGCAATATTGTGTCTGACGCTGAGCGACGAAATCCAAACATTGCTGGCGAATGCAAACGAAAATACAGGGATACAGAGCGGCTGGGCGCTATTTTGGGCATTGCTGTTCCCCCCTGTCGGCATAGCCATTATTCAGGCGAAGATGAACCGATTTATCGTCGCCAATGCAGAAAACGCATCTGACGAAGAATAAACAGATACCCCGGTTTGCCCGCTGCCGGATCTGGCGAAGCCGCTATCCGGCAGGCAGGCGTATTACAATAGCTGCGCCAGGCGGTTGATGTCAGACTGAATCGCCCCGGCGGTCACATCGCGACCCGCACCCGGCCCACGGATCACCAGCGGGTTATCGCGATACCAGCGGCTTTCAATAGCAAAGACATTATCGCACGGCAGCAGCGCCGCCAGCGGATGTTCCGGACGCACCGCTTCAACGCCGACGCGCGCTTTGCCATTGGCGTCGAAACGCGCCACGTAACGCAACACCAGCCCCAGTTCGCGGGCTGCCTCCAGACGCTGCCCCATCTGTTCATTCAGCGCGTCGCCGTTTTCGAAAAAGTGATCGATAGACCCTTCTTCACAGTGCGCCGGCACCAACGATTCTACACGCACCTGATCCGGCTCGATGTCGTATCCCGCCTCGCGCGCCAGAATCACCAGCTTACGCATGACATCTTTTCCGGAAAGATCGACGCGCGGATCGGGTTCGGTCAGCCCCTGCTGCCAGGCCTGATCCACCAGATCGGTAAACGGCACCGTACCGTCAAATTGCAGGAACAGCCAGGATAGCGTCCCGGAGAAGATCCCGCTGATCGAGAGAATCGTATCGCCGCTGTCAATCAGATCCCGCACCGTGTGGTTGATCGGCAATCCCGCGCCCACGGTGGCGTTATACAGCCAGTAACGCCCGGTTTTTTCAAATGCATCATGAATCTGGCGATACTTATCGCTGGCGCTTGCGCCCGCCAGCTTATTCGCGCTAATTACGTGGAAACCGTGGCTGGCGAAATCAAGATACTGATCGGCTAACTGCTCGCTGGCGGTCACATCTAATACCACCAGATCGTCGTAAGGATGGGCGCGCATCCACAGGAATAACGACTCTTCATCCTGCTCAACGGCTTCATCATCAAAGAACGCCAGCGCGCGGCTGGCGTCCAGTCCGTCATAGCTAAGTAAGCTGCGTCGACTATCCACCACGCCCGCCAGGACAAATTCAAAACCAGTACGCGCAGAAAGCGTACTTTGCTCACGGGCAAACAGTTCCAGCCAACGGGAGCCGATATTGCCTTTACCGAACAGCATCAGACCGATACGTTTTTCGGCGCGGAAAATCGACTGATGCAGCCCCTGAATCAGGCTTTCGGTTGGGCCAGTACGCAGTACCGCAACCAGACTGATGCCCTCCTCCGACTGCCAGGTAAATTCCACTGGCTGACCTTTAAGCTGCTGCCAGAAGCGATGGCAGTGTAGCGGATTACGAGTGACGCCCGCACCGACCATCGCCACCAGCGCCAGCCCCTGCCGCAGGCGCAATTCGCCCGGCAGCCCGACATCGTCGAGGAGTTTCAGTACGCTATCCGCTACCTCGGCGGTATAGCAGAACTGCAATAGCTGGCGATCGCGATGCACGCCCACCGCCAGCGGACGCGCCTGCGCCCGTTTTAAAATGTGGTCGAGCTCTTTGTGCGCCAGCCTGAAATCCTGGCTGGCGGGCACCTGAAACTCAATCAGACAGATATCATCGTGACTGGTCACGATACGCGCGCCCGTCCCGGAAGCCAGCACCCGTTCAATTCGGGTTGACCCTTGATCCGGCGTGTAGCTACAGCGCAACTGCAAATCGATATCGCTGCCGGACACTGGCTGTAGCGTGCGGGCGTGCAGAACAGGCGCCGCCAGACGCGCCAGCTCGCTGGCTTCGTCCAGACGCAGCAACGGCAGCAGGCAGGCATCTTTAACTTTGCGCGGGTCGGCGCTATAAACGCCCGCGACATCGCTCCAGATGGTCACGCGGGAAACGCCCGCCAACGCGCCGATTTGCGTGGCGGAATAGTCGGAACCGTTACGACCTAACAGGACCGTTTCGCCGTCATGATTGCGGCTGATAAAGCCGGTCACGACCAGACGTTTGCCAGGATGCTGTGCCAGTAGCTGTTGCAATAAAGGATAAGATAGCCCTTCATCCACCTGCGGCTGCGCGGCGCGTTCAGCGCGTAAAAATGCGCGCGCGTCCAGCCAGGCGGCATCCAGCCCCTGCTGATTCAGGACAGCGGACATCAATCTCGCCGACCAAATTTCGCCATGTCCGACGATCTCAGCATAGACGGCTTCCGTCACACCGCCGTCGAGCAAAGCGGCAAGACGTTCCAGATCGCTAATAAAAGCGCTGGTTAAATCATCTGCCGCGTCGGCGGGAAGCAGCCCGCTAATTAGATCGCACTGGTAGCGGCGTAACGTCTGTAATACCTGATGCGCAGAAAGGCGATCGGTCTGGCTTAATTTGAGCCAGCTAATCAACTGGTTGGTGGTACTGCCTGCGGCGGACACTACCATCATATCGTCAGGCTGCGAATACTCCGCCATAATGCCTGCGACACGCAGGTAACACTTCACATCCGCCAGACTACTGCCGCCAAATTTATGCAGTTGACGACCTTTCGCCCCTGCCTGCGCAATCACACTCATGTTTACCCCTTGTTTGCAGCCCGGAAGCCATTTTCCAGGTCGGCAATTAAATCTTCGCCATCTTCAATACCGGTGGAGATACGCAGTAGCGTTTCGGAGATCCCGGCGGTGGCACGCGCCTGCGGCGACATACCGGCATGCGTCATGGTGGCGGCGTGAGAGATTAAACTTTCCACTCCCCCTAAAGATTCCGCCAGCGTAAACAGCGACAGCCCGCCCAGAAAACGACGCAGAGTCTCCTCATCCCCATCCAGTTCAAAACTCAACATCGCGCCAAAGCCTTTTTGCTGACGCGCGGCAATCTCATGGCCCTGATTATCCGGCAGCGACGGATGATACAGCTTCTTCACCAGCGGCTGGGTTTGCAGGTAATCCACAATCGCCTGCGCATTACGTTGCGCCACCTCCATACGCGGCGACAGCGTACGCAAGCCTCGCAGCAGCAGATAACTGTCAAACGCCCCGCCAGTGACGCCAATATTATTCGCCCACCACGCCAGTTCAGTGACGATTTCCGGATCTTTGGCGATCACCACTCCGGCCACGACATCCGAATGACCATTGAGATATTTCGTGCATGAATGCAACACCAGATCGGCGCCCAACGCCAGTGGATTTTGCAGCGCCGGGCTTAAAAACGTATTATCGACGACGCTCACTACGCTCGCCTCGCGCGCCAGCCGACAGATTTTCGCAATATCCACCACGCGTAACAATGGATTACTTGGACTTTCTACCAGTACCAGCTTTGGTTTTTCTTCCAGCGCCGTTTGCAAGGCGTGTTCATCGCTCTGATCGACAAACCGTACACGATAGCAGCCACGCGTCGCCAGACTGTCGAACAGACGATAACTGCCGCCGTAGCAATCATGCGGTGCGATGAGCAAATCACCCGGCTTGAGGAAAACGGTCGTGACCAGATGAATCGCTGACATGCCGGTATTGGTCAATACCGCGCCCGCGCCGCCTTCCAGCTCCGCCAGCGCGCGCTGAACAACATCGCGCGTGGGATTACCGCGACGGGAATAATCATGCGCGCGCGGCTCATTGAAACCAGTAAAGTTATAAGTGCTGGAGAGATGAATTGGCGGCACGACGCAGCCGTATTGTTCGTCGTCGTTTAATCCGCTACGCACTGCGATAGTGGCTTGTTTACGCGTCATATGAAGATATTCCTGGCTGAGTCGGTGAAAATCAGGCCACAGATTAACCACTGTCACAATGGACGTCAATACATCTGGACATCTAAACTTCTTTGCGTATAGATTGAGCAAACCACAAATAGCCGTTAAAATTATATGCATTAGCGCACATCTGCGACCGCTAACTTCGTGTCAGGGCCGCGCCACTACGGTAAACTACGCGCGATTATGGTCCGGGCTCAGGTTCAGACCTCAATATTAATGACGAAGAGGATTAAGTATCTCATGGCTGAATGGAGCGGCGAATATATCAGCCCATACGCTGAGCACGGCAAGAAGAGTGAGCAAGTCAAGAAAATTACGGTTTCCATTCCTCTGAAGGTGTTAAAAATCCTCACCGATGAACGTACGCGTCGTCAGGTGAACAACCTGCGCCACGCCACCAACAGCGAGCTGTTGTGTGAAGCATTTCTGCACGCCTTTACCGGACAGCCATTGCCGGATGATGCCGATCTGCGAAAAGAGCGCAGCGATGAAATCCCGGAAGCGGCAAAAGAGATCATGCGTGAGATGGGGATTGACCCGGAAACGTGGGAGTATTGATCCCGAAAAGAGCGGCGCAGAATTCCTGGCCGCTGTTTTCATGGTAACGAAAGCCTTCTACCCTACAGTTGCCCGATCTTACCCCCACCGCTCACACAGATAAGAAGAGGCGGGATTGCTTCCACCTCTTCTTATCTGTTCATGAACTCACAGCGTTACTGACTAATACCATTGAATTTATTCAGTGTTTCTTCCATTTTAAGCGTTTCTTTACGGTTCAGTGGATAGAAATAAATCAGAATAACCGCCGCCAAAAACAGGCATGAAGCCGGTAAGAGATTCGCCATCGTATAAATATTTTCCTGCACGGCGCTGGTTTGCACAGCGCCGCCCATTGACGAGGATTGATAACCAATGATGGCCAGCATAAAACCGCCAATGGCTCCTGCGCACGCTTGACCCACCTTGCGAGCGAAGAAGTTCACACCATAAACGGTGCCATCCTCACGAGTGCCAGTAACATACTGGTGATAGTCACACACATCGGTCATAAACGCCCAAATCATCAAGTTAAATAACCCCGCCCCCAGCGTCGCCAGAAACAGGAAAACCAAATAGACTTTCGCGTCGATAATGTGGATGAAAAACATAATCAGATACATCGCCACTGCAAAGAGCAGCGCGCCGACGCTGGCTTCCTTCTTACCAAAGCGCTTCGTGAGCCAGGATGCCGATGGCGCCAGCAAAACCAGGGAACCAAAGGTAAAAAGCAGCGCGACAGACATGGCCTCTTTGTTGTGGAAATAATCATTAAACAGGTAAGTCATGTTAGTACCAGACAATCCCTGATTAATCACAATCAGCAGATCCACAACCACTAAAACAATCAGCGCTTTATTACGCGCCAATCCCTTCAGCAGCACCGACACGGGCATACTCGCTTTTCTCTCCACACGCACGCGTTCCGTCGTGAGCTGGCAGGTCAACGATAAGAAGATGAAACCCAGCACACCGCAACCAATGGCGATCCAGAAGAAATGTTGCCCGGAAATCACCTGGCTTCCGTCCACCAGAGTAGTATACATCAGGATAGGAATAAAAAAGCCAGTTGCCCCGCCGCCGATTGCAGACCCAACGCTGCGCCAGGTTGAGAGCGATACACGATCTTCCGGATTAGAGCTAATCGCCGCAGACATCGCGCCATACGGAATACTCACGGTCGATAACAGCGAACCGTAGATAAAATAGGAGCAGCAGATGTAGATAATTTTCGCCGTATACGAAAAATCCTGCACAAACGGCAGGAACAGGACGACCGCAATGATGCAGAACGGATACTTCATACGGCGCACCCAAGGGTTAAAGCGCCCATGAGCCGTCAGCCTGGAGGTGTCACATAAACGCCCCACCCCAACATCGATAAACGCATCAAAGAGTTTAGTCACAAAATAGAGCGAGCCGACAATAGCTCCGGAAATGCCAAGTACGTTAGTGTAATAAATCATTAAAAAACTATTTACTAACCCAAGAATAAAACAGGTCCCCAGATCACCACACAAATAACCAAACTTATCTCTAATCCCGAAAGGCCTGACGGTAATACTCTTATTGTTTCCGATGATAGCGCCATCACTAGACATGATGCCAACTCCTTAGATATGTTACTTACGCAAATTATGTATATATCCTGACGCTCAGCGTAATAAGCCGATACGAGGGGTATTAATCAGAAATTATATCCAAGGCCAACACGGTAACGTGTCTGACGATCGTCCGTAGTCGTCGTATTATAGCCCGAAGAGACGTTACCCATCTCAACAAAAGGAACCCAGGAACCAATCTTATAAGCTACACGGAAGTTATATTCGTAATCTTCTTTTTTGTTGTTATATAAATCTTCGCTATCGGCAATTTTATAAATACCGTTGAGTTCAAACATCCAGTTATTGACGTTATAACCAAGCCATGCTTCAGGACGGTAGACCATGCGGTCATCTTTACCATCGCTGTTTCTGCGCATGTACTCCTGGCGATAGCGGAACGCGGTCCACCAGTTATCATTGATGTTATACTGTACGCGGATATAAGGCTTATAAATCGAGATGTTATCGCCCGTTTCAATCGCAATGCCAGGCTGCCAGACAAGCCCCTGCCAGGTAAACTGATAGCTTGCTGTATACTCGTTGCCGTTACTTTCCATATTGTTCCACGCGTCGTTAGATTGCGCGTCATCGGAGCGAGAAATGGCTTCGACTGCTACCCCAAAACCTGTAGCAAAACGGTGTGACATATAAATACGATCATAGTTACGTCCATCATCATAATATTCATGACGGTAATCAACATAACCCGCGTGCGTGGCCGCAGAGAGTAATGGAATAAGTAATAATAAAAATTTTAATTTCATGAACGTCCCTCTTCATACACAATTAAGGAATCAACCCGACCTTCACTCCGTTATGGGAAAAGAAAATCTGGCCTATGAATAATTTTAAATTTCCTAAAAAGTGTATTTAAGCAAGGGGAATAAAACCTTTTTAATTTTGCCAACAAAAGAAATAAATGGCAAAAAAATGAAGATAAAAAGGATGAAGATCACCAATAGAAACATTTTATCGATAAAATAAAAACATTGTTTTATTTATTTTTAATGAAAATTCATTCGGTACCTAAATGTATATTTCAATTCTGATTCACACATACAAAAAAAGCGCCCTGCGGCGCTTTTTTTTCTGGCGATAACTTATTTGCTGCCAGGGATGCTGAAGCGTTTGTTGAAACGCTCAACACGACCACCGGTATCAACAACACGCTGCTTACCAGTGAAGAACGGGTGGCATTTGCCGCACACGTCCAGGTTCAGGTCGTGACCCACAGTAGAGTGGGTTTTGATAACATTACCGCAAGAACAGGTTGCAGTAATTTCTACATAATTCGGGTGAATACCTTTTTTCATGGGGAACCTCAGTGTAAGGCCGCGTCGCTCTTCCAGCCCTAACGCCAGACACCACGCGAAGTTAATAGTAAAGGGTTTGATGCGCATAACACGCACCAAAGGCGGCGAATCATACAGAATTTGGCCTCTGTATGCAAACTGATCCGCGCTCCCTTATCGTAATGTGTATACTACCCGACGAAATTTCAAGTCAGGAAGATGCTATGTTCGTCGCGCACGTTGCCTTGCCCGTTCCGCTTCCCCGAACCTTTGATTACCTGTTGCCGGAAGACGGGGTCGTCAAAGCAGGGTGCCGCGTGCGCGTGCCGTTCGGCAAGCAGCAAGAGCGCGTAGGCATTGTGGTCTCGGTCAGCGACCACAGCGAATTGCCTCTCGATGAATTAAAATCGGTCATTGAAATCCTGGATAACGAGCCGGTCTTTTCTACCTCCGTCTGGCGCTTACTCCTCTGGGCGGCAGATTACTACCACCATCCCCTCGGCGACGTTCTGTTTCACGCCCTACCAATTTTACTGCGCCAGGGAAAACCAGCCAGCAACGCGCCCCTATGGTACTGGTTTGCTACCGAAGAGGGGCTGGCCGTCGATATCAATAGCCTGAAACGCTCCGCCAAACAACAACAGGCGCTGGCGGCGCTGCGGCAAGGAAAGATCTGGCGCTATCAAGTAGCCGAGCTTGATTTTACCGACGCCACGCTGCAAACGCTGCGGCGTAAAGGACTTTGTGAGCTTGCCAGTGAAACGCCCACGTTTACCGACTGGCGAGAACGTTATACAGTCGCAGGGGAACGACTGCGGCTGAATACCGAACAGGCGACGGCCGTCGGCGCGATTCACAGCGCGTTAGACGATTTTTCCGCCTGGTTGCTGGCAGGCGTGACCGGTTCCGGCAAGACTGAAGTGTACCTGAGCGTGCTGGAAAATGTCCTCGCCCAAGGCAAACAGGCGCTGGTGATGGTGCCGGAAATCGGTCTGACGCCGCAAACGATCGCCCGTTTTCGCGAACGTTTTAACGCGCCGGTGGAAGTGCTGCATTCCGGGCTAAACGACAGCGAGCGTCTTTCAGCATGGCTTAAAGCGAAAAACGGCGAAGCGGCGATTGTCATCGGCACTCGTTCCTCGCTCTTTACGCCGTTTAAAAATCTTGGCGTGATTGTCATTGATGAAGAGCATGACAGTTCTTATAAACAGCAGGAAGGGTGGCGCTACCATGCCCGCGATTTGGCGGTGTATCGCGCCCATAGCGAGCAGATTCCGATAATTCTCGGTTCCGCCACGCCGGCGCTGGAAACGTTATGCAATGTGCGGCAGAAAAAATACCGGATGTTACGTCTGACGCGGCGCGCGGGCAATGCCCGACCAGCGCTGCAACATGTGCTGGATTTAAAAGGCCAGCGTCTTCAGGCGGGACTGGCGCCCGCCCTTATCGCCCGTATGCGCCAACATCTCCAGGCCGACAATCAGGTCATTCTATTTCTTAACCGCCGGGGATTCGCGCCCGCGCTGCTTTGCCACGACTGCGGCTGGATCGCGGAGTGCCCGCGTTGCGATCACTACTATACGCTGCATCAGGCGCAGCATCATTTACGCTGTCACCACTGCGACAGCCAGCGTCCGGTGCCGCGTCAGTGTCCCTCCTGCGGCTCCACACATATGCTACCGGTTGGGTTAGGGACTGAACAGTTGGAGCAGGTGCTGGCTCCCTTTTTCCCTGGCGTGCCAGTCTCACGAATCGACCGTGATACCACCAGTCGTAAAGGCGCGCTGGAGCAGCATCTGGCGGAAGTTCACCGCGGCGGAGCGCGCATCCTGATAGGTACTCAAATGCTGGCGAAGGGCCATCACTTCCCGGACGTCACGCTGGTGGCATTGCTGGACGTTGATGGCGCGCTTTTTTCCGCAGATTTTCGTTCAGCGGAACGCTTCGCCCAACTCTACACCCAGGTTTCCGGACGCGCCGGGCGCGCGGGCAAGCAAGGCGAAGTGGTGCTGCAAACGCACCATCCTGAACATCCCCTGCTGCAAACGTTACTGTATAAAGGCTATGATGCGTTTGCAGAACAAGCGCTGACGGAACGGCAAACGCTCCAGCTTCCGCCGTGGACCAGCCACGTCATTATTCGCGCAGAGGATCACAACAACCAACAGGCGCCGATTTTTCTCCAGCAGTTGCGCAAACTGATTCAGGCCAGCCCGCTATCAGACGATAAACTATGGATCTTAGGCCCGGTTCCGGCCCTCGCGCCAAAACGCGGCGGTCGCTATCGCTGGCAAATTTTACTTCAGCATCCTTCACGGATTCGCCTGCAACATATCATCAGCGGCACGCTGGCGTTGATCAATACGCTCCCTGAGGCACGAAAAGTTAAATGGGTCCTTGATGTCGATCCGATTGAGGGATAGCCCTCACGATGCGAGACGGATCGTAAAATTAAAGATCCATCACACTTTTTATGAAAATTCTGTAACCGCTTCCACGCACTATCTGATAAAAATGTTTTAGATGAGTGTTACGAGGGATAGATCTGCGCCAGCAGTTCCCAGGCGAGGAGAAAGAGTGAAATCGAACAAGCAGGTTACTGCCGCTACGATGAAGGATGTTGCGTTGAAGGCAAAAGTCTCTACGGCAACCGTATCCCGCGCGCTAATGAACCCCGATAAAGTCTCCCAGTCCACCCGTAGCCGGGTTGAACAGGCCGCGCTTGAAGTGGGTTATTTCCCGCAGTCGATGGGGCGAAACGTAAAACGGAATGAATCCCGTACGATTTTGATAATTGTCCCGGATATTTGCGATCCCTTCTTCAGTGAAATTATCCGCGGTATCGAAGTAACCGCGGCAGAACAGGGATATCTGGTGCTGATTGGCGATTGCGCGCATCAACACCAGAAAGAAAAAACCTTCCTTAATCTCATCATCACCAAACAGATCGACGGCATGGTACTTCTCAGCTCCCGACTGCCCTTTGACGCCAGCGTTGAGGAGCAGCGCAATTTGCCTCCGATGGTGATGTCGAATGAGTTTGCGCCGGAGCTTGAACTGCCGACGGTACATATCGATAACCTTACCGCCGCGTTCAATGCCATGAACTACCTGCTGGATCTGGGCCATCAGCGTATTGGCTGTATTGCGGGACCGGAAGATATGCCACTCTGTCACTATCGCTTACAAGGTTACGTACAGGCATTAAGACGCAGTGGCATTGTAGTCGATCCGCATTACATCGCCCGTGGCGACTTTACCTATGAAGCTGGGGCAAACGCATTAAAGCAGTTGCTTGAGCAACCGTTGCCGCCTACCGCCGTTTTTTGCCATAGCGATGTGATGGCGCTGGGCGCGCTCTCCTGGGCTAAGCGCCAGGGGCTGAAAGTGCCTGACGATCTGTCGATTATCGGCTTTGACAATATCGCGCTGGCTGAGTTTTGCGATCCTCCGTTGACGACCGTGGCGCAGCCGCGTTTTGACATTGGTCGCGAAGCGATGCTGCTATTGCTCGATCAGATGCAGGGGCAAAATGTGAGCAGCGGCTCGCGTTTAATGGATTGCGAGCTGATTATTCGCGGTTCTACGCGCGCTTTACCTTAAAGTAAATAGCTTTAAGACTCACCTGTCTGGTCAAAGGCCCGCCGCTTCAGTAACATGACGGACTGACGAACGAATAAATACAGCGAAACGATAGTGGCACAACGAGATTATGTACGTCGCGGCCAACCGGCTCCTTCGCGGCGCAAAAAGAACACCTCACGGAACTCACGGAAGAAGCAAAGCAATATGCCTGCGGTCTCGCCGGCAATGGTCGCGATTGCGGCAGCCGTCCTTGTGACCTTTATCGGCGGTCTGTACTTCATTACGCACCATAAGAAAGAAGAGTCTGAAACGCTACAAAACCAGAAAGTCACCGGCAACGGGCTTCCGCCAAAACCGGAAGAGCGCTGGCGTTACATCAAAGAGCTGGAAAGCCGCCAGCCGGGCGTGCGTACGCCAACGGAACCGTCCGCTGGCGGCGAAGTCATGAATCCGAATCAGTTAACCAGCGAGCAGCGTCAACTACTGGCGCAGATGCAGGCGGATATGCGCCAGCAGCCGACGCAACTTAACGAAGTGCCGTGGAACGAGCAGACGCCCGAACAGCGTCAGCAAACGCTACAGCGCCAGCGTCAGGCACAGCAACAGCAGTGGACTCAAACGCAGCCTGTTCAGCAACCACGAACGCAGCCGCGGGTAAACGAGCAGTCGCAAACGCGCACGGTACAATCCGCTCCTGCACAACCCGTACGCCAGAGCCAGCCGCCGAAGCAGATGGCCTCGCAGCAACCTTACCAGGACTTGCTGCAAACGCCGACGCATACCAGCGCGGCAGCGCCGAAAGCCGCGCCAATTACGCGCGCGCCTGAAGCGCCGAAAGCGGCAACAGAGAAAAAAGATGAACGTCGCTGGATGGTGCAATGCGGCTCATTCAAAGGCGCCGGGCAGGCAGAAAGTGTACGCGCTCAGTTGGCGTTTGAAGGCTTTGACTCCAAAATCACCACCAATAACGGCTGGAATCGCGTCGTTATCGGGCCGGTTAAAGGTAAAGAAAATGCCGACAGCACCATTAACCGTCTGAAGATGGCGGGCCATACAAACTGTATTCGACTCGCCACCGGGGGTTGAAACCCTCAAAATCTCCCCCATCTATACTTGCATTACGCCCCGTACGCAGTACGGGGCCGGAATTCTGCATTAATAACCAAGGGGTCTGCTCGTGACAACAATAGTAAGCGTACGCCGTAACGGCCACGTGGTAATCGCCGGTGATGGTCAGGCCACGCTAGGTAACACTGTAATGAAAGGCAACGTGAAGAAAGTCCGCCGTCTCTACAACGACAAGGTCATTGCGGGCTTTGCGGGCGGTACTGCAGATGCATTCACGCTGTTCGAGCTGTTTGAACGTAAACTGGAAATGCATCAGGGACATCTGGTCAAAGCCGCCGTTGAACTGGCAAAAGACTGGCGTACCGATCGTATGCTGCGCAAGCTTGAAGCGTTGCTGGCCGTCGCGGATGAAACCGCTTCGCTCATCATCACTGGTAACGGCGATGTCGTGCAACCTGAAAACGATTTAATTGCTATCGGTTCCGGCGGTCCTTATGCCCAAGCTGCCGCTCGCGCTCTATTGGAAAACACTGAGCTTGGTGCGCGCGAAATTGCTGAAAAGGCGTTGGATATTGCAGGCGATATCTGCATTTACACCAACCATTTCCACACCATTGAAGAATTGACCTCCAAAGCGTAAGGACCCCTCATGTCTGAAATGACCCCACGCGAAATCGTCAGCGAACTGAACAAACACATTATCGGCCAGGATAACGCCAAGCGTTCCGTGGCGATTGCATTGCGTAACCGTTGGCGTCGTATGCAGCTTGATGAAGAGCTGCGCCACGAAGTGACCCCAAAAAATATTCTGATGATTGGCCCGACCGGCGTCGGTAAAACCGAAATCGCCCGTCGTCTGGCAAAACTCGCCAACGCGCCGTTCATTAAAGTCGAAGCCACCAAGTTCACCGAAGTGGGCTATGTCGGTAAAGAAGTGGACTCAATTATCCGCGATCTGACCGATGCCGCAGTGAAAATGGTTCGCGTACAGGCTATCGAGAAAAACCGCTATCGTGCGGAAGAGTTGGCGGAAGAACGCATTCTCGACGTGCTGGTCCCGCCAGCAAAAAATAACTGGGGCCAAACCGAACAGCAGCAGGAACCTTCTGCCGCCCGTCAAACATTCCGCAAAAAACTGCGCGAAGGCCAGCTTGACGATAAAGAGATCGAGATTAACCTCGCTGCCGCGCCGATGGGTGTAGAGATTATGGCGCCTCCGGGCATGGAAGAGATGACCAGCCAGTTGCAGTCTCTGTTCCAGAACCTGGGCGGCCAGAAACAGAAACCGCGTAAGCTGAAAATTAAAGACGCGATGAAACTGTTGGTTGAAGAAGAGGCTGCTAAACTGGTTAACCCGGAAGAGCTGAAACAGGATGCTATCGACGCAGTTGAACAGCACGGCATCGTGTTTATCGATGAAATTGACAAAATTTGTAAGCGTGGCGAAACCTCCGGCCCGGATGTTTCACGCGAAGGCGTACAGCGCGACTTACTGCCGCTGGTAGAAGGTTGCACTGTCTCGACCAAACATGGGATGGTCAAAACGGATCATATTCTGTTTATCGCCTCTGGCGCGTTCCAGGTGGCGAAACCGTCTGATCTAATCCCGGAACTGCAGGGCCGTCTGCCGATTCGCGTTGAACTTCAGGCGTTGACCACCAGCGATTTCGAACGCATTTTGACCGAGCCGAATGCGTCCGTCACCATGCAGTACAAAGCGCTGATGGCGACAGAAGGCGTCAATATTGAGTTTACCGATTCCGGTATTAAACGTATTGCCGAAGCTGCCTGGCAGGTTAACGAAACCACCGAAAACATCGGCGCGCGTCGTTTGCATACCGTACTGGAGCGTCTGATGGAAGAAATTTCCTATAACGCCAGCGATCTGCACGGCCAAAACATCACAATTGATGCGGAATATGTGAGCAAACATCTGGATGCGCTGGTCGCAGATGAAGATCTCAGCCGTTTTATCTTATAATCGCGTCCAATGCATTTTCATCACTGTTGATGGGGCTGAAAAGCCCCATTTTTATTGGCGCTAAATATGACTGAACAACAACAAATTAGCCGCACCCAGGCTTGGCTGGAAAGCTTACGACCCAAGACCTTACCCCTCGCTTTCGCGGCGATTATCGTCGGTACGGCTCTGGCATGGTGGCAAGGCTATTTCGATCCTCTGGTCGCACTGCTGGCCCTTATCACCGCCGGACTGCTGCAAATTTTATCTAACCTCGCCAACGATTACGGCGACGCTGTCAAAGGCAGTGATAAACCGGATCGCATCGGGCCGCTGCGTGGGATGCAGAAAGGCGTTATCACCCGACAGGAGATGAAGCGAGCGTTAATTATTACCGTCGTGCTGATCTGTATCTCCGGGCTGGCGCTGGTGGTGGTTGCGTGCCATACATTAACCGATTTTGTCGGCTTCCTGATTTTGGGCGGGCTGTCGATTGTCGCCGCTATCACCTACACCGTGGGTAATCGGCCCTATGGTTATATCGGGCTGGGCGATATCTCTGTTCTGGTGTTCTTTGGCTGGCTAAGTGTCATGGGGAGCTGGTATCTTCAGGCGCACACGCTGATTCCTGCGCTGATTCTCCCGGCCACCGCCTGCGGTTTACTGGCGACAGCGGTACTGAATATTAATAACCTGCGCGATATTAATAGCGACAGAGAGAATGGCAAAAACACCCTTGTGGTACGTCTGGGCGATGTTAACGCGCGTCGTTATCACGCCTGCCTGTTGCTAGGCGCGCTGATCTGTCTGGCGCTGTTTAACCTGCTCTCGCTACACAGCATATGGGGGTGGTTGTTTATTCTGGCCGCGCCGTTACTCATCAAACAGGCGCGCTATGTCATGCGCGAAAGAGAGCCTGCGGCAATGCGTCCAATGCTTGAACGCACCGTCAAAGGCGCGCTGTTAACCAACCTGTTATTTGTGATTGGGATACTCTTGAGTCAGTGGGCCGTTTAACTGACAAATATCAATTAACAATTGATGATTTTGCCAACAGTGTACTTAGCGCGATATACTAAAAATTCTCGCAGCAACTGAACGTTAAGCCTATGAAATACGATACTTCCGAGCTTTGTGACATCTATCAGGAAGATGTCAACGTCGTGGAACCACTGTTTTCTAACTTTGGAGGACGGTCGTCGTTTGGCGGACAAATCATCACGGTAAAATGTTTCGAGGATAACGGGTTGCTGTATGATCTGCTCGAACAAAATGGCCGTGGCCGGGTTCTGCTGGTCGATGGCGGCGGTTCTGTCCGTCGTGCGTTAGTCGACGCGGAGCTGGCGAGTCTGGCCACGCAAAATGAATGGGAAGGGCTGGTTATTTATGGCGCAGTGCGTCAGGTGGACGATCTGGAAGAGCTGGATATCGGCATTCAGGCGATCGCCGCAATTCCGGTTGGCGCCGCAGGTGAAGGCATTGGGGAAAGCGATGTGCGCGTTAATTTCGGCGGCGTGACGTTCTTCTCCGGCGATCATCTCTATGCCGACAACACCGGGATTATCCTTTCCGAAGACCCACTCGATATCGAGTGATCAAAAAAGGCGCCGTAAGGCGCCTTTTTTATACGTTGTCGCTGATTGCCGGATGGCAGCTTACGCCTTATCCGGCCCACCGGTATCCGCATTCTAAATCCTCTATAGATTTCGCGTCAGGGCAAGGCGGCAAGTAAGTGAATCCCCAAGAGCATAGGCCACTATGTGACTGGGGTGAACGCACGCAGCCAACGCCGCCATAACGTGAAATATGACGAGGATTAGACTTCTTCCATACGACCAAGCAGCGCCTGCAAACGTTCCTGCCAGCCACTCTGCTGTTCCTTCAGAGAGTTATTTTCACGCTCCAGCTCTTCACGCTGATGCTGTGCAGACTGGACTTCCTGCGCCAGGCTGTTGTTCTTTTCTTTCAGCTCTTCAATTTCCATCTGTAACAGGGTGATGGTGTCAATCGCCTGCTGTACTTTTGCTTCCAGTTTCTCAAACACTTCTAAAGACATGATCTTACCTCTCCTGAATTGCAAGGCGACGCTTCACGTAAACGCGCACAATATAGTGCCGATTGTATGAAGCCCCGCTCTCGCTGTCCAGCGACATACCGCATAGATCGTGGTTTGCAACAATTTTCATCCATCTCCTGGTAACATTCCCCCAATAACTCAAAAGTGTTAACATATTGGTTAATGAAATGATTCAATTCACACTCTTCTGCTGTCTCAAAACGCGCTTCATGGCGCGATAACGCTCATTTTATTGACACAGTACACACATTTTAATTTCGATATTTCTCGTTTTTGCTCGTTAACGATAAATTAACAGCGTGCCTACAGGGCATCGTGGACGTCCATGACCTCCTCGCATACCAATAAACATTACATACTCTTTAGGATCCGATTATGAGTCAAACATCAACCTTAAAAGGCCAGTGCATTGCTGAATTCCTCGGTACCGGGTTGTTGATTTTTTTCGGTGTGGGTTGTGTCGCTGCGCTTAAAGTTGCCGGAGCTACTTTTGGGCAGTGGGAAATCAGCGTCATCTGGGGTCTGGGAGTAGCGATGGCTATCTACCTGACGGCAGGTGTTTCTGGCGCACACCTGAATCCGGCAGTGACCATCGCACTCTGGCTATTTGCCTGTTTCGACAAACGTAAAGTTGTTCCTTTTATTATTTCTCAAATTGCCGGCGCCTTTTGCGCAGCGGCGTTAGTTTACGGGCTTTATTACAATCTTTTCATCGATTTCGAACAAACCCACCATATCGTACGTGGCAGCATTGAAAGTCTTGATCTTGCAGGTATTTTCTCAACTTACCCGAATCCACATATCAATTTTGCGCAGGCCTTCGCAGTTGAAATGGTAATTACCGCTATTCTGATGGGACTGATTCTGGCGCTGACCGACGACGGAAACGGCGTACCTCGCGGTCCGCTTGCGCCATTACTCATTGGTTTACTGATCGCCGTTATCGGTGCCTCTATGGGGCCGTTGACGGGCTTTGCGATGAATCCGGCGCGTGACTTTGGCCCCAAAATGTTCGCCGGGCTTGCCGGCTGGGGTGAAATTGCGTTTACCGGCGGTAGAGACATTCCTTACTTCCTGGTGCCGCTGTTTGGCCCCATCGTCGGCGCCATTCTGGGCGCGTTTGCTTATCGCAAATTTATTGGCCGTCATTTGCCGTGCGATACCTGCGTCGTGGAAGAGAAGGACTCCACCGCGACCACACAACAAAATGCTTCGCTGTAATCTGATTACGGGACAAAATTATGACTGAAAAAAAATATATCGTTGCGCTCGACCAGGGCACCACCAGCTCCCGCGCGGTCGTTATGGATCATGACGCGAATATCGTCAGCGTATCACAGCGCGAATTTGAGCAAATTTATCCTAAGCCAGGCTGGGTAGAACACGACCCGATGGAAATTTGGGCGTCCCAAAGCTCAACGCTGGTAGAAGTGCTGGCTAAGGCCGATATCAGTTCCGATCAGATTGCCGCTATCGGTATCACCAACCAACGTGAAACCGCGATCGTCTGGGAACGTGAAACCGGCAAACCGATATACAACGCTATTGTCTGGCAGTGCCGTCGTACCGCCGATATTTGCGAACAGCTTAAACGTGACGGCCTGGAAGATTACATCCGCGACAATACCGGTCTGGTCGTCGACCCGTACTTCTCTGGCACTAAAGTGAAATGGATCCTTGACCATGTGGAAGGTTCGCGCGAACGCGCGAAGCGTGGCGAGCTGCTGTTCGGTACGGTGGATACCTGGCTTATCTGGAAGATGACGCAGGGCCGCGTCCACGTTACGGATTACACCAACGCCTCACGAACCATGCTGTTCAACATCCATGATTTGGACTGGGACGATAAGATGCTGGACGTGCTGGATATCCCACGCGCGATGCTGCCCCAGGTACGTAAATCCTCCGAAGTTTACGGCCAGACCAATATTGGCGGCAAAGGCGGTACGCGTATTCCTATCGCCGGTATAGCCGGGGATCAGCAGGCGGCGCTATTCGGTCAACTGTGCGTGAAAGAAGGGATGGCGAAGAACACCTACGGCACCGGCTGCTTTATGCTAATGAACACCGGCGAGAAAGCGGTAAAATCGGAAAACGGTCTGTTAACTACCATCGCCTGCGGTCCTGCCGGCGAAGTCAACTATGCGCTGGAAGGCGCGGTGTTTATGGCGGGGGCGTCCATTCAATGGCTGCGTGATGAAATGAAGCTCATCAGCGACGCATTCGATTCCGAATACTTCGCCACGAAAGTGAAAGATACCAACGGCGTCTACGTGGTTCCAGCCTTCACCGGTCTGGGCGCGCCGTACTGGGACCCGTATGCCCGCGGCGCCATTTTTGGCCTTACCCGCGGCGTGAATTCTAATCACATTATCCGCGCGACGCTCGAATCCATTGCTTACCAGACCCGCGACGTGCTGGAAGCGATGCAGGCGGATTCGGGCATTCGCCTGCACGCCCTGCGCGTGGACGGCGGCGCGGTGGCCAACAATTTCCTGATGCAGTTCCAGTCAGATATTCTCGGCACGCGCGTGGAACGCCCGGAAGTGCGCGAAGTGACAGCGCTGGGCGCCGCCTATCTGGCCGGTCTGGCGGTCGGTTACTGGCAGAACCTGGACGAGCTACAGGAAAAAGCGGTCATTGAACGTGAGTTCCGCCCCGGTATTGAAACTACCGAGCGTAATTACCGTTACAGCGGCTGGAAGAAAGCGGTTAAACGCGCCATGGCGTGGGAAGAGCACGACAAGTAAGGTTGCCATGCCGGATAAGACGCTAATGCGTCTTATCCGGCAAACTCTGTGTGCGGGGGCAACTCCCCACACACATCAATTATTCCCTCCCTCCCCTGTGCTACACTGCGCGCCACTCCTTTTTGCTACGAGTTTGTTATGAGACGAGAACTTGCCATCGAATTTTCCCGCGTAACCGAAGCGGCGGCGCTGGCTGGCTACAAATGGCTGGGACGCGGCGATAAAAATACCGCGGACGGCGCGGCGGTCAACGCTATGCGTATCATGCTAAACCAAGTCAACATTGACGGCACCATCGTGATTGGCGAAGGCGAAATCGACGAAGCCCCGATGCTTTATATCGGCGAGAAAGTCGGTACAGGCCACGGCGATGCGGTAGATATCGCCGTCGATCCGATTGAGGGCACGCGCATGACGGCGATGGGCCAGGCGAACGCGCTGGCGGTACTGGCGGTCGGCGATAAAGGCTGTTTCCTGAATGCGCCCGATATGTATATGGAAAAACTGATTGTCGGTCCGGGCGCCAAAGGGGCAATCGATCTCAATCTGCCGCTGGCGGATAACCTGCGCAACATTGCGAATGCGCTGGGTAAACCGCTTGGCGATCTGACCGTGACCATTCTGGCAAAACCGCGTCATGACGATGTCATCGCAGAGATGGCCAGGTTGGGAGTACGTGTGTTTGCCATTCCTGACGGCGACGTCGCAGCCTCAATTCTGACCTGTATGCCGGATAGCGAAGTAGACGTGCTTTACGGAATTGGTGGCGCGCCAGAGGGCGTGGTATCCGCAGCGGTGATCCGCGCGTTGGACGGCGACATGCAGGGCCGTCTGCTGGCGCGCCATGACGTGAAAGGCGGCAGCAAAGAAAATCGACGTATTGGCGAACAGGAGCTGGCGCGCTGCAAAGCAATGGGGATTGAAGCAGGCAAGGCGTTATGCCTGGGCGACATGGCGCGTAGCGATAACGTTATTTTCTCCGCGACCGGCATCACGAAAGGCGACCTGCTGGAAGGGATTAGCCGTAAAGGTAATATCGCCACGACGGAAACGCTGCTGATCCGCGGCAAATCACGCACTATCCGCCGCATTCAGTCTATCCACTATCTTGATCGTAAAGATCCGGATGTGCAGGCTCATATCCTCTAGCGCATTTGTTAGTTAGAGCCTTCCAGCCTCACGGGGCTGGAAATCTTTCTCCTGAAGAACGAAGATAAGGTTAGCGATTCAGAACAGGAGAAAACCATGGCCGATTGGGTAACAGGTAAAGTCACTAAGGTGCAAAACTGGACTGACGCACTGTTCAGCCTGACCGTTCACGCCCCCATTAATCCTTTTACTGCAGGCCAATTTACCAAACTCGGACTGGAGATCGATGGCGAGCGCGTTCAGCGCGCGTATTCCTATGTGAATGCGCCTGACAATCCAAATTTAGAGTTTTACCTGGTCACGGTTCCGCAAGGAAAACTCAGCCCACGGCTGGCAGCGCTAAAGCCCGGCGATGAGGTACAAGTGGTCAGCGATGCGTCGGGCTTCTTTGTGCTGGATGAAGTGCCCGACTGCGAGACGCTATGGATGCTGGCGACCGGAACCGCTATCGGCCCATATTTATCGATCCTGCAATATGGCCAGGATTTAGCGCGCTTTAAAAATCTGGTCTTAGTCCACGCCGCACGCTTCGCCGCCGATTTAAGCTATCTGCCGCTGATGCTGGAATTACAAAAGCGTTATGCAGGCAAGCTGCACATACAGACGGTTGTCAGCCGGGAAAGCGTGCCAGGTTCGCTTACCGGACGCGTGCCTGCACTCATTGAAAACGGCGAACTGGAAAAAGCCGTTGGATTGCCGATGGATAAAGAGACCAGCCACGTCATGCTGTGCGGGAATCCGCAGATGGTGCGCGATACGCAGCAACTGCTGAAAGAGACCCGACAGATGACTAAACATCTGCGCCGCCGACCGGGGCATATGACGGCAGAACATTACTGGTGATGTTCTGCCGGATGACGGCTGCGCCTTATCCGGCCTACAAATCATCATCAAGCCGCAGGCCCGGTAAGCGCCAGCGCCACCGGGCAATTTACCAGGTGACAGGCTACGGTTTACCACCCGTTTACGGTTCTGCTTTAAACTTCACATCCTGTGTCGCTTTCCCAAACTTATTTTCACCCTGAACGCCGACAAACGCGCCCAGATCGATAAGCGTCATCACCAGGATCAGCGTCGGAATAAATCGTCCGAGGACCCACTGCCACATACCCGGCAACATCACCCAATTTCCGGCCAACAGCATCCACGCCAGAATCATCAGCAATGCCCACGTGCCGGAACGCCCCCGGTCATGCAGACGTTTGACCATGACGGCGGCGGTCGGCCACAGCAGGCATACCAAGCAAAATGCCGCCGTCTGGATATCAAGCAGATTTTTTCCCGCCAGCGAAAATAGCGCCAGCATTCCGGCAAACCATAGGCCAATCCAAATCCAGAAATCACGGCGCCCGATACGCCCTTTAAATGAGAATAACCATTGCTGTATGGTCATGTAAGTTCCTTATATTTTGCTTTCCGCTACAGTTTACCCTTTTGACAAGCTCGACAGTTATCGTTTTAATCGTCAGCAGTCCTAACAAAAGGTAAACTTGATGAAGCCCGGATATACTCTCTTTTTACTGTTGTTTTCTGTACTCACCGCCAGCATAACGGCGCGTGCACAGCTCTCATCATCGACCACGACGGCGCCCTATTTGCTGGCGGGATCGCCTACCTTCGATCTCTCTATTAGCCAGTTCCGTGAGAACTTTAACCGTCAGAACCCAGACCTGCCGCTCAATGAATTTCGCGCTATTGAGAATAGCCGTGATAAGGCGAATCTGACCCGCGCCGCCAGTAAAATTAACGAAAATCTGTATGCGTCCACGGCGCTGGAGCGCGGTACGCTCAAAGTGAAAAGTATGCAGATTACCTGGCTGCCAATTCAGGGACCGGAACAGAAAGCAGCGAAAGCGAAAGCGCTGGAATATATGGCCGCTATTATCCGTACCGTCGCCCCGTTGCTGACAAAGGAGCAAAGCCAGAAAAAACTGCAAAAGATGCTTATCGCCGGTAAAGGTAAACACTATTACGCCGAGACCGAAGGCGCAGTACGTTATGTTGTCGCAGATAACGGCGAAAAGGGGCTGACCTTCGCCGTTGAACCGATTAAGCTGGCGTTATCTGAAAATCTGGAAGGGTCGAATTGATGACAAAAAGCAAAGCCTTTCCAGGCATGAATCTCTATACTGTTTCACAGACCATGCTGCTTTGACGAGCGGCCATCTTCCTTAATTCGCTGACTAAGCGTGGAGAAATGAAATGCGACATCCTTTAGTGATGGGTAACTGGAAACTGAACGGCAGCCGCCACATGGTAAACGAACTGGTGGCTAACCTGCGTAAAGAACTGGCGGGCGTAGCAGGCTGCGACGTAGCAATCGCTCCACCGGAAATGTATATCGACCTGGCGAAACGCGCTGCTGCCGGTAGCCACATCATGCTGGGCGCGCAGAACGTTGACCTGAACCTGTCCGGCGCATTCACCGGTGAAACTTCGGCGGAAATGCTGAAAGATATCGGCGCGCAGTACATTATTATCGGCCACTCCGAGCGTCGTACTTATCACAAAGAATCTGACGAGCTGATCGCCAAAAAATTCGCCGTACTGAAAGAACAAGGTCTGACGCCGGTACTGTGCATTGGTGAAACTGAAGCGGAAAACGAAGCGGGCAAAACAGAAGAAGTGTGCGCACGCCAGATCGACGCGGTGCTGAAAACTCAGGGCGCGGCGGCATTTGAAGGCGCGGTTATCGCTTACGAACCCGTATGGGCGATCGGTACCGGCAAATCTGCGACCCCGGCCCAGGCTCAGGCGGTGCACAAATTCATCCGTGACCACATTGCCAAAGCTGACGCTAAAATCGCTGAGCAGGTCATTATCCAGTACGGCGGTTCCGTAAACGCGTCCAACGCAGCCGAACTGTTCGCACAGCCGGACATCGACGGCGCGCTGGTAGGCGGCGCGTCTCTGAAAGCAGACGCCTTCGCCGTTATCGTGAAAGCAGCCGAAGCCGCTAAACAGGCTTAAGCTGTCGCGACGGGAGGCGCTCTCCTCCCGTCACTCTCGCTTTACCAGTATCCCAACCAGTGCCACCAGAAAGCGCCGATAACACCCCAGATAATCAGGTTAAGCACACTCATCACCAGTCCCGTTTTCCACCACTCCGCCAACGTAACATAGCCAGAACCAAAGATAATGGGCGCGGTACCCGTACCATAGTGCGTCAGCGACATCATCAACGAGGAAGAGAAACCGAGCATCAGGCCAAGCAGCGCCGGTGGCGCGCCGAGACCCAATCCCGCAGCAAAGAACGCGGCAAACATTGCTGTAATATGCGCCGTGGTGCTGGCAAAAAAGTAGTGTGAATAAACGTAAAGCAGGATCAGCAGTAGCGTTGCAATACTCCAGTGAACGCCGAGATGGTTGATGGCGCTACCAACGCTGGTCGCCAGCCAGCCCACCAACCCCAGCTTGCTGAGAAAATCAGCCATCATCACCAGCGCGGCGAACCAGACAATGGTATCCCACGCCCCGCGACATTTAAGAATGTCATCCCAGCTTAATACTCCCGTCAGCAACAGAATTGATAAACCAATTAATGCGGCGCTGGTGGGGTTAACGGTCCAGCCACTCCCCATTAGCATCGCAGGAACGCCGGCCCACAGACAAAGCAGCAGAATGAAAACCGCCAGGGTAATCTTCTCTGCCAGCGAGAGAGGACCAAGCGCATTTAACTTTTGCCGGGCGAACTGCGGCGCATCCGGCGTACGCGTAACGGCAGGAGGGTAGAGCCACCAAATTACAATGGGCATCACGACCAGTGATATTATAGCAGGAAGCAGAGCGGCAATGGCCCACATGCCCCAAGTCATATTCAGGACCCCGTCCGTTCCTTTGGTCAGGAAACTGACAATTAACGGGTTTGGCGCGGTTGCGGTGACAAACATCGCCGAACTGATCGGGTTTATGTTGTAGTTCACCAGCGCGAGATAGCGTCCCGTGGAACCATTTTCACAGTTTCCCGGCTGCGAGCCGAGGCTTTCCGCAATCGCCCGCATCACCGGATGAATAATGCCGCCGCCACGCGCGGTATTGCTTGGCGTCACGGGCGCAATTAGGGTTTCCGCCAGCGTTAATGCCCAGGCGATCCCCAACGTTCTTTTACCAAACAGCGCAATAAATCTATAGCCAATACGCGCGCCCAGGCCGGTTTTCAACAAACTTTGCGACAGCATGATCGATAAGCCAATCAGCCAAATAAGTTGATTAGAAAAACCGCTTAGCGCATCGTTCAGCGCCGCTGAAGGCTTACCGGGATGGGTGACGCCGGTCATTGCCACCAGCATAATCGCCACAATCGCGATAGCGCCAATAGGCATGGCTTTCCCGATAATCGCCGCGATAGTACCGATAAACAGCGCCAGCAACTGCCATGCCTGTGGTATCACATCCGCAGGACAAGGGATAACAAACCAGATAGTCAGCGTAATCACGAGCGAAATAATGGCAGGCCAACAGCGAATGGGGGTCAATCTGTCCATGAATCAATCCTTGAGTTTCCAGCGCATATATCTGCGCTCCGGTATTAACCGGCATCGGTGCAAATAAAACAATTCACCATCTCACAAAACAAAAAATCAACATCCCGTTAAAACTATAATTTGCCCAGTACCCGAAACCATGCGTAATCCAGTGGTAGCAGTACCAGATACGTCACCGCCGCCAGCGCCAGACACAGTAGCATTCCCGCCTTTGCCGGTACCTTTCCTAGCGCCATCGCAACGACAATAGGCGACGCCTGATACGGTAATATCGGCGTGGAATAGCCCAGCACCTGAATCATAATGACTGATAACAGTGGAAAACCGGTCGCAGCCGCAAAGCTTTCCGCCAGCGTCGTATAGAGCGCCGGTACGCCGTTAGCGGTCATAATAAAATTCAGCGCCGTCGTGATCCCCGTGAGCGCAAGGAAGCTGGTAAACGGTTTTTGCGTATCTAATGGCATAACATGCAGTAATGTCTCCCCCACCGCATTACCAATACCGGTTTGCGTTACAGTGAGCGCCAGCCCCAGAATTCCGGCGACATAAATACAGGCGCGAATGTTAATACCACTGGCAAACTCATCCCCGCTGATAAAACCTATTCGCGGCAACATCGTCACTACCGCTGCCGCCAGACCGGTCCAGGCCGGGCCAATACCGTGCCAGCTTTCCGTTACCCACATCATCAACACCACCGTCAGCATCCACGCCAGCCGCTTTTCATTGCGGCTCATTGGCGCAGACGCTTCTGCCTCGCGCGGCGTACAGGGCGCGCCGGGAAATAGCCAACAAATCAGGGCGATTAATACGGCGCCTTTTAACCATGCCAGTATCGGCGTATGCAGCAGTAAATACGGTACATAGTTCAGATGGATACCATAAGATCCTTCTGCCGCGCCGCTCATCACCAGGTTGGGTACGTTCGCAGGTAAAATAGTGGCGGAAAGCTGGAAGGTGCCAAACCCGACGGCCAACGCCAGCCCATACCAGGCGCGGGTGCCATCCGCGATTCCGGCACGTTTCGCCATCGCCGCGACAATCGGCATTAATAGCGCAATACGCCCCATATTTGAGGGCATCACGAACGCCAGAGCATAGCTCAGTAACACCACACTGCTTACCATTAATAGCCAGGAGTCCGTTAATTTGGCCGATAACGCACGCGCCGCTCTGTCCGCCAGTCCGGTTTTACGAATTGCGATTCCCAGCACGAATCCGCTGAATACCAGCCAGAAAGCTGAAGAGGCAAAACCACCGAAGATCATATCCGGCGGCGCAATTTTCGCCGCCATCGCTACGGTAAAAAAGAGCAGCGCGGTAATAAATTCCGGCAGCAATGAGGTGGCCCAAAGCAGGACAGTAATGCCAACAACCAGCGAAGGAAGAAACAGAGGGTGTGAAAGCCAGAGCGACATGCCTGTCTCCTGTTGTTTTTTTCAACAAGAATACGGGGACAGGCACGTAGAGTAAACGCCAGAATCGCCAGGTTACTTCAGAATATCACACTGATGATCCTGAATTTCCTCGGCAGAGGCGCGATTGAGCGTCAGTAAATTACGCTGCGTCGCCAGCAGAACAAAAGAGCCATCGCTTTGGCGTACCACTGCAAGCCCATAACGTCCCATATGATCGCGTGCTTCCGGTACCTCTTCCGCGAGCATCATAAAAGGGCTACGCTGCGCCAGTTCGCTCTCGGTTACCCGGCGCGCCAAGTATTCATGCCCCATCAGGCCGCCCGGCAGCGGGAGCCAGCGGGTACTGATGCGCGTGAGATCGTTATCTAACTGTTCCCGAACGTCAGGACGGATGCAGGAAATATGGATATGTAAATGGTCCTGTGAACGACCAAGCCGCGAATTAACCGTCAGCGAGACCGCGCTATCCGGAATATCATGCCCGTATTTTTTACTCATATAGTCACGAGCCTGCCAGGCCAGCCAGAAAAAGTTGGGCGTAGCGGGTTCCAGCAGCAACGGGCTTTCCGTACCATTGATACGGTAGGTGGGCATCAATAAATATTGCAACGGACCGTGACGATCTTTAAAGACGACATAGCCGGCGCGAGGTTTGACCTCTGCGCATGGCGCTGGGTTTTGATGCTGTAACTGATCGGGCAGGCATTGTTCAAGCACGATTTCCCGTAATGCATCAGGATTGCCGGAGAATTTCCAGTAACCGACGCCTGCCGCAGCGACAATCACTATCACCGCCAGTAAAAAGTAGCCTGTTTTTTTCATGTTATGCGTTCCCTATGTCTCATAGACGAGGAAGAGTAACGCAAAATTATGGCAAAGAAAAAAACTGGCAACATAATACGTTACCGGGTTTATAAACGGTTTAGCGTTTGCTGATTTAGTCGAACGTACCGCCATTCGCGAAGTGATCTTTTTGCGCCTTCGCCCAGCCGCCGAACACCTCGTCAATGGTGAACAACTTCAGCTTCGGAAACGCATCCTTGTATTTTTTTGCCACGTCAGCATTGCGCGGACGATAATAATTTTTTGCCGCAATCGCCTGGCCTTCCGGCGAATACAGGTACTTGAGATACGCTTCCGCCACCGCATTCGTCCCTTTCTTCTCAACGACTTTATCCACCACGGAAACAGTCGGCTCCGCCAGAATGGATTCGCTGGGGGTGATAATCTCGAACTTGTCTTTACCCAACTCATGCGTCGCCAACAACGCCTCGTTCTCCCAGGCGATTAATACATCGCCGATCCCTCGTTCAACAAAGGTATTCGTTGAACCGCGTGCGCCAGAGTCCAACACCTCGACATTCTTAAATAGCGCTTTGACAAAAGCCTGCGCTTCCGCCGGGTCATTATTGTTATAATGCAGGGCATAACCCCATGCTGCCAGATAGTTCCAGCGTGCGCCGCCGGAGCTTTTCGGATTTGGCGTAATCACTGACACACCAGGTTTAATCAGATCGTTCCAGTCATGAATTTGTTTTGGATTGCCCTTACGCACCAGGAAGACAATGGTGGACGTATACGGCGCAGAATTGTCCGGCAGGCGTTTGATCCAGGCCTTATCAATGCGCCCACGCTCGGCAATGGCATCAACATCCCAGGCCAGCGCCAGCGTAACGACATCCGCATCAATACCGTTAATCACCGACGTAGCCTGTTTGCCTGAACCGCCGTGCGACTGACGGATAATCACATTATCGCCGGTCTCCTGTTTCCAGTGCGCGCTAAACGCTTTGTTGTATTGTTCGTACAGTTCGCGCGTTGGATCGTAAGACACGTTAAGTAGCTGAATATCCTTTGCCAGAACGCTGGTTGACGCCAGCAATAATGTGAATCCCACGCCCCACTTTTTCATCGCCCGACTCGCTTATGTTGTATTGTGATGAGCAAAGCGTGCCAGAAAGCGATCCAAACATTAAAGAATAAAAAAAGATTGGCTATAACAGTAGGGAATATGTAACAGGAGGAGTTGCCGGATGGCGGCTTGCGCCTTATCCGGCAATTTACGTCGCCAAAACTTAGTACAGTTTTTTCGCGCACTCCATCCAGTCACTTTTGAACGGACGCTTCATGTTTTCAATTGCATCAATGATGTCATGATGAACAAGCTGTTCGTTCTGGATACCGACACAACGACCGCCGTGGCCTTCCAGCAACAGGTCAATAGCATAAGCGCCCATACGGGAAGCCAGAATGCGATCGTAAGGTACGGGAGAACCGCCGCGCTGGATGTGGCCCAGCACCGTCGCACGCGTTTCACGACCCGTTTCTTTTTCAATAAAGTGCGCCAGCTCGTCAACATCGCACATATGTTCAGTGATAGCAACGATGGCATGTTTTTTACCTTTCGCGATACCGGCTTTGATTTCCGCCACCAGATCTTCGCGATTAAATTCAACTTCCGGCACCACGATAAACTCACAGCCGCCCGCAATGGCCGCCGCCAGAGTCAGGTCACCGCAATAACGTCCCATCACTTCAACAATAGAGATACGTTGGTGAGAAGAGGAAGTATCACGCAGACGGTCAATCGCTTCCACCACAGTGCCCAGAGCGGTGAAATAGCCGATAGTGTAGTCGGTACCTTTGATATCGTTATCAATAGTGCCCGGCAGGCCGATGCATGGGAAACCCATTTCAGTCAGACGTTTTGCCCCCATATAAGAACCGTCGCCGCCAATCACAACCAGCGCATCGATGCCGCGTTTTTTCAGGTTTTCGATCGCGACAGCGCGAATATTTTCGTCACGGAATTCCGGAAAACGCGCGGAGCCAAGAAAAGTACCGCCACGGTTGATCATGTCAGATACGCTATAACGATCAAGCTGAACCATACGATCTTCATACAGGCCCAGATAGCCGTCATAAATTCCCATGACTTCCAGCCCTTCCGTCAACGCTGCGCGCACAACGCCGCGGATTGCCGCGTTCATGCCCGGCGCATCACCGCCGCTTGTCAACACACCGATTTTCTTAATCATGACTACCTCTGAACTTTGGAATGCAAAATGAAATCTATTGCCGGAAGCGGATTTCGCACTTCGAAACGATCCAACGAATATACAGATAGTATAACAATCCCTTCCTGCTGAATTGATTCAGGTCAGGCCAAATGGCGGTAATTTATACACAAAATGCTGGCCTGGCTCACTTTTTAACAATCAATTATACAAGCTCGAACTTCTTAATTTCCCTGGGGACGACTGAACAGGGATCCTGATGAATAATGACATCTGAGCCCGGAAAACGCCGCAAAATCGCCTGCTCTACCTGTTCAGCCACTAAATGCGCCTGAACGAGCGGCAGATTATCTTCCATTTCCAAATGAATCTGAATAAAGCGGGTCGGCCCTGACTGCCGCGTGCGAAGATCGTGCGCGCCGCTGACTCCCGGCCATGACGTCACGATATCAATAATTTCCTGTCGTTCCGCATCAGGCAGCGCGCGATCCAATAATGACTGCACCGCCTCATACCCCATACGTAACGCGCTATACAAAATATAAATGCCGATACCTAACGCAAACAGGGCATCCGCACGATGCCAGCCGTACCAGGATAACCCAAGCGCGATAAGAATCGCTCCGTTCATCATAACATCAGACTGATAATGAAGCATATCCGCCCGTACCGCCTGACTTTGGGTCTTGCGTACCACCCAGCGCTGAAACGTGACCAGTATAATAGTGCATATCAGAGCGATGACGGTAACGCCAATCCCCACGCCGGGGTCGTTCATTGGCGTCGGCTTAATCAGATTCTGGATACTGGTCAAAAACAGAAACAACGCCGAACCGGAAATAAACATACTTTGCGCCAGCGCCGCCAGCGACTCCGCTTTACCGTGACCAAACGTGTGTTCATCATCTGCTGGTTGCAGCGAATAACGCACGACCAACAAGTTCGTCAATGACGCGGCAATATCGACCAGCGAATCCACCAACGCCGCCAGAATACTTACCGACCCCGTGTACCACCACGCAAAAATTTTGATCAAAAGTAACGCTAACGCCATCGCCGTTGCCGCGATAGCCGCCCGGCTGACCAGCCGTCCATAGGTTTGATTCATAAATACTCCCGCTATCTTCCGTCGGTAGTATAACGGATGGTTTAAAACAGTAAGATAATAACAGAGTGACAAATTGTGGCTCCTCTCATCATAGAAGAAGCGTACAAGCGCGGGGACAAAAATTATTTTCTAACTTTTTGATCTCAATTAATTTATATCACTGGATTTCTATAACCGCCCGCATTGATTCAATGTCCCTGCTCGTCAGCGGCGCTTTCCTCCAGAAATATAAAATCCTACAGACTGCGATTGATGGGTGAACTGCGCGCGCAGGGCTAACTATGTACCTTTTGAAAAACAAAATTTTATTCAGGATGGGAACTCGCTTATGTGGGTAAGATCGGCTGGCCTGCCAGAATTTTATTCTCTGCCCTCTTCAAGCCAATCTTCTGCCTGCAGCCTGGCTATATTCAATATGTCTAAAACTGGCATATAATGTTCTTGTTGCAAGTGCCTTTGATTAATTTCAGGGTGTGAAACAATCGCATCATAGGTTTGATCGCAGATTGACGGCTTGATTGCTTTGTTTAAATAGTTAACCACCCTGGCGTTCAGGGGTAACATCTGATCAGCTAAAGTGTTAACCTCGGCTATCAGGCCAGGCCTGGCAAAACTGAGTAATTTTTCATCACTCATCCCTTCCACTATTTTTTCATAGCCTCCTTTCACCATGGCTGTCCTCACCAGCTCAGCCCGCACTTTAGATGGAATATTTTTTTGTTTTTCATTACGAACGTCATCGAGTACTGCATTGATTCTCGAAGCTACATAGGTCTCGATATCCTGTGCTAACCTGATATTCGCCTCCTTGTAAAGGTGGGATACCGCAGTTGCCTGGATTATTAGTTTGTTTGCCAGCGAAGTACAGATATTGCATAAGTCCCGAATGATATCATGCGAGTTATAGCAACCCAGTTTTGTGAGTTCATCGCACTGCTGCGTGGAAAGCATGAAATTAATGTTTACCTCATGACACTCTTCTTTAATATTTCTGTAACTGCATAAATTCACCCTTTCAGCAAGGTTCGTCCCAAGTGAAGCGCTATTTTTATCTGTTAAATTATAGCTTTGACGCGTTCTCGAAAAATACGTAAAGGCTCTGATGTTTAACATACATACCTCCGAACGACTGACTCGTAAAATACGCAATCGACTATAGGTATTACATGCCAATTAAATTAAGTAAGTTATACGCACATGTAACATTATATTTACAATGAAATATCAAAGTATGTAATTATTAAATTAATTATATACATAACAAACTATCAAGCTGGACATAGGTTTTTTTATCTAAGGTTGCTGGTCAACCTGCCTTAAGTTAATTACGCGTCAGGCACGCGGGAAGGTCTGCCGGTCAAAAACCTGGCGGCATTTGAGGATGTACAAAATTAGGGTAAGTGCAGATTTTATAAAAAAAACCCCCACATCATGTGGGGGAAGACAGGGATGGTGTCTATGGCAAGGAAAACAGGGTTGTTACTGGGAACGTGAGTTGCTACTACTCAATAATTTCAACGATGAACTTTTTTGCCATTGCGCTACGTCACGCAGTTGTTCCATTCGTTGTTGATGCTTTTCATTCAAAACCGCTTGCTGCTCCGGCGTTAACAGGCGATACATCTGGTTACGGACGCGGGCCATTTCGACCTGGCGGGCAACCTGCTCTTGCGCCATTTTTTCTGCCTGAACGCGCACAGCGCTTTCATCAAATTTTTCTGCGGTGACAAGCCGATGCATTGTCTCCATTTCGCTAACATTAACAGGAGGCTGTTCGTGCCTTGCCCGTTGCATAAGATCACGCATCTGTTGACGCTGATGTTCGGTTAAACTTATGCCGTCAAACATATGATTTTGCGCACTACGCTGCGTGGCGCCGTCACCGGAGTGCCAGTTATCGCTTGTAATAACTTCAGCTGCGTGGCTTAAAGAACTGAATGCCAGCGTTGAGGCCATAACAGCAGCGGTAACTTTGCGCATCGCTTGCTCCCAAAATCTTTTCTGTCGCGATTCAACGAGAGACAGTTTACGATTCGGGCTGCAAACATGCGTCAGGGGGTGTAAAACAACGTAAAGTCATGGATTAGCGACGCCTGATGACGTAATTTCTGCCTCGGAGGTAAGTAAACAATGAATAAAATCCTGTTAGTTGATGATGACCGAGAGCTAACTTCCCTGTTAAAAGAGCTCCTCGAAATGGAAGGTTTTAATGTTCTGGTGGCCCACGACGGCGAACAGGCGCTTGAGCTTTTGGATGACAGCATCGATTTACTTTTGCTTGACGTCATGATGCCGAAGAAAAACGGTATTGATACGTTGAAAGCGCTTCGCCAGACACACCAGACGCCTGTCATTATGCTGACCGCGCGCGGCAGCGAGCTGGATCGTGTTCTCGGCCTTGAACTGGGCGCGGACGACTATTTACCCAAACCGTTTAATGACCGAGAACTGGTGGCGCGCATCAGGGCTATTTTGCGCCGCTCCCACTGGAGCGAACAGCAGCAGAGCAACGACAACGGCTCGCCGACGCTGGAAGTCGATGCGTTAAGCCTGAATCCGGGCCGTCAGGAAGCCAGTTTCGATGGACAGACGCTGGAACTGACTGGTACGGAATTTACCCTGCTCTATTTGCTGGCGCAGCACCTCGGCCAGGTGGTTTCCCGTGAACATTTAAGCCAGGAAGTGCTGGGTAAGCGTCTAACGCCGTTCGATCGCGCTATTGATATGCATATTTCTAACCTGCGCCGCAAACTGCCGGAGCGAAAAGACGGTCATCCATGGTTTAAAACATTGCGTGGCCGCGGCTATCTGATGGTTTCCGCTTCATGATAGGAAGTTTAACCGCGCGCATTTTCGCCATCTTCTGGTTGACGCTGGCGCTGGTGCTAATGCTGGTACTGATGTTGCCCAAGCTCGATTCACGCCAGATGACCGAGCTGATGGACAGCGAACAGCGCCAGGGATTGATGATAGAACAACATGTAGAAGCTGAACTTGCGAACGATCCCCCCAACGACCTGATGTGGTGGCGTCGCCTGTTCCGCGCGATCGACAAGTGGGCGCCGCCTGGACAGCGGTTATTACTTGTGACCTCTGAAGGACGCGTGATCGGCGCTGAACGCAGCGAAATGCAGATCATTCGTAACTTCATTGGTCAGGCGGATAACGCCGATCATCCGCAGAAGAAAAAATATGGCCGCGTAGAGATGGTCGGGCCATTCTCCGTTCGCGACGGAGAAGACAATTATCAGCTTTACCTGATTCGACCGGCCAGCAGTTCACAATCCGATTTTATTAATCTGTTGTTTGACCGCCCGCTACTGTTGCTGATTGTCACGATGTTGGTCAGTTCGCCGCTCTTGCTATGGCTGGCGTGGAGTCTGGCGAAACCGGCGCGTAAATTGAAAAACGCAGCCGATGAAGTGGCGCAAGGCAACCTGCGCCAGCACCCGGAGCTGGAAGCGGGTCCGCAGGAGTTTCTCGCCGCTGGCGCCAGTTTTAACCAGATGGTGACGGCGCTGGAAAGGATGATGACCTCGCAGCAGCGTTTGCTGTCAGACATCTCCCACGAGCTGCGAACGCCCCTTACGCGCCTGCAATTGGGCACAGCATTGTTGCGTCGTCGTAGCGGCGAAAGCAAAGAACTGGAGCGTATTGAGACCGAAGCGCAACGTCTGGACAGCATGATTAATGACCTGCTGGTGATGTCGCGTAATCAACAGAAAAACGCGTTGGTCAGCGAAACGATGAAGGCCAATCAGCTATGGGGCGAAGTGCTGGATAACGCCGCCTTTGAAGCTGAACAGATGGGCAAGTCATTAACGGTAAATTATCCGCCGGGGCCGTGGCCGCTTTACGGCAACCCGAACGCGCTGGAAAGCGCGCTGGAAAATATTGTCCGTAACGCGTTGCGCTATTCACACACGAAGATTGAAGTCGGCTTCTCGGTAGATAAAGACGGTATTACGATCACGGTTGATGACGACGGTCCGGGCGTCAGCCCTGAAGACAGAGAGCAGATCTTCCGTCCGTTCTATCGTACTGATGAGGCGCGCGACCGCGAATCCGGCGGTACTGGCCTGGGTCTGGCGATTGTCGAAACCGCCATTCAACAGCATCGCGGTTGGGTGAAAGCGGATGATAGCCCGCTGGGAGGATTGCGGTTAGTGATCTGGCTGCCTCTGTATAAACGTTCGTAATGAATCGTGGCGCCGAATAGCGGCGTAAACGCCTTATCCGGCCTACGGTTTTCATAGCAGTACGTAGGCCTGATAAGCGCAACGCTATCAGGCGGGATATCAGCCGCGCAGTCGTCTTGACTGATTTTCAATCCTGCCGCTCAGGCGGCGCTTTTGCATGGTCCGGGTCCAGCTTTTCGATAATCCCGCCGCCGACAGCAGTCGGTGATACTGCTCGTCGTCAAACGGCATATGCCAGGCAATGGCGATCGCCTCCTGCACGCTGACATCGCTCACACGGGAAACCAGCTCCAGCGGCGCATCTGCCGCTACCCTGCCAGGCGCTATCACGCTGTAGAGCCAGCCGGTTTTACCCACGTTTTGCATCTGGCTTGCCATGTCGCTAATCGCAAAATGGTAATTGAGCTTAAAGCACGGCGAACGCGGCTGCGTCACCTGAATGAGCGTCTCTCCCCAGCGAAAAATATCGCCAATATAGACATTTTGCTCGGTCAGACCGTCAGTGGAAAGATTCTCGCCAAACGCCGGGGCGACAAACCGTTCCGCCAGTTCTGGAAACGCCTGCGCCCAGTAACGATAATGCTCGCGCGGATAATGACACAGCGCGCGGTCGGGGCCACCGTGAATTTTTTTCTCCGCCTGCTCATCGCCTTCCAGCCCCAGGTCCGTCAGCATCAGTTCACCATCGACCTGCACCTTCGCGATAGCGCTGGGGCGGCTTCCCGCGTAATCCTGAATTTTGCCTGTGAATACCTCAACCGGATAATGCATCGAGACTCCTTATGCAGATACAAAAAAAGCGAGCCATCAGACTCGCTTCTCACGGGCTTCAATGCAACTTTATTTTTTCGCTGCGAAACGTGCAGCCGCTTCATCCCAGTTCACTACATTCCAGAACTCTTTGATATAGTCCGGACGACGGTTCTGGAATTTCAGGTAGTAAGCGTGTTCCCACACATCCAGACCCAGAATCGGGAAACCGGATGCGCCGGAAATGACTTCGCCCATCAGTGGAGAGTCCTGGTTAGCAGTAGACACGACAGACAGTTGATCGCCTTTCAGCACCAGCCACGCCCAACCGGAACCAAAACGGCTGGCGGCCGCTTTTTCAAACTCTTCTTTAAATTTCTCAACAGATCCGAAATCACGCTCGATCGCCGCTTTCAGATCGCCCTGCAGAGTGGTGCCTTTTTTCAGCCCTTTCCAGAACAGGCTATGGTTAGCGTGGCCGCCCGCATTGTTGCGCAGCACGGTTTTTTTGTCCGCCGGCACCTGATCCAGCTTAGTAATCAGTTCTTCCACCGGCAGATTAGCAAATTCAGGTAGGCTTTCCAGCGCCGCGTTAGCGTTATTGACATAGGTCTGATGGTGTTTGGTGTGGTGGATCTCCATCGTCTGCTTATCGAAGTGCGGTTCCAGTGCATCATAAGCGTACGGTAGGGATGGCAGTGTATAACTCATAATCATCTCCATTATTGTCGAGCGGCACAGTGTTAACGCCGCGTAAGCAGTTGGTTCATTATAGTTAATTAAATGATATTGAAAATGATTATCAATGCCGTACTTTGTTCAGGGTTATAAGCGCTACGGCATCCGCTTAAAAACAGCCGTTTTTTACGAACTCCGCCAAAACCGTCTGTGAATAAATCCTGGAAACAGATAAACGTAAAACAGGGTTTCAAAATATTTCTTTTGGTGCCAGGTTTTGTCAGCGGTAGCAAAAGAAAAAAAGTTATAATCTCACTACGTAATCACATTCTCGCAAAATTATTACAATTGCGAAGGAATCATGAAACAACCTGATTTTATACGTCTGGCTACGCTGGCCTTACTCTCCACATTCTCTTTCTGCTCACACGGCGAAACCATTTTGCGCCTGGCCTACGCGGTGAAAATAGCCAGCCTGTAAAAGATGCGTTGCATTTCTTTGGGCAACAAGTTGAAGCGAAAACGGGCGGCGATATCAAAGTACAGTACTTCCCGGACGGGCAGCTTGGCGGCGAGCGCGAACTGGTGGAGTTAACACAGGTAGGCGTCGTCGACATCACCAAAGTGTCGTCCGGTCTGATGGAGAGTTTTTCGCCTGAGTACGGCGCTTTCTCACTCCCCTACCTGTTTACCAGCGTCGATGAGTACTACCGCGGAATGGATAATCCGCAGGTGATGTAACCTGTTTATCAGTCCACCGCAGCACAGGGATTTATTGGCGTGGACAGGTATGATTCCGGCGCGCGTAATTTTTATATGAGCAAAGCGCCGATTAAACGCATTGAGAATTTACGCGGGAAGAAGATCCGCGTAATGCAGAGTGAGACGGCGATCCAGACCCTCAAACTGCTGGGAACCTCGCCCATCGCCATGAGCCAGGCGGAGGTTTATACCTTATTACAGCAAGGCATTCTCGACGGCGCGGAAAACAATGAGTTCGCCCTCACTATCGCCCGCCACGGCGAAGTCGCCCGTTATTACACCTACGATATGCACACCCGCATTCCCGATATCCTGTTAATGAGCACCCTCACGCAGAAAAAGCTGACGCCAGAACAGCAACGCATCGTCAAAGCCGCCATTCAGGCATCGATCGAATTTGAAAAAGCCGCATGGGACAAGGAAATAGAGAAAACCAGGCTGGCGGCGGTACAGCCTATTTACGACGGACTGAAAAACAAGCCGCGGCTTTACGGGCTGTATCAACGTATCCAGATAGCAAAAAATTAATCTCATCAGGAAACTAAGATGAACATATTCAGAAAAGGACTTGATTTATTGCTGGGCGCTATCTGCTGCCTTGTGCTGGCTATGATGGTTGGCATCGCCTGCTGGCAGGTGGTGAGCCGCTACATTCTGGGCGTTCCCAGTACCATTATCGAAGAGATGCTGTGATTTCTGCTGGTGTGGGTATCAATGCTGGGGATGGCTTTTGTCGCCGGCCAAAAACAGCATATAAGTCTGACCCTCTTCCTGGATAAGGTATCGCCGATGATTCTCGGCTGGTGGGATATCGTCCTGCAGGTCATTTTTATCGCGTTTTCCATTTGGGTGTTGATTATCGGCGGCTTAAAAATCTCTGCTATTTCTATGCTGCAAATCTCGCCTGCGCTGGGCATTCCGATGGGGGAAACTTTATTACGCGCTTCCCTGCGCGGGCGTACTGATCATCCTCTATGGGCTACTGAATATCGTTGACGCCCTGACAGCTATCCATTCCGCCACAGATACCAATAAGCACACTCTGGAGAAATCACATGATTGACCCTATTTTTGCGTCCTGTACGCTAATTGCCGTTTTTGTTGTTTTACTGGCGATGGGCGCGCCTATCGGGATCTGCATCGTTATCGCCTCTTTCAGTACCATGATGCTGGTGCTGCCTTTTGATATTTCGATGTTCGCCACCGCGCAGAAAATGTTCTCCAGTCTGGACAGTTTCGCCTTGCTGGCCGTGCCGTTCTTCGTTTTATCCGGGGTTATCATGAATATCGGGGGAATTGCCGCCCGACTGGTCAATTTTGCCAAACTGTTTACTGGCAAACTGCCCGGTTCGCTGTCGTATATCAACATCGTCGGCAATATGATGTTTGGCGCGATTTCCGGATCGGCGATTGCCGCCTCAACATCCATCGGCGGCGTCAGAGTGCCGATGAGCGCGCGTGAAGGTTACGATCGCGGTTTTGCGGCCGCGGTGAATATCGCCTCCGCGCCGACGGGGATGTTAATTCCGCCCACCACGGCTTTTATTCTTTACGCGCTGGTAAGCGGAGGAACATCTATTGCCGCCGTGTTCGCCGGCGGTCTGGTAGCGGGAGTGTTGTGGGATGTTGGCTGTATGTTGGTCACACTGGTGGTCGCTAAACGCCATAACTACCGGGTCTTTTTTACCGTCCAGAAGGGGATAGAGCTAAAATTCGCCATAGAAGCGATTCCCAGCCTGCTGCTGATCGTTATTATCGTCGGGGGTATCGTACAGGGGATTTTTACTGCGATTGAAGCGTCCGCTATCGCCGTGGTGTATACGTTATTGCTGACGATGGTGTTTTACCGCACGCTGAAAATTAAGAATTTACCTTCAATTTTACTGCAAACGGTGGTCATGACCGGGGTCATTATGTTCTTGCTGGCGGACCTCTTCGGCGATGTCCTTCTCAATGTCGATCACTAATATCCCTGCGGCGCTGAGCGATATGATCCTCGCTATTTCCGCCAATAAACTGGTTATCCTGTTAGTCATCACCGCTTTTTTGCTGATTATCGGCGCATTTATGGATATCGGCCCTGCAATCCTGATATTTACCCCGATTCTGTTGCCGATTATGACTAAACTGGGCGTCGATCCGGCCCATTTCGGTATTATCATGATTGATAACCTGGCGATTGGCACTATTACTCCACCCGTTGGCAGCGGGTTATACGCAGGGGAAAGCGTAGGAAAGGTCAAAGTTGAGGACGTTATCAAACCGCTGATGCCTTTTTACGGGGCAATTATCGGCGTTTTGTTATTAATTACTTACCTTCCGGAAATCACTCTGTTTTTGCCCCGGCTACTGGGCATCATGTAAGCGCTTCATTTTCTGTCGCGCCTCGTTGCCGGATGGCGGTTAGCGCCTTATCCGGCCTACGCACAATGATCATTATAGGAAGGCTCTCCAGGTAAAAAAATCTGGCTGCCAAACGACATCGCCCGTTTTAAATTGATAGCTTATCGTATACTCGTTACCCTGCGTTTCCAGATCATTAAACGCTTTATTGGTGTCATCCCCTCCTGATTTTGAGATAGCTTCTATCGCAAAACCAAAACCATTGGCAAAACGATGCGCAATATACGCACGGTCATAGTTAGCTTTACTATCATCAAGATATTCATGACGAACACCGACATATACTGCGTGCGCATTTGTTACAATAAGAGGTAATAGTAAGAAAAGAGTTTTTCTCATAATGGAACCCATTTAATTTAAAATTAAAATAGCATTTTATCTCATTCAATTACAACCATAATACGCAATATGGATAGCGACAACATAGGCAACTCTTTTTAATTTAAAATTGGGACAATGTTCAAAAAGCAAAATAAAATAAATGAAATTTATATTCGCAAAATAAAGTAAAAACAAAAACACCATTAGCACTGTTAATATAGGTGTTTCCTTATAATTATATTTCATTGATAACTAACATTAATCTTCATATATTTAAATCACAAATATAAAAAACTAGATAATTGTTGTATGACCATTACTTTATCGAACAATAAGTCAGATTTTCCCCATTATGTGATCTTACGCAGCATTTCCTTTGCATTAGTGCCAATTAAGCTGTTTTTTGTCGTTATTATGAAGGCATTTTAGAAAACAAATATTCCCCACCGATTTAAATAACATTCACGCGGTCACGATCCGTTTCGACTTTTTTAAAACGTGAAGTTAATCACCTCGTTAACGTGCTGATTGCCAGAATACATCCAACGGCGGCAAACGTTACAAGGTTACCAGGCTGCGCAATTTTTAAACTCATGCAGACGGAAGGGGTATCCCGTCCAAAAAATAATGAGGAACATGTCATGAGTAACGCGATTACGATGGGGATTTTCTGGCATTTGATAGGTGCGGCCAGTGCAGCCTGCTTCTATGCCCCGTTCAAGCAAGTGAAACAGTGGTCATGGGAAACCATGTGGTCAGTGGGCGGCATCGTCTCATGGCTTATTCTGCCGTGGACAATTAGCGCCCTCTTACTGCCCGATTTCTGGGCCTATTATGGACAGTTTAACCTCTCCACCCTTTTACCGGTTTTTCTGTTCGGCGCCATGTGGGGCATCGGCAATATTAATTACGGTCTGACCATGCGTTATCTCGGTATGTCGATGGGTATCGGCATCGCTATCGGCATTACGCTTATCGTCGGCACGCTGATGACGCCTATCATCAACGGTAACTTCGATGTGTTAATCCATACCGAAGGGGGGCGCATGACGCTACTTGGCGTTTTTGTCGCGCTGATAGGCGTCGGGATTGTGACGCGCGCCGGACAGTTAAAAGAACGCAAAATGGGCATTAAAGCAGAGGAGTTCAATCTGAAGAAAGGGCTTCTGCTGGCAGTGATGTGCGGTATTTTCTCGGCGGGGATGTCTTTTGCCATGAACGCCGCGAAACCGATGCATGAAGCTGCTGCCGCGCTTGGCGTTGACCCGCTCTATGTCGCGCTGCCGAGTTACGTGGTGATTATGGGCGGCGGCGCGCTGGTTAACCTCGGTTTCTGTTTTATCCGCCTGGCAAAAGTGCAAAATCTGTCGATAAAAGCCGACTTCTCGCTGGCAAGACCGTTGATTATCAGCAATATTCTGCTGTCCGCGCTTGGCGGTCTGATGTGGTATTTACAGTTCTTTTTCTATGCCTGGGGCCACGCGCGCATTCCAGCGCAATATGACTACATGAGCTGGATGCTGCACATGAGCTTCTATGTGCTGTGCGGGGGGCTTGTCGGTCTGGTGCTAAAAGAGTGGAAAAATGCTGGCCGCCGTCCCGTTGCCGTATTAAGCCTCGGCTGCGTGGTAATTATTATCGCGGCGAATATTGTCGGTTTAGGCATGGCCAGTTAATCGCTTTGATTACTGAGATGACGCCATTGGCTCGGCGTCATCCCGGTTTCCCGCGTGAACACCACCGAAAAATAGTTACTATCTTCAAAGCCGCACTGCATCGAAATCTCGCTAATCATGAGTGGACTATGTTGAAGCAGATACTGTGCGTGGCAAATGCGAACCTGGCGTAAATATTGATTAATCGTCATCCCAGTCTGGGCGCGAAACTGCTGCCGCAGCACCCGTTCGCTGCATTGTTCCTGCTGGCAAAACGCATCCAGCGCAAAGGGACACTCAAGACTATTAGCCAGAGCGGTAATTAATTTATCCAACAGGGTTTCTCTGGAGGTCGCCGGAAGATCGTCGGTCGCGTAGCGATGCCGTTTTAACGTCATCACCAGTTGACCAAACAGCAATTCCGCTATCTCATTCGCCAGCGGATCGCGTCCATTATTCTCATGTTCAAGCTGGTTAATGACCTGTCGCGCCTGATTCATTCCCATACTGCCCAGCCGCCAGTGAGGATGCCATTGCGCTCCCTGAAAGCCGGGAATCAGCGCCTGCCAATTTACATTGAGTTTCAAACGCTCCGGGCAATAAATGATATTTTGCAGCACCAGATCGTTAACGGAAGTATAGGAGTGTTTGTCTTCAGCGCGAATATAAAACAGATCGCCGCGGGTAATTCTGTATGGACGGTCATTGAGAACGTGTAAGCCATTGCCCCGCCAGACCATCACCAGTTCGCAAAACTCATGCGTATGTTCCGCAAAAACATCCTGTGGATAGCGATCGGCAACCGTGACAGCCTGCTGCTCATCAGTAAAAAAATCTTTTTTCAGAAGAATTAACTGATTTGCCACCGCAGCACCTCAAGTTGGATACTTGCCGGATGGCGCTACGCTTATCCGGCATTAAAGAGTATAATTATCAGCAAATTGGCCACGAAAACGTTGATAACATTCGCGTTACTGGGGTATCGCATCGCGTCCCTGGCGGATATCCCGCGGCGACCAGTTAAATTCACGGCGAAACAGGGTCGAAAAGTGGTTACTGTCTCCAAAACCGCAGCGATACGCGATTTCTGTCACGCTATGATCGCTATGGCGCAATAAATGCCGGGCTTTGATCAAACGCAGGCGATTAAGGTAACGTTGCGGCGTCAGCCCGGTATGCTGCTTAAGCTGACGATGCAGCGTGCGTAGCGACAGTGAAAATTGCTCCGCTACCGCCTCCCAGCAGACCTCCTCCGCAAAATGATCTTCCAGCCATGCCATCAGTTGGTTAAGTTTTGCGTCGTTATCGGTCGCGCCTTCCATCAGGCTACTGCGGCGTAACAATACCAGTAACTGCATAAACAAAATTTCGCGATTCGCCACGGCTGGCGCATCCATGCCGTCTCCGGCGCGTTCCATTAGACCGACCAACTGGCGCACCTGCTGCAAAGCGCTCTGATTCACCCGCCAGTGGGAAGGATAGTAACCATCCTGCTCCTGCGGCAGCAACTGCTCCAGTCCCGCCAGAAACTGAAAGGCTTCCGGTGAACGCCACAGCACATTCGTCAGGCATAAGTTATCGGTATGTTCATACAAATGTCGGTCGTGATCGCGTACAAAGCACACTGTACCGCCGCTGATGGTATACGGCTGCCCGTTGAAGACATGAATACCCGTACCGTGTTCCACAATCACGATTTCATGGAAATCATGATGATGTTCAGGGAAAGCGGCTTGCGGCAAACGAGGTTCAATCGCCACGGGCGCTTTGCCTGATGGAAAAAAATCCACGCTATGCAGTACCGTCATGATGTATCCCTTCCTGATGAATGAAGCTGGCTGAAGCCATTATCCCGATAAGGCGCGCCAGCCTCGCCTCCAGGCGTCTTTCGCCGAATTTCCCCGACCTGGTGATAGTAATTAAGGGTTATCGGTCTCACCTTAAATTTTTGACGCCAAAGCGCGCAAACATGGTCTTTTTTTCAAGAAAAGGCGGGAAAAATCGGGAAATGCGGACGACATCACACCGGCTTATTAGTAGAAAATGTGAACGCCATCACGTTCATCTTTGCTTTGTTGCCAGCGGCTCATTTTCCTGTCAGTAACGAGAAGGTAGGCCTTTGAGGGCTTTTTTAGACTGTGCGCAATGATTCTAAGAAGGACCTCACTATGACTTTTCGCCATTGTGTCGCGGTTGATCTCGGCGCATCCAGCGGGCGCGTGATGCTGGCGCGTTACGACAGCAAACACCGTACCCTAACGCTACGTGAAATCCACCGTTTTGTGAACTACCTGCAAAAAACAGAGGGGTTTGACACATGGGATATCGACAGCCTGGAAAAGAACATTCGTCTTGGTCTGAAGAAAGTCTGCGATGAAGGCATTCTTATCGACAGCATCGGCATCGACACCTGGGGCGTCGATTATGTCCTGCTGGATAAACACGGTCAGCGTGTCGGCCTGCCGGTCTCCTACCGCGATAACCGTACCATGGGCATCATGTCGCAAGCGCTGGTCCAGATCGGCAAAAGCGAAATCTATCGCCGCAGCGGGATTCAGTTTCTGCCGTTTAACACCGTCTATCAGCTACGCGCGCTGACGAAGCAACAGCCTGAGTTAACGGCGCAGGTCGCTCATGCGCTGCTGATGCCCGATTATTTCAGCTACCGCCTGACCGGTGAAATGAACTGGGAATATACCAACGCCACGACCACCCAGTTGGTCAATATTAATACCGATGACTGGGACGATACCCTGTTGGCGTGGACCGGCGCGAAAAAAAGCTGGTTCGGCCGTCCCATGCACCCGGGCAATGTTATCGGCGACTGGATTTGCCCGCAGGGCAACCGTATTCCAGTGGTAGCCGTCGCCAGCCACGATACCGCCAGCGCCGTTATTGCCTCTCCGCTGGCAAATAAACATAGCGCCTACCTGTCTTCAGGCACCTGGTCGTTAATGGGTTTTGAAAACAAAATGCCTTACACCACCGACGACGCGCTGGCCGCCAATATCACCAACGAAGGCGGCGCTGAAGGGCGCTATCGGGTACTGAAAAACATTATGGGTTTATGGTTGCTCCAGCGCGTGCTGAAAGAACGGCGCATTACCGATCTGCCTGCGCTTATCGCCCAAGCGAAAGCGCTGCCGGCCTGCCGTTTCCTGATTAACCCGAATGACGATCGCTTTATCAATCCTGACGATATGCGCGCCGAAATCCAGACCGCCTGTCGCGAGACCGACCAGCCCGTTCCCGTCAGCGATGCCGAGCTGGCGCGCTGCATTTTCGACAGTCTGGCGCTGTTGTATGCCGACATTCTGCACGAACTGGCAAATCTGCGCGGCGAAGCATTTACCCAACTGCATATTGTTGGCGGCGGTTGCCAGAACGCGCTACTCAACCAGTTGTGCGCCGATGCCTGTGGTATTTGCGTGATGGCTGGGCCGATTGAAGCCTCCACCCTCGGCAATATTGGTGTCCAGCTTATGACCCTCGACGAATTAAACAACGTTGATGACTTCCGTCAGGTCGTCAGCGCTAACTACGACCTGACAACGTATACCCCTAATCCTGATAGTGAAATTGCCCGCTACGTTGCGCAGTTTCAACCAACTCGACAGACAAAGGAGCTTTGCGCATGACCACTCAACTGGAACAAGCCTGGGAACTGGCAAAACAACGTTTCGCCGCAGTAGGTATTGATGTCGAGGAGGCATTGCGCCAGCTCGATCGCCTGCCGGTATCCATGCACTGCTGGCAGGGCGATGATGTTGCCGGATTCGAAAATCCGGAAGGTTCGCTGACGGGCGGAATTCAGGCTACCGGCAATTATCCGGGCAAAGCGCGTAATGCCACCGAACTGCGCGCCGATCTGGAAAAAGCGCTGAGTCTGATTCCGGGGCCAAAACGGCTGAACCTGCACGCCATTTACCTTGAGTCGGATACGCCGGTTGCCCGCGATCAGATCAAACCTGAGCATTTTAAAAACTGGGTGGCGTGGGCAAAGGCGCATAAGCTCGGGCTGGACTTTAACCCGTCCTGCTTTTCGCATCCGCTGAGCGCCGATGGTTTCACTCTGGCGCACGCCGACGACAATATCCGCCAGTTCTGGATCGATCACTGCAAAGCCAGTCGCCGCGTCTCGGCATACTTCGGTGAGCAACTCGGTACGCCGTCGGTGATGAACATCTGGATCCCGGACGGCATGAAAGACATTACCGTCGACCGTTTAGCCCCGCGTCAGCGCCTGCTGGAAGCACTGGATGAGGTCATTAGCGAAAAATTCGACCCGGCACACCACATCGATGCGGTAGAAAGCAAACTGTTTGGCATTGGCGCGGAAAGCTACACCGTCGGCTCCAATGAGTTCTACATGGGCTACGCCGCCAGCCGCCAGACCGCGTTGTGCCTTGATGCAGGCCACTTCCATCCCACTGAAGTGATTTCCGACAAAATATCCGCCGCCATGCTGTATGTGCCGCGCCTGCTGCTGCATGTCAGCCGCCCGGTACGCTGGGATAGCGACCACGTGGTGCTGCTGGACGATGAAACCCAGGCGATTGCCAGCGAAATTGTTCGTCATAACCTGTTCGACCGCGTTCATATCGGTCTGGATTTCTTCGACGCTTCTATCAATCGCATCGCCGCGTGGGTTATCGGTACCCGCAACATGAAAAAAGCGCTGCTGCGCGCGCTGCTGGAACCGACAGATCAACTGCGTCAGCTTGAGGCTAGCGGCGATTACACCGCACGTCTGGCGCTACTGGAAGAGCAAAAATCCCTGCCGTGGCAGGCCGTCTGGGAAATGTATTGTCAGCGTCACGACACGCCGACAGGCAGTCAGTGGCTGGAAAGCGTGCGGGCATATGAAAAAGAGATTCTGAGCAAACGTCGCTAAACATCGCAAATTGTAGGCCGGATAAGGCGCGTCAGCGTCGCCGTCCGGCAATAAACGAAACACCATTGCCGGATGGCGCAACGTTTATCCGGCCTACATGAAATCCGGGACGCTTCGGATAATAAACAGGAACACGAACATGCAAAACATTACTACTTCCTGGTTCGTCCAGGGGATGATTAAAGCCACCTCCGACGCCTGGCTGAAAGGCTGGGACGAACGTAACGGCGGTAATCTGACGCTGCGTCTTGATGAAGTGGATATCGCGCCTTTTACTGCTGATTTCGAAGAAAAACCACGCTATATCGCACTAAGCCAACCGATGCCGCTGCTGGCGAATACGCCGTTTATCGTTACCGGCTCCGGCAAATTTTTCCGCAACGTTCAGCTTGATCCGTCAGCCAATTTAGGCGTGGTCAAAATCGACAGCGAGGGCGCGGGCTACCACATTCTGTGGGGCTTAACCCACAATGCCGTACCCACCTCCGAACTCCCGGCGCATTTCCTCTCCCACTGCGAGCGCATCAAAGCCACCCACGGCAAAGACCGCGTGATCATGCACTGCCACGCCACCAACCTGATTGCCCTGACCTATGTACTGGAAAACAACACTGCGCTTATCACCCGCAAACTGTGGGAAGGCAGCACCGAATGCCTGGTCGTATTCCCGGACGGCGTCGGCATTCTGCCGTGGATGGTGCCAGGCACCGATGAAATCGGCCAGGCCACCGCACAAGAAATGCAGAAACATTCGCTGGTATTGTGGCCGTTCCACGGCGTGTTCGGAAGCGGACCTACGCTGGATGAAACCTTCGGTTTGATAGATACCGCAGAGAAATCCGCTGAAGTATTAGTCAAAATCTATTCGATGGGCGGTATGAAACAGACGATCGCGCGTGACGAGCTGACGGCGCTCGCTAAACGCTTTGGCGTGACCCCGCTGGCCAGCGCCATAGCTCTGTATTGATAACCCAGCGCCGGATAGCGACTTCGCCTTATCCAGCCTACAGGGAACTATTTTCAAGGAGAATGTTTATGAGCTTTATGTTGGCATTGCCGAAAATCAGTCTGCACGGCGCAGGGGCTATTGGCGATATGGTCAAGCTGATCGCCAATAAGCAATGGGGTAAGGCGCTGATCGTCACCGACAGTCAACTGGTCAAACTCGGCCTGTTAGACAATCTGTTCAGCGCTCTGGATGCGCATAACATGCATTATCATTTGTTTGATAAAGTGTTCCCGAACCCCACCGAAGCCCTTGTGCAAAAAGGCTATGCGGCGTACCAGGCGGAAGCCTGTGATTACATCATCGCCTTCGGCGGCGGCAGCCCGATCGACACCGCGAAGGCAGTGAAAATCCTCACCGCCAATCCAGGCCCTTCCACCGCCTACTCCGGCGTCGGCAAAGTGAAAAACGCCGGCGTACCGCTGGTGGCGATTAACACTACGGCAGGCACCGCGGCGGAAATGACCAGCAATGCGGTTATCATCGACACCGAGCGTCAGGTAAAAGAAGTCATTATCGATCCAAACATCATCCCGGATATCGCGGTGGACGACGCCAGCGTAATGCTGGAAATCCCCGCTTCTGTAACCGCCGCGACCGGTATGGATGCGCTCACCCACGCGGTAGAAGCCTACGTATCTGTCGGCGCGCATCCGCTCACCGATGCTAACGCGTTAGAAGCGGTTCGGCTGATTAACCTGTGGCTACCGAAAGCGGTTGATGATGGTCATAACCTTGAAGCGCGTGAGCAGATGGCATTCGGCCAGTATCTGGCAGGCATGGCGTTCAACAGCGCCGGACTTGGGCTGGTTCACGCTCTGGCGCACCAGCCGGGCGCAACCCACAACCTACCGCACGGCGTCTGCAACGCTATTCTGCTGCCAATTATCGAGAACTTTAACCGTCCGAACGCCGTGGCGCGTTTTGCCCGCCTCGCGCAGGCAATGGGCGTAGATACGCGTGGTATGTCTGACGAAGCCGCAAGCCAGGAAGCGATCAACGCCATCCGCGCGTTAAGCAAACGCGTCGGTATTCCGGAAGGTTTTAGTCAGTTGGGAGTGACGAAAGACGATATCGAAGGCTGGCTGGATAAAGCGTTAGCTGACCCATGTGCGCCGTGTAACCCGCGCACCGCCAGCCGCGACGAAGTGCGTGAGCTGTACCTGGAGGCATTATGATCCGCAAAGCCTTTGTAATGCAGGTAAATGCCGACGCGCACGAGGAGTATCAGCGTCGTCATAACCCTATCTGGCCGGAGCTGGAAGCGGTACTAAAATCTCACGGCGCACATCACTACGCGATTTATCTTGATGTGGAACGCAATCTTCTTTTCGCTACCGTTGAGATTGAATCCGAAGCGCGATGGAACGCCGTCGCCAGTACCGATATTTGCCAGCGCTGGTGGAAGCATATGCGTGATGTGATGCCCGCAAATCCGGATAACAGTCCGGTTAGCGCGGAGCTTAAAGAGGTGTTCTGGCTGGCTTAAGCCATTGCCCGGTAGCGCTGACGCTTACCGGGCCTACCATTCTCAGTTCTGTTCCGCCACCAGGATCGCCTGGGTATCCGGCTCCAGCGCTTTAAAGATATGCGCCTGGTCGCCAGGATAACAAATGTAATCCCCCTCCGCCAGCTCTTCCGACGCGTCGGTTAAACCGACGAGGGCTTTTCCCTGCGTAATAATAATATGTTCCACCGACCCCGGCGGATGCGGGTGAGAGATCCGGTCTGCCCCCGGTTGCGTCAACAGAAGATAGATATCGCGCCGCGCGCCGGGCGGACACGCCGCCAGGAGTATCGCCTGATAATGCGCCTGCTCCGCCACCACTTTGGTGCCTTCCCCGCGGCGAATCACCTGCGTTTTTTGTACCTGCGGCTCCAGCAGCCTGGCAAAGGGAATGTCGAGCGCGACGCACAGCGCCCATAGTGTCTCCAGGCTGGGGTTGCCATTCCCCGCTTCCAGTTGTGAAAGCGTAGATTTAGCGATGCCTGCGCGCCGCGCAATCTCCGCCAGCGACAGTCCGGTTCGCTGGCGTTCGCGTACCAGGCTTCTGGCAATAACGCTAATAGGTTGTGTCATAAAGCATCCAACGTTCACTATAACGAACGAAACGTTCGTCTTGTAAAGCAAATCTGTTCCGTTCATTATAATGAAAATTCGTTCGATATGACTAAAGAAGATGAAACACTATTTTTCCTGTCTCAAGGGAGACACGATAAAAGCGATATTTTTAGTGTGCCTGGCCGTGGGCGTCGTCGGCATGTCCTATGGCTCGCTGGCGATGGCCTACGGTTTCCCGATATGGGTGCCGTTTGTACTCTCTATTTTTGTGCTGGCGGGCGCGTCCGAGTTTATGTTTATCGGCATTGTCGCCAGCGGCGGCAACCCGCTGGCAGCGGCGGCGGCGGGACTGCTGGTGAATGCGCGCCACGTGCCGTTTGGCGTAACGGTGCGCGATTTGGTCGGTACCCGCGCCGCCAGCTTTTTCGGCTGCCATATCATGAATGATGAGAGCGTGGTGTTCGGCCTGTCGCAAAAAACGCCGGAACAGCGTAAAGCGGCTTACTGGCTATGCGGGTTAGGCGTCGCCATTTTATGGCCGACAGGGACACTACTCGGCACACTGGTCGGCAAATTGCTGCCCGCGCCGGAGACCATTGGTCTGGATGCCGTATTCCCGGCGATCTTACTGGCGCTGGTGATCCCGGCGTTTAAAAACCGCACCACATTGATTCGGGGTTGCAGCGGCGCCGCGCTGTCGCTTGCCGCTGTTCCCTTTGTGGCTGCCGGATTGCCGGTGTTGCTTTCGCTGCTTGGCCTACTGGCGAGGAAAAAATAATGGGCAATATGACGCTATTTATTATCGGTATTGCTCTTTTATCCGCAGGAACCTATTTGATGCGCCTCGGCGGAGCGAAACTTGGCAGCCGTCTGGCGCTGTCTGAGCGTTCACAGGCGCTGCTGTCGGATACGGCAACGGTGCTGCTATTCTCCGTCGCGTTGGCGACCACCTTTTACGAAGGCGAACATTTCGCCGGCATGGCGCGCGTATTGGGCGTCGCCTTCGCCGTATTTTTAGCCTGGCGTAAAATGCCGCTTATTGTGGTGATTATCGCCGCCGCGGTAGTGACGGCACTGCTGCGGCTGGCGGGCTTACATTGAACCTATCGTAACCCTGACATGGAAAATTCATCAGGGTTATATAATGCTGTATAGTGTGTGACACTCCGCAAAATCAGGAAGAAACTTAACGGCATATTGTCACTCCCTCCCGACATATTACCGCTCATCTCTTGACCGTCTCTTCGTTAAAATCAGATTAAACAGATTTTAACGGAGCCACATCATGACCGCCCTTACAACGAACTGCATCGATCTCAGTATTCAGGGCAACAGCGCTTACTCCATTCTTAAACAGTTGGCAGAAATGGCGTTCCAGAACGGCTATATCACCGATCGTCATCAGTTCCTGCAAACGCTGCTACTGCGGGAAACGTTGCATTCCACGAGGTACGGCTCAGGCATCGCCGTACCGCACGGTAAAAGCGCCTGCGTGAAGCATCCCTTTGTTTTGTTCACGCGCAAATCTGAAAACGTGGACTGGAAGGCCAGCGACGGCGAGGGCGTGAACTGCTGGGCCTGCCTCGGCTTACCGCTGGCTGGCGAAGACGATCAGGTCAAAATTATCGGCACCCTGTGCCGCAAAATCATCCACCAGGATTTTATCAACCTGTTAAAGCAAGGGAATGCCGACCAGGTACTTTCTTTGTTAAATCAAACACAAAACTTATAAGGAAGCGGCTATGGAGTCATCCTTACGTTTAGTAGCGATCACCAACTGCCCGGCGGGAATCGCCCACACCTCTATGGTGGCGGAAGCGCTGGAGCAAAAAGCGCGTTCGCTCGGCCATACTATTAAAGTCGAGACCCAGGGTTCAAGCGGCGTTGAAAACCACCTCACCCACGAGGAGATCGCCGCCGCCGATAGCGGCGTCAAGTTGGGTAAGCAGGATGTGCAGCAGGGTAGCATGATGGGCCATCTGATGGCGGGCGTTTCCCCCGCGCTGCCGTTCGTGATTGGCGGCGGTAGACGGCGATATTCCCGCCAATCTGGTGCTCTCGCTTCTGGAGCTGGGCGTACCGGAAATGGCGCAGCTCATCCTGCCATTAAGCCTGTTCCTGGGGCTTCTGATGACGCTGGGCAAACTGTATACCGAAAGTGAAATTACGGTCATGCATGCCTGCGGGTTGAGCTAAGTCCGTCTCGGCAAAGCGCTTCAGCCTCTGCTCGGCTCGATGCTTATCCCGTTCGTCACGCTACTGTTGTTCGGCGTGCTGACGTATTACGTCATCGGCCCGGTGATGTCCGACGTGATGGGCGGCCTGCTGCACTTCCTGAACACCATTCCACCGTCGATGAAAATGGGCGCGGCCTTCCTCGTTGGCACGATGCTGGCGTTTGATATGGGCGGGCCAATCAACAAAACCGCCTGGTTCTTCTGCTTCTCGCTGCTGGAAAAATATATCTACGACTAGTACGCCATTGTCGGCGTGGTGGCGCTGATGCCGCCCGTCGCGGCAGGTATCGCTACGTATCTTGCGCCGAAGCTATTTACCCTGCAGGAGAAGGCCGCCGCCAGCAGCGCGATTGTGGTGGGCGCTACCGTCGCTACCGAACCCGCGATCCCTTATGCGCTGGCCGCGCCGCTGCCGATGATTACCGCCAATACGCTCTCCGGCGGCATTGCCGGCATACGTCACTGAAAAAGGCGGTAGAGCAAGGAGGGAGCTACCTTGGCGAGAACGCGTTCGGAACGCTTATCGGCCTTCTGGAAGCACAGCAACAGCAGGCAATGACCCTCTCCGCTGACGCCGTATGTTCTCTACTGCAACGCGTCCCCGGCGCCGCCTCGTTAAACATTATTGATGCCCAACTCATCGATAACATTACCGGTCATCTGCTTAGATGCGTATCCGCGCCCATATGGTTACCGGAGCATCGTCAGAGCAGTATGAATAACCTGAAGTCCGCGTGGCCCGCCGCGTTCGACATGAGCCTGCGCCCTGGAGCGGCATCAGAATGAGCGGCGCCCTATCGTTTTGTTATCCGATCAAAATGCGATTGCTACCATTAATCAGCAGGCTATTGAGCGGGATGTGCTTCATTGTCGGGTCATGATTGCGCGAACGCCCGGCGAAGTGAACGCAATAAGTCAGGAGATTGATCCGGTACTTATTATCAATAACAGCCAGAACGCTTCTTTTCTAAGGCACGAAGTTTTCATTACCCGAATCTCCCGAGAGAAGACTGGAATACCATCACCAGGCAAATTTGTGACCGATTGGTGAGCCAGGCCCACATCACCGAGGATGACGCGCTGCGAATCTGCGCCCGGGAAGGCGAAGGCGAGAACCTGATTATCAATCACCTCGCCATCCCCCACTGCTGGAGCGAGCAGGAATTCCATTTCCGCGGATTTTTCATCCCCCTGGCGAACCCCGTACAAGTTAATAATGAGCCCGTTGACCATGTGCTGCTCGCCTGCGCTGCCGCCGCTGCGCGTCACAAGCTGAAAATCTTCAGTTATCTGGCTAGCGTCATATACCGCCATCCGGCCGACACGGTTCGCAGGTTAGATAGCTATGAAGCATTTATTTCGCTGTTAAATCATTAAGAGCAAAAAGCGCCTCAAAGGCGCTCTTTCTACGGTATAGCGGCTGTTATTTCAGTAGTTCAGCGGTCATATGCACGCGGTTGCCCGTGTAAGCCTGAGTAATTTTGTAGTCGCTTGCGCCAACCTGTTCAGCCTGCGCAGCGATTTTGGCTTCTGCACTTTCCAGCGTGGAATCCGTTGCGGTCACTGACTGCGCAGCGAAAGAACCAAAAGAAGTAGTAAAAGCGACAACTGCGACAAAATTTCTGATTATCTTCATGATATAAATCCTTTCACTTAGTTGTTTGATTAAGTAGGGACTCCTCGATGCAATAAATCGTAGTCCGATATTCGAACAGCTAAAAGCGGAATGATTTGCCAATCTTATTCAAATTTATTAAACATAAATCAGACTGGCACGCCTGCCAGTCTGTGCGTGGTTAATGTACCGTCACGCAACACAGACGATTACAATCATCCACCATCTCGTTATAACTTCTCAACGCATCTGGATAAAAATCCGCAACCATCCAGCCTGTTACAGAGCCCTATACCCGTTTTTTCATCATCATTTTGGTATCAAATGTATCGGCAGGAATCATGACCGCCATTTATCCTGGCATAAAGACTGGGTGGTGATACCGAGATGTGTTGCAACGCTGGAAACAGAATGACCACGATTAAAAACCTGTTTGACAGCTTCAATGTTGAGCTCGCCGGGATAACACTTACTACTCATGGGCACCTCTCTTTTAGCCATCTTAAATAACTCTAAGGCATCTGTTAAACACGTGTCGATTCACTTATCTCATGTGAAAATAATATTGCACATTGTAACTCATTGAAAATGATATTTGCATTAAGGGAATACAGTAAGTAGAGGAGACAATATGCGTTTATAGTTTTTTACTCCAATATAAATATTTTTCATTGAATGCATTATCAAATATTAAATGGTAAATATAAAATATTACGCACTTCTCTTGAAAAAAAATTTTACTTTCAGATGTCTTTTTCTGTGACTTGATGCTTCCCATGCTTCTTAAAAAAGATAATATCAGGCTGGGTTTAAACAAAAAAAGTGGATTAAAGAGGTTAAGATGAACTTATTGACTGAAAAAGAAATCAACAATATCTGTGGTGCCGGATTTGGTGATTATGGTGGTTATACTAGTGGTGAATTAGGAGCAAAAGCAGGATGTGCCATAGACTCAATTCTGGGGATCCCTGCATGTGGACATAATAATGGTAAAAATCCAGGGAAACTCGACCCCCATGCTCCTAATATCAGTGAACCATTAAAACCAAAACCTTACTGGAACCAACCGATGACCGAATGGCATGGTGGTTTTTAACTTCACGGTTTATTAAACAGATAAATCCTAAATACCCATTCATATTGTAAAAGTATTATTCGGATTGTTGTAGTGAATCCCACTAGCGTTGGGGCATAAATGGTTAACCTGCTTATCATGTGTGATGCGGGTCATTGTTAATCATTCAGTGACTCACCGGGTAGCGACCGGCACTGCAACTCTACTTACAGGTAGATTGAAGATGACCTCTTCTCTTTAATCTTTCTCAGAGCGAATATGGAACCGATGAAATACGAGCTAACCAATATTACTCAGTACTATAATGGTGTCGCCTTGCGTCGCATTCGCGCACTACGTGATAGTGAATTATCCGGATTTAAAAGGGGTGACATTGGTGGATGGATACAAACAACCGATAATCTCTCTCAGGAAGGAGAATGTTGGATTCATCATGATGCCCGCGTCCTGGGAAATGCCCGAGTTACTGGCGATTGCCGTATTTCAGACTACGCAGAAATAAGTGGAAATGCCAGAGTTTCTGGCTTTAGTTTAATTGAGCATTGTGCAGTAGTTACTGATAATGCTGTGTTGGAAGGTGTTGTCAGACTTTCTGGCTACAGCCGAGTTTTTGGCCATGCACACATTTGCTGTGGCGAGGATGGTCCGCAAATATTATCCGACGTTTGGATAAATTTCGATATTGATTATGACACAAACTACGCCATTTTTGTTGATGGTCGCGATGCCGGCCTGATAATCGCCGTTTCACAAAACGGTTCAATATGTGTGGCTGGTAACTGGGATTTTGACGGATTTTTTGGCGATCTTCCTGCGTTTAAGCAATGGGCTCAGAAGCACAGTAAGGCGGCAGTAAGATTGTTACCAGGCATCAGCTATTGGTTATCTCAGTAGTCTCTGAAATATACCTTAATATATTTTTCTCGTTGACATAGAGTGATAATCTTATCTAATGAAGATATATTTCATTTCACCCATTTCGTTAAGCACTACGCAGTCCGTTTTCCTGTTATCCACCCCATATTATAGTAGGGTGCCTTATTAATGATGAATTAAGACTAAGGCATATAACACTATGTTCCGTAAGGAAGCTCTGGAAAGCCGAAAAATGATATGGCATGGGAAGGCATTGCTACTCCCGGGAATACCTCCCATTATAGTAATATTTTTTTGTCTGTTTTTTTTATCCTTCTTTTTATATTTTGTTATTACGAAGGACTATACGCGTCGTGTTACCGTAAGTGGAGAGGTAACGACATGGCCGCGTCCCGTCAATATCTATTCCGATGTGCAGGGATTTGTTGTTGACCGCTTTGTTACGGAAGGGCAGGTCGTAAAAAAGAATACACCGCTATATCAAATTGATGTCAGTAAAAGTACTCGAAATGGCGTGGTCAGCAGCAGACATCATGCAGATATCACGACCCAGATCCGTCAGGTGGATAATATTATCTCAGGGCTAAAGGACAGCAAAAAAGCCACACTGGATGCTCTGGAAAAACAGAAAATACAGTATATCCAGGCGCTTCAAAGTTCGTCCGATATCATTCGTCATGCCGAAGAAGGTATCCGAATCATGAAGAAAAATATGGATAATTATCGCCAGTACCAGTCCCGAGGCTTGATTACGAAAGATCAGTTGACGAATCAGGAAACAATTTATTATCAGCAACAGAGCAACCTCCTGGGACTGAATAGCCAGAATGAACAGAATGCATTACAGTTAACCAGCCTTGAAAGTCAGATACGAATTCAGGCTGCAGAATTCGATAACCGGATTTATCAGATGATATTGCAGCGTTATGAATTACAGAAAGAACTGATCAATACAGATATTGAGAGTGCTGTCATTATTCGTGCGTTATCTGATGGAAAAATAGATTCACTGAGTGTGAGTACAGGGCAGATGGTCAGCGCTGGCGACAGTCTGGCTCAGATTTTACCTGATACCGTCAGACACTACTATCTGGTGCTCTGGGTGCCAAATACTGCTGTACCTTATATAACCACTGGCGATAGGGTTAATATTCGTTATGAAGCATTCCCTGCAGAAAAATTCGGACAGTTTCCGGGAGTTATTCAGTCTATATCACGTGCACCCGCAACCCCACAGGAAATGCGCACATACCAGGGCGCCCCCCAGAATACATCTTCTCTCTCCGTACCCTATTACAAAGTCATCACTCGACTGGACAGGCAAAGTATCACTTATGGCGGTAAATCGCGCCCACTGGAAAACGGAATGAAGGCGCAGGTAACGTTGTTTCTCGAAAAACGAAAAATTTGGCAATGGATGTTGTCCCCATTTTACGACATGAAGAACAGTACCACAGGGCCAGTTAATGAATAGCGAAATATTAAAAAAGTACATTTCCCGGTTAGAAATCAGCTTGTTCAGACGTGTACCTGTTATCCATCAGACAGAATCGTCAGAATGTGGGATTGCATGCCTTGCAATGGTTTTCGGTCACTATGGAAAGAGTATCGATCTGTTTTCCCTGCGCCAACAATTCAATATATCTTCCCGCGGGGCAACGCTTTACAGTATTCGTACAATAGCAGTACAGATGGGTATGACTGCGCGGGCATTATCACTGGATCTGAATGAACTTAATGTGCTACGGCGACCCTGTATTCTCCACTGGAACTTTAATCACTTTGTAGTACTGGTGAGTGTGAAGCGTAATGGCTTTGTTCTTCATGATCCTGCCCGGGGGAGAATTATTGTTAGCAAAGCCGAAGCCTCAAAATGTTTCACAGGCATTGCGCTGGAGCTCTGGCCAGGGAGTACATTCAGAAGAGAACGAGTTAAAAAGCGGCTGAATCTGGTTACGCTTATAAATAGTATTCATGGAATAAAAGGTGCGCTGCTAAAAATTTTTGCTCTCTCAATAGTAGTAGAGGCTATTGGATTAATCTTACCAGCAGGAACCCAACTGGTTATGGACCATGCACTTCCAGCCGGAGATCGTGGGCTACTGTCGATGATATGTATTAGCCTTATGTTTTTTATTTTACTGAGGGCCACAGTAAGCACATCACGTGCATGGATCTCATTAATTATGGGAACGCTTGTCAATATACAGTGGCAATCAGGGCTTTTTTCCCATCTTTTACGCCTTCCTCTCTCTTATTTTGAGCGGAGAAAACTTGGCGACATACAGTCCAGATTTGGCTCCCTGAATACATTACGTACCACTTTCACCACCAGTATGGTTGGGGCCATTATGGATGGAATCATGGTTTGCGGACTGCTAATCATGATGTTGCTGTATGGTAAGAGCCTGACCTGGGTAGTGTTTGGGTTCACCTTGGTATATATCGCTATTCGTCTTTTTACCTATACCTATTATCGGCAGCTTTCTGAAGAACAACTGATCATGGAAGCCCGAGTATCTTCATATTTTATGGAAACCCTGTATGGAATTGCTGCTATCAAAATGCAGGGGATGACAGATCGTCGCCATACTCACTGGTTTAATCTGCAAACGGACGCAATTAATACTGGAATTCGCGTTACTAAAATGGATCTTTTTTTTGGCGGGCTCAATATATTTATCAGTGCCTGTGAGCAAACTATAATTCTCTGGCTTGGTATCAGTCTGGTTATGGACAATGAAATGACAATTGGCATGTTCGTAGCCTTTGGTGCGTACCGGATGCAATTTTCAGACAGGATCTCAACTCTGGTGGGATTCCTACTACAGCTCAGGATGATGAGTTTACATAATGAACGTATCTCGGATATTGCTCTAAACGAGCAAGAGTCAGTAAAACCTGATATTCCAGTGTCGGAGAAAATAACGCCAGTATCCCTGGAGGTAAAATCACTTACTTTTCGTTACGATCAACAGTCAATGCCGGTTTTCAGCGAGTTGAATCTTACTGTCTCTCCGGGGGAAAGTGTGGCTATAATAGGGCCTTCAGGCTCGGGTAAGACAACGCTGATGAAAGTATTATGCGGGCTTTTTAAGGCGGACTCAGGACAGGTACTTATTGACGGAAACGATATACAACAGATGGGGGTTAATAACTACAGAAAAATTACCGGTTGTGTAATGCAGGATGACCGACTTTTCTCGGGGACAATCCGCGAAAATATTTGTGGTTTTTCTGAGAATATTGATGATGAGTGGATGGCTGAATGTGCCAAGGCTAGTTTTATTCATGATACAATAATGTCAATGCCGATGGGTTACGACACATTGACGGGAGAATTGGGCGAGGGTCTATCCGGAGGGCAGAAACAGCGGTTATTTATCGCACGAGCTTTATATCGTAAGCCACGTATTTTATTTATGGATGAGGCGACAAGTGCCCTGGATAGTAAAAGTGAAAACTATGTCAATAGCGCGATAAAATCTCTGAACATTACCCGAATAATTATTGCGCACAGAGAGTCAACAATAAAATCAGTAGACCGAGTATTTAGTTTAACTTGAGCTTAAACTGATAAACGGTAATTAATTAGACATAAATACAATATATAATATTCATCTGCCATCGATTCGATTTAAAGTAGAACTTTCCAAGTTTAGTTTTACAACAGATGTTGGTTAGTGAAAGCCCTATAGCCCCCCTAAAAGTAGAATAAAGATAACTTTTAGGGGAAATATCACTTACTACAATCTCATATTATGAGCTACTATTGATTAAGTCTTTCTGATATCTCAAGCATATATTTACTCTGTGCATTATTACGCATCTTTAGAGGGGATAAACCATATTCCTTTTTGAAATAAAACGCAAAAGAGGCATGGCTATTATAGCCACACTGGCGGGCAATTACTGCTACGGGAATATCCGTATTCTCCAGTAACTGTCGTCCTCTGTTCAGTCTTGTTTTTTTCAAAAAATTACATGGTGTAAATCCTGATATCTTCTTGAACTCACTAATAAAAGAGTTAGGGTTCATATTGTATTCTTTTGCCATATCTTTTACACGCCATGGATAATCAGGACTTTTTATCATTTCCAGGATCAGCTTAAAAAACTGATGCCCCGTGTTATTAAAAGGCAATGAAGAATTTGCAACTTTATTAAGATAAATATGTATAAAAAAAAGTGAAATTGGCACTTCCAGAGAAAGAATTGCCTCTGACTTAGTTTTCTGAAGCTTTAGCAACAAGCTGATCATTTCGCTGGCTACAGGTATGACATCAATATGGCCCGAATCCAGCACATATAAGCTATTATAACATCCATAGTACACTATTAAATCTTTATATAACCCTCTGGGGACAACTCTTGTTTGCAATATCTCTGTATCCTGCCCTCCCGTTAAAAAAAAACAATCGCTGCACTTTCTGTTAAGGAAGATAAATTCGCCTGGTGACAATTTTATTGATGGAGGTGCATTAAACATTAATTCAGCCACCCCTTTTTTTATATAAAAAACATCGATATAGCAATCAAGTTCTGACGTCTGTGTATCCTGTGAACATGGAAGTATTATATAGGGGCACGAGCAGTATTCAATAAAATCAATACTTGAATTTGAAGACAAAAAAGCTTGGCGTATTTTTTCCATGAATATCTCTACACATTATTATACGCTAACAATAAGTCTATCTTTAGCTAATAAAAATTAGATTTATCTTAAATGGGCCACTGAGGCCCATATGACTCACTGGTGAGTAATTTTCTTTTGTGTAATCTCTTCGGCCACTTTTATTGTCGTATTTTCATCGCCGACATAAAATGGCAGTTTCTGAGAGGAGTTAATCTTCGAAAGAGAGATCGCTTGCCCATTTAATACCAACAATACATAATCAACTTTCTTACGCAAAGCTTCATTGATTTTTCTTTGCCCTTGCTGATTAGGAATAATATTCAAAAACATTTCTTTCTTGTCATTCTGTCCTAATGACAAAGAGTTAAGTTCACTACGTGTCAAAGCTGTGTCAGAGTCAACGTACCATTTTCTTCCAATGAGTTCAACCTCCGACCATCCATTATGGGCGGACTCACTTAGTGTTAACAACTCAAGTGAAGGGAGTTGATGTTGTACTGGTGCAGTAATAGGAGTTACGACACTCTTTACCGGTTTCTGATGACATGCATTCAATGTAAGTAAAATAATACCAAGACCCACTAAGGATAGATACTTTTTCATATTTTACCTTCTTAAATCACTTTCTATTATTGATGACAGGTGTAACAATTACAGTAACCTTCCTGTCCGGATGTAAACACTCAGTCAACCTTTCGTTTATTAATCCAGGACAACTGGTTTCCGGTACTGCCTCCCCCATACCCTTCGCAAATATTTTATCCTCAGGAAAACCCCTAGATACCAGGTATTTTTTCACATATCCTGCTCGTAAAGCTGAAAGTTTCATATTATGTTGATGAGTACCTTGCCGGTCTGCATAACCATAGACACTGATACTACTATATTTACCCCTTTCTCTAATAGAGGAAATTATTTTATCGAGATTATTTTGTGAATTCTTATCTGACATGTTGAGTTGATACTCATTAAGCCTAAAAAGAATATCAGCATTAAGCGTATATCTGTTTGTCTCTTCTTTTTCATGTAAAATCGGTGGACAAATAATGTTTTCAGAACCAACGCTTCTCCAGTATATACCGGACACTCGCTTATCTGAGTTATAAATAATTTTGAGTTGGCATGTTGTAACTCCGTGATGACCATAACCAGGTGTTCTGAAGTGGAGAAGATAATCCCATTCCAGAACAGAAAAAAGACCTTCATCAAAATGAGGGCGTCCTAATAGTAAATACACCTGATCCTTCGTCACTCCTTTATCAAGCAGAGTTATATTCTCTGGGGTTGGGAAAACACCCTGCCCTGAACCTAATTTTGCTCTTGCAGGCGCTGGCCAGATAATTTCTTTAATACTACCATCTTTTCCAGGGTGACTCGGATTTTGTTGACAACCGAACAGAGTTATTACTCCAGCCAATATCAATAATTTACCAGCATATATTTTCATTATTTCTCAATCCGAACAAGATATTTAACTTAAGAAGGAGTCGACAAATACCGACTCCTGATTATCAAAACTGGAATCCTATACCTACGGATGCTCCGGTCTGATTTCTTGTCGTTGAGGAAAATGAGCCTTTTAATACCCAGTTTCCATTATCTGAAATGGTAGATAAGCCAATAGCCAGACTGCTCTCTCCCTGAAATGTCCCTCCACTCATGGACATCATGCTTTTGCCTGGAATATATGCCTGGGTTAAACCTGCAGTCGCTATCGCAGCGGCTGCGCCTGCATTGGCTCTGCGTTCAACACGATTAATCTGATTTCCCAGGCTACTAAATGCCTGCTGGAATTGCCCATAATTAACAGCATCTCCAGGACGGGTTGCATTACCTACATTATGAATGGTATTTCCCCCCATATCGACATTTGCGCCATTTGCCACAGACAGTGATTCTGTTGCTGTAACAGACTTAACATTAATTCTCTCATTCAGACTGACACTAAGAGAATTTCCGTTCACTACCGTGCGAATATTTTTATCATCACCTTTGATATTTACTGTCGAGCCCAACCTTGCATCGTAAGGAGTACCACTATCGGCTGCAAATGTAATCGGCCTGGTAACTTCGCCACTCACAAAATCATGAATCTGTCCGCCATTTACTGCATCTTTACTTCCTGCAGCTATTACACCATCAGCCACATTTGTGATTTTCATACCTGCACCGTCTATACCTGTTTTATTCAGCGAAGGTCCATTTACAATACCAATACTTTCTTTTACTTTCACTGAGTCAGACAGATTAAAAGTGACCTGATTATCTTTTTTAGAAAGATGGATATTGCCATCATTATTATTGAGATCAACTGTCTCTTTGGGTTTAACTGCACTTGACTGCTGTCCATTTACGGATAAATTCCATCCTGCGCTGGCGGTTTCAGCAGTACTTCTTACAGAGTCAATGGCATCGTGAATTGTGTTTTTACCTGTGTTACCAATATTACTGGCTACCAGCGCTCCTCCTTGATCAACATAAGCATTACCTCCAATAACATTACCGATAGAGGTTGTAATACGATGAATTTGTCCTCCATTTACAACATCTCTACTCTCTGCAGCAATAATTCCATTACTGACGCCTGTAATTTTCCCGCTATTACTGTCGTTAACGACCACACTTCCAAACACAGGGCTTTCAGCGATTTGAATCGAAATCATTCCGCTAGAAACATCAGTAACAGTTTTAATATTTTTACCACTGTAATCACCTTTTGTTGTAGCCCCACCTTTAAGGACCAGCGTATCCCCTGGTTTTCTCGTAAGATCACCACCTTCATTAGCTGCAAATGTCAATCCCTGCCCAACAATAGATGATAAATTATCCAGCTGCCGTTTGTTTACCGCGTCCGTGTCGTTCACGGCATCGCCCACATTACTGATAACCCTGTTGCCCGCGTTAATACCGCCCGTGGTGACAGAAGGTCCGCCGGTAATATGCAGTCCATCAGTATTAAGCAGTGTATCACCCGTTTTCACGCTCGTAACATCGAGGTTATCTGCCAGCAGGATATCCACCTGCCCGTCTTTCGCCACGGTTCTGATATTTTTATTACTCGCAGCCGCATCTGCGGCCAGCCCACCGCGGATCGTGGTGGTTTCACCCAGATGACGGTTGAATGTCCCGGTATTACCGGCAAAATTCAGCCCACTGTCTATTTGAGCTTTGTTGGCGGCTATATTCTGGCTGTTTGTCGAGACGTTCTTATTGGTCGAGAATAACTGACTGCCGGTTACCGCATCCCTGCTATCTGGTGCCAGTGCCCCATCTGCAAGGCCGCTGATTTTTCCCGAGTCTTTATCAAGCGTAATCGCCCCGATCACGACATTATCAAAGTTTACCTTTCTGGAGGTGGCAATATTCAGTGTCTTACCAGCACGGGTTACCTCAATATTATCACCCTGGGTAACGTTCACGGTGTCCCCGGGCGCAACCGTCTCGGTATCCCCACCATTGGCCTGTATATTCCAGCCCCTGCTGACGGTGGTGGACAGATTATCCAGCTGCCGTTTGTTTACCGCGTCCGTGTCGTTCACGGCATCGCCCACATTACTGATAACCCTGTTGCCCGCGTTAATACCGCCCGTGGTGACAGAAGGTCCGCCGGTAATATGCAGTCCATCAGTATTAAGCAGTGTATCACCCGTTTTCACGCTCGTAACATCGAGATTATCTGCCAGCAGGATATCCACCTGCCCGTCCTTCGCCACGGTTCTGATATTTTTATTGCTCGCAGCCGCATCTGCGGCCAGGCCGCCGCGGATCGTGGTGGTTTCACCCAGACGACGGTTGAATGTCCCGGTATTACCGGCAAACAGATTGCCTTTTTCCACTTCAGATGTAACCGCAAACAACTGACTTCCATTAATAGCATCTGTGCTGACAGGAGAAAGTCGACCGGCAGCTACATTCGTCAAGGTTCGCTCTTTTCCGGAATCTCCGATACTCACAGTAGATATCGGCGAAGAGCCCGCAAATTTGTGAGACACACCATTAACGCTATAGCCAGGCGTTGCAATGGCAGCCGAAACCGTAGAGTCATTACCAAGTACAACTGAATTATCTACGGCATTATTAACAGCGTTACCCAGTACAAAAGCATTACTGGCAGATATAATATTATTATTCCCAATGGAGTAAGAATTCACACCTGATACGGTACTTGGATCTCCTATTGCACCTGAATTAGTACCACTTACTATATTTCCTGTACCAATACTAATTGTATTATCAGCAGAGGCTTTGGCACCTTTTCCGATGGCTATCGCATTTTGTGCTGAAGACAGAGAATTATATCCTATAGCCAGTGCTGCATTCGCATTTTCACTCACTTTCGCATTATGTCCTACAGCCAGTGCCGAATTCGAATAAACGCCGCTATTTATACCGACAGCTGTACCATAGAGCCCCCCAGTGGTTACTCTTTCAGGGTTGCCATCGCCAGTAAGAGTTATTCCAACAGAAGCTCTGGATCCTAATGCCACGCCATAGTCAGCTACCACCGTTTGACGACCAACAGAAACAGATGCACTGGCTGTTCCCGAAGGGTTGTTTCCCTTGACAACAGAAGCCCCCTGTCCAATAGCGATACCGCCTGCACTAACTGCACCATTGCCGATAGCAATCGTCGTAGCCTCAGAGATTTTGGCCTCTGCCCCTCGACCAATAGCGATTCCATTTGCCGCACTCCTCACCGAGCTACCAATGCCTATGGCATTTATACCGTTATCTGCGGGCAGACCAACAGCCGACAACGTGTCTTTCGTATTTTTTGCATCGCGGCCTATAAGTATTGCTCCTGCCGCATCTGCATGAGCACTATTTCCTAAAGCGAGTGCATCAGAACCTTCAGCACCGGAGTTCATACCTAGTGCTATACTTTGTTCCCCGGTGGCTGATGCCTCCCGTCCCATAGCCAATGCATTATTATTTTTTGCCGATGCATTATTACCAATAGCTGTACTTGAATTACCTGTTGCCTCGGAACGATAGCCTAATGCTATAGAATTATCCTGCAACGCCGAACTTTCTGCACCAACTGCAATTGATTGTCTTCCAGAAGTACTATTCCAGGTCGTTCCGTTTTGAGTTCCTGCACCTGCCGTTGCCGCTGCGCCGATTGAAACAGCACCATCAGACAGAGCCTGAGAGTTAGCACCCAACGATACAGCACCATTGCCAATAGCGGCATTGGCTCTAAAATTTGTGAGATTATTATCCGCACTATTCGAACCAGCGGCTCTCAATATATATCCCTTACCTTTTGCATGGTATGTCCCTGCCGCATCATCTCCTCCAATAGCAACAGAACCCGTTTTTCCGGTAATAGCGTCATTACCAATAACCAGAGAGTTATCTCCTGTCGCCTGAACATTGCTTCCTATAGCAATAGCCTGTTCAATTCCCGTTTTACCAGGAATAATGGCTTTTGGAATAAACGCATTGTTTCCGATCGCCAGACTTTTTACTGCCCCGTTAGTATTGCTAACACTACCACAAAATAAATCACTTTCACTTGTGCCTGTAGTATGACAAGTTACCGGTATATCTGCATAAGCAGAGCTCATACTGATAGTATTTACCACCAGTAAAGCAATGGGTGTTATTTGTATTCCTTTCATTAAAATGGGCTCTCTTAATTACAAGGTTATAATACATTTAAATACATATTAACATTATTTTTTATGATTAGAAATTGAATGTGACAGTACATTTCAACAGCAATAAAAATAATATTGTTTTTTTATAAAAAATGCGGTGTATTTTTATATTTCTTTAATGCAAGAACATTAGATTGTGTAATTAAAGCCATATCTGGAGGAGTGATACAGCAAGGACATTGCATATTTATCTTTTGATAATGAATTACAAAACCGACAACCGCTATATATTAACACCTCAGACAAGACTGAAGTAACAAGCTGATTTGAATCAAAAACCATTTTTTTGAGAAGTGGCAAACATTGCAAAATCTTGATTTAAGTCAAACTTTGTATAAAAAACATAATATATAAAATAATCTCACTAAAATATAATATCTTCATGAAAATATTTTGTTGTTTATCTTGTGTATATACAAAATAAAAGAGTAAAACTCACTCCTTACTATCGAGTGAGTATGTTTCCTTTCTTACATATACTCGGTATATAAATAACATTCTTAACCCGCTATCCTGCAAAGAGGACAGTGGTCAGATAAAATTTTTCAGCAAATAATAAACGCTCAAAAATACCATTCAGACAACCGTCTCTCCGCACAGTCTGACACCACGTCCCACCTGCAACTACAAAGATCCTGACAAGGTCAGGATAGAATGGCTATTGGTGAAAATCAGTAAACCCTCGCAGAAAGTCAGTCAGCTGCTGGATAATATCGATTATTATGGATGCCGCCATTCGGATGAGGCACTGGTTGAAGGATATATTAATCAAATATTCAGTATTTGACTCTGTGTGGGGTCTGTAAATAATAGTGTGTAACTACCACACTATTATTAGGAAGTAATGTTTTATTCCGCGATTAACCGCTGCGGATGGGTATAAACCGTCGCCCTGCCCGGCTTGCAGAACCCTACCAGCGTCAGGTTGCAGCGCTCAGCGACTTCAACGGCAAGCGTAGTAGCCGCAGAAACGGCAAACAGGATCTCCACGCCGCACATCGCCGACTTCTGCACCATCTCATAGCTGGCGCGACTGGAAACCAGTACCGCCCCCCGGCGCCAGCGCTCACCTTCAACGGCGCGACGGCCTAAAAGTTTATCCAGCGCGACATGACGCCCGACATCTTCATGGCCGCCAGCCAGATCGCCAAAGGGCATGACCCATGCAGCAGCATGGGTACAACCGGTCAACTTACCTGTCGGTTGAAAATCATTCAGATGTTTTAACGCGCGATCAAGATTGCCGAGATTAAAGATTTGACTAAAAGGGAGCGGCGACACTGGCTTACCAATGTCATTGAGTTGCTCGACGCCGCAAACACCGCAACCGGTTCTCCCCGCCAGCGCGCGGCGGCGCTCTTTCAGGCCCATAAAGCGGCGGCTGGAAAGTTCGATCTGCACTTCAAGTCCGTTACAGGACGGCACAACATCCATACCAAAAATGTCACGCGGGCTTTCAATGATTCCTTCCGACAGAGAAAACCCCATTGCGAAATGCGTCAGATCTTTTGGAGAAGCCATCATAACGACATGCGAAATGCCGTTATACACCAGTGCAACTGGTACTTCCTCGGCAACATCATCGCGTTGGGGATGCTGCAAATTCTCGCGTTTCCATAGAGTCAACTGGCGTGAGGTTGTGAAATTAGTCACATTTAGGACTTCTTCAGACATTATATTGTTCACTTTCTTTTAACCATATAAGAACACACACACCAACATTATGGTATTCTGTCACAATTCCTCCCGGACGGAGGAAAATTTACCCAATTCTGAACCTTTGCGGCCCGCCCGCAAAGAAAAATAACAACCACTCCCTGAGCGTTTCGGATAGAGAAATGTGAAAGAGAAGTGACAATGTCGAAACAAGGAGCAAACCATGCAGGTCAGCAGAAGGCAGTTCTTTAAGATCTGCGCTGGCGGTATGGCAGGCACCACGGCGGCGGCACTGGGCTTCGCGCCCGGCGCAGCGCTCGCGGAAACACGGCAATATAAACTGCTGCGCACCCGTGAAACCCGTAACACCTGCACCTACTGTTCCGTTGGCTGTGGGCTGTTGATGTACAGCCTCGGCGACGGTGCGAAAAACGCCAAAGCATCTATTTTCCATATCGAAGGGGACCCGGATCATCCGGTAAACCGTGGCGCGCTGTGCCCGAAAGGGGCCGGCCTGGTGGATTTCATCCACTCTGAAAGCCGCCTGAAATTCCCGGAATACCGCGCCCCTGGTTCAGATAAGTGGCAACAGATCAGCTGGGAAGAAGCCTTTGACCGCATCGCTAAATTGATGAAGGAAGATCGCGACGCCAACTACCAGGCGCAGAACGCCGAAGGCGTTACCGTTAACCGCTGGCTCACCACCGGAATGCTGTGCGCTTCCGCATCCAGTAATGAGACAGGTTATTTAACACAAAAATTCTCCCGCGCGCTGGGTATGCTCGCGGTCGACAACCAGGCGCGTGTCTGACACGGACCAACGGTAGCAAGTCTTGCTCCAACATTTGGTCGCGGTGCGATGACCAACCACTGGGTCGACATCAAGAACGCCAACCTCGTCGTGGTGATGGGCGGTAACGCCGCGGAAGCTCACCCGGTTGGGTTCCGCTGGGCGATGGAAGCCAAAATTCACAACGGCGCGAAGCTGATTGTGATCGATCCGCGCTTCACGCGTACCGCGTCGGTGGCCGATTTCTATGCGCCGATACGCTCTGGTACTGACATTGCCTTCTTGTCAGGCGTGATGCTGTATCTGCTGACAAACGAAAAATACAACCGTGAATACACCGAAGCCTACACCAATGCCAGCCTGATCGTGCGTGAAGATTTTGGCTTCGATGATGGTCTATTCACCGGCTATGACGCAGACAAGCGGCAGTACGATAAAACCAGTTGGCACTACGAACTGGACGAAAACGGCTTCGCCAAACGCGATACGACACTGCAACACCCGCGCTGTGTCTGGAACCTGTTGAAACAGCACGTTTCTCGCTACACGCCAGATGTCGTAGAAAATATCTGCGGAACGCCGAAAGCAGACTTCCTGAAAGTGTGTGAGTACATTGCAGAAACAAGCCGCAAAGATAAAACTGCGTCGTTCCTGTACGCACTGGGCTGGACGCAGCACTCCATCGGCGCGCAGAACATCCGCACCATGGCTATGATCCAGCTCCTGCTCGGTAATATGGGGATGGCAGGCGGCGGCGTAAACGCCCTGCGCGGTCACTCCAACATTCAGGGGCTGACCGACTTAGGACTGCTGTCGCAAAGTCTGCCGGGCTACCTGACGCTACCGAGCGAAAAACAGACCGATTTGCAAACCTATCTGGCTGCCAATACGCCGAAGCCGTTGTTGAAGGATCAGGTCAACTACTGGGGCAACTACCCGAAATTCTTCGTCTCGATGATGAAGGCCTTCTTTGGCGATAAAGCGACAGCGGAAAATAGCTGGGGCTTCGACTGGCTGCCGAAGTGGGACAAAGGGTATGACGTATTGCAATACTTCGAGATGATGAAACAGGGCAAGGTCAACGGCTATATCTGCCAGGGCTTTAACCCGGTAGCCTCATTCCCGAATAAAAACAAAGTGATCGCATCGCTTTCCAAACTGAAGTACCTGGTGACTATCGATCCGCTCAACACCGAAACGTCCACCTTCTGGCAAAACCACGGTGAGTCGAACGATGTTGACCCTGCGAAAATCCAGACCGAAGTGTTCCGTCTGCCGTCCACCTGTTTTGCCGAGGAAAATGGTTCCATCGTTAACTCCGGGCGCTGGTTACAGTGGCACTGGAAAGGCGCGGACGCGCCGGGGATTGCCATGACCGATGGTGAAATTCTGGCCGGTATCTTCTTACGCCTGCGTAAAATGTACTCTGAACAGGGCGGCGCCAATCCGGAACAGGTACTGAGTATGACCTGGAATTACACCAAACCATACGAACCCGCCTCTGAAGAAGTGGCGATGGAGAGTAATGGTAAAGCGCTAGCCGATCTTATCGACCCGGCAACCGGCGCAGTGGTGGTGAAAAAAGGCCAACAGCTCAGTTCGTTCGCGCAACTGCGCGATGACGGCACGACATCCAGCGGCTGCTGGATTTTCGCCGGTAGCTGGACGCCGGAAGGCAACATGATGGCGCGTCGTGATAACGCCGACCCGTCTGGTCTCGGCAACACGCTGGGCTGGGCATGGGCATGGCCGCTCAACCGCCGCATCCTGTATAACCGCGCCTCCGCAGATCCGCAGGGCAATCCGTGGGATCCGAAACGTCAGCTCCTGAAATGGGAAGGCGGGAAATGGGCCGGATGGGATATTCCGGACTACAGCGCCGCCGCGCCGGGCAGCGACGTCGGGCCGTTTATCATGCAGCCGGAAGGGATGGGTCGCCTGTTTGCTATCGATAAGATGGCGGAAGGGCCGTTCCCGGAACACTACGAGCCGTTTGAAACGCCGCTGGGCACCAACCCGCTGCACCCGAACGTTATCTCTAACCCTGCCGCCCGTATCTTTAAGGACGATGCCGATGCGCTGGGTAAAGCGGATAAGTTCCCGTATGTCGGAACCACCTACCGTCTGACCGAGCACTTCCACTACTGGACCAAGCACGCGTTGCTTAACGCTATCGCCCAGCCGGAACAGTTTGTGGAAATTGGCGAGAAGCTGGCCAATAAGCTCGGCATCGCGCATGGCGATACCGTGAAGGTCTCCTCGAACCGCGGTTATATTAAAGCCAAAGCGGTAGTGACCAAGCGTATTCGCACGCTGAAAGCGGACGGTAAGGATATCGATACCATCGGTATTCCTATTCACTGGGGCTACGAAGGCGTGGCGAAAAAAGGCTTTATCGCTAATACGTTAACGCCTTTCGTCGGCGATGCGAACACGCAGACGCCGGAGTTTAAATCCTTCCTTGTGAACGTGGAAAAGGTGTAACGGAGACGACCTATGGCTTATCAATCGCAAGACATCATTCGTCGTTCCGCCACCAACGGTTTCACCCCCGCGCCGCAGGCGCGGGATCACCAGGAAGAGGTGGCGAAACTCATCGACGTCACCACCTGTATCGGCTGTAAAGCGTGTCAGGTGGCGTGCTCAGAGTGGAACGATATCCGTGATGAAGTGGGCAATAACGTCGGGGTCTATGACAACCCGGCAGACTTAACCGCTAAATCCTGGACGGTGATGCGCTTCTCGGAAGTGGAGCAAAACGACAAACTGGAATGGCTGATCCGTAAGGATGGCTGTATGCACTGCGCCGATCCGGGCTGCCTGAAGGCATGTCCGGCGGAAGGGGCTATCATCCAGTATGCTAACGGCATTGTCGACTTCCAGTCCGAGCAGTGTATCGGCTGCGGCTACTGTATCGCTGGCTGTCCGTTCAACGTGCCGCGCCTTAACCCGGAAGACAACCGCGTCTATAAATGTACGCTGTGCGTTGACCGCGTGGTGGTCGGCCAGGAACCGGCCTGCGTGAAGACCTGTCCAACCGGCGCCATTCATTTTGGCTCTAAAGAGGACATGAAAACGCTGGCGGGCGAGCGAGTGGCGGAACTAAAAACCCGTGGTTATGACAACGCGGGTCTGTACGATCCGGCGGGCGTAGGCGGTACGCATGTTATGTACGTGCTGCACCATGCCGACAAGCCGAATCTGTATCACGGTCTGCCGGAAAATCCGGAAATCAGCGAAACCGTCAAGTTCTGGAAAGGCGTCTGGAAACCGCTCGCCGCGTTCGGTTTTGCCGCGACCTTTGCCGCCAGCGTCTTCCATTATGTCGGCGTCGGTCCGAACCGTGCGGATGAGGAAGATGACAACCTGCATGAAGAGAAAGACGAGGTGCGCAAATGAAACGACGTGACACCATTGTGCGCTATACGGCGCCGGAACGCATCAACCACTGGATCGTCGCCTTCTGCTTCGTGCTGGCGGCGGTGAGCGGGCTGGGCTTTTTATTCCCATCCTTCAACTGGCTGATGCATATCATGGGCACCCCACAACTGGCGCGCATTCTGCACCCGTTTGTGGGCGTTGTTATGTTTGCCTCGTTCATCATCATGTTTTTCCGCTACTGGCACCACAATCTAATCAATCGGGATGATATCTTTTGGGCGAAGAATATTCGTAAGATTGTCGTCAACGAGGAAGTGGGTGACACCGGGCGTTATAACTTCGGCCAGAAGTGCGTATTCTGGGCGGCGATTATCTTCCTGGTGCTGCTGCTGGTGAGCGGGGTGATTATCTGGCGTCCGTATTTTGCGCCTGCTTTCTCAATCCCGGTGATCCGATTCGCGTTAATGTTGCATTCTTTTGCCGCAGTAGCGTTAATTGTGGTTATCATGGTGCATATCTACTCCGCCCTTTGGGTGAAAGGTACCATCACCGCGATGGTGGAAGGCTGGGTAACCCGGTCGTGGGCGAAGAAACATCACCCACGCTGGTACCGAGAAGTCCGCAAGACAACGGAAAAAGAAACTGAATGAGTATTCGCATAATCCCGCAAGATGAGCTGGGTTCGAGCGAGAAACGCACGGCGGATATGATTCCGCCGTTATTGTTCCCCCGACTCAAAAACGTCTATAACCGCCGTGCCGAGCGTCTGCGCGAGCTAGCTGAAAGTAACCCGCTGGGCGATTACCTGCGCTTTGCCGCGCTTATCGCTCATGCACAGGAAGTAGTGCTGTACGACCATCCGCTGGAGATGGATCTGACCGCACGTATTAAAGAAGCGAATGAACAGGGCAAGCCGCCGCTGGATATCCATGTGCTGCCGCGTGATAAGCATTGGCAAAAACTGCTGCATTCGTTAATTGCTGAGCTAAAACCCGAGATGAGCGGCCCCGCGCTGGCGGTGATCGAGAATCTGGAGAAAGCATCAGATCAGGAGCTGGAGCAGATGGCCAGCGCGCTGTTTGACTCTGACTTCTCTTACGTCAGCAGCGATAAGGCCCCGTTCATCTGGGCCGCGCTCTCCCTTTACTGGGCGCAAATGGCCAGCCTGATCCCAGGCAAAGCCCGGGCGGAATACGGCGAAGCGCGCCAGTATTGCCCGGTGTGCGGTTCGATGCCGGTCTCCAGCGTGGTGCAAATCGGCACTACGCAGGGACTACGGTATCTGCACTGTAACCTGTGCGAAACCGAGTGGCACGTGGTCCGCGTAAAATGCAGTAACTGCGAACAGAGCCGCGATTTACATTACTGGTCGCTGGAAAATGAGCAGGCCGCAGTGAAGACCGAAAGCTGCGGCGACTGCGGGACTTACCTGAAGATTCTGTATCAGGAAAAAGACCCGAAAGTCGAAGCCGTCGCCGACGATCTCGCCTCGCTGGTACTGGACGCGCGCATGGAGCAGGAGGGTTTTGCCCGCAGTTCCATCAACCCGTTCCTGTTCCCGGGGGAAGGGGAATAAGTTCTCTGGTATACCGGCTAGCAATCTACGTTAGCCGGATCATTGCTCAATAACGCAATGCTTGTATAACGTTTCTCGGGTCGTTGGCAATGGCGCGAAGTAACGCTTTGGCTGGCCCTGTCGGTGAACGTCTTCCTTGCTCCCAGTTGCGCAGCGTATCCACGTTGACCGAAATCAGTTCTGCAAACTTAGATTGCGACAACCCAGATGCCTGCCGTATTTCTTTAATCTTCATTGCATCAATATGAAAGGTACGAGAAGGCTCACGGGTCCCTTCAATGATTTCATTCATTTGAGACATACTTTGAGTTAATCGCTCAAATAACGCTTTATCCATCTACCACCTCTCATTCAGCATACGAAGCACCGCTTTTTCCTGCGGCGTGAGATCATCTTTAATGCCTTTTTGATAAATCAGAAGCAAGCGAATCTCATACCGTTGACTACGATGAAAATAGATAATTCGTACGCCACTGCGCTTTCCTTTGCCTCGCGCTCCCCAGCGCATTTTTCTCAGGCCGCCCGTTTCCTGAATTACATCACCACAATCTGGATGCTGAGCCATAAAAACCTGAAGCTTATGGTATTCATCATCATCGAGCAGTTTTTTAACATCTTCAGTAAAGAGTTCCGTTTCTATGAATTGCATATTCCATACGTCATTGGCTTATAGTAGTGAAAATAATCTATACGTCAATGGCGTATAGCATCATCATTTCACAGTACAAAAATTAAAAACCCAGCGCCAACCGCATTCCATTTTTTGCGAACCTCTATCCAGAATCATTATCCCCTCGTTTCACCACTTTCCATCCCCCAACAAACCAGGTTATAAACTGTACATACATACAGTCAACGGAGCGTTATATGCCACTGGAAAAAGGAATTGCCGAACTGGTCGCTGGGTTTATCGCCGCGGGTCGCCCCTCTTCACGAGAGCAGAATATTGATGACCGGAGAGCGGGCTATATTGCCAGCACGACGCTGGCGGGTGAGAAAGAAATTCGGGTGAGTTCGGAAGATATCGTGCTGGAAGGGATGACATTTCGCGTCGTTTCGCCACCAAACGCATCCGGTTCTCTACCCTGTATCCTCTACTATCACGGCGGCTGTTTTGTTAGCGGCGGCTTTCTGACTCATGACCCCCAGCTACGGCAACTGGCCTGGAAAAGCGGCTGTAAGGTGATTGCCATTCAGTATCGCCTTGCGCCAGAGCACACCTTCCCGGCGGCTCATGACGACGCTGAACGCGGGGCCAATATCGTCCATCAATACGCGGAGCAGTTAGGCATCGATCGTGAACGTATCACGCTTGCTGGCGACAGCGCAGGCGGGCACTTGGCATTGGTCAGCGCGCTACGCCTGAAATCCACCGCCCACTGGTCTCCGGCGAAGCTGCTGTTGATCTACCCGATGCTTGACGCTACTGCCAGTTTCCCCAGCTATGCCAGCAACGGGCAAGACTACATCATCCCCCGTGACACACTACTATCAGGCTTCGAAATGTATCTCCAGGGTACCGACCTCCGTCACCCGGAAGCCAGTCCGATATGGCGTGAAGATTTTGCCGGTTTACCGCCGGTGCATATCCTCACCGCAGAGTTCGACCCACTGCGTGATGAAGGCGAAGCGCTATATCACCGTCTGAACGACCAGGGCGTGGCGTGTACTTGCCAGCGCTATCTCGGCGTTATCCACGGGTTTTTCCAATTGGGCGGCGTGAGCAAGACGGCGCGGGACGCAATACGCGACGTGGCCTGGCGCGCGGCCACTCGTAAATAAATAGCATCAGGAGCGCGGGCTCACACTACTCCTCCTCGTTGCCGCCCTCTTCATACGGGCCGAACGGTTTCGCAGGTAGCACGATATAAATGCCTTCGAAGATCGCCCCAGTGGTATCGCCGCCCAGGAGTTCAACCTGCAACTGGACACGCGCTTTTTTACCCCGTGCCAGCCTGTCCAAATCACCACTTAGCGACCCCAAATCCGCCACTGCGTTTGGCTTTCCGCTAATCGGCTTGCTGTAGCGAATATGGGCATCGGCAAGAATAATCGTCCCGCCCAAGTGGCGTTCACGTAGCATCAGCCAGATAAGCCCCCATCCAGTCAGCGTCGCCAGGGAGAACAGGCTGCCGGCAAACACCGTGTGATGCGGATTTTGATTACCGGTTTCCGGCATTGTGGTAATAAATTTTTGCCCGGTGTACTGCTGAATGCGCACTCCCATCTTTTCACTCAATGGAATGTGCTCATACCAGGCCTGCTGAAGCTGCCCGCACCAGTCGCCGCGATGCAGGATATCATCCAGCGATGCTACCGGCTTAATCATCAAAAAATGGCGGATTGGCGTGGTCGTAGGCGTGGTGATCTCCCCCTGATTGACAAATCCAAGCTTGGCAAAGAACTCAACCGCATCTTCGCGCGCGCTGCAGGTGACGCGCTTAACGCCTTCCTGACGGGCGACAGACTCCAGGGTCATCGCCATTAATGTCCCCAGCCCTTTAGCCTGTACCGAGGGGTGTACAGCCATAAAACGAATAGACGCCTCGTTATCTGCATTGATATACAGGCGGCCTACCGCAACTAAGTTTCCTTCTTCGTCCACCACCATTTGATGGTGCGCCAACGCATCCCAGCCATCCCGTTCTGAACCTTTCGGCTGGTGCAACGGTTTACGCAGCATCTCCCAGCGAAACTGGTAGTAACGTTCTAATTCTTCTTCTGTTTGCGGAACCCGAAGGTGATACATAGCAGTACTCTCTCTTGTTATCCGCGGCCACGCCGGAAGCTGGCTCATACCTGGAGCCAGAATGTCACGGGGCCGTCATTAACCAGCTCAACCTGCATATCGGCAGCGAAGCGTCCGGTTTGCGTGTTTAGCGCCTGCTGGCGGCAGCGTCCGACAAAATACTCATAAAGCGCCTGCGCGCGATCCGGCGCAGCGCCGCCGGAGAAGCTCGGTCGCATACCGCGCTCAGTATCCGCAGCCAGCGTGAATTGCGACACCACCAGCACGCTGCCGCCAGCCTGTTGTACGTTCAGATTCATCTTGCCCTCAGCATCGCTGAAGATACGGTATCCCAGCACGCGCTCGCACAGACGATTCGCTTTTTGTTCGTCATCTTCTTTTTCGACACCCAATAACACCAAAAGTCCTGGGCCGATTTCACCCGTCACCTCGCCCTCCACGGTGACGCTGGCACGGGTTACGCGTTGAATTAATGCAATCATGGTTGGTCTGCTTCTTCTTGTTCTGCGGCTTGTTTGAGTTTTCGGTATTCCCCGAGAGTGACAGTTATTTCTGCGCCAAGCAAGACTATACACCAGGTCCAGTATACCCAGACAAACAGGATAGGGATTACCGCCAGTACGCCATAGATGAGCTGATATGAAGGGAACATAGTGATATAAAGCGCGAAACCTTTCTTTCCGGCCTCGAACAGTAAAGCCGCGACAAACGCGCCGACAATCGCGTCACGGTTAGGTACGCGAGTCGTTGGGACAATACTGTAGAGTAACCAGAATGAGATCCACGAGAGCAGCAGCGGAAGAACGCGCAATACATTGTCGACGACCGTATTCAGGTCGCTGGCCCAGCGTAAAGAAAGCAGGTAGGAGCTGATCGCCAGACTGGCGCCAGCGAGTAGCGGACCGAGCGTGAGGATCATCCAGTACACCGCAAAAGAGTACACTTTTGGCCGTGTGCGTTTGCTGCGCCAGATAGTATTTAACGCGCTATCAATGGCGTACATCAACAGCAGTGCCGTCACAATCAGGCCACAGGCGCCCACCGCCGTCATTTTGTTGGAGTTAGCGACAAACTGCTCAATATAGCGCTGAATCACATCCCCGGTGGCTGGCATAAAGTTAGCGAAGATAAAATGGCGTAACTGAATGCTGACATCAGAAAACATCGGAAAAGCAGCGAAAAGGGCAAAAACGACGGCAATAAGCGGTACTAAGGAGAGTAATGAGACATAGGCGAGGTTTCCCGCCAAAGTCGTCATATTATCCTCATCGATACGCTGCCATAATAGCTTGAGCCAGGCCCGAACAGGGCGCGTATGGCGTCCAGCTTTTTGGTGAACGGTTTTTAGCATAACAGCTTCGCGAAATAGTCAGGGATGGTGGTTTTATCCTTCACCAGAATGCTGGTGATCCCTAACTGGTTGGCCCCTTCTATATTATCGGCATTATCGTCGAAAAAGACCGCATCGGCGGCAGAAAATCCTTCTTTCTGCAGGACGTGCTGATAAATACGCGCTTCCGGCTTACGCATTCCCAAATCCTGCGATAAATAGATATGGTCGGCGGCAGCGCGAACCTCCGGATATTCCTCCGGCCAGAAGTGGGTATGCAGTCGGTTAGTATTGGATAACACCACCACGCGATGCCCCTGCTCGCGCAGTTTATGCATGATAGCAATCACTTCAGGCCGTAATCCGACAAATACCGCCTGCCAGCCGTGCGAGAATTGTTCATAACTGAGCGATAACGCCATTTCATGACAGAAAGCTTCAGCAAACGCTTCGTCAGTTATCTCACCGCGTTCATGTTGGTGAAAAGTCTCGCCCATCGTAAATTTTTGCTTCAGCGAAGCCAGCGGTACTCGACTCAGGTCGCTCCACACACCTAATACGCGGTTAAAGTCGATGTCGACAATCACATTACCTAAATCAAAGATGTAGAGCATGTCATTCTCCTTGCTAACCGGGGATGAATAACTGTAGCGGGAAAGGAGAAGTTTGACTATGTATCCCTTTATAAATCAATTAACAAAAAGACAATAGAAACGCAGACGATGTCCAATATCGCCTGCATCACAGCGCCGTTTTATTGGCCGAATAAAGTGCTGACGCGACCATCCGGCACAAGGGCAATTGTCACGCTGAAACGGCGTCGTCCAGCGAAGGACTCACCTGAACCACTTCGATTTGCTGGGATTGCAGTAAATTCTGCAATGCCGGACCGGGATACTCGTCCGTAAACAGAGCGGTAATCTGTGACACATTGCCGATCTCGACCGCCGCAGAAGCATGGTATTTCGTATGATCGGCGGCCAGCAGAATATGTCGTGAGTGGGCCATCATGGTTTTCACTACGCTGGCTTCGTTGACATCAAACTCCAGTAACGCGCCATCGCTCTCTATCGCGCCTACGCTGGTGACGAGATAGTCTGCCCGGAACCCCGCGACAAACGCCGTCGCGGAGGGCCCGATAATGCCGCTATTATGCGGGCGCAGCGTGCCGCCAGGCACCATCACTTCAAAGCGAGGGTTATTATAGAGAATATGCGCGACGCGCAGGCTATTGGTGATAATGCGCAGATGATTATGGTTGAGCAGCGCGCGCGCCACCTGCTCAACCGTCGTTCCAATCGTGATAAATATCGTGGAGCCATCCGGAATATAGTCAGCCACGGCTTCCGCAATGGCTTTTTTCTCTTGCGTCCAGGAGACCTCCCGCTGCTCAAAGGCGGTATTGACCACACTGGACGCTCTGCCGGCGCCGCCATGATGACGCGTAATCAGCCCCTGCTCGCTTAATTTACGAATATCGCGGCGAACCGTCTGGGTAGAAACCTCCAACAAACAGGCTAACTCATCAATATTCATATAACCGCGCTCATCAATGAGCATTAACAGCCGATCGTGGCGCGGATTACCGGTCAGTTCGGTAAGACTCATGAGCATTCCTCTAAAAGCTTCCTACTGCCCATATTATACAAAAAGTGACAAGAAAGATCGGGTTTGCTCACAATCAGGGATACCCGCTCGACCACCTGGGCGCGTACACTTCAGCGCGGCAACGCCGCTGGCGAATCTGACAGCTTCTTCGATGGCGTATCCGCTTGCCAGCCCAAATGCCAGCGCGCCGTGAAAAACATCGCCCGCGCCGGTAGTATCCACCACCTCAACGGTAAAACCCGGTTGGTGGCGTACCGCCGCTTTTTCCAACCAGTTGCAGCCTTCGCTGCCTCGCGTGACGTAGACATGTCCATTTGTGAGCGTTTGTGTTTTTTTAGCGCATCAAGGGTTTCGCTCATCCCCGTCAGGCGTGCCAGCCCCGGCTCGGAGAAGGCGGCGTGGTCGCTTAACGCCACCAGCTCGCTAATATCCTGCGGCGTAATATCGCCATCGAGAACGGTCATGACGCCAGCCTGACGCGCCAGCGTAAATGCCTGTTTTGCGCCGTCATGCCAGCGCACATCCGCTAACACCACATCCCACTGCGAAAAATCGATGTCGTTAAGCCAGTCGGCGTCAGGTAATAAATCCGGGCTGGGATAATTAACGATGATCCGCTCTCCATTGGCATCCACCATAATCGCTGACTGCGACGACATGGCCTGCGTGTAGCGGCGGGTATAGCGGGTATTTACCCCCAGGGATTCCAGCTCCGCCAGCAGGCTGTTTCCGGTGTCGTCATCGCCCACACGGCCAATAAAGTCCACCTGCGCGCCCAATTTCGCCGCAGCCACGGCAGCGGTCGCCGCAGGCCCGCCGCCCACTTCCGTATAGCGCTTCGCCACATATTTACCCCCTTCTGTCGGTAATCCTTCCACGTAATAGATGCGATCCATCACGGTAATACCTACACAAGCAATACGAACCATGGTCATTCCTCAAACATTTGCGATGCGCTCATTTTAATTTCACGAAATGTTTAAAAAGTGACGGCTGTCAATTTTTTGACCATAAATTACAAATACGATCACAAACAGACAGAAAAACGCTCATTAATGACAAAAAATGACACCACCGTGTTCAGGAGAACGATATGGCAGTTATAGCATTTATCGGGTTGGGGCAGATGGGCTCCCCTATGGCGAGCAATCTGCTAAAGCAGGGCCATCAACTCAGCGTCTTCGATGTTAATCCCGACGCCGTACAGCGTCTGGTAGACAAAGGCGCGCAACCTGCAAGTAGCCCGGCTCAGGCAACCATCGGCGCTGAATTTGTTATCACCATGCTCCCGAACGGCGATCTGGTTCGTTCTGTTTTGTTTGGCGAGCAAGGCGTTTGCGAAACCCTTTCCCGTGAAGCGCTGGTCATTGATATGTCCACTATTCATCCGTTGCAAACCGACAAGCTGATTGCCGACATGCAGAGCAAAGGGTTCAGCATGATGGATGTGCCGGTAGGCCGGACATCCGACAACGCGATTACCGGCACATTGTTGCTGCTGGCAGGCGGTACGGCAGAGCAAGTAGAGCGCGCCACTCCTGTTCTGATGGCGATGGGTAATGAGCTGGTCAACACCGGCGGCCCGGGAATGGGTATTCGCGTAAAACTGATCAACAACTACATGAGTATTGCGCTAAATGCGCTCTCCGCCGAAGCCGCCGTGCTGTGTGAAGCGCTGGGGCTTTCCTTCGACGTGGCTTTAAAAGTGATGAACGGCACTGCCGCAGGCAAAGGGCATTTCACCACCACCTGGCCGAATAAAGTGATGAAAGGGGATCTATCTCCCGCCTTCATGATCGATCTGGCGCACAAAGATCTTGGCATCGCGTTGGATGTCGCCAATCAACTGCACGTACCGATGCCGCTCGGCGCCGCCTCCCGTGAAGTTTATAACCTGGCGCGGGCCGCAGGCCGCGGTCGGGAAGACTGGAGCGCCATCCTGGAACAGGTGCGCATCAGCGCCGGGCTGACCGCCAACGTAAAAAAGTAACGACTGTATAAAGGAAAATTGAATGAACAACTACACCATCAAAGACATTACGCGAGCGTCCGGCGGGTTTGCCATGCTGGCTGTCGATCAGCGCGAGGCGATGCGTTTAATGTTTGCTGCTGCTGGTGCGAAACCACCCGTCGCCGATAGCGTGCTGACGGATTTCAAAGTGAATGCGGCGAAAATTCTTTCCCCATATGCCTCTGCCGTTCTGCTGGATCAGCAGTTCTGTTATCGCCAGGCCGTAGAACAAAACGCGGTCGCTAAAAGCTGCGCCATGATCGTCGCGGCGGATGATTTCATCCCGGGCAACGGTATTCCCGTTGATAACGTGGTCATTGATAAAAAAATTAATGCGCAGGCGGTAAAACAGGATGGCGCGAAAGCCTTAAAACTGTTGGTGCTGTGGCGCAGCGACGAAGACGCGCAGCAGCGTCTGGATATGGTCAAAGAATTCAATGAATTATGCCACTCCAATGGTTTGCTGAGCATTATCGAACCGGTTGTACGTCCGCCGCGCTGCGGCGACAAGTTCGATCGCGAGCAGGCGATTATCGATGCGGCCAAAGAGCTGGGCGACAGCGGCGCCGATCTCTACAAAGTTGAAATGCCGCTCTACGGCAAAGGCGCGCGTTCCGATCTTCTTACCGCCTCACAACGCCTGAATGGGCATATCAATATGCCGTGGGTCATCCTCTCTTCCGGTGTGGACGAAAAACTGTTCCCTCGCGCGGTCAGGGTCGCCATGGAAGCTGGCGCATCTGGGTTCCTGGCGGGACGCGCGGTCTGGTCATCAGTGATTGGTTTACCGGATACCGAGCTGATGCTACGTGATGTTTCCGCGCCTAAGTTGCAACATCTGGGCGAGATCGTCGATGAAATGATGGCGAAACGTCGTTAATACGAGGATGAAAGAATGAAATGGTTTAACACGTTGAGCCACAACCGCTGGCTGGAGCAGGAAACCGACCGCATCTTTAATTTCGGTAAAAACGCCGCGGTGCCGACAGGCTTCGGCTGGCTGGGAAATAAAGGGCAAATCAAAGAAGAGATGGGCACCCATCTTTGGATCACGGCGCGTATGCTGCACGTTTATTCCGTGGCGGCATCCATGGGCCGACCGGGCGCTTATGATCTGGTCGATCACGGTATCAAAGCCATGAACGGCGCGCTGCGCGATAAAAAATACGGCGGCTGGTATGCCTGCGTTAACGACCAGGGCGTGGTGGATGCCTCTAAACAGGGTTATCAACACTTCTTCGCCCTGCTGGGCGCGGCCAGCGCCGTCACTACCGGTCATCCTGAAGCCAGAAAATTGTTGGATTACGCCATTGAAGTTATTGAGAAATACTTCTGGAGTGAAGAAGAGCAGATGTGCCTGGAGTCCTGGGATGAAGCCTTCAGCAAAACCGAAGACTACCGTGGCGGCAACGCCAATATGCACGCCGTCGAAGCGTTTCTGATTGTTTATGACGTCACCCATGACCGTAAATGGCTCGACCGTGCGCTACGCATCGCGTCAGTGATTATTCACGATGTCGCCCGCAGCGGTGATTATCGCGTCAATGAACACTTCGATTCACAGTGGAACCCTATCCGCGACTACAACAAAGATAACCCTGCTCACCGCTTTCGCGCTTACGGCGGTACGCCGGGCCACTGGATCGAGTGGGGCCGTCTGATGTTGCATCTGCATGCCGCGCTGGAAGCGCGCTCCGAAACGCCTCCCGCCTGGCTGCTGGAAGACGCCAAAGGTCTGTTCCATGCCACCATCCGCGACGCCTGGGCGCCGGACGGCGCAGACGGTTTTGTCTATTCGGTGGACTGGGACGGCAAACCGATTGTCCGTGAAAGAGTGCGCTGGCCGATCGTTGAAGCGATGGGCACCGCTTATGCCCTGTATACCCTCACCGGCGATAGCCAGTACGAAGAGTGGTATCAGAAATGGTGGGATTACTGCATTAAGTACCTGATGGACTATGAAAATGGCTCCTGGTGGCAAGAGCTGGACGCCGATAACAAAGTGACCACCAAAGTGTGGGACGGCAAGCAAGATATTTATCATTTACTGCACTGTCTGGTCATTCCTCGCCTGCCACTCGCGCCGGGCCTGGCTCCAGCCGTTGCGGCAGGTCTGCTGGATATCAACGCGAAATAGGTCATGAGGATTGCAGCCATGTACAGCGATGGAAAAACTATTCAGCTTAATGCGGGTCGTTACCAGGCAAAAATTGTCACGGTTGGCGCAGGTCTGGCGGAGCTGACCCATCATGGACGTCATGTGGTCATCCCGCATAAACCAGAAGAGATGCCGCTGGCGCATCTGGGGAAGGTGTTAATTCCCTGGCCAAACCGAGTGGCAAATGGCTGCTACCACTACAACGGCAAGGATTACCAGCTTGCCGTTAACGACCCGATTTCGCAGGCCGCCATTCACGGTCTGTTAGCCTGGCGGGACTGGCAGGTTAGCTATCAGTCGACGTCAGAAGCGTCGCTAACGATTTTTCTGCCGCCCTCCTACGGCTATCCCTTTGCATTAAGTTCGGAAGTGATTTATCGATTAGATGCCGCCAGCGGGCTGCATGTATTGATTCGTTCGCAAAACATTGGCGATGAATCAGCGCCTTATGGCGCGGGCGCACACCCTTATTTGACTTGCAATCTGCAAAGCATCGATAGCTGTGTATTAACACTGCCTGCAAGCGAAGAATTGCCCGCAGACAGGGATTTTTCCGCATCATGCCTGATTGGCGAAACGCGCCTTGATCATGCGATTAAGGCCGCGGCTACCCCGGCTGAGTGGGAGGTCAGACTTACCTGCCCGACGCAAAATATGTCCACATTTTTACGCAGCAACCAACCCTGGCTACAGATCTATACCGGCGAAAAACTAAGCCGAAAAGGTCTCGCTGTAGAACCTATGAGCTGCCCGCCCGATGCATTTAATTCCGGGATCGCGCTTATTCATCTTGCCCCAAAAGCGATCCATCAACTGCATTTTTCCATCGGCTGTGAATAGCCCGGATGGATTACCGAATTACCCTACATTCACGGAGACTACAATGAATTCTCTACCACAACGGTCAACCGATTTTAAACTAACAACATCACAGGATGGTTTTGCGCTTACCTGGCAAAAGCGTCTAATTTTACGGCACAGCGCCGAAAACCCCTGTCTGTGGATTGGCGCGGGCGTTGCCGACATTGATATGTTCCGCGGCAACTTCAGCATCAAAGACAAACTTAACGAGAAGATTGCCTTAACGGAGGCCACGGTCAGCGAGCTACCCGACGGCTGGCTGGTACAATTCAGCCGTGGCGCAACAATTAGCGCCACCCTTCGCCTCTCTGCCGATGAGGCGGGACGCCTGACGTTGGATCTGCAAAACGACGACCTGCACCACAACCGTATCTGGTTACGCCTCGCGGCTAATCCAGATGACCATATCTACGGCTGCGGCGAACAGTTCTCTTATTTCGATTTGCGCGGCAAGCCGTTCCCGCTGTGGACCAGCGAACAGGGCGTTGGCCGTAATAAAACCAGCTATGTCACCTGGCAGGCTGACTGTAAAGAGAACGCCGGCGGCGACTATTACTGGACCTTCTTCCCGCAACCGACCTTTGTCAGCACACAAAAATATTACTGCCACGTCGATAATAGCTGTTATATGAATTTCGACTTCAGCGCGCCGGAGTATCACGAACTGGCGCTGTGGGAAGATAAAACTACGCTGCGTTTTGAGTGTGCCGACACCTACATCGCCCTGCTGGAAAAACTGACTGCGCTGTTAGGCCGCCAGCCAGAGCTGCCGGACTGGGTTTACGACGGCGTCACGCTAGGCATTCAGGGCGGTACGGAAGTTTGTCAGCAAAAACTGGATACCATGCGCAACGCAGGCGTAAAAGTGAACGGTATTTGGGCGCAGGACTGGTCCGGTATCCGCATGACCTCCTTTGGCAAGCGCGTAATGTGGAACTGGAAGTGGAATAGCGACAACTATCCGCAGCTGGATAGCCGTATCAAACAGTGGAAAGAAGAAGGCATACAGTTCCTCTCTTATATCAACCCGTACGTCGCCAGTGATAAAGACCTCTGCGCCGAGGCGGCGAAACACGGCTATCTGGCGAAAGACGCCACGGGCGGCGACTATCTGGTCGAGTTTGGCGAATTTTATGGCGGCGTGGTCGATCTGACCAATCCTGAAGCTTACGACTGGTTCAAAGACGTTATCAAAAAGAACATGATCGCGCTCGGCTGCAGCGGCTGGATGGCGGATTTCGGCGAATATCTGCCGACCGATACGTATCTGCACAACGGCGTCAGCGCCGAGATCATGCATAACGCCTGGCCTGCGCTGTGGGCGAAATGTAACTATGACGCGTTACAGGAGACCGGCAAACTCGGCGAGATCCTGTTCTTTATGCGCGCCGGTTATACCGGTAGTCAGAAGTATTCCACCATGATGTGGGCAGGCGACCAGAACGTTGACTGGAGCCTTGATGATGGTCTGGCCTCTGTCGTGCCTGCGGCATTGTCGCTGGCGATGACCGGCCACGGTCTGCATCACAGCGATATCGGCGGTTACACCACGTTGTTCGACATGAAGCGCAGCAAAGAGTTGCTGTTGCGCTGGTGCGATTTCAGCGCCTTTACGCCGATGATGCGCACCCATGAAGGCAACCGTCCCGGCGATAACTGGCAGTTCGACGGCGACGCGGAAACCATTGCCCACTTTGCCCGCATGACCACCGTCTTTACCACGCTGAAACCGTATCTCAAGCAGGCGGTGGCGCAGAACGCGGCTACCGGTCTGCCGGTCATGCGTCCGCTATTCCTGCACTACGAGAACGATGCCGCAACCTACACCCTGAAATATCAATATCTGCTCGGTCAGGATCTGCTGGTCGCGCCGGTTTATGAGCAGGGGCGTTGCGATTGGACGCTGTACCTGCCGGAAGATCACTGGGTGAATATCTGGACCGGCGAAGCTCACCACGGCGGTGAAATTACCGTGGATGCGCCCATTGGCAAGCCGCCGGTCTTCTATCGCGCGAAGAGCGAGTGGGCTTCACTTTTTGCTTCTTTACGGAATATCTAATACGGCTCGCCCGCAGGGAAACCTGCGGGCAGATGGAGAAGAATAATGAGTCAAACATCATCAAATCCGGCAACCCTACGCTTGCCGTTTAAAGAAAAACTTGCCTATGGACTGGGGGATTTAGGTTCCAATATCCTGTTAGATATCGGGACCCTCTATTTACTCAAATTTTATACCGATGTGCTGGGTTTACCAGGGACTTACGGCGGGATCATTTTCCTGATCGCCAAATTTTTCACCGCATTTACCGATATGGGTACCGGCATTATGCTCGACTCGCGGCGTAAAATTGGTCCGAAGGGCAAATTCCGCCCGTTCGTGCTTTACGCGGCATTTCCGGTAACGCTACTGGCGATTGCTAACTTTGTCGGCACACCGTTTGAGGTGACGGGAAAAACCGTCGTCGCAACGATGCTGTTTATGCTGTACGGGCTGGTTTTCAGCATGATGAACTGCTCGTATGGCGCGATGGTGCCCGCGATTACCAAGAACCCGGATGAACGCGCCTCGCTTGCCGCGTGGCGTCAGGGCGGCGCCACTCTCGGCCTGCTGCTGTGTACCGTTGGCTTTGTGCCGGTCATGAACCTGATCGAAGGCAATGCCCAACTCAGCTATATTTTCGCCGCCACGCTATTTTCATTATTTGGCCTGCTATTTATGTGGCTGTGCTACGCCGGCGTTAAAGAGCGCTACGTCGAAGTAAAACCTGTCGATAACGCGCAAAAGCCCGGATTATTGCAGTCGTTCCGCGCTATCGCCGGTAACCGTCCGCTGTTTATTCTGTGTATCGCCAACCTCTGCACGTTAGGTGCGTTTAACGTCAAGCTGGCGATTCAGGTCTATTACACCCAGTACGTGCTTAACGACCCGATCCTCCTCTCCTGGATGGGTTTCTTTAGCATGGGTTGTATTTTTATCGGCGTCTTTTTGATGCCCGGCGCAGTAAGGCGTTTTGGCAAGAAAAAAGTCTATATCGGCGGGCTGTTAATATGGGTAGCAGGCGATCTGCTCAACTACTTCTTTGGCGGCGGCTCGGTCAGTTTTGTCGCTTTCTCCTGCCTGGCTTTCTTTGGTTCGGCATTCGTCAACAGCCTGAACTGGGCGCTGGTTTCCGACACGGTGGAATACGGCGAATGGCGCACCGGCGTTCGCTCAGAAGGGACGGTTTACACTGGCTTCACCTTCTTCCGTAAGGTCTCCCAGGCGCTGGCGGGGTTCTTCCCCGGCTGGATGCTGACGCAAATCGGTTATGTCCCAAATGTCGTGCAATCTGCGGGCACTGTCGAAGGACTACGCCAGTTGATCTTTATTTATCCGTGCGCTCTGGCGGTCATCACCATTATTGCGATGGGCTGTTTCTACAATCTCAACGAAAAAATGTACGTGCGAATTGTGGAAGAAATTGAGGCCCGGAAACATACGGTTTAACAACAATAAAATATAACGCCCTGCCGGGCGTTTTGAGAGGCGATTATGTCTAATCATGATCCGCTAACGCTAAAGTTGAGCCTGCGGGAAAAATGCGCCTATGGCGTGGGCGATTTTGGCTCGAATCTGATGCTGTGTATCGGTACGCTGTATCTACTGAAGTTTTATACCGATGAACTAGGGATGCCCGCTTATTACGGCGGAATTATCTTTCTGGTGGCGAAATTTTTCACCGCGCTTACCGATATGCTCACCGGCGTATTGCTGGATTCACGCCGTAATATTGGTACAAAAGGAAAGTTTCGGCCTTTTATTTTGTATGCGTCATTTCCGGTGGCTCTGGTTGCTACTGCGCAATTCTTTGCCACCCACTTTACTTTACCCGTTAAAACAGCATTCGCGACGGTGCTGTTTATGCTGTTCGGTCTATTCTACAGCCTGATGAACTGCTCATACGGCGCGATGGTACCCGCTATCACCAAAAATCCGCATGAGCGCGCCCAGCTCGCCGCATGGCGACAAGGTGGAGCTACCATTGGCCTGCTGCTTTGTACCGTAGGTTTTATGCCTATTCAGGCGCTGTTCACCACTATACCTTCGCCAGGCTATCTGGTTGCCGCGGCCATCTTTTCGGTCTGCGGGCTGTACAGCATGTGGTGGTGTTTTAGTGGAGTGAAAGAGCGGTATATCGAAACCGTGCCTGACACGCATAAGCCCAGCATATTGAAATCATTTTGCGCTATTTTTCGTAATCCGCCCCTGCTGGTGCTCTGTATCGCCAATCTGTGTACGCTGGCCGCCTTTAATATTAAACTGGCCATTCAGGTTTATTACACTCAGTACGTGCTAAACGATATTCATTTACTGTCATGGATGGGCTTTTTCAGCATGGGCTGTATCCTGGTTGGCGTCTTATTAGTACCTACAGCGGTAAAACGCTTCGGGAAAAAACAGGTTTATCTTGGCGGCCTGATACTGTGGGCCATTGGCGATATCCTGAATTTTATCTGGGGTGGAACATCATTCCTGTTTGTTATTTTCTCCTGTGTCGCGTTTTTCGGTACCGCCTTCGTCAACAGCCTGAACTGGGCTCTGGTCCCGGATACGGTTGACTACGGCGAATGGAAAACGGGTATTCGCTCTGAAGGCTCGGTTTATACCGGTTATACCTTTTCCCGCAAAATTTCCGCTGCGCTTGCTGGCTTCTTGCCAGGTATTATGCTGACGCAAATCGGTTATATGCCCAACATAGCTCAAAGTGACGCCACGTTGCTTGGTTTGCGTCAGCTCATTTTTTTATGGCCTTGCGGTCTTGCCATTATCGCAGCACTAACGATGGGCTTTTTTTATAAGCTCAATGAACAACGTTTCGCTTTTATTATCGAGGAAATTGCTCAACGGAAGAAAACAGGTAATCAAACTGTCGCGACTAATAATAAACAAAGTATTTCTACTGTAAATAATTAAACGACGCTTGCCGCTTTATCCATCCCGATGGATGGCGGCTTCCCTACATTTGAAAAATGGATTTATTATGAACTATCTGAATACACTAGTGATATTAACCTCTGTAGTATCTACCTCTGTTTTTGCTGGCGCTTATGTAGAAAACCGTGAGGCTTATAACCTGGCGTCTGACCAAATGGAGTTTATGCTGCGCGTCGGCTATAACTCCGATATGGGGGCCGGAATAATGTTGACCAATACCTATACGCTACAGCGTGATGATGAATTAAAGCACGGTTATAATGAGATTGAGGGCTGGTATCCGTTATTTAAACCAACGGACAGATTAACCATCCAGCCTGGGGGCTTAATAAACGATAAAAGCATCGGTTCCGGCGGCGCTGTCTATCTGGATGTTAACTATAAATTTACCCCATGGTTTAATCTTACGGTACGTAACCGATATAATCACAATAGTTATAGCTCAACCGATTTGAATGGCGAACTGGATAATAATGACAGCTATGAAATCGGTAACTACTGGAATTTTACCATTACCGATAAATTTTCTTATACCTTTGAACCACACTATTTTTATAATGTTAATGATTTTAATAGTAGTAATGGTACGAAGCATCATTGGGAAATCACCAATACTTTCAGATACCGGATTAGCCAGAGCTGGCTGCCGTACTTAGAGTTACGCTGGTTGGATCGCAATGTGGAACCCTATCATCGCGAACAAAACCAGATTCGCATTGGGGCCAAATATTTCTTCTAAACGAATGTATTAAAAAGCCGCTGAATTTCAGCGGCTTTTTTGGTGCCGGATGGCGACTTACGAGAAACTCGTATTACTCTTCTTTCTGACCACGGTTCGCACGGCGGCGATCGTTTTCCGTCAGGTGACGTTTACGAATACGGATAGAGGTTGGAGTTACTTCTACCAGTTCGTCGTCATCAATGAACTCCAGCGCTTGCTCAAGGCTCATTTTAATTGGCGGAACCAGAATAACCGCTTCATCCGTACCGGACGCACGCATGTTGGTCAGTTTCTTACCGGTCAGACAGTTTACCGTCAGGTCGTTGGAACGACTGTGAATACCGATAATCTGGCCTTCGTAAACTTCCGCGCCGTGCCCCAGGAACAGCTTACCGCGATCCTGCAAACCGAACAGCGCAAACGCAACCGCTTTACCCTGACCGTTGGAGATCAGTACGCCGTTCTGACGCTGGCCCACTTCACCCGGACGAATATCGTCGTAATGGCTGAAGGTGGAATACAGCAGACCGGTACCAGAGGTCATAGTCATGAATTCTGAACGGAAACCAATAAGCCCACGGCTTGGGATCACGTAGTCAAGGCGCACGCGGCCTTTACCGTCTGGATTCATGTTTTTCAGGTCGCCTTTACGCTCGCCCAGCGCCTGCATGACAGACCCCTGGTGCTGCTCTTCGACGTCCAGCGTCACGTTCTCGTATGGCTCTTGTTTACGGCCATCGATTTCGCGGAAGATAACTTTCGGACGGGATACCGCCAGTTCGAAACCTTCACGACGCATGTTTTCAATCAGCACGGACAGGTGCAGTTCACCACGACCGGATACACGGAACGCATCCGCATCTTCGGTTTCTTCAACGCGCAGCGCCACGTTATGCACCAGCTCTTTGTTAAGGCGGTCAAGAATCTGACGAGAAGTCACAAACTTACCTTCTTTACCGCAGAACGGAGAGGTGTTAACGCAGAAGAACATAGACACGGTAGGCTCATCAACGGACAGCGCCGGCAACGCTTCCACGTTCTGCGGGTCGCAGATAGTGTCAGAAATGTTCAGTTCGCCCAGGCCGGTTATCGCAATGATATCGCCCGCTTCGGCGATATTGCTGTCGATACGCTCCAGACCCAGATGCGTCAGTACTTTACCCACTTTCGCGTTACGGGTTTTGCCTTCGCTATCGATGATAGTAACCTGCTGGTTTGGCTTCACTTTGCCGCGTTTGATGCGGCCAATGCCGATAACGCCAACGTAGTTGTTGTAGTCCAACTGGGAGATCTGCATCTGGAACGGACCATCAAGGTCAACGTCCGGCGCCGGAACATGGTCAACGATCGCCTGATACAGCGGGGTCATGTCTTCCGCCATATCTTCGTGGTCCAGACCCGCGATACCATTTAACGCCGACGCGTAGATGATCGGGAAGTCCAACTGTTCGTCGGTCGCGTCGAGGTTAACGAACAGGTCGAATACCTGGTCAACAACCCAGTCAGGGCGAGCACCAGGGCGGTCAACTTTGTTGATAACCACAATCGGTTTGAGGCCATGAGCAAAGGCTTTTTTGGTCACGAAGCGCGTTTGCGGCATCGGGCCGTCAAATGCGTCAACCACCAGCAGCACAGAGTCAACCATGGACATGACGCGCTCTACTTCACCACCGAAGTCAGCGTGCCCGGGAGTATCAACGATGTTGATACGGTAATCATTCCATTTAATAGCGGTGTTTTTAGCGAGGATAGTAATACCACGCTCTTTCTCCAAATCGTTGGAGTCCATCACTCGCTCTTGAGTTTCGGCACGCGCGTCGAACGTACCGGATTGCTGGAGCAGCTTATCAACCAGGGTAGTTTTACCATGGTCAACGTGCGCGATGATGGCGATGTTACGCAAATTTTCGATCACAACTTTGCCTCAGGCATTAGAAATAGCGCGTTATTGTACACGGATTAATCGCACTACAAAACAGGATCACAAACATCCTCCGCAAACAAGTATTGCAGAGTCTCTTTGTGATCGCTTTCACGGAGCGTTAAAAGGGTGGCTTGCGTTCTATTGCACCAATGTGGTGCTTAATGTTCACATTAAGCACTATTTTGGTGCAACATAGTCACCGTGGTGCAGCCCTTTTGCACGATGGTGCGCATGATAACGCCTTTTGGGGGCAATGTGAAAGTTGGCACAGATTTCGCTTTATATTTTTACGGCGACACGGCCAGCAGAATTGAAGATCTCGTTACCACGACGACCGACCATGACCAATCCGGGAGAGTATAAGTATGTCCGCTGAACACGTTTTGACGATGCTGAACGAACACGAAGTGAAGTTTGTCGATCTGCGCTTCACCGATACCAAAGGCAAAGAACAGCACGTCACGATTCCTGCTCATCAGGTAAATGCCGAATTCTTTGAAGAAGGCAAAATGTTTGACGGCTCCTCTATCGGCGGCTGGAAAGGCATTAACGAATCCGATATGGTGCTGATGCCGGATGCGTCTACTGCGGTTATCGACCCGTTCTTCGCCGACTCTACCCTGATTATCCGTTGCGATATCCTGGAACCTGGCACTCTGCAAGGTTATGACCGTGACCCGCGTTCCATCGCGAAGCGTGCGGAAGACTATCTGCGTGCGACAGGTATCGCTGATACGGTTCTGTTTGGGCCGGAACCTGAATTTTTCCTGTTTGACGACATCCGTTTCGGTACGTCCATTTCCGGTTCTCACGTAGCCATTGACGACATTGAAGGCGCCTGGAACTCCTCCACCCAATACGAAGGTGGTAATAAAGGTCACCGTCCGGCAGTGAAGGGGGGCTACTTCCCGGTACCGCCTGTCGACTCCGCGCAGGATATTCGTTCTGAAATGTGTCTGGTCATGGAGCAGATGGGCCTGGTTGTCGAAGCGCACCACCACGAAGTAGCGACTGCGGGTCAGAACGAAGTGGCAACCCGCTTTAACACCATGACCAAAAAAGCCGACGAAATTCAGATTTACAAATATGTGGTGCATAACGTGGCTCACCGCTTCGGTAAGACCGCGACCTTTATGCCAAAACCAATGTTCGGTGATAACGGTTCCGGTATGCACTGCCACATGTCCCTGTCCAGGAACGGCGTAAACCTGTTCTCCGGTGACAAATATGCCGGCCTGTCTGAACAAGCGCTGTACTACATCGGCGGCGTCATCAAACACGCCAAAGCCATCAACGCCCTGGCGAACCCGACTACCAACTCCTACAAGCGTCTGGTCCCGGGTTATGAAGCGCCTGTGATGCTGGCCTACTCCGCCCGTAACCGTTCCGCCTCGATCCGTATTCCGGTGGTGGCGTCTCCGAAAGCGCGCCGTATCGAAGTTCGTTTCCCGGACCCGGCGGCTAACCCGTATTTATGCTTTGCCGCCCTGCTGATGGCAGGCCTCGACGGTATCAAGAATAAAATCCATCCGGGCGAAGCGATGGACAAAAACCTGTACGACCTGCCGCCGGAAGAGGCGAAAGAGATCCCACAGGTTGCCGGTTCTCTGGAAGAAGCGCTAAACGCGCTGGATCTGGATCGCGAGTTCCTGAAAGCAGGCGGCGTGTTCACTGATGAAGCGATCGATGCGTACATTGCGCTACGTCGCGAAGAAGATGACCGGGTGCGTATGACCCCGCACCCGGTAGAGTTTGAGCTGTACTACAGCGTTTAAGTTGCCGTGGAAACGTTTAGCCTGTTCAGGCAGGCTTGAGATAGATGGCGAATGATAAGACACCTGATGGCGCAAGCTTATCAGGTCTACCGGTAATATCACCTTGTAGGCCGGATAAGGCAAAGCCGCCATCCGGCATCTACGTTTGCTATTCATCTGTAGCCCATCGCACGATGGGCTTTTTTCTCCATCAACAATCTGATCTCACGCGCTTTTTAGTAGTAAAAAGCTATAATGCACTAAAATGGTGCATTACTTTCAGGAGACTGCTGAATGGCAACAGGCATGCGGCCCGATGCTGGGCAGATCCTCAATTCGTTAATCAACAGTGTGCTGGTGGTCGACGACGCGCTGGCAATCCATTACGCCAACCCTGCCGCGCAACAGTTGCTCGCGCAAAGCTCACGTAAACTGTTTGGTACGCCGTTACCTGAACTGTTGAGCTATTTTTCGTTAAATATTGACCTGATGGGCGAGAGTTTAGCGGCAGGACAAGGCTTTACCGATAATGAAGTGACGCTGGTAATTGATAGTCGCTCACATATTCTCTCTTTAACCGCACAACGTCTGCCCGACGGTTTTATTCTGCTTGAAATGACGCCGATGGATAACCAGCGCCGTCTGAGTCAGGAGCAGTTGCAGCACGCGCAGCAAATCGCCGCCCGCGATCTGGTTCGCGGTCTGGCGCACGAAATCAAAAATCCGCTCGGCGGCCTGCGCGGCGCAGCGCAGTTGCTCAGCAAGGCGCTGCCCGACCCGTCGCTAACGGAATATACCAAAGTCATCATTGAACAGGCCGACAGGCTACGCAACCTTGTCGATCGTTTGCTGGGACCGCAACATCCGGGAATGCACATCACCGAGAGCATACATAAAGTCGCGGAGCGCGTGGTCACGCTGGTTTCGATGGAGTTGCCGGATAATATCCGGCTTATCCGCGATTACGACCCCAGTCTGCCGGAGCTGCCGCACGATCCGGAGCAGATTGAACAGGTGCTACTGAATATTGTCCGCAACGCCTTGCAGGCGCTGGGGTCGGAAGGCGGCGAAATTACGCTGCGCACGCGTACCGCCTTCCAGTTAACGTTGCACGGCGAACGCTATCGTCTGGCGGCGCGTATAGACGTTGAAGACAACGGGCCGGGCATACCTCCCCATTTACAGGATACGCTCTTCTATCCGATGGTCAGCGGTCGCGAAGGCGGCACCGGGCTTGGATTATCCATTGCCCGCAATCTTATCGATCAACACGCCGGCAAAATTGAATTCACCAGTTGGCCGGGTCATACCGAGTTTTCGGTCTACCTGCCGATTCGGAAATAGAGGTGTTTATGCAACGAGGAATAGTCTGGGTCGTCGATGACGATAGTTCCATCCGTTGGGTACTTGAACGTGCTCTCGCCGGGGCAGGGTTGACCTGTATCGCCTTTGAGAATGGTAATGAAGCGCTGGCTGCACTGGCCAGTAAAACGCCTGACGTCTTGCTATCGGATATCCGAATGCCAGGAATGGACGGACTGGCGCTGTTAAAACAGATTAAACAACGCCATCCGATGCTTCCGGTCATCATTATGACCGCGCATTCCGATTTGGATGCTGCCGTGAGCGCCTATCAGCAGGGAGCGTTTGATTATCTGCCTAAGCCGTTTGATATTGATGAAGCCGTCGCTCTGGTCGAGCGCGCGATTAGTCATTATCAGGAGCAGCAGCAACCGCGTAATATTGAGGTTAACGGCCCGACGACTGACATGATAGGCGAAGCGCCCGCCATGCAGGATGTGTTTCGCATTATTGGTCGGCTGTCGCGTTCTTCGATTAGCGTGCTGATTAACGGAGAATCCGGGACAGGTAAAGAACTGGTTGCCCATGCGCTACATCGCCATAGCCCACGCGCCAACGCGCCGTTTATCGCGCTCAATATGGCGGCCATCCCGAAAGATTTGATCGAATCTGAACTGTTTGGTCATGAGAAAGGCGCTTTTACCGGGGCGAATACCATTCGGCAGGGCCGTTTCGAGCAGGCTGACGGCGGTACGCTGTTTCTGGACGAAATTGGCGATATGCCGCTGGATGTCCAGACTCGTCTGTTACGCGTGCTGGCTGACGGACAGTTCTACCGCGTGGGCGGATACGCGCCGGTAAAAGTAGATGTGCGCATTATCGCCGCCACCCACCAGAATCTCGAATTACGCGTTCAGGAAGGAAAATTCCGCGAAGACCTGTTCCACCGCCTGAATGTGATTCGCATTCATCTCCCGCCGCTGCGCGAGCGTCGTGAAGATATTCCACGTCTGGCGCGCCATTTTTTGCAGGTCGCCGCGCATGAATTAGGCGTAGAAGCTAAATTATTACATCCGGAAACCGAAACAGCGTTAACGCGCCTAGCATGGCCTGGTAACGTGCGTCAGTTAGAAAATACCTGCCGCTGGCTCACCGTCATGGCCGCCGGGCAAGAGGTATTGATTCAGGATTTACCGGGTGAACTGTTTGAAGCCTCGGCGCCGGATAGTTCATCCCATCTGCCGCCGGATAGTTGGGCCACATTACTGGCACAATGGGCAGACCGCGCCTTGCGGGCCGGTCATCAAAATTTGCTTTATGAAGCGCAGACAGAACTGGAAAGAACATTACTGACCACGGCCTTACGCCATACGCTGGGCCATAAACAGGAAGCCGCCAGGCTGCTCGGTTGGGGGCGAAACACCCTAACGCGGAAGTTGAAAGAGTTGGGAATGGGGTAAGCGTTAACCGCTTATGTAAAGATTAATAATTGAGCGTAAAACGCTGCTATTTTGCACTTTACTGTTCCGATGAGTTCAGTATGATCATGCCCGGCAATCGGGGGAGATTCATTATGTTGGAATCTATTATTAATCTGGTATCGAGTGGAGTCGTCGACAGCCACACGCCACAAACAGCGATAGCCGCAGTATTGTGTGCAGCGCTGGTGGAGCTGTTCAGCTAGCGGGTAGGCCGGGTGGTGGCTTCGCCTTATCCGGCCTACCCTATTCCGTACTATATCACCCTCGAGAACTGCTGCATCCGTGCTTTCTGGCGCAGATATGCATCAAAGCACATACAAATATTACGGATTAGAAGACGCCCTTTCGGCGTGACCTGAATCCCCTTCTCATTCACATCCACCAGCCCATCTTTCGCCAGCGGTGCCAGTAATTGTAAATCCTCGGTAAAATACTCAGCGAAATGCAAACCCCACTGCTGTTCGACGGCGCTAAAATCCAGGCGGAAGTTACAAATCAGCGCTTTGATAACATCGCGACGAATGCAATCATCACGGGTCAGTGTGATACCACGCCATAGCGCATTGCCCCGCGCATTCACTTGCTGGTAATAACGCTTCAGCTCTTTCTGGTTCTGCATGTAGCCATCGCCAATCATGCTGATGGCGGAAACGCCCATCCCCAGCAGGTCGGTATCGCCCTGGGTGGTATATCCCTGAAAATTACGGTGCAGCGCGCCTTCGCGCTGCGCGACGGCCAGCTCGTCGTCCGGGCGGGCAAAATGGTCCATCCCAATAAACTGATAACCAGCCTGAGTAAGCGATACGATTGTCTCCTGCAAAATATCCAGTTTCTGCTGCGCGCTGGGTAAATCGGTATTTTTAATTTTACGCTGTGCGGCAAAAAGCGTTGGCAGATGCGCGTAGTTAAAAACGCTCAAACGATCGGGGTTCAGTTCCGTCACACGTTGCAGTGTGAAAGCAAAGCTTTCCGGCGTCTGTTTCGGTAGACCGTAGATCAAATCGATATTCGTCGAGGTAAAGCCAATATTGCGGGCGTGGTTAAGCAGCATAAAGATAAGTTCTTCATCTTGTTCGCGGTTAACCAGGCGCTGAACCTCTTTATTAAAGTCTTGCACACCCATACTCAGGCGGTTAAAACCTTCCGCGCGTAAATGATCGAGCACATCCAGCTCAATTTCACGGGGATCGATTTCGATCGAGATTTCCGCGTCGGTATTAAAGTGGAAATTTTCACGCAACAGCGTCATTAAGCGACTGATTTGAGCTTTATTCAGGTAAGTTGGCGTACCGCCGCCCCAGTGAAGCTGGCTAACCTGACGACCTGCAAACAGCGGCGCGCGATGGCGGATTTCTTGCTCAAGCGCGTCAAGATATTGGTCAGCTTTATGCTGTTGGCGGGTGACAATTTTGTTGCAGCCGCAGAAATAACACAACTTGTGGCAAAACGGGATATGCACGTACAGCGAGAGCGGACGTTCAGGATAACGCGCCACAGCCTGCGAGAATGCTGCTTCCTCGAAGTCTTCAGCAAACTCCAGCGCGGTTGGGTACGAGGTATATCGTGGCCCGGAATAGTTATATTTCTGGATCAGGGCCAGATCCCAGTCTATTTGCTGTTCAGACATGCTCACTCCTTCCGATGGCGTCTCTGGCGGGTACGGCGTACCGGCTTCACGCCATGACGGACGGCAAGCCGGCTGCGCAGCCATTTCTGTCGCCGCGACAATCGCTGTAGTTTAACGAATAACCACACCAGATAACATATAACCGGAAGGGTTATAAGCAGGACGGGCAAACCCACAATGTAAACCCGTTATTTGCCGCCTCTTAGCAGGCGCATCATATCTTCCTGCTTCTCGTCCTCTTCTTCGTCTTCCTCGTCATCGTAAGACAGACCAAGCTTCTGCATCAGTTCATCAATACGATCCAGTTTGGCATCTACCCAGGCTTGATCTTCCGCATTCAGGGTTTCGCCCGCTTCCAGGCGTTCTAACAGCGCATCCAGGCGCTCATCCGTTTCCAGTAAATCCAACTCCGCCTGCGGTGAAAGCATAAGTTTCTCACTTTTCGGTTTATGTTGTTGGGTCACTTTTTCAGTTACGCCCAATGGAATAGGTGTTTTACTGCCAATACGTGGATCTTTTTGTTGATTCTGATTACCGCCGCCTGAAGCGGGTTTACCGCCCGCCGCACGGCTCCCCGGTGCATGACCACGATGTTTTTTCAGGCGCTTACGGTCACGCGCCTCTTGGTTTAACTCTTCACGCGTTTTACGACGCTGTTTGCCAAAGGCTTTACTGCGCGGTGCAGAGGTTGGTTTTTTCATGATGTCAGATCTTTAAGCCGTTTCATTCAGTATAGAATTGAGGCGGAATCTAGCAGAAAGCAAGCAAAGAAAAAAGGCGACAGAGTAATCTGCCGCCTTTTTTCTTGACTCATGACCCTTAACGAGCTCCACCATCCCTGTTAGCTATCAACACGCCCTGTTTTTCCCTTAGCCTTGAACATCCCCTGTTGTTTCCATTTCCTTTTACTAACGTCTCCGGACGTTTGTCTTCCTGACAATCCTGTGTCTTCGCCTCCTGGCGCTCCTGACCCTCATCCTGAGTCGTTGATCCTGTTAGCGTCCTCGCTATGTACGTTACTTTACGCTTTTAGGGTGAACTAACAAGATACCGACACGGCAACCCCCTCTTTTTCAGACAATTACCTTTCTATAAATTTCTGATTTAACTGTATTAAATGAGTTTCAACGTTGCAACGATTCTGTCATGTCGCATAGGGATAATGGGCAATATCTTACACAACGTATGGCTTTTGCTTACAGCGTCGGCGTACCGAAAAATCCGCCTTTTGCTGGCGTTCAGGTATAATCGCGGCAAAGCTTTGACTGACGGAGACGAGCGCTTTGACTAACCTGAATTATCAACAGACGCATTTTGTGATGAGTGCGCCTGATATTCGCCATTTACCTTCCGATTCCGGAATTGAAGTGGCTTTTGCTGGCCGTTCCAATGCAGGCAAATCCAGCGCCCTGAACACTCTGACGAACCAAAAGAGCCTGGCGCGCACCTCTAAAACGCCAGGCCGTACCCAACTGATTAACCTGTTTGAAGTGGTAGACGGCAAACGCCTCGTCGATCTGCCGGGCTATGGCTACGCAGAAGTCCCGGAAGAGATGAAACGCAAATGGCAACGCGCGCTGGGGGAATATCTGGAGAAGCGTCAAAGCCTACAGGGCTTAGTCGTTTTGATGGATATCCGCCATCCGTTGAAAGACCTCGACCAACAGATGATTCAGTGGGCTGTAGAGAGCAATATCCAGGTTCTGGTACTGCTGACCAAAGCGGACAAACTAGCCAGCGGCGCGCGCAAAGCGCAGTTGAATATAGTACGTGAAGCCGTACTGGCGTTTAATGGCGATGTGCAGGTAGAAGCGTTTTCCTCGCTGAAAAAGCAGGGGGTGGATAAGTTACGTCAGAAGCTGGATAGCTGGTTTAGCGAGTTAGCGCCGGTAGAAGAGACACAGGGCACCGAATAAGCAGGTAGGCCTGATAAGCGCCGCGCCATCAGGCGACAAATGCCGGATGCCGATCGAACGCGTCTTATCCGGTCATAGACTTTTCTTATGCCCAATAAAAAACGCCCCAGTCATAAACTGACTGGGGCGGCTAAAATATTCAGCCAAATCCGATTACGTGAAGTAAAAGGTCTGAAAGATAGAACATCTTACCTCTGTACCCTACGTGAATAACTTTACTCTTTTTTGAGCAACACAGAAAGACCTTTTCGTAATTTTTTTTCATTCTTTACATAGGGAATTCTAATACCCATCACAAAACCCCCTCTCTTATGTTGCTTAATTACGAAAAAAGCGCGTTATTCCGTAAATGCTTAGTGCGCTTGATCCCAATTTTCCCCGCTGCCGACTTCCACCAGCAACGGCACATCAATACGCGTACAGTTTTCCATCAACTGATGGATACGTTTTGATACCGCATCTAAATCGCCTTTATGCACTTCGAACACCAGTTCATCGTGTACCTGCATAATCATCCGCACGCGCGGCTGCTCAGCCTGTAGCCAGGCATCAACGGCAATCATTGCGCGCTTGATGATGTCGGCTGCCGTTCCCTGCATGGGAGCATTGATCGCCGCGCGCTCCGCCCCCGCACGCCGCGCCGCGTTGCTGGATTTAATATCCGGCAGGTAAAGGCGGCGTCCCTCCAGCGTTTCCACATAGCCTTGTTCTTTTGCCTGAGCACGGGTGCGCTCCATATATTCCAGCACGCCAGGGTAGCGTTCGAAGTAGAGATCCATATACTTTTGCGCCTCTTTACGCGGGATATTAAGCTGGCGAGAAAGACCAAAGGCGCTCATACCGTAAATCAGGCCAAAGTTAATGGCTTTCGCACTTCGCCGCTGTTCCCCGGTCACGCTATCCAGCGGCAGGCCAAAGACTTCCGCCGCCGTTGCGCGGTGGATATCTTTCCCTTCGGCGAACGCCGTGAGCAGTCCTTTATCACGGGAAAGATGCGCCATAATACGCAACTCAATCTGTGAATAGTCCGCAGACACGATGAGATAATCCTCAGGCGCGATAAATGCCTGACGAATGCGGCGGCCTTCGTCGTTGCGCACCGGAATATTTTGCAGGTTCGGATCGGTGGATGATAAACGTCCCGTCGCCGTTACCGCCTGATGATAAGACGTATGAACGCGCCCGGTTTTCGGGTTAATCATCAGCGGCAGCTTATCGGTGTAGGTGGATTTTAACTTCGCCAGACCACGATACTCCAGAATCACTTTCGGCAGTGGATAGTCCAGCGCCAGCTCTTCCAGCACCTCTTCCGAGGTTGACGGCGCGCCGCCAGGCGTTTTCTTCAGCGGCTTAATCCCCTGCTTTTCAAATAAGATGGTCTGCAACTGTTTCGTCGAGGACAGGTTAAACGCCTCGCCCGCAATGTCATGCGCTTTCTTTTCCAGTTCCGCCAGACGTAGCGTAATCTCTTCCGAATGTTTGTGCAGGACGGCAGGATCGATTTTTACACCGTTGCGCTCAACGCGTGACAGTACAGGTACCAGCGGCATTTCGATGTTTTCGAAAACATTCAGCGGGCCTTTATGCTGCTGGAGTTCAGGCCACATTTTGAGATGCAACTGTAGCGTGACATCCGCATCTTCTGCCGCATAGCGCCCCGCTTCCTCCAGCGCGATTTGGTTAAAGGTGAGCTGGTTTTTACCCTTACCGGCAATTTCTTCAAAAGTGATGGTTTTGTGCTTCAGCCAACGATCGGACAAGCTGTCCATATCATGGCGTCCGGCGACGCTGTTCAGAATGTAAGACTCAAGCATGGTATCAAAGGCGATACCGCGCAGCTCAATGCCGTAATTTTGCAAGACGCCGCGATCGTACTTGAGGTTTTGCCCCACTTTGCGCACTTTGTCATCTTCCAGCAACGGCTTCAGCAGTTCCAGCGCACGCTGGCGGGAGATTTGATCCGGAGCGTCAAGATAATCATGCGCGACAGGCACATACGCGGCAACGCCAGGTTCGATGGCAAAAGAGAGTCCCACCAGGTTGGCGGCGATATTATCCAGACTGTCGGTCTCGGTGTCGAAAGCAAAAACTGGCGCTTTTTTCAGCTTTTCAATCCAGCTTTCCAGTGTGCTTTCGTCCAGAATAGTGACATAATTTTCATAAGAGAGCGCCGCTTTCAGCTCGCAGGGCGATTCATCAATAATGACCGTTTCCTGCGGTTTTGCCGTCGGTTTCGCGCCCTTTGCCTGTAGCCACTTGCCTGACTCGACGTCCGCCGTCCAACGCTTAAACTCATATTTTTTAAACAGGCCCAGCAGTTCATGCGCAATCGGCTGTTGTACTTCAAGCTGTTCGCAGGTCAACTCCAGCTCAACATCCGTTTTAATAGTGGCCAGTTTATAAGACAGGTACGCCACTTCTTTATTCTGCGCTAATTTACCGGCCATCGTTTTGGCGCCGCGGAAAGTGAGACCGGCGATTTTTTCCGGCTCGGCGTACAGCGTATCCAGACCGCCCAATCCCTGCAGCAAGGCTTGCGCCGTCTTCTCACCCACGCCCGGTACGCCAGGAATATTATCAGATGAGTCCCCCATCAGCGCCAGAAAGTCGATAATCAGTTCAGGCGGTACGCCATACTTATTAACCACTTCATCCGGGCCGAGGATAGTGTTGGTCATAGTGTTGATCAGCGTAATATTCGGCGTCACCAACTGTGCCATATCTTTATCGCCAGTGCTGATTAATACTGGGCGCCCCACCTTCTCCGCTTCTCGCGCCAGTGTACCGATAACGTCATCCGCTTCTACGCCAGAGACTGCCAGCAGGGGTAGCCCCATTGCTTTTACCATGGCATGTAACGGCTCTATTTGCGCACGTAAATCATCCGGCATCGGAGGACGATGCGATTTGTAATGCTCAAAGAGCTCATCACGGAAGGTTTTTCCTTTGGCGTCAAACACCACCGCAGCATGCGTCGGCTGATACTGCATGATCAGGCTGCGCAACATGTTGAGGACACCATACATTGCGCCCGTAGGTTCTCCCGCGCTATTGGTTAACGGCGGAAACGCATGATATGCGCGATAGAGATAGGATGAGCCATCTACGAGAATAAGTGGGTTTTCTGGGATCTGAACCATAATGTCCGTGCCTGTTTAACAGATTATGGTTAAAGGATGCCACATACAGGAGGAAAACTTGAGTTTTTCGCCGCATTTGCAGAAAAGTTTTGTGGATCTTCAGGATCGCTCGCAAAGCAACCTGTGGATAACTTTGTGTATAAATTCTTGCCATTGCTTTAAAATCAGCGCGATAGTCTTCACATCTTAATAATTACCTATTATTTTCAATTAGTTGTTAACATCACACTTTTCTTATTATCTGATTCATGCCGTTATCATAATGTGGATAGTTGTTACGAGTGTTTCTATTTCACTCAGCCCCATCATTAGCATCGTTTTCTGATAGAATCAGCCTCTTGCGCCCTTTTCGCGCACCGTTTATGGCTAACTTTTGAACAATTAATTATGACGAGAATACTCGCGGCGATCACGCTCCCACTGACTATCGTATTGACCATCCTGGTCACCATAGTTTGCTCAGTACCGATCATCGTTGGCGGAATGGTAAAGCTCCTTTTGCCTGTTCCCGGCATCTGGCGTAAGGTCTCCATTTTCTGCAATTACATGATGTATTGCTGGTGCGCTGGTCTTGCCGCGCTGCTACGCCTTAACCCGCATTTGCAATGGGATGTAGAAGGGTTAGAAGGGCTGAGCAAGAAAAATTGGTATTTACTGATTTGTAACCATCGTAGCTGGGCGGATATCGTTGTGCTTTGCATTCTGTTCCGCAAGCATATCCCAATGAATAAGTACTTTCTTAAACAGCAATTAGCCTGGGTACCCTTTATCGGGCTGGCGTGCTGGGCATTAGATATGCCGTTTATGAAACGCTACTCCCGTAGCTACCTGCTCCGCCACCCTGAGCGACGCGGCAAAGATGTCGAAACGACTCGTCGCTCTTGCGAAAAGTTTCGTCAGTATCCCACCACTATCGTTAACTTTGTTGAAGGCTCGCGCTTTACGCGTGAAAAACGCCAGCAAACGCATTCACCCTATCAACATCTATTGCCGCCAAAAGCAGCAGGTATTGCAATGGCAATTAACGTTTTAGGTTCGCAGTTCGATAAGCTGCTTAATATTACGTTGTGTTACCCGGACAACGATCGCCACCCCTTCTACGATATGTTAAGCGGTAGGCTGACGCGTATTGTCGTAAGGGTACAACTGGAACCTATAACTGAAGAACTGCACGGCGATTACGTTAACGACAAAATATTCAAACGTCGCTTTCAACGCTGGCTTAACACGTTGTGGGATCAGAAAGATATACAGATAGAAGGGATTAAAACATCTTGTAAAAACGCCGGTCAGTGACCGGCGTTCTTTTTATTTTTTATCAACCAAATATTTCACGGTATCAGCATACTGCTGAACAAAGACATCCATGCTGCTGGTATCCATACCTTGTGGGTTAATCTGGTATTTGCCGTTTACAAACATCGCCGGAACACCTTGTAGTTGCAGGTCAGACGCGGCTTTTTCCTGCTGCGCAACCAGTGATTTCACCACGAAGCTGTTCCATGCCGCATCGTAATCTTCGCCTTTGACGCCCGCATCAACGAACACTTTACGGATATCCGCGGCAGATTGTACGGTCTGGGTTTTCTGTACGGCTTCAAATAGCGGGACCGTTACTTTATCTTCTACGCCCAGCGCCATCGCCACCGCCCATGCCTGGGTGAGATCCTTGCCCAACGGCCCCAGGAACTCAACATGGTACTTGGTCATTTTGGTGCCTTCCGGCAGCTTTTTCTTCACGTTGTCAGACACATGAAGCACTTCTTCAAACTGATAACAATGTGGGCAGTAGAATGAGAAGAACTCCAGTACCTGGGGTTCGCCAGCAACCGGTTTATCCAGCGTGATATACTGTTTACCGTCGCTGATCTGTGCTGCCGAGGCGCTAAAAGCTAAAACCATACCAGCCAGCGCCAGCCAAATCTTTTTCATGATCAACTCTCTCCGATTAATACATTGCCGTTAATTGTAAAGGGGGTTCGTGCAAAATTTTAGCCTGCTCAATAAAAGTCGTCGCCTGTCGCTGCCAGTAATCTTCCCCGGTTAACCAGGGAAAATTTTTCGGAAACGCAGGATCGCCCCAACGACGAACCAACCAGGCAAGATAATAAACTAAACGCATGGCGCGTAAAGGTTCAATGAGACCGATTTCAGACACGTCGAACTCACTAACTTCTTCATAAGCTTCAATAATTGTTTCAAGTTGCATTCGCTGTTCGGCTTTGTCTCCGTTCAGCAGCATCCATAAATCCTGTATCGCCGGGCCGTTACGGGCATCATCCAGATCGACAAACAGCGGTCCATCACGCCACAGAATGTTGCCGGCATGACAATCGCCGTGCAATCGCAGCGTGGTAAAATCGGTGCGCCAGCATTCGGTAACTGCAGACAATAGAGTATCAGCGGCTTTCAGGAAAGCCGCTTTTTGCCCGGAGGGAATAAGTGCGGCATCTTCGAATACCTTACGAGGTTCAAAAAGATACTCTGCAAGCCCAATGTCAGGTCGGAATGTGAAAGGGCGTTTTCGCCCCGTCTGATGCAGTCGGCCCAGATAACGCCCTACCGCCTCCATCTGATCGATATTGTCTGCTTCAAACTGACGACCGCCTACGCTGGGGAAAATGGCATAATGATAGCCCTGATGCGCTAACAGCGTTTGACCATTAAAAGCGAGCGGAGCAGCAACCGGAACCTCATCATTCACCAGTTCAAGCGCGAACTGGTGCTCTTCCCGAATTTGATCAACAGACCAGCGTTCAGGACGATAAAACTTAACGACAAAACGTCGACGATCTTCATCCTGAAACTGATAGACGCGGTTTTCATAACTGTTTAGCGGAGTCAGTCCGGAATCCACCCTGATCCCCTGTTCAAACAGCGCATCCATGATGGTTTCCGGGTGTAGCGTCTGGAAAGTAAAAGCGTTGTCGTTCATCCCATCATCCGGAAAATACTACGAATGATTCAGGATATCATTTCGTGATGATTTCGGTGGCTCCACTTACAAGGTTTTACTCTTTAATAACGCCGCGGGCGCGTAAAAGCGCCGTTTTAAAGTCTTCTTCATAGTCTTTTTGAATCCCCGGTATGGCGGCGTCTTTGGCGGAATCGCGCATTTTCAGATGGTAAATCAGGATATCATCAGTTAAATCTTCCAGATTGCCGTCAAAACCTGACTCTTTCGCCAGTTTCTGCAAAAATTGCGTCAGGTTAAGATCGGGCTCTTTCTGCCAGGCTGGCTGGAGGAGTTCAATGACTTCATTCAGGCGTTTACATTTCATAGCTGTGCTCCTTATTCTTGATACAGACACGGTAGCAGGGTCAATCCCACAATAAAAGAGGCGATATCGGTGAATCAGGATGAAGTGATAACCGGCGTGGTGCTGGCAGGCGGTAAAGCCCGGCGGATGGGAGGTGCGGATAAAGGTCTGCTTGAACTGGACGGTAAACCGCTCTGGCGGCACGTTGCCGACGCGCTCGCGCCGCAACTCGCTACGGTCGTCATAAGCGCTAATCGCCATCTGGATATCTACCAGGCTAGCGGCCTGAAAATCATTCAGGATTCAATCGCTGACTTTCCTGGGCCGCTGGCGGGTATACTTTCCGTTTTTCAGCAGGTAACAGGCGACTGGTTTCTGTTTTGCCCCTGCGACAATCCCTATATTCCCCACAACATAGTCGATCGTTTATCTGCACAACGTCATGGCGCACCGGTGGTTTGGGTTCATGACGGAGAGCGCGATCACCCAACGATTGCGTTGATAAATCGCTCCGTCCAGCCGCAGTTGACAGCTTATTTGCAAGCGGGCGAGCGGCGGGTAATGGTCTTTATGCGCCAGGTAGGCGGACACGCCGTGGATTTCAGTGATTGTAAGGAGGCATTTGTAAACGTCAACACGCCAGAGGAGCTCGCTAAGTGGCAAAAGAGACCATGATACCGCTGCTCGCGATTGCCGCGTGGAGCGGCACGGGGAAAACAACGTTGCTGAAAAAGTTAATTCCGGCATTATGCGCCAGTGGGATTCGACCAGGTTTGATAAAGCACACGCATCATAATATGGATGTGGATAAACCCGGAAAAGATAGCTATGAGTTACGCAAGGCAGGCGCGGCGCAAACGTTGGTCGCCAGCCAACAGCGCTGGGCATTGATGACTGAAACACCGGAGCAAGAAGAGTTGGATCTGGCATGGCTGGTGAGTCGAATGGATGCATCAAAGCTGGATCTGGTGCTGGTAGAAGGCTTTAAGCATGAGCCCGTGGCCAAGATCGTTCTGTTCCGTAACGACGCTGGGCACGATGTGAATGAGTTGGCTATCGATGAGCATACGATCGCCGTAGCCAGCGATATTGCGCTGAATATTGGCGTTCCGGTACTCGATTTGAATGATGTTGATGGGATTGTGGCGTTTATCGTAGCGAAGTTAGGGTTAACTGCCGCCCCGGAGTGGGCGTAAACGCCTGCTCCGGGCTATGTGTGCTGTTCTGTAGCCGGGACACACCGGCTATTCAGCGCATTTTTTGCAACAGATGCAAAAAAGCCCGTCCTGATGGACGGGCTTCTTCACTTGTTTGATGCCTGGCAGTTCCCTACTCTCGCATGGGGAGACCCCACACTACCATCGGCGCTACGGCGTTTCACTTCTGAGTTCGGCATGGGGTCAGGTGGGACCACCGCGCTACGGCCGCCAGGCAAAT
>NZ_VXJW01000012.1 GCF_008692845.1 Salmonella enterica subsp. arizonae
AATCACCTTCCTGAACGGGAACAAAGTCACCACTGTCGGATCCGCCACAGTCCCTGAACCATGTTTTTTTACGGGGTCATACCACCAAAAGGCCGACGGCTGCTTCCTTCGCTAAATTAGCCTGCCAGCTTTTCCGGGGAGTTTCTGAGACTCAGGACGGGGTTTCCCCCATGGACAGTTTTTTAGTATTTCGTTATCCATTTCAATACGTTGTAGTTTTTTCTCAGCTCACGTATTTCAATTTGTTCCGGAGTAATGGGAGAGGCTTTTGGTGTTTTGCCCTGACGCTCATCACGCAGTTGTTTGACCCATCTTGTCATTGTGGAAAGGCCGACATCCATAGCTTTGGCGGCATCTGCCACCGTGTAGTTCTGGTCAACAACCAGTTGAGCGGATTCGCGTTTAAGCTCTGCGCTGAAATTTCTTTTTTTCATTGGAGCACCTGTGTTGTTCTGAGGTGAGCATATCACCTCTGTTCAGGTGGCCAAATTCAGTGTGCCACTTCAATATAGATAAGATTGACCCTTGATAGACATGAGAATGATCCTCTACAATCTCCGCTATCAACTACCAATGTTGAGATCTTTCGCGGTTCTTGGGGGGGGCTGTTCGATTCCCTTCGCCCGCTCCAGACAAATTTTTCTCAACGTCAGCTAAAGCCCACGAATAATAAACTTTACAGCAATTTTGCCTTTTTCAAAGTCTATTGTTGCTTATGTAACCATCATTCTGGTTAGCGCTCTTTTCTCATAAGTGGCTATCCAGGCGGTGACTGAACCTCAGGTCAATACGTTCAAGATAAGCAATGGACCAGAGATAAGTTTTACCAGCCAACGATCTGCTATCGACCCCTGCTTTTGATGATGAGTTGAACATATCAAGAGCAGGGTATTATACCAATGTAGGTACGGTTCCTTGCGTCGATTCGCTTGATGTCTGAAATCATTCGGAAACCCGTTCAAGAGGCGTGCTGAACGTATGTCCTTCCATATCTATCAGTACCAGCGTTACCGGGCCGTTTGGCAGTCTATCGCTACCTCTTTTTATGACTCCGGCTGGAAGGGTGAGCGTGGCGGCTGAACCGACAATAGCCTGTATGCCGTAGTGGCCAGGAGTGAATTTATTGTAGGCATAATCGTTCCGGAAACTATCAGTCGGCAATGCCGACAGCATGGTGGTGTCCCAGTGAACAAGATCTGTACCATCAGCATCTTTCAGCCATGCCTCCATGATATGTTCCGGTGCCTCAGGCGTCCCTGCGTCCAGGTAAGCATGAACATGAATCCGGCCATCAGGGAACAATTTCCCTTCAGTCAGGCGGATATGATGTGTGGTAGGACTAACAGGGCCATGATGGTATGGCGTGACCACTGAGCCACGATAGTAACTGTAAGTCCCTACATCAAAAACTACCACGAAAGCTAATAGCCATAGCGCCAGTTTTTTATAACCGGCCGGGGTTAGCGGTACAGACAGCGAACCACAGCACCACCGGAAAATTCGACTGTCAGCCAAATGAGGTTTTCTCTTTAGGATCACGTTGTCCAGGGCATAGCTGTGTGACCCGCAAAGAAACAGTGTGGTTCCCATCGCCAGATTACAGGCAGCCATTGTCCATTCATCAATACAGGTTGCCCCCTGCCAGCCAAACATCAGCATCAGCAATACGGAAAAAAGCATCGACAACAGCGCCGAAATACGGGTGAACAGACCTATCATTAGAAACAGTCCGGCGAACAGTTCAGCGGCGCTGAAAAGTATTACGCCGACATACAGCAGCCAGAAATGGTGGAGCATAAATGAAATTACATGCTCCAGCCCCATTAGCGCGCCGGGCATTGCCGTCTGAAACTTATAGGCCATCCAGTGTGGTGCATCTGGGTTAAGTTTATCCGGTGCATAAATAAAACGTCGGCTCCCACCCCCCCAGTAAATAAATCCCTGGATAATCCTGACCGCCAGTAATCCCAGGCCTGCCGGGAGATAAACATCTGTCACAGGTTTTGCGGAAGTATTATGTGTAGCTGAACTCATAATTATTATCCCTTGTTGTTATAACATTATGCTAAAAAGGCATATAAATAAAAATAAAACAATTAGCATACAAATGGTTAACAGTATTGTTACTTTGTGTAACGGTTGTTAAGAATATTTATCGTTATGTTCTGGGCATCTTAAACAGGAATTGCGCTGGTCTCCCGCTGACTATTGAACATCATCACGGCGGAAGCCCTTATAGGAGGCTTTGGGGGGATCTTAAATGTATCGCATATATTTTACTTTTGCTGAACAGTGAGCTGTATCAGAATGTTATTAGACAGTATTTTTTTATGTTGACTGGAGCAGTCTGCCAACAGCATAACCTTCACAGCCAGAAAATAATAAATAATAGAACACCAAAATGTCGTATTCTGACATGGTTGCGAAGGGAGTATCGCTCCCTTCATTTTTGTTTCCTGAATACTCACTGAATAATGCAGCTACTGTCAGATAACTGCCGCATACCATCCTCAATCGCAGGCCTCCGCAACTGCATCTTAGGTGTTGATTCACAAGGCCGACATGGCTTCGTTTCTGTGATATATCAGTGAATATTTATTCTTGTCAGTTTTTATTTATTATTAAATGCTGTTTCTGCCATGGATTTATTTCGTGAATCAGGACTCCCGGATGTTGGAGGTAAAGGTATTTACTGGCGTAACAGATCTCATAATTTGAAAGACTTATTCATAATTTGTTATCAAGAACGATTTTAACTTATATGCGTGCCAGTGAGGCATCAGGTAAAAATAACCGGAGAGCGAAAGGCGAACAACAAAATGAACCTCCCCGTTTTTCCGGGAGAGTATTAAGCCCGGGAACTTTGGCTGCCATAACTTCGATAACATGTGAAGCATGGTATGCCCGTTCCACCTCCGCTGGCGGAGATACTTATCCGGACCCGGCGGGGATGGAGGGTACGCCTGTGGGGGACGGGAGAACTGGGGCTGTTATCTCCGGCCCCAGACGGGTTTTCTGGAAGTGCCATCGATATTTAACGCCTCGAAGCGGCTGATGAACTATATGGACCTGTTGATACATCGGGAGATAGCTGGCATGTGGGGTAAGCCCGGCCCAGTTGCGTTTGCTTCAGGGGGATTATTGTGGACGAGGAAGGTTGTCGACACTGTGTGAAAGGCTGAATGCGTATGAGAAACAAATCTGGCAGGTCAAATACCGGTTGCTGGTGACGTTGGGAATGCGAAACCGGTTACGGGAACTGCTGTTTGTTACCCGGTTTTGTGAATTACTGCAGCGAACCCCGTTTATTTTTCCGCAGTAACCCGCATCCGTCGACTACGTCATTATACCCTGACAGGCCGTCTGGTCCCGGGCATATCTGGCGCAAAGATTACAAAAATATAATGGAATTTTCAGGCTAAGAACGTTAACTATAGGGTGTATATAACAGGAGGGGAATGAAATGAAAAAAAGCATCAGCACATTTATATTCGCCGGTTTTTTTGTGGCTGGAGTCGCGTCGGCTGCTTCAATGAAGATTCCGATGAATGAAGTGTTGCCTTCTGGAAGCGGAAAGGCGCTCGGGGAGATTACCGTAACAGAAACACCTTATGGTTTACTGTTTCAGCCACATCTGTCTGGCCTTGCTCCCGGGATACATGGTTTCCATGTGCATACTAACCCAAGCTGTTTGCCGGAGCTTGAAAATGGTAAAGAAGTCCCTGCGTTGAAGGCGGGCGGGCATCTCGATCCGGGAAAAACAGGCAAGCACATGGGGCCTTATAATGATAAAGGACACCTGGGCGATTTACCTGGACTGGTGGTAAATGCAGATGGAACCGCGACCTACGAACTGTTGGCTCCCCGCCTGAAATCTCTGTCGGAACTGAAGGGACACTCTCTGATGATCCATGCTGGCGGGGATAATTACTCTGACACTCCGGCTAAACTGGGTGGCGGTGGGGCACGTTTTGCCTGTGGTGTAGTGGAATAAACTACAGACTATCATTCAGGCGGAACAGTGAATGTATGACCTTTTATAATAGTATGATAAGTAAAAGGCTTCTGGAATGAAACTCGATACTATTACTTCCAGGTACAGTAGATGGCCACAGTACCGGGCTAAACTTACATAACCTGGATTTATGCCAGATATTTATCCGAGGTAACGTGTCTGGAGGCCGCCCATATTATGCGACGGGGCGGGTAGAATGCCGCCCCGAGCATCATTTCAGAACGACCATGACATGCCTGCCGTCACCCGCCAGGGGAACTGTACCCCGGCCCCATCCCCGTAAGCGGCGCTCAGATGCCCTGTCAGATTATCCGTAATTTTTGCGTGTACCCCAGTCTGAAATACACCTCTCATGCCGGAAAGATCATTATTAAAACGGTCCCTGTTATTGATAGTTACCTGATTATTATCAGCCAACTCCTGTCGTACAGAAATTTTCAGCCATGGCTGTAGTTCACCCCCATTGCTCAGTATCAGGCGATAATCCATACCCAAGCCTGCCTCTGCTCTTAGCATATGCGTAGTATCCACGTCAGCCTGCATACCGTTAGAAAGGGCATATTTCTGGGCGCTGCCCGTAAAACCGGTAAATGCCATATATGGTGTCGCGCTCCATTTATTGTTGCTTAATCGTATCCCGCTTTCCAGGTGGGCCCCAATACCCCAGGTACGATAATCGCCATCCGCAGCGCCTCCGCTGTTCATTCGCCCCTTAACGTGATTGTCGAAAAGATTAGCCTTCGCGATGCTATCCAGATAAAAACCGCTTTCGTGCTGTAATCCAGCGTAAGCGCCGAAGGAATAGCTGTCCACGTGACCTTCGCCACCGCGCGAAAAGTCGATATTCGAGTGTGAATAGCTGAAAAATGCCCCCAGCGTACCCGAACTCTTTTCATACTGTGAAAGACGATCAATGCCCATGATCAGACCGCCAAGCGTTTGCTTAAACTCAGCTCCCGCAGAGGTGGAGACGTTATTCCGGGTATTGTACTGCGTCATCCATAATGAGTCGTCACGCCCGGCCATTTTTCTGGCTTGCAGACGCTCCCGTACATTTTCCAGTTCAGCATCAAATACCAGCGGCTGTACTGCTGCCATATTTAAAACCGCTGCAGTTGATGCCGAAATACGCCGCTTTATATTCTCAGCCGGTAATTCTGGCTGTGGCGCCGGGTCTGGCTGTGGCGCCGGGTCTGGCTGCGGTGCCGGGTCTGGCTGTGGTGCCGGGTCTGGCTGTGGTGCCGGGTCTGGCTGTGGTGCCGGGTCTGGCTGTGGTGCCGGGTCTGGCTGTGGCGCCGGGTCTGGCTGCGGTGCCGGTTTCAGTTCCGGGCTGAGTAACCAGCTTCCGCTATTATTTTCTTTCAGTCTGTATTCCCATGTACCCAGTTCAACGATCCCCCCTTTATTTCCGAGGGTGAAAACAGCATCACCACCTCCTGTTTTGACCAACAACAGGCTGTCATCTGAGGTCGGACTGACTCCGGAGTCCTGAACAAACAACCGGAATGCACCTGTCGCATTCCCGGTTACGTTCAGAAGATCCCCTTTACCACTAGCCACCTCCGTATACATATAAAAATCGCCATTACCGGACAGGCTGGATAAGTTCAGTGTATTCCAGCCTCCGTTGGAATGAAGCACACGGCCTCCTGACAGAGCCAGGCTGTTCAGTGTGTACAGGCAATCCGTGGTACACATGCCGGCATTGTTTAACTGCAGGAAGGCGTCGCTATTCAGCGTGATGTCTGCACCGGATGAGTCTGCGCCGTAGCCTAAAAAAATATGTCCTCTGTCCGAAGCGGTGATGGCTCCTGAAATAACGGGCTTTATGTTGTATCCGGCAGGGCCAATATAGATACTGGCGTTCTGGCCTGACACTTCCACATTTTTTACCTTTCCATCTAATACATTGACATACCCGCCATTATTCACAACGGTATTTTTTATAATGGTTGATGAACCTGCAACATCCAGATACCCTCCATTAACGATGGTATTCGATACTGAACCACCCCACGCGTACATCTCTCCTACCTCATTGATGGTCGTGTTCGTGACAATACCGCCATTTACATTCTGAATACCCCCGTAATTAATGGTCGTGTCTGTAGCAGTACCGCCATCCACATTCTGGGTACCTCCATCATTAATAATTGTGTTTGTGACAGAACCGCCAGTCACATTTTGGGTACCTCCATCATTAATGGTTGTGTTTGTGACAGAACCGCCCTCCACATTCTGAATACCTCCATTATTAATAGTGGTATCACTGCCTTTGCCTCCTGACTGAATATATTGCTGTCCGGACTCAATTATCGTATCTTTAGCAATGCCGGCCACATATTGAACACCACCATTACTTAATGTTGTATTTATTGCCTGCGCTGAACCATAAACAGACTGATATCCCCCTTTAATAAGGGTGCCTTCTACCGATCCTGATATTTTTTGCTCGCCGTAAATGGTTGTATTTAATGAAAAACCATCGACATACTGAATTCCACCTGTATGGATAATGGATGACTTATCCGTCGCATTTTTATTTACCTCCATAATGCCATCAGATTCAATATTTATACCATTACTTTTTGCACCACTATAGAGAGTAAGCCGACCGGATGACACAACCGTACTGTTTGTAACAGAGTCGCCATTGGTCAATATCTGGTGATAGTCTATTATATTGCGATTATAATCCGCCGCAAATACTGCGGTGTGGTAATACAGAGCACTGGAGATAAAACCAAAAAATTTTAATTTCACAAGTTCTAAAGCCTTATTTATTACGAATGTCTTGCTAAAAAATATTACCAATATACGAAAATCAGTAATAATAAAAAGGTTATACCTGATATAATCCGAAATGGAGGTAAACTCTAAATCACTATGTGTATCAAAAAATCTCCTCTATGCTGATATATTCATATGGTTATGTTTTTAGAGTGAAATTTACAAAGAGCATTAACCATACCAGAAAAACTATTTTACATAAAATTATCCTGAATCATTCAGCGCTATGAAATAATAAATGCTGAAAAATACGATTAGTAATAGTTTTGTAACCCGCTAGTCATATACCAGGTCATAAGCCAAACCGTCAGCATACCTGTGAAGCTAGTAAATCCGTTAAAACTGAAGCTGTTTGTATTCATTGACTATTCATTATCTCTGTTAAAGGGTGTAGCAGATAACGTATCCGTGGTCTTATATCGCGTTTCTTCGAAACGTTCGTAACCATTTCAGATATCAGGCCGCTCACACACCATATGATCACATTGTTATTATACTTATTAATATTAAAGTTTATTATTTTAGCTGTGAGTTTTATAATGAAATCTATTCGCATGATGATAAATGGTTTAATTATATATTCCTTGAGCGAAAATTTTCCGCACACATAGACTTGAAGAGCTGGTTAATCTACTGGAATAAAATAATCACATATAAACTTTGGGTCGTCATCATAGAAATTGGTTGTATAATGAAAGAGTTCTATATCTGCGCCACTCCGCCGATGTAGTTTTGTTTTTGGTAAAATATTCATATAAATATAGTGGCTGAATTTTGAGTAATCACTCCACTTTCCATTAAATACAAATTTAATATATCGTCCGCCTTCTACGTAAAAGGTATCGTTTTTTGCAGTGTTTTTCTCTACTTCGACACCCGATAACATAGTAATATCAATGACATCACGAATCGCTGAATACCGATTTTTCGGTGGTAAAAAATTTGACGCAATAACAATATTAGTTTTATATAATTCAGAATAATGCCGTATTTTTTTTAATCGGTTTCTTTTCGATTCTAATGTTGGAGTACGCAAGATTTTTTGTTGATAAAAACATTCGTCACCACTAACATATATTCCAGAACGCTCAACTATACAGCTATCAACGTTCCAACAGTTATCAATATTAATAGCTGGTACGAGTAAAGATAAATCCCATGAAGGTAAATTTCTGTACTCTGTCGGGGTCATATTAAATGCATGCTTAAATGCCCTGCCAAAGTTTTGAGTGCCACTAAAATGGACTCGATGGGCAATTTCAATAACGCTGAGTTTTGTCAAGCGCAGAAGTGTTGCCGCCCGGCACATTTTTCTCTGCCGCATATAAGTCCCGACCGGTACACCATACTCCTTTTTAAACATTAGCTGAACCGCTCTGCGGCTGTATCCGGTATAATTAACTAAATCATCAATTGTTTTATCCTCTTCAATGTGATCCTCAATCCATCTTACAAAATGCTGCACTATTTTTTTTTCATAACTCATCTCCCGTTGACGTCTGCCATATTAGCGGAAAAATCTTATACATTATGCTCATTTTGTGCAAAAGGCCGGAGACAGGTTGCCCTGACGGTAGAAACATGCGCATTAACACGCAGATTCTTACCGATCGGATTATAGGTGCAGTATTTCTTCGGGGTTATGATGAAGTTGATAGGTCAGAAACGATAAAGCACTTGCTACTGAAAAGCATTGGATGTTAGGCCATTTTCAGGTTGATAAAAAAGGATATTGATCTTTCTTTCGCTTTTTCCAGCTCCCTGCTAACACCAACGATGCAACACACGGGTTAATCTCAAATACGTAAACTTAAGCTGTCTGAATGTCTGGAAAAATAGCCCAGCAGAGTCGGTGGTAAACGGCAATCAGCCGGAGCGACGCGCAAATACGCCAGAAGAATGATACGACCTGAGCAGGTGTATTACGTATTTACTGCATAATCCCGGTGTAGCCATGAATCCCCATGTATAGGCCGACCAGACCAATCAGAATGCTCGAAAAATAGGGGGCCCGACGGGCAAGCGTCGTAAAACCATTCCATCGCTTTACTGCCTGTTGAACGCTTATCGCCGCGCCAACGCCTACCGCAACCAGCGTTAATGCCAGGCCAAGACTAAAGCACAGCACCATCGTGGCGCCCAGCGTAAGCGCCTGGAGCTGGATACAAATCAGTAAAACGGTGATCGCGGCCGGGCAGGGGATAAGCCCTCCGGTCAGGCCGAACAGCAGGATCTGTTCATTTGTCACTTTTTGACCATGAAAACGGTGTTGAATATCGGCAGCGTGGGCGCGTTCATGGGCATCCTGATACGCTTTTGACATTGCGCCTTCCGGATATGTGTGACCATGATGGTCGTGGTCGTGGTCGTGGTCGTGGTCGTGGTCGTGGTCGTGGTCGTGGTCGTGGTGGCTTCCCGTCAGCCACTGCTGCTCGCCTCGCCATGTCCGCCAGAACATCCAGCACGCGGTGCCCAGAATAATGATTGCAGATATTAGCTGCAGCCATGGTTCCACTGATTCCGCGGTGTATGCCCGGCTAAGATACATTCCGCCCAGCGCAATTAACCAGACGACTGCTGTATGAGAAAGCGTAGCCGCCAGGCCGAGCATGAATGCCTGTTTAATCGTACCTTTAATGGCAATGATAAAGGCCGCCATCATGGTTTTGGAATGCCCGGGTTCAAGCCCATGCAAAATGCCTAATAAAATGGCGCTGGGGATGAAGAACCAGCCGTTTCCTTGCTGAAGAAGTGTCGAAAATTCACCCATGAGAATGATTCTTAATTGTTTTATGTGACCGCCATTTTACTCCCCCCTAGTATAGAATACTACCCCCAGTAGCGTGGTAATGGTATAATTTTTATTCATTAATGTTAGTAAGGTGTTGCTATGTCACATACCATCCGGGACAAACAAAAGCTGAAAGCCAGGACCAGCAAGATTCAGGGACAGGTGATAGCGCTAAAAAAAATGCTGGATGAACCGCATGAATGCGCGGTAGTGTTACAGCAGATCGCTGCGATTCGCGGCGCAGTAAATGGATTAATGCGCGAGGTGATTAAAGGGCATCTGACCGAACATATCGTGCATCAGGGCGATGAAGCCAGACGTGAAGAAGATCTGGACGTAATATTAAAGGTGCTGGATTCTTATATTAAATAGCCGGGAGTACTATCCCGGCTATCTGTTACTTTAGCCGAAAAACATCACCGATACGCAAAGTAAACCGACTACCAATGTAATGAAATTACCCGCTGTTCGATAGGGTTTCAATGCCGGTATCAAGTACGTTGACAACGTGGGCATAATAAATAGGATCATCGCAATAAGCGGGCCGCTAATGGCATAAATCATAGAAATGGCATTCGGGTTAATACAGCAAATAATAAACGTTATTCCGGAAACCAGCATGATAGACAGTGCGCGATTGAACGCCCGGCTTTTTTTCACGCCGACCTGCCGTAAGGTGGTTCTTACCATTTCGGTTGCGCCCTCAATGACGCCGAAGTAGGTGCCGAGGAAAGATTTCGACATGGCTACGACGGCAACGATAATACCAGAAATAGAGAGCCAGGTCGGCGCATTGGGCATCATCGAGAGCGCGGAAAGGATGGTAACACCCTCGTTGCGAGCGTCTTCAATGTATGACGGCGGAATGGAAAGCAGGCAGCTAAAAACAAAGAACAGCACGCTCAGGCAGATAATCAGGTAGGCGACCTTCATGATCTTTTTGCATTTACCCATGGCCTGCTCACCAAAATTTTCCCGTCTGTCGATGGCAAACGTCGAAATAATGGGTGTATGGCTAAAAGCAAAAACCATCACTGGAATAGAAATCCATATTTGGTGCAGTGTGTGATTATCAAAAGACATTTGCCCGGTCAGTAACGAGGGTTGCCAACTTCCGGTTAAATAGAGCGAAAGAAACAAGAAGTAAGCGATAAGCGGAAAGACCAGAAAACCCATTACGCGAATAGTGGCATGTCTTCCCATTAAAAAAATCATATTCAGGATAAGTACTACGCCGAAGCTGACTAACATCCGGATGCGAATATCTATCTGAATATGCTTCGCTAATTGTTCTGTCAGGGAATTGGTAATAGCTACAGCATAAATTAATACCACCACAAAAAACGCAATGAAATAAAGCGCGGTAATAATGCTGCCGATTTTCTTGCCGTAATAATGAGTAACGGCGCCAGTAATTCCCTCACCTGTAGAGGTTTTTGAGGAAAGAATAAACTGACACAGCGCTTTATGCGGCCAGTATGTTAGAGGCCAGGCGACCAGCGCGGTAATAAATAGTACAATTGCGCCTGCTGATCCCAACTGAATGGGAAGGAAAAGGGTGCCTGCGCCTACAGCCGTTCCGTATAATGCAAAACTCCAGAGAGTCTCATCTTTTGACCAAATTTTAGACATTATTTGAATTTATCAACTATAAAACACACAAAAAGAAGCGCAATTTACCATAAATGGCGCTAATTGTGGGCATTTTAAGCAGGCGGATGCCGCGGGCTAAGGGGACAGGAACCGTTGCGAACCAGGCAAAAAAGAGCAATATCATGTGGTAACGCGCTGTTGGCGTCAATTCCCGCATACCGGGTTTGAGTGCTTGATTGGAGAAAATGATGATGTCATCGACCTGCTGCAAAAGGGGCGTGCCCAGGTTGGCTTGATTGAAGCGCGTGAAGACTATCCCACAGACATCGACGCTTATTCAAAACTGGATGGGCGTTTATGTAGCGGCCACGTATCCGCTGGCGTCACAGACGAACCTACAGTGGGAGCAACTGCATACCTGGCGTGAGCTGTGTCTGAATACCTACCTTGAATCTAACGCCAACGTGACACGCGGCCCGGCCTGGTCGGTGCCGAATTATCTATTGCTGTTGAGCATGGCGGTTCAGTGATTAGGCTGGTGCGTGTTGCCCTGCGCGCTGGTGGAGGAGTTTACGGCGGGAAAAACGCTGACGCAACAGGATGTTCCTGGCTGGCCGAGGGCGATTGCTATTGATTTGTTGTGGAACAAAAAGTCGCCGCCCGGAACGGCAGGTAACTGGCTTCGGTATCATCTGCAGCAGAAATAAGCTGCGTCACCGTCAAATTAACTTCATTTCCTTTGTGATAAAAATCACTTTTTTTAAACAATCAAGATAACTAATTTTAACAATACTCTACTATGGCGGTGTCTTTTTGCGCTGAGGTGGGAATGAAAGAGGTTGTGATAGTGGGGGCCTTACGGACACCTATCGGCTGTTTTCAAGGAACGCTGGCCCGTCATTCCGCCGTCGAACTGGGGAGTATGGTAGTCAAAGCGTTAATTGATCGCACAGGCGTGGATGTTAATGCTATCGACGAGGTCATCCTCGGTCAGGTGCTGACGGCTGGCGCCGGGCAGAATCCGGCACGCCAGTCAGCCATCAAAGGAGGGCTGCCTAATACCGTATCCGCTATTACCATTAATGACGTTTGTGGTTCCGGTTTAAAAGCGTTGCACCTGGCGACGCAGGCGATTCAGTGCGGTGAGGCGGACATTGTTATCGCGGGCGGGCAGGAGAATATGAGCCGTGCGCCGCATGTCCTAAATGACAGCCGCACTGGCGCGTTGCCTAATGCCGACAATCTGGTGGATAGCCTGGTGCATGATGGCTTATGGGATGCTTTCAACGATTATCACATTGGCGTGACGGCAGAAAACCTGGCGCGGGAATATGGCATCAGCCGTGAATTACAGGATGCCTATGCGCTCAGCTCGCAGCAAAAGGCCAGGGCTGCGATCGATACCGGACGTTTTAAAGATGAGATTGTCCCCGTCGTCACGCAACGTAACGGGCAGACCGTGATTGTCGATACTGATGAACAACCGCGGGCCGACGCCAGCGCGGAGGGGTTAGCCCTGCTGCATCCGGCGTTTGATAGTTTAGGTTCGGTGACGGCGGGTAATGCCTCCTCAATCAACGATGGCGCCGCCGCCGTGATGATGATGAGCGAGGCGAAAGCCCAGGCTCTGGGGTTGCCAGTGTTGGCGCGCATCCGCGCGTTTGCCAGCGTCGGCGTCGATCCTGCGCTGATGGGGATTGCGCCAGTATATGCCACCCGGCGTTGTCTGGAGCGTGCAGGCTGGCAGTTGGCGGATGTCGATCTTATCGAAGCTAACGAAGCGTTTGCCGCCCAGGCGTTGTCGGTAGGAAAAATGCTGGAATGGGATGAGCGGCGGGTAAACGTTAACGGAGGCGCGATTGCGCTGGGGCATCCCATTGGCGCTTCCGGCTGTCGAATTCTGGTCTCACTGGTGCATGAAATGGTTAAACGCGACGCGCGAAAAGGCCTGGCGACGCTTTGTATAGGCGGCGGTCAGGGAGTTGCTTTAACCATTGAACGCGACTGATCCTGCGTTAGCCATTCTTTTCCTTCTTCAGTATTCCCGTCATAAAAAAGCCCTCAATCAAGAGGGCAAAGCCAGTTACAGAAACACATATTTCGTTGTAACGGGTATTGCAGGCGCGCCTGAGGCGTACCGCCTTTAGTTCATTTCGCAAATCACATCCAGCGCTAAAAAAGCGCTCATTTTTATCAAAGCTGTATTTTATTTTGCTTGATTAATCATTTACTTAAAAGAAAAGTCATTGCTGATGTACAGCGTCTGGCGCGCATGTCTGAAAAGCAGAGAAAAGCGTAAGTTTTAGCGCCGATCGTGATCGCTACGGCAGTTTTAAAAATAACCACTCACAAAAATGAAACGTTGTTTTATTTATTGTTGAAAAGCTTCATCCAGACGACTATTATGCCGTTAAATAAATCAAAACGTCGTTTTGATTTTTGTCGTCGCGATCGGTTTATCAATGGAGGGGAAGGTGGACGTAAGGCAAAGTATCCATAGCGAGCACGCTAAGACGCTGGACACCCAAGCGCTACGACGCGAGTTTTTGATAGAAAACATTTTTGTCGCTGATGAATATACGATGGTCTACAGCCATATTGACCGCATTATTGTCGGCGGCATTATGCCCGTCAGCCATACCGTTGAAATCGGGGGGGAAGTGGGAAAACAGCTTGGCGTCTCCCGGTTACTGGACCGCCGCGAGCTGGGCGTTATTAATATTGGCGGCGCGGGCGTCATTATCGTTGACGGGCAGCGCTATGACATCGGTCATCGCGATGCTCTGTATATTGGCAAAGGGGCGAAAGAGCTGGTCTTCGCCAGCAATGAGTCGAGCAGACCGGCGAAGTTTTACTACAACTGCGCGCCAGCGCATACCGCTTATCCGACGAAAAAAGTGACGCCTGCCGACGTTGCGCCCGTCACCTTAGGCGATAACCTCACCAGTAACCGTCGCACTATTAATAAGTACTTCGTTCCGGATGTGCTGGAAACCTGTCAGCTCAGTATGGGGCTCACCGAACTGGCGCCCGGCAATCTATGGAACACCATGCCATGTCATACCCATGAGCGCCGTATGGAAGTTTACTTCTATTTCAATATGGAAGAGGACAGTTGCGTCTTCCATATGATGGGGCAGCCTCAGGAAACCCGTCATATTGTGATGTGTAATGAACAGGCGGTGATCTCACCAAGCTGGTCAATACATTCCGGCGTTGGCACCAAAGCCTATACGTTTATTTGGGGCATGGTGGGGGAAAACCAGGTCTTCGATGACATGGATCACGTTGCAGTAAAAGATCTGCGCTAGTCGCGACTGGTGATAACGCCTGTCCGTGACAGGCATGACAAAATAAGGATTAACAATGATTTTGAATGCATTTTCTCTTGAAGGTAAAGTCGCGGTTGTTACAGGTTGCGATACCGGGCTGGGCCAGGGTATGGCGTTAGGGCTGGCGGAAGCGGGCTGTGACATTGTTGGAATTAACATCGTTGAGCCGACGGAAACCATCGCGCGCGTCACCGCTCTGGGACGCCGTTTTTTAAGCCTGACGGCCGATCTGCGTCAAATTGATGGTATTCCGGCGCTACTGGAACGTGCGGTAGCGGAATACGGTCATATTGATATTCTGGTGAATAACGCGGGCTTGATCCGTCGTGAAGATGCGATTGATTTCACGGAAAAAGACTGGGATGACGTCATGAATCTGAACATTAAGAGCGTATTCTTTATGTCTCAGGCGGCGGCAAAACATTTTATTGCTCAGGGCAACGGCGGCAAAATTATTAATATCGCCTCTATGCTCTCCTTCCAGGGCGGTATTCGCGTTCCGTCTTACACCGCGTCGAAAAGCGGCGTAATGGGAATAACGCGCCTGATGGCGAACGAGTGGGCGAAACACAATATCAATGTGAACGCTATCGCGCCGGGCTATATGGCGACCAATAATACCCAGCAATTACGCGCAGATGAACAACGTAGCGCCGAAATTCTCGACCGTATTCCGGCTGGACGTTGGGGACTGCCGGATGATTTAATGGGCCCAGTGGTTTTCCTGGCATCCAGCGCCGCTGATTATATCAACGGCTATACCGTAGCGGTAGATGGCGGTTGGCTGGCGCGTTAATCCACGCAGTCCAGATGAGTTTCTGAGAAAAATCGGTTTTTTAGTTGCTAAAAACGGACGAGGTTCGAAACTGAGGATAACCGCTGCAATGCCTGATGACGCCTTGCTTATCAGGCCTATGCTCATGGGTGATGTTATAGGCCGCATCGGGCAAAATGAATTCGAGTCTGTCAGCAATTTCACCCTGCCTTCGGCAGGGTTTTTTATGATCTCATTAGCATAGTCCATATTGAGGTTTTAAATTAATCCATATGTCGTTAATTAATAGTCATAATAAATACTTTAATTCGCTGAAATATTAGTAATTTAAAAAACATATGAGAGTAGTGTTAAATTTTAAAAGTGTAATATCCATCACATATCGCTATAGCGTAGCCATTTAATCCATATTTATGCCGTTTCCGGCCTGACACTTGAGGGAGAGTATCCCGTAATTTCAGACTATGTCTTACTCTGTTGTGGCAGGAAAAATGGTCTCTATTAATCATGACTCTGCTTTAACGCCGCGTTCGCTTCGCGACACACGACGTATGAATATGTTTGTTTCGGTTTCTGCGGCGGTAGCGGGACTGTTATTTGGTCTGGATATTGGCGTTATCGCCGGGGCGCTGCCTTTTATTACCGACCATTTCGTGCTGACCAGTCGGTTGCAGGAGTGGGTCGTCAGCAGCATGATGCTTGGCGCGGCGATTGGCGCCTTATTTAATGGCTGGCTCTCATTCCGGCTTGGGCGTAAGTATAGCCTGATGGCCGGCGCGATTTTGTTTGTGGTCGGCTCGCTGGGATCGGCGTTTGCTTCCAGCGTGGAGGTATTGATTGGCGCCCGCGTGATACTGGGCGTAGCCGTAGGGATTGCGTCCTATACCGCGCCGCTTTATCTCTCTGAAATGGCGAGTGAAAATGTTCGCGGCAAAATGATCAGTATGTATCAATTGATGGTGACGTTGGGCATTGTGCTGGCTTTTTTATCCGATACGGCGTTCAGCTACAGCGGCAACTGGCGCGCAATGCTGGGCGTGCTGGCGCTGCCTGCGGTATTGCTAATTATTCTGGTGGTATTCCTGCCTAATAGTCCGCGCTGGCTGGCGCAAAAAGGTCGCCATATCGAAGCGGAAGAGGTGCTGCGTATGTTGCGCGATACCTCGGAAAAAGCCCGTGATGAACTCAATGAAATCCGGGAAAGTCTCAAGCTCAAACAGGGAGGGTGGTCATTATTTAAAGCTAATCGTCATGTTCGCCGCGCCGTGTTCCTCGGTATGCTGCTACAGGCAATGCAGCAGTTCACCGGCATGAACATCATTATGTACTATGCGCCGCGCATTTTTAAAATGGCTGGCTTTACCACCACGGAACAGCAAATGATCGCCACGCTGGTGGTCGGACTGACCTTTATGTTCGCGACTTTTATCGCCGTTTTTACGGTGGATAAAGCCGGACGCAAACCGGCGTTAAAAATCGGTTTCAGCGTAATGGCGTTAGGGACGTTAGTGCTGGGCTACTGCCTGATGCAATTTGATAATGGTACGGCGTCAAGCGGTCTCTCCTGGCTTTCCGTTGGGATGACGATGATGTGTATCGCTGGTTACGCGATGAGCGCCGCTCCGGTGGTGTGGATTCTGTGTTCGGAAATCCAGCCGCTGAAATGTCGTGACTTTGGCATTACTTGTTCAACCACGACAAACTGGGTATCGAACATGGTAATCGGCGCGACATTCCTGACCCTGCTGGACAGCATTGGCGCGGCGGGTACGTTCTGGCTCTACACCGCGCTAAATGTCGCTTTTATCGGCATCACTTTCTGGCTGGTCCCGGAAACGAAAAACGTTACCCTGGAGCACATCGAACGCAAATTGATGGCGGGTGAGAAGCTAAAAAATATTGGTGTGTAGTTTCCCTTCAGTTGCCGGATACGCCTGTTATCCGGCACGATAAAAACAGACTGGAAACGGATGCGTAAGTTTGCTTCACTGCCATAATGCTTTAAAAAAGGAGAACGCAGTGAAAACGATCGGGCTATTGGGCGGTATGAGCTGAGAATCGACTATTCCTTATTACCGCCTCATCAATGAAGGGATTAAACAGCAACTGGGGGGCCTGCACTCGGCGAGCTTATTACTGCATAGCGTAGATTTTCACGATATAGAAATGTGTCAATGCCGCGGTGAATGGGATAAAGCGGGCAATATCCTGGCGCAGGCCGCGCAGGGATTACAACAGGCTGGCGCAGAAGGCATTGTGTTATGTACCAATACCATGCATAAAATCGCGCGCATTATTGAATCTCGTTGTTCGCTGCCCTTTTTGCACATCGCGGATGCTACCGGGCGAGCTATCGCTCGTCAGGGGTTACGTCGCGTGGCGCTATTGGGGACTCGCTATACGATGGAACAGGATTTTTATCGCGGGCGGCTGGAGCAACAATTTGCGATTGAGACCGTGGTGCCAGAGGCGGACGATCGGGCGCAAATCAATCAGGTGATTTTTGACGAGCTCTGCCAGGGGGGAGTTCACTGACGCGTCGCGCCACTATTATTTACGGGTTATCGAACAACTGGCGGCGCAAGGAGCGCAGGGCGTGATTTTTGGCTGTACGGAAATAGGACTGTTGGTGCCCCAGGCGCAAAGTGCGCTACCGGTTTTTGATACTACGGCAATTCATGCCGCAGATGCCGTGACATTTATGCTTTCGTCATCGGCCCCAGAATAGTCTCCAGTGGTTCAACCAGGCGTGAAAGATGCGTTTGTAAATGCTTACTGAAGGCGTCAACCAGCGCGGAGGCGGGGCGGTGTAGCGGGCGAATCAGGCTGACGGTAAAGGGTACGTCAATGCTCAAGCGTCTAACGGTTACGCCGCTGGCGGCATAGTCCAGCGCGGTCAGCGGGTTAACGATCGAAACGCCCGCCCCGGCGCGCACCATCGCGCAGACGGATGCCGCGCTATGTGTTTCAACCACCATTCTGCGCTTCACCTGATGTTCGGTAAATAACGTATCCAACAACTGTCGATAGCTGTCCAGGCGGGAGAGGCTGATAAAGTTTTCCCCGTGAAAATCGTCCGGCATGAGTACGGTTTTGGCGGCAAGCGGATGGTCAGTGGGCAATACGCACACTTCATTCAGCGTCAGTAGCTCGGTACGGGTTGTTCCTGCCGGGGGATGAAGCGTCTCCGTGAGTCCCAAATCGTGGCGCTGGGCGGAGAGCCACTCTTCCAGCAACGGCGACTCCTGCGGCACAATATTCAGGCTGACATCCGGATAACGCGCCAGAAAAGGCGGTAACAGCGGCGGCAAAAAGGATTGTGAAAATACTGGCAGGCAGGCGATGGAGAGCTCGCCCTGGCGGAATTCGCGCAGGCTTTCCGCCGCGCTGACGATGCGATCCAACCCATACCAGGAGCGTTGTACCTCTTCGAACAGGCGTAGCCCTTGCACCGTCGGATGTAAGCGCCCGCGTGTGCGCTCAAACAGCGTTAATCCCAGCACTTTCTCAAAACGCGCCAGTTCACGGCTGACGGTAGGCTGCGAGGTATGCAGCAGCCGCGCCGCTTCGGTGAGATTTCCGGCGGTCATTACGGCGTGAAAAATTTCAATGTGACGTAAATTAACGGCAGCCATACGTTTCCCCGAACCATTTATCCCATATCATTTTTGCATAGACTGACGATAAAACGATATTTTTTATTCCAGTTAAAGTATGGCGTAATCGTTAAAAAGCCTGTTCCGGAGTTTGTTATGTCATTGCCGCGTCATTACGCTGAAACCGACCTTAACGCTGAAAATTTGCTCAGATTGTCCGCCGAATTCGGCTGTCCGGTCTGGGTATATGACGCGCGCATTATTCGCCGTCAGATAGCCGCCCTACAGCAGTTTGATGTCGTGCGCTTTGCGCAAAAAGCCTGCTCGAACATTCATATCTTGCGCTTAATGCGCGCGCAGGGCGTAAAGGTGGATTCTGTTTCATTAGGAGAGATCGAGCGTGCGCTGGCTGCGGGATACGATCCACAAACGCGCCCTGATGATATCGTTTTTACCGCCGATGTAATTGACGCCGCCACGCTGGCGCGTGTGAGCGAACTGCGTATTCCGGTCAATGCCGGCTCGGTGGATATGCTGGCGCAGCTTGGTCAGGTTTCGCCGGGGCATCGTGTCTGGCTGCGCTTGAACCCCGGTTTTGGTCACGGCCACAGCCAGAAAACCAATACCGGAGGCGAAAACAGCAAACATGGCATCTGGCATAGCGATCTTCCGGCGGCGCTGGCGGTCATGCGGCAATACCGACTGAAACTTGTCGGCATCCATATGCACATCGGTTCTGGCGTTGATTACGGTCATCTGAAGCAGGTTTGCGGCGCAATGGTACGCCAGGTGCTGGAATGTGGTCAGGATTTAGAAGCCATTTCGGCAGGCGGCGGGCTATCGATTCCTTATCGTGAGGGAGAAGAGTCCGTTGATACGCGTCATTACTATGGTCTGTGGAACGCGGCGCGCGAACAAATCGCCCGCCATCTGGGACATGCGGTCAAACTTGAGATCGAACCCGGACGTTTTCTGGTGGCGCAGTCAGGCGTGCTGGTGACGCAGATACGTAGCGTTAAACAGATGGGAAGCCGCCGTTTCGTACTGGTGGATGCCGGTTTTAACGACCTGATGCGCCCGGCGATGTACGGTAGCTATCACCGTATTTCGGCGCTGGCGGCAGATGGCCGCTCGCTTGAAAACGGCCCAAAGGTCGAGACGGTGGTGGCCGGGCCGTTATGCGAATCAGGCGATGTTTTTACGCAGCAGGAGGGGGGGATGGTCGAGACGCGCGTATTACCTGCGGTCACTCCCGGCGATTACCTCGTATTACACGATACCGGCGCTTATGGCGCATCTATGTCATCAAATTACAACAGCCGCCCGCTACTGCCGGAAGTGTTATTTGACAATGGACAGGCGCGGCTAATTCGCCGTCGCCAGACCATTGAGGAGCTATTAGCGCTTGAGATGCTCTGATTATTGACAAACGCCTGTTCTCAAACGAGATTCCGCCTGGCGCAATAAACTGCCAAAATAGAAGCCGTCGAACGTTGAGACGACCGAACCGATGCTGTCGCTGGTGCGATTCGCCAGCGAGCGAACCAGTAAGTTGGGGCGATAGTTCTGCGCCTGCATCGCCATAAACACTTTCTGGCGCGTACTTTCTTTCACCTGCCCCATTCCATTCAGCACTTGTGAGACGGTGGCCTTCGATACGCCCGCATGGCGGGAAACATCCAGCATTGTCGCCATAATGCTACCCCAATTAATCGGCTGTCGACAGGTGTCCGGTATCCGCTGGCGTTGATACCGAATGTCGGCGTACCAGCGTCGGACTAAACACATGAGTCACTTCCGGCGTGGGGCATTTCCCCGCCAGCGCCAGCGCCAGTTCCGCCGCCTGTGTCGCCATAGTGACGATGGGGTACCGAATTGTGGTCAGCCGGGGACGCACATAGCGTGAGACCAGAACGTCATCAAAACCGATGAGCGATACTTCGCCCGGCACCCCAACGCCGTTATCATTTAATACCCCCATTGCGCCAGCCGCCATCGAGTCGTTATAGCAGGCCACCGCGGTAAAGTTTCTGCCGCGACCTAATAACTCAGTCATTGCCTGCTCACCGCCGCTTTCGTCCGGTTCGCCGAACGTTACCAGCCTATCGTTAGCCGGAATATGACTTTCCGCCAGCGCATCGTAATAGCCTCTCAGGCGATCTTCAGCATCGGAGATGGTGTGATTGGAACAGATATACCCAATACGCGTATGACCTTGCTGGATCAGATGTCGGGTCGCCAGCCATGCCCCGTAGCGATCGTCCAGCGCGACACAACGGTGCTCAAACTCCGGTACAATGCGGTTAATCAGCACCATACCGGGGATTTGTTTCATTAATGAGGCCAGATCCGCATCCGGGATCATTTTGGCGTGAACCACTAACGCCGCGCAACGATGACGAATCAACTGTTCAATAGCCTGACGCTCTTTTTGTTCGTTGTGATACCCGTTGCCAATCAGTAAAAAATTGCCGGTGTGATACGCCACCTGCTCAACGGCTTTCACCATCGCGCCGAAAAAAGGATCGGAAACGTCGCCGACCACCAGACCGAGGGTTTCCGTGGCCTGCTGAGCCAGCGCGCGCGCGTTGGCGTTAGGGTGATAACTCAGAGACTCCATTGCGCTGGACACCGCCAGCCGGGACGCTTCGCTGGCTTTTGGCGAATCGTTAATGACGCGAGAAACGGTGGCGACTGAAACACCGGCCAGTCGGGCTACATCTTTTATGGTCGCCATGATAATACCTATAGTGGGTAAACGCTTACATTACGCCAGTTTTACGGAAAATGAACGTCTGTTCAAGCCTCTTACCCGGCAGTACCGGGCAAATGTGACTTGTACGGGCGAAATGCGTCCGTAAAGTGACAATACAAACCTTTCGTTACAGTTTGCGAAGCGCTGTTGCGATTGTCTGCTGGCAGGCCAATGGGTCAGGTTGATAGAGTGGTGATCCCAGAGGTATTGATAGGTGGAATCAACGTAGTCGTTGATCACACGAATTACACCAACCTGCGTAGAAATGCGCAGGTTTTTTTTGTTTCGTCTGAATCTGTAACAGTAACGGATAATTTACACAACTCGTTGCATTTCCATTTATTCCTTTGCGTTTTCGGACTGGCGATGCAGGCGAGCGAAGACCACAATCAAGATCCCAGAGGTATTGATTGGTGAGATTATTCGGTACGCTCTTCGTACCTGTCTCTTGCACCAACCTGCGCGGATGCGCAGGTTTTTTTTCGCCCCTATTTTGCTATCGCTCCTGTTACGCATCTCGTGTAATCTGCCACAATTCATGTTTTAGCGAATTGTGGCCAAAGGGAGTTGAAATGCTGTTTGGATTTTTTCGTAACCTGTTTCGCGTGCTCTATCGCGTGCGCGTCACCGGCGATGTCCGGGCGCTACAGGGGAACCGGGTCTTAATTACCCCCAATCACGTTTCATTTATCGATGGTATGCTGCTGGCGCTGTTTTTGCCGGTACGGCCTGTCTTTGCGGTATATACTACCATCAGCCAGCAATGGTATATGCGCTGGTTAACGCCGTTGATCGATTTTGTTCCGCTCGATCCGACCAAGCCCATGACTATTAAACACCTGGTCCGTCTGGTGGAGCAGGGGCGGCCAGTAGTGATTTTCCCGGAAGGGCGGATTTCCGTGACCGGCTCGCTAATGAAAATCTATGATGGCGCAGGCTTTGTGGCGGCGAAATCCGGCGCAACCGTCGTTCCGCTCCGTATTGATGGCGCGGAGCTTACGCCTTTCAGTCGTCTGAAAGGTTTGGTCAAACGGCGTTTATTCCCCCGCATTCAGCTTCATATTTTACCGCCGACGCAAATACCGATGCCGGAAGCGCCGCGCGCGCGCGACAGGCGTAAGATAGCGGGTGAGATGCTGCATCAGATCATGATGGAAGCGCGTATGGCGGCGCGCCCGCGCGAAACGTTATACGAATCGCTGCTGGCGGCGCAATATCGTTACGGCAGCGGTAAAAACTGTATTGAAGACATTAACTTTACGCCGGTTACATATCGTAACTTACTGACCAGGACGCTTTTTGTTGGCCGTATTCTGGAAAAGTACAGCGCAGAGGGCGAGAAAATCGGTTTAATGCTGCCGAATGCCGCCATCAGCGCGGCGGTCATTTTCGGCGCGGTTTCCCGTCGCCGCATTCCGGCCATGATGAACTACACGGCGGGGGTAAAAGGGCTGACCAGCGCGATTACCGCGGCGGAAATTAAAACCATTTTTACCTCCCGCCAGTTCCTCGACAAAGGTAAGTTGTGGCATCTGCCGGAACAGTTGACGCAGGTTCGCTGGGTTTACCTGGAAGATTTAAAAGCGGATGTCACTACCGCCGACAAACTGTGGATTTTCACTCACCTCCTGGCGCCACGCCTGGCGCAGGTAAAACAACAGCCGGAAGACGCGGCGATTATTCTGTTTACCTCCGGCTCGGAAGGACACCCGAAAGGGGTGGTACATAGCCATAAAAGCATTCTGGCGAACGTCGAGCAGATAAAAACTATCGCGGATTTCACCGCCAATGACCGTTTTATGTCGGCGCTGCCGCTCTTTCACTCGTTCGGTTTGACGGTTGGTCTGTTTACGCCGTTGTTAACCGGCGCAGAAGTGTTTCTTTATCCAAGTCCGCTGCACTACCGCATTGTGCCTGAACTAGTCTATGACCGTAACTGTACCGTGTTGTTTGGCACATCGACCTTTCTCGGCAATTATGCGCGCTTTGCCAATCCGTATGATTTTTATCGTTTGCGTTATGTGGTGGCCGGTGCGGAAAAACTTCAGGAGAGCACTAAACAACTGTGGCAGGATAAATTCGGCCTGCGCATTCTTGAGGGCTACGGGGTAACGGAATGCGCGCCAGTGGTATCGATTAACGTACCGATGGCGGCTAAGCCTGGTACTGTTGGGCGTATTCTGCCAGGGATGGACGCGCGTCTGCTGGCAGTGCCCGGTATTGAAAACGGCGGTCGGTTACAGCTTAAAGGGCCAAATATCATGAATGGCTACCTGCGCGTGGAAAAACCGGGGATGCTGGAGATTCCGTCGGCGGAAAACGCCAGGGGCGAAACCGAGCGCGGCTGGTACGATACGGGCGATATTGTACGCTTCGATGAGAGCGGTTTTGTACAGATACAGGGGCGCGCGAAACGCTTTGCGAAAATTGCTGGCGAAATGGTTTCGCTGGAGATGGTCGAGCAACTGGCGCTTGGCGTCTCGGCGGACAAAATGCACGCTACAGCCATTAAAAGCGATGCCAGTAAAGGTGAAGCGCTGGTGCTGTTTACGACTGACAGCGAACTCACCCGAGAAAAGTTACAGCACTATGCCCGTGAGCACGGTATTCCGGAATTTGCCGTCCCGCGCGATATCCGTTATCTGAAACAGCTTCCCTTACTTGGCAGCGGGAAACCCGATTTTGTGACGTTGAAAAGCTGGGTGGATGCGCCGGAACAACAACATGAGTGAGTCAGTACACACGAATACCTCTATCTGCTCGAAAGGGATGCTGTCGGTTATTGTCGCGCAGTTTCTCTCGGCTTTTGGCGATAATGCGCTGCTGTTTGCGACGCTGGCGCTGTTGAAAGCCCAGTTTTATCCGGACTGGAGCCAGCCTGTCCTGCAAATGGTGTTTGTGGGCGCTTACATTCTTTTTGCGCCCTTTGTCGGTCAGATAGCGGACAGCTTTGCCAAAGGCCGAGTGATGATGTTCGCCAATGGCCTTAAACTGGCGGGAGCGGCAAGTATCTGTCTTGGGGTGAATCCTTTTGTCGGTTATACGTTGGTAGGAATTGGTGCGGCGGCTTATTCTCCGGCGAAATACGGCATTCTGGGCGAACTGACGACTGGCAATAAACTGGTTAAAGCCAATGGCCTGATGGAAGCCTCTACTATTGCGGCGATTTTGCTCGGTTCTGTCGCTGGCGGCGTATTGGCTGACTGGCATGTTATTGCCGCACTGGTCGCCTGTACGTTGGCCTACGCTGGCGCAGTAGTGGCGAATCTGTTTATCCCGAAGCTTGTAGCGGCGCGTCCAGGGCAATCCTGGCAATTGGCGGCGATGATTCGTAGTTTCTTTTGCGCTTGCGTTGTCCTCTGGCGTAACGGTGAAACGCGTTTTTCGCTGGTGGGTACCGGGTTATTCTGGGGCGCAGGCGTGACGCTGCGTTTTCTGGTGGTGCTGTGGGTGCCGGTGGCGCTGGGCATTACGGATAACGCCACGCCGACTTACCTGAACGCCATGGTGGCGGTAGGTATTGTGGTCGGCGCGGGTGCGGCGGCAAAACTGGTGACGCTGGAGACCGTATCGCGCTGTATGCCCGCCGGGATTTTGATTGGCGTTGTGGTTGCGATGTTCTCATTACAGCACGCATTGCTGCCTGCTTATGCCTTATTGCTGTTGATAGGTATTCTGGGCGGCTTTTTTGTGGTGCCGCTCAACGCCTTGCTACAGGAGCGCGGTAAGAAGAGCGTTGGCGCCGGGAATGCCATTGCCGTACAAAATCTGGGCGAGAATAGCGCCATGCTATTAATGCTGGGGCTGTATTCGCTGGCGGTGCTGGTTGGCGTTCCGGCAGTGGCGATAGGTATCGGCTTTGGCGTGCTGTTCGCGCTGGCGATCGCGGCGCTGTGGATCTGGCAGCGCCGGCAGGCATCATACTGAGTGAATACGCCGGGCGGCGAGTGCGCGTTATCCGGCTTACATGGTATCTGTAAGCCCGGAAGCGTAGCGCCACCGGGCACTGACCATCACGGCGCCGGATAGGTATAAACCTGATGCGCCGCCTCAATCTCCGCCAGAACCTCTTCGCTTAACGTCAGATGCAGACTTTCCACATTCGTCCTGAGCTGCGCCATCGTGGTTGCGCCCAGTAACGTACTGGCGACAAACGGCTGGCGGCGAACAAAGGCCAGCGCCATCTGCGCCGGATCAAGATTGTGACGCTTCGCGATATCGACGTAGGCGGCAACGGCTTTTTGCGCCTGTTCGCCGCTGTAACGTGTGAAGCGGCTGAACAAGGTATTCCGCGCGCCTGCGGGTTTGGCCCCGTTCAGGTATTTACCGGTTAATGTGCCAAACGCCAGACAGGAATAGGCGAGCAATTCAACACCTTCATACTGGCTGACTTCCGCCAGTCCGACCTCGTAGCTGCGGTTTAACAGGCTATAGGGGTTCTGGATCGTGACAATACGCGGCAGGTCATGTTTTTCCGCCAGATGCAGATAGCGCATAACGCCAAACGCTGTCTCATTTGAAACGCCAATATAACGAATCTTACCCGCTCGCTGAAACTCACTTAGCGCGTCTAACGTCTCCAGCAGACTTACTACTGGCGTGGAGTCCGTCCAGTTATAGCCGAGTTTACCGAAGCAGTTAGTGGGTCGCTGCGGCCAGTGCACCTGATACAAATCCAGATAGTCGGTCTGCAACCGGGTCAAACTGTCGTGTAGCGCTTCGCGAATATTTTTACGATCCAGCGCCTGATGAGGCCGGATGCCTTGATCATTATTACGTGCCGGTCCGCTAACTTTGCTGGCGATGATCAGTTTTTCACGGTTGCCGCGTTTGGCGAGCCAGTTACCGATATAGGATTCCGTCAGCCCTTGTGTTTCCGGGCGCGGCGGTACCGGATACATCTCGGCGGCGTCGATAAGGTTAATGCCATTTGCGATGGCATAGTCGAGCTGTGCGTGAGCGTCGGCTTCGCTGTTTTGTTCACCAAATGTCATTGTGCCCAACCCTAGCGTACTTACTTCGAGCGAGCTGTGGGGTATACGGTGATAGTGCATAGCCGTTTCCTTTTTATTATGAAGTCAGAAATTCCTGACAAAGGACAATAAAAATGGCAGAGGGAAGGGAAAAGGGAAAGTAAAATTGCAGACTGCGCGGCGTAATTGTTGTCGGGCGTGGTTCGCCACGCACCGTTACGGGACGCAGCCTGAAGGTCTGCAGAACGTTGACCCCGTTCGTAGGCTAGCGCTCAACGTTCGATGATTTGAGACACTTCGTCACGGTTGATTTGCATCTCGTTTCCCTGTGAATCGGTATAGCTGACCAGACCGGTATCGTCGTCAACTTGCGGTTTTCCATCGGTCAAGATCATACGACCATCTTTTGTAGCCATCACATAATCGCTGCTGCATCCGGATACCGCAAAAGCCAACCCTACTGCGGAAATTACAACTGCCCATTTTTTCATCCGTTTGTCCTCACGTAGCCTGCATCTGATAATAGTCTGTTAATCATATGTCTGATAATAGACTAGTAATAATGCGCAGCTCTGCATGTTGGAAGCAGCAAAATCTTAATCTGTGAGAAGAAGGGAAATAAAGTGAGTATTCGCTCCCCGGCTGGGGAGCGAGACAGAGTTACAGCGGATTCTTTTTACTGCGCAACAGATTCAGGCTCTCGACCGCGATAGAGAAGAACATGGCGAAATAGATATACCCTTTCGGAACGTGGACGTCGAAACTTTCCAGAATCAGGGTAAAGCCAACCAGAATCAGAAAGGAGAGCGCCAGCATTTTTACCGACGGGTGACGATCGACAAACTCGCCGATGGGCCGTGCCGCAAACATCATGACGCCCACGGCAATGACGACCGCCGCCATCATAATAAACAGATGGTCGGAGAGGCCAACTGCGGTGATAACTGAATCAAGACTAAAAATAATATCCAGCAGCATAATCTGCACGATCGCACCCAGGAAAGAAGAAACACGGGTTTTTAACCCTTCTTCTTCGCCTTCGATGGACTCATGAATCTCCTTGCTGGCTTTCCAGATTAAAAATAACCCGCCCAGTAAAAGGATGAGATCGCGGGCGGAAATCGCTTCGCCGAAAAGCTCAAACAGCGGATTCGTAAGACGAGTGACCCAGGCGATTGACGCCAGCAGTGCCAGACGCATTATCATCGCAGCCGCCAGCCCAAGCCGCCTTGCGTGGTTCCGTTGTGCCGTAGGAAGTTTTGCTACCACCAGAGAAAGAAAAATAATGTTGTCGATCCCAAGTACAATTTCCAGCAGCGTCAGCGTACCGAGCGCCAGCCAGGCATTAGGATCGGTTATCCATGCAAATAACATCGAACAAAGTCCTGCCAAAAAAAGAAGCGGTAATTATAGGCTCGTCGAGTGGCGGGCGAAAGCCCAGGCTGAATTTGCGCAACCGCGAACGGTGTAAAATAGCGGAGACGCTTATCGGGCATCGGGCGTTATGGACTCTGCAATAAAAAATGGCGAGCCAGCAGCGCCTGCGTAAAATTTTTTTTCAGATAAAATCCACGCGGTAGCGTCAAAATAGGCTCTCCTCGCGCGCCGATAGCCTCGGTAAGCGCCCTGGCATTGGCGGCTTTGGGCCGCAGTTGCAAGACTTCACCATGGCGGGCGTTAATGCGTTCTACCTGTCCCAGCACTATCATGTCCATCAGTTCTTCCCAGTCGAGGCGTAGTTGCCTGTCTTCTTCTTCATTTGGGCTCCAGAGTAGCGGCGAACCTACGCGGCGTTCGGCTAACGGTATGCTGCGCTCGCCTTCGACCGGGACCCAAAGTACTCGCTTCAATTTATGCCTTACGTGGCTTGTCTCCCAGGTCACGCCGCTGTTCCCGGTTAATGGCGCTACGCAAACAAAGGTTGTTTCCAGAGGGCGGCCCAGACTATCTACAGGGATCGTTTTCAGTTCTACGCCTAAGGCGGCGAAATCCTGCTCAGGTTTGCTCCCGGCGCTGGCGCCGAGCCAGATCTCCAGCAGGACGCCGATCCAGCCTTTGTCTCGCTTTAAATCTTTAGGCGTGGTCATGCCGGCCATCGCCGCCAGTTCGCCTAACGTATAGCCGGAAAGCTGCCGCGCCTGGGCTAACAGCAGTGCCTCCGAAGCAGGCGGAGTCAGTAGCGGAAAAAGAGCGGACATAATAATTACCATTGATTAAAAAATGAGCAGTGATTTTATACCGTGTGGACAGAGTTTATCTTTTTCTGTGTGCTATATTCAATATACTGATTTTTATTGCTTTTTTTGAGGTGTTTCTTCGTGTTGCGCAACGCTGAAGCTGGTTTTCCAATTCTGGTCACTGACAATAAACAGGATCTTACACTATGTTATCCACAGAAAGTTGGGATAACTGTGTAAAACCATCACTACTGGTTCCATTTACAGCCTTGACGTGCGACGAAAATCGAAAATTCAGACAAATAGTGGGTAAGTTATTGGCACAATCTGTGGATAAAACCGACGATGGTTGATCTTTCATCAGCATAAGGATCTTAAATGTGATACTGGTCACGCTTTAATAAGACGATATGTGAGATCCGTCTATAACACAATGAATATAAGGCACTATTTTTACTGTTATGAGAACAAGGAATTCAGACTGTTCTGGGTTTTCCCGTAGTAATTCCGTACTTCTTCACAACTATATCCACAGAAAAGGTGAATAAAATGGCGCAAGGGCGCCATCATCTGTTTATAACTCGGCTATTTACTGTGAGTTATTCAATTGTTATTAGACTGTGTCACTATTACAGAGTGGTTTACCGCCTCACTGGAGTATGAAACAATCATTCATATATAAGGTTTATGTTGAGGTAGTCCGGTGATTGATGACGATGGCTACCGCCCAAATGTAGGTATCGTAATTTGTAATCGTCAGGGGCAGGTGATGTGGGCCCGGCGATTTGGTCAGCACTCCTGGCAGTTCCCGCAGGGCGGGATAAATCCAGGGGAGTCGGCGGAACAGGCGATGTACCGGGAATTGTTTGAAGAAGTAGGGTTAAGCCGTAAAGATGTTCGAATCCTTGCTTCAACTCGCAACTGGTTGCGTTACAAGTTACCAAAACGTTTGGTGCGTTGGGACACAAAGCCGGTATGTATCGGCCAGAAACAAAAATGGTTTCTTTTGCAGTTAATGAGCGCCGACGCCGAAATCAATATGCAAACCAGCAGCACGCCGGAGTTTGACGGCTGGCGCTGGGTAAGTTACTGGTATCCGGTCCGACAAGTGGTGTCATTTAAACGCGATGTCTACCGCAGGGTAATGAAAGAGTTTGCAAGTGTTGTAATGGCGCTTCAGGATAATACGCCTAAGCTACAAAGCGCGCCTGCTTATCGACGTAAAAGAGGTTAAGCCACGCAAATTATGCTCACTCGCCTGCGCGAAATAGTCGAAAAAGTGGCCAGCGCGCCGCGTCTGAACGAGGCGCTGAATATTCTGGTCACGGATATCTGTCTTGCGATGGATACGGAGGTTTGCTCGGTTTACCTGGCCGATCATGACCGACGCTGTTATTACCTGATGGCTACTCGGGGGTTGAAAAAACCGCGTGGCCGAACCGTTGCGCTGGCGTTTGATGAGGGGATCGTCGGTCTGGTTGGCAGGCTGGCGGAACCCATTAACCTTGCCGATGCCCAAAAACATCCCAGCTTTAAATACATTCCATCGGTAAAAGAGGAGCGTTTTCGCGCGTTTCTTGGCGTGCCGATCATTCAGCGTCGCCAGCTTCTGGGCGTTCTGGTCGTGCAGCAGCGCGAATTGCGCCAGTACGATGAAAGCGAAGAGTCTTTCCTCGTCACGCTCGCCACGCAGATGGCGGCTATCTTGTCACAGTCGCAGGTCACGGCGCTGTTCGGGCAATACCGACAGACGCGAATCCGCGCGTTGCCCGCGGCGCCGGGCGTGGCTATCGCGCCGGGCTGGCAAGACGCGACCATGCCGCTGATGGAACAGGTTTACGAAGCGTCTACGCTGGATACCTCTCTTGAACGCGAGCGATTGACCGGCGCACTGGAAGAGGCGGCGAACGAATTCCGACGGTACAGCAAACGCTTTGCCGCTGGCGCGCAAAAAGAGACGGCGGCCATCTTTGACCTTTATTCACACCTGCTTTCAGACGCCAGATTGCGTCGCGAACTTTTCGCCGAGGTCGATAACGGCGCCGTTGCGGAGTGGGCCGTTAAAAAAATCATCGAAAAATTTGCCGAACAATTTGCGGCGCTAACTGATAACTACCTTAAAGAGCGGGCGGGAGACTTACGCGCTCTGGGTCAGCGGCTGTTATTCCATCTTGATGATTCGGTCCAGGGACCAAATGCCTGGCCGGAACGTTTTATTCTGGTCGCGGATGAGCTGTCGGCAACCACGCTGGCGGAGTTGCCGCAGGACAGGTTGGCTGGCGTTGTGGTACGCGACGGCGCGGCAAATTCCCATGCGGCGATTATGGTGCGCGCGCTCGGTATTCCCACCGTCATGGGCGCCGATATCCAACCTTCGGTATTACACCGCCGTACTCTGGTGGTGGATGGCTATCGCGGTGAATTACTGGTCGATCCTGAACCCGTGCTTATTCAGGAATATCAGCGTCTCATTAGTGAAGAGATCGAACTCAGCCGACTGGCGGAGGATGACGTCAATCTTCCCGCCCAACTGAAAAGTGGCGAACGCGTCAAAGTAATGCTGAATGCCGGGTTAAGCCCAGAGCATGAGGAAAAGTTAGGCAGTCGGATCGACGGTATCGGCCTGTACCGTACTGAAATTCCCTTCATGTTGCAAAGCGGGTTTCCCTCGGAAGAAGAGCAGGTGGCGCAGTATCAAGGGATGCTGCAAATGTTTAACGATAAACCGGTGACGCTGCGAACCCTGGATGTAGGAGCGGATAAGCAACTGCCTTATATGCCTATCAGCGAGGAAAACCCTTGTCTGGGCTGGCGCGGGATTCGCATTACGCTGGATCAGCCTGAGATCTTTTTGATCCAGGTTCGCGCGATGCTGCGCGCCAACGCGGCGACTGGTAATCTCAGCGTTTTGTTGCCGATGGTCACCAGTATTGATGAAGTCGATGAAGCGCGGCGCCTGATCGAACGCGCCGGGCGCGAGGTAGAAGAGATGATCGGCTATGCGATCCCGAAACCGCGCATTGGCATTATGCTGGAAGTGCCGTCAATGGTGTTTATGTTGCCGCATCTGGCTAACCGGATCGACTTTATTTCCGTCGGCACCAATGACTTAACGCAATATATCCTGGCGGTGGATCGCAACAATACCCGCGTGGCCAGTATTTATGACAGCCTGCATCCCGCTATGCTGCGCGCATTGTATATGATTGCACAGGAGGCCGAAAAAAACGGCATCGATCTTCGCCTGTGCGGCGAGATGGCGGGCGATCCGATGTGCGTGGCGATTCTTATTGGTCTGGGATATCGCCATCTTTCAATGAATGGCCGCTCGGTAGCGCGCATGAAATATCTGCTGCGGCATATCGATTTTGCTGACGCGCAAACCCTTGCCCGACGCAGCCTTGAGGCGCAGATGGCTACCGAGGTGCGTCATCAGGTGGCGGCCTTTATGGAACGCCGCGGGATGGGGGGATTGATTCGCGGAGGGTTGTAACGACCGGAACGGGAAAAGATAGTGTCTACGACTTCACGTCGCGAATAACACGGCGGCAACATGAAAGACAATGCGTATACATATCTTTTAACGGTAATCGGCATCTCGCTTTTAACCCTTGTGCTATTATTCGCACCTTTGGAGCGTCTGCAATACGCAGGCGCGCTTATCAATCGCTATCTCTTCAGCGAAATAACAAGAAATTGTGGTGACAGATGACCAGTAGCTATCTGCATTTTCCGGACTTTGATCCGGTCATTTTCTCGATTGGGCCCGTCGCGCTTCACTGGTATGGCTTGATGTATCTGGTGGGGTTCGTTTTCGCGATGTGGCTGGCGGTGCGTCGCGCTAATCGTCCGGGAAGCGGTTGGACCAAAAACGAAGTTGAAAATTTGCTCTATGCAGGTTTTCTGGGGGTTTTCCTGGGGGGGCGTATTGGCTATGTCCTGTTTTACAATCTCCCCCTGTTTCTGGATAACCCGCTCTATTTATTCCGCGTCTGGGACGGCGGTATGTCCTTTCACGGCGGGCTTATCGGCGTGATACTGGTAATGATTATCTTTGCCAAACGTACGAAGCGGTCGTTCTTCCAGGTGTCTGATTTTATTGCGCCGTTAATCCCGTTCGGCCTGGGCGCTGGGCGTCTGGGCAACTTTATCAATGGTGAATTGTGGGGGCGCGTCGATCCTAACTTCCCGTTTGCCATGCTCTTTCCTGGCTCGCGCGCGGAAGATATTGCGCTGCTGCCGTCACATCCGCAATGGCAGCCTATTTTTGACACCTACGGCGTATTGCCGCGTCATCCTTCCCAACTGTATGAACTGGTACTGGAAGGCGTGGTGCTGTTTATCATCCTCAATCTCTTTATTCGCAAGCCGCGTCCGATGGGCGCTGTCTCCGGGTTATTTCTGATTGGCTATGGTGCGTTTCGTATCATTGTTGAATTCTTCCGCCAGCCGGACGCGCAATTTACCGGCGCATGGGTACAGTACATCAGCATGGGGCAGATTCTTTCTATCCCGATGATTATCGCAGGCGCGATCATGATGGTTTGGGCATATCGCCGCCGCCCGCAGCAACACGTTTCCTGAGGAACCATGAAACAGTATTTAGAACTGATGAAAAAAGTGCTGGATGAAGGCACACAGAAAAACGACCGTACTGGCACCGGCACGCTTTCCATTTTTGGCCATCAGATGCGTTTTAACTTGCAGGAAGGCTTTCCTCTGGTGACGACGAAACGCTGCCATTTACGCTCAATTATTCACGAACTGCTCTGGTTTTTGCAGGGCGATACCAACATTGCTTACCTGCACGAAAATAATGTCACAATCTGGGACGAATGGGCCGATGAGAACGGTGATTTAGGCCCGGTTTATGGCAAACAGTGGCGCGCCTGGCCAACGCCGGATGGTCATCATATCGATCAGATCACCACGGTCTTAAGCCAGCTTAAAAATGATCCGGACTCCCGCCGTATTATCGTTTCTGCGTGGAACGTCGGCGAGTTGGATAAGATGGCGCTGGCGCCGTGTCACGCCTTTTTCCAGTTTTATGTCGCAGATAGAAAACTCTCCTGTCAGCTTTATCAGCGCTCCTGCGATGTGTTCCTCGGCCTGCCGTTCAACATTGCCAGCTATGCGTTACTGGTGCATATGATGGCGCAACAGTGCGATCTGGAAGCCGGCGATTTTATCTGGACCGGCGGCGACACGCACCTGTACAGCAACCATATGGAACAGACGCACCTGCAATTAAGCCGCGAACCGCGCGCGCTGCCGAAGCTGGTCATTAAGCGTAAACCCGATTCGCTTTTTGACTACCGGTTCGATGATTTTGAAATTGAAGGTTACGATCCGCATCCTGGCATCAAAGCGCCGGTCGCTATCTAAGCGTTGATGATCCTGCCATAACCGACGCCATTGCGCGTCGGTTTTTTTACCCTTTGCCTCAATCTTCGGCGAGGGTTCCTGAAATTTTGCAACGCGCTGCAAGACATTAACTTTTTTTCGTAACGCGCCGAACAATCCGTATTTAGCGCTCGTTATTTTTTTCCCGCCCGCCATACTGCCGACATGAAAAAACAACAGGGTTATACGCTCATTGAAACGGTGGTCGTGATGTCGCTCATTATCATTCTCAGCGCCACAGGGCTTTATGGCTGGCAACGCTGGCAGCAGCAACAGCGCCTGTGGCAAACCGCATGTCAGGTGCGAGATTACCTGCTGCAACTTCGTGAGGATGCTCACTGGCATAACCGCAATCACATTATTCGCGTTGTCAGTGAAGGAGGTTTATGGTGCTTTGTTAGCTCAGGCGCTGCGCAAACATCGTGTACGTCATCTTCCCCCTTTGTATTTACGCCAAGCTGGCGTGATGTCATCCTCGCCGATATTACGCCGTCGTTAGCCTTTTTTGGTTTGCGCAATACGGCATGGGCAGGGCACATCGTACTGAAAAACGCCGCCGGAGAGTGGCGTCTGGTGGTCTCCTCCTGGGGACGGATCAGGCTATGCGAGCGTAACGAGGCTGGCTCGTGTTAATAACTATGCGAGGTTTCTCGCTACTGGAGGTCGTGCTGACGATGGCGATAGGTTCCGTTTTACTGCTTGGATCCGCACGATTTTTACCGGCGCTACAGCGTGAGATCTGGCACAACACGCGACAGTTATCGCTGGAAGATGAAGTCTGGCAGCGAACCTATACCGTAGCGAAGCATCTTCAACGCGCAGGTTACTGTCATGGTCACTGTATCGGTGAAGGGCTGCATATTGCCGAACAGGGGCAATGCGTCATCGTTCAGTGGGACGAGAATAATAACGGCGTCTGGGATACCATACCTGCGAAAGAGGCCGACCAGACCGGATTCCGTATGAAGGATAACGTTCTGGAAACATTACGCGGAGCAACATCTTGCCAGGGGAAGGGATGGGAAAAAATGACCGATCCCAATACGGTACTCATAACAGCGTTTACCGTTGAGCGTCGTGATATGGCTGGATTCTCGCCAATGCTCATGCTGCATCTGCGCGGCGCCAGCAAAGCCGAGCCTCAGACCGTTATTGACGCGCAATACAGCGTAACGGGATTTAATCTGTGAATCGGGAACGTGGCGCCTATTCGCTAATACTGACGCTTTTAATACTAATTCTGGGCAGCCTGCTACTGCAAGGCGTAAATCAGCAGCAGGCCAGCTACGCCTCCCGCGTGGCGACGCAGAGTCAGGCGATACAACGCCAGGCGCTCGTACAGTCGGCGCTGGAATGGGGACGAGGGCAGCTATGGTCAGGTTTAGCCGAAATGGAATGTCGGCGCTATTTCTCTTCGGGAGCGCGAGTTTGTTTGCGGGGATTGCCAGGGGACGAGGTAGTGATGGCGGCGCAATATGACGGCATGACGTTATGGCGTTTGGGCAACGTAATTCAGGGAACAATTGTCTTTTCTTCCCACGGCTGGAGTGATTTTTGTCCGTTAAAAGAGGAGGCGTTATGTCGCATCCCCTGAATGTACAACGCGGGTTTAGCCTCCCTGAAGTTTTAGTGGCGATGGTCCTAATGGTAATAATCGTAACCGCGCTGTCAGGCTATCAGCGGGTATTAATGCACAGTTTTGCACTACGACATCAGTATCTCCAGATCTGGCGGCAGGCCTGGCAGCAAACGGCGCTATATCCATTTTCGCCAGCCAATGACTGGAAGGCCAACCGGATGCAGACAACGCAATCGGGATGTGTCAGCATCAGCGTCACGATGGTTTCACCCTCTGGCAGGCAAGGGCAGATGACGCGCTTGCATTGTCCAAATCGTTAATCGTCAGGAGTATTTATGTTAAGGGTCTACCACTCCAATCGTCTGGATGTGCTGGAAGCGTTGATGGAGTTCATCGTCGAACGCGATCGGCTGGACGATCCCTTTGAGCCAGAAATGATTCTGGTGCAAAGTACGGGTATGGCGCAGTGGCTGCAGATGACCCTTTCACAAAAGTTTGGTATTGCAGCCAATATTGCTTTTCCGCTACCGGCGAGTTTTATCTGGGAAATGTTTGTCCGCGTGTTGCCGGAAATACCCAAAGAAAGCGCTTTCAGCAAACAAAGCATGAGCTGGAAACTGATGACCTTACTGCCGCAGTTGCTGGACAAGGATGAGTTTGTACTGTTGCGCCATTATCTGACCGACGACACCGATAAACGCAAACTCTTTCAGCTTTCCGCTCGCGCCGCCGACCTGTTCGATCAGTATCTGGTTTACCGGCCTGACTGGCTTACGCAGTGGGAGGCGGGAAAAATCGTGGAAGGTCTGGGGGAAGCGCAAAACTGGCAGGCGCCGCTGTGGAAAGCATTGGTGGAATATACCGCCGCGCTGGGGCAGCCGCGCTGGCATCGCGCCAATCTATATCAACGCTTTATTCAGACGCTGGAGCGCGCGACCACCTGCCCGCCGGGGTTGCCATCCCGCGTTTTTATTTGCGGCATTTCCGCGTTACCGCCAGTGTATCTCAAGGCATTGCAGGCGCTAGGGAGACACATTGAAATCCATCTCCTTTTTACTAATCCGTGTCGGTATTATTGGGGGGATATTAAAGACTCAGCCTGGCTGGCAAAACTCATGGCTCGCCAGCGCCGTCACAGTTTTGAAGATCGCCATTTACCTTTGTTCCGCGAAAATCAGAATCCGGAAGCCTTATTTAACAGCGACGGCGAGCAGGATATCGGTAATCCGCTGCTTGCCTCATGGGGAAAAATGGGTCGGGATTATATCTACCTGCTATCTGAGCTGGAAAACAGCCAGGAGCTGGATGCATTCGTTGATATTACGCCAGATAATCTTTTGCATCGGATTCAGGCGGATATTCTTGAACTGGAAAGCCATGCGGTGGCGGGCGTAAATCTTGAGGAGTATTCGCGCAGCGATAATAAGCGTCTGCTTGATCCTGAAGATAATAGCATCTCCTTCCACGTTTGTCACAGCCCGCAGCGCGAGGTGGAAATACTGCACGATCGTCTGCTGGCGATACTGGAAGCCGATCCGACGCTAACGCCGCGCGACATTATCGTTATGGTGGCTGATATTGACAGCTATAGCCCGTTTATCCAGGCGGTATTTGGTAGCGCGCCGACGGAGCGCTATCTGCCATATGCCATTTCCGACCGGCGGGCGCGTCAGTCGCATCCGGTATTACAGGCGTTTATCAGTCTACTTTCATTGCCGGACAGCCGCTTTGTCTCCGAAGATGTTTTAGCGTTGTTAGACGTGCCGGTAGTGGCTGCCCGCTTTACGATCAACGAAGAAGGGCTGCGTTATTTGCGCTTGTGGGTCAATGAGTCAGGCATTCGTTGGGGTATCGACGATGACAACGTACGCGAGCTGGAACTGCCTGCTACTGGGCAGCATACCTGGCAATTTGGCCTGACGCGTATGTTGCTGGGGTATGCCATGGAAAGCGCCCAGGGCGAGTGGCAGTCTGTCCTGCCTTATGACGAATCCAGCGGCTTGATTGCTGAACTGGTCGGTCATCTGGCTTCGCTGTTGATGCAGCTTAATATCTGGCGGCGTGGGTTGGCGCAGGAACGGCCGCTGGAAGAGTGGCTGCCCGTTTGTCGCGATATGCTTAATGATTTCTTCCTGCCCGATGCGGACACGGAAGCGGCAATGACGTTGATTGAACAGCAGTGGCAGGCAATTATCGCCGAAGGTGTCGCGGCGGAATATGGCGACTCGGTACCGGTTTCGCTACTGCGGGATGAGCTGGCGCAGCGTCTGGATCAGGAACGTATTAGCCAGCGTTTCCTGGCGGGCCCCATCAATATTTGTACGCTTATGCCGATGCGTTCCATTCCGTTCAGAGTCGTTTGCCTGCTGGGAATGAACGACGGCGTTTATCCGCGCCAGCTTGCGCCGTTGGGCTTCGACCTGATGAGCCAAAAACCGATACGCGGGGATCGTAGTCGTCGCGACGATGACCGCTATCTATTTCTGGAAGCGTTAATGTCGGCGCAGCAGACGCTTTATATCAGTTACATCGGTCGCTCCATCCAAGATAATAGCGAACGCTTTCCCTCTGTGCTGGTGCAGGAGTTGGTGGATTACATCGGGCAAAGCCACTATTTACCGGGTGACGAAACGCTGACCTGCGATGAGAGTGAAGCACGCGTTAAAAGGCATATTACGCGTTTGCATACCCGTATGCCTTTTGATGCGCAAAATTACCTGCCCGGCGAACAGCAAAGTTATGCCAGAGAGTGGTTGCCCGCAGCGAGTCAGTCGGGAAAAGCGCATTCTGACTTTGTGCAGCCGCTTCCTTTTACGATGCCGGACACACTGACTCTGGAAAGTCTGCAGCGTTTTTGGGCCCATCCGGTACGCGCATTTTTCCAGATGCGACTTCAGGTTAATTTTCGCTCGCAAGAGAACGAGATTCCTGATGCGGAACCATTTGAATTAGAGGGATTGACGCGATATCAACTAAACCAGCAGTTGCTCAACACGTTGGTTGAAGAAGAAGACGCTGAACGCTTGTTCCGCCGTTTCCGTGCTGCGGGAGAGCTGCCCTACGGCGCTTTTGGCGAAATATGCTGGGATGCGCAACGCCAGGAGATGCAGCAACTGGCAAGCCGGGTCATCGCCTGCCGTAAACCGAGCCAAAGCCTGGAAGTTGATCTGCTTTGCAATGGTGTTCAGCTAACCGGCTGGCTACCGCAGGTACAGGAGGATGGATTATTGCGCTGGCGACCCTCTTTAATCAGCGTTGCGCAAGGCGTGCAACTTTGGCTGGAACACCTTGTCTATTGTGCCAGCGGCGGTAGTGGCGAAAGCCGTCTGTTTTTGCGCAAAGAGGGAGAGTGGCGATTTCCGCCTCTTGATAAAGCGCAGGCAATAGCTTACCTGGCGCAACTGATTGAAGGCTACCGGGAAGGCATGTCTTCTCCGCTACTGGTACTGCCGGAAAGCGGCGGCGCATGGATAAAAGCCTGTTATGACGCTGAAAATGATGTCATTTTAGACGATGATGACACCTTACAGAAGGCCAGAACAAAGTTTCTGCAGGTTTATGAAGGCAACATGATGGTGAGCGGCGAAGGCGAGGATATCTGGTATCAGCGTCTTTGGCGTCAGCTGGAATCTGAAACGTTGCAGGCTATCATTGCGCAGTCCCGGCATTACCTGTTACCGCTGTTTCGTTTTAATCAGTCTCGTTGATTGTATGAAAATTGCGCAGTTGAAAAGCTTCGTCTATGATGCGCTCTTCGTCACGGACTGATTACTAATAAAAAGATGCTGCCTGGTTCAGCGCAATATCCCGTTCTGCTCAGGCCGATGGTTTATGTGACCATAGAGATGAGTGGGAATGAAAGTTAATGATGAGGTCCGTGAATGCCCCGCAGCACTTGGTTCAAAGCGTTATTGTTATTGGTCGCCCTTTGGGGGCCTATAGTTCAGGCGGATATCGGTTGGCAGCCGCTACAAGAAACTATCCGTAAAAGCGATAAAGATACCCGGCAGTATCAGGCGATACGTCTTGATAATGATATGGTGGTGTTGCTGGTATCCGATCCGCAGGCCGTAAAGTCTCTTTCTGCTTTAGTGGTGCCCGTTGGATCGCTTGAAGACCCTGAAACGCATCAGGGACTTGCTCATTATCTTGAGCATATGTGCCTGATGGGGTCAAAAAAATATCCGCAAGCGGATAGCCTTGCCGAATACCTTAAAAGACATGGCGGTAGCCACAACGCCAGCACCGCGCCTTATCGAACGGCCTTCTACCTGGAGGTTGAAAACGATGCGCTTCCAGGCGCCGTAGATCGCCTGGCCGATGCCATTGCCGCGCCGTTGTTGGATAAAAAGTACGCCGCACGCGAGCGAAATGCGGTGAACGCCGAGCTGACGATGGCGCGCACCCGCGACGGTATGCGTATGGCGCAGGTAAGCGCCGAAACCATTAACCCGGCGCACCCAGGCTCGCGCTTTTCTGGCGGCAATCTGGAAACGCTAAGCGATAAGCCGGGCAATCCGGTGCAACAGGCGTTGATCGCTTTTCATGAAAAATACTATTCAGCTAATCTGATGAAGGCGGTGATTTACAGTAATAAACCCTTGCCGGAGTTGGCGCGTATTGCCGCAGAAACCTATGGTCGCGTGCCGAATAAACAGATTAAAAAGCCGGAAATTACCGTACCTGTCGTCACCGACGCGCAAAAGGGCATCATTATTCATTACGTGCCGGCGCTACCGCGTAAAGTACTGCGCGTGGAGTTTCGTATTGATAACAATAGCGCACAGTTCCGTAGCAAGACCGACGAACTGGTCTCTTATCTGATTGGCAATCGTAGTCCGGGAACGCTCTCTGACTGGCTGCAAAAACAAGGACTCGTCGAAGGTATTAGCGCGGATTCCGATCCGATTGTTAATGGTAACAGTGGCATTTTTGCCATTTCGGCAACGCTGACCGATAAAGGTTTGGCCCATCGTGATGAAGTCGTCGCGGCTATATTTAGCTATATCAATATGTTACGTGAAAAAGGGATAGATAAACGTTACTTTGACGAACTGGCGCTTGTGCTGGATCTCGACTTCCGCTATCCATCGATTACCCGCGATATGGACTATGTAGAATGGCTGGCGGACACCATGCTCCGCGTTCCGGTAGCGCATACGCTGGATGCGGTGAATATCGCCGATCGTTACGATCCTGCCGCTATCAAAAATCGCCTGGCGATGATGACGCCCCAGAATGCGCGCATCTGGTATATCAGTCCCCAGGAACCGCATAATAAGACCGCCTATTTTGTGGATGCGCCTTACCAGGTCGATAAGATCAGCGAACAGACGTTTAAAAACTGGCAACAAAAAGCACAGGGCATTGCGTTGTCGCTGCCGGAGTTAAATCCCTACATTCCTGATGATTTTACGCTTGTTAAGAATGACAAAAACTACGCGCGGCCAGAACTGATTGTCGATAAACCGGATTTGCGCGTGGTTTACGCGCCGAGCCGTTATTTCGCCAGTGAGCCAAAAGCCGACATTAGCGTGGTATTGCGTAATCCACAGGCGATGGACAGCGCCCGCAATCAGGTACTGTTTGCCCTCAATGATTATCTGGCGGGAATGGCGCTCGATCAGCTCAGTAACCAGGCGGCAGTGGGCGGTATTAGCTTTTCCACCAGCGCTAACAATGGTCTGATGGTCAATGCGGACGGTTATACTCAGCGTTTGCCGCAGCTTTTCCTGGCGCTGCTGGAAGGATATTTTAGCTACGACGCCACGGAAGAACAGTTGGCGCAGGCGAAGTCATGGTATACGCAGATGATGGATTCTGCGGAAAAGGGAAAAGCCTATGAACAGGCGATTATGCCGGTGCAGATGATTTCGCAGGTGCCTTATTTTTCCCGTGATGATCGTCGCGCTTTGCTGCCGTCCATTACGTTGAAAGAGGTGATGGCCTATCGCAATGCGTTAAAAACGGGCGCTCGTCCGGAATTTCTGGTTATAGGCAATATGAGCGAGGCCCAGGCGACCTCTCTGGCGCAAGATGTTCAAAAACAGCTCGCGGCGAACGGGTCAGCGTGGTGTCGCAACAAAGAAGTGCTGGTTGAGAAAAAACAGTCCGTAATATTTGAAAAGGCGGGCAGTAGTACCGACTCCGCGTTAGCGGCAGTTTTTGTCCCGGTTGGCTACGATGAGTACGCCAGCGCTGCTTACAGCGCGATGTTAGGCCAGATTGTACAACCGTGGTTTTACAATCAGCTACGAACCGAAGAGCAACTGGGATACGCCGTTTTCGCCTTTCCGATGAGCGTTGGCCGCCAGTGGGGAATGGGGTTCCTGTTACAGAGCAACGACAAACAGCCCTCTTACCTGTGGCAACGCTATCAGGCATTTTTCCCTGACGCCGAGGCGAAGCTAAGGGCGATGAAGCCGGAAGAGTTCGCACAAATTCAGCAGGCGATCATTACGCAAATGCGCCAGGCACCGCAAACGCTGGGCGAAGAAGCCTCCCGGTTAAGCAAGGATTTCGATCGGGGTAATATGCGCTTTGACTCGCGTGATAAAATCATCGCTCAGATAAAATTGCTGACGCCGCAAAAGCTTGCCGATTTCTTCCATCAGGCGGTGGTGGAGCCGCAAGGCATGGCAATATTGTCACAGATTGCTGGTAGCCAGAACGGAAAAGCAGAATACGTGCATCCGGCAGGCTGGAAAGTGTGGGATAACGTCAGCGCTTTGCAGCAAACTTTACCCCTGATGAGTGAAAAGAATGAATGATGTCGCCGAAACCCTTGATCCTCTGCGCTTGCCCCTTACGGGCGAGCGTCTGATTGAAGCGTCAGCGGGCACAGGCAAAACATTTACTATTGCGGCGTTGTATTTGCGTCTACTGCTCGGACTTGGCAGTGCAGCCGCATTTCCCCGCCCGCTCACTGTTGAAGAGCTGCTGGTAGTGACCTTTACGGAGGCCGCTACTGAAGAGCTGCGCGGTCGAATTCGCAGTAACATCCATGAACTGCGCATCGCCTGCCTGCGAGAAAGCACGGATAATCCGCTGTACGCCCGCTTGCTGGAAGAAATTAGTGACAAAAAGCAGGCCGCGCAGTGGTTATTACTGGCTGAACGACAAATGGACGAGGCCGCGGTCTTTACCATCCACGGCTTTTGCCAGCGTATGCTCAGCCTGAATGCTTTCGAATCCGGCATGTTGTTTGAGCAACAGCTTATTGAAGACGAATCTCTGTTGCGTTATCAGGCCTGCGCCGATTTCTGGCGGCGTCATTGCTATCCGCTGCCGCGTGACATCGCGCAGGTGGTTTTTGACGTGTGGAAGGGACCGAAGGCGCTCTTAAAAGATATTGATCGTTATCTGCAGGGCGAAGCGCCGGTCATTAAAGCGCCGCCATCGCAGGAGGAGACGCTGGCATCGCGTCATGAGCAGATCCTGGCGCGCATCAACCAGGTGAAGCAGCAGTGGTGTGAGGCGGTTAGCGAGCTGGAAGCACTGTTCGAATCATCTGGCATCGATCGCAGAAAATTCAACCGTGGCAATCAGGCGAAATGGATCGAAAAGATCACCGCGTGGGCGCAAGAAGAGACGAAAAACTATCAGTTACCTGAGGCGTTGGGCAAATTTTCACAGCGTTTTTTAGACGAGCGCACCAAAGCTGGCGGTGTGACGCCCCGGCATCCACTGTTTGTTGCGATTGATAACCTGTTGAGCGAACCGCTATCGATTAAAGATCTGGTCCTTACCAGAGCGCTCTCGGAGATCCGTGAAACGGTTGCTCAGGAAAAACGACGGCGCGGCGAGCTGGGATTTGACGATATGCTCAGCCGTTTAGATGCTGCGCTGCGTAGTGAAAGCGGCGAGGCGCTGGCAGCGGCGATTCGTACTCGTTTCCCGGTAGCGATGATCGATGAATTTCAGGATACCGATCCACAACAGTACCGTATTTTTCGCCGTATCTGGCGCCATCAACCCGATACGGCACTATTACTGATAGGCGATCCTAAACAAGCGATTTACGCATTTCGCGGCGCGGATATCTTTACTTATATGAAGGCCCGAAGCGAAGTGAGCGCGCACTATACGCTTGACACTAACTGGCGTTCCGCGCCGGGGATGGTGAATAGCGTTAACAAGCTGTTCAGTCAGATGAACGACGCCTTTATGTTCCGCGATATCCCCTTCAGTCCGGTAAAGTTTGCGCAAAGAAACCAGTCGCTGCAGTTTAAGGTGAATGACGTACCTCAACCTGCGATGACGCTGTGGTTGATGGAGGGGGAGAGCTGCGGTTCGGGCGATTACCAAAGCTATATGGCGCAAGTGTGCGCCACGCAAATTCGTGACTGGCTGCGCGCCGGACAAACGGGCGACGCGTTGCTGATGAACGGCGATGCGTCGCGTCCTGTTCGCGCCTCGGATATCAGCGTGTTGGTACGTAGCAGACGAGAGGCCGCTCTGATACGGGATGCGCTGACCTTGCTGGCGATTCCCTCCGTCTATCTTTCTAACCGCGACAGCGTTTTCGAAACGCTTGAAGCGCAGGAAATGCTATGGGTGTTGCAGGCGGTAATGGCGCCCGAACGTGAGAATACGCTGCGTAGCGCTCTGGCGACATCGATGATGGGGCTTACTGCGTTGGATATCGAAACGCTTAACAATGATGAAAATGCCTGGGATGCGGTTGTCGAAGAGTTTGATGGCTACCGGCAGATGTGGCATAAGCGCGGCGTGATGCCTATGCTGCGCGCGCTAATGTCGGCGCGCAATATTGCTGAAAACCTGCTGGCGACGGCGGGAGGCGAACGTCGGCTGACGGATATTCTGCATATTAGCGAACTGTTACAGGAAGCTGGTTCGCAACTGGAAAGCGAACATGCGCTGGTGCGTTGGCTGGCGCAACATATTCTTGAACCCGATAGCAACGCTTCAAGCCAGCAACTACGTCTGGAAAGCGATAAGCATCTGGTGCAAATCGTCACCATCCATAAATCGAAAGGTCTGGAATATTCGCTGGTTTGGCTACCTTTTATCACTCATTTCCGCGTGCAGGATCAGGCTTTTTATCACGATAGGCACTCTTACGAAGCGGTGCTGGATCTTAGCCACGCTGAAGAGAGCATAGAACTGGCGGAAGCCGAACGCCTGGCGGAAGACCTGCGCCTACTTTATGTCGCGCTGACCCGTGCCGTGTGGCACTGTAGCCTCGGTGTCGCGCCGCTGGTACGGCGTCGTAGCGATAAAAAAGGCGAGACGGATGTACACCAAAGCGCGCTTGGGCGACTGCTGCAAAAAGGCGAACCGATGGATGCCGCAGGTCTTCGCGCTTGTATTGAGGCGCTATGCGGCGAGGATATCGTTTGTCGAACGCCAGGCAATACGGATGACGACCGCTGGCAGATTGCCGCTGCATCGCACACGGAACTCAGCGCCAGAACGCTGCAACGCCTGCCTTATGATAGCTGGCGCGTCACCAGTTATTCCGGTTTGCAACAGCGGGGGCATAGCGTGGCGCAAGACCTTATTCCTCGCCTCGACATTGAGGCCGTAGGCGTCGGCGAGGCGGCGGAAGCCCTGACAATGACACCGCATCATTTTCCCCGCGGGGCATCGCCAGGGACATTTTTGCACAGCCTGTTTGAAGAACTTGATTTTACTCAGCCTGTAAACCCCCAATGGGTACAGGAAAAACTGGAGCTGAGCGGTTTTGAGACACGATGGGAGCCTATGCTTACCCGGTGGCTGGACTCTGTATTACACGTCGCCCTTAACGAGACGGGCGTCAGTCTGAGTATGTTGACCGAGCGTGAAAAGCAGGTAGAAATGGAGTTTTATCTCCCGATTGTCCAGCCGCTTACCGCCGGAGAGTTGGATGCGTTGATTCGTCGATACGACCCGCTTTCAGCAGGCTGCCCTGCGCTGGATTTCATGCAGGTTCGCGGCATGTTAAAGGGCTTTATCGACCTGGTGTTCCGTTATGAAGGGCGCTATTACCTGCTCGACTATAAATCTAACTGGCTGGGCGAGGATAGCGCCGCTTATACCCAGACGGCGATGGCTGCGGCGATGCAGGCGCATCGCTATGATTTGCAGTACCAGCTTTATACGCTGGCATTGCACCGTTACCTTCGTCATCGAATGACGAATTACGACTATGAACGCCATTTCGGCGGCGTCATCTATCTCTTTTTACGCGGGGTGGATAGCGAACGTCCGCAGCAGGGTATTTTTACCACTCGCCCTGCGGCGGCGTTAATTAACCAACTGGATGATATGTTTGCAGGTGAAATGAGCGAGGTGGCGCAATGACAATCCAGAAGCGGTTACTGGAGGCCGTTGAACAAAAACTATTACGGCCCATTGATGCGCAGTTTGCTTTAACCGTCGCCGGTAACGACGATCCCGCCGTGACGCTGGCGGCAGCGCTGCTTAGTCATGACGCAGGTGAAGGTCACGTGTGTCTGCCGTTGTCGCGTTTAACGTTAACGGAGGAGGCGCATCCCTTACTGGTCGCCTGGATAAGCGAAACGGCTACGCCAATTGACTGGAAAAAACGGTTACTGGCGTCTGCGGCGGTTAGCTGTGGCGATAGCCCCGCGCCGTTAATTCTGTGCGGCGATCGTCTCTACTTGAATAGGATGTGGTGCAACGAGCGCACAGTTGCGCGCTTTTTTAACGAGGTTAACCAGGCCATCGACGTAGATGAAGCTCAACTGTCCCGTATTCTGGACATGCTTTTCCCTCCGGCTGACGAGGTGAACTGGCAAAAAGTGGCGGCCGCCGTAGCGCTAACTCGTCGTATCTCCGTGATTTCAGGCGGTCCCGGCACCGGTAAAACCACCACCGTCGCGAAGCTGCTGGCGGCATTAATTCAAATGGCGGATGGCGAACGTTGCCGTATCCGGCTGGCGGCGCCGACCGGGAAAGCGGCCGCCCGCCTGACGGAGTCGCTCGGCGCGGCGTTGCGTCAGCTTCCTCTTACCGATGCGCAGAAAAAGCGTATACCGGAGGACGCCAGTACGCTGCACCGACTGCTAGGCGCACAGCCCGGCAGCCAGCGATTACGCCATCATGCGGGCAACCCGCTGCATCTGGACGTGCTGGTGGTCGATGAAGCGTCAATGATTGATTTGCCGATGATGTCACGTTTGATTGACGCTCTGCCGCCGCACGGGCGGGTCATTTTTCTTGGCGATCGCGATCAGCTGGCATCTGTTGAGGCGGGCGCTGTATTGGGCGATATTTGCGCCTATGTCAACGCAGGGTTTACGGCAGAACGCGCCCGACAGCTAAGCCGTCTAACGGGAAGCGCCATTCCGGCTGGGGGCGGAGCGCAAGCCGCGTCTCTGCGCGATAGCCTCTGTCTGTTGCAAAAGAGCTACCGTTTCGGCAGCGATTCCGGCATCGGAAAGCTGGCGGCGGCGATTAACTGTGGCGACAGGTCGGTAATCCGGGCTGTCTTTCAGCAGGGTTATAGCGATATAGAAAAATGTACATTACAAAGCAGCGACGATTATGCCGGGATGCTGGATGAAGCGCTGGCGGGCTATGGCCGCTACCTACGGTTGCTGCATGAGAAAGCGACGCCGGAGGCAATCCTTCAGGCTTTCAATGAGTATCAGTTGCTTTGCGCGCTACGCGAAGGGCCGTTTGGCGTGAGGGGATTGAATGACCGCGTTGAGCAGGCGATGGTTCAACAGCGAAAAATTCAGCGGCATCCGCATTCTCGCTGGTATGAGGGACGTCCGGTGATGATTGCGCGCAACGATAGCGCGTTGGGGTTATTTAACGGCGATATTGGAATTGCGCTCGATCGCGGGCAGGGATTGCGCGTCTGGTTTGCGATGCCGGACGGCGCGATCAAGTCTGTTCAGCCCAGCCGCCTGCCGGAACATGACACGACCTGGGCTATGACGGTACATAAATCGCAGGGGTCTGAATTTGATCACGCCGCGCTGATTTTACCCAACCAGCGTTCGCCGGTCGTAACGCGGGAACTGGTGTATACCGCTGTTACGCGCGCGCGGCGGCGGTTATCGCTGTATGCCGATGAACGGATTCTGGCAGGCGCGATTGTGACGCGTACGGAACGGCGCAGCGGGTTATCGACCTTATTTGATGAAGTCAGTCATACCGGATAAGACGAATTCTTGCCGAATGGTGACGCATAGCGTTTTATCCGGCCTACAAACTATGCTGTCGACCGTAGGCCTGATAAGCAAAGCCGCTATCTGACAATCCTTGTTATCCTAAATCCGCTATCAGCACCTTTGAACGCCGCTGATAGTTATACATTTTTTTCTTGCTCTCAGGCAGTAACTCAATATCGACAGGCGTAAAACCGCGCTCCTGGAACCAGTGAATACTGCGCGTCGTCAGCACAAACAATTTACTCAGCCCCATTTGTCTCGCCTGGGCGGCAATCCGCTCCAGAAGTATTTCCCCGCGCGATGAGCTGCGGTAATCCGGATGTACCGCTACGCAGGCCATTTCGCCTATCTTCTCTTCCACAAAAGGATACAGCGCCGCGCAGGCGATAGTCATATTATCGCGCTGAATAATGGTAAATTTATCGATCTCCATCTCCAGTTGTTCGCGGGAGCGACGTACCAGGATACCCTGTTGTTCCAGCGGGCGGATAAGCTCCAGAATACCGCCAATATCGTTGATGGTGGCGCGGCGGATCTGCTCGGCGCTCTCCATGACGATTTGCGTGCCGATACCTTCCCGTGAGAATAACTCCTGTAACAGCGTGCCATCTTCCTGATAGCTGATCAGATGGCAGCGACGTACGCCGCTACGACAGGCTTTTACTGCGCCGCGCAAAAAACGTACGGTTCCGGAGTTATAATCACCCTGCGCTTCCAGTTCTTCAACCCGCGCCTGCGCTTCATTCGGGAAGAGTTCAGAAATGACGTCGCCCTTGCTATTGGTAACGCCCTGAGAAGAACAGAAACCGATCATTTTTTCCGCTTTAAGTTTAACGGCGAGTTGAGTGGCAATCTCTTCTGAAGTCAAGTTAAAGCTTTCGCCGGTCACTGAGACGGCGACCGGTCCTATCAGAACAATTGCGCCATTATCCAACTGGCGGTTGATGGCATCTTCATCAATTCGACGGATACGACCGCTATGACAGTAGTCCACGCCATCATCAACGCCCAGCGGCTGGGCAATGGTGAAATTACCGCTGACGACATTAATATGCGCGCCCTGCAGCGGTGTATTGTTCAGACTCATCGATAGACGGGCGGTAATATCAAGCTGTAGTAAACCGGCGGCCTGTTTCACCAGCTCCAGCGTTTTAGCGTCCGTCACCCGCGTGTTTTTGTGGTAAATCGGCTCATGATGATGCGCAGCCAGATTGGCATCGATTTGCGGTCGTGCGCCATATACCACGACAAGGCGAATACCGAGACTATGCAGCAGCCCGATATCGTTGACGATACTGGAAAAATTGTCGTGCTCAATGGCTTCGCCGCCGAGCATAATGACAAAGGTTTTTCCACGATGGGTATTGATATAGGGAACCGAATGGCGAAACCCCTCTACCAGTTCGGTTCTACGTTCCTTTATCATCTCATGCCCCACTAATGAATTATTATTCGAAATTAGTGTATTTTTATTCTGTTTTTGTCTTGTGTGCAAGCGTAAATTTTATGCGGTCCGATCGCGTTTCTAAATAATGCCGTGAATATAAAAAGAATGTTTACCCTTTTATAGATGACAGATTATGCGTCATTCGTTAAAGTTTTCGGTCGATTTGGATGCACTTTGTATGATCTCTATTTAGTTTTTGCTTGGGAGAAGCATGTCGGGAGCCAATTCAGCAATCAGCCGTCGCCGTTTACTACAAGGCGCGGGCGCCATGTGGCTATTGAGCGTGAGCCAAGTCGGGCTGGCTGCCGTAAGCCAGGTCGTTGCGGTGCGTATCTGGCCTGCGTCCAGCTATACCCGCGTCACGGTAGAGTCGAATCGTCTGCTGAAATATAAACAGTTTGCTTTAAGTAACCCGGACCGCGTGGTTGTGGATATTGAGGACGTGAATCTGAACTCGGTGCTTAAAGGCATTGGCGCGCAGATTCGCAGCGACGATCCGTATATCAAATCCGCAAGGGTAGGGCAGTTTGATCCCAAGACTGTGCGTATGGTCTTTGAGCTAAAACAAAATGTGAAGCCGCAGCTATTTGCGCTGGCGCCTGTGGCAGGCTTTAAAGAACGTCTGGTGATGGATCTTTATCCTGCTAATGCGCAGGATATGCAGGACCCGCTGCTGGCGCTGCTGGAAGACTACAATAAAGGCGATCTGGATAAACAGGTGCCGCCTTCGCAAAGCGGGCCGCAGCCCGGTAAGGCGGGGCGCGATCGCCCCATTGTCATTATGCTTGATCCAGGACACGGCGGCGAAGATCCTGGCGCGATAGGCAAATACAAAACGCGTGAAAAAGACGTGGTGCTCCAGATAGCCCGCCGCCTGCGTGCGTTGATCGAAAAAGAAGGCAACATGAAGGTCTATATGACGCGCAATGAAGACATCTTCATTCCGTTAAAAGTCCGGGTGGCGAAAGCGCAGAAACAGCGCGCCGACCTGTTTGTCTCTATTCATGCGGATGCCTTCACCAGTCGGCAGCCTAGCGGTTCATCCGTATTCGCGCTATCGACCAAAGGCGCCACCAGTACCGCAGCGAAATATCTGGCGCAAACGCAGAACGCCTCGGACTTAATTGGCGGCGTGAGCAAAAGCGGCGACCGTTATGTCGATCATACAATGTTCGATATGGTGCAATCGCTGACCATTGCCGATAGTTTGAAATTTGGTAAAGCAGTACTGAAGCAGCTTGGTAAAATTAATGATCTGCATAAAAACAAGGTAGAGCAGGCGGGGTTTGCGGTGTTAAAAGCGCCCGATATTCCCTCTATTCTGGTCGAAACGGCGTTTATCAGTAACGTTGAAGAAGAGCGTAGGCTGAAGACCGCGAAGTTCCAGCAGGAAGTCGCAGAGTCGATTCTGGCGGGTATTAAAGCGTATTTTGCTGATGGGGCGACACTGGCGAGAAGAAGTTAACCCTGGTATGACGGCGAGTTGATTGCGCGGGTAAGGAGTATGCTGCCCGCACTGTCGCTGTGGACCGGACGGCAGAAACAAAAAAACACCCATTAGGGTGTTCATTAAATTGGTTGCGGGGGCCGGATTTGAACCGACGACCTTCGGGTTATGAGCCCGACGAGCTACCAGGCTGCTCCACCCCGCGTCCGTCTAACTTTCATTCTCATTGTAATTGGTTGCGGGGGCCGGATTTGAACCGACGACCTTCGGGTTATGAGCCCGACGAGCTACCAGGCTGCTCCACCCCGCGTCCGTGGATGCGCACTATACTCCGCTGAGCTTTTGTTGCAACCCTTTTTTCATATAAATTGCTAATTTCTCATGAATTGCGCAAATACACCGCAGATAGCGTGATTTTTAAACGAATTTACATAATGAGATCGCGATCGCATTTCATTACCCCGGACGGTTTGTTATCTTCACCGGGCACTTACGATTACGCAGAAGACGAGACACCATGAAAGGACGTTGGGCAAAATATGTGGCGACAGGCGCAATGCTGGCAATGCTGGCCGCCTGTTCATCAAAACCGACCGATCGCGGTCAGCAGTATAAGGACGGGAAATTTACCCAGCCCTTCTCCCTGGTAAACCAACCGGACGCGGTGGGCGCGCCGATTAATGCCGGTGACTTTGCCGAGCAGGTCGACCAAATCCGTACCGCATCGCCGCGTTTATACACCAATCAAAGCAACGTCTATAACGCTGTTCAGAACTGGTTACGTTCCGGAGGCGATACGCGCACTATGCGTCAGTTTGGCATCGATGCCTGGCAGATGGAAGGAACCGATAACTACGGCAACGTCCAGTTCACGGGCTACTATACTCCTGTCGTTCAGGCCCGTCATACGCGCCAGGGTGCGTTCCAGTATCCTATTTATAGTATGCCGCCAAACCGCGGACGCTTACCGTCCCGCGCCCAAATCTACGCGGGCGCACTGAGCGATAAGTACATCCTGGCCTGGAGTAATTCGCTGATGGATAACTTTATTATGGATGTCCAGGGCAGCGGCTATATTGATTTCGGCGACGGCAGTCCGCTGAACTTCTTTAGTTATGCCGGTAAAAACGGCTGGCCTTATCGCAGTATTGGTAAGGTGCTGATCGATCGCGGTGAAGTGAAAAAAGAAGATATGTCGATGCAAGCTATACGTGAATGGGGAGAAAAGCACAGCGAGGCGGAAGTGCGTGAATTGCTGGAGCAGAACCCGTCGTTCGTCTTCTTTAAGCCGCAATCTTTTGCGCCGGTGAAAGGCGCCAGCGCCGTACCGCTGATTGGCCGCACGTCCGTCGCCTCTGACCGCAGCATTGTTCCGTCTGGCACGACTTTGCTGGCGGAGGTGCCGTTGCTGGACAACAACGGTAAATTTAGCGGTCAGTACGAGCTACGTTTGATGGTCGCGCTGGACGTCGGCGGAGCGATTAAAGGCCAGCACTTTGATATTTACCAGGGAATTGGCCCGGACGCCGGGCATCGTGCCGGATGGTATAATCACTATGGTCGCGTCTGGGTGTTAAAAACCGCGCCGGGCGCCGGTAACGTGTTTAGCGGCTGATTGTGGTATTCTGCAACAATCGGATTGCCCCGATAACGAGAGCCTTATCGGGCCTGAAAATAGTGAGCAGGGGTGAGGGATGACCTCACCTTTTTTATTCTGAGGTCATATGTCTGTGGTGATAAGTGATGCCTGGCGCCAACGATTTGGCGGCACCGCGCGTCTGTATGGTGAAAAAGCGCTGCAATGGTTTGCCGAGGCGCATATCTGCGTCGTGGGAATTGGCGGGGTGGGGTCATGGGCGGCAGAGGCGCTGGCGCGTACTGGCATTGGGGCGATTACGCTGATTGATATGGACGATGTCTGCGTGACCAATACGAACCGCCAGATCCATGCGCTGCGCGATAACGTCGGGCTGGCGAAAGCGGAAGTAATGGCCGAACGCATTCGTCAAATCAACCCGGAGTGTCGGGTAACGGTTATCGATGATTTTATCACGCCGGATAATGTGGCGGGTTATATGAGCGCGGGTTTTACCTATGTCATTGACGCCATTGACAGCGTTCGTCCGAAAGCCGCGCTGATTGCGTACTGCCGCCGATATAAGGTTCCTTTAGTAACTACTGGCGGCGCGGGCGGGCAGAGCGATCCGACGCAAATTCATGTCGTTGATTTGGCGAAAACCATTCAGGACCCGCTGGCGGCAAAACTGCGCGAGCGATTGAAACATGATTTTGGCGTCGTGAAGAACAGCAAAGGTAAGCTGGGCGTGGACTGCGTTTTTTCAACCGAAGCGCTGGTTTACCCGCAGTCTGACGGTTCCGTATGCGCTATGAAAGCCACAGCAGAAGGGCCAAAACGAATGGATTGCGCCTCCGGCTTCGGCGCGGCGACGATGGTGACGGCAACGTTCGGTTTTGTCGCCGTTTCCCATGCGCTGAAGAAGATAATGTCTAAAGCGGCGCGTCAGGGTTAAAAGGGACGGGGCGGAGAATCACGCCGACGCGTTTTATCCGGCCCTGCTCACTTTGTTAGCGGAAGAAGCGCTGTACCCTGCCGAACACCGGTTTCAGACGGGATCGGAGATAATGAGAGTATAAATTTTCAGATATGCATAGAAACAACCCGAACCATACCGCAGAAAAGCAAAGCAGTTCCGCATAATTAATGTGCTCGCCAAATATCATAATGGCAAGTAAGAACTGTAAAGACGGCTCTATATATTGCGCCAGTCCAGTGACAATCAGCGAGGTGTGATTTAACGCGATAGCAAATAATACTAATGGAATAATCGTCACTGGTGCTGTCATGACATATAAAAAGAAGGGAGTATTAGCAGATATAATTGGTCCGGCGTCACTAAAGATAAAAATTAATAGTGAAACAGGCAATGCCCATAGTGTTTCAATTGTTATCGATGTCATCACATCATAATGTATAAATTTTCGCGCCAGGCCATATAACGCAAATGATAGTCCCATTGTTAGCGCTAATGCCGGGAAATGCCGTAGCATGATAATTTGAAACGTCAGGCCACAGACGCCGGAGAAAACCGCGATGGCCTGAAACAATGAAAGTTTTTCTTTAAGAAAAAGACATCCTAGCGCAATAACAAATAGCGGGTTTATAAAATAACCGAGGCTGGCATCAAGTACCAGATGATGGGTTAGCGCATAGATAAAGGATGACCATGAGACGATCATCAAGAGTCCGGCGATCATGCAGAAGAAAAAGGATTTTTTGTCTTTCCAGGCATCATGGAACCGCGTTCGTTGCCTGAATAACAACCTTACCGCCAGTAATAATGGAATCGACCAGAAAACCCGGTATATCAATATTTGTGCGAGATTCCCCCCTGATAAATATTGATAATATAAAGGTGTTAACCCCCATAATATAAATGCCAGTACTACAAACATGGGGCCGTTACGCAGATATTTTTCCACTCATCCCTATCCTGTTTCATCCCCGCAGCGTATGAGTTTTCCAGCTCGCCTGCTACGCTAAATTGGGAGGTTTTATTTACTATAAAATCTTCACGCCGTTTTAACATGAATTCTAACATTGTTATTTCGTTGTGATAGCTGATAAAAATCAAAAGAATGTTTATCAGGGAATTCTGATATCAAAAATAATAAAGTCGCTGAATTATTCTCAGCATCGCCTGACAGCGTCAGGCGACAGGACATTTACGCTATTTCAATGTTCACGCGTTGCGACAACAATCGCTTCGTTCAGCGCGTTCAAACCCTGACTACGTGAGGCGCTAAGTTGGGCGCGTAAACCCAGCTCATCAAACAGCGCCAGCGGTGAGCGAGCCTGCAGCTCGGCGGCATTTTTTCCTTCCACCGCCGTGAGCAATACCGCCAGCAGGCCGCGGACTATCCGCCCCTCGCTGTCGCCGAAAAAGTGCATGGTTCCGTTATCTAACCGGGTAAAGCCCAGCCAGACGCGGTTCTCACAGCCAGCTATCTCTTTTGCCTGCGCTTTGTATTTATCCGGTAGAGCGGGGAGCTGTTTTCCTAACAAAATCAACTGACGATATTTATCCTCCCACTGCGTCAGCGGGATAAAGATAGCGCGTAACGTCTCTTCCGTTACTGTTGTGCCGAACGGGTGTCCGGTATAAAGAGGAGTTGTCATTAATCCACCAGCAATTCCAGCGCGCGGTCAACGGCGTTAACCAACGCATCCACATCATGTCGGGTATTATACGGCGCAAAAGAGGCGCGCAGAGTCCCTGTTACGCCAAGTTCCGCCAGCAATGGCTGAGCGCAATGTTGCCCGGCCCGGAGCGCAATACCGTATTCCGCCAGCAGCGTCACCATATCGCCGTGGTGTACGCCGACAAAATCAAAGGCCAGCAGGCTGGAGTCCTGGCAGCGGAACGAGCGAAAGCCCGGTCGTTTCGCCAACGCATCTTCCGCCAGCGTCGCCAGCTCCCGGCTCCAGTTCTCGGCCTGCTCAATATCGACATCGGACAGCCATTCCAGCGCAGCGCTAAGGCCAATGACCCCGGCGACGTTAGGCGTTCCCGCTTCTAGCTTCCAGGGCGCGCTTTGGGTGGTAAAGCCTTCAAAGCTAACATCACGGATCATCTTGCCGCCGCCAAGCCAGGGCGACATCGCCTCAAGAAGTTCCGGCTTACCGTACAGCACGCCGATACCGGTCGGACCATATAGTTTGTGGCCGGAAAAAGCATAAAAATCAATCTCAAGCTGCTGGACATCTGCCGGAAAGTGTACTGCGCCTTGCGCGCCATCCACCATCACCACCATTCCCGCCGCGTGGGCGGCGCTGATAGCGCGGGCGATATCCGGGCAGCCGCCCGTTACGTTCGACATTTGCCCTAGCGCCAGAATCCGGCTGCGCGGCGTGATCAGATCCGGCAGACATTCAACGTCAGGAAGACGCCTGTCATTAAGCGGCAATTTTATGATGTGAGCGCCGGTTTGTTGCGCCACCATCAGCCAGGGCACAAGGTTGGCGTGATGTTCGGCTACGCTGACGATAATTTCATCGCCGGGTCGCAGACGGGGGCGGGCGTAGCACTGCGCCACCATGTTGATCGCTTCGGTGGTGCCGCGTGTCCAGACGATACTTTTTTCATCGGGCGTGTTTAACAGGCGCGCCGCTTCTGCTCTGGCCGCTTCATATTGCGCCGTCAGGCGCTGTGCCTGCGCAAACTGGCTACGATGAACATTACCGGCGCTCAAGCGATAAAACTGGTGCGTGGCGTCAATCACCGCCTGTGGCTTTAATGCCGTGGCGGCGCTATCGAGATAAACACCTGCATCGGTTAGCGCGGGAAACTGCGCGCGAAACTGCGTGGGATTAAAAGCGTTCATGATATTCCTCGGTTCAGTTTACCGATCGTTGCGTAAAAGCGCGGCTGATACAAGGTTTGTCCTAACCATCGGAATCGTCTGTATATCCTGGCGAATTATGTAAAGGAAGTTATGCTGAATAATGTTAGGCGAATGTTTAAGCCTGTTACGGAGTCCGCTTTAAATAGCACAAACAGCTTTAAGGAGAAGAAGATGAAAAAGACTGCCGCAATTATCTCTGCATGTATGCTGACTTTTGCCCTGAGCGCCTGTTCTGGTCCTAATTACGTTATGCACACCAATGACGGACGTAGCATTGTGACCGATGGTAAACCCCAGACCGATAACGATACCGGTATGATTTCGTATAAAGACGCTAATGGCAACAAACAGCAGATCAATCGTACTGATGTGAAAGAGATGGTGGCTCTGGAAGACTAACCGTTTATTTGCAAAAAAAAGCACCGCAATATGGCGGTGCTACATTAATCACTATGGACAGACAGGGTAAATGTACAGGAAGTGAAAAAGGTAGCTTCGCTACCGTGGTCTGAATCGCAGACCAATTGCAAACACAACAACACAACATCACAACCGTAAGCCAAAAGCCCATCAGAACACGCATTCCGATAAAACTTTTCGTTCCGGCTCAGGAAGTGCCGCCACTATAGGTATTTGCTGGTAGAACCTCAACGGACAATTTATAATGTCTCAGATTAAAAAAACTAATAGGTTACATGGTGTTGCCTAATTGTTAAATTCATAAGACATTAAAGTCCAGAGGCCATGTCAAAACGATTACCTCCTTTAAATGCGTTACGTGTTTTTGATGCTGCCGCGCGCCATTTAAGTTTTACGCGAGCAGCGGAAGAACTTTTTGTGACGCAGGCCGCAGTAAGCCATCAAATCAAGTCACTTGAGGATTTTTTGGGGCTTAAACTGTTTCGCCGCCGCAATCGTTCGCTGCTGCTGACGGAAGAAGGCCAAAGCTATTTCCTCGACATTAAAGAGATATTTTCCCAGCTCACTGAAGCAACGCGTAAGCTCCAGGCGCGCAGCGCTAAAGGGGCGCTGACGGTGAGTTTACCGCCCAGTTTTGCAATCCAGTGGCTGGTGCCCAGGCTCTCTAGCTTTAACTCAGCTTATCCGGGAATTGATGTCAGGATACAAGCTGTTGACCGTCAGGAGGATAAACTTGCTGACGATGTCGATGTCGCGATTTTTTATGGCCGGGGAAACTGGCCGGGCTTGCGCGTCGAAAAATTATACGCAGAATATTTACTGCCCGTCTGTTCTCCTTTATTACTCACAGGCGAAAAACCGTTAAAGACGCCGGAAGATCTGGCGAAACACACGCTATTGCACGATGCCTCCCGGCGTGACTGGCAGGCCTATACTCGTCAGTTAGGGCTCAACCATATTAACGTCCAGCAAGGGCCGATATTTAGCCACAGCGCGATGGTGCTACAGGCCGCTATTCATGGACAGGGGATCGCGCTGGCGAATAATGTCATGGCGCAGTCGGAAATTGAAGCCGGGCGACTGGTGTGCCCATTTAACGATGTTCTGGTGAGTAAGAATGCTTTTTATCTGGTTTGTCATGACAGCCAGGCAGAACTGGGTAAAATAGCCGCCTTCCGTCAGTGGATTCTGGCGAAGGCGGCGACGGAGCAAGAAAAATTCCGTTTTCGTTACGAACAATAATTAACTTAGGGTATGACCATGACCAGCCGTTTTATGCTGATTGTCGCCGCTATCAGCGGTTTTATTTACGTTGCTCTGGGCGCGTTTGGGGCGCATGTTTTGAGTAAAACCCTGGGCGTGGTTGAAATGGGCTGGATTCAGACCGGCCTGCAATATCAGGCGTTCCATACGCTGGCGATCTTTGGCCTGGCGGTGGCGATGCAGCGCCGTATCAGCATCTGGTTTTACTGGAGCAGCGTTTTTCTGGCGCTGGGCACGGTGCTGTTTAGCGGCAGCCTGTACTGCCTTGCGCTTTCGCATCTGCGACTGTGGGCGTATATCACGCCTGTCGGCGGCGTCAGTTTCCTGGTGGGCTGGGCGCTATTGCTGATTGGCGCCATTCGTATGAAACGTAAGGGCGCGAGTCATGAATAAAGTTGTATTGCTCTGCCGCCCGGGGTTTGAAAAAGAGTGCGCCGCAGAAATTACCGATAAAGCGGGAAAACGGGAAATATTTGGTTTTGCGCGCGTAAAAGAGAACACGGGCTACGTCATTTATGAATGCTACCAGCCGGAGGATGGCGAAAAGTTGATTTCCGAACTGCCGTTCAGTTCGCTGATTTTCGCCCGCCAGTGGTTTGTGGTGGGCGAACTGCTGCAACACTTACCGCCGGAAGACAGAATTACGCCGATCGTCGGGATGTTGCAGGGCGTAGTGGAAAAGGGCGGCGAGCTGCGGGTTGAAGTCGCTGACACTAATGAAAGTAAAGAACTGATGAAGTTCTGCCGCAAGTTTACGGTGCCGCTGCGTGCGGCTCTGCGTGATGCGGGCGTATTGACGCATTATGAAACGCCGAAGCGTCCAGTAGTCCATGTCTTTTTTATCGCGCCAGGATGCTGCTATACCGGTTATTCGCTCGCACATAACCATTCACCGTTTTATATGGGCATCCCGCGGTTGAAGTTTCCGTCTGATGCGCCGAGCCGCTCAACGCTGAAACTGGAAGAGGCGCTCCACGTTTTCATCCCGGAAGATGAGTGGGATGAACGTCTGGCGAACGGCATGTATGCGGTGGATTTAGGTGCCTGTCCAGGCGGATGGACGTACCAGTTAGTGAAGCGCAATATGTGGGTCTACTCCGTAGATAACGGCCCGATGGCGCAAAGCCTGATGGACACCGGACAGGTGACCTGGTTGCGTGAGGATGGCTTCAGGTACCGTCCGAACCGGAATAATATTTCGTGGATGGTCTGCGATATGGTGGAGAAGCCGGCCAAAGTCACCGCGTTAATGGCGCAGTGGCTGGTGAACGGCTGGTGTCGGGAGACGATTTTTAACCTTAAACTGCCGATGAAAAAACGCTATGAAGAGGTGTCGCATAACCTGGCGTATCTTCAGGCGCAACTGGATGAGCATGGCGTTAATGCGCAAATACAGGCGCGTCAGCTTTATCACGATCGCGAAGAGGTGACGGTACACGTGCGTCGTTTGTGGGCGGCTGTCGGCGGGCGTCGCGACGAGCGATAATGCATTTTCACTGGCCGGATGAGGCAATGCGCCGCTATCCGGCCATGTGTGTCTAACGGCCTGATGGCGCCGTGTTTATCAGGTCGGTTTCATCTGACACAATATGCGTTACATCATCCAGATGCCCGATGCGCGCCTCTCCTGAACGGTTAAATTTACTTTTATCAATCAATAATAAAGACTGCGATGCGCGCCTGAGCAGGATAGATTTAAAATGGGCGTTGATCGCATTGGAATCCCACAGATCGCCGCTGCCGTCGATCCCCTCACAAGAAAAGATGAACAGATCGATATCAAGCGATTTTAGTTGTGAGATAAGCGACGGATTAACATAACAGCCATATTTGCGTTCAAGCTGACCGCCGGAGCTTATCAGCGCAATGTGGTCGCGTTTGCCCAGCTCCTGACAGATAGGATGGCTATTGGTAAAAACCTGAATACGAATATCCGGCAACTGACGGGCCAGATACCAGCAGGTTGAACTGGCATCCAGCGCAATCGTCATTCCTTCCTCTATCCACGCTAACGTTTCACGGGCAATATCGGCTTTATGCGCATAATGGCTTTTCAGGCGGATATGGAATGGATCGCCGCTGTCCTGATTTTTACGATGAATATATTTAGCTCGTCCGTGATTTCGCAGCACTTTTCCCTGCGTCTGTAGTTCACTGAGATCGCGGCGGATGGTCTCTTTACTAACGTTAAGCTGGGTGGCCAGCGCTTCGGTGGTCAGACTTTTATGGTTGATCAGTAGATCGACTATCGCTTGTTGGCGTGCCGCTTTCATTTTTCTCACCCCATCATTCGATGAACGCCCGCGTCATGCGGGCGCACCGGCAAGAGGTTACGGCGTTACCCCTTTTTTTAAAAGAATATTTCCGTATTTCGCGCACTCACCTGTGATAACGATCGCAAACGCTTTTTGCGCCCGTTCATAAAACGCATAGCGGTCGATACGAACGATATCCGGGCACGGCGCTTCTAATGACAGCGCATCGCGATAGCGCGCTTCAACGGCCGGATCGAGCGTGTCGCCTTCCACAGCGGCCATCATCACCAGCGGAGGGGCATAGTTATCCAGCTCAAACAGCGGAATAATTGCCCGCAGCAGATCGCTGACGCTAAGACCATCGGCGCGAATCACCTGCGGGCCCAGACTCTGCGCGGGAAAGTGAGCGTCGGAAAAAATGATTTCGTCCCCGTGGCCCATCTCGGCCAGCACTTTGAGCAGTGTCGGGGAAATTAACGGTGAAATGGTTTTTAACATTTCATACTCCCTCAATAATTTCGGGTTCGGTTTGCGGCCAGAAATAGCGATACTGATAATTGACCTGCGCGCGCGCCTGCTCCGGGCTACTAAATTCGCCTACGCCGTACCAGCCGAACATGGCGGCGCCGGCAACGGTGGTTTCCGCGTCGTCCAGTACTTTGACAGGGATATCAAGCTGATTAGCTTTAATTTGATTCCACAATGCGTTGCGACTGCCGCCGCCAACCAGTAACAGTTCTGTGGCGTTGAAATGACCGATTTTCTCCAGCGTGCACAGATTACGCTGAAGTTGCGCCGTCAGGCCTTCCAACGCGGCGCGATAAAAATGACCGCGGGTGGTATTGAGCGTCACGCCCTGCCAACCTGCATTTTGGCAGGCGAGCAGATCGCACTGCATCCTTACGCCTTCCGCGCCAGCGGGGATAGCGCGCGCTTCGTCGATCAGCGTTTGCCATGGCGTTTCCGGCGTCCACAGCAGTTTTCGTACCCATTCGAGTACCCCGGAGGCCAGCCACTGCATTCCAGGGTTATAAAGCCCTGACTGACTGTCCAGTTCGCAGGTCGATCCCGGATACTGGCTGAGCAGCGAGGTATCCACCTGACCGCTGCGCACCATCAGGATTTCCCATGTTCCGGAGGAGAGCACCGGTTCACCTTGCTGCGCGCCAGCGCCGAATAACGCGAACTGAGTATCGTGCCCGGCAGAGATCACCGGGATACCCGTCGGTAGTCCGAGCTGCGTGGCCGCGTCTGTTTGTAGCGTGCCTATTTGTGCGCCTGCTTCCACGATACGCGGGAATAGTCGGCGCGCCAGACCCGTCGCCTGCAAGATTTCCGGGCTAACGTCGCGCTGATGGATATCCAGTAGCTGACTGGTGCCAGCCATAGTGATATCGGTCGTAAATTCTCCGGTCAGACGGTGGTTAATCAGCGATGAGATAAATAGCCAGCAGTGAGCGTGTTCCAGCAGGCATGGATGATTCTCTTTAAGCCAGATCAGCTTATACAGCGTGTTGAAACTGAACGCGCCGACGCCGGAGAGCGTCTGCAATTGCCGGGGCGAGATATAGCGTTCAATCGTTTCCATCACGGCGGCGGTTCGCGGACATTTCCAACTGATGACCGGATAGAGCAGCTTGCCCTGCGCATTGACCAGCGCGCCGTCAACCCCGAACGTCGTCACCGTAATACCGCGTACAACACACCCCGACAGGGCGCTGGAGAGCGACTTGCAGCAGTCGGCGAAGCGTTGCAGGATGGCGTCCAGCGACCACTGATGCCAGGCGCTATTTTCTGCGGCAATGTCGCTGGCGTTGGCGGTTGAGGCGCGGGCGACAATTTTTCCCTGGCGATCAACGGCCATCGCCCGCACGTTAGTCGCGCCGCAGTCGAGAACCAGGATGACGTCTTGTTTCATAGATAACTCCATAAACGCCGCCGGATGGCGCTGCGCTTATCGGGCCTACGTGGTGCTGTCGGTCCGATAAGGCACGTTCGCGTCGCCATCCGGCATCGGTGTCTTAACGCTTATACAGCGGGCCATAATTCTGGCAGGCGCGATAATCCTGGCCTTCGACATCCATACCATGAGCCGCCCAGGCGGAAGGGCGGTAGATCTTCGCCTCCTCTACGTTGTGCATACATACCGGGATACGCAGCATCGCGGCGAGAGTAATAAAGTCTGCCCCAACATGACCGATGGTGAGTACGCCGTGGTTAGCGCCCCAGTTCGCCATCACGGAATAGACATCGGTAAACGGGCCTTTTCCGGTAAGACGCGGCGCAAACCAGGTGGTAGGCCAGGTGGAGTTGGTGCGGGCATCAAGCTGATCGTGCATCGCTTTCGGCAGTTCGACGCTCCAGCCTTCGGCGATTTGCAGTACCGGCCCCAGACCTTTGATCATATTCACGCGGGTCATAGTGAACGGCACGCCGCCTTCGGTCAGGAAACGGGATGAGTAGCCGCCGCCGCGGAAGTATTCGTGAATCGCCGGGCACCATTCAGTGGCCGCCAGACACGCATCCGCCTCTTGTTGGCTGATTTCCCAGTGAGGCTTCATGGTCGGCTTGCCTTCGCTGTCGCGCTGTTTACAGGCACCGTCCAGCGCCGCAGAACCGGAGTTAATCAGGTGAATAATGCCGTGTTCCGCCAGCCCGTTTAGCGCCTGGCCGGTAACACGTTCGACAGCTTCCGGCGACCAGTAGGTTCGCACGTCGGCGAATATCTGCGCGGTACCGGTGAGTTGATGGCCAAACAGCATCGCTACGCCGTTCAGACTGTCATTTTCGGTGGCGACGACAAACGGTTCGCGCACGCCGTTCCAGTCAAAAGAGCTATTGAGCAGCGCTTCGGCGGTATCGCCGTTCGGATATTGATCGGTCCAGTGGCGCTGGCCCTGGAAGCCGGCGGCAATGGCGTTGTAGCCCAGCGATTCTTCAACTAACCCTTTGTCCGCCAGCGTCTTGTTGCCCTGCATCATGTCGCGAATACACATCGCCATCAGCAGGCTCTCTTTCAGCACTGCGCGGTTCTGGGCTTCATTGCGCTTATACTGCTGGGCGTTCTGATCTTCACCGTAGCGGAAGTTTTTATCCGCCCACGCCAGCGCCATCTCCAGTTCAGCCTCATCATAAATTTTCTGATCGATACGGCGGCGTAGTTCGGTCATATCAACCGCCTGCACCTTCATGCCCAGCCAGGATTCGAAGAAGTTATGATCAACAATGGAACCGGCGATCCCCATCGACACGCCGCCAACGGAGAGGTAGCTTTTGCCTTTCATACTGGCCACCGCTAAACCTGCCCGCGCAAAACGCAGCAGTTTTTCTTCAACGTCGGCGGGAATGGAAACATCGTCGGCATCCTGCACGTCATGACCATAAATAGAGAACGCCGGAATGCCTTTCTGGTTGTGCGCCGCCAGCGCCGCGGCAAGGTAAACCGCCCCCGGACGCTCTGTACCGTTAAAGCCCCAGATGGCTTTCGGACGCATTGGGTCCATATCAATGGTTTCGCTGCCATAGCACCAGCACGGCGTAACGGTAATGGTTACGCCCACGTTCTGGCTGCTGAATTTCTCCTCGCAGGCGGCGGATTCCGCCATACCAGCAATACAGGTATCCGCAATGACGCATTCCACCTGTGCCCCGCAGGCGTGGCGGATTTTCTCGATGATGAGCGCCGCCGTCGCTTTCGCCATATTCATGGTTTGCTCTTCGAGCGACTCGCGAACGCCCATACGACGTCCATCAATCACCGGGCGGATACCGATTTTCGGTAAGCTGATTTTTTTCATGACAGATTCCTCACGTTATTCGGATAAGTGTTTAATTTATGGCCGTTTGTGAACGGAAACGGGCAAAGATGAAGATGACGGCAAAGCACAATGCTGGAACCAGTTCGGCGGTCGGAATGTTGCCTGCGGCGTCGCTAACGAAGCCCATCACTGGCGTGACAATACCGCCGCCAATGATGGTCATGACGATAAAAGAAGAGCCGTACTTAGTGTCTTGTCCCAGATTTTTGATGCCCAGCGAGAAGATGGTCGGGTACTGGATTGACATAAATGCGCTACACAACGTCAGCGCCAGCAAGCCGATATGCCCGCCGCTAAAGGCGGAAATCAGGCACAGGAGCATGGCGAGCAGGGCGTAGGCGGCCAGCACTTTATGCGGCGCGAAACGACTGATAAGCCAGGTGCCGGTGAAACGACCTATAAAGAAGCACACCATCGTGCCGGTCAGATAATTTGCGGCGAAACCGGGCGTCATTCCAGGGATCTCTTCAATAGCGTAGCGGATCAGATAACTCCAGCAGGCGGTTTGCGCCCCCACGTAGCAGAACTGCGCCAGCACCGCCCAGCGCCAGTGGCGGATACGGATAAGGCGGGAGAGAGAAGATAAGAAGGTACTTTGTTTAGCATCGCTATGATCGTCACTTTGCAGGGCCGGAAATTTTGTCAGCATAATCAGCAGCGCAACTACTACTACGATGGCGACGATAATCATGTATGGCGTTTGTACCGATAACACCAGGCTGTGTTTATAGGCGCTAAGCTGATCCGGCGCCATTTTATCAAGCACTTCCTGCGATTGATGCGGCACGTTAGACAAAATAAGACTTTGCCCAAACACAACGGCGATAATAGCGCCAAAGGAATTGAAAGTTTGCGCCAGATTAAGCCGGAAATGTCCGCCGCTTTCTGGACCCAATACCGTAACAAAAGGGTTTGCCGCAGTTTCAAGGCAGCCTAATCCGGCGGCAATGATAAAAAGGCCAATTAAAAATAATGTATAATTCATTATCTCTGCGGCTGGCCAGAATAATGCAGCGCCAAAAGCATACAGAAAAAGACCAGTGATAATTCCAGCTTTATAGCTGAGTTTTTTCATCAAAATTCCGGCGGGAATTGGAATGACGAAATAACCAAAATAAAAGGCTGACTGAATTAGCCCGGCCTGAAAGTTGGTTAGCGTAAAAGCCTGTTGAAATTGCGGTAGTAAAATGTCATTCAGATTATTGGCGACGGCCCACAGAAAAAATAGCGAGCAAAGTAAGGCGAATGGAATAATGTAGCGCTTGCTTTTGCTTTGCTCTGCATCCACAGCACGAAAACTCTGTGTTTGTATTGTTGTGTTTCCCATAGCATCCTCATCGGTTCAGAAGCTTTTGCGTGCGGTCGGCTCTACTCACCAGAACCAGACCGTAAAATTAGGTGAGTTCGCTTTTCTTACCGGTAATAAATTGGCGTCCGGAATGAACTCATGGATTCATTTTCAAATAAAAAAGGCCTTTTAATATGATGGCGGTCACATTTAAGCCTGAGAGCATAGCGTTCTGTGATTATCATCACTTTAATTTTCATGAAAAAATGACCGTTTGAGATGTTTAATTTAGAAAAACACAGGCAGAATGCCCGAATTAAATTATTGTTGCGAAAACGGGCAGATGTAACTTATTGTTCATATTTGCCCGTTTAAAAAAATACTATTCAGAGCGGGCATTTATCGGCAAGTGAAACGGTAGCTGTCTGCTTTATCGTGGCGGATTAATTGATGTGTATCACAAAATATCGCCATTTAAATTCCCTTCTCTTTATTCAGTATGATGATAGTTGCTAACTATTCGATTATTTCAACAGGACAGCAATGTGATGCGAAAGGCGATTTTGTTGTCTCATGTTGAATCACAAAGAGAGGTAAATAATGGAACGAAATAGACTGGCGCGGCAGATTATTGATACCTGTCTGGAAATGACGCGGTTAGGGTTAAATCAGGGGACGGCCGGTAACGTGAGTGTGCGTTATCAGGGGGGAATGCTGATTACGCCGACGGGAATCCCTTACGAGAAGCTGACAGAGTCGCATATTGTCTTTATTGACGCTGACGGTCAGCATGAGCAGGGCAAGCTGCCTTCCAGCGAGTGGCGTTTTCATATGGCGGCATACCAGACGCGCCAGGATGCCAATGCCGTGGTACATAACCACGCTGTCCATTGTACGGCAGTCTCGATCCTGAATCGTCCGATTCCGGCGATTCACTACATGATTGCCGCCGCGGGCGGAAACTCTATTCCCTGTGCGCCCTACGCCACTTTTGGCACCCGCGAGCTTTCTGACCATGTTGCCGTGGCGCTTAAAAATCGTAAAGCGACGCTGCTACAGCATCACGGGCTTATCGCTTGTGAGGAAAATTTAGACAAAGCGTTATGGCTGGCGCATGAGGTGGAAGTACTGGCGCAGCTCTATTTAAGTACGCTGGCCATTGTCGATCCGGTACCGGTACTGGATGACGAGGCGATCGCTATCGTACTGGAGAAATTTAAAACTTACGGGTTACGTATTGAAGAGTGATGTCAGGAGACAGGCGATGGCGAACAGAATGATTCTGAATGAAACGGCATGGTTTGGCCGGGGGGCGGTGGACGCATTAACCGATGAGGTAACGCGCCGCGGTTATCATAAGGCGCTGATTGTTACGGATAAAACGCTGGTGCAATGCGGTGTGGTCGATAAGGTGACCAGCAGAATGGATGCCGCAGGGCTGGCGTGGGAGATCTATGCGGGCGTGCTCCCTAATCCTACGATTTCCGTGGTCCAGGAAGGGCTTAAGGTTTTTACCCAAAGCGGCGCGGACTATCTCATCGCCATTGGCGGCGGTTCTCCGCAGGATACCTGCAAAGCGATCGGTATTATCAGTAACAATCCGGAATTTGCCGATGTGCGCAGCCTGGAAGGGCTATCGCCAACCCGTAAACCCAGCGTGCCGATTATGGCGATCCCGACAACGGCGGGAACCGCGGCGGAAGTCACTATCAATTATGTGATTACCGATGAAGAGAAACGGCGCAAATTCGTTTGTGTCGATCCGCATGATATTCCGCAGGCGGCATTTATTGATGCTGATATGATGGACGGTATGCCGCCCGCGCTGAAAGCGGCAACGGGCGTGGATGCGCTAACCCATGCTATTGAAGGCTATATTACCCGGTCCGCATGGGCGCTGACGGATGCATTGCATATCAAAGCCATTGAGATTATTGCCGGCGCGCTGCGCGGTGCCGTGGCCGGAGAAAAAGAGGCCGGCGAGGCGATGGCGCTGGGGCAATACGTTGCCGGGATGGGGTTTTCCAATGTGGGGCTGGGGCTGGTGCATGGGATGGCGCATCCGCTGGGCGCGTTTTACAACACGCCGCACGGCGTCGCGAATGCTATTTTGCTTCCGCATGTGATGCGTTTCAATGCCGGGCATACCCACGAGAAATTCCGTGATATTGCGCGGGCGATGGGCGAGAAGGTGGAAGAATTGAGTCTTGAAGAGGCGCGTAACGCCGCCGTTGAAGCCGTATTCACGTTAAATCGCGATGTGGGAATTCCGCTGCATTTGCGTGATATCGGCGTTCGAAAAGAAGATATCCCGGCGCTGGCGCAGGCGGCATTCGACGATGTCTGTACCGGCGGCAATCCGCGTGAAGCGAGCATTTCCGACATTATCGAGCTGTATTATACGGCCTGGTAATTTTGCCGGATGGCGGCGTGGATGCCTTATCCAGCCTACAGGATTGACGACATGTAAGCCGGATAAACGTAGCGCCATCCGACAGCTTTATTGCCGCGCCAGCCGTAGCTGCTGTAAGTTTCCGTCAATATGTAAATCGGTTTGCAGACGAGCAATATCGCGGCAGAGAAATGCCATCTCTTTATGCGTCTCAAGCTTTTTGCGCCACTTTTCCGGCACCTCGTTCAGATGGGCGTAAATTCCCTCCAGATTCTGAAACTGAGTCAACAACTGGGTCGCGCTTTTGGGGCCGATACCGGCGACGCCGGGGACTTTCGAACTGCTGATTCCTGCCAGTCCCCAGTAATCCGGCAATTGTCGGGGAAGTACGCCAAACTCTTTTTCAATAAACGGCGCGTCCAGCCAGCGCTTCTGGAAGTAGTCGCGAATGCGCAGCGTAGGGGAGAGCAACTGGCAATAGCCTTTATCGGTTGACACAATGGTTGCCTGGTGTCCGGCTTCGGTAACTTTTAACGCCAGAGTCGCCGCCAGATCGTCTGCTTCATTACCATCTGATGCCCAACAGCGCACGCCGCGTTGCTCAAACGCGGCGCGCAGGGCGGGCATTTCATTGTGCAGGTTGTCAGGCATCGGCGGACGTCCTGCCTTGTAGTCCGGTAAACGCTGATGGCGCCAGCCGCTGTTGCGCGCGTCGTCATCAAATACCGCTACGGCATGGGTTGGCTGGCTGTGGATAATCAATTGATCGAGCGCGTGTTGGCAGGTTTCCACACAGGGCGATCCCTGAACGGCGTGAATACGGCGAATCAAATTGAGTGCGTCGACGATAAGCAGATGGACAGCCATGATGTTCTCCCTGACAAAGCTGTGGGTAGGGTAACATTCAAGGCCAGGAGAGGCGAGTTTTGCAAAATAACGCTATCCGTAGGCCTGATAAGCGAAGCGCCTTATCCGGCCTACATATCCTGAAACCTGGTGGGACTTAATCGCAGGTAACGATTTTCATCGCCAGGCCGCCGCGCGAAGTTTCGCGGTACTTAGCGTTCATGTCTTTACCGGTTTCGTACATGGTCTCAATCACTTTATCGAGGCATACGCGCGGTTCGCTGGTACGGCGCAGCGCCATACGCGCGGCGTTGACCGCTTTGACTGAAGCAATCGCGTTACGCTCAATGCAGGGAACCTGTACCTGACCGGCAACCGGATCGCAAGTTAACCCCAGATTATGCTCCATGGCGATTTCTGCGGCGATGCATACCTGCTCTGGACTACCGCCCAGCAGTTCAGCCAGACCTGCCGCCGCCATTGAACAGGCGACGCCGACCTCCCCCTGACAGCCCACTTCCGCGCCGGAAATGGAGGCGTTCATTTTGTACAGAGAGCCAATCGCGCTTGCTACCAGCATATAGCGAGCAAGCGAGTTGGCATTCACTTCACGGATAAACTTGTCATAATACGCCAGCACCGCCGGAACAATACCGCATGCGCCGTTAGTCGGCGCGGTGACCACACGTCCGCCAGCGGCATTCTCTTCGTTCACCGCCAGCGCGAACATATTGATCCAGTCGACGACTGCCATCGGATCGGTAGTGGTTTTATCCTGGCTGACCAACATCCGACGCAGCGCCGCCGCGCGACGCGGAACGCGCAGTTTACCCGGCAATACGCCCTCGGTGGTGATACCGCGCTCAATACCGCTGCGCATCACCTCCCAGACCCTGACGAAGTGCTGCTCCAGCGCTTCTTTACTGTGCAGGGCCAGTTCGTTTTGCATCATCAGACCGGAGAGCGACAGGCCCATCTCGCGGCAATGGCGCTGCAAATCCGCTGCGGTTTTGTAAGGATACGGTACGTTAACGGGTTCGCTATTCGGCAAACCAAAGTGTTCTTCATCGACGATAAAGCCGCCGCCAATGGAGTAGTAGGTTTGGCTGTAGAGAACCTTATCGCCCGCTAACGCGGTAATACGCATCCCGTTCTCATGCAGAGACAGGTTGTCGGCGTGGAAATTCATGCAGTTATCGACCGGAAATTCGACTTCATGCTGCCCGTTGGCCAGCAGTAAACGCCCGTGGGTGTTTACATCCTGAATAAAGGAGGGAATGGCGTCGATATCGACGGTGTCCGGCAGATTCCCCGCCAGGCCCATAATAATGGCGATATCAGTGTGGTGGCCTTTACCCGTCAATGACAGAGAGCCGTAGACATCCACCACGACGCGGGTGACATCCGTAAGAATATGACGGGCAATCAGATCATCCGTGAACTGCTTGCCCGCTTTCATTGGCCCAACGGTGTGAGAACTGGAAGGGCCAATGCCGATTTTGAAAATATCGAATACGCTAATCATAGGGCATCTATTGCGGTTGTATCGTAGAGAAGCGCCGCAGTATGCGGCGCTAAAGGACTTAACTGAACAGCGAGTAGAAAATAGCGGAGATGGCAATCAGGCCTATTACCACAACGAAGATGTTGCTGATATGACCGCTGTACTTACGCATTGCCGGTACTTTCTGGATGGCATACATCGGCATCAGGAACAGAATCATCGCGATGATCGGGCCGCCCATGGTTTCAATCATGCCCAGGATGCTGGGGTTCAGCGTAGCCACAATCCAGGTGGTAACCAGCATGAACAGCGCGGTAATTTTGTTCAGTTTGTTGATTTCTATGGATTTACCTTTACCACGCAGCGATTTAATCACCATCCCGTTAAAGCCTTCACGCGCGCCCAGGTAGTGGCCGAGGAAGGATTTGGTGATAGCAATCATCGCAATGATCGGCGCCATCCAGGCGATAATCGGTGCGTTAAAGTGGTTCGCCAGGTAAGACAGAATAGAGATGTTCTGCTCTTTTGCCGCCGCCAGATCGGCCGGCGTCAGGCTCAGTACGCAACTGAAGACGAAGAACATTACGGTCAGCACCATCATGATGTGAGCGAATGCCAGAATTTTGGAGCATTTTTTCTCAGCCGCTTCGCCGTACTCTTCACGCTTCGCAACGGCGAAGGAGGAGATGATCGGGGAGTGGTTGAAGGAGAACACCATCACCGGAATCGCCAGCCACAGGGTCATCCACAGACCGTTGCCGGTGGATGCCGCAGAATCAAAAGACAGCGTTTCCAGGGCTGCGCCGCTCCACTGCGGGATTAGGTACAAGGCCAGCAGCATCAGCGCGGCAACGAACGGGAATACCAGGATACTCATCGCCTTAACGATCATCTGCTCGCCGAAGCGTACGATGGTCATCATGCCGACAATCAGGATCAGGGAAAGAATCGCACGCGGCGGCGGATTAATCGCTAACTGGTGGGTCAGGAAGCTTTCCACGGTATTAGTGATAGCTACGCTGTAAACCAGCAGGATGGGGTAAATCGCGAAGAAGTAGAGCAGGGTAATCAGTTTACCAGCGCCGATACCAAAGTGTTCCTCAACGACTTCAGTAATGTCTTCGCCCGGATTTTTACCGGACAGCACGAAGCGGGTTAAACCACGGTGCGCGAAAAAGGTCATCGGGAAAGCGAGAATCGCCATGATGATGAGCGGAATCATTCCGCCGACGCCTGCGTTGATTGGCAGGAACAGAACGCCTGCGCCGATGGCTGTGCCGTAAAGGCCCAGCATCCACATGGTGTCCGTTTTGCGCCATGCGCTTCGAGAGTCAATCGAAGCAATAGTGCTGGTCTGAGTGGTTTCCATCTATTTCTCCTGGAGGATGCTAAAAATCAGGGTGCTGGTCTAATCCAATGAAAAAAGACCTGATCGTAAAATGTAATCTGCTTAGGGACGCTTTTTATATAATTTTTCGCCGAAATAATTTTCGGGCGGAAAGATACATTTTAGTAATGAATGTATCAGTGATCGCGATCTCAAATGCAATAATCCGCTTCTTATGTGGATAAATTTGGACCATTAATCTATTAAAAAAACGTCATAACGAATTTCCGGGCGCGAAGGCTACCATTAACGATATAAGTCCGGAAAGATTGAGGTGCAAGATACGGAGGTTCCACTATAAAAATCAATGTTTTTAGTGGATTCTGGTGAGGAGTAAGCATTTAGGCCGATAAATCACGGCAAGAGGAGTCAGGTAAACGTTTGCATGCAATCTATTTATGGTGAATCATAAAGGGTATTTATAAAATAAAGCGAGCTATGTATCTGATGGCAATCATAAAAAATGAATATATGCGCCGATCGCTATGCCGCAATGAAAGGAATGAGAGAAGCGCCCGGCTGTTGGCGGCAACCGGGCATAAGCGTTAAGCGCAGATCTCGTAACAGGGGATGTAAGCGGAACCTGGCAGCTTCATACGATGCTGCGCCACGAATCCCTGAAGCAGATCGTCCATACGACGCATCATCTCTCGATCGCCGTGGATTTTATACGGACCATTAGCTTCAATAGCGCGTATCCCAACCTCCTTCACGTTCCCCGCGACAATACCGGAAAAGGCGCGACGTAGATCGGCCGCCAGAATCTCAACCGGCTGATCCGGGTACAGTTTCAGGTTCGCCATATTTTCATGCGACGGCTCAAACGGCACCTGAAGATCCGGTGAAATACGAATCGACCAGTTAAAACTATAGGCGTCGCCGGTATCGCGGCGATTCTCTTTAACCAACGGCATCGCTTTTTTCATCAACCGCGCCACCTCCGCCGCATCATCAATAATGATGCGGTAATGACGTCGGGCCGCATCGCCCAGAGTATGAGTAATAAACTCATCCAGCACGCGGAAATAATCGGCGCTCTCTTTTGGTCCGGTCAGGATCAGCGGCAGCACCTGATTTTTATTGGCCGGATTCATCAGAATACCCAGCAAATAGAGCAGTTCTTCCGCCGTGCCTACGCCGCCCGGGAAGATGATTATGCCGTGCGCGATCCGGACAAACGCCTCCAGGCGTTTTTCGATATCCGGCATGATAATCAGTTCGTTCACCAGCGGGTTGGGCGGCTCAGCCGCAATAATGGAAGGTTCAGTCATGCCAATAAAGCGGCTGTCTTTATAACGCTGCTGAGCGTGACCGACCGCCGCGCCCTTCATGGGCGCTTCCATTGCGCCTGGGCCGCAACCGGTACAGATGTTCAGCTCGCGTAATCCCAGTTGCGTGCCGACGCGACGGGCGTACAGGTACTCGTTTTCGTTAATTGAGTGACCGCCCCAGCATACCACCATGTTCGGCGCTTCGCCGACGTGCAGAGCCTGGGCGTTGCGCAGAATGGAGAACACCAGATTGGTGATATGTGCTGAGCTTTCAAGATCCAGATGCTGAAAACGTCCGGCATTATGGAGCTGCCCATTAACAAAGAGAATGTCGCGCAGCACCGCGAACAGGTTAGCCTGTAGCGCACGAATAATTCGTCCGTCAACAAAGGCGTCTTCAGGCGGGTTAATCAATTCCAGCTTCACGCCGCGCTCGCGGCGCAGTACGTTGATATCGAAACTTTCAAAGCGGGACAGCAGTTCTTTGCTGTTGTCGGTCAGGCTGCCGGAGTTAAGAACGGCAAGTGAACAGTTACGAAACAGTTGATACAGGTCGCTACTGGCCGTGCGTTTCAGCATGTCCACTTCCAGTTGCGACAACATTTCCATTGAGCCAAGCGGGCTAATATGTGTAATCAAGTAAACTCCTTATGGGACGCAACACGCCATTCCCTGTTGATTACAATAGCCCTGGCTTATGATCTTTCACAACCTTACATGCGCAATCCGGCACGAAAAATCGCCAAAAAAGATTACTGACGCGCCAGCCTGCCCGTGGCGGGAACAAAATCGGTGTTACTGCGCCATGGATTAATGTCCAGCCCGCCGCGGCGGGTATAGCGCGCATAAACGCTTAGTGTTTCCGGCTGGCAGAAGCGCAGCAGATCGTTAAAAATGCGTTCCACGCACTGCTCATGAAACTCATTATGGTGGCGGAAAGAGACCAGATAGCGCAGCAGTTTTTCCCTGTCGATTTTGCGTCCGCGGTACTGAATTTGTATCGAGCCCCAGTCCGGCTGGTGGGTGATCAGGCAGTTGGATTTTAACAGATGGCTGACCAGCGTCTCTTCCACTCTCTTCTCGCCGCTGACCGCATGTTGTAGATAGCCGGCAGTAAACTGGTAGTTGTCGATACTGATATCCTGATCGTCAATACAGGCGCCGTGGAAATGGGCGACAGGTAGCCCTTCCAGCTCATCAAGACGATGAAGCTTCACGCTAACGTTGCCCTGCGCGCAGGCGCGCAGATCGCGCTCCAGCGTCTGGCGCACCGTCTCCCAGGTGTCGAAGCGTGTTTGATTAAAGCTGTTCAGATACAGTTTAAAGCTTTTGGATTCGATTAAATTAACGCTGGTGTAATCCAGTTCGACATGCCCGATGGCGATCTGAGGAAGGCCATGACTGTTAAGCCAGGAGAGTTCATATAATGTCCAGATATCCGCACCGTGGAACGGCAGATTATCCGCTGTTAATCCGAGCGGGTCGCGATTTAAACTGCGCGGCACGCCCTGCAGCAGGCTTGCGTCGTAATTATCCCGGTAATCCGTTGATTTTCCGAGAGTCAGGCCATCAAGAGCCCGATGGTTTTCATAAGAAGACATGTTTCACCGTCATAAACCAGATACACTATACGCCAAGTGTATCCTGGCTTTTATGAAGAGAGAAACTGGTGGACGAACTGACAGCGCAGGCGTTGAAAGCTTTTACGAGGCGTTACTGCGGCGCGTGGCAAGAAAAACACGGTAGCTGGCCGTTGAGCGAAGAATTATATGGCGTACCTTCCCCGTGCATTATTTCTTCAACCCGCGATGCGGTTTACTGGCAACCGCAACCTTTTGAAGGCGAAGAAAATGTAAACGCGGTTGAACGCGCTTTTGATATTGTGGTACAACCTGCGCTCCACGCGTTTTACACCACGCAGTTTGCTGGCGACATGCCCGCGCAGTTTGCGGATGAAAAGCTCACGCTACTGCAAACCTGGAGTCAGGATGATTTTCGGCGCGTGCAGGAAAATCTGATAGGCCATCTGGTCACGCAAAAGCGGCTCAGGCTTTCTCCCACGCTTTTTATTGCGACACAGGAAAATGAGCTCGAAGTTATTTCAATCTGCAACCTGTCCGGCGAAGTGATTAAAGAAACGCTGGGCACCCGTCATCGTATCGTCCTTGCCGCAACGCTTGCGGAATTTCTTACACAACTTAATCCTCTTCTGTAATCGTTTGCCCTGACAGGTGTGAGAGATCTCTTACAAGGTCTGTAGGAGATCGCCAGGATATCAGAGAATACTTAGCTACGACTTTCTCCTGTAAATATATATAAATCAATCTATTAAAATATTATTTCGCACTTTCATATACAAATTTACTTAAGGTATCGTCTGTAAGCGTCTTGTAAGACAAGGTGAAACAGGCGATTCTATATTCATCGACAGGGAGTCGTACAACGAAGCGAACGTCAGGAAGATGGCGCTTCTGCAGGACACGCCAGGAGGGCGTTACATGGAAAGGCTTCAGGATGAGGCAAAGTGGAAAGCGCAGGATGCGTTAAAGGACACCTCCAGGACGGAGAACGAGAGCCGATTAGGATGGTCGGCGGGTCTGGATGACCAGGGACGCTTCGGGATGAAGCTATCACATCGGGGCGATGTGCGCAGGATGCAAACGTTCAGGATGAGCAGGCCGCAGGGTCACAGGAAAAGTTGTCACGGATGAGCAGGGAGCATGAAAAGTAGCTGGAATGCTGCGAAACGAACCGGGAGCACTGTTTATACAGTGCTCCCTTTTTTTGTTATTCTTCGCGCCAGATTTCCATTATTGAGGTTCTTAACATGACGACTCATGACCGTGTGCGTCAGCAGTTACATGCGCTTGAAACGCTGCTGCGTGAGCATCATCACTGGCGGCTGGATGCGCCGCAGGCGCACCTGTTTACCAGCACGCAGCCGTTTTGTATGGATACCATGGAACCGCTGGAATGGCTGCAATGGGTATTGATCCCGCGTATGCATACCCTGCTTGATAATGCGCAGCCGTTACCTGAGGCGTTTGCCGTCGCCCCTTATTATGAAATGGCGCTGGCGGCGGATCATCCGCAGCGGGAAGCGATCCTGACGGTTTTGCAGGATCTGGATGCGCTATTTACCCGCGATAAATCCTGATGCTGGAGATCCTCTATCAGGACGCGTGGCTGGTTGCCGTTAATAAACCTGCAGGCTGGCTTGTTCACCGGAGCTGGCTGGATCGCGACGAAAAAGTTGTGGTCATGCAAACGGTGCGCGACCAAATCGGCCAGCATGTTTTTACCGCCCACCGTCTCGACAGACCCACATCGGGCGTACTACTGATGGGGCTGTCCAGCGAAGCGGGACGCCGCCTGGCGCAGCAGTTCGAGCAGCACCATATCCGTAAACGTTACCATGCCATAGTGCGCGGCTGGCTGATGGATGATGCGCTACTGGATTATCCTCTGCTGGAAGAGCGCGATAAAATTGCCGATAAGTTCGCGCGTGAGGATAAAGCGCCCCAGCCAGCCGTAACGCAGTATCGCGGGCTGGCGACGGTCGAAATGGCAGTGCCGACCGGGCGTTATCCCACTACGCGTTATGGCCTGGTTGAGCTGGAACCGAAAACGGGGCGCAAACACCAGCTCCGCCGTCATCTGGCGCATCTGCGCCATCCTATCATCGGTGACAGTAAACACGGTGATTTGCGGCAAAACCGTAGCGCGGCGGAACATTTTGCTTGTCGTCGCCTGATGCTTCATGCCAGTCGGCTTGAACTGACGCATCCCTTCACCGGACAGCCATTAATTATTCAGGCCGGACTGGATGAAACCTGGATGCAGGCGCTAACACAGTTTGGCTGGCGGGGACTTCTCTCTGATAATGAAAGGGTTGAGTTTACGACGGCGTCCCGGCAGGATGAGTCTTATCAGACATAATTCAGGGAGATACGCATAATGGCGGAAATTGGTATTTTTGTCGGTACGATGTATGGCAACTCACTGTTGGTGGCGGAGGAAGCGGAAGCGATCCTGGCCAGACAGGGCCATAGCGCGACTGTGTTTGAAGATCCTGAACTGTCCGACTGGCGGCAATATCAGGACAAGGTGGCATTGGTTGTCACCTCAACGACCGGACAGGGCGATCTACCGGATAGTATTGCGCCGCTCTTTCACGGTATTAAAGATACGTTAGGTTTTCAACCAAACCTGCGTTACGGGGTGATTGCGTTAGGTGATAGCAGCTACCCCAATTTCTGTAATGGCGGCAAGCAGTTTGATGCCCTGTTGCAGGAGCAAAGCGCGCAACGGGTGGGGGAAATGTTACTGATTGACGCCAGCGAACATCCGGAGCCGGAGAGCCAATCCAATCCCTGGGTAGAAAACTGGGGAACCTTACTTTCCTGAGGTAAATCCCTCCCCCTACCGGGAGGGTACCTTTTCGTTTGATTGCATTGCCAGTAAGCAAAATAACGACCTGTACACAGTGTAAAGTAACTGAATCGTGTTAGCTTTGTGCATATGCCCGCAAAAGCGGCAGTTTTTTACGGGCGTTTTCATGTAATCAAGCGACCTGTTTCACATTCTTCTCTTTTTATTCCTCCTGCGTCGACGCCTGACGCCTTCTGATTTCATTTCCGTGAAGTGGCTTCCACTGTCCTGGGCTTTTGCCATAAACAGGCGTAATTCATCGCCAAAATACTGTGTTGTTGCACGGTGAGTGTGTGTGGCGCGCTTTTTATACTTCTCCTGCCAGTGAATAAAAGCATGCAGCGTGCAAAGCAAACGACCTAATAAAAGCTGCAACAAGGAAACGTTATCTCTGATTCCCTACCGGTTGTGCAGTTCAGAGTGAGCGTAGCTAACGCGAAATTTCAGGAGTGCAACAATGAGTTCATTAAGTCACGCGGCGAGCAGTGCGGAGAAACGCACGAACGCCCGCTACTGGATAGTGGTGATGCTGTTTATCGTCACATCCTTCAACTACGGCGACCGCGCCACATTGTCCATTGCCGGCTCAGAAATGGCCAAAGATATCGGTCTTGACCCGGTAGGCATGGGCTACGTTTTCTCTGCGTTTTCATGGGCCTATGTCATCGGGCAGATCCCGGGCGGCTGGCTGCTGGACCGCTTTGGTTCCAAACGCGTCTATTTCTGGTCTATTTTCATTTGGTCAGTCTTCACCCTGTTGCAGGGTTTTGTCGATATCTTTAGCGGTTTCGGCATTGTTGTCGCCCTCTTTACGCTTCGTTTCCTGGTCGGTCTGGCGGAATCGCCTTCCTTCCCGGGCAACAGTCGCATCGTTGCGGCCTGGTTCCCGGCGCAGGAGAGGGGAACGGCGGTGGCCATCTTTAACTCCGCGCAATACTTCGCCACGGTTATTTTCGCGCCGATTATGGGCTGGCTGACGCACGAAGTGGGCTGGTCGCATGTTTTCTTCTTTATGGGCGGGTTAGGGATCATCATCAGCTTTATCTGGATGAAAGTTATCCATGAACCGAATAACCATCCGGGCGTAAATAAGAAAGAGCTGGAGTACATCGCAGAAGGCGGCGCGCTGATCAATATGGATCAGAAAGACACGAAAGCGAAAGTACCGTTTAGCGTTAAATGGGGCCAGATCAAACAGCTGCTGGGCTCTCGTATGATGATTGGCGTTTACATCGGCCAGTACTGCATTAACGCATTGACCTATTTCTTTATTACTTGGTTCCCGGTCTATTTGGTCCAGGCACGCGGCATGTCGATTCTTAAAGCGGGCTTTGTCGCCTCGGTTCCTGCGGTCTGCGGCTTTATCGGCGGCGTGTTGGGCGGCATCATTTCCGACTGGCTGATGCGTTGTACTGGCTCCCTGAATATCGCGCGCAAGACGCCGATTGTGCTGGGGATGTTGCTGTCAATGGTTATGGTGTTCTGTAACTATGTGAATGTGGAATGGATGATTATCGGCTTTATGGCGTTGGCTTTCTTCGGTAAAGGTATCGGCGCGTTGGGCTGGGCAGTAATGGCGGATACCGCGCCGAAAGAGATCAGCGGTCTTTCCGGCGGCTTGTTTAATATGTTCGGCAATATTTCCGGTATTGTGACGCCAATCGCGATTGGTTACATCGTTGGCACCACCGGTTCTTTCAACGGCGCTTTGATCTATGTCGGCGTTCATGCCCTGGTGGCTATCATCAGCTATCTGGTGCTGGTAGGCGATATTAAGCGTATTGAACTGAAACCTGTCGCAGGACAATTATCATGACAACGCAATCCAGCCCCGTTATTACGGACATGAAGGTCATTCCGGTTGCCGGACATGACAGTATGTTACTCAACATCGGCGGCGCGCATAACGCATACTTCACCCGTAACATCGTCGTCCTCACCGATAACGCCGGGCATACCGGCGTCGGCGAGGCGCCGGGCGGGGAAGTGATTTACCAAACGCTGGTAGACGCCATTCCCATGGTGCTTGGGCAGGAAGTGGCCCGTCTGAATAGCGTGGTGCAGCGGGTACACAAAGGCAATCAGGCCGCTGATTTTGACACCTTTGGTAAAGGCGCATGGACGTTTGAACTGCGGGTTAACGCGGTGGCGGCTTTGGAAGCGGCGCTGCTTGATCTACTGGGACAGGCGCTTAATGTGCCGGTCTGTGAACTGTTAGGACCTGGTAAACAGCGCGATGCCGTCACCGTGTTGGGCTATCTCTTCTATATTGGCGATCGCACTAAAACCGAGCTGCCGTATCTGGAAAGCACGCCGGGCAGTCATGAATGGTATCGCCTGCGCCATCAGGAAGCGCTGAACAGCGACACGGTCGTGCGGCTGGCGGAAGCGTCTCAGGATCGCTACGGCTTTAAAGATTTTAAACTCAAGGGCGGCGTGCTGCCGGGCGAACAAGAGATTGATACCGTTCGCGCGCTAAAAAAACGCTTCCCGGACGCGCGTATTACCGTTGATCCGAACGGCGCCTGGCTACTGGATGAAGCCATTGCGTTGTGCAAAGGGCTGAATGATGTACTGGCCTACGCGGAAGATCCGTGCGGCGCAGAACAGGGATTCTCTGGTCGTGAAGTCATGGCGGAGTTCCGCCGCGCTACAGGACTGCCGGTAGCGACCAATATGATTGCCACCAACTGGCGTGAAATGGGACACGCGGTGATGCTCAACGCGGTAGACATTCCTCTTGCCGACCCGCATTTCTGGACGCTTTCCGGCGCGGTTCGCGTGGCGCAACTGTGCGATGACTGGGGGCTAACCTGGGGATGCCACTCAAACAACCATTTTGATATTTCTCTGGCGATGTTTACCCACGTTGGCGCGGCGGCGCCAGGTAAACCCACCGCTATCGATACGCACTGGATCTGGCAGGAGGGCGATTGCCGCCTGACCAAAAATCCGCTGGAAATTAAAAACGGCACTATTGCGGTTCCGGACGCGCCAGGGCTGGGCGTGGAGCTTGACTGGGAACAGGTGCGAAAAGCGCATGACGCGTATAAAAAGCTGCCAGGCGGCGCGCGTAATGACGCCGGTCCAATGCAGTACCTGATCCCCGGCTGGACTTTTGATCGCAAACGCCCTGTTTTTGGTCGTCACTAATTCTGAATAAGGACTTGATTATGAGCGCACAATTTACGACGCCTGTGGTTACCTCAATGCAGGTTATTCCGGTCGCAGGCCATGACAGTATGCTGATGAACCTGAGCGGCGCGCACGCTCCCTTCTTCACGCGAAACATTGTCATTATTAAAGATAACTCCGGGCACACCGGGGTCGGCGAGATCCCGGGCGGCGAAAAAATCCGCAAAACGCTGGAAGATGCGATTCCACTGGTGGTGGGAAAAACGCTGGGTGAATATAAAAATGTCCTGACCGCCGTTCGCAACCAGTTTGCCGATCGCGATGCGGGCGGACGCGGTTTACAAACGTTCGATCTCCGTACCACTATCCATGTGGTGACTGGCATTGAAGCGGCAATGCTTGACCTTCTGGGGCAACACCTGGGCGTCAACGTCGCTTCGCTGTTAGGCGACGGTCAGCAGCGCAGCGAAGTCGAAATGCTGGGTTATCTGTTCTTTGTCGGCAATCGCAAGGCCACGCCGCTGCCGTATCAGAGCCAGCCGGATGAGCAATGCGACTGGTATCGCTTGCGTCATGAAGAAGCGATGACGCCGGAAACGGTAGTGCGTCTGGCGGAAGCCGCCTATGAAAAATATGGCTTCAACGACTTTAAACTGAAAGGCGGCGTGTTGGCGGGCGAAGAAGAAGCCGAGTCAATCGTGGCGCTGGCGAAACGTTTCCCGAACGCGCGCGTGACGCTTGATCCGAACGGCGCGTGGTCATTGAATGAAGCGATCCAAATCGGCAAATATCTGAAAGGCTCTCTGGCCTATGCAGAAGATCCGTGCGGCGCTGAACAGGGCTTCTCGGGACGCGAAGTGATGGCGGAATTCCGTCGCGCCACCGGCCTGCCGACCGCGACCAATATGATCGCTACCGACTGGCGTCAGATGGGGCATACGCTGTCGCTGCAATCCGTGGATATCCCGCTGGCTGACCCGCACTTCTGGACGATGCAGGGCTCTGTACGCGTGGCGCAGATGTGCCATGAGTTCGGCCTGACCTGGGGCTCTCACTCAAACAACCACTTTGATATTTCGCTGGCGATGTTTACCCACGTTGCGGCGGCGGCGCCGGGCAAGATCACCGCGATCGATACCCACTGGATCTGGCAGGAAGGCAACCAGCGTCTGACCAAAGAGCCGTTTGAAATTAAAGGCGGCATGGTGCAAGTACCGGCCAAACCGGGTCTGGGCGTTGAGATCGATATGGATCAGGTAATGAAAGCGCATGAACTTTATCAAAAGCATGGCTTAGGCGCGCGCGATGACGCGATGGGGATGCAGTACTTAATTCCTGGCTGGACGTTTGATAATAAGCGCCCTTGCATGGTGCGTTAAGGCAGAGCCAGTTCCGTAAGGAGCCGGTACTTCTCAGGGTGTATGCTTAACAGGATCAACATGCGTAAGGACGACTTATGAAAATAGTGATCGCACCAGACTCGTATAAGGAAAGTTTGAGTGCTCTTGAGGTAGCGACCGCCATTGAACAAGGATTCCGTGAGATCTGGCCTGACGCGGATTACCTGAAACTGCCGTTGGCTGATGGCGGAGAAGGTACTGTAGAAGCGATGGTCGAAGCGACGGCGGGTCGAATTGTGCATGTTGATGTCACCGGGCCGTTAGGACGTCGTATTAATGCGTTTTATGGGCTTTCCGGCGATGCGCGTTCCGCGTTCATTGAAATGGCGGCCGCCAGTGGGCTGGAGCAGGTGCCGCCTGCGCTACGCGATCCGCTGAAAACCACCTCATGGGGTACTGGCGAGCTGATCCGTCATGCGCTGGATGCGGGCGTTGAGCATATTATTGTCGGTATCGGCGGTAGCGCCACTAACGATGGCGGCGCGGGGATGATGCAGGCGCTGGGGGCCAGGCTACGGGACGCGCAAGGCAATGATATTGCGCAAGGCGGCATTGGGCTGGAAACACTCGCCAGCATTGATATCAGCGGTCTGGATAAGCGTTTGTCGGCGTGCCGTATAGACGTCGCCTGCGATGTTACGAACCCTCTTACCGGCAAAGAGGGCGCTTCTGCGGTTTTTGGTCCGCAAAAAGGGGCGACGCCGGAGATGATTGAACGTCTGGATACGGCGTTGATTCGCTATGCGCATTTGATTGCCCGCGATCTGCATGTCGATGTGTTGGATCTGGCAGGCGGCGGAGCGGCTGGCGGCATGGGGGCGGCGTTATACGCGTTTTGCGGCGCGCAGCTACGGCGTGGCATTGAGATTGTCACCGATGCGCTTCATCTGGAAGAGCGCCTTGCTGATGCCGATTTAGTCATCACCGGCGAGGGACGCATCGACAGCCAGACCATTCACGGCAAAGTCCCTATTGGCGTGGCAAACATCGCCAAACGGCATAACAAACCGGTAATCGGTATTGCGGGTAGCCTGACGGCGGATGTTGGCGTGGTTCATGAACATGGGCTTGATGCCGTTTTCAGCGTGATTTATACCATCTGCACGCTGGAGGAGGCGCTGGACAATGCCGCCGAAAATGTGCGTATGACGGCGCGAAACGTGGCCGCCACGCTGAAGATAGGGTCGCTTTTACGCTGAAGCTAAAGTGAATTCGTAGGCCGGATAAGGCGAAGCCGCCATCCGGCACATTACCGGCTGATAGCGCTACGCTTATCAGGCCCGCGCCTGGCGGGACAGGCGATAACGCTTATCCCAATATCTTCTTCGCTTCACGCGCGACATTATCCATCTCATCCAGCAGCTCCAGAAACTCAGGCTCCAGCTCCTCTTCGTGGACGCCGCTGCGAAGCTGTTGCTCAATAAGCTGGCAAAGGTTCTTCATCCGCGGTACGCCGCTATAGCCGCAGCTCCCGTGTAGCTTATGGACCAGATCGACCAGACCGTTGGGATTTTCTCCCACCAGTTGTTCTTCAATTTTGTTGCGCACTTCCGGCAGGAAATCAATCAGCATTTGCAACATATCCCGCGCCAGATCGGGCTTACCGGCAGCCTGGCGGAGCGCAAGCTGCTAGTCGAGCGTCGCATTCGGATTGAAGATAAATTCAGCCGGTTCCGGCGCCATCAGACGCGCTGCTACGTTGGCGCCGGGTTTATAGCGCAGCAACAGATTATGCAACTTCTCTTCTTCTATCGGTTTAGCCAGATAGTCGTTCATGCCCGCGCTGAGCAACTTCTCTTTTTGCCCGGCCATCGCATGTGCCGTAACGGCAATAACCGGTGTTTGCTGCTGATGAGGAAGCTGGTGAATCAACTCGCAGGCGCGTATGCCGTCCATATCCGGCATCTGAATATCCATCAAAATCAGATCAAACTGCATTTGTTTCGCTCGATCTACCGCCTGATGTCCGCTATCACAAAGCTCTACGTGCTGGACTTTATCTTCCAGTAACGCGCCGATAAGCTTCAGATTGGCGGGATTATCATCAACCGCCATAACCGTCATGGCGATTTTACTGGCATCCATTAGCAGCGGTTCAGGATGGTGATTCAACTGGCAATATTCCGTCAGCGCTGGCAACAGGCGCGTTGACGTCAATGGTTTTAACAGGCAGGCCGCCGCGCCTCCTTGTTTCAGCTTTTCGGCGTTAATCTGCGCATGGCAAGGCAGCGCCAGTAGCAGAAAGTCCGTCATTGACGCGGCTTTTGCCAGCCGTTCATGCTGCATGGTGAGCGGCTCGCGGAAGGTCACCGGAACGCTCAAAATCATAATATCGTAGTGCGCTAACGGCAGTGCGGAGAAGGTTGGGCTGTAAACTACTTCCACTGGCGTGTCGCTCAGCAGATCCAGAGTACATTGCGCGGCGGTAGCATTCGGTTCGACATAAGCCAACCGTTTTCCAGCCAGACACGCGGTTGACGGCCCGTCGATAATGACATTTGGATTGAGATCAAGATTAATGTGAAACCAGAAGGTTGAACCGCGATTAGGCTGGCTGTGGAAAGAGATATCTCCACCCATTTCGTTGACCAGCTTTTGCGTAATCACCAGCCCAAGCCCAGTGCCGCCGTGACGGCGGGAAATACTGGCATCGGCCTGGCGAAACGCCTGAAACAGTCGTGACTGGTCGCGTTCCGGAATGCCGATCCCTGTATCGCGGATCTGCACTTCAATCTGTACTTTGGTGTTACTGAGCGCTCGCTTTTCTACCAGAATATCGATATTGCCGCTCTCGGTGAATTTAATGGCATTACCCACCAAATTGGTAATGACCTGTTGCAGGCGCAGCGGGTCGCCAATCACATTATCCGGGACGTCGTTTTTAATATTTAATGTCAACTCCAGCCCTTTATCATGCGACGAGTGGGCCAATAGTGTAACCACTTCATCCAGGGTGTTGCGCAGTGGAAAAGGGATACTTTCCAGAATCAGCTTACCGGCTTCCAGCTTGGAGAAATCAAGCACATCGTTAATGATCGCCAGCAGATTATTCGCGGAACGCTCAATGGTGTTCAGGTGGTCGCGCTGGGTGGGATTCAGCTCAGTTTTTAATGTCAGGCGGGTAAAGCCAATGACGCCGTTCAGCGGCGTTCGTAGTTCGTGCGACATATTCGCCAGGAATTCCGACTTAATACGCGCCGCTTCCTGGGCGCGCTTTTTCGCCAGATCCAGCTCAACGTTTTGGATTTCCATCTGCTCAAGGGTTTCACGCAGATCCGAGGTGGCCTGATCGATATTATGCTGCATTTCTTCGTGATAGGCGGCAAGCGACATCGCCATAGAATTAATGCCGTTTTTCAGCATATCCAGCTCGCCCAGCATAAAGCCTTCCACACGGCTATCCAGTTGTCCGCGACGAATACGGTCAACGGTATTCACCATATTACGGATAGGGCCGGTGACATCGCGCATAAGCCGCCAGCCAAAGATCAACGCAATGCCGATACAAAAAAGCATCATCACGCTGGAGATAAAAATCTCCTTGTATTGCTGCAGTCTTACCGACTTGAGATCCAGTTCAAGCGCCACATATCCCAGCATATTTTTGGTATTTTTCGCGTCGGCAATCGCGGACTCGTCCGGCGAATAGCTCTCCGAGATAATCGGTGTGCGCAGGATCATGATATCGCCATGGCGATCGACGCTCAGATGACGTGGAAACGGCGCGCCAGCGGGAAGTTGCATTTGTGAGGGGTCCAGATGGAAATTAGAGGTGACAAACAGACGGTTATGATCGTCATAAACGGAAATCGCTCGCACAATATCAGAATGTCTGCGGTGCAGGACGCTGATAAGTTGGCCGATAGACTCCCGGTTTTGTAGGTTCATTCCATATTCGCTGGAGACAGCGAGTGGTTCAATAATACTGGAGCCGGCATCTTCCAGTTGACGCTGCAGATCATTATAGCGGTGCACCACAAAAAAGATACTGAGCAGCAAACCTATCAGGACGGTTGGGGCCAGGATCAGAATCATCATGCGTGCGCGCAGGCTGTAGTTGGTCATGGAGTTCCGTTATGGGACAATTAGGGTCACACTGTTAAATTGAGAAAAAGCTGGTCGATGGCGCAATTCTACTCTGCAAAACGGCGCGTGACGACGCGTCAGATCATAACCGTTAAAGTCAATGACCTCGATCCATTTGGTCAGGGCGTAGCTCGTCATAACGGAAAGGCGCTGTTTATTCCCGGTTTATTGCCTGAGGAAAGCGCGGAAGTCATTATTACAGAAGATAAAAAGCAATTTTCCCGCGCACGTGTTTTGCGCCGTTTAAATGATAGCCCAGAACGAGAAACGCCGCGCTGTCCGCATTTTGGCGTCTGCGGCGGTTGCCAGCAACAGCATATCGGCATTGCTCTGCAACAACGCAGCAAAAGCGCGGCGCTGGCGCGTTTGATGAAACACGAGGTGAATGACATCATCGCCGGTGCGCCCTGGGGTTATAGGCGTCGTGCGCGGTTAAGTCTAAATTGTCTGTCGGATAAAACGCTGCAAATGGGATTTCGCAAAGCGGGTTCCAACGATATTGTCAATGTAGAACAGTGCCCTATTTTGGCGCCCCAGCTTGAGGCATTGCTGCCCCGAATCAGAGCGTGTCTGACGAGTTTACACGGCACCCGACATCTCGGGCATGTCGAGCTGGTACAGGCGGGAAACGGTACGCTGATGATTTTGCGCCATACCGCGCCATTGAGTGCGGCGGATAAAGAAAAACTGGAACGCTTTTCGCATTCTGAGGGATTGTCTCTGTTTCTGGCACCGTTTAGCGAGATACTGGAATCGGTAACTGGCGAAACGCCCTGGTATGATTCGCACGGCTTGCGTTTAGCCTTCAGTCCGCGAGACTTTATTCAGGTTAATGAAGCGGTAAACCAACAAATGGTCGCCCGCGCGCTGGAATGGCTTGATGTGCGCGCCGAGGATCGTGTCCTGGATCTGTTCTGCGGAATGGGGAATTTTACGTTGCCGCTGGCAACGAGCGCAGCAAGCGTGGTGGGGGTTGAGGGCGTTCCGGCGCTGGTAGAAAAAGGACGTGAAAACGCCATCCGCAATGGGTTACATAATGTGACATTCTTTCATGAGAACCTTGAGGAAGATGTCACGAAGCAGCCGTGGGCGAAAAACGGCTTTGACAAAGTCTTACTTGATCCTGCGCGAGCGGGGGCTACAGGAGTGATGCGACATATTATAAAATTAAAACCTATTCGCGTTGTTTATGTATCCTGTAATCCGGCGACGCTGGCGCGCGACAGTGAAGCGCTGGTAAATGCAGGATATGAGGCTACGCGTTTAGCGATGCTCGACATGTTCCCGCACACAGGACATCTGGAATCAATGGTTCTGTTCGTGCGCATGTAATGATTACCGGCTTACCGACTTCGGTAGGCCTGGTCCCTGAAGGAGAGGACGATGGTCGCGGTAAGAAGTGCACATATTAATAAAGCTGGTGAATTTGATCCGAAGAAGTGGATCGCAAGCCTGGGAATTTCCAGCCAGCAGTCGTGTGAGCGCTTAGCCGAAACCTGGGCGTATTGCCTGCAACAGACACAAGGACATCCGGATGCGGATCTGTTGCTGTGGCGTGGTGTGGAGATGGTAGAAATTCTCTCCACGCTAAGTATGGATATCGATACGCTGCGGGCGGCGCTACTGTTCCCTCTGGCAGACGCTAATGTGGTCAGCGAAGATGTGCTGCGCGAAAGCGTCGGAAAATCTATCGTTACCCTGATTCATGGCGTACGCGATATGGCGGCGATCCGCCAGTTAAATGCCACTCATAACGACTCCGTTTCTTCGGAGCAGGTAGATAACGTCCGTCGAATGCTATTGGCGATGGTGGATGATTTCCGCTGCGTGGTGATCAAACTGGCCGAGCGAATCGCCCATTTACGCGAAGTGAAAGAGGCGCCGGAAGATGAACGCGTGCTGGCGGCCAAAGAATGTACCAACATCTATGCGCCGCTCGCTAATCGTCTGGGGATTGGGCAACTGAAGTGGGAGCTGGAAGACTACTGTTTCCGCTACCTGCATCCGGCGGAGTACAAACGTATCGCGAAACTGCTGCATGAACGGCGTATTGACCGCGAGCATTACATTGAAGAGTTTGTCGGGCATCTGCGCGCCGAAATGAAAAACGAAGGTGTTCTGGCGGAAGTCTACGGACGACCAAAACATATTTACAGCATCTGGCGTAAGATGCAGAAAAAGCATCTGGCGTTTGATGAACTCTTTGACGTGCGCGCTGTGCGTATCGTTGCCGAGCGCCTTCAGGACTGCTACGCCGCGCTGGGGATAGTGCATACTCACTATCGCCACCTGCCGGATGAATTCGATGACTATGTCGCCAACCCGAAACCTAACGGCTACCAGTCTATCCATACTGTGGTACTGGGGCCGGGCGGTAAAACCGTTGAGATCCAGATCCGTACCAAACAGATGCATGAAGACGCTGAACTGGGCGTAGCGGCGCACTGGAAGTATAAAGAAGGCGCCGCGTCCGGCGGCGTGCGTTCCGGCCACGAGGACAGGATTGCATGGCTACGTAAGTTGATTGCATGGCAGGAAGAGATGGCGGATTCCGGCGAAATGCTGGATGAAGTGCGCAGCCAGGTGTTTGACGATCGAGTCTACGTCTTTACGCCAAAAGGCGATGTGGTGGATTTGCCTGCCGGATCTACGCCGCTCGATTTTGCTTACCACATCCACAGCGATGTCGGGCACCGCTGCATCGGCGCTAAAATCGGCGGCCGTATTGTTCCATTCACCTATCAGTTGCAGATGGGCGATCAGGTTGAAATTATCACTCAGAAGCAGCCGAATCCCAGCCGCGACTGGCTGAATCCAAACCTGGGCTATGTGACGACCAGCCGCGGGCGTTCGAAAATTCACGCCTGGTTCCGCAAGCAGGATCGTGACAAAAATATTCTGGCTGGACGGCAGATCCTCGACGATGAGCTGGCGCATTTGGGGATTAGCCTGAAAGAGGCCGAAAAACATCTGCTGCCGCGCTACAACTTTAATGAGCTGGAAGAGTTGCTGGCGGCGATAGGCGGCGGCGATATCCGTCTTAATCAGATGGTGAATTTCCTGCAATCGCAGTTCAATAAGCCGAGCGCGGAAGAGCAGGATGCGGCGGCGCTGAAGCAGCTTCAGCAAAAAACGTACGCGCCGCAAAATCGTCGTAAAGACGACGGACGTGTGGTGGTGGAAGGCGTGGGTAATTTGATGCACCACATCGCCCGCTGCTGCCAGCCGATTCCGGGGGATGAAATTGTCGGATTTATCACTCAGGGGCGGGGAATTTCCGTGCACCGGGCCGATTGTGAACAACTGGCGGAGCTGCGCTCTCATGCGCCGGAGCGGATCGTAGAGGCGGTATGGGGCGAGAGCTACTCGGCAGGATATTCGCTGGTGGTGCGCGTAACGGCCAACGATCGCAGCGGCTTACTGCGCGATATCACCACCATTCTGGCCAATGAAAAAGTCAACGTGCTGGGCGTCGCCAGCCGTAGCGACATTAAACAGCAGATCGCCACCATCGATATGACAATTGAAATCTACAACCTGCAAGTGCTGGGACGCGTGCTCGGCAAGCTCAACCAGGTGCCGGATGTCATTGATGCCCGTCGTTTGCACGGGAATTAATAACGTGTACGCCATCCGGCGTTTTTCGCCCGATGGCGCTTTACTCATCGGGCCTACGTTTTCAGGATATTTTAATGAATCAAATTGACCGTCTGCTTAATATCATGCAGCGCCTGCGCGACCCGGAAGGCGGCTGCCCGTGGGATAAAGAGCAGACTTTTGCCAGCATTGCGCCCTATACGCTTGAAGAAACTTATGAAGTACTGGATGCGATTGCGCGTGAGGATTTTGACGATTTGCGCGGCGAACTGGGCGACCTGTTGTTTCAGGTAGTGTTTTACGCACAGATGGCGCAGGAAGAAGGCCTCTTCGATTTTAATGATATCTGCGCGGCCATCAGCGACAAACTGGAGCGCCGCCACCCCCATGTTTTTGGCGCGCTTTCCGCAGAGAATAGCGAAGAAGTATTAGCTCGCTGGGAGCAAATAAAAACGAAAGAACGTGCACAAAAAGCGCAGCATTCCGCGCTGGATGATATTCCACGCAGTTTACCGGCCTTAATGCGTGCACAAAAAATACAGAAACGGTGTTCAAACGTGGGCTTTGACTGGACGACGTTAGGGCCGGTCGTCGATAAGGTCTATGAAGAGATCGACGAGGTCATGTTCGAGGCGCGGCAGGCGGTTATTGATCAGGCTAAACTGGAAGAGGAAATGGGCGATTTGCTCTTTGCCACGGTCAACATGGCGCGTCATTTAGGTACGAAAGCGGAGCTCGCATTGCAAAAAGCGAACGATAAATTTGAGCGTCGTTTTCGCGAAGTTGAACGTATTGTCGCTGCCAGAGGCCTGGAAATGACCGGGGTGGATCTGGAAACTATGGAAGAAGTTTGGCAGGAGGTAAAACGCCAGGAAATTGATCTCTAAAGGTTTTAGGCGGTCAAGAGCGATTTGTGTGGTTTTTTAAATAACAAGCGCTTGATTTACGTCAAAAACATTTACCTCAAAGGGGCTATTTTCTCACTCCCTATGTGAATGTCAGCCTGACGAAGAGGAGGAATAATGAAAGTTTGTGGCGTAGGTCATGTTCGGGTATACTGCTTTCCCGTCCTGGTTATTCCATCGTCTTTTAAACCTAACTTCTCAGGTTCCGCATGACAACGAACTATATTTTTGTGACCGGCGGGGTCGTATCCTCTCTGGGTAAAGGCATTGCCGCAGCCTCCCTCGCAGCCATTCTGGAAGCCCGTGGTCTCAACGTGACCATCATGAAACTGGATCCGTACATCAACGTCGATCCAGGTACTATGAGCCCAATCCAACATGGGGAAGTGTTCGTTACTGAAGACGGCGCTGAAACCGACCTGGACCTGGGGCACTACGAGCGTTTCATCCGTACCAAGATGTCTCGCCGCAACAACTTCACGACTGGCCGTATCTATTCCGACGTTCTGCGTAAAGAGCGCCGTGGCGACTATTTGGGCGCAACCGTACAGGTCATCCCTCACATCACTAACGCGATTAAAGAGCGCGTGCTGGAAGGCGGCGAAGGCCACGATGTGGTACTGGTGGAGATCGGTGGTACCGTCGGCGATATCGAATCGTTGCCTTTCCTTGAAGCGATTCGACAGATGGCCGTTGAAATTGGTCGTGAACACACGCTGTTTATGCATTTGACTCTGGTGCCGTATATGGCGGCGGCGGGCGAAGTCAAAACCAAACCGACACAGCACTCTGTGAAAGAGCTACTGTCTATTGGCATTCAGCCAGATATCCTGATTTGCCGCTCTGACCGCGCGGTTCCGGCGAATGAACGTGCGAAGATTGCATTGTTCTGTAACGTTCCGGAAAAAGCGGTGATTTCACTAAAAGATGTCGATTCTATCTATAAAATTCCAGGCCTGTTGAAATCTCAGGGGCTTGACGATTATATTTGTAAACGATTCAGCTTGAACTGTCCGGAAGCAAACCTGTCTGAATGGGAGCAGGTCATTTACGAAGAAGCGAATCCGGCAGGCGAAGTAACTATCGGCATGGTCGGCAAATACATTGAACTGCCAGATGCTTATAAGTCGGTGATCGAAGCGCTAAAGCACGGAGGCCTGAAAAACCGTGTTACCGTCAACATTAAATTGATCGATTCGCAAGATGTTGAAACGCGCGGCGTCGAAATTCTGAAAGATTTGGACGCTATCCTGATCCCTGGCGGCTTCGGCTACCGTGGCGTTGAAGGTAAAATCGCCACTGCGCGCTATGCGCGTGAAAACAATATTCCTTATCTGGGCATTTGCCTGGGGATGCAGGTTGCGTTGATTGAATTCGCTCGTAACGTGGCCGGTATGGACAACGCCAACTCCACGGAATTTGTGCCAGACTGTAAGTACCCGGTTGTGGCGTTAATTACCGAGTGGCGCGATGAAGACGGCAACGTTGAAGTCCGTAGCGAGAAGAGCGATCTGGGCGGCACCATGCGCCTGGGCGCGCAGCAGTGCCAGCTTAACGATGACAGCTTGGTACGTCAGTTGTACGGCGCGCCGACGATTGTTGAACGTCACCGCCATCGCTACGAAGTCAATAACATGCTGTTGAAACAAATTGAAGCAGCGGGTCTGCGTGTCGCAGGCCGTTCCGGTGATGATCAGTTAGTCGAGATCATTGAGGTACCGAATCATCCGTGGTTCGTGGCCTGTCAGTTCCATCCGGAATTTACTTCCACGCCGCGTGATGGACATCCGTTGTTCGCCGGCTTTGTTAAAGCCGCCAGCGAGCATCAGAAACGTCAGGCGAAGTAAAAAAGTTAGAACGGCGGTGCACCCTCAGCGGTGCACCGTTTGTCTGAAGTTTTAGTTTAACTAGTGACTTGAGGAAAACCTAATGTCCAAAATCGTTAAAGTCATCGGTCGTGAAATCATCGACTCCCGTGGTAACCCGACTGTTGAAGCTGAAGTACACCTGGAAGGTGGTTTCGTAGGTATGGCGGCGGCGCCGTCAGGTGCTTCTACTGGTTCCCGCGAAGCGCTGGAACTGCGCGATGGCGACAAATCCCGTTTCCTGGGTAAAGGCGTCACCAAAGCTGTTGGTGCGGTTAACGGCCCGATTGCTCAGGCTATTCTTGGTAAAGACGCTAAAGACCAGGCTGGCATCGATAAAATCATGATCGACCTGGACGGTACTGAAAACAAATCTAACTTCGGTGCAAACGCCATTCTGGCTGTTTCTCTGGCTAACGCCAAAGCTGCTGCTGCCGCTAAAGGTATGCCGCTGTACGAGCACATTGCCGAACTGAACGGCACTCCGGGTAAATACTCTATGCCGGTTCCGATGATGAACATCATCAACGGGGGCGAGCACGCTGACAACAACGTTGACATCCAGGAATTCATGATCCAGCCGGTTGGCGCGAAAACCGTTAAAGAAGCCATCCGTATGGGTTCTGAAGTTTTCCATCACCTGGCAAAAGTGCTGAAAGGCAAAGGCATGAACACCGCAGTGGGTGACGAAGGCGGCTATGCGCCGAACCTGGGCTCTAACGCTGAAGCGCTGGCGGTTATCGCTGAAGCGGTTAAAGCTGCTGGCTACGAGCTGGGTAAAGACATCACCCTGGCGATGGACTGCGCAGCATCTGAATTCTACAAAGACGGTAAATACGTTCTGGCTGGCGAAGGCAACAAAGCGTTCACCTCCGAAGAATTCACCCACTTCCTGGAAGAGCTGACCAAACAGTACCCGATCGTTTCCATCGAAGATGGTCTGGACGAGTCTGACTGGGACGGTTTTGCCTACCAGACCAAAGTACTGGGCGACAAAATCCAGCTGGTTGGCGACGATCTGTTCGTAACTAACACCAAGATCCTGAAAGAAGGCATCGAGAAAGGCATCGCTAACTCCATCCTGATCAAATTCAACCAGATCGGTTCTCTGACCGAAACTCTGGCTGCAATCAAGATGGCGAAAGACGCTGGCTACACTGCTGTCATCTCTCACCGTTCTGGTGAAACTGAAGACGCTACCATCGCTGACCTAGCTGTTGGTACCGCGGCAGGCCAGATCAAAACGGGGTCTATGAGCCGTTCTGACCGTGTTGCTAAATACAACCAACTGATTCGTATCGAAGAAGCTCTGGGCGAAAAAGCACCGTACAACGGTCGTAAAGAGATCAAAGGCCAGGCGTAATCCTGCTCTTACCTCTTAACGTTAAACCCGCTTCGGCGCTGAGGGATCCCCAGTAATGGGCGGGAAAAAAAGACAGGCATAGAGTTTTGTGATCTAATGATTTGTGCAACCAATTCAATGAGACCACCTCTATGCCTGCTCGCCAGGTATGTCAGAATTTTTTCCGCGATGCGTTAGCACCGCTTCACAAATACCGACAAAATGCTTTGCTGGATGCCACCATTGCTCTCATCTATGGCGCATCACTGACGCTGACAAGTATCGGGCGTTATTTACCCGGTACGGCTCAGGTCAAAAATAAAATCAAACGCGTTGACTGACTGCGCGGTAATGAATCTCTTCACCGCAATATCCCACTGATTTTCAGAAATATTATTGCCATGCTGACGAGCCAGTTATCTCTTTGTGTCATTGCTGTTGACTGGAGTGGATATCCATCTCAGGAGCATCACGTGCTCCGCGCCAGCCTGATTTGCGATGGACGTTCGATACCCTTGCTGAGGTGGATAGTTCCTTCGGAGAAACAGCAAAATGCAAAGGTACAGCAGGCCTTTCTTAATACTCTTGCCGAAGCGGTAAACCCAGAAGCAAGAGTGATCATCGTCACTGATGCAGGGTTCCAGAATGCCTGGTTCCGGCACATAGAATCACTCGGATGGGATTTTATCGGGCGCATAAGAGGAAATATCCAGATGCGGCTTGAGGCCAAAGGCGAATACTGGTTCAGACGTCAGGAATTGCAGGCCAGTAGCAAACCGGAATATCTGGGGCCTGGGACGCTTGCCCGCTCAGAATATGCGCGGTGCGATGGTCATTTTTATTTGCATAAAAAAGAGCCGAAAGGCCGGAAAAATAAACGCTCTCGTTGCGGTATAGCCAGACCATCACAGATAAAAGATGCCAGCCCGGCGGCAAAAGAACCGTGGTTAATATTCAGTAGCACTGATGACTTTAAGCCGCGAGTGATCATGAAGTTATACAGCCGCCGAATGCAGATTGAGCAGAGCTTCAGGGATGAAAAAAGTGAGCGCTTTGGGTTCGGTCTGCGGGCCAGTTACAGCCGTTCGGCAGGAAGAGTGCTGGCGCTGAGCCTGCTGACAACGTTGAGCACAATAGTCCTGTGGCTTGTAGGTTATCACGCTGAAAATAAAGGATTACATTTAAGGTATCAGGCCAACAGCGTCAGGACACGGCGGGTTATCTCGTATCTGACGTTAGCGGAGAATGTCTTACGACAGTCCCCGCTAATTTTAAAACGAACGGTGCTGCGCACCGTTCTGAATCATCTCGCCAGAACCTACCAGAATATGGTGTTGGTTTATTAGCGCTGATTTATGGGGATCCCTCAGCGCTTCGGCGGGGTTTTTTGTATCTGTTCAATAGCGCAGCCGCTGCACATGACCGGGCAGACGAAATCTGCAATAATTAACGATTATCACCTTAACAGAGAACGCTATGCAGTACCCGATTAACGAGATGTTCCAGACCCTACAAGGCGAGGGTTACTTTACCGGGGTCCCCGCTATTTTTATTCGTTTACAGGGATGTCCGGTTGGCTGTGCCTGGTGCGACACCAAACACACCTGGGATAAACTTAGCGATCGGGAAGTCTCCCTTTACAGTATCCTTGCAAAAACTAAAGAGAGCGACAAATGGGGCGCCGCGAGCAGTGAAGATCTGCTGACCGTGATTAACCGTCAGGATTACACCGCGCGTCACGTTGTGATCACCGGTGGCGAACCCTGTATTCACGATCTCATGCCGCTCACCGACCTGCTTGAAAAGAGTGGTTTTAGTTCTCAGATTGAGACCAGCGGGACACACGAAGTGCTCTGTACGCCCAATACCTGGGTAACGGTTTCACCAAAAGTGAATATGCGCGGGGGATATGACGTGCTTACTCAGGCGCTGGAGCGCGCCAATGAAATCAAGCATCCGGTGGGGCGGATTCGTGATATTGAGGCGTTAGATGAACTGTTAGCCACATTGAGCGACGATAAACCGCGCGTGATTGCTTTGCAGCCTATTAGCCAGAAAGAGGACGCGACGCGTCTGTGTATTGAAACTTGCATTGCGCGTAACTGGCGGCTGTCTATGCAAACGCATAAGTATCTAAATATCGCCTGATACGCTATTAATTTTACGGACGGCCTGTTGTTGCCGTCTGTGACTCATCCATTATCTTCCATTCTTTATTTCTCTTTGTGAATTTCGGGTGTATAAAAGTAATTCATAAACAATGGGATACATTTAGTATGTTCCACGCGTTAGCGGGGATAAACCGAAATAACCACGCTTGTAACCGGCGATGCGCTACACTTTTAAAAAAGTACGCAGGTCGACGTTGCCTTTGGTAAGGCGTTGTGCAGATGGACTGGAATCAATCCGGAATCCAGCCCACGCTTCTTAACAAGGTTAATAAACCTTACTCGCCTCGGTAGACGCAGCCGGCTGTGCAGGTTTCTTTCACCATGACAGCGCTAAGTAGCGGCACAACAGGTTTAACCTGGTCCCAGATCCATTTTGCCAGTACTTCGCTGGTGGGATTGGAAAGCCCTGGAATATCGTTCAGATAGTAATGATCAAGACGATCGTAAGTGGGTTTAAACGCCGCTTTGAGATCCGCGAAGTCCATGATCCAGCCGGTATGCGGATCGACTTCACCGGTAATTTCGAGACGCACCATAAACGAGTGCCCGTGCAGGCGGCCGCACTTATGCCCTTCAGGCACGTGAGGCAATCGGTGAGCGGCTTCAAAGGTGAAATCTTTATACAACGTTGTGGACATGATGAACTCTCAGTCAATAAAAAACCGCCGTAGGGTACCGGAAAGCGCATTTTTTATCATTAACTAAAACTACTCTGCGCTATGTGACTGACAATGAATTTAAAATTTTCAATAAAATTTACTATTTATCAAAGGATTATGAAATCGATTTTGATGTTAACAACAATAACTAAAATAGGTTAGTTCATTTGGTTATTTGTTATTTCCAACCCTTCTTTAACTGTTATTACTCCCACCGTTAACCTTATCCTCAGTTTGGGTTTTATCGCTTCTACACTTCATCCTTCAAGCCGCATCTGTGTTGGCTGCGTTTACTCACCCCAGTCACGTACTTTTGTACGCTCCTGGGTGGCGCTCTCTTGCCGCGTGACTCGGCTTACAGCCTCGCCCTTGCAGGGCCAGCGCTGTTCAAAACGCTAAAGCGTTTTGTGATGCAACTTGAATGATTTTGTGTATAAATCCGCTTTGCTTACTGGAACATAACGACGCATGACGACACAGGCTCCACTGACAGGGTTGCTTCCGCTTAATCCGCAGCAACTGGCGCGCCTCCAGGCCGCGACAACTGACTTTACTCCCGAACAGCTTGCCTGGGTCTCCGGCTATTTTTGGGGAGTTTTGAATCCGCGTTCAGGCGCTGACGCCGTAGCGCGTGCGCCAGAGAGGGGGAGCCTTGGGATTACGCTTATCTCCGCTTCGCAAACCGGCAATGCGCGTCGTGTGGCTGAAGCTCTGCGTGATGATCTGCTGGCAGTCAACCTTAACGTGAATCTGGTGAATGCCGGCGACTACAAATTCAAACAGATCGCCTGTGAAAAACTGCTGGTGGTGGTGACGTCAACCCAAGGGGAAGGCGAGCCGCCGGAAGAGGCCGTCGCGCTGCATAAGTTCCTGTTCTCCAAAAAAGCGCCAAGGCTTAACAACACCGCTTTCGCTGTTTTTAGCCTGGGCGATACGTCATATGAATTTTTCTGTCAGGCCGGTAAAGATTTTGACAATAAGCTGGCGGAACTTGGTGGTGAACGCTTGCTGGATCGCGTGGACGCCGACGTGGAATACCAGACGGTCGCCGCACAATGGCGCGCGCGCATAGTTGACGTCTTAAAATCCCGCACGCCAGTGACGACGCCTGTACCGTCCGTTGTCAGCGGCGCGGTAAACGAGATCCACACCAGCCCCTACACCAAAGAAGCGCCTCTGCGCGCCTCGCTCTCGGTGAATCAGAAAATCACTGGCCGTAACTCGGAAAAAGACGTTCGTCATATCGAGATTGATTTAGGCGATTCCGGTCTATGTTATCAGCCGGGCGATGCGCTGGGTGTCTGGTATCAGAACGATCCCGCACTGGTCAAAGAGATCGTGGAACTGTTGTGGCTGAAAGGCGATGAACCTGTTGCCGTTGACGGTAAACTACTGCCGCTAACGGAAGCGCTACAGTGGCATTTCGAACTGACGGTCAACACCGCAGGTATTGTTGAAAATTATGCCACGCTGACGCGTAGTGAGTTTCTATTGCCGTTAGTTGGTGACAAAGCGCAGTTACAGCACTACGCCGCCGCCACGCCAATTGCCGATATGTTGCGCTTCTCCCCGTCACAGTTGGATGCTGACGCGTTAGTCGGCCTGCTGCGTCCGCTAACGCCGCGTTTGTACTCTATTGCGTCGTCACAGGCGGAGGTCGAGAATGAAGTTCATCTCACCGTAGGCGTCGTACGTTATGACATTGAAGGGCGAGCACGGGCAGGCGGCGCTTCCAGCTTCCTGGCCGATCGCGTGGACGACGAGGGCGAAGTACGCGTGTTCATCGAACATAACGACAACTTCCGTCTGCCGACGAATCCGGAAACGCCGATCATCATGATTGGTTCTGGCACGGGCATTGCCCCGTTTCGCGCCTTTATACAACAGCGCGCCGCAGACGAAGCGTCGGGTAAGAACTGGCTGTTTTTCGGTAATCCGCATTTTACCGAAGATTTTCTCTACCAGGTGGAGTGGCAGCGCTACGTGAAAGAGGGCTTGTTAAGCCGTATCGATCTCGCCTGGTCGCGCGATCAAAAAGAAAAAATATACGTCCAGGACAAGTTACGTGAACGGGGCGCCGAGCTGTGGCGCTGGATCAATGACGGCGCGCATATTTATGTCTGTGGCGATGCGAATCGCATGGCGAAAGACGTTGAGCAGGCGTTATTGGAAGTAATAGTTGAATTCGGCGGCATGGACCTCGAATCGGCAGACGAATATTTAAGTGAGCTGCGCGTAGCGCGCCGTTATCAGCGAGATGTCTACTAATGAGCGAAAAACATCCAGGCCCACTGGTGGTCGAAGGTAAACTGTCCGATGCCGAGCGCATGAAGCGGGAAAGCAACTACCTGCGCGGTACCATTGCGGAAGATCTGAACGACGGTCTCACCGGCGGTTTTAAAGGCGATAACTTCCTGCTGATCCGCTTTCACGGCATGTATCAGCAGGATGATCGCGATATTCGTGCAGAACGTGCTGAACAGAAGCTGGAGCCGCGCCATGCGATGCTGCTGCGCTGCCGTTTGCCGGGCGGTGTCATCACCACTAAACAGTGGCAAGTGATCGATAAATTTGCTGCTGATAATACGATTTACGGCAGTATCCGCCTGACCAACCGTCAGACTTTCCAGTTTCACGGCATTCTGAAGAAGAACGTTAAGCCGGTACATCAGATGCTGCACTCCGTCGGGCTGGATGCGCTGGCGACTGCCAATGACATGAACCGTAACGTGCTGTGTACTTCTAACCCGTATGAATCACAGCTACATTCCGAAGCCTACGAGTGGGCGAAGAAGATCTCGGAACATCTGCTGCCGCGCACCCGCGCCTACGCGGAGATCTGGCTCGATCAGGAAAAAGTCGCCACTACTGATGAAGAACCGATCCTCGGCCAGACCTATCTGCCGCGTAAATTCAAGACCACGGTGGTGATTCCGCCGCAAAACGATATCGATCTACACGCCAACGATATGAGCTTTGTGGCGATTGCCGAAAACGGCAAGCTGGTGGGCTTTAACCTGCTGGTGGGCGGTGGTCTGTCTATTGAGCACGGTAATAAAAAAACCTACGCCCGCACGGCGAGTGAATTCGGCTTCCTGCCGCTGGAGCACACGCTGGCGGTGGCGGAAGCGGTAGTGACCACACAGCGCGACTGGGGTAACCGTACCGACAGGAAAAACGCCAAAACCAAATACACCCTTGAGCGCGTGGGGCTGGAGACGTTTAAAGCAGAAGTTGAGCGTCGCGCGGGGATCACATTTGAACCCATTCGTCCGTATGAATTTACCGGGCGTGGCGACAGGATAGGCTGGGTGAAAGGCATTGATGATAACTGGCACCTGACGCTGTTTATCGAGAATGGCCGTATTCTGGATTACCCTGGGCGTCCACTGAAAAGCGGTCTGCTGGAGATCGCGAAGATTCATCAGGGCGAGTTCCGTATTACTGCTAACCAGAACCTGATTGTTGCCAGCGTGCCGGAAAGCCAGAAAATGAAGGTAGAGAAGCTGGCGCTTGACTACGGCCTGATGAACGCCGTGTCGCCGCAGCGTGAAAACTCAATGGCCTGCGTCTCTTTTCCGACCTGTCCGTTAGCGATGGCCGAGGCGGAACGCTTCCTGCCGTCGTTCGTCGATAAGGTGGAAGCGGTGATGGCCAAACATGGCGTGGGCAATGAACATATCGTTCTGCGGGTGACCGGATGCCCGAACGGCTGCGGCCGCGCGATGCTGGCGGAAATTGGCTTAGTCGGGAAAGCGCCCGGTCGTTATAACTTGCATCTTGGCGGCAACCGCATCGGGAGCCGTATTCCACGGATGTATAAAGAAAATATCACCGAGCCGGCTATTTTGGCCTCGCTGGATGAACTGATTGGGCGCTGGGCGAAAGAGCGCGAAGCGGGTGAAGGTTTCGGTGACTTTACGGTGCGTGCGGGAATTATTCGTCCGGTGCTCGATCCTGCGCGTGATTTCTGGGAATGATGTGAAACTGCCGGATGGCGGTAACAATGCCTTATCCGGCCTACGTAGACGGTAGGCCTGATAAGCGCAGCGCCATCAGGAAAGGCAAATTGTGAGGAACTTATGTCCGTACTCGATCTTAACGCCCTGAACGATCTGCCAAAAGTGGATCGCGTGCTGGCGCTGGCTGAAACCAACGCCGAACTGGAAAAGCTGGTTGCCGAAGAGCGCGTGGCGTGGTCGCTGGAAAATCTGCCTGGCGAATATGTGCTTTCTTCAAGTTTCGGTATTCAGGCGGCGGTGAGCCTGCATCTGGTCAATCAGATCCGCCCGGATATCCCGGTTATTCTGACCGATACTGGCTACCTGTTCCCGGAAACTTACCAGTTTATTGATGCGTTAACGGACAAGCTCAAGCTGAATCTGAAGGTTTATCGGGCGACGGAGAGCGCCGCCTGGCAGGAAGCCCGCTACGGCAAACTGTGGGAGCAGGGCGTTGAGGGCATTGAGAAATACAATGAGATCAACAAAGTCGAGCCGATGAACCGGGCGCTGCAAGACTTAAACGCGCAGACGTGGTTTGCGGGCCTGCGCCGCGAGCAGTCCGGCAGCCGTACGAGTTTACCAGTGCTGGCGATTCAGCGCGGCGTGTTCAAAGTGCTGCCGATAATCGACTGGGATAACCGGACGGTATATCAGTATCTGCAAAAACATGGTCTGAAATACCACCCATTGTGGCATCAAGGCTACCTGTCGGTGGGCGATACGCATACGACCCGCAAGTGGGAGCCGGGTATGGCGGAAGAAGAGACGCGCTTCTTCGGACTGAAACGTGAGTGCGGGCTGCATGAAGGGTAATCGTAATTACGCAGTATGATGATACTTGCCGTCATGAAAAATTTCCACAAGCTGCCAACGCTGCTGGATTTCAAATCAGTCATTTTACACTCTACCGTTAAGCCAGTAATATATTACGACTGCACTCATTTTTACCAATATGTAAAGAATGTTCATGTGCCAAGTATATCTTCTCAAGAATTGGGTCAATATTCATTTTATTTTTATGATAGTCTTTATAATCCTGATTAAGTTTATTTAAAAAACCTGCATTTGTTCCTTTAAACTCTGTAAGCGGCGAATAGGTATGTAATAAATAGGAGATACACGGATGTATCATGCTAAAAGCGACTTCTCCTTGTATTTCCTGATAACCTATTTTGCAAAACTGAGTGATAGGATCAAAGTTACCTGCATTAATACAGGCCAGTGTCGATTTTTCATTTTCAGAGAGTGAATCCTGCCATTCTACAAGCTGGTGGTCGGGAGCCTCTGCGGGACGCATCATCCCATAAACGGCCTCTTTGATTTTTGTATTGCCGGTCACCTCTTTTCGTAAAGTAGATGACGATGCCTGAAGTAATTCTGGGTGACAGGTAATCGTCGAACCAATCATCTCGCATATTTGTAAAAATAGCTTTCTCTCCTCTCTACTCATAGATTCTACTGCTACAGTATCTGAGATGTTGAGGATATCCTGGATCTTGCTTTGGCTGATCACCGTGTCGCCGACTATAAATAGAAATTGTGTCTGAGAGGCGTCCATCTTGATCTTAAACAGATCCTGATGAGCGGGACAGGCTAAATTTTGTAATCGTTTAAACGCGTAAATTTTAGCCATATCCTCTACGTTAACGTCCATCTCTCCAGGTTCCCCACGGCCCTGACCGTGAATAATGCTGTGTAGCACTTCCAGCGCATGGTCTTTTTTTTCCGATCTAAAGTGATCCTGGAGTTTATCCCAGCGCCCCATATGAGTTGCTTTTTCTTTATCTGCACTTAGCAGATGAGCAAGCCGGCTTTCATTAAGTGTATAATTTTGATAATTACCGAAGTTTAAAGTGACTGGCATAATTTTTTCCTTTAAATTTATATTATTCAATATCTGGAATATGCCGCTCCATTCGCTATTGTTTTATTAAAATAGCCAGATTTGATCGCGGGAGAAAATCTGAACGGCGTTATAAATATAGCAGATTTATTGGTGCCGATCCTTTGGAATGACGATGATTCAGACAAAAGGTTGATAATTCGCCGAAAATGGTCGTTTTTTTAAAGTTTGGCTTGTTCGGGGAAGGGGCATTGAAAGACATCTCTTTGAACACCTCAGCCAGGCGGAATAACATAAACTCTTACAAAAATATCGGTGAAGTAAATGTCTTAGCAAAATATATAAATTTTAGAGGGTGTGTTTAAATATAATTTCAAAATGTGTAATTTTTTTAGATATCTCAAAAAAGCCTTAAAGAGGCGTGAAGTGCTTTCGTTATCCACATGCTGGAGTTTACGTGTCGATTGACCACCATCTAAAAAATTAGGCATTAAGAATAAGGAGCAGACAGCGCAATTTTTTGCCTGGATTTTATTCTGGCATGACATTGGAAAATTTGCTCATTCCTTCCAGCAACTTTACCGTCATGAGGCTTTAAATGCCTTTAATGAGCCTACACGATATTATGAAAAAATTGCGCATCCCACGCTGGGATATGGGTTGTGGAACTCCTGGCTAAGTGAATGCCCGGAGTTATTTCCTCCTTCTTCGCTTTCAGTTCGTAAGAGTAAGCGCGTTATGGCGCTTTGGATGCCAGTCACTACAGGTCATCATGGACGCCCTCCAGATGCAATCCAGGAACTGGATCAGTTTCGTCAGCAGGATAAAGACGCGGCAAGAGATTTTCTTCTCAGAGTAAAAGCGCTCTTCCCCTCAACGGCGAATGTGTCTGTCTTTACGGGTATAGAGACGCTTTTCCCTTTTATTCAGCATCCCACGCCGTTACAACAAAAAGTGCTTGAACTAGATATTAATATGGATGGCGCACAGCTCTTTATTCTTGAAGATGTCACCGGGGCCGGAAAGACAGAGGCGGCGCTCATACTGGTTCATCGGCTGATGGCGGCAGGTAAAGCGCAGGGGCTCTATTTTGGGCTACCGACGATGGCGGTAACGCCATTTAAACATAACAACCTGCGCTTACTTGGACTCAGCAACAAAGTTTTACTGTGTTCCCCGCGCCAGCGGGGATAAACCGTTGCAGTTTGCCCGACTCGTGCTCCGTTCCCGATGTTCCCCGGGTCAGCGGGGATAAACTATTTGTACCAGCAACTCAGGGCGTTTTTTCCGCCTTCGCCAGTTCTTTAACCAGCGGCAGCATTATCCGCACTACGTCGCGGCTACGGCGCTCAATCCGCCCTGGCAGCGCCTTGTCAATATGCTGTTGATTATCCAGCCGTACATCGTGCCAGCTATTGCCGTTCGGGAAGGATGCGTTTTTCGCTCGTTGCTGGTATCCGTCTTTTTTACCCAGATTCCAGTTCGTCGCCTCAACGGAAAGCACAGAAAGCCCCGCTTTATCAAAAACCTCCGCATCATTACAGCAGCCCGTTCCTTTGGGGTACGCCGGATTGAGTCCCGGATTAGTGCTCGCGGCGATACCATAATGGCGCGCAATCGCTAATGCCCGCTCCCGGGTCAGTGTACGCACCGCTTCCGGCGTATTTTTCCCGCTATTAAAATAGAGCTTATCACCAACAATCAGGTTATCGAGATTAATGATCAGCAGCGTATTTTTCTTTTCAGTGTCACTCATTCGTTTGAGTAAATTTTCCGCGCCCAGTTTTCCCTCTTCTTCCCCGCTGGTGGCGATAAAACGAATCCCATAATGGGTCGGTATATCTTTCAGACGCGCCGCCAGTTCCAGCATAACGCCTAATCCCGCAGCATTATCATCCATTCCCTGTAACGTTAAACCGCCCAGATTGGCATCAATATCGGCGTCGCTCTGCGGAGCGTATGTATCCAGATGCGCCATAATAATGATCTGTTGCGGCACGTGCCCTTCATGGGCGGCGATGACCATACTGCCCGTCACGTTATGCCAGTTTTTGCGGTTATCCCTGGTGGTATAAATAAATCGACTATTAAACGTCCGAATATCGCTTTGGTATCCCATCCGGGCAAATTGTTGGCGTAAATAATCGGCAGTCAACATCTCTGCGGGGGAGCCAGTCATTCTCCCCGGAAAAAAGGTGGCGATATGTCGTGCCTGAATATTCGCTATTTCACCAGGTCCTGGTGATGCTGCCTGTGCAGGAAAGATAAAGCCTACGCCGAGCGCCAGAATGACGGTAAAGCGGCGCGTTGCGGAAAACATAATGAGTCCTTAAATACAGAACAAAATTTTACCCGACCAGTATGTAACCGCGATCGTGTTAACACAATTTCATTTGCTCCTAAATGCCGGGAATCCGGTAAGTTAAGCACTTTTTGATATTGGTTTTTTGGCCGCGTTATTCCTTTGAGGAACTACTCATTCCAATTCGTCATTTCATTCACTCTCCTGCGCTCCCTATAGTCGTGTAATCAGAATGTTTAGCAAAAAAGCAGTATTGCAAAGGAACGGTTATGGATCAAAAACGACTCACTCACCTGCGGCAACTGGAGGCGGAAAGCATCCATATTATCCGTGAAGTGGCGGCGGAATTCGCGAATCCGGTCATGCTGTACTCCATAGGTAAAGACTCCAGCGTCATGCTACATCTGGCGCGCAAGGCGTTTTATCCGGGTACGTTGCCGTTCCCGCTATTGCACGTTGATACCGGCTGGAAATTCCGTGAGATGTACGCCTTTCGCGACCGTACCGCCAACACATACGGCTGCGAACTGCTGGTACATAAAAACCCGGAAGGCGTGGCGATGGATATCAATCCGTTCGTTCACGGTAGCGCTAAACACACCGACATTATGAAGACCGAAGGGTTAAAGCAGGCTCTGAATAAATATGGCTTTGATGCCGCGTTCGGCGGCGCACGGCGCGATGAGGAAAAATCCCGCGCAAAAGAACGTATTTACTCCTTCCGCGACCGCTTCCATCGCTGGGATCCGAAAAACCAACGACCGGAACTGTGGCGCAACTATAACGGTCAGATTAATACAGGCGAAAGTATTCGCGTCTTCCCGCTCTCCAACTGGACAGAACAGGATATCTGGCAATACATCTGGCTGGAAAACATAGAGATCGTACCGCTGTATTTGGCTGCTGAACGTCCGGTGCTGGAACGTGACGGCATGTTGATGATGGTGGATGACGATCGTATCGATCTACAGCCTGGCGAGGTCATCAAAAAAAGGATGGTGCGCTTTCGCACGCTCGGCTGCTGGCCGCTCACCGGGGCGGTGGAATCCCACGCGCAAACGCTGCCGGAAATTATCGAAGAGATGCTGGTTTCCACCACCAGCGAACGCCAGGGGCGGGTGATTGACCGCGATCAGGCGGGGTCAATGGAGCTTAAAAAACGTCAGGGGTATTTCTAAGGAGCCGCCATGAACACCATACTTGCACAACAAATCGCTAAAGAAGGCGGCGTTGAAGCCTGGATGATTGCCCAACAACACAAAAGTCTGCTGCGTTTTTTAACCTGCGGCAGCGTTGATGACGGTAAAAGTACGCTGATAGGCCGTTTGTTGCACGATACCCGGCAAATTTATGAAGATCAGCTCTCTTCCCTGCATAATGACAGTAAACGTCATGGTACGCAGGGGGAAAAACTCGATCTGGCGTTGCTGGTAGATGGGCTGCAGGCCGAGCGTGAGCAGGGCATTACTATTGACGTCGCGTACCGCTATTTCTCCACTGAAAAACGAAAATTTATTATCGCCGACACGCCGGGCCATGAACAATATACGCGTAATATGGCGACCGGGGCGTCCACCTGCGATCTGGCGATCCTACTGATCGACGCGCGTAAAGGCGTGCTGGATCAGACGCGTCGCCATAGCTTCATCTCCACGCTGCTGGGGATCAAACACTTGGTGGTGGCAATCAACAAAATGGATCTCGTTGACTACCGCGAAGAGACCTTCGCCCGTATTCGCGAAGATTATCTGACTTTTGCTGAACAGTTGCCGGGCGATCTGGACATTCGTTTTGTACCGCTTTCTGCGCTGGAAGGAGATAATGTCGCCGCGCAGAGCGCGAATATGCGCTGGTACAGCGGTCCGACGTTACTGGAAGTCCTGGAAACGGTGGACATTCAGCGTGTGGTAGACCGCCAGCCGATGCGTTTTCCAGTGCAATACGTCAATCGCCCGAATCTCGATTTTCGGGGGTATGTCGGTACTCTGGCGTCTGGTAGTATCAAGGTCGGTGAACGTATTAAAGTGCTGCCGTCCGGCGTGGAATCCAGCGTGTCGCGTATCGTCACCTTTGACGGCGACAGAGAAGAAGCGTATGCGGGCGAGGCCATTACCCTGGTACTCAACGACGAAATTGATATCAGCCGCGGCGATCTGCTGCTGGCGGCAAACGAGGCGCTGGCGCCCGCGCAGTACGCCGCGATTGACGTGGTGTGGATGGCGGAACAGCCGCTGACGCCGGGCCAAAGCTACGACGTTAAACTCGCCGGTAAGAAAACCCGCGCACGCGTCGAGACTATCCGCTATCAAATTGATATCAACAATCTGACTCAACGAGACGTCGAGAGCCTGCCGTTGAACGGCATTGGTCTGGTGGAGATGGCATTCGATGAACCTCTCGCGTTGGATATTTATCAGCAGAATCCGGTGACGGGCGGACTAATTTTTATCGACCGACTCTCTAACATCACCGTGGGCGCAGGCATGGTGCGGGAACCGGTCGAACGCGGCGTGACGCCGCCCATGGAATATAGCGCGTTTGAGCTGGAACTGAATGCTCTGGTACGTCGTCATTTCCCGCACTGGAACGCCCGCGATTTGCTGGGAGATAAACATGGCGCTGCATGATGAGAATGTGGTCTGGCATCCTCATCCCGTAACTGTCACCGCCCGCGAACAGCTTCATGGCCACCGTGGCGTGGTGCTGTGGTTTACCGGACTATCCGGTTCGGGAAAATCAACGGTTGCCGGCGCCCTGGAAGAGGCGTTACATCACCGTAGCGTCAGTACCTACCTGTTGGATGGCGATAATGTGCGCCACGGCTTGTGCCGTAATTTAGGCTTTAGCGATGCCGATCGCAAAGAGAATATCCGGCGGGTAGGCGAAGTGGCCAGTCTGATGGCTGACGCCGGTCTGATTGTCTTGACGGCCTTTATTTCCCCGCACCGCGCCGAGCGGCAACTGGTGCAAGAGCGCGTCGGTCACGATCGTTTTATTGAGATTTATGTCGATACGCCGCTGGCTGTCTGTGAACAGCGCGATCCTAAAGGGTTGTATAAAAAAGCGCGCGCGGGCGAGTTGCGTAACTTTACCGGGATCGACGGCATTTACGAAGCGCCTGAATCGCCACAGATTCATCTTAATGGTGAACAATTAGTAACAAATTTGGTTTCCCAATTATTAGACCTGCTGAGACGGCGCGATATTATCAGTTCCTAAGGCACCATCGGGCTTGTATGCCCGGTATGGTCAAGGTTACAGGATTTGATATGCGTAATAGCCATAACATTACTTTCACAAGGTCAGACGCCTTCATTGTCGACGATGACACCACCAGTTCATTACCGGGGGCGGTGGTCGGCTTTGTGTCGTGGCTACTGGCATTGGGAATCCCTTTTCTGCTTTATGGCCCTAATACGCTGTTTTTCTTTCTTTATACCTGGCCCTTTTTCCTCGCGTTAATGCCGGTATCGGTGATTATCGGCATTGCGTTGCATCTGCTGGTAAAAGGCAAGTTACTCTTTAGCATCATGTTTACTCTGCTGGCGGTAGGCGCGCTGTTCGGCGCGTTATTTATTTGGCTATTAGGGTAGGCGGGTTATCACTGCGTCTCCGGCCATAATTCAAACCGTAACCAACAATGAGATTATGTTCTCCTTACTCGGGTATACGTAACACCCGGCAAATGTGGTACATTTGCCGGCGTTGTCGCGGCAATCCCGTCCTCAGTGTGGAGTCACAGAGGACGTTATGGGATGATGATGCCGTTTTTTAGGGGGCAGGATGGGTAAACTAACGCTGCTGTTGCTGGCTTTACTGGTCTGGCTACAGTATTCGCTGTGGTTCGGTAAGAACGGCATACATGACTATAGCCGCGTCAACGATGATGTGGTCGCGCAGCAGGCGACAAACGCCAAACTTAAAGCGCGTAACGATCAGCTTTTTGCCGAAATTGACGATCTCAATGGCGGGCAGGAAGCGATTGAAGAGCGCGCGCGTAACGAACTTAGCATGACCAAACCGGGCGAAACCTTTTATCGTCTGGTGCCTGACGCTTCTAAACGCGCGCAAACGGCCGGGCAAAATAATCGATAAACCATCCAGGGATTTTACATGGCAGCCACTTTATTGGACGTTTGCGCCGTGGTGCCGGCTGCCGGATTTGGCCGCCGAATGCAAACAGAATGTCCTAAGCAGTACCTCTCAATCGGTAATAAAACCATTCTGGAGCACTCTGTTCATGCGCTGCTGGCGCATCCTCGGGTGACACGCGTTGTTATCGTCATCAGCCCTGGTGATAATCGCTTTGCTCAACTTCCGCTGGCGAATCATCCGCAAATTACAGTAGTGGATGGCGGCAACGAACGCGCTGATTCTGTTATGGCCGGTTTGCAGGCCGTTGCACAGGCGCAGTGGGTGCTGGTACATGACGCGGCAAGACCCTGTTTGCATCAGGATGACCTGGCGCGCTTGCTGGCCATCAGCGAAAATAGCCGGGTCGGCGGTATCCTCGCCAGTCCGGTGCGCGACACCATGAAACGTGGCGAACCGGGTAAAGCCGCTATTGCCCATACCGTAGAGCGCGCCGATTTATGGCACGCGCTCACGCCGCAGTTTTTCCCCCGCGAACTCTTGCACGATTGTCTGACTCGTGCGCTGAAGGAAGGCGCGACCATCACCGACGAGGCGTCAGCGCTGGAATATTGCGGTTTTCATCCGGCGCTGGTTGAAGGTCGCGCGGATAACATCAAGGTCACCCGTCCGGAAGATCTGGCGTTGGCGGAATTTTATCTGACCCGAACCATCCACCAGGAGAAAGCATAATGCGAATTGGACACGGTTTTGACGTACACGCGTTTGGCGGAGAAGGCCCGATTATCATTGGCGGCGTGCGTATCCCGTATGAAAAAGGGCTATTGGCGCATTCTGATGGCGATGTGGCGTTACATGCGCTGACCGATGCGCTGCTGGGCGCTGCGGCGCTCGGCGATATCGGCAAACTTTTCCCGGATACCGATCCGGCATTTAAGGGGGCGGATAGCCGCGAACTGCTGCGTGAAGCCTGGCGTCGTATTCAGGCGAAGGGATACATCCTCGGCAACGTAGATGTCACCATTATTGCGCAGGCGCCGAAAATGCTGCCGCATATCCCGCAAATGCGCGTATTTATCGCCGAAGATCTCGGCTGCCATATGGATGATGTTAACGTGAAAGCGACGACGACGGAAAAACTTGGATTTACCGGTCGCGGCGAAGGGATTGCCTGCGAAGCGGTCGCGCTGCTGATGAAGGCGGCGAAATGACAGAGTTTGAGAATCTCACCTGGCTGCACGGAAAACCACAAGGCAGCGGATTGCTGAAAGCGAATCCGGAGGATTTTGTGGTGGTTGAAGATTTAGGCTTCACGCCGGATGGCGAAGGCGAGCATATTCTGGTGCGTATTTTGAAAAACGGCTGCAATACCCGTTTTGTCGCTGACGCGCTGGCGAAGTTCCTGAAAATTCACGCTCGCGAGGTTAGCTTTGCCGGGCAAAAAGATAAACATGCCGTTACCGAGCAGTGGCTGTGCGCGCGCGTGCCGGGTAAAGAGATGCCCGATTTTAGCGCATTTCAACTGGAAGGTTGTAAAGTGCTGGAATACGCGCGTCACAAGCGTAAGCTGCGTTTAGGCGCGCTGAAAGGTAATGCATTTACGCTGGTATTGCGTGAAATAAGCGATCGCCGCGATGTCGAAACACGATTGCAGGCGATTCGCGATAGCGGCGTGCCTAACTATTTTGGCGCGCAGCGATTCGGCATTGGCGGCAGCAACTTGCAGGGCGCGCTGCGCTGGGCGCAAAGTGACGCGCCGGTGCGCGATCGCAATAAACGCAGTTTTTGGTTGTCGGCGGCGCGTAGCGCGTTGTTTAATCAAATTGTTTCCCAGCGGCTGAAAAAACCAGACTTTAATCAAGTTGTTGACGGCGATGCGCTACAATTAGCGGGTCGTGGAAGCTGGTTCGTCGCGACATCTGAAGAGCTGCCTGAATTGCAGCGCCGGGTAGATGAAAAAGAGCTGATGATTACGGCGTCGTTGCCTGGTAGAGGAGAATGGGGAACACAGCGGGATGCGCTGGCGTTTGAGCAAGACGCTATTGCCCAGGAAACGGTGTTGCAATCGCTGCTGCTGCGCGAAAAAGTAGAGGCATCGCGCAGAGCGATGCTGCTTTACCCGCAACAATTAAGCTGGAACTGGTGGGATGACGTTACCGTCGAGTTACGTTTCTGGCTGCCCGCAGGCAGTTTTGCCACCAGCGTAGTAAGGGAACTGATCAACACAATAGGTGATTATGCGCATATTGCTGAGTAACGATGACGGGATTCACGCGCCCGGTATACAAACGCTGGCGAAAGCGCTGCGTGAGTTTGCTGATGTACAGGTCGTAGCCCCGGATCGTAACCGCAGCGGCGCGTCTAATTCTCTGACGCTGGAATCTTCGCTTCGTACTTTTACCTTTGATAATGGCGACATAGCCGTACAGATGGGAACGCCGACCGATTGCGTCTATCTGGGCGTTAATGCCTTAATGCGTCCGCGTCCGGATATTGTCGTCTCCGGTATTAACGCGGGTCCGAATCTGGGCGATGATGTGATCTATTCCGGTACTGTCGCTGCGGCGATGGAAGGTCGTCATCTCGGCTTCCCTGCGTTGGCTGTCTCTCTTAACGGCTATCAGCATTATGATACGGCAGCGGCCGTGACTTGCGCGCTTCTGCGAGGGTTAAGCCGGGAGCCGTTGCGTACCGGACGTATTCTCAATGTGAATGTCCCGGATCTGCCGCTGGCGCAGATTAAAGGCATCCGCGTGACCCGCTGCGGTAGTCGCCATCCGGCGGATAAAGTGATCCCGCAGGAAGATCCGCGCGGTAATACACTGTACTGGATTGGCCCGCCGGGCGATAAATACGACGCCGGACCGGATACTGATTTCGCGGCAGTGGATGAAGGCTACGTCTCCGTCACGCCGTTGCATGTGGATTTAACCGCGCACAGCGCGCATGATGTGGTTTCAGACTGGTTAGACAGCGTGGGAGTTGGCACGCAATGGTAAGTAGACGTGTACAGGCTCTTCTTGAACAATTACGCGCGCAGGGCATTAGAGATGAGCAAGTGCTTGACGCGCTTGCTGCGGTGCCGCGCGAGAAATTTATTGATGAAGCGTTTGAACATAAGGCCTGGGAAAATATCGCCTTGCCGATAGGCCAGGGGCAGACGATTTCGCAGCCCTATATGGTCGCGCGAATGACGGAGCTGCTCGAACTGACGCCGCAATCCAGGGTGCTTGAAATTGGCACCGGCTCCGGCTACCAGACGGCGATTCTGGCGCATCTGGTGCATCACGTTTGCTCAGTTGAGCGTATTAAAGGGCTGCAATGGCAGGCGCGCCGCCGCCTGAAACAGCTTGATTTACATAATGTTTCTACCCGTCATGGCGATGGCTGGCAAGGCTGGCAGGCGCGTGCGCCGTTTGACGCGATTATTGTGACGGCCGCGCCGCCGGAAATTCCTACCGCGCTCATGGCACAGTTGGATGAAGGCGGTATTCTTGTTCTGCCCGTGGGCGATGAGCAGCAGTTTTTGAAACGCGTGCGTCGCCGGGGCGGCGAATTTATTATTGATACCGTGGAGGCCGTTCGTTTTGTTCCGTTAGTAAGGGGAGAACTGGCCTAGTTTGCCCTGCAAACACTCACTATTACGCCTGCTGAAGCCGATAACGAATACCTGGAGTTTTCCTGGTTATTCCCGGTGGGTTAAGCGTATCGTGAACACATTTTCCAGTGTTCACTTAATGCGTTGTACGGTTCTTACGTCACTGGCTGTTAACCAAATTTTTTCCTGGGGGATAAATGAGCGCGGGAAGCCCAAAATTCACCGTTAGTCGCATTGCGGCACTATCACTGGTTTCACTATGGCTGGCAGGTTGTTCCAGTTCGTCAAACCCTCCGGCGCCGGTCTCGTCCGTGGACGGTGGTTTGTCATCAAATACCAATTCCGGGATGTTGATCACACCGCCGCCAAAAATGGGAGCGACAACGCAACAAGCGCCGCAAATTCAACCGGTTCAGCGTCCTGTTACTCAGCCCGTGCAAACTCAGCCTGTCGCGGAACAGCCTGTGCAGATGGAAAATGGGCGAATTGTGTACAATCGTCAGTATGGGAATATTCCGAAAGGTAGCTACGCCGGCGGCAGTACCTACACCGTGAAAAAGGGGGATACGCTTTTTTATATCGCCTGGATTACCGGGAACGATTTCCGCGATCTGGCCCAGCGAAACAGTATTCCAGCCCCGTATAGCCTGAATGTGGGGCAAGTTCTGCAAGTTGGCAACGCATCCGGTACGCCAATTACTGGCGGAAATGCGATCACCCAGGCGGATGCAGCACAGCAAGGAGTTGTGACCCGGTCTGCACAAAATTCCACCGTTGCAGTTGCGTCTCAACCTACAATTACGTATTCTGAGGGCTCAGGTGAACAAAGTGCTAACAAAATGTTGCCAAACAACAAGCCTGCTGGGACAGTTGTCACAGCGCCTGTAACGGCACCAACGGTAAGCACGACCGAACCAAATGCAAGCAGTACGTCAACCAGCGCGCCAATTTCCGCATGGCGCTGGCCGACTGATGGCAAAGTGATCGAAAACTTTGGCGCTTCCGAAGGGGGCAATAAAGGGATCGACATTGCAGGCAGTAAGGGACAGGCTATCGTCGCAACCGCAAATGGGCGCGTCGTGTATGCCGGTAACGCACTGCGTGGTTACGGTAATCTTATTATCATCAAACATAACGATGATTACCTGAGCGCCTACGCCCATAATGATACGATGCTGGTCCGGGAACAACAGGAAGTTAAGGCGGGGCAAAAAATCGCTACTATGGGTAGCACCGGCACCAGCTCTACACGCTTGCATTTTGAAATTCGTTACAAGGGGAAATCCGTAAACCCGCTGCGTTATTTACCGCAGCGATAAAGCGGCGGAACCAAGGCTTTGACTTGCCAGTTCCGTCAAGGGATCACGGGTAGGAGCCACCTTATGAGTCAGAATACGCTGAAAGTTCATGATTTAAATGAAGACGCGGAATTTGATGAGAACGGAGTAGAGGCTTTTGACGAAAAAGCCTTGAGTGAAGAGGAACCCAGTGATAACGACCTGGCTGAAGAAGAGCTGTTATCGCAAGGGGCCACACAGCGTGTGTTGGACGCGACTCAGCTTTACCTTGGTGAGATTGGGTATTCACCACTGTTAACAGCCGAAGAAGAAGTCTATTTTGCGCGTCGCGCACTGCGTGGAGATGTCGCTTCTCGCCGTCGCATGATTGAGAGTAACCTGCGTCTGGTGGTTAAAATTGCCCGCCGTTATGGCAATCGTGGACTGGCGTTGCTGGACCTGATTGAAGAGGGCAATCTGGGGCTTATCCGTGCAGTCGAGAAGTTTGACCCGGAACGCGGGTTCCGCTTCTCAACATATGCAACCTGGTGGATTCGTCAGACAATCGAACGGGCGATTATGAACCAAACCCGCACGATTCGCCTGCCGATTCACATTGTTAAAGAGCTGAACGTATACCTGCGTACCGCGCGTGAGTTGTCGCATAAACTGGACCACGAACCGAGTGCGGAAGAAATTGCAGAGCAACTGGATAAACCGGTTGATGACGTCAGCCGAATGCTTCGTCTCAACGAGCGCATTACCTCGGTAGACACCCCGCTTGGCGGTGATTCCGAAAAAGCGTTGCTGGACATCCTGGCCGATGAAAAAGAGAACGGTCCGGAAGACACCACGCAAGATGATGATATGAAACAAAGCATCGTCAAATGGCTGTTCGAACTGAACGCCAAACAGCGTGAAGTGCTGGCGCGTCGTTTCGGTCTACTGGGATATGAAGCTGCGACACTGGAAGATGTAGGCCGTGAAATCGGTCTTACGCGTGAACGTGTCCGTCAGATTCAGGTTGAAGGCCTGCGCCGTCTGCGTGAAATTCTGCAGACGCAGGGGCTGAATATCGAAGCGCTGTTCCGTGAGTAAGTACCTTTCGTCAAAAAAAGGCCAGTCGTCAGGCTGGCCTTTTTCTTTACCGTTTATCTTCTGCCAGTAGCGGCGGAATACTCGGCACCATTGGCGCGTTATCAATATCTTTTTGCGTCATGCGAAACGCTTGTGGATAGTGTTCGCGGCTGGTACGGCGTAATGGTTCGGTATCGCGCCAGGTATACAGGCAATGCTGACACTGATATACCGTCCAGACTCCTTTTACCGGCGAAGTCGCCATGAGCTCAATATGTTCATCGGCACAGCGTGGACAAATCATCGGTTACTCCTTATTTACGGTTGGCCAGCATGGCGGTCAGTTTTTCAGCCCAGGCTTTAGTTTCCGGTAAATCAACAACCGGCTGGCTATAGTGACCACGGTTATCTGGCGCAACCGGCGTGGTGGCGTCAATGATCAGCTTGTCGGTAATCCCCGCCGGGCTTGAACCCGGGTCCAGTTCCAGGACGGACATATTCGGTAGCTGTACCAGATCGCCTGCCGGATTCACTTTCGACGACAACGCCCACATTACCTGTGGCAGATTAAATGGATCGACATCTTCATCAACCATAATCACCATCTTCACATATCCCAAACCGTGCGGCGTCGTCATCGCTCGCAGGCCCACCGCGCGGGCAAAGCCGCCGTAGCGTTTTTTGGTCGAGATGATGGCCAGCAGGCCGTGGGTGTACATGGCGTTTACCGCCTGTACTTCCGGAAATTCGGCTTTTAACTGTTGATACAACGGCACGCAGGTCGCCGGTCCCATCAGGTAGTCGATTTCCGTCCATGGCATACCCAAATAGAGCGATTCAAAAATCGGTTTACTACGGTAAGAGACTTTATCGATACGCACCACGGTCATGTTGCGACCGCCGGAATAGTGGCCGGTAAATTCGCCGAACGGCCCTTCAATTTCACGTTTACGGCTTTCGATGACCCCTTCGAGAATCACTTCAGATCCCCACGGCACATCAAAACCGGTTAGCGGCGCAGTGGCGATAGGATAGGGGCTTTCACGTAGCGCGCCTGCCATTTCATACTCTGACTGATCGTATTTCAGCGGCGTTGCGCCCATCAGGGTAATGATCGGATCGTTACCCAGCGTGATCGCAATCGGCAGATCTTCGCCACGCTCTTCCGCTTTGTGCAGGTGCAATGCGATATCATGCATCGGTACCGGTTGCAGACCCAGCTTACGCTTGCCTTTAACTTCCATACGGTAGATACCGACATTCTGCTTGCCGAAATTCTCGGGATCGAGCGGATCGCGTGATACCACACAGGCTTTATCCAGATAGAATCCGCCGTCGCCGTCGTTCAGACGAAACAGTGGCAGGATATCAAACAGGTTGATTGCGTCGCCGTCGACGCTATTTTCCGCCCATCCCGGATTCGCCCGGCGTTCCGACGCCACCGGAAAATTGTCCCAGCGGCGAATAAATTCATCGATCTGTTTTTTAACCGGCGTGTTAGGCGGCAAGCCCAGCGAGATGGCATGGTTCTGCCAGGAACCGATAGTATTCATTGCCACGCGGGCGTCGGTAAAACCACGAATATTGTCAAACCACAGCGCGGGCGCGCCATCGCCGATTCGTCCCGTTGCGTTGGCTGCGGCGGCTAAATCCGGCTCCGCATTCACTTCCTCGCTGATTTTCAGCAGTTGTCCCTGCTGATCCAGCGCATGTAAAAAACTGCGCAAATCATCAAATGCCATTATCCATTCTCCTGTGAAAAATTCGTTGCCTGTCGCAGTCCTTGCCAGCGGCGCACGCGCGTATGCTCCAGACCAAACTGGTCGAGAACGCGCGCAACGATGTGCTGGATAATATCGTCAACGGTCTGCGGCAGGTTGTAGAACGCGGGCATAGGCGGAACTATCGCCACCCCCATGTGGGAAAGCGTAAGCATGTTTTCCAGATGAATCGTGCTGAGCGGCATTTCACGCGGCACCAGCACCAGCTTGCGGCCCTCTTTCAACACGACGTCGGCAGCGCGTCCCACCAGCCCTTCGGCATAGCCGGAGCGAATCCCCGCCAGAGTTTTCATGCTACAAGGGATAATAATCATGCCGTCGGTACGAAATGAGCCAGAGGAAATGGTCGCCGCCTGATCGGCTGGACTATGGCAATAATCCGCCAGCGCGGCTACCTCCATGGACGTGTAGGGCGTCTCCAGTTCGATAGTGGTTTTCGCCCACTTTGACATCACTAGATGTGTTTCAACATTAGGTATCGTCCGCAATGCCTGGAGTAGCGCGACGCCAAGCGGCGCGCCGGTCGCGCCGGTCATCCCTACAATCAATCTCATTTCTTGCCTCAATTATTGTTCGTGTACGAACGTTTTAGTCAAAATACGCTCACACGGCCCTTCCAGCAAGCTCCTCCCGACATCTGCGCACGTTTAGCTAAAGCATTCGTCATTAAAAAAACCAGCATAAGCCGTTATGATAGAAAAGGTTAATTTATCCGGAGTGATCATGGAGTTACGAAACACCGCGTTTCATCTTTTACGTCAACTTTTTCAGCAACATACCGCGCGCTGGCAGCATGAACTACCGGAACTCACCAAGCCTCAATATGCGGTAATGCGCGCCATTGCTGAACATTCTGGTATTGAACAGGTCGATCTGACCGAAGCGGCGGTCTGCACTAAAGCGACGCTGGCGGAGATGTTAAGCCGGATGGAAAATCGTGGGCTGGTAAAGCGAGAAAACGATCCGCTGGATAAGCGTCGGCGCTTTGTGTATCTCACTGCCCAAGGCCGGGCACTGCTCGCCGCCGCGATACCTCTGGGTGACCGCGTGGACGATGAGTTTTTGGGGCGACTGAGCGATGAAGAACGCGAACAGTTTGCGCAACTGGTACGCAAGATGATGGCGTAAGCGGCTTGCGCCGCTGCGCTATTTTTTAGCCATCAGCAGTGAGATATCCACTTTGGCCAGCGCCCGAATAGCGCTTTCCGGCAGGCCGTCATCGATGACTATCTGGTTGAATTCCGACAATGGTAACGCCAGCCATGTGGCGACCTGGCCGTATTTGGTCGCGTCGCGTACCAGAATTTTTTGTCGGCTGGCGACGGCCCGTTTCACCGCAACTTTATCTTCCGCTGGCGTTGAAATACCGCGCACGCTCCAGGAAGAGGCGGAAATAAAGGCTTGATCAATCATCAACCCACGCAAAAGCGTCGCTGCGGCTTCACCGACGTACGACCGGTTTTCCCGACATACCGCCCCGCCAGTGTGAATAATTGTGCGACCGCTATTGTCCATCAGGTAATCGGCGATAACGAAATCATTAATCACCACCGTGAGTTTATTCATCGTGACAAACTGTCTGGCAATCGCCAGCGTGGTAGTGCCTGCGTCAAGATAGATACAGCTTTCTGGTTGTACCAGACTGGCGGCCAGTTTGCCAATCGCCGCTTTCTGCGGTGTCCCCAGTTCGGTTTTGATCTGATGCGAAGGTTCCTGCGCCACGCGAGTCTATGACTGCACTCAGCCGGAGACCTGGATTACCGCGCCTTGCTGCTCCAGCTTTTGCAAATCACGGCGGAGGGTCATATGAGATACATGCATGCGCTCGGCCAGCTCAGCGATACTGACGATACCTTTCTCCGCCACCATATCAAGAATTATTTGTCGACGCTCAGTAGGTATCAACGTCTGCTCCTTTCTTTAGTCCTGTCGCGATCTTACGTCATTTCTCGTCACTGCGTGTGAAGTTCTGCTGCTACCTTCTTCACAAAAAATAACACATTTTGTTATTTTTTTGTGAGGGAACTCACCGCGATCGTTTTCTAAAACGCCAATATTCACATAACAAAACGTAATATCACGTAAATCAATATGGAGTGATAATGACAACAGGAACTGATTTTCATGTCGGCATTGTGGAGCTTGGCTCAATGGGAATGGGCGCTGGCAGGCGCAGGGGATCAAAGCCAAGCTGGCGGTTAAGGATTAAGACGATATTATTAGTCCGGGAGCGCAATGTTCCCGAATTGGCTACGATGATGGGGCGTGCTCCCCGCAATTCCATTGCGAACGTAAAAAATCAATAAATGCGCGTACTTTTGTCGATACATGGCGGGTATCCGGATAAACGGCATAAATGCCCTGGCGGGGAAAATGATAGTCGGGCAACACATGAACCAACGCCCCATCCTCCAGCGCGGTTTTGACTAACCATTCCGGCAGTAATGCGACGCCGCTTCCCGCGAGAGCAAAGGCCATCAGCGAACGCGCGCTGTCGACAGAAATTCTGCCGGCTTTGCTTATCTCCAGGCGTGAGTGTTGTCCATCATTATCCGTTAATGTCCATCGTAGCGGCGTGGATAATCGTTCATGAATAATCCATTCCGCCTGGGCCAGCGATTCCAGCGACGAAACAGGGTAGCGGGCGAGCCACTGTGGCGAGGCGACCGGCAGGATAGTAAAGCGGGATATCAGCGTGGCGCGATAGCGGGAGTCCGCCAGCGAGCCAAGCCGAATCGCCACATCAAAGCGTTCGGCAATTAAATCGGCATGATGTGATGAAGACATATGCCGAATACGGAGATCAGGATGGCGCTGACTAAACTGCGCCAATACCGGAATCACAACCTGTTCGCCAAATTCGGATGTGGTGGTAATACGTAACTCGCCGCCCAGCCCACTATGGCTGGCGCGCACTTCATCTTGCAAATTTTTCGCCGCGTTGAGTAAATTCACGCCTTTTTGATAAAAGAGGACGCCGGCGTCTGTAAGCGTCAGTCGCCGGGTGGAGCGTAACAGTAACGTTACGCCAAGCTCCTTTTCAAGCTGCCGAATATTAAAACTTACAACCGCTTTTGTTTGGCCTGATACGGCGGCGGCAGCCGTGAAGCTGCCGCTATCCACCACGGCGACAAACAGCGACATGCGCTGCAAATTGAGCATGATGAGCCCCTTTACTGTCAAAATTATTTTGACAGTATATCGTTGAAGCGCGGACTTATCTGACTTTCTCCGGACGGCTACATTAGCGCCTCTACCGGAGGATAAATAATGACGTATCGCAGTAAAGTGGCGGTGGTTTACCTGCTCGGCTTCTTTCTTGATCTGATTAATCTGTTTATTGCCAGCGTGGCTTTTCCCGCGATGTCCGTCGATCTGCATACGTCCATATCGGCGCTGGCATGGGTGAGTAACGGTTATATTGCAGGGTTAACGCTGATCGTTCCGTTTAGCGCGTTTTTTTCGCGTTATCTCGGCGCACGACGGTTGATCATGTTTTCACTCATTCTGTTTAGCGTTGCCGCCGCTGCCGCAGGCTTTGCCGATTCCTTATACGGCCTTGTTTTCTGGCGTATTGTGCAGGGAGCGGGCGGTGGATTGTTGATCCCGGTTGGTCAGGCGTTAACCTGGCAACAGTTTAAACCGCATGAACGCGCAGGCGTATCATCGGTCGTCATGATGGTGGCGCTACTGGCGCCGGCATGTTCGCCTGCGATTGGCGGGTTGCTGGTGGAAACGTGCGGCTGGCGCTGGATATTCTTTGCCACGCTGCCTGTGGCCATTATCACCTTATTGCTCGCTTATCTTTGGCTTAACGCCGATTCGACGACGGTAGCATCGGCAAGATTGCTCCATCTGCCGTTGCTGGCGGACAGGCTGCTGCGTTTCGCCATGATCGTTTATCAGTGTGTGCCGGGCATGTTTATTGGGATCAGTGTGGTCGGGATGTTTTATCTACAGAATGTCGCGCAACTGTCGCCCGCGGCGGCAGGGTCGTTGATGCTCCCCTGGTCGATCGCTTCATTTGTCGCCATTATGCTTACCGGACGTTACTTCAATTGGCTGGGACCGCGTCCGTTGATTATTGTCGGCTGCCTTCTTCAGGCCGCTGGAATCCTGCTTTTAACCCACGTTACGCCCGCGACATCTCACCGTGTACTGATGGTGATATTCGCGCTAATGGGCGCAGGCGGCAGTTTGTGCAGTAGTACTGCGCAGAGTAGTGCTTTCCTGACGATTGCTCGCCAGGAGATGCCTGACGCCAGTGCGCTATGGAATCTTAATCGTCAGCTCAGTTTTTTTATTGGCGCGACGCTGTTGACGATGCTGTTAAATGCGCTCCAGCGCGTTCTGTCGCTTGAGGCCGCGTATCGCTGGACCTTTATTGCCGCCGCCATTATCACCCTGCTGCCTCTTATTGACGCTGTTTGTCTGAACAATAGAAAAGTGCTTTTGCACCTAAAAAAGGAAAGACCATGAATTCATATAAAGAAGAAATTCTTCACACCCATGTGGCGATTGAGAACTGGCTTAGCAGGGGGGCGGGCAGCCTGGAGGCGTTGCTACAGCGTTTCGCTGCTGATTTTTCGATGGTAACGCCAGGAGGCGCCTGTCTGGATTATCCGGCGCTTGGCGCTTTTTTCCAGGCGCAGCGCGCGTGTCGCCCGGGGCTGGTTATCGTGGTTGAGCACATTGACCTTGTGGCGGAGTGGCCGGAAGGCGCCGCGCTTCGTTATCGTGAGCGGCAGCAACTGCCGGGCCAGGCAGAGACGGTACGCTGGTCGACGGTCATTTTAAAAAGGGAAAGAGGACGGATAGTCTGGCGCCATTTACACGAAACGACAGTCAAAGCCTGAAAAGCCTGTTCCGGCGCGCGGACCCGATAGCGCGGCGCTATCGGGCCTGACACGTTTACACCAGACTTTTCAGCCGATAGATCCACTCCAGCGCCTGGCGTGGCGTCAGGGAGTCCGGATCGAGATTCTCCAGCGCTTCAACGGCGGGCGATGTCTCTTCCGGAGCGGCAAGCAACGACATTTGCGTGCCGTCCACCTGCGTTGCCGCCGCATTGGGCGAGATGCTCTCCAGCTCGCGGAGTTTTTGGCGCGCGCGTTTGATCACCTCTTTAGGGACGCCCGCAAGCGCCGCGACCGCCAGGCCGTAACTCTTGCTTGCCGCGCCGTCCTGCACGCTGTGCATAAAAGCGATGGTATCGCCGTGTTCCAGCGCATCCAGGTGGACGTTCGCTACGCCTTCCATTTTTTCCGGCAACTGAGTCAGCTCAAAGTAGTGGGTGGCGAAAAGCGTTAACGCTTTAATCTTATTGGCGAGGTTCTCCGCGCAGGCCCAGGCCAGCGACAACCCGTCATACGTGGAGGTGCCGCGTCCGATTTCATCCATCAATACCAAGCTGTTTTCTGTGGCGTTATGCAGAATGTTCGCGGTTTCGGTCATCTCCACCATAAAGGTTGAGCGTCCGGAGGCCAGGTCGTCCGCTGCGCCGACGCGGGTAAAAATACGGTCGATCGGGCCGATTTCCACATTTTGCGCCGGCACGTAACTGCCAATCCAGGCCAGCAGCGCGATCAATGCCGTTTGTCGCATATAGGTACTTTTACCGCCCATATTAGGGCCAGTGATGATCAACATACGGCGTTGCGGCGACAGATTAAGCGGGTTAGCGATAAACGGCTCATTCAGAACCTGCTCCACCACAGGGTGGCGACCTTCGATGATACGAATACCGGGTTTATCGGTAAACGTCGGACAGGTGTAATTCAGCGTATAAGCGCGTTCAGCCAGATTAACCAGCACATCCAGTTCCGCCAGCGCGCTTGCGCTCTGCTGCAAATCCGCCAGATGCGGCAACAACAAATCAAATAATTCGTCGTAAAGCTGTTTTTCCAGCGCCAGAGCTTTGCCTTTAGAGGTCAGAACTTTATCTTCGTACTCTTTCAGCTCAGGAATAATGTAGCGTTCGGCATTTTTCAGCGTCTGGCGACGCACATAATTGATTGGCGCCAGATGGCTTTGACCACGGCTAATCTGAATGTAATAGCCATGCACAGCGTTATAGCCGACTTTCAGAGTATCCAGTCCGGTACGCTCGCGCTCGCGAATTTCCAGACGATCGAGGTAGTCGGTGGCGCCGTCCGCCAGCGCGCGCCATTCATCCAGCTCCTGGTGATAGCCGGGGGCAATAACGCCGCCGTCGCGGACCAGTACCGGCGGCGCGTCAATAATGGCGCGTTCCAGGAGGTCGCGTAGTTCGGCAAAATCGCCCATTTTTTTACGCAACGCCTGCACCGGCGCGCTGTCAACGGTTTCAAGCTGAGCGTGCAATTCCGGCAGTTGCTGGAAGGCGTGACGCATTCGGGCGAGGTCGCGCGGACGCGCGGTGCGTAGCGCCAGACGGGCAAGAATGCGCTCCAGATCGCCGACCTGACGCAGCACGGGTTGCAGCTCGCTGACGGTGTCCTGCAAGGCGCCGATGGTCTGCTGGCGTTCACGCAATATGTCGGTATTTCTTATCGGCATGTGCAGCCAGCGTTTAAGCATTCGGCTGCCCATTGGCGTCACGGTACAATCAAGCACCGCAGCGAGCGTATTTTCGACGCCGCCAGCCAGGTTCTGGGTAATTTCCAGATTGCGACGGGTCGCGGCATCCATAATGATGCTGTCCTGCTGGCGTTCCATCGTAATGGAGCGAATATGCGGCAGGGAGGTGCGCTGCGTATCTTTTACGTACTGTAACAGGCAGCCCGCCGCACATAATCCACGCGAGGCATTTTCGACGCCGAAGCCGACCAGATCCCGCGTACCGAATTGTAAATTTAGCTGCTGACGGGCGGTATCAATCTCAAACTCCCACAGCGGACGGCGGCGTAAGCCCCGACGTCCCTCTATCAACGCCATTTCAGCAAAATCTTCGGCATACAACAATTCGGCAGGATTCGTGCGTTGCAACTCTGCTGCCATGGTTTCACGGTCGGCGGGCTCGCTCAGACGAAAGCGCCCGGAGCTGATATCCAGCGTGGCGTAGCCGTAGCCTTTACCATCCTGCCAGATAGCCGCCAGCAGGTTATCCTGACGTTCCTGTAACAGGGCTTCATCGCTGATGGTGCCAGGCGTAACGATACGCACGACCTTACGTTCAACGGGGCCTTTGCTGGTGGCCGGGTCGCCAATCTGTTCGCAAATAGCGACGGATTCGCCCTGATTGACTAGTTTTGCGAGATAGTTTTCTACGGCGTGGTGCGGGATGCCCGCCATGGGGATAGGTTCGCCAGCCGATGCGCCGCGTTTGGTCAGCGAAATATCGAGCAACTGCGACGCACGCTTTGCGTCGTCATAAAACAGCTCGTAAAAGTCGCCCATACGATAAAACAGCAGGATCTCCGGATGCTGGGCCTTCAGCTTGAGATACTGCTGCATCATCGGGGTATGGCTAGAGAAGTCCTTATCAATGTCTTCATTCATATTGATTTTACTCATTTTTTAATTCTTTCAAGTGCTCATGTGGCCCCAGGAAAAACCCTTTTAAACCCACATAAACCCATAAATTTGTAGCTCATTTGTAGCTCAAAGCGTGATAGATTGGTTTTACTCCTTCTCTGGGCTACAAATAGTGGTGATACTTTGAAAACAACTCTCAATCAGGCTTTTATTATCAACAAGTTGAGTATCGATGTTAAGCCTGAGCTCAGTAGCTCTGGAAAAGTCGTTTTCGAAGCTAACCCTGACCAAAAACCTTACATAGTTTTTGACGATCATCGAGATTCACCTGTTGGCTTCGGTGTGAAGGTCAGTTTGACGAAAAAAACCTATGTAATCCAGAGAAGAGTGTCTTCTGGTGATCGTAGTGTGAGTGAGGGTAAGAAACCCAGTTCTGTCTTAAAAGCAAAGGTCGGGAATGTGTCTGATTTTCCGAGTATTGATCAAGCTCGTGAAGCAGCCCGGCAGTTGGTTCAGACAATGATCACAACAAAGAGAAACCCCAACAAAATTAAACGACAAGCAGATGTTTCTGAACTCACTATGAGTGAAGTGTTTGCTCAATATCGTCAACATCTTGACCCTGGCCCAAATTCAGTACAGTGCTAAATCAGAGATCTTCGTCTTTCCGGAGACTTCGGATAAATTCAGCCGGAGTCATGTCATTTAATGATGAATGCGTTCTCTCATGATTGTATTCCCTG
>NZ_VXJW01000013.1 GCF_008692845.1 Salmonella enterica subsp. arizonae
GCTTTTCTCCGTGAGGTTCTGGTCTGAACCCCGCTGACCCGGCGGCCTGTGTGCCGTTGTTCCGTGTCAGTGGTGGCGCATTATAGGGAGTTATTTCTGCCTGACAAGAGGAAATTTAAAATAATTTTCTGAGTGCGCACTTTTTACTCTTTGCGTTTATTTTGCCGACGATTTGTTGGTTAAATGGGCTATTTCACGGGCAAAGTTCGCAACCTGCTCCCAGTCGGTGTACACCACTTCTTTACTGGTATCCGTTTCGCCGCCCGACATCTTCATAATAAGCTTGATCATCAGACGGTCATACCAGCGATAGCGAGGATAGCGAAGCGCGCCTGCAATAACGGCGCAGTGGTCAGGCCGCCACGGAGAGCTCATCAAAAATTTACGCGCGTAGCTGTTAGTCTGCGGTGTACGTTTTTCTGCTTTACGCGCCACCAGGTTAACGGAATAAAAGGCGCTCGGCATGCCGTTCAGCCGCGTGGCGTATTTCTTTACGAACTCCTGGAAGGCGCTGTGGTAATGACCATAACGAATAGATGCGCCAATCACTACACGATCATAGCTATCCCAGTCCGGCTCTTCGGCGCGATGCAAATTAACGACATCGGCCCAGATCCCCATCTCTTTGAGTTCAGAAGCCAGATAAGAGGCGATTTCGCGCGTTTGTCCGTCCCGGGTAGAGAAAAGAATCAATGTCTTCACGTGTTACTCCATTATTCACGCCAGAAAGTCGGGGTAAAAAGTACCAGCAAAGTGAATACTTCCAGACGGCCAAATAGCATGTTGGCAATGAGTATCCATTTCGCAACCGGATTCATACTGGCGAAGTTATCAGCAACAACCCCCAGCCCCGGCCCCAGGTTATTAAGCGTAGCTGCTACCGAGGCGAAAGCCGAGAAATCATCTACGCCTGTAGCAATAATGGCTAGCATACTGACGATAAATACCAGCGCGTAGGCGGAGAAGAATCCCCAGACCGCTTCCAGAATACGTTCTGGCAGCGCCCGGTTCCCCAGCTTAATACTGTAAACGGCATTTGGATGCACCAGCCGTTTGAGTTCGCGGTTCCCCTGTTTAAACAACAACAGAATACGGATGACCTTTAACCCCCCGCCCGTTGACCCGGCGCAACCGCCAATAAACGCGGAACATAGCAGCAAGACCGGCAAAAACAGCGGCCAGCGCGCAATGCTGTCCGTAGTAAACCCTGCCGTGGTCGCCATCGACACGACCTGGAAGAATGCCTGATTTAGCGTCGTAAGCGCCGAATCGTAGATATTATGGAACCACAGTACCATCGTGCAGATCACCACCAGCGTCAACTGTACGCCGATGAACATGCGGAATTCCGGATCGCGCCAGTATACTTTCAGGCTACGCCCGCTTAATAAAGAGAAATGCAGACCATAGTTACAACCGGAGATCAGCAGGAAAATAGCGATGATGGTATTAATAGTGGGACTATCAAAATAACCTATGCTGGCGTCATGCATTGAGAAGCCGCCGATGGCGATAGTGGCAAAACTGTGTCCGATAGCGTCAAACGCAGACATCCCGGCAAACCACAGCGCCAGCGCGCAGGCCACCGTCAGTAAGACATAGATAAGCCACAGCGTTTTCGCCGTCTCCGCAATACGCGGGCGCATTTTGTTATCTTTCAGCGGCCCCGGCATTTCCGCCCGATAGAGCTGCATTCCCCCAACGCCAAGGATGGGGAGAATCGCTACCGCCAACACAATGATTCCCATACCGCCAAACCATTGCAGCATCTGACGATAAAAGAGAATGGCATGCGGTAATGAATCCAGCCCCACCAGCGTGGTGGCACCAGTTGTGGTTAACCCGGAGAACGACTCAAAAAACGCATCGGTAATGGTGAGATTAGGGCTTTCCGAGAAAATAAACGGTAGCGCACCCACGCTGCCCAGCACGGTCCAGAACAGCACCACGATAAGAAATCCTTCGCGGGATTTCAGTTCGCCCTTTTCCCGGCGGTTCGGCCACCACAGTATGGAGCCGATCGCCAGCGCGACAAAAAAGGTCTGCGTGAATGCTCTTCCCGCGCCATCGCGATATATTAGCGCTACCAGTCCCGGGAGTATCATTGTTCCCGAAAATAAGATAACCAGTAGTCCAACGATTCGGGTAATGGCGCGAAAATGCATCTCTGCCGCTTCCTTTATTCTTAAAAATGAGGTGGGGATTATTCTTCAATCGCTAACAATTGCAATGAACCACGGCTAAAATCCGCCAGTTTTGTGGAAAATGCATTCACATGAGCAAAAGGAAGCGCCACCCTGAGCCGAACAGACGCCTGATAATCGCTGGAAACGATCTTCCCGGCAAACTGTCCTAATAATGCTTCGATTCCGGCCAACTGACCGTACTCACACTGCAAAGTATATTCGGTTAATGGCGTCTTGCGCTGTGTGGCAAGCTGACGTAATGCCTGATTCACACCGCCGCCATAGGCTTTTACCAGCCCGCCTGTACCCAGCAGAATACCACCATAGTAGCGCACGACGACGGCAGTAATTTCTCCGACGCCGCTGCCCATCAATTGCGCAAGCATCGGCTTGCCTGCCGTTCCCGCCGGTTCGCCGTCGTCTGAAAAGCCCAGTTGCTGTGAGTCGTCCGGCGCACCCGCCACCCACGCCACACAATGGTGGCGCGCATCAGGATGCTCAGCTCTGACTGACTCAACAAACGCTTTCGCCGCGTCTACGCCATCGGTATGCGCCAATAGCGTAATAAAGCGGCTTTTTTTGATCTCTTCAACAACGGTGACCGGCGCTGCAGGGATTAACCAACTGTCCATTACGCTAGTTTTAAATCCCGCGTCATGTTTTCCACGCCGTTTTCGTGGATCACCACGTTGTCTTCAATGCGAATACCGCCGAAAGGCTTGAGCGCTTCAATTTTCTGCCAGTTGAAATGCTTGCTGAACGGCCCTTCGCGCCACGGCGCTAACAGCGATTCGATGAAGTAAATCCCTGGTTCGATGGTCAACACCATTCGCGGCTGTAACACACGCGTGCAGCGCAAATACGGGTATTTGGACGGCGCGGCGAGATGCGTACCGGAATCATCCTGCATAAAACCGGCCACATCGTGTACCTGCAGACCCAACGGATGACCAATACCGTGCGGCATAAACGGCCCGGTGAGATCATTTTCCACCATCGCCTCTTCACTCATGTCGGTGATGATTTGATGTTTACGCAGCAGCTTCGCGATACGCTGATGGAACTGAATATGGTAATCCACATAGCTGATGCCCGCCTTCATGGTAGCGATCAGCGCCAACTGTTCGTCATTAACATCTTTTACCAGTTGGGCGTAGTCGTTATCATTTTTCGCCGACCAGGTCCGCGTCAGATCCGCCGCGTAGCCATTGTATTCCGCGCCTGCATCCAGCAGGAAGCTGCGCATTTCAGACGGCGCTTGATGATCCAGTTTAGTGTAGTGCAGAACGGCAGCATGTTCGTTCAGCGCCACAATGTTACTGTACGGAACATCGGTATCGCGATGTCCCGTGGCGGTCAGGTACGCCAGATTGATATCAAACTCGCTCATGCCGGAACGAAATGCTTCTTCCGCCGCATGATGGCCGCTTACTGCCATTTTCTGCGCTTCGCGCATACAGGCCAGTTCATAATCCGTTTTATAGGCGCGGTAGTAATGCAGATAGTCGATGACGCCTTTCGGGTTGATGTTGTTGGCGGCGATATCCAGTTGTAGCGCGCGCTCCGGAGCCGGGCCGATATAGCCGATATTGCCACGCGCGGCAGGCAGTTGACTGCCGATGCCATCCGCTTTCGGTAGGGCGACAACCTCGATTTCTTCCGTCCAGAAGGACGTTGGCAGCGGTTCAACGTTATGCCAGTAATCGACCGGCAGATAAAACCACAGTTTAGGTTTGTTGACGCCATCGACCAGCAACCAGCAATTGGGAACCTGAGTCACCGGTACCCACGCTTTAAACTGCGGATTGACCTTAAACGGATAAGGATGATCGTCGAGAAAGACATTGAATAGCTCGCCTGAGTGAATAAGTAACGCATCCAGCTTAAAGCGCGCCAGGACATCTCGCGTCCGCTCTTGTAAGGTAACGATATGATTTTTATAGAGCGCGGCCAGTGATTCCATTTTTTACCCTTCTGTTTTTTTTGACCTCAAGTCCCCGCATCTTAGCACATCGCTTCAGGAGAGCGTGATTTCTCCCTAGCGTGATCAAATCGGCATTTCTTTAATCATTAATTTGCATTTTTTTAACACAAAATACACACTTCGTTTCATCTGGTACGACCAGATCACCTTGTGGATTCAGGAGACTGACATGCTTTACAAAGGCGACACCCTGTACCTCGACTGGCTGGAAGATGGCATCGCCGAACTGGTGTTCGATGCTCCCGGCTCGGTCAATAAACTCGACACTGCGACCGTCGCCAGCCTCGGCCAAGCGCTTGATGTGCTGGAAAAGCAACACGATTTAAAAGGGCTGCTGCTACGTTCCAATAAAGCGGCCTTTATTGTCGGCGCGGACATCACCGAATTCCTTTCACTGTTCCTCGTACCCGAAGAGCAGTTAAGCCAATGGCTACATTTCGCTAACAGCGTCTTTAACCGTCTGGAAGATTTACCCGTACCGACCCTTGCCGCCGTAAACGGCTATGCGCTGGGCGGCGGGTGCGAATGCGTGCTGGCGACCGATTACCGTCTGGCAACGCCAGACCTTCGTATTGGTCTGCCGGAAACCAAACTGGGCATCATGCCGGGCTTTGGCGGTTCCGTTCGTCTGCCGCGCATGCTGGGCGCCGACAGCGCGCTGGAAATTATCGCGGCGGGTAAAGATGTCGGTGCTGAACAAGCTCTGAAAATCGGCCTGGTTGATGGTGTGGTCAAACAAGAGAAGCTGATTGAAGGCGCGATGGCGGTGTTACGTCAGGCCATTGTCGGCGACCTTGACTGGAAAGCCAAACGTCAACCGAAGCTGGAACCGTTGAAGCTCAGTAAGATTGAAGCGGCGATGAGCTTCACCATTGCCAAAGGCATGGTCGCTCAAACGGCAGGCAAACACTATCCGGCGCCGATGACCGCAGTGAAAACCATTGAAGCGGCCGCGCGTTTTGGCCGTGACGAAGCGCTCAACCTGGAAAACAAAAGTTTTGTCCCGCTGGCGCATACCAACGAGGCTCGCGCTCTGGTCGGCATCTTCCTCAACGATCAGTATGTAAAAGGCAAAGCCAAAAAGCTGACCAAAGATATTGAGACGCCGAAACAGGCAGCCGTACTGGGCGCGGGCATTATGGGCGGCGGTATCGCTTACCAGTCGGCCTGGAAAGGCGTACCGGTCATCATGAAAGATATCAACGATAAATCGTTGAACCTCGGCATGACCGAAGCGGCTAAGCTGCTGAACAAACAACTGGAGCGCGGCAAGATCGACGGTCTGAAGCTGGCGGGCGTCATTTCGACCATCCACCCGACTCTCGATTATGCCGGTTTCGATCGCGTAGATGTTGTTGTCGAAGCGGTGGTCGAAAATCCGAAAGTCAAAAAAGCGGTACTGGCGGAAACCGAGCAGAAAGTGCGCCCGGAAACCGTGCTGGCCTCAAATACCTCCACCATCCCGATTGGCGAACTGGCAAGCGCCCTGGAACGTCCGGAAAACTTTTGCGGAATGCACTTTTTCAACCCGGTACACCGGATGCCGCTGGTTGAAATCATTCGCGGCGAGAAGAGTTCAGACGAAACCATTGCCAAAGTCGTCGCCTGGGCAAGCAAAATGGGCAAGACGCCGATTGTAGTCAACGACTGCCCCGGCTTCTTTGTTAACCGCGTGCTGTTCCCCTATTTCGCCGGTTTCAGTCAACTGCTGCGCGACGGCGCGGATTTCCGCAAAGTCGATAAAGTGATGGAAAAACAGTTCGGCTGGCCGATGGGCCCGGCCTATCTGCTGGATGTTGTCGGCATTGACACCGCGCATCACGCGCAGGCGGTAATGGCGGCAGGCTTCCCGCAACGGATGCAGAAAGAGTATCGCGACGCGATCGACGCATTGTTTGACGCCAGCCGTTTTGGGCAAAAAAACGGTCTGGGCTTCTGGCGCTATAAAGAAGACAGCAAGGGTAAGCCGAAGAAAGAAGAAGATGCCGCTGTGGATGACCTGCTGGCAAGCGTCAATCAGCCGAAACGCGACTTCAGCGACGACGAGATAATCGCCCGTATGATGATCCCGATGATTAACGAAGTGGTTCGCTGTCTGGAAGAAGGCATTATCGCAAGCCCGGCGGAAGCCGATATGGCGCTGGTCTACGGCCTGGGCTTCCCTCCGTTCCACGGCGGCGCATTCCGCTGGCTGGATACACAGGGCAGCGCGAAGTATCTTGATATGGCGCAGCAGTATCAACACCTCGGCCCGCTGTATGAGGTGCCGGAAGGGCTGCGTAATAAAGCGCGCCATAACGAACCGTATTATCCCCCGGTTGAACCAGCCCGTCCGGTTGGTTCTCTGAAAACGGCTTAAGGAGTCACAATGGAACAGGTTGTCATTGTCGATGCTATTCGCACCCCGATGGGCCGTTCGAAGGGCGGCGCGTTTCGCAACGTGCGGGCAGAAGATCTCTCCGCCCACTTAATGCGTAGCCTGCTGGCGCGTAATCCGGCGCTGGAAGCGGCGACTCTCGATGATATTTACTGGGGCTGCGTACAACAAACGCTGGAGCAAGGCTTCAACATTGCCCGTAACGCCGCGCTGCTGGCAGAAATTCCCCATTCGGTACCGGCGGTCACCGTCAACCGTCTGTGTGGTTCCTCGATGCAGGCGTTACACGATGCAGCGCGAATGATCATGACCGGCGATGCGCAGGTTTGTCTGGTTGGCGGCGTGGAGCATATGGGGCACGTGCCGATGAGTCACGGCGTGGATTTTCACCCGGGTCTGAGTCGCAACGTCGCCAAAGCGGCAGGGATGATGGGGCTAACGGCGGAAATGCTCTCCCGCCTGCACGGCATTAGCCGGGAAATGCAGGACCAGTTCGCCGCGCGTTCTCACGCCCGCGCCTGGGCCGCCACGCAGTCTGGCGCATTCAAAACGGAGATTATCCCGACTGGCGGTCATGATGCTGACGGCGTGTTGAAGCAGTTTAATTACGATGAAGTGATCCGCCCGGAAACCACGGTCGAAGCGCTATCAACGCTGCGTCCGGCATTTGATCCGGTTAGTGGCACGGTCACGGCGGGCACCTCATCCGCGCTTTCCGATGGCGCAGCCGCCATGCTGGTAATGAGCGAAAGTCGTGCCCGTGAGCTGGGCCTGAAACCTCGCGCCCGTATTCGCTCAATGGCCGTGGTTGGTTGTGATCCGTCAATTATGGGTTACGGGCCGGTTCCGGCGTCAAAACTGGCGTTGAAAAAAGCGGGACTGTCGGCCAGCGATATCGATGTGTTTGAGATGAACGAAGCGTTTGCCGCACAGATCCTGCCATGCATTAAGGATCTGGGATTGATGGAGCAGATAGATGAGAAGATCAACCTCAACGGCGGCGCGATCGCGCTTGGTCATCCGCTCGGCTGCTCCGGAGCACGTATCAGCACCACGCTTATCAACCTGATGGAGCGCAAAGACGCGCAGTTTGGTCTGGCGACGATGTGTATTGGTCTGGGTCAGGGCATCGCAACAGTGTTTGAGCGGGTTTAATCAAAGATAAATTCCCCTAAATAATTCGCGCTGCATCGCGGCGGCAACTGAGCGAGTCCCCGGGAGCATAGATAACTATGTGACCGGAGTGAGCGAAGGCAGCCAACAAAGAGACAGTGTGAATTAGGACGGGGAAAGGTTTAGTTGCCGTTCTTCCCGCCTGTCAGGGGCGGGTTTTTTATGGCTTAAATAAATGCAAACGCATCGCCAAACAGACGCTCTTCTTGCGCGTTACGCTCGTTACAGAACAGATCGCGGGCAATTTTCGCCATCTCAAAACGTCCTGCAATATAAATATCGTGCCCCGCCAGAGTACCGTGATCCTGCAATACCGCGGTGAGTACCGTTCCTGTACGCCCACGCCAACCTTCCTCCGGCTGCTCGACCACAGGTTCAATACGCAAATTCGGATGGTTAACAGAGAGCGCTTCCAGCTCAGAGAGATCATAGAGATGCTTTTCTTCGCGACCTCCCCAGTAAATGGTAACATCACGGTCCGGGTTACGCGCCAACGCCGTCAACAGGATGGAGCGCACATAAGAAAAACCCGTACCGCCCGCGATCAGAATCAACGGGCGCTCTTCATCGTCACGCAGCCAGGCGTCGCCATGCGGAATATCGACGACGACCTCCCGGTCTTTCAGAATCCGGTCCATTACCGCCATCGCATATAGATTGAGCTCGGAAGCGCCAATGTGTAATTCAATAAACCCTTTCTCGTCCGGCGTTGAGGCCATCGAAAACGGGCGTTTATCACGCTCGTCCATTACGACCATCAAATACTGACCAGCGCGGAATGAAAACGCCGCGTCCGGCACTAAACGAACCCGATATACGGTATCGGTGATAGCTTCTACCGAGGTCACTTTACAGCTTAAGGTTGTCATGCGCTCCCTCTGTCGGGTGTCGAGTCAATACCGACATTTTTCAAGCCGCGTCGCCGCAGCCTAAAATGTCGGTGTTCGCTTTCAATTATTTAAAGATAGCCAGCTCATCCCAAATCGCATCAATACGCGCGGTAACTTCAGGATCTTTAACAATAGGACGCCCCCACTCGCGTTGGGTTTCGCCCGGCCATTTGTTTGTGGCATCCAGCCCCATTTTTGAACCCAGCCCGGAGACCGGCGAGGCAAAATCCAGGTAATCAATCGGCGTATTATCAACCAGTACCGTATCCCGCGCAGGATCCATACGGGTGGTAATAGCCCAAATCACATCATTCCAGTCGCGTGCGTTAACGTCATCATCGCAAACGATAACAAATTTCGTATACATAAATTGACGTAAAAACGACCAGACTCCCATCATGACGCGTTTCGCATGACCGGCGTACTGCTTTTTCATTGTCACCACCGCCAGCCGATAAGAGCACCCTTCCGGCGGCAGATAAAAGTCGACGATTTCCGGAAACTGTTTTTGCAGGATAGGCACGAAGACTTCATTTAGCGCCACCCCCAATACCGCAGGCTCATCGGGTGGACGTCCGGTATAGGTGGAATGATAGATGGCATCTTCACGCTGCGTAATATGCGTGACGGTAAAGACCGGGAAGTTATCCACTTCATTATAATAGCCCGTATGATCGCCATACGGTCCTTCCGGCGCCATCTCTCCCGGCTCAATGTAACCTTCAAGGATAATCTCGGCGCTGGCAGGCACTTCAAGATCGTTAGAAAGGCATTTAACCACTTCAGTCTTCGTGCCGCGCAACAGGCCCGCAAAAGCATATTCCGACAGGGTATCGGGAACGGGAGTCACGGCGCCAAGAATGGTCGCCGGATCGGCGCCCAACGCGACGGAGATCGGAAAACGCTCTCCCGGATGCGCGGCTAACCATTCCTGAAAATCCAGCGCGCCGCCGCGATGGGACAGCCAGCGCATAATCAGCTTATTTTTATCTATCAGCTGCTGACGATAAATGCCCAGATTTTGCCGTTCTTTGTGCGGGCCGCGCGTTACCGTCAGTCCCCAGGTAATCAGCGGCGCGGCATCGTCTGGCCAACAAGTCATGATAGGAAGTCGCGTTAAATCAACGTCATCGCCAGAAGCGATCTTCTGCTGGCAAGGCGCGCCGCGTAACCGTTTCGTCGGCATGTTCAACACTTGCTTAAACTGCGGCAGTTTGTCAAACAGATCGCGAAAGCCTTTCGGCGGCTCTGGTTCTTTCAGGAACGCTAATAATTTACCGACGTCCCGCAATGCGGAAACATCATCCTGCCCCATGCCCATTGCCACACGCTTGGGCGTGCCAAAAAGATTGCACAGCACTGGCATTGAGTAACCCTTAGGGTTTTCAAACAGCAGCGCAGGCCCGCCGGCACGCAACGTGCGGTCAGCGATTTCCGTGATTTCCAGATGAGGATCCACAGGCAGAGTGATGCGTTTTAATTCCCCCTGCTGCTCAAGTAGCGTCAGGAAGTCGCGTAAATCGTGATATTTCATGGCGTCCATAGTAGCCTCTTTGTAAGCGCATCATTATACGGCGTTCATCATTGGGATGCTGTATTTTTGTTAAATTAGCGTGAACTCTGGCAGCCAGCACCAACACAGATGCAGACTGAAATATGAAGGGTATAATTAACTTAGCGCATGACTTTTGCTATGCTTGCGCCCCGAACAAGCGGATAAGAGTCATTATGCAATCCTGGTATTTACTGTACTGCAAGCGCGGGCAACTTCAGCGTGCCCAGGAACACCTCGAAAGACAGGCGGTAAGTTGCCTGACGCCGATGATCACCCTGGAAAAAATGGTGCGCGGAAAACGTACCTCTGTTAGCGAGCCGCTCTTTCCTAATTATCTGTTCGTTGAATTCGATCCAGAAGTGATACATACCACTACAATCAACGCCACGCGCGGCGTCAGCCATTTCGTGCGCTTTGGCGCGCACCCTGCGATCGTGCCTTCCAGCGTTATTCATCAGCTTTCTATCTACAAACCCGAAGGGGTTGTCGATCCCGAAACCCCCTATCCCGGTGATAGCGTCATTATCACGGAAGGCGCATTTGAAGGGCTGAAAGCGATTTTTACCGAACCGGATGGCGAAACGCGTTCAATGTTACTGCTTAATTTACTCAATAAAGAAGTGAAGCAGAGCGTAAAAAACACCGGTTTTCGTAAGATTTAGCGATCGTTCAGAATACGACCTCAAATAAGGTTCTGGCGTTGGCATCTGTCATCGCCGCTAACCATTGCGGATCTTCATCACGCCATAGCGCGATGCGCTCCAGGATGTGGGGCAGATAAGCGGGCTCGTTGCGTCGTGACGTCGGTTTCGGCGTAAGGTCGCGAGGCAACAGATACGGCGCGTCAGTTTCTATCAGTAGCTTTTCCGCTGGGATAAACGGTAATAGCTCACGTAGCTCAAGCCCGCGTCGTTCGTCGCAAATCCACCCGGTAATACCGATATAGATTCCTCTGTCCACACAGGCCTGCATTTGCTGGCGTGAACCGGTAAAGCAGTGCAGTATTGCGCCGGGAAGGCTATCCAGCCAGGGATCAAGCAATGCCAGAAATCGCTCATGCGCGTCCCGGCAGTGCATAAAGATTGGCATCTGTAATTCGGCGGCAATTTGTAGCTGCGCCTGAAAGGCACGCTCCTGCTCCTGCGGCGTGGAAAAATTGCGATTGAAATCCAGCCCGCACTCACCGATAGCGACGACCTCTGGCTGGTTTGCCAGCGTAATAATGGCGTCTTCAGACGCGGATGACCACTGGCTGCTGTCATGGGGATGGACGCCTGCCGTCGACCAACAATGAGGGTAGCGCCGCGCCAGTTTTAACGCCTGCTGACTTTCATGGATGTTCGTTCCGGTCAGTAGCATACCTTTTACTCCTGCCGCAAACGCACGGACAACCACATCATCACGATCTTTCGCAAACTGGCTACTGGTTAAATTAACGCCAATATCAAACATGCTTGCCCCCATATGACAACCGCCCTGACGGGCGGTTGTGTTTAGTCTTCAGTGTGCTCGGCCTTTTCAGTCTCGGCCTCGTTATCTTCATCGCGCGTCCGTCGCTTACCGACATAAAAGCGTGAGCAGAAAACGCCAATTTCAAACAAGCAGTACATCGGTATCGCCAGCAACGTTTGCGAGAAAACATCCGGCGGCGTAAGCAGCATTCCCACAATGAATGCCCCGACCAGGATATAAGGCCGTTTTTTACGCAAATCTTCCGGCGTGGTAATACCCATCCAGCATAGCAATACAATCGCTACCGGCACTTCAAAAGCTACGCCAAAGGCCATAAATAGCGCCATGACAAAGCTAAGATAGCTGGCGATATCCGTCGAAACTTGTACTCCTTCAGGCGCAGTATGCGTCAGGAAGCCAAAGGCCAAAGGGAATACGACAAAATAGGCGAAAGCCATTCCAATGTAGAAAAGCAGCGAGCTGGACACCAGCAGCGGCACGACCAGACGGCGTTCATGCTTATACAGCGCCGGGGCGATAAAGGCCCAAACCTGGTACAAGATGACAGGCGCGGATAAGATCAAAGACACCATGAAGGTGAGTTTGATAGGGGTAAAAAACGGCGACGCCACATCCGTCGCAATCATTGTCGCCCCTTGTGGCATCTGTTTAATCAGCGGCGCAGCGACTAAATGATAAATATCATTGGCGAAATAAACCAGCGCCAGAAAAATCAGAAGTACTGCGACGATGCAGTTTAGCAGACGCTTACGCAGCTCGATCAGATGCGTAATAAGCGGTTGAGTATCTTCTACAGCCATGTTTACGGTTTATCACTTGACGAGGGGGAAGATTCGACAACAGGCGCGGCGGATTTCTTCTCGGCGTCTATCGTGGCTACGGAAGCGGTTTCCGTCGACTCAGGCGCGTTAGCTTTAACGGACTCCGGCTTTTGTTCCGGCGCGCTCGCCTGTGTTTCAGCGGCGGCAGGGGTGACGCCCTCATGCTGCGTTTCATTCCCTTTTACTACCGGATTATGGATGGTATGCGCTTCATCGCTCGCTTGTTCGGGATCGTTAGCGCTGTAGGTGCGTTTCATCGACTCTGCAGCCTGACGCAGTTCATCCATAGATGCTTTCAGTTCGGGAGTCAGGTTTTCCAGGCTCGCCTTTTCGACTTTTTTCAGACTGTCCTGGAACTCCTGAAGTTTCAGCTCCTGAGTCAGTTCATTCTGAACCGTTGTCGCAAGGGACCGCAACGCGCGAATCCAGCCCGCTACCGTTTTTACCGCTACTGGTAATCGTTGCGGCCCCAACACAATGAGGCCGATAACGAACACTAACAGCAGTTCGCTAAAACCGATATCAAACACGGATTATACCTGCTCTTTATCTTGGCTTTTAGCGTCTTCCTTTTTCGCTTCGCCTTGCTTATCCGCGATAGATTTAGCGGTAAAATCAGCGTCCTGACTGGTTTTATCCTGTTTGGCATCATCATCGCTCATGGCCTTTTTAAAGCCTTTGATAGACGCGCCAAGATCGGAACCGATGGAACCGAGTTTTTTGGTGCCAAACAGCAGTACGACGATGACGGCAACAATCAACAACTGCCAAATACTGATACCACCCATACATGTTCCTCTGTGATAGATGATGAATTATTAAGGCCGCATTATACACATTATCCTTCGTGCTGCCTCTTTGTTAGCCGCTTTCGTCCGCCCTATTCACATACTTTTACATACGACCGGGATGACATTGACTTGTGGCCTGAGTACTGCCTTGAGTGATAATATATACCTGCGTGACATAACCGGCGTTAAGCGATAAAAAATCTCAATGCGTTTTACGCCAGCCAACCAGCCAGACAATTACGCCGCCGACCATGAGCCAGCCAGGCATCAATCCCCATTCAGGGCGGTTGACGAGTAAGAATGACCCGCTCAGTAACAGCGTTGCGCCAATTCCCAATAAATAACGAGACTGACTTTGACGCACATGGTTTAACTGTAACTCGCGCGCAATCTTATCAACACTGTGCTGTAAATATTTGCCCTGGCGCAAACTGTCGTACACCAGTTCAGGTATTTCTGGCATTTTTTCGATCCAGAACGGCGCTTTTTCTTTAAGAGCACGAGTGAGGGCCGGAATGCCCACCTGCTCTTTGATCCAGGACTCAAGAAACGGCTTCGCCGTTTTCCACAAATCCAACTGAGGATAAAGTTGCCGCCCAACCCCTTCAACATACAATAATGTCTTCTGCAACAACACCAGTTGCGGCTGGACTTCCATATTAAATCGACGTGCTGTATTGAAAAGGTTTAATAACACATGACCAAACGAGATTTCCGCGAGCGGCTTTTCGAAGATAGGTTCACAGACGGTACGGATGGCAAACTCAAAATCTTCAACATTAGTATCTGGCGGAACCCATCCTGAGTCCACATGAAGCTCCGCCACCTTACGGTAATCACGATTAAAGAACGCGATAAAGTTCTCTGCCAGATAACGCTTATCTTCTTTGTTTAGCGACCCGACGATACCGCAGTCAATGCCGATATATTGCGGGTTTTCAGGGTGTTCATAGCTGACAAAAATATTTCCCGGATGCATATCCGCATGGAAAAAGCTGTCGCGGAAAACCTGGGTGAAGAAAACTTTGACTCCGCGTTCCGCCAGCAGTTTCATATTGGTGCCGTTCTTTTCCAGCGCCGCCACATCCGAAACCGGAATGCCGTATATCCGCTCCATTACCATCATGTTTTGGCTACAGTAATCGGAGTACACCTCCGGAATATACAGCATGGGACTATTTTCAAAATTGCGGCGCAGTTGAATCGCGTTGGCCGATTCCCGCAGCAGATTCAACTCATCGATCAACGTCTTCTCATACTCGCGCACCACTTCAGTCGGACGCAGACGACGTCCATCCGGCAACAGGCGCGGTACCCAGCGGGCAAGGCGATAAATCAGTTTCAGGTCGGCCTGAATTACCGGCAAAATATCCGGACGAATGACTTTAATGACCACGTCTTTACCGTTTGATTTTAATCGCGCGGTATGCACTTGGGCGATTGACGCCGACGCCAAAGGCTGGATGTCAAAGTCGTCAAACCAGGCTTCGACAGGTAATCCCCCCATCGCTTCTTCGATCTGGGCTTTCGCCAGCCGGCCATCAAACGGCGCGACTTTATCCTGGAGCAAAGCGAGCTGATCGGCGATTTGCGGCGGGAACAGGTCACGGCGCGTGGAGAGCATCTGACCAAATTTTATCCAGACCGGCCCCAGCTCTTGCAACGCCAGTCTTAACCGTTCACCCAGCAATTTATCTTTGTGCCGGTTTGGCATCCAGAATAGCGAATAGCGCCATAACCGAAGTGGCAGTGTAAAACGCATTCGAGGAATGAGTTCATCAAGGCCGTAACTTAAAAATGTGCGGATGATGCAATATAGGCGCCGTACTTCACCTGGCGTCATTTGGCCTCCAGTTTTTCCAGCCGTGTATTCAGCGCATCTACGGCGCTCTCAATGGCCGCGGTTTCTTCTGCAAACCATGCGACTTCCAGCGGGCCTGGCGCCATACGCCACTCTTCAGTGATCGCTTCAGCGGCATAACGCTGCTGGCGTTGAAACCCGTGGCGCAGGAATTTAGCCCCGCCACGCACGACCTTGCTGATACCTTCCGCCGCAATATCGCCTGTGTACGGCGCCAACAGCTCCGCAGGATCGAATTCGGCGAGATCGGCGAGCGCCACAAAATTTTGCACGACCTGAATATCGCCTTGCACTTCCAGTTCGCCGCTGCGAATAAGCGCGGCCAACTGCTGACGATCGCGTAGTTTTGGCAGAACGCCGGCTTGGGTGATTACCGTACAGTCCGCTTCGCCTTCCCATGCCCCCAGCACATCAATCTGGCGCTCGCTGAATACCAGGACTAATGGCGTCGAAAATCCCTTTAGCTCCACACGCAGTACTTTTCCCTGTAAACGCGTTCTGGCTGATTTCAGCGCTGGCGAACGATACAGAAACGTATTAAGGAGACGTTCAATTCCTGCGGTTACTAAGGGTTTAAAAGGCATTCCACCCTCCTAGAATTTATAACCACGGTGCAACGCAACAACGCCTGCCGTCAGATTGTAATAATCAACGCTCTCAAATCCGGCGTCCTGCATCATTACTTTTAAGGTATCCTGATCGGGATGCATACGGATGGATTCAGCGAGATACCGATAGCTATCCGCATCGTTTGCAACCATCAAGCCAATACGCGGTAAGATATGGAAAGAATAGGCGTCATACGCTTTACTCAGCGGCTCAATGATAGGCTTGGAAAATTCAAGCACCAGTAAACGTCCGCCGGGTTTCAACACACGGAACATTGACCGCAGCGCTTTTTCTTTTTCCGTTACATTGCGTAAACCAAACGAAATGGTAATGCAATCAAACGTATTGTCAGGGAAAGGCAGAGCTTCGGCATTCGCCTGCACATACTCTACGTTGCCGATCACGCCGATATTACGCAGCTTCTCACGCCCCATTTTGAGCATAGAATCATTAATATCCGCCAGGATAACCTTTCCTGTTTCCCCAACCATACGTGAAAATTTCGCGGTAAGATCGCCCGTACCGCCCGCTAAATCGAGAACGGTTTGTCCACGGCGCACGCCACTGCAATCAATGGTGAAGCGCTTCCACAAACGATGAATGCCAAATGACATTAAGTCATTCATCACATCGTACTTTGACGCCACAGAATGAAAAACGTGGGCCACCATGTCAGCTTTCTGCTCTTTAGCGACGGTCTGAAAGCCAAAGTGCGTCGTTTCTTGTGAATCTTCCACCATCTCAGTGCCTGCTTATCGATAAAAATGTTCAAGAAGTGTAACAGATTGGGCCAATTTGCCCTACTCTGCGCCAGGACTAAACTACTCCGTATGGGTTAACTTAACTGCTGCTTCACCCGTTCATCATTGGGATAATGTTCGTCCTGCCGCCCTTCAGGGATCGATCGTAAACGATATTCTTCATCTTGCGTAACGGCCTGTTCCGCTAAATCCGGATTAATCTCGCGTTTGATTTCCACGCCTAACCCCCGGAAGGCCTCCGCCTGCGCCAAAACGTTGCCACGCCCCGACGCGAGTTTTTTCATCGCCTGGCGGTAGTTATCCTGCGCTTTATCCAGACTCTGGCCGATCGCTGACATATCATCAACGAACAGCCGCATTTTATCGTAGAGCTTACTGGCTCTGTCCGCGATGTGCTGCGCATTGCGGCTCTGGTGTTCATAGCGCCACAGGTTGGCGATTGTCCGTAATGCCACCAGTAGCGTCGTGGGACTTACCAGCATAATGTTATTTTTCAGCGCCTCGGTTATCAGTTCGGGCTGTTTATCTAACGCCAGCAGGAAAGCGGGTTCTACAGGGATAAACATCAGAACATAGTCCAGCGAGCGGAGCCCGGGAAGCTGCTGATAGTCTTTACGCCCCAGTAAGCGAATGTGATTGCGCACCGAGGCGATGTGCTCCTGTAAAGCAGCCTCGCGCGTATAGTCATCTTCAGCATTAAAGTAACGCTCATAGGCGACTAACGTCATTTTAGCGTCGATGACGACATCTTTGCCCTGCGGCAAGCGGACGATGACATCCGGCTGCATCCGCGAGCGCGCATCGTTCTCAATACTGACCTGGGTTTCGTATTCGTAGCCTTCACGCAGTCCGGATGCCTCCAGTACCCGCGCCAGCACAACTTCGCCCCAGTTTCCCTGCGCCTTATTGTCCCCTTTCAGGGCGCGCGTCAGGTTGATTGCTTCCTGCGCCATCTGCGCATTAAGCTGCTGCAAGTTACGAATTTCGTGCGCCAGCGTATGCCGCTCCTGCGCTTCTTTGCCAAAACTCTCCTGAACCTGACGGCGAAAACCGTCCAGTTGCTCACGCAGCGGCGTCAGCAAGCTATTCAGGCTTTGTCGGTTTTGTTCGTCTACACGACGATTACTGTGTTCAAAGATACGGTTCGCCAGATTTTCAAACTGTTCGCTTAAACGCTGTTCGCTGTTGATCATCTGACGGATTTTGTCTTCCGCGTGCTGCTGAGTCGCTTCCAGACGGGTCGTGACTTCACGCAGATCGGCTTCCAGAGAGGTATTAATACTGTGCAGGCTACGTAGTTCGTTATTAAGTAACTCGCATTCACTGCGCCAGTGTGCTTCTTGCGCTAACTGCTGCCGGGCCGCGCTCAGTTCGATATCCAGCTCCCGCCGTTCTTCGATAAGGTCGGCGCGGATTTGATCGGCGTGCGCTTTCGTCGCCAGCCAGCCAATGACTGCCCCAATCGCCAGCGCCACGACGGCACTTATCATAAGAGTAATATCCACAACACCTCCCCTGGTACCACACTGTCCTGCACAAAATAGAATTGTGCTGTATAAACGTCCAGTTTAAAAGGAATTTCCTGCGAGGCGCCACGCAAAAAGAAAAGGCCGAACGCGTCGGCCTTTGCAAAAGAGAGGAAAATTACAGCAGACGACGGGCCGCTTCCACTACGATTTTCACCGCGTGGCTTTCAGTTTGTTTCATCGTTTCCGCATTCGGAATCTCTTGTTGAGTGCGGTTGACGATAACGCCCGCCACCATACCTGCGCGCAGACCCTGGCTTGCGCACATGGTCAACAGCGTAGCGGATTCCATTTCGTAATTCATAACGCCCATCGCCTGCCACTCTTCCATCGAGCCTTTGAAGCGACGAACAACGCGACCAGAGTAGGTGTCGTAACGTTCCTGACCGGGATAGAAGGTGTCGGAAGAGGCGGTTACGCCAACGTGCGTCGTGGCGCCAATCGATTTTGCGGCTTCAACCAGCGCAGTGGTGCAGGCAAAGTCGGCAACGGCCGGGAACTCCATCGGCGCAAAGTGTAGGCTCGCCCCATCCAGACGCACAGATGCGGTCGTTACCAGAACGTCGCCGACGTTGATGTGCGGCTGAATAGCCCCTGTGGTGCCAATACGCAAGAAGGTACGAATACCCAGTTGCGCCAGTTCTTCCACGGCAATAGAGGTAGACGGGCCGCCGATACCGGTAGAGCAAACGATAACTGCTTTGCCATCCAGCTCAGCGCGCCAGGAAGTGAACTCGCGATGAGATGCCAGCTTAACCGGCTTATCCATCAGCGCGGCGATCTTTTCCACACGCTCAGGATCACCAGGGACGATGGCGAGCTGGGCCCCTTGTAAATCGTTTTTGGTGAGGCCGAGATGAAAAACATCAGACCTGGACATATAAAACTCCTCTGTGAATCGGGTTTGTCAGAAGAAGCAAAAAGACACTTTACCTAAGGCATAAAGATATTTTCGTGACGACAATCACTATGGCGTAAAGCAATTGCACTGATTTACTGTTAAAAGGTGATGATTATCACATTAAATAATCAACATCGCCAACCATTGCACAAAAGATAGTCGCTTTCAGGCAATGTGGTTTGTTACACACTGGCTATAGTTAATATTGCGCTATTTTTTTAAGGGTACGGAGAATACCATGACAACGACACATCCATCCGGCTTTGCACCTGCCGCCTCCCCGCAGGCCCCTACGATGATTCATACCCCTGCTGAAGCCATTAGCGCGGGAATAACGTCAATTCCTTCTCAGGGCGACGACATGCCTGCCTATTGCGCCAGACCAAAAGCGAGCGACGGCGCGCTGCCTGTGGTCATTGTGGTGCAGGAAATTTTTGGCGTACACGAACACATTTGCGATATTTGCCGCCGACTGGCGCTGGAAGGCTATCTCGCCATCGCGCCGGAGCTCTATTTTCGGGAAGGCGACCCCAATGATTTCGCCGATATACCGACATTATTGAGCGGTCTGGTGACTAAAGTACCGGATTCGCAAGTCCTTGCCGACCTGGATCACGTCGCCAGTTGGGCCTCGCGCAACGGCGGGGATGCGCATCGGCTGATGATTACCGGTTTTTGTTGGGGAGGCCGGATTACCTGGCTTTACGCCGCGCACAATCCACAGTTAAAAGCGGCGGTAGCGTGGTACGGCAAACTGGTGGGCGACACGTCGCTCAACTCGCCGAAGCATCCCGTTGACATTGCCACCGATCTTAACACGCCGGTACTGGGTTTATACGGAGGGCAGGATACCAGTATTCCACAGGAGAGCGTGGAAACCATGCGTCAGGCGCTACGCGCCGCTAACGCGAAGGCGGAAATCGTGGTCTACCACGACGCAGGGCACGCGTTCAATGCCGACTATCGTCCGGGTTACCACGAAGCCTCAGCGAAAGACGGCTGGCAAAGAATGCTGGAATGGTTCGCGCAGTACGGTGGAAAAAAAGGCTAATAACAGCGCGTTACGATGTTTGTTGGGCCTACGACGGAATCGGTGTTGGCCCAACAAAGCGTCATAGTCACGCTAGCTATGCTTTACCGCAGCATTTTTTATATTTTTTGCCGCTGCCGCAGGGGCAGGGATCGTTACGACTGACGGCCCCGGTATCTTTGCGCGCGTCCTGCGCCAGCCAGCGCATGATCGACGCCATCGGATAGCCTTGCGCCAGCAACTCCCGCCAGACATTCATATACGGCGTAACGTGCTTAAAAAAGTGTTTATAGCCCGCACACAGGTAATTGTGCGCAGGATAACCGGACGGCGAGACGGCAAAACGATGTTTCGGACAGCCGCCATGACACGCAAAGCGATAATCGCAGCGGCGACAGTCTGGGGTAAGGGTCTCCCGCTTGGCCTCGCCAAACGCAATAGCCCGCTCACTATTATTTAAAGCTTTGATGCTGTGCTGATGAATATTCCCCAGCAAATGCTCCGGGTAGACAAAATGGTCGCAGTTATAGAGATCGCCGTTCGACTCCAGCGCGAATGCATGTCCACAAGTTTCGGAATGCACGCATAGCACCGGGTATCGCCCCGTCCAGGCAGACAGGGCCACGTCAAACATCTGTACATACACGCGGTCTACATCACGACGAACCCAAATATCAAAGATCTGGTTGAGAAACTCGCCATATTGCCACGAGGGTACCGTCCACGGCGCCAGTGTCGCCGCGCTTTCGCCGGGCATCACCAGATTAAGTACCGATGAGCTATCGGTGCTCATTCGCTCTACCAGCGGAATAAACTGGATAAAACGCGACCCCGCCGCCAGCAGAAACTCGTATACGTCTGCTGCATGACCGACGTTATGTTTTCCTACGACGGTTAAAGTATTAAAGTCGACATGATGCGCTTTAAGCCGCGCCATTGCTGCGACAACCTGTTCATGCGTGCCCTTTCCGGCGCGATTAAGCCTGTACTGATTATGCAGATGCGCCGGGCCATCGATGGATAGACCAATCAGGAAATGATGTTCAGCGAAAAAGCGCGCCCATTCATCGTTGATTAAGATGCCGTTGGTTTGCAACGCGTGACTGATTTTTCGACCATCGGCATACTTTTCACATAATGCGATCGCGCGGCGGAAAAAGGGCAGGCCCATCATGGTTGGTTCGCCGCCCTGCCAGGCAAAGTCAACGCGGTCGCCGCTCTGCGCGGCAATATGCTGGCGTATAAACTGTTCCAGCGTCTCGTCCGACATCCGCCAGTTTTTATTGCGTTCCGGATACAGCGCCTCTTTTTCAAGATAAAAACAGTACGTGCAATCAATATTGCAAATCGCGCCGCCGGGTTTGGCCATTACGTGACAACCTGCTACCGCCATGTCAGACATCTCCGTTAAAAAATAAGGTTCACCAACGCCGACAGCGCCACGAGAAAAGACGACTTTATCGTCGTCAGGGAACATAACAGAATTGAAAACTTCGTTCTGTGCTGTGAGAGCGCTATTCGAACATGGCAGGAAAAACGCTCTGCGTGGCAACAAGGGCTGCCGATAACCCATCGCGATGCTTTCCAGTTACGCTATCCGCCTGGTTGCTATTCATACAGTGGATATTTTTATTATCATGAGTGCCAAACAGTCGGCTTCTGAAAAAGAAAGAGCGGGAAATGAGAAGAAAGGGTAGATAGCGACAACTGTTGGTCAGGTAAGGCTCGGGCGCTACCCGTCGAAGGGTAGCGCCGCATTGGTGCCGGATGATGCCTTATCCAACCTACCATCGCCCGCCAGCCTGAGAAACACAGTGGCCAGGATGGACTATTCCGCCTGTCGCAAATTGTGCGCCGCTTTGACCATGTTTGCCAACGCCGCGCGGGTTTCAGGCCAACCGCGAGTTTTCAGACCGCAGTCCGGATTCACCCACAGGCGTTGTGCCGGAATACGCTGCGCCGCCTTCTTCAGCAAAGCTTCAATCCACTCGACGCTGGGGACATTAGGCGAGTGAATATCATACACGCCCGGCCCAATTTCGTTCGGGTAGTCGAACGCTTCGAACGACTCCAGCAACTCCATGTCCGAGCGGGAGGTTTCGATGGTGATCACGTCCGCGTCCAGCGCCGCAATGGAGTCCATGATGTCATTAAACTCGCAGTAGCACATGTGGGTGTGAATCTGGGTGTCGTCTTTCGCTACCGCCGCGTTGATGCGAAAGGCTTCCACGCCCCATTCCAGATAGGCATCCCAGTCGCTGCGACGCAATGGTAAACCTTCGCGTAGCGCCGGTTCATCGATCTGAATAATCCCGATACCCGCCGCCTCCAGATCCGCCACTTCATCACGCAGCGCCAGCGCAATCTGTTTCGCAATAGTTTCGCGGGTCACGTCTTCGCGGGGAAACGACCAGCAAAGAATAGTCACCGGACCGGTCAGCATTCCTTTTACCGGCTTGTCGGTCAGCGACTGGGCATATTTCGCCCACTCCACGGTGATTGGCGCCGGACGGCTGATATCGCCAATCACCACCGGCGGCTTCACGCAGCGGGAACCATAGCTTTGCACCCAGCCATTCTGGGTAAAGATGAAGCCGTTCAGATGCTCGCCGAAGTATTCCACCATATCGTTACGCTCGGCTTCGCCGTGTACTAGCACGTCCAGCCCTAAACGTTCCTGCTCGATGATCGCCTGCCTGATATGTTCGGCGATGCCGGTGCGGTAGTGATTCGCGTCGAGATTGCCCTTTTTGAAGTCCAGCCGCAGGCCGCGAATTTCCGTGGTTTGCGGGAACGAACCGATAGTCGTCGTCGGCCAGGCGGGAAGTTTAAAGCGGGCGCGTTGCGCTTCAGCGCGCACCTCATACGAGTTCTCACGCTGGCTATCCTGTGCGGTGATCGCCGCCAGGCGTTTTTCTACCCCGACGTTATGTACGCGGGTTGAATAGCGACGGGCCTGAATCGGCGCGCTCCACTCGGTAATCGCCGCGGTGTCGCCGCTATTCAGCGCATCGCGCAGCAGCGCCAGTTCACCGCATTTCTGCAGCGCAAAGGCAAACCAGCTTTTTACTTCCGCATCCAGACGCGTTTCGACGCTAAGATCGATTGGGCTGTGTAGCAAAGAGCAGGAGGATGATACCCACAGCGCGCGTTTGCCTACGATATCGTTAATCTGCGCGTATTTCTCGGTCAAATCGGCACGCCAGACGTTACGCCCGTTAATCAAGCCCGCAGAGAGCAGCCAGTCGGCAGGCAGACGTTGATGCAGTTCCGCTATATCATCTTTGCCATAAATAAGGTCAACATGCAGCCCCTGTACCGGCAGTGTGATAATAGTGTCGAGGTTTGGCGTCACGCCTTCAAAATAGGTCGTCAGCAGCAGCTTCACCTCGCCAGCGAGCGCGTCGTAAGCCGGTTTGAAGGCATCCAGCCACGCCTGCGGCAGTTCCAGCACCAGCGCTGGCTCATCAATTTGTACCCACTCGATACCACGCTTCGCCAGTTCAGCCAGCACTTGCTGATACACCGACAGAATGTCTTTCAGCAGCGTCAGACGGTCAAACGACTCGCCTTTCACTTTGCCCAGCCACAGATATGTGACAGGCCCCAGCAGTACGGGTTTGATCTTATGGCCCAGCGCCAGTGCTTCATCCACTTCCTCCAGCAATTGTGTCCAGGTTAGCCTGAACTGCTGGTCTTTGCTGAACTCCGGCACCATGTAGTGATAGTTAGTATTAAACCATTTGGTCATTTCCGCTGCCGCCGCCGGTTCGCCGGTCGGCGCGCGACCGCGGCCAATGCGGAACAAAGTGTCGATATCCACGGAACCGTCGTTGTTCTGATGACGAGCCGGCACATTGCCTAACAGCAGGCTGGTGGTCAGAACATGGTCGTACCAGGCAAAGTCGCCTACTGGTAGCAGGTCAATGCCCGCTTGTTTCTGTTGCTGCCAGTGACGCGCGCGCAGTTCCCGTCCAACCGCCAGCAGCTCTTCACGGGTAGCGTTCCCCGCCCAGTAGCTCTCTTGCGCTTTTTTCAACTCGCGACGCAGGCCAACACGAGGAAAACCGAGGGTATGAGTCAATATTGTCATTTTACTTCCTCTCTTATTTTATTGAATCTGAAAGTAAAACTCTAAATAGTTCGGCTTGCAGGAAGGCGGCGACACAGCGCATCCCCAGGAGCTTACTGAAGTAAGTGACTGGGGTAAGCAAGGAAGCCAACGCATCTGCAAGTCGAAATATGACGAGTTTTGGACGTCTGGATGTTTACACATCCATAATGTAAAGGTACTGTATATTCCTCAAGCGCAATTTGTTCATGCCGAAGTGAAGGACTTTCATGATCGAGATTAAGCACCTGAAAACACTCCAGGCATTGCGGAATAGTGGATCGCTGGCAGCCGCTGCGACGGTGCTGCACCAGACACAATCCGCTTTGTCTCACCAGTTCAGCGATCTGGAACAACGCCTTGGCTTCCGCCTGTTCGTGCGTAAAAGCCAGCCGCTACGCTTTACACCGCAGGGGGAGATCCTGCTGCAACTGGCAAACCAGGTACTGCCGCAAATCAGCCGGGCGCTACAGGCGTGCAACGAACCGCAGCAAACCCGTCTGCGCATCGCTATTGAATGTCATAGTTGTATTCAGTGGTTGACCCCGGCGCTGGAAAACTTCCGTGTAAGCTGGCCGCAGGTAGAGATGGATTTCAAATCCGGCGTCACTTTTGATCCGCAACCGGCACTGCAACAAGGCGAGCTGGACCTGGTGATGACTTCGGATATTTTGCCGCGCAGCGGGTTGCACTATTCGCCAATGTTCGATTTTGAAGTCCGACTGGTACTGGCGCCCGACCATCCGCTGGCCAGCAAAACGCAGATTACGCCGGAAGATTTAGCCAGCGAAACGCTGCTGATCTACCCGGTACAGCGTAGCCGACTGGATGTCTGGCGGCATTTTCTGCAACCGGCGGGTATCAGTCCGCCGTTGAAAAGCGTGGATAATACGCTGCTACTGATTCAGATGGTGGCGGCCAGGATGGGCATTGCCGCCCTACCGCACTGGGTGGTGGAAAGCGTTGAGCGCCAGGGTCTGGTGGTGACCAAAACCCTGGGCGATGGCCTGTGGAGCCGCCTGTATGCCGCCGTGCGCGACGGCGACCAGCGCCAGGCGGTGACCGAGGCGTTTATTCGCTCGACGCGGAACCACGCCTGCGATCATCTGCCATTTGTGCGGAGCGCGGAGCGACCCATTTTCGATGCACCCACAGCGAAGCCAGGATCACAGCCGCGCCTGTAATAAAGCTTGGCCAGTGGGGTTGCTGATGCCAGATTGCGAGATTAACCAGCAGCCCTGCGGGAACATGCATATTATTCATAATGCCCAGCGTTCCGGCATCCACCTGGGTGGCGCCGTAGTTCCACATAAAGTAGCCAATGCCGGACGCCACCACGCCAAGAAAGATTAAAATGCTCCACTGTAGGGTTGTTTCCGGTATCTTCTGCGCATTACCCAGCAGCGACCACGCCACCGCCGCCACCAAAAACGCCCCCAGATAGAACCACGCAAAGGCGTTGTGCTGCGGCATGGGGCAGGTCTCCATCAGACGTTTATACCCCACCATCCCGATGGCGAAACTGATATTAGAAAGCTGTACCAGAAGCAAGCCAATCCAGAAATGGTCGGTCACGCGATCGTAGCGAATAATCCCGGCGCCAATGACCGCCAGCAACGCGCTAAATGCATAGCCCCAGCGCAAACGACGCTTACTCATCACATCGTAAATTAGCGTGATATAGAGAGGCGTCAGAACGGTAAATAGCAGCAATTCGGATACCGTCAGGTAGAGGTAGGCATGGAAGCTCAACATATACATGATGCCAAGCTGCATCGCCCCCACCAGCATGTACAGGCTGATGGTTTTTAGGCTGTATCCGCGAGTACGCAAAAACGGCAGAAAAACGAGCGCCGCCAGCCCAACGCGTATCAGCACCGCGAAATAGCTATCGACATGCCCAGCAAGGTACTCGCCAAATAGACTGAAGGAGAAAGCCCACAGGATAGTGGTAATGATGAGTAGCGCCACAATGGATGTCTCTTAAACCAGGAAGCACCCATTGTAGCGAAGAGTGAAGTTGACAACTGGTTAACTAACAAACAGTCACATCAGCGTAAGAAGAGATCGCGCAGGTAATGCGGAACGGCGTTATCCGCGTTGATACCGATCACCTCAAGTTCGGGATACAGGTCTTTCAGACGCTGGTGCGCATTACCCATGATGCAGCCTTTACCCGCCATCGTAAGCATTTCAGCGTCGTTCATCCCGTCGCCAAAGGCGATACACTCTTTCAGGCTGTAACCCATCGCATTAGCGACCGCTTCCAGCGCGTGGCCTTTCGACACCCCGCCCGCCATCACTTCCAGACAGGTCAGCGTGGAGAAACTCACGTTTACCCGATCGCCCCAGCGCGCGTTAATCGCCTGTTCCAGCGGCAACAACTTTTCATGGGTGTCGCATGTGAAAAACACTTTACTGACGCCCTCCGGCTCCAGCAGCGCAGGCTCAAACAGCGAGTAGTTAAATACCGCCTCTTTGAAAAAACGCATTTCATCCGGACGATGACGGTTCATGAACCATTCGTCATCGCGATAAACGTTAGTAACAATATCCGGGTTCGCATTCACCACCCCGAACAGGTCGCTGGCAATGTCGCTGTCCAGATTGTGCGTAAACACCAAATTCCCGTCGGTATCATGCACACGCGCACCGTTGGAGGTGATCATGTAAGACTTGATTTCAAGGCTATCGCGGATTTGTCCTACATCGACATGGTGACGACCAGTGGCAAAGACAAAATGGATGCCGCGTGCGGTCAACAGCTTCAACGTCTCTTTGGCATAAGGGGACAACGTATGGTCGGGGGAGAGCAGCGTGCCATCTAAATCAGACGCAACAACCTGATACATAATAAAATTTAACCTCTAAGCAAAGCGATTTCCGCTGGATAAATTAGGCTTGTTGAAAAATTCAACAATGGCGTTAAGCGCGACTGAGCGCATGGCGTCCTTTTCAAAAAGGATCTCATGGTACGCGCCTTTAATAACCAACGGTTTTCCCCCTTCACAAGGGTGTCCCGCCGCAGCGCGAATTTCACAAAAACGATCGTGGGTGCGGTTATCCACTACCCGCTCTTCTTCCGCCTGGATCAGTAGCGTAGGCGTCGCATCATCGCTCGCCCCCGCCAGTACCTGCTCACCCGCCAGAATGCCTTCGCGCACCCAATGCCAGGTGGGGCCGCCGACGCGCAGTTGCGGCTCATCGGCATAAAAACGTAAGTTGCGCTGATAACGCTGGCGGCTATGGGTCAACGCATTCATTCCAAACGGCAACGCCCGCCACTGACCTGTACCAATGGCGTAATCTTCACGGATACGTTGGTGCCCTTCGGCCCAGTCGAGAATATGGCGCACCATAAAAGAAGGCAAGCGTATCACAATACCAAACATCGGCGCGGTGAGCGCAATAGCGTCGCACCGCACGCGGTGGCGTTGCAGAAACAAGGTGGCTATCGCGCCCCCCATGGAGTGCGCCAGAATATAACGCTTACGCCACGGTCCCGGCTCAATTTCCTGTTGCCAGAACGCCGCTAAGTCCTCAACATAATCGTTAAAATGATCGACATGGCCCCGATGCGGGTCCGATAGTATACGCCCGGAGCGCCCTTGCCCACGGTGGTCGATGATGAAGATATCAAAACCGAGATGAAAGAGGTCATACGCCAGTTCAGCGTATTTTACGTAACTCTCAATGCGGCCAGGACAAATGACGATCGCCCGGTCGTTGGAATCAGTCCGAAAACGGACGAAACGTACCGGAATGTCGCCCACGCCGATAAACTCCGCCTCTTCCCGCTGCCGCCAGAAATCGGTCAGCGGCCCCATGGCAAAAGCAGCGAACGCATTTTCTCTTGTTTCCCAGTCCTTTTGCTGCTGAAACATCGGGTATCCGGCCTCGTTTACCAGGTAAAATCGTTTTCTGTGTCGTGCCTGACACAACACTGCGGCAGTAGCGTATTGTGGCACAAAAACAGACAACCAGGGAGTTTCACATGACCTTTGAATGGTGGTTCGCCTATCTGCTGACCTCAACTCTGTTGAGTCTTTCTCCGGGTTCCGGCGCCATCAATACCATGACGACGTCCATCAACCATGGATATCCTGGCGCAGCGGCTTCTATCGCCGGACTCCAGACCGGGCTGAGTATAAATATCGTACTGGTGGGCGTCGGACTGGGTACGCTCTTTTCGCGCTCGCTTATCGCTTTTGATATTCTGAAATGGGCTGGCGCGGCTTATCTTATCTGGCTGGGTATCCAGCAGTGGCGCGCCGCAGGCGCTATCGATCTGCATACCCTAGCCAAGACGCAATCGCGGGGCCGGTTGTTCAAACGTGCGGTCTTTGTCAATCTGACCAATCCCAAGAGCATTGTCTTTCTTGCCGCCCTGTTTCCGCAATTCATCATGCCGCAGCAACCGCAACTGGCGCAGTACCTCATTCTCGGCGTCACCACTATTATGGTCGATATGATTGTGATGACCGGTTACGCCACACTGGCGCAACGCATCGCCGCCTGGATCAAAGGATCAAAGCAGATGAAGGCGCTGAATAAAGCATTTGGTTCGTTATTTATGCTGGTAGGCGCGCTCCTGGCATCGGCAAGACACGCGTGATAGTAGTGCCGGATGATGTTTATCCGGCCAGGAGGTAAATTAACGCGAAATAATCAGGTGAATGCCAAAGCCCGCAAACAGAGCGCCGGCAAAGCCATCAATCCATTTCGCCAGACGCTGATAGCCGCGGCGCATTTTCGGCAGCGCGAACAGGCTGGCGACTACGGTAAACCAGGCCAGCGTTTCCAGGGTGATTAACGCGAAAATACCCCAGCGCGCCGCAGCGCCGACGTTATCGCCGACGAACAGTGAAAAAACGGAACCAAAATAGATAATCGCTTTCGGATTCGACAGATTGGTCAACAGCCCTTTGAAAAAACTGCGCCCGCTCTGCGCCAGTTCAACGTGTGGAGAAGGCACCGTCGCATCCTGTTTTTTCAGCGCGCTGCGCAGCATCTGATAGCCCATCCAGCACAGGTACAGGCCGCCGCCTACCATAATGATCGTATGTAGCCAAGCCATTTTTTCGATAATAAGATGTAGGCCAAGCAGCGCCACGCCCGCCCATACCATCACGCCGCAGGTAATACCCAGTACGCCCATCATCGCTTCTTTACGCGAGCGACTGACGGCAGTTTGGGACACGAAGAAAAAGTCGGGACCAGGACTCATTAGCGCAACGATGTGCACCATTGCCACGGTGAAAAATAGCATCATCATAAAAATGACTCGCATGAAAATAGTTTAGTGAGTCACCATCCTGGCACTTTTTTGCCGGGCTGACTACTCTCCGTCATCACCATCGACATGCGCGCGGATGAGCGCCATGAATTCTTTGCCGAAGCGCTCCAGTTTGCGCATCCCAACCCCGTTAACGCTCAGCATCTCACTGGCGGTAATCGGCATCTGTTCCGCCATCTCTATTAGCGTGGCGTCGTTAAAGACCACATATGGCGGGATATTCTCTTCATCAGCGATAGCTTTACGCAGTTTGCGCAACTTAGCGAACAATTTGCGATCGTAATTACCGCCGAACGATTTCTGCATTACGCGGGGTTTAAGGGCGACGATGCGCGGCACAGCAAGCTTCAGCGGAACGTCTCCACGGAGTACCGGCCGCGCGGCATCCGTCAACTGTAATGCGGAGTGCTGCGCAATATTTTGCATTACCAGCCCCAGATGAATAAGCTGGCGAATCACGCTCACCCAGTGCTCATGGCTCTTTTCGCGGCCCATGCCATAAACCTTGAGTTTGTCATGACCGAAATCGCGGATGCGCTGGTTATTCGCGCCTCGAATCACCTCGACGACATAGCCCATGCCAAAACGCTGGTTAACCCGACCAATGGTAGAAAGCGCAATCTGGGCATCGTTTAAACCGTCATATTGTTTGGGCGGATCGAGACAAATATCGCAATTGCCGCACGGTTCTTGTCGGCCTTCGCCAAAGTAATTAAGCAATACCAGGCGACGGCAGGTTTGCGCTTCGGCGAAGGCGCCCATCGCATTCAGTTTATGCCGTTCAATATCCTGAAGTTGCCCGGCAGGTTTCTCTTCCAGACAACGACGTAGCCAGGCCATATCCGCCGGATCGTAAAATAGCATGGCTTCCGCAGGCAGTCCGTCACGCCCGGCGCGGCCCGTTTCCTGATAGTAGGATTCAATATTGCGCGGGATATCGAAATGCACCACGAAACGAACGTTAGGTTTATTAATGCCCATCCCGAAAGCGACAGTCGCCACCACGATTTGCAGATCGTCGCGCTGAAATTTTTCCTGCACATCAGCGCGAATAGCGTTTTCCAGTCCCGCATGATAGGCCGCCGCGCTAATGCCACGGCTTTGCAAGCGCGCAGCGGTATCTTCCACTTTCGCCCGGCTGTTACAGTAGATGATACCCGACTTGCCGCGTTGCTCCTGAACATAGCGCATTAGCTGGTCGAGCGGCTTAAACTTCTCCATCAGCATGTAGCGGATATTCGGTCGGTCAAAGCTACTGATCTGAATTAACGGATCGTTAAGACCAAGCAGACGAATAATATCCAGACGCGTGGTGTCGTCGGCGGTGGCGGTCAATGCCATAAACGGCAAAGCGGGAAAGCGCTGGCGAAGCTGGCCGAGAGCCGCATATTCCGGACGGAAATCATGTCCCCACTGCGAGATACAGTGCGCTTCATCCACCGCTAATAATACCGGATTCCAGTGCGCCAGATGATCGAGAAAGTTGTCCAGCATCAGGCGTTCCGGCGCAATGTACAGCAGACGAATCTGTCCGGTACGGCATCCTGTCATTACCTCAAGCTGCTGCTCGCGGCTTTGGGTGGAGTTCAGACACGCCGCCGCCACGCCGTTCGCCAGTAGCTGATCGACCTGGTCTTTCATCAACGAGATCAACGGCGAAACGACGACGGTCAAACCGTCCAGCAACAGGGCGGGGATTTGATAGCACAGGGATTTGCCGCCGCCAGTGGGCATGACGACCAGACAGTCGCGCCCGGAGAGCGCAGTATCAATAATCGCTTCCTGGCCTGGGCGAAACTGTTGGTAGCCAAAGGTTTCCTGCAAAACCTGTTTGGCCCCTGATTCCAGATTCAACACTTCCGCCTGCGCCACATTAACCCCGTTCACCATAAATCAAAACAGGCGCTATTTTCAGCGCCTGCGAGAGAAACTGCAATGTTTAAAACACAATCATCGATCAGAAGATATCGTTAAGCATCACGCCGACGCCGACACGAGTCTGATTAAAATTATAATCGATCAGCGATTCGCCATAGCCGCTGTACACCTGGGTATAAAGCCGGACATGTTTGGTGACGGGATAGCTTAATCCAAGCTCCGCGCCGCCGTAGCCCGTATTCCAGTTGTACTGGCCTTTGGCGCTTAACACCGCCTCGCCCAGGTGATAACCGATTTTAAGCTGGTAATAACCCATATATTTGGTAATGTCCGGATTATCGTCGGTACTACCAATCACGTACCACGGTTTGACCTCTACCAGCCAGTTGCCGTTTTCGGCCATCAGACGGGTATACAGACGGTTCCAACTACGCGAGGTGGGGTCCGATCGTCCGTTAGAGTCATGGTTGTAGCCCATCTCCACGTCGCGCAACGTCCAGCCGGCAAAACGATAATCCGTTGCAAAACCGAGAAAAAGCTGCGGTTCGTAGTTGGTTTCACGAAACGGCGAAGACTCTTTACTGTTAGATAGCTGCCACCAGGATTTTTGCGTATAAGAGGCACCAAGTACCGAGTCTGGACCGAGTATCCCACGCCACAGCGGAAACGCCAGGCTCAGTTGAAACTTCACTTCATCTTTGCGTGCGTTTTCAGACCAGTTATAGGTACGAATAGCCTCTTTGTTCAGATCACTGGTGTTCGTGTAGATCAAGTAGTTCGTGTCATAAGGGTAAAGCGTAAAAGGGTTATCATGCTCCTGTAGCATGTTAGCGATAATACTACCCTGCACCGCAGGCGCATCATGAACCTCTTTCACCGTAGCTTCTTGTGCATATGCCGCGAGTGGCAATAGCGTGGCTGGCAACAACCAACTCAAAATCGCCCGCATTCTTGGTGTTCTCCTGACGAAATATTTTCAGCTTGAATTATTCTCTACCAACCATTTTTACATATTTACACACATAGCCGTTAGTTATCCCTTCTTAAAGTAGAAAACAACAATCAAGAAGCATAAAATCAACATTTTATTAACTAATAAAGTGACAGGAATCTATGTCCGCTGTACTTACCGCTGAACAAGCTCTGAAATTAGTGGGTGAAATGTTTGTCTACCACATGCCGTTTAATCGGGCGTTAGGTCTGGAGCTGGAACGCTATGAGAAAGCGTTCGCCCAGCTGGCCTTTAACAACCAGCCGATGATGGTCGGCAACTGGGCGCAAAGCATTTTACACGGCGGCGTGATCGCCTCTGCGCTGGATGTCGCCGCCGGACTGGTATGCGTCGGCAGCACGCTAACTCGCCACGAAACCATCAGCGAAGATGAACTACGCCAGCGCCTGTCGCGGATGGGAACGATTGACCTGCGCGTCGATTACCTGCGTCCGGGCAGAGGCAACCGCTTTACGGCCACCAGTAGCCTGCTGCGCGCAGGGAATAAAGTGGCCGTCGCCCGCGTGGAATTACACAATGAAGATCAGCTGTACATCGCCAGCGCCACCGCTACTTATATGGTGGGATAAAAGCAGGTAAACTGTTGTTACACTTCAGATACGAGTTTTCCGGATGGACGCAAAACAAACACGGCAGGGCGTATTACTCGCTCTTGCCGCCTATTTTATTTGGGGGATCGCCCCCGCGTATTTCAAGCTGATCTATTACGTTCCCGCAGATGAGATCCTGACGCACCGCGTGATTTGGTCTTTTTTCTTTATGGTGGCGCTGCTTAGCATCAGCCGGCAGTGGCGACAGGTTAAGCGCTTACTGAAAACGCCAAAGAAGATTTTCCTGCTGGCCCTGTCCGCCGTACTGGTCGGCGGTAACTGGCTATTGTTCATTTGGGCGGTAAATAATCACCATATGCTGGAGGCCAGCCTGGGTTATTTCATTAATCCGCTGGTTAACATCTTGCTGGGGATGATTTTTCTTGGCGAACGCTTCCGTCGAATGCAGTGGCTGGCGGTGATTCTGGCGGTGTGCGGCGTGCTGGTACAACTCTGGACCTTTGGCTCGCTGCCGATTATCGCGCTGGGGCTGGCGTTTAGTTTTGCGTTTTACGGCCTGGTGCGTAAGAAGATCGCCGTTGAAGCGCAGACCGGTATGCTGGTCGAAACGCTATGGCTGTTGCCGGTCGCCGCGATTTATCTGTTTGGCATCGCCGATAGCGCCACCAGCCATATGGGGCAAAACGCACTCTCGCTGAACTTGCTGTTAATGGCAGCAGGTGTGGTCACTACGATTCCGCTGCTGTGCTTTACCGGGGCCGCTACGCGTCTGCGTCTTTCTACATTGGGCTTTTTCCAGTATATCGGCCCAACGCTGATGTTTTTACTGGCGGTGACGTTTTATGGCGAAGTGCCGGGCGCGGATAAGATGGTGACATTTGCGTTTATCTGGGTCGCGCTGGCGATTTTCGTGATGGATGCGATTTATACGCAGCGCAGAACGCGTAAAGGATTGTGATTGCGGTTTGCTTATCAGGCCTATAAATTCCGTAGGCCTGATAAGGCGTAGCGCCTGCTTTTTAACCTCACTTGAAGTAACAAGCATGATTTAATAGTTCATAAAGATGTGTGAAGCGAAGCCACTTTTCTGCCATCCCTTCCTTGTAATATTCATCCGCAGCAAGCGATAAGTTACTGATTATTAATTAGGTAAATGGAAATTACTCATATGTTCAATTCATCAATGTATCTCCCTTATACCCTCTTTGAATCCGTCACACGCTTCAACGATGACTCTGCCGGTGACATGCAATGTGGCGACATGGGAGAAGAAGAGCTTCTGGCGCTCGGCCTGAATGACATATCAGAAAAAGTCGATCCTTATCGCCTTATTCGTTACCCTTTTCCTCATCCTGTAGGGATAGATGGATATTTTGGCTCATCCACCTCCGGAATAAAAATATCGCACAGTGAGTGCGTTGATATTTTATTTACGGAAATGAAAGAACTTGCAGGGATGTTTTCATTTTATGGTGAATATAGATTCTTGATTGAAGAGCTTATCGGGCATTTCAGATATGGAAATGGTAGCCTTTTTTACAGCCAGCAATTGAATTCCGCCTTTCATAAAAGAATAAATATAAAAACACATAACAGCCCTCTTTTAATAATTAAAAAATGTATTGAAGATGAATTTAAAAATCATAAAAGGGAAGTTTATATCCCTGCTTTATTACATAAAATTCAAACAAAATTACTTAGATCAAAACTCGCTAAATTTAATAATCTGGAAGACAGAATCAATGGACTGGAGATCTGCGTTCACGATATCGCTGCGCAAAAGATAACTCTCACGAATTTTCAAAAGTACGCCATAGGCTGGAGCGCTACATTACATTTCGTTGCGCAGGATCATTTTGGGCTGGACGTTGCTGATATTAAGAATAAGCTTTATCGCGAATTTCGTTTTTTCCGCATATGGTGCTTTTTACAGCGGCACAGAGATTTTGCCTTTAAACCTTTTTTCACAAATTTTAACACTATCACCAGAATCGGCAGTTACTGATGAAGAATAAATGCGGAAAAATAGCGCTGTATTTATTTTTGTTGGCTGGCGCTTATAATTTATGGACCCTGCGTCCGGTTAAAGTTCTGTATGCCTATTCAGATTTTGGCTCGACAGTTTTTCTGGTTGTGGATCATCTGCCATGGACTGACAAAGATAAAATCAGGTGGTACCTGACGCACCGGGAAGAATTTAAGAGGAAATATCCTTTATTGGATCAGGACTGGTCTACCTATCTTGTGATAGATATTGGCAACGGCTTTACTAATGCTAAAGATTATCACGATGGGCTATATGAAGATTTATATTGCTTTCCAACCATTAAGGATGATGCTGATTGTATCGTGAAAGATTACTTATTAACCGTTGATGAGTATCCTGATAGGAACACTCGTTTTGGTGTAACCGTTATTGATGGCGAGCTTGAGTACCAGTTAACGCCCGAGAAACAAATAGAGAGAGTTTTCTATCCATAAAGTATAGCGGTAGCTGAACTGAACCACCGCTATGACTCGGCGTTCCGCTGGAACTGCTGGCCGGATAAGCGAAGCGCCATCCGGCATTAAAATCACAGCCAGTTCTTACGCTTAAAGTAGAGATACGGTGCCAGCCCGGCGAGGATCATGAAGATAATCGCGCCAGGATAGCCAAAGCTCCATTTCAGTTCCGGCATAAATTCGAAGTTCATCCCATAGCTGGAAGCGACCAGCGTCGGCGGCAGGAACACCACGGAAACCACCGAGAAGATTTTGATGATGCGGTTCTGCTCGATGTTGATGAACCCCATCGCCGCCTGCATCAGGAAGTTCACCTTCTGGAACAGCGATTCATTGTGCGGCAGCAGAGATTCGATATCGCGTAGAATCTCGCGTGCCTGCTCCAGTTGCCCGCCCGGTAAGCGCGCCTTGCGCACCAGGAAGTTCAGCGCGCGCTGGGTATCCATCAGACACAGGCGTACCTTCCAGCCGATATCTTCCAGCTCCGCCAGCGTGGAGAGCGCTTCGTCGTATTCATCGCCCTGATGCCCTTCCATAATGACGCGGCTCAGTTTTTCCAGATCGCTGTAGATGTTTTCGATTTCATCCGCCAGCTGTTCAATTTTGGTTTCGAACAGATCGAGCAGTAATTCATAAGCATTACCGTCGACCATCGCCTGGCTGCGGGCGCGCATACGATACAAACGGAAGGCGGGCAGCTCGCGTTCACGCAGCGTAAACAGACGGCCATCGCGAATAGTGAATGCCACCGTAGAGTTACCGGCATGATCTTCCGCATCTTCGAAGAAGAAGAAGGAGTGGATATGCAGTCCGTCTTCGTCTTCAAAGAAGCGCGCGGATGCTTCGATATCTTCCAGTTCAGGACGCGTTGCCAGACTCTGGCCCAGCTCAGATTGTACGCGCAATCGCTCGTCGTCGTCCGGTTCGACCAAATCGATCCATACGGCATCAATCAGGGTTTGTGACTCCTCGACTTCCAGCCGGGTCAGTCGGTTTTTTTCCAGTTGAAATGCGCTCAGCATGACCGGGACTCCCAATGCGTAAAAATATCGGACAGCTCAGATGGGCACACAGAAACAAATTGGGTTTCAGACCATTAAACAGCCTGACTCAACGCGACGGGAAAAATGAAAGGTCGCTGACAACCGCTAAGGCTATCAGCAAAAAGGGATAGCCTTAGGAGTTGATCCTGGATGACAGGATAATGAGCCAGTATCTACTGGGTGTGTCCAAGGCGAATGTCCTCTTAGCGTAATCGTGGGCGCATGTTACGCCAGCAAAAATTTGCCGTCAACACGCAACGAAACGCGAAAAAGCAATAATTTCCCCTTATGCAGAAAGGTTAGCAGAGAGAGGGTATTTATCTATGATTTCAGAACATTAACATCACAATATCGCCGGATGGCGGCTTCGCCTTATCCGGCCTACAAATCAAAATGTTAGCCCGCGCGTAGGCCGGATAAGACGCGTCATCCGGCAATATGAGAGTCGGTCAAACCGTTTCCAACTTCGCATACGCGGCCACCAGCCATTTGATCCCTTGCCCCTGAAAAGCCACCTGCAACCGGCTATGCTCACCGCTGCCCTCCAGGTTGACAATAGTTCCCTCGCCGAACTTCGCATGGCGCACGCGTTGGCCGAGTTTATAGCCTGTGTCGTTTTCCGCCAGCGGCGTTCCCATTCGTTGATGGCTCACCGGACGACTGACGGTGGCGCGCAGACGTACCTCCTCCACGCACTCCTCCGGCAACTCGCCGATAAAACGCGACGGGCGATGGTAGACCTCTTTACCGTACAGACGACGCGTTTCGGCATAAGTTAACGTTAGTTTCTGCATGGCGCGAGTAACCCCGACGTAGGCCAGACGACGCTCCTCTTCCAGACGCCCGCCCTCATCCAGCGACATCTGGCTGGGGAACATCCCTTCTTCCATGCCGACAATAAACACCTGTGGAAACTCCAGGCCTTTGGCCGAGTGCAGCGTCATCAGTTGTACCGCATCCTGCCAGGTATCCGCCTGCCCCTCGCCCGCTTCCAGCGCCGCGTGAGAGAGGAAGGCCTGCAACGGCATCAAATCTTCATCTTCGTCGTTGTAGCTGAACTGCCGCGTCGCCGTCACCAGTTCCTCTAAGTTTTCGATGCGCGTCTGGCCTTTCTCGCCTTTTTCTTGCTCATACATGGTGCGCAGACCGGAATCTTTGATCACCCGGTCAGTCTGCACATGCAGCGGCATGTCGGCGGTTTCCTGCGCCAGGGCGTCGATCAGTTCCATAAAGCGTTGTAGCGCGCTGGCCGCACGCCCGGCCAGGGCTTTTTCCTGTAACAATTCACGGCACGCCTGCCACAATGTTAGCTGGCGATCGCGCGAGGTCTGGCGCACCACGTCCAGCGTGCGGTCGCCGATACCGCGCGTCGGGGTATTCACCACGCGTTCAAACGCGGCATCATCGTTGCGATTGGCAATCAAACGTAGATAAGAGAGCGCATCTTTGATCTCCTGACGTTCGAAGAAGCGCATACCGCCGTAAATCCGGTACGGCATACTGGCCTGTAATAAAGCTTCTTCCAGCACGCGCGACTGGGCGTTGCTGCGATAGAGGATGGCACATTGCGCAAGCGCGCCGCCGTTGTCCTGCCAGGTTTTGATGCGGTTAACCACAAAGCGCGCTTCATCCAGTTCGTTGAAAGCGCAGTACAGCGATATCGGTTCGCCGTCAACGCCGTCAGTCCACAGCTTTTTACCCAAACGCCCATTATTATTCTCAATCAGAGCGTTCGCCGCGCTGAGGATGTTGCTGGTCGAGCGGTAGTTCTGCTCCAGACGAATGGTCTGCGCGCCGGGAAAATCATTGAGGAAACGCTGGATGTTCTCTACCTGCGCTCCGCGCCAGCCGTAGATCGACTGGTCATCGTCGCCGACAATCATCACTTTCCCGGTATCGCCCGCCAGCAGACGAACCCAGGCGTACTGAATGTTATTGGTATCCTGGAATTCGTCCACCAGGATATTGGTAAACCGCTCGCGGTAGTGCTGCAGGATGTGCGGCTTGTTCAGCCATAGTTCATGAGCGCGCAGCAGTAGCTCGGCGAAATCCACCAGACCAGCGCGATCGCACGCTTCCTGATAGGCCTGATACACCTTCTGCCAGGTCTGCTCCACCGGATTGCCATAGCTTTGGATATGGTGCGGGCGTAGCCCTTCGTCTTTCTGGCTATTGATGTACCACATCGCCTGACGCGGCGGCCACTGCTTCTCATCAAGATTCATCGCCTTAATCAGGCGTTTAAGCAAACGCATCTGATCTTCGCTGTCGAGAATCTGGAAATCCTGCGGCAAATTAGCGTCCATATGATGCGCACGCAGCAAGCGGTGCGCCAGACCGTGGAACGTCCCTACCCACATTCCGCCCTGGCTGGTCCCCATCAACTGGCCAATACGATGGCGCATTTCCGCCGCCGCTTTGTTGGTAAAGGTCACTGCCATGATGGAATACGGCGAGTTGTTTTCTACGCTCAGTAACCAGGCGATGCGGTGCACCAACACACGGGTTTTCCCGCTTCCCGCGCCTGCCAGCACCAGCATGTTGCTACGTGGCGCGGCCACCGCTTCGCGCTGTTTATCATTAAGGCTATCGAGCAGGTAAGAAACGTCCATTGGCACCGCCGCGTAAAAACATGAAAACTAAAAACGCCCGGTGGCGCTTCGCTTACCGGGCCTACTTATCGTAGGGCGGATAAGCATAGCGCCATCCGCCAGAATAACTGGGAATTTATACAGAACTACTGGTGATTATATCAGCGAGGTGAGAGATGCCAACCGCGAAATTTCGATATGCGGCAGTAAACGGCTGTCCTGCGTTCGCATCAGGTCGGCATCTTCCGGTTTAATCCAGCAGGCCTGCATCCCACAGCGAATAGCGCCGGCCACATCGGTAGTCAGATCGTCGCCGACATGTAGGATCTCGCCGATCGGCACATGCAGTTTTTCCGCCGCCAGGAAATACATGTCGCTAAACGGCTTGGAACGCCCATCCGGGCCGGCGCGCAGTACAAACTTAAAGTAATCGCCGAGGCCAAACAGTTCCGGCTGGGCGTTGCCGTTAGTGATCGCCACCAGCGGCCATTTTTTCGCAAGCTGCTGTAACGTCTCATGGGTAGCCTGCGGAACCTCAATCTGGCTGCGCCATTTGGCAAAATGCATCATCGCCGCATTCGCGCCGGCAATGGCCTCCTGCGCCGATAATCCCGCATCCCGCATGGCCTGCTCTATCGCGCGATGGCGCCAGCGGGTAACGTCATGATAGATTTCCGGCTCCGCTTCACGCACCGCCTGCCGTATCCGCTGTAAATCGACGTTTTGAAACGAACGTAGCGACGGGTGATAATTTTGCATAAAAGCGAGCGCTTCCTGCTCAGTACGCAAAATCACCGGACGGTTATCATAAAGGGTATCATCCAGGTCAAAGGTGAGCGCGGCAATACGCCCCAAAGGCCGGTAAAAACGCATTATTTCCCCCGTTTAGCGCGCGGATGCGCCGCGTCGTACACCGAAGCAAGGTGTTGAAAATCAAGATGAGTATAAATTTGGGTGGTGGAAAGGTTGGCATGACCCAGCAACTCTTGCACGCCGCGCAGATCGCCGCTTGATTCCAGCATATGCGTCGCGAACGAGTGGCGCAGTTTATGCGGATGCACGTGACTGTTCAGCCCCTGCTTTATGCCCCATTCGGCAAACCGTTTTTGGACATTACGCGCGGAGATACGCTTGCCGAGCTTCGACAGAAATAACGCCTCTTCATCGCTGGCGAACAGGCCACGCAGATCCAGCCAGTGCTCAATCCACGTCACCGCGTTACGGCCAATCGGCAGGCGTCGCTCTTTGCTGCCTTTGCCCATTACCCACACTTCGCCGGTATCAAGATCGAGGTGTTTTATGTCCAGACCAACCAGTTCGGATAAACGCAGCCCCGCGCCGTACATCACCTCCAGCATCGCCCGATCGCGGACGGCGAGTGGGTCGTTGAGATCGATGTCCAGCAGGCGGTTAACATCGTCGACATCGATATTTTTCGGCAGATGGCGCGGCGCTTTCGGTGCGGAGACGCCCTTCGCCGGGTTGGCTTTCAACTCGCCCTGGCTGACTAACCAGTCAAAAAAGCTACGCAATGCCGAGAGACGTAGCGCCAGACTGGCAGGGCCAAGCCCTTTGCGTCGACTGCGCACCGCAAAACCGCGCACCATCACAGCGTCACATTGTTGCCAGCTTTTCAGCCCGGCTTCTCCGGCTAAAGCGATAATGGCATCAAGCTGACGCTGGTAATTCAGCAGGGTAATGGGGCTAAGCTGGCGCTCCACGCCTAAGTAGCGTAAAAACCGCGAGACATCCTGAGAAAGCGCAACATCCGTCATACGCGTGCAATCCAGCGTTCCAGCAATTCCGGCAACATCAGCGCGATCTCCTGCAAAAACTGCGTCCCCTGTCCCGGCTGATAATGATGAACGTCGCGGCTGCTGAAAAGCACGACGCCGAGATCGCCGTCACGGCCCAGCATTGACATCGCGACTGAACCAATCGCTTTCGCTTCCGGCAAAACCACCAGTAGTTCCGGGCCATTTAGCGGGCCAAGATAATGCTGCGACTGTCTCAGTCGCTGAATACGCAGCGGCTCGAAAGCCTGTCGGTTTAAGGCCAGATGCGTATAGCGCGATGGCGCGCCAAGTCGCCACCGATCCGGGAACAGACGCAGCGTCGCGCCGGCAAGCCCCTGCTCGCGCGCCCAGCGGTGAAATCGCATCAGCAGCTCATCCAGACTATCCGCGGCTGCCAGACGACTTTGTAGATGCAGCAGGCGATAAAACAGGCTTTCGTTGGCATGGGCCTGTTCCATCAACAACGTCATATTTTCTTCAAGCGCATGGATGTGATTACGCGCGCGGGCCATATGCCACTCAACGAGCGAAACCGTTCCCCGCACGGGATGGGGAACACGCATCGCTTCCACGGCATGGGCATTACGGACAAAAAACTCAGGGTGACGGCGCAGGTAATCGAGGACCGCTCGATCGTCCAGTTCCGTGAGCGTTTCCTGTAGTTCTTCCTCTGGTTGCTTCATAAATGGATAAATCCGTCGTAGACATGTGCCGCCGGGCCAGTCATGTATAACGGATGACCCGGACCTTTCCAGGCGATATCCAGTCGACCGCCCGGTAACTCCACGCGTACCTCTTCAGCCAACAGTCCTTGCTGAATCCCTACTGCAACGGCAGCGCACGCGCCGCTGCCGCATGCGCGGGTCTCCCCTGCGCCGCGTTCATAGACACGCAGCCGGATATGCTCGCGTCTTACAACCTGCATAAAGCCGATATTGGCGCGTTCAGGAAAACGCTCATGGCTTTCCAGAACCGGTCCCAGGGTGTCAACGGCCGCCGTGTCGACGTTATCAACCTGAATGACACAGTGCGGGTTGCCCATTGAAACCACGCCGCATAGTATGGTTTGTTCCGCTGCACGCATAATATACGTCTTTTCCGCTTTGTTGGCGCGAAAAGGCACCTGCGCGGGTTCAAAGTTTGGCTCTCCCATATTCACCCGCACCAGTTCATCTTCCGTGACGCTCAGCACTATCCGGCCATTCGTGGTACTGACCCGAATATCGCGTTTATTGGTTAGCCCTTTCAGGCGAACAAATCGTGCGAAACAGCGAGCGCCATTACCGCACTGCGAGACTTCGCTGCCGTCGGCGTTGAATATGCGGTAATGAAAGTCCAGCTCAGGATCATAGGGCGGCTCAACCACCAGTAGCTGATCGAATCCTACGCCCAGGTGTCTGTCGGACAATCGACGAATCAGCTCCGGCGAAAAAAAGACATTCTGCGTTACCGCGTCGACGACCATAAAATCGTTGCCAAGGCCATGCATTTTAGAGAATTGCATCATTCACTCCGTTCACGCGGGGACAGAAAATTATCCTCAGTAATTGACCTGGGATGGGCCATCTCCCGTTGCGCGATCGTTCTTATCGGGCAGCGTGGACTGCGTTTGTGAATCGACTTTTTTCGTCGGCGGCGGCGTATTTTTATCGGCTGGCGGGAAATAAAGCGGCCCTTTCAAACCGCAACCCGTCAGGCTGAACAGAGTCAGGAGTACAGCGAGTGTCTTAAACACGTTTTTCATTATGGATTGCCTGTAAGTTCATGCTTTCTGTTTTCTATCATCGCAGGAGAAGGCGTAAAAGCAAGAGTTTGGCGATAAACTGCAACGCCTTTTGTTCCAGGTTATACTGCCGACATCACGAAAAAACGGGAAACGACAATGAACGACAGTGAATTTCATCGCCTGGCTGACACCCTGTGGCTAACCATTGAAGAACGTCTCGATGACTGGGACGGCGACAGCGATATCGACTGCGAAATCAACGGCGGCGTGCTGACCCTCAGCTTTGAGAACGGTAGTAAGATCATTATCAACCGTCAGGAGCCGCTGCATCAGGTGTGGCTGGCGACTAAACAGGGCGGCTATCATTTCGATTTGAAAGGCGACGAGTGGATTTGCGACCGCAGCGGCGCAACCTTCTGGGATCTGCTGGAGCAGGCGGCGACACAGCAGGCGGGCGAGGCGGTGAGCTTCCGCTAAGTGCTTTATTGCCCGGTAGCGCTGCGCTTATCGGGCCTACCGGAGCCGAACGTAGACCGGATAAGACGCGCCAGCGTCGCCATCCGGCGCGCTAACTATAAGAAATATTGCTGCAATAGCGGCGCGTCATGATCCTGGTTTGCGGGCGGTACGGTGTTGATAGGCTGTGTACGGAATGGAATCACCTGCGCGCGGCCATCGGTTTTCACTATCTGGTAGAACTGCGGCAGGTTAAAGTTGATAAAGCTGGAGCCATACGTGAAGCGATCGTGCGATGACGAATAGAAGCGACTGACGTCGCGCACCAGTTCTTCCTTGCTACCTTCGCAATGGTGATACACTTCCGCCCGGTTACTTTCATCCAGAATATAAATATTAAAGCCTTTCTCATCGCCCGTTTCTTCAAAGAAGAACTGGATAATCCCTTCGCTGGCGAAGCCATCCACCACTGACGGCAATTTCACATGGTTGGTTTCCACCTGTACCGACAGCCCGTGCAGCTTGTTATGCGAAATAGCGCCGTAGAATTCGATAGCGTTCTCCAGCTTCTGCACCGAGACATTCAGGCGTTCGAAGAATAGGCCCCACGTCTGCCCGGAAACCCGCAGCGCCTTGAAGCGACCGGTCTCCTGACGGGTGCTGGAAAGACGTAGCTCAATACATTCGGAGACCAGTTGCTGGACGCGGGTGCGAATCAGGCCGCGAAGATGCTGACTGTAGCAGAACACCTCTACGCTATCCGGCGGCGCGGCATCCTGGTGCATTTTCCCCAGAATAGTTTTCAGCGCTTCGATCATCGCCTGCTCGCCGTTAAAGTGCAGAGTACGTACTTCATTCCACGAGTTGCGATACAACAAATCGATACTGCCTACCAGACAGTTTTGCTCTTCGCCAAAGCTGAAAACGTCCAGCTTACGGAAGTCAAAATGCACCACTTTATTGCGAAACGCCGCCGTCGGGTCATATTCGAGGTTAACGATAATCGCCAGATGGCGAATTTCACAGGGGCTGTAGAGCGCTTTCGGCGTTGGAGCCGGCAAACGCAGCGGGAAATGGTGCGAAACATCGGCGACCATCTCCTGTAGCTTAGGCAGGTCGACAATACCGTTGCCCTTAATAAACAGGTGCGTCCGTGACGTCAGCAGGCCATTAAACCATGCCCACGCGACCAGCTTATTAAGATAACGGTTATATTCCAGCGGCTGATGGCTGATGATGGAATCCATGTTCGGCGCGCGATTATAGAGATACCATCCTGAACGGTTGGCGCGCCCCGGCGGCACATGGATAAAGGTTAAATTCGGCTCGGACAGATCCGGCGATATCTGCGGGTTCACCAGCGTAACTTTACCCGGCAACGCTTCAAAGGCGGCGTACAGCTTACGCGTCAGTACGCCGATATCCTGCGGGCTGGCGCTAACGCTGAGGTTGTTGCGCCGCGCAAAGCGAATCAGATTACGGTAGCTCTGCATCATTGCGTCGAGCAATTCGTTGTGAGCTTCCCGCACCTGATCGATTTTCCAGTTCGCGCGATTATCGAGCATGGCCAGACGCGCGTCGCCCCATCCCCACTCGCTGACTAACTGGCTTAATACTTCCCGACGCCAGCCTACGCAGGCACGCTCGCGACTTAATTTCTCGCACACTTTCAGGTAGAAGCAGCGGCGGACTAAATCCAGCCGAGTCGGATCTTCAATCGCCGTCAGGTATTCAGTGACCCGTTCCAGCATCATGCAGTAGGGATCGAGTCCAAACGATACGATTTCACCGTCATGCAGACGTTGTTTAATATCTTTCGCCAGCAGTCGTGGGTTGGGGTATTCCCATGAGTAGGCTTCCAGCAGCAGTGTTTTCAGCACCGCTTTGTACGGCGAGTCAATACTTTTATACAGTTGCCACAGGCTGGCGCCAAAGTACTCTTCGGCGGAGAGCGAACTTAAGCCCCCCAAATCCAGCCATTCGTTTGGCGTTAATACACCCTGCGCGTAGAGCGTCATAACATAGTCGTCATAATGCTCTTCTTCGTCACACGGCACCATACTCCACAGTATACGCTTCCCGGCCAAGCGCACAGCGGTACGATAGAACTCATCAAGCAACAGGATATGCTGCGTAGAACCGCAGTCTTCCCCGCCCAGACTGCCGCTTTCATTATGACGGAAACGGTTTTCGTCGATCAGGAAGAAGCTCACCTCAACGCCAAGCGAGGCAGCCCAGCTTTCCAGCAAGCTACATTTACGTTGCAGCAACTGGCGCTCTTCGCCATCGAGCCAGGCCTGATGACACACCCAGATATCCAAATCAGACGAGCAGCTCTGCCCGACGGAAGAGGTGCTGCCCATAGTGTAAACGCCAGTAATCGGCAGTTCGCCCTTCGGCGGGTCCTCCGGCGTCATACCGCGGTATAACTCAAGTTCGTTCAGATAGTGGCGTTGGGTTTCATCAGGCTTGTAGAAGCAAATACCGCTGGGAACGTTACCATCAAGGTAACCCGGCATCAGTGGATGATGATAGTGCAATAATGTCGGCAGAAGACTGTAAACCTGCTGAAAAGCGGGCCCCATGGCAGCAAGCGCGCGATCCACGCGCAGTTGATTTATGGCATCCAGTCTCTGTTTCAGAGTCTCAATATAGAGGTACAAGACGTATCGCCTGATGTTGCTACCCGTCATGGTTCAGGTCAGTACCTCGCCGTCGCCATTCGGGATAAACCGTATGTCAAAAATAACCGTTGCCCTTTCTCGTCTGCATATTTTTATCTAATACCGACGAAAAAATGGTCTAAAACGTGATCAATTTAACACCTTGCTCATTGACCGTAAAGAAAGATGCGCTACATACAAGTGTAGCACCGTTCGCTGCGTGTAAATTCTTAAATACGGGCTGGCGGTTTCTCGTCATTATTCACTGCCATTGACGACACAACGCCTTATCCACTCACTCACGGTGACCGGAAAACTAACATCCTCTCTATAAGGATGTTAGGATGGTCAATGATTGATAATGACGGTAACAAGCATGTTAGACAATGTTTTAAAAATTGCCACACGCCAAAGTCCCCTTGCGCTTTGGCAGGCACATTATGTCAAAGACGCATTGATGGCAACCCATCCGGGACTGACGGTAGAACTGGTGCCGATGGTCACACGCGGCGATGTGATCCTCGATACTCCCCTGGCGAAAGTGGGCGGTAAGGGTCTGTTTGTTAAAGAGCTTGAAATCGCGCTGCTGGAAAAGCGCGCCGATATCGCCGTACACTCCATGAAAGACGTTCCGGTGGCCTTCCCGGACGGTCTCGGGCTGGTGACGATTTGCGAGCGCGAAGATCCGCGCGACGCGTTTGTCTCGAATCAATATCACAGTCTGGACGATCTGCCCGCGGGTAGTATCGTCGGGACGTCCAGTCTGCGTCGTCAGTGCCAACTGGCGGAGCGTCGGCCGGACCTCATTATCCGTTCGTTGCGCGGCAACGTTGGCACACGCCTCGGCAAACTGGACAACGGGGACTATGACGCCATTATCCTGGCCGTGGCCGGACTGAAACGCTTAGGCCTGGCGTCGCGCATTCGTACAGCCTTGCCGCCCGAAGTTTCGCTTCCTGCCGTAGGCCAGGGCGCGATCGGGATTGAGTGTCGTCTTGACGACGCGCGCACACACGCACTACTCGCGCCACTGAACCACCCGCAAACCGCGCTGCGCGTCACGGCGGAGCGCGCCATGAACACTCGCCTGGAAGGCGGCTGTCAGGTGCCGATCGGCAGCTATGCGGAAATCTTCAACGGCGAAATTTGGCTGCGGGCGCTGGTTGGCGCGCCGGACGGTTCGGTGATGGTGCGCGGCGAACGTCGTGGTTCTCCCGAGCAGGCGGAGCAAATGGGCATCTCGCTTGCGGAAGAACTGCTGGAAAACGGCGCGCGCGCGATTCTGACGGCAGTTTATAACGGCGAGGCGCCCGCATGAGTATTCTGGTCACCCGCCCCTCTCCCGCAGGGGAAGCATTAGTGAGCCGTCTGCGCGCACTGGGGCAGGTGGCCTGGAGTTTTCCGCTGATTGAATTTGTCGCCGGTCGCGAGCTGCCCACCCTGGCCGACCGCCTCTCGACGCTGACGGAAAACGATCTGGTGTTCGCCCTTTCACAGCACGCCGTCGCCTTCGCCCACGCCCAACTCCAGCAAGCGGGTCGGTACTGGCCTGCGTCGCCGCGCTATTTCGCGATCGGCCGCACCACGGCGCTCGCCCTTCATACCGTTAACGGGTTCGATATTCGTTATCCATTGGATCGGGAAATCAGCGAAGTCTTGCTACAATTACCTGAATTACAAAATATTGCGGGCAAACGCGCGCTGATTTTGCGTGGCAACGGTGGTCGCGAGCTGCTGGGCGAAACCCTGACAGCTCGCGGAGCCGAAGTCAGTTTTTGTGAATGTTATCAACGATGTGTAAAACATTACGATGGCGCGGAAGAGGCGATGCGCTGGCATGCTCGCGGCGTAACAACGCTTGTTGTCACCAGCGGCGAGATGTTGCAACAGCTCTGGTCGCTGATCCCCCAGTGGTATCGTGAGCACTGGTTACTACGCTGTCGGCTGTTGGTCGTCAGTGAGCGTCTGGCGTACCTCGCCCGGGAACTGGGCTGGCAGGATATTAAGGTCGCTGATAACGCCGACAACGATGCGCTGTTGCGCGCATTACAATAACTCTCATAATGGGATGCCATAATGACGGAACAAGAAAAATCCTCCGCCGTGGTTGATGAGACCAGGGAGACCGTGGAAACCACGCCACAGCCAGTGAATACCGAGAAAAAAAGTAAAAACGGCGCCGCGCTGGTATTAAGCGCGGTGGCAATCGCGATTGCCCTGGCGGCAGGTATTGGGCTTTATGGCTGGGGAAAACAGCAGGCGACTACGCAAACGGAAACCAGCGATGCGCTGGCGAATCAACTGACCGCCCTGCAAAAGGCCCAAGAGAGCCAAAAAGCGGAGCTGGAAGGGATTATTAAAAAACAAGCGATGCAGTTAGATGACGCGAATCGCCAACAGGCAACGATGGCGAAACAGCTTGATGAGCTACAACAGAAAGTCGCCACCATTTCCGGCAGCGACGCCAAAACCTGGCTGCTGGCGCAGGCTGATTTTCTGGTAAAACTCGCCGGACGCAAGCTGTGGAGCGATCAGGACGTCACTACCGCCGCTGCGCTGCTCAAAAGCGCTGACGCTAGCCTGGCGGACATGAACGACCCCAGCCTGATTACCGCCAGACGCGCGATTACTGACGATATCGCCAGCCTGTCATCCGTTGCACAGGTCGACTACGACGGCATTATTCTCAAACTCAATCAGCTCTCTAACCAAATCGATAACCTGCGTCTGGCGGATAACGATACCGATGATTCGCCGATGGATTCAGATAGCAGCGAACTGTCCAGTTCGCTAAGCGAATGGCGCGTTAACTTGCAAAAAAGCTGGCAGAACTTTATGGACAGCTTTATTACCATTCGCCGCCGCGATGATACCGCCGTACCGCTGCTGGCGCCGAACCAGGACGTCTATTTGCGCGAAAATATTCGCTCCCGCCTGTTAGTCGCCGCACAGGCCGTCCCACGCCATCAGGAAGAAACCTACCGCCAGGCGCTGGATAACGTTTCAACCTGGGTTCGCGCTTACTATGATACTGACGATGCCGCGACAAAAGCCTTCCTGGAGGAGGTTGATAAATTAAGCCAGCAAAATATCACCATGGATCTGCCGGAAACGCTGCAAAGCCAGGCGATACTTGAAAAATTGATGCAAACCCGCGTGCGTAATCTGCTGGCGCAACCGACAGCCTCTACGGAAGCGCCCGCCACGCAGACAGACGCTCCGGCAGCCGCGCCGCAAGGAGAATAATGATGCTAAAAGTATTATTGCTCTTTGTGTTGTTGCTCGCGGGTATCGTGGTCGGCCCGATGCTTGCCGGTCACCAGGGCTATGTGTTAATCCAGACCGATAACTACAACATTGAAACCAGCGTAACCGGGCTGGCGATCATTCTCATCGTCGCTATGGTGGTGTTATTCGCCATTGAATGGTTGCTACGCCGTCTGTTTCGTACCGGCGCGCACACCCGCGGTTGGTTTGCCGGACGGAAACGTCGTCGCGCCCGCAAGCAGACCGAACAGGCGCTGCTGAAGCTGGCGGAGGGCGACTATCAGCAGGTTGAAAAGCTGATGTCAAAAAATGCCGACCATGCGGAACAGCCGGTGGTGAACTATCTGCTGGCGGCAGAAGCGGCGCAGCAGCGCGGCGATGAAGCCCGTGCCAATCAGCACCTTGAGCGTGCGGCAGAGTTGGCGGGAAACGACACCATCCCGGTCGAGATCACGCGCGTGCGCTTACAGCTGGCGCGCAATGAAAATCATGCGGCGCGTCACGGCGTGGACAAACTGCTGGAGGTCACGCCGCGTCACCCGGAAGTCCTGCGTCTGGCGGAGCAGGCCTATATTCGCACCAGCGCATGGAGTTCTTTACTGGATATCATCCCGTCCATGGCGAAAGCGCACGTCGGCGATGAAGCACATCGCGCCATGCTCGAACAACAGGCGTGGATAGGACTAATGGATCAGGCGCGCGCCGAGCAGGGCAGCGAAGGATTACGCACCTGGTGGAAAAACCAAAGCCGTAAAACCCGCCATCAGGTGGCGCTTCAGGTCGCGATGGCCGAGCATCTGATCGAATGTGACGATCATGATATGGCGCAGCAGATTATCATCGACGGTCTGAAACGCCAGTATGACGATCGGCTGGTGCTGCCCATTCCTCGCCTCAGAACCAATAATCCGGAACAACTGGAGAAAGTGCTGCGCCAGCAAATCAAGACGGTAGGCGATCGCCCGCTGTTATGGAGCACGCTCGGCCAGTCGCTGATGAAACATGGTGAATGGCAGGAGGCGACCCTGGCTTTCCGCGCCGCGCTGAAACAACGCCCGGACGCGTATGATTATGCCTGGCTTGCCGATGCGCTTGATCGACTGCATCAACCGGAAGAGGCCGCCATCATGCGGCGCGACGGCCTGATGCTGACATTACAGAACAATCCCCCGCAGTAATTCCCTCTTGCCCGGTGGCGCTTCGCTTACCGGGCCTACCGCCTACACAAAATCATTCGGGATGCATAAAAAAACGCCTGCCCGGTTAAGGGGCAGGCGTCAAAACAGGTCTGTATGACAACATAAAGGGGTGCTTCACTCAACGTTGTGTCCAGGGTGTTTGATGAGGCGTAAGCGACATCTGTCAGTGGACGATAAGCACCGTAAACGGCTCTGCATCATTCCTGAGTTTATGAGGCCAAAAGGCGAGCATAAGAGATGGAATGAGCATCTACCCGTATATTATTGCACATAACGTGCCATCTTTGCACCGCTAAAAAACAGGCGCAGGCGTTAAAAAAACGTAGAGAATTCACGCGATTGTCATCTCCCCACCGCAGGCGAGCTTTTAGCGTGTCGCCCGATGGAGACAGAACAGAATATTTTTTATAAAGTGATTATAAATCAATGTATTATTCGTCACCAAATAGAGACAAATGAAGACAGGAGTATCGCCAATAGTCAACAATGACAACACGTGCGGGATAATTACTTGAAAAGGAACAGAAAACAAAAAACCCCGCCGAAGCGGGGTTCAAAATTGGTCGGCGAGAGAGGATTCGAACCTCCGACCCACTGGTCCCAAACCAGTTGCGCTACCAAGCTGCGCTACTCGCCGATATACTGCTTTTTGAGTTTTTAGTTCAACTCGTTGAGTCGTGGTGCGAGGGGGGGGACTTGAACCCCCACGTCCGTAAGGACACTAACACCTGAAGCTAGCGCGTCTACCAATTCCGCCACCTTCGCGTTTCACAACTCTCTATTAATGGGGTGGCTAATGGGATTCGAACCCACGACAACTGGAATCACAATCCAGGGCTCTACCAACTGAGCTATAGCCACCACTGAAACTTTTTACGCGGTATTAAACCACCGCAGCTCAAGCACCTAAATAAATGGTACGCCCGACAGGATTCGAACCTGAGACCTCTGCCTCCGGAGGGCAGCGCTCTATCCAGCTGAGCTACGGGCGCTTAGCGCCGTTGCGGGGGTGGATAATACGGACTTCATTCCCCGCTGTCCAGTGCCTTTTTAAATAAAATGCGCGTTTGGTTATGCTTTGCGCATTTTGTCGCTTATTCCCCCACCTTATGGGCGGTTCCGTGACGATTCAGGCAGAAAACTTTGTAGACCAGCGTCACGACCAGCAGAAAGATGACGCCGACAAACAGCGACATGCGAGTATCTTCATTAAAGTACATGCCGATTAAAACGCAAACCAGAAACGCCATCGTTAAATAGTTCGCCCACGGGAACATAATGGAACGAAAAGGATGATCCGCAATCGCTTCTTTATGCGCCTGGCGAAAACGCAACTGGCTAATCAGAATGACAAACCACGGCACCATCCCCGGCAGTACGCTGGCGCTATAAACGTAAACAAAAACGCGCTGCGGATTGGGGATGATGTAGTTCAGGCAGGAACCTACCAGCAAAATCAAAATAGAGAGCGCCACGCCCGCGACCGGGACGCCGTGGCGGGAGACTTTTGCAACTGCCGCCGGTAGTTGACGGTTTTTCGCCAGCGCGTAGAGCATACGCCCACAGCTATACATTCCGCTGTTACAGCCGGATAGCGCCGCCGTCAGCACGACAAAGTTGATAATGCCTGCCGCTGCGGTAATGCCGATTTTCGCGAAGGTGAGTACAAATGGGCTGCCGTTGCTGCCAATCTCATTCCACGGGAAAATGGTGACGATAACAAAAATCGCGCCCACATAAAAAATCAGAATACGCCACAACACGTTACCTACCGCGCTACGCAACGTCACCTGCGGATTCTTCGCCTCACCAGCGGTAATACCGATCAGCTCTACGCCCTGATAAGAGGCCACCACGATACATAACGCGGTCAGAAAGCCTTTCCAGCCGCCGGCAAAAAAGCCGCCATGCCCGGTCAGATTACCAAAGCCTATCGCCTGGCCACCATTGCCAAAACCGAAGAAAATCACCCCCAGGCCGATGATGATCATCACAATAATAGTGGTGACTTTGATCATCGCAAACCAGAATTCGATTTCGCCATACAGACGCACCGCCGCCAGGTTAGCCAACGCGACCAGTCCTACGGCAATCAGCGCTGGTATCCACTGCGCCATCTCTGGAAACCAGAACTGGACGTAGACCCCGATGGCAGTGATCTCCGAGATCCCGACAGCCATCCACATAAACCAGTACGACCAGGCAGTGAGATAGCCAAAAAAAGGACTCATATACCGGTGGGCGTACACAGCGAAGGAGCCAGTGACGGGTTCCAGAAAGAGCATCTCCCCCATTGAGCGCATGATGAAAAAGACGAACAATCCGGCGATAATATACGCCAGCAACACTGACGGGCCCGCCCATTTCAGCGTACTGGCGGCACCCATAAAGAGTCCGACGCCAATGGTGCCCCCAAGGGCAATCAATTCAATATGACGAGCTTCCAGCCCACGCTGTAGCTCCGTTTTTTTCTCTGCCATAAATCCTCATGTCGTGTTTGCAACGGTTCCGGTAGTACCGGTTATTGTTATGGGTACATCGATTGTTGCGAATATTTTCTTAAATTTGGACAAATGGCAAATGAACCATTAAAAAAATGCATTTATTGAGTAAGAAAGCATCGATTATGTTGTGAATGAGCAACGCCATAAGCACAATACGCTGCTCAAGTCATCAGAAGGGAAAATTAGAGGTCGTCGGTATAGTGCCAGCGAAGGTAGCGCAGCAGCCGCATCTGACGGGTAATACGACTCGGTTGGGAAAGCAGGCGATATAACCATTCCAGCCCCAGGTTCTGCCATATTTTCGGGGCGCGTTTGACGTGACCAGTAAACACATCATAGGTGCCGCCCACGCCCATATATAACGCATGGGGATGTACTTCCCGACAATCGTGCATCACGATTTCCTGTTTCGGCGATCCCATCGCGACGGTGACAATTTGCGCGCCGCTGGCATGGATACGCGCAAACAGCGCCTGGCTCTGCTCCGGCGTAAAGTAACCGTCCTGGCTACCCACAATATTGACGTTCCACTGCGCCCGCAGTTTTTCTTCCGTCTGCGCCAGCACCTCAGGCTTACCACCGATAAGAAATACCGGCGTGCCTTCTTTACCCGCGCGCGCCATTAGCGCTTCCCAGAGGTCGGCGCCAGCCACGCGGGAGACCTGCGCCTGCGGGAATTTTTTACGTATTGAGCGCACCACGCTGATGCCATCGGCATATTTAAATTCCGCCGCCGCTATCAACGCCCGAACGTCCGGATTATCTTCCGCCGTCAGCAGCTTTTCGGCGTTGATCGCCACCAGCGTACCTTGCTTCAGTTGGCCGTCGGCAAACAGATAATTCAGCGCATGTGGCATATCGCGCCAGCCAATCAGAGGTAATCCACGCAACGAGTAAAGCGGCGCCGCGGCATTATTGGTCATAGTTTTCTTTCCACCTGTGCCTGAGGGAGCGAAGTTGTACGTTTATGAATCAGCCCGGCGCTATCAAATAGCCAGAACAAAAGCTTAGCAACCAGCAGGCTGGCGCCGAAAACCACCAGGAAGAAAACCACTCGCGAGACAAACGAATCCAGCCCTTCTCGCGCCAGTACAATCATATTAAAGATGGCGCCAAAGCAGAAACTGTGCAGAATCGCTGCCTTATAACGATTGGGCTCCCGATTTCCCAGCTCATACAGCCAGTCGAACCATTTGATAATCAGCCCGACGACGATCGCGCCGAGCGGAATAAACAGCGCCCCGCCCATGACCACCAGCGATCCGATAAGCGTGGGCGATATCGCCAGGCCGGAATGGTTATTCAGCACTTCCCAGGTAAAATAATTTGCGGAATTCAGTACGATACTGGGTCGCCCCGGCCATAACCAAGTGGGAATAAAGACGTAGAAATCACGCACGATAGGGGCCAGCCCCTGAAAATCAATATTGTGGTAATTTTGCAACAACAGCGCCAGATTCTCCCACGGCGAAAAGGTATCGCGCGTCAGATAGAGAAACGTGTAGAACGCCTCATCGCCGCTCACATTTAACCCGTAGCGTTTGAGCGCCAGCCAGAACATACCGACAATCCCCAGCACGCCTGCCGCCGCCAGCATCCACAGACTGATCCAGCCACGAATAATGCCGATAAACAGGAAGATAGCAAACGCAATAATGATGTTGGCGCGCGTGCCGCCGACAATCATATAGGTCAACAGACCAAACGCGACGGTGCTCACCAGAAAGAACAGCCACGCTTTGCTGTCCTGGCGCAGGAAATAGACCACCAGCATCGCCGGAATGAAGAAATAGAAGAACCGTTTTAACGCCACACCGGAAACTTCGCTGGAAAAGATCTGGCTGTAGGAGTGCAGCCGGAACAGCAAAAAGCCGTTATGCATAAAGAAAATCCCGACGCTCACCAGCGCGATGCCCATCAGGATCACCCAGGTAAGGTGGGTTTCCACCCGGTTCATGGTAAATAGCGGCTTGCGTGGTACATCCACAACGCGTTTGCGTAAACGCGTTTTATAGGTCACGTAATACACGCCGTAGAAACAGGCCGCGGATAATAAAGCCTGCAATAAGATTTCCGGCGGCGCGACGCCGACATCGAAACGGAACACCAGCACGCTGGTTAACGGAAAACCAAAAAAGAAGGTCAATAAAAACAGCAACGAAAAGAAAACGTTGAAATTAAAACGCACGCGGCGGAATTCAAACCACGTCAGCGTGGCGATAAATAGCGTAGAGAGCAGCCAGACCACCAACAACCCGCTGAATTGCATCAAATTCATTCGGCTTCTCCTGCGGCGATTCTCAACGCATTATGCCACGGTTGCAGGTAATTGGGACTAAAGAAGGTGATGCCGCTTTTATCTACCGACGCGAGCTGACGCTGCGCCTCGCGCACGACCCGCTCACTAAGGTCGTCCGTCGTAAACAGGACAGGCAGATGCTGTTCCGCCATATCCTGCCAGAAAGGATTGTCGCGATTCAGTACGCACGGGATATTGGCCTGAATAAGCAGACACAACGTCCCAATCCCTTGTTGGCGGGCAAAAATAAAATAGCCGAGGTCACACTGACGAAGCAGCGCAAGATAGGCATCAAATTCCATTTTTTCGCTAAGAATTTGTAGATTTTCAGCGCTAAATAGCGCCAGCCCTTCCTGACGAACCTCATCGATATAGGCTTGGTTATTGGCAGGATAGCCCATCGGCACCACAACGTTCACCGTATCGCCAAACTGCTGATGTACCGCCCGCAACGCCGTAATGTGTTCATTACTGCGATCGCCGGAGTTACCCACCAGAATAGTCAATTTCCCTGCGCGTTGGCATTCTATTGCGAGTGAATTCAGGGAAGGATCCATGCGCGTCGGAAAATAAAGCAGCTCGCCGCGCACGCCCGGATGCTGGCGCGCAAAATAGCTGAGATCGCCGCGAGTCGCGAATACGCCCCCTACCCGTCCCTGCGCGATACGGCGAATCGGGTAGAAAAAGCGGAATTTCAGCCCGCTGGACGCTTCGTAGAGATCCGCTCCCCAGATATGCCAATAAAACTGGGCAGGCTTTATACCGCCGCTTAACAACGCCAGCCACAGGCTGGTATTGAACTGACCGTGAAAAAAGAAGCGTTGCCGACGATTGGCTTTCGCTTTGGCGATCACCGCCTGCGCCAGCGCTTTCTTACTGCCATAAAAGCGAAGCGAGAGCGCCGGGCAGCTTTCCGTGAAGCCGTTATCCTCGCCGGCAACCATAAATTCGCGCGCGTGCTCGTTTGTGGAGGCCAGCGTATCATTAAAAAACCGCAGCACGGTATGGTTATGGTGAGGGATATCCGATCCCAGGACGTGAATCAGTACAGTCATGCTCGCCTACGCCAGAGTAAAAATACGCCGCAACAAAGTGAAAAATAGACAATATAGGTGGCCATATAAGCCTGTGCCGCGCCCAGCGCGCCGTGAGCGGGAATCAGCCAGTGAGCGAACGCCGTTAATAGAATAAACTGGCTAATTTCAGCCAGAATGTAAAACCGTAACGAGGCTTTTGCAATCACCAGATAACCGAAAACATAGGCGCCGACTTTCAGCACGTCACCCACTAACTGCCAGGCAAACAGATCGCGCATCGCGGTGAATTTGGCGGAAAAAAGCAGCCAGATAGCAAAATCGCGCAGTAGCCAGACGGTAAAACTCGCTGCCGCTACCGCCGGTAGAACAAATTTCAGCGCTTTCACTACTTCACGCGTAATGTCCTGTTTTTCCGTCAGGCGTGAGAGCGTCGGTAACAGGTAAACGCTGAAGGAGGCGGTGATAAATTGCAAATAAGCGTCAGAAATACTGCTTACGCCCTGCCAAATCCCCACTTCATCCCAACTGTAATTCGCCTTCAGTTGGTTTCGCATCATCACATAGGCGACCGGCATCGTAACGGAGGTAATCAGCGCCATCAGGGTAAATTTACTGAGCTGTCCTGCCAGACCGTCATCCCAGGAGGGTTTAAGATAGCGTAGCGGAATAGCGCCGCGCTTAATCAGCATCATGCCCGCAGGCGCTACTACCAGCGCCGGCACCAGCGCCAGGCCAAACAGCGCGCCTTCGTAACCGCCCAGACGGTAGCAGAAGTAGTAAGCGACTACGCCGATCAGGCTGCCGAAGATTAACGATAAAGCATTACCCGACGCGTCACGAAAGCCCTTCATCAGCGCCAGCAGCAGGTTCGCCCACGCGATCCCCATTTGTACCAACGCGACCAGGCGCACCAACCCTTGATAGTGCGTGTGACCAAACAGTCCCTGGCTAATCGGCGCCGCCGCCAGCAGGAAAATCAGCGCCAGCAACGTAGAGAAACCCAATACCATCGCGGAGGAGGTTCCCACCACGGTACGTAACTGCGCCGGGTCATTATGATGCTGCGCGACAAGTTTGGTAACGCCGTTAAATATCCCGGCACCCGCCAATACGCCCAGCACGGTGATCATCTGGCGGAAGTTACCCGCCAGCCCAACGCCCGCCGGACCAAAAGAGACGGCCAGCAGTTTTACCACCAGCAGTCCGGCGCCAATTTTTACCAGCGTACTGACCGCCGTCCACAGGGATGCTTTAGCAAGCGACATATCAGGAGAAATAATTTAGTAAGGTAGCAATCACCGTTCGTTGATCGACGGGCGCAAGATTATAAAACAGCGGCAGGCGCAGCAAACGTTCGCTCTCTTTTGTGGTGTAGATATCGTCCCCGATAAACTTGCCGAATTTATCGCCTGCCGGACAATCATGCAGCGGAATGTAATGGAATACCGCCATAATTTCCGCCTCTTTCAGGAAATGAATCAGCGCGCTGCGATCGGCGATATCCCGCAGTTTGATGTAAAACATGTGGGCATTATGTCCGCAGTTTTCCGGAATAGAAGGCAACTTAATACACCCGGCGCGCGCCAGCGGCGTTAACGCATCATAGTAAGTCTGCCACAGCGACAGACGCTGTTGATTGATACGATCGGCGGCCTCCAGTTGCGCCCACAGGTAGGCAGCCTGCAGATCGGACATCAAATAGCTGGAGCCGATATCCCGCCAGGTGTATTTATCCACCTGACCACGGAAGAACTGGCTGCGGTTGGTACCTTTTTCGCGGATGATCTCCGCGCGCTCAATCAGCGCACGATCGTTAATTAGCGTCGCGCCGCCTTCACCGCCAGCGGTGTAATTTTTGGTTTCATGGAAGCTAAAACAACCAATATGACCGATAGTCCCTAAGGCGCGGCCTTTATACGTAGACATCACGCCTTGGGCGGCGTCCTCGATAACGAACAGATTATACTTCTCCGCCAGCGCCATGATGACATCCATTTCACAAGCGACGCCAGCGTAGTGTACCGGTACGATAGCGCGGGTCTTATTGGTGATCGCCGCCTCAATCAGCGTTTCATCAATATTCATCGTATCTGGACGAATATCGACAAACACGATTTTCGCGCCGCGCAGGACAAAAGCGTTAGCGGTGGAGACAAATGTAAAGCTCGGCATGATCACTTCATCGCCGGGCTGAATATCCAACAACAGGGCCGCCATCTCCAGCGACGCGGTGCAGGAAGGCGTCAGCAACACCTTCGCGCTGCCGAAATGTTGCTCCAGCCACTGCTGACAACGACGTGTAAATCCGCCGTCGCCGCACAGTTTACCGCTACTCATTGCAGACTGCATGTATTCGAGCTCGGTTCCCACCACCGGCGGCGCATTAAAAGGAATCATGTTGTCACCTGTATAACCAGTACGCAGTGCTTTCGATATTGGCACCGCTTTGTATATAACGTTTAAGCGCGGCGGTGTTGCCCAACTGGGTCGCCACCCGCAATGTTGCTTTGCCGCGACTCTGCGCCCAACAGATCGCCGCCTGCATAAGTTCCGCTCCCGCGCCGCGTCCGGCCAGCAGACCGATGCGCGCGTCGGTATCATTCAATTCTCGCAGCGAGACGTAGCCGCGGATAGCGCCTGTCTGCGTGCGAAGCACCAGACACTGGTGATCAAACGTGCCGCGTACCGCATTCTCAATCCACTGGGCGTAGAAACGGGCGCTGGCGTCGGGCGCGTACCACGGCGCGCGAAAACGGCTCAGCGCAAACGCCTCTCCGGCCAACTGACGCAAAGCAGGAATGTCCGTAAGGTGTGCAATTTCCGCGCCATGTTGATAGCTATGCCCTTTTACCGGCAATGCGAAATCCACCTCGCCTTCTACCAAAGAGAATCCCAGCGGTTGTAACGCCGACAGCCAGGCTGTGTTTTCAGCCGGTACTTTTACCTGCACGCGTTCCCACGCCTGCAGCGCTTCTGGCGTTAATTCGGGCGCAGAGGCATCAATACGCACAATGGCGCTATTCACGCCAAAGAAGGTATTTTCCCAGCATAAAGGTTCAATACTGGCGCGGACGGGCACGGAGCAACTCCAGCAAATATTGGCCATAACCGGTTTTTTCAAGCTGGTTGGCGGCACGTTTCAGACCGTCATCATCCAGCCAGCCGTTGCGCCAGGCGATCTCTTCCAGACAGGCAATTTTGAAGCCCTGGCGCTTTTCCACCGTCTGCACGAATGTGCTCGCCTCAATCAGGCTGTCGTGGGTGCCGGTATCCAGCCAGGCGAAGCCGCGACCCAGCAGTTCAACGGTCAGCTTCCCTTCCTCCAGATACATCTGATTGATGGAAGTGATCTCCAGCTCGCCACGCCCTGACGGCTTCACACGCTTCGCATACTCGACGACCTTGCTATCATAGAAATAGAGTCCGGTGACTGCCCAGTTAGATTTAGGCTGTTTCGGCTTCTCTTCCAGCGAGATCGCGCGAAAATCATCGTCAAACTCCACGACGCCAAAGCGTTCCGGGTCCATGACCTGATAACCAAATACCGTAGCGCCTTCGGTACGCGCCGCAACCTGACGGAGTTTGGGGCTAAATCCTTGGCCAAAAAAGATATTGTCGCCTAATACCAGGCATGAGGGTTCACCGTTGAGGAACGCTTCGCCAATGATAAAGGCTTGCGCCAGCCCGTCCGGACTGGGCTGCTCGGCATAGTGTAAATCGATACCTAACGCCGAGCCGTCGCCCAGCAAACGCTGAAAGTCGCGTTTATCCTCCGGCGTGGTGATGATCAGGATTTCACGAATGCCCGCCAGCATTAGCACCGATAACGGATAATAAATCATCGGCTTGTCGTAGACAGGCAGAAGCTGCTTTGATACGCCGCGCGTAATGGGATGCAACCGGGTGCCGGAGCCTCCCGCCAGAATGATGCCTTTCATTTCTCCTCCAGGAGTAAGTGCCTGCCTTTTAGCGTTTCAGACCTAAGCGCTCGCCCTGATAGCTGCCATCCTGCACGGGTTTCCACCAGGCCTCATTGGCGAGATACCACTGAACGGTTTTTCGCATCCCGCTTTCGAAGGTTTCCTGCGGCGTCCAGCCCAGCTCGCGGGCGATTTTCGACGCGTCGATGGCATAACGTAAGTCATGGCCGGGCCGATCGTCGACAAAGGTAATCAGATCGTGATAATTCGCCACGCCCTGCGGTTTTTGCGGGGCCAGTTCCTCCAGCAGAGAGCAAATCGTCCTGACCACGTCCAGATTTTTGCGTTCGTTATGTCCGCCGATATTATACGTCTCGCCCACCGCGCCGTTCGTCACTACGTGATACAACGCGCGGGCGTGATCTTCCACATACAGCCAGTCACGAATTTGCTGGCCGTTGCCATAGACCGGCAACGGTTTACCCGCCAGCGCATTCAGAATAATCAGCGGGATCAGTTTTTCCGGGAAATGGTATGGCCCGTAGTTATTAGAGCAATTGGTGACAAGCGTAGGCAAACCATAGGTACGTAACCAGGCGCGTACCAGATGGTCGCTGCTGGCTTTGGAGGCGGAGTAAGGGCTGCTTGGCGCATATGGCGTAGCTTCGGTGAAGAAATCGTCTGCGGAATGCAGGTCGCCATACACTTCATCGGTGGAGATATGGTGGAAGCGGAACGCCGCTTTAGCGTCCGCGTCAAGCGCGGACCAGTAAGCGCGAGCGGCCTCCAGTAAGGTGTAAGTACCAACGATGTTAGTTTCAATAAATGCCGCCGGACCGTCGATGGAACGGTCTACGTGACTTTCCGCCGCCAGATGCATCACGCTATCGGGCTGATACTGCTGGAAAATACGGTCCAGTGATGCCCGATCGCAGATATTTACTTTCTCAAAGGCGAAACGGTCACTTTGCGCCACCGGCGCCAGAGACATCAGGTTTCCGGCATAGGTGAGTTTATCCACCACCACCACCGCATCCGCCGTTTTATGGATGATATGCCGCACCACCGCAGATCCGATAAATCCTGCGCCGCCAGTCACCAGAATCCGTTTCATCAGCGCCAGACTCCTTTGGTATCCACTACATAACGCTGATGAACCGCATCGCCGGGAATCGCTTTAAATTCGTCGTGATCGACCAGCATCACCAGCACATCGGCGGCGGCCAGCGCCGCGTCCAGTTTCGCCAGCGTGCAAAGTCCGTCCAATTTTTTCGGCAACTGACGGATATTCGGTTCGACGACCAGGGTTTCGCCGCTGTGCCAGCGGGCGATACTTTGCGCGATCCCCATCGCCGGGCTTTCGCGCAGATCGTCGATATTCGGCTTAAAGGCCAGCCCAAAACAGGCGATTTTCACTTCGCTGGCGCGTTTATCGGTGGCCGCCAGGCAATCTGCGACCGCGGCTTTTACCTGATCGACCACCCAGTGCGGTTTGCCGTCGTTCACTTCACGCGCGGTGCGAATCAGTCTCGCCTGCTGCGGATTTTGCGCCACAATAAACCACGGATCGACCGCAATGCAGTGCCCGCCAACGCCTGGGCCCGGCTGCAAAATATTGACGCGCGGATGGCGGTTCGCCAGGCGGATCAATTCCCAGACGTTAATCCCCTGTTCGGCGCAAATCAGCGACAATTCATTCGCAAAGGCGATATTCACATCACGGAAGCTATTTTCCGTCAGCTTGCACATCTCTGCGGTGCGCGAGTTGGTGACAACGCATTCGCCCTCAAGGAAAATTTTGTACAGCGCGCTAGCGCGAGCCGAACATACTGGCGTCATACCGCCAATCACGCGGTCATTTTTAATGAGTTCCACCATCACCTGACCCGGCAGCACGCGCTCCGGACAATAGGCGATATTCACGTCAGCCTGCTCGCCCGCCTGCTGGGGAAAGGTCAGATCCGGGCGCATCCCGGCCAGCCAGCCAGCCATTTGCTCCGTTGCGCCGACCGGCGATGTTGATTCCAGAATCACCAGTGCCCCTTTTTTTAATACCGGCGCAATGGATTTCGCTGCGGCTTCCACATAGGCCATGTCAGGATCGTGATCGCCTTTGAATGGCGTCGGCACCGCAATCAAATACGCATCGGCCTCGACAGGCGTCGTTGTCGCACGCAGAAAACCACCGTCTACCGCCGTCTTCACCACGTTACCCAACGCCGGCTCCACGATGTGAATTTCACCGCGGTTTATGGTGTCCACCGCATGTTGGTTGATATCCACGCCGATAACCTGCTTCTGTCGGGAAGCAAAAGCGGCCGCGGTCGGTAATCCGATATACCCCAGTCCAATAACAGAAATGGTCGTAAAACTCATAACGATACCCGATAACTTTTTAACGCCTGTAAAATGCGCTTGCATGACTGCCCGTTGCCATAAGGATTATGGGCGCGGCTCATGGTTTGATATTCATTTTCGTCGTGCAGCAGACGCATGACTTCCGCCACAATGCGCCGGGAGTCCGTGCCGACCAGTCTTACCGTACCGGCGGTAATCGCTTCTGGACGCTCCGTGGTTTCACGCATGACCAGTACCGGTTTACCTAAAGACGGCGCTTCTTCCTGAATACCGCCGGAATCGGTCAGAATGAGCCAGGCGTGATTCATCAGCCAGACAAAAGGTAAATAATCCTGCGGCTCAATCAGTAATACGTTTTCAACGTGGCCGAGGATACGGTTGACAGGTTCGCTGACGTTAGGATTAAGATGCACTGGATAGACAATTTGCACATCCTGGTTGGCTGCGGCGATTTCCGCCAGCGCATGGCAGATATGCTCAAAGCCCTGGCCAAAGCTTTCGCGGCGATGACCGGTCACCAGAATCATCTTCTTATTCGCGTTGAGGAAAGGATACTGCTCGGCCAGTTCAGCCTGTAATGTATCGCTCGCCAGAACGCGATCGCGTACCCAGATCAGCGCGTCAATCACGGTATTGCCAGTGACAAAAATGCGCTCATCCGGAATGTTCTCCCGCAACAGATTCTGCCGCGAGTTTTCCGTCGGCGCAAAGTGGTACATCGCCAGATGTCCGGTCAGCGTGCGGTTTGCCTCTTCCGGCCAGGGGGAATAGAGATCGCCGGTTCGCAACCCGGCTTCTACGTGCCCTACCGGAATTCGTTGATAGAAAGCCGCCAGGCTGGTAGCAATCGTAGTGGTGGTATCGCCATGAACCAGCACCACATCAGGTTTAAAATCTGCCAGGATCGGCTTTAATCCCGCCAAAATTCGGCAGGTAATTTCCGTCAATCCCTGTCCCGGCTGCATAATATTGAGATCGTAATCAGGCACAATAGAAAAAAGAGTTAATACCTGATCAAGCATCTCCCGATGTTGCGCAGTAACGCATACTTTGGCCTCGAAATGAGGATCTTTTTCCAGCGCATGGACCAGAGGCGCCATCTTAATGGCCTCCGGTCGTGTACCAAATACAGTCAGTACTTTCACATCGATTCTCTTCGAATAGACAGCAGGGGCCCAGCCCCCTACTGCAGAGGTGCTGCTAAATCGAGCGGCGACGGGTTAAGGCAACGCCCGCACCGATTAGCGCCCCAACGATACCCCACATGATCATCAGGAAGGCACGGCGTGGGCTATCACGTTTTACCGGTTCCTCCGGCGTACGCAAATAACGATAGGTCTGAAAACGAGGGTCCAGCGTCGGTCCCACATTAAGCGTATTCAACATTGCCCGATTTTGAAAGTAGTCCAGATCGAACGCAGGACCAACCGCTTGCAGGTTTTCAAGACGTGCTTGCAACATAGGGCGACCGAGTAAAAAAAGCTCTGAGTCCGGTAATTCATCCGCCGGTACATCCGTCGCGCTACGAGAAATATTATGTTGTTCCGCAATTTTGAGCGCCTGCTCAATACTGTTTACACGACGCGAGTAGATCGCTTTCGCAACTTCCTCCTGCCGTTTGACCTGCGCTTTCATCTGCACGGTACGCGCAGCCCAGGCGCCTTTTAACTCATCATTCAAATGACTCGCCGCTCGCTGACTGGCGAACGCAACATACTGACGCAGCAGATTATTGGCGTCCGGCGCGGTTTCAGCAATCAGTTTCACATTGTCGTTGATAGCGCGTGTAAAATCGCCGGGCGTAAACTGAATATTATTGATCAGTTCATCAAGCATCGCCGCATCGGCTTTGCTATTACCGACCATTCGCTGCTTGTAATAGTCCGTCTGTAACCAGAAATCGCGACGCGTATCCCAGGAGGCAAGTTGCATAATGAACTCTTTATACGCTTCGTCCATTACTGAAGGCTTATCGGAAGAGGCGGGATCGGTCTTAATATCCAGGTTGCGCAGAAACTGTTGCTGGGAGTAATAGCCGCCCAACATATTGACGGTCGGGCGATCGGTGATCGCCGTCGCGCTCCACTCCTGACGAGCAAAAAAGGTATAGGCTAACGCGATAAGGGCAAATAGCAGGCCAATGCCGATAATCCAGAATTTTCCGGCCCATAAAGTACGAAACAACCCGCGAATATCCAGTTCATTTTCAGCGCTCACCGCGCGTGCTCCCGGTAATGGTTGTGTCATCGTATCCTCATTTACTTGGTTAAGTTTGGCCGGTTCTCACGGTGCCTGCGCAGGCGGCGTTTCACACGCTTAATAAATCTCGCCACCTTCCAGGCCCGCTTAATACAGTAGCCATAGAGGAAGAATGCTAGCAAAAAGAGCACCAACATAACCCACTCAGGAACAAAATGAGAATATTCTGCCGTTACGCCTACTCCCGCCAGAATGGCGGCAGCAAGCGTAATCAGTACAAACGCCTGACGAGAGGTAAATCCGGCGCGCATGATAAGATGGTGGATGTGCTGGCGATCGGGTGAGAAGGGGCTCATTCCTTTCCGCAGACGGCGATACATGATCGCCACCATATCCATCAGCGGGATAGCGATAATCCATAGCGCGGTAACCGGACTGATAGGGTGAGTTTTCCCTTGCGTCGTTTCCAGTAAGATCCAGATAACGGTAAAACCAATCAGAGTACTACCAGCATCGCCCATAAAGACTTTATAGCGCCGCCCCAAAATACCGAGATTAAGCATAATGTAAGGCAGAATCGCGGCGATCATGGCGAAACACCATATTGCCAGGCTGGTTTGACCGTCAAACCATAAAATCAGCCCCATCGCCGCGAATGAGACGCTGGATAACCCGCCCAGCAGGCCGTCAATACCATCAACCATATTGAAGGCGTTGATCGCCGCCCATACGGCAAATAGCGTAAGGAAATAACCGAAGGGACCGAGCACCATCTCCCAGGAGCCAAAGATATAACCGAGGCTGCTAAGATAGAGTTTACCGAATACCATCATAATGATACCGATCGCGGCCTGTATGGTCGCACGGATCTTTACGCTGATATCAAAACGGTCGTCCAGCGCACCGATAAGCACCAGTACGCCTGCACAAGAAAGATAAAGCGACGCATGAGGAATATAGTGATCAACAATTCCGAATGTGAAGCAAATCCCGGCGTAAACCGAAATCCCTCCAACCAACGGTATCAGTCCCTGGTGGCGTTTACGGAAGTTGGGTTTATCCACTAAACCGATTTTTTTTGCGACCTTACGCGCAAAAAACAGGAACAGTGTCGTGAATAAAAAAATACTGATGAGATCAGTACTCACGGTCAGTAAATTCACAATGCGTGCTCTCAGATAAAATTAATACCAGAAGTATAACCATGAAGACCTTTATTCAGAAGGAAAACCCAGCTCTGAATCAGGCAGAATTGTTTAAATATCAACCACACGATACCGATAACGAATGAATCGCAAAACTCCGACCCGGTTTATCGTCGTTTTGTAAATGTGTCGTTAAGATTACAGATATAAAACAAAAACGCCACGTAAAAACGTGGCGTTTTCAGGTAAAGACCAAGTTATGAGCGCTTCATCATCTCGAAGAAGTCGTCATTAGTTTTGGTCATCGCCAGTTTGTTAATGAGGAATTCCATTGCGTCGATTTCACCCATCGGATGGATGATTTTACGCAGTATCCACATTTTCTGCAGCTCTTCCTGGGTGGTAAGCAGCTCTTCTTTACGCGTACCGGAACGGTTGTAGTCGATAGCCGGGAAGACGCGTTTTTCTGCGATCTTACGTGAGAGATGCAGCTCCATGTTACCGGTGCCTTTAAACTCTTCGTAGATAACTTCGTCCATTTTAGAACCGGTATCGATCAGCGCCGTCGCGATGATGGTCAGGCTACCGCCCTCTTCCACGTTACGCGCCGCGCCGAAGAAACGTTTCGGACGATGCAGAGCGTTAGCGTCTACACCACCGGTCAGGACTTTACCGGAAGCTGGCACCACGGTGTTGTAGGCACGCGCCAGACGGGTGATGGAGTCGAGCAGGATGATAACGTCTTTTTTGTGTTCAACCAGACGTTTCGCTTTTTCAATAACCATTTCCGCCACCTGAACGTGGCGGGATGCCGGTTCGTCAAAGGTAGAAGCAACCACTTCGCCTTTCACCAGACGCTGCATCTCGGTTACTTCTTCCGGACGTTCGTCGATCAACAGTACCATTAGTACGCAGTCTGGGTGGTTATACGCGATGCTCTGCGCGATGTTCTGCAGCAGCATGGTTTTACCCGCTTTCGGCGGCGCGACAATCAGACCGCGCTGGCCGCGACCGATCGGCGAAGCCAGATCCAGAACGCGCGCCGTTAAGTCTTCGGTAGAACCGTTACCACGTTCCATACGCAGACGAGAGTTTGCGTGCAGCGGAGTTAAGTTCTCAAAGAGGATTTTATTACGGGCGTTTTCCGGTTTGTCGTAGTTAACTTCGTTAACTTTCAACAGCGCAAAATAGCGTTCACCTTCTTTCGGCGGGCGAATCTTACCAGAAATGGTATCACCAGTGCGGAGGTTGAAACGGCGGATTTGGCTGGGGGAAACGTAGATATCATCAGGACCGGCGAGGTAGGAGCTGTCTGCGGAACGGAGGAAACCAAATCCATCCTGCAATATCTCCAGCACACCGTCGCCAAAGATATCTTCGCCACTCTTTGCGTGCTGCTTCAGGATGGCAAAAATAATGTCCTGCTTGCGCATACGGGCCAGGTTTTCCAGCCCCATACTTTCGCCGAGAGTGATCAGCTCAGAAACCGGCGTATTCTTTAATTCGGTAAGATTCATAATGGTGTGAGTTCTTAAACTTGGGGTAAATCTCGAACTTAATGTTGTGAATGGTATGGCAGGGTCATCCATGCCTGTTTACGGCTATCAACTCATGTCTGTTCGCTGTCTGGCCACAGGAAAGTACGCAGAACTGAAACGACAAGACGGAATGAGCGAAGAGCCAGGAATCTTTCCACTTCTCGTGCGAGAAAAAACGGGAAGTGACGGATAAAACCAGATTCAAACTTAATAAGGTATGTTTAATTCGAAGTCAATACTAACTTAGCACGACTCAGACCGGGCGTCCAGAGATCCTGACAATTTAAGAATAACGTAAGGACAACGGACGCCACGAAACTGCCTGATACCTTAATCATTCGTCGAATGACGGACGCCCGACCGTACAGCGCCTTTGTCATTCGATGTATAAAAGGTATTACGCCAGATTGGCGTCGAGAAACTCTTTCAACTGTCCTTTAGACAATGCGCCGACTTTGGTTGCCGCCACTTCGCCGTTTTTAAACAGCAGCAGAGTCGGAATACCGCGAATGCCATATTTAGGCGCAGTACCAGGGTTCTGGTCAATGTTCAGTTTAGCAACGGTCAGTTTGCCCTGATATTCGTCAGCGATTTCATCCAGAATCGGAGCGATCATTTTACACGGCCCGCACCACTCTGCCCAAAAATCAACGAGGATAGCCCCGTCCGCTTTAAGTACATCCGTGTCAAAACTGTCGTCAGTCAGGTGAATAATTTTATCGCTCATATATAACTCCACAGGAATAAGCCTGGCGTGTTGGTGTAGCATTAACCAACGAGGTGCTGACGTTAACTTCGCCAACAAAGGTTGACTTTATTTCACCGGATACGCTTTCGTAAAGCAATAGTAAGCTGATATTCTACCACACTATGAGCAAAACACATTTAACAGAACAGAAGTTTTCCGACTTCGCCCTGCACCCACAGGTGGTTGAAGCCCTTGAAAAAAAAGGGTTTTATAATTGTACGCCCATTCAGGCACTGGCCCTTCCGCTAACGCTGGCGGGTCGTGACGTTGCAGGGCAGGCGCAAACCGGAACCGGGAAAACGATGGCGTTTCTGACGTCTACGTTTCATTATTTACTTTCTCATCCCGCGATCGACGATCGCAAGGTGAATCAGCCACGCGCGCTGATCATGGCGCCGACGCGTGAGTTAGCCGTACAAATTCACGCCGACGCGGAACCGTTGGCGCAAGTGACAGGTTTAAAATTGGGTCTGGCTTACGGCGGCGATGGTTACGATAAACAGCTCAAAGTCCTGGAAAGCGGCGTAGATATTCTTATCGGTACGACGGGTCGACTGATCGACTACGCCAAACAAAATCACATTAACCTCGGCGCCATTCAGGTCGTCGTGCTCGATGAAGCCGATCGCATGTACGATTTGGGCTTTATTAAAGATATCCGCTGGCTGTTCCGTCGTATGCCGCCGGCTGCGCAGCGTCTGAATATGTTGTTTTCCGCTACCCTGTCTTACCGGGTTCGCGAACTGGCGTTTGAACAGATGAACAACGCTGAATATGTTGAAGTGGAACCGGAGCAAAAAACCGGCCACCGGATTAAAGAAGAGCTCTTCTATCCTTCTAATGAAGAGAAAATGCGTTTACTGCAAACGCTGATTGAAGAAGAGTGGCCGGATCGCGCCATTATTTTCGCCAACACGAAGCATCGTTGCGAAGATATCTGGGGACATCTGGCGGCAGACGGCCACCGTGTTGGCCTGCTAACTGGCGACGTCGCGCAGAAGAAGCGCCTGCGGATTCTGGATGAGTTCACCCGCGGCGATCTTGATATTCTTGTGGCGACCGACGTCGCGGCGCGCGGGCTGCATATCCCCGCCGTAACGCACGTCTTTAACTACGATCTGCCAGACGATTGTGAAGACTATGTTCACCGTATCGGTCGTACCGGTCGCGCTGGCGCCAGCGGACACTCTATCAGTCTGGCTTGCGAAGAGTATGCGCTGAATTTGCCCGCCATCGAGAGCTATATCGGCCACTCGATTCCGGTCAGCAAATATAATCCAGAGGCGCTCATGACCGATCTGCCCAAGCCGCTGCGCCTGACGCGCTCGCGCCCCGGCAATGGCCCGCGCCGCGCTGGCGCTCCGCGTAATCGTCGTCGTTCAGGTTAAGAAAGAAAGTCATGCTAAATTCTACCTCGTTGTATGCAGCCATTGATCTCGGTTCCAATAGTTTTCATATGCTGGTGGTACGCGAGGTAGCAGGAAGCATCCAGACGCTGACCCGAATTAAACGCAAGGTGCGTCTGGCCGCCGGTCTGAGCAGCGACAACCAACTTTCAGCCGAAGCAATGGAACGCGGCTGGCAATGTCTGCGGCTGTTCGCTGAGCGTTTGCAGGATATTCCGCAACCGCAAATCCGCGTGGTTGCCACCGCGACATTGCGTCTCGCCGTCAATGCTGGTGAATTTATCGCGAAAGCGCAGACCATCCTCGGTTGCCCGGTGCAGGTTATCAGCGGCGAAGAAGAGGCGCGGCTGATTTATCAGGGGGTCGCTCATACCACCGGCGGCGCAGAGCAGCGGCTGGTGGTGGATATCGGCGGCGCCAGTACTGAACTGGTTACCGGCACTGGCGCGCAAACGACGTCGCTGTTTAGCCTGTCGATGGGCTGCGTAACGTGGCTTGAACACTATTTTAGCGATCGTAATCTGGCGCAAGAAAACTTTGATGACGCAGAGAAGGCCGCGCGCGATGTGCTGCGCCCGGTTGCCGACAAACTGCGTTTTCACGGCTGGAAAGTCTGCGTGGGTGCCTCCGGCACCGTGCAGGCATTGCAGGAAATCATGATGGCGCAGGGGATGGATGAGCGCATTACGCTCGCCAAGCTTCAGCAGCTAAAACAACGCGCGATACAGTGTGGGCGTCTGGAAGAACTGGAAATCGAAGGCCTGACGCTTGAACGCGCTCTGGTTTTCCCAAGCGGGCTGGCGATTCTGATCGCTATTTTCACTGAACTGAATATTCAGTGTATGACTCTTGCAGGCGGCGCGTTACGCGAAGGGCTGGTGTACGGGATGCTGCACCTGACGGTGGATCAGGATATCTGCAGCCGCACGCTGCGAAACATTCAGCGTCGGTTTATCATCGATACGGATCAGGCGAATCGCGTGGCGAAGCTGGCGGGCAACTTCCTCAAACAGGTAGAAAATGCATGGCATATTGAACCTATCAGCCGTGAACTGTTGCTTAGCGCCTGCCAGTTGCACGAGATCGGTCTGAGCGTTGATTTTAAACAGGCGCCATATCATGCAGCCTATTTAGTGCGCCATTTGGATCTGCCTGGCTATACGCCTGCACAAAAAAAGTTACTCGCCACCCTCTTACTGAATCAGACTAACCCGGTCGATCTCTCTTCGCTTCATCAGCAAAACGCGGTACCGCCCCGTGTTGCGGAACAGCTATGCCGTTTGCTGCGACTGGCGATTCTCTTTGCCGGTCGCCGTCGTGACGATCTGGTACCAGAAATTACGCTACAGGCACAGAATGAAAATCTGACGTTGACCTTGCCTGACGGCTGGTTGGCGCATCACCCGCTGGGTAAAGAGTTAATTGATCAGGAAAGCCAGTGGCAAAGCTATGTACACTGGCCGCTGGACATACGGTAACGCTGTTTTTTTGCGCTACGATTTCGCTCGCTTTGCCGCCATCATGGCTTTCAGATTCGCCAGGTGACTTTGCCCTTTTTGCATTCGTTCCTCAGCGCTTACCACTTTGCGCTCCTGCTCCCAGATTAAATCATCCTGCGGCAGTTCTAACAGGAAGCGGCTGGGTTCCGGGCGCACCAGTTCCCCATACTGACGGCGCTCTTTACATAATGTAAAGGTGAGCTCTTTCTGCGCGCGAGTGATCCCGACATAGGCCAGCCGACGCTCTTCCTCAATATTATCTTCGTCAATGCTGCTTTGATGCGGCAAAAATCCTTCTTCCATTCCCACCATATAGACATACGGGAATTCCAGTCCTTTCGACGCATGAAGCGTCATCAACTGTACCTGATCGAGCTCTTCTTCACTCTCGCCGCGCTCCATCATATCGCGCAGCGTAAAACGTGTAACCACCTGAGTCAGCGTCATCGGCTCATTGAGTTCGTTGCCTTCCAGCATTTCGGTCATCCAGCTAAAGAGTTGGTTAACGTTTTTCATACGCATTTCCGCCGCTTTGGGACTCGGCGAGGTTTCGTACAACCAGGATTCATAGTCAATACCGTGGATGAGATCGCGCACGGCGGCGATGGGCTCGCGTTCGGCCAGGCGCTGGATTTCTCCCAGCCAGTGGGTAAAACGCGTCAATGAATCGTAACCGCGCCCGGTCAGCGTCTGGCTAAGCCCCATATCAAAGCTGGCGGTAAACAGGCTTTTGTTGCGGGTCATCGCCCATTCCCCCAGCTTTTGCAGCGTGGCCGAACCGATTTCGCGTTTTGGCGTATTCACGATGCGCAGGAACGCGCTGTCATCATCCGGGTTGGTCAACACCCGCAGGTAGGCCAGCAGATCTTTAATCTCCGGGCGGGAGAAGAACGACGTGCCGCCAGAAATTTTGTACGGAATGCGGTTCTGCATGAGGAATTTTTCAAACACCCGTGACTGGTGGTTACCGCGATACAGAATGGCGTAATCCTTGTACTGGGTCTTGTTCACAAAGTGATGGGCAATCAGTTCGCCGGTAACACGCTCAGCTTCATGCTCTTCATTGTTTGCGCTTAACACTTTGAGTTCCGCGCCGTAACCGAGTTCGGAAAAGAGGCGTTTTTCAAACACGTGCGGGTTATTGGCGATGAGGATGTTCGCCGCCTTCAGGATACGTCCCGAAGAACGATAGTTTTGCTCCAGCTTAATCACCTGCAGCGCCGGAAAATCCTGGCTCAGTAACACCAGGTTTTGCGGACGCGCCCCGCGCCAGGAGTAGATAGATTGATCGTCATCGCCTACTACCGTAAAGCGCGCGCGTTGCCCGACCAGCAGCTTAACCAACTCATACTGGCTGGTGTTAGTATCCTGATATTCATCCACCAGCAGATAACGAATTTTATTCTGCCAGCGCTCGCGCACCTCGTCATTGCGTTGCAGCAGCAGCGTCGGCAGCAAAATCAAATCATCAAAATCGAGAACGTTACATGCCTTCATATGGGCGTCATAAAGCCCGTAGCAGTGGGCAAAAATACGATCGCGTTCGCCTTTCGCCCCGGCCGCTGCCTGCGTCGGCGTTTTCAGATCGTTTTTCCAGTTGGAGATCGTCGAGATCAACTGTTGCAGCACAACCTTGTCATCGTCGATAAGACCTTCGGTCAACTCTTTAAGCAGCGCCACCTGGTCGGTATCGTCAAACAATGAAAAGTTCGATTTCATCCCCAGCGCAGCGTATTCGCGCTTAATAATATCCAGCCCTAGCGTATGAAAGGTAGAGATCATCAAACCGCGCGCTTCCTTACGGCCGAGCGTCTGCCCGACGCGTTCTTTCATTTCGCGCGCTGCTTTATTGGTAAACGTCACCGCCGCAATATGCCGGGCCTGATAGCCGCATCCGCGGATCAGATGGGCGATTTTATTGGTAATCACGCGAGTTTTACCAGAACCCGCTCCTGCCAGCACCAGGCAGGGTCCGGTGACAAATTCGACAGCGTGTTGTTGGCCGGGATTTAAACGCATGGGAATAGTGCTCAATCTTCGAACGGGGGAGGGATTGTAGCAGAAAGCGAGACTCAGAGAAGACCAGGCTGCTTTTCAGGGCAGCCTGGAAAAGGTAAATCAGCAGGCGTTGGCGGCAAGCGGCGTATAGCCGTTACGCTGCGCGCTCTTAATCCAACTGTAAGAGCCCATCAGCGCGATAGCCGTCAGGAGAACGTACTCAAGCGACATCGCGTAAACGCCCTGCACTGCGTAAATCACGACGCTAATTACATCAATAATTACCCACAGCAACCAGTTTTCCACATACTTCCGTGTCATGAGGAGCATGGCCGCAATCGACAATACCAGCATGGTGGAATCCCAGAACGGGAACGCATCCGGCTGGAGTTCAGGCATAGCCACCTGAATGCCTACCGTTTGCAGCAGGGCGAGCATAACGCGGGTCAACATGGCGAATACCGGATCGATAAACCACGTCATCAGCAGAATGGCGATAATACATACGCCCCCCAGTACCCATGTTTGTTGGCGAGAAAGCCAGCGTACTTTCAGAGCGGCTTCCTGGGCGTCATTCTGCCGGCTCCACGCGTACCAGCCGTAAATATTCGCCGCAAAGAAAAACACCTGAAGCAGCAGGCTGGCGTACAGTTGAATCTGGAAAAAGATGGCGGCAAACAGAGTAACGTTAATCAAGCCAAACAGGTAATTAATGATTTTTTCCCGACTGGCGCACCAGATACACAATAAACCGAAGATGGTGCCGATAGCCTCAATCCACGACAGCGCATACCCGCCTTCACCGAGAGGAATGTTGACCATCACATTGTTAATACTGAAAAAGTCCATCACTGCTCTCCTTGCAAGCTATCGAAATAAATGGCCTGAAGCGCCAAAGAAATCTGGCGTTCTTCGCCTTGCTGGCACAATGTTTCCTGCTGAACATAACTATTAATGCTGCTCTCCAGACAGCCATTATGCGCGACAACCACGTTCAGCAACGACGCTGTACGGAGTCCACGTAGCGCCCCCACCACCATCAGCGCGGCGGTTTCCATATCCGCGCCGAGAACCCCCCTGGCCGACCATTCGGCATCCAGTTCAGCTTCGCGATCGGTATAAAAACTGTCATGGCTGCGCACCAGCCCGCAAACGGCAGAGATGTTCATCTGTTTCGCCTGCTGTATCAGCGTGGCGGTAAGATACGGGTCCGCACAGGCCGGATAACTGGCGGGCGCATAGGTTTTGCTGGCGCCGTCGTCAGCCACCGCGCCGTGGGCGATGATCACATCGCCCAACGCCAGCGAGTCCTGCAACGCGCCGCAACTACCGATACGGATTAGCGTGTTGACGCCAATCTGGCGCAGCTCCTCAATAGCGATGGCAGTTGATGGTCCGCCAATTCCCGTGGAGAGCACCACTATTTCAACGCCCTGATACCAGCCGCGCGCCGCGCGAAACTCCCGGTTTTGCCCTATAACTTCAGCATTATCAAGAAAGCGGGCGATTCTATCCACCCGTCCGGGATCGCCGGGCAAAAGCGCATATCTCGCGCGGGTCAAGCTTGTGTTAAGTCGAATATGGGGCTGCATCTCCCGTCTCCTTACTGTCCTGCGAGGTTCAGATTTCCGCCTCCTGTTTGAGTTTTTCAGGAGCCAGTAAAATGATCCGCTCACCGTCGGTATCGATAATGTTCAGCGATTTCAGATCGTGCAGTATCCGGTTGATACTGCGCGTCGTCGCCGCAAATTCCTGACCAAGATTCTGCTTATCAAGCAAAATAGTGGTTGATTCATATTGTTGATAACGCAGCCATAATGCCTGGCATACGCGCTGATGTAGCGAGTACAAATTGTCGCTGCTGGCCTTTTTCGACAACTGGTAATACTGTTGGCTGAAAAACCGCAGCATCCGCTGGTTAAAATAGTTATCCAGCGTCAGCCAGCGGCAAAAATGCGCTTGCGGCAGGCTGAGTAGCTGTACATTGCCGACGGCCACGACAGAACAGATGTAATGCCGCGACTCAAATATCTCCAGCTCGCCCAACATGTCGCCTTTGCCATAACGCGCCTGCCGGTAACGGCGTCCATCTTCAGCCTCGTAAAAAACATCCGCTTCGCCGGCGACGATGAGCGAAAATTGCTGGCATATTTCCCCCTGGCGGCAGATAAGCGCGCCGCGAGAGATATCCTCAAATCGCCAGCACTGCATGATTTCCAGCGGACAATATTTAAGTAATTCATAGAGCACAGGGTCGCGTATGACCTGACGTAGCCCTAAAAGCCAGTCGTCCGGAAATTCTGCGTTTTTCATTATGTTCATGGTATCTCGCCCCTTGTCAGAAAGGACAGGACCTCCGTCCCGCCCCCCCGAAATTCGCCCGGTAAAAATGCCGCTTATCTCTCGGTTCGTTAAATCAGGCGGGACATCTGTCCTGTGATGGCGAAGAGTATATGTCTGACGGCCTAAGGAGTGATAAAGTGACGGCCAATCTTTACGATGTGAGAACAAAATAATGGCAAAAACGGCTGCAGCACTACATATTCTTGTAAAAGAAGAGAAACTGGCTTTAGATCTTCTGGAACAAATTAAAAACGGCGGCGATTTTGAGAAGCTGGCGAAGAAGCATTCTATCTGCCCTTCCGGTAAAAAAGGCGGTCATTTAGGTGAATTCCGTCAGGGTCAGATGGTTCCGGCATTCGATAAAGTGGTCTTCTCCTGCCCGGTACTGGAGCCGACCGGCCCGTTGCACACCCAGTTCGGTTATCACATCATCAAGGTGCTGTACCGTAACTAATAAAAAGCCCGGAGTGTTCCAACTCCGGGCTTTTTTTGCCGGTTGGCGTTACGCTTATCCGGCAACCGCAATACGTTTCATATCGGTCATGTAGCCGCGCAGTTTCTGGCCCACTTTCTCGATAGCGTGACTGCGAATCGCGTCGTTCACATCGCGCAGTTGCGCGTTATCGACCGCGCCTTCGGCAATCGCTTTCCCCAGATCGCCCGGCTGCAATTCCGCCATAAATGATTTTAACAACGGGACGCAAGCGTAAGAGAACAGGTAGTTACCGTATTCTGCGGTATCGGAGATCACCACGTTCATTTCGTACAGACGTTTACGCGCGATGGTGTTGGCGATCAGCGGCAGTTCATGCAGTGATTCGTAGTAAGCAGACTCTTCGATAATGCCGGAATCGACCATGGTTTCAAACGCCAGTTCAACGCCCGCTTTCACCATCGCGATCATCAGCACGCCTTTATCGAAGTACTCTTGTTCGCCGATTTTACCTTCATATTGCGGTGCGGTTTCGAACGCGGTTTTACCGGTCTCTTCACGCCAGGTTAGCAGTTTCTTATCGTCGTTGGCCCAGTCCGCCATCATGCCGGAGGAGAATTCACCGGAAATGATGTCGTCCATATGTTTCTGGAACAGCGGCGCCATGATCGCTTTCAGTTGTTCGGACAGCGCGTAAGCACGCAGTTTCGCCGGATTGGACAGACGGTCCATCATCAGGGTGATCCCGCCCTGCTTCAGCGCTTCGGTGATAGTTTCCCAGCCAAACTGAATCAGTTTTTCCGCATAAGCCGGATCGGTACCTTCTTCCACCAGCTTGTCGAAGCACAGCAGAGAACCGGCCTGCAACATACCGCACAGGATAGTTTGCTCGCCCATCAGGTCAGATTTCACTTCCGCCACGAAGGAAGACTCCAGCACGCCCGCACGATGACCGCCGGTCGCCGCAGCCCAAGCTTTGGCGATAGCCATGCCTTCGCCTTTCGGGTCGTTTTCCGGGTGAACGGCGATCAGCGTCGGTACGCCGAAACCACGTTTGTACTCTTCACGCACTTCGGTACCCGGACATTTCGGCGCCACCATAACTACGGTGATATCTTTACGGATCTGCTCACCCACCTCGACGATGTTGAAGCCGTGAGAGTAGCCCAGCGCCGCGCCGTCTTTCATCAGCGGTTGTACAGAACGCACCACGTCGGAGTGCTGTTTGTCCGGCGTCAGGTTAATCACTAAGTCCGCCTGCGGGATCAGCTCCTCGTAGGTCCCCACTTTGAAGCCGTTTTCGGTCGCTTTACGCCAGGAAGCGCGCTTCTCGGCAATCGCTTCTTTACGCAGGGCGTAGGAGATATCCAGACCGGAGTCGCGCATGTTCAGGCCCTGGTTCAGTCCCTGTGCGCCACAGCCGACGATGACCACTTTTTTACCCTGAAGGTAGCTTGCGCCGTCGGCGAATTCGTCGCGGCCCATAAAGCGACATTTGCCCAACTGTGCCAACTGTTGGCGCAGATTCAGTGTATTAAAATAGTTAGCCATGGTGGTGTACTCCGTGAGGTTGTGTTGTCGTGCTTATTATTCGGTTCGCTTTTGCGAGAATGAACCCACATTACAACAGGAAACTTATTGCGGAAATTGATATATTCACAACATTATGTTGCGGTTTATGCAACGCCAAAAACCGGAGGTCTGTCTGTGGATTTACGCGACCTGAAAACCTTTCTGCATCTGGCGGAAAGCCGCCATTTTGGCCGCAGCGCGCGGGCGATGCATGTCAGCCCTTCCACACTTTCCCGCCAGATTCAGCGTCTGGAAGAGGACCTCGGCCAGCCGCTGTTTGTGCGCGATAACCGCACGGTAACGCTCACCGAAGCAGGCGAAGAGCTACGCGTGTTTGCCCAGCAGACGCTGTTACAGTACCAACAACTGCGCCACACACTCGATCAGCAGGGGCCATCACTTTCCGGCGAACTGCATATTTTCTGCTCGGTGACCGCCGCCTACAGCCACCTGCCGCCGATTCTCGACCGTTTTCGCGCCGAACATCCGTCGGTGGAGATTAAGCTCACCACCGGCGACGCTGCCGATGCGATGGACAAAGTGGTCACCGGCGAAGCCGATCTGGCGATTGCCGGTAAGCCTGAAACGCTGCCCGGCGCGGTGGCGTTTTCGATGCTGGAAAATCTGGCAGTAGTATTGATCGCACCGGCGTTGCCTTGCCCGGTGCGTAATCAGGTTTCGATGGACAAACCAGACTGGTCGACGGTGCCGTTTATCATGGCCGACCAGGGTCCGGTACGCCGCCGCATTGAGCTGTGGTTCCGCCGTCACAAAATCAGTAATCCCTCAATATACGCGACCGTGGGCGGCCATGAGGCGATGGTGTCAATGGTCGCATTAGGCTGCGGCGTGGCTTTAATTCCGGAGGTTGTACTGGAAAATAGCCCGGAACCGGTACGTAATCGCGTGATGATTTTAGAACGCAGCGATGAGAAAACGCCGTTTGAACTGGGCGTGTGCGCACAAAAAAAGCGGCTGCATGAACCGCTGATTGATGCGTTCTGGAACTTACTGCCTGGCCACTAATGCCGGATGGCGGCGTAAACGCCTTATCCGGCCTACGAGACGTGTAGGCCGGATAAGCGAAGCGCGATCACGCTCCTTCCCTTAGCCCGCAAGAAAGAACCGAAACGCCGGATTGTTACTCTCATCGTGGCATTCGTAGCCCAGTTCATGCAGCCGGGTTTCGAAATCCGGCTCATGATCGCCCAGTTCGAACGCCGCCAGCACGCGGCCATAGTCGGTGCCGTGGCTGCGATAGTGGAACAGGGAAATATTCCAGTGCGTACCCAGCGTGTGCAGGAACTTCAGTAGCGCGCCGGGCGATTCCGGAAACTCGAAGCTGAACAAACGCTCCTGTAACGGCTTGGAGGGACGTCCGCCGACCATATAGCGCACATGCAGCTTTGCCATTTCATCGTCGGAGAGATCCACCACGCTATAACCACCGTCGCGCAGTTGGGTGAGGATCTCTTTTCGCTCCTCCAGCCCCTGACTGACGCGTACACCGACAAAAATACAGGCATTTTTAGCGTCGGCAAAACGGTAGTTAAATTCTGTGACCATACGCCCGCCAAGCAATTGGCAGAATTTGAGGAAACTGCCCTTTTCTTCCGGAATGGTCACCGCCAGTAACGCTTCGCGCTGTTCCCCCAGCTCGCAGCGTTCAGACACATAGCGCAGGCCATGGAAGTTGACGTTGGCGCCGGAAAGTATGTGCGCCAGACGTTCGCCGCGAATATTGTGCTGGGCGATATATTTTTTCATCCCCGCCAGCGCCAGCGCGCCAGACGGCTCCGCCACCGCGCGCACATCTTCAAACAGATCTTTCATTGCCGCGCAGATAGCGTCGCTATCCACGGTAACAATATCATCAAGGTATTCCTGACACAGCCGGAACGTTTCGTCGCCGATGCGTTTTACCGCCACGCCTTCAGCAAACAACCCAACGCGCGGGAGATCCACTGGATGACCGGCTTCAAACGCCGCTTTCAGGCAGGCGGAATCTTCCGCTTCGACGGCAATAACTTTGATTTGCGGCATCAATTGTTTGATCAGTACCGCTACGCCCGCCGCCAGACCGCCGCCGCCAACCGGCACAAAGACACGATCGAGATGCGAATCCTGCTGAAGCAGCTCCAGCGCCAGCGTGCCCTGCCCGGCGATCACCATTGGGTGATCAAACGGCGGCACCCAGATAAAACCCTGCTGCTGCGCCAGTTCAATAGCTTTCGCTTTCGCTTCATCAAAATTAGCGCCGTGCAACAGCACTTCGCCGCCAAAACCGCGTACCGCATCAACTTTAATATCTGCCGTTGCTTTTGGCATGACGATCAGAGACTTAACACCAAGCCGCGCGGAGGAGAACGCCACGCCCTGTGCATGGTTCCCCGCCGACGCGGTAATCACGCCGTGGGCTTTTTGTTCTTCGGTCAATCCGGCCATCATCGCGTAAGCGCCGCGCAACTTAAAGCTATGTACCGGCTGCCGGTCTTCGCGTTTGACGAGAATAACGTTGTCCAGACGTGACGAGAGCTTTTCCATTTTTTGCAGCGGCGTCACCTGCGCCGCTTCGTATACTGGCGCGCGTAGCACCGCGCGCAGATACTCCGCCCCTTCCGGCGCGGCTGACAGAGGTTGAGATTCCGCCATCATAAACCTCCCAGTTTCGATTTATCGCGCACCGCGCCTTTATCGGCGCTGGTCGCCAGGCTGGCGTAGGCACGCAGGGCAAACGAAACCTGACGCTGACGATCTTTCGGCGTCCAGGCTTTATCACCGCGAGCCTCCTGCGCCTCGCGGCGTGCGGCGATTTCAGCCTCGCTCAACTGCAACTGAATGCTGCGGTTCGGGATATCAATCGCAATGGTGTCGCCATCTTCAATCAGCGCAATAGTGCCGCCGCTGGCCGCTTCCGGCGAGACGTGACCGATGGAAAGACCCGAAGTACCGCCGGAGAAACGCCCATCGGTGATGAGCGCGCAGGCTTTGCCCAGCCCCATCGACTTCAGGAAGCTGGTCGGATAGAGCATTTCCTGCATTCCCGGCCCGCCTTTCGGCCCTTCGTAGCGGATCACGACCACGTCGCCCTCCACTACTTTGCCGCCGAGAATCGCCTCTACCGCGTCGTCCTGGCTTTCATATACTTTTGCCGGGCCGGTGAATTTAAGGATACTGTCATCCACACCTGCGGTTTTCACAATACAGCCGTTTTCGGCGAAGTTGCCATACAACACCGCCAGACCGCCATCTTTGCTATAGGCATGTTCCAGCGAGCGAATGCAGCCTTCAGCGCGATCGTCATCCAGCGAGTCCCAGCAACACGCTTGTGAAAACGCCTGAGTAGTGCGAATGCCCGCTGGACCTGCGCGGAACATCTGCTTAACTGTTTCATCTTTGGTGACCATGATATCGTACTGTTCCAGGGTTTGCGGCAGCGTCAGGCCCAATACGTTTTTCACGTCGCGATGAACAAGACCGGCCCGGTCCAGTTCACCCAAAATCCCCAACACGCCCCCCGCGCGATGGACATCTTCCATATGGTATTTCTGCGTGCTCGGCGCTACTTTGCATAACTGCGGGACTTTGCGGGAAAGCTTATCGATATCGCTCATTGTAAAGTCGATTTCCGCTTCTTGCGCCGCCGCCAGCAGATGCAGAACGGTATTAGTCGACCCGCCCATCGCGATATCCAGCGTCATGGCGTTTTCAAACGCCGCTTTATTAGCAATGTTCCGCGGCAGCGCGCTTTCGTCACCCTGCTCGTAATAGCGTTTAGTCAGTTCAACAATCCGCTTACCGGCATTGAGGAACAACTGCTTACGTTCAGCGTGGGTCGCCAGCAGCGAGCCGTTGCCCGGCTGCGATAGGCCCAGCGCTTCGGTCAGGCAGTTCATGGAGTTAGCGGTAAACATTCCTGAACATGATCCGCAAGTCGGACACGCGGAGCGCTCCACCTGATTGCTCTGTGAATCGGAAACTTTCGGATCGGCGCCCTGGATCATCGCGTCCACCAGATCGAGCTTGATAATCTGATCAGACAGTTTGGTTTTACCGGCTTCCATCGGCCCGCCGGAGACAAAGATCACCGGGATGTTCAGGCGCAGCGAAGCCATTAGCATTCCTGGGGTGATTTTATCGCAGTTGGAGATACAGACCATCGCGTCGGCGCAGTGAGCATTCACCATGTATTCAACCGAGTCAGCAATCAATTCACGCGATGGCAGTGAATAAAGCATGCCCCCATGACCCATCGCGATGCCGTCATCCACCGCAATCGTGTTGAACTCTTTGGCGACCCCGCCTGCGGCTTCAATCTGTTCAGCCACCAGCTTGCCCAGATCGCGCAGGTGTACGTGACCCGGCACAAACTGGGTGAAAGAGTTGACCACCGCAATAATCGGTTTGCCGAAATCGGCGTCGGTCATTCCGGTAGCGCGCCACAGCGCGCGGGCACCCGCCATATTGCGGCCATGAGTGGTGGTGGCGGAACGGTACATAGGCATGCTTTATTTACTCCCCGTGTCTGTCTTTTTAATGGGACGATGCGTGCCGCCCCATTTATTTGATTTATTTTGGATTTACCTGATCTAACCAACCCCATTTATCTTCGGTTTCTCCGGTGAAGAGACCAAAGAAGGCTTGCTGAATACGCTTAGTAACAGGGCCGCAGCGACCTGCGCCCACCTGGATGCCATCAACGCTGCGTACCGGAGTAATCTCTGCCGCTGTTCCGGACATAAACACTTCGTCGGCCAGATACAGCGATTCGCGGGACAACACCTGCTCGCGCACTTCAATACCCAGTTCCTTCGCCAGTTTGATGATCGCGTCGCGAGTAATGCCTGGCAGCGCGGAAGAGGTAAACGGCGGAGTAAACAGCACGCCATCTTTTACTTCAAACAAGTTTTCGCCTGCGCCTTCGGAGATATAACCGTTTACATCCAGCGCGATGCCTTCCTGATAGCCGTGACGACGCGCTTCGCTACCCACCAGCAGGGATGAGAGATAATTACCACCCGCTTTGGCAGCGGTCGGAATGGTGTTCGGCGCTGCGCGATTCCAGGAAGAAACCATCGCATCGATCCCCTGATCCAGCGCTTCGGCGCCCAGGTATGCCCCCCACGGAAACGCGGCGATGATGACGTCAGTGGTGTATCCCGGAGGCGGGTTAACGCCCATACCGACATCCCCCACAAACACCAATGGGCGGATATAAGCGCTGGTCAGATTATTTTTACGAATCACGGCGCGACAGGCTTCCATTAGCTCATCAATACTCTGGGAAACCGGGAAACGATAAATTTTGGCTGAATCATGCAAACGCTGCATATGTTCACGATGACGGAACACCACCGGGCCTTTGTGAGAGTCGTAGCAACGAATCCCTTCAAATACCGACGTACCGTAGTGCAGCGCGTGAGACATTACGTGAACCTTCGCGTCTTCCCAGCGCACCATCTCGCCATTGAACCAAATGTAATCAGCTTTTTTCGTCGTCATTTTTCTTCCTTTTGCGCTCAGGCGCGGATTTGTTGTGATGTGGCAGCGCTCTGGCAGATCGCGACATGCGCAACATCTACCAGTTTACTTAACTGACTAAACAGTAAGTCGACCGACCGGGGACTGGCAACGGTCAATTCAATATTTATATTCTGCGCATCGGTCGCGGCTTCCATATTCATAGAGCACACCTGAAAACCACGATGGCGCACCACGCGTAAAACACGTTCTAAGGTTTCTGGATTAAAGCGCGCCGATACATTGACCTGATGTTGCATCATGATAATTTCTCCAGCATTTCAGAGTTACTGGCGCCAGGCGGCACCAACGGCCAGACATTTTCAAGTTCGTCGATTGAGACGTGAAGCAGGTACGGGCCTTCGCTTGCCAACATAGTGTCGAGTGCCGCTTCAACCTGGTCTTTACGGGTAATATGCTGGCCTGGAATGCCGAAGGCGCTGGCCAACATGAGAAAATCGGGGTTATCGGTCAAGGTGGTTTCGCTATATCGTTCCTGGAAAAAGAGTTGCTGCCATTGTCGAACCATTCCTAACCGCTGGTTGTCGAGTAAGACTATCTTCAACGGTAACTGCTTGCGTTTCACGGTGCCCAACTCCTGAACATTCATCATGAAGGAGCCGTCACCGGAGATACAGATAACGGTATCATTTGGTCGCGCTACCTGTGCGCCAACGGCCGCCGGCAAGCCGAATCCCATCGTACCCAAGCCGCTGGAAGTAATGAAATTCTCCGGGCGGCTGTAAGTCATATGCTGGGCTGACCACATCTGATGCTGCCCCACATCCGTCGTCACCACACTGTCTGCGGGTTTGCGTTCCGACAATTGCTTCAACAACAACGGCGCATAGATAGCCTCGCCAGGATGGTCATAGCGCCAGGCGTGCTCGGAACGCATTGCAGCGTTATGCCGCCGCCACTCATCGATAGCTAACGGTTGCTGTAACGCAGGCAACAGCGTATTCAGATCGCCCTGTAACGCGACATGCGCCTGACGTAATTTGTTGAGTTCGGCTGGGTCAATATCTAAATGAATCACACTGGCGTTCGGCGCAAACGTATTCAGCTTACCGGTCACCCGGTCATCAAAACGCGCACCGACGGCGATCAGCAGATCGCACTGCTGCACCGCGTAATTTGCGGCTTTAGCGCCGTGCATTCCCAACATTCCCATATAGTACGGATAATCGGCTTCAACAGCGCCCAGTCCTTTCAGCGTACAGGTAACCGGCATTTGCGTTAAGGCGATAAACTCACGCAGCGCCGGAACCGCCTGCGCCATACCGACGCCGCCGCCGACATACAATATCGGCTTCTGTGCCTGCGACAACATGGTACGCGCCTTCTCAACGGCGGCCTGAGGGAACATCGCTTCGTTAGTAACGGTAGTGAAATATGGTTCCAGCGCTCCGCTGGCTAACTGGATATCTTTAGGGATATCCACCAGAACGGGTCCGGGACGGCCAGCGTTGGCGACTTCAAAAGCCTCTGCCATGATACGAGGCAGCTCTGCCAGCGACTGCACCAGAAAGCTGTGTTTGGTACAGGCCAGCGACAGCCCTAACACATCCACCTCCTGGAACGCATCGGTGCCGATGAACGGGGCGGAAACCTGACCCGTGATCGCGACGACGGGTACCGAATCTAACAACGCATCCGCCAGGCCAGTGATCAGGTTAGTGGCGCCAGGGCCGGAGGTAGCGATACAAACACCGGTTTTACCAGTAGAACGGGCATAACCGATCGCAGCCATCACCGCGCCCTGCTCATGACGGCACAACAGATGCTCCACACCACCGTCATACAACGCATCATAAACCGGCATAATTGCGCCGCCAGGATAACCAAATACGGTTTTCACCCCCTGCGCTCGCAAAGCATGTACCACCCACTGTGCCCCGTTCATAGTTACATCCCCGTCGTAAATCTGGAGAAACAGAATTTTATGCTGTTATTCACGTTCTGCTCCTCGCTTAAGTTTTTCAGGCCAAAAAAAACCCCCGGACCTTTCGGTGCGGGGGGCTTAGTTCGTTAAGGCTTGATCTCTAAGCCTTTCCTCGTCCAAGTGCAGCCCCGCACGGTGGGATAATAATCACCACCACGCTAATCACGACCAGGCTAATCACTCGTAGAAGGGCTGTCATTTTTGTCTATTCTTGCATCTTGTTCGAAGGAATACCTAAAGAGTTACCATAGGTTTCGCCAATAGCACAAGATATTTTTTTAACCCCATTTCAGATAGTGCCGATGAATAACTAAAATTCCTTTGTTTTTTATAAGAAAAATCAGCAACTGAAAATTTTTCACTTTTTTTTCCTCTTTTAGCGCACGTTACCCTCTGTTTTCCTTATTTCCCCTTCTGCGAACATTCTTCCAGATTGATGTTTATTACCTGAAAATGACGCCAAAATTCAGGAACCAACCACTAAAAAGCAGAAAATCAGCAATTCAATTTTCCCTTTTATTCCTCATAATCTATGCACCAGGAGGAATTATGTCACTGTCGATTGTTCATACCCGCGCCGCACTTGGCGTTAATGCGCCGCCTATCACCATAGAAGTGCATATCAGTAATGGGTTACCGGGATTAACCATGGTAGGCCTACCGGAAACCACGGTAAAAGAAGCGCGCGACCGGGTACGCAGTGCAATCATTAATAGCGGATATGAATTTCCGGCTAAAAAGATAACCATTAACCTTGCTCCAGCCGATCTGCCGAAAGAAGGCGGAAGGTATGACCTGCCTATTGCGGTTGCGCTTCTGGCCGCGTCTGAGCAGCTTACAGCGTCAAATCTTGAGGCATATGAGCTGGTAGGCGAGTTAGCGCTTACAGGCGCATTACGTGGCGTTCCTGGCGCAATATCAAGCGCAACTGAAGCCATCAGGGCCGGCAGAAATATTATCGTCGCAACAGAGAACGCCGCAGAGGTTGGGCTTATCAGCAGAGAAGGATGTTTTATCGCCGATCATCTACAAACCGTCTGCGCCTTTCTGGAAGGGAAACATGCCCTTGAAAGACCTTTAGCCCAGGATATGGTATCGCCTATCACAACGGCCGATCTTAGCGATGTTATCGGTCAGGAGCAGGGTAAGCGCGGCCTGGAGATTACAGCGGCAGGTGGACATAATCTGTTATTGATCGGCCCGCCGGGTACGGGTAAAACCATGCTGGCCAGTCGACTGAGCGGGATTCTTCCACCATTAAGCAATGAAGAGGCGTTGGAAAGCGCCGCGATTCTCAGTCTGGTTAATGCGGATACGGTACAAAAACGATGGCAGCAGCGTCCCTTTCGCTCACCTCATCATAGCGCCTCACTGACTGCTATGGTCGGCGGCGGCGCAATACCCGCACCGGGAGAGATATCGTTGGCGCACAACGGAATTTTGTTCCTTGATGAATTGCCTGAATTTGAGCGACGCACACTGGATGCGCTACGTGAACCTATAGAATCCGGTCAAATTCATTTATCCCGTACCAGAGCGAAAATAACGTACCCTGCCAGGTTCCAGTTAATCGCCGCAATGAATCCCAGCCCGACCGGACATTATCAGGGAAATCATAATCGCTGCACGCCAGAACAGACACTACGTTACCTCAGTAAGCTGTCAGGCCCGTTTCTTGATCGTTTCGACCTTTCGCTTGAGATACCGCTTCCTCCGCCCGGGATTCTCAGCCAACACGCCTCAAAGGGTGAGAACAGCGCTACGGTAAAAAAGCGGGTTATCGCTGCCCAGGAACGACAGTACCGACGCCAGAAGAAGTTAAACGCACGCCTGGAAGGTAGCGAGATCCAAAAATACTGTGTTTTGCATCATGATGACGCCCGCTGGCTTGAAGACACGCTGGTGCATCTTGGATTATCCATTCGCGCCTGGCAACGCTTACTAAAAGTGGCCAGAACCATTGCCGACATAGAACAGGCTGACGAGATCTCGCGTCAGCATTTGCAGGAGGCGGTAAGCTATCGGGCGATAGACAGGTTGTTAATTCATTTACAAAAGCTGTTGGCGTAAAAAAAGGGCATTACGCCCTTTTTATTAATCGTCAGCTTCGGTGTAGTCTTCTGCGCCTTCAACTTGCGGCTTACCGCCAGACAAGGTGTGGAAGCGTTTTGGACGCTTGATGCGCGTCATATACTTGGACCAGACGCGTTCTGCATCCGTTACCGGCTCGCGTTCACCGCGACATACCGCTACAAACAGCTTCTCTTCTTCAGTCACTGGCTCACGCTTGCCAAGATCCAGATCATTAAAGGCATGACCATGACGCTCAAGCAGTTGTGCCTCTTTAATCGTGAAATCACCGTGACGAGAGAATCCACGTGGATAATGTTTATTGTCAAAATATCGATTAGTCGTCGTAAAGCTTTCCGCCATCCTGCACGCTCCTAATTCTTTGTCTGAGCTATTTATGGCGCGGAGTATTAGTTACGCTTGACAGAGTGTAAAACAAAACATTTAAATCATAACGACAAATAATTTTGTGGAGAGCACAGTGGATACGGAATTGTTAAAAACTTTCCTGGAAGTTAGCCGGACACGCCATTTCGGTCGGGCCGCAGAAGCACTTTACCTGACGCAATCCGCGGTGAGCTTCCGTATCAGGCAACTGGAGAATCAGCTAGGCGTAAACCTTTTTACGCGGCACAGAAACAATATCCGTTTAACCGCGGCTGGCGAAAAACTTTTACCGTATGCGGAAACGCTGATGAATACGTGGCAGGCGGCACGTAAAGAGGTGGCGCATACCTCACGCCATAACGAGTTTTCCATCGGCGCCAGCGCGTCTTTATGGGAGTGTATGCTTAACGACTGGCTGGGTCGACTGTACCAACGACAGGAACCGCAAAACGGCCTGCAATTCGAAGCCAGAATCGCTCAACGGCAATCGCTTGTGAAGCAACTCCATGAACGCCAGCTTGACCTCCTCATTACCACCGAAGCACCCAAAATGGATGAGTTCAGCAGTGAACTGTTAGGACACTTCACTTTGGCGTTATATTGCAGCAGCCCTGCCCGTATGAAATCAGAACTCAATTATCTGCGGCTGGAGTGGGGACCAGACTTCCAACAGCATGAAGCTGGATTGATCGCAGCAGATGAAGTGCCGGTATTAACAACCAGCTCAGCCGAGCTCGCCCGACAGCAACTTAACGCATTGAATGGCTGTAGCTGGCTTCCAGTAAACTGGGCAAACGAAAAGGGCGGACTACATACCGTTGCCGACAGCGCAACGCTTTCACGACCGTTGTATGCTATTTGGCTGCAAAACAGCGATAAATATTCGCTTATCTGCGATCTATTAAAAACGGATGTTCTTGATAGGCAATGAAAATGAGCAGGAGAAAAAGAAAGGGAGTTACGATTACCTGACCAGGTAATTTTAGGCAAAAAAAATCCTTAGCATCTGCTAAGGATTATTTCTGGCAGGGGCGGAGAGACTCGAACTCCCAACACCCGGTTTTGGAGACCGGTGCTCTACCAATTGAACTACGCCCCTAATTAGGGTGGCGGAACGGACGGGACTCGAACCCGCGACCCCCTGCGTGACAGGCAGGTATTCTAACCAACTGAACTACCGCTCCACCGAATTCTTTTACAACTACCGGAATTATCCCGGTCTACTGCTTAATTTGATGCCTGGCAGTTCCCTACTCTCGCATGGGGAGACCCCACACTACCATCGGCGCTACGGCGTTTCACTTCTGAGTTCGGCATGGGGTCAGGTGGGACCACCGCGCTAGTGCCGCCAGGCAAAT
>NZ_VXJW01000014.1 GCF_008692845.1 Salmonella enterica subsp. arizonae
CGGCTGAATTTATCCGAAGTCTCCGGAAAGACGAAGATCTCTGATTTAGCACTGTACTGAATTTGGGCCAGGGTCAGAAAGACGAAGATCTCTGATTTAGCACTGTACTGAATTTGGGCCAGGGTCATTTATCCGAAGTCTACAGAAAGACGAAGGCACTGATTTTGGGCCAAGGTCAGCAGCTTTTTAGGCATAAGTAAGTTAACATCTAAGTCACATTTCAAGCCGCGCACTCGTCGCGCGGTGACCACACTTGACAGGAGTATGTAATGTCCAAGCAACAGATCGGCGTCGTCGGTATGGCAGTGATGGGGCGTAACCTCGCGCTCAACATCGAAAGCCGTGGTTATACCGTCTCCGTTTTCAACCGCTCCCGTGAAAAGACCGAAGAAGTGATTGCCGAGAATCCCGGCAAAAAACTGGTGCCTTATTACACGGTGAAAGAGTTCGTTGAATCCCTTGAAACGCCTCGTCGTATCCTGTTAATGGTGAAAGCGGGCGCAGGTACTGACGCAACCATCGATTCGCTGAAACCGTATCTGGAAAAAGGCGATATCATTATTGATGGCGGTAACACCTTCTTCCAGGACACAATCCGTCGCAATCGCGAGCTGTCTGCTGAGGGTTTTAACTTTATCGGTACCGGTGTTTCCGGTGGCGAAGAGGGCGCGTTGAAAGGACCGTCCATTATGCCTGGCGGTCAGAAAGATGCCTATGAACTGGTGGCGCCGATTCTGACGAAGATTGCTGCCGTGGCGGAAGATGGCGAACCGTGCGTGACCTACATCGGTGCCGATGGCGCGGGTCACTATGTGAAAATGGTTCATAATGGTATTGAATATGGCGATATGCAGCTTATCGCTGAAGCCTATTCCCTGCTGAAAGGTGGCCTGAACCTCAGCAATGAAGAGTTGGCGAGCACCTTTACCGAGTGGAATAACGGCGAGCTGAGCAGTTATCTGATCGACATCACCAAAGACATCTTCACTAAAAAAGATGAAGACGGAAACTATCTGGTAGATGTCATTCTCGATGAGGCCGCCAACAAAGGGACCGGTAAATGGACCAGCCAGAGCGCGCTGGATCTTGGCGAACCGCTGTCGCTGATTACCGAATCCGTCTTTGCGCGTTACATCTCTTCGCTGAAAGCGCAACGTGTCGCCGCGTCTAAAGTGCTCTCCGGGCCGAAAGCGCAGCCTGTGGGTGACAAAGCGGAATTTATCGAGAAAGTGCGTCGCGCGCTGTATCTCGGCAAGATCGTTTCCTATGCGCAGGGCTTCTCGCAGTTACGCGCTGCGTCTGAGGAATACCACTGGGATCTGAACTACGGCGAGATCGCCAAAATTTTCCGTGCGGGCTGTATTATTCGCGCTCAGTTCCTGCAAAAGATCACCGATGCTTACGCAGAAAACGCCGGTATCGCTAACCTGCTGTTAGCGCCTTACTTCAGGAAAATTGCTGATGAGTACCAGCAGGCGCTGCGCGATGTCGTGGCTTACGCAGTGCAGAACGGCATTCCTGTTCCGACATTCTCTGCCGCGGTGGCCTACTATGACAGCTATCGTGCCGCGGTACTGCCAGCTAACCTGATTCAGGCGCAGCGTGACTATTTTGGTGCGCACACCTATAAACGTACTGATAAAGATGGTATTTTCCATACCGAATGGTTGGAATAATTTCTGCCAGCTTGTTTAAGCCCGGCTTAATGCCGGGCTTTTTTTTATCTATATTCTTATTGATTTATCGCGTTTGCTTAATATTAACTTAATAATCTGTGTTTATCGTAATGAAGATAATCTGAATTGTTCTCGTCTGCGTTGCAGTTTATTTACTCAGGCGCTAAAACTTTAATATCTTATCAGGATGCGAATACATCATGATTCATCATTAAGTTAATTCTGAGAGTAAATAATGAAAATCACGATATCCGGGACGGGTTATGTAGGCTTGTCTAATGGTTTGCTTATTGCACAACACCACGATGTGGTGGCGTTAGACATTGTTCCTTCCCGTGTTGAACTGTTAAATGATCGGATATCTCCGATTGTTGATAAAGAAATTCAGCAATTTTTAAAGGACGATAATATCAGATTCAGAGCAACGCTGGATAAGTTTGATGCGTACCAGAACGCAGATTACGTCATCATAGCTACGCCTACAGATTACGATCCAAAAACAAATTATTTTAATACGTCCAGTGTGGAATCGGTCATTCAGGATGTGGTAAGCATCAACCCTGCAGCTGTTATGATTATTAAGTCTACGGTACCGGTAGGCTTCACTGCGGCAATGCGTCGGCAGTTTGCGACAGAAAATATCATTTTCTCCCCGGAATTTTTACGTGAAGGTAAAGCGCTTTACGATAACCTTTATCCTTCACGTATCGTTATTGGCGAGCAGTCTGATCGCGCCAGAGAATTTGCCGCGTTACTCCAGGAAGGGGCTATTAAGCAGGGTATTCCAACGCTGTTTACAGACTCTAGTGAAGCGGAAGCCATTAAACTTTTTGCCAATACTTACCTCGCCATGCGAGTCGCTTATTTTAACGAATTAGACAGTTATGCTGAAACGTTAGGATTAAATACCCGACAAATTATTGAAGGGGTGTGCCTCGACCCGCGTATTGGTAATCATTACAATAATCCCTCGTTTGGTTATGGCGGATATTGCTTGCCAAAAGATACCAAACAGTTGCTGGCTAATTATCAGTCGGTACCTAATAATATTATCTCCGCCATCGTTGAAGCAAACCGTACGCGTAAAGATTTTATTGCCGATGCTATCCTCTCCAGAAAGCCAAAAGTGGTGGGAATTTTTCGCCTGATCATGAAGAGTGACTCCGATAATTTCCGCGCCTCATCGATTCAGGGGATCATGAAGCGCATTAAAGCGAAAGGCGTAGAGGTCATCATCTATGAACCCGTAATGAAAGAAGATACTTTCTTTAACACTCGCCTTGAACGTGATTTGCGCTGTTTTAAACAGCAGGCGGATGTCATTATTTCCAACAGGATGGCGACAGAGCTTTCGGATGTCGCTGAAAAAGTGTATACCCGCGATCTTTTCGGTAGTGACTAATAAAGAACCGGGGCTTGATAAGTCCCGGTGATTCATTGACCAAATAAATGGAAAAAAATATCTGTTTTTATCATTAATCCTATAGCATCTATTTTAGTTATGACTACACTATTTCCAGCTTCATCCTTTTTTAATTAGGGTATCTATGACAGTGGATAATAATACGTTTTCCGGGCGTGGGAACGATCCGGAACAGATTGATTTGATTGATTTATTACTACAGTTGTGGCGTGGGAAGATGACCATTATTGTAGCTGTTATTATCGCCATTTTACTGGCGGTAGGCTATCTGATGATAGCCAAAGAAAAATGGACATCCACGGCGATTCTCACCCAACCCGATGCTGGGCAGGTTGCCACCTATACCAATGCGCTCAACGTCTTGTATGGCGGGAATGCCCCCAAAATTTCGGAGGTTCAGACAAATTTTATAAGCCGCTTTAGCGCGGCGTTTTCCGCATTGGCGGAAGCGCTGGATAATCAAAAAGTACCGGAAAAGCTCACCATTGAACAGTCGGTAAAAGGGCAGGCGCTGCCGCTCTCGGTTTCTTACGTGAGTAACACCGCTGAAGGGGCGCAGCGTCGGCTGGCGGAATATATCCAACAGGTGGACGAAGAGGTCGCGAAGGAACTGGAAGTTGACCTTAAAGATAACATCACGCTGCAAACCAAAACGTTGCAGGAGTCCCTTGAAACGCAGGAAGTGGTGGCGCAGGAGCAAAAAGATCTGCGTATTAAGCAAATCGAAGAAGCGTTGCGCTACGCGGATGAAGCCAAAATCACGCAGCCGCAGATTCAGCAAACCCAGGATGTTACCCAGGATACCATGTTCCTGCTGGGGAGCGATGCGCTAAAATCGATGATACAGAACGAAGCGACGCGTCCACTGGTCTTTTCACCGGCCTATTACCAGACGAAGCAGACTCTGCTGGATATTAAAAATCTGAAAGTGACTGCCGATACGGTGCATGTCTATCGTTATGTAATGAAACCAACGCTGCCGGTTCGTCGCGATAGCCCGAAAAAAGCCATTACCCTTGTGCTGGCTGTATTACTGGGGGGGATGATCGGCGCCGGAATTGTGCTGGGACGTAATGCGCTACGTAGCTATAAGCCAAAAGCCTTGTAAGTTTCTTTGCCGGATGGCGGCTATCCAGCCTACGGAACGCAAAATTCCACCAAAAAACCGGGCGTTGCCCGGTTTTTTTTTACACTTATTGATGGCGCTTACGAAGATTATTAATCACGGTGGTAAGATTAAGATCCTGATCCTGCAACAGCACCAGCAAGTGATACATCAAATCAGACGCTTCGTTAGTCAGCTCAACACGATCGTTGACGGTTGCCGCCAGCGCGGTTTCTACACCTTCTTCGCCGACCTTTTGCGCAATACGTTTGGTACCGCTGGAGTACAGTTTCGCCGTATACGAGCTGGCCGGATCGGCGGTTTTGCGCTCTGCCAGCAGTTGCTCCAGTTGGTAGAGAAATAACCACTGATGGCTGGCGTCGCCAAAGCAGCTATTGGTGCCTTTGTGGCAGGTCGGCCCAACAGGATTTGCCAGCACCAGTAGCGTGTCGTTGTCGCAATCCGGCGCAATGCTAGCCACCTTCAGCACATGGCCTGAAGTTTCACCTTTAGTCCACAAACGCTGTTTTGTGCGTGAGAAGAAAGTAACGTTGCCGGATTCAATGGTCTTGTCCAGCGCTTGTGGATTCATGTAACCCAGCATTAATACTTCGCCAGATACCGCATGTTGCACGATGGCTGGCATCATGCCGTCAGTTTTTTCCCAGTCCAGCTCGCGGCGTTGTTGCTCTGTTAGCATATCCTGATCTCCACGCCCTGGCCTGCCAGGTACGCTTTTAATTCGCCAATATTGATGATTTGCTTGTGAAAAACGGAGGCGGCAAGCGCGCCGTCGACATCAGCATCACGGAATGCCTCAAGAAAGTGTTCCATCGTGCCCGCGCCACCGGAGGCGATCAGCGGCACGCGGCAAACGTCACGGACTTTTTTCAGTTGCGTCAGATCGTAACCGTTACGCACGCCGTCCTGGTTCATCATATTCAGGACGATTTCGCCCGCGCCGCGTTGTTGTACCTCTTGCACCCAGTCCAGCGTCTCCCACTGCGTCACGCGGGTACGGTTCTCATCGCCAGTATACTGGTTAACGTGGTATTTCCCCGTAGCGTCGTCAAACCAGGTATCAATTCCAACGACAATGCACTGTACACCAAAGCGGTCAGCCAGACGGGTAATCAGAGTTGGGTCAGCCAGGGCCGGGGAGTTCACGGAGATCTTATCCGCTCCGAAAGAGAGAATTTTGGCGGCGTCGTCAATTGACCGAATACCGCCCGCTACGCAAAACGGAATGTCGATCACCTCGGCTACGCGCGACACCCAGCTTTTATCCACTACACGGCCATCGCTGGAGGCGGTAATGTCATAGAACACCAGTTCGTCCGCGCCTTCGTCGGCATAGCGTTTAGCCAGCGGGACGATATCGCCAATGATCTCATGGTTGCGAAACTGTACGCCTTTCACCACCTGACCATCACGAACGTCCAGACACGGAATTATGCGTTTTGCCAGCATTGGATAGCCTCCTTAACGGTAAATTTCCCTTCCAGTAGCGCGCGTCCGACAATCACGCCGCGCACGCCGGTGCCGCGCAGGGCGGCGATATCATCGATATCGCCAATACCGCCGGAGGACTGAAAGGCGATCTGCGGATATCTGGCGCATACCTCTTGGTATAGCGAAACATTAGAACCCGCCAGCGTGCCGTCGCGAGAAATATCGGTACACAGCACATGTTTCAGGCCGACGGGGAGATAGGTTTCCACCAGTTGTTCCAGCGAGATGCCGGAGTTTTCCTGCCAGCCGCTAACCGCCACCTGTTTGTTGCCGTGTTCGTCTATGCGAACGTCCAGCGCCAGTACCAACGCCTGCGCGCCGAAACGTTCAAACCAACCTTTCACCACCTCAGGGGATTTTACTGCCGTTGAACCTACGACCACACGGGCAACGCCAGCCTCCAGTAATGCCGCAACGTCTTCTTCGGTACGCACGCCGCCGCCGACCTGAACAGGCACGTTCACGCCTGCGACCAGCGTTTTGATCAGCGATATCTGTCGATTAGCCGGATCTTTAGCGCCGGTCAGATCTACCAGATGCAGCACTTCAGCGCCCTGGGCGACGTAATCCTGCAAACGGGGCAGGGGATCGTTACCGTAATCCCGCTGCCGGGCATAGTCGCCCTGATGGAGACGCACCACGACGCCGTCGATTAAATCTAATGCCGGAATAATCATTACATCTCCAGGAAATTTTTCAGCAACTGCGCGCCCGCCGCGCCCGAACGTTCCGGGTGGAACTGCACGCCGAAGAAGTTGTCTTTCTGTACCGCGGCGGTGAACGGCTCGCCGTAATGACACTGAGCGATCGTCCACGGATTGACCGGCATCGCGTAGCTGTGAACAAAATAAAAATAGGCGCCATCTTCAATGCCCTGGAACAATCGATTGCCCGCCTGCGGATAAACGCGATTCCAGCCCATGTGCGGTAGCGGCAGACCAAAATCGGTCATTTTCGGCACATCTTGTTCGATAATGTTCAGCAGATCCACGCCGTGCGTCTCTTCGCTGCGACGCCCCAGCAGTTGCATACCCAGGCAGATACCCAGTACCGGCTGAGTACACGCTTTAATTAAGTCGATTAGTTCACGTTCGCGTAGTTGATCCATAGCGGCTTGCGCCGTGCCCACGCCCGGCAGAAAGAGTTTGTCAGCGCGTAATACGATTTCCGGTTCCCGGCTGACCACAGGAGCATAGCCGTGGCGCGCCACGGCGGATTTTACCGAGCTTAAATTGGCGCAGCCGGTGTCAAGGATGACGACGTTCATCACAGCACTCCTTTCGAGGACGGCAATGTATCGCCCTCCACGCGAATGGCCTGCCGTAGCGTACGACCAAAGGCTTTAAACAAGCTTTCAACGCGGTGGTGATCGTTCTTACCCTTAGTCTTAAGATGCAGGGTGACGCCCATGGTATAAGAGAGCGAGCGGAAAAAGTGTTCAATCATTTCTGTGCTCAGATCGCCCACGCGCTGGTAAGTAAATTCAGCTTTATATTCCAGGTGCGGACGACCGGAAATATCCAGCGCACAGCGCGCCAGGCACTCATCCATCGGCAATACAAAACCGAAACGGCAGATACCGCGCTTGTCGCCGAGCGCCAGCTTTAACGCCTCGCCGAGCGCCAGCCCGGTATCTTCTACCGTGTGATGATCGTCAATATAGAGATCACCCTTAACGGTAATCTCCATGCGAAAGCCGCCGTGGGTGGCGATTTGATCAAGCATATGGTCAAAGAAACCGACGCCGGTATTAATCTTGCTGTTGCCTTCGCGATCCAGCCAGACGCTGACATCAATCTGCGTTTCTTTAGTGTTGCGCGCCACATGCGCATAACGATCGCGTTTCGTTAGCTGTTTGCCAATCATCGACCAGTTCAGCGTTTCACGGTGATAGCGTAAACCCGTAATGCCCATATTATCAGCGAGCTGGATATCGGTCGCGCGATCGCCAATCACATAGCTATTGGCGCTATCCATCGCGTGCTCCGCCAGATAGCGCTCCACCAGCTTCACTTTGGGCTTACGGCAGTCGCAATCTTCTGCGGGCAGATGAGGGCAGATGAGCACGTCATCAAAGTGTATGCCCTGAGAGGTGAAAATCTGCATCATCAGGTTGTGTGGTCCGTCAAAGTCCGCCTGCGGGAAGCTTTGCGTGCCAAGCCCATCCTGGTTAGTGATCATCACCAGTTTAAAACCCGCTTTTTGCAGCGTCAGCAATACGGGAATGACCTCTGGCTCGAAGGCCAGCTTATAAAAGCTGTCTACCTGAAAATCACTCGGCGGTTCGGAAATTAAGGTTCCGTCCCGGTCGATGAAAAGATACTTCTGACTCATACTGGCTCCGCACGTAAGGCGTCAATGACGCGCTGGTTTTCCTGGCGGGTGCCGACCGTAATCCGCAGGCAGCCGCTTAAAGAAGGTTGTTTATTCTGATCGCGTAAGATAATGCCCTGATCCCATAATGATTTAAACACGCTGCTGGAGGCGGTAAACCGCGCCAGAATATAGTTGGTTTCAGAGTCAAAGACGTGTTCTAAGCAGGCGGCCTGTTGTAGGCCATTTACCAGATGCTGACGTTCCTGCACAATCAGCCTCACGCGCTCGCGCATCGCGTTTATTCCCCGCGGACTCAGCGCCTGGGCGGCGATATCCGCCACCGGCGTGGAGAGCGGATAAGGGGCGATCACTTTTAACAGCAGGTTAATCACCTCTTCATTGGCCAGAGTAAAGCCGCAGCGCAGACCCGCCAGCGCAAAAGCTTTCGACAATGTGCGCAGAATAACCAGATGAGGATATTCAACCAGCCAGCCTGCCAGCGTGGCCTGCGGGCAAAACTCAATATAGGCTTCATCGGCGACGACCATCGCTTTACCGCGCGTCAACTCCAGCAGCGTGCGCAGATCCTGCGGGTTGATAAGTTGTCCGGTGGGGTTATTGGGGCTACAAACGAACACCACTTTTGCGCCGTCAAGGTTGTCGTAAATCCCCTGTAGATCCAACTGCCAGTTTTCAAGCGTGGGAACCGTTCGGCGCGCTACGCCAATGGTTTCGGCGCTGACGCTGTACATACCGTAAGTGGGCGGGCAGTAGAGAATGGCATCTTTCCCCGGTTCGCAGAAGGCACGGATCATCAGTTCGATCCCTTCGTCCGCGCCGCGGCTGACCAGCACCTGCTCAGGCTTTACGCCAGCATATTGTGCGTAGTTTTCAATCACGGCCTTTGGCTGGCATTCCGGGTAGCGGTTAAGCGTTTGTTGGGTGAGCTGAAACTCCACCGCTGTCGGGAATTCATTAGCGTTCAGCCAGACATCGCCGTTACCGCCCAGACGGCGGGCGGACTGATACGGTATCAGGTTGCGGACATTTTCACGGGCTAAGTCAGCGACACTGAGAGTATTTTCAGTACTCATGCTTGCTCCTTGAGGACGTTTACGCGCAGGGTAACGGCATTTTTATGGGCGGTCAGGCGCTCTGCTGCCGCCAACGTTTCAATGGTTGGCGCCAGCGCGGAAAAGCCCGCTTTCGACAGCTCCTGAACGGTCATTCGTTTCTGAAAGTCCGCCAACCCAAGACTGGAACAGGTAGCAGTATAGCCATAGGTGGGTAAAACATGGTTGGTTCCGGAAGCGTAATCGCCTGCGGATTCCGGCGACCAGTCGCCGAGAAATACCGAGCCGGCGCTGGTAATCGCATCCACCAAATCACGCGCATTTCGCGTCTGGATGATTAAGTGTTCCGGCCCATATTGATTAGAGATAGCGACGCACTGCGCTAAATCTTTGGTCACAATCAGACGACTGGCGCGCAAAGCCTGACGGGCGGTTTCCGCGCGCGGCAGTTCAGCCAGTTGACGTTCTACCGCCTCCGCTACCTTGCGGGCGATGTCGGCATCCGGCGTCAGAAGAATCACCTGTGAATCCGGGCCGTGTTCTGCCTGGGAAAGCAGGTCAGAAGCGACGAAATCCGGCGTTGCGCCGCTGTCGGCGATCACCAATACTTCAGACGGCCCGGCAGGCATATCGATAGCCGCGCCGTCGAGACGCTGGCTGACCTGACGTTTGGCTTCGGTCACGAAGGCGTTGCCGGGGCCAAAAATTTTATCGACTTTCGGAACTGATTCGCTGCCGAAGGCCAGAGCAGCAATCGCCTGCGAGCCGCCGACGTTAAAGATCTCCTGTACGCCACACAGTTGTGCCGCATAGAGGATTTCATCGGCGATGGGCGGCGGCGAGCACAGAACCACTTTCTGACATCCCGCAATACGCGCCGGCGTTGCCAGCATTAGCACCGTTGAGAAGAGCGGAGCCGAGCCGCCGGGAATATACAGACCGACAGATGCGACGGGACGCGTAACCTGCTGGCAACGCACGCCAGGCTGGGTTTCCACATCTACTGGCGGCAGCGTTTGCGCGGAATGGAACGTTTCAATATTTTTGACGGCGGCGGCCATCGCCTGTTTTAATTCTTCGCTCAGACGCGCGCCGGCGGCGGCTATCTCTTCAGCGGTGACACGTAGTGATGTTACTTCAGTTTTATCAAATTTGGCGCCGTATTCACGCAGGGCGTCGTCACCGCGCGTTTTTACATTATCCAGAATATCGCTGACTGTACGGGTAATGCTATCAGAGGCGGAAATCGCCGGACGCGTCAGTAATTCACGCTGCTGTTCAGGGTTACAGTTGTTCCAGTCAATCAGGGTATTGAAGCCCATGGTTTTTACTCCATCATCTTCTCGATCGGCAGCACCAGAATCGAGCTGGCGCCAAGCGCTTTCAGTTTCTCCATGGTTTCCCAGAAGAGAGTCTCACTACTGACCATGTGCATCGCCACGCGCTGTTGCTCGCCCGCCAGCGGCAGAATCGTTGGTCGCTCGGCGCCTGGCAACAGGGCGATAACCTCTTCCAGGCGTTCGCTCGGCGCGTGCATCATGATGTATTTCGATTCGCGCGCCTGAATCACGCCCTGAATACGGGTCAGCAATTTATCGATCAGTTGTTGCTTACTCTCCGCTATTTCACCGTCGCGCTGGATAAGACAAGCTTTAGAGCGATAGATAACTTCGACTTCACGCAGGCCGTTAGCTTCAAGCGTCGCGCCGGTAGAGACTAAATCGCAGATAGCATCGGCCAGTCCCGCGCGCGGAGCGACTTCGACCGAGCCATTTAACAGACAGGATTTAAAAGAGACGCCTTTCTGGTCAAGGTAACGTTTGAGGAGATGCGGATAAGAGGTGGCGATACGTTTACCCTCCAGCGCCACCGGGCCGTCCCAGGCTTCGTCAACCGGCGTCGCCAGCGACAGGCGGCAGCCGCCGAAGTCAAGACGGCGCAGGGTAAAATAGCGCGGATCTTCGCCCTGCGCGCGGCGGTTAAGCAGCTCTTCTTCCAGTACGTTCTCGCCAATAATGCCGAGATCGACCACGCCATCCATTACCAGACCCGGAATGTCATCATCACGCACGCGCAGGATATCAATCGGCATATTCTCCGCCATCGCAATCAGGCGCTGGGTGTGTAAATTAATTTTTATGCCGCAGCGGGCCAGCAATTCTCGTGAATCATCGCTTAAACGACCTGATTTCTGAATAGCTATGCGTAAGCGGGTGTTGTCTAACATTTTGTGTTCCTCTTTATCCTGTCTGAACCGGTCTGTATCGCGCGCTAAAAAAAAGCCCCCGGAAGATGATCTTCCGGGGGCTTTCTCATGCGTTCATGCACCACTGGAAGATCTGAATGTCTCCCAGCACACATCGCCTGAAAGACTAGTCAGGGTGATGGTGATGATGGTGGTGTTTAAATTGAACGCGTGTCATAAAAATTCCGATGAATGCTTATTCATTTTATGCCTCTTAACCTAAACCACTTTTACGCCTTAAAGCAAGCGCTTTTTTCATTTCGTATTTATAGTATGAATTGTCAGTCACGGCGGGCTAGCGTAGCCTTATGTATAAGGCGTTAAAGTCAGGAGAAAATGGATGAAAAAGGTCGCAATTGTCGGTTTAGGTTGGTTAGGCATGCCGCTGGCAATGTCGCTGGCAGCGAGAGGCTGGCAGGTTACCGGCAGCAAAACCACCCTTGACGGGGTGGAAGCGGCCCGTATGAGTGGCATTGAAAGCTATCCGCTGCGTCTGGAGCCGGAGCTGGTCTGTGAAGCAGATGATCTTGACGCTCTGCTGGATGTCGATGCACTGGTGATAACGCTACCCGCGCGTCGTAGCGGGCCGGGAGAGGATTTTTATCTGCAGGCGATGCAGGAGCTGGTCGACAGCGCGCTGGCATACCGTATCCCGCGTATCATTTTTACCAGTTCGACATCTGTTTACGGCGATGTGCAAGGCGTGGTGAAAGAGAATACGCCGCGTAATCCGGTAACGGCCAGTGGGCGTACCCTGAAGGAACTGGAAGACTGGCTGCACAACCTGCCGGGCACGTCAGTGGATATTCTGCGGCTGGCGGGGTTGGTCGGGCCGGGACGGCATCCCGGACGTTTCTTTGCCGGAAAAACCGCGCCGGATGGTCAACACGGAGTCAATCTGGTGCATCTTGAAGATGTAGTCTGCGCAATTACTCTCTTGCTACAGGCGCCGAAAGGGGGGCACATCTATAATATATGTGCGCCGGCGCACCCGGCACGCAACGTGTTCTATCCGCAAATGGCGCGCTTGCTGGGAATGGAGCCGCCGCATTTTCGTGACGCGCCGGATAACGGCAAAGGGAAGGTTATCGACGGTAGCCGAATTTGTAATGAGCTTGGATTTGAATACCAGTATCCCGATCCGCTGGTGATGCCGATGGAATGAGTCGCTGTCCAGCAGGTGGTCTCCATATAGCGCAAGGGGACGAGTATGAAACCACTGCTGGACGTTCTGCTTATTCTTGATGCGTTAGAATTAGAAAAAGAGGGCAGCTTCGCGGCGGCATCGGCAAAATTATTCAAAACGCCGTCCGCCCTCAGTTATACCGTTCATAAGCTGGAAAACGATCTTAATATCTAACAGCTCGACCGTAGCGGTCATCGCGCGAGATTTACGCGAGTCGGTAAGATGCTACTGGAAAAATGCCGTGAAGTGCTGCACACCGTTCGCGAGCTGAAAAAGCAGGCAATTAAACTGCATGAAGGCTGGGAGAACGAACCGGTCATCAGTGTGGATGATACCTTTCCCTTTTCTCTTCTGGCCCCGCTTATTGACGCTTTTTATCAACGCCACAGCGTGACGCGCCTGAAATTTGTTAATGGCGTTCTCGGCGGCTCATGGGAGACGTTGACGCAGGGAGGGGCGGATATCATCGTTAGCGCCATGCGCGCGCCGCCGGCAGACACCGGCTTTGGCTTTGCAAGCCTGGGCGCTCTTGAACTGGTGTTTGCTGTCGCTCCTCATCATCCTCTGGTTCATGAAGAGGAACCGCTTAGCCGCCAGACGATTAAACGCTTTCGCGCGATTGTGGTTGGCGATAGCGCCCATTCATCACGAACGACAGGATCTGAATTGCTCGACGCTCAGGAAGCGATTACGGTTTTTGATTTTAAAACCAAGCTGGAGCTGCAAATTAGCGGCCTGGGATGCGGCTATTTACCGCGTTATCTGGCGCAGCGATTTTGGAAAGCGGCGCGCTTATAGAGAAGAACGTGGTGGCGCAAATCGCCTATGAACCGGTATGTATTGTCTGGAATGGACAGGCCGCCGGGCTGGCCAGCGGCTGGTGGTGGGATGAAATTTTAGCAAATCATGCTATTGCTGGGGGGGATGCAAAATCGCCGATTTAAAAATCAATCGCTTATGAAAAATAATTTTTTGATCGCGCTCTCATTCTCTTGTCATTTCACTTCAATTTAGGGCAGAATACGCCGCTTGCAAAAAATGACACTAACCGACGTTTTAATACGCGTCGGTTATTTTTTTGCTTCAAACACATCATTCAATACCAAGAGGCCGGGCTTCGTACCGGATAGATACTTACTTAAAAATCGACAGTTGTTGTCGCTGAGGAATCCAGAAAATGGGGCAATTTTTTGCTTACGCGACGGCATTCGCCGTAAAGGAGAATGACCATGTCGCATAACGTTACTCCAAACACCTCTCGCGTGGAATTACGTAAAACGCTTACGTTAGTTCCGGTTGTAATGATGGGTCTTGCCTATATGCAGCCGATGACGCTGTTCGATACATTTGGTATCGTTTCAGGCCTCACTGACGGTCACGTACCGACGGCATATGCATTCGCGTTAATCGCGATTCTGTTTACGGCATTGAGCTACGGGAAACTGGTGCGTCGTTACCCTTCTGCGGGGTCGGCGTACACCTATGCCCAGAAATCCATCAGCCCGACCGTTGGCTTTATGGTGGGTTGGTCTTCTCTACTCGATTATCTGTTCGCGCCGATGATCAACATTCTGTTGGCGAAAATTTATTTTGAAGCACTGGTGCCCTCCATTCCGTCATGGGTCTTTGTTGTGGCGCTGGTGGCCTTTATGACGGCCTTTAACCTGCGTAGCCTTAAATCGGTCGCTAACTTCAACACCGTGATTGTGGTGTTGCAGGTGGTGCTGATTGCGGTCATCCTGGGTATGGTGGTTTATGGCGTATTTGAAGGCGAAGGCGCCGGTACGCTGGCGAGTACCCGTCCGTTCTGGTCCGGCGATGCGCACGTTATCCCGATGATTACGGGGGCGACGATCCTGTGCTTCTCCTTTACCGGCTTTGACGGCATCAGTAACCTGTCGGAAGAGACCAAAGATGCTGAACGCGTGATCCCGCGTGCAATTTTCCTGACCGCGCTGATTGGCGGCCTGATCTTCATCTTTGCGACCTATTTCCTGCAACTGTATTTCCCGGATATTTCTCGCTTTAAAGATCCGGATGCGTCTCAGCCGGAAATCATGCTGTACGTGGCGGGTAAAGCCTTCCAGGTGGGCGCGCTGATTTTCTCTACTATCACCGTACTGGCTTCCGGTATGGCGGCGCACGCAGGCGTAGCGCGCCTGATGTACGTCATGGGGCGCGACGGCGTATTCCCGAAAAGCTTCTTCGGTTACGTTCATCCGAAATGGCGTACGCCAGCGATGAACATCATTCTGGTCGGGGCGATCGCGCTGCTGGCGATTAATTTTGACCTGGTGATGGCGACGGCGCTGATTAACTTTGGCGCGCTGGTTGCGTTCACCTTCGTTAACCTGTCCGTGATTTCGCAGTTCTGGATCCGTGAGAAGCGTAATAAAACGTTGAAAGATCACTTCCAGTATCTGTTCCTGCCGATGTGCGGCGCGCTGACGGTTGGCGCGTTGTGGGTTAACCTGGAAGAGAGCTCAATGGTACTGGGCCTGATCTGGGCGGGTATCGGGCTGATTTATCTGGCGTGCGTCACCAAAAGCTTCCGCAACCCGGTTCCACAGTACGAAGATGTCGCGTAATCGCGCGTATTATCGACAATAACAAAACCGGAGGCAGTGCCTCCGGTTTTTTCTCTGTTATCCGGCACGTTTGCCGGATGCGGCGTAAATATTTATCCGCTCTGGATTAACAATACCCGTCAGGCATTGGTCAATTACACAATCTCAGTTGCGTACTGCCACAGTGATTTCAGCAACCCCAGCTTCGTTTTATCTTCCGCATACTGCTGAGAAAGCATCTGCAATTCATTGGCATACTGTTGTAAAAACTCTGGCGTCAGCACCTGACGGCGATGCGCCAGCCAGCGCTGCTGCTCTGCGTCATCCAGCGTACCGGGAAAATTGCGCGCGCGGTAATTAAACAGCAGCTTCTCAATGCGTTTATCGACAAAGGTAATATCCAGCGCGGGCAGGTTACGTGGCTCGGTTTCGAGTACGATTTTCATGGCTGCGCGATCGGAATCGCTGAAGAAACCATCATAGAGCTGGGCATCGACGTTATCCGGGGAGGAAAAAGGTTCGGCTTCGGCGAAAATCGCCACCACTTTATCGCGAACCTGCGGGTTTTCACGCAATACTTTCAGGTTATCCAGGCAGTGCTGGCGATTAATTCCCAGCCGGTCCGCATCCTCCGGGCGCAACGTATTCGCCTGCGCCAGGACCGGACATTTATTGATATGCACCAGCTTTACCGGCACTGCGGCGTTATTGCCAAGATCGGCTTTGGCCGTATAAAGCCGATCGCGAAGGGTATCGCTGTCTAGTTCAAGAAGAGGGGAAATATCGCCTGCTAAATCGACCACGATCACCGCGTTCCGATTTTCAGGATGCCACGCCAGCGGCGCGACCCAGCTTGTATTGCCACGCCACGCTCCAAACATGCCGGAGATATGCACCAGCGGCTTCATTTGCGGAACGTCAATCAGCGCTGCCAGTTTATGTTTACTGCGGTGGCTATAAAGATAATCAAACAGACGCGGCTGGCGTGTTTTCACCAGTTGCGCCATCGCAATAGTGGCGTAGACATCGGCCATCGCATCGTGAGCGTTGCTGTGTTCGATATCGTTCGCTTGGGTTAAATGTTCCAGACGAAAGCTAGGCAGACCGTCGTCGTTTTCCGGCCAGTTTATCCCCTCAGGGCGCAGTGCATAACAGGCGCGCATGACATCCAATATATCCCAGCGTGAATTATCATGCTGCCAGCTCCAGGCGTAGGGATCGTAAAAGTTGCGATAAAAAATATTGCGCGTGACTTCATCATCAAAACGAACATTGTTGTAGCCCACAACGCAGGTTTTAGGAACGGTAAACAGCGCATGGATGCGTCTGGCGAAAGCGGCTTCGTTTTCTCCTTTCTCACACGCTTCCTGCGGCGTGATGCCGGTAATCAGCACCGCGCCGGGCTGTGGCAGATAATCATCGGCGGGTTTGCAGTAAAATACGTCCGGTTCGCCAACAATATTGAAGTCGTTATCTGTACGGATTGCGGCGAATTGCGCAGGTCTGTCGAGGGCCGGATGCGTACCGAAGGTTTCGTAATCGTGGAAGAGGAATGTGCTCTGTATGCTGTCGTTTTTAACTGTCACTTGATGTACACGCCTGATGTGATATGTATATGAAATAAGATGCTTTTAATGCTTTTAGTCATTGATTGCTTCTGTCTGTACACGTTTATATACTGTTGCTTATGCGATTTTGCGTACAGAAAATTAACATGGCGATCAGTGACGTTAAACTTCGCTCTACCTATGGTAAACCATATTCAGGTCCATCTGAAGTTATTGATTCTGATGGGCTGACTCTGGCCCAAAATCCGTGCAGTGCGTGACAGTCCAGCACTGACCGGCACGCCAACACCGGAGACCACTGCCGCAGGCCGGGATATTGCTACAACAGCGTTTGTGGCTGCGAAAGTGGTGCCGCTGGTGGGTTTTGCACCGGACGCGCTGAAACCAATGGCCTCCCGGTAGGGATACCATTATTAAAGTGGTATTTGTAATTAACGCGCCGCAAAAATATTATTTAAAGCGTATTTATAAGAGATATCAAGATTTTCTAATAATGACCGCATAACAATATCTGAAAGATATTTTATGGTTTTTACTTGTTCTTTAGATATATCCTGATTAATGAAGTATTCATATAGCGCACAATATGATTTCTGCTCTTCTGCTGATGAATGCTTTCCTGTCAGGTAAGGAAGTGAAATATTGCATTCACTTTCTGCCTGCATTGCTACCTGGCCAATAACAGAAAAAAATGATTTTCCACTTAATTCAAGTATCATCATAAACCAGAATCTGATAAGTGGATCTTTATTTTTCATTCCGTGCAGTGAAAAATTAACAAGATTTTTCCGGTGAGAGTCCATATCAGTATTCAGAAATATAAACTCAAGCGTATCACTTGCACTCCAGCGTAACATATCATCAAGTTTCAGAGCCTTCCAGTCATTATAAAATAAAGCACTATGGCAGGCCAGATGCCGGGCATAATCGTTAATAAGAAGCTCTCCCATTGAGCCAGGGCACATATAGGTAAAAATGTAATTATTGATATCTCTGTACATCATGATATCTACAATCCACAGAGGTATAAAGCATTTTATCTTTAATTCAGCATTTATTGTAGAGGATTTTACCCAGTCAAAGAAAGGGTGCTCATCAATTTCCCTGAGATAACTGTCCACATAATGTATAATTTCTTCGTTATTTTTTTGTGTCTGAGTAATGTTTATTTCAGAGGGGGGGGTCAGAATTTTCCCTTCCGTTTTGACAAGATTGCTGAAATTATGAACTTCATGTTTAACAATATACTTTAATGTATAGTGATAGAATGCATCATGTATTCCTGTAAAAATATCAAACATTCTCTGAGATAAATTTCTGACTTTATCATAATATTCCGGGAGCAGAACTTCATTTTCAAAGACGCCTTCTGACTTCCAGACATGCCCATTCTCAAGGCCAAGATGGAATGAACCAAAATAGCGTAATTGAACCCCCAGTTCATGGGCGACTTCATCTGCTATAGGACTTATTTTAGAAAAAAATACGTTACCGCAGGTTTCTCCGGATTCAGAGTGAGAATATCGCAATATTGGGTCATTGTTATCATCAACGCAAAGACGCATAAACTCGACGCCATATTTTCTGAAACATTCCATTTCAGGACTAATAAATAACCAGTATATAATGTCGCTGGCCTTCCAGTTTAACTTATCATCAAGATAGAGTTTTCTCCAGTCCTCAAGAAATAATCTTGAATGTGTTTCGTCTTCAGTAGTTCCTGCATTAATAACAGATTTGAATTTAGAATCTGTTGTTGCAAATCTTATGACCCATTTATTCATATCCCTGAAGTTCATCACAAAATGAGCCATCACAGGGGCAAACATTAGTTTGTTTTTTAACGGGATAATATCGGAATCAATAAGCTTATAGAACGCATGGCTTTCAAGCTTTGCTCTCTGATAATCACGGAAATGATAAAATTTTTTCATTTTTATTACGCCCCCCCCTTAATGAGGTACTTTATGATTTGATAGGTTGGTTTTTAGAGGTTTCACCTGCGAAGATGACATCGTTAATTGACAAATATTTGGGCTTATGTGTAAGTAAAACTACTGCATATCTATTTTGGCCATGAATAAAAACCGGACGCTCAACTCAATCTAATAGTTAGTTGAACAAAATTGTCAATACTAATATTATTAACAGTATAAAATTTTCTGACTGATTGCTGTAACGTTGAGAGTGCGGCCCAAATTTTTTACCTGACGATACCAGCCCTTATATCTTTTCCAAAAAAATAAAATCATATTTAGAAGTGTTTTGCTTTTTTAAGATTTCAACCGCTTCTTGACTAAGTCCGTCGATATGTTTTCCAGCGTCTGGTGATGCTGGGAAATGCTGATCGTAGAGATTTATACAGGAAACCTGTTCAAATACAGGTTGATGAATATCAACAGCGTGAACCCTGGAACCGAATCGAGGCCTTCTCATACACTTCTCCTGCTTCCAGGGCAAAGAAAAAATCGTCATTAGATAAAAATAAATATCATCAATTAAACTCCTTTCCGGAAATGGAATTTTATTGTTAATTAATAATTGTTTGGAGTATATATCAAAAGTGCCATTTCTATTTAACAGATTAGCATCCGAAGTATGCGGAGCACGAAGTTTGATTGTCAAAATTGAAACTAAGAATGCTTTTTCTTCGTTATCAAGTAGCCGCAGTTCCTTACAAAGATTGCTGATATTTTCTTTGAACGTTTTTCTGATTAATTCAAGACTTTTTTTCTGATGCTTTCCAAATAACATACTCCACAAAATGCCAATGGTAAAAATATAATAATATAATTTATCACTGATATGTTTACAATAAATTCTGTAATTATTTTTGAGGCGCTATCTTCTGAACTGTGTACTTGAGTAGTTTTCGTGAAGAAACTACTTTTATCTTTAGTGTTTGTAATGCCTGGCTCGACCTTATTAACCTCAATGTGATTATTTATATAAGCGAATCTCCGACTCTCTTTAGGTAAAAATAAACCCGCTGAGGGAGAGTAAGATAGTTTAATTTTTAGGTTTAATGATGCACCTGGGTTATTAAAACTAATGTTATGCCAAACATGATCATGTTTTTTGCTCTTTGGGGGGGGTGATGTCGCTTGGATGTGATTCGTGAAACAGATTTTATTTGCTGGCATCTTCATTACCCCCCTATCATCAAAAGAGTTTGATCAATAATTGATAAAATAAAGAAGTAATAATGGATGGCTGCTAAACGGCTGAACACCTCAAAACCCGACAAAATATGGTGTCCATATTAAGTGAAAAGGTAGGATGCTGCTTGCCGTCAATCATTGGTTCACGATGACTGGTATTAATTTTAGCGCTGCAGGAAGAGTACCAAAAGGCGCTATACACATCAGCACGGCATGTTAGGAGTACCGACAGTAAAAACTCAGTAGGAAAATTACTGGAATTAATTGACTTTTTTAAAATATTATTGTGCGTTATTAGAGTTATATTTTTCTTATCATTAAAAGGTAATTATTGGGTAATTATTGAATTTATTTAATCACATTCACCCTACGTGTTCAGAAGAATGTAAAGTTTTTATAAGACAAATGGTTTTGTTCTGTTGCGGCATTTTTTTAACAACTGTGTAAGTTTGTGATTAAAGCCGAAATTTCATAATACAACTTACATATAATCTTCAGTTATATCTAATAACAGGAGGTTATATGAGCATAAGTCGTCGTTCTTTTTTGCAGGGGGTAGGCATAGGCTGCTCTGCCTGCGCACTGGGCGCTTTTCCGCCTGGGGCGCTGGCGCGCAACCCGGTTGCCGGAATTAACGGTAAAACCACGCTAACGCCAAGTTTGTGCGAAATGTGTTCCTTTCGTTGTCCTGTTCAGGCGCAGGTAGTCAATAACAAGACCGTTTTTATCCAGGGCAATCCTTTTGCGCCGCAGCAGGGAACACGCGTATGCGCCAGGGGCGGGAGCGGCGTCAGCCTGGTTAATGACCCGCAACGGATTGTAAAACCCATGAAACGCAACGGACCGCGCGGCGGCGGTGAATGGCAAGTGATTAGCTGGCAACAGGCTTACCAGGAAATTGCGGCGAAAATGAATGCCATCAAAGCGCAGCATGGCCCGGAGTCCGTGGTTTTCTCTTCCAAATCGGGTTCGCTATCCAGCCATCTTTTCCATCTGGCGACTGCCTTTGGTTCGCCTAATACTTTTACTCATGCCTCAACATGCCCTGCCGGGAAAGCTATCGCGGCAAAAGTGATGATGGGCGGCGATCTGGCGATGGATATCGCCAACACGCGCTATCTGGTTTCGTTTGGCCACAATTTGTATGAAGGTATTGAAGTCGCGGATACCCATGAATTAATGACCGCGCAGGTGAAGGGGGCCAAAATGGTCAGCTTTGATCCGCGCTTGTCGATATTTTCCAGCAAGGCAGATGAATGGCACGCTATTCGCCCCGGCGGTGATTTAGCGGTTCTGCTGGCGATGTGTCACGTCATGATTGACGAACAACTCTACGATGCGTCTTTTGTCGAGCGTTATACTACCGGATTTGAACAATTAGCACAGGCGGTAAAAGAGGCGACGCCGGAATGGGCGGAAGCGCAGGCCGATGTCCCTGCCGACGCTATTGCGCGGGTGACGCGCGAACTGGCCGCCTGCGCTCCCCATGCTATTGTCAGCCCTGGCCATCGCGCGACGTTCTCCCAGGAAGAGATCGATATGCGGCGGATGATTTTTACGCTCAATGTACTGCTCGGTAATATTGAGCGCGAAGGTGGGCTGTATCAGAAAAAAGGCGCGTCGGTTTACAACAAACTGGCCGGGGAAAGGGTCGCGCCGACGCTGGCGAAACCCAACATTAAAAATATGCCGAAACCGACAGCGCAGCGTATCGATCTGGTCGCACCGCAATTTAAATATATCGCTGCTGGCGGCGGCGTGGTGCAAAGCATTATTGATGCGGCGTTAACCCAGAAGCCTTACCCGATAAAAGCGTGGATTATGTCACGGCATAATCCCTTCCAGACCGTCACCTGCCGCCCGGACCTGGTAAAAACCGTTGAGCAACTGGAGCTGGTGGTCAGTTGCGATGTCTATTTGAGCGAAAGCGCAGCACATGCCGACTATCTGCTGCCGGAATGTACCTATCTCGAACGGGATGAAGAGGTATCGGATATGTCGGGACTGCAACCGGCTTACGCTCTACGCCAACAGGTTGTAGAGCCGATTGGCGAGGCGCGTCCGAGTTGGCAAATCTGGAAAGAACTTGGCGAGCAGTTGGGGTTAGGGCAGTACTATCCGTGGCAGGATATGCAGACGCGTCAACTCTATCAGTTGAATGGTGACCATGCCTTAGCGAAAGAACTGCGGCAGAAAGGGTATCTTGAATGGGGCGTCCCGCTGCTATTACGCGAACCGGAATCCGTTCGCCAGTTTACGGCGCGTTATCCCGGCGCTATCGCGACGGACAGCGATAACACCTATGGCGAACAGCTTCGCTTCAAGTCGCCCTCTGGCAAAATAGAGCTTTATTCCGAAAATCTGGAGGGATTGCTCCCAGGCTACGGCGTTCCGCGCGTTCGTGATTTTGCGCTCAAAAAAGAGAATGAGCTTTACTTCATTCAGGGCAAGGTGGCCGTTCATACCAATGGCGCGACGCAATACGTACCTTTACTCAGCGAGTTGATGTGGGATAACGCGGTCTGGGTTCATCCGCAAACGGCACGAGAAAAAGGCATCAAGACTGGCGATGAGATCTGGCTGGAAAATGCCACGGGTAAAGAAAAAGGTAAGGCGCTGGTGACGCCCGGTATCCGTCCGGACACGCTATTCGTCTATATGGGATTCGGCGCTAAAGCCGGGGCCAAAACGGCGGCGACGACACACGGCATCCACTGCGGTAATTTACTACCGCACGTGACGAGCCCGGTATCCGGTACGGTAGTACATACCGCAGGCGTGACGCTGAGCCGGGCATGAGGAAGGAGGGAACCATGAATCATTTAACAACCCAGTACGTCATGCTGCATGATGAAAAGCGCTGTATTGGCTGCCAGGCATGTACCGTTGCCTGCAAAGTGCTTAATGACGTGCCGGAGGGGGTTAGCCGCGTACAGGTGCAAATTCGCGCGCCTGAACAGGCGTCTGACGCGCTCACGCATTTTCAATTTGTCCGCGTCTCCTGTCAGCACTGTGAAAATGCGCCATGTGTTAGCGTTTGTCCTACCGGAGCGTCATACCGCGATGAAAACGGTATCGTTCAGGTTGATAAATCGCGCTGCATTGGCTGCGATTATTGTGTTGCCGCTTGTTCTTTCCATGTGCGCTATCTGAATCCGCAAACCGGCATCGCCGACAAGTGTAACTTCTGTGCCGATACGCGGTTGGCCGAGGGGCAGTCTCCGGCGTGCGTATCCGTTTGCCCAACGGACGCGCTGAAATTCGGCAGACTGGATGAGAGCGAGATCCAGCGCTGGGTCAACCAGAAAGAGGTCTATCGCCAGCAGGAGGCGCGTAGTGGGGCTGTCAGTTTGTACCGTCGTAAAGAAGTCCATCAGGAGGGTAAAGCATGAATACTATCTGGGGAGCGGAACTACACTATGCGCCGGATTATTGGCCGCTGTGGTTAATTTACGCAGGAGTCGTGGTGCTGCTCATGCTTGTCGGACTGGTTGTCCATGCGTTATTGCGGCGGATGCTTGCGCCAAAAACGGCGGGCGGCGAAGAGCATCGTGACTATCTCTACTCGCTGGCGATTCGCCGTTGGCATTGGGGAAATGCGTTACTGTTTGTTTTATTACTGTTAAGCGGTTTATTTGGTCATTTTTCTCTCGGCCCTGTAGCGCTAATGGTGCAGGTGCATACCTGGTGTGGTTTTGCCTTACTGGCTTTCTGGGTCGGGTTTGTGCTGATCAATCTCACCACAGGTAACGGGCGTCACTATCGGGTAAATTTTTCCGGACTGGTGACGCGCTGCATACGCCAGACGCGTTTTTACCTTTTTGGCATCATGAAAGGGGAAGCGCATCCGTTCGCGGCAACAGAGCAGAATAAGTTCAATCCACTGCAACAACTGGCATATCTGGCGATTATGTACGCGCTGGTACCGCTGTTAATCATCACCGGTTTGCTGTGTCTCTATCCGCAGGTTGCGGGTCTGGGCCCTGTGATGCTGGTGCTGCATATGGCGCTTGCTATCATCGGCTTACTGTTTATTTGCGCGCATCTCTATCTGTGTACTCTTGGCGACACGCCGGGACAAATTTTCCGTAGCATGGTTGACGGCTATCACCGTCATCGTACCGCGCCGCGCGGGGATAAGTCCGCCGTCTGAGTATATCCATAAAATAAAGTCAGCAAGAAAATGTGCCTTGTGTCACATTTTCTTGCAATTTATCCATGTTTGTTTAACTGAACTTCCGTAAAAAGAACGGCAAATTGAGACCATCCTGAGGACATGCTGTTGAAACGCCGTTTGTTTATTGCCGCTTCTTTATTCGCGATGCACCTTTCTCCTGCGCTTGCGGCCGATGCCGTAAGTTTTGCTCCCCAACCGCCAGCCATTGATGCAGGCGCCTGGGTGTTGATGGATTACACTACGGGACAGGTTCTTACCGCCGGTAATGAACACCAGCAACGTAATCCCGCCAGCCTTACCAAGCTAATGACGGGCTACGTCGTCGATCGCGCCATCGATAGTCATCGTATCAGCCCTGACGATATCGTCACCGTTGGGCGCGACGCCTGGGCGAAGGATAATCCGGTGTTTGTCGGCTCCTCGTTGATGTTTTTAAAAGAAGGGGACCGCGTGTCGGTACGTGATTTAAGCCGTGGCTTAATTGTGGATTCTGGTAACGATGCTTGTGTGGCGCTGGCGGATTATATCGCGGGCGGGCAGCCGCAGTTTGTAGCGATGATGAACAGCTATGTGAAAAAACTCAATTTGCAGGATACCCATTTTGAAACCGTACACGGGCTGGACGCGCCGGGACAACATAGCTCCGCGTATGACCTGGCCGTACTCTCACGGGCGATTATTCACGGCGAGCCTGAATTTTATCATATGTACAGCGAGAAGAGCCTGACCTGGAACGGTATCACGCAGCAGAATCGCAACGGCTTATTGTGGGATAAGACAATGCATATCGACGGGCTTAAAACCGGACACACGTCGGGAGCGGGATTTAATCTTATCGCATCGGCGGTGGACGGGCAGCGTCGACTTATCGCCGTTGTCATGGGGGCGAAAAGTGCGAAAGGCCGTGAAGAACAGGCGCGAAAACTGTTGCAGTGGGGCCAGCAAAATTTTGCGACGGTGCAGATTTTGCACAGCGGCAAAAAAGTGGGCAGCGAGCGGATCTGGTACGGAGACAGAGAAAAGATTGCGCTGGGGACGGAACAAGACTTCTGGATGGCGCTGCCTAAAGCGGAAATTCCGCATATCAAAGCAAAATATGTGCTGGATAAAAAAGATCTGGAGGCGCCAATCGCCGCTCATCAACGGGTAGGTGAAATAGAGCTCTACGACCGGGATAAACTGATCGCCCAGTGGCCGCTGGTCACTCTGGAGTCGGTTGGTAAAGGCGGTATGTTCTCTCGACTGAGCGACTATTTTCAGCATAAAGCCTAAGCCGTTGTAACGTGCCATGCGCCTCAATCTCCGGCGTCGCAAATGGTGGGAGTGCGAGTCTGCTCACATAATAATCACTCTGTCCTTGTGACGATGAAAAGTAAAATTATACTGTATATAAGTACAGTAAAATGATGGAGGCAACATGGATTACGAAATCAGGCAGGAACAAAAACGTAAGATAGCCGGTTTCCACATGGTCGGCCCATGGGAACAAACCGTAAAGCAGGGTTTTAAACAACTGATGATGTGGGTAGACGGAAAGCAAATCGTCCCGATTGAATGGATAGCCGTTTACTACGATAATCCGGATGAAGTGCCTGCGGAAAAACTCCGCTGCGATACCGTGGTTTCCGTAGCGGAGAATTTTGTCCTGCCGGACAATAGCGAAGGCGTAATCGTGACTGAAATCGAAGGCGGCGAATACGCCACCGCTGTCGCACGCGTTGAAGATCACGATTTTGCGACGCCGTGGTATCAGTTTTTTGACGCTTTGCTACAGGACAGCGCTTACCAGATAACCTCTGAGCCCTGTTTTGAAACCTATCTGAATAACGGCGTCGAAGACGGATACTGGGATATTGAAATGTATATTCCGGTACGGCGGAAGTGATTGATTCGTTTTCAACCTGAAAATAGCGGACGGGTAGGTTGTTCCGTCCGCCAGTGCTCATTTTTGCTATAAAGCAGGTACAATGCTTTTTTTGCCATTCCCGTAAGGAGTGCAAGAATGCGTGCCGATAAGTCATTAAGCCCTTTTGAAATAAGGTTGTACCTTCATTATCGCATCGTGCATGGCATACGTATCGCCCTGGCATTCATTTTTACCTTTTTGCTGGTTCGTCTGTTTTCTATTCCCGAAGGCACATGGCCGCTTATCACTTTAGTGGTGATCATGGGGCCCATCTCGTTTTGGGGTAATGTGGCGCCTCGCGCTTTTGAGCGCATAGGCGGTACGATTTTGGGTGCCGCATTGGGACTAGTGGCGCTACGCCTGGAGCTCTTTTCCTTACCGCTGATGCTGGTGTGGTGTGCGGTAGCCATGTTTTTATGCGGGTGGCTGACCTTAGGGAAAAAACCGTATCAGGCATTACTGATAGGTATAACACTCGCTGTTGTTGTCGGCGCTCCCGCGGGCGATATGGATACGGCATTATGGCGTGGCGGGGATGTGATTTTGGGGTCGCTACTGGCGATGTTGTTTACCGGCATCTGGCCGCAGCGCGCCTTTTTGCACTGGCGCATCCAACTGGCGCATTGCGTCACGGCATATAATCGGGTGTATCAGGCGGCGCTGTCGCCGAATTTGCTGGAGCGTCCCCGGCTGGATAGGCATTTGCAACAGTTGCTTAATAATGTGGTCAAAATGCGCGGGCTGATAACGCCCGCCAGTAAAGAAACCCGGATACAAAAATCTGTTTTCGAGGCCATTCAGACCATTAACCGCAATCTGGTCTGTATGCTTGAATTACAAATCAATGCCCACTGGGCGACGCGCGCCAGCCATTATGTGATGCTTAACGCGCAAACATTGCGTGAAACCCAGCAGATGACGCAGCAAACCTTGTTAACCATCGCACACGCCTTGTACGAAGGCAATCCGCAGCCGGTAATGGCAAATACCGGTAAACTGAATGATATCGTTGCTGAGCTGCGGCAATTAATGAACGAGCAGCAGGGTGACACGGTGGCTGAGACGCCCATCCACGGCTATGTCTGGCTAAGTATGGAAACGGCGCGACAGTTGGAACTGCTTTCGCATTTGATCTGCCGGGCTTTGCGCAAATAAAAAAAGATGGGGCGAATGATTTCGTTGCTGCTTCGATTCAGCAAAGATTAAGAGTATGATACTAATAAAGGATAAAATGAGTATTACTGGCAACGGTTTTATCCCCGAACGTTCAGGTTCCCGCAGGCGGCGACGTAACGGCGTTTCTTCTGACGGCTTGAAGTATCACGGGGATAAACGTAATGTTTATCCACTAGCGGTTGCTTAACGAATCCGAATCTCACATTATCAGGGGTGTAAAAATGGAAACAACCAAGCCTTCTTTCCAGGACGTGCTGGAGTTTGTTCGTCTGTTCCGTCGCAAAAATAAACTGCAGCGTGAAATTCAGGACATTGAGAAGAAGATCCGTGACAACCAGAAGCGCGTGCTGCTGCTGGACAACCTGAGCGACTATATCAAGCCGGGTATGAGCGTTGAGGCGATTCAGGGCATCATCGCCAGTATGAAAAGCGACTATGAAGATCGCGTTGATGATTACATCATCAAAAATGCCGAAATCTCCAAAGAGCGTCGCGACATTTCCAAAAAGCTGAAAGCGATGGGCGAAATGAAACACGCCGATGTAAAAGCCGAATAATGCGCTACGGCAGTGGGAGCGTATATCAGGCTCTCACTGCAGTTTGACCCCGCCAGTTACCATCTTGAGTAAATGTTGTTTTGGCCAGTGTCGGGTAAGTTTTTTCTCTGCCAGCTTACTTTTCAGGCGCGCAATGTCATGACGTTTCCGGTCCAGCATCAGACCCACCACGCTACCGCTATGCGCCACATTCAATCCGTATAAATCGCACTCTTCGACCAGCGACAGCAGGGCGGTAAATCCCGGCTTAGGTAACAGAGTCTGGCTGGCGATAGCGCTAAGTGTTGCCGCCTCACCCAGTCGGAGCGGATTTTGCGTTATACAGGCCTCCTGCACCAGACTCCAGGCCTGCTGCAAGGTAGCTGAACTTGCTAGTAATTTCTGCCGCCGGGGGAGACGGTGATAATCTTGCGTGCGTAGCGTGGCCGGGCTTTCCAGCACCAGCAAATCGAGTGGCGGCGGTGGTTCGCAGGCGATTTGCGTGGCCGCATTATTGTGATCAAACAGCGTTAATTGATGAAAAACGGTGCTATCGGTGGGTTCTATTGAGACACAAAGCCGTGCAAGGGTAGCTTCATCCAGCGAATGGCCAAGATGATGCGCCGTTGCCACCGCCGTAGCGGCGATATCTGCGGTGCTGCTGGCCATGCCTTTGGCAATGGGAATTGACGAACGCACGTCGACGCGAATCTCGTTACTCCAGTGCGCAGGATACTGCCAGTGCGCCAGAATGCGCTCCACCATCGCCCGCGACAATGGGCGCTCGTTTACCAACGGCGGCGCAGCCGTGACTGCTACGGTGCTGTACCAGTCAACCGGGCAGGAGACCAGTTTCTCACTGCCCAGAATCCATCCCTGGATAAGTTCCCCGCATGAGGCGGGGCATTGCGCAACAGCCACGTTATCACCTTTCAGGTACGAATAGGGTGCGCGCATAGTGTCATGGTAAAAGTGTTATTACCATGACTTGCCGCAATTCGTCGTATAACGCTCTCAGGCTGGTACACAAAGCCCTTCCGTGGCCGGTAGCGCAATGCGCATAACGTCTTGTGCGATCATTAACTCTTCGTTGGTGTTGATGACGGCGACTTTCACCAGGGCGTTCTCCGTCTGGATAAATGTCGCATTACGCTGATTTTTCTCTTCATCAACGGCTAAGCCTAAAAATTGCAAATTATGGCAAACCGCCGATCTGGCGCACGCTGAGTTCTCACCAATGCCCCCAGTGAATACCAGCGCATCCAGTCCACCCATTTGCATGATATAACTGCCAATGGTGGCGCGAATGCGTTCGGCAAACAGGGTGAGAGCGAGTTTAGCCTGCCGGTTACCGGTATCGGCTGCCTGTTCGACATCGCGGTAATCAGACGACACGCCAGAAACGCCCAGTAAGCCTGACTCATTATTTAATAACTGATTCAACTGTTGCGGCGTTTTGCTTTCGCGCTGGGCTATCCACGGCAGAATAGAGGGATCAATATCTCCGCTACGGGTGCCCATCATCACGCCTGACTGCGGCGTAAAGCCCATCGACGTATTGACCGAATGCCCGTTTTTGATGGCGCAGACGCTGCTACCGTTTCCAAGATGACAACAAATCACCCGTAATGTGCTGAGTGGTACGCCCAGCTTTTCAGCCAGAACGCCGCTGACATACTTATGGCTGGTGCCATGAAAGCCATAACGGCGAATCCCCAGTTCGGCGTAATAACGCCAGGGAAGCGGGTAAATATAGGCGGGTTCATCCAGCGTCTGGTGAAATGCCGTATCAAACACGGCTACGGAAGGGGCATCAGGCAACAGTTGACGAAAAACGTGAATACCCAATGCGTTTACCGGGTTGTGAAGTGGAGCCAGTTCAGCAAGACGTTCGATTTGCGCTAACGTTTCATCAGTGACCAGCGTCGAGTCTTTAAAAAACTCACCGCCGTGCGCCACACGATGGCCCACCCCGTCAATGTCCCGCAGACTGTTAATGATTTGATAACCCAGCAACTTTTCCAGCAGCAGCGTTACCGCATCGCGATGATCGGCAACGGGGACGGTTTCCTGCCATTTTTGGCTGAGCGTCTTAATTGTCACCTGCGCATCCGCCATTCCAATACGCTCAATCAACCCCTGGCAGCGCATGTCGCCTTGCGGCATCGCCAGTAACTGAAATTTCAGCGATGAGCTGCCCGCGTTAATTGCCATTATGTTGTGCGTCATAAAGATTCCTTAGCATTCAAAAAAGCAGCCATTTCATCAAATCCGGATTTTGTTACCGAGCTGGTGATAAAAACCTGTTGCGCGCCAGCCTGTTCCAGCCAGGTGCGGACACAGGAAATTAGCGGTGGACTGGCTAAATCAGATTTGGTGACGATCCCGATCGTGGGGCGGTTCATCGGTGCGGTAAACCCCGGTGAAAAAGGCGACCACGCGGCGTCAGCGTTAAGTACCAGTGCGATAACCTCCGCGTCGCAGGCGCTGGTCAGCAGGGCGCTGTAGAGACAGCGGTTTTCCAGATATTCCCCTGGCGTGTCGATGGCGGCGGGGGACCAGATAATCGTCTGCGTTTTTTGATAATGGAGCGTCTCTCCACGCCAGCACTGCATTAATGAGATTTTACCGCATCGCGAAGGGCCAATGAGCATGATGCGTTTCATGGCATTACGTCCGCGTAACGGGGCATGAGGTGAAACGCATCATTTCGCTCAGCGTGCGCGTGACTTGTTTAAGCGCATACTCAACGGCTGAAACATCGCCGGTCAACACCACTGCGCCCGTGAAACGATCCAGAAAACCGATCTCGACGGCGCCTGATTTTGTGGCGATATCGCAGGCAATGATAGACGCCTCGCTGGGCGTAATCGTTAAAATGCCGATGGCGGCAACCGCATCAGGCAGGCCCAGTTTTTTAAATAAATCCTTACCGGGATTGGCGATCAGATGCGCCAGCGTCACTTGTTTACCGGGGACGTACTCCTGAATCATACGTTCGGTCGTGGTGTGTATTTCCATTATCCCTCCACCATCTGTCGCCACATAGCCTCATGCGGACGCGGGATCACAGAACGGTAAACTAATAGCCCTTTCTCTCCGGCGCTTTCGCTGGCTACCGTCACGGCGTTATTAACGTCAGAGATATCACCCGCCACGACCATATAGCACTTCCCGCCAATGCCGAAGGCCATGTGGACGCGTACCAATGTCACACTGGAGGCTTTTACCGCCCGATCGGCGGCGCTGATACAGGCAGCCACGCTCCAGGTTTCAACAATACCAATCGCCTGACGCTGCTCCACGGCGTTTAACCCGCTAATGGCGGGTAAGACGCTGGCATGGATGTTCGCCAGCACCAGGCTGTCGACGAGCATCTCGCCTGCCAGAGAGACGCCCGCGGCTATTGCCTGTTGCACTGCGCCGACATCGCCGCCCAGCATCAATAAAAACTTACCCGGACAGATTGTTTTGCTCATCAGGAGCGACACATTGGCGCTTTTTAGCATCGCATCGCCAGCTTCCATTCCTTTGGCGATGCTGGTGAGTTCTAAAATACCTATTGCCTGAGACATAATTAACCTCTTACGACCGTGATGGCCTCATTGGTGATTTCGTGAACGATGCCATCAATACTGGCGTGAATGGGCGCGCCTAATGCGTCTTGCGGGATGTCAGCGATACATTGTCCTCTCACTACGCGATCGCCTTTTTGTACGCAGGGGATCGCGCTGGCGCCGATATGCTGGCGCAGCAGTAATATGACCCTGTCAGGCTGCGGTTCGAACGGGGTGAATGGCGCGTCGTGATACCAGTCGTTTAAACCCAGTTTGGCGATCAGCCGTTTGATGGGAATCAGACGGTACTTCGCCATCTCATCCGCCGGGTGGAGCGGTCCTTCGTAGCGCTGATGCTGCGCCCTGAGTTCGCGCTTAAGCATCCGATTGATGCGAACCGGGGAGATGCCCACCGGGCAGGCGACGCTTTCACAAACGTTACATTCCGAGCAGGTCAGCGCGCTGAGTAAGAGCTGGGGCGTCGCGGCCTGGTGATAATTAACGGCGCGCACCAGCAGATGCGGCGATAGCTCATGACCGATTAAGTGTCTTGGGCAGAGCTCCGTACATAACCGACATTGCTCGCAAACCGTCCTGGCGATCGCGAGAATTGTGCGATCGTCTTGCATCCGACGCGCGATCAAAGGATGTGTTTTGGGTAATACCAGCAGGCCGCCAGTCGTCTTCGTAACGGGCGCATCCAGAGAAGGGATGAGACTTCCCATCATCGGACCGCCATTAATAAAACCAGGATTGTCCACCGTTGCGCCGCCCGCAATCGCCAACACCTCGCGTAACGGCATCCCCAGCGGAACCGTTAATGTCAGAGGTCTTGCTACTGCGCCATTGACCGTTAACGTTCGACGGGTAACCGGATACTGCTGCTCAACTGCCCTGGCGATATTCAGTACCGTCTGTACATTGTTCACCACCACGCCAACGCTGACAGGCAGCGCGGCTGGCGGGACGCGACGACCTGTTGCCAGCCATATCGTTAATACTTCATCACCGGCAGGGTAGACATCCGGCAGCATATGCAATCGGATGGCTGGCGTCAGTAACGGCGTCAACGCTTTGATTGCCGTCTGATATTTTTCTTTAAGCGCGATGATGCCCTCACGCGCGCCGGTTGCTCTCATGGCGTACTGCACGCCACGAATCAGCCGTGAAGCTTGTAAGGCCATCAGTTGCTGATCGACTTTGAGCATAGGTTCGCATTCGGCGGCGTTAACCAAAAATGTGTCGACCTGCGCCTGTAATTTTACGTGAGTAGGAAATCCTGCGCCGCCAGCGCCTGTCACGCCAGCGGCGCGCACGCGATCGCGGATAGTTTGCGCGTCGCAATCGGCGAGGTTGACGGTTGAAGCAGTATTCATAACAGCGCCTCCAGTAGCTCTCTTATAGCGCTGGCATCAGTGGTTCGCGGGTTGGTTTGCAATGTGATATCCGCCAACGCCGCTTCCGCCATAGCAGGAATACGCGGTGTATAAGCCTGTTTTTGGTCTTTCAGCGCTTCAGCAAGCGTTGGGATGGCGCACTGCTTTTTGAGCTGTTCAATGCGCTGCGTTAAGGCATTGAGACAAGTGGTTTCGTTAGCGCTTTCCGGGCATAAACGGCAGACTTTGGCGAGTCTGGCGTATCGCTTCGCAGCGCGTGGGTCGCGTGCATTAAAGCGGATAACGGAGGGAAGCAATAAAGCGTTGGCAAGCCCGTGCGGCAGATGAAACTGCCCGCCTAACTGGTGGGCAATCGCATGGTTTAAACCAAGTCCGGCCTGGCTGAACGCCATACCGGCTAACGTTGACGCATTGTGCATTTTGCCGCGTGTTGCCAGACAATCGCCTTTGTTTACCGCCACGGGAAGATACTGAAAGACGATTTGCGTCGCTTTTTCCGCCAGGGCATCTGTGAAGTCGTTGGCGCGTAGCGAAACATAGGCTTCCAGCGCGTGGGTCAATACATCCACGCCCGTATTCGCCGTAATAGTGGCGGGTACGCTGACCACCAGCATCGGATCGAGAATAGCCATATCCGGATAAAGCGAGTTATTAAATAATGGATATTTAATTCCTTTATCAGGATCGCTAATAACACAGGCGCACGTGACTTCAGATCCCGTTCCGCTGGTGGTAGGGATAGCCACGCAGGTTTCAATTTCGATGCCAAATTCTCGGCTGAACCAGACGATAGCTTTTGCGGCATCCAGCGCGGAACCGCCGCCAAAACCAATGACAACATCAGGATTCAGGGACTGCATTTGCGTAATACCCTGTACGACCGTACCGATAGTAGGATCCGGCGTAATGTCGCTAAAAACGCTGAGACGATTATTTGCTGGCAAGGCATTACGTAGCGTATCAAGCAGCGGCGATCGCGCCAGAAAAGCATCACAGATAATCCAGATATGTTTATTCGTAAAACGCTTAAGCGCCTTCAGACTGCCCTGACCGCTATACAGCCTGGTTTGTAGTGAAAAGGTATTCATTACAACCTCGTTAGCGGATAGAAAAGCCGTTAGTGAGTACGCAACGCCGCGAACGGGCGAATGTGCGTGCTGACGTCGTACCTTCTCCGGTCGGCGTGGCGATAGTGAAAGTGGTAAAACCTTCTCCGCCGACGCCGATACCCGCATATGACGGGCCATTTTTAACGAATATGGAGGTCTGTAAGGTACGCGCCGCCAGATTCAGTCGTGACACATTTTCTGAATGCATAATCGCGGTATGGTGAAGGCCCGCTTCGACTTTTAGCGCCAACGCCAGCGCGCTATCAAAATCGCTGACTTTCACAATGGGCAGCATGGGCATCAGTTGTTCACACGTGACCCACGGATCGTTGGCATTCACCGCCGCGATGAGCAGGCGAGGCGTTTTTGCTGGTGTTGCGATGCCTGATGCTTCCAGTAGCGTCGCCGGGCTCTTACCCACCAGTTTTTTATTCGCATGACCATCCTGTAGACAGACGGTACGTAATTTATCCGTGTCCGACGGGCTGAGAAGCAGCGCGCCAAACGCTTGCATCTGCTGAATCAGGCGTTCTGCAACGCTCTCGACAACAATCAGGCTTTTCTCGGCAATACAGGGCAGATTGTAATCAAAGGCGGCGCCGTTAATGATATCCTCCGCCGCTTTAACCAGATCGGCGGTTTCATCGACGATGCAGGGCGGATTCCCTGCGCCAGCGCCAATCACTTTTTTGCCGCTTTTCATGCCCATCGCGACAATACCCGGGCCGCCCGTAATCGCCAGCACGGCGATATCAGGATGCGACATCATCTGCTGTGTCGCTTCAAAGGTAGGTTCTGCCACGGTGACGAGCAGATTACGTATGCCGCAGCAGCGAAAAGCGATCTCTTCGATCATCCCGATCAGCTTGAGCGACACTGATTTTGCGCCGGGATGAGGGCTAAAATAAACGCTGTTTCCCGCCGCCAGCATACTGATGCTGTTGTTAATAATCGTTTCTGTCGGGTTAGTGCTGGGCGCAACGGAGCCGATAACGCCAAACGGCGAATATTCAAACAGCACCATCCCGCCGTCGCCGGTGAGCGCCGTTGTGGTGAGATCTTCAATACCCGGTGTGTTATCCAGCGCGGCTTTGTTTTTGAGGAGTTTATCTTCTTTATTGCCCATTCCCGTTTCGGCTGCGCTTTCTTCCGCCAGCGAAGCCAGATGCGGCGCCAACTCCTCGCGCATAGCGTGAATAATGGCGCTGCGCGTTTTTAGCGGGCATTGTTGGTAGCGTAAGAAAGCCTGATGCGCGGCGCGAATCGCCTCATCAACAGTCTGAAAAATGCCGTTTCCTTTCGTTTGCGTTTTTTCCGGCGTTAGCTGTTCGCTTAAAATATTGCGGATCAGCATCTCAAGTTCAGATGTATTCATTGATATGTTCTCACGTCAATCGCCGCAATGGCGGCTTGTGCAATATCCATGTCCTGTTCAACGCTTCCGCCGCTGATACCAAGGCCGCCAATCAGTACACCGTTACGCCACAAGGCGAATCCGCCGCCAAAGGTGACGATTTTCCCCTGCATATGGGTGTCCAGACCATAAAGCGCAGCGCCAGGCTGGACGGCGGAGGCGAGTTCATGGGTGGCGGATTTCATGGCCACGGCGGTCCAGGCTTTTTTGGGCGCCAGTTCGCTGCTGACCAGCAACGCGTCGGGCATCCGCCAGGTCACGGTTGGCGTGCCGTTACCATCGACAATACTGATAACAACCGGAACATGAAGCTCTTCTGCCCGCGCCACGGCGGAGCGAATTAGCTGATGGAGCTCCTGAAACGAAAGGGACATAGAAGATTCCTTAATGGTTGAGGGATAAGTTGAGGCGAGATAACGTCTGGTCACTTCGTTAATAATGTGGCGCTGGTGAGCGTCATGATCTTCTGCACGCGCCAGTGCGTACAGACAGTCGGACAGACGGTTGATATAACGCATCAGTACCTGTCTGACGGCAATGTCCGCGCTCAGTTCCACCAGGCGTCTTTCAGCTCTACGCGCAAGCGTTCGCGCAAAGTGCAGTCGGCTCGCCGCTTCGCAGCGACCCGGTAAAATAAAGCTGTGTACAACGGCAACGCGTGACATTGCCGCATCTATCGCCGCTTCCAGTACGGCAATTTCTTCGGTGCTGATATAACGCTGACCTGGATTAGGCTGTTCACTTTCACTGGCCAGTTCGGCGCTAAACCAGAAGATCTGCTGCTGGATAGATTCGATAAAGCGACGATGCTGTGGATGGTGCGTGGCGCAAGCGCATAAGCTTAATGCGGCATTAAGTTCATCCAGCGTGCCATACGCTTCGACGCGTGGATGCGTTTTACTGACGCGTTGTCCGCTAAATAAAGCCGTGGTGCCTGCATCGCCAGTTCGGGTGTAAATCGCCATAGTTCACCTCAATGTGAAAGCGTATCGACAATGCCGACAACCGCGAGATCGATGGCTTCGTTAGGACCGGAAAAAACATGCCTGGCGCTGGAGCCGCTACTGAGCAGAACCAGTTCGCCAACGCCAGCGCCTACGGAGTCAACGGCTACTTCGTCGCCATTAACAGGCTGTGGCGGAAGCTGTTCGTCAGCACTGACTCTGCGTACCAGCAAGAGCTTTTTCCCGACCAAAGAGGGTGATTTTTGCGTGGAAACCACTGCGCCTGTGACACGAGCCAGATACATGATTTACTCCTGCCTAATCAGTTGAATGTTTCGGACGCTGGCCGCTTCGTAGGCCGGTGCGGTAACGATGCATCGGCGACGAAGTACCAGAATCTGGCACGTTAGCCGGACAATGTCGGAATAACTCAGGAGTTGACCCGAGTGCAGAATGATGGCTTGGCCTTTTTCATCACAAAAGCTCAACGGCAGACGCGCCAGTCTTTTCACCGGTAAGGATGCTAACAAAGTACGCCGCAGCGATATTTGTACGTTGACCCCCAGCGCAAGTGCGCAGTGGATCTTCATAGCGGTAATATCGCTGTCGTTTTGTTCAGCGATCCTCCTGAGCAGAGGCAGTTCCGCCAGCAAAATGCGCAGATTGCCATACCGGGAAAACAGCGTGCGTGAATCGGCGTCCCGGAGCTGGGCTGTGCTAAGCGTAATTTTGCTTTGCGCCCGTCGCTGCAGACGAAAGACGACCTCTTCAACAATGCGTTGTACTTTGTCTTCGTTCATCGTCGGGCTACCAAAGAAGCGAAAGTATGAGGATCGTCGGCACCAGCGGCATTAGCTTCATCCGTGTCGATATGCATCTCCAGACGCATATCCGGCGAGACGCGAATCGCGACATTGTCGAAAATAAGCCTGCGTTCGCTGCCTTCAATGGCGACAGAAACGGTATCGCCATGCGCCACGCGGAAGATCAGCGCATCAAGCGGGGACATATGAATGTGGCGTTGAGCGACGATGACGCCGGACGCTAACTCCAGTTCGGCGAACGGGCTTATCAGACGAATGCCCGGCGTTCCCTGCAAATCACCAGACATACGTAGCGGCGCGGCGATACCTAATGTCCTGGCGTCGGTCCGGGATATTTCAACCTGGCTTACGTTTCGCAGCGGGCCCAGCAGTCGAACCTTTTTTAACTGACGTTTAGGGCCAGCCAGCGTGATGGTCTGTTCCGCCGCGTATTGTCCCGGTTGTAGCAGCGCTTTTTTTTCGCGGATGGCCTGTTCGGGGAAAAGTCGCGCGTAATCTGCGGCGCAGAGATGGATATGCCGATTTGAAACACCGAGCGGAATGGGGCGATTGCGCAGCTCATCCAGCACTTTATGAACCGTGGATTCAAGAAGCGTTTTATCCATTACGCGTCACCTCGTTTTCCTGAATGCAGACATTGCGTGCGGGGTTCGCCCTTTTGGCGCTTGCAGGCAGGGTCCAGGCATAAATTGCAGCTAATAAGAGGCGATAAATCTTGCTGTACTTCCGGCGCTGCCTGCGCAATGGCGGGAGCGGATTCGGGGATAACGGCTAAAATACCGTCTCCTGGCCTGGCGATCACTTTATGAGCAACCAGACCATGCCGTTGGTCGGCAAAACTTGCGCCGGTGATGATGGCCGCCTGAATGGAGGCCACATCACCGGTGATTTTGATCACCGTCCAGCCTGAGCCGTGAGTTTTTTCGAGGCCCACCAGCGTGATGGAAGCGGCTTTCGCCATGACATCCGCGCAACTGATGGCTAATGCCAGACCACTAACTTCAAGTAATCCCAGTGATTGCTTCACGCTGTGCTCCTTATTTGCTGCCAGTCAGGCGGATTTAGGTAAAATATCCTCAACGTCGCTATGCGGACGCGGAATAACATGGCAGGATTTCACTTCGCCTACCGCGCTTGCCGCGACGCTGCCCGCATCAACGGCTGCTTTCACCGCGCCGACATCGCCGCGAACCATAACGGTGACGAGACCGGAGCCAATTTTTTCATAGCCAACCAGTTGCACATTGGCAGATTTCACCATGGCATCGGCGGCTTCAATGGCGCCGACCAGCCCCTTTGTTTCAACCAGTCCTAGTGCGTTATTCATACTGCTTTTCTCCTGTCGATGATGAGTCACATTCCCTGAAAGGAATGCCTTTAACCAGTCGCGCAGCGTTATTGCCGGTGCATCGCTGAGCGCAGTTGTTTTGGTGATACGTCAGCGTAAAAAGCGGCGCTGATGGGGGAAGGTTTTTGTAATGCACTATCAGTTTTTCCCGATCGCAAGCGATGCCGACGAGCAAGGGGGAGCGGCTGGCGGCAAGCCATGCCTGATAGATCACCTCGCCAGCCTCTTGTTCCTGCACGACCCAAGGTATGCCTTCTTCCTCAATACCCAGCAATACGTGTTGCCAGTCGGATATATGGCATCCCAGAGTGGTGATAACGATAGCGGGTAAATTGTGATTACTTTCCATGAGCAAATGCCTTATGCCAGGAGAGAATCAGCCCTGTGGCGACAGCGTTTCTTGGTCCTTCTGTCCCACGAATATTGCCGCGTCCGGCCACCAGACGATAATGCGCCAGCGCGTCGGTAACGAGTTGCGGTACTTCGAAATCAAGCGCCGAACCACCGACCAGGACAACAAACGGAATGTCGCGGATATTGCCCGTTGGGCTGACCTGGCGTAGCGCCCGCAATGCATTGGTGACAAATACGCGCTCTTTTGCGCTGCGGCGAATAGCGCGCACTTTTTCCAGCGCTATATCTCCCGTAAGCGGCACCAGTTCATTGGGTTTGACGACGCAGACACGAGCGAATACTTCAGGAGGAAGCGGAGCGGGGAAGAACTGAACGCTGCCATCCTCATGGCGAAGGTGAAAAAGACTTTCCACTTTTGCTAACGGGTATTTTTTGATCTCTTCCGCAAGGTAGCGATCGTTAAGTCCCAGCTCACGCGCAATAATCATCGTGACCATATCGCCCGCGCCAGCGAGATGCGTGGCGATAATTTCACCTTTGGGATTAATGATGGAAGCATCTGTTGAGCCTGCGCCTAAATCCAGAATAGCCAGTGGGCGCGTTGTGCCGGGCGTGGTTAGTGCGCCCAAAATAGCGGCTTCCGCTTCTGCGCCGCCGACCTGGACGTCAATGCTGAGTTTTTGCTCAATCTCACGTGCAATCATGGCCATCTGGAGACGGTCCGATTTCACCATTGAGGCTATGCCTACTGCCTGCTCCAGGGAAAACTCTCCGGCCAGTCCGCCCGTCACGCTCACCGGTACGGAGGTATCAACAGCCAATAAATCCTGGATAAAGATTTCAGCGCTGGGTTTGTTGGTCAGTTCCGCCATCGTTTGACGGACATGCTCCAGCATTCCGCCGATGTTGGTGCCAGCTTCGCCTGTGACATTATCAAGCTGGGGACAGTTGCTCACAGCTTTCATAATGGCATCGGCGCCAGCGGCGACGTCAATGCGCAGAGTGCGTCCCTGTGAAAGTAGCTCAATATTGCCAGCGGGTATCGCGCGGGCTTTCACATCCCCTGAAGGCGTTTTCACCACCACCGCCGAGCGGTTGCCAATGAGCGCGCGTGCCATCGGCACAATATTTTTGGTTTCTTCCGAATTAAGATTAAAGACGGTGGCAATGCCGTAAGGATTAGACAGCGTTTCGATTACTTTTCCAGGAACGGCAACTTCTATTGCCGCCAACATTCCCAGTGGAATTCGGTCGATATACCGTACTTCATCTACGACAGGCAGCGGTTTTTCCAGCCGGTTACTGACCAGCACGCCATCATCTTGCTGTAAAATAGCGCCGGTTAGCTGATAACCGGCGCGTACAGTGGCATTGATCATGGTGGCGACGTCAGCAAAGTCAAAAGCGGAAGACACCACCAGAATGTAAGGTTTATCTGCCGGGCAGGTGAGCAGTTCTTGCGGCGTAATCGTTACGCCAACGCCCAAACCCACGCCGCCTGGGGTCTTGGGGTTATGGCCGATCATCGTTGATTCGGTGATGATGGTTTCCGTTATGGTCTCCATCGCTACATCGCCGATAACCGGGGTAGCTTCATTGATGCGAATAAGTGAAATATCGCTGACATTGATGCCTGCGTTTTTTGCGGCAAGCGCAAGCGCCTCCTGAATGCCGAACACATTCCGCAATGTGCCTTTGATTCCGGTGGTTTCGGCTAGCGCGCTGCTTTTTATTATCAGCTCGCCTGAATCACTCAACGCTGCCAGTGCGACTTCCGTTGAGGAGTTACCGATGTCTATGCCAGCTATATATTGCATATCCGCTCCCGCGCTTAATCGTCGCCTTTGAGTTTTTTGCGTTCGACATACAGCGTCGCGGCTTCACGAACGAAAGCAGCGCATATCTTTGCCTGATAGCGTGATTCCAGATCGTCCGCGATGGCCATCAGCTCTTCTTTTGTGGAGCGATAGGGACGCAGGGCGTTGTAGATTTCCAGGATGCGATCGTCGGGTACGGCGGTTAACTCTGCCGCACGTTCGAAGTTCATCGCGAGGCGATCGCGCCCGGCATCTTTAGCGATAGCCGCCTGAATACGCAGTGTTTCTGGCGTAATTCGCATATCCTGGGCGGTGACGTTGTCGCTCAGTACGTTTTCCAGCGTGAAATCATCCAGCGTTTTATTGGTGGCGGTTTTGACCCATTCCGGATGTTTATTTGCCAGCGGATAATCGCTGACTTTCGCCGTGTGCGTTGACGTTCCCACGGCGGCCGACACAGAGGTTTGCCCCTGCAGGCTATTCATGCGGCTTAACACGTCCCGAACCATCGATTCAATTGCTTCGGTATTCATGGAGGTATCCTTTTTTAAAGCGCCACGCGCAGTTCTTGCGGGTTTTTACCCGTCACAACGTATTTCGTTTCTTTAATGTGCAAAATGGCCGATTTTGCCTGATATTTCGGCCGAGCCATTTGATCGTTCAGCGTTGGGACTGGCTGTGGTGATTCGCGTTTTGCGTAGCGCGCGGCGTTCTTACCAATCTGGCGATAGGTCTCCAGCGTCAGAAGCGGCGCCTGTGGAAACAGCTCCAGGTTAGAAAGCGGCGGCAGGCCTTGCTGATGAATCACCGTTGTACCCTTTGACTGAATGCCGATAGAAATACCAGACCCGCTCAGTCGGTTGCCCTCAACGGCTACAAAGGCGACATCGGAAGATTTAAAACAGCGAATGACACGCGCTTTGATACCTTCTTCTTCAATTCCGGCAATGACTTCACGCAGAATGCTTTTATGCGGTAATCCGACAATATTGACGGTCTGTGACAGGCCAAACGCTGGTCCAACGGCAATGACGACTTCATCCTGCTGCGTTCCCTGTTTCGCTTCGCCAATCTCCGTCAGAAAACTTTCTCCGCCAGGTGCTGCTTTCTGCGCAACGGCGGTTGCTGAGGGGGCATGAAACGAAACCGGCGTGTCGCTGGTTTGCATTTCTGACAGTACGTCTTCGATTATCTGACGCAGCAGCTTTTCATTAATTTCCATTTTTCACCCCTTAGCCAAGTTCGTTGGGATCGAGTGCGCCAGGGATATTTTTAATCTCTTCCCAGCGTTCGCCTTGCAGGCGATAACCTGTTGCCGGTCCGGCATAATCATTAACGTCGTTCACCGCCGAGAGCACTTGTCCACTGCCGACGATAATGGCGGAAGTATGCAGGTAGTCTCCGGTCAGCTTGGCTTTCTGAATGTTGAGCATGTCCTGAGCGACATCCGGGAAGCCGCCTTTGGCAAGCGCTTTCACCACTTCCAGACCGTTACGGTTTTTGTTGATGATGTCCTGCGCGAACTTAATATCTTCAACGATGTTGCGTTCAGGCATATCTTTCGAACCGTGAGCGTAAGTTGCGGCCTCAACCTCTTCATCGGTGATCGGCGGCAACCCCATACCGGCAAAGACGGCCTGTAGCGCGCGGGCGGCTTTATTGCGGATAGCGATAACGTCTTCTTCGCGAACCGGGCGCAGACCGCCGTCGACTTTCAGGTCGCGTTGAATGACGTTGTAATCGTCAAAGTCTTCGGCATCTTCATTAGAGCCGGCGAACATGTTGTCGTAGTTCGGTACCGCGGAATAGCCGGAGGAAATAAAGTCGGTCCCCGGCAGAAACTGCATCAGCAGGCGCGCAGTACGGCGCATATCCGAGTGCGTGAAGGTCTGATCGTTGCTGGAGGCGCATTCCAGATCTAACGACGAGCAGATTAAGTTTTCCGCCAATACGGCGCGGATGCCTGACGGTACCGCGGACGGTACGCCAATACAGCTGACCGATCCGTTTTGCAGCCCCTGAACGCCAGCCGCTTTGGTGATGTAAATGCAGCGCGCTTCCAGATAAAGCATGGATTTGCCTTCGGCATAGCCCATCTGCACTTCTGAGCCGGAGCCGGAGGTAAAGCGCATTTTCAGGCCACGAGAGGCGTAAGAAGAGGCCAAAAAGCCTTTCGACCACGGCGTATCATCGCCATCGGTAAAGACCGGTTCAGTACCGTAAACGGAAATTGTTTCGGCGTAGCAGGTATGGCCCAGCATCCCGAGTTTGAGCTCGGTGGCTTCTTCCAGCGAACACTGGGTCAGTACGCCGGGACGACCCACCTGTGAGCCGACAAGAAGGGCAATAGCGTTGAACGGCGCATAACGCGCTACTGCTACCGTGGTCTCCTGTTCATCAAATCCACGCCATGCGCCTTCGGCGGCATCCGCAGCTATCTGTACCGGATTATCTTTGACGTTGGTGACGTGCGCCTGCTGAGATGGTGTGCGACGAGCGCGCATTTTTTGCATCGCCATCATCATCTCAACCACATTCATCTGCGAGACGACTTCGACAATTTTTGCCGGCGTCATGGCGGTAGTGAGTGGAACAATGTCGCTGCGTTTCACATTAGGGTCACACAGCATATTGGCGAGCTTTACGGAGTCCATCGCCATAACTTCTTCCGCCCGCGCCAGATTGATGCCGTAACGGGCAATAAAGTGGTCAATCAGGTCAAAATCACTCACCGGTTTACCGTCTAACTCCGTGACGGCGCCGTTAACGATTTTGATAGACGGTTTTGGGTCGTTCGGGCTTTCCATTGCAATGAAGCCTTCTTCGATCCACTCCTTAACGAAACCGTCCTGGTTTACAGGGCGTTTCGCCAGCGCTTCAAATCTTTTCGATCTCATGAATCAGCCTCACGGATATCAGATATAGGACGGGCGATCGTTTTTCGGTTCGTCACCGAGAGTCGCAAGGACGGTTTTGCCAATTTCACGAGCGGAGATCACGGCCTGACGCACTGCGCCGGAATCACCGGAAATGACCAGAATCGCTTCGTTGCTAAAGCTGGTGCCGTGTGCCGGAGAGCTATACGCTACGACGTCAACGTTGGCGGATTTCAACGCGGTATCAGCCATCAGTACGCCGACGGAAGCAGGGGCGCCGACAATTACGCCGCAGGCGCGTCCAACCGGCGCGCCAAAGGCTTTTTCAAGCGCATAGCTGGCGCGTGCGGTATATTGCAGCTCAATGTGTCCAGCTTCATTGGCGTAAACATCGCCGAAGGTACGGTCGAGCTCTTTCAGTGCGACTTCGATCCCGCGTTTTACGTCGGAAACGTCGTTTCCGCCTAAAATGATCAGCGAGCCGTGACCCGCGCCGCCATTGGTATCGCGGGGTAGCTCAATACTGACCACCTCAGTGTTAGTCGCTTTGACCGCTTCATCCGCGGCCATAATATGGGGGCCTGCGCCAGTACGGGCGCCAAGAATACCGATGGAGCGGTAGCATTTTTCGAGTTTCATCGCCTCTAACAAGGCGCTGTCTACATTGGCGATCACCAGACCGATGGTGTCGCCAATCGCGGTACCGACGAATTCCGTTAAACTGCAGCTTTTTTCTGCCATAGCTGTCTCTCGTTTGGGATGGGGGGTATCAGAACTAACCGTTTTTTCCGGCGTCGCCACACGGGCAATCACTTGCGCCATGATCTGTTCCACCAGTTCATTGCTACTCATGGGTTAATTCCTTTTGGTAAGATTTTTTCTACATCGGTATGTGGGCGTGGGATAACGTGTACGGCTTTTACGTCTCCTACATTTCGGGCGGCTGCCGCGCCAGCGTCGGTAGCCGCTTTTACCGCGCCGACGTCGCCGCGAACGATAACCGTCACCAGCCCTGAGCCAATTTTTTCGTAGCCGACCAACATCACATTGGCTGATTTCACCATTGCGTCTGCGGCCTCTATGGCGGCAGTTAAGCCTTTGGTTTCTACCATTCCTAACGCTTCTTGTTGCATAAAGACCTCGCCTGGGTTTTCCCGATAGTGATGACTATAAGAAGATGCGAGGAAAAAGAATGGCTGACTTGCTGTTGAGCATCAGAAAATAATGGAGGAGCAATATGACTAAATTGCTTTTTGTTTTTATAACCTATTGATAATTAATGTTTAATATATTCTTATTTATATGATTATTTTGCTTTCGTTATTTCATTTTTACATTTTTGTTAGTGACGTAAGTATTTTTATTTGATATGGCGAAGGACGCAAAATGTGATGCTTATTCGAAATTGATAAGTTGGCTTGCGCAATATTTTATTATTTTCACAGGCGTATTTTATAGCTCAAATTTCCCGTATGACGGGCTGCTAAAAATATCGGGAAAGCAAAATTTTGCTATCGCAACACGATTTTTCAGGGAGACAGGTCCGCAGGTTGCCAACAATTTACAGGCGGCATTTTTTATAGTGAGGTTAGCTGTACTCTACCGCCAGCCGAAACTTGCGCTGGTCAGGACACGAACTTTGCTCAGAAGGTGTCACATGAATGATTCTCTAAAAGCGCAATGCGGTGCGGAATTTTTAGGCACCGGACTCTTTTTGTTTTTTGGTATCGGTTGTTTGAGCGCGCTCAAAGTCGCAGGCGCCAGCCTTGGATTATGGGAGATTTGCATTATTTGGGGGCTTGGGATTTCACTGGCCGTTTACCTTACGGCCGGGATCTCCGGCGGACATCTTAATCCTGCGGTGACGATCGCGCTGTGGCTGTTTGCCTGCTTTCCCAGGCAGAAAGTATTGCCTTATATTATTGCCCAAGTTGCCGGCGCTTTTGGCGGCGCTCTGCTGGCGTATGTGCTTTATAGTAGCCTTTTTACTGAATTTGAGACTGCGCATCATATGGTGCGCGGTAGCGTTGAAAGTTTGCAATTAGCCAGTATTTTCAGTACCTATCCGGCCGCAGCGCTAAATGTATTGCAGGCGGCGTTGGTGGAAGTGGTAATTACGTCGATTCTGATGGGCATGATCATGGCATTGACGGATGATGGCAATGGCGTTCCTAAAGGGCCGCTTGCGCCTTTGCTTATTGGGATACTGGTTGCCGTTATCGGTGCGTCTACCGGGCCTCTTACCGGTTTTGCAATGAACCCGGCGCGTGATTTCGGCCCTAAGCTGTTCACATGGTTAGCGGGGTGGGGGAACATGGCGATGAGCGGTGGGCGAGAGAGCCCTTACTTTATCGTGCCGATTGTCGCGCCTGTTATCGGCGCCTGTGCCGGAGCGGCCATATATCGCTATTTTATTGGTAAGAATTTACCTTGTAATCGCTGTAAACCGGAAGAAAATGCGAACCAGATTCACAGCAATGATGTATCGTAAAAACAGGTGAGATAATTTCGTGATCTGCTTTCACGAACTGATCAAAACGTCTCCCTGCAATGGGAGACTTTTGGTATTGTCATTGTACTTTTTATCAGGGCCAGGATAATGGTAATAAAAAGTGAATGTAAATAATGTGTTTTGTTTATAACAATAAATTAACTGAGGGGTTTTATCATGATTTCTGCGAGCGCTCTGAACTCAGAACTCATTAATAAAATCGCACAGGATTTTGCACAAGCCACCGGTCTGGCGGTTGTGGTTGTCAATATTCATGGTGATGAAATATCTGAGCTATTCAATTTCACGCCGTTTTGTCAGTTGATGCGGCAACATCCCCAGCATAGTACACGTTGTCGTATGAGCGATCGCTGCGGGGGACTGGAGGCATCGAAGTCCGATCAACCCTGTATTTATCGTTGTCATGCTGGGCTAACGGATTTTTCTATTCCGCTGGTAATTGCAGGGCATTTAGTTGGCTTTGTTTTATGCGGACAGGTTCGATTAAGTAATGACGTGGAGCTAGTAGACATTCTTAATGTCGACGATCGCTGGCAGGCTGACCCTGAGCTGTTGAATGAATTTCGGAATGTGCCAGAGATGGACTATTCACGAGTTATCGCCTCCGCCGATCTGCTTAAACTGATTGTTGAGAATTGCCTGAAAAAACAACTCAATTTTGTGGTTATCAAAGACAATCCGCAGCAATCGGAGGCAAATAAAACCGCTCGTGGCCCCAGTCCGCATGACAGTAAAATGAAAAAAGCGCTTCGCTATATTGATGCGCATTTGTCCGACGATCTTCGTCTGGAAGATGTCGCCTCACATGTCTATCTCAGCCCCTATTACTTCAGCAAGTTATTCAAGAAATATCAGGGGATCGGGTTTAATGCATGGGTGAACCGCCAAAGAATGGTTAGCGCCAGAGAATTGCTTTGCCATAGTGGCTGGAGTATTGCCAGTATTGCGCGTAATTTAGGCTTTTCGCAAACCAGCTATTTTTGCAAAGTCTTCCGCCAGACCTATCAGATTACACCGCAGGCTTACCGCCAGCAGATAAATGAGAGTTCTCGCCCTCCATCGATATAAATAGCAATATTTTGCTATTGCCGATTTTTGATAGTGTTTGTATCTGAATCATTTCAGAAAGAAAATGTATCTGGTGTGACAATAAATTGTCATAGCGCAACAAAATAATAAAAATTAGGGCATAAACTGCACCAGTTTTTATTTTTGTGATGAGGTACAGTGTTGGGAAAGATAACTTTTATTACGCTTTGTCGACACGTTCTATCGTCAATATACCGATATAGGGTGAGTAGATTAAAGTCAGATGAGCAGCCGCTCAGGTTATTGCTCATTAAAATGTAAAACATAGCACATTATAAATTGCTGTTATGGGTGTGCCGTACAGCCATAACGTAAACCAACAGGTTTACCACATTTGTGGTAGGGAAGGGGGTTAAAATCCCCCGCAGCCCCCGCTGCTGTGATGCTGACGACCCCGTAAAAACCACTGATCGCAAGATTGGGAAGGACGGGCGAGGATGACGCTAAGCCAGAAGACCTGCCTGTCGGTGATAACCAACAACTTCGGTGGGAAGTGGGTTGCGAAGACGCGTACAGTCGAAAGACTGAACATGTGCGTACCTGTATACCCCTACCACCCTGAACAGGATCAGGGTAATGGCGGCAAGGCATCACGCATTTATTCTTGCAGGCACAGGAAGCGGTTGCGGCAAAACCACGGTAACGCTTGGTTTGCTGAGGCTGCTGCAAAAACGCGCGCTGCGCGTACAGCCGTTTAAAGTCGGACCAGATTACCTTGATACCGGCTGGCATACCGCTATCTGCGGTGTGGCGTCCCGTAATCTTGATAGTTTCATGCTTCCTCCTCCTGTTCTCAATGCATTATTTTGCGAACAAATGCGGCAGGCGGATATCGCTGTCATTGAGGGAGTAATGGGGCTGTACGACGGCTATGGCGTCGATCCCAATTATTGCAGCACAGCCGCAATGGCGAAACAGTTGGGTTGCCCGGTTATACTGCTGGTGGATGGTAAAGCCGTTTCAACGTCGCTTGCTGCTACCGTCATGGGGTTTCAGCAATTCGACCCTACCCTCAACCTCGCCGGCGTGATTGTGAATCGCGTTAATAGCGAAGCCCACTATCAGCTTCTTAAAAATGCCATTGAGCATTATTGCTCACTGCCGGTACTGGGCTATGTCCCTCCTTGCGATGGCGTCGCATTACCTGAACGGCACCTGGGATTGATTACCGCCAAAGAATCCTTTGTCAATCAGCAATCGTGGCATGAATTCGCCGTCACGCTGGAACAGACACTGGATGTGGATGCGTTACTCTCGCTGAGCCTGTTATCAGCGCTTCCGGCGGGAATATGGCCTGAACGCCCTGGTCAGACGGCGGGGGCAGGGCTGACGCTTGCTCTGGCGGATGATGAAGCCTTTAACTTTTATTACCCCGATAACATCGATTTGCTGGAACGTACTGGCGTTGAGATCGTGCGCTTTAGCCCACTGCATGACCGCGTATTGCCTGACTGTCAGATGATCTGGCTGGGCGGTGGATATCCTGAATTATACGCCGCGGATCTGGCGGCAAATACGATGATGTTAAAACATTTGCGAGCTGCGCATCAGCGCGGCGCGGCGATTTATGCGGAGTGTGGCGGTCTGATGTATCTGGGGAGCACCCTGGAGGATAGCGGCGGAGAAATTCATCAGATGGCGGATATTATCCCCGGCCACAGCAAAATGGGTAAGCGACTTACCCGCTTTGGTTACTGTGAAGCGCGGGCTATGCAGCCAACGCTATTGGCGGCGCCTGGTGAGATAGTGCGCGGCCATGAATTTCACTACTCAGATTTTATCCCCGAAACGCCCGCCGTTATGGCCTGTCGTAAGGTTCGCGATGGCCGCGTGTTACAAGAATGGACCGGTGGTTGGCGGAAAGGCAACACGTTTGCCAGCTACCTGCATGTCCATTTCGCCCAGCGTCCGGAAATGTTGCAGCACTGGCTGGCGGCGGCGAGGCGCGTATCATGACGATCCTTGCCTGGTGTATCGCCTGGGTGCTGGATTTTATCATCGGCGACCCTCAACACTGGCCCCATCCGGTACGCTGGATAGGCCGTTTAATCACGTTTGTGCAGCACATTGTGCGTCGCTATTGTCACAGCGACAAAGCGCTGCGGATTGGCGGCGGCGTAATGTGGATTGTGGTTGTCGGGGCGACCTGGGGCATGGCATGGGGCGTACTGGCGCTGGCGCAGCGGATTCATCCCTGGTTTGGCTGGTGCGTCGACGTCTGGATGATCTTTACTGTGCTCGCCGGTCGCTCTCTGGCCCGCGCCGCACAGGATGTTGAACGGCCGTTACGGGAGGGCGACCTTGCGGAAAGCCGAATGAAACTCTCCTGGATCGTCGGGCGCGATACGTCGCAACTTCAGCCTGAGCAGATCAATCGCGCCGTGGTGGAAACGGTTGCAGAAAACACCGTTGACGGCATTATCGCGCCGCTCTTTTTCCTCCTTCTCGGCGGCGCGCCGCTGGCGATGGCCTACAAAGCCGTCAATACCCTGGATTCGATGGTGGGCTACAAACATGAACAGTACCGGGCAATAGGTATGGTTAGCGCCCGCATGGACGACGTAGCGAACTACCTTCCCGCCCGTCTGAGCTGGCTGTTGCTGGGCATTGCAGCAGGACTTTGTCGCCTGAGTGGTTGGCGTGCGCTGCGTATTGGCTGGCGTGACCGTTATAGCCATAGTAGCCCAAATTGCGCCTGGTCGGAAGCGTGTGTGGCTGGCGCCTTAGGTATCCAGCTAGGGGGCCCAAATAGCTACTTTGGCGAGCGTGTGGACAAACCCTGGATCGGCGACGCGCAGCGCAATATTTCCGTAGACGATATTTCCAGAACGATTCGATTGATGTGGGTCGCTTCAACCCTGGCGCTGGCGCTGTTTATTGCGGCGCGGTGTTGGTTATCTGGCGCGGCCTGAGGACGACAGTATGCATTATATCCAGCACCCCCAAACCATTGAGGCCAACAGTTTCGCCATTATTGGCGACATTATTTGCGAAACGCGTCCTGATTATCGTTTTGTCAGTCCGCTCCATGAGGCCATTATCAAGCGGGTTATTCATACCACCGCCGATTTCGACTGGCTGGACATTTTGTGGTTCTCTGCCGATGCGCTGGAGCAGCTTTGTGATGCGCTACGCCATTCATGCATTATTTATACCGATACCACGATGGCGCTGTCCGGCATTAATAAAAGATTGCTGGCGACGTTTGGCGGCGAGTGTCGTTGTTATATCAGCGATCCGCGCGTGGTGCGCGCCGCAAAAACGCAGGGGATTACCCGCTCAATGGCCGCCGTCGATATCGCTATTGCCGAGGAGGAGAAAAACAAGCTCTTTGTTTTCGGTAATGCACCGACAGCCCTGTTCCGTTTGCTTGAACATAACGTGACGGTGAGCGGCGTGGTGGGCGTACCGGTAGGCTTTGTCGGCGCGGCAGAGTCCAAAGAGGCGCTCACCCATAGCCATTTCCCGGCGATTGCCGCGTTAGGGCGTAAAGGCGGCAGTAACGTGGCTGCTGCTATCGTCAATGCGCTGCTTTATCACCTCCGGGAGGCCTGATGAGCGAGCTTTCCTTTGACGCGCCGGTCTGGCACCACGGTAAAGCGTTACGTAAAGGATATACCACCGGTTCCTGCGCGACGGCGGCGGCAAAAGTCGCCGCGCTGATGGTATTGCGTCAACATCTGATTCATCAGGTCTCCATCGTTACGCCGTCGGGTGTCACGCTATGTCTGAACGTGGAGTCGCCGCATATTGAAGGCCAGCAGGCGATAGCCGCAATTCGTAAAGATGGCGGCGATGACGTGGATGCCACGCACGGGATGTTGATTTTTGCCCGCGTTACGCTCAACGACAGCGGTGAGATTACGCTCACTGGCGGCGAAGGTATCGGTACGGTAACGCGTAAAGGGGTCGGACTGCCGCTCGGGAGCGCCGCCATCAATCGTACGCCGCGCCATACCATTGAGTCTGCGGTGCGCGAAGCGATAGGCCCGGCGCGTGGGGCCGATGTGGAGATTTTTGCCCCGGAAGGCGAAGCGCGGGCGCAAAAAACGTATAACTCGCGGCTTGGCATTCTTGGCGGCATTTCCATTATTGGCACTACCGGCATTGTGACGCCGATGTCGGAAGAAAGCTGGAAACGTTCGCTGTCGCTGGAACTGGAGATCAAACGGGCGTCAGGATTAATGCGGGTGATACTCGTGCCGGGCAACCACGGCGAACGGTTTGTTCGTGAACAAATGGGCGTCGACACACAGGCGGTCGTCACCATGAGCAATTTTGTCGGCTACATGATTGAAGAGGCGGTACGGTTGGGATTTCGCCAGATAGTGCTGGTGGGCCATCCTGGCAAATTGATCAAAATCGCCGCCGGGATCTTTCATACCCATAGCCATATTGCCGATGCGCGGATGGAAACGCTGGTCGCGCATTTAGCTCTACTGGGCGCGCCGCTGGAGTTACTCACCCTGGTCGGTGATTGCGACACCACCGAAGCGGCAATGGAGCACATTGAAGCATATGGCTTCGGGCATATCTATAACCATCTTGCCAAACGTATTTGCTGGCGAGTCATGCAGATGCTGCGCTTTACCAAAACGCCGCCTGTCTGCGACGCCATCCTGTTTTCTTTTGATAACCATATTCTCGGCAGTAATCGTCCCGTCGATGAGATTGCTAAGGAACTGCAATGCTAACGGTCGTGGGAATGGGACCCGCCGGACGGCATCTGATGACGCCTGCGGCGCTGGAAGCGATAGACCATGCCGATGCGCTGGCGGGCGGTAAACGCCATTTGGCGCAGTTTCCGACGTTTGGCGGCGAACGATTTACGCTGGGCGCGGATATTGGCGCGTTATTGTTCTGGATTGCCGCCCGTCGGGATAAAGGGATCGTGGTGCTGGCCTCCGGCGATCCGCTGTTTTATGGCATCGGTACACGCATGGTGGCGCATTTTGGTATCGAACAGGTTCGCATTATCCCTGGTATCAGCGCCGTACAGTATCTGTGCGCGCAGGCTGGAATTGATATGAATGACATGTGGTTGACCAGTAGCCACGGTCGTTGCGTCAGCTTCGGGCAGCTGGCGAGCCATCGCAAAGTGGCGATGGTCACGGATGCTCGCTGCGGGCCGCGGGAAATCGCGCGGGAACTGGTCGCGCGCGGTAAAGGGCATCGCTTAATGGTGATTGGTGAAAATCTGGCGATGGAAAATGAGCGGATCCACTGGCTACCTGTCAGTGCGGTCAACGCCGACTATGAAATGAATGCAGTGGTGATCCTGGATGAAAGATGAGCTTTTTCTGCGCGGCGAGAACGTGCCGATGACCAAAGAGGCGGTACGGGCGCTGGCACTGTCGAAACTTGAGCTCCACCGCGCCAGTCACCTGATTGACGTCGGGGCGGGAACGGGAAGCGTCTCAATTGAAGCGGCGCTGCAATTTCCTTCGTTGCAGGTGACAGCTATCGAGCGTAATCCCGCCGCGCTACGGTTGCTTGATGAGAATCGCCAGCGTTTTGCCTGCGGCAATATCGATATTCTCCCCGGCGAAGCACCCATGACCATAACCGGGAAAGCCGATGCGGTGTTTATGGGCGGCAGCGGCGGACATCTGACGGCGCTGATTGACTGGGCGATGGGCCATCTGCATCCCGGTGGCCGTCTGGTGATGACCTTTATCTTGCAGGAAAACCTCCATAGCGCGCTGGTGCATCTTGCGCGCATCGGCGCATGTCGAATGGACTGTGTACAGCTTCAGCTTTCATCGTTAACGCCGCTGGGGGCGGGGCACTATTTCAAACCTAACAACCCAGTTTTTGTTATCGCCTGTCAGAAGGAAGAAAACCATGTCTGAGACATTTGATCCCCGCTGTGTGTGGTTCGTCGGCGCCGGGCCGGGCGATCGCGAGCTGATCACGCTTAAAGGATACCGCCTGCTGCAACAAGCGCAGGTGGTTATCTATGCCGGTTCGCTGATCAATACCGAACTGCTGGATTACTGCCCCGCGCAGGCAGAACGCTACGACAGCGCCGAACTGCATCTTGAGCAGATTATCGAGCTGATGGCGGCGGGCGTGAAAGCGGGAAAAACGGTGGTGCGTTTGCAAACGGGCGATGTCTCGCTGTACGGCTCCGTACGTGAGCAAGGCGAGGAGTTAACCCGCCGTGGTATCGACTGGCAGGTAGTGCCTGGCGTCAGCGCGTTTCTCGGCGCGGCGGCGGAGCTGGGTGTGGAATATACCGTACCGGAAGTATCGCAAAGTCTCATTATTACCCGTCTGGAAGGGCGTACGCCAGTACCGGCGCGCGAACAACTGGAGGCTTTCGCCAGCCACCAGACGTCAATGGCGATTTATCTCTCCGTTCAGCGTATTCACCGGGTGGCCGAACGTCTCATTGCAGGCGGTTATCCGGCAACTACGCCTGTCGTGGTCATCTATAAGGCTACCTGGCCGGAAAGTCAGACCGTTCGCGGCACATTAGCGGATATTAGCGACAAAGTCCGTGATGCTGGCATCCGTAAGACGGCGCTAATCCTGGTCGGGAATTTTCTCGGTAAGGAGTATCACTACTCAAGACTCTATGCCGCGGACTTTAGCCATGAATACCGTAAAGCCTGAATCCATTGCGTTGTTTTGCCTGACGCCCGGCGGCGTGGCGCTGGCAAAGAGACTCGCCGCGATGCTGCCGTTAACCTGCTTTACCAGTGAAAAACTGCGGGAAGAGGGATTTATTCCCTTCGATGGCGGATTCGCTAATACCGCGCGGCAGGCTTTTACCACTTATACCGCGCTCATTTTTATCGGCGCGACCGGTATTGCCGTTCGTGTCCTGGCGCCGTTAGTGAACGACAAGTTCAGCGATCCGGCGGTGGTCGTCATTGATGAACGTGGTCAACATGTCATTAGCCTGCTTTCCGGTCATGCGGGCGGGGCTAATGCCTTGACGCGCTACCTGGCTGGAATGTTAGGCGCCGATCCGGTGATTACCACGGCAACGGATGTCAATGAGATGTCCGCGTTGGACACCTTAGCTTTCCAGCTTAACGCCCGCATGACCGATCTTCGAACGGCGGTAAAAACCGTTAACCAGATGTTGGTCAGTCATCAACGTGTGGGGTTATGGTGGGATGCCGAACTGACGGAAGAGATCGGCCAGTGCGATATTCGCGGTTTTATCCCTGTTGATGATTTGCAGCGGTTGCCCGAACTGGATGCGCTTATCTGCGTCTCTTTGCGTAATGACCTCCCTGAGCTTTCCGTACTGCACTGGAAACTGGTACCCCAGCGCGTGGTGGCGGGAATTGGCTGTCGCCGCGATACGCCATTTCCCCTGTTAGCGACATTACTGGCGCGCCAGCTTGAAGCGCAAAAACTCGATCCGCTGGCGTTAAAAGCGATTGGCAGCGTCACGCTCAAAAAAGGGGAGCCGGGGCTTATTCAGCTCGCCTCCTGCTGCCGCGTGCCTTTTAAAACCTTTACCGCCGAAGCGTTGCGTGAATTCGAACACCATTTTCCCGGTTCTGGCTTCGTCAGAAAAACGGTGGGCGTCGGCAGTGTATCCGGCCCGGCAGCATGGTTATTAAGCCAGGGACAATTGTTAGGCGAGACCCTGCGAGAACAGGGCGTCACTATTACTTTAGGAGTTGCACACTGATGTTGAGCGTAATTGGTATTGGCCCCGGTTCGCAGGCAATGATGACGATGGAGGCTATCGACGCGCTTCAGGCGGCGGAAATCGTCGTGGGCTACAAAACCTATACCCATCTGGTTAAAGCATTTACCGGCGACAAACAGGTGATCAAGACCGGCATGTGTAAGGAAATTGAACGCTGCCAGGCGGCTATTGAACTGGCGCAGGCCGGGCATAACGTAGCGCTCATCAGCAGCGGCGATGCGGGAATTTACGGCATGGCGGGTCTGGTGCTGGAACTGGTCGGCAAGCAAAAACTGGACGTCGAGGTGCGGCTCATTCCTGGCATGACCGCCAGCATCGCCGCCGCCTCTTTACTGGGCGCGCCGCTGATGCATGACTTCTGCCATATCAGCCTCAGCGACCTGCTGACCCCGTGGCCGGTTATTGAAAAACGCATCGTTGCCGCTGGGGAAGCCGACTTTGTTATCTGTTTTTACAACCCGCGCAGCCGCGGGCGCGAAGGGCATCTGGCGCGCGCGTTTGACCTGCTTGCCGCCAGTAAAAGCGCGCAAACGCCGGTTGGCGTGGTGAAATCCGCCGGACGTAAGAAAGAAGAAAAATGGCTGGCTACGCTCGGCGATATGGATTTTGAACCAGTGGATATGACCAGCCTGGTCATCGTCGGTAATAAAACGACCTATGTTCAGGATGGGCTGATGATCACGCCGCGAGGTTACACGCTGTGAATGAGGGGGCGGTGCTGGTAGTGGGCGGTACCAGCGATGCGCGCGCGTTATGCCGACAACTGGACGCGGCGAATGTCGCATACACCTTATCCGTTGCGACCGCGGCCGGAAAACAACTGGCTGGCGACATCAAAGGGCAGGTGCGCTGCGGCCGACTGGAATACGGACAGATGGTCGCCTGGCTAAAAGAAAACCGCACTCGCTGGGTAATAGATGCATCGCATCCTTATGCGGAAATGGTCAGCTATAACCTCCTTCGCGCCTGTGAAACGGCGGGCGTGTTGTTAAGCCGTTATCAGCGTCCGGATCAGCTTAGCAATCTGACGCATCCGCTTCTCTATACGGCGCGCAGTATTGCCGATGCCTGCGAAATAGCGAGGCGTTTTGGTCCGCGCGTGTTACTGACGACCGGCAGTAAAGATCTGGCCGTCTGGCGTGCCGGGCTGGCGGAAAAAACGTTGCTGGCGCGCGTACTGCCCGTGGCGGAGGTGATTCAACATTGCAGCGAACTGGGGTTCGGCGTCGGAGAAATTTTCGCTCTGTGCGGGCCGTTCAGCGCGGATTTCAACACCGCGTTTTACCACCAGTGCCGGGCCGACGTGGTCATTACCAAAGCGTCCGGCGCGGAGGGGGGATTTCAGGAAAAAGTCCGGCCCTGTCTGGATGCGGGCATTCCCTGCATCGTTATTGCGCGCCCGACGCCGCTTGTGACGGGTGATGAATTACTGGAAAGCCAGGCCGCCTTTGCACAGCGTTTATCGCGCTGGCTGGCCGCAGCTAAGGAGTAAAAATGAAAAAAGCGCTTCTGGTGGTCAGTTTTGGCACCAGCTATCACGACACCTGTGAAAAAAATATTGTGGCGTGCGAGCGCGATCTGGCGGCATCCTGTCCCGATCGCGACCTGTTTCGCGCCTTCACTTCCGGAATGATCATTCGCAAGCTTCGCCAGCGTGACGGTATCGACATCGATACGCCATTCCAGGCTTTGCAAAAGCTTGCCGCACAGGGATATCAGGACGTAGCGATTCAGTCGTTGCACATTATTAACGGCGATGAATATGAAAAAATTGTCCGTGAAGTACAAACCTTGCGTCCGTTATTCACTCGCCTGACGCTGGGCGTGCCGCTGCTGAGCAGCCATAACGATTATGTGCAGCTAATGCAGGCGTTGCGACAACAGATGCCATCGCTCAGACAAACGGAGAAAGTCGTTTTTATGGGTCACGGCGCCAGCCATCATGCATTCGCAGCTTATGCCTGCCTCGATCATATGATGACCGCGCAGCGCTTTCCGGCGCGCGTCGGCGCTGTAGAAAGTTACCCGGAGGTCGACATCCTGATCGACAGTCTGCGTGACGAAGGCGTCACCGGCGTACATTTGATGCCATTAATGCTGGTGGCGGGCGATCACGCCATTAATGATATGGCTTCAGACGACGGCGACTCATGGAAAATGCGCTTTAACGCGGCGGGCATTCCGGCGACGCCGTGGCTGAGCGGGCTGGGAGAAAACCCGGCTATCCGGGCGATGTTTGTCGCGCATTTGCGCCAGGCGCTGAACATGGCGGTAGAGGAGGCGGCATGAACGGTAAATTATACGCATTAAGTACCGGGCCTGGCGCACCCGACCTGATAACCGTCCGTGCAGCGAGGATTCTTGGCTCGCTGGACATTCTGTATGCGCCCGCCGGTCGTAAGAGGGGCGATAGTCTGGCGCTATCGATTGTGCGCGACTATCTCGGCGAGCAGACGGAAGTACGTTGTTGCCATTTCCCTATGAGCGCTGACAGCGCCGAGAAAGAAGCGGTCTGGAACGAGGTTGCCGCCGCGCTTACCGCAGAGGTGGAAGCGGGTAAACAGGTCGGTTTTATTACCCTTGGCGATGCGATGCTATTCAGTACCTGGATTTTTTTACTCCAGCGTATCGGCTGCCCGACGTGGCTGGAGATTATCCCCGGCGTCACGTCCTTCGCCGCGATAGCCGCCCGCGCGAAAATGCCGCTCGCCATAGAACGGCAATCGCTGGCGGTTATTTCTTGTACCGCGCCGGAAGCGGAAATAGCCCAAGCGCTACAACAGCATGATAGCCTGGTGTTGATGAAAGTGTATGGCCGATTTGCCCGTATTAAAGCGTTGCTGGCGCAGGCTGGCCTGCTGGAGTTCGCCTTAATGATGTCCGAGGCTACACTGCCCGGCGAGCAGTGCTGGCGCCATCTCCACGAGGTCAACGATGATCGACCGTTGCCCTATTTTTCGACCATTCTGGTCAATAAACAGTGGGAGTAAGCAGAATGAAACTTGAACAACAGCTCAGACAGTTGTCTTTCAGTGGACTGGCTGCGGCGCTATTGCTGATGGTTGTCCCCGAACAGGCGTTTGCGATGCATATCATGGAGGGATTTTTACCGCCAGTGTGGGCGCTGGCCTGGTGGTTACTGTTTTTACCCTGCTTGTGGTATGGGCTGGTGCGCTTACGGCGTATTGTGCAGGAGGATAATCATCAGAAGGTACTGCTGGCGCTGTGCGGCGCGTTTATTTTTGTCCTGTCCGCGCTCAAAATTCCGTCGGTAACGGGGAGTTGTTCACATCCGACCGGCGTTGGTCTGGCGGTTATCTTGTTCGGGCCCGGGGTGGTGGCGATTCTCGGCGCGGTTGTGCTGTTGTTTCAGGCGCTATTGCTGGCGCACGGCGGCCTGACGACGCTTGGCGCAAATGGAATGTCGATGGCGGTGATTGGTCCGGTTGTCGGCTATCTGGTGTGGAAAATGGCCTGCCGCGCCGGGCTACGCCGCGATGTCGCCGTTTTTCTGTGCGCAATGCTGGCGGATTTGGCGACCTATTTTGTGACTTCAGTCCAGCTTGGTGTCGCATTCCCCGATCCTCAGGCTGGCGCAACGGGGTCTGTCGTGAAATTTATGGGGATTTTCTGTCTTACACAGATTCCTATCGCCATTGCCGAAGGTTTATTAACCGTCATGATTTACGACCAGTTGACCAAACGGCAACTGATCACCGTACAAGGACATTAAAATGAAAAAAACGTTGATGTTGTTAGCGATGGTAGTGGCGCTGGTGATTCTGCCGTTTTTTATTAACCATGGCGGTGAATATGGCGGTTCAGACGGCGAAGCGGAAAGTCAGATTCAGGCTATTGCGCCGCACTATAAACCCTGGTTTCAGCCGTTATATGAACCTGCCAGCGGTGAAATTGAAAGCCTGCTGTTTACCCTTCAGGGCTCTCTTGGCGCGGCGGTGATTTTTTATATCCTGGGGTATTGCAAAGGTAAACAGCGCCGTGATGACCGGGCTTGATCGACTCAGCTATCAAAGCCGCTGGGTACACGTTGCGCCGCAGCGCAAATTTTTGCTGTGGCTGGCGATGATGATACTGGCGTTTGTCCTGCCGCCTGTGGGGCAGGGCATTGAGTTGCTGATAATTGCCGGATTGAGCTGTTGGCTATTGCGCATATCCCTCTGGCGCTGGTGTCGATGGATGGCGATACCTTTTGGATTTTTGTTGGTCGGCGTGATAACGATTATCTTCAGCATCAGCCGCGAGCCGCAAATGCTGCTGGCTGGCATATCTGTCGGGCCGTACTGGATCGGGATTACCCGCGCGGGCGTGGTCACGGCGAATGAAACGTTCTGGCGTAGCCTGACAGCGCTGGCCGCGACTCTATGGCTGGTGATGAATCTGCCGTTTCCGCAGTTAATTAGCTTGCTTAAACGCGCGCATGTCCCACGCCTGCTTACCGAGCAAATCCTGTTAACGTGGCGCTTTATCTTTATTCTTCTGGATGAGGCCGTGGCAATCCGTCGCGCCCAAACACTACGTTTTGGCTATTGCAGCCTGCCGAAAGGCTATCGATCTCTGGCGATGTTGGTTGGACTCCTATTTACGCGAGTGTTAATGCGTTATCGGCAAATGACCACCACGCTGGATATCAAACTGTATCAGGGTGATTTTCACCTGTAAGGACTATTATGCTTGCCACTTCAGACCTGTGGTTCCGTTATCAGGATGAGCCGGTACTTAAAGGGTTAAATCTGGATTTTTCGCTCTCGCCTGTTACCGGTTTGGTGGGCGCGAACGGTTGTGGAAAGTCTACGCTTTTTATGAACCTGAGCGGCCTGTTGCGTCCGCAAAAAGGGGCTGTGTTGTGGCAGGGAAAACCACTGGATTACAGCAAGCGCGGACTACTGGCGCTGCGCCAGCAAGTTGCGACGGTTTTTCAGGACCCCGAACAGCAGATTTTTTATACGGATATCGATAGCGATATTGCGTTTAGTTTACGTAATTTGGGGGTGCCGGAGGCGGAAATCACGCGCCGCGTTGACGAGGCGCTAACGCTGGTTGACGCCCAACATTTTCGCCATCAGCCCATTCAGTGTTTGAGTCATGGGCAAAAAAAACGTGTGGCTATCGCCGGAGCGCTGGTGCTACAGGCACGCTATCTATTGCTGGATGAACCCACTGCCGGTCTCGATCCCGCAGGGCGCACTCAGATGATTGCTATCATCAGGCGGATTGTGGCGCAGGGAAATCATGTCATTATCTCCAGCCATGATATCGATCTTATTTATGAAATTAGCGATGCCGTATACGTGTTACGCCAGGGTCAGGTCCTGACGCATGGCGCGCCTGGCGAGGTTTTCGCGTGTACGGAAGCGATGGAACAAGCGGGGCTAACCCAGCCCTGGCTGGTCAAACTTCATACTCAACTGGGACTGCCGCTGTGTAAAACAGAAACGGAGTTTTTTCATCGAATGCAAAAGTGCGCATTCAGGGAGGCGTCATGACGCAGGCAGTTATGTTGCAGGGGACGGCATCTGACGTCGGAAAAAGTGTGCTGGCGGCGGGTTTATGCCGCATTTTTTATCAGGATGGTCTGCGTACCGCGCCGTTTAAATCGCAAAATATGGCGCTTAATTCTGGTATTACGCCGGATGGTAAAGAGATGGGGCGGGCGCAGATTTTTCAGGCGGAAGCCGCGGGGATCATGCCAGATGTGTGTATGAATCCGGTGCTGCTCAAACCGACCAGCGATCGCCAGGCGCAGATCGTGCTGATGGGGAAAGTGGCGACCAATATGGATGCGGTTAGTTACCATGACTATAAGCCACGTTTGCGTGAGCAAATTCTTGCGGTCTATAACAGCCTGGCGCGGGAATATGACGTTATCGTGCTGGAAGGCGCCGGCAGCCCGGCGGAAATCAATCTACGCGATCGTGATATCGTCAATATGGGAATGGCGGAAATGGCGCAGTGTCCGGTTATTCTGGTGGCGGATATCGATCGGGGCGGCGTATTCGCCGCTATCTATGGCACGCTGGCGCTGCTGCATAAACAGGAGCGTGACAGAGTAAAGGGCGTCATTATCAACAAATTCCGCGGCGATGTGGCGCTGCTCTATTCCGGTATCGAACAAATCGAATCGCTTACCGGGGTTCCTGTCCTGGGGGTGATGCCGTGGCTGGATGTGGATCTGGAAGATGAAGATGGCGTCGCGCTGCAAAACGGTAAATATAAGGGAAACGACGATCGTGATATCACCATTGCAATCGTGCAACTGCCGCATATTTCTAACTTTACGGATTTTAACGCTCTGGCGGCCCAGCCGGACGTCCGCATACGTTATGTCCGCCGCCCGGAAGAGTTAGCTGACGTTGATTTGGCGATCCTGCCGGGCAGTAAGAATACGCTGAGCGACCTCGCCTGGCTGCGCGAAAGCGGGATGGCGGATGCGGTATTGCAGACACATCGGCAGGGCGTGCCGGTGATGGGAATTTGCGGCGGCTACCAGATGCTGGGCGACACCATTGTGGATGAGGTGGAGTCGGGGCTGGGTACGCAGCCGGGCCTGGGGCTGCTTAATACGATCACTCGCTTTGCACAGGATAAAACTACGACGCAGGTTAACGCGACAATGTCAGGCGAGCTGCCCGGCTGGCTGGCTGCCGCGGCAGGGCTACCGGTACGCGGTTATGAAATCCACATGGGGGAAACGGTGCTGCAGGAAGGATGCTGTACGGCCATGACGTTACAGAAAAATGGATGTCCTGTGGCGGATGGCGCGGTCACCGCCGACGGACTGGCGTTTGGCACTTACCTTCACGGCCTGTTTGACAGCGATGCGTTTACCCGTGCGGTGGTCAATGGGTTACGGGCGCGAAAAGGACTTGCGCCGTGGGAAACGACTTTTTGTTATGCGGAGCATAAAGCGCGGCAATTTGATCTGCTGGCGGAAGCGATGCGGCAACATATTGATATTGATAAAATTTATACCATCATGCAGCAACATCAGGAGCCGGTATGATGATTCTGGTGACGGGCGGGGCGCGTAGTGGTAAAAGCCGTCATGCTGAAACCTTAATTGGCGATGCGCCGCAGGTACTGTATATCGCCACCTCGCAGATTCTTGATGACGAGATGGCGGCGAGAATTCAGCACCATAAAGATGGCAGGCCGGCACACTGGCGGACCGTAGAACGCTGGCGGCATCTTGATGCGTTGATTACCGGGGATCTCGCCCCTGATGACGCGATTTTGCTGGAGTGCGTTACTACAATGGTGACGAATCTGCTGTTTACGCTGGGGGGCGAGAGCGATCCCAAACATTGGGATTACGCGGCGATGGAACGTGCCATTGAAGATGAAATGCATATTTTAATTACTGCGTGTCAGCGCTGCCCGGCGAAAGTGATACTTGTTACGAACGAGGTGGGAATGGGGATTGTCCCGGAAAATCGTCTGGCGCGTCATTTTCGTGATATTGCTGGTCGGGTCAACCAACGACTGGCGGCGGCGGCGGATGAGGTCTGGCTGGTGGTCTCTGGTATTGGAGTCAAAATTAAATGAGTAAGCTGTTTTGGGCCACGCTCTCTTTTATTAGTCGCTTGCCCGTGCCGTCACGCTGGGCGCAGGGACTGGATTTCGAGCAGTATTCGCGCGGGATCGTGATGTTTCCCTTAATCGGGGCGATTCTGGGGGGGCTCAGCGGCCTGATTTTCATCCTCCTGCAACCCTGGTGCGGTATTCCGTTGGCGGCGCTGTTCTGCATTCTGGCGCTGGCGCTGCTGACCGGCGGTTTTCATCTGGATGGTCTGGCCGATACCTGCGATGGCATTTTTTCCGCGCGCCGCCGTGAACGGATGCTGGAGATTATGCGCGATAGTCGTCTGGGAACCCACGGTGGGTTGGCGCTCATTTTTGTGTTACTGGCAAAAATTCTGGTGGTCAGTGAACTGGCGTTACGCGGAACGCCAGTATTGGCGGCGCTGGCAGCGGCCTGTGCGGCTGGACGCGGTAGCGCCGCTTTATTGATGTACCGCCATCGTTACGCTCGTGAAGAAGGACTTGGCAACGTATTTATCGGTAAAGTCAGCGGAAGGCAAACCTGCGTTACGCTGGGATTGGCGGCAATTATAACCACGGTATTGCTGCCCGGTATGCAGGGACTGGCCGCAATAGTGATCACACTCGCGGCAATTTTCATACTTGGGCAGTTGCTTAAACGAACGCTTGGCGGGCAAACCGGCGATACGCTGGGCGCGGCGATCGAGCTTGGCGAACTGATCTTTCTGCTGGCTCTGTTATGAGCCTGTTATTACGAGCGATACACTTATGCAGACACTACACGCTTTACTCCGTGATATTCCCGCGCCGGACACCGACGCGATGGCGCGTGCGCAGCAACATATTGATGGTCTGCTCAAACCGCCGGGTAGCCTGGGAAGACTGGAGGCCTTAGCCGTTCAGCTTGCAGGAATGCCGGGTCTTAACGGTACGCCGCAGGTAGGCGAAAAAGCGATGCTGGTGATGTGCGCCGACCATGGCGTCTGGGATGAAGGCGTGGCGGTTTCGCCCAAAATTGTAACGGCGATTCAGGCGGCGAATATGACGCGGGGAACAACCGGCGTATGCGTGCTTGCCGCACAGGCTGGTGCGAAGGTGCATGTCATTGATGTCGGTATTGATGCTGAACCTATTCCAGGCGTAGTCAATATGCGCGTCGCGCGCGGCTGCGGGAATATCGCCGTTGGCCCGGCGATGAGTCGCTCCCAGGCCGAGGTACTTTTGCTGGAGGTGATCCGCTACACCTGCGACCTGGCACAACGCGGCGTGACCTTATTCGGCGTAGGTGAGCTGGGAATGGCAAACACTACGCCAGCCGCCGCGATGGTCAGCGTTTTTACAGGAAGTGATGCAAAAGAGGTGGTGGGGATTGGCGCGAATCTTCCGCCTTCCCGCATAGATAATAAAGTGGACGTAGTGCGGCGGGCGATTGCGATTAATCAGCCCGATCCACACGACGGCATTGATGTATTGTCGAAGGTAGGTGGTTTTGATTTGGTCGGGATGACCGGCGTGATGCTTGGCGCGGCAAGGTGTGGTTTACCCGTATTGCTGGATGGTTTTCTTTCCTACTCGGCAGCGCTGGCGGCCTGCCAGATTGCGCCTGCGGTAAGATCTTATCTGATACCATCGCACTTTTCGGCGGAAAAGGGCGCGCGCATCGCGCTCGCGCATTTGGCGATGGAACCCTATTTGCACATGGCGATGCGCTTAGGTGAGGGGAGCGGCGCGGCGCTGGCGATGCCGATTGTTGAAGCTGCGTGCGCGATGTTTCACAACATGGGCGAGCTGGCGGCCAGTAATATTGTCCTGCCGGGGGAAAAGCAAACATAACGTTATCGCGGAGCACAACATCAGCAATGTAAGAAAAAAGCTATACTTAACGCACGCCTGCCGCGACAGAGGAAGGGATATAATGCGTCGTGTAACACCTTTTTTTCTGCTTTTCGTCTTGTTGGTAAGCCATATCGCTCTGGCCATAAGCTATCCGCTGCCGCCTGAAGGTAGTCGTCTGGTAGGGCGTCCCGTCACGATAGCCATACCGCAGAACAATACTCAGCCCTTAGAAGCCTTTGCCGCTCGCTATGGCCAGGGGCTGAGTAACATGCTTGAGGCCAACCCCGGCGTTGATGTGTTTTTACCTGAGTCCGGCTCCACGCTGATGGTGCCGCAGCAGTTGATTCTGCCTGACACGGTTCGTGAAGGTATTGTGGTAAACGTCGCCGAGATGCGCCTTTATTATTATCCCGAAGGCACGAATACGGTTGAGGTGCTACCCATTGGTATTGGTCAGGCAGGCCGTGAAACACCACGCAACTGGGTAACTGCGGTGGAACGTAAACAAGATGGTCCGGTTTGGGTGCCAACGGCTAACACGCGTCGGGAATATGCGAAAGAGGGAAAAACGCTGCCCGCAATGGTGCCAGCAGGGCCGGATAATCCTATGGGGCTGTATGCGATATATATTGGTAGGTTATACGCCATTCATGGCACCAACGCGAATTTTGGCATTGGCCTTCGCGTCAGTCAGGGCTGTATCCGTTTGCGCAATGACGATATTAAATATTTATTCGACAATGTTCCTGTAGGAACCCGTGTTCAGATTATTGACCGACCCGTTAAATTTTCGCTTGAGCCGGATGGCAGTCGTTGGCTGGAGGTGCATGAACCGCTTTCGCGCAACCGCGCTGAATTTGAGTCAGATAATAAAGTGCCGCTACCGCTCACACCGACGTTACGTACTTTTGTTACCGGCGAAGGAACTGACATCACGCGCGCTAATGAAGCGCTGGAGCGCCGCTCAGGAATGCCGGTTAACATAAGCGCGGATTTGCCAGGCCATTAAATATTCAGCCACATTGCTGGTTGTTATGGGCTGAATTTCTGTATTGCTTCTTGTAGGCCGGATAAAGCGTTTATTCCGCTGTCTGGCAAAATGACATTGGGTTTGTCAGCAATTTGAAGTCTGTTTAAACACAGGCTTTTTGAACTGCCCCCCTTTGGGGGACCTGGAAACCTCTTCGATTGTCGTATGAGATGATAATATCTTCATAAAAGTGAAAAAGAATCCATTAAAAAATCGTCGTTAAAAACGATGGGGATGACTAATGCGATTTTTTTTGAACAAAATCGTGCAGCTAAAAATAAAAGTTGCGGATGTTATGGCGTAGATTAATTAAGTATTAGTTAGGTAATGCATATAATGAAACGAGCAAAGGGTAAATAGATGATTCTGTGATAATTAAGTTGGATGTAATCAAGGCTGAGGTTATAAAAACAACCTTTGTAAGGGCTGTTTTTGGCATCCTTGGTTAAATTAAGTGAGTGAGATATAGATATGAATTGATTGACGTTATAATTGATGGTTTTTTTAATGGAAAATGTCATGGTTGCGAATGATGCCGCAATCTTTTTTCACTCTTTAATGTCAATAATGAAACTAAATGGAGCTATCCAAATATAGATGTATTGGCGGGTGTTTGTTATTTGCACGCGAATAAAACCTATTAATTAATGCTATAAAGGAAATCATTATGAGTACACCTGATTATAGTAAAACTCCGACGATCACGACATATGATAACCGTCATTTGGCCGTACGTACCCTTGAGTGGTGTCGCCATCCGGACACGCCGCAGACGACGGAGATCCGCCCCACCTACTGTCAGTATGATGCACGTGGTTTTTTATCACAGAGCGCAGATCCCCGACTGGCGGCTGCCGGACTGAATAATTTTACTTGTGATTACGACCTGGGGGGCAGAGTGCTGCGTACCTGCAGCGCTGATGCCGGGACGTCCCTGGCGCTGAGTGATGCTGCCGGACGCACTGTACTGGGAATGAGTGGTCTGGTGGTGACGGCGTCAGGCAGCACAGATATGAGCAGAGCGGTGACTACCCGACGGCAATACGAGGACCGCAGTCTGCCGGGACGTCTGCTCAGCGTGGTTGAGCAGGCCAGCGGCAAGACGGGTCGGGTGACGGAGCGGCTGATCTGGTCGGAAAGTAGCGCGAAGGCAAGCGCGAACAACCTGGTAGGGACGTGCATCAGGCACTACGACCCGTCAGGATGCGTCGAGATTGGCAGTATAGCGCTAAGCGGGTTGGCGCTCTCGGTAACGCGGTGGCTGATGACGGATGATGAGGTGCAGGCTGACTGGCAGGGGGATGACCGCAGGGGGTGGGATGCACAACTGGACGACGTACCCTATGCTACTTTGAGCCAGGGCGATGCGGCCGGAAGAGTAGTTGGTATCACCGACGCAGTGGGCAACAAGCAGCGGATGGTGCTGGACATAGCAGGAATGTCAACAGGCCGCAGGCTGACGGTGAACGGAGAGGAGAAGGTCATAGTCAGGTCGACTACCCGAAGCGCCGTTGGACAGGTGTTGCAGGAGGAGCATGGCAACGGGGTGGTGGTAAACCGGGAGTACGAGCCACAGACGCAGTGGCTGAAAAGGATAAAAACAGAACGCCCGGCAGGGCATCCGCAGGGGGCAGGAGTGCTTCAGGACCTGCGTTATGAATATGACCCGGTAGGCAACGTGAAATGTGTTCGCAATGACGCAGAAGAAACCCGATTCTGGCGCAACCAGCAAGTGGAGCCGGAGAACCGATACGGTTATGACAGTCTCTACCAGTTGGTTAGCGCCAGCGGGCGAGAAAAGGTTAATATAGGCCAACAGAACCGTTCCTTCTTCCCCGCCGACAGTATCTCCTGTACCCGTTATCTACGCACCTATACCTACGACAGCGGCAACAACCTGACTCGGATACGACACAGCGCGTCGGGAAGTGGCAACTGTCACACCACATATATCACCGTCAGCGACAGCAGTAACCGGGCCGTATTACGTTCTCTAGCAGCGACGCCGGCAGAGGTGGAAATGCATTTTGGCCCAAGTGGGGAACAACTTCAGCTTCAGCCAGGCCAGGCGCTGGCATGGACAGAGCGTGGGGAGTTGTTACAGGTGACGCCGGTGGAACGTGAAGGAGCGCAGGACGATTGGGAATACTATCGATACGATGCGAGAAGCCAGCGAGTGGTGAAGGGAAGTCGGCGGCAGACAGGGAGTGGGACGCTGACCCAACGGGTAGTATACCTGCCGGGGCTAGAGCTGCGAACGAAAAGCAGTGGAGAAAGCCTGCAGACAGTGGTATCGGATAACGTGCGGTTATTGCACTGGGAGAGTGGAAAACCGGAGGGGCTTAGTAATGATGGGCTGCGTTACAGCTACGAGAATCTGACAGGATGCAGTGGGCTGGAGGTGGATGAAGATGGCTGCATCATTAGTATGGAGGAATACTACCCATACGGGGGAACGTCTGTCTGGAGCGGGAGTAGCGAAACGGAAGCAGACTATAAAACGGTGCGCTATTCAGGCAAAGAGCAGGATGCGACAGGGCTGTATTATTATGGTTATCGGTATTATCAGACGTGGGCGGGAAGGTGGACTAGCGCAGATCCTGCAGGGACGGCGGACGGCCTGAATATGTACCGCATGTGTCGGAATAATCCGGTGACGTTCAGGGATAGCAACGGTTTGCTGACGGAAAAGGAAATCCAGACTCTGATGTTCCAGACCAGGCAACATATGAGTCAGACCGGCAAGGATCTTGAGTCGGTAATGCACAATATCCTGGGATTAAACGGTGATGACGCGGCAGTGATCCGTAGCCGACTGGGAAATACGTTCCCCGAGCCTAGGGCAAGTACATCCGGTATAAATGAAATCACGGCTTTTGAGGAACAAATAGAGGCCATGAGTATGCCAGGGGGTAGTCTCCTTCATATCGATCTTCCCAGCCTCATGCCAGAGAATTTTCGACACCCGCCGTCTCCGGGCTGTTGTGTAGAATTGCCGTCGTTGACTTCTTCGGATACATCCGATGATGACATGTCCGGAGTGGAAAGCCCAGAGATGTCGCTTCCAGAGATTACTCCGGAATTGATGACGTCTCATTTTCCGAATATGTCCGAAGCTGACAGGCAAGCCTTAGAATATATTGCGAACCCTGAAAACTTTTCCCATACATTATATGCTGATGGCACGGTTGTATCTTTCAGTTATAAACGATTCCCCGGTCGTTTTACAAATAATTATAAACCAGATACATGGGCATTTCTATGTAACTTTAAATTACAAGAAATTGATAAGGGAGTTTATCCTTATTTTGCCAGCCATGTCGCGCAATATCAATATTTACTGGCAGCAGTCTCAGGTGGATGGGTAGGACAGATGCCATCAACTTTGATCAGGAAAAATGTCATTAATGAGGATACAATAGCGAACACTGCTGGGTTAAAGGGCGAGCAGTTAATGTCGGCTTTTCTTAATAATACGCCAAATGGGAAATCTACCGCTAAGATTTTGGAGGCTTTTAATCTTAACGCTACGTCAGTTAAAATCAAAAACACTTATGCAGGTATCAATTTTTATGTAAAATTAAAGCGTAAATAAATATAGTTATTTACCCAGATGCCAATTTTTATGATAAAAGTACGAGATTTATCTTAATAACTAAGAAGGAATGGTAAAATACCATCTGATAACAAATGCTTATCTGATGATCTAAATATAGATTACAATAATATGATTTTTTATGATGGCTTATGTCCTTTTTTAATAGACTTTTCGCGCCACCATTCTGACTTACTCAGAGTACGGTATACTATTGTCGGGAAAGCATTTAGCCTGCTTTAAAGTCGTAATAGCCTGAGCGGATAGCGCTATCAGTGAGGGCCATAATAGGGCTCCGTTTTCTCAGCGAACCGCGAGGCCTCCGATTAAGCTCAAAACCACAGATGTTTAAATAAATATCCTCCGGCATCGCCGGAGGTTTTGAGCCTGTCAGTAATTCTGTGTAACTGCCACTGTATTAAAGGTGAGCGCTCAGGCGGTCACCGAACTCGATAATAAAACGACTCATTGCCAGCCGCCAGTTCTGGATCGGCATACTCCATTTTTTCGACGCATCCTTGCTCGCCAGATACACAACCTTTCGCACCGAGTCATCTGTCGGGAACACCTTACGCTTTTTGATGGCATGCCGGCTCACGCTGTTCAGCGATTCTATCGCGTTCGTGGTGTCGATAGCCTTACGGATATCCGGCGGGTAGCCGAAGAATGTATTAAGGTTTTCCCAGTGCGCACGCCAGCTTTTGCTGATTTGCGGATATTTATCGTCCCATTCGCCCGCGAACGCATCCAGCGCCATCAGCGCCGCCTCTTCGGTCGGGGCCTGATAAACTGCTTTTAGCCCGCTAGTGACGGCTTTGTAGTCCTTCCAGGACACGCATTTCAGGCTGTTACGCACCATATGGATGATGCATAGCTGGATGTGAGTCTGTGGTTTCTGAACAGCACCTTCCATATCATAGTCGGGGTTATGGCGTATCAGTTTTTGCTGTACGGCATGACGCAGGATCGCTGTAATGTATTGTTGAATGCGCATGGCAACTTCAAGATAACCAAGTGCCTCAACCCTTTTCACAGGAACCAGCAGATCACCCGTATCCAGCTCGGCAACATCTTTATCGCCAGTAGCCGGGAAGACATAGGTTTCAAGGCGCTTCCATACGGAATCACCATAATCCTTTGACCATTTTGTTTTCGTGGCAAACCAAGCTTTAGCCACCATAGCGAAGGTGCGTGTCTTATCCCGCTTGGCCTTTAGTTCTTTAACCTCTGCCTGTTTCTTTGCATTAGGGTCAATGCCCTGAGCAAGAAGCCTTCTGGCCTCATCACGGCGTTGTCTTGCGTCAGAAAGAGAAACAGCAGGGTAAACGCCAATAGAGAAGAGTTTTTGCTTCCCTTCGAAGCGGTAGGCCATCTGCCAGTATTTCGAACCTTTAGGAGTAACACGAAGGAACATACCAAAGCCATCAGTCAGCCTGTATTCCTTCTCAAGGGGTTTTGCATTTTTTGCTTTAATATCAGTCGGTGACATGAGAACACCCCCTTGATTGTTGGTAAAAGGCAAATCGAACCAGCATTACCAGCATTTTTACCATCAAAATGATATGGCTTCGAGTGGTTTTTAGTGAACGAGGGTGAACGACTGAAGGGGGATAACCAATTGACAGAAATGCAGAAAGCAGACGCCAGTGAACGTCTGCTTCCCTTAAATTGGCTCCTCTGACTGGACTCGAACCAGTGACATACGGATTAACAGTCCGCCGTTCTACCGACTGAACTACAGAGGAATCGTGTGGAGTCGTATGTTAGCGGCGAAAAAATTTTTGTCAAACCCCATTTAACCCCTTGCAGGTTCAATTGCGGATTCTCTCATCACTTTGCTGCATTCGTAGGCATTTTTTCTGCAAAAAGCTTTGCAGCCTTACGATTTATCGCTCATTATTGAAATGTGGTTTTAACTTCACCCTTAAGGTCCATTTTGAACGTCTCCAATACCTTACGCAAGGTTGTCGTCCGTACGCCCTGGTATGCCAAACGCAAGAGCTACAACGTGTTGTTCTGGCGCGAAATCACCCCACTTGCTATCCCCATTTTTCTGGAAAATACCTGTGTTCTGCTGATGGGCGTGCTCAGCACTTTTCTTGTCAGTTGGCTGGGCAAGGAAGCAATGGCTGGGGTGGGGCTTGCCGACAGTTTTAATATGGTGATTATGGCTTTTTTTGCCGCGATCGATCTGGGGACGACGGTTGTTGTCGCCTTTAGTCTGGGTAAGCGCGACCGTCGACGAGCCAGGGCGGCCGCCAGGCAGTCGCTGGTGATCATGACGCTGTTTGCCGTATTGCTGGCGGCCGTCATACACTATTTTGGCAAGCAGATTATTGATGTCGTTGCCGGAGAGGCTACTGCAGATGTAAAAGATCTGGCGCTAATCTATCTGGAATTAACGGTTCTCAGTTATCCGGCGGCCGCTATTGCTCTGATTGGCAGCGGTGCTTTGCGTGGTGCCGGAAATACGAAAATACCCCTGCTGATTAATGGCAGCATGAATATGCTGAACATTATCATCAGCAGCATTCTTATCTACGGTTTTTTTTCCTGGCAAGGACTCGGGTTCATTGGCGCTGGGCTGGGGTTGACTATCTCTCGCTACATTGGCGCTATCGCAATTATCTGGGTTTTAATGATTGGGTTTAACCCCGCGCTACGTATTCCCCTTAAAAGTTATTTTAAACCCTTAAACTTTGCCATTATTTGGGAAGTGATGGGTATCGGGGTTCCAGCCAGCGTTGAGTCGGTTTTGTTTAATAGCGGGAAATTACTTACACAGATGTTTGTTGCTGGTATGGGCACCAGCGTCATCGCCGGTAATTTTATTGCATTTTCCATTGCGGCGTTAATTAACCTTCCGGGAAATGCTTTAGGTTCAGCATCCACTATCATTACAGGGCGTCGGCTAGGAAATGGACAGATAACCCAGGCAGAAATCCAACTTCGCCACGTGTTCTGGCTTTCTACTATAGGCCTGACGGCCATCGCGTGGATTAGTGCTCCCTTTGCCGGTATTATGGCGTCATTTTATACCCACGACCCGGACGTCAAAGATGTCGTGGTGATCCTTATCTGGCTGAATGCGGCATTTATGCCTATTTGGGCCGCCTCATGGGTACTGCCTGCCGGTTTTAAAGGCGCACGCGACGCGCGTTTCGCCATGTGGGTCTCAATGCTTGGAATGTGGGGCTGCCGCGTTGTTGCAGGCTACGTGCTGGGAATAGTACTTGGCTGGGGCGTGGTCGGTATCTGGCTGGGTATGTTTTTCGACTGGGCCGTACGTGCCGCTCTCTTTTACTGGAGAATGGTTAGCGGAAGATGGCTATGGAAATATCCGCGCCCTGAACGAAAAACAAGATGAAAAACGCTGTTACGCCTGAATATTCAGCGAAATGAAGAATATTTCAGCAAACAGAATTTTTTATGCATTCAGGCTTTGACAACCTGCAATCGCATCGTTACTATGCGCCCCGTTCACACGATTCCTCTGTAGTTCAGTCGGTAGAACGGCGGACTGTTAATCCGTATGTCACTGGTTCGAGTCCAGTCAGAGGAGCCAAATTCCTGTTTTCAGGCGTACCTGGAAGCTCCAGTTTAATTAGCTTTCAATAAGTTAGCGTGAAAATCTCTCCGATGTGCATCCGGTTTACCCTGTGCATACGACAAAATAGTGGTCATCTCAGTTCAATGATAGAGTGGCCGCCATATGCGCCATCAAATGCAAAAACCTATAGAATTAAGCCTCCTAACGACCCTTTAAACTGACCGATTTCTCACGGTCGGTATCTGCTGCGCCTCTTTCAAGTTACGAACATTTTATGCAGACAGGAACTTAGTTCGCGACAAAGAAGGTCACTCACTGGCGCTGTTTTTGCAACCCAAAGGATCATTACGCAACACGTCGGCTAATATCCTTACTGTCAACCACGTATGAACGGTCAATGGATGATCGTCAGCCATAGCAACCAAGGGATGTCAAATACCAATCTGTTCTGCCTACAGCTCATGATTTATGCGCTTTATGATTATTTTGTGTATAAACCTGCATCAAGTTACCCCGCCAGAAGAGCATCAGCCTGTACCAGCGGAGCAGCTTTAAACACAACCAGTGCAGCATCCGAATAAGCTTTACGAAAAGCGCGCAGGTCATTCGTTAGCTTACCGCTTAACTACCATGGATCGCGCTTTTTCACCCAACGCGATTATCGGCGACAGCCCCTCCAGACGATATTTTGTTAGCGAAACGGTGGTTCATTAAAGGTGCGTAATTTACGTGAGTGTAGTCGATCACCTTCTGCGCGTAGCAAATCAATAGCACGAATACCAATTTGCAAATGTTCTGAAATAGCTCCCTCATAAAACCGGTTTGCCTGCCCTGGCAGTTTTATTTCACCGTGTAAAGGTTTATCAGAGACACAAAGCAAAGTGCCGTACGGCACGCGGAAGCGATAGCCCTGGGCCGCAATCGTCGAGCTTTCCATATCAATCGCGACAGCACGGCTGAGGTTGAATCGCAGCGCAGAAGCGGAATAGCGAAGCTCCCAGTTACGATCATCCGTTGTGACGACTGTTCCCGTACGCAGTCGTTGTTTCACCTCTTCGCCGGGCATCCTGCTAACCGCTTTGGTAGCGTCATATAGCGCACGCTGTACTTCCGCAATACTTGGGATCGGAATATCAGGAGGCAGAACGGCATCCAGCACGTGATCATCGCGTAAGTAAGCATGAGCCAGCACATAATCACCAATCGCCTGGCTTTCTCGTAATCCTCCACAGTGTCCAATCATCAGCCAGACATCGGGGCGCAACACGGCCAAATGATCGCAAATCGTTTTAGCATTTGAAGGTCCGACACCGATATTCACCAGCGTAATACCCTGACCATCTGCAGTGACCAGATGCCAGGCAGGCATCTGATGTTTTTTCCAAGCCAGATCGGAGATGGCCTCTTCCGGCGCTTCAGTTTCCGCCGTGATCCAAATTCCACCAGCACAGGAAAGCGCGATATAAGGGCTGTTGGGATCAAGGATTTGGCTGCATCCCCAACGCACAAACTCATCGACATAGCGGGTATAGTTGGTAAACAGCACGAAAGGCTGAAAATGTTCGACTGGCGTACCGGTATAGTGTCGTAACCGGGCCAACGAGAAATCAACGCGACGTGCGTCAAAGTGCGATAACGGGTAGAACTCGCCGGGGTGGAACAGACCATCTGCCGTCTCATCACCAATCTGCGCCAGTTCTGTTGTGGGAAAATGGCGCGTTAGGTCGGCGCTCATAGAACGATCCAGTGTCAGCGCTGAGCCGTCTATCACGTAAGGATACGGAATCTCATGGTGTGAGGCTTCAACCGCAATATGCGCGCCATAATCCTGATAAACGAGGTTAAGCTGTCCCAGGAGATAAGCGCGAAATAGCGCAGGCCGCGTAACGGTAGTGGTATAACAGCCGGGATGAGTAAAGCGTCCAAAAGCGCGTGTCTTAGGTAGGTTCGGAGTCGCGCCATCCCAGCTTACAGATAGCGAAGGATAAACAAAGAGTCCATTAAGTCTTGCATGGGGATCGGGTAGCGTACCGTTATCAATATAGGAGGCGATGGCTTCACGGAGCGCGTTAACCGACTGCTCGTACAGCTCCTCCAGGCGATCCAGCGCCTGCTCGGGCGTCAGGTTTGTGCCTTTATGTTCCATATTATTCTCCTTGGCGTTTACAAGTGAGGCACGTCATTCGATATTATGATAGCAAAGGGGAGAAAATGAAGGGATTAGCGTAAGAGCGGCGGCAGTAAACATGAACAATTTAAAAAGGAAAGTCGGCGCATTATGCGCCGATTTTTCTTTTTCACAGAAAGAGAACTATCTTAATGGATCACTCTTCAAATTTTATCGGATTATCACTATAGGCCGCCAGCTTCGCGCGCATCCAGCTGCTATTGTTATTAACTGCGCTTACCACACCAGTGTTTTCTCCACCGCCAACCTGTAAGTGGAATATCCCGCGTGACGAGAAATCTACGTACTTAGGATCCATGAAATCCCGCTCGTGACGCTGGTATATCTCCTGTGGTTTTTTGCCCATTATGCTGGCGTGAATATCAAGGAACTCAATATCCAGCAGGTCCGTGTTAATGGTTCCCAGAGAGTTGCTAATCTTAGCGTGGCCCATCAGGTAACTACCGACGGTCCCCCAGAATTTCTCTTCTAACGCGCTGACCGACTCGGAAACGGTGGCCAGACGGCTGGCCCGAACACCCTTACTCGTCGCAGGCTAAAAAGAGAGGTTAATTGCCGACGCACCTGAAAATGGGATGGTTAAGAATGGAAAATACGAAGGAGTGGCTATATCCGATGTCGAAGCGGTTAATCGCCAATACGTTCAAGCAGTTCAGGTAACCGCTCCAGAGGCAGGGCGGGATAGTGATTTTTAACCGGCGGCGCGGTGATGCCTTCCAGATGCAACGCCGGGTTGTTTTCGGTAAGTCCCTGCTGAACGGCGTAACACATAATGTTGCAAAGCTGCTGCCGGGTTCGGGACGCGACTTCCAGAAAGCCTTTCTCTCGATAACTCTCAGTAACGCTGTGAAATGCTGCGTTTTCAGCGTGGTGACGGGCAGATGAGCAATCGCCGGGAAGATATGATTTTTCATGCTGGCAAGAATACGCGTGGCAGAGTCAGACGACCATTTTTTGTTGGTTTTGTGCCATGCCAGAGCCACTGCTTTAAAACACTTTTCCGGTGAAGCTGCGGCTTTATCAGCCATGCGCTGTTGGGCGGGGTTGATATTCTGCGCCAGTAGTTTACGGACGCCGTCGCGCTGTTGCCTTGCTCCAGCAAGCGAAACCAGCGGATACGCGCCCAGACTGACGCGGGACTCTTTGCCGTTGAAGCGATACTTGAGATACCAGATACGCGAACCGCCGGGATTGGCCAGCAGGTAGAGACCGTGCGAATCAGACAGTTTTACGGGTTTAAAAGAGGGTTTTAAGTTGCGGATTTTTGGATCATTTAAAGACCTTTGGGGAACACTCCAGAATCGAACCAACCTGACCCCAAATCTGACCACCAAATTAACCGCATGCGGAAGAAAAACTGAGTACGCATCGGGAAAGATTTTTACGCTAACCTGTTGAATCTAAATTTAATAGAGGCATGCAGGGAAGCGTAAGAATCGGAATTTGGCTCCTCTGACTGGACTCGAACCAGTGACATACGGATTAACAGTCCGCCGTTCTACCGACTGAACTACAGAGGAATCGTGTGAACGGGGCGCATAGTAACGATGTGCGATCGGCTTGTCAAAGGGGAACTAAGATTAGACGTCTGTTTGCTGATAAAAACAACAAGGCGTTGAAATTTTGCTCTAATTCATAATTTGCCCCTGCGTGGTGCAACTTTGCCTGTAATTGCATAAGTCAAATGCTGTGGTCTTACTGCGATGGCTGTGTACCTGCGTCTGATGAAGCGTGAAAAGCTGGCAGATATTTTGCAAAGAATTTTAAGACGTGACGCCGTAGAGATTAAGGGCAGGGGATAGTATGAACTTCAGGCGTTTGAAATACTTTGTGAAAATTGTTGATACAGGCTGCGGAAGTGTTACATATCACGCAGCCAGATCTCAGTCAGCAGGTAGCTACTCTGTAAGGAGAGCTTAGCCAGCAGCTATTTTTATTTCTCGGGTTCTTTTTATTTTAAGCAGGGATGCCTTATCAGGATAACCTCCATATGCAAATGCGTTGAAACCGCCATTAGCTCATCGGGAATAGCGACGACCTGGAAGTTGTAGTATAGGGTTCGAGTTCTCGATGGCGGTCCACTCTACCAGGCAGAGATAAATACAGACAGAAATTCATCTTTCGTATCTTATCCACTATTCAGTTTAATCGGGAAAACGGGGAACTCTTATATATCATACTATTGTCGATAATCTACATCAGGGTGAATAACGGTGAAAACACTGTATCACCAGCCGTTATTAACATCCGGAAACGGAGCGCCGAAACATGCTGGCCTCATGTTATTCTCCGTGCAGGTCAGGGAACTGCTCTGCACGAGCTGCGTATCAAAGAAAACAGCGATCAAGCCGGGTAAGTTCCCGGCTTTATGATGACTTTTAGATACCGGAGGGTCAGTCCTTTTTCGCCGCATTGGCAAAGAAGATATCGGATTGAATATCCTGGGTACGAAGAGTGAAAAGTTGATTTGTTAACGCTTCCGTCAGCTTTTCTGCATCAGCCATGATCCGTAAATTAAAATCGTTCAACATTTTATCCGCCGCATCTTTATTGATTTTAGCCATATTCAGATATTCCGCTTCGACTTCTTGCTGCTCTTTCGCTATTTTGGCCTCCCATTCGGCGTAGGCTTTCTTCACGATGGGAGCGAGCTTAGGGTAGTCCGTCATTGTTAATGTTTGTAATTTCCGGTATTTCCAGTAAATAGACTGACTGTCGGCTTTATCCGTACCCATAGTATAGTTTGCCGGATACGCCTTTAAACCGCTGTAATAGGGGACGAAAGCGGTTAAATCGGCCATGCCTAAACCAATGTAGCTGACTTCACCAATTTCTTTCGGCAGCCACGGACGGACCTGCATCACATGCGCTTCATAGGTGCGAAAAACGCTGACGGGGCGCCAGGGCTCTTTGCCATTCAGACCGTTAGAGTAAGGATCGTGTTTTGTCCCCTCGTAATGGCTGCGTAAAACGGCTTTGACGTCATCAAGCGTCATTTTCTTCTCAGGCATCATGAAAACAGGGAACAGCCTTCCGGCGGTCATATCTTGTTTTACTGAAGGATTAAATTTTTGCTGAATGGTCCATACGCGCGGATCGTTATAAGTACGATCTCGCTCATCGTCACGTGTGTAGGCTTTGGAGAAATTAAACTTACCGTCTTTTTGTGGATTATAAAGTCCTTTTTCAGTGGCAAACGTCACCAAAGACTTTGAACCCATCATGTTTGCATCGTTTGGATCGTAATTCTGTAGGCGCCCTTGATTACCGGTGGCAAAATACTGATCGGCTGGGAGGCGCTGCGCCATCCATTGATGACCTGTAGCGGTTTCCAGATACCAGATTTCATTATCATCCACCACTGCGACGCCAAAACCTTCTCCGGCGCCAACGGTTTCAATAATGTGCCCCAGCAGCGCAATCGCCTCACGTGAGGTTTTGGTCTGCGAAAGCAAGATATCCGGGATATCGTCTTCGGTAATGCCTTTATCTTCAACGTAGGGATCGAAGGCGAGAGCTTTGGGCGAGGCAAAAATAGACTCCGTACCGCTTACGCCCACGCCCGCTTCGTTAAAACCGGTAGCGCCGTGTAGCTGCGTTTTCCAGTTCGGCACCGTCGTATAACGCAACGACTCTTTTGGTAATGGCCAGGTAAAATCATTCGCGCCATTATGCGCTTTGGTGCTATACATCCCGGTCTGATTATGCATAGCGGGATGGATTACAAAATGCTGTGCTTTCATTGCATCACTGTCTGCGCTACGGGCGACGATCATCGAGCCGTCTGATGACGCTTCGTTGCCTACCAGTAGCGTTGTACAGGAGAAGCCTGATGAGATGAACGCTAAATTTATTGACAATGCAAGCACACATTTTTTAAAAGAAAACATATTTTTCCCTCTTAAACGCCATAAATACACCGGAATCACTCCGTGCCATTAAGTACGGAAGCGATATTGAACATCAGCTTTCGCCAGGAAAAACGCGTCTGCCCACGCTTTCCCGAATATCTGCAGTATGTTCTGGTCATTCCTTAATGAAATAAAAATAACCATGTTGTTTATTTATTCATCTATAGATATCCTGGTATTCAGGATACTCCCTAAACCAGGCGGAAGGATAGCAATCAGATAAAGGATTTCAGTGACACGCTTCTCAATATATTAGTACTTAAAAAAGCCCTATTTTATCATTCTGGAATTTTTAACTATGTTATTAGAACGATAAGAAGGTTTATCAGCGTCGTGTTACAAAAATAAAGGATAGCGGTTACGGAGACACAAAGCAAAAAACCTGCTTGAAAGCAGGCTTTTCTGAATTTGGCTCATCTGACTGAATGCGGATATTTATGTATCTTATTAAATCTATATATATTTTAATTTGAAAATAGGAATAAAGCCCTCAATAAGAAGGCCTCAAATATTACTGATGCTTTAAAATGTGATATTTGTCATGTTTTAGATTGTTGTTCTGATCGTAGATAGCTATGACAGCCAGAAGCGGGTATTTGCTGAACCACTACAGATGACACTCAACCGGCTCAGTCACAAAGGATAAAATAGTGACGTGTATTTTACCTCTCACTGGTATTGACATAAAGTTACAAACCTACCAAGCCTTGTGTGCCACAGTACCTCATTTTTGCTTTGTCCTACATCAATTTAATTGTAAAGATCATTTGATGAAATACACTACATATAGGCCTTAACCTTTTAACTGGCACATGATGTTGTGTTTATGAATGGGGCTGGTAATTTTAATGATGGTGCCGTATCGCATGTCAAAGGCTATTTGGCTAGGCGAATTGTGACCCTGGCCCAAATTCAGCACAGTGCTAAATCAGAGATCTTCGTCTTTCCGGAGACTTCGGATAAATTCAGCCGGAGTCATGTCATTTAATGATGAATGCGTTCTCTCATGATTGTATTCCCTGCGCCAGTTGTCGAGTTTTTCCT
>NZ_VXJW01000015.1 GCF_008692845.1 Salmonella enterica subsp. arizonae
GCGGCACTAGCGCGGTGGTCCCACCTGACCCCATGCCGAACTCAGAAGTGAAACGCCGTAGCGCCGATGGTAGTGTGGGGTCTCCCCATGCGAGAGTAGGGAACTGCCAGGCATCAAACAAGTGAAAAAGCCCATCCTGACGGATGGGCTTTTTTGCGTCTGTGCAAAAGGGCTGGCGCCCGCCCTGCAGGCCTGATAAGCGCAGCGCTATCAGGTATCCTGCACGTACCGGTACCGCCGGATGGCGGCTATCGGTCTACGGGCCCTCCAGGTGTTCACCCATACGCCAGCTTCAGCAAGGGATAGGGTTTACCGAGATCGTCAACTTCCGAGCGTCCCGTTACTTTAAATCCTGTCTTTTTATAAAACCCGACGGCCTGGATATTTTGCTCATTGACGCTGGTCGTTAAATGAGGCGCCAGCGTCAGCGCATGTTCAATCAATAGTTTGCCTATGCCACAACCACGAAAGTCCGGATCGACAAACAGAGCGTCCATATGTTCACCGGTAAGTAGCATAAATCCTACTGGCTCATCCTGATCGGTCACAGCAACCCATAGTGGCGCTTCTGGCAGAAAATCGCTCACCAGTTCTTCCAGTTCGGCCCGGTAAGCGTCTGATAGAAAATGGTGCGTGGCATCAACCGAGCGGCGCCAGATAGCAATCAGTTTTCCCCCTTCCTCATGCGTTGAACGACGAATGTTAATCATCATCTTCACTCCTTTTTTGCCTATTTATATTCTAATGCAAATGCTGTCGTGAAACTTTCTCACCTTGAACCTGCAAACTCGACATTCGCCTGATTTCTGGTTATCTTCAGCTATCTGGATGTCTAAACGTATGTCGTGAGGTTATCAGGTTATGCCGATTCGCGTGCTGGACGAGCTGCCCGCCGTCAATTTTTTACGTGAGGAAAATGTCTTCGTCATGACGACTTCTCGCGCAACAGGACAGGAAATTCGCCCGCTGAAAGTCATTATCCTTAACCTGATGCCGAAGAAGATTGAGACGGAAAATCAGTTTTTGCGCCTGCTGTCGAACTCGCCATTGCAGGTCGATATTCAGCTACTGCGGATAGATGCCCGCGAGTCGAGAAACACGCCGGCCGAGCATCTTAATAACTTTTACTGTAACTTCGAAGATATCTGCGATCAGAACTTTGATGGGCTTATCGTGACCGGTGCGCCGCTGGGTCTGGTAGAATTTAATGACGTGGCTTACTGGCCGCAGATTAGACAGGTGCTGGAATGGGCGAAAGATCACGTCACTTCGACGTTATTTGTCTGTTGGGCAGTTCAGGCCGCGCTCAATATTCTTTATGGTATCCCTAAACAGACCCGTACAGATAAGCTTTCCGGCGTCTACGAACATCACATCCTCCATCCTCATGCTCTTTTGACGCGTGGTTTTGATGATACGTTTCTTGCGCCACACTCTCGCTATGCCGATTTCCCGGCTGCGCTGATACGGGATTATACGGATCTTGAAATTCTGGCCGAAACAGAAGGGGGGGATGCGTACCTGTTTGCCAGCAAAGATAAACGTATTGCGTTTGTCACCGGTCATCCTGAATATGACGCTCATACGTTAGCGGGTGAATATTTTCGTGATGTTGAGGCCGGGTTAAATCCGGATATTCCGTACAACTATTTCCCGAAAAACGATCCGCAAAATAAACCGCGCGCTACCTGGCGCAGCCATGGTAATTTACTCTTTACTAACTGGCTCAACTATTATGTCTATCAGATTACGCCATATGATCTGCGTCACATGAATCCAACCCTGGATTAATCTTCTGCTCCTGACGATCCTAAAGCGTTTCAGCATAATGAATCAGGCACCTTCGGGTGCCTTTTTCATTTTTGAAATTGGCTTCATCATGTAATTAAACTTTATATCCTTTGTTATCAATAAGTTAATTATAAATTTAGTTAAAAATGGAAATTGTTTTTGATTTTGAAATTTAATTGGGTAGTCTTAGTTGTGTTGAACGAAAAGCGCACAATGATCCTTCGTTCGCATTGGGGATGTATCTGGATCAACGACGAGGAGCAGCATAATGAATCCACAGGCAACCACAACCGATGAATTGACCTTTACCAGGCCGCCAGGCGAGCTGGAAAAGCAGGTCCTGACCGCTGAGGCAGTCGAGTTTCTGACGGAATTAGTCACACGTTTTACGCCAAAGCGGAATAAACTCCTGGCTGCACGTATTCAGCAGCAGCAGGATATTGATAACGGTAAGTTGCCTGATTTTATTTCGGAAACCACTTCCATTAGAGAGGGTAATTGGCAGATTCGTGGTATTCCGGAGGATTTACAGGACCGCCGGGTGGAAATTACCGGACCGGTTGAACGTAAAATGGTGATCAATGCCCTGAACGCGAATGTGAAAGTGTTTATGGCGGATTTTGAAGACTCGCTGGCGCCGGACTGGGATAAAGTTATTGATGGTCAAATCAACCTGCGCGATGCGGTTAATGGCACCATTAGCTATACCAACGAAGCCGGAAAAATATATCAGCTCAAGCCCGATCCGGCCGTATTGATTTGTCGTGTACGCGGTCTGCATCTGCCTGAAAAACATGTTACCTGGCGTGGCGAAGCGATTCCCGGCAGTCTGTTTGATTTTGCTCTGTACTTTTTCCACAACTATAAAGCGTTGCTCGCCAAAGGTAGCGGCCCATACTTCTACCTGCCAAAAACGCAAGCCTGGCAGGAGGCCGCCTGGTGGAGCGAAGTCTTCAGCTATGCCGAGGACCGTTTCAACCTGCCGCGCGGCACGATCAAAGCTACCCTGTTGATTGAAACCCTGCCTGCTGTTTTCCAGATGGATGAAATTCTTCATGCGTTGCGTGACCATATTGTGGGCCTCAACTGTGGTCGCTGGGATTATATCTTCAGCTATATCAAAACGTTGAAAAATCACCCGGAGCGCGTTCTGCCGGACAGGCAGGTGGTAACGATGGACAAACCGTTCCTGAGCGCCTACTCGCGCCTGCTGATCAAAACCTGCCACAAGCGCGGCGCCTTCGCGATGGGTGGTATGGCGGCGTTTATCCCAAGTAAAGACGCTGAACGCAATGCGCAAGTGCTGAACAAGGTGAAAGCGGATAAAGCGCTGGAAGCTAACAACGGTCATGACGGTACGTGGATTGCGCATCCCGGCCTTGCGGATACCGCGATGGCAGTCTTTAACGAGGTACTGGGCGAGCACAAAAATCAGCTATTCATTACTCGCGATGAAGATGCGCCGATTACCGCTAAGCAGTTACTGGAACCATGTGAAGGTGAACGGACAGAAGCGGGAATGCGCGCCAATATTCGCGTCGCGGTGCAGTACATTGAAGCGTGGATCTCTGGCAATGGCTGCGTACCGATTTATGGCCTGATGGAAGATGCCGCGACGGCGGAAATCTCACGAACCTCTATCTGGCAGTGGATTCATCATGAGAAAACGCTGAGTAATGGAAAACCTGTAACAAAAACGCTTTTCCGCGAAATGCTGGCGGAAGAGATGCGGGTAATCCAGGACGAGCTGGGCGAGCACCGCTACAGCAAAGGGCGCTTCGACGATGCCGCACGTCTGATGGAGCAAATCACCACCTCAGATGACTTAATCGACTTCCTCACCCTGCCGGGTTATCGCTTACTGGCTTAATTCACCACAGAACAATATGGAGCATTTGTACATGAAAACTCGTACTCAACAAATCGAAGAATTACAGAAAGAGTGGACACAACCGCGCTGGGAAGGCATTACCCGCCCGTACAGCGCGGAGGACGTGGTGAAATTACGCGGCTCGGTTAACCCGGAATGTACGCTGGCGCAACTCGGCGCCGCGAAAATGTGGCGTCTGCTGCACGGCGAAGCGAAAAAAGGCTATATCAACAGTCTTGGCGCGCTGACCGGCGGCCAGGCGCTGCAACAGGCGAAAGCCGGCATTGAGGCCGTCTATCTCTCCGGCTGGCAGGTCGCGGCGGATGCTAACCTCGCGTCCAGCATGTATCCGGATCAATCGTTGTACCCGGCGAACTCTGTTCCGGCGGTGGTGGATCGGATCAACAATACTTTCCGCCGCGCGGATCAGATCCAGTGGGCGTCCGGCATTGAGCCCAACGATCCGCGCTATGTGGATTACTTTCTGCCGATCGTTGCTGATGCGGAAGCGGGATTTGGCGGCGTACTGAACGCATTTGAGTTGATGAAATCGATGATTGAAGCCGGTGCAGCGGCAGTTCACTTCGAAGATCAGCTAGCGTCGGTGAAGAAGTGCGGGCATATGGGCGGTAAAGTGCTGGTGCCGACGCAAGAAGCGATCCAGAAACTGGTGGCGGCACGTCTGGCGGCAGACGTGATGGGCGTTCCAACGCTGGTGATTGCTCGTACTGATGCGGATGCGGCGGATTTGATTACTTCCGATTGCGATCAATACGATAGCGAATTTATTACCGGCGAACGCACCAGCGAAGGTTTCTTCCGTACTCATGCGGGGATTGAACAGGCTATCAGTCGTGGTCTGGCTTATGCGCCTTATGCAGACCTGGTGTGGTGCGAAACGTCCACGCCGGATCTTGAGCTGGCGAAGCGTTTTGCTGATGCTATCCACGCGAAGTATCCGGGCAAACTGCTGGCCTACAACTGTTCGCCGTCCTTCAACTGGCAGAAGAATCTGGACGATAAAACTATCGCCAGCTTCCAGCAGCAGTTATCGGATATGGGCTACAAGTACCAGTTCATCACCCTGGCGGGGATTCACAGCATGTGGTTCAACATGTTCGATCTGGCGCACGCTTATGCTCAGGGCGAGGGCATGAAGCACTATGTCGAGAAAGTTCAGCAGCCGGAGTTTGCCGCAGCGAAAGACGGTTATACCTTCGTCTCACATCAGCAGGAAGTGGGCACCGGTTACTTCGACAAGGTCACCACTATCATTCAGGGGGGCGCTTCTTCAGTCACCGCACTGACGGGCTCCACGGAAGAATCGCAGTTTTGATCAATGCCCGATGGCGCTACGTTTACCGGACCGACGAAGGGATGTAGGCCGGATAAGCGAATGCGCTATCCGGCGTCCGATGGGGATAAAAAAATGTCGCGTGGCCTGGAATTACTGATTGCTCAAACCATCCTGCAAGGTTTTGACGCGCAGTATGGTCGATTTCTGGAAGTGACTTCCGGCGCGCAGCAGCGTTTTGAACAGGCAGACTGGCACGCCGTCCAGCAGGCGATGAAAAGCCGTATCCATCTCTACGATCATCATGTGGGTCTGGTGGTGGAACAACTGCGCTGTATTACCGATGGAAAAAATACCGACGCGAATTTCCTTTTACGCGTTAAAGAGCATTATACCCGGCTGTTGCCGGATTATCCGCGCTTCGAGATTGCGGAGAGCTTTTTCAACTCCGTCTATTGTCGGTTATTTGACCACCGCTCGTTAACACCCGAGCGGTTGTTTATTTTTAGCTCACAACCGGAACGTCGCTTCCGTACTATCCCGCGTCCGCTGGCCAAAGACTTCTTTCCCGATCACGGCTGGGAGCTGCTGTTAATGCGCATACTCAGCGACTTACCGCTGCGCCTGCCCTGGCAGAATAAAAGCCGGGATATCCGCTACATCATTGCGCACCTGACTGAAATATTGGGTGAGGACGCGTTACCTCGCTGCCATTTACAGGTGGCGAACGAGTTGTTTTACCGTAATAAAGCGGCCTGGCTGGTGGGTAAATTAGCCACACCTGACGGTACGCTGCCGTTTTTATTGCCGATTCATCGTACTGATGAGGGCGAATTATTTGTCGATACCTGCCTGACCACCACCGCAGAAGCGAGCATTGTATTTGGTTTTGCCCGCTCCTATTTTATGGTGTATGCGCCGCTGCCTGCCGCGCTGGTTGAGTGGCTGCGTGAAATCCTGCCGGGCAAAACCACCGCCGAGCTGTATATGGCGATTGGCTGCCAGAAACATGCGAAAACCGAAAGCTACCGCGAGTATTTGTGTTATCTGGCTGAAAGTGATGAGAAATTTATTGAGGCTCCTGGCATCCGCGGCATGGTGATGCTGGTGTTTACCCTGCCAGGTTTTGACCGGGTATTTAAAATTATTAAAGACAAATTCGCCCCGCAGAAAGAGATGTCTGCCGCCCATGTACGTGCCTGCTATCAACTGGTAAAAGAGCATGATCGCGTCGGTCGTATGGCGGATACTCAGGAGTTTGAGAATTTCGTGCTCGATAAACGGCAAATCGATCCGGCGCTGATGGCGCTGTTACAGCAAGAAGCGCCAGAAAAAATTACCGATCTTGGGGAACACATCGTCATCCGCCATCTCTATATTGAACGTCGCATGGTACCGCTCAATATCTGGCTGGAACAGGTAGAAGGCCAGCAGTTACGCGATGCAATAGAAGAATATGGCAATGCGATCCGCCAGCTTGCCGCCGCTAATATCTTCCCCGGCGATATGCTGTTTAAAAACTTCGGCGTAACCCGTCATGGCCGCGTGGTGTTCTACGACTACGATGAAATTTGCTACATGACGGAAGTGAATTTCCGCGATATTCCGCCAGCGCGTTACCCGGAAGATGAACTGGCCAGCGAACCCTGGTATAGCGTCTCGCCGGGCGATGTTTTCCCGGAGGAGTTTCGCCACTGGCTATGCGCCGATCCGCGTATCGGGCCATTATTTGAAGAGATGCATGCTGACCTGTTCCGCGCCGATTATTGGCGCGCGCTACAGACGCGTATTAAAGAAGGGCATGTAGAAGATGTTTACGCCTATCGCCGCCGCCAGCGCTTCAGCGTGCGTTATGATATCGATCGTAGGCTGGATAAGGCGCCTGCGCCGCCATCCGGCAATGTGTGCCGTACTGCCTGATGGCGCTTACGCTTATCAGGCCTACGATGCTGTTCTCAATGGCCTTAACGAAAACCGCCATACGCCAGCGTCACTTCTTTCGCCGCTTTAATCACCATTGCGCCAAGCTCGGTGACGCGATCGTCGGTAATACGTGAGCAGGGGCCGGAAATTGACAGAGCCGCAAACGGTTCGCGGTGCTCGTCATAGATACACGATGCCACGCAGCGAAGACCGAGCGCATGTTCTTCGTCGTCAAAGGAGTAGCCGCGCTTGCGTGTCTGAGCGAGGTCATCTTTCAAATGGATCGGCGACACCAGTGTCGCGTGAGTATAAGCGTGCAGCCCCTTGCGGTGTAGTAGCCCGGTCACCTGCTCTTCGCTAAGTTGAGACAAAAACGCCTTGCCTGCGCCGGAGGCATGCATCGGCAGCTTACCGCCAATGGGGGCCGACATGCGCATCAATTGCGTACACTGCACCTGGTCGATAATAATCGCCTGGTGGTCGCTCTGATCGAGTACCGCCAGATTGACTGTTTCGCCGGAGTCTTCCATCAGCTTGCGCAAAATCGGATGGACGATCGCCAGCAGATTACGGCTCTGCAAGAAGCTGCTGCCGACGATAAATGCGTGCGCGCCTACGGCCCAATGGCCCAGCTCACCGACCTGGCGTACAAAACCCTGCTGCTGCATGGTGGTAAGCAAACGATGAGTGGTAGAGTTCGGCAGGCCGGCCTGTTGCGCAAGCTCGGTGAGCGCAACGCTGCCGTTAGACTCGGCAATCCACTCCAGCAGCTTCAGACCGCGGGTTAATGACTGAACCTGCCCGGTTGCGGGCGCAGTGGTAGCGGCAGGTTTTCTCCCGCGTTTCGCGGAAACAGGGGCAACCATGGCAGACTCCTTTTTCTGTATCGTGGAAATCATTTTCGTTTTATTCAATTATAATGCAAGCGTTCCTGAACTGATCGGATGAGTGGAAATCACCGGATGCCCGATGGCGCTTCGCTTATCGGCCTACGTTTTGGGAGCCGGCAGAGTAATTTGTAGGCTGGATAAGGCGCTTGCGCCGCCATCCGGCGAAGTGACAGACGCGGGTAGCAAGCTGAACATGTCTCATGTTGCCCGTTGTTCTCTTTTCCGCCAGCACGCTTTGTGCCAGTATGACTCGTTACGTGGAGCGTTGTCGGGAGCGAGTGTGAGCAGCAAAGTTGAACAACTGCGTGCGCAGTTAAATGAACGTATTCTGGTGCTGGACGGCGGTATGGGCACCATGATTCAGAGTTATCGACTACATGAAGAAGATTTTCGGGGCGAACGCTTTGCCGACTGGCCCTGCGACCTGAAAGGCAACAACGACCTGCTGGTGCTCAGCAAGCCGGAGGTGATCGCGGCTATCCATAACGCCTACTTTGAGGCTGGCGCGGATATCATCGAAACCAACACCTTTAACTCGACAACTATCGCGATGGCGGATTACCAGATGGAATCTCTGTCGGCGGAAATTAACTACGCAGCAGCCAAACTGGCGCGCGCCTGCGCCGATGAATGGTCCGCGCGAACACCAGAAAAACCGCGCTATGTAGCAGGCGTGCTGGGTCCAACTAACCGCACAGCCTCCATCTCGCCGGACGTCAACGACCCGGCGTTTCGCAATATCACCTTCGATCAGCTAGTGGCGGCCTACCGTGAATCAACCAAAGCGCTGGTAGAAGGGGGCGCAGACCTGATTCTGATTGAGACCGTCTTTGACACCCTGAATGCGAAAGCGGCGGTATTTGCGGTAAAAGCGGAGCTTGAGGCGTTGGGCGTCGACCTGCCGATCATGATTTCCGGCACTATCACCGACGCCTCTGGCCGCACGCTTTCTGGACAGACCACCGAAGCTTTTTATAACTCGCTGCGCCATGCCGGGGCGCTCACCTTCGGCCTCAACTGCGCGTTAGGCCCGGATGAGCTGCGCCAGTATGTGCAGGAGCTGTCGCGCATTGCCGAGTGCTACGTCACCGCGCACCCGAACGCGGGTCTGCCAAATGCCTTCGGTGAATACGATCTGGACGCCGATACAATGGCGAAGCACATTCGCGAATGGGCGCAAGCGGGCTTCCTGAACATCGTTGGCGGCTGCTGCGGCACCACGCCGGAACATATTGCGGCGATGAGCCGCGCGGTCGAAGATTTGCCGCCGCGCAAACTGCCGGACATTCCGGTCGCCTGCCGTCTTTCTGGCCTGGAGCCGCTAAATATTGGCGATGACAGCCTGTTCGTCAATGTTGGCGAACGCACCAACGTTACCGGTTCCGCGAAATTTAAGCGTCTAATCAAAGAAGAAAAATACAGCGAAGCGCTGGATGTGGCCCGTCAGCAGGTAGAAAGCGGCGCGCAGATTATTGACATCAACATGGACGAGGGGATGCTCGACGCCGAAGCGGCGATGGTGCGGTTCCTCAGCCTGATTGCCGGTGAGCCGGATATCGCCCGTGTACCAATCATGATCGACTCCTCCAAATGGGAGGTTATCGAAAAAGGGCTGAAGTGCATTCAGGGCAAAGGCATCGTTAACTCTATTTCGATGAAAGAGGGGGTGGAGACCTTTATCCATCATGCGAAGCTGCTGCGTCGCTACGGCGCCGCGGTGGTGGTGATGGCCTTTGACGAGCAGGGGCAAGCCGACACCCGCGAGCGTAAAATCGAGATTTGCCGCCGCGCCTACAATATTCTGACCAAAGAGGTCGGTTTCCCGCCGGAAGACATTATCTTCGATCCGAACATTTTCGCCGTCGCGACCGGTATTGATGAACACAACAACTATGCGCAGGACTTTATCGGCGCGTGTGAAGATATTAAACGCGAGCTGCCGCACGCGCTGATCTCCGGCGGCGTCTCTAACGTCTCGTTTTCATTCCGTGGCAACGACCCTGTGCGTGAGGCGATTCACGCGGTGTTCCTCTACTATGCCATCCGCAACGGCATGGACATGGGGATCGTCAACGCCGGGCAACTGGCGATTTATGATGACCTGCCCGCCGAACTGCGCGATGCGGTTGAAGATGTGATTCTCAACCGCCGTGAAGATGGCACCGAACGTCTGCTGGAACTGGCCGAGAAATATCGCGGTAGCAAAACCGACGAGGCCGCCAATGCCCAGCAAGCGGAATGGCGCTCCTGGGACGTCAAAAAACGCCTCGAATACTCGCTGGTCAAAGGCATTACCGAATTTATCGAGCAGGATACCGAAGAAGCGCGTCAGCAGGCTGCCCGCCCGATTGAGGTGATAGAAGGGCCGCTGATGGACGGCATGAACGTGGTCGGCGACCTGTTCGGCGAAGGCAAAATGTTCCTGCCGCAGGTGGTGAAATCCGCCCGCGTGATGAAGCAGGCGGTGGCTTACCTGGAGCCGTTTATCGAGGCCAGCAAAGAGAAAGGTTCCAGCAATGGCAAGATGGTCATCGCTACTGTGAAGGGCGATGTGCATGACATCGGCAAAAACATCGTCGGCGTGGTGCTGCAATGTAACAACTACGACATCGTCGATCTTGGCGTAATGGTCCCGGCGGAGAAAATCCTCAAAACGGCCAAAGAGGTTAATGCGGATCTCATTGGCCTTTCCGGGCTGATTACCCCGTCGCTGGACGAGATGGTTAACGTGGCGAAGGAGATGGAGCGCCAGGGCTTTACCATTCCACTGCTGATCGGCGGCGCGACGACCTCGAAAGCGCATACGGCAGTGAAGATCGAGCAAAACTACAGCGGCCCGACGGTCTATGTACAAAACGCTTCACGTACCGTGGGCGTGGTGGCGGCACTGTTATCCGACACGCAACGCGATGATTTTGTCGCCCGTACCCGCAAAGAGTATGAAACGGTGCGTATTCAGCACGCGCGCAAAAAACCGCGTACCCCGCCGGTTACGCTGGAAGCGGCGCGCGATAACGATCTGGCATTTGATTGGGAACGCTACACCCCGCCGGTAGCCCATCGTCTGGGCGTGCAGGAGGTGGAAGCCAGTATCGAAACTCTGCGCAACTACATCGACTGGACGCCGTTCTTTATGACCTGGTCGCTGGCCGGGAGATATCCACGCATTCTGGAAGATGAGGTGGTGGGAGAGGAGGCCAAACGGCTGTTCAAAGATGCCAACGACATGCTGGATAAACTGAGTGCGGAGAAGCTGTTGAACCCGCGCGGCGCGGTCGGTCTGTTCCCGGCAAACCGCGTAGGCGATGACATCGAAATTTATCGCGACGAAACCCGTACTCATGTTCTGACGGTCAGCCATCACCTGCGTCAGCAGACCGAGAAAGTCGGGTTTGCCAACTACTGTCTGGCGGATTTTGTCGCGCCGAAACTGAGTGGAAAAGCGGACTACATCGGCGCGTTCGCAGTGACCGCCGGCCTTGAAGAAGACGCCCTGGCCGATGTTTACGAGGCGCAGCATGACGACTATAACAAGATCATGGTGAAAGCGATTGCCGACCGTCTGGCGGAAGCTTTTGCCGAGTATCTACATGAGCGCGTGCGTAAGGTTTACTGGGGGTACGCGCCGAACGAGAGCCTCAGCAATGAAGAACTGATCCGCGAAAACTACCAGGGTATTCGCCCGGCGCCGGGTTATCCTGCCTGCCCGGAACACACCGAAAAAGGCACTATCTGGCAGTTACTGGATGTCGAAAAACATACCGGGATGAAGCTCACCGAATCTTTTGCCATGTGGCCTGGCGCGTCGGTCTCCGGCTGGTACTTTAGCCATCCTGATAGCAAATACTTCGCGGTGGCGCAGATCCAACGCGATCAGGTTACAGATTATGCTTTCCGTAAAGGAATGAGCGTTGAGGACGTGGAGCGGTGGTTAGCGCCGAACCTGGGCTATGATGCGGATTGATTCATAAAATCGTCACTTTTCTTTACAACATACAAGGCACTCATTGGGTGCCTTGTCTCTTTCTTACAATTAAACCCTTATACTGAAGGAAGGCTCTACGCTGAATTTGCCGGATGGCGGCGTAAACGCCTTATCCAGCCTACCGTATTACGTATGGTAAGCCCGGTGGCGGGCAACGCCAGTAGGCCTTAACGCTGTGCGCCATCAGGCAATTTATCGCAAGTGAGCTTCAGGAAAACGTATAACGATAAGGAGAACCTGACGCCGTGTTAACTTTGCTCCATCTACTTTCTGCCGTTGCGCTGTTGGTATGGGGAACACATATCGTTCGTACTGGCGTAATGCGCGTGTTTGGCGCGCGTCTACGCACTGTCCTCAGCCGCAGCGTGGAAAAGAAACCGCTCGCCTTTTGTGCGGGTATCGGTGTTACCGCGCTGGTACAAAGCAGTAACGCCACCACTTTATTGGTAACGTCGTTTGTCGCCCAGGATCTTGTCGCCCTGACGCCAGCCCTGGTGATTGTGCTGGGCGCCGATGTCGGGACCGCGCTGATGGCGCGTATCCTCACCTTTGATTTGTCGTGGCTATCGCCGCTGCTGATTTTTATTGGCGTGATTTTCTTTTTGGGACGTAAGCAGTCCCGCGCCGGGCAGCTTGGTCGCGTCGGTATCGGGCTTGGCCTGATTTTACTGGCGCTGGAGCTGATTGTGCAGGCGGTGACGCCGATCACTCAAGCCAACGGCGTGCAGGTGATTTTCGCGTCGCTGACCGGCGACATCATGCTGGATGCGCTGATTGGCGCGATGTTCGCCATTATCAGTTATTCCAGTCTGGCGGCAGTGTTGCTGACGGCAACTCTGACGGCGGCGGGGATTATTTCGTTCCCGGTCGCGTTGTGTCTGGTTATCGGCGCCAATCTGGGATCGGGGTTGCTGGCGATGCTCAATAACAGCGCCGCCAATGCAGCCGCGCGTCGTGTGGCGCTCGGCAGCCTGTTGTTCAAATTGATCGGCAGCCTGGTCATCCTGCCGTTTGTACATCCGCTGGCGAATCTGATGGATGAGCTACCGTTAGCGAAATCAGAGCTGGTGATCTATTTCCACGTTTTTTATAACCTGGTGCGTTGCCTGGCGATGGTGCCATTTGCCGAGCCGATGGCGCGTTTTTGTAAACGGATTATTCGTGATGAGCCTGAACTGGATACCCATCTGAAGCCGAAACATCTGGATGTCAGCGCGCTGGATACGCCAACGCTGGCGCTGGCCAATGCTGCCCGTGAGGTATTGCGTATTGGCGATGCGATGGAACAGATGATGGAAGGGTTAAAAAAGGTCATGCACGGCGAGCCGCGTGAAGAGAAAACGCTGCGCAAGCTGGCGGATGACGTTAACGTGCTCTACACCGCGATCAAGCTTTATCTGGCGCGAATGCCGAAAGACGAGCTGGCGGCGGAGGAGTCCCGCCGTTGGGCGGAGATTATCGAAATGGCCCTGAATCTCGAACAGGCGTCGGATATTATCGAGCGAATGGGCAGTGAGATTGCCGACAAGTCGCTGGCGGCGCGTCGGGCATTTTCAGAAGAAGGGTTGAAAGAACTGGATGCGCTTTACGATCAACTGCTCAGTAATCTGCAACTGGCGATGTCGGTCTTTTTCTCCGGTGATGTCACCAGCGCCCGCCGGTTGCGCCGCAGTAAACATCGCTTCCGCATACTTAATCGCCGATACTCACATGCGCATGTCGACCGTCTGCACCAGCAGAACGTGCAAAGCATTGAGACCAGTTCGCTCCATTTAGGGCTTCTGGGCGATATGAAGCGTCTTAACTCACTATTCTGTTCGGTCGCCTATAGCGTACTGGAGCAGCCGGATCAGGACGAAGAGCGGGGCGATTATTAATTGGGATGCCGGATGGCATCGATACGTAGGCCCGGTACGCGTAGCGCTACCGGGCATTCAATGTGACCTGGGATTAAAAGCGGTGTCCTGCCTCCACCGCCACCGCCTCTTCGCCCGCTTTAAACACCCAAGTGGTATTCGGGCCGCCGAGAACCGCCTGACCGTTGCTCACCTGAATCCAGTTACCTTCCGGCAAACCAATCACTGTCAGTTCCGGCGCGACCACCAGCAGTTCGCGAATACGCTGCTCGCGGGTCTCGCCCTTATGACCTTCCGGCAAGGCGTTAGTGAAGTGAGGATTAATTTGCAGCGGAAACAGATCCAGCGCGTCGAAACCGTTTGGATCGACGATTGGCATATCGTTGGTCGTGCGGATAGTCGGGCAGGCAAGATTGGCGCCCGCGCTCCAGCCGATATACAGCGCGCCGCGTTTTACCCTGTCCGCAATCGGCGCCAGCAGCCCGCGTTCACGCGATTCTTTCAGTAGCTGGAAGGTATTTCCGCCGCCGACAATAATGATTTCCGATTTCTCAATCGCCTCAAGTGGAGCGGCGATACGATGAATCCCTGTTACGTTTATACCTAATGGCGTAAGTACCCCTGCGGTTTTATCCGTGTACTCATCCCATGTTTGCGTGACGCCGGCAAACGGAATAAACACGGCTGAACGTCGACCGTTCAACTGATTCGCCATCAGCGGCAGAGCATGTTCCAGCCAGGCTTTTCCCGGCAGCGTCGAGTTACTTAATAAAAGCAGTTCCATTACTTCTCCACATCATCAGGAAATGTCAAAACGCAGTAATGCTACCATTATCCATTTTATACCTTACTGATGTGGCTCATGATGTTGAGAGTGTTACAGGTAAAGAGCGCGAAGCGCAGGGACGCTAACAGTGAAAACAGGCCGGATTTGCCATCTGGTATAGCCTGAAAAATTACAGGTATAATCATCCGCAAAATTATTTAACGAGTTTAGAAACGAAAATGACAAAACTGACCTTACAAGAGCAACTGCTACAAGCGGGCTTAGTGACCAGCAAAAAAATGGCCAAAGTCCAACGCACGGCTAAAAAATCACGCGTTCAGGCTCGTGAGACAAGAGAGGCGGTGGAAGAAAATAAAAAGGCGCAACTTGAGCGTGATAAACAACTCAGTGAACAGCAAAAACAAGCGGTTTTAGCGAAAGAGTTTAAAGCTCAAGTTAAGCAGCTCATTGAAATGAATAGAATCAATGTGTCTAAAAGCGATATTGCTTTTAACTTTACAGATAATAACGTCATCAAAAAAATAGACGTGGATAAGCTTATTCAGACGCAACTGATTAATGGTCGTCTCGCGATTGCGCGTCTGGTTATCGATAACAGCGGTGAATGTGAATATGCGATTATCCCCGCGAGCGTCGCCGATAAAATCGCGCAGCGAGATGCGGACAGTATTGTCCTGAATAGTACGCTGAGTCAGGAAGAACAAGACGAAGATGATCCGTATGCCGATTTTAAAGTTCCCGACGATTTGATGTGGTAAGTCACATTACCGATATTTATATAGAAAAGATTTCTCAGAGAGTAAATATGCTGACTGACACATCCATCCGGCTTAATAAATATATCAGTGAAAGCGGCATCTGTTCACGTCGCGAGGCGGACCGCTTTATCGAACAGGGCAATGTCTTTATCAACGGCAAACGCGCCGCTATTGGCGATCAGGTGGTCGCCGGGGATGTTGTTAAAGTAAATGGTCGGTTGATTGAGCCGCGAGAAGCGGATGATTTAGTGCTGATTGCGCTGAATAAACCGGTTGGCATTGTCAGTACGACTGAAGATGGTGAGCGCGACAATATCGTCGATTTTGTAAACCATAGCAAACGTATCTTCCCGGTTGGCCGTCTGGATAAGGATTCGCAGGGGCTGATATTTCTGACTAACCACGGCGATCTGGTCAATAAGATTCTGCGTGCCGGTAACGATCACGAAAAAGAGTATCTGGTGACGGTGGATAAACCCGTTACCGACGAGTTTATTCGTGGTATGGGCGCGGGCGTGCCGATCCTTGGTACCGTCACCAAAAAATGTAAGGTGAAGAAAGAAGCGCCGTTTGTTTTTCGCATCACCCTGGTGCAGGGGTTAAACCGCCAGATCCGTCGTATGTGTGAACACTTTGGTTATGACGTGATGAAGCTGGAGCGGACGCGCATTATGAACGTCAGCCTGAGCGGGATACCTCTGGGCGAGTGGCGCGATCTGACGGATGATGAGCTGATCGATCTGTTTAAATTGACTGAGAGCTCTTCTGCCGAAGCCAAACCAAAGGCCAAAGCGAAACCAAAGCCGAAAACCGCAGGCATTAAGCGTCCGGTCGTTGCGATCGAAAAAACCAATGAGAAAGCGCGCCCGGCATCGAGCGGTAAACGCTTTACCTCGCCGGGGCGTAAGAAGAAAGGGCGTTAACGTCTGCCGCGCGTCGGCGTATTCGCCGACCAGGAGAATGACGCTTCCGTATCAGGTTTATGCGCCTGCTTTTTCTTCAACTGGCGGGCTTTTTTCGCTTCAGCCTCACGCAGCGCCATCAGCTTATCAATGTACTCCTTTTTCAAGCTGTTGGTTTCAGAATTGGTCAGCGGACGACCGTGCGCAATACGGGCGCGGTCCAGCAACGTTTTCAGTTCGCGCTGTTCGCGCTCGGTCATCTCTTTTTGGGTAATGCGGGGGAGTGCCATACGGGTGCCCTCAGTTAGCCGATGCGTTTAGTCTACGGCAATACGGAACGGGCGGATAGCGTGTAGGCCGGGTAAGCTTGCGCCACCCGGCAATATTTTACTTTTTCTGTGCCGTTTCGCCCGCTTTTTCAATAATCGGTTTCCCGGAGCGTGAAGGAAGATTATTCAAATAAGTTATGATGTAGCTTCTGCACCACCTGTTCGGCATCTTCTCCCGGCACGAGAAAGCACAGATTGTGGCTGGAGGCACCGTAACAAATCATGCGGATATTGAACGGTTCCAGTACGCTGAACACCTCTTTACCAACTCCACAGGCTTTTGACAGGTTGTTGCCAATCAGCGCGACCAGCGCCAGTCCTTCTTCGACTTCTACCCGACACAATGCGGAGAGTTCCATCAATAAAGACTGTGTCAGTAACGTATCGCCCGTTGAGGTGGAGCCTGTCGTATCCAGCGTCAGCGCGATGCTCACCTCTGAAGTGGTAATCAGATCCACCGAAATATTATGCCGCGCCAGGATGCCGAACACTTCAGCCAGGAAACCTCGCGAGTGCAGCATATTCAGGCTGTGCAGCGTCAATAGCGTTTGATTGCGGCGTAGCGCCAGCGCGCGGAACAGCGGCGGGTTTTGGGTTTTATTGCACACCAGAGTGCCGCCTGCTTTCGGATCTTTGCTGGAGCCAACGAAGACCGGAATATCGCTGCGCACGGCAGGGAGTAAGGTGGCTGGATGCAGCACTTTCGCGCCGAAGGTCGCCATCTCCGCCGCTTCTTCAAAGTCAATTTCATCAATTCGCTGTGCGACAGACACTACGCGCGGGTCGGTGGTGTAAATACCGGGTACATCCGTCCAGATATCAACCCGCGCGGCATGGAGCGCTTCAGCCAGCAACGCTGCCGTATAGTCGCTACCGCCGCGTCCTAATGTCGTGGTGCGGCCTTTGCTTTCACCGCCGATAAAGCCCTGGGTAATGACCAGAGTTTCGTTCAGGCGTGGGAGCAACTGCTGCGCGGCCAGTTCCGCAAGCGCTGCGACGTCTGGTTCCGCACGGCCGAAGCGATCGCTGGTACGCATCACTTTACGCACGTCGAACCAGTGGGCCTGCACGTCGCGCTCACGCAGGATCTCAACAAATAGCAGGGTAGACATCAGCTCGCCGTGGCTGACCAGTTCATCGGTCAGGGCCGCTGATGTCGCCAGCGATGCCGCCTCCGCCAGAATAGTGATGTTTTCCAGCAGGCGTTCAATCTCTTCGCGAATAACATTCGGATGACGTAGACGCTCAATAATATCAAACTGGATTTTACGGATGGCGTCGAGCGTGGCGAAACGTTCGCTGGGCTCCAGCCCTTCAGCCAGCGCCACCAGCAGGTTAGTGATGCCGGCAGAAGCGGAAAGCACGACTAAACGAACATTGGCGTCGGAAAGTACGATATCCGCGCTACGGTTCATGGCGTCAAAATCGGCGACGCTGGTACCGCCAAATTTGGAAACAACGATCTCTGTCATATAACCTCGTGTCAAGAAATGAAAAACGCGACCATGGCACAAGGGCAGAACAGAAACCGGTGCAGGCGCAAATGCAAGTAACGTATTTATAAATAAAAGTTGTGGCCTGGACTGTCAACGTTGGGATTATGCGGATTTTTTATGCTGGGTTTAGGCTCAGTAACAGCGCTTATAACAACTATACTTTCTATCCGGATTTGACCATGCCAGGGCAACGGCACTAAAACAATCACACTTTTCTGTGACTGGCGTTACAATCGATCCCAGTCACAATTCTCAAATCAGAAGAGTATTGCTAATGAAAAACATCAACCCAACGCAGACTTCTGCCTGGCAGGCGCTCCAGAAACACTATGACGAAATGAAAGACGTTACGATCGCCGAGCTTTTCGCGAAAGATAGCGACCGTTTCGCTAAGTTTTCCGCAACCTTTGACGATCTGATGCTGGTGGATTTCTCCAAAAACCGCATCACCGAAGAGACACTGGCAAAATTACAGGATCTGGCGAAAGAGACCGATCTGTCCGGCGCTATCAAATCCATGTTCTCCGGCGAGAAAATCAACCGCACCGAAGACCGGGCTGTGCTGCATGTGGCGCTGCGTAACCGTAGCAATACGCCGATCATCGTGGACGACAAAGATGTAATGCCGGAAGTGAACGCCGTGCTTGAGAAGATGAAAACTTTCTCGGCAGCGATTATCTCCGGTCAGTGGAAAGGCTACACCGGTAAGGCCATCACCGACGTGGTGAACATCGGCATCGGCGGTTCTGATCTCGGCCCGTTCATGGTGACCGAGGCGTTGCGTCCGTATAAAAATCACCTGAATATGCACTTCGTCTCTAACGTTGATGGTACGCACATCGCTGAAGTGCTGAAAAAAGTGAACCCGGAAACGACGCTGTTCCTGGTGGCGTCGAAAACCTTCACCACGCAGGAAACCATGACTAACGCCCACAGCGCGCGTGACTGGTTCCTGAAAACCGCAGGCGATGAAAAACACGTGGCGAAACACTTTGCTGCGCTCTCCACCAACGCCAAAGCGGTCGGCGAATTTGGTATCGACACGGCCAATATGTTCGAGTTCTGGGACTGGGTCGGCGGACGTTACTCTCTGTGGTCAGCCATCGGCCTGTCCATTATTCTGTCCGTGGGTTTTGATAATTTTGTCGAACTGCTCTCCGGCGCGCACGCGATGGACAAGCACTTCTCCACCACCCCGGCGGAGAAAAACCTGCCCGTTCTGCTGGCGTTGATCGGCATCTGGTATAACAATTTCTTCGGCGCGGAAACCGAAGCCATTTTGCCGTACGACCAGTATATGCACCGTTTCGCGGCTTACTTCCAGCAGGGCAACATGGAATCCAACGGTAAATACGTGGACCGTAACGGCAATGCTGTGGATTACCAGACTGGCCCCATTATCTGGGGCGAACCAGGCACCAACGGTCAGCACGCGTTTTATCAACTGATTCACCAGGGGACTAAAATGGTGCCGTGTGATTTTATCGCCCCGGCTATCACTCACAACCCGCTATCTGATCATCATCAGAAACTGTTGTCTAACTTCTTTGCGCAAACCGAAGCGCTGGCGTTCGGTAAATCCCGTGAGGTGGTTGAGCAGGAATACCGCGATCAGGGTAAAGATCCGGCTCAGCTTGAACACGTTGTGCCATTCAAAGTGTTTGAAGGCAACCGCCCAACCAACTCCATCCTGCTGCGCGAAATTACGCCGTACAGCTTGGGCGCGCTGATTGCGCTGTATGAGCATAAAATCTTTACTCAGGGCGCTATCCTGAACATCTTTACCTTCGACCAGTGGGGCGTTGAGTTGGGTAAACAGTTGGCTAACCGTATTCTGCCGGAGCTGGGCGATGATAAAGCTATTTCGTCCCATGATAGCTCTACCAACGGTCTGATTAACCGTTATAAAGCCTGGCGTGCCTGATGGCTTTTCGCCGTCATCCGGCAAAAAGAGATTAAGATAATAAAAAAGCCGATATTCGCATCGGCTTTTTTATAAGATAATTCCGCTTGTCTATGTTTTTCCCCATAATTTTATATTGAGCTTAATCCTAAAATAACCAATAACCCGTAAGTTACTCTGTGTTATTTTCAGATTATACGGATGATTTTGTTTTTTAATTTAATTTTAAGTTATTGATTTTTATTTAATTATTTATTAAATAAAATATGTATTATTCCTTTAAAGTTTAATTATCCTAAAACATCGCTGTTATTTCTCCCTGACGCAATCCGCCAGCTTTGGTTGTGTATACTCGGTAGCGCCCGAAATTCTTTTGGGTAAATCTCCATTCATTCAATGAAGGGAAATTATGATGAAAAAAGTACTGTATGGCATTTTTGCCATAACCGCGCTTGCGGCGACATCTGTCTCGGCGACCCCTGTTCAGGTGGGTGAAGCGGCAGGGGCGGCAGCGACGTCGGTATCGGCGGGAAGCTCCTCCGCCACCCGCGTTAGCACCGTAAGTTCGGCGGTGGGCGTCGCGTTAGCGGCTACCGGCGGCGGCGATGGTTCTAATACCGGAACCACGACCACCACGACCACCAGTACCCAGTAGTATCGGTACGTTTAACCATAACCACACTCCGGTGTGGTTATTTTGCCTCTCTGGAGAAGCGTCGTGAAGCGACCCGCACTTATCCTGATTTGCCTGCTATTACAGGCGTGTTCGGCCACCACTAAAGGCTTGGGCAATTCACTGTGGGACAGTTTGTTTGGTACGTCGGGCGTGCAGCTAACGGATGACGATATTCAAAACATGCCTTATGCCAGCCAGTACATGCAGCTTAATGGCGGTCCTCAACTGTTTGTGGCGCTCGCTTTTTCGGAAAACGGGCAGCAGAAATGGGTGACGCAGGATGGCGCAACGATCGTGACGCAGCATGGCCGTCTGGTCAAAACTCAGCTCGGCGGCGACAACCTGATCGATGTGAATAATCTGGCGGCTGACCCACTGGCGAAACCAGGACAGATTGTTGATGGCGTGACCTGGACCCGCACCCTGGGCTGGACCGAACATCGCCAGGTACGTTATGCCGCCGCCCGTTCCATCTTTACCTGGCAAGGAACCGATAGCGTTAGCGTCGGTAGCGAGGATACCGCCGTTCGGGTATTGGATGAAGAGGTGATGACCGATCAAACGCGCTGGCGTAACCGCTACTGGGTTGATAGCGAAGGCCAAATTCGCCAGTCGGAGCAGTATCTGGGCGCGAATTACTTTCCGGTGAAAACCACGTTGATTAAGGCGGCAAAATTATGATGAAAAGGACGATAAGCGCGCTGGCGCTGGTCTTTGTCGCGTCATCCGCCTTTGCCAGCGGCACTGTTACGGTTTTTATCAAAGGTCATAACGAGCCTAAGACGCTGACGGATGCCGGGCGTCTGCTCGATTTAGTCGGACAGCCGCGCTTGGCGACGAGCTGGTGGCCTGCGGCGGTGATAGGTGAAGAAAAGGCGACCGCTACGGCGCGTCAGCAGCAACAGGAACTCCTCGGGCGACTGGCGGCGCTCAGCACTGAGGAAAATGGCGATGCTGCTGCTGCGATAAACGCGCTGCGCCGGCAGATTCAGGCGGTGAAGGTGACGGGAAGACAATTCGTGAATCTTGATCCTGACGTTGTTCGCGTGAGCGAACGCGGCAATCCGCCGCTGCAAGGAAATTACACGCTTTGGGTCGGACCGCAACCCACGCAGATTACGCTCTTCGGTTTGATTAGTCGACCGGGCAGCCAGCCGTTTATCCCTGGACGGGATGTTGCCAGCTATCTCGATGGTCAACGCTTACTCAGCGGCGCGGATCGTAGCTATGCCTGGGTGGTTTACCCTGACGGACGCAGCCAAAAAGCGCCGGTGGCTTACTGGAATAAGCGTCATATCGAGCCGATGCCCGGCAGCATCATTTTTGTCGGCTTTGCCAGTTCCCGCTGGCGCGGTACGCCGGAGGCGATAAATGCCGACACTCTTCATACCCTGACGCAGCGGATACCGGAATAATGAAAAAAACACATTTGCTCAGCGTGCTGGCGCTGGGCATTAGCGCGGCCTGCCATGCCGAAACATATCCGGCCCCCATTGGGCCTTCACAATCTGACTTTGGCGGCGTGGGCTTGCTGCAAACGCCGACAGCGCGTATGGCACGTGAAGGAGAGATGAGCCTGAACTATCGCGATAACGATCAGTACCGCTACTACTCTGCTTCTGTTCAGCTTTTCCCGTGGCTGGAAACCACGTTGCGCTATACCGATGTCCGCACGAAAAAGTACAGCAGCGTGGAATCATTCTCCGGCGACCAGACTTACAAGGATAAAGCGTTTGATGTGAAATTGCGGTTGTGGGAAGAGAGTTACTGGATGCCGCAGGTGGCGGTTGGCGCGCGCGATATCGGCGGGACGGGGTTGTTCGATGCGGAATATATTGTGGCGAGTAAGGCCTGGGGACCGTTTGATTTTTCATTAGGTCTCGGCTGGGGCTATCTTGGCGCCAGCGGCAATGTGTCTAATCCTTTCTGTTCGTATAGTGATAAATTCTGTTCACGCGATAACAGCTATAAAGAGGCGGGTTCCGTCCACGGTAGCGATATGTTCCACGGTCCAGCTTCGCTATTTGGCGGCGTGGAATACCAAACCCCGTGGCAACCGCTACGCCTGAAGCTGGAGTATGAAGGCAATAACTATCAGCATGATTTTGCGGGTAAACTAGAACAGAAGAGCAAGTTTAATGTCGGCGCCCTTTACCGCGTCACCGATTGGGCCGACGTTAACCTCAGCTACGAGCGTGGCAACACTGTCATGTTTGGCGTCACGCTACGTACCAATTTCAACGACTTACGCCCCTCGTATAATGATAATTCACGCCCGCAATACCGACCGCAGCCGCAGGATGCCATCCTGCAACATTCGGTAGTGGCTAATCAACTGACACTATTGAAATATAATGCCGGTCTGGCGGACCCAAAAATTCAGGTCAAAGGCGATACGCTGTACGTTACCGGCGAACAGGTGAAGTATCGTGACGCCCGTGAAGGGATCGTGCGCGCTAACCGGATCGTCATGAACGATCTGCCGGAGGGGATCCGCACGATCCGCGTGACGGAAAACCGCCTTAACCTGCCGCAGGTCACCACCGAAACCAATGTCGCCAGCCTGAAACGCCATCTGGAAGGCGAACCGCTGGGACATGAAACGCCGCTGGCGCAAAAACGTGTGGAGCCGATCGTGCCAGAGAGCACCGAGCAGGGCTGGTATATCGACAAATCACGCCTTGATTTTCATCTCGATCCCGTGCTGAGCCAGTCGGTAGGTGGCCCGGAAAACTTCTATATGTATCAGTTGGGCGTGATGGGAACGGCGGATCTGTGGGTTACGGATCACCTGCTCACCACGGGCAGCGTGTTTGCCAATATCGCCAACAACTACGACAAATTTAACTACACTAACCCGCCGAAGGATTCGCATCTGCCGCGGGTGCGTACGCATGTTCGCGAGTATGTGCAGAATGATGTCTATGTGAATAACCTACAGGCCAACTACTTCCAGTATTTTGGCAATGGTTTCTATGGGCAGGTCTACGGCGGTTATCTGGAGACTATGTTTGGCGGTGCCGGGGCGGAAGTACTGTATCGCCCGGTGGACAGCAATTGGGCGTTTGGTCTGGATGCCAACTATGTGAAACAGCGTGACTGGCGTAGCGCGCAGGATATGATGAAGTTCACCGATTACAGCGTGAAGACCGGACATTTGACCGCATACTGGACGCCGTCGTTCGCCCAGGATGTGCTGGTGAAAGCCAGCGTAGGTCAGTATCTGGCGGGCGATAAAGGCGGTACGCTGGAGATTGCCAAACGCTTCGATAGCGGCGTCGTTGTCGGCGGTTACGCGACAATTACCGACGCATCGCCGGATGAATATGGGGAAGGAGATTTTACCAAAGGCGTATACATCTCCGTGCCGCTGGATCTCTTCTCGTCCGGCCCAACCCGTAGCCGCGCGGCAATTGGCTGGACGCCGCTGACGCGTGATGGTGGTCAACAGCTTGGCCGTAAGTTTGGCCTGTATGATATGACCAGCGACCGGAACGTGAATTTCCGTTAATATTCAGGCCGGATAAGGCGTTCGCGGCGCTGTCCGGCAAATCATCTTATTGAATAAAATTTAAACATAAATAAAAAATATAGATGTTCGTCACATTTTTGCGTTATACAGAAGCCTCGCTACAGAGAAAGAGGGGCTGTTATGATGTCATTATCGCGCTCACATCTTGAGCTCATCGCCACTATTTTACAAAACGTACTGAATTTGGGGCTGCTTACCCTCGGCCTGATCCTGGTCCTTTTTCTCGGTAAAGAGACAGTGCATCTGGCGGATGCGTTATTCGTGCCTGAGCAAGCCAGTAAATATGAACTGGTGGAAGGGCTGGTGATCTACTTTCTTTATTTCGAATTTATTGCGCTGATTGTGAAGTACTTTAAGTCTGGCTTTCACTTTCCGTTGCGCTATTTTGTGTACATTGGGATCACGGCGATAGTGCGCCTGATCATTGTCGATCATAAAACGCCAATGGATGTATTACTCTATTCGGCGGCGATCCTATTGCTGGTTATCACTTTGTGGTTATGTAATTCGAACCGACTAAGGCGAGAATAGGCGTCGCCACACCGTAACGGACGTACGGCGTGGCGATAAATCAGCTTATTGTATGGCGGCTTTCGGCGCTTTCTCTTCTGCTGGCGTCCATAATTCCTCAAGTTCTTCCAGCGTTTTGCCTTTGGTCTCCGGTACAAACTTCCACATGAATACCGCCGCCAGAACGCCCATCACACCGTAGATCCAGTAGGAAAAACCGTTGTGGAAATGAGCGACCAGCCACGAGTTTTTATCCATCATTGGGAAGGTCCAGGAGACGAAGTAGTTCGCCAACCACTGCGCGGCGACAGCAATGGCGAGCGCTTTGCCGCGAATGGCATTGGGGAAGATTTCTGCCAGCAATACCCAGCAGACCGGTCCCCAGGACATAGCGAATGCGGCGACGTAGAACAGCATCGATAGCAGCGCCACGATGCCCGGCGCCTGAGTGTAAAAGGCGGTGCCGAGGCTAAACATCCCTAAAGCCATCCCCAACGCGCCGATAATTTGCAGCGGCTTGCGGCCAAATTTATCTACCGTCATGATGGCCAGAACGGTAAAGCTCAGGTTAATAACGCCGACAATGATTGTTTGTAGCAGCGCGACATCGGTACTGGCGCCCAGAGTTTTAAAGACCTCCGGCGCGTAATACAGTACCACGTTAATCCCAACAAATTGCTGAAAGACAGACAGCATGACGCCAATCGCAATCACACCTGCGCCAAACATCAGCAGGCGTCCGCCCGTTTTGCGACCATGTTGCAGCGACAGGTTAATCTCCTGCACCGCCAGCGCGGCCAGCGATGTCCCCATAATTTTGCGCAGAATATTTTCCGCCTGGTCATTTCTGCCGCGCGCCATCAGCCAGCGCGGGCTTTCCGGTACGGTATACAGCAGCAGTAAAAAGAGCAGCGCCGGAATACATTCAGAGGCAAACATATATCGCCAGCCATTTGAATTCAGCCAAGTGGCGTCGCCGGATTTGGCAATAAAATAGTTCACGCAGTAAACCAGTAGTTGTCCAAAAATAATGGCGAACTGGTTAAATGAGACCAGTTTGCCACGAATATGGGCAGGGGCCAGTTCGGCAATATACATCGGTGACAGCATTGAGGCTAAGCCGACGCCAATCCCACCAATAATGCGATAAATGACAAATTCCGGGACGTATCCAGCTAAATAAACCGGTACGGCGTTGTCGGGATTAATGGTGGTAAACCCTAATTCCGGCCAGGCAGAACCTACGCCGGAAATAAAAAACAACAGGGCAGCGATTTTTAAAGAATCTCGACGACCAAAACGGTTACTACAGTAGCCGCCAATCGCGCCGCCGATGATACAGCCAATCAGTGCGCTGGCAACACAAAAGCCTAACAGCGAGTTGGCGGCGGATTCACTTAACTGCTGCGGAGCGACAAAAACAGTGTTTAATGACTCGACGGTACCGGAAATAACAGCGGTATCATAGCCGAATAATAACCCTCCTAATGTTGCGACTAAGGTAATCGAAAAAATATAGCGGGAATTATATTGGGTATTCATCCAGACCTGCCTTAGATGATGCAGCCATTTTGTCAGTGTGGATGATGGTGGTTTTAACCGGTAGGGAAGACAATTATCATTTTTTACATTACCATTACGTTATATCTTTTCTGTGATCTTAATTCTGTTTAATGTGTCGAAAATGAATTTGGTAATATATTTTCCGTGATAAGAAGCACAAAAGAAAATAATCATAACGGCATTACCAAATAACATAAAACCATCCGCTGCTTGTGAAGCATAAAAAAGGCGCTCCGAAGAGCGCCGAAATACGACCATAAGTGGGGATAACATAAGTTGAGGACAGTGGCATTGCCCGTTTCCGGGCTGGTATAACAAAGGTTAGCCTTTTACACCCCCTGCCGTCAGGCCGTTGACCAGCCAGCGCTGCGCCAACAGGAACACCAGGGTGATAGGAATAGCGGAAAGTACGGCGGCGGCGGCAAAATCGCCCCACAAATAGTTTTGCGGGTTGAGATATTGCTGCATACCCACGGCCAGCGTATAGCTGTCTACATCGCGCAGTAACAACGACGCGACCGGAACTTCGGTAATCGCCGCGATAAACGACAGAATAAACACCACCGCCAGAATCGGTACGGAAAGCGGCAACAACACCAAGCGGAATGCCTGCCATGGCGTTGCGCCATCCAGCGCCGCGGCTTCTTCCAGCGAGCCGTCGATAGTTTCGAAGTAGCCTTTAATCGTCCAGACATGCAGCGCGATGCCCCCAAGATAGGCGAAGATCACGCCGCCATGCGTATTCAGACCGATAAATGGAATGTATTGTCCCAGTCGGTCGAATAACGCATACAGCGCCACCAGAGACAATACCGCCGGAAACATCTGGAAAATCAGCATCCCTTTGAGCAACGTCGCTTTACCTGGAAAACGCATCCGTGCGAAAGCGTAGGCGCAGGTGGTGGAGAGCGCCACAATGCCGATGGCGGTAATACCGGCGATTTTGACGGAGTTCCACAGCCACAGCAGTACCGGGAAGGGAGGCGGCGTTACCCGACCATCCGCATGTTCCACGCTGAAACCCAGCGCCAGCCGCCAGTGCTCCCAGGATATTTTATCTGGGATCAGGCTCCCGGTGGCGAAGTTTCCTTCACGTAGTGAGATGGCGATGACCATCAGCAGTGGGAACATAATCGCCGCGATGAAAATCAGTAGCCCCAGATGTGTGATGAAGAGACGTAATTTTTGAGATTTGGGTTGGACCATAGCCATTGTTGTTATCTCCCTTAATCAAACTTCATACGCGTGGCTTTCAGGTTCACTATTGCCAGCGCGCCTACCAGCAGGAAGATCAGCGTGGCAATCGCCGCCGCCAGACCAAAGTCCTGACCACCGCCGCCTTCAAAGGCGATACGGTAGGTATAGCTGACGAGCAGATCGGTATAACCGGCTGGCGTGGTGGTGCCGAGACGGTCTGGCCCGCCGTTGGTCAATAGTTGAATCAGTACGAAATTATTAAAGTTAAAGGCGAAGCTGGCTATCATCAGCGGCGTCAGCGGTTTAATCAGCAGCGGTAAGGTGATTTTAAAGAAGTTCTGGAACGGACCGGCGCCATCCATTGCCGAGGCTTCGTACAGGTCGTCCGGGATCGCTTTTAGCAACCCCATGCACAGAATCATCATGTAGGGATAGCCCAGCCAGGTATTCACGATAATCACCATTGCCCGCGCGGTGTTGGGGTCGCTGAACCAGGCGGGTTTAATGCCGAACAGCGCGCCCAGCATCATATTGATTTCGCCAAAGCTTTGGTTGAATAATCCTTTGAAGATCAAAATTGAAATAAAAGAGGGAACGGCGTAGGGCAGAATCAGCAGTACGCGGTAGATAGCTTTACCTTTCAGCGCTTCCCACTGCACGAGGCAGGCCAATACCATCCCAACTGCCACAGTTAGCGCTACAGTGAGAACCGAGAAGACCACGGTCCAGACGAAAATAGCGAAAAAGGGCTTCTGGATCCCGTCGTCGGTAAAGACACGCGTAAAGTTTTTTGCGCCGATAGTGACGGTATAGCCGGGACTGAGTTTTTCATCCCCCCAGCTTCCGTCAGCGTTGATCGACTGATAATAACCGATATCGTTATTTGGCCGGTATTTTACGCCGCTCTGGTTATTGGTGAGCAGGCCGTCATCAGCCAGTGTGTACAATGGGCGGGTGCCGGAAAACTGACGCAGTGAGCTCATAATCACTTTACTTTCATCCGGCAAGACGGCGGTTATCTGATTCAGCGCCAGACGGTTTTGAGTGATTATCCGCAGATTAGCGCGTTCGCTGCCCGGCAGGGTATCAGTCTCTTTTAGCTGTAGTTTTTGTTCGCCGCCGAAGGAAAACGCGTCGGAGAGGTAATTTTTGCCCGTCTCGCCGTCGGTGAGGGCCAGTTGCCACTCATCGCCTGCCGGGTAAAGACCGAAGTTATAGGTTTTGCCTGCCTGATAAGAACGATCCATCAGCACTTGCTGGGCGCGTTCAAAGGTGAGTTGGTTGGTGTTGCTGTAGTTGGTAAAGGCGATGGCGATGGTACAAACCAGCGGGAATAGCACAAACAGCCCCATTCCGGCGAGGCCAGGGTATACGTAGCGCCAGGCGTAGGTTTTACGATTCGCGAAAATATACAGGCCAGCAGAGCTTAAAATCAGCGTCATGATGGCGAACAGATACTCCCCTTGTACGTACATTAAAACTACAAGGTAACCCACCAGCAGGCCTAGAAAACCAATCACTGACCATTTGAGTCGGTCGCTTTGCCGCCAATGTTTCTTTTTAATGACATCCATGGGGATCTTCCTCTTTACGCTTTATCCTTCGCACTACCTCTTTGTTGGCTGCGGAAGCTCACCCCAGTCACTTACTTATGTAAGCTCCTGGGGATTTGCCTCCTTGCCGCCTCGATGTAGCGCGAATGATTTCGCGTAACAACGTATTCAATAAACCTGATTCCCTAAAAAATAAGGGAAACCGTATTACTTGGTGATACGACCTTGTGCATCTTTCAGCGCGGCATCCACGGTCTGACGGCCGCTAGCGGCGTTGATTACAGCCGTTCGTACCGCATACCAGAAGGCGGACATCTGCGGAATATTCGGCATGATCTCGCCTTTCTGGGCGTTATCCATGGTGGCGGCGATACGCGGGTCTTTCGCTAACTGCTCCTGGAAGGATTTCAGCGCCACGGCGCCCAGCGGTTTATCTTTGTTCACTGCCTCCAGGCCCTGGTCGGTCAGCAGGTAGTTTTCGAGGAACTCTTTCGCCAGCTCTTTATTCGGGCTGGCGGCGTTAACCCCGGCGCTCAGCACGCCCACAAACGGTTTCGAGGATTTTCCTTTGAAGGTCGGCAGCAGGGTGACACCGTAGTTTACTTTGCTCTTGTCGATGTTTGACCACGCCCACGGGCCGTTGATGGTCATTGCCGTTTCGCCTTTATTGAAGGCCGCTTCGGCGATGGAGTAATCGGTATCGGCGCTCATGTTTTTGTTCTTGATCATATCGATCAGGAACGTCAGACCCGCTCTCGCGCCAGCGTTGTCGACGCCAACGTCTTTCACGTCATACTTGCCGTTTTCAAATTTGAACGCGTAACCGCCGTCGGCAGCGATCAGAGGCCAGGTGAAATACGGTTCTTGCAGGTTGAACATTAGCGCCGATTTCCCTTTCGCTTTCAGCTCCTTATCCAGTGCCGGGATCTCTTCCCAGGTTTTCGGCGGGTTCGGAACGAGGTCTTTGTTATAAATCAGGGAGAGGGCTTCAACGGCGATGGGGTAGGCGATCAGCTTGCCGTTATAGCGTACCGCATCCCAGGTGAACGGATAGAGTTTGTCCTGAAACGCTTTATCCGGAGTGACCTCCGCCAGCAGACCAGACTGCGCGTAGCCGCCAAAACGGTCGTGCGCCCAGAAGATAATGTCAGGACCGTCGCCGGTGGCTGCCACCTGCGGGAATTTCTCTTCCAGCTTATCCGGGTGCTCAACGGTCACTTTAATGCCTGTGTCTTGCTCAAATTTTTTACCGACCTCGGCCAGACCGTTATAGCCCTTGTCGCCGTTGATCCAGATAACCAGTTTACCTTCTTCAATTTTGGCGAGAGCCGGAGCGGAAATCATCATCGTCGTGAGTGCGGATAATGCGAGGATGCCTACGCCAGTTTTAATCTTCATATCTCCCATCCTTTTTGGTGATTTACACAGAGGTGGTTTAACGGTCTCTAGTTTCTTTATACGACAACCTCTTTCCATCCTCCCCGCCCCTACGCCCCACCCTCGCTTTATGTGATCTGTGTTACATAAATGTGAGTAATGCGTGTTGGCGCACATAAAAACACGCCGATTTTTGCGGACGGCATCACGAAATTCCTTTTCTGTCCGAGCCCGTGGTCTCAGGCGCGGCGCACTCATCCTCCCGCCTCCTCCCCCATAAAAAAGCCGGGGGTGGAGGATTTACGCCAGCCAGGGATCGCGCATAGTCAGGCCATCATGAATGTTGCTGTCAATGACAGGTTGTAACGAAGGGAGAAGGGCATGGCGAGCGTGCAACTACGAAATGTAACGAAAGCCTGGGGTGACGTGGTGGTATCGAAAGATATCAACCTCGATATCCATGATGGGGAATTCGTGGTGTTTGTGGGACCGTCAGGCTGTGGTAAATCGACCTTACTGCGCATGATCGCCGGGCTTGAAACCATTACTCACGGAGATCTGTTTATCGGGGAAACCCGTATGAATGATATTCCGCCTGCTGAGCGCGGCGTGGGCATGGTGTTCCAGTCTTATGCGCTCTATCCCCATCTCTCCGTTGCAGAAAACATGTCTTTCGGCCTCAAGCTGGCGGGCGCCAAAAAAGAGGTGATGAATCAACGCGTCAACCAGGTGGCGGAAGTGCTGCAACTGGCGCATCTGCTGGAGCGTAAGCCAAAGGCGCTTTCCGGCGGTCAGCGTCAGCGCGTGGCGATTGGCCGCACGCTGGTGGCTGAGCCGCGCGTGTTCCTGCTGGACGAACCGCTTTCTAACCTGGACGCCGCGCTGCGCGTGCAGATGCGCATTGAAATATCTCGCCTGCATAAACGTCTGGGCCGCACGATGATTTACGTCACCCACGATCAGGTCGAGGCGATGACGCTGGCCGACAAAATCGTGGTGCTGGACGCCGGTCGCGTCGCGCAGATCGGTAAGCCGTTGGAGTTGTACCACTATCCGGCGGACCGCTTTGTCGCGGGCTTTATCGGTTCGCCGAAGATGAACTTCCTGCCGGTGAAAGTGACCGCTACCGCGATTGAACAGGTCCAGGTCGAACTGCCGAATCGTCAGCAAATCTGGTTGCCCGTCGAAAGTCGCGGCGTGCAGGTTGGCGCCAATATGTCTTTAGGCATTCGTCCGGAACACCTGCTGCCGAGCGATATCGCCGATGTCACCCTGGCAGGCGAAGTCCAGGTGGTCGAGCAGTTAGGGCACGAAACACAAATTCATATCCAGATCCCCGCCATCCGTCAAAACCTGGTTTATCGCCAGAATGACGTGGTGTTGGTAGAAGAGGGCGCGACATTCGCTATCGGCCTGCCGCCAGAGCGCTGTCATCTGTTCCGCGAGGATGGCAGCGCATGTCGTCGTCTGCATCAAGAGCCGGGTGTTTAAGGCCTCCATAAAAAAACGAAACGCAAAACCATTCGCAGTTTTAGAAGGTGGCAGCGTTTAAAGAAAAGCAATGATCTCAGGAGATAGAATGATGATTACTCTGCGCAAACTCCCTCTGGCGGTTGCTGTCGCTGCGGGCGTCATGTCCGCTCAGGCAATGGCTGTCGATTTCCACGGTTACGCCCGTTCCGGTATTGGCTGGACGGGAGGCGGCGGCGAACAACAGTGTTTTCAGGTGACCGGTGCCCAAAGTAAATACCGTCTCGGTAACGAATGTGAAACCTATGCGGAACTGAAACTGGGCCAGGAAGTATGGAAAGAGGGCGACAAGAGCTTCTATTTCGACACCAACGTCGCCTATTCGGTTAACCAGCAGAACGACTGGGAATCGACCGATCCTGCCTTCCGCGAAGCGAACGTGCAGGGGAAAAACCTGATTGAATGGCTGCCTGGCTCCACCATCTGGGCCGGTAAGCGCTTCTATCAGCGTCATGACGTACACATGATCGACTTCTACTACTGGGATATTTCTGGTCCTGGCGCGGGTATCGAAAATATCGATCTGGGCTTCGGTAAGCTTTCACTGGCGGCGACCCGCTCTACTGAAGCGGGCGGCTCTTATACCTTCAGCAGCCAGAATATTTATGATCAAGTGAAAGATACTGCTAACGACGTCTTTGATGTCCGTCTGGCTGGTCTGCAAACGAACCCTGACGGCGTACTGGAGTTGGGTGTTGATTACGGTCGCGCCAATACGACCGATGGTTATAAGCTGGCGGATGGGGCATCGAAAGACGGCTGGATGTTCACCGCAGAACACACGCAAAGCATGTTGAAAGGCTATAACAAGTTTGTCGTGCAATATGCCATCGATGCCATGACCACGCAGGGTAAAGGTCAGGCTCGCGGTTCCGACGGTTCTTCATCTTTCACCGAAGTATTGCCTGATGGAACCAAAATTAATTACGCCAATAAGGTCATCAATAATAATGGCGATATGTGGCGTATTTTAGATCATGGCGCCATCTCGCTTGGTGACAAATGGGATTTGATGTATGTCGGTATGTACCAGAATATCGATTGGGATAATAACCTGGGTACCGAGTGGTGGACTGTGGGCGTACGTCCAATGTACAAGTGGACGCCAATCATGAGTACCCTGCTGGAAGTCGGCTACGATAACGTGAAATCTCAGCAGACCGGCGATCGTAACAATCAATATAAAATCACCCTGGCGCAACAGTGGCAGGCGGGCGACAGCATTTGGTCGCGTCCGGCTATCCGTATTTTCGCCACCTACGCGAAATGGGATGAGAAGTGGGGCTATATCAAAGACGGCGATAACATTTCCCGTTATGCCGCAGCGGCTAACTCCGGTATTTCCACCAATAGCCGTGGCGACAGCGATGAGTGGACCTTCGGCGCCCAGATGGAAATCTGGTGGTAATACGGCGGTCATCTGGCGTAACGAGGCGCGCAAGCTCCTCTGAAACGTAAGGTCTGATGATGCTTGTAAGCCGGATCAGGCGCCAGCCGCCATCCGGCGATATGTTTGGGTTGGCGCGCTATTGCCTGGCTATCGCTGAACCCGCCTTATTGAGGTGAGAATAATGAAAATGAAGAAAAGTCTCGTCGCCCTCTGTTTAACCGCAGGGCTATTCGCCAGCGTGCCGGGTATCAGCCTGGCGGAAGTGAACTATGTACCGCAAAATACCAGCGCCGCGCCCGCTATTCCTGCTGCCGCGCTACAGCAATTAACCTGGACGCCTGTAGACCAGTCAAAAACGCAGTCTACCCAACTGGCGACTGGCGGTCAGCGCCTTGAAGTTGCCGGCATTACCGGCCCGGTCGCCGCTTATAGCGTTCCGGCGAATATCGGCGAGCTGACATTAACTCTGACCAGCGAGGTCAATAAGCAAGCCAGCGTTTTTGCGCCAAACGTGTTGATTCTTGACCAAAATATGACGCCTTCGGCGTTCTTCCCCAGCAGTTATTTTACTTATCAGCAGCCGGGCGTCATGAGCGCAGATCGGCTGGAAGGCGTGATGCGCCTGACGCCTGCGTTGGGGCAGCAGAAACTCTATGTTCTGGTGTTTACGACCGAAAAAGATCTTCAGCAAACCACCACGCTGCTCGATCCGGCAAAAGCCTATGCCAAAGGCGTCGGTAACTCTATCCCGGATATTCCCGATCCGGTTGCTCGCCATACCACTGACGGCGTGGTGAAACTGAAGGTGAAAACCAACAGCAGCTCCAGCGTATTGGTCGGGCCGCTGTTTGGCTCGTCCGGTACCGGGCCGGTAACGGTAGGCAATACCGCCGCGCCGGTCGCTGCGCCTGCGCCAGTCGCGCCGAAGAAAAGCGAACCGATGTTGAACGATACGGAAAGCTACTTTAATAAAGCGATTAAGGATGCTGTAGCGAAAGGCGACGTCGATAAAGCGTTGAAACTGCTTGATGAGGCGGAACGTCTGGGATCGACATCTGCCCGTTCCACCTTTATCAGCAGTGTAAAAGGCAAGGGGTAACTGTTTCCCCACATTGCTGATTTTGCAACAACTGGTGCGTCTCCTGGCGCACCTTTTTTTATCATTTCATGCGAATTGTTATTTTTTTGTTGCGCAACAGATCACTTAATTGTGATTGCGCCCCCCGTAATGCCTTTTCTGAGATACAATGACTTTAGGTTATGAATCGGAGAGTAAGGCATGTCACACCCTGCGTTAACGCAACTACGTGCGCTGCGCTATTTTGATGCGATTCCTGCGCTTGAGCCCCATTTACGGGACTGGTTATTGCTGGAAGATTCCATGACCAAACGTTTTGAGCAGCAGGGAAAGCGGGTAAGCGTAACGTTGATTCGGGAGGCATTTGTCGGCCAAAGCGAGGTCGAGGAAGCGTCAGGTTTACTGCCATCCGAAGCCCGCTACTGGTTACGTGAGATACTCCTTTGCGCTGACGGCGAACCCTGGCTTGCCGGACGTACCGTGGTACCGGAATCTACGCTGTGCGGACCTGAACAGGTCTTACAACATCTGGGTAGAACCCCGCTTGGACGTTATCTATTTACATCATCGACACTGACCCGCGATTTTATTGAAATTGGACGCGATGCAACCCTGTGGGGACGCCGCTCTCGCCTGCGGTTAAGCGGAAAACCGCTGTTGCTCACCGAGCTTTTTTTACCTGCATCGCCGCTGTACTAAGAGGAAGATAAAGATGGAGTGGAGTCTGACGCAGAGTAAGCTGCTGGCGTTTCACCGTTTGATGCGTACAGATAAGCCTATTGGCGCGTTGCTGCTGCTCTGGCCGACGCTTTGGGCGCTATGGGTGGCGACGCCGGGTATGCCTCAGCTATGGATTTTGGCGGTTTTTGTCGCTGGCGTGTGGTTAATGCGCGCGGCGGGCTGCGTGGTAAATGATTATGCCGATCGCAAATTTGACGGACATGTAAAACGTACGGTCAACCGGCCTTTACCCAGCGGCGCCGTGACAGAGAAAGAAGCGCGCAACCTGTTTGTGGTGCTGGTGTTGCTGGCGTTTCTGCTGGTGATGACGTTGAACGTCATGACGATCCTGCTTTCCGTGGCGGCGCTGGCGCTTGCCTGGGTTTATCCCTTTATGAAACGCTATACCCACCTGCCGCAGGTAGTGTTGGGTGCCGCTTTTGGCTGGTCAATTCCCATGGCGTTCGCTGCGGTGAGCGAATCCCTGCCACTAAGCTGCTGGCTGATGTTCCTCGCCAATATTCTCTGGGCGGTGGCTTACGACACGCAATATGCGATGGTCGACAGAGATGACGATATCAAGATAGGCATTAAATCGACCGCGATTTTGTTTGGTCGTTATGACAAATTGATTATCGGGATTCTGCAGCTTGGCGTAATGGCGTTAATGGCGCTGATCGGCTGGTTGAATGGTCTGGGGGGGGGATATTACTGGGCTGTGCTGGTGGCGGGCGCGCTGTTTGCGTACCAGCAAAAACTAATCGCCAACCGTGAGCGTGAAGCCTGCTTTAAAGCTTTTATGAATAATAACTACGTTGGCCTGGTGCTATTTTTAGGCCTGGCGATGAGTTACTGGCACTTCTGATGTCATGCCGGGCGGACCCGGCCTACAAAGCCAAAATTTTCAATACGTCATATCAGTCGCCCGATAAGCTTACGCCATCGGGCATTTCAGGCACTGGCTTACTCGCCCTGCGTCGCGCTTTCAATCGTCAGACGGACATCAGAGGTAATCAGATCGGCAAGCATCTGATATATCTTCATCGTTTCTGCCGGTTCGGCATCGCCCGTATCACTGATATAACCCTCATCCCGTAGCGTCAACACGAGTGAACTGAACACCGCTTTGTCGAAAAACTCCGGCGCGTTAATACCGTGCAGGACAGACAGACGTTGCGCCACGGTACGGCTTTCTTTCTCCAGCGTACTGCGGTTGATGGACGGATTGGCGCTCAACAGCCAGAACGTAATGGCATAACGCTGTAGCGTTTCGCGCGCGCCTGCCGCCAGCAGTTGCAGCGTACGGGAATGCGCCGGGTTGATATGCAGTTCGTTATCCTGCAGGGTAATTAGCCCCTGACGCTGCATTTCACTGGCCAGCGCGTCAATGACCGAGGCTAACTCCTCGCGCTCCCAGCGCAGGAACAGCTCCGCTTTTAACATCGGATAGAGCGCTTCAACATGCTGCTGCAAGGCATCACGCGAAATGCGGCGATGTTGGGTGATAATCGCCGCCATCAGCGAAGGCATAATCAGCATATGCGCGATATTGTTGCGATAGTAGGTCATCAACACCGCCTGCTCGCGCGGCAGAATGATGATATCGCCAATGGTGTCTTTCTCGGCCTCAAACTTATTCATCTGCAGCGCGTGATCGATGAGTTCGCCAGCGCTGGCGGCAGGAACGGTTGAGTCCGTGGAATAAGGCACGTTGCGCATTAGATCGAGATAACAATCAAGTTGCTCGGTGAGCTGTTCGCGGGTAAGCGAGCGCTGACGCGATGCCAATAGCGCGGTACAACATAGGTTCATAGCGTTTGCCGCGCCAGCGTTGTTAATACGCACCATCAGATCGGCGGCGATACTATTGACCGTCGGCGTCAGCCAGGCCGGGCGTATTGCCTCTATTGGGTCGATAGATTCGCGCCACTCCGGCACATGCTGGTTCAGATACGTCATAAGCGGCATAGGTTCGCCAAAGTTAACGTAGCCCTGACCCAGATTGCGCAGCTTGCTCAGACCACGCAACATCTGCGGCAGACTCTCTTTCTCTTTTGTCGCGCCGCGCAGTTCTTTCGCATAGGTTCCCACTTCCATGACGTGCTCATAGCCGATGTAAATAGGCACTAACGTAATCGGGCGGGTACCGCCGCGCAGCATAGCCTGGATGGTCATCGACAGCGTGCCGGTTTTCGGATCTAACAAACGTCCGGTACGCGAACGCCCCCCTTCGACAAAATATTCTACGGAGTAGCCGCGGCTGAACAGCTCGCCCAGATATTCGCGAAAGACGGTGGAATAGAGTTTGTTGCCCTTAAAGGTGCGACGAATAAAGAACGCGCCCAGACGGCGGAAAATCGGGCCGGCGGGCCAAAAGTTAAGGTTGATACCGGCGGCAATGTGCGGCGGTACCAGTCCCTGATGGTACAGCACATAAGAAAGGAGCAAATAGTCCATATGGCTGCGGTGACAGGGCACATAGACAATTTCATGCCCGTCGTGCGCCAGTTGGCGTACGCGCTCGGCGTTATGGACGTTAATCCCCTGGTAAAGTCGGTTCCAGGTAAAACCCAGAATCCTATCGGTCAAACGAATCATCTCGTAAGAGAAGTTCGCCGCGATCTCTTCCATCAACGCAATGGCGTTTTGCTGCGCTTTTTCATGAGAGATTTTCTTACTGCGCGCTTCGTCTTCTACCGCGCGGGCGATAGCTTTCGAAGCCAGCAGTTTATTAAACAGATCCTGACGAGCGGGCAGGCGCGGGCCAACTGCCGCCAGCCGCTGGCGAGCAAAATGCATGCGCGCCACGCGCGCCAGTTTCTGCGCGATAATTTTATCGGTGCCGTGTTCATCAGCCATGCGACGCAACGAGACGGAAGGCGAGAATCGGACAAAGCTATCGCGACCCAGCCAGGAGATGGCAAAAAATTTCTGTACGCCGTTCAACATACGTAAAGGCGGATTCACTTCTCCCTTTTCACGACCCGGCGCGCGGCCAAACATCACGGAAACGGGCACCATCTGTACATCCAAAGCCGGATTGCCACGGTGCAGATCGAGATAATCGTGAAAAAGTTTAACCGACTCTTCTTTTGGGGTGTAATACGTAAAGACGCGCGGCCCGCCGTGAATAAATACATAGCGCGGCAGCAGCGCGCCGTCGATTTCCAGCGGCTCCAGCGGATCCGGGAGATCGTGCGCCAGACATTGAGCGCGCAACGTCAGTAAGTCTGCTTTTGAGTTGTATGGCAAGACATACATAATGGGACGAGAAGTATCGAGTCCCAATTCCTGAGCGGGTTCCGCCGGAATAGACTTGCTTTTTACCAGTATGCTTAGTGGTAAATTCAGTAATTTGTAGTAAATTCGTGGCCAGCCGGACATAAACGATGTAAAGCCTCTGGTTAACAATGCAAATGCGCTGCAAGGATATCAGAAAGTTTAGCGAATTTCTGTTGTATCCCGTCATACTTCGCGCTGCGTTACGGCAGCCCGAATCGTAGGGGCAACCGTATAATGCCATTGACGTTAATAATGTAAAAAGGTTCTTTTGATGGCCAATAATACCACTGGATTCACCAGAATTATCAAAGCGGCAGGGTATTCCTGGAAAGGATTTCGCGCCGCATGGACTCATGAAGCCGCGTTTCGCCAGGAAAGCCTTGCGGTATTGCTGGGCGTCATTATCGCCTGCTGGCTGGATGTGGATGCGATTACCCGTGTGTTATTGATAGGTTCCGTTTTACTTATCATGATCGTTGAAATCCTCAACAGCGCTATTGAAGCGGTCGTTGACCGAATCGGTTCTGAATATCATGAGCTTTCCGGCCGCGCGAAAGATATGGGCTCGGCTGCGGTGCTGCTATCTATTTTCGTTGCCCTGATGACTTGGGGAATCCTGTTATGGTCACATTTTCGATAAGGGTTCCAAATTTTATAATTCTCTTGTTTTTTGCGCTGTTTGTGGTTCCAAAATCACCTTTAACTGTATATACTCACAGCATGACTGTATATACACCCAGGGGGCGGAATGAAAGCGTTAACGGCCAGGCAACAAGAGGTGTTTGATCTCATTCGGGATCACATCAGCCAGACAGGTATGCCACCGACGCGTGCGGAAATCGCGCAGCGTTTGGGGTTCCGTTCCCCAAACGCGGCGGAAGAACACCTTAAAGCGCTGGCGCGCAAAGGGGTGCTTGAAATTGTTTCCGGCGCATCGCGAGGGATCCGTTTGTTACAGGAAGAAGAGGACGGATTACCGCTTGTCGGGCGTGTCGCGGCGGGTGAACCGCTACTGGCGCAGCAGCATATTGAAGGCCATTACCAGGTCGATCCTTCTCTGTTCAAACCCAGCGCCGATTTCCTGCTGCGCGTGAGCGGTATGTCGATGAAAGACATCGGTATTATGGATGGGGATTTGCTGGCAGTACATAAAACGCAGGATGTCCGCAACGGCCAGGTGGTTGTTGCTCGCATCGACGATGAAGTGACAGTAAAACGCCTGAAAAAACAGGGCAATAAAGTGGAACTGTTGCCGGAAAACAGCGAGTTTACACCGATAGTGGTGGATCTGCGCGAGCAAAGCTTTACGATTGAAGGGCTGGCGGTAGGCGTCATTCGCAACGGGGAATGGCTGTAATCTCTTATTAATCTCCTTGTACGCCGCTATCCGGCAGTCTTGTAGCCTGATGGCGCTGCGCTTATCAGGCCTACGGGAAATGCAGTTCCTGAGATGATTAATTTGTAGGCCGGATAAGGCGTTACACCGCCATCCGGCAATGCGCATGTTTCTTTTAACCTCTTGTCAGGCTTGTCTCCATGCCGTTTTTTACTTCCTCTGATAAAGCTCTCTGGCGTCTCGCGCTGCCGATGATTTTTTCTAACATCACCGTTCCCTTGCTGGGGCTGGTCGATACGGCGGTGATTGGTCATCTGGACAGCCCGGTTTACTTGGGCGGCGTAGCGGTGGGAGCGACTGCGACCAGCTTTCTTTTCATGCTGTTGCTATTTTTACGTATGAGCACCACCGGGCTAACGGCTCAGGCATTTGGCGCTAAAAATCCGCGGGCGCTGGCACGGGCGCTCGTTCAGCCGTTGTTGCTGGCGCTGGGCGCTGGCATGATGATTGCGCTATTTCGCACGCCGCTTATCGAACTGGCTTTACATATAGTCGGCGGGAACGACGCTGTCCTGGTACAGGCGAGGCGCTTCCTTGAAATTCGTTGGCTAAGCGCTCCTGCGTCACTGGCGAATCTGGTGCTGCTCGGTTGGCTGCTAGGCGTCCAGTACGCGCGGGCGCCCGTTATCTTGTTGGTCGTTGGCAATATCCTCAATATTGCGCTCGACCTGTGTCTGGTGATGGGACTTCATATGAACGTACAGGGCGCCGCCCTGGCGACGGTTATCGCCGAATATGCCACATTACTGATCGGCTTAATAATGGTGCGTAGAGTCCTCCATCTCCGCGGCGTGTCGCTGGATATGCTAAAACAGGCCTGGCGTGGCAACGTACGCCGTCTTTTGGCGCTCAACCGCGATATTATGTTGCGCTCATTGCTTCTTCAGCTTTGTTTTGGCGCGATCACGGTGTTGGGCGCGCGGCTGGGCAGCGATATTATCGCGGTGAATGCGGTACTGATGACCTTACTCACCTTTACGGCCTATGCGTTGGATGGCTTTGCTTATGCGGTGGAAGCGCACTCCGGTCAGGCTTACGGTGCGCGTGACGGTAGCAAGCTACTGGAGGTCTGGCGAGCGGCGTGTCGGCAGTCAGGAATAGTGGCCCTGCTATTTTCCACGGTCTATGCCCTGGCAGGCGGACATATTGTCGCGTTACTGACTTCGTTGCCGCAAATACAGCTACTGGCTGATCGGTATCTTATCTGGCAGGTGATACTACCGCTGGTGGGCGTATGGTGCTATCTGCTCGACGGCATGTTTATTGGCGCGACGCGAGCCGCTGAAATGCGCAATAGCATGGCGGTCGCTGCGGGGGGATTTGCGCTGACGCTACTCGCCTTGCCGTTATCAGGAAATCATGTTTTATGGCTGGCATTAACCGTTTTTCTGGCGCTTCGCGGTCTGTCATTGGCCTTTATCTGGCGTCGTCACTGGCGCGATGGTACATGGTTTGCCAAATCGTGACGGTTAAAAATTCTGAATATAAAACCGAAGGCCGAATTCCTGCCTACAATTAATATCACGTCCAGCAGAAATTGCAGTACATTTGGGCGAATAACACTTGCTATTCCTAACCGAATGATGAGGACAAGGTGATGAATAAAGACGAAGCCGGCGGTAACTGGAAACAGTTTAAAGGTAAAATGAAAGAACAATGGGGCAAACTGACCGATGACGATATGACCGTTATCGAAGGTAAACGCGACCAGTTGGTAGGTAAAATACAGGAGCGTTACGGTTACCAGAAAGATCAGGCGGAAAAAGAGGTTGTTGACTGGGAAACCCGTAACAACTATCGATGGTAATAAGTTCTCCCCACCAAGAGTACAAGGATGTGCTTCCCACTGTTTGCTTATGAAAATGGGCGGCACCCTCGCTATCGTCGCCCATTTTTCGCTCTGGCTAACGCGGTTTTTTCTTAACCAAAACCGAGTGATCGTGTCCGCACTCCCCCGGATAGCGACATGCTTCCACCTCTACGCATTCAGGGCACAGTCCGTGCGCCTCAATAACGTTATGTCGTAGCGCAAAACCCATCTTAGCCGCCAGCGTATGCATGATGTCTTCCACGCCTTCGGCGCACTCTTCCTTCACTACGCCGCAACGGTCGCAGATAAACATGGCCGAGCTATGCGTTGGCTGGTCGAACAGGTGGCAGACCACGTAACTATTGGTGGATTCCACTTTATGGACAAAACCCTGTTCGAGCAAAAAATCCAGCGCGCGGTAGATGGTAGGCGGTTTGGCCTGTGGTTCCGTTTCGCGCAGCAAATCAAGCAGATCGTATGCGCTGATCGCGCCCTGCTGCAGGCTCATCAGGCGCAGCACTTCGAGGCGCTGGGGCGTCAGGCGCACGTTGCGCTGCGCACAGAGTTTTTCAGCTTGCGCCAGTAACTCTTGCGTTGTGGTCTTTTCCATGTGGCACCTCGAATGGCGTGAAAGTTTAATCTGCTACTTTATCACGAGCTGCTTAAAACTCTGAAATTACCCCGGGACAATATATCGCCTGCTAAGCTTTTCCCGGCAAGTATTCTCATCTATACATAATGAGGGTCGATATTATAACAACAGGCCTTAACATAGCTATTTCACAGCAATAGTTCGCCTCTGCCCTGCAATGTATGGCGGAGGGATTACTTCACCTGATAATAAGATGGGTTAACTGTGAACAAAAACATTAAACTTTCACTAATTGCTATCGCGGTCTCGTTTTGTATGGCAAAGCAGGCGAGCGCCGCCAATACCTGGGCAGAAGCGCGTAATGATGCGATGGGCGGGACGGGCGTAGCGTCGGCGCATTATGGCAGCGGGGTGCTGTTAAACCCGGCATTACTGGCAAAAGCCAAACCGGAAGACACTATCACCGTTGTTCTTCCCGCGGTCGGCGTCCAAATCACGGATAAAGACAATCTGCAGGATGAAATTGATGATATCAGCGATAAAGTTGATTACTACGATGAGGTGGTCGATAACCTTACGCTGGGGCAAATTTTGCTCAATCCGCGAGGTGTGCTGAATCAATTTCAGGGCGCCGCGCGCGATCTGGCCGATGAACTGGAATATCTCAACGGAAAAACCGCCCGCGCCAATGCCGGCGCCGGGTTGGCGGTAAGTATTCCAGGACAAACGCTTTCTGTTGCATTTATCGCAAAAGGTTATGCGCACGGACGCGTGAGTTCGTCCATTGATCAGAACGATATTCAGTATCTGCGCGATATCCAGCATCATGACAGTATCGCGCTTCGTGAAGCGGGACGCGCTGCATTGCTGGGGTCGGATGAAATTACAAAGCATTTAAACTCTACCGCGTCGGGGCGGGTGGCGATTGTATCTGACTATGGTATTGCGCTGGCGAAGCGGTTTGTGGTGGGCGACGTGCCGGTTTCCATTGGCGTTACGCCAAAACTGCAAAAAACCTGGCTTTATAACTACACCACATCAATTTATAACTACGATAGCAGCGATTGGAATAGCAGCCGTTATCGTAACGACGATACCGGCTTTAACGTAGATGCGGGAGTTGCTGCCGATGTCGGTAAAAACTGGACTCTGGGTCTGAGCGGGCAAAACCTGGTGTCTCGCGATATTGATACGAAAGATATTTTCATCACCAATGGTATGACGAGAGAAACCACCAACTACAAAGATACGTACCAAATCCGCCCCCTGGTCACTGCGGGCGTCGCATGGCACAACGATTTGCTGACCGTAAGCGCCGATGGCGATCTGACGGAAACGAAAGGCTTTAAGAGCGAAGACAATTCACAGTACGTTGGCGTTGGCACTGAAGTCCGGCCGTTATCATGGCTGGCGGCGCGCGTAGGGTATCGTGCGGATGTGAAAAACAACGATAGCAATGTGTTTACCGGCGGTCTTGGCTTTGCGCCCTTTAACCGCGTGCATCTCGATTTAATGGGACTGTACGGCGAAGATGAAACCTGGGGGGCAGGCGCGCAGCTTACGATGACATTCTGAGGCGTTTTCACCGGAGGTACTACGCCTCCGGTTTAGCGTTATGCTATAGTGACGCCTCTTTTTTAACCTGATTTCTTTATTCGCCATGCGGCTACTGTATTTATTAAGACTATTTTCTTCAACATGACGAATATGTAGCACAATTCTATCTTATAAAATAAGAAACACATCTTGCATAGTATGAGCAGGTGAATAGTTAACATTATCTCCTTGTTATTCAGGTTGTGCTATCTGGTAAATTTAATTCTTTATAATTTAACGGGTTATACCATATTATACTTGAATGATTTTCTTATTGTATAAAAATGCCCGCTTACCACGCTCCTCCCAGTATCAACAGATTATAAAAATAGTATAAGTTTCGATATATTTTTTTCAAAGTTAGGGGGCTTACACAAAAGAGTTGTAAAATAACCATTACAGTACAATTTTGCAACAACCAAAAGGAGTATCTCTATGAAAGCAATGGTCTATTATGGTGAGCATGACATTCGTTTTGAAGAGCGTCAAAAACCACAGATCCTTAATTCTGGTGATGTCATTATTCGGATGATTAAGACCACAATCTGTGGGACAGATCTGGGAATACTTAAAGGAAAAAACCCTGAGATTGAGGAGACCGCACTGAATAAGTTCGGCACGTTTAATGGTCGAATTCTGGGGCATGAGGGTGTAGGTGTTATAGAAGAGGCCGGATCATCTGTAACTAAATTTAAAAAAGGAGATAAAGTTATTATTTCCTGTATCAGTCGGTGTGGTTCTTGTGAGAATTGCCAGAAACAACTTTATTCCCACTGTCAAAATGAAGGGGGGTGGATCATGGGTTATATGATTGATGGAACGCAGGCGGAGTATGTCCGTGTCCCTTATGCAGATAACTCATTACATTTATTGCCCGAAAATCTTAATGAAGATACTGGCGTTTTGTTATCTGATGCCTTACCAACAGGGCATGAAATCGGTGTTTTAAACGGAGAGATAAAACCAGGCGATACGGTAGCTATAGTTGGGGCTGGCCCGGTAGGTATGAGTTGTCTGTTAACCTCACAGCTTTATTCTCCTTCTAATATAATAATGGTAGATATAGATGATAATCGGTTAACAATGGCTAAAGGAATGGGGGCACATTATACGGTAAATTCAGTGAAGGAGGATGCTATTAATAAAATTATGGCATTGACCCAACAGCGTGGCGTTGACTGCGCTATTGAGGCTGTGGGTATTGAGCCAACCTGGAATATTTGCCAGAGTATTATTAAGGAAGGCGGCAATTTAGCTAATGTTGGTGTTCACGGAAAATCTGTTAAATTTTCTATAGAAAAACTGTGGAGTAAAAACATGACGATCACAACGGGTCTAGTGAATACCAATACGACAGGTTTGCTTATGAATAGTTGTTGTTCAGGAAGGCTACAGACAGAAAAACTAGTAACGCATCATTTTAAATTTAACGATATTGAGAAAGCCTATGATGTTTTTAAACATGCAGCTAATGAAAAAGCCATGAAGGTAATCATTGAGTTCTAAACAAAATATTACTGGAATCTTCGTGAAACCAATGAGTGGGTTAGAGGGTACGTGACGACGCCTCGATATTTTTCGACGCATAACGGGAAAACCGTAGATTCCAGTTCGTAAATCCGAAAGGATATCTGTGACAATTTTTTACCCTCCCCTAAACGCCTGTTATTCTCAAGGCTGTACAGCATTTTTTTGCAGTAAATCGTGAGCAGTTATGATGACGCTTTTCTCCTTGAGCAACGTTGTGCTGGGGCAGCATGGCTCGTCATCGGATTTCAGTCGTTTCTCTATGTTATAGTATTCCATTAAGCTATCTCGTCATTTCAGGTTCCGTGTGTATGGGGCCTGAGTGGGAACCCGATGAGAGAAAAATATACTCAAATGTCAAAAAATGCACGGTAATCTTGAAATGGTAAAAACCAGCCAAACCAGCGCAATAGCTGAAAATACTAACAACCACTGGAGTGGTCGGTTTAGTGTGGCGCCGATGCTCGACTGGACAGACAGACATTGTCGCTATTTCCTGCGTTTGCTGTCTCGCCAGACGTTACTCTACACCGAGATGGTGACCACGGGCGCGATTATTCATGGTAAAGGTGACTATCTGGCTTACAGCGAAGAAGAGCATCCACTTGCCCTGCAGCTTGGCGGAAGCGATCCGGCTCAGCTTACGCACTGTGCAAAGCTGGCGGAAGTGCGTGGCTATGATGAAATTAACCTCAACGTGGGTTGCCCCTCCGATCGCGTGCAAAATGGTATGTTTGGCGCCTGTTTGATGGGCAATGCGCAACTGGTCGCAGACTGTGTTAAAGCCATGCGTGATGTCGTCTCGATTCCGGTGACGGTGAAAACCCGCATTGGTATTGACGATCAGGACAGTTATGCATTTCTGTGTGATTTCATCGATACGGTTTCCGGTCAGGGCGAATGCGAAATGTTTATTATCCATGCGCGCAAAGCCTGGCTTTCTGGCTTAAGCCCGAAAGAAAATCGTGAGATCCCGCCGCTGGATTACCCGCGCGTATATCAGCTAAAGCGGGATTTTCCGCACCTGAACATGTCCATTAACGGCGGCATCAAATCGCTGGAAGAGGCGAAGGAGCACCTGCGCCATATGGATGGCGTCATGGTTGGCCGCGAAGCTTATCAGAATCCGGGTATACTGGCCGCGGTGGATCGGGAGATTTTCGGCGCCGATACCACTGATGCCGACCCGGTTGCGGTGGTTCGCGCCATGTATCCCTATATTGAGCGTGAATTGAGCCAGGGAACGTATCTGGGGCATATTACTCGCCATATGCTGGGGTTGTTCCAGGGTATACCTGGCGCGCGGCAGTGGCGTCGCTACCTGAGCGAAAACGCCCATAAAGCTGGCGCGGATATTGGTGTACTGGAACAGGCGCTGAAACTGGTCGCGGACAAGTATTAAAAATTCACCCAAAATTAGTCAATTTCACCACGCCCTGCGCAGTGTTGCAGGGCATTTTATTGGTATCTCAATAGGTTAAATATTGGCATGGTTTTTGTAATAGCTTATCTGAGTAGACCCGGTAAGCGCAGTACCGCCGGGCAATTCCATCTTTAATGGGGAGCGACTATGCTGGAACTACTTTTTGTGCTTGGCTTTTTTTTGATGCTAATGGTGACTGGCGTCTCCTTGCTGGGTATTCTGGCCGCGCTGGTCGTGGCGACCGCCGTCATGTTCCTGGGCGGGATGTTAGCACTGATGATCAAGCTGTTACCGTGGCTACTGCTGGCGGTGGCTGTGGTGTGGGTGATCAAAGCAGTAAAAACGCCAAAAATCCCAAAGTATCAGCGTAACAATCGTCGGTTTTACTAAGGCATTGAGCGGTTCGTCACAACCTGAAACTTTGTCCTCACAAGCAAATAGGAATCGATTATTAAATCTGTCATGATTGCGCGGTTAACAAATTCATCGCGCTGTACCCTACATACGGCCGAACAAAAAAAGAAAGGGCTTCCCAGGTGGAAGCCCAATTTCTTTGCAGAGATATTACGGAATCAGCAGGCTTGAGCCCTGTGTGGCCCGACTTTCCAGAACTTCATGTGCGCGACGGGCATCTTTTAACGCATAGCGTTGATTTTCAGCCACATCGACCTTAATCACGCCGCTGGCGATCAATGAGAATAATTCATTGCTGGCTTCGGTCAATTCTTCACGCGTCGTAATATACCCCTGTAGTGAAGGACGCGTGGCATACAGGGAACCTTTCTGATTCAGAATACCTAAGTTCACGCCGGTGACGGGGCCTGACGCATTGCCGAAACTGACCATCAGTCCCCGACGTTGCAGACAGTCCAGCGAGGCTTCCCAGGTATCTTTCCCCACGGAGTCATAGACCACGCGAACTTTTTTGCCGTCGGTTAACGCTTTTACCCGTTCTACAATGCTCTCTTCACGGTAATTAATCACCTGCCAGGCGCCAGCGTCCAGCGCCCGCTGTGCTTTTTGCGCGCTACCGACGGTACCGATAAGCTTCGCGCCCAGAGCTTTCGCCCATTGGCAGGCAATCAGACCGACGCCGCCCGCAGCAGCATGAAACAAGAAGGGTTCGTCTGGCTTCACTTGATAGGTTTTGCGCAACAGGTAAAAAACGGTTAATCCCTTGAGAAAAGAGGCTGCCGCTTGTTCGAAGGAAATAGCGTCAGGTAAAATCGCGATTTTATCAGCGGGGACGTTATGGACGGAACTGTAAGCGCCGAGCGTTGACTGCGCGTAGACGACGCGATCGCCGACGCGAATGTGTTCCACGCCGCTGCCGACTTTACTGACCACGCCTGCGGCTTCGGTTCCCAGTCCCGCAGGCAACGCCGGGGGCGGATATAGTCCGCTACGGATATAGGTGTCGATGAAGTTAATACCAATAGCTTTGTTCTCAACCTGGATTTCGAGTTCCGCCGGTCCCGTTGGCGTAAACTCCACGGCCTGAAGCACTTCCGGACCACCATGCTTGTGAAATTCAATACGCGTTGCCATGCTTCCTCCAAAAGAAATGTGGTAATCTTTCGACCCAATCACTAGCTCGGTAACTCCATTCACTATGGCAGGAAATAAACCCTTCAACAAACAACAGACTGATGCCCGCGACCGCGATCCGCAGGTTGCCGGGATAAAAGTGCCGCCGCACTCGATTGAAGCGGAACAGTCGGTGTTGGGCGGTTTAATGCTGGATAACGAGCGCTGGGACGATGTGGCCGAGCGCGTGGTGGCGGAAGATTTCTACACCCGCCCGCATCGCCATATCTTTACGGAGATGGGGCGCTTGCAGGAAAGCGGCAGTCCTATAGACCTGATTACGCTCGCGGAATCGCTGGAACGGCAGGGCCAACTGGACAGCGTCGGCGGCTTTGCCTATCTGGCGGAGCTGTCTAAAAACACACCAAGCGCGGCGAACATCAGCGCTTATGCGGATATTGTGCGCGAGCGCGCCGTGGTCCGCGACATGATCGCTGTGGCTCATGAAATTGCGGACGCCGGTTACGATCCACAGGGGCGTAATAGCGACGAACTGCTGGATTTGGCGGAGTCGCGCGTCTTTCAGATCGCGGAGAACCGCGCTAACAAAGACGAAGGCCCGAAAAGCATCGACCAAATTCTCGACGCTACCGTGGCGCGTATTGAGCAGTTGTTCCAGCAGCCGCACGATGGCGTTACAGGCGTGGATACCGGCTATCAGGATCTCAATAAAAAAACGGCGGGGTTACAGCGTTCGGATTTAATCATCGTCGCGGCGCGTCCATCAATGGGTAAAACTACTTTTGCAATGAACCTCTGCGAAAATGCGGCGATGTTGCAGGATAAACCGGTACTGATATTTAGTCTGGAGATGCCCGGCGAACAAATTATGATGCGTATGTTGGCCTCACTGTCTCGCGTCGATCAGACCCGTATTCGTACCGGTCAACTTGATGATGAGGATTGGGCGCGAATCTCCGGCACGATGGGCATTCTCCTGGAGAAACGCAATATGTATATTGATGACTCATCGGGCCTTACGCCGACAGAAGTCCGTTCGCGCGCGCGGCGTATTTTCCGCGAACATGGCGGGTTAAGCCTGATTATGATCGACTACCTGCAACTGATGCGCGTGCCGTCGCTTTCTGATAACCGTACCCTGGAAATCGCCGAAATTTCCCGCTCGCTGAAAGCGCTGGCGAAGGAACTGCAAGTACCGGTCGTGGCGTTATCGCAGCTTAACCGCTCGCTGGAACAACGCGCGGATAAACGCCCGGTAAACTCCGACCTGCGTGAATCCGGCTCTATTGAACAGGATGCCGACTTAATTATGTTTATTTACCGTGATGAGGTTTATCACGAGAACAGTGATTTAAAAGGCATTGCTGAAATTATTATCGGTAAGCAACGTAACGGTCCTATCGGTACGGTGCGTCTGACGTTCAACGGTCAGTGGTCGCGCTTCGATAACTATGCGGGACCGCAATACGATGATGAGTAACTCTCCGTCATTCTTTTAACAAGGAATTCAAATGCAAGCGGCAACAGTCGTCATTAACCGCCGCGCTCTGCGACACAACCTGCAACGTCTGCGTGAACTGGCGCCTGCCAGCAAGCTGGTTGCGGTGGTGAAAGCGAACGCTTATGGACACGGTCTTCTGGAGACCGCGCGAACGCTCCCTGATGCTGACGCTTTTGGCGTGGCGCGTCTCGAAGAGGCGCTACGTCTGCGAGAGGGCGGGATCACGCAGCCTATCCTGCTGCTGGAGGGGTTTTTCGACGCCGCCGATCTGCCGACCATTTCCGCGCAACGCCTGCATACCGCCGTGCATAATCAGGAGCAGCTTACCGCTCTGGAGGCGGTGGAGCTGGCGGAGCCAGTGACGGTCTGGATGAAACTGGATACCGGTATGCATCGTCTTGGCGTGCGTCCTGAAGAGGCGGAGGCGTTCTACCAGCGTTTGACGCACTGTAAAAATGTACGCCAGCCGGTGAATATCGTCAGCCATTTTGCCCGTGCGGATGAGCCGGAATGCGGCGCTACCGAGCATCAGCTTGAAATTTTTAACGCCTTCTGTCAGGACAAACCCGGTCAGCGCTCTATTGCCGCGTCTGGCGGTATTCTGCTGTGGCCGCAGTCTCACTTTGACTGGGCGCGTCCAGGAATCATTTTGTATGGCGTATCGCCGCTGGAGCATAAACCCTGGGGGCCGGATTTTGGTTTTCAGCCGGTGATGTCCTTAACCTCAAGTTTGATCGCGGCGCGTGACCACAAGGCGGGCGAGCCGGTGGGCTACGGCGGGACATGGGTGAGTGAGCGCGACACGCGGCTGGGCGTGGTGGCGATGGGCTATGGCGATGGCTACCCACGCGCGGCGCCTTCCGGTACGCCAGTACTGGTCAATGGTCGTGAAGTCCCGATTGTCGGGCGGGTGGCGATGGATATGATTTGCGTGGATTTGGGGCCAAACGCGCAGGATAAAGCAGGTGATCCGGTGGTTTTATGGGGAGAAGATCTGCCAGTTGAGCGTATCGCTGAAATAACGAAAGTAAGCGCTTACGAACTAATTACGCGCCTGACCTCAAGGGTGGCGATGAAGTATATTGATTAAATACGCGGCGGGCCGGGTGGCGCTCGCGCTTATCCTCCTACATCGCGTATTGGTTGTAGGCCGGGTAAGGCGTTTACGCCGCCATCCGTTAATATTCGCATCCACCGCAACATCCTCTCGATCTTCTCGTCCTTCCGGTTTATTGTGTTATTTCCTGCCTTCTGTAAATCTGGAGAACCATCGCGTGTTTCAAAAAGTTGACGCCTATGCCGGCGATCCGATTCTTTCACTGATGGAGCGTTTTAAAGACGACTCCCGTCACGACAAAGTGAATCTGAGCATTGGTCTGTATTACAACGAAGACGGGATTATCCCGCAGCTCAAGGCGGTCGCCGAAGCCGAAGCCCGGCTTAACGCGCAGCCGCATGGCGCCTCGCTGTACCTGCCGATGGAAGGACTCAATACTTATCGCCATACTATCGCGCCTTTGCTCTTTGGCGCCGATCACCCGGTTCTTCAGCAACAGCGCGTGGCCACTATCCAGACATTAGGCGGTTCCGGCGCGCTGAAAGTGGGCGCGGATTTCCTGAAACGTTATTTCCCTGATGCTGGCGTATGGGTGAGCGACCCCACCTGGGAAAACCACATAGCGATATTTGCCGGGGCCGGGTTCGAAGTAAGTACTTACCCCTGGTATGACGACGCGACTAACGGCATCCGTTTTAACGATTTGCTGGCCACGCTGAATACGTTACCGGCGCGTAGTATCGTGCTGCTGCACCCCTGTTGTCACAACCCGACCGGGGCGGATTTAACGCCTTCTCAATGGGATGCGGTGATTGAGATATTGAAAACGCGCGATCTGATTCCATTCCTTGATATTGCCTATCAGGGGTTTGGCGCAGGCATGGACGAGGATGCTTACGCTATTCGCGCCATTGCCAGCGCCGGGTTGCCTGCGTTAGTCAGTAATTCTTTTTCGAAGATTTTCTCGCTTTACGGCGAGCGTGTCGGAGGCCTGTCCGTGGTGTGTGAAGATGCCGAAATCGCAGAGCGGGTTCTGGGACAGCTAAAAGCAACGGTGCGCCGAATTTACTCCAGTCCGCCGAATTTCGGCGCACAGGTGGTGGCTACGGTCCTGGGCGATGAGGCGTTAAAAGCGAGCTGGCTGGCGGAAGTAGAAGCGATGCGTACCCGCATTATATCGATGCGCCAGACGCTGGTGAAGGTGCTGAAGGGGGAGATGCCCGGCCGCAATTTCGATTACCTGTTACAGCAGCGCGGTATGTTCAGCTACACCGGGTTAAGCGCGGAGCAGGTCGATCGGTTGCGCGATGAGTTTGGTGTATACCTTATAGCCAGCGGTCGCATGTGCGTCGCCGGACTTAATTCTTCAAATGTGCAGCGCGTGGCGAAGGCGTTTGCCGCTGTCATGTAATGTTCAGGCCGGACGGCGTTAACGGTGCTCTCTGGCCTGGCAATGGCTGTTGTGATCATCCTCTTTTTTCGTAACAAAACCGCAGATAATTCTTCCTTTTGACCGTTACTGGCGTTATGGTCAGATAGTTTTTTGAGCAAAGACTCATCTTAATAATTATAATATTTTGAATTTTAAGGGAAAAGCATGAAAAAAATAACCCTGGCGCTGAGTGCCGTCTGTTTGTTGTTTACGCTAAACCATTCCGCGAATGCGTTAGTGTCTTCCCCTTCGACGCTCAATCCGGGCACTAATGTTGCAAAACTCGCGGAACAAGCGCCTGTCCATTGGGTCTCTGTCGCCCAGATTGAAAACAGTCTCACCGGGCGCCCGCCGATGGCGGTCGGCTTTGATATTGACGATACTGTGTTATTTTCCAGCCCCGGGTTTTGGCGTGGAAAGAAAACCTACTCCCCGAACAGCGACGATTATCTGAAAAATCCGGCCTTTTGGGAAAAAATGAACAATGGCTGGGATGAGTTCAGTATTCCAAAAGAAGTGGCCCGACAGCTCATTGATATGCATGTTCGTCGTGGCGACAGTATTTACTTTGTCACTGGTCGTAGTCAGACGAAAACGGAAACCGTGACGAATACGCTGGCGGATAATTTCCATATTCCGGCGGCGAACATGAATCCGGTGATTTTCGCAGGCGATAAACCGGGACAAAATACGAAAATCCAGTGGCTACAGGAGAAAAATATTCGTATCTTCTACGGTGATTCGGATAACGATATTACCGCGGCTCGTGATTGTGGTATTCGCGGAATTCGCATTTTGCGCGCCGCTAACTCCACCTACAAACCGCTGCCGCAGGCAGGCGCGTTTGGCGAAGAAGTCATTGTCAATTCGGAGTACTAAAAACCAGGAGAGCGACAGGCTCTCCTTTTTTGCATGATTTTTGCACAAACTTGCCCCGCTGGCTTTTACCTTTTCCGGACTTGCTGCACACTATTCAGGAGGTGTTTGTTTTTAGTAAGGAGCAGCCTATGTGGTATCAGCGCACCATTACACTGAGCGAGAAGCAGCGCGGGTTTCATCTGATAACAGATGAAATTGTCGATAAATTGTCTGGCTTACCATCTGTCGAAACGGGTTTGCTGCATCTGTTGTTACTACATACTTCTGCCTCGCTGACGTTAAACGAAAACTGCGATCCTACCGTGCGCGCTGATATGGAGCGCCATTTCCTGAAAACCGTTCCCGATAATGCCGCGTATGAACATGATTACGAAGGGGCGGATGACATGCCTTCGCATATTAAGTCCTCATTATTGGGCGTATCGTTACTGCTGCCTGTGCGTCAGGGGCGTTTACAGTTAGGAACGTGGCAAGGTATCTGGTTGGGAGAGCACCGTATTCACGGCGGTTCACGTAAAATCATCGCGACACTACAAGGGGAATGATAATGACCATTTCGGAATTACTGCAATACTGCATGGCAAAACCTGGCGCAGAGCAGAGCGTCCACAGCGACTGGAAAGCCACGCAAATTAAAGTGGAAGACGTACTTTTCGCGATGGTAAAAGAAGTTGAAGGGCGCCCGGCAGCCTCTCTCAAAACCAGCCCGGAACTGGCAGAGTTGTTACGCCAGCAGCACAGCGATGTACGACCGAGTCGACACCTTAATAAAGCGCACTGGAGCACGGTTTATCTGGACGGGTCGCTGCCGGACTCACAACTCTATTATCTGGTCGATGCCTCTTATCAACAGGCGGTAAATGCGTTGCCGGAAGATAAACGCAAACAGTTGCCGCAGTCCTGATTATAGCGCGCCGACCAACGACGCCAGGGCGATATCAATGAGGCGGATGATCGTTGACCGGATACGACTGCCGAGGGCGATTTGCGCATTATTGGCGCGCAGCAGGGCGATATCCCGCTGCCCTTCCAGCAGAGTGATAATATCGTCGTCGTCCAGCCAGCCGCGAGTGTATTCCTGAAGTGCGCGGGCGATAAACGCGGCGGACTCGCGGATGCCTTCATCGCTATCTTCTCTTGCCTGCTTGTACGTCTGGATAAATTCGGCAATCGCCGAGGATGCTGCAGGATGTTCGGCCTGGGCGACGGTAAGCAGGTTACGCATTTCGTTAATAGACGCCATTTTGATCCCTCTGAGCGCAGCGAGCGCCCCACCGCAGACACTCACCCTGCATGGCTAATTTCCAGACCTGATTATTTTGCTGTTGGTATCTTTCTGCCTGGATGTAAGTAAGTGGTTGCTTATGTTGCATGACCCGTGCATAGAGACGCAAATAGTGATCTTTCAGCAGCGCCAGATTATCGAGCCGGTGTTTATCCCCACGTTGCCGGGCGACCCGCTCAGCCTGAAAAAATATTTGGCGGATATCGCGGTCATCCTTGAGCAGTGTCTCTTTCTGCCATGGTATTCGCGCCGCGTCCTGCAGGAAGCGGGTTGATCGCGCTTGTAATAGCGTCAACTGCTGAAAAGCCACATCGCTAAAGCGGTCAGGCAGCGTACAGGCGGATAAAAACAGGCACAGCAGTAGTGTGATTGCGTAGCGTAACTTCATGGTGTTTTCCCTAACAGATCGTTTGCGCTATTACATGCCAGAGCGACGCGGCGCGCAAATCACAAATGCTCAATGAGGGAAAATGAGATGAAATGGGGCAAATGATGCCGCTTTCCGGTGAGTCGGAAAGCGGCGTGAAGATTATTTAAGCATAGGTTTAAGGAAGCGGGCGGTATGCGACGCCTCGCACTCCGCCACGGTTTCCGGCGTACCGGAGACGAGAATTTCGCCGCCGCCGCTGCCGCCTTCCGGGCCGAGGTCGACAATCCAGTCCGCCGTTTTAATGACGTCTAGGTTGTGTTCGATCACCACGATGGTGTTGCCCTGATCGCGCAACTGATGTAGAACATCAAGCAACTGCTGGATATCGGCAAAGTGCAGGCCGGTGGTCGGCTCGTCGAGAATATACAGCGTTTGCCCGGTGCCGCGCTTCGACAGTTCGCGCGCCAGCTTCACACGCTGGGCCTCGCCGCCGGAAAGCGTGGTCGCCGACTGGCCGAGACGGATATAGGTCAGGCCTACATCCATCAGGGTTTGCAGTTTACGCGCCAGTGCCGGAACCGCATCAAAGAACTCACGCGCTTCCTCAATGGTCATATCCAGCACTTCGTGGATGGTCTTGCCTTTATACTTAATCTCCAGCGTTTCCCGGTTATAGCGTTTGCCTTTGCACTGGTCGCACGGGACATAAATATCCGGCAGAAAGTGCATTTCGACTTTAATGACGCCATCGCCCTGGCACGCTTCGCAGCGGCCGCCGCGCACGTTGAAGCTGAATCGTCCTGGCGTATAGCCGCGTGAGCGAGACTCCGGCACGCCGGCAAACAGCTCGCGAACCGGCGTAAATACGCCTGTGTAGGTCGCCGGGTTGGAACGCGGGGTGCGCCCTATCGGGCTCTGGTCGATATCGATCACTTTATCGAAATGTTCCAGCCCCTGAATATCCCGATACGGTGCTGGTTCGGCGATAGTCGCCCCGTTTAACTGACGCTGAGCGATGGGGAACAGCGTGTCGTTAATCAGCGTCGATTTACCGGAACCGGAAACGCCGGTGATGCAGGTAAACAGCCCTACCGGTAGAGTAAGCGTCACATCTTTCAGGTTGTTGCCGCGCGCGCCGGTGAGTTTGAGCACTTTTTCTGGATTTGCCGGCACGCGTTGTTTCGGCACTTCAATTTTGCGTTTACCGCTCATGTACTGGCCAGTCAGCGATTCCGGCACCGCCATTATGGCTTCCAGCGGGCCTTCCGCCACCACCTCGCCGCCGTGAACGCCCGCGCCGGGGCCAATATCAATCACATGGTCGGCGGCACGGATGGCGTCTTCATCGTGTTCCACCACAATCACGGTATTGCCGAGATCGCGCAGATGAATCAGCGTACCCAGCAGCCGCTCATTATCGCGCTGGTGCAGACCGATGGACGGTTCATCCAGCACGTACATTACGCCGACTAACCCAGCGCCTATCTGGCTCGCCAGACGAATACGCTGGGCTTCGCCGCCGGAAAGCGTCTCTGCCGAGCGGGAGAGCGTGAGATAGTTCAGGCCGACGTTAACCAGAAACTTGAGGCGATCGCCGATCTCTTTTAGCACTTTTTCGGCGATCTTCGCCCGTTGCCCGGAAAGCTTGAGATTAGTGAAAAAATCCATCGCGTGTCCGATGCTCATATCGGAAATGGCGGGCAGCGGCGTATTTTCCACAAATACATGGCGCGCTTCACGATTCAATCGCGTTCCTTCACAGCTAGCGCAGGGACGATTGCTGATAAATTTCGCCAGCTCTTCGCGTACCGCGCTGGATTCCGTCTCTTTATAACGGCGCTCCATATTATGCAGCACGCCTTCGAATGGATGACGGCGCACGGAGGTATCGCCGCGATCGTTCATATATTTAAATTCGATGTTCTCTTTGCCGGAACCGTACAGCACGACTTTGTGTACATTGGCGCTGAGGCTTGCCCACGGCGCATCCACGTCGAACTTATAGTGTTCTGCCAGCGACTTGAGCATCTGGAAGTAGTAAAAATTGCGACGATCCCAACCACGAATCGCGCCGCCTGCCAGCGACAGGTCGGGGTTCTGGATTACGCGGTCCGGATCGAAATATTGCTGAACGCCGAGGCCGTCACAGGTCGGGCAGGCGCCCGCCGGGTTGTTGAACGAAAACAGTCGCGGTTCCAGTTCGCGCATACTGTAGCCGCAAATCGGACAGGCAAAATTGGCGGAGAACAGGAGTTCCTCCGCTTTCTCATCGTCCATATCAGCAACAACCGCCGTGCCGCCGGATAATTCCAGCGCCGTTTCGAACGATTCCGCCAGACGTTGGGAAAGATCGTTGCGAACTTTAAAGCGATCAATCACCACTTCAATGGTGTGTTTCTTTTGCAGCTCCAGCTTCGGCGGATCGGATAGATCGCACACTTCACCGTCAATACGGGCGCGAATGTAGCCCTGGCTTGCCAGATTTTCCAGAGTTTTGGTGTGTTCGCCTTTACGCTCTTTAATAATCGGCGCCAGCAGCATCAGACGTTTACCTTCCGGCTGCGACAGCACGTTATCGACCATCTGGCTAACAGTTTGCGCTGCCAGCGGAACGTCATGATCCGGACAACGTGGCTCGCCCACGCGAGCAAACAGCAGGCGCAGGTAGTCGTGAATTTCGGTGATGGTGCCCACCGTAGAGCGCGGGTTATGAGATGTCGATTTCTGTTCAATTGAGATTGCGGGCGATAGCCCCTCAATATGGTCGACATCCGGTTTTTCCATGAGTGACAAAAACTGCCGCGCGTAAGCAGAGAGCGATTCAACGTAACGACGCTGCCCTTCGGCATATAGAGTGTCGAAAGCCAGTGAGGATTTGCCTGAACCCGAAAGCCCGGTCACGACAATCAGTTTATCGCGTGGGATGACGAGATTAATATTTTTGAGATTATGGGTGCGGGCGCCCCGAACTTCGATCTTATCCATTCACCTTTCCCGGTAGAGACTCGGATGCCTGGTTTGTTTGAAGGACAAACGGCAGAAACGGCTAATTATGACACAATTTAACCTGTTTGAATATACAGTATTGGAATGCATCTTCAGCTAAAGTATGCAACAATATGAGGTTCGCGCTAGTGAACTGGAACCTGCATCGCAGCTATTAAAATGCTACGTGGAAATGGTACACTCACGCGTTTACACTATTTATGAAACGTATTCAGGAGACTCAATCATGGCCAGCAGAGGCGTAAACAAGGTGATTCTCGTTGGTAATCTGGGCCAGGACCCGGAAGTACGCTATATGCCGAGTGGCGGCGCTGTCGCCAACTTAACGCTGGCTACTTCTGAATCCTGGCGCGATAAGCAGACCGGCGAAATGAAAGAGCAAACGGAATGGCATCGGGTGGTTATGTTCGGCAAACTGGCGGAAGTGGCCGGCGAATATCTGCGTAAAGGTTCTCAGGTGTATATCGAAGGTCAGTTGCGTACCCGCAAGTGGACCGATCAGAGTGGTCAGGAACGATATACGACTGAAATTAACGTTCCGCAGATCGGCGGCGTGATGCAGATGCTGGGTGGCCGCCAGGGCGGCGGTGCGTCGGCAGGCGGCCAGCAGCAGGGTGGTTGGGGCCAGCCGCAACAACCTCAGCAGCCGCAGAGCGGCAATCAGTTCAGTGGCGGCGCGCAGTCGCGCCCACAGCAATCCGCGCCGGCGCCGTCTAACGAGCCGCCAATGGATTTTGACGACGACATTCCGTTCTGATTATCTTTTTAAATCAAAACATTACTTTCATGTTTTGAAATAATCTCAGGTTGCCTCTCGCTCAGAATTAGGTTTGAGTCTCTGAGCGGGGAGGCAACTGGTCAGAAAAAGAATAGTTATAGATACTTTTTTTGCCTCGACCACCCTCCGAAGAGTGCTTGTCTTCCTCTTATGTATTGAACAGGTACCATCGTCAATTCCTGTTTGGTGTTTCCAAACGATAAATTCAAAAGACGCATTCTGAGTTCTCTTCCCTTTGTAAAAAATTATCACTGAGTATTATGCATACTTATCCATCTGTCTGAAGTTATTAAGATAAACTCAGCTTTATTGTTCAATTAAAATATTAACGACTGGCTTTACTTCATTTTTTAGTGTCCTGTAAGAGATGGATACTACGGTTACCTTTGTATGCGATAAGATATTCCATAAGACATTAAATATAAGCCGTACTGATGTTTTACTGGGCTCTTTCCGAAATAAGGTAGTTTTGTCCGTAAATGAGAGGACAGGGATAAAATTGAAAACATAGAGATGATATTCGAATGGAAAGATGGTAAAACAGACCTTTATACTTCTGTACCGGAAGTGAGTCACCCGACCCCTCATAAAACTCTCGATTACCAGCCATTATTCCATAATGCCCCGTTTTTTCTTGAAAGATTTGGCACACCTCAGACATAGTGCTTATGCACCTTCTATAGATTTGCGCTCTTATCATCTTAATATAATTAAAATAGTTTCGTGTAGCGACGTTATTATTCTGTAATTTATGAATACTTTTTCGCAAAAAATAGACGTTTTTAATATGTGAGATTTTTTTTACCGTACAAGTTATAGATACATAAATATCCTTTTTGGGTAAATGACTTTCTATTATCGCATACCTATTTATGGTTATGCTCCACGTTAAGGAGCATAAATCGTGGTTTGTGGCTATTTTTATATAAATAAAAGACCGTTTTTGGCCTTTTCTTTTACTGTTAATAATTATTACTCTCACTGGTCTGATTTGCACTGGTAATTTTACGTATATTGAAGTCCCTATTTTCTTATGCTTTAATAATGAAACATTAATTTTACATAAGGAGATCCTATTTCTATACGATATGATTTATATTGATGGGGGGGCGATTTGCAAACCGTTCCCATATTAAATATTTAGCTAATAATATTATTTACAGAATTTAAATCTATATTCTGGAATAGCTATTTTTGTCGAGTGGGTAGGGTAATTTTCGATGAAAACTAGTTAACTAAAACAGCATAAGCAAAGAAAAAGTGAAGTTATTTAGTTAAAAAATAACGCACCTTAATTTTGATACATACACGGTATTATCATGTCCATATTTATAAAGACAAATAATGCCAGAAAATCATAACGTCTAAAAGTACATTGGTAGCTGAAAGCCAAGGGCGGTAGCGTTCCATCCCCCCAAAGTCTCAATCTCTTTTATTTCTCTATATCCTAAAATATCTTTTTACCCGCTGTGTAAGATCAGGAGTTGACATGGAAGACGAAGGTAATCCGTGGCCTAGTTTTGTTGATACATTTTCAACAGTGCTATGTATATTCATATTTCTCATGTTGGTATTTGCACTTAACAACATGCTTATTATGTACGATAACTCAATTAAGGTATATAAAACAAGTAATGCAGAAAATATCAATCCTAATGCTAAAGAAATTAAGGATGAAAAAGAAGTTATAAACGAATCTACTAAAGTAGATGAAATAGATAAAACGAAAACCATTGATGAAAGGAAATTTAGTGGCACTACTGAAAAAACGGGGAAAGAAAAGGGTATCTATGATATCGCTAACGGGCAACGGGTTGATATGACCGCGACAGAAAAGGAATTTATTATTACCTATTACGGTAGGTTAAGAAGCTTTTCAGAAGAGGATATAAAAAAATTAACCGCTTGGTTAAAAGAACATGGAAATAATAAATTATTAATAGAAATGATTGTTCCTCAGTCGGATATTTCTTATTCGGACTCTTTGCGTTTGGGCTACGAACGAGGGATTATTTTAATGAAAGAAATTAAGATAATCTGCCCTGAGGTAGATATTGATATGAGTGTTAATTCAGGAAATTCAGGAGTAGGTGGCAAAGCCATTATTACAACTGTCGATAAAAAGGTGTCAGAGTGAAATCTATAAATAAGTATCGCTATTTCTTTACCTGTTTCCTTATCGCAATAATTCCTTTTATTGCTTTGTCTTTTGATGGGATTAGGGGTTACGTTTTTGATAATTTCATGGTATCTGCGATCTATAACAGTGTTATTATCGCTATCTATATTATGGGATCTGTATGCACATTATTTACCGTATTTAAAAATTGCGACGCAAGAGAAATTTTAACTACCAATAATGCCAATAAAAAAAGCTCTACACTTTCCAGTCTTAATCAGGTCATTTTTGCTGATGATTTCATGAAGTGTGATTCCAATTTATTAATAGAGTTAGATGATAGTGTGTCGACAGCTCGTAATCAACGATTATCATTTATTATGAGTTGTAGTAATGTCTCTACTCTAATTGGTTTATTAGGAACATTTGCAGGCTTGTCTATTACTATTGGATCAATAGGCAATCTATTGAGCACCCCATCAGGAGTTGGTGGAGAAAGTTCCAGTAATACGTTACATATGATTGTTACGATGGTGGCATCGCTTTCTGAACCATTGAAAGGAATGAATACTGCTTTTGTTTCATCTATCTATGGGGTTGTGTGTGCTATTCTTCTAACATCCCAAAGTGTTTTTGTTCGTAGTTCTTATGCTCTTATTTCTGCTGAGATTAAGAGATTAAAAGTAAAAAGAAGTCGGGCAAGTAGTAATCGACAACGAAGCTTACGGATAGAATCAGAGACACTTTTCGAATTTAAGGAACTATTTAGAGAGTTTTTTGACAACTATAAATCCATTGAACTTTCACGCACCCAAGCAGAAGAAAAAAAACTGACGGTTTTTTCTGATGGCCTATCCAGCTTACAGAATAAATTATCTGATAATACTGTGATATTAGAACAGCTTTCTAAACAGGTTGATAATTATATAAATATTAGTAATAAGCATTACATCCAAATTTCTGACAACATGGATAATGTTGCAGAACATTTATCGAAAGGTAATGCCTTAATTTCTGAAAATAACGTGATGTTAGCTCAATTAAACCATACACAAGACTCTATAGATAAAAAGAACGATACAGTAATTGCATCACTTGATAGATGTCATCAGGAATCTGTTTCCCAAAGAAAAACCATAGATAGTATTGCTATCGAAAACGTAAAGGTTACTCACCTTGTCACAGAGATGAAAGCTGCCATAGATGAGGATAGTAATAATATTCATTCAGCGTTATCCAACTTATCTGCTGCAGATGAAAAAATTATTGATAGAACAAAAATGATAGGTGCTGAAATAGTTAGTTATCGTGAAACATATATCCCATTAATGGAAAAAATAACGTTGATGCATCAGAAATTATTAAAGCAGAGCTTATTACATGATGAGGTAAAAAATGAAGATTAAACATTTTTTATTAACGGCAGCTTTTGTTATGCAAGGTGCTCATGCTAGTGAATTTGCAATACTGCCATTAAGTAAGTTGGTGGATGCTGCATTAAAACATCAGCCATCTGTTGCTGTTTCCTATTACGAAACTGAAAAGAAAAAAAGTGATTTAGAAGCTACGAGGGCTTCGCTTTATCCTACATTGGATCTATCGTCTGGTATTAATAATAACAGAAAAGAGTCTTCCGGTGATGAACGAAATATTGAAAATAAAATTTCACTATCGTATCGGATTACTGATTTTGGTGTAAGAGGAGCAAATATCAGAAAATCTGAATATGAAAAAAACAGTAGTGATATTGATTATGAAAAAACAAAAAACACAGTAGCTCAAGAGGTTATAACAACTTATTATAATATCAGTAAATATCGTGAAATGATTGATGGTATAAATAAAGAGAAAGAATTTTATAAAAACATGTTGGGTACCTTTTCGCTGTTGGTATCATCTGGTGTTGCTATGCAATCTGACTTGAGAAAAGTACAGGTTTCGATCGATGCATTGAATACCAGAAGTATTATGTATCAATCAATGCTGGATGATGAAATGTATAAGATGAAAAATATGACTGGCATGCAGTTATCGCCAGATCAAATCCAAAGTGATGAACATTTCGATTTATTTAAAAAATATATTTTTGTGGATAGCCCTGAAAAGCTTATGAATATGGTTATGAAGTACAATGATGACTATAAAATGCTTGTCAGCGCGCGAAAGGCGGCCTCAGAAGATATTAATGCTGCTAACTCTTCCTATTTCCCAACTGTCGATTTAGTGTCTAGCTATGTACAGAATAATCCAAGTGGCAGCGCCAAAAAAAGCGATTACGAAAATGAATTTAAGACAGGGGTTAATGTTAGTTTTAATATTTTTAATGGCTTCAGAAACTCAGCACAAGAAAGTAAAATGGTAGCCAGTTATTCTCAGGCAAAATTACAAATTGACGATTTTTTGCTGAAAACGCGTTATAACATCGATTCCCAACTTTCAAAGTACAGTGCAGCAAAAGAAACATATTTAGTAGCTGAACGTTCTCATAAAAATGCTTTGCAACTTACTGGGTTATATGAGCAAGAATTTCAGTTAGGACAAAAAAGTTTGCTTGATTTAATTTCTAGCCGTAATGAAGCATTTCAGGCATATGTAAGCATGGTAGATAGTAAATATAGCTTATATATGCTGAAACTACAGCAACTATCTTTAGTTTTTCATTTAATTGATTACCTGAAAGGAAATTCAGCTAGTGAGTTGAATATAACAAAATGAACAGGAAGCAGAGTGATCGTCTTATGATGATAATCATAACGCTAACAATTATGATTGTCATTCTTACCTATTTTGTAAAGATAAATTCTGTAGTGCATGGTCAGGGTGTTATTACAACCAAAGATAATGCTCAACTAATATCTTTGTCTAAAGGTGGAACGATACAAGATATTTATGTAACAGAGGGAGACACTGTAAAAAAAGGAGAGCTACTTGCAAAGATAGTTAACCTTGATTTACAAAAGGAATATCAACGTTATAAAACTCAAAAAGGGTATCTGGATAAAGATGTAAACGAAATATCATTCATTCTTGATAAACGAAATGAAGACGGATTAATTTCACTTGATGGTGTGAGTTCTTTAAGTAACAAAGAGGTAAAAGCTAATATTGAACTGGTTCATAGCCAGATAAGAACTAAAGAATTAAAAAAAAATTCTCTTGATTCGGAGATTGATGGATTACAGGAGAAATTAAATTCCAAAGAAAATGAATTAGCTTTGCTCGCAGAAGAAATAAATATTCTCTCTCCTTTAGTGAAAAAAGGTATTAGTCCGTATACTAACTTTCTAAATAAGAAACAGGCGTATATTAAAGTTAAATCTGAAATTAATGATATTGAGAGCAGTATAACTTTAAAAAAAGATGATATCGAGTTGGTTGCTAATGACATTAAGGCACTTAATAATGAATTAAGGCTTTCATTATCTAAGCTCATATCTAAAAATCAGCAAGAACTTGAAGTCGTTAACTCAACCCTAAAAGTAATAGAAAAACAATTAGATGAAGAGGATATTTACTCTCCTGTTGATGGTGTTATTTACAAAATAAATAAAAGTGCCACTACACACGGTGGTGTTATCCAGGCCGCTGACCTACTCTTTGAAATTAAACCGAAGGTGAAGACTATGCTGGCTGACGTAAAAATACCACCTAAGTACAGAGATCAAATATATTTAGACGAAGCTGTCAAACTGGATGTTCAATCAATTATCCAGCCAAAAATGAAGTCATATAGTGCAACAATCGATAATATTAGCCCTGACTCCTATGAAGAAAACACCGGAGGAACTATTCAACGATATTATAAGGTAATTATTTCATTCGACGTAAATGAAGATGATTCGCGGTGGTTAAAACCAGGCATGACAGTTGATGCCAGTATAATTACCGGAAAGCATAGCATTATGGAGTACCTGCTGTCTCCACTGATGAAAGGCGTGGATAAAGCTTTTTCAGAACCTGTTAATACTAAAAGATTAAATCTTTCTTAGAGATAAAGATACGTTTATGAAAAACATGAATATAAAAAAAGTTTTTGCTGATCAGAATTCTGTGATTGACCTTTCCTCTTTGGGAGATGCCAAAGGAGCTAAGGTTTCTTTGGCTGGGCCGGACATGAATATTACCACGTCGCATGGTTCAGTCATCATTGTCAACGGAGCTCTTTACTCAAGCATTAAAGGCAACAATCTTATCATTAAGTTTAAAGATAAGAGTATCCCTGGTTCCAAAGTTATCGGGAGTGTGGATTTAAAAGATATTCAGCTTGAGCGAATTGATAGTTCTTTAGTTGATGCAGGTCTGGTGGAGAAGAAAGGTAACGGTAAAAATAGAAATGCCAGGAAAGATGAAGAACTACAAAAGCAATTAGATGATGCTGAGGGCGCAAAAAAAGAGGCCGATAAAGCAAAGGAAGAAGCAGAAAAGGCTAAAGAAGCAGCAGAAAAAGCGATCAGTGAAGCTTTCGAAATCCAAAATTCTTCAAAACAAATAGAAGAAATGCTGCAGAATTTTTTGTCAGATAATGTAGCAAAAGACAATTTGGCTCAACAAGATAATGCCATACAGCAAAACACTTTAAGCAAAGCAGCTCAAAATATTAAGCAGGATGAAGCCGAAAAAATAATACCTCAACCTCTTAATAAAAATACAGGCAGTGGAAGAAGTAATAGTAGTAAGAATGAAGAAAATCAATTTGAAGCTGAACCTGTTAAAGAGAAACTAAAAATATCCTTTAAGCTTGCAGCAGAAAGCAATAGTGGAAGCAAAGATGATAGTATAACTAATTTTACTAAACCACAGTTTATTGGTAGCACATCACCAAATGCAACAGTGGTTATTAAAATAAACGGAATTTCTGTCGGTCAGGTTGTTGCCGATAAGTTAGGTAATTTTACCTTTACTGCTCCTGAGAAATTGGCCGATGGAACATACAATCTGGAAGCGGAAGCCACAACAGGTAACGCAATGGGTAGCACTAAGCTTGCCATTACTATAGACTCCGTTATTGATAAACCAAGTTTTGAACTTTCGCCAGAAAGCAGTATTCTTGGTCATCAAGGCTTAACCGCTACGTTGACACCATCAATTATTGGTACCGCAGAAGAAAATGCAAAGGTTAATATTTACGTTAACGATAAACTTATTACTAGCGTAGATGTTGATAAAAATGGTAAGTGGAGTTATGGATTTAAAGGTAAAGAATTAATTGAAGGAGATAATAATATTAAGGTTGTTGCAGTAGATAAGGCTGGCAACCAAAGTGAAATTTCAAATATAATTACAATAGATACCATTCCTCCGGAAAAGCCGACAATTGAGCTGGATATTAATAGTGATTCTGGTGTTAAAGATGACAATATAACTAACAGTACATTACCTACATTTATAGGTGTGGCTGAGCCTGGGGCAACGGTTTCCATCTATATTGGAATTAAGCACCTGGGGGATGTTGTTGCTGCTAAAGATGGTTCGTGGAGTTATACGCTTACTGAGCCCCTGAAAGATGGCGAATACCATTTAACAGCGACAGCTACAGATATCGCCGGACATACCTCTGAAACATCAGAATTTACATTTACCATTGATACTCGTATCAGTTATTTTAGTGCAGAGCTTGATCCTGCCGATGATAGTGGTATTGCTGGCGATAATGTTACTAATAATAGCCGCCCTACTTTTATCGGAAAAAGTGAACCAAATACCACGATAAATGTTAAAAACTCTGAAACTGGTGAATTAGTTGTTCTTAAAGCCAATGCTGAAGGTGAGTGGCAATTTGCTTTTACTTCGGATTCCGCTGAAGGGGTTAACAACCTGGTTTTCACTGTTGAGGATGTGGCGGGTAACCAGAAAGATTTTTATTTTAGTTATGTTATTGATACAGTAGCGCCGACAGCCCCGACAGTTTCCCTGGATGATTTTGTAACATTACCAAACGGCATTATTTTATCAGGGGATGATACACCTGCATTGGTCGGTACGGCAGAGCCTAAATCTACAATATCAATTCTGCGAGAAGGTAAATTTTATGCCAGCATTGACGTCGACTCAAATGGCTCATGGAGTTATCAATTTAATGAAAAACTCCCGCAAGGGGTATATGACATTGAGATTGTTTCTCAGGACATAGCTGGTAATAAATCCTCGGCAATTAAATACTCTTTTACTATCCAGACTGAAGTTGTAATCCCAAAAGCCGAACTTGACGCGGTTGATGACTCTGGCGAGAAAGGGGACTGGATTACCAATAAGCATAACGCTCTGACTTTACTCGGGACTGCTGGTAAATTTGCTACCGTAAATATTATTATTGATGGCAAAGCTATTGGAGTGACAACAGCAGATGAACACGGGAACTGGACTTTTGATATTTCCCGTAATTTATCTGACGATGTTTATACAGTGACGGTTGAGGCAGTAGACCCATTAGGTAATACTGCATCGGCTGATTATCAACTTACCATTGATAGTTTTACACTAATCCCTACTGTTATGTTGCATGATAGTGCTGACTCTGGGGTTAAAGGAGACCTGATTACAAGAGTTAATACGCCTTTATTTACCGGAAGCGCAGAGCCTAATGCTAAAGTCTCAATCTATGTTGATGGTATCTTAAGCGGTGAGGCCATTGCTGGCGATGATGGTGTATGGAACTTCCAATTTTCAAATATATTGCCTGATGGCATGCATGAAGTGATGGTAAAAGCGGAAGATATTGCTGGCAATAAAGCATCATCATCAATTTATAACTTCCAAATCCTTACGCATACACAAAAGCCAACCATTGAGTTAGTCGATGACACAGGGTTGGATAATACAGATCATATCATTAATGAAAAACGACCTGCCCTGACAGGGACTGCTGCACCTTATTCAATCGTAAAATTATATATAGATAATGCTTTGGTGACTGAAGTCAGGACGAATAAAGACGGTGTATGGGATTATACTCTGAAACCAGATCAAAGTCTGGCTGATGGTGATCATAAAATAACCGCCACAGTAGAGGATATTGCTGGAAATATTGCACATTCTGACGCCTTTTTACTTAGTGTGGATACTACCATATCTATACCGGTAGTTTCACTAAGCCCTGATTCTGAGTCCGGAATTTTAGATGATGATTTAACGAATATACCTAAACCAACTCTTATTCTTAGAAATATTGATTCAGATGTTAGAAATGTTCAGGTATGGGATGCTATCTCTAATACACAGATAGGTATTGCTACCCAACAATCTAATGGAACATGGACATATACTTTTACTTCAGATCTGATTGATGGCCTGCATCAGGTATATGTTAAAGCTGAAGATATCGCTGGCAATAAAGTTACTGGTCCTACATTTGATTTTACTATAGATACGACACTTTCCATTCCGGTTATTTCTTTGATTGCAAAAGATGATACTGGCGTGGCGGATGATAATATTACCAATATTAATAAGCCTGACTTTATTATTAGTGGTATTGATTCTGATGCACACCGGGTAGTTGTACAGGTGATACATAATGGCGTGAATGAACAGATTGTACTGACTCAAGATGGCGGTAACTGGGTATTTACACCTGCCAGCACGTGGGATGATGGCAGCTATACACTGCAAGTGACGGTGGAAGATGAGGCGGGAAATATTCGCCAGTCCACACCATTAACAGTGAAAGTGGATACGCAAATCGCGATTAATAGCATCGAACTGATCAATGACACTGGTATTGCTGACGACAATATAACTAACGATATGCGTCCACACTTCCGTGTTGAAGTGCCAAATGACGTAAATATGGTACGTCTGAGTATTGACGGGGGCAAGACATGGGGGAGTGCGACGAAAAATACGGCAGGCATTTGGGATTACAGTTGGCCGACGAATGTAACTGAAGGGTCACATATCCTGACGGTAGAAGCGACCGATATTGCTGGTAATAAGTTAACGCAGACACTCGACTTTACTATCGACACTTTGTTGACTGTGCCGACTATCGCTCTGGATAGCGCCGATGATAGTGGTGTTACCGGGGATAATATTACTAACAGCAAAACGCCGGGCTTTACCCTCGGCAATATTGACGGCGATGTGATTCGGGTGGCGCTACAAATCACGCATAATGGCAAGAACGAGGTAGTGGCGCTGACGCAGAGTGGCGGTAATTGGGTATTTACGCCAGACCACGACTGGGCAGATGGCAGCTATACGCTACAAGTGACGGTGGAAGATGAGGCGGGAAATATCCGTCAGTCCACACCGTTAACAGTGAAAGTGGATACGCAAATCGCGATCGACAATATCGAATTGATTAATGACACCGGTATGGTCGGCGACAATCTGACTAACGACATTCATCCGCAGTTCCGTGTGACGGTACCAGATGATGTGGATAGGGTACGCCTGAGTATCGACGGCGGTAAAACGTGGGTTAACGCCACACCAGGCTTAATAAAAGGGAGTTGGGATTATACATGGCTGGGAAAAGTTCCCGAAGGTAAACACACGCTGATCGTAGAAGCCACAGATATTGCAGGAAACACGGCGACACGGACGCTGGATTTTACTGTTGACACCACACTGTCAGTACCAACCATCACGCTGGATACCGCGAATGACAGCGGTGTGGCTGGCGATAATATCACCAACGAAAAAACGCCTGGTTTTACCCTCGGCAATATTGATGCGGATGCGAGCCAGGTAGTGGTGCAGGTCGTGCACAATGGCAAGAGTGAAGAAGTGGAGCTGACCCAGACCAGCGACAAGTGGGTATTCACACCGACCAGCGCGTGGGTTGATGGTAATTACACCCTGACGGTAAAAGTGACCGACGAGGCGGGGAATACTCGCCAGTCAGCACCGTTGTCGGTGAAAGTGGATACACAGGTCACGATTGACGGCATTGTGCTGGTCAATGACAGCGGTATCACCAGCGATAATATAACCAATGAGGTGCATCCTCATTTCCGGGTGACGGTGCCGGAAGATGTCAACGTAGTACGCCTGAGCATCAACAGTGGCACAACATGGATTAACGCCACACAGTCTTCTACCGGTATCTGGGATTACACCTGGCCGGACGCGGTACCTGAGGGGAAACATACCCTTGTCGTGGAAGCTATCGACATAGCTGGGAACACGGTGACGCGGACGCTGGACTTTACCGTTGATACCACCCTGTTGGTCCCGTCCATCACGCTGGATACCGCGAATGACAGTGGTGTGGCTGGCGACAATATCACCAACGAAAAAACGCCTGGTTTTACTATTAACGGCATTGATGCGGATGCGATCAGGGTGGCTGTACAGGTTACGCA
>NZ_VXJW01000016.1 GCF_008692845.1 Salmonella enterica subsp. arizonae
CCAACGCCGTTGGGCTGCTTCGATTTTACTATTAGTGCAAGTTTTCGAACGGCTGAGTACGGATTCTTTATAAAACAATATGTTATCTTCTTAGCGTACGTTTTCGTTCCATTGGCCCTCAAACTCCCTCACCGGCTGAAACAAAACATCCGGCTCAGGAGAAGGACCACAAGAGGCGAGTAACATGCCAAATGTGCTCATGTTCTCCGTTATTGATGGTGCCATTGAGGTGTCGAAAGCTCACGGCCGGAAATTTCGGTAGTTCTGGTGTAGGATCCCTAAAGTAGCCATGGAGACCCGTCAGCGCTGGATTGCCCATTTCAGAGTGCTCAGAAACGACACCGGCAGGCAATTCATCGATGCCATAACGTAAAGCACCGGAAACAGAAATTCGCTCAAGGTATTTCCACCTGCGGGTGATAATTCGGGCTGCACCCTGCTATTCCGGGAGGAAGCTCCGGAGGCGGAGGAGTGATTACATGTTCCTCAGTGAGTGGAGGAGAAATAATGTGGCGTTTTTTCTTCATCACAATGACCGGTGTATTTTTTTGTTTACCAGCCGTCATAACCACTTCGAAAAATAAGCATAACGCTATGAAATAATAGCATATTTAATTACAACAGACATAAAAAAAGAAAAACTTAACTGTTGTATGGGCACGCAGGGTGGAATTGTCAACTGCTGAATCGTGGGGCCCCGCGCCTTTGGCGTGGGTTCCGATTCAGTGGTTGACAACTGCACATAAGATACCCTGCTGGCGGGGTGATGGTTCACGCAGTGGGCCATCGCCCTGCAAAGCCATACGGGACTTGAAACCACTCGAAAGTTTAGTTACATCATCCAGCATTAAAAGCGACTCCACTCCGGCCCTTTGGGCCGGGGCGGCGGCGCTTTTCAGTGGTGGGGAAGGGCTGGATATTAGGTTTTTGCTCCGGTTTCGTTGGTCATAATTTTGGATGTTGTAACTATTTGCACGACCGGGGCCCGCCGCATAGCGACGGGAGGTACTAATGGTGTTTCCGAACCGGCGCGGACGTGAGTCCGCTGCAAGGGCGGTCATTCTCTGGAACCTGTCCACAGGGCAGGTGATGAACAGGTTATTTATTTATAAGAGAGAAAGATTATGTATTTAAAAGAAGTATAGATCTGGGGTTTAAAGGAAACCACGCACTTTGAAATCAGGTCGCCTGGCGCTTTGTCAGTATATCGGTTGTAACTTTATGGAAAGGTCCCTTGCAGTTATTTGTGGGTAACTGAATATTGCGACCGGAAATGGCTCAGGCTGGAACATTTCTGACCATTCTGGCAGCAGAATGAGCGATATTTTGGCAGGAAGAACGAGCGTTCCGCGCAGAAAACAGGCGGTGCCAGGCGACAGACGTACAAAATCCTCCGGCGTCAGCCGGATTTTCATAATCTGGTGGGTTATATGGGGACGGTGGCCATGGCCAGTCGCGTGTAGTTTTTGCCCCGCGACATCATCATGCGCTCTTTCACGCGCCGCTGCAGCTCCCGCTTCATGGCATCAAGCCCGCCGGTAAAGCGTCCGCTGGCGTATTCCCGCGTCAGCTGCTGTTTCACCAGTGTTTCGATGTCCTTACGGGTTCTGTCCGCGTCACGCCGCGCCCGGGCGCGTTTCAGTCCGTGCAGTTTACGTTCAGACTGGTAGCTGCGGAACCGTTCGCGCACAAATCGCCAGGCTTTCGCTATCAGTTCGTCCATCTCCAGCGGCTCCAGATTCTGCTTTTTGCGCTGCTGATTTTCCCATTCGACACGACTGCGGCGGGCGGCCACAACAGCCACGTCAGAGACGTCGAGCGCGGAGAACAGTGCCGGCGTGAAGGTGATATCGGTCGGGATGTTGCAGCCAATCTGCGGATCATACTCGGTCTGGTAGGTAATCAGCCCCAGCTCTGCCATAAACTTCAGCGCCCGTGTGGCGCGGGTGATGGACAGATTGCCACTTTTTGACTCGGTGGCCAGACCGCACTCTATAGCCAGATTGGTGATGGATCTCTGTACACGGTTGGCCAGTGGATCATAATGGAAGCACAACCCCTGAAGCAGCGCATCGATGGCACGACGGCGCAGCAAAGGCGGCATCCGGTGACGCTTTCCCAGCGAACGAACGAACGCCACATGGACGGAAAAATCAAAACGGGACGTGAACCCTTCGGCTTTCGCCATCAGCTTACGACAGAACGGCAGGGTCTTTTTCCCTTCTCGCGGCGTGAATTCCGGATTCGGATTTTTGACCTGTCGGTAATGAGTGAACAGTGTTCGGGTGTCAGTCACTTCTGCCTGCACTTACAATGCACGGAAGGAGTAAATGCCACAGAAACAAGTATTGAAATTTTCTGAGCATAAAACTATACTCCCTGCATAGCCTGATTGGTGGCTATACAGTTTAAGTAGGCCCCGTTAATCTTTCGTTCCCGCCAAGAAATGAGAAGATTATCGGGGTTTTTGCTTTTCTGGTCCCGGGTAGACACCTCATCAGAACCAGTTCCCTGCCACCTTACGGCGTGGCCAGCCATCAAAACTCTTTAGACGATCAGCAATCTAACACTCACTGACGAGACGATCAAGAAAGTTACTCATTCACCTTCTTATCTCAGGCTCTTTTGGCCATTTCCCGTTCAATTAGTAACTCAATCATTTGAGCCTGAGTAGTTCCAGTCTCTTCACAAAGCTGCTGCAAGCTTTCTTTATGCATGTTTTGTATGAAAACATTGAGCTCTTTATGCGTCGCCTTTTTTCGCGAAATAGATAATCTCTTCTTCTCAGCGGAAGATAAGGGATTACCCTTTCTGTAAATGCGTTTCGATGAGGAAGTTACTGCATTTTCAATCTGCGACATCTCTGCCTCCTCAAGGATCAAACCTAGATCGTTTGCAGAGAATACTACAGATTTCTAAAATCAGCGACTTACTTTATGAACGTAACCTGTGTTGGCGCACGGTTTACGTTTCAGGATCGTTTCTTGGGATGTCAGTACGTCTGTTTCCAGTCCGTTCCCTGCGCCCAGCGGGATGTCCAGTGGTTCAGGTAGCTGCGGGCTAAGACTGGGTCATCCCAGACGACAAGCACGTTCTCCGAATTCGAACGGTCTGCAGCCCGGCTGAAGTTAAATGAGCCGACCTGGGTGTTGCGGCCATCAACGACGATCACTTTGTTATGGAGAATTTTGTAGGCACTGACTGTACGAACCGGGATACCAGCACCAACCAGAATGTTCATGGCTGCTTTACTGGCGTTGTTGTTCCTTCCGGTATTAGCTTTCCAGTCCAGAACCACGCCCACATCTACACCCCGACGTTTTGCCCTGACAAGTGCCCTGGCCACCTCCGGAGAGGTGAAGGAATAGCCCATCAGACGGATTTCCTGTTGCGCGGTCTCAATTGTCTTAAGAACCAGCTGGAGAGCTGTACCTTCTGGAGAAAATCCTGCCTCAACGGTGGCTGCGTAAGTATTCGGTACTGGCGCGCACAGAACCAGACCGAGCAGGCCGGGCAGAAGCCATCGGCACATATGTTTTTTAGGCATTGTTTGCATGGTATTTCCTTCGCTGGATGTATTCAGAAACGCCGGAATCGGGGGAAACTCGTTTTTCCCCGATTGCCGGGGTTGGGCAACGACGCCCTGCGGAGGCGTCAGGCCGTTGAGGCTGAACTAAACCTGACCGGTAAAGGCCAGTTTCACGTGTTTAACTGCAGATACTGCATTTTGCTTTTTTTCCATGTGATTTATTTTCACTGGCAGAGACAGGTCAGAGAATACTGACCAGAAAACCAATACACAGCAGATGGAGGGCATACGCTGGTGCAAACCACCGTCCGGCCTGCAGGCGTCGTCCGAGAGCCGGTACCAGCCCGTGCACACAAAACAGCACAGTCAACGTCAGCAGTACGCCGGAGAGCATCATCACATCACCGTGCCGGGCATTAAGCAGGGCGACCAGCAATAGCCAGACAGCAAACAGGGCTGGCTGCAGTGAGTCCCGGACCTGCCAGATAAGCAGCGCACCGGCTAGCATCAGTAGACCAGGTATGCTGTAACTGGCGGAGCTAAGCGGCAGGTATCCCACCAGGGCCGTGAACGCTGCAACGCCATTAAGCACGGTTGCCGCCTGCAGGAAGCGGGTCACCTGCATGACAACGGCGAAGGCGAACAGGATATTCAGTTGCCACCACATGAGTCCGGCTTCCCTGAAGGCCAGCCAGTAACCCGGCTGGGCCAGGAGTGCCATCAGCCACAGGCGGTTGAGGCTGTGCTGACGCAGGGTTTTGCCTGCCATGTTACAGCCGCTGACCAGCGCAAACAGGGGGAATGCACAACGCCCGGCCATGTTCAGTAAGGGCATATCCAGCTGAAAGGCAGTGGCGATGTGGTCCCCCACCATTGCCATAAATGCGGCCATCCGGATGACATCGCGCTGCAGCGCGGAGAAATTCAGGAGCGGCCTGAAAGGATGCAGGGCAACAGATTTCCCCGGACTCATGCTGCAGCCTCCGGTCGTTGTGCGCAAAGGTGTGCCCTGACGCGCTCAGCCAGTTGCTGCTCATCATCGCCGCGCAGCAGCGGGATACCCGCCTGTTTCAGTACCTCTTCCAGCAGCAGGTCACGCCGCTGACGTTTCGGCGCCTGATGGGAACGGTCGTCCAGCTCCACTGCCGCAATGATTCGCCCGGCGCGGTCCGTGATAACCACATCGCAGTGCCACTGCGATACCAGGCGGAACAACTGCCACCATTCACGGCTTCCGGACTTACGGTCGGGCGCAACTCTGACGATATCGGCCACTCGAACCTGCGGGCACAGCCGCCACTGGCGGGTATCGGTCACCCTGTCGAGCCGGCGCAGAAAACGCTGCTCGCGTTCAGTCATTAACCGCCCGGCACTGACAAAAGACGGTCGGCCACACAGCAACAGTACAGTACTGCCCGGACGAATCCCTTTCTCACGCAGTCTCTGCAAAAGTGGATACCGGGCTGAACCGGCCTGCCTGAGCAATACCACAAATCCGGCGAGCAAAATGGCAATGATGATTATTCCGGCAACCATACACATATCCTCCCTGAATCAGTCCCCACCGAGCGTTTTTTCCAGCTCAATGTCTTTTTCCGGTACATTCACCCCCCACTCACGCTCGGTACGCAGCATCTGTTCGTGCACCTGCTGGCGGATACCCCGACCGTCCGCCACCGCTTCCTGAATGGCCTCATCCAGCTCACGTTCTCCCCGCGCTGTACCGTCACGCAGGCGACGTTCTTCATCAGCAGACAACAGGGGTTCTGGTCTGGTGCTCTCCTCACCCGGCACTGCCGGCAGCAGTTCCTGCCGGGCCTGCTCCGCCAGCTCCCGGGCCGCTTTTTCCTGTGCCTCTGCCAGTTTCTGCTGCTCGTCCGGAGGCAGCGTAATGGGGTCTTCCGCTTTCGCCGCCGATTCAACCTCCGCCACACTGCGCACTGTCCGTGCCACCTCGTCAGGCTCCGTGATACGTCCCCCGGTCAGACGAGCGGCATTGAGCAACCGTTCTTCGCCGTGCAGGCGTATCACCACCCCACTTTCCGGATTCTGCTGCGCCAGCTGCAGCGCGGCTTCCGCACTGTCGGCAATCAGTGTCTGACCATTCCGGCTCGCCTGCAGTCCGGCGAATTGCGCATCTTCACCGCCACGCAGTCGGGACTCATCACTGAGCACCACGCGCATCCCGTCATCCTCAATGCGGATTTCGGTCAGCAGTGCCCCGGCTTCTTTTCCGTGACGGGTCCACGCCGGCAGGGCCACATACGGTGTCGGGTATTTTTTACCTGCCGCGATAAAGCGGGCCATCGTTTCACCCTCAAGACCGTTTTCCGCCAGAACCCTGCGTCCCAGCGCTGTTTTATCCAGTCGTGAGGCGGTGGCCAGCAGACGGTTACCAGTGGCGGCATCCCGGTCACTCTCCTGGTGCAGCAGGTCGTGAGCAGTTTTTCCGCCGTCAGACTGCTGAACCAGCTGCCGCCAGCGCTCCAGGTTGTCCGTAAATACCTGAACATGCTCTTTTGCTCGTGACAGCGTCACGTAAAGAGATTCCAGTGATGCCATCAGTTTTCGCCCACCTTCAGCACCGAAAAGGGCGATAGCAAAACGCTCGCTGGCCCCCTGCACGCCATGCACCGTCAGGGCATACGCAAGGTCAATATGACGGTCCTCCGTCGTGGCCTGCGGGTCGACGATTTTCTCCTGGTCCCCCTGGCGGAAGCGGATGGCCCCGTCGTCAGTGAACCCGGCCACCTCCCACAGGCTGTTGGCCACATAGCCGCGGTCGGTGTCCGAGCGGGTAAAGCGCACCCGGTCTCCCTGACTAAGCGTCAGGTCGCGGTGCGTGAAGAGGGAAATATCCTGTGCAGTGTTCTGCTGAGGAGAGATCAGCACCGACTCCCCGTCAGCATTACGCAACGTGACCACGGCGTCCTGCGTATCCACCTCCGCCACAGTCCAGTAGCGCTCGTTCATCATGGCCACGGCGCCGGTATACTCCGCAAAGGTTTCAGCCGCACGCAGGGCATTGTCAGGCACCCGGAGCGGTTCCAGCACGGTGAACGTGCGTTCTTCAGCACCTGTATCGCCTTTCTCATGCCGGGCGGCATGAATGGCATCATTGATGGCATGACGATCGGCGTTGAGTTCCGCCACAACCAGCGTCTGCTGCTGCGCCTCCGGGGTGCGCCCCATCCAGTCATCCCGGATGGCTTCAATGATGTCAGTCCGGACCAGTGACAATTGCTCTGGTGTCAGTGTCTGTCCATCGGCAGCGGGAGTGTCCTGCTCCTGGTCCTTTTTCGGCGCACGGATTTCCATGACGGAATTCCCGGGCACCCAGGCTCCTTCCTGACGTGGTACCTGTTGCGGGCTGACATCATCCACCTGGCGCAGTGATGTATCAACCTGACCTGCGATGATGCTTTCAATCGCCGGGCGCAGAGCCGGAGTCTGGCGGACAATCTCCTGCATCACCACCGTATCGATGGCACTGCGCTGTTGCACCAGGCGGAACGGCAGACCGGTTGAGATGGCCTGCAGCTGCGCGGTGTCCCCGCTGGAGACCATTCGTCCTCCGCCTGCGGCAACCAGCTGATAGAGCTCTGTCATATCGCGGTTACCCACCATCGAGCTCTCATCGGTCAGGAACAGGACATTGCGGAAGTCCGGTGTTTCTCCGGCCTGAATGGCCAGCCGGGTTTCACTGAGGAAACTGGCCAGCGTCCGTGCATCCACCCCGGCCTCACGCATCTCATGCACGGCCCGGTGCGTGGGTCCCAGGCCGATGACCTGCGGGCGCACGGATTCAGACAGGGTGTTCAGGGCACCCATCACCGCCCGGAACTGGGTGGTTTTCCCCACCCCGGCATAGCCCTGAATGGCCATAAAACGGTCGGTGTTCTCCAGTACCGTCCGTGTGGCCTCCCGCTGGCCTGCCGTCAGACCGGCCAGCACTGAGGCAGGCGTCAGCGCTATAAGGGGCTGTACAGCATCCTTACCCTCAGCAATATGGCGGATGATGGTCTTTTCCATCTCATACGCCACACGCGGAACAAGCACCCTGTTTCCCGCCCCGGAAACCGAATCCAGCTGAATCAGCTCCCCGCTGTTCACCTGCCGGGCGATTTCAGTCCGGACATCAGCCAGCCGCTGGCCGGATTTTACCGCTTCTGACAGCAGGGCAATTTCACTGAGGTGTACCTGTCCCTGCTGCGCGCGCGGGATGGCCAGACTGACGGCCTGCTCTGCATCCGACATCAGACGCTCACGGCTGGCCTGTATGGCGGTATCCAGATTTGCCTCGCCGGTCGACTGACGGACCTGGTCACTGGCCAGTCGCACGGCAGACACACTTTCCACTTTGCGTGCTGCCTGCCGGGCTTCCAGCGGCGTATAAATCCGGATGTCGCTGCCACTTTGCGCCAGCGCGTTCAGGGTCTGTTTATTAAGCCCTCGCGGACCGACTGCGGCCAGTACCGTGCGCGACGCGCTGGTACCCGCCCCGGTCCCTTCCACATAGTCATGAGTCAGCTTCACGGCCCGTTCAGTGGGCAGGCGCAGTTCCCGGTCGCCGCTGCGCAGCCGTACCGCACCATTTTCCAGCCCCGCCACGGTGAACTTCTCTTTCGCTTTGATGGCTCCCTTCAGCTCTCGCCCCAGCGCCCTGACGCGGTCCCCTTCAGAAACCTCCAGTGTCCGGCTGCGGTACAGGCTCCAGCTGCCGTCCACCTGGGTCACCTTCAGGGTCAGGCGACTGCCGTCTTCCCCCTGCAGAACCAGACTGTTAGTGGCCTCTGCCACCCGGTCAATGGTGTGCCGTGTCATCGTTTTCTTCTCAGCGTCCCACTGCTCCATCACCATCCCGGGCCGGTAATTATCGCGCTGATGACGGGTTTTGCTGTCCAGCCACACCGGCTCCAGTACCCTGAGTGTCACCTGCTCCCGGCCCAGCTCACCCGCATCACGCCGTATATCCCTGATAACCTCCGTCAGCTGCTGCTGTTCCCGGGCACCGGTCACCTGGGCCACGACATCCCGCCCTTCTGCTGACAGGCGCACATACTCCTGCGCCAGCTGGCTGTAACGGCTGCGTTTGTCCGCCTCACTGACCAGCCGCACTTCCGGCAGCTGCGTGCCGTAAAACCGGTACTGCGGGATATCCGCCTCTTTCAGCACAGACAAAGCATTCCCCGTTCCCTGCCGGTTCTCCGTATCCATAAAAATCAGCTGCGCACCGGCGCTGAGCGCCTTTTCCTGCAGCAGCACGGTTTCTTTCAGTGACAGCCTTTCCGCCCGGTCAACGATAACCGTGCCCTGCACCGGCAATACGGTGTCAGCATTCATCTGCGAGCGCAGCATTACATGACCTGCCAGATGAAGGCTTTCTGACAGAAACTGGCCACTGCGACCGTCGGCTGCAATCACCATCACCTCACGGCCCTGTGCGCGGGCCATCATGGCCACGTCTTCCGTGCGCTCACGCAGGCTCTGCGCACCTCCGCGACCGCTGAGAATGGCCACAGGGCTTTTATCCTGCGACAGCACAGAGACAGCATCCCCGGCAGGTATATCGCGCTCCTGTGCCCGTTCAGGGAAGACCAGCACGGTTTGCTCCGCAACGGCCGTACGCGCCAGCTGATGGACACTGAGTTCGTTCAGCAGGTGGATATCAGAGGTGAAGATGCCCTTCTCCCGGTCCAGGGGAATAAGACGCTGCCCTTCAATCGCGGCCTCAATACCGGCACGGGCCTGCTCAAACAGGCCTGACGCTGACGGCAGACGACTGACCGTGCCGGCCAGCATTTCCGACCAGGTAAACTGGACCTTCTTCTCCGACAACGCCGAAATCGTGTCACTGACGGCTTTCTGCACGTCTGACTCAGAAATCTGAGCGGAAGACGCACCACCAGGCTGGCCTGTAACCCGAATACCCTCTGTACCGCCGACAGCAGAACCTGGTGGCTCGGCCCGCGTCTGCACCTGGCCGATGTAGTTATCGATATCGAATTTTTCATCGGTCAGCCGCCGGCGCCACTCAGCTTTCAGCAGGTCCGGGTCGGCCCAGGCTTTAGCCTGGCGGGTATCAAGTGCGGCAACGTCGCGGGTTTTTTTGGACGCATCCGGCCCTGCCGCTTCGCTGATAGCCTGACTTCGGGTCGAAAACGGCGCAACGGGAACATCTTTCAGCTCCCAGAGACCATTTTTACCGGCTGCAACCGTTTCATAACCGAGTTTTTCCGCCTCCTGTCTGAAGGGTTGCAGTACGAGGTTTCCGATCGCCACCTGCAGCGCATACAGATTTTCACCGAATCCGGTTTTCATACGTGTATCGCTGGCCAGCGCCCGCCATTTGTCTTCCGCAAACGTGGTATTGAACACGAGCGCATGCGTATGGATCTGCGGATCTAAAGCACGGGAGGTATCATGGTTGTACAGTGCGGCCACCATGTTTCCCGTCAGAACAGTGTCGGTTTTTCCACCGTCCGTGATGCGCGCACTGATAAGCTTCTCAACCTCTTTCATGCCGTTTTCAACACTGCGGTTCCACGCATCAAGCAGGCGGGTATCACCACCAATGAGGATCATCATCGACACACTTTTGGGGGCTGAAAAGGTCAGGTCGTAGCCACTGCGGTGTTTATTCACGCCATTGACCATTCTGGAGAGATCGGTGCCGTCAGGAAGTTTGCCCTGACGTATCGCATCCATATCGGCGTTGGCGACTTCGCCCTTCAGGCCCAGTTTCTCCGCGCCATCTCCCAGCCAGCGGGACTCCAGCGAACCGCTGGCATAGTAGTTATCTTCATGACTGTAATAGGCCGAATCACCCTTTACAGAAGAAATGGAGAGCATCAGAACACCTCCCTGTCGTCATCAAAGTCATGCGTTTTATCTGTCGCATGGTTGATGTTGACCTCTTCCCTGCGGGTCACATCGCGGGTCTGATGTGAGGACTGAGCCCAGGCCTCATACGCTGCGAAATCCACCACCTCACCGTCGCTGTTCAGGCCCGGGGGAATATCCTGTGGTAAATCCTGTTCAATATCCCGTTCCGTCCCTCCGGTAGTGACAGGGCTGCCAGCAGTTGCATCGGTAGAAGAAGTGGTATTCACCGTGGCCGTTGCAGGAGCTATGGATGGTGATGTCTTCGGTTGGATGTCGGTTTGTGGTGTTGTCTCCAGGAGTGGGTTTTCAGCTACCAGCTTCACGGGGTTAAACAACCCATCCAGGCTGCGGCGTTCCTCCTCTGTACGGCGTACCAGCTCGTCCTCAATAGTCCGGTCGAGACTAGTCTGTACGTCCCGCAACAGCAGGGAGTCAGCCACTTTAGGCATCGCTTCATACTTCATTGTCAGCTTCACTACCGGGTAGCTTCCCGGCAGGGTGACATAACACTGCAGGTCGTTCAGGGACTGTACATCCGAGTAGCTGACGATGCTGACACGTTCTTCTTCCTTGCCAAAAGAAATCCCGTCACGCACCTGTTCATGACCAAAGCTGGTCTGTTCGCTGAACTTCAGACGGCGGGTTTCCCCAATATCCTCCTCCACAAACTTCGCAATCTGGGCGCTCGGTGAGCGGAAGAAGAACTTGGTATTCAGCAGGTCAAAAAGCCCCGCTGCCGCTTTCGGGCCGTAGATTTCTTCCATCTGAGCCTCGTTCTGAAAGCCCAGAATAAAACAGCCGCCAAATTTACGACCTTCAGCAATGATGCGGGGTAGAGTGACCAGCTTATTGAGTGACGGAATTTCATCGTATACAAACCAGACACGACGCTGCCGGTTTTCCCCCATCGCAAGCAAACTAGTGGCGGCAATACTGAGCCACATCGTTATAAGCGGTTTGAGGGACTCGTGATACTGCTCATCAGAGGTGATGAACAACCAGCCATTCTTCGATTTATCGGCCTGGCCCTTCATCCATTCGCGGATGGTGAATTTCTCCCGCCCCGGGCGGTCGATACCCTGCAGATAACGCATCGCCTTGACGTAGTTGGTCAGCACACTGCGAATGGAGATGGCTGTTTTTTCAATCTTACCGTCAACCAGAGTGGATGCAGGCGTACCGGCAAGGAATGTCCTCAACTGATCAAGTTGAATGGCCAGCAACGTGCGCAGGAATTTGTTATAGCTGCGGTCTTCGTCCTTGCGCATGCGCTCTGCACCTTCCGCAAAGATGGTGCGTGCACTACCCTGCCAGAAAGGATCTTCACCGCTGCTGGCCGGGATAAGTGTACTACTTGCGTTCTCCAGTTCAGATATCGTGCGGCATTCTTCCCACAGATCCCAGTTAGGGCAGCGGGCATCCATAGCATTAAGCACTTCATCCCGGGATTCATCATAGAAATCCTCAACAAAGGTGCAGCCCTTGTCGTAGATAATGACCTGGTCACCACGCTCGCGCAGTTGCTTCAAAATCTTGCGCATCAGCTGGGACTTACCCGATCCCACTGTCCCGTGCATGGCGAAGTTCTGGATTTCAGAATCCAGCTTCAGCGGCAGGTCATCGATACGAATATCGGATGCTTCTCCGCGTTTTTTCATCATCCGGGCAACTTCTTTTGGCGATTCGCAGAGTACCCGGCCCCCGATAATTTCATCCTCACTCTGTTTACGGCCAGCACGCCCGAGATACCAGTACACGGCCAGCGTGGCCAGAAAGGCAATCAGCAGCGCGGCACATCCGGCAATAACCAGTTCCTGTTTCAGCAGTTGACCGCAGTACAGGGTGTAACTGTCGCTCAGTACCTGTCTGGCGCTGTACTGCAGGTTATGTTCGTAATAACGGATGGTATAGACAGGCTGACTAACCATTTTTTCAGTAAAGGGCGACATTACCCGGACAAACCAGTAAATAATGCCGTTGGTCAGATTCTGAATACTCATTCGCATAAGCAGGACGGCGATGCCAAATAAAACCGTCCCCATAATAACGTAATAAGAAATCAGGTTATTTATTTGCAGGAACATTTTCAGGCGCATGAATGCGACCTGACCGCCCTGCGTTAAGTCACGAGGATTCAGGCTCATTATATTTCCCATAGACAGACTGATCGTAAAAGCAAAACAAAATGCTTCAGACGATTAGTTTATGGAGTCAAAGAAGATTGGTGTGTGTTATTTGCAACAGGCAAGTCAGGAATAAGGGTGGTTGAATAACCACCCTGGTATTTCAGAGAATATTAGCTACAGATTTTGCAAGCTGATCCTCAAGCACCGGCTTCGCCTCTTCAAATTTCAGGTTTACTTTATTAGCAGAAGACACAACGCGGGTCTGGTATTTATGCTGATTACCAGTTTGTGTACTGGTCTGAACTTTATAACCAGAAGTGCCCTGTTTCAGAGCAGCGACATTATCGGTCTGCACGCTGGCGTTTGTTTTTTCAGAAATCTGAATATCCGTCACCATCGTATAGTTGATATCTTCCACCATCGCGTCAGCGGCCATCCCCACAAGCCCGGCCGCCAGACCTACACCTAATGTTGCACCGGCAGAGTTCGAGTTATAACCGGTGATCCCCGCCCCTAATGCAGCGCCCGCTATTGCACCTTCATAACCCTGGTTCAGGAACCCCTGCGCAGTGCGCAGATCCATTTTATCCGCCTTCAGGACATTAGCCTGAATCCAGTAGTATGCGCTGTCCGGTGAGGACGTCACGGTATAGCCCTTATCCTGAACCGCTTTGGTTATTTTCGCCTGCAGGCCGGACATATCTTTGTCAGAAGTATTTTTTATCTGGAGGTATACGGTCTTCTGTGAGGAAGGCTCCAGCCAGATGGTTTCACTCATCTGTGTTTTCACTTCGAGGTTGCGTTTTTTAATCGCTGTGCTCATCGCGCCACACCCGGAAAGCACAAGGACAGAAGATAATACGGCTATCATTGTCATCAATTTAACATTATTTTTCATATACTTTTCTCATTTCCATATAAGTCGCATGCCATATGCCATGCTCTGAGGTACTACTGTTGTTACCCGCACGCCCAGCACGGGTATGGATAATGTAAAGCCTGCAGTACAACCACATCAACTCTATGGTTGTACTGTGCGAATTTTCAGAGTATGTCACAAAATCAGACGCTTATTTTGGGGAGGCAGAAAGCAACTCTTTCACTTTTGACAAACTGCTGACCACCGCAGGAGTCATATATCGGGATAATGAACCCTGTAAAAAGAGAGCACTCATGAGAAAAGTCACAAACCATGAGATACCTAACCCAGCAATAAAGGGCTCACCGGCCCACAGTAAAATGAAACCAATCAAGGAATTAACAATGAGTAACAAACGACTGTAAAAGCCTATTTTTTTCTTGATAATCCTCAGCAGGATTGATTCATTTTTAACTTCCTCCCCTAAAATCAGGGAAATACACACATTACTGTATGTCGCGCCAATAAAAACGAGAGTGAAAACCAACATGAATGGTGCGGAAAGCAAAATAAGGGAGACAATTTTTTGCATTTGAAAATTGAGATCTCCAGGCTCCCTATAAATAAAGAACGCCAGAAAAACAAAAACAATCTGAATCCCATAAACATACTTCAACCAGTTAAAAACAACCTTCAAAATATTTTTATTTGACGGAATCTCATAATCCCTTTCGCTCATTGATTTCAATATAAAAGCTGCATCCTTTTCTAAATCTGAACGTTTCATCTAACTTCACCTTATGACTTATCAATCCGTTTTTGCAAATCATCCTTTATCTTATTTAACTCTTCACGTCCTTTGCCACTCCCACCGTCCCATTTTTGTCTATCTTCCTCGGCACTTTTAGCGTCATTAAAGTTTTTATTACCCTGTTCATGTTCTTTCTGCAAGCGATTGTAATCCGTCCTGGCAGAACTACCGGATGAGTTCACAGAATTTTTATCAATATCGACCTGAGATTCAGCACTATTGCGGCGATGTTGTACATCAGCACCAACCTCATTACCTTGTTTCACTCCATTCGCACTGGCCATTGCATTCATGCTGCTCTGCTGCTGAGCGTATTCCGCCTGAAGATCTACGTGACCTGATGATGCGCCGACACCGCCGATTCCGTCACCGGTTCGTCCTTTATTTTGTTCAAATTCCTGCAGCAACTGTGGTTTCATGCGGTCTTCCACAAATTCCTGGACCAGCCTGTCTCGTTCTGCACGCACCTCAGGGCTGGCGGCATCTGACAATATTTTGTCAGCCTCCCCAGGGTGCTTACTCGTGACATAACCAACAAACTCCTGAGAGTAGTTCTGGTTAATATTGGCACTGTTATTTTCCGCATAGCTGGCCAGCTGTGAGTACTCATGACTTCGGGTAACCGCATCGTTAAACTGAGATGCCTGGCTCTTCAGACTGGAGAATGTCGAAGACAGCTGGTTAGCAAGGGATGATGATGCATTGTCGGTATGGCTGCCGCTGTCCGTCACGCGGGTAGACGTCACAACGTCCATTGCGTCGCGGAAATCCTTCAGTTCCTGTGCACTGAATCCTTTGCTTGTACCTCCCTGATGAGTCAGATCGGAACTGGTACCATGCGAAGAACCACTTCTGCCGGTATACTCGGTCTTCAGATGCCCTTCTACCGAGCCTTTCATCCCGGTAGCCAGTCCAGCAACTTTCCCCAGAATCTGTCGGTCAGAATCGAAAGAAATCTGAGCACTTCCGCCTGCTCCGGCACTCATATCCTGACTTTTAGTTGCCGCTGCCCGAATACCTTCCGCCAGAGTGGTATTTTCATCGCGGGCATAGCGGGAACCAATAGACTGAATGGTGTTCAGTGCTTTGGTCAGATTGCTGTTAGTCGACGTGTCTGTACCCGAAACAGTGGTATCGCTGTTACCACGTTGCTGACTCCACTGGTTTAACTGCGATGTCGCCAGGCTTGAGGTCTGAGACAAGCTGTTGCTCAGGCTTTGAGCCTCGCTGATAGCATCGCGTTGCTGTTTCTGCCAACTGCTTGTCGCCGTTTTACCCAGCATGATATCCACCGGCAGTTTTGATATGGACTCAGCATTATTGAACACCTGCTGACCTGACGAAGTCAGGGTTTTCGTCGCCCCGCTCTCAAGCTGGTTCGTCATATGACCTTCACGATGACTGTAGTTGGTGTCCCACTTATTACCCTGTACATTCCCCGTCGTCATATTGTTATAGGACCAGTTACCGTCAATCGCCTGCGAAGACGACTGTGTGGAGGCTGACTGCAGGGTCTGTCCCAGATAGTTCCCCGCCTGCGAAACCACCTGCCCTAAACCTTTAACCATACCCCATGCGATAAACGGGATGGACAGCGCCAGCCAGCCGGCTGTGGTGCCAATATCGGAATAGGTATTCTGTACCTGGTCAAACGTGGCCAGCGTCACCGCCGTCCCGTTGAGTTTGCCCTGCAGGTAGAAATTCATCGCATGGTTCAGGATGGAGAACAGAATGGGCCACATCTGCAGATAAGCAATGGTGTAGATGTAGCCTTTGATAATGGTCCAGGACAGAGAACTCACCACGGCCAGAACAATCAGCACCGGGAACAGCGCCATTGTCATGCCCAGCAGAACGCTGTGCATCACCGGCAGCGTGTTGGCAGCGATGGACGCACTGGTCGCCTGAGACAGGCGCATTTTTGCCATCGATGTCTGCGTTGCGGTGTTCACCAGTCCGGCCGTATCGCCATTCTGTGCTGAAAAGCTCTCCAGGCCACTGCGCAGGCCATTCATCACCACGTTCTTGCGGATGATTTCGGTGGATGTCATGGAATTGCCGTGAAAATAGTTATAGCTGTCGCCCAGCATTTCGGTGAACAGTGCCGTACTGGCACCGTTTGTCGGACCAAAGACCTGGTTCGTGAAACCGTGCATCCGGTTAAGCACCTGCTGGAGAAACGGAAACATATTCCTGCCACTGATATCACTCGAATCAGTGTTTATTTTGGTTGCGGCCTGCTCGCAGGTCAGAAAATTGCGGTTTTTGTCATACAGACCACGCAGCGGACTCGGTTTACTGAATATCAGCGCGTAGGGGTCTGTAGAATTCATCAGGTCGCCAATGCTGTACTTGTTGTTCAGCATAATGTCACCCACCACGCAGTTATGAACGTAATCAGAGAACATGCGCTGAATTTCCGGCTCAGAGAACCGGAAATCACTGCTCCCCGCCGCCAGCTGCGCGCCAAACAGCATCCCGGTTTTGCTGTAAGTCAGCGCGTCCGGACGGGCAAACACAAAATCGTAAACCTGTGCCATTCCGGCACCAATACGGGTGATCAGGCTGGCAGGGGCTGCAAGGCCGGTAGGGACATTATCCACCTGATAGATAGCCGCTGGCTCAGACAGGTCAATAATCTGCACGTTCCGCTTGTCCCCGACCAGAACGGCAATCACCAGGACATAAAATCCGGCCCATTTGACCAGGTCCATAATATTGCGCGTCCGGATATAGGTTGCCGCCCCGACAATCACCGATACGGCGGTGGCCATAGCAATCAGTGAGTCTCCGGCTCTGCTGTTAAAAAATGCCGCCACGCCATTGAGCGTATCCTGAAACCACGCCCCGCCGGCAACGGTGTAAATCGTATCAACGGCCATATCAATTCACCCTGCTGAACTGGTAGTTACCCAGCACACGATCGCTCATCTTTGAGGAGACCTGCTGGCGGATAAAGCGGATTTGCTGCTGCGCGGAGATAAGGGCATCCTCCTTAATCTGTACCTCCATACGCAGCGAGTTAAGGGCCTGTCTGGCATCTGACAGGCCATTTTTCAGCGCCTTCATGTTGGCGCCCGGGTAATCTTTGGTGGCAAGCGATCCGTTAACCACCTTCATTACGGCTTCCAGATACTGCAGATAAATATCGACCGCGATGTAATCCGTCAGTTGGGCGAACAGGGACTGCGAGACACTCAGTGACGACTGGTCCACAATCCAGGAGAGGATGGGGATGGAGGTACTGTTGATGAACTGCTTCTCTTTTTCCGTCAGCGGTGTGTCGGTGATGGCCTTGTTCTCGATGCTGGTCAGCATGTCCTGCACCATCTTAATAAGGGATTTGTCTGCGGAAATCGTCACGTTATTCAGGGTCGGGGACAGGCATTTATTCTGGTTATCGCAAACGTATACCTTTGCCGTCCCCCCGCTCATCATCGCTGTCAGCAGGCTGCGGTCCGATGCCATTGAAGACAGAACCCGCAATTCGCCGTTACTGCCGAAAATCACCGAACCACTGATGCTCATGGCGAACTGACGCAGCTCTGTGTTGCTGCTGAGCGAGCTGTTGCCGAGCGCATCCCACATCAGGTTAATATCCTTCAGTACCTGATCCTTTTCCGCGCCGGTGGCCTTGTCAGCGACGGAGCCGTATTTGCCGCCTGAAGTACACCCCTGGCGGGAGGCAACCCAGTCAGAGAAGACACTTTTCTGCCCGCCAACAGACTGGCAGACGTTCTGCTGGCTCTCTCCCCACAGCGATGCCACGCTGTCGACCATCGCCTTTGCCGCCTGACAGCTGGACATATTGAACCGGTTAATATCAGCGACCATCTTCTGTAGGAAGTCTTTCGCGGCCTTCAGTTCCGGTACGGTGGTTTCCAGCGCAAGGTCAAAGAAGTAGCCCGCAGCATTAGCCATCGTCTGTTTCACAAACGCCATAATCTGGTCGGAGTTTATGAAAGAGAACGCCCCCAGATACACATCAATACCGCCACACCCGGCGTTAATGGACGGCAGGCTAATAGAAACCAGCTGAATGTTCTTGTTGCCAGTGCGCGCATAAAACGAGCCTCCGGAGACATAACGTGCGGCCTGTCCCTGCCAGGCTTTTGCCGAAGTGGTGTTGCTGGCATAACTCATGTCATTAAAGAAGGAATTCATGTCATCCTGCAGCCCGGCATGTGCCGTTCCTGCACTGTACAGGCCCAGCGCAAAAGCCAAGCAGAGCGGTTTCAGTCGCATTATTGTTGTCCCTGAGCGTTGAGTGGCATGCTTTTCCCTGACTGCCGATCCAGTGCCATACGCAGCACCTCATTGAGCCGACTGCGGAACTCACCTGCCTCTGCGGCACCCTGCAGCAGCGGCCAGGTTTCCATCGTGTTGACGTTGGTCAGAAAGGTGGTTGGCGTGGCCACCGGCAGGCCACTCTGGAAATATTCCACCATCACATCCGGCGTTGCTGGCAGAACATCGGGGAATTCGGCATCCCCCTTCCCGTCAAGGCTGATGGGAAAGACATCAAAGCCCGTCTTCTGAGAAAAGGCTTTCAGCACCGGCGCAAACTGGCGGCAGTACGGACAGGTCGACTGCATGAACAGCACCACCTTCCAGTCCTGGACCTTCACTTTCCGGTTATCACTCAGTGAATACCAGACGGGTGACGTATTCTGAATATTACGGTCTGTGGTTATTGCTGCCCCGTTTTCTGGCAGACTGAGCGAATCCATCGCGGGTGCGCTCCGGCCCGTTTTTCCGGCTTCAAGGGCACGAATATCATCCAGTGTCCCGGCCTGCAGACAGCCAGCCAGCATCGCCGCCATCAGGATGGCGGTCCGCAATACAGTAGTAAGCATGGGTTACCTCAAAAGACAGGTGTTATCAGTAGTCAGGTGCAAAGTGGGTAAGGACGCTGACCATCTGGCGATCCAGGTCGTCGTGGCTCATAAAGCCCCATGCAAGGGGTTGCCACTGGTGAGTTTTCGGGTCGACCAGAAACGTAGCCGGGAAGTGGGTGACACGCATTTTTTCAGCCTGTCCGCTGTCAGGACGGCTTTGCGGCAGCTGGTCGCTGAGTTTACCGTCCACGCTGACGGCCATTAGGCTGATCCCCCGATCTTCACAGAAAGCCCGTATCACCCCGGCCATCAGGTTGTCGACGGCATTGTTGCCCCGGTAGAAAAAGAACAGGCCATAGCGCTGAGCCACCTGGCTGATAACCGCACTCTGGACCTTCTTCTCTTCCGTCAGGCGGGCTTCCACCGTGCCGTTGTAATGGCTGCGCTTCACGTTGTAATCCAGCTCCGGATACTTCAGCCGGGCCAGTTTCGCCGTCTGGGTGAAGTCCGTTGCCCGGTCAGTCCAGAAGTTCTGCAGTGTCATAAAGCGGCGGAAGTTCTCCGCAGAGGGATACAGAATGGCAGTGTCCAGCGCTTCACGTGTTGCCTGCTGGAGCACCTTTTTCTGCTCAGATGGTGTCATGCTGGCCAGACGTTCCCGTAGGGTCGGCGCCGCCGGTTCAGGCTCGGTCTCTTCAGCATTGGGGTTGTACCACTGCCATCCCTCTTCGCGGGCATACTCAGGAGCCAGCACATCCTCGGGAGCAGCATGCAGCGATACTGCCATCATCAGGGCTAGCGCACCGGCAATACATCTCATGGTGCGTTCTCCTTCATTTTTTCGGTAATGATGTCCTGCGCTTTTTTCAGCAACGCCTGGTCTTCCGGTATTTCACTGCCGGCATCCAGGTCGCTGTAAAAATCGCTGAAGTTCATCACCCCAAAATCGAGGCGCTGCAGTTCATCCACCGTTATGCCGCGACAGTTCGGTGACTTTCCGCTGCCGAAGCCAACGCCCAGTTGGTCACGACGCCCCTGCTCCTGGACAATACGGGCCAGTTTTGAATCAAACTGGCAGTAGCCGCGCTTTTTCTCGAGGCAGACGCCGAGGACTTTTTTACTACAGTATTCCCCGACATAGACCGTCAGCTTTTTCTCTTTAGCCTTGCCCAGCGCTTTTTCATCGCTGCTGCAGCTCGACAGCCCCACATCCTGGCCCCATCCGGAATCCTTGCAGCAGTTATTGAAGCCCGCAGCCATCTTTTTGCAGGATTTGGCCTCGCCAGTGAATGCTCTGACGTTCTCCCCGTTCAGTTCAGCCACATCTTCGCCTGCAGCAGCTACGGCGGCCAGCGCGGAGACGGCCTGACCAAACATATTGCTGGTCCCGGTCTGGCCCTGCGCGCAGCTACCGTCCGTACAGAAAAACTCACCACCGCAAATCTGCCCGTTACCCGTTTTCTTCCGTTCACAGGAGTACGTCACCTGCTGACTCACACAAAAACCATCAACGGTATCTGCACACTGGCTGCGCGTCACCGTACAGGCGGAGTCCTTCATATACTCCCCGCAGGTTCCTTCTGTCTCGGTCTGGGTCAGGTAGGTGTCTTGCCATTTCCAGCAGTCCTGATGAATGCTGTAGGTTTTTCCCTCAACAACGACGGACCGGGTGCCTCCCGGCTCCACGCACTGAGAACCGGTCATTGCGCCTTCAGACTTGCTGAACGGGCAGCTTTCTGACCACTCTACCCGCGGTACCCATTCACGGCTTTTCACCTGCATCACCAGCGTCAGCGTGAAACGAGAGCTGCCCCCGACGAACTGGTTATAGATGACATTATCCAGCGTACCGGTGCAGCTGCCGTTCCCGCTGCAGCTTGTCCCGCTGAGAGTCTGTCCTTTGGTCAGCACCATCCCTGTCGCGCCTCCCAGTGCAATGGTGTCATTCCAGCCCAGATTGAACGTGGTATTCATAAAGCTGGCCCGGGAATTCCAGAGATAATTTTGGGTGGTCACATTCAGGCTTGCACTGTGGATGATGCCAGCTTCAGGAGCTGCCACACTGAACACAATCTGCTTTCCGGAACGGCTGAAATTAAAGGCGGTAAGGGTGTAGGTTTTAACCTCTGTGGTTTCCTTCCAGTCGCCGACAATGGTCGCGGTGCGGGTGCAGTACTGCTCAATTTTCGTGTCCCGCAGACACTGATGTGTGGTGATTTCGGTAAAACTCGCAGGCTGATCCACACATCCGTCAAAACCGCCGCCGGTAATGGTTTCCGCTTTCGCCTGCATATCCAGCCCCTCGGAAATAAACGGCGCATCCAGCGATGGTTTGTTGTTTGCAGGAGTATTAAGAATAGATTCCGTAATAGTTTTCCCGGCCTCAGAACTGTTTAACGCTGCAGAACCTGGGGATGTCATATCCACACCCGATGAGGTCACCCCACCGTAGTATCCGCTTTCAGAGGGGGATGTTGTGTATCCCGGGATGACTTCAGCGGGCTTAAATCCCTGAATGGCATCAGCCCCCTGTCCTTTGTTCGCTTTCCCCTGCTGCATACCCTGATTAAACTGCTCGTTAGCGATGAGCGGTTGCACCATAAAGACCGATGCCGTAGCCACCAGTAAAGGGAGTATCCTTTTCATTCAGCCTCCTCTCCCAGCAGGCTTTTCGCGGTCTGCGCACAGTCCCCCTCTTCTGCCACGCGCTTCAGCGCCTGATGCAGCGTGAGATCACCCTGAAGGCGGTCAACTTTATCGCCCTGATTTCCGCAGGCGACGATCAGTACCGGTACAGCGGTAATGTTGTACTTACGAAAGGTGGTTGGGTCTATCTGCACGCCTCCGGTATTGCTCTCTTTTACCAGACCAGTGACAGCATTCGCTGTGGCCCGCATGTCGCCGTTAACCATCCCCCGGATAACCACCGGAATATTCAGTGCTGCCGCGTCCTGAACGCGCTGTTTCAGTTCATCAGGGGGCATTGAGAATGAAACAAAAACCAGAGCAGCATCAACGGGGCGCTCACCAGGCTGCATGGATTGACGGAATTGCTGTGCCTGAGCGTCGAGAAATGACTGATCCTGCGGCGCTACCGGACGTGCCTGCTTCAGGAAATCCGGGGTTTGCAGAGACTGAAATCGCTGACGGTCCAGTTTGAGCTGTTCCTTGATAAATTGACGGTTTTCCGTGTGTTCTGTGGCCTGAGCCAGCCCTGTGGTCAACAGGGCGAACAGGAAAATCAGTGTTTTGTTCACAGGGTTTCCTCCTCTGGCTGTTGGAGTTCCGGGCCATAAGCCATTGCAGCAGAGCGGCCGTTCAGCATGTCATTCCACATCAGCCTTTCTCCGTCCGGCATCTGTTGCGTCAGGAATGGAAGCAAATCGCTTAATCCTCTGTCGATAAAGGCCAGTCGCTCCGTAGTCAGTTTTGTGCTTTCCCGTCCAGGTTGAGTCACGGCCATTGCCGCTTCACGGCATTCGAGAATGCACTTGTAAAGTCCACCATATTTCAGCGCCATACCGTAAAGTTGTGCGAGTACCTGTTCAGCCTGGTCGGCGCGGGAAGCGGCCAGTTCATAGCGGGAGAGGACAAGCTCATACTTTTTTTTGCTCACAAACATACTGTGCTCCTTAGAGGAAAACGCAGTTGCGTTTACGCCAGAAGAGATACCCGAAATTTCGACGGTCATTGGGCATGTTCTTGCCGGTTTCCCAGCGGGTCACGCTTCGGCCCAGCGGATGACACTGCCCTGCATCGGGATATTTATTGACCAGGTGATAACGCCAGCGGCTTTTCGGAATGATGGGAGATGGATATTCAAAGCAGACCGCCGTATCAGCCCCAACGGAGTTCATGATCATGCCCTGACGGTGAAGCTTGAATGCCATTCGTTCACTGAGAAGCAGAGAGGTCTGCATCGGGCTGAATTCATTCGATACCCAGCCATTAAAGGGGTACATACTTCCCTGGCTACCGGCACACCAGAACAGGGGGTCCAGCGGCATATGCACTAGACTTGCGGCGGCATCAGCCGCACAGGCCGCCTGCGCAATCACGTTGCCGAACAGAATGGCTTCAGGCTGGATAATCATGCTGAGAGAGCTGCTGTCCCACATCGGATCAAGTTCAGACAGATATCCAATGTCCATGTCTCCTCCCTGAAGACAGCCCATTGACGTAATGATATTGAGCCAGTACGTCAGCGGATATTTGTACCAGTGAACATGGTAGAACGCGCCGGGGTTTGCCCTGTTCTCCTGCCCGCCAGTCCCGGTACCGACATTACCCACGTTGATATTGAACCCGCCCAGATTCACCATGCAGTAAGGGGAACGGGTAACATCAGTCAGCGCCATAGGCTCCCAGTAGCCTATGGCCAGCCCCACACGGTAAAAAATTCCCATAGGACAAAACTGGATGGGCATGCCAGGATTCGGCGTATCCGGCTGACGTCCCTTTGCGACGGGCACATTGCCAATGGTTACGGGGAAAATGCACTCCCAGCAGACATCGGTGATCGGGTTTACAAAACGCCCCTCGCACTCAACGGAAGCGCTGGTAGTGGCAGCCTTGCTCACTGACGACCAGCTGAAGGCAAAAGCCATGAGTAACAAAATAAGTGACCTATTCATGGGCTTCTCCTGGACCAGGGAGGGCAAAAGTATCTACCCGAAGACGACGTCGGTCTTCTGAGAGTGTCACCCGGGCAGGGATAGCCTTCAGTTCAAACTTCCTGCTTAGCGTGCCGTCCTGGTCAAAATAAATCCGCGTGTCCAGGGCTTTGATCGCCTCACGGATATCGCCGTTGACCAGAATGACGCGGTAAGTCAACGTTCCGGGTTTCTGCGCTTTCATCCAGGACAGTTGTTGCGGATTATCTGCATCAATAAAATAGAGCGTGTCGGTGAACGGGACGGTATCCAGCGGGTTAATCACCTGCCCTTTACGGGCGAACACCCGCCCCTGATGGTCTTTCAGATCTTCACTAACCGTCAGCGACGGATCGATATAGTGCGTGGTGTTCTCCTGAGCCAGCGTCAGTCCTTCAACCGGTTTAGGGCGTAGAGTGTTTTCAATGACACGCTGTTTGAATGCTTCCTGCTCCCGGGCCATTTCACCACTGGCCTCCATTGCCTTCAGGCGTGTCTGGATGGTAGTGAGCATGTCCTGCTCAGCAATGGGGTACATTTCCCCCCATGTCCCCAGATTTTTTGCCTGTGCTACGCCGGAAATCAGCAACAGCGCCAGCAGCCCTTTTTTCATCAATTGCCGCCTCCCGCCGCCATTCGGTGTGCCACCCCTGTCTGAATCTCATCAGTGATATCGCCCGCCCCGCTGACCACTGCGGGCGTAACCAGGATCAGTGCATCATGACGGACCTGCCAGTCCTGCAGCTCCGCATTAAGGCTGGTCATAAATCGTTCGGTAAGTGCCTTAGTCTGAGGCTCATCCAGTGACTGAGCGCCAGCCTGTTCAGTGAACTGATCCAGCGTTTTTTTCATATCAAATGACACCACCACTGGCATACGCCAGCTAATCAGCACCGACGTGACGGCAGCGTTAATACACAGGATGGTGGCGGCAACCAGCAGCAGGCTACGCAGACAGCGGCGCCTCTGGCGTTCACGTTGAGTCAGTGCCTTTCTGGCAGTTGTGGGTTTTGATTGAGTGTCGTTAACCTGTTCCGTTTTCATCAGAATCCCCCCTGGAGACCTCGCCCAATCGGGCGGGGAGGAAAGGGGGGGCTAAACAACCTGACTTCTTTTTGTTTGACCATCGTCAACTCCTTTCACATTTTTACGCGTATTTTGTGAAGCCATGAAACGTGCATACAAATACAGGTTTTACCCCACTCCCGATCAGGTTGAGCTACTGGCTCAAACGTTCGGGTGTGTGCGTTTCGTCTATAACAGCATCCTTCGCTGGCGCACTGATGCGTACTACGAACGCCAGGAGAAGATCGGCTATACACAAGCCAGCGCCCGATTAACGGCACTGAAAAAAGCGCCAGAATTCGCCTGGCTGAATGACGTTTCCTGCGTACCGCTTCAGCAGTCGCTACGCCACCAACAGGCCGCGTTCTCTAACTTCTTTGCCGGGCGTGCTGCATATCCGGCATTCAAAAGTAAGCGCCATAAACAGGCAGCGGAATTGACCGCCAGCGCGTTTAAATACCGTGACGGCAGGCTGTATATGGCAAAGAGTAAAACGCCGTTAGACGTGCGCTGGTCGCGCCCTTTGCCGTCCACACCTTCCACTGTCACAATCTCCAGAGATGCCGCAGGACGATATTTCGTGTCGTGCCTCTGCGAATTTGAGCCTGCATCACTGCCGATCACCGCTTCCACGGTCGGTATTGATGTTGGTTTAAAAGATTTGTTCGTCACTGATACCGGATTTAAGTCCGGCAATCCCCGCCATACCGCTAAATACGCGGCACACCTGACGCTACTCCAGCGCCGACTAAGCAAAAAAGCCAAAGGCTCAAAGAACCGCGCCAAGGCCCGTTCAAAGGTGGCCCGACTCCACGCGAAAATTGCCGATTGCCGAATGGATGCCTTGCACAAGGCCACCCGCAAACTGATTAACGAAAACCAAGTTGTTTGCGTCGAATCCCTCAAGGTGAAGAACATGATCCGCAACCCGTCGCTGTCCGGAGCGATAGCCGACGCGGGATGGAGCGAGCTTGTGCGCCAGCTCCAGTACAAGGGCGAATGGGCGGGGCGGTCAGTGGTCGCCATTGACCAGTTTTTCCCGTCCTCAAAACGCTGTAGATGTTGCGGTTTCACCATGCAAAAGATGCCTCTTGACGTTCGTAAATGGCACTGCCCTGAATGCAGCGCAGACCATGATCGTGACGTTAATGCGGCCCGTAATATCAAAGCTGCCGGGCTGGCAGTGTTAGCCCACGGAGAGCCTGTAAATCCTGAATCGCTTAATGCGGCTTAGGTTCGGCTCCGTGAAGTGGGAATCCTCGCCCCTTAGGGCGGGGATCAGTCAAGCGGCCTCCGCAAGCGCTTCCAGTTCGCGCATCTCATCAGGGAAGTTACGTTGTGCCAGCTGGTATACGGCGTCATGGATATCCATGTTCTGTTCCCGGCACTGGCGGATAAATTCGAAGTCATCACCCTTTGAACTGAACATCGCGCGACTGAGCGGATCGACAAAGAGACGATGGAAACTGCAGGTATCATTGATGCGCAGCATAAAGGAAGAGAACCACTGGTCTTTGGCATCACCGAACTTGCTGATAACACTGCGCTCCAGCTCGCTGAACTGGTTGGGACGGTTCTGGTTGTACTGTTTAAACTCAGACGCATCCTGTTTGAGGACAACCTTGAAGGCAGAGTTACCCCAGGCCGCTTTGGCCGCGCCGGAGGCATCATCGGCGTCAAAGTCTTTGATGTTCTGACTGATGGTGATGAACGCGCCACGGTGGCGGCGAACCGTACGGTAGCCGGTTTCAATGAACTGACCGACCTTCTCATTTTTAAAGTTGAGCAGCTTCCAGCCTTCGTCAATGGTGCAACATTTCTTTAGGCTGCGCGGCGTGCGGTACATTTTGTCTTCGATGTAGATGATGAGGGAAAACATCACCGCAACCAGCAGGTCAGGCTTGTCCTGCAGGCCCCCCAGCTCCAGGACGATAAAGCGGGCGTCATCGGTCAGTGACGGCTCGTCACTGTTAAAGTATTCGCCGTAAATTCCCCAGGAGCAGTACTTACCGAGCAGTTCGATAATTTCATCCAGCCGGTTGGTGATACCCGGCGAGTTCTGGTATTTATCATCCTCACGGATGGCCGTCAGCTTCTGGACTACGTGGTCAATTCGGGCCTTTTCCCTGTGCGCTTCCCAGGCCTCCTGAACCCCACGCAGCAGCAGACTGTGGTGAACTTCATCCAGCGTGCCGTTCGGGCTTGCCAGCACCGCCAGCTGATCACGGATACGTTCCCCGGACTCATTGATATTGGAAATGTTGGCAAACGGATTGAATTTGAGCGACTTGCCGTCAAGGTATGTACCACCCACGTTCTCGCAGAACGATTTGTAGCCATCCCCCATGTCAAACACCCAGGCGATACCGCCGGAGTCCAGCACGCTGCGCAGGATAGGCTGTACCAGACCGGTCTTACCTGCACCTGATGTGCCGGTGACCGCCATGTTGTAGTTGGTGTTGCCCATCCCGTCCCCGTAGATATCGAGGAACGCCAGCTGATTGCGGTAGGACGGCGTCAACAATCCCCCCTGACACAGCCGGTTGTCGGCCACCACCGGCAGCAGATTCACGGCCTGGATACTCTCCGCCCGGCAGGTGGCTCCGCCCATTTTGATGTCTTCCCAGAGTCCTTCCGCATGAATGAAGGGGATCATCGCTATCCAGTTACGGAACTGCATATAGGTCGGGGAAAACAGGTCTATGCCGTTCTTCTTGAAAGTATTAATGACCTGCTGTTCGCAGACCAGCGCATCCTCATCCGTATCCGGACAGAACGTGGTGACGTTATAGTAATAGCGGACTATACAGGTCTGGTTACTGTTGAGATGCTCGCGGATCTCCTTCCACTCTTTAGCCTGTTTGGCCACGCCGGGAAACAGGGTGGCATAGGGAGAGTTCGCTTTTTTCTCCCGGTCGAGATACTTGCGCGTGGCTTCCCCCTGAGTCGCCACCTGGTCTTCGGCCTCCATCACCATCGTGATGACGAACGGACTGGCGATTGTCAGGTCGGGGCTGAGCAGGTTGGACAGGTTATCGCCGCCCATCCATAGCATGAACATATCTGGGTTGTTCTCCAGCATGAAGTTCATGGCCCGCGTGGAGGTCACGCTGCCCTGACGGTCAGCAAGGCTGATAAGGACATCATCCGGACGCACATCGATACCAATACGCTGGTCAACACAGCGCTGATGCAGCTCATCAAATTTGCCGACACGAACCTCATCGGGGTACAGCTGATCATGACGGGCATTCAGCATCCCGTGAACCAGCGTGGCCAGCTCCTGGTCATCGGCCGCCTGCGTGTAAATTTTTGCCGCGTCCAGAGAGGAACGCAGCACTTTCAGGGTATGAGCAACTTCCGTCATCACGGCCGCCGTCCGCTTCTTCGCCTTCACGCAGTAGGAGATATACAGGCGGTAGTCACGCAGGGTCAGCGGCAGACCGGTTGGGCTGTTGAACTGCTGCTGCGCCGCGCGCTGATAATATGCCCTGGTGATACGGTTAAATTTGTCAGCATGCTTTCCCTGCCAGCGGAACTCAGACAGGCCCCGGTCAAGCTGATCACCGATCAGCTTGCTGGACACCAGGTGGAATGATATTGGCGTCTTACGCGGCAGCTTGCTTTTGATGAGATCTTCCAGCACATACACAATCTGTTCGTTAGCACCGATAAGGGGCTCTGCACGTAGCAGAAAGCCCACCGTACTGCGGTTCACAAACAGCCCACTGTCACGGTCATAGTCACGGTACGGCAGGACGCTGGTCAGCTGCGGGAAGTCCAGGCTGGCCAGATTGCGCGTCATCTCCGACGCGCCATCCGGCATCCGGAAGGCGTTCTGCAGATTTTCCAGTACGTTCAGAAATTTTTTCACCCGAACTCCTTAATTTACCCGGGACGGAAGAACCCAGTCGGCAGGGCTGACCACAAAGGACACCCGACCGGGCTGATGAAAGGCGTTATCGCTGTCCACCCAGGGTGCAATCCAGACCGTTGCTATCTGGTCCTGGCTGCGTTGTGGATGCACCGATCCAGGATGGTCACAGCGCACGCTCTGACATGACGGTGCCGGTGTGACCACGGAGCCGACCGGACGGTAAGCCACTGATGACGAAGTGGTTGTGACCGGCGTTCCGGCAACCGGACGTGGCGTCAGTGTTGACGCTGCGGCGTTCGTGCTTATACCTGTTGCGGCGCCAGCTGATACTGCAGGTCTGTTACTGGTTACCCGCGCACCGGAAGGGACATTGACGACGGCACGGGATGCTGACGGAACCGCCGCCGCAGAGGGGGCAGGAAGATTAACCAGGGAAGGCAGTCCGCCCGCAACCGGCTTTCCCGCCTGTTTTGCCGCCTTGTCCCGGGCCAGTTGATTGGCCTTCGTCATGGTCATACAGGTATCAGACGTTGTGGCATCGCAGTCGAAACTGCTTTTGACTCCGGCACAACCGGATAACAGCAGGGCGCACCCTGCCAGCAAAAATGTGATTTGTTTCATCGCTGTTTCCTGTGTATGCTGCCCGGACACGCTACCGCCCATCCCTTTCTCGTCTTCCAGGGCACTAACTATTCCGGATTGTGTTGTTGCGGCCGGTTTCCCGGCCCGTTTACTGTGTGACGACCTGCCCGGTCGTCGGATCTACGGTGTCCCCTACCCTGAAGTCCTGCAGCTGCTTCAGCATGTCCGGCGTATTACCCGGCATGGCAGCAGGCGTTGATGAGGCAGAAGGTTGATTTTGTTTCTTACGTGCAGCCGCTTTCGCGCGCGCTTCCTCCAGTGTTTCGAGCTGGAAGCCGTCCTGGAAAACAAGCGTGACTTCATTGCCCGCGCCGATTGGAATGACCGGGTGGTACTGTTCGGCGCGTTTGATGTAGTAATCGGAGAGTGTTTTGGCAGCAGAACTGACTCCACCGCCGAGCCCTGCCTGGCCGATATCGCCGGCGCTCATGCTGGCAGTTGCGCCGACACCCACGGTAGTGGAGGAGGCTTTCTCAATGCCCTTCCCTATCCCGTCCAGGAAGCCCGCGCCCCCCGCATACAGCAGGATCTGGCCATTACGCATAACCACTTCGCCCTTGATACCGTTCTTGCCCATAAAGGACACATGACCGGCAATTTTCTGGTCGATGTTGTCATCACCCAGCTTGCAGCTGATTGAGCGGGTCCGAACGATGGCACGTTCACTGGAAACATCCCCCCATGCCTCCAGGGTCACAAAGCAACCTGTCAGATCGAACTCTTCATCGTTAGGCATCTGAACTTTGCCGGTAAGGCGCAGCTGCATCGGGGCGGTATTTTTATCGCCGGTAACGGACGCATTGGCATCAGCCCCTTCCACCACGATCGCTTCAGCAAAACTGCCGGAAGAAATCCACGGGAAACGGGGCTTTTTCGGCCCGGTATCTGGTGGACTGAATTCCTGACTGTCCATCATTCCCGGACGCTGAATGGGGGTCATCACCGGTGCAGCTGGGGCCTGTCCGCCGCCTGCTGGCCAGAAACTGGTCGGGGGTGGAACATTACCAGCGGGAGCAGGTTTCCCCTGAGAGGCCAGCGCCCCCGGCAGAGGTTCGGCACTGAGAGAGTCAAAATTTTTCCCGGCCTCAAGCTGTGTCTGTAGCAACTGGTTCTGGTCTTCCAGTTCACGAATGCGATCCTGACTGCCTTTAAGGTCACGACTGACAAGCCCCATTTCAGTACGCAGTTTTTTAATCTCTGTCTGCGTTTCTTTATTAAGCCGCTGGGCTTCCGCAATGGCGGAACGCTGGACTTTGTTATCGAAGGACTGATTGACCACACCGGTCATATCCGGCGCGGGTTCTCCTTTTGGCGCTTTTGCGGGCGGCGCTTTCTTCAGGTTCATCTCTGAGACCATCCATGTCCCGGCACCGCCAGCACCAATCCCCAGAACAAGAGCTATAAGCAGGGCAACCTGACGACGGCGGACGACTTTATTAACGTTGGCCATCTTCACCCTCCCCGTTTTCACGGATAACGGTGACGGTCATTCTTCCTCCGCCCATCAGAGTCTGTGCGTTGTTATCAAACATCACGGCACGCACCCCGGGCTTCCAGAAGTCCTGCTCCCGCAGCGCCACACCCCAGGTATTGGCATTACGCAGTTCATAACGATCGGCACGCAGCTGGTCGCCCGCCCAGGCTTTCAGGGGGGTAACAGAAAAACCACCGGGGAGACGAATACCGTCAGAAAGAGGTTTCACTTCACCGTAGCCATCAGGTATGTCACCCGTCAGCACGGCACGGTTAAGGTTGATTAGCAGCTTTTCATAAGCCTGAGCGGTTTCCCATTTACGGGTTTCAGGCCGTGAGGGCGGTTCGGCGCTCATCAGTCGATAGACGCGACCTTCACTTTTTACGGGCGTGGCCACGACAGAGAAGGTCTGGCCCAGCGCAGTTTCTACAAAAATCGTGAAAGTACGGGTGGCCACCGAGGTGAAGAGCACACCTCCGGCCGTTGTCAGCCGCTTGTCTGCCAGCATTCCCCCAGGCGCTGTGATGGCGGTGACTTTGTCACCCGGGATAAAAATCATGTTGGGATCGGTATTGCTGATACTTAGCCGGAACTGCCCGCCCTGTGGGAGGCTGATCGTGGCAGGTGACTGTGCCTGCGCAGCCGGGGGCACAACGACCATCATGGCTGTACCAAACAATAACGCCGGAAGGTTATTTTTCATTGGTCACCTCATAGAACCGGCCGATACGGGTAAAGCCTCCGGTATACTTCAGACGAAGCCGGTAGGTTTTTATTTCCGTGGAAGGCTTAGAGTTACCAATCCACATTTTCAGCACGCCGCGAACATCGATTCGGCCGTCAACGGGATAGACATTAATTTCTGTGGTGTAGAACGTGGAATTCACATCATTGGCTTTAATCTGTGCAGCCTCTTCATCCAGGACTTTTACAAAATCCGCCCGAACATCAGGTTCGACAAAGGTCATCAGAAAGGCGTGGTTGGAATCGACCGTTTCAGGGGCAACATTGAGACGCAGGGCCAGGAAGGACAGCGTCATCATCCGGAAATACTCGGTATCGGCTTTCGTTTCGGATACCACAAAAGGCGCGTTGTAGGTCATCGGTGTGACGACTGTACGTTGCTCGTGGATGAGTGCTCTGTTGGTCACAGCCAGCCATGCCACGGCAAAGCCCAGAATAAAGACCAGTGTCGTGAGCGACAGAATAATAACGGCAATAATTTTGGTGGATGAATTACGAGCGCTAATTTCCATAATATGGCCCTGCGGTAATTTATTTTATCCATTTCCTGAAACTGGAATCGGGAATAACGCGGTAGACAACCCGGAATAATTCAGTAGGCAGATACCAGTAACACCAGTTGTATAACCAGCGGGAGCTTTTTCCGCGTTTCGCCGCCCTGATCAGTTGCCAGATAACTGCCGCAATAATCAGACTGAATAAATATTTCTTGGTGAAAAATCCCCACAGCAAAACAACCGCTGCGGGGATAGCTTCATCAAGGGGCAGTCCAATAATGCGGTTCTGCTCTGACAGGGTTTTCGGGAAACGGTATTTGTCTAAATCGTTTCCCTCCATATCAGTTGATGAAGGTAAGACCGACGGTGGTGAAGACGATAACCACAACCAGGCCCAGCAGGATCAGCAGGTTCTTGGTGCGGATATACATCGCCACACCGACAATCAGTTCGGCGATGATGATACACATCATGACGAATGAGTCGGCACCGAAGGTGGCTTTCACATCATCCTTGCCTCCGGCCAGCAGGTCGGTTGCATTGGCCATCTGCCCCACACCGAGTAACAGCAGCGGAGACAGCGCAGCCAGACGGGACAGCGCTTTTTTACTGGTCACACCACGCCATGCCATCTGGCAGAACTGCCATGCACGGTTTTTTACAGACGCGGGGAGGCCGCCTTTTGATAAGGATAAATTCATAGAAACTCCGTTTATATTATTTACAAAACAACCCAGAGCGGTATTGACGGGTTAAGTCAATCCGGCACAGAACCATTAACCACAAAAATGATTCTGTACCGGAGTCACTCCTTCAACCCTAACGCCTCCTCAATAATAAGAATTGCTGTCTTTTGTACTGGCTTGGCATTTTTTTTAGCTTTCTTTCTTAACTCCTCATATACAACGCCATCCAGATAAAGTCGGATGAATTTCCCTGCTGGACGTGGTTTTAGGGGGATGTCTTGAATCATTTCCAATGCTCCGCTAAGTCATAAAAACTACGTATATGATGACGTTAAAAAATAAGGGTTGTCCAATTGGAAATAAAACTATTTTCAATACACTTAACATTCTGATTTAAAAATAAGAAAGAAGAATACGCGAAAAGTCTGACAACCGCATTTTGATCTAGATCAAAGGAAAAAACGTGATATAGATCACATCACGTTTTTTCCCGGAAAGAGGTTAATTACTCCTCCGGCTGAAGTTCTATTCTGAGTTCAAGAAAGGAGTGAAGAGCAAGTCGCGTAATGTACAAAGTCTTAAGGGCCTCATTGGAGGGTGAGCTATATTGTTCACACAATTCCTTAAGGGTCTTATAGACTGCCTGTGTAGTAGTATGTCTGTAATCAGAAATTTCTCTAATAGACATTCCAAAGGCGAAAAGAGTAAACACTTCGATTTTGACATCATTAATCTCAGGAAAGATCTTGCGTAAAATTTCCATACGGATAGGATCGATGATAACCATCTTAACCTCCTGTTAAAAATGCTTGGGTTATTGGTGGCCAGCGGTGACAGGGGGGGCCAACCCCTGTTATCGCGACAAAAGCAAATCAATTAAATATACGAATTCTTCTTCCTGGGAATAACTGATTTACCTTAAATCGAATATACAACATCACAGATCGACGCTCAATAAATACCAAAGTTACGCATTAATTTATGATTAAGCTCACAAAAAATAGTTTCAAATTAGAATGCAAAGCAAAATCCGATAAAGCAATAGCGTGAGTTGTTTAGGAGGGAATAAAAATTTAGATTAGATTATCGCTGGCGATTTATAAGAATCTTCCCGCACAAGAATCCTGACAGCAAATTGTATCAGATTTGCGGTTAATAGCCTTAAGGCCATTTTCATTATGAAAAAAATTTATGATCACCAGAAAACGTCATTACTAAAAGATACCTGGCTATCTAAAATTGCAACAGGATAAAAGAAAATTCAGAGGCTCCGCACTCCATTGGATCTAACAGCTATCAATTCAGAATCAACCTCATGAATGATAGTACTCAGATGTTTATTTAAGCGAGCAACATTTCAAGCCTACCAGCTACGCAATACAGTATTGAGTAAAGCCTCCTGTACAATGATATAGGCAGGAGGCAAGATAAATGAACTGTAGACTTAGTCCGTTTCTTCTTCTTCAGGAAAGAAAATACTTACCTGGTCTTCTGCAAATTTCGCTATGGATCTCTTGATGACTTCATTATCAAAGTTACCGTTGCTTATAACTTCATGACTTAGCGCGCCCATCTTCATTATCTCTGAACACATTGCCCGGACTCTGGCCATGTTATCCAGCATGATCTTGTTATACTCCATCTGGTTAAAGCCACCTTCCTTTTTTTCTCTCTGAATCCGGTATACTCTGAGCCCCAGCTCTATAAGCATTGAAGTAACAGACGATACCGTGGCATCATGTTCCGTTGCACCTTCCTGCCTCCTTTCTGTAACCAGAGATTCAATTTCTTCACGAACCTGATTGCTGACAAAAGTTTGTATACGTGGCATCGTTGATCCTTCTGAAACCAATAATCATGATTAATTAGAAATATTACCTGAATACTTTTATCCATAGTATAAGGCGAGTATACCATTAAAAAAAGCAGAGTATAGATGCGAGTATGGAAGGTTGTTAAATACGAGTACACTCGCGAGTACACTCCACCTAACAAACTGAATTTATTGAAATACTCTAATAAGAGTATACCCGACACTCTAATTAGAGTGTCATAAGAGTATAGTTATACTCTATCTCACAACCTTTTTTCTAAAACACAGCATAAAAATAACTGTAACTGCATGTTTTTAAAAGCTTATCATGCAAGATGAAATCTTGCGAGGTGTGTGGGACTTTGATGTTAAGGAGCAGGCATATGAAAATTAGCGGGCCGGGCAGGATTCAGTATTAACGGGCATTGCCGTTTTTGTTAGAAAATGGCACTCTTGCATAGGGAAAGATAACAATGGAATTTTGCAGATGAAGAACGTTCTGCTTGTTGGATTACTCGCGCTTACCTCTCCGGTCATTGCTCAGGACTGTTTTGAAATGGCGGGAAGGGATTACCATATTGAACCTGATTTATTACGGGCAATCTCTTTCAGAGAGTCATCATGGCGGCCTGATGCAATGAATATTGTCAGTAATGAAAGTTACGCCGTCGGAATGATGCAAATTCACTCGCAGAATTTTTCACATCTGGCTCAGTATGGTATCACGCCTGGTAATCTTTACAGAGATCCCTGCATGAATATCTATACTGGAGCTTATTATCTCGCAATTGCTTTTAAGCGCTGGGGATACTCCTGGCGGGCAGTCGGTGCTTATAACGCAGGTTTTCGTGAAACCGAGGAACAAGAAAGGAAACGCCAGAAGTACGCACAGGAAATTCAGGCAATTTATGTGGGCATCAAGAAAAATGCGCCACCAGAGTGACGCATTTACTATCAATCAATAGCGCGAAATATTAATCCCCTCTCGGGATGTTGAATAAGGCTGATATAATCCTTCAGGGCATCCTGGCGAGCGACAAGATGTTTGCAGACTATGGCGTATTCAGGCCCCATATCAGCTACCTGCCACGACAACCAGTTCATTATCATTAATGTCGCAATAATTCCGGCGGTATCGGCACTGACCTCTGATTCAAAATAATTCCCAGGAATACACATGTCATAACGTTGTACTCCAGCAGGTGCGATATACCCGGTTTGAGTTGTAGTGAAGATAATTCTGTTCGGAGCCACATTACCGCCGACACCCTGTGGAATAATCCAGTAATTCCAGAAACCGCCATCATAATTTGAATGCTGCCGTAACCAGCTGGCGATCATATTGTCAGCTGACGGTGTAAAAAATAATGCAGGGATAAAATCAAGTCGTTCATCATCATCTGTTACACAATAGCGCTGAAATTTATCTATTTTAAATTGTTCGGCTGATTCAAGAGTGGCGGTTTTGACGTTAATTGTGTGCATTCTGTTTTTCTCCTTAGCGTTTATTAAATCGTTCGACTTCATCACTGAGCAGCGAAGGGCAATGAGCAGCTGGCATGGAGGAAATAAAGGGGCGCGCAGCGTTTATACACCCCTTTATTTCCTCATGACTGATGCTAAAAGCAGCCCTCCGCGAATTGATGAAGTCGGGCGACATACACACCAGGAGAATGCACACAATCCGTAACGGAAAATCGGCGCAAGACGAATTACCGTTACGGCCATTAAAGTGGCGGGGATTTATTACCGCCACGGTTAAAGCGGCGCATCCTTTAAGGATGCAGCAAGCATGAATTTGAATTTGCGTCAGGATGGAAGCCCGAAGGGCGGAGACGGTTTACCGGCTCCGTTCACGACAGCCGTGTCCCGCCAGGGACGACGCCCGGGCCGATATTTATTTTATACCTCACAAAAGATAAATACCGGAAAATACATACAGCAGAATGTCGGATGAGATATAACAGGTTATTCTAAATAATATTGAGACCACCCCGCGCCTGAGTAATACGGGCGGCGCGTAGCGCAGCCGGTATTATTCTGCGCCGCAGGCGCGCGGCCTTTTAAAGCAGTCGGGCAGGTTGTCCCCTGCCCTTCTGGTTATTTACGCGGCCTCCTGTAATCCGCGCATAAAGTCCCGCATGGCCCTGAACCTGCGCAGGTCAGCCAACCGTTTCTCAAAGTCATTAAGGTAATACACGGGGGTATACCTCACCCGGTTAAACTGCATCGTGAGCGTATTACCCGTCACCACTTCCGCCGCAATACCCAGCAGTGACAACTGGATGAAAGCCATATCTGCCGCCACAGGATCGATATCGATGCAGCTGCCGAACATGTGCATGGAAGGGTTTATATCCGCTTCAAGCAGACACTCCGCATAAGCAATCAGCATCCCGGCAGCCCCGCAGGCCGGATCGCTGACGGAGGCAATGCCTTCCCGGCGGATAGTGTCCCTGACACCCGGCATCAGCATCCGGGCCATCAGGCACTGTACCGAATACGGCGTAAAATACTGCCCGCGAAAGTTATCGCCGAGTTCAAGCTCCATGAAGATCGCGCCGAGGAAGTCATGGAATTTAGCTTCCAGTGCGCACACCATCAGGCAGAACATCTCCTGCATGTTCGCAATGTCTGAAGCCTCATATCGCGCACAGATTTTCCGACAGTGCTCCATGCTCTCCGGCGTTCTTATCCGCACCATATCCAGTTCACTGGCGGCGAGTGACAGAAAATCACTGAACACTTCCCAGCGCCCCAGCTGGCGGCCTGTGGATCTAAACACGCTGATAAAGCGGCTGCGGCTGTACTGCGCACTCATCAGCCGCTGAACAGAGGGACATGATTCGTTACCCGGCTGCGTGTCCTGGGTACTAATTTTACTGCCAGCGCTCTCTCTGGCCATATTGAAGACATCGGCAAAGCTCAGTTGTGACATGAAAGTATCTCCGGTAATGCCGCCCCCACAGGGGGCGGCAGGTTTCACATCACGCGAGGCCGAGGCCAGCGTAGACAACTGTCATAAATTGCTGCCAGTATTTCAGCTTTAAGGCCGGAACTCGGGCGCGTTTACCACTGCGCAGGGCATTTACAAACGCGTTCGCCTGTGCGACGATTTGCGGGTCAAATTGCATGGTTTAATCTCCATGTTGGTTTTGCGTATGCCGGATGCAAACTTTTGCGGGTGTGTCATCCGGCGTGGAATGAGCAGGCTTATGCCTGCTTTTTTCATTTCTGGCTCTTGTCTGATACCTCCTTAACGCGGGCCAGAATTTCCGCGTGGTCAAGGTTGCTGTAGTCACGCATCCGGTAATAACGGATACCGATCCGTGCATAAATTTCGGTCACGTTTCCGCAGATCATTTCTGCCAGCATGAAGGTTTCACACTCACCGTTCTCACTGCTGTGCCAGTTCATCGGGTACATCAGCCCCAACGCATCATGGAAAGCGTGTACGTCGATTTCAGTGGGGACTTTCACTGCTGCTTTCTCACGGCTCAGCCAGTACGCCCGCTCGGCTTCAGCGGTGGCCTGCATTCCCGGAAGGGCCGAGGATTCTTTGAGGTGTAAGTACATGTGTTTCTCCTTCTGATTGAGAAGTGGCAGCGACGCGCCGCCACACGTATTTATTCGTTTGCTGCCAGTTCGCTCATCAGCGCATCCTTTGCTTCCAGCGCGTGTTCTTCTTCTGCAAATGTCAGGATGTAGCCGCGTTTTGCTGCCGCGCCCATCAATGCCGGGCGATCTTTCAGTGGCAGGGCGTCCAGATAATCCAGCGCATCGCCCAGCACTCGCGCCTGATACAACTCGTAATGCATACCGCAGCACCGCCCCGCCTCTTTCTCAATACGCGCCAGCACCACGTCCGCGCGGATAACATCGAACGGATTACGGGCGTGAATATTGCGTACAAAGCCATCAGTCCGCAGGGCCGTGTTTTCCCCCCATCTTTCGGAAGATTCTTTGGTGGCGGTTTTGATGTTGACGTTCTGTGTGTTCATCCTGCTTTTCCTCTTGTCTGGTGGTTAATCCATCTCTCGGTGAGTTCCCTGGCGGCAAAGGGCAAAGGAGCAACGTCGCAAGGAGGAAGGAAAGGGGCGGAGACAAAAAGTTTTTGCATCCCTTCGCAAAAAGTTTTTGGCGGAGTTCATTTCACCCCTTGGATGACGACGCGACGGTGCTACGACCAGCCCTCCGCCCGGGAACGGACGCGAGATGGCTCACCAGAGGTATGAGAAGAGGATGAACACACCCGACACGGCGGAACGACGTGGCGTCACCTGAGTGCCGGCTGCTCTATCGCCGGCATGGTGAAAGCGGCGTGACCGGAACGGTCACTGCGAGCCGCTGTTGACGTTGCGACAGTGGGATGGAAGCCCGTCAGGGCGGAGACGGTTTACCGGCTCCGTTTACGACAGCCCCGATTCCCGTCAGGGAAGTCGCCCGACAGCAGGCAAATTTGAAAAGGTGATACAGACAACTGCCACCATAATTCGCAGCGTCCGTTCTTCAGAGGAGATCCACAGCAGGGTATAACAAAGCGTAAGGGGAATAAAAAAGAGCAGCTTTACCGCAGGCATAACCGCTCTTTTTACTTTCCTGCCCTCACGCTGGCGTATTGTTTGTTACCTTAGCCTCCAGTACACCCAGCCACTGACCAGAAGCAGAACACCGCTCAGCACAGCCAGATTCGGCAAGATGGTATCGAACGCGCTGCTGAAAACTACATCGGGGTTATGCTCCCCCCAGAATTCCAGCTTGTATCCGATACCCCAGATAAAAAACGCCAGTCCAGAAGCCACAATTCCCCACTTAAAGAGAAACAAGAGCACGTTGTCCAGCATCCCAGGAGGATCGCGCCAGGTGATAACCATCGCTATCAGAGCGCAGATCCCAGCGCCGACATAATACTCAGTACTTCCGAACATTTCCGGCGCGGCAAAGTGCATGACCAGTGCAAATAAACCGTTTAGCAGAATAACCAGTATCCAGTATCTCATTATTTTTTCCGCATCCATATGAAATGGTTGAATCCAAGAATCCACTGCACTCCCAGGCCAGCCAGGAAGATAATTCCGCCCGTGATAAGGTAAAAATGGTCACCTTTAATCAGTGCAATAATGGCTAAAATGATGCCTGCAACAGCAATCATTACCGGTGCCCGGTAATACCAGCGAAGCTCATGCTCCAGTAGTTCAACCACCTCATTTTTTTAGTCATAGTAGCCTCCGAGCAGTAAAACTATAAAACCGAGGAGATGAAAAAACACAAACGTTGCAATACAGATGCCCATTAATAAAGGCAGGCTCATGAATCCAGTCAGGAAGCATCGTATGAAATAGTTTTCCGGATAATCATGATATTCAAATTCATTCAAAATTTGTGGATAAAAATCAAAATATTCATAAACCATACCTATTGGCGTGATTATCACTATCAGCAAGGCTAATATGGCAACCAGACGAACACTTCCCTTAAGCAAGGCCATGAAAAAAAGTCTTTTTTCGTCAATAATCATTCGTCATCCTCCCGGTAGCCACTCCCGTCAGCCCATTCCTGAAGTTGTTCTTCCAGTGCCTGCAGATGCTGACCGACCTCTCTGGCCAGCCGGTCGCTTTCTGTCTCCAGCCAGCCGCTGAGTCCGTCCCACTCACTGGACATTTCAGTCAGTTTTTTCTCAATGGTACGTAGCCGGTTACGCTGGCTTCGGGCAACCTTAAGCTCTGTTTTGCAGGGATTGTTTCTCATCAGCTTGCCTCCTGATGCATCAGCTTGTTGGGTACCATCCAGCGCTCCAGTTGCCGGACAGATTCCGGGCTTTCTTTTGCGAGGGCATCAGATTCGACCATCACACTCCAGAAAGGCTGGTTCGCCATCATCCAGCGCTCCATTGGCTCAAGTGACGGAAAACGCTCGCTCCAGCGCCAGAACATGTCCTCAAGATCGTACTGGCGCAGTTCAGTACCCGACCAACGTGCGCTCCAGCTGCTGACAGTTTCCGGGGTATGAAAAGCCAGGTCTATTTCCGCCTGTCCCGCAAGCGCCTGGTACGCGGATTCCCGCTGGCACGCCTCTTTCCGGCGCTGGCGGGTGTATTTTTCAGCGCTCAGTTCATTTTGCCTGCGACGACGCTCTGACGTCTGAAACTTCGTTTCCGGGAACAGTCGCCAGCCGTCCGACACCGACAGGGGTAACCAGCAACATGCGCCACGGCTTTCAATCAGCCGATCAATCGCTGCCAGCCAGTCCTGCTTTTTCCCCCGCAGGTTCTGTGCTGTCATCCCCGGAGAAAACCAGCCGATATCTTTTACGGTGACACGTTTGCTGCCGTTCAGGATGCGGAAGAAGGCGTGGGCGTAGGCAAACTCAGCAATATGAACGCCACGCTCATATTTCTTCTCCACCTCCGCGATGGCCTGCATTGCAGCACGACGCTCATGACTCAGGGGTATCAGTGACAAATTCGCCGGGATCATTGTGCACCCTCCATCGCCAGAACACTGATAATGCCGGCCTGACTGTAGCCATCGGCATCGAGGCGCGCTGTCAGACTGAGTGTGTGAGAAATAACCTCCGGCGACCAGGTAGGCAGGGTGCTGATAACAGAAAACGGGCGACCGCTGGCAGGAATGAACACCACCATCCATGACGGGGTGATGTCGCCGGGACTGCATACGGCGATATGGAAGTTGCCGTGTGACGGCGTGAAGCGAACCTGTACCGGAAAAAAGCCACCGAACTCACTCCGGTATTCACCATTCATGTCCCAGTCAGCCGGGCAGGTCAGATCGCGCATGACTGCATGGGTCAGTTCGCGGCGCAAATCTTCACCCGCTTCGCGCCAGTCTTCAAATTCCTGGGGGATCATGGTTTTCAGTACGTCGGGAGTAATAATGTTTCGCATAATGGTCTCCTTATCGCCGCCCCGGAGGGCGGCGTTTCCGTTATCAGGCTGCGTGTGCCGTATGGTCATCAGAGTCTGTCGCCTCACCCTCAGCGACGTCAGGTTGCGCATCAGGTGACCGCATCCAGGCAGGAACCCAGCACGTACCGGAGAGCCATTGTTCAGCATGGCTGGCGGCATCTCCCTTCTTCATGTTCCCGGCATCTGACGCAGCGCCTGACAGTCCGGCATCTTTCAGCGCCTCCACAATCTGGTTCTTACTGAGCAGACCGAGGAAGTTTTCTGCCGTTGGCTGCCACCAGTCGCGGAGGTGGAACCCAAGCGCCGTTTCCACGCCATCGAGGTCGCTCTGTGTGGTATGCCCCATTGTCCGGGTCTGCACCCCGTCCACCGAACAGGCCGTGCAGAACACCATCAGACTCATCAAAGTCTGTCCGTCGAGCGTAAAGAAGGTGGTGAAATCCTTCTTCCAGCCCTCCGGCAACAGCGCCTCCAGACGGGCTTTCTCCTGCATCAGACTCAGCCATGCCTGACCACTCTTTCCGGTCGGCGCTTCGCTGGTCAGCCCACTGTGATGCACCTCAAGACGCATCACGAACGGATGACGGGTGGTATTGCAGTAATCGAAAACACAACTGCACAGTCGCCATACCATCAGGGCCACCGCTTTTTCGGGCTGCTGTACCAGGGCGGCCTGTACTGCCAGCGTTCTTTCTGAAGACATCTTTTTGAGCAGCGGGGCGCTGATCCCCTCCGTCACATCCGGCTTGCTGCTGACCACATGGAGGGAGCCGCTACTGCCATTCTCTCCCTGCCCTTCTTTCGTCTCGTTCTGAGGCTTCTTCTGCACCCCTCGCTGGACACAAAGCTCACCGTCATACAGGCTGACCACCACGCCACAGGCTGATTTCTGCTCCAGTGTCCACGCCCGGATCGATGCCGCATTTTCAATTTCGTCAATCAGCACCTGAATCGCGGCTTCATCTTCAAACGTTTCCGTGGCCTCCTGAGTGGCGTACAGTTCATCAAGACGCTGCTGTTCGTCAGTGGTGTACTGTGCTTCCGGCTCTGGTAACAGCAGATAATGTTCGCGGTCGTCACCGTAGTTTCTGACCGCTCCCTCCCGGGCCAGTGACCATGACCACCCTTCCTGCAGTTCGATTGCCAGTGCGGCGGACTCCAGCTTCTCCTGCACCAGTCGCTCGACCAGCACACCGTCTGCAGTACCGTCACCCTCCTGGGCGCTGAACAAATCCTCACGTACCACGCCACCTGCAGACTCATACATCTCACGCCCGATAAACACGAAGCGGGAGTGGTTCACGCTGATTTCGGTATCAGTGACAGCGCGTTTAAGCATGTGCGCAGGGGCATAGCTGTGCTGCGCCTTCACGCGCTGGTAAATATCTACCTGACGCACGGGATCGTTCTCCAGACTCAGCGCCTGACACTGCTCCACGTCGAGCTTGTTCTCTGCCAGCAGGGCGATAAGTTCCGGGGCAAGGTTCGCCAGTTTCAGCATCCGCTGGACGTGACGCGAGCTATACCCCAGCTGGTCACCAATCTGCGCCGGAGTCTTCCCCTGCTCAGACAACGTGCGGAACCCGCTGATCTGCTCTGCCGGATGCATTGCCACTCGCTGGTTGTTCTCCACCATCGAGGCCACCACCGCCAGTTCGTCGCTGACGCGCTTGACGATGACCATATACCCGGCATCGATGCGCTTTTCACTCAGCAACAGTTGCAGGGCTGCGAGACGACGACCACCTGCCGCCACGCCTGACAGGCCACCCGGCAACGAGTGGACCACAAGATTCTGGATCAGGCCGATAGCAAGAATGGTGTCAGCCAGGTCGCGTACGCTCTCCACCGGATACGGGATGGTACGGACGTTCAGCGGGGATTTGACGAGCGCCGACAACGGCACCATTTCTATCTGAGCGGCCTCAAGCGCCGCCTTAAGGGCTGCGGCTTCGGCAGGTTTGACTGCTTTTTTGCTGGTTTTCGCGGTGGTTTTTGCTTTAGACTCGGTTACTGACATAGTTGATACCTCACTGGATATTGATGATTGTCCGGCCCTGCGGAGTTGCTGCTCCGGCAGGGCACCTTTTTACTGCTGTTTACGGATGCCGTAGTCCTGGATATAACGGTTCATCAGGTACTCACCACCCGGCTCAAAATTCCATACCCGCCAGATCATTTCGCCGTTCTTACGAACCACCAGGCGAAAGTGCGTTCCCTGATCGTCTTCAATCGCTACATTCTGATACTGCGCTGCGACCGCTTCAGCCTGTTCGCGGGTGAATGTGCCATCAGGCAGTGACTGAAGGGGCGGTATAACGTTGCTGGTCATGTATCTCTCCTTTCCCTGCCCCGCAGGTTGCGGGGCGTTTTCATCATGGTTTCAGTACGGGGCGACATCATCCATCGGCGGACAATCGTCCGGTAACGGCTGAGGCGCTTGCTGAGACGGCGCTGTAGTCTGACGGCCTTTTCTGCCGCCTTTTTTCGGGGATTTTTCAGGGGAAGCGGCAGGACTCTGCGGTTGTGCGGGTTGCTGCGGAGCAGTGTTCTGTGGCTGACCGCCGTCACGACGACCGCCCAGCATCTGCATAGTGCCGTTCTGTCCGACAACGATTTCAGTGACATAGCGCGTTACGCCGCTGTCGTCCTGCCAGTTGCGGGTACGTAACTGCCCTTCGACATACACCTGAGCGCCCTTGCGCAGATACTCGCTGGCCACTTCCGCGAGCTTGCCGAACAGCACCACGCGATGCCATTCGGTGTTTTCGCGCATCTCTCCGGTCTGTTTATCGCGCCAGGACTCCGAGGTGGCGAGGTTGAGATTGGCGACCGCGCCGCCATTGGGCATATAACGGACTTCCGGTTCCTGGCCCAGATTACCCACGATGATGACTTTGTTGATGCCGCGTACTGTCATGATGAATCTCCTTCCGTTTGTTTTTCTTTTAAAAACCATCACCCGTTGAGTTGCCGGGGCCGCGGTTTTGACGTTTTGCGGGGACCTGCTGAACGCGCCCGCTGGTTGTTACCTTCACCCGTTTGAGAGCCGTTCGCCGCAAGGGCGTAAACGGCCACGGCCCGGTGCAGGTGTCCGGGGTGAGCGGTCAATTTTTTACGGTCTAATGAAGCCTGCGGAATGGCCGGAAAAAATTTATCGCGAAAGGCTTCGCCGTCCCTGGACAGCCAGGCGGGTTGTGGTTGTCTCAGCCCCGGCGAAAGGACTCAAAAGGGTGAAAAAAAACCAGGCAAGAAATGAGCAGGAAACCGCCGCAACGACGGAAAGCGCGGGCGCGAAACGGCGTTGCGCCTTACAGCCCGGCGTCAGTTTGCCGGGGTGCAGGGAGCGCAGGTGACGGCGCGACAGAGGCGGCGCCTCCGGAACGGAGGCTGCAAGCCCTGGTGTTGCGTCATGGGATGGAAGCCCGAAGGGCGGAGACGGTTTACCGGCTCCGTTCACGACAGCCCGCCCGGACGCCCGCAGTGAAACCGGGAACGGGCAGAAAACAGAAAATGGGAGGATAAGAATGGATTACATGCGGCTTAAGAGATGGCTGACAATTATCCGGCTTAATTCCAGCCGGGAACATCAGGAGCGAAAATGCTTTTCTTTTCTGTACTGCACAACGCTGTACCAGGCTGAAGCCAGGAAAGCAAAAACGGTGATCAGCACTCTTAATTCGTCACCCGGCTCCTTCCCCTTTAGCATCAACGTTATGATGATGCCGGCAACGATAATCCATGCAACGCCACTCCAGAGACGCAATTTATCCGCCACGACATTAATCAGTATAAAAGCAACGGCCAGGATTCCCCCCCACAGAGCCGGTACAGGCTGAAACGGAATAAACAACAGGTTAATACCGGTTAAAAGAGTAACGGCTGCAAACATCAGAGACATACGCACAGATTTTCCTCCCTGGACACACTGACTATAAGAATCACTTCTGCTGCTCATCACCGGGTTTATTATATTCGGGCGCATTTGCGCGCGGCAGCTGCTGACTGTTCTGCCGATGAACTTCAAGCCGTTCACGGAAATACTGGCGAAGATGTTCAGGCTGCTCCCGTTCAGCCAGCTCCGGCACCACGGGCTTGTTCATCCGTTCCTGCCAGGCAACAGCAGCGGCCGCTTTATCGACCGATACTCTGTCCTGCTCGTCTTTTGAGAAAGAAGCGATATTCCACTTCGACATATGCATCACCGATCTGCTTTACAGGACGTTATCCCTGATAATACGCACATTCCCGGTCAACTGCGACTGACAACGGAGAGGAAAGTGCGCGGCGCCGGAGGCGCGGCGAAGTTTCTCTCCGGCAGGCGCAGCCTGCCCGGGTTTTCGCGCGGGCTGACAGGCGCCCTCCGGGCCGGACGCCTGCCATCATACTTACTGCCCTTTACCGCCCTGTAAGATGAAATGACCGCCGATGTACACGGCACACTGACACGTCATGTAGTAACAAATTTCATCCATCACTTGCGCGGTGGTCAGTTCCCGCTGACCGGCATCACGTCGGCGGGCATTAATCAGGGCTTTGTACTGTCGCAGGATCTCACAGCTTTGTGGTGCAAGTTTCATACGTTTTCTCCCTGTCCGGCGGGTTTCCCCGCCGGACATAAATCAGTTGCTGAAGACATAACCGTCATGGAACACATAGCCGCTGCTGAACAGGTCACACGCCCAGGCTTCAAAATCGAAATAGCTGCGCAACGGCTCCGGCACCTCATTTAACAGGCCGTTGTCCTCAACCATCTCCCGCGCATAGTCCTCCTCGCTTTCCGCCTCGCCGCGGTACGCATCATCAAACATGTCATAGTCACACTCGCCGGTATACTCCGCCCAGGCGATAAAAGCGGCTTCCCTGCTCTCTTCTTCGGCGCGTTTGTAAGCGGCGATAAAATCCCAGTCAATGGAGCTTTCAGAGACGAACTGCGACGGGATACCTTCCCAGTCCTGGAACATAAACTCGGCATCCCATTCATCGGCATGCAGTGCCTGACAGGCCTCGTAAAAATCCTCCCTGCCGTCAAACTCCGTCAGATCAAACCATTTGCCGAAAATGCTGCCGCAGTTGTATTTATGGTAGGTGCCCACGTAAACAGCCGGTGTGGTGGTCGTAGTGCTCATAAAAAATCCTCCATAGTCGATGTCGTCTGAGTTCCGGCTTACGCCGTGCCGACACGACAGCCGGGCGAAAAGCGGAGGATGCAAGGGCGTCACCGAAGCCGCAGCGCAGTAAAAAAGCAGGAGCAGGTTGGACGGTTTGACGGCGAAAAATGAGCCGGAAAACGACGGGAAGACGACGGATAATGCCTTTTAAATAAACTGCGACCGGGTGAAGGTGACGGCGTTTACGCTTCCCTTGCATCAGCCGCGGCCCGGCTATAGTAGAGGCACGGCGTTTGCCGCAGGACGCACGGGGCGTTACTCACCGCGAAGCCGGAACAACGTGGAGGAAGAGCCGTAAAAGCGGAGCCGGCGACATCCTTATCCTTCGATGTTGATTCAGGGGGCCGCCGCCCCCTGCTGTTCGCTACACTGGCCGGATTGCTGACAGGGCATTGCGGACAAAACTGATTTCTGCACGCGCTTCTGCCATGACCTCGTGTAACAGGGTTAAATCCATCCACCGGCGCGGAGGCTCGCCCGGAATACGCAGCACATCGCACATCTGGCCACATGCCAGGATTTGATCAACTTTGTCGCTGATAACGAAGAACTCAACGCTGCTGTAGCGTGCCCCTTTGTTCAGGATGGCATCGAGCACCACCGGCAAATTGTCATCATCGTCCAGCCAGCAGGGCATATCATTTTCCTTCACAACCAGACGGAAATTTCGGGTCTGGCGATAAAACAGCGTTTCCCCGCGCGTGGTCAGCGCCGCCTTTATCCGGCGCGCATCCTCCCATACCTGCCGGGAGACATCCCGCACGGCGCGGGACAGGCAATCCGTTACCGCCTGAATCTCCGGCTCTGTCAGCCATTCCCCGGCCCAGGGGAAAGCTATCTGTGTTCCTTCCTCCGGAAGCTGCGGCGCGTCGGCATAGCGGCTGCCGGATAAAATAATCTGCGCTGGCGTCCCGGCTAGCTTTGACATGGCACTTTGCAGCTCTGCGGGTACTTCACCGGTACAAAGCAAAGGAAGCAGATGAACAATATTTGCCGCATCCAGACGGACATAAATACTTATCCATCCCGGTTTATTGACCGGATCACGCTGATCAACATCGGTATGGTCAGGCCATCCATAATAAGCAATCAAATCGCGCGCACGGCGCATCACAAGGGCGTTTAACGTGGTGGTTTCCTGCATAATGGGTTCCTTCTGAACGGGTTCAGTACACGCCGCCCGGGCGGCGTGCAGATTTCATTTTTTCAGTAACGCGCGAACTTTCGCCGCATCAGCCAGGCGACGGGTAACGCTTTCTGGCACCGGATAATTGCTGTCACGGGCGCTCCATTCCCTGTGCCATAACGCCTGTTCGGCAGTAGTCAGCAGGGTTTCAAGCAGTTCCACCGGCACCACCACTCCCGGCGCGGCCTCTTTCACCTGTTCAATCAGATCCATCACCGCACTGGCAGACACGCCCGACTCAAGCTGTTGTTCTTCCGGTATGGCGTCCATACGCGCCAGTACCGCCCTTGTCTCCTGTTCCGAAACGGCATGTTCCATTCCGTCGGCCAGCGCTTCGATATCCGCCGGGGACCAGATAATCAGGTTCAGCGGGGTTTCTGCGGGATACTGCTCACGCAACAACCGGCAGAGGGTTTCACAGGTTCCGTACATGTTTTTCTCCTTAGTCCTTAAAGCAGGCATCCAGCTCAAGAATTTCGTTGTACGCCGCCATAAACAGGGCATTGATGCGAAAAAGGGTCTGACAGGTCAGGCGTTCGACCAGCACATCGGAATCAAAGCGATAGCGGTGCCCCATCCCGTTCAGAGTCGCCCGCAGGTCACACATGTTGCTGGCGACTTCCGCCACTTCTGCGCGGAGTTTTTCGTGTCCTGCATAGTTCATTACGCGGCCTCCGGGAACTCGTCGTTAGCGGCCGGGTACTGCATGGCGCGCCGGACGGCGGCCAGACGTTTCTGTCCGGTCCGGTGATACTTCTCCAGCAGTTCAATACCGATGTAGCGACGGCCAGCCTGGAGCGCGGCCACGCAGGTGGAGCCGCTGCCGGCAAAGGGGTCGAGCACAATCGCGCCGGGATGTGTGAAGGACTCAATCAGCGGTTGCAGGCTGGTTACGGGTTTTTCGGTCGGGTGGTGCCGGTTGCCGCTGTATTTCCAGCCCAGCACGTCCGGCAGCGGGTTTTGCGGCAGGGGCGGACGGCCTTTTGCCAGCAGGTAAGCACACTCATGGCGGTAGCCCACCCAGGCAGACTTCGATGTGTAGGTTTTGGTAAACACCAGGTGGCCGACAACGCTGAATCCCGCATTTTTCCAGGCAGCCATAAAACGATCGACGCGGTTCCAGCCGTAGAAACTCACCATCAGCGCGTCTTTTTTTAGCACGCGGTACATTTCATTACTGGCAGGCTGGAGCCATTCGTCGGTGACGTCTCCTGCAATTGAGCGCCCCTGACGGTCACGAAAACCGACGAGATATAGCGGGTCGGTCAGAATGAAATCGACAGCATTATCCGGAAAGCCGGACATGATATGGACGCAATTACCCTGGATAAATCGGGACATGGTAGTTCTCCTTTCTCAAATGCGGCGCCAGTTACGCCGTGCCGATACGACAGCCGGGCATGCAGGGGCGGTGCCGCAAGCCGCAGCGCAGTGAAAAAGCAGACACTGGCTGGACGGTTTGACGGCGAAAATTGAGACGGAAAACGACGGTAAGACAGCGGGTAATGCCTTTGAAATTAACTGCGACCGGGTGAGGACACCGGCAGAGCGAACCCTTGCATTCGAAGCGGCCCCGCTAAAGTAGCGGCACGGCGGCAACACGATGGCAGGAACCTGAAAAACGGCCTATGTTCTGAACTGAAGAAAACACAGATTTCGCATGCGAAATCTACACCGGAGAAACGATAATGTGCGGTCGGTTTACGCAGTACAACTCTCGCGAGGAGTACCTGGCCTTTCTCGGAGAAGAAGCAGAACGGGACATCCCGTATGATCCGGAGCCCGTCGGCCGCTACAACGTTGCGCCCGGAACCCGGGTATTACTGCTGAGTGAACGCCGCTCGCAGCTGCATCTTGATCCTGTTCACTGGGGTTATGCGCCGGAGTGGTGGAACAAGCCCGCTCTCATCAACGCCAGAAGTGAAACTGCGGCCGGCAGCCGGATGTTCAGGCCACTCTGGGAGCACGGACGTGCCATTGTTTTTGCTGACGGCTGGTTTGAGTGGAAACAGCAAAACGGCGTGAAACAGCCGTTTTTCATTTACCGCAAGGACGGAAATCCACTCCTGCTCGCAGCCATCGGGAAACCACCTTTTGAGAACGGCAATGACCAGGAAGGATTCCTGATCGTCACGGCAGCTGCGGATGAGGGACTATTGGACATACACGATCGGCGACCGCTCGTGTACTCACCGGCTGCCGCACGTAAATGGCTCAGCGAAAACACAACCGGTAAAGAGGCAGAAGACATTGCCCGTGAGGGCAGTCTTTCCGCCGAAAATTTCACATGGCACCCCGTCAGCCGGGCTGTTGGCAATCCCCGGAACCAGGACCGGGAACTTATTGAGCCGCTGGCTTAACAGACGATGAGATACCCGGTATCCACTCACAGGGTTATGCACTGTTTCTGTGGATAACCCACAGCCTGTTTTATCCGCCAGAACAATGACCTGGCAGGAGCAGGTAAAATTCTCCTTGCAGGACGGGAAATATCTTAAATACTACTGTATATAAAAACAGGTATTTTAAGAGGTATGCCATGATCCTTTTTGTCACTCCCGCATCTGAGCCAGCACTGTCAACCGCACCACTTTTCACAGAGCGCTGTCCGGCAGGTTTTCCGTCACCGGCCGCAGACTATACCGAAGACGAACTGGATCTGAATGCCTACTGTATCCGTCGCCCCAGCGCGACCTATTTTGTCCGGGCCATTGGCGACTTGATGAAAGATATGGGCCTGCACTCCGGCGATTTAATGGTTGTCGACAAAGCTGAAAAACCCATGCAGGGGGATATTGTTATCGCGGAAACAGATGGCGAGTTCACCGTTAAACGCCTGCAGCTTAAACCCCGAATAGCCCTGCTGCCGATGAATCCCGCCTACCCTACCCTCTACCCGGAGGAACTGCAGATATTCGGCGTGGTGATGGCATTCATACATAAAACGCGGGGTACTAACTGATGTTTGCGCTCGCTGATGTGAATTCTTTCTATGCGAGCGGTGAAAAGGTGTTTCGTCCTGACCTGCGTAACAGGCCTGTTGTGGTTCTCAGTAACAACGATGGTTGCGTCATCGCGCGCAGTGCCGAAGCGAAACGGCTGGGTATTAAAATGGGCGTCCCCTGGTTCCAGCTGAAGACGGCACAATTCCCGGAGCCGGTCATCACGTTCTCGAGCAATTACGAGCTCTATGCGTCTATGTCGAACAGAGTTATGTCTCATCTCGAGGAGCTGGCGCCGCGCGTGGAGCAGTACAGCATCGACGAGATGTTTCTGGACATTCGCGGCATAGACCGCTGCATTAATTTTGAGGACTTCGGCCGGCAACTGCGCGAGCACGTGCGCTCCGGTACCGGGCTGACAATCGGCGTCGGGATGGGGCCGACCAAAACACTGGCTAAAAGCGCGCAATGGGCGTCGAAAGATTGGCCACAGTTCGGTGGGGTGCTTGCCCTGACGTCACATAATCCGAAGCGAACGGAGAAACTGCTCTCACTGCAGCCAGTGGAAGAAATCTGGGGAGTAGGTCGCAGGATCTCAAAGACGCTTAATTCGATGAGCATCACTACGGCACTGCAGCTGGCGCGTGCGAACCCTGTATTTATCAGGAAAAATTTCAACGTTGTGCTGGAGAGAACCGTCCGAGAACTCAACGGAGAAAGCTGTATTTCGCTGGAAGAAGCGCCTCCGCCGAAACAGCAGATTGTCTGCAGCCGCTCCTTTGGGGAGCGTGTCACGACATATGAAGCCATGCGGCAGGCAGTCTGTCAGTATGCTGAGCGTGCAGCTGAAAAGCTGCGCGGCGAGCGTCAGTTCTGCAGGTATATTGCCGTTTTTGTGAAGACGTCACCGTTCGCTGTAAACGAACCGTATTACGGGAATGTGGCCAGTGAAAAGCTGATGACTCCCACGCAGGATACCCGGGACATCATAGCCGCAGCGGTGAAAGCGCTGGATCGGATCTGGGTGAATGGCCATCGATATGCAAAAGCAGGTTGCATGCTCAATGATTTCACTCCTACCGGTGTTTCACAGCTGAATCTGTTCGATGATACTCAGCCCCGAAGCAACAGTAATCAGCTGATGAAAGTCGTGGACGGTATTAACCATTCTGGTATGGGGAAAGTGTGGTTTGCGGGGCGAGGCATTGCTCCTGAGTGGCAAATGAAACGAGAAATGCTTTCACCAGCCTATACGACTCGCTGGTCTGAATTGCCAGTAGCCAAACTATGACGAAGCAAAAACACAAGAAAATTCGTGGTGATTTCACTATGAAAGAATTTTAAAAAAATCTTTATAATCAATATAATAGACTTCAAAAAAGCATGGTGAAAAAAGTAAAAAAAAGATGCCATTTGGCATCCTTTTTTTTAAAATTCTTATCGCTCCGATGAAGGCAGTTTTTCAAGAATACGCTTAATAGCTTCATCAATCTCTGACTGCACTTCATTAGATATACGTGAGAATTCATAAACAACAAGCCGCTTCTTCGAGTCAGTTTTCTTCCTTGCAAACTGGTTGCGATCAGCAAACTCTTTCAACTTCTCAGTTTCAACAGTTTTTGCAGGCCGGTCCATAAGAGCTTTGCTCTCTGTCCGAAAGACTGACAGGATTTTGCTTTTATCAATTGCTGGATAATCAGGCAGAGCCATCAGCTTTTGCCGCACTTTATCCATCAACTCCTTCACTGACGTTTTTTTGTGGTTTGCTTCTTCAGACAGTTTCAACAAAAATTGATAATCCGACAGCGAAATATCATTTATTACAGGAAATACAGAGATCATTTCGTCCGGTACTGATGCCGCCTGAAATGCCCGTGTAACTTTTGCAGAAGAGATATTTTCAGCCAGAGCGATCTCTTCTTTAGTCATACTGGTCCCATAGGTAACTTCCAGTCGTTTTCCCAGTTCGCGAAGACTATGCTCTCTTGCAGTCTGTATGTCTTTTGCAAGCTGCCTTGCGTCTGCAAGATCAATATCGTCTTTTGTTACCAAAATTTCGAATTTTACGTTGTTATAGATGCAGGCAGCCCGACGACGAGTACCGTCTAATATTTCAATTCGTCCGTTTACTTCCCGACCAATAGCCGGAAAGAATTGTTGAAGTTTAATCGTGCGGGAAATGTCAGTAACTGACTCGCGCGAAAGCATAGCCTGATCGCGTCCATTAACCGAAGCATCAACGAACGTCTTTGATTCAATCTCTCCGCTTAACACTACCGTTTTGACAAATTTGGCCTGCTTACCTGATTTAAGGGTAAAGGTTTTAACATCTCCGTCACCTTCAAGCATACGGGCGAACTCTGAATTGCTATTACCCAGAACGCGCCCACGAGCTAAAACCTTTTTCATTTGGACGCTCCCCGGATGTATTCAATGCGGTCAAAAACGGCTTTAGTAAAACGCTCCGCTTCGGTACGTGCTTTTTTCAATGCCTCTGCGCTTCCTGGATACGAAACAGGGTTAGCACTGATGATAGTGTCAAAAGATTCACCACATCGTTCGAACCCGTCCAATCGAGGAAGTGATGAGTCAAGAATATTACTTGCATACACCTCACGAGCCAGACTATGGGAAGTTTCGTGATCGCGCTTACTGGTCATTTTGGACATAAACCCTATGCTCGCACTTAGGCGAGGCTCAACCCCTTCTTCTTCTAGACGTTCGAGCATTTCAGGTAAACGAGTCAGATATTTTAGGGTTGAATGGAAATCAACTTGCGCCGGGGGAGTAGGGGTGAGAAGCAAATCACTCGCAGCCAGGCCATTAAGAAGGAACGGATCAAGATGAGGACCAGTATCAATGAAGACAAAATCATAATCGCCGGCGATACGGTCAATGATGGTTTTCCTGAGTACTTCAGAAGGCTTAAAACCTGGTAAGTGTTCGGCAACCAAAGCCTCCCATTGACTTGCCACAAAGCCGTCATCAATAGAAGCAGGGATGACATCAACGCCAGGAATAATAGTGGGCCGAATAACTGCTTCTCGCAGTGTTTCAGCATCGAGATTATTTAGCATTGCCTGGGCGGCGGTTTCAAGAACAGTACCAATGCTATGGGTATGGTCCAAAAACATAGTGCTGGACGCCTGCGGGTCAAGGTCGATCACAAGGATACGAAGGTCATGACGTAGCAAATCCTGATGTACTCGTAGTGCATGCGCCAGCGTGACTGTGCTGACAGTTTTTGATACCCCACCTTTCAAGTTGACGACAAAGATTACGTAAGGTTCTTTATGAACATCGCGATATTTTGGTATCTGTCGGTGAGCGTATATATCAATCACGTTCTGAATTGTTAGTGCATATTGCTCGACGTTGCCAACCTGCTTTTTATTAAAATCATAGCCGCTTTCTTCCATTTCTTTCATGGCCAGTTCTACGATGCGTCGGCTTAGCTTCGGCAATTTTGCAACCGCATTACGAGTATATGTTTGATGATACTCTGTCAGATTGAATTCCTTTCTTTGCTCCTCAATATCCCGGCTCATGGCCTGAAGTAGAGCGCTTGCTCTGAGCGCTATGGTACCGACACTACCGTAATCTCGTTTCATAGTTTTCCCCTGAGATAGATTCCCTGCCCATGAATTGCGTATAAAGCTCAATCACATTGTACACAACAACATAAAACGTACAACACATTTTGCATTGTCAATAATTTGATGTACGTAGACAACCATCATTCACATTGGAACGAGTCGTTAGACATGAAGGAGTAGGCAAAGCGTTGGAATAACCCGGCGGGAGCGTCAAACTGTCACATTGGGGTATGCTCTATATATACCACCAGTAAAAATACCGACGAATGTTATTGTGACCACATAAGTGATACCATAGTATGCAAGACCACTTAAATGTTACCAGAAGGACAAATAATGTTCGTTTTTGGTTACCTCCGGGCATCAACATCAGAGCAGGATGCCAGCCGGGCAAAAAATGCACTGAAGGCATTTGCAAACCAACATGGCCACCGTATTGCTGGCTGGTATATCGATAATGTATCCGGTACGACAATGAACCGTCCTGAACTGATCAGGCTACTTGGTGATGCTGAACCAGGTGATGTTATTCTCATTGAACAGGTCGACAGGCTTACCCGTCTGGATGATAAAGGCTGGGAGACACTCAGAAAACAAATCACCGACAAGCAGCTGGCCATCGTCAGTCTTGATCTACCGACAAGCCATCTGGCGCTATCCAGCACAGTAAGTGATGACTTTACCCGAAGTATGCTGAAGGCCGTAAATGGCATGATGCTGGATATGCTCGCCGCTATTGCCCGAAAAGACTACGAGGACCGGCGACGGCGCCAGGCTGAAGGTATAAGCAAGGCAAAAGCGGAGGGCAGATATCGGGGCAGGGTAGCCGATGCACAGAAACATGAATTGATACGCACTCTGCGTCTGGCCCACGGAAAATCACTGCGTGAAACAGCCCGGCTAGCTGGCGTATCAAAGATGACAGTAATCAGGGTCTGTAACGGCAATCATAAACAGGATACTGATTGACGATACTTATTCACGTTAGGTCAGAACAAACAATTAAGCTTATGGAGCGAATATGGCTGAAAGAATATCTCAAAGAGAACAGGAGTTGTTGGAGGAATTCCTTTGTACTGTTCTGGATGATTTCAGTGAAGGCAGTATAACCCGCCATCAGGCTGTCAGGGGTATTGCGACATTATATACAGCTGCCGCAGAAGGACGGAGAGAAGAGGCTTTAGAATATCTGAGAGAGGGAAGAAAGTTGCTAAGGCAGTAATTGATGATGAGTAAAGATGGTTTAGGAAGGGGACCGAACCACCCCGGAACGGTCCCCTGAAGGAATGGCAATTCCGTTCACCGCCAATATTAGCTTTTTCCGGGCTGTGATAACATCTCCGGGTCATTTTTCAGAGCCAGGGCAGATGAAGAAGAAAAACAGCACACCCACTCCTCACGATGCCACGTTCAGGCAGTTCCTGACGCAACCGGATATTGCCCGGGATTTCATGGAAATCCACCTGCCTGCAGAGCTGCGAGCAGTCTGCGATCTCAGCACGCTGAAACTGGAATCCGGCTCGTTCGTTGAGGATGATCTCCGCCAGTATTTCAGCGACGTCCTCTATAGCCTGAAAACTACAGCCGGCGACGGCTATATTCATGTTCTTGTCGAACACCAGTCAACGCCCGACAAACATATGGCTTTCCGCCTCATACGCTATGCGGTAGCTGCCATGCAGCGCCACCTGGAGGCAGGGCATAAAAAACTGCCACTGGTGATACCGGTGCTGTTCTATACGGGTAAACGCAGCCCGTATCCGTACTCCACCCGGTGGCTGGATGAGTTTGACGATCCCGGGCTGGCAGGCAAACTATACAGCAGCGCTTTCCCGCTGGTAGACGTTACGGTCATTCCGGATGATGAAATCGCTGGCCATCGCAGCATGGCCGCCCTGACTTTACTGCAAAAGCATATTCACCAGCGAGACCTGGCAGAACTGGTTGACCGGCTGGCGCCCATCTTGCTGACGGGATACTTGTCTTCATCGCAGGTGATATCGCTGGTACACTATATAGTGCAGGCAGGCGAAACATCCGACGCCGAAGCCTTTGTACGCGAACTGGCACAGCGTGTGCCGCAACACGGAGACGCACTTATGACCATCGCACAACAACTCGAACAAAAGGGTATTGAGAAAGGTATCCAGCTTGGAAGACAGGAAGGTCGTTCAGAAGGTGAGCGCGAAGCGACTCTGAAAATAGCCCGTACCATGCTCCAGAACGGCATTGACCGCAATACCGTCATGAAAATGACCGGTCTGACCGAAGACGACCTGGCGCAGATCCGCCACTAATCACCCTTTCCTGGCACTCCCTGTCTGGCCATCAGCGAATACTGGTGGGGCAGGGAGGCACCAGACTCAGGCTCTGCCTGCCAGCCACAGCGATTAAACAGCTTCATCACCCCCGCTACGTTCCCAGTCAGACGCGCTGTCAGCGGATTTATCTGTCGGCCGCTGTCGTCAAAAGCAACATCGAGGTTGGCCCGTGAGAGATAAATGCCGTTCACGCCTGCACTGAGCGCCACAGCATTCCGGCCGGACCATTCCCGATCGCTCAGCAGACGGTAGTTCCAGTGCATATCTTTGGCTGTTTCCAGCGCATAGGTCAGCCGGAACAGGTCGTTCTGTTCAGTCAACTCACCGGTACAGGGACGCCAGAGGTAATTAAGCTTGCTGGCCAGCTTCGCGCTGACGCCCAGCTGGCGGCCCTGTTTCAGCAGCCACTCGATGTCGGGAGCGACATCACGCGAAAAACGCCGTTGCTTCAGCGCAGTCGCCAGCCAGCGGGTAAGAAAGAGAATGAGCTGTCAGGATATCAGCCGGGAGATTGAGGACTTGTATGCCTTCAGCGTCTCGACGGCGACTATCAGCGCCGTAACAGACAAAGTTATCCCGGAACTGAAACAGTGGCAGCAGCGCCCGCTGGAGAAGGTGTATCCCTTTGTCTGGCTGGATGCTATCCATTATAAAGTCCGGGAGGATGGCCGCTACCAGAGCAAAGCGGTTTACACTGTGCTCGCGCTGGATCTGGAGGGCAGAAAAGAAGTTCTCGGGTTATATCTGTCTAAAGTGAAGGCGCAAACTTCTGGCTGTCGGTACTGAGCGACCTGCAAAACCGGGGTATTGAAGATATCTTGATTGCCTGCATGGATGGTCTCACAGGCTTTCCGGAGGCGATTAACAGCATTTATCCGCGCACGGAAGTCCAGTTGTGTGTGCTCCACCAGATACGCAACTCAATAAAATATGTGGCATCAAAGCATCACAGGGTATTTATGGCAGATCTGAAGCCGGTGTATCGAGCGGTGTCAAAAGAAGCCGCAGAAACGGCACTGGATGAACTGGAAGCGAAGTGGGGACAGCAATATCCGGTAGTAATCCAGTCCTGGCGTCGAAAATGGGAAAACCTGTCACACTACTTCCGTTATCCGGCAGGTATCCGCAAAGTGATTTATACGACTAATGCCATAGAATCCGTGCACCGTCAGTTCAGAAAACTGACGAAAACGAAAGGCGCCTTCCCCAATGAAAACAGTCAGTTAAAGATGATTTATCTGGGGCTGATGAACGCCCGGGAAAAATGGACAATGCCAGTTCTGAGCTGGAATTTGACATTGTCACAATTAGCGATTTATTTTGAAGGTCGTCTCGATAAAGTGATGACGTTGTAGCATTTTTAACGTGACACAGAATTCTGAACGCTCTCGAAACGGTAAAATAAATTTGGTTCACTGACTATCCACAACGTTCCCTGGTCATCGGAAGCGATTCCCTCCGCCTGCGGTATGTCGCTGCGCAATCCACCATGTCCCCGGCGCAGCGACATCACTTTCCTGCTGCCGTCCAGGTCCGACACCAGTACCAGGGCTGACTCATGGGAAAGCACATACAGGAGCCCGTTGTTCCCGTCATAATGCAGACCAGAGATATCCTTGATAAACCACGGCAGCGATGCCTCCCGGGTGATGGTGTCACTGATCATCATCCCGTTTTTGCTGTGTCCGGCACGGTAAATCCGAAGAGGTTTTTTTTCCTGGGCAATAATTAGTTTATCCCTGCCCTTACTACTGGCAAGTCCCTCAAAACCGGCATTATCGCTGCTCCTGTTTATATCCAGAGTCATGGTGTATACCGCCGGTGATAATTCTGTAGTAGTACCGTCAATACAATGGGTGGAGAGTGTCCGCTCTCTCTCCCGGGCCAGAATATAGCGATTCTGACCAAGGTACTCAATGGCCTCAAAATCATGGTCACGATCCGATGGTATTACCCGTAGTACATTCCCTTCTGTATCAAGTTCGATTACTGTTGACGGATGATCTGTCACAGCAAATAATGTACCGCTATCCGGGTTCCACGTCAGACCGGACAATCCCCCTTTTAATCCAGGGATTTCTTTTTCTGCTGTAAGATTCCATCCCGTTTCTTTCAGATAATACCTCTCCGGAAAACACAAGGTAACTACCCCGGCCGTTATCAGGAGAGCAGCAGTAGTCAACTTGTATTTAAGTAAATGTCTCAGTTTCATGGTTCATGGTATTCAGTTCATCATATTACATGCCGGCACTGACAAACCAGATCACAGTCAGTGCGCCAGTCAGAAAGCCGGAGGTAAATACACTGGTCAGCAACAGGAAAATCAGCGTCAGCAACGGAAAGCCTCCTCCGGTTCGCCCGGCCCCCGTTTTATCAGCTGGCATCGTCTTTACCGACAAGCAATGTCCGGACCACGGACGCATAACGGTTTCTGAAATCATCCGCAGAAAATGCGTTGAAAGCAGCATTGTTGATATGGTAACGGCCACGGACATAAACGGAAGGCGTGCCCCTCACACCATATTCCCTGAACAATCGTTCCTGCAGTGCCACTGTCTCATTTACTGCCGAACTCTTTATTTCCCGGTCATATGCCTCCCCGGTTATCCCGGTGGTGACCATGAATACCCGCCGAATGTCCTCCGGTGAGCGCAGGCGTTTCTCCACCATACCTGCGGTAAAGAATGCCTTCTCCACGGCTTCGGTTTTGTTCATCACAATGGCCAGCGCCCAGGCCCGTGTCAGCTCATAGCCGAGCAATCCTAGCTGGCTGACATGGTACTTGACCATCCGGTCACCTTCTGAAAGCTCCCGCCGTATGGCCAGGTCCACGCCCACCGTCTGTGAGAATGCATGGCAAGGCGGGCAGTAAAAGGAAAAGAATTCCACCACGGCCTGAGCATCAGCAACGGGGGGCGTGACGTGCTCCCATTCCTGTGCAGCACTGGCACGGACGCATCCGAGAAGCAGAAAAGAAAACAATGCTCCCCGCATAGAATTTAATTTCCGGGCATGATTTACTGGCACAGAAGCACTCCATGTATATTGATATACGGAATAAATACTGATTGATGGTGTTATCTGAAACAGGCACCAGACCTTATTTTATCCGGTTCCATTATTTTGCCAATCGTCAAGTTGTTCCGGTCATGAATACTCCAGAATAAAAAGTACCGACGCACAAAAGACCAGCGCCATTAAAATAACAACAGAAATACTGGCGTAATAAATTATCTTCATAAATATCATTAATAACTTCCAGGAGTATTTATTCTGACAAACCTATTCTGCATCCGGGCTGTTATCATCCAGAGAATGCTCACGGTTCAGATCGGTATATACAGTTACCATACCCTGAAGCAGCAGCGCAGGCAGCAGCGTGGCATCGTTCCTGACGCCGAGGCGCTTAAAGGCCCGGCCTTTCTGGGTGGAAATGGTCTTAACGCTGCGAAAGCAGAGGGCAGCAATCTGCCCGCTGTTATATCCCTGTAACAGCAGCCGGATAACTCGCCGCTCCGCCGGACTCAGGTCGCCGTTGCTGTTAAACTCAATGCAGAGCCTGCCATACCAGAGCCGGCTGCTGATTCTGCGTTCCGGGAGACCAGTTATAATAGTCGCCATAATCCGGGAACTCCCTTTCCGATGTTCACTTTCCCGACCACCCCAGCAGTATGGAGTTGCTCAAGGTAAGTCCTGGCCTGGTATATTGTCAGACCCGTTGCATCAGCAATATCCCGGGTTTTAAGTGGCTCACATGTATCAGCATCCAGTCGACTCCGCATTGCAGTAACAATATGGTCGAAACTATCTTTAGACATTATATTTTTCCGTACATACAGAATTCTGACAAGCCATATATACTCACTCCTGAAAGCAGGTTTCATCATTTAAAATATTTGAGCAATACTTTTATTTCCACAGCGTAAGAAGAGAACTCAGGAAAAAGGCCATTACGACCATCTATTCTGCCATCAGTTGTACTCAGCATGATAGACCCCGGTAAAACTGAATGCCCCTGGTGAAACGTCTCCTCCCCGGGTATAAAGACCGATGGCAAGGGACAGGGCATCATTATTCACAGGTAACTGAATCTCTGAATTATCCCAGTGGATATCACCCTTTCTGCCGCCCCCCTCATAGCCGAGGATTAGTCCTACTCCCGTGTTGTTATCAAACAACACGCCTGGCAACCCCTGCTTCATATCAGGAGAACTAAAGCGGAGAGAGATACCGGACACATTCACACAGTCAAACGCCATATTCTGCACTCCCAACTGACTGCGGTTGCGACTGTGCTCTATCTGACGGAATTCAGTTGGCGTTGCAGAAAAAATAAACTGCAGGTCTTTTCCTGAAGTTATTGTGCAACTCCCCGAGTTCACCTTTCCCTCCAGATTCACGCTGACTTCTCTGGTACTGTTCTGTTCCCGGGAACTGCCGGTATATGTCATCAGCGGAAGGGTAAACGCTCCGGATGGATAAGGCTTTTCAGCCTGTCGGACAGTAATGTCAACCGCGCCACCACGTCCTTTTTGCAACGTATCCGCATCTGCACTGCTAAGACTGAGGGACACCTCAACCCCTTTCATCAAGGTTGTGTATCGGGTGGTCTCATTTCTCAGCGGGAGTAGTGAGCCATCATATAAAGTAATCGTACCGCTCTCCTGACATACCTCTTCACAGACGGGTGGCAGATCAATACGAGTGACAGCCAGCGCATCCGTATTTTTTTGAGTCCGGGGCTTCAGCGTGATATCCCCGAGAGAGACTGTGAGATTCTCCGACATGAGAGCCATGGTGTCGGGGGAAATTCCTACCAGAATCATCAGGGCGAATAATTGTCTTTTCATAAATTACCTGCATTCCACCGTATTGTTATAGGGGACCTGTTCACCACGTCCACCTGTGTCATAACTGAACTGACAGCTGGCATTTCCCCAGTTAACCCTGACCACGCCCTGAGTATTCATCCCGGTCATATACACTTGTCCCTGATCGGCAAAAAAAGCGGTCTTATCATTGCCTGCGGCGTCCTTTACACTGGCAACAGCCCCCATAGGAACCGGGCGGCTACGGTACATCACTTTAAAAAGTGCCCGTTCCCCTGCACTTACACCAAAAATAACCGGAATGACGCCTCCTCTGGCAGGGACTATCGTCCGGTCTGTTTCCGTAACATCCACACCGGGTTTCAGGGATGTCACATCCAGAGATAACTGGTTTTTCTGATAAGGCTGCAGATTACTGACAATGGCGTTACCAAAATAATCTGTTTCCACATTCGCCCTGCTGCTGATCCTGACACCGGATATTCCTGGTGTGCTGATAACGGCGACGGGGGCTTCCATGGACAATCTGCGTCCGGCAGTGATACCGCGTCCGTGTGCCACAAGCCCCCCACGAATCCCTGCATTGAGACGGTGGTTATCTCCTCCACTGTAATACCCTGCCGACATCTCTGACAGGCTGCCACTGTAATTAACCTGCAGTCCCTGCAGACTGGATTTCCCCTCCGTTTTTCCGGTACTGGCCGCCAGTGCAAAGCGACCATCCTCAGTCGGCGAGATATTCACGCTATTCTGACTGGTCAGGCGACCATTTTCCCCCGAAAGACGACTGGACAGGGACACTCCTCGTCCTTTCTCATAAAGAGCAACTGAAACGGACATGCCGGCGATTTTATCTTCCTTGTTATCGACAGTCCGGCTCTGATCAAACCAGGTATTCAGGCTAACCCTTCCAAAACCAATATTATGGTTTACCCTTACCCCGGTCAGATTTTTCTCGCCGGACCAGTAGCTCTCTCTGCGGCCGGTCACAGAGAGGTTGCCTGCCTCACCCAGACTCTGAACAACAGACAGATCGAAACGGTTCTTTCTGTTGGGGGGATTATCACCATCAACCTGATAGCGCAGGGCTTCTTCAAAGCTCATATAATCCCGGGAAGAATACCGGTAGGCAAAGAGACCGAATGATGTGCCGGTAGCATCAAAATCACGATACCAGGATGCACGGGCTGACTGACCGGAAAGCGACCTTCCCCCCGGGAGATTCCCTGTAGAGGACAGAGTCAGATCTGCCGAGACAGCCCCCAGCCCGTCAATTTGTAATCCTGTACCTGCACTCCAGGCTGAATATCCGGACGAAAGCAGCCCTCCACCATACAGTGTCAGACGATCACCCGCCCCGTAATACAGTACGGCCTGGCTGAAATAACTGTCATCCGTGCCGGCAAAGTCACTGACACCCGAAACGATGTTATATTTCAGTCTTCCTTTTGTCTGCAGAACAGGGAGTGAATCAGCTGACTGCGAATAACTGCGGATACTCCCGTCAGCTTCCTTGATCTGGATGAGATAATCTCCGCCGCCATTATCCATTATTCCATCAAGGGAAAAAGGCCCCGCCGGCAGGTTCGTCTGATATATCACGCGGTTGTTTTTTATCACACTGACCGTTGCAGACTGACTGTTCACCACGCCCCGAATCGCTGGCGTATAGTTACGAAACTGACTCCGGAGCATGTCGTCCCTCGATGACAGCATTACCCCCCTGAACGGCACACTTTCAAAAAGGTTTCCGTCACTCCACGCCTGCCCGGCCGTAAACTCCCCCCCCTGACCCCAGGCATAATCCCGCTGAATATAGGTACGCAGTGAACTGAGCGGACTCTCCCGGGAGTCAGTACGTGACCAGGTGCTTTCATTACGCAGCCGCCAGCCCAGGAGATTCACCCCTCCCTGAAGCCCCAGATACTGGCTGGTATCGGTCTGCTCTCCGGAACGGGTGTCACTGTAACTGTAATCATAATTCATCAGCAGCGCCGGCTCTCCGGCCTGCCAGGAGCGAGGTGAGGTGGTAAAATAATCATTATTCTGCAGATATAGTTGAGGAAGCGTCAGGCTGAGACGACGGCTGTTCATGTCCGTTTTCCAGAGAAAATCAGGCAGGTTTTCCGGTACCTGACAGACCGAGTTTTCCTCAGAGGTATAGTTAATCCCCAGAGCTGCCGTATCCTTTGCTGACAGACAGGGAAAGGGATCTCCCCCTTTGTGACTTCTGATAAAATGAATATTCTGCCGGATGATGAACTCACCGTTAATATACACCGCCAGCAAATACTCCCCCGGAGGAAAAGTACTCCCCTGATTAAAAAGACTGAGATCCACATCAGTGCTGCCGGCAATTCCCATCCCTCTGAAAAAACCGGGATCAAAGCTGTAGTCAGCCTGAACCTGAGCAGGGAGCAGTGCAAACAGCCCCAGCGCCCCGGTTTTCAGCGCAACAGAACAGATTCCTTTCATATTCCTAACCTTTCAGACTGACACTGACCAGAGGAGTGATGCCACCAAAGTCATTAATCAGGCGATAATTTATCTTTTGTGGCACTGATTTTGTTGTGAATGTGACGTTACCAAAAGGCGATACCATCTGACGGTTAATATTGTATTTCACGCCATCCACTTTTATTTCATTAAAATTCATATAGAATGGTGTTGGGTTAATAATGGAAATGGAACGCCCCTCAGCCCTGAACTGCAGTTTTTTGTACTCTGCTTCCATATCTGTATCCGCCAGATTGCTGGGTCGGTAGAAAACTTTAATTTTAGAGTTAATGGCAATAATTATTTTCCCTCCCAGACTGTCGTTTTCCGTTTTACTTTCGTCCGATGATGTTCCGGGAATGCTGAGGACATTCAGATAAAAAACACTTTCCCTGTCACCGGGCAGTCCACTATTATCGAGAAGGTAAAGTCTGAGCTGAACAGCTCCATTCTCGTTCAGACGGTAAACAGGAGGAGTCACTACCCATTTATCAGCCACTGCCATATTATCAACGCGGGTGACCCAGGCACGAACCAGATAGGGAATATCAGACGAGGTGCTGCTTATTTTCACAGATCTGGAGGTGTCTTTCTCGTTGTAAATAATCCGGGTAGCATCAAGCCATGTCCCCCCCCCGGCCAGCGAGTTAAAAGCAATAAATAACATCGCGCAGAAAAATATTTTCACAGCTGACATAATGCCCCATCCTTATACCTGAGTATAAATAAATTGAGAATAAGGGACGATGACGTCCCTTATTAGACTACTTTAATTCAGGATGTTGTTATGGGTATTCCACAGACCAGGTCGGAGCGGCGGTAAAGTTACCGACATAATTTCCAGTATCAACACCAGTAGAAACAGCTGTTTTCACAACTAAATCAACCGGTATAGAGAAAGCGCCTTTATCCTGGACAGCAGAAATATCGATGTTATTACCAGAGCCATCAAGCATAAAGAAATTAGCTGTAGAAGACGGAGTCAGCTGATAATACAATGGTGAATACTGCGAGTCTGCACCATTCGAATAACTAAATCCTGCTTTTTTAAGGGCGCCAGAACCACCTGCACCATCTGGAGCACTAACATCCCTGGTGAGTTTCATAACGATGGTGTTACCGGCAGCACCACAGTCCTTGAAATCAAAACTGACTGTATCTTTGTACAATTCCGCATTATGCGCCGCAGCATCGATATTTGCAGGTACTAAATTCGGAACCGTCAGGCTGGTTTTACTGGGGGCTACCGTACAGGTTGATGCGCTAATGGTACCATTGATAGTCAGCGTGCCGTTGCCCACAGGCGTGGCTGCTGCGACCACACCAGAAGCCATCAGGCAGATCGCAGCCAGAGATAATTTAGTTTTAAGTGACATAATGAATCCTTTTAATGTATACACATAAATATGATATGGATGGCAAAGGCCATCATCGATTAGTCAGGCAAACATAACAAATCTGTGATAGCCTTTATTCCTTAACCATTGGAAACTCCTTAATATTTATAAAAAATAAGACAAGTAAACCCATCTTTTATATAAATAAAGGCAGCACTTTTACTTATCAGTCAGCATAAACTGCATGATACGGTAAACTGCATGGCTGACCATCTGCGTATTCCTGTATTTGACAGAAAAGTAACTCTGCGTGACTGCGTTATTTTCGCAGGCCTCTTTTCTTGATTTTCCGTAAACCAGTACCTCTTCAAGGGCTTTATACATTTTTTCATTATTCACAGAAGATATAGTCATCAGTAACCGAAAGTGTCGGATATCTACACTGCCCGGAATTAACTCTCCCTGCTGATAAAATCCCTGAGGCTCTTCAGGGAAATTTTCTTTACTTTCATGTAGCATAATTATTTCTCCGTTTGTCTGTACCCTTATATTTTTAATGACTGAATGAATTCCCTCGAAAAATTTTTTATACCAATCATGTTCATAACCTGACGCCGGTACAAATAAACCACCTTGTCACTTATCTGTGCACATTTTCCTGTTTCTGCTACAGACAAGCCGCATACCAGCCAGTCCATAACCACCTCCCGTATCCTTTCAGAGGTGACCAGCCCTGCAAGCCGGTGACGAAGATAATCATTAAGGTGTTGTCGTAGTGACATATCCGTCATACCGGTATATCTGTCATGAAGAAATACACCACCGGAACAATGAGTACCAGAAAACACATCCTGCCTGAACAGATCCAGCGGAGTAAAATCAGGGTATGCACACAACACTGCATCATATTCGTACAGAAAAATGTGCCCGAAATATTCACTGATTATACGATCTGAAAAAAGGAAATATTTTTGTATAAAAATAACCGGAACAGCCGGAAAATGATTGCGAATCATATATATCAGATAGAATGAATCCCGGAGACTGATATCAAGAATGATACATTCTGGCTTCATTTCTAATGCCTTCTCTATCAAAGTTTCCTGGCTTGTTGAAAACTCAACCCGGATACTGCGATCAGCTTTAAAAATATGCCTGAGGGCTTCACCAGTCATCTGATTGGCGGAATATACAATAGCAATCAAAATCATTTTTCCGAATTTTCACTATTTTCACTATTTTCACTATTTTCACTATTTTCTTAATAAATCATAAAAACCAGAAAATTAATAACCGTTTACGGAATCAATCCTATTGATAATAAATTTTTATGGATAATAAAAAAAACAGATTGATACGATCGATTTTGCTGGTTAATATATTTATTGCACGAAATACCCGAAAAGTAACGCTAGTTATTATAACAAATGATACCATTACACCAAAATTATAAGACCTTATTTAACATACTGTTACATGTTTTTTTCTTGTTGTTATGTTTGTTTTTTATACCATATCAAAATAGGATAGATATCACGAAAAATACCTATTACATGGAAATATCGAGTTATAGTAAAATATAAATATATTTGAAAGCCATCAAAAATAAGACGGTTTCATACAGAAATTCATTCTCTGTATACCAGTTAAAATAATAATGAAATAAATACCGTATCAATTAGTGATTAAAATCTGACAAATAATTATATCTTCCGACGAAGATGCTCTCGGTGGCATGACAGGTATCGTATAAATTTTTTGCTGAGGGCCACATTGATAATGGTTGGGACAAAAGAGGTTGCACAAATGCTTGTTTGTGCGTGAACCCGCACTTATCACAGCGACAAGGTCACTCACGGCGCTGTGCATCCAGTCAGGCAGGTACACGTAACATTCGCCATCTGGCTCCAGATATTCCGGGCGTATCGAGACCCAGAACAGATCGCCTGCGGGTTTACCGTCCTGAAGACGCTGCACCAGGGCGAACGGCTCCGGCCGTTGTTCCAGCAGAAACGATTTTTGTTGCAGCACGGTCAGCGTTTCCCCCTGCATCAGCGTTCTGGCGTGGCCGTGTTTATTTGCCAGCACGTCCGGCACGATTTCACGGCTG
>NZ_VXJW01000017.1 GCF_008692845.1 Salmonella enterica subsp. arizonae
ATCCGTATCTTCGAGTGCCCACACAGATTGTCTGATAAATTGTTAAAGAGCAGTGCCGCTTCGCTTTTCTCAGCGGCGCGGGGTGTGCATATTACGCTTTCCCGCTTCAGAGTCAAGCGTTTATTTTTGCTTTTCTCCGTGAGGTTCTGGTCTGAACCCCGCTGACCCGGCGGCCTGTGTGCCGTTGTTCCGTGTCAGTGGTGGCGCATTATAGGGAGTTATTTGGGCCTGACAAGAGGAAATTTAAAATAATTTTCTGAGTGTCTCTTTTTTCACCAATGACGGGCTTAACGTGCCATAAAATAAGCAAATTGCCGTTATTACCACCGCAATCATACTTCCTGGTGGCATACTAATGATCAAACGAAAGAGAAAGGAAGAACATTCATGCCTTTAAGCGCACAACAATTAGCCGCACAGAAAAATCTATCCTATGTTCTGGCTGAAAAGCTGGCGCAGCGGATATTAAAGGGTGACTATGCCCCCGGTACGATTCTTCCCGGCGAAATAGAACTGGGCGAGCGGTACGGCGTAAGTCGGACGGCAATTCGCGAAGCGGTGAAAACGTTGACGGCTAAAGGTATGGTGCTACCCCGTCCGCGCATTGGAACGCGGGTGATGCCGCAAGGTAACTGGAACTTCCTGGATCAAGAGCTGCTGACCTGGTGGATGACGGAAGAAAACTTCCATCAGGTAGTGGACCATTTCCTGGTGATGCGAATCAGTCTGGAACCGCAAGCCTGTCGGCTGGCGGCGACTATCGGCACGCCGGAGCAAAAAGCGCAGCTGAATACCTTAATGGAAGAGATGGTTGCTCTGAAAAAGCATTTTAAGCGTGAACGCTGGATTGAAGTAGATATGGCATGGCATGGGCATATCTACGAAATGAGCGCCAATCCCTTTTTGATCTCTTTTGCTACGCTATTTCATTCGGTTTATCGCACTTACTTTACCTCAATAACCTATAACGAAGTGGTAAAGCTGGATTTGCACCAGGCTATTGTTGATGCCATCGCTGATGGCGACGGCGAACGAGCTTTCCAGGCCTGCCAAGCGCTGTTGATAGCGCCCAATGAGAGACCAGATAATTAACAGGATATTGAATGACCAGCAAAAAAGCGCGCAGTATGGCTGGCCTGCCGTGGATAGCGGCAATGGCCTTCTTTATGCAGGCGCTAGACGCCACCATTTTGAATACCGCTTTACCGGCTATTGCGCATAGCCTCAACCGTTCGCCACTCGCTATGCAGTCCGCTATTATCAGTTATACCCTGACAGTAGCTATGTTAATTCCGGTAAGCGGCTGGCTGGCCGATCGCTTCGGTACGCGTCGCGTCTTTATGGTTGCCGTGAGTTTGTTTACGTTAGGCTCGCTGGCCTGCGCGCTCTCTAGTTCACTATCTGAATTGGTTATTTTTCGCGTCGTGCAAGGCGTCGGCGGGGCGATGATGATGCCGGTAGCGCGACTGGCGTTATTGCGGGCCTATCCACGTAGTGAGTTACTGCCCGTCCTTAACTTTGTCACTATGCCGGGGCTGGTAGGTCCTATTTTGGGGCCGGTGTTAGGCGGCGTACTGGTGACCTGGGCAAGCTGGCACTGGATCTTCCTGATTAATATTCCGATTGGCGTTGCAGGTATTCTGTATGCCCGCAAATATATGCCTAACTTCACCACGCCGCGTCGCAAGTTTGACATGACCGGCTTCTTTCTCTTTGGGCTAAGTCTGGTAATGTTTTCCAGCGGAATGGAACTGTTTGGCGAGAAAATTGTGGCGACATGGATCGCATCCGCCATTATTTTTTGCAGTATTGTTCTACTATTGGCCTATATCCGCCACGCCCGCCATCATCCGACACCGTTAATATCACTATCGCTGTTTAAGACACGCACATTTTCCGTCGGTATTGCCGGCAACCTCGCTACGCGTCTGGGCACAGGCTGCGTACCTTTTTTGATGCCGTTAATGCTACAGGTTGGTTTTGGCTACCCGGCTCTGATTGCCGGCTGCATGATGGCGCCGACGGCGTTGGGTTCTATTATCGCGAAATCGACCGTAACGCAGGTTTTACGACGTTTGGGATACCGGAAGACTCTGGTCGGCATTACGGTATTTATCGGTCTGATGATTGCCCAGTTTTCGTTTCAATCTCCCGCCATGCCGATCTGGATGCTCGTACTGCCGCTATTCATTCTTGGCATGGCGATGTCAACTCAATTTACGGCAATGAATACAATTACCCTTGCGGATCTGACGGACGATAATGCCAGCAGCGGCAATAGCGTGCTGGCCGTCACGCAACAATTGTCTATCAGTTTAGGCGTGGCGATCAGCGCGGCGGTGTTACGTATCTATGAAGGTTTTACAGGAACTAGTACTGTGGAACAGTTCCACTATACCTTTATCACGATGGGGGCGATCACTATCGTGTCCTCTCTGATGTTCATGCTGCTAAGAGCTAAAGACGGCAATAATCTAATTAAAGAACGGCATAAATCTAAACCGACCCACGCACCGTCAAAACCGGAGTAAGCTGAAGTCGCTGTTGTTGCAAGGCGGGCTGCGCCATCCGATGAATCAACACATCAATAGCCAGCTCGCCCAATTCATCTTTCGGTTGATGGATAGTCGTTAGCGGCGGCGTCATATAGCGCGCCAGCTCAATATCATCATAGCCAATTACCGCCATATCCTGCGGGATACGAAGCCCCGCCTGATATAACGCCTGATATGCGCCGACAGCCATCGCATCGTTTCCGGTAAAAACCGCTTGCGGTCGCTGTGGATGGGTAAGTAACGCTTGCATGGCGTCAAAACCGCCGCCAAATTCAAAATCGCCGGTGATCTCATAGCCTTTCGGAATAGCCAGCCTTGCTCGTTTCATCGCCGCCCGATATCCTTCCAGCCGCAAACGCGCGGGCGTTTTGTCCAGCGGGCCGGTAATACAGGCTATTCGGGTAAATCCTTTATCGATAAGGTGTTGCGTCGCCAGATCGCCGCCTAACAACGAATTATCCTGAATGAGATCGCTATCGCCCTCGCCATCAAACGGCGACCAGTCCATCATGACGGTAGGAATAGACGGATAACGCTGCATAATTTCACGGGAAGGCTGGTGCGTTTCGGTGCAAAGCAGCAGTAATCCATCGACCCGTTTTTGCATCAGCGTTTCAAGGTTGCGGTTCATCCGCTGCTCGTCGCCTTCGGTATTGCACAGCACCAGACTATAGCCGCGCTCAAAACAGCTTCGCTCAACGCCGCGCACCAGTTCGGAATAAAAAGGGTTGGTACTGGCGGTAATCAGCATACCAATCGTGCGGGTCTGGTTTAACTTGAGGCTTCGCGCCAGCGCAGAGGGCGCATAGTTAAGCGATTTAATCGCCGCTTCAACTTTTTCAGTAATCGCCTCACTCACAAAGCGATCTTTGTTAATAACGTGAGAGACCGTCGATGTAGAGACTCCCGCCAGGCGGGCAACATCCTTCATAGTAGCCAAGCGTTACCCCTGCTGACGTAAAAACGCTTCTATCTCTTCGCGCCACGGAACAGAAGGTTGCGCGCCTTTACGCGTCACGGCAATCGCAGCGGCGGCATGGGCAAAACGAATCGCCTCAGGTAGCGGCATCGCCTCCAGTATCGCGGTAATAAAGGCACCGTTAAACGTATCTCCGGCGGCAATGGTATCGACAGCCTCGACTTTAAATCCAGGAACGCGGCGACCCTCGCCGTTTACGCTGGCCCAGACGCCACGGCTTCCTAACGTAATTAATACGGTTCGAATGCCCTTAACATGTAAAACCTGCGCAGCCTTCGCGGCATCGTCATCATTTTCCACACGCACGCCCGTCAGCTTTTCAGCTTCCGTTTCATTTGGCGTGATGATGTCCACCAGCGCCAGCAGTTCGTCCGGTAGCTCGCGGGCAGGCGCCGGGTTAAGCGCAACAGTAGTATGATTTTGATGTGCGATTCTCGCCGCAGCCAGTACGCTTTCCAGCGGCGATTCCAGTTGCATCAGTAACGCATCCGCCTGCGCGATACGTTCACGTTGCGCATCAACCAACGCCGGCGATAACGCGGCATTCGCCCCGGCATGAATACCGATGACGTTTTCGCCTTCGCCATTAACGAAAATCAGCGCCACCCCGGTAGACTCGCCTTTAATGACGCTAACTGGCTCGATATCAATACGATCGCTGACTAATTGTTTACGAATACTGTCGCCAATATCGTCATCGCCCGTGCAGGCGATAAACGCAATATTTGCCCCGCTACGTCCCGCAGCAACCGCCTGATTCGCGCCTTTCCCGCCAAACGCGACCTGATAATGGCTACCGGTTACCGTTTCACCCGGGGTAGGGAAGGACTCAAGATTAAGGATATGATCGGCATTAATGCTGCCAAGGACGATGAGATTACCTGCGGTTTTCATATTCGGGGTTCCAAGTCAAAGTGCGCCACCGGTTAGGGTGGCGCGTGCCCTGCTTTTCTTTTTTACGTTCACCTCAGCGGAGGCTCGCGTATTTATGTCGCCATCAGGCCATAGTTGACCCGTGTCGTTTATTACTGCTTGATGACCAGCTTCAGGTCAACCGGATATTTGGCCTGAACTTTTTCGCTTTTCAGCACCTTATCCGCAACTTCAACGCCTTTGGCGCCGATTTGATCCGGTAACTGAGCGATAGTCGCTGCCAGTTTGCCATCTTTTACGGCCTTTTCGCCATCCGGCGTGCCGTCAAATCCAACCACCATCACATCTGCTTTACCGGCAGTTTGCAGTGCACGCAGCGCGCCCAGCGCCATTTCATCATTCTGGGCGAAGACAGCCTGAACATCCGGATGCGCGGTCAGCAGGTTCTGCATGACGTTCAGCCCCTTAGTACGGTCGAAATCCGCAGGCTGGCTGGCCAGGACATTAAATTTGTGCGCGGCTACCGCCTGCTGAAAACCTTCGCCGCGCTCACGCGCCGCAGATGTTCCAGCAATACCTTGCAATTCAATAACTTTCGCGCCTTCGCCAGCTTTCTTCGCGATATAGTCGCCAGCGATTTTGCCACCCAGCACGTTATCAGACGCAATATGGCTCACGACATTGCCTTTAGTTGCCTGGCGGTCAAGCGTGATAACCGGAATCTTCGCCTGGTTCGCCATCTTCACGGCGTTACCCACCGCATCGGAGTCAGTTGGGTTGATCAGCAGAATTTTAGTCCCGCGGACGGTTAAATCCTGAACGTTCGCCAACTCTTTGGCTGGGTTGTTCTGGGAGTCCAACACCACCAGGTTATAGCCCAGTTTATCCGCCTCTTTTTGCGCCCCGTCTTTTAATGAAACGAAGAAGGGATTATTGAGGGTAGAGATCACCAGCGCAATGGTATCTTTCGCCATTGCATTCGCGCTCACGGTGGCGCTCAGCGCAACAGCAGAAACCAGGGTAGCCAGTTTTTTCATGTTCATATTTAAGATGTCCTGTAGTCGTTATTACTGCTTTTTGTTGTCTACCAGTACCGCCAGCAAAATCACCACCGCTTTGACGATCATCTGGTAATAGGAGGAAACACCTAACAAATTCAAACCATTATTAAGGAAACCAAGAATTAATGCGCCGATCAATGTCCCAACAATGCGTCCTTTGCCGCCTGCAAGACTGGTGCCGCCCAGTACCACAGCGGCGATAGCATCCAACTCATAGCCGGTACCCGCCGTTGGCTGCGCGGAAGAGAGGCGCGCCACTTCAATGATGCCCGCCAACGACGCTGTCAGTCCGCAAAGTGAATAGACAATAATTTTCACTTTACTCACGCTAATACCAGACAGACGCGTCGCCGCTTCGTTACCGCCCAGCGCGTAGATATAGCGTCCCAGGCGGGTGTGATGCAGCATATACCAGGCGGCGATAAAGACGATAGCCATGATCCAAACCGGTGTAGGAACGCCCAGCGGACGGCCTATACCGAACCAGCCAAACAGGTCGGCGTTATCGGTAAAGCCGGTGTTAACCGGACTACCGTCGGTGTAAACCATCGTCACGCCGCGCAGTAGCAGCATCATCACCAGCGTAGCGATAAACGCCTGTACGCGGCCTTTCGCGACGATAACGCCAGTGACGGCGCCAATCGCAGCACCCAGCGCCAGCGCGGCGGCAACCGCGACCAGCGCATTCACTTCAACGCCGACGATTGAAGCGGCAACCGCGCCGGTGAGCGCCAGCAGGGAACCGACGGACAGATCGATCCCCGATGTCAGAATCACCAACGTCATCCCCACCGCCATAATGGCGTTGACGGAGGTCTGTTGAAGAATATTGAACAGATTATTAACGGTAAAAAAGTTGGGGCTCAACGTCGAAACAATCGCAATCAACACCAGCAGGGCAATGAGCGACTTCTGCTCCATCAGCCACGCTTTAGTGAAATAACGACGACCAGAAACAGCCTGAGTTGTCATCTTTTTTACTCCTGATTCACGCGATTAAGCTTGCCCACTGCGGCAGCCATTAATATTTCCTGGGTGGCCTGCTCGCGAGTAAATTCACCGCTGAGATGCCCTTCATGCATGACGATAATGCGATCGCTCATGCCTAATACTTCTGGCATCTCAGATGAGACCAGAATGATGCTCAGGCCGTCGGCCTTAAACTGGTTGATAAGCTGATAAATCTCTTTCTTGGCGCCGACGTCCACGCCGCGGGTCGGCTCGTCGAGAATGAGCACTTTCGGGCGCGTCATCAACCCGCGGGCTATCGCCACTTTTTGCTGATTACCGCCGGAAAGCAGACCTATCGCCTGTTCCATTGACGGCGTTTTGACGTTGAACAGACGGATAAAATCCCCCACCGCCTGCTGCTCATCTTTATGTTTCAGGCTTCCGCCAGCGCGGCTGAAATAGCGCAACGCAGTCAACGACATATTCTCTTTAACTGACATGCCGAGCACCAGTCCATCGCGCTTACGGTCTTCAGAGATATAGACGATGCCATTGGCCAGCCCATCTTGCGGAGAACGCGTCACCACTTCATGCCCATCGAGCGTCACGTAGCCGCTAATTCGCGGCATCGCGCCGTACAATACTTTCATAAGTTCGGTACGCCCGGCCCCCATCAGGCCAGAAACGCCAAGAATCTCGCCTTTTCGCAGCACAAAGGAGACATCATTTACGCCCGGCCCGCACAGGTTATCGACTTTCAGTCGAATCTCACCCGGCGCGTTATCCAGATGCGGATACTGATCTTCCAGCTTACGTCCCACCATCATTTCGATAAGAGAATCTTCGGTCAACGTCGCCACTTCACGCTCGGCGATAAACTGCCCGTCACGGAAGACCGTCACGTCATCGCAAATCTCGAAAATCTCTTTCATACGGTGAGAGATATAGACAATGCCGCGCCCCTGCGATTTCAGCTCGCGGATAACGCGAAACAGGGATTCGGTTTCAGTATCGGTCAGCGCATCAGTCGGTTCATCCATAATGATGACTTTGGATTCGAAGCTCAGCACCTTGGCGATTTCCACCATTTGCTGGTCGCCAATCGACAGGTCGCCCACCAGACGGTCGCTCTTAAAGCGCAGATTCAGCTTTGCCAGCAGCACGTCGGCTTCGGCGTACATCTTTTTCCAGTCGATTTTGCCAAAGCGATTCACAAACTCACGGCCCAGGAAGATATTTTCCGCAATGGTCAACTGCGGGATCAGGTTCAGTTCCTGGTGGATAATGCCGATTCCGGCTTCCTGGGACGATTTAGGCCCATTAAAAGTAGTCTCTTTACCCAGCCATAATAAAGATCCCGCATCTCGCGTATAGATGCCGGTTAACACTTTCATCATGGTGGATTTTCCGGCGCCGTTTTCGCCCACCAGCGCCATTATGCGGCCAGGATAAACGTTTAACGCGGCGCCGGAGAGGGCCTTCACGCCGGGGAACGCTTTATCGATCCCTTTGAGTTGCAGTAATGCGTCCATAACGGCCTCAGAAAGTGACGCCAGCGCAAAGAATGACGTTCGCATACGGGGAACACTCCCCGCTGCGAATCACCGCCTGACTGTTTGCGGTTAATTTTTTGAATTGTTCGTGTATCGTATAACTAATTTTTATGGTGTTTCCCTGGTGTTGCTGCAGTTGCTCAAGGTGAGTGAGCAACGTTTCGTGGAGCTGCGGATTATGTTGTTTGATTTCCGTTGCAAGAATCGCCGCCTCAACCTGCATTTCCCGGGTCACGACATCTACCACCTGCATAAAAGAAGGTACGCCCTGGGTTAATGCCATATCAATACGCGCGGCGCTATTCGGGATGGGTAAACCCGCATCACAAACCACCAGAGTATCAGTATGCCCCAGACGGGAAATGACCGACGAGATATCAGAGTTGAGTACGGTGCCTTTTTTCATTTTTCTGCTCCACTAGCGAAACGTTTCGCTGGCCGCAGTGTAACCCCGGATGTGTTTATAAAACCATCATGGCGTAACAGAATTGTGATCGCCGTCGAAACGTTTCGCTAACGGGAATGGTGTGAAAATAATAACCCGATGGCGATTATCTTATGGGACCTACAGGTTGAATAGGCCGGGTAAGCCAACGCGGCCCCCGGCATGTTGATAAGGGATTAAATCTCGACCTGCGTTCCTAACTCAATCACGCGGTTAGGCGGGATCTCGAACTGATCCGGCGCGCGCAGGGCGTTGCGTTGCAACAATAAATACAGTTTACCGCGCAGACGCAAATACCACGGACGTTTGCCGACAATCAACGACTCGTGCGACATAAAGAATGACGTTTCCATCATCCGGCAGCTAAGCCCTTCCAGACCGCAGCGGTGGAACACCTCTTCTACGTTTGGCGTTTCGCGCCAGCCGTAGCTGGCCACCACGCGCCAGAATGTCGGAGACAACTGCTCAATCTGCACCCGGCGAACGTTATGCACATAAGGCGCATCTTCCGTACGCAACGTTAGTAAGATTACGCGTTCATGCAACACTTTGTTGTGCTTCAGATTATGCAGTAAAGCAAAGGGGATCACATTGAGCGCGCGTGACATGTATACGGCGGTACCCGGCACCCGAACCGGCGGTGACTTCTCTAGTGAGGCTATCATCGCTTCCAGCGAATTACCGTGTTCATGCATCCGGCGTAACAGACGAAAACGCTCGCTCTTCCAGGTGGTCATGATCGTGAACATGATCAGGCCCAGACTCAGCGGCAGCCAACCACCAGATAACAATTTATCGAGGTTAGCCGAGAACAGCGGGATATCCACACACAGGAACGCCACCAGAATCAGCGCGACAAGGTATTTATTCCAGTGCCAGTTCTTACGCGCCACGGTCGTTGAGAGAATGGACGTCAGCACCATCGTACCGGTCACGGCGATACCATAGGCCGCCGCCAGGTTGCTGGAGTGCTCGAAGCTGACAATGACAACCACGACTGCGAAATAAAGCAGCCAGTTGACGAAAGGAATATAGATCTGGCCAGATTCCATCTCAGAGGTATGAATAATGCGCATCGGCGACAAATAGCCAAGACGCACGGCCTGTCGCGTCAGCGAAAAGACGCCGGAGATCACCGCCTGGGAAGCGATAACCGTTGCCAGCGCAGCCAGAATCAACAGAGGAATCAGCGCCCAGTCCGGCGCCAGCAGGAAGAAGGGGTTTTTAATCGCTTCCGGATGCTTTAATAGCAACGCGCCCTGACCAAAGTAGTTCAGTACTAACGACGGCAAAACCACGGTAAACCACGCCAGACGAATCGGGAATTTACCGAAGTGTCCCATATCGGCGTACAGCGCCTCTACGCCGGTAATCGACAGCACGACCGCGCCCAGGGCGATAAACGACACCGTTTTGTATTCGAGGAAAAAACGTACCGCCCAGACAGGATTCAGCGCATGTAACACTTCAGGATTGGCAATAATACTGCGCAGGCCCAGTACCGCCAGGATTAAAAACCAGGTCAGCATGATAGGCGCGAAGAGTTTCCCAACCATTCCCGTACCGTGTTTCTGAATCATAAACAACAGAGTCAGTACAACAATGGAGAGCGGAACAATCCAGGTATCCAACTGCGGCGCGACAATCTCCAGACCTTCAATAGCCGACATCACCGAAATCGCCGGCGTTATCACCACTTCGCCATAGAAAAAGCTGCCGCCTATCAGTCCCATGATAACTAACATGGATGTGGTACGCGCCGAGGTATTACGTCCGGCAAGCGACATCAGCGTCAAAATCCCGCCTTCACCCGCGTTATCGGCGCGCATCACGAAGGTGAGATATTTGATGGAAACCACAAAGATGAGTAGCCAGAAGATCAGCGACAGAAAACCAAACACGGCATCTCGTTCAACGCCAAAACCAAACTGACCGGACAAACATTCACGAAGTGTATAAAGTGGGCTGGTACCAATATCACCGTAGACAACCCCAATAGCTGCGAGGGTAATCGCAGGCAACGATTGCTTATTATCAGTGCTCATAGACTCATCTTTCGTTTATACACCTCATCCTTCACGCTACCTCCTTGTCGGCTGCACTCGCTTACTCCAGTCGCTTATTAATGTGAGCGCTGGGGGATTCACTCCTTTGCCGCCTTGATGTAGTTTGAATGAATTAGTGTATAGATATGAAATGCGTGTGCTTAGTCCCTTGGCCCACAAAAAAGCGCACAGTATGCACGATTAATCATAAAAGCGTACCCCTAAATGAAGCCAGATTAACCTGGCTCAAAGAAAAATAAACAGCGCTTCAGACGATTACAGCCCAGGTGGTGAAACGTCTATACTCGCAATTAGCATGATCCATTTGACGAAAGGACGCCTCTTTATTATGGCTCACCCACATTTATTAGCGGAAAGAATTTCCCGTCTGAGCAGCGCCCTTGAGAAGGGACTGTATGAACGTAGCCACGCCATACGCCTTTGTCTACTGGCGGCGTTAAGCGGTGAAAGCGTCTTTTTGCTGGGCCCGCCCGGTATCGCCAAGAGTCTGATTGCCCGCCGCCTGAAGTTTGCTTTCCAGCGCGCCCGCGCTTTTGAATATCTGATGACACGCTTTTCCACGCCGGAAGAGGTTTTTGGCCCGCTTTCTATTCAGGCGCTGAAAGATGAAGGCCGTTATGAGCGCTTAACGACCGGCTATCTTCCCGAAGCCGAAATCGTTTTTCTTGATGAAATCTGGAAGGCGGGCCCCGCTATCCTGAACACATTGCTGACCGCCATTAACGAACGCCACTTCCGCAACGGCGCCTTTGAAGAAAAAATCCCGATGCGGTTGCTGGTAGCTGCCTCTAACGAACTGCCCGAAGCGGACAGCAGCCTGGAAGCGTTGTACGACCGGATGCTGATTCGCCTGTGGCTGGATAAAGTTCAGGATAAAGCCAATTTCCGCTCCATGCTGGTTAGCCAGCAGGATGAGAGCGATAACCCGGTACCCGCCTCGTTACAGGTCAGCGACGAAGAATACCAGCAGTGGCAAAAAGATATCGGCGCTATTTCGCTTCCCGATCCGGTCTTTGAGTTGATATTTACTCTGCGCCAACAACTGGATAATTTACCGAATGCGCCTTATGTCTCCGACCGCCGCTGGAAGAAAGCCATCCGCCTGTTACAGGCCAGCGCCTTCTTTAGCGGACGCGACGCGATTGCGCCGATTGACCTTATCCTGCTAAAAGATTGCTTGTGGTATGACGCGCAGAGTCTGAATCTCATGCAACAACAACTGGAAATATTGATGACCGGACACGCCTGGCAGCAGCAGGCCATGCTGACCCGTCTTGGCGGTATCGTCCAGCGCCGCCTCCAGTTGCAGCAACAGCAAAGCGATAAAACCGCATTCACCGTTATTAAACAAGGCGGTATGTTCAGTCGTCGCCCACATTACACTTTACCGCCGGAAGCCAGCGCGTCGACGTTGACGTTACTGCTACAAAAACCGCTAAAACTGCATGATATGGAAGTGCTCCATATTACTTTTGACCGCAGCGCACTGGAACTTTGGCTGACCAAAGGCGGCGAGATCCGCGGCAAACTGAACGGGATAGGCTTTGCCCAAACGCTGAATATGGAAGTCGATAACGCCCAACACCTGGTGGTGCGCGACATCAGTCTACAAGGCACCCGTCTGGCGTTGCCGGAAGCGGCAGAAGACAGTATGCCTGCGGAGATTAAACAGCAACTGGAAGCGTTAGAAAACGACTGGCGTCAGCAGCATACCCGCTTCAGCGAGCAGCAGCATTGTCTGTTTATTCACAGTGACTGGCCTGGGCGTATTGAGGCCAGCCTGCAGGATGTAGGAGAACAGATCCGCCAGGCGCAACAATGCTAACGCTGGATACGCTAAACGTCATGCTGGCCGTCAGCGAAGAGGGAATGGTCGAAGAGATGATCCTCGCGCTACTGGCTTCTCCGCAACTGGTCATTTTCTTTGAAAAATTTCCGCGTTTAAAAAACGCTGTTACCGCCGATCTCCCGCGCTGGCGGGAAGCGCTACGCAGTCGGCTTAAAGACGCACGCGTTCCGCAGAAACTCACGGAAGAAGTCATGTGCTATCAGCAAAGCCAACTTCTCTCCACACCACAGTTCATCGTGCAACTACCGCAAATACTAGCGTTGCTTCATCGTTTACATTCACCGTATGCCGCGCAGGCGAAGCAGTTGGTGGAGAGCAACAGTACCTTTACTCCCTCGCTACATACGCTTTTTTTGCAACGCTGGCGGTTAAGCCTGGTCGTGCAGGCCACCACGTTAAATCAACAACTGCTGGAAGAAGAGCGCGAGCAATTGCTGAGTGATGTTCAGGAACGGATGACGCTGAGCGGACAACTGGAACCAACGCTGGCGGAAAATGATAATGCCGCAGGCCGTCTGTGGGATATGAGCGCGGGCCAGCTTAAACGCGGTGATTATCAACTGATCGTAAAATATGGCGAATTTCTCGCCGCCCAGCCGGAGCTAAAGCAACTGGCGGAACAACTGGGGCGTTCGCGGGAAGCCAAATCGGTGCCAAAAAAAGACGCGCCGATGGAAACCTTTCGTACATTGGTACGCGAACCCGCTACGGTGCCGGAGCAGGTTGACGGTATTCAACAAAGCGATGATATTCTGCGCTTGTTACCGCCGGAGCTGGCAACGCTCGGCATCACTGAGCTGGAATATGAATTCTACCGCCGGCTGGTGGAAAAACAGCTCCTCACCTATCGTCTGCATGGCGAAGCATGGCGCGAGAAAGTGACTGAACGTCCGGTGGTACATCAGGATGTCGACAAGCAACCACGCGGACCGTTTATTGTCTGCGTCGATACCTCAGGCTCAATGGGAGGCTTTAACGAGCAGTGCGCAAAAGCGTTCTGCCTGGCGTTGATGCGCGTGGCGCTGGCGGATAACCGCCGCTGTTTTATTATGCTATTTTCCACCGAGGTCGTGCGTTATGAACTCTCCGGCCCGGAAGGTATTGAACAGGCTATTCGCTTTCTAAGCCAACGTTTCCGCGGCGGCACGGATATTGCTAGCTGTTTTCGCGCTATCATTGAACGGATGCAGAGGCGGAAATGGTTTGATGCCGATGCGGTGGTCATTTCGGATTTTATCGCCCAGCGCTTGCCGGACGACGTGGTGAGTAAAGTGGGAGAGTTGCAGCGTCTTCACCAGCACCGATTCCACGCGGTGGCGATGTCCGCACACGGCAAACCCGGCATCATGCGCATTTTCGATCATATCTGGCGCTTTGATACCGGGATGCGAAGCCGCCTGTTACGACGCTGGCGGCGTTAACGGATTATAAAATAGCAGGAATGCTTTCCCGAACCTGTGCGGGCCATACGCCGCACTGCACCTGACCAATATGCGGCAATTGCAGCAGCAACATGGTCAGACGCGACTGGCCAATCCCGCCGCCGATGGTCTGCGGCATTTCGCCGCGCAACAGCGCCTGGTGCCACTCAAGCTGTAGGCGATCTTCGTCACCGGTAAGCTGAAGCTGACGCATCAGCGTATCAGCATCCACGCGGATCCCCATAGACGAAAGCTCAAACGCATCTTCCAGCACCGGGTTCCACACCAGGATATCGCCGTTCAGACCGGCGTAGCCCAGCTCAGATGCGGAGCTCCAGTCGTCATAGTCCGGCGCGCGAACGTCATGACGTTTGCCATCGCTAAGCGTGCCGCCAATCCCAACCAGAAATACCGCGCCTAACGCTTTCACTATCGCACGTTCACGACCTTTGGCATCGAGATCGGGATAGCGTGACAACAGATCCTGACTATGAACAAAGTGGATCCTCTCCGGCAGGAACGGCGCCAGACCAAACTGTTTATGCACTTCCGCTTCCGTCGCTTTAATTCCCGCCCAGATCGCCTCTACCGTGCTTTTCAGGGTGGAGAATTGGCGCTCGCCGTCGCCCATGACACGCTCCCAGTCCCATTGATCAACATAGACCGAGTGGAGCGGAGAGAGACGGTCTTCATCGGGGCGAAGGGCTTTCATGTGCGTGTAGAGCCCTTCGCCCGCGCTGAAGTCATGTTGCCCCAGGGTTTGACGTTTCCACTTCGCCAGTGAATGCACGACTTCGAACTGGGCGTCAGGCAACGTTTTCACTTTTACCTGTACCGCTTTTTCACAGCCGGACAAATTATCCTGCGTGCCATCTCCTACCCGACTCAGGATAGGAGCCTGGACTTCAATCAGTCCCAGACGCTCCTCGAGTTGGCGAGAGAAATGTGATTTAACGAAGCTAATTTGGCGTTGTTTGGCAATGTAAGCGGTTTTCATTATTTTTACTCCTGCGTCCTGTTGCCTATGATTAAGCAACAAAATGAGGTCACTATTCAATAAACAACAAACAAAAAGGTAATATAGATTTTTATTCGTTAAAAATAACGGCTAAAATAGAGATAATCATTAATCTTTATAAGAAAAAGCGATGGAAAATTATCAGATCGACAATCTGGACCGCGGCATACTTGACGCCTTAATGGAAAATGCCCGTACCGCCTACGCCGAACTGGCTAAACAATTTGGCGTTAGCCCCGGAACCATTCACGTTCGCGTAGAAAAAATGAAACAGGCCGGGATTATTACTGGCGCCCGTATTGACGTCAGTCCTAAACAACTGGGTTACGATGTGGGCTGCTTTATTGGCATCATTCTAAAAAGCGCCAAAGACTATCCCTCCGCGCTGGCCCGGCTGGAAAGCCTGGATGAGGTAACGGAAGCGTATTACACCACTGGTCACTACAGCATCTTTATAAAAGTGATGTGCAAATCGATCGACGCGCTGCAGCATGTACTTATCAACAAGATCCAAACAATTGATGAAATTCAGTCCACTGAGACACTGATCGTCCTGCAGAACCCGATCATGCGTACTATAAGGCCGTGAGCGGCTTTTTTAATCCCACATTTTTCCACAGGTAGATCCCAGCTCGTTCACAGCGTACAATGCGCCTTCTATATAAAGGTGGGCGATCATGGCAGACATTACTCTTATCAGCGGCAGCACTCTGGGCGGCGCCGAATACGTCGCGGAACATCTGGCGGAAAAGCTGGAAGCTGCCGGTTTTTCAACTGAAACGCTGCACGGTCCGCGATTAGAGGATCTGTCAACCTCCGGGAGCTGGCTGATAATCAGCTCAACGCATGGCGCCGGAGACATTCCGGACAACCTGCTCCCTTTCTATAAAGACCTTCAGTCGCAAAAAACCAATCTTTCCGCAGTACGTTTTGGCGCAATTGGTATTGGCAGCCGTGAATACGACACATTTTGCGGCGCTATTAAGAAAATAGAAGCTGAACTGAAAGGCGCTGGCGCAAAACAGCTTGGTGAAACACTGAAGATCAACATCCTTGAACACGATATTCCGGAAGATCCAGCGGAGATTTGGCTCGATTCCTGGATTAATTTACTCAAATAAGTGTAAATATCGTGCGAACAACTGTGGATAACTATGGTAGGAAGCTTGGATCAACCGGTAGTTATCCAAAGAATAACCGTTGCTCACTTTTTGAGTTGTGCATAACTCTCTGTTTTGATCCCAGTTTATACGGGCCACGATCACCGATCATTCACAGCTAGTGATCCTTGCCAACCTATTGATCTTTACTACATGATCTGGGTTATCCACAGCCTGTCGCGATCCTAATAAGAGATCACAATAGAACAGATCTCTAAATAAAAAGATCTTCTTTTAATAGCCAGGATCCCGGGGCTTTCTCCATAGGCTAAAGTTGAGTAGAATCCATCGCCCGGGCTTCAATCCATTTTCATACCGCGTTATGCGAGGCAATTACCATGTTTTATCCGGATCCTTTTGACGTCATTATCATTGGCGGGGGTCATGCAGGCACTGAGGCCGCAATGGCCGCAGCGCGTATGGGTCAACAGACTCTGCTTTTGACACACAATATCGACACGTTGGGACAGATGAGCTGCAACCCGGCCATTGGCGGTATTGGGAAGGGACATCTGGTAAAAGAGGTGGATGCGCTCGGCGGTCTGATGGCGGCAGCGATTGATCGGGCAGGTATCCAGTTTAGGATACTAAACGCCAGTAAAGGCCCGGCTGTTCGCGCCACTCGCGCCCAAGCGGATCGAGTTTTGTATCGTCAGGCGGTGCGCACTGCTCTGGAGAATCAGCCGAACCTGATGCTCTTCCAGCAAGCCGTTGAAGATCTGATTGTCGAGAATGATCGCGTAGTCGGCGCAGTGACCCAAATGGGCCTCAAATTCCGCGCCAAAGCCGTTGTGCTTACGGTTGGCACGTTCCTGGATGGCAAAATTCACATTGGTCTGGATAACTACAGCGGAGGCCGTGCTGGCGATCCGCCGTCTATCCCGCTGTCTCGTCGTCTGCGTGAACTGCCGCTGCGCGTCAGCCGTCTGAAAACCGGTACGCCGCCGCGTATTGATGCGCGCACTATCGATTTCAGCGTGTTAGCTCAACAGCATGGCGATAACCCAATGCCGGTTTTTTCATTCATGGGGAATGCTTCTCAGCATCCGCAACAGGTGCCGTGTTACATCACGCATACCAATGAGAAAACCCATGACGTGATCCGTAATAACCTAGATCGCAGCCCAATGTATGCTGGCGTGATCGAAGGGATCGGTCCACGCTATTGCCCGTCGATCGAAGACAAGGTGATGCGTTTTTCCGATCGTAACCAGCATCAGATCTTCCTGGAGCCGGAAGGGCTGACCTCCAACGAGATTTACCCTAACGGTATCTCCACCAGCCTGCCGTTTGACGTGCAAATGCAGATTGTCCGCTCCATGCAGGGCATGGAGAACGCGAAGATCGTTCGCCCAGGTTACGCGATTGAGTACGATTTCTTTGATCCGCGCGACCTGAAACCGACGCTGGAGAGCAAATTTATCCAGGGGCTGTTTTTCGCCGGACAAATCAACGGTACTACCGGTTACGAAGAAGCGGCGGCGCAGGGCTTGCTCGCCGGTCTGAATGCCGCGCGTTTATCTGCGGACAAAGAAGGCTGGGCGCCTGCGCGCTCTCAGGCTTATCTCGGCGTGCTGGTGGATGATCTGTGTACATTAGGTACGAAAGAGCCGTACCGCATGTTTACCTCTCGTGCGGAATATCGCCTGATGCTGCGTGAAGACAATGCCGATCTGCGCCTGACTGAAATAGGCCGCGATCTGGGTCTGGTGGATGACGAACGCTGGGCGCGCTTCAACGAGAAGCTGGAGAATATCGAACGCGAACGCCAGCGGCTGAAATCAACATGGGTAACGCCGTCTGCGGAATTCGTCGCTGATGTGAATGCGCATTTAACCACGCCCCTCTCCCGTGAGGCCAGCGGTGAAGATCTGTTGCGTCGTCCGGAAATGACCTACGCGCAGCTCACTTCGCTTTCCGCATTTGCGCCTGCGCTTGAAGATGAGCAAGCCGCAGAGCAGGTGGAAATCCAGGTCAAATACGAAGGGTATATCGCTCGTCAGCAGGATGAGATTGAAAAACAGCTACGTAATGAGAATACGCTGCTGCCTGCCACGCTGGATTATCGTCTGGTTTCTGGTTTGTCGAACGAAGTCATTGCCAAACTGAATGATCATAAACCGGCTTCTATCGGCCAGGCATCGCGTATATCCGGCGTCACGCCAGCGGCGATCTCCATTCTGCTGGTATGGCTCAAAAAACAAGGTATGCTGCGTCGTAGCGCTTAATTCATCGAATAAGGTCCGGTGGCGCTGCGCTTACCGGGCCTACAATGTATCCTGGATAAGGCAACGCCCTCGTTCGGCAAGGAAAACTACAGGTATCTACTGTGCTCAATAAACTTTCTCGTCTACTGGATGAAGCAGGTATTTCACTTACCGATCACCAGAAAAACCATCTGGTAGCCTATGTTGGTATGCTGGATAAGTGGAATAAGGCCTATAATCTGACGTCCGTTCGCGATCCGGCTGAAATGATAGTTCGCCACATCCTCGACAGCATTGTCGTTGCGCCATATCTCCAGGGGCAGCGTTTTATTGATGTAGGGACGGGACCGGGTTTACCGGGCATTCCGCTCGCTATCGTTCTCCCTGACGCGCATTTCACCTTACTCGACAGTCTGGGCAAGCGGGTGCGTTTTCTGCGTCAGGTTCAGCATGAGCTTAAACTGGAAAACATTACGCCGGTTCAAAGCCGCGTTGAAGCCTATCCCTCTGAACCTCCATTCGATGGCGTTATCAGCCGCGCCTTCGCATCGTTAAGCGATATGGTGAGCTGGTGTCGTCATCTGCCGGGAGATAAAGGGCGTTTTTATGCCTTAAAAGGGCAATTGCCAGAAGATGAGATTGCCTCGCTGCCTAATAATTTTAGCGTAGAATCTGTTGAAAAATTACGCGTTCCGCAACTGGAAGGGGAGCGGCACTTGGTGATTATTAAGTCAAACAAAGTTTAATTTTTATCAAAAAAAATAGAAAAAAAACGACGCGGCGTGTGTTAAAAATCGTCAGGCGTAACGCATTTCAGCGTTGTTACATTTAACTCGAAATTTACGGTTTCGTTTCAACATTACAACGCTGCTGCTTTTGTTAAAAAAGAGAGTAATCAACTTTGTAAATATCAGCCTGCTAAAAATCGAATCGAAAAACCATTTTTGCTTGTTAAATTTTTATTATAAATGTCAATGGGGCGTTTTTGGGGTGTAAGCCGGTATTTTTAAAATAGTACCTGATTTTTCGATTAAATATCAAAAAGATGAAAAGGCATGAATTGACACGTAAATTAATTGCGCGAGCGCGAATATGTTTAATATGTGATCTGGTGCACGCTTTATCGCCAGTGTTTTCGCGCTATTTGCAGTTTTGCACGATCGTTCACACTTTGTCTAAAAGTTAAAAATGCGGGTCAGAGAAAAATATTTAAACATTTATTCACCTTTTTGCTACTTATTGTTTGAAATCACGGAGCCGCACCGTATAATTTGACCGCTTTTTGATGCTTGACTCTAAGTCTTAAAGAACGTTTTATACGACACGCGGCATACCTCGAAGGGAGCAGGAGTAAAAACGTGATGTCTGTGTCGCTCGTTAGTCGAAACGTTGCTCGTAAGCTTCTGTTCATTCAGTTTCTGGCGGTAATAGCAAGTGGATTGCTGTTTTGCCTCAAAGACCCCTTCTGGGGCATCTCCGGATTATGCGGAGGATTGGCAGTGGCGCTGCCTAATATGTTGTTTATGATATTTGCCTGGCGTCACCAGGCGCATACACCTGCTAAGGGCCGCGTGTCCTGGACTTTCGCCTTCGGTGAAGCCTTCAAGGTGTTAGCGATGCTGGTTTTACTGGTGGTGGCGTTGGCGGTTTTAAAGGCGGTATTTTTGCCGCTTATCGTTACGTGGGTTTTGGTGCTGGTGATTCAGATACTGGCGCCGGCTGTAATTAACAACAAAGGGTAAAAGGCATCATGGCTTCAGAAAATATGACGCCGCAGGATTACATAGGACACCACCTGAATAACCTTCAGATGGACCTGCGTACATTCTCGCTGGTGGATCCGCATAACCCCCCAGCCACCTTCTGGACGCTCAATATTGACTCCATGTTCTTCTCGGTGGTGCTGGGTCTGTTGTTCCTGGTGATGTTCCGTAGCGTTGCTAAAAAAGCGACCAGCGGCGTACCAGGCAAGTTTCAGACCGCGATTGAGCTGATAGTCGGCTTTGTGCATGGCAGCGTGAAAGACATGTACCATGGCAAAAGCAAGCTGATTGCGCCGCTGGCCCTGACGATTTTCGTCTGGGTATTCCTGATGAACCTGATGGACTTACTGCCTATCGACCTGCTGCCGTATATCGCTGAGCATTGGCTGGGTCTGCCGGCAACGCGCGTGGTGCCGTCTGCTGACGTCAACATCACCCTGTCAATGGCGCTGGGCGTGTTTATCCTGATTTTGTTCTACAGCATCAAAATGAAAGGCATCGGCGGCTTCGCAAAAGAGTTGACGCTGCAGCCGTTCAATCACTGGGCGTTCATTCCTGTCAACTTAATCCTTGAAGGGGTAAGTCTGCTGTCCAAACCGGTTTCTCTCGGTCTGCGACTGTTCGGCAACATGTATGCCGGTGAGCTGATTTTCATTCTGATTGCTGGTCTGTTGCCGTGGTGGTCACAGTGGATTCTGAATGTGCCGTGGGCCATTTTCCACATCCTGATTATTACGCTGCAAGCCTTCATTTTCATGGTTCTGACGATTGTCTATCTGTCGATGGCGTCCGAAGAGCATTAATTTACCAATACTACTACGTTTTAACTGAAACAAACTGGAGACTGTCATGGAAAACCTGAATATGGATCTGCTGTACATGGCTGCCGCTGTGATGATGGGTCTGGCGGCAATCGGTGCTGCGATCGGTATCGGCATCCTCGGGGGCAAATTCCTGGAAGGCGCGGCGCGTCAACCTGATCTGATTCCTCTGCTGCGTACTCAGTTCTTTATCGTTATGGGTCTGGTGGATGCTATCCCAATGATCGCTGTAGGTCTGGGTCTGTACGTGATGTTCGCTGTCGCGTAGTAAGCGTTGCTTGAATTAAGAGCAATATCAGAAGGTTAACTAGATAGAGGCATTGTGCTGTGAATCTTAACGCAACAATCCTCGGCCAGGCCATCGCGTTTATTCTCTTTGTCTGGTTTTGCATGAAGTACGTATGGCCGCCGTTAATGGCTGCCATCGAGAAACGTCAGAAAGAAATTGCTGACGGTCTTGCTTCTGCTGAACGAGCACATAAGGATCTTGACCTTGCAAAGGCCAGCGCGACCGACCAGCTGAAAAAAGCGAAAGCGGAAGCTCAGGTAATCATCGAGCAGGCGAACAAACGCCGCGCTCAGATCCTGGACGAAGCCAAAACTGAAGCAGAGCAGGAACGTACTAAAATCGTGGCGCAGGCGCAGGCGGAAATTGAAGCCGAGCGTAAACGCGCCCGTGAAGAGCTGCGTAAGCAAGTTGCTATCCTGGCTGTTGCTGGCGCCGAGAAGATCATCGAACGTTCCGTGGATGAAGCTGCTAACAGCGACATCGTGGATAAACTTGTCGCTGAACTGTAAGGAGGGAGGGGCTGATGTCTGAATTTGTTACGGTAGCTCGCCCCTACGCCAAAGCAGCTTTTGACTTTGCCGTTGAACACCAAAGCGTAGATCGCTGGCAGGATATGCTGGCGTTTGCCGCCGAGGTAACTAAGAACGAACAAATGGCAGAGCTTCTCTCTGGCGCGCTGGCGCCGGAAACGCTCGCTGAGTCGTTTATCGCAGTCTGCGGTGAGCAGTTAGACGAACATGGTCAGAACCTGATTCGGGTCATGGCCGAAAACAATCGTCTGAACGCGCTCCCGGATGTTCTGGAGCAGTTTATTCACCTGCGTGCAGCCAGTGAAGCTACCTCCGAGGTAGAAGTTACGTCTGCAACTGCATTGAGTGAAGAGCAGCTTTCGAAAATTAGCGCCGCGATGGAAAAACGTCTGTCACGCAAAGTGAAGCTGAATTGCAAAATCGATAAGTCTGTAATGGCAGGCGTTATCATCCGGGCGGGTGATATGGTCATTGATGGCAGCGTACGCGGCCGTCTTGAGCGCCTTGCAGACGTCTTGCAGTCTTAAGGGGACTGGAGCATGCAACTGAATTCCACCGAAATCAGCGAACTGATCAAGCAGCGCATTGCTCAGTTCAATGTTGTGAGTGAAGCTCACAACGAAGGTACTATTGTTTCTGTAAGTGACGGTGTTATCCGCATTCACGGCCTGGCCGATTGTATGCAGGGTGAAATGATCTCCCTGCCGGGGAACCGTTACGCTATCGCACTGAACCTGGAGCGCGACTCTGTGGGGGCGGTAGTTATGGGTCCGTACGCTGACCTTGCCGAAGGCATGAAAGTTAAATGTACGGGTCGTATCCTGGAAGTTCCAGTTGGCCGCGGCCTGCTGGGACGTGTGGTAAATACCCTGGGTGCGCCAATCGACGGTAAAGGTCCGGTTGATAATGACGGCTTCTCTGCCGTTGAAGCTATCGCGCCGGGCGTTATCGATCGTCAGTCCGTCGATCAGCCGGTACAGACTGGTTATAAAGCCGTTGACTCCATGATCCCAATCGGTCGTGGTCAGCGTGAATTAATCATCGGCGACCGTCAGACCGGTAAAACCGCGCTTGCTATCGACGCCATTATCAACCAGCGCGACTCCGGCATTAAATGTATCTATGTCGCTATCGGCCAGAAAGCGTCCACCATCTCTAACGTGGTGCGTAAACTGGAAGAACACGGCGCGCTGGCTAACACCATCGTTGTGGTGGCGACCGCGTCCGAATCCGCCGCGCTGCAATATCTGGCGCCGTATGCCGGTTGCGCAATGGGCGAATATTTCCGTGACCGCGGCGAAGATGCGCTAATCATTTACGATGACCTGTCTAAACAGGCTGTCGCATACCGTCAGATCTCCCTGCTGCTCCGTCGTCCGCCTGGACGTGAAGCATTCCCGGGCGACGTATTCTACCTCCACTCTCGTTTGCTGGAGCGTGCTGCGCGTGTTAACGCCGACTACGTCGAAGCCTACACTAAAGGTGAAGTAAAAGGGAAAACCGGTTCACTGACCGCGCTGCCGATTATCGAAACGCAGGCAGGTGACGTTTCCGCGTTCGTTCCGACCAACGTAATTTCGATTACCGATGGTCAGATCTTCCTGGAATCTAACCTGTTTAACGCCGGTATTCGTCCTGCGGTTAACCCGGGGATCTCTGTATCCCGTGTAGGTGGCGCAGCACAGACCAAGATCATGAAAAAACTGTCCGGTGGTATTCGTACCGCGCTGGCGCAGTATCGTGAACTGGCGGCGTTCTCCCAGTTTGCATCCGACCTTGACGATGCCACCCGTAAACAGCTTGATCACGGTCAGAAAGTGACCGAACTGCTGAAACAGAAACAGTATGCGCCGATGTCCGTTGCGCAGCAGTCTCTGGTTCTGTTTGCAGCAGAACGTGGTTATCTGGCGGATGTCGAACTGGCGAAAATCGGTAGCTTCGAAGCCGCATTGCTGGCTTACGTCGACCGTGATCACGCTCCGCTGATGCAAGAGATCAACCAGTCCGGTGGCTATAACGACGAAATCGAAGGCAAGCTGAAAGGCATCCTCGATTCCTTCAAAGCAACCCAGTCCTGGTAACGTCTGGCGGCTTGCCTTAGGGCAGGCCGCAAGGCATTGAGGAGAAGCTCATGGCCGGCGCAAAAGAGATACGTAGTAAGATCGCAAGCGTCCAGAACACGCAAAAGATCACTAAAGCGATGGAGATGGTCGCCGCTTCCAAAATGCGTAAATCGCAGGATCGCATGGCGGCCAGCCGTCCTTATGCAGAGACCATGCGCAAAGTGATTGGTCACCTTGCTAACGGTAATCTGGAATATAAGCACCCCTACCTGGAAGAGCGCGACGTTAAACGCGTGGGCTACCTGGTAGTGTCGACCGACCGTGGTTTGTGCGGTGGCTTGAACATTAACCTGTTCAAAAAGCTGCTGGCGGAGATGAAGGCATGGTCCGATAAAGGCGTTCAGTGCGAACTCGCAATGATCGGCTCTAAGGGCGTGTCATTCTTTAATTCCGTAGGCGGTAACGTTGTCGCTCAGGTGACAGGTATGGGGGATAACCCTTCTCTGTCCGAACTGATCGGTCCGGTTAAAGTGATGTTGCAGGCCTACGACGAAGGCCGTCTGGACAAGCTTTACATTGTCAGCAACAAATTTATTAACACCATGTCTCAGGTGCCGACGATCACTCAACTGCTGCCGCTGCCGGCGTCAGAAGATGATGATCTGAAGCGTAAAGCTTGGGATTACCTGTATGAGCCAGACCCGAAAGCGCTGCTGGATACTCTCCTGCGTCGTTATGTGGAATCTCAGGTTTATCAGGGCGTGGTAGAAAACCTGGCCAGCGAGCAGGCCGCACGAATGGTGGCGATGAAAGCCGCAACCGATAATGGCGGCAGCCTGATTAAAGAGCTGCAGTTGGTATACAACAAAGCTCGTCAGGCCAGCATTACTCAGGAACTCACCGAGATCGTCTCGGGGGCCGCCGCGGTTTAACCAGGTTATTTCGTAGAGGATTTAAGATGGCTACTGGAAAGATTGTCCAGGTAATCGGCGCCGTGGTCGACGTCGAGTTCCCTCAGGATGCCGTACCACGCGTGTACGATGCTCTTGAGGTGCAGAATGGTAATGAGAAGCTGGTGCTGGAAGTTCAGCAGCAGCTTGGCGGCGGTATCGTGCGTACCATCGCGATGGGGTCTTCTGACGGTCTGCGTCGCGGTCTTGATGTAAAAGATCTCGAACACCCGATCGAAGTCCCGGTAGGTAAAGCCACGCTGGGTCGTATCATGAACGTCCTGGGCGAACCGGTCGATATGAAAGGCGAGATCGGCGAAGAAGAGCGTTGGGCTATTCACCGCGCGGCGCCGTCCTACGAAGAGTTGTCAAACTCTCAGGAACTGCTGGAAACCGGTATAAAAGTTATCGACCTGATGTGTCCGTTCGCGAAGGGCGGTAAAGTCGGTCTGTTCGGTGGCGCGGGTGTAGGTAAAACCGTAAACATGATGGAGCTTATCCGTAACATCGCGATCGAGCACTCCGGTTACTCTGTGTTTGCGGGCGTAGGTGAACGTACTCGTGAGGGTAACGACTTCTACCACGAAATGACCGACTCTAACGTTATCGATAAAGTATCCCTGGTGTATGGCCAGATGAACGAGCCACCGGGAAACCGTCTGCGCGTTGCATTGACCGGCCTGACCATGGCGGAAAAATTCCGTGATGAAGGTCGTGACGTTCTGCTGTTCGTCGACAACATCTACCGTTATACCCTCGCCGGTACGGAAGTATCCGCACTGCTGGGTCGTATGCCTTCCGCGGTAGGTTATCAGCCGACTCTGGCGGAAGAGATGGGCGTTCTGCAGGAACGTATCACCTCCACCAAAACCGGTTCTATCACCTCCGTACAGGCGGTATACGTACCAGCGGATGACTTGACTGACCCATCTCCAGCCACCACCTTTGCTCACTTAGATGCAACCGTGGTACTGAGCCGTCAGATCGCATCCCTGGGTATCTACCCGGCCGTTGACCCGCTGGATTCCACCAGCCGTCAGTTGGACCCGCTGGTAGTAGGCCAGGAACACTACGACACCGCGCGTGGCGTTCAGTCCATCCTGCAGCGTTATCAGGAACTGAAAGATATCATCGCCATCCTGGGTATGGATGAACTGTCTGAAGAAGATAAACTGGTGGTAGCGCGTGCTCGTAAGATTCAGCGCTTCCTGTCCCAGCCGTTCTTCGTGGCGGAAGTATTTACCGGTTCTCCGGGCAAATACGTCTCCCTGAAAGACACCATCCGTGGCTTTAAAGGCATCATGGAAGGCGAATACGATCACCTGCCGGAGCAGGCGTTCTACATGGTCGGTTCCATCGACGAAGCTGTGGAAAAAGCCAAAAAACTTTAACGCCTTAATCGGAGGGTGATATGGCAATGACTTACCACCTGGATGTCGTCAGCGCGGAGCAACAAATGTTCTCCGGTCTGGTCGAGAAAATCCAGGTTACGGGTAGCGAAGGCGAACTGGGAATTTACCCGGGTCACGCGCCGCTGCTCACCGCCATTAAGCCTGGTATGATTCGCATCGTTAAGCAGCACGGTCATGAAGAGTTTATCTATCTGTCCGGCGGCATTCTGGAAGTGCAGCCTGGCACCGTGACCGTTCTGGCGGATACCGCGATTCGCGGTCAGGATCTCGACGAAGCGCGAGCCCTGGAAGCGAAGCGTAAAGCCGAAGAGCACATTAAGAGCTCGCACGGTGACGTGGATTACGCTCAGGCGTCTGCGGAACTGGCCAAAGCGATCGCTAAACTGCGCGTTATCGAGTTGACCAAAAAAGCGATGTAACACCGGCTTGAAAGCATAAAACCAGTCTGATCTCAGGCTGGTTTTTTTTTACCTGTGATTTATGACCTATGCCGAATCTTACTTCATGGCTCAAAAAAATAGCAAAAACATCACCCTAACGCTTTAATCAAGGTATAGCGCGACTTTTCACAAGACAAATACTGCGTCAATGGTCGAAAATGTCGCCATCGCCGTCGGAGGAACCCCGCGATCGAGCGTTTTATCCTCCTTCCATTTTACGATGAAAAAAATGTAGTATTTTCAAAGTGAAACGGTATAAATTCGTTCTCAAATTACAGTCAGGACGCGTATGTTAAATAGTGCTATGAGCGTAGTGATCCTTGCCGCAGGTAAAGGCACACGCATGTATTCCGATATTCCTAAAGTGCTGCACACACTTGCGGGTAAAGCAATGGTGCAGCATGTCATTGATGCTGCTAATGAATTAGGCGCCTCACAGGTACATCTGGTCTACGGCCACGGTGGCGATCTGCTAAAACAGACACTGAAAAACGATAACCTGAACTGGGTGCTTCAGGCGGAACAGTTGGGTACAGGTCATGCGATGCAGCAGGCCGCGCCCTTCTTTGGCGACGATGAAAATATTTTAATGCTTTACGGCGACGTGCCGCTGATTTCGGTTGAAACCTTACAGCGCCTGCGTGATGCAAAACCGCAGGGCGGTATTGGGTTATTAACCGTGAAGCTGGACGATCCGAGCGGCTACGGCCGTATTACGCGTGTAAACGGTAAAGTGACCGGTATCGTTGAACATAAAGACGCCACTGACGAACAGCGTCAGATCCAGGAAATTAACACCGGTATCCTGATCGCCAACGGCGCGGACATGAAGCGCTGGCTGTCTAAACTGACAAATAATAATGCTCAGGGTGAATATTACATCACTGATATTATTGCACTAGCTTATCAGGAAGGGCGGGAAATCGCCGCTGTGCATCCGGCCCGCATCAGTGAAACGGAGGGTGTGAATAACCGTCTGCAGCTTTCTCGTCTGGAGCGTATTTACCAGGCCGAGCAGGCAGAAAAACTGCTGCTGGCAGGGGTTATGCTACGTGACCCGGCACGTTTTGATCTGCGCGGTAATCTGGCTCACGGGCGTGATGTGGAAATTGATACTAACGTTATCATCGAAGGTAACGTGACGCTCGGTCATCGTGTGAAGATTGGCACGGGCTGCATTATCAAAAACAGTGTGATTGGTGATGACTGTGAAATCAGCCCCTATAGCGTGGTGGAAGATGCGCGCTTAGACCCGGCCTGCACCATTGGTCCGTTCGCCCGGCTGCGTCCCGGCGCGGAGCTGTTAGCGGGCGCTCACGTCGGCAACTTCGTGGAAATGAAAAAAGCGCGTCTTGGCAAAGGATCTAAAGCCGGTCATCTGACCTACCTGGGCGATGCGGATATTGGTGACAACGTGAATATCGGTGCGGGAACCATCACCTGTAACTACGATGGCGCGAACAAATTCAAAACCATTATTGGCGATGATGTGTTTGTCGGCTCTGATACCCAACTGGTGGCGCCGGTTACTGTCGGTAAAGGGGCCACCATCGCCGCAGGGACTACCGTCACCCGTAACGTAGCCGACAATGAACTGGTATTAAGCCGTGTACCTCAGGTCCATAAACAGGGCTGGCAGCGTCCGGTGAAGAAGTAGTTTATTTTTGCCGGATGGCGGCTTTGCCTTATCTGGCCTACGTGCGGTGACGTTCTGTAGGCCTGATAAGCGTAAGCGCCAACCGGCAGACAAGAGATGAGGGGATAACATAATCCTCCACTCAGTAAGCAGTACCTATAAAAATAACCCCACTCTCTACAAGGCTCGGGGTGCCCGGAATTCGGGTATTACCCACAGTATTTCGCGCTGTAGCCAACGCAGCTACGGGGTGAAAGACGAAGGGGAAACAGGTCAGCGACAACGCATGGCGTAATGCCATAATCAGGAAATTAAACTATGTGTGGAATTGTTGGCGCTATCGCGCAGCGTGATGTAGCTGAAATCCTTCTCGAAGGTTTACGTCGTCTGGAATACCGTGGTTACGATTCGGCCGGTCTGGCCGTGGTGGATGCAGAAGGGCACATGACCCGTCTGCGTCGTCTCGGCAAAGTACAAATGCTGTCTCAGGCCGCGGAAGAACATCCGCTGCATGGCGGAACGGGGATTGCCCACACGCGTTGGGCAACGCACGGCGAACCTTCAGAAGCAAACGCGCATCCGCATGTTTCTGAACACATTGTGGTGGTGCATAACGGTATCATCGAAAACCATGAACCGCTACGTGAAGCGTTAAAAGCGCGCGGTTACACCTTTGTTTCCGAGACCGACACTGAAGTAATTGCTCACTTAGTGCACTGGGAGATGGAACAAGGCGGTACTCTGCGAGAAGCGGTTCTGCGTGCGATCCCGCAACTGCGCGGCGCATATGGTACGGTGATCATGGATACTCGTCATCCGGATACGTTGCTGGCTGCCCGTTCGGGTAGCCCGCTGGTTATCGGTCTGGGTATGGGCGAAAACTTTATAGCTTCCGATCAGTTAGCGCTGTTGCCGGTGACCCGCCGTTTTATCTTCCTGGAAGAGGGGGATATCGCAGAAGTGACTCGTCGCTCGGTCGCTATTTTCGATAAAACCGGCGCGGAAGTGAAACGTCAGGATATCGAATCCAGTCTGCAATATGACGCTGGCGATAAAGGCATTTACCGTCATTACATGCAGAAAGAGATCTACGAGCAACCGAACGCGATTAAAAATACGCTGACCGGACGTATCAGCCACGGTGAGGTGGATTTAAGTGAGCTGGGCCCAGAAGCCAACGAACTACTGTCTCAGGTTGAACATATCCAGATTATCGCCTGCGGTACGTCGTACAACTCCGGGATGGTCTCTCGCTACTGGTTTGAAGCGCTGGCCGGGATCCCGTGTGACGTAGAAATTGCTTCTGAATTCCGCTACCGCAAATCTGCTGTTCGTCGTAACAGCCTGATGATTACCCTCTCTCAGTCTGGTGAAACGGCGGATACGCTGGCAGGCCTGCGTTTGTCGAAAGAGTTGGGCTATCTTGGCTCCCTCGCTATCTGTAACGTGCCGGGGTCTTCTCTGGTACGTGAATCCGATCTGGCGATGATGACTAACGCCGGGACGGAAATTGGCGTTGCCTCTACGAAGGCGTTCACCACTCAATTGACCGTTCTGTTGATGCTAGTGGCGAAACTGGCGCGTCTGAAAGGCCAGGATGCGTCCATTGAGCATGATATCGTCCATGGGTTACAGGCGCTGCCGAGCCGTATTGAGCAGATGCTCTCGCAGGATAAACGCATTGAAGCGCTGGCTGAAGATTTTTCTGACAAACATCATGCGCTGTTCCTGGGGCGTGGCGATCAGTACCCGATCGCACTGGAAGGCGCGCTGAAGCTGAAAGAAATCTCATATATTCATGCAGAAGCCTACGCGGCAGGCGAGCTGAAACACGGCCCGCTGGCGCTGATTGACGCCGATATGCCGGTTATTGTCGTGGCGCCGAATAACGAACTGCTGGAGAAACTGAAATCCAACATCGAAGAAGTTCGCGCCCGTGGCGGCCAGTTGTATGTCTTTGCCGATCAGGATGCAGGTTTTGTCAGCAGCGATAACATGCACATCATTGAGATGCCGCATGTGGAAGAGGTCATTGCGCCCATCTTCTATACCGTTCCGCTGCAACTGCTGGCTTACCATGTAGCGCTGATTAAAGGCACCGATGTTGATCAGCCGCGTAACCTGGCAAAATCGGTAACGGTAGAGTAACACCCTCAAGGCCCCGCAGAAGCGGGGCATTTTTTGCATTGTCTTTTTTGAGCGTTTCCCTTGTCATTTTATGATGACAAACTGTCATCTTTCCCACCTGTTTCCTGTGTCAAAAAAATAAAAATTTCTTGTAATATGACGATGATAAAACTAATTAACATATTGTTTTTTTAATGTTTTTATAAAAATCTAATTTCGATATTGTTGGTTGTCATAAAAATGTAATATTTCGTACATTTAACTGTCACCTGTTTGTCCTATTTTGCTCATCGTAGCAACTCAAACAATGATTTACCGAAACCGTGCAGGAGACATTATGAAAGTTATGCGTACCACTGTCGCAACTGTTGTCGCCGCGACCTTATCGATGAGCGCGTTCTCTTCTTTTGCCGCAGCAAGCCTGACAGGTGCCGGTGCAACGTTTCCTGCGCCGGTGTATGCCAAATGGGCGGATACCTACCAGAAAGAAACCGGTAACAAAGTTAATTACCAGGGGATTGGCTCTTCCGGCGGCGTGAAACAAATTACCGCGAATACCGTTGATTTTGGCGCGTCCGATGCGCCACTGTCTGATGAAAAACTCAATCAGGAAGGCCTGTTCCAGTTCCCTACCGTCATTGGCGGTGTTGTGTTAGCCGTTAACATTCCGGGCCTGAAATCCGGCGAGCTGGTGCTCGACGGTAAAACCTTGGGCGATATCTACCTGGGTAAAATCAAGAAATGGGATGACGAAGTCATCACCAAACTGAACCCTGGCGTTAAGTTGCCTTCTCAGAACATCGCCGTGGTGCGTCGCGCTGACGGTTCCGGTACCTCCTTCGTTTTCACCAGCTACCTGGCAAAAGTCAACGATGAGTGGAAATCGAAAGTGGGGGCGGGTTCTACCGTGAACTGGCCAACCGGCCTGGGCGGTAAAGGTAACGACGGCATCGCGGCGTTCGTCCAGCGTCTGCCGGGCGCTATCGGTTATGTTGAATACGCTTACGCTAAGCAGAACAACCTGGCCTATACCAAACTGATTTCTGCTGATGGCAAACCAGTAAGTCCGACGGAAGAAAGCTTCTCTAATGCGGCGAAAGGCGCAGACTGGAGCAAAACCTTCGCGCAGGATCTGACCAACCAGAAAGGTGACGATGTGTGGCCAATTACCTCTACCACGTTTATCCTGGTTCACAAAACGCAGAAAAAACCTGAGCAGGGCGCTGAAGTGTTGAAGTTCTTTGACTGGGCGTACAAAAATGGCGCTAAACAGGCGAATGATCTGGATTATGCCAGCCTGCCGGATAACGTCGTTGAGCAGATTCGTACCGCCTGGAAGACCAGCATAAAAGACAACAGCGGTAATGCGTTGTATTAATTAGTATTCTGACGAAAATGGCGGGTGATGCTTATGCTAACCCGCCCTACGGTGCTGACTGAAGGCCGGATAAGCGCAGCGCCATTCGGCAACTTCGTAAACGCGTTTAACTTAAAGAGTGATTTATGGCTGCAACCAAGCCTGCTTTTAACCCGCCGGGGAAAAAAGGCGACATGATTTTCAGCGCGCTGGTAAAACTGGCTGCGCTGATTGTGCTATTAATGCTGGGCGGTATTATCGTCTCATTGATCATCTCCTCCTGGCCAAGTATTCAGAAATTTGGTTTCTCCTTTCTTTGGACTAAGGAGTGGGACGCGCCAAACGATATCTACGGCGCGCTGGTGCCCATTTACGGCACGCTGGTAACGTCCTTTATCGCACTGCTGATCGCCGTTCCGGTAAGTTTCGGCATTGCCCTGTTTTTAACCGAGCTGGCGCCTGGCTGGCTGAAGCGTCCTCTGGGTATCGCCATTGAACTGCTGGCGGCTATCCCCAGTATCGTGTATGGCATGTGGGGGCTGTTTATCTTCGCGCCGTTGTTCGCGACGTATTTCCAGGAGCCGGTCGGCAATATTCTTTCCAACATTCCTTTTGTCGGCGCGCTGTTCTCTGGTCCGGCGTTTGGCATCGGCATTCTGGCCGCAGGCGTGATTCTCGCTATCATGATTATCCCGTACATTGCGGCGGTGATGCGCGACGTCTTTGAGCAAACGCCGGTAATGATGAAAGAGTCAGCCTACGGTATCGGATGTACTACCTGGGAAGTTATCTGGCGCATCGTGCTGCCGTTCACCAAAAATGGCGTCATTGGCGGCATTATGCTGGGTCTGGGGCGTGCGTTGGGTGAAACGATGGCGGTTACTTTTATCATCGGCAACACCTACCAGCTCGACAGCGCGTCGCTGTATATGCCGGGCAACAGCATCACTTCCGCCCTGGCCAACGAATTCGCCGAAGCGGAATCGGGCCTGCACGTCGCGGCGCTGATGGAGCTGGGGCTAATCTTGTTTGTGATCACCTTTATCGTCCTGGCGGCGTCTAAGTTCATGATTATGCGTCTTGCGAAGAACGAGGGAGCACGTTAATGGCTACGCTTGATATGCAGAACACCGCACAGCTCGCGGAATCCCGTCGCAAGATGCAGGCGCGCCGCCGCATGAAGAACCGTATCGCATTAACGCTTTCCATGGCGACGATGGCGTTTGGCCTGTTCTGGCTGATCTGGATTTTACTGTCAACCATCATGCGCGGCATTGATGGTATGTCGCTGGCGCTGTTTACTGAAATGACGCCGCCGCCCAACACGGCGGGCGGCGGGCTGGCAAATGCCCTGGCGGGGAGCGGGTTGCTGATTCTCTGGGCCACCGTACTGGGTACGCCGCTGGGGATTATGGCCGGGATCTATCTGGCGGAATATGGCCGCAAATCCTGGCTGGCGGAAATCATTCGCTTCATTAACGACATTCTGCTTTCCGCGCCGTCAATTGTCGTGGGACTGTTTGTTTACACTATCGTGGTGGCGCAGATGCAGCACTTCTCCGGTTGGGCGGGTGTGATTGCGCTGGCGCTGTTGCAGGTGCCGATCGTTATCCGTACCACTGAGAACATGTTGAAACTGGTGCCGGATAATCTGCGCGAGGCGGCCTATGCGTTGGGAACGCCGAAATGGAAAATGATATCTGCTATTACGCTGAAAGCGTCCATATCCGGGATTATTACCGGCGTGCTGCTGGCGGTTGCCCGTATCGCCGGGGAAACTGCGCCGCTGCTGTTTACTGCGCTTTCCAACCAATTCTGGAGCACCGACATGATGCAGCCGATCGCCAACCTGCCGGTGACGATCTTTAAATTCGCGATGAGCCCGTTTGCCGAATGGCAACAATTGGCCTGGGCGGGCGTACTGATTATTACCCTGTGCGTGCTGCTGCTGAACATTCTGGCACGTGTGGTTTTCGCTAAGAAGAAACACGGCTAAGTTTTAAATTGCCGGATGGCGGCGTAACCGCCTTATCCGGCCTACCGTAGGCCTGATAAGCGAAGCGCCATCAGGCATGATGAGGAAAAGCGTGAAATGAGTATGGTTGAAACTGCCCCGAGTAAGATTCAGGTTCGTGATTTGAACTTCTACTACGGCAAATTCCATGCCCTGAAGAACATCAATCTGAATATCGCGAAGAATCAGGTAACGGCATTTATCGGGCCATCCGGCTGCGGCAAATCGACGCTGCTGCGTACCTTCAATAAAATGTATTCGCTTTATCCGGAGCAGCGCGCCGAAGGTGAAATTTTGCTGGATGGCGACAATATTCTCACCAACACCCAGGATATCGCGCTGCTGCGTGCGAAAGTAGGGATGGTATTCCAGAAACCAACGCCATTCCCGATGTCCATCTATGACAACATTGCCTTTGGCGTGCGTCTGTTCGAGAAGCTGTCTCGCGCCGATATGGATGAGCGCGTGCAGTGGGCGTTGACCAAAGCTGCCTTATGGAATGAAACCAAAGATAAACTGCACCAGAGCGGGTACTCTCTCTCCGGTGGCCAGCAGCAGCGTCTGTGCATTGCGCGCGGTATCGCCATTCGTCCGGAAGTGTTGCTGCTGGATGAGCCGTGTTCAGCTCTGGACCCCATCTCCACTGGGCGTATTGAAGAGTTGATCACCGAGCTGAAGCAGGATTACACCGTAGTGATCGTGACCCACAACATGCAGCAGGCTGCACGTTGTTCCGATCATACGGCGTTTATGTACCTGGGCGAATTGATTGAGTTCAGTAACACGGACGATCTGTTCACCAAGCCCGCGAAGAAACAAACAGAAGACTATATTACCGGTCGTTACGGTTAATTCAGGAGTGCGTAATGGACAGTCTGAACCTTAATAAACATATTTCCGGCCAGTTCAACGCTGAACTGGAAAGCATCCGCACTCAGGTAATGACCATGGGCGGCATGGTGGAGCAGCAGCTTTCTGATGCTATCACCGCCATGCACAACCAGGACAGCGAGCTGGCGAAGCGCGTCATCGACGGCGATAAGCACGTCAACATGATGGAAGTAGCGATCGATGAAGCCTGCGTGCGTATTATCGCCAAGCGTCAGCCGACGGCGAGCGATCTGCGTCTGGTCATGGCGATTATCAAAACTATTGCCGAACTGGAGCGTATTGGCGACGTGGCGGACAAAATCTGCCGTACCGCGCTGGAAAAGTTCTCCCAGCAGCACCAGCCGCTGCTGGTGAGCCTGGAATCGCTGGGTCGCCATACCGTACAGATGCTACATGATGTACTAGACGCGTTCGCGAGAATGGATCTCGACGAAGCGGTACGTATCTATCGTGAAGATAAGAAAGTTGACCAGGAATACGAAGGTATCGTGCGCCAGCTCATGACTTACATGATGGAAGACTCGCGCACCATTCCCAGCGTTCTGACCGCTCTGTTCTGCGCCCGTTCTATCGAGCGTATCGGCGACCGTTGCCAGAACATTTGCGAATATATCTTCTACTTCGTGAAGGGACAGGATTTCCGTCACGTTGGCGGCGACGAGCTGGATAAGCTGCTGGCCGGAAAGGATCCGAAAGAGTGATGTTTGTGGCGGATGGCGCTAACGCTTATCCGCCCTTGTTTTTTCAGTGGGTAATATTCCAACCCCGCGCTTTCCACAATCCCTGCAACTGCGCCAGATCGGTAAAGGTTGTCACTTTCGGATGAACAATTGGTTTGTTATGCGGATCGGCGCAGAAATAGAACACCTCCATTCCCGCCGCAATACCTGACTGCGTGCCTGCGCTGGAATCATCTACCAGAATACACTGATCCACGTTGACGTTCATGGCGTTCGCCGCATGGAACATCAGCGCTGGATCGGGTTTCCAGCGTTGAATGTCGTAACCGCTAAATAGCAAATCGGGAAAATGATGCAACATGCCCACTTTACCCAGCGAATGCTGCATCTTACTGACCGGCCCGTTAGATACCACGCACATGGGCGTCTTAATGCTCTTGAGCAGGGTATTCGCGCCTGCAATGGCCTCCAGCTCGGAATCGAACAGGCGAGCGACCTCGGCGCGATACACGAGCTCCAGTTCCGCCTTTGCCAGCGCAACGCCATGCTCTTTGCTGATGGTATCGATAATTTCGTAGAGCTTTATGCCCTTAAAGCGTCTGAATACTTCCGTGAGCTCAAGCGTAATGCCAAACTGCCGGAACATAGCGACATAGGCGCGCGAACAAATCACTTCACTGTCGACCAGCGTGCCGTCACAGTCAAAAAACACCGCTTCGATTTGGGACATGTCATTTCCATTTTAACAAGTTTAACGTTTACGTAATGCTGAATTGCGGGACGCAATCGTTGCCGTGCTAACAAGTTGAGTGAAAAAAATTACCACACAACTGCGCCAGGTGTCGCATTTTGGTATAGGATAACGGCGAATTTTCCCTCCTTTCTCCGGAAATTGATAATGAGTCAACAACACACCACCCAGGCTTCTGGTCAGGGTATGCTGGAACGCGTGTTTAAACTGCGTGAACATGGCACGACGGCACGAACCGAAGTGATCGCCGGTTTTACCACTTTCCTGACGATGGTTTATATCGTTTTTGTTAACCCGCAAATTCTGGGCGTAGCTGGCATGGACACCAGCGCCGTCTTTGTGACTACCTGTCTGATTGCGGCTTTCGGCAGTATCCTGATGGGCCTGTTCGCTAACCTGCCGGTGGCGCTCGCGCCAGCGATGGGGTTGAACGCTTTTTTCGCTTTTGTCGTTGTCCAGGCGATGGGGCTGCCGTGGCAAGTTGGAATGGGCGCGATCTTCTGGGGCGCTATCGGACTGCTGCTACTGACCATTTTCCGCGTGCGTTACTGGATGATCGCCAACATTCCGGTTAGCCTGCGCGTTGGCATTACCAGCGGGATCGGTCTGTTTATTGGCATGATGGGGCTGAAAAACGCGGGCGTGATTGTCGCCAATCCGGAAACTCTGGTCAGCATCGGCAACCTGACCTCCCACAGCGTATTGCTGGGTATTCTGGGCTTCTTTATTATCGCTATTCTGGCGTCCCGCAACATTCATGCGGCAGTACTGGTCTCTATTATTGTTACCACGTTGCTGGGCTGGATGTTGGGCGATGTGCATTACAATGGCATCGTTTCCGCGCCGCCGAGCGTGTCGACGGTAATTGGCCATGTCGATCTGGCCGGCTCGTTGAATCTGGGGCTGGCAGGCGTCATCTTCTCCTTTATGCTGGTTAACTTGTTCGACTCTTCCGGTACGCTGATTGGCGTGACGGATAAAGCGGGTCTGGCGGATGAGAAAGGTAAATTTCCGCGCATGAAGCAGGCGCTGTTTGTTGATAGCGTCTCTTCTGTCGCCGGGTCGTTTATCGGCACGTCTTCTGTTACTGCGTATATTGAATCCTCTTCCGGAGTCTCCGTGGGCGGACGTACTGGCCTCACTGCCGTGGTAGTCGGTTTGCTATTCCTGCTGGTCATTTTCCTGTCGCCGCTGGCAGGGATGGTGCCGGGTTATGCCGCAGCCGGCGCGCTGATTTACGTGGGTGTGCTAATGACCTCCAGCCTGGCGCGCGTGAAGTGGCAGGATTTAACAGAGTCCGTCCCGGCCTTTATTACCGCCGTGATGATGCCGTTTAGCTTCTCGATCACCGAAGGTATCGCGCTGGGCTTTATCTCGTACTGCGTGATGAAAATTGGTACCGGTCGCCTGCGCGATCTCAGCCCATGCGTGGTGATTGTCGCGTTGTTATTTGTGCTGAAAATTGTCTTTATCGACGCGCATTAATCAATGTATTGCCGGATGACGGCGTGAATACCTTATCCGCCTGGCGTTGGCCCGGTAAGATGCATGAGCGTCGCCACCGGGCATGGCGGATTACGCTTTTACGCGCTGGATATATTCGCCAAACGCGGTCAATTGGCCCGTTAAATGGTCCAGCGTGCTTTGGTCAATCACTTCCCCGGCTTGCGGGTCGACTTTGTTCTGAATCACGCCGCCCATAAATTCTGGTTTATTCATTACCATCGCGTCGAGGAACACCAGAATTTGGCGCAGATGATACTGACAGCGCGCGCCGCCAATGGCGCCCATGGAACTGGTCTGGATCAGCACCGGCTTTCCGGCTAGCGGCTGCTCAGGCAGACGGGATAGCCAGTCGATGGCATTCTTCAGGCCGCCTGGAACGGAATAGTTATATTCCGGCGTTACAATGACAACGCCGTCGGCGTCGCGAATCTGCTCCGCCAGCGCCTCTACGCTGTCCGGAAATCCTTCTTCCTGTTGGATATCGGCATCATAAAGCGGAATATCTCCGATCGAAGGTAAAGGCGCTACCGTCATTCCTGTCGGCGCGACTTTAGGCAGCGTACGCGCCACCATCCCGTTAAAGGAACCTTTGCGCAAACTTCCCAGCAATGTAACCACATTCAGCGTTTCAGACATACGTGCCTCTTTTTTTATTACGAACGATTAAGCGTATATGATTTGGCGGCGGGGAGTTGGGCAAACCGCATCAGACGGCCAGTTGGCTCATTGGCGCGCGTCTGAATATCGGGCAGGCTTTTCCAGCCCTGTTTTCCATCGAACTCCCACACCTTTAATTTTTCTATCGCTGGCGTAACGGACACGGACCACACCAGCACATCTTCTGCATCGCACACGGCTTCAAGATGCGTGACATGCGCGCACTTCAGGCGTCCGGCAACGGGTAATAGTTGCAGCTCACGTGGATCATCATTCATGACATCGCCAGTGAGTTTTAACACGCTCTGGCGCAATGTGATGAGTTGCGCTCGCGCTTCGTTGGGATCGTTTTGATTAGCTATCCACAAATTTTCATTACGGGAGAAAGGGTAGCGTTCTAGCGAATGCGGACAGTGAAAGCCGCGGGAGGCGCGCTGTAGTTCCATATCCAGCCCACACTCTCCTTCGGTGGTTAACGCCACGCCAACCATATTTCCGGCGTAGGAGATAGAAAAGCCTGGCAGATTTTTATCACGAAACGCGGGCTTACCTTTTGCCTGAACAATGACTTCCGGCAGCTCGCTAATCCCGTACAGCATAAACATCAGTTCGGCGAGAAGACCTCTGGAGGCAAGAAAGCGCGTTCGTCGGTGAGCAGGCAGTTTTCTGGCTTCAATATGACAAGGCGAAGAGAGACGAATAGAAACCAACTGTCCCTCCGTAAGTATCCCTCTGGCAAAGTGTGTCGCCATTTTTCTCTCCGTGATTAATGGGCCGTGATAATAACGAGAGTAACATTAACGTAAATTATGGACAGGTTTTACGCGCTAAAAATTCAATTTCAGAAGGTTCTTTAAACAGACGGCTACATTTTTGATAAGAGGAAGGTTAGTTTATCAACGTAGGTGGTCAGATTAGGCGACGGCAGAGCGCGTTGATAGCCTGTCGTAGCCACACGATCTTGGGATTATGACTATTACGTTTGTGCCATAACAGGGTAAACGGCACCATTAGCTTTTCCCGCTGTTGCGCATCAAAAGGCAGGGGGCGCGCCACTAACGGTAGCTGGTGGAGCTGATTGTAGTGCTGACAATAGCGTGGCGCGGTTGCTATCAGGGTGTGATCCGGCTGGGCGGCCATAAAGAGCGACTGCTCGAACCCCGGCAGACTCAGGGCAATATGGCGTTTGCGTCCCATTTCTTGCAGAACATCATCCAGCGCCCAGGTATCGCTTTGCTCCCAACAAATACTGATATGTGGGTAGCGCAAAAAAATGTCCAGATTCCATGTTTCGCGCAGCGCCGGATGATCTTCCCGCAGCCAGACCCATGGCAAATCGCTAAACAGCACCTCAAAATCGATCGCGAGCGGTAGCAGGCTGAGCAATTCTCGCGAACGGGGATGGCTTTCGCGTCCGGTAAATCCGATATCGACTTCCCCGCGCGTAATCGCCTCCAGCGAGTCATAATCCCAGTTGCGAACCTTAATGGTAGCCTGTGGATAACGCTGATAAATCTGTTGCGACAGCGAATTAAACATAATCATCATCAGCGGCGACTCTGCCGCCAACTCAAATTTTAAACCGCGCGGCGCTTCATGATGCGGCTTATCAAGCAGTTGATTACCCATCTGCATCCAGTCAGCCAGACTTTGTTCCATACTGACCATCAGCGGCGTCGGCGCCAGGCCCAGCGGCGTATTGACGAACAGCGGATCGTCAAACCATGCCCGGAGTTTCGCCAACGATTTACTAACCGCAGAGGGCGTTACACTCATTCGTTTCGCCGTTTTGGTGACGCTACGCTCCTGCATCAGTAACTGTAGACATAACAGCAGATTAAGGTCGAGACTGGTTATGGATTTCTTCATGCTCGGATATGGACCTGTTGGGCGCGACGGAGAGGATCAGCAGCATACTCACTATGCTACAACCAATCAGAATCCCGATCAGCATATTCAGCGCGCTGATACCGAGTATTGCCGCCAGCCAAATCCACAGTGATGAACCGCAGACCTGCGCTATACCCAGTGTGGAACTGGCCACACCGGCGCGCAGCGAAAACGGCCCCAGCGCCTGACTCATCGCGACGCCAAAACCGACCGGGAATCCGGCGCAAATCAGCATCAGACCAAAGAGCGTGACGGTATTGGTATGAGCAAGGCTTAACGTCACGCCAGCCGTCAAAAACAGCCCCTGTGAGACGAGCATTAAGGTTCGCGGCTTAAATAACCCTAGCGCAAAAGGGGTAGAAAAAGAGACGACCATGCTGACGCCTGCCGTGAGCGCCATTGTAATGGCATAGTCGCCACGGCTAAATTCCATCACCTCCATCAGCAGCACCGGAGAGGCATTGACGAAGGTCAGGATCACCGACACGCTAAGGGTGGTGATCGCCAGTCGACTCAGAAAAAAACGGTTAATCAGCGACTCGGCGGCGTGTGACGATCGTGATAAATCGCGTGGAGCCAGCCTTGCCGGGCGCGTCTCGCGCAGGATAAACAGTGATAACAGGCACACAATAATGCCCATCGCGGACATCGTATAGAACAGGCTTTGCCAGGGAAAACGAAGCATAATCAAATGTCCTAACACCGGGGCCAGCACAGGCACAATGCAGGTAATCCCATTCAATAACGACAGCACTTTCGCCCGGCGACGCTCATCAAGCGTATCGCGAAGAATAGCGAATGCCACCACGTAGCAACTGCCTGCTCCCACGCCCTGAAGAAAACGTCCACTCAGAAACAACGAGCCTTCTGTCGCCTGTGAACAAAGCAGCGAGGCCATCATGAAGACGATCGCGCCGACGATAGCGACCGGCTTGCGGCCTGACCGATCGGCTATCTTCCCGGCAAACAGCATGGCCGTCGCCATTCCGGCCAGGTAAACGGAGAAGGCGATATGCAACTGCGCCTCGCTGGCGTTCAGATCGGCGGCTATACGCGGTAAACCGACCAGATACATATCAATACCGGCGGGATAGAGTAAAACCAAGGCAAAACTACACAGTAGAAAACGTTTCATAGCGGCCTCGCGAAATGGGTGGCGCTAAGAATACGGGGCGACGTTGCGCGAGACGAGTTGCCATTTGGACAACAGTGATTTCCTGTAGGGCAATGGGATATCACCCTGGTAGTTGAGTAGGCCGGATAAGACGTCAGCCGCCATCCGGCACTATCCATGTTATTTACCAATACAAAAACTGGAGAAAATTCGTCCCAGCAGATCGTCGGAAGTAAACTCGCCGGTAATTTCGCTTAAGCTTTGCTGCGCCAGGCGTAGCTCTTCCGCCAGAAGCTCCCCCGCCCATGCGCCCAGCAGTTGCGCTTTGCCCTGTTCAAGATGCTCAGCGGCTTCCGCCAGCGCCTGTAGGTGACGGCGGCGGGCAAGAAAGCCACCTTCCATATTGGTATCAAACCCCATGCTCTGCTTGAGATGATTGCGCAGAACGTCGACGCCTTCGCCGGTACGTGCCGAGAGTCGCACCAGTGAGTGACCATTTACTTCACTAATACCCAGCATCTCGCCAGTGATATCCGCTTTGTTACGTACCACGGTAATCGGCAAATTTTTGGGCAGACGGGCGATAAAGTCCGGCCAGATGTCGCCAGGGTCAACGGCGTCCGTCGTGGTGCCATCCACCATAAACAGTACGCGGTCGGCCTGTTCAATCTCTTGCCAGGCGCGTTCGATGCCGATACGCTCTACTTCGTCGCTGGCGTCGCGCAGACCGGCGGTGTCGATAACATGCAGCGGCATTCCGTCGATGTGGATATGCTCGCGCAGCACGTCGCGGGTGGTACCGGCAATGTCAGTCACAATCGCCGCTTCACGGCCCGCCAGCGCGTTGAGTAGGCTGGATTTCCCGGCGTTCGGGCGTCCGGCGATCACGACCTTCATCCCTTCACGCAGTAGGCTGCCCTGGCGCGCTTCGGCGCGGACGGCATCGAGATCGGCTATTACGCCATTTAGCTGCGCTTCGATTTTGCCGTCAGAGAGAAAGTCTATCTCCTCATCCGGAAAATCGATAGCCGCTTCGACGTAGATTCGCAGGTGAGTAAGTGCTTCCACCAGATGGTTAACGCGGGCAGAAAATGCCCCCTGTAACGAGTTTAGCGCCGAACGTGCCGCCTGTTCGGAACTGGCATCGATCAGGTCGGCAATGGCTTCCGCCTGTGCTAAATCGAGCTTATCGTTGAGGAACGCTCGCTCAGAGAACTCGCCCGGTCGGGCGATCCGCACGCCTGGAATCGTCAGGATGCGCTTTAACAGCAGGTCGAGGATCACCGGTCCGCCGTGCCCTTGCAGCTCCAGCACATCTTCGCCGGTGAAGGAGTTCGGGCCGGGGAACCACAGCGCGATACCTTGATCCAGCGTGGCGCCGTCAGCATCTTTGAACGGCAGATAATCGGCGTAGCGTGGTTTGGGCAGCTTGCCCAGCACCGTCTGAGCGACCTTTTTAGCATTCAAACCGGAAATACGCAGGATACCGACGCCACCGCGTCCCGGTGGGGTAGCCTGGGCGACGATAGTGTCGTTATGGCTCATGATAAATCTCGTTATATCGCAATAAAAAAGGCGGTCATCTGACCGCCCTGTCATTACTGTTCTGATTGCCGGGTGGCGCGACGCTTACCCGGCCTACACCGAATCAGGAGTTTTTCTTCTCGCGGCTATGCAGGCCACGCTTCTCCAGACCACGGTAAATCAGTTGTTGCTGAATGATGGTTACCAGGTTGCTGACGATATAGTACAGCACCAGACCTGACGGGAACCACAGGAAGAACACCGTAAAGATGACCGGCATAAAGGTCATGATCTTCTGCTGCATCGGGTCGGTCACAGTGGTCGGCGACATCTTCTGAATGAAGAACATCGTTACGCCCATCAGGATCGGCAGGATGTAGTACGGGTCCTGTGCGGACAGGTCATGAATCCACAGTGCGAACGGCGCATGACGCAGTTCAATGGAGCCCATCAGCATGTAGTACAACGCCAGGAAGATTGGCATCTGGATGATCAGCGGGAAGCAACCGCCCAACGGGTTAACCTTCTCCGCTTTGTACAGGGCCATCATTTCCTGGCTTTGGCGCTGTTTATCATCGCCAAGACGTTCGCGCATCGCCTGAATCTTCGGCTGCAGCATACGCATCTTCGCCATTGATGTGTACTGCGCTTTGGTCAGCGGGTACATGATACCGCGAACGATAAAGGTAATGATGATAATGGAGAAGCCCCAGTTGCCCACGAAGCTGTGGATCCACTTCAGCAGCTTGAATAACGGCTGAGAAATGAACCACAACCAGCCGTAGTCCACGGTCAAATCCAGGTGCGGTGCAACAGCCGCCATTTTATCCTGAATTTCCGGGCCGACCCACAGGGTGCTGGTCATCGCGCCAGTCTGGCCCGGCTGTACCAGTACCGGCTGCGCTTTATAGCCGATAGCGACAATGCCGTTGCCCAGATTGGCGGTGTAGAAATTGTTGGTGCCGTCGTTACGCGGAATCCATGCGGTAGCGAAATACTGCTGCAACATTGCCACCCAACCGCCTTTGGAGCTGACGTTCAGGTTTTCGTTATCGGCAATGGTGTCGAATTTGTATTTCTCATACTTCTCATCCGGCGTGGAGTATGCCGCGCCGCGGAACGTATGCAGCGCAAAGTTGCTGCTGCCTGTGTCGCGATGAGGAGGCAGGTTGATGGATTGCTTTAACTGACCAAAGGTGGAGATTTCCAGCGGTTTTTCACCAGTGTTCTGCACGCTATAGTTCACGTTAACCGCATAATCGCCACGCTTAAAGACGAATGTTTTGGTAAACGTGTTGCCTGCGGCGTCAGTATAAGTCATCGGAACCTGCAGTTCGTTCTGACCGTCGGCCAGTACAAACGCGTCTTTCTCAACGTTGTACAGCGGACGCGGGCCGTTCGCCGGGTTATCCGGACCGTCGCGGCCTGTCAGACCGCTTTGCGCCTGATAGATAAACTGCGGGGTGGTTTCCAGCAACTGGAACGGTTCGCTGGAGCCCAGTTCTTTCGGGTAAGCCGGGAGCAAAGCCTGTTCGACATCACCACCACGGGTGTTGATGGTCAAATCAAGCACATCGGTTTTCACCGTAATCAGTTTCCCCTGGCCACTGGCTGGTACGCCCTGGTCGGCGGCGCTACCCGCTGCGGTGGTCGTTGTCTGCGTGGTCTGTTGAGTCTGAGGTTGCGGATTTTTATCCTGCTCCCAGGCTTGCCAGATCATGAAAGACACGAACAGCAAAGCGATGACTAAAAGATTGCGTTGCGAATCCATCGTTAGTGTTCTCTGGTATCAAATGGTCCGGGCGGGACGGGATCGTCACCACCAGGGTGTAAAGGGTGGCATTTTAATACGCGTTTCACCGTCAACCAACTGCCTTTTATCACTCCAAACCTGCGCAATGCCTCAATTCCGTAGCTTGAGCACGTTGGAGTGAAACGACAATGCGGCCCAAGCAGCGGACTGATCAGGCGTTGATAGACCCGAATAAGGACTATCAGGACCCGCGAGCCAGGCGACAGTGGCGGCGCCATAATTTTTCCAACGCTTCCGAGAGAGCACGGTTATCGAGGTCGGCAACCCCTTTTTTCGCCACCACCACGAAATCCATTGCAGGAAGTTCATGCTGGCGCTGACGGAAGCTTTCACGCGTCAGACGTTTAATCCGGTTGCGTTCATGCGCGCGTCGAACATTTTTCTTGGCGACGGTAAGACCGATACGGGGATGCCCCAGCGAATTCAGGCGGCCGAGGATGGTAATTTGCGGCGTGCCAGCCCGTTGAGGTTGCTGGAAGACGAATGTGAAATGAGCGGGAGTTAACAAACGTAACTCCCTGGGAAATGCGAGCTTAACCACTCAGGGGTTAGCTTTATTACTTGGAAACGGTCAGACGAGCGCGGCCTTTAGCACGACGACGTGCCAGAACCTGACGACCATTTTTAGTAGCCATACGAGCACGGAAGCCGTGAGAACGGTTGCGCTTCAGTACAGACGGTTGAAAAGTGCGTTTCATGGCGATTTCTACCTAAACTTGAATAAATTCACTGACTTTTGCGTATACCCGAACAAACTTTGAACGACTTACGCCACAGTGTGGGTGATTAAAGAGGCCGGATTGTAATAATTGTACACTCCGGAGTCAATTCTCTTTCCTTAATTTTCCCGCGATTTTCCACGTCTTTTTGTGCGGAATATAAGCAGCGTTGACGCCATATGACGGGCATTGCGCGACGGGTGGAGAATTATACGGACTGCCAGGTAAAGCGCAAGGATCGCCATGGATCTTTATGCGATCTTTTAGGTGTCTGGTCACCTTTACGTATTAATTTTTTCAATATACGCGCGAAAGCGTACAGGAGTTCCCCGGGATCGATTACACTTATCCATTCCCGGGAAGTCCTGTGGATAAATCGGGAAGAATCTGTGAGAAACAGAAGATCTCTTGCTCAGTTTAGGCTATGATCCGCGGTCCTGATCGTTTCAAACGATCCTGGTCAGGCATGAACACGAAATCTTTCAGAGCGCGTGAAGTCGCGATCATTTGAAAGATCCCGTGAAAACCGCAGATAGCGGTTCGTGCGTCACCCTTCATGCAGGGTCTTATCGACGTGCGCCAACAATCATTAATGTATCAGCCTTTGTCATTTATCGACTTTTGTTCGAGTGGAGTCCGCCGTGTCACTTTCGCTTTGGCAGCAGTGTCTTGCCCGATTGCAGGATGAGTTACCAGCCACAGAATTCAGCATGTGGATACGCCCGTTGCAGGCGGAACTGAGCGATAACACGCTGGCTTTGTATGCGCCAAACCGTTTTGTGCTCGATTGGGTAAGAGATAAGTACCTCAATAATATCAATGGATTACTTAATACATTCTGCGGCGCGGATGCCCCGCAACTGCGTTTTGAAGTGGGAACAAAGCCTGTTACGCAAACGCTAAAAACACCAGTACATAACATTGTCGCGCCTGCGCAGACAACGATGGCGCAGCAGCGTGTAGCGCCTGCGGCCCGTCCGGGTTGGGATAATGTGCCGGCGCCCGCGGAGCCAACTTATCGCTCCAATGTTAACGTTAAACATACGTTTGATAACTTCGTCGAAGGTAAATCCAACCAACTGGCGCGCGCGGCGGCGCGTCAGGTGGCGGATAATCCTGGCGGCGCTTATAACCCGTTATTCCTCTACGGCGGCACCGGTCTGGGTAAAACTCACCTGCTGCACGCGGTGGGTAACGGCATTATGGCGCGCAAGCCTAACGCGAAAGTGGTGTATATGCACTCCGAACGCTTTGTGCAGGACATGGTAAAAGCTCTGCAAAACAACGCCATCGAAGAGTTTAAGCGCTACTACCGTTCCGTTGACGCATTGCTGATCGACGATATTCAATTCTTCGCCAATAAAGAACGATCGCAGGAAGAGTTTTTCCACACCTTTAACGCTCTGCTGGAAGGCAATCAGCAGATTATTTTGACGTCGGATCGTTATCCGAAGGAGATCAACGGCGTTGAGGATCGTCTCAAATCCCGTTTTGGCTGGGGACTGACTGTGGCGATCGAACCGCCAGAACTGGAAACCCGCGTGGCGATCCTGATGAAAAAAGCGGACGAGAACGATATTCGTCTGCCGGGCGAGGTGGCGTTCTTTATTGCCAAGCGATTACGCTCTAACGTGCGTGAGCTGGAAGGGGCGCTGAACCGTGTAATCGCCAATGCCAACTTTACCGGCCGGGCGATTACTATCGACTTTGTGCGCGAAGCGTTGCGCGATTTGCTGGCGTTGCAGGAAAAACTGGTCACCATCGACAATATTCAGAAGACGGTGGCGGAGTATTACAAAATCAAAATTGCGGATCTGCTTTCTAAGCGCCGATCCCGCTCGGTAGCACGTCCGCGCCAGATGGCTATGGCGCTGGCAAAAGAGCTCACCAACCACAGTCTGCCGGAAATCGGCGATGCGTTTGGCGGGCGCGACCATACTACCGTACTTCATGCCTGTCGCAAAATTGAGCAACTGCGTGAAGAAAGCCACGATATCAAAGAAGATTTTTCGAATTTAATCAGAACATTGTCGTCGTGATCCTATGAAATTTACCGTTGAACGTGAACATTTATTAAAACCGCTTCAGCAGGTCAGCGGCCCGCTGGGCGGTCGTCCTACGCTGCCGATTCTCGGTAACCTGCTCCTCCAGGTAGCAGACGGTACGCTTTCTCTGACCGGCACCGATCTTGAAATGGAGATGGTCGCGCGCGTTACGCTTTCTCAGCCGCATGAGCCTGGCGCCACTACCGTACCGGCGCGGAAATTCTTTGATATCTGCCGTGGCCTCCCGGAGGGCGCGGAGATTGCCGTTCAGTTGGAAGGCGATCGGATGCTGGTGCGTTCTGGTCGTAGCCGCTTCTCGCTCTCTACACTGCCCGCCGCCGACTTCCCGAATCTGGACGACTGGCAGAGCGAAGTGGAATTCACGTTGCCGCAGGCCACAATGAAGCGTCTGATTGAAGCGACTCAGTTTTCTATGGCCCATCAGGATGTACGCTACTACTTAAACGGTATGCTGTTTGAAACGGAAGGTAGCGAACTGCGTACTGTCGCGACCGACGGCCACCGTCTGGCGGTTTGCTCAATGCCGCTGGAAGCGTCTTTACCCAGCCACTCGGTGATTGTGCCGCGTAAGGGCGTGATTGAACTGATGCGTATGCTCGACGGCGGCGAAAACCCGCTGCGCGTGCAGATCGGCAGCAATAACATCCGCGCGCATGTTGGCGATTTTATCTTTACCTCGAAGCTGGTGGATGGTCGCTTCCCGGATTACCGTCGCGTACTGCCGAAGAACCCGGATAAACATCTGGAAGCAGGCTGCGATATTCTCAAGCAGGCTTTCGCTCGCGCGGCAATTCTCTCTAATGAGAAATTCCGCGGCGTGCGTCTGTATGTCAGTGAGAATCAGCTCAAAATCACCGCCAATAACCCGGAACAGGAAGAGGCGGAAGAGATTCTGGACGTGAGCTACGGCGGGACGGAGATGGAAATCGGCTTTAACGTCAGTTACGTGCTGGACGTGCTTAATGCGCTGAAGTGCGAAACCGTGCGCATTATGCTGACCGACTCTGTGTCCAGCGTACAAATTGAAGATGCCGCCTCACAGTCGGCTGCTTATGTTGTTATGCCTATGCGCTTGTAAAGAATATCAGGCTATCTTACTTGTTATTCTGTCTCCGGGCAGTGCTCGCAATCCTCACGTACTCCAGTACGCTCCGGTTGCTGGGCGCTAGCCGTAACCAGACTAACTGCGACGATAACGCCCTGGCTATGAGTTGATATGTCACTATCCCGACTGCTAATCAAGGATTTCCGCAATATTGAAAACGCGGATCTTGCCTTATCCCCTGGCTTTAACTTCCTGGTTGGCGCTAACGGCAGCGGAAAAACCAGCGTGCTGGAAGCTATCTATACACTAGGCCACGGTCGGGCGTTTCGCAGTTTGCAGCCTGGCCGCGTGATTCGTCATGAGCAGGAAGCGTTTGTGCTCCACGGGCGTTTGCAAGGGGAGGAGCGTGAGACGTCGATTGGGCTAACCAAAGATAAGCAGGGCGACAGCAAAGTGCGCATTGACGGCACCGACGGTCACAAGGTTGCGGAGCTGGCGCATTTAATGCCGATGCAATTGATTACGCCGGAGGGGTTTACTTTACTCAACGGCGGACCCAAATACAGAAGAGCGTTCCTTGACTGGGGATGCTTTCACAACGAAGCCGGATTCTTCACAGCCTGGAGCAACCTGAAACGGTTGCTGAAGCAGCGTAATGCCGCACTGCGCCAGGTCAGCCGTTATGAGCAACTACGCCCGTGGGATAAAGAGCTGATCCCGCTGGCGGAACAAATCAGTACCTGGCGGGCAGAGTACAGTAGCGCTATCGCACAGGACATGGCGGATACCTGTCAGCAGTTTTTACCTGAATTTTCCCTGACGTTCTCTTTCCAGCGTGGTTGGGAGAAAGAGACAGACTATGCGGACGTGCTGGAGCGAAGCTTTGAGCGTGACCGTATATTGACCTACACCGCGCATGGGCCGCATAAAGCGGACTTTCGCATTCGCGCTGACGGCGCGCCGGTGGAAGATACCCTGTCGCGCGGGCAGCTAAAGTTGTTGATGTGCGCCTTACGTCTGGCGCAGGGCGAGTTCCTGACCCGCGAAAGCGGGCGGCGTTGCCTGTACCTGATAGATGATTTTGCCTCTGAACTTGACGATGCGCGCCGCGGGCTGCTGGCCAGCCGCTTAAAAGCGACACAATCGCAGGTCTTTGTCAGCGCAATCAGCGCTGAACACGTTCTGGACATGTCGGATAAAAATTCGAAGATGTTCAGCGTAGAAAAAGGTAAAATAACGGATTAACCCAAGATTAAATGAGCGAGAAACGTTGATGTCGAATTCTTATGACTCCTCCAGTATCAAAGTCCTGAAAGGGCTGGATGCGGTGCGTAAGCGCCCGGGTATGTATATCGGCGACACGGATGACGGCACCGGTCTGCACCACATGGTATTCGAGGTGGTAGATAACGCTATCGACGAAGCGCTCGCAGGTCATTGTAAAGATATCGTCGTGACCATCCACGCCGATAACTCCGTGTCCGTAACGGATGATGGCCGTGGCATCCCTACCGGGATTCACCCGGAAGAAGGCGTCTCGGCGGCGGAAGTGATCATGACCGTTCTGCACGCGGGCGGTAAATTTGACGATAACTCCTATAAAGTTTCCGGTGGTCTGCACGGCGTGGGCGTTTCGGTCGTCAATGCCCTGTCGCAGAAGCTGGAACTGGTTATCCAGCGCGATGGCAAAATCCACCGTCAGCTCTACGAACATGGCGTACCGCAGGCACCGCTGGCCATCACTGGCGATACCGATAAAACTGGCACGATGGTACGTTTCTGGCCGAGCCACGAAACCTTCACCAACGTCACTGAATTTGAATATGAGATCCTGGCGAAACGCCTGCGTGAACTGTCATTCCTGAACTCTGGCGTCTCCATCCGCCTGCGCGACAAGCGCGACGGCAAAGAAGATCATTTCCACTACGAAGGCGGCATCAAGGCGTTTGTTGAATATCTGAACAAGAATAAAACGCCGATCCACCCGAATATCTTCTACTTCTCCACCGAAAAAGACGGTATCGGCGTCGAAGTGGCGTTGCAGTGGAACGACGGTTTCCAGGAAAACATCTACTGCTTTACCAACAACATTCCGCAGCGCGACGGCGGTACCCACCTGGCAGGCTTCCGTGCGGCGATGACCCGTACTCTGAACGCCTACATGGACAAAGAAGGCTACAGCAAAAAAGCCAAAGTCAGCGCCACTGGCGACGATGCCCGTGAAGGCCTGATTGCGGTTGTTTCCGTGAAGGTGCCGGACCCGAAATTTTCCTCGCAGACCAAAGACAAGCTGGTCTCTTCCGAGGTGAAATCGGCAGTGGAACAGCAGATGAACGAACTGCTGAGTGAATACCTGCTGGAAAATCCGTCCGACGCCAAAATCGTGGTTGGTAAAATTATTGATGCCGCTCGTGCCCGTGAAGCGGCGCGTCGCGCCCGTGAAATGACCCGTCGTAAAGGCGCGCTCGACTTAGCCGGTCTGCCGGGCAAGCTGGCCGACTGCCAGGAACGCGACCCGGCGCTGTCTGAACTGTACCTGGTGGAAGGGGACTCCGCGGGCGGATCTGCAAAGCAGGGGCGTAACCGTAAGAACCAGGCGATTCTGCCGCTGAAAGGTAAAATCCTCAACGTTGAGAAAGCGCGTTTCGACAAGATGCTCTCTTCCCAGGAAGTAGCGACGCTGATTACCGCGCTGGGCTGCGGCATCGGTCGCGACGAGTACAACCCGGACAAACTGCGTTATCACAGTATCATCATCATGACCGATGCGGACGTCGATGGTTCACACATCCGTACTCTGCTGCTGACCTTCTTCTACCGTCAAATGCCGGAAATCGTGGAACGTGGTCACGTCTACATTGCCCAGCCGCCGCTGTACAAAGTGAAGAAAGGCAAGCAGGAACAGTATATCAAAGACGATGAAGCGATGGATCAGTATCAGATTTCTATCGCTCTGGATGGCGCAACGCTGCATACCAACGCCAGCGCGCCGGCGCTGTCCGGCGAAGCGTTAGAAAAACTGGTATCTGAATACAACGCTGCGCAGAAAATGATTGGTCGTATGGAGCGCCGCTTCCCGAAAGCGCTGCTAAAAGAGCTGGTGTATCAGCCAACTCTGACCGAAGCCGATCTTTCTAATGAGCAGACCGTAACACGCTGGGTGAATGCGCTGATTACCGAGCTGAATGAGAAAGAGCAGCACGGTAGCCAGTGGAAGTTTGATGTTTATACCAATGCGGAACAGAATCTGTTCGAGCCAATCGTTCGCGTGCGCACGCACGGCGTGGATACCGATTATCCGTTGGACCACGAGTTTGTGACCAGCGCGGAATACCGTCGTATTTGCCAGCTTGGCGAGAAGTTGCGCGGCCTGATTGAAGAGGACGCGTTTATCGAACGCGGAGAGCGTCGTCAGCCGGTAGCCAGCTTCGAGCAGGCGCTGGAGTGGCTGGTGAAAGAGTCGCGTCGCGGTCTGGCTATCCAGCGTTATAAAGGTCTGGGTGAAATGAACCCGGATCAACTGTGGGAAACCACAATGGACCCGGAAAGCCGCCGTATGCTGCGCGTGACTGTCAAAGATGCGATTGCCGCTGACCAGTTGTTCACCACGCTGATGGGCGACGCCGTTGAACCGCGTCGTGCCTTTATCGAAGAGAACGCCCTGAAAGCGGCGAATATCGATATTTAATCAGCTTGTAGGCAGGATAAGGCGTTAGCCGCCATCCGGCAGGGTACTGCGTTGCGCCTGATGACGCTTTGCTTATCAGGCCTACAGTCATCTACAACCGATAGACAAAAGGGGAATCGCGATTCCCCTTTTTATCCCCCTTTTCACTGCTGTTTTTTGAGCCGAATCGCGTTAGCATGGGTCAGTACTCATTTCATCCGGGGAACTCATGGCTATTAAACTTATTGCTATCGACATGGATGGCACCCTTCTGCTGCCCGATCACACCATTTCGCCTGCCGTTAAAAACGCGATTGCCGCAGCCCGCGAAAAAGGGGTGAACGTTGTGCTGACCACGGGGCGTCCGTATGCGGGCGTTCACAGCTATCTTAAAGAACTTCATATGGAACAACCCGGCGACTACTGTATCACCTACAATGGCGCTCTGGTGCAGAAAGCCGGTGATGGCAGTACGGTGGCGCAAACGGCGCTGAGCTATGACGATTATTGTTTCCTTGAGCAGCTATCCCGCGAAGTGGGGTCTCACTTCCACGCGCTGGATCGCAACACGCTCTATACTGCCAACCGTGATATCAGCTACTACACCGTACATGAATCCTATGTCGCGACCATTCCGCTGGTGTTCTGCGAGGCAGAGAAAATGGACCCGGCGACGCAGTTCCTGAAAGTCATGATGATTGATGAACCCGCCATCCTTGATAAGGCGATCGCGCGCATCCCGGCGGAAGTAAAAGAGAAGTACACCGTGCTGAAAAGCGCGCCGTACTTCCTTGAAATCCTCGATAAACGCGTCAATAAAGGTACTGGCGTAAAATCACTGGCCGACGCGCTGGGTATCAAGCCGGAAGAGGTGATGGCGATTGGCGATCAGGAAAATGACATTGCGATGATTGAGTTTGCCGGCATGGGCGTGGCGATGGACAACGCCATTCCATCGGTAAAAGAGGTTGCCAACTTTGTCACCAAATCAAATCTGGAAGATGGCGTTGCCTGGGCTATCGAAAAATTTGTGCTTAACCCCGACCACTAATCCGGCTATTTTCCCGCCCGGATAAGGCGTAGCCGCCATCGGGCAAATACGCGCTTAATGGCCCGCACTTGCTGCGGGTTTTTTTATGTCTTTCGTTTACGTCTTATAACGTTCTCATAACCAATTGTCGTTTTTGTGATCTAAATTGTAGTACAACACAACTACATTATTGACATGGTACAAATAACACAGGCCAAATCCCCAGTTGCGCTGACTGTCAGTGATGCGGAACAGCCATTCGGCAATTGAGGTCATTTTCTGCATTCAGTTGAGGCTGATAGCGATAGCAACTTTCGCTGACTAAAAACAGCTTACAGGCAAAACGCATGCTGACGTTTCGACTTCTGACCGCGTGCTGTGTCAGCGGCTTTCGACGCGATGGCGTCACCACTTTTTTGCCACGGCCTTCTGAATGATTTCGGCTTTAAAACACTCCTCAGCATACATTTTTTTGCCGCCAAAACGTGAACGCCACTTATAGAAACTGGCATTGCTCATGCCATGTTCACGACATACAAAAGAATTTTCTTTTGAAAATGCTACTGACGCTCAAATTATAACTGCGGTGCAAGATTATAAGTACGCGCATGTAGAAACAAAATTTGCTAACTCCCCCACTCTTTGGTCTGGGTTGAAGGATAGAGTCGTAAGTGAGAAAAGCAAATTATTGGATTTGGCTCAATATAATTATGAGGTTGAGTAATTATGAGGTTTATTAATTTTGTTGGCGTGACTATCTTTGTAATGTCTTTTTCTACATTCTCACAAAATGGGAGTGAATATAGTAAAGAGTACACTGATTGTATATTTAAGACAGTAAATAACCCTATGTCAACGCAGTGCATTGACGCAGAAATAAATGCACAGGACAAGTCAATAGATTCATTCATTGGTAAGCATGGCGATATAACCTCTCCAGAGGATGGTAATATTGTAGAACTTAAGTTATTTACTGATAACCAGCGTAAATACATCGATGGGAAATGTGACTTATGGCTGAAGACTGGAGGGCAAAACGGAATGCTTTTAAATAAACAGTGCGTTTTGGATGAAACAATTTCGCTTAAAAAGTTGTTGTCTGACTTTGTTAGTTCTGTTGATGGTTAATTAAATCATGTGGAGGATCTTCTTGAGATCCTCCATGGAACGTTGTAATCCTTTGCTCTGTAAACGAAAAAAACCGCAGGAATACAGGTTGGTTCGGTTTCGTCGAGCAGCAAACTTGCCAAAACCGGGCGGTAACTGATCTTCACAGGAACTTTTACTACCAGTTGCCTGGGGTCTTGCGTAATCCCTTTACAGGCGTCAATTTTATCTCCATACAACTGGCAGGTTAGTCCGGGGTCGTTGAGCTTATCCCTCTTTGAAACCGGACGATATCCATGCGTCGAGCGCCGTCACTCCCTGCGTCACGATAGTTTTAATATCTATATCACTAAGCGGCTGCATTTCCAGCTCCCGACAGGCATCGGTCGCCTGAGTCATCCCCAGGCTGGCGCAGCCGCTTTTTAATTTATGCGCCAGCCGCTTAATGTTAACGTCGTCATTCATGGCTCGCGCCGCCTCGATCTCCTCGACTAAAGGCAGCACGCTTTCTTTGAATAACGCGACCCATTGCCGGAGTTTTTCCGGGCCGACAGACGCCATATCGCTGGCAAGCTGATGTTCATTCAGCATCGCCTGCGCGTTGTGAGATTTACCCTGTAAATAGTGCGCTATCATGCGGTAAAGCTCCTCTCGGGGAACGGGCTTTTGAATAATCCCACAGAAAAGACCGGCGGTACGCTGACGGAGATTGTCGTCTATCACATGCGCGCTAAAACCAATGCGTTTCATGGCGGGATACTGACTCATCAACTGCTGCGCCAGGGTTAAGCCGTCATAATCCGGTAAATCAAAATCCACCAGCGCGACATCAAAGGACTCGCCTTCGGTTAAACAGCGTAGCGCGTCATTCGCGCTTTCGGCAAGCGAGACCTTCACGCCTTTGCTCGTGAGCATTTCAGCGGTAATACGCTGCGTTAGCGTATTATCTTCAATCAGCAACAGGCGTAGTCCGTTAAGATTTATCGGTTCCCTAAGCGCGTTTTTATTCGCGGGTTTGGGGTGGCGAACCGGCAACTGTAAACGAAAACAACTGCCAACATGAAGCATACTGGTGACGGTTAGCGTCCCGCCCATCGCCTCCGCCAGGCTCGCGCTAATAGCCAGCCCCAGCCCCGTCCCGCCCCGGCGTCCTGTCACCTGCACAAACGGCTTAAAAATATCCGTCAGCTTCGCTTCCGGGATACCGCATCCGCTATCTTCAACCTCAATGAACCAGCTCTGATCATTGCAAAACGTGCGCAGCACAATATTGCCGCGTTCGGTAAATTTCGCCGCGTTACTTAAAAGATTAATCACAATCTGGCGTATTCGGCGCGGATCGCCTTGCAGCGTTGAGGGGAGTTGGTTGCTAAAATCGGCGATGAGCGCCACCTGAACGCGGCTGTGCATTAAATGCAGCGCGCTATTCAACAATTGTCGCGGTTCAAATGGCTCTTCGCTAATGGAGACGTTGGTTCCGCCTACTTCAATCGCCGAGTAATCAAGAATATCGTTAAGGATCGCCAGTAGCGACTCGCCTGAATCATTAATGGCCTGTAAATCGTCGCGATAATTTGCCATTAGCGGTTTATCGGCCAGTAATTGTACCGTACCGAGAATACCGTAAAGCGGCGTGCGAATTTCATGGCTCATGGCGGCAAGGAACGTCGATTTCGCCTCGTTGGCCTTTTCCGCTTCGGCACGCGCCTGCCGGTGTTCCAGCACCAGCGCATGAAGCTCCGCCGTTTGTGACCGCACCTGCTCCGCCAGATCTTCACGATGATGGTTCAATTTGCGCACGTTGGCGCGAAATGCCTCCATCAGACGGCTGATGGTATCAAGTTCGCTGACGCCAGCCGCCTCCGGGAACGGTGAGTCAATATCCCCCTCCAGTAACCGTTGTAAGGCCTGCGTTTGTTGCGCCAGCGGGCGGGATACGGAGCGGTAAACCACTCGCCAAAGAATAAAGCTTAATGAGCATAGCGCCAGGATGCCTAAGATCACTAACCCTATTTGCCCACGCTGACTGGCGTGTTTAAGACGCGCTAACCCAGCCTCGTTACGCTTTTCGATGGCGTTTACCAATTGCGACACTTCTGTACTGAAGCGGGTAAACTGGAAGAGGTTATTTTCCATTAGCGTTTGAAGCTGCTCGCGGATGGCATTTTCCTTACGGAACAGGGTAACTAGCGTGGAGTACTGGTTTATTTTCTCCAGCGCGTCGGCGATTTGGGCGCGAACGGTAGGGTCTTCTATACGTTGCTGGCGGCGGGATAAAATTTTAACCAGTTGATTAAGTTTTTCATCGATCTCATCGGCATCGCTCAGCCCTTGCGCGTCTTTTAAGGTCCCAATGAGCTGCTTAAACCGCAGAGCGTTAACCCGCAGCTCATTCATCTGATTCACATACTCAAGGTCGATATCAATCAGCCGGTCAAGCGCGCGTTCAGCCTGATCCCCTTTACCGCTTTCGATAAGATCGTAAATACCGGCCTGGGTGGCGCCCGCTGATGTCGATGCATTATTGGCCTGGCCGTGGGCCTGGGCGGCAATGCTTTCCGCTGCCTCCGCAATCTGGCGGCTTAACTGCTGTTGCTGTGCGCGCAGCGTGAGAATTTCACCGACCAGAGTTCCCTGCTGCCCAAGCGTTTGCGCTATCTCTTTTTCTTGCCGGGCAATGGCCGAGGTATTAAATCCCTGCTCGCTTAATGCCTGCAATATATGGTTAATTTTGAGGCTTTGCGCTTTCAGCATCTTCCCTTGGGCAAGCCAGACGCCCTCACTGTCGGCATTGGTCAGATTTTGCGCGGAAAAGAGCTCATAAGCGCTGGCTTCGCTTAACTGCCTGGCCATATTCATTGTGGGGATCAGCGCTTGCGTATTGGTCTGCTCCACCTGACTAATGATGCGCAGGCTTATCCAGCCGATCACGGTGCTGAGTAGGGTGAGCGCCGCCATCAGGGCGAGGGCCAGCCATAATCTGCGGGTCAGTGAAGGCGTTGACATTTATGCGCCGCGGGTGAAATGGGTTGAGTTGCCGCCAGAAAAACCATTAGGATAAAACCTTGTCAGTAGTGGGGCTACCATGCGCGCGCTTATTTCGTTCTTTTTTTTGATAATCATTGTCTCGAATGTAGAAACGGCGTTAGCCGGAACCGGGCTATTGCACTGGACGCGCGCCGATCGGGCGATTCCCTGGCGACAAACGGCAATTAGTGCGATTAAACCCTGGAAACTGTGTGCATTATACCCCAGCCTGAAAGATTCTTACTGGCTGTCCGTCAACTACGGGATGCAAAAAGCGGCCAAATTTTATGGTGTTGATTTAAAAGTGCTGGAAGCGAACGGCTATCGGCAACTGGCGACACAACAACAGCAAATGATGCAGTGCCGGGAGTGGGGCGCCGACGCGATTCTGTTGGGGAGTAGCACCGATCGTTTTCCGGAGCTGGAACGGTATGCCGGTAATGTGCCGGTTATTGAACTGGTGAATATGATTCACGATGCCAGTGTCGCAACCCGTGTCGGTCTGCCGTGGTTTCAGATGGGCTATCTGCCGGGACGCTTTCTGGCGCAGTGGAGCAAAGGAAAAACGCTTAACGTTTTACTCTTTCCGGGGCCGGATGAAGCCGGCGGCAGTCAGGAGATGGTAGCGGGTTTTCGTCAGGCGATTAAAGGCAGCGCAATTAACATTGTGGATATCGCCTGGGGCGATAACGACATTGAAGTACAGCGAAACTTACTCCAGGAGATGCTGGAGCGCCATCCCGACGCCAATGTAATCGCCGGGTCGGCGATAGCGGCGGAGGCGGCGATGGGCGAAGGGCGAAATTCGACGACCCCGCTCACGACCGTCTCATTTTATCTGACGCATCAGGTCTATCGCGGTTTAAAACGCGGCCATGTCCTGATGGCGCTCAGCGATCAGATGGCCTGGCAGGGAGAATTAGCGATAGCGCAGTCGATTAAGGTTTTACAGGGGCAACCGGTGCCTGAAAATATCAGCCCGCCGGTGCTTATTTTGACGCATAAAAATGCCAACAGCGCACACGTTCGTCGATCGCTATCACCGCCGGGATTTCGGCCCGTCTATCTGTATCAATACACCTCCGAGGCTAAAAAGTAGCCTTCGCCATGCTGCGTGACCAGCAGTTCCGGCGTAATTTTATGGCGTAAGCGGCGAACCAATACATCAATCGTGCGGAGATCCGGCGTCTCTACGCGGCGGGCGGAAAGCATCCGCAGCAGGCGTTCACGATGCAGCACTTTGCCTGGATTGGTCACAAAGGCCAGCAGCAGCTCGTACTCCGCGCGCGTAAGCTTAATGGTTTCACCGTTATGCTCCAGCGTGTGGTTCATCACGTTCAGACAGTAACCGGAAAACACGTAGCAGTTTTCATTGGCGCTTTGCGGCGTTGGGCGGGCCAGATCGATGCGCCACAAAAGATTTTTCACCCGCACCACCAACTCACGCAGCTCCAGCGGCTTGGTGACGTAGTCGTCTGCGCCCATCTCCAGCCCGACGATACGGTCGATTTGGTCGCAACGCCCCGTCACCAGAATAATGCCCACAGTGGAGCGTTCGCGTAGCGATCTGGTCAGCATCAACCCGTTTTCATCGGGGAGATTGATATCCAGCAGAATCAGCGAAACGTGCTCATGCTCCATGATGTCGCGCAGGCCCGCGCCGCTGGCGGTCACAGAAACACGATACCCCTCCTGCTCAAAATAGGCCTGTAATCTGGCTTGGGTAACAGGTTCATCCTCAACAATAACAATGTGATGTGGCATCCTGTGCGCGATCTCTTTCTGTTCATATCTGTTCATATATTGCCGTATCCCGTTCATTCTGACCAGTGACGCTGTTCATATTTGCGGAATAAGATCTGTGCGTTAAACCATATAATTACAGGGGCTATTATGCGAAAACTCTGGAGAGCGTTACTCAGGCCAAGCGCCCGTTGGTCGATACTGGCGCTGGTCATTGTCGGGATGGTGATCGGCGTTGCGCTGATTGTTTTACCTCACGTCGGTATCAAACTGACCAGTACGACAGAGTTTTGCGTCAGTTGCCATAGTATGCAGCCGGTGTATCAGGAATATAAACAGTCCGTACATTTCCAGAACGCTTCCGGGGTGCGCGCGGAATGCCACGACTGCCATATTCCCCCCGATATCCCAGGCATGGTGAAACGTAAGCTGGAAGCCAGCAACGATCTTTACCAGACATTTATCGCCCACTCGATTGATACCCCTGAAAAATTTGAAGCCAAACGCGCCGAGCTTGCCGAGCGTGAATGGGCGCGCATGAAAGAGAATAACTCCGCAACCTGCCGCTCCTGTCATAACTACGATGCGATGGATCACGCGAAACAGAACCCGGAAGCGGCGCGGCAAATGAAAATCGCCGCGAAAGAAAACCAATCCTGCATTGACTGCCATAAAGGGATTGCCCATCAGCTACCGGATATGAGCAGCGGTTTCCGCAAACAGTTTGAAGAACTACGCGCCAGCGCCAGTACGCATAACGATGGCGATACGCTCTATTCGCTGGATATCAAACCGATTTACGCCGCCAAAGGCGATAAAGAATCGGCAGGCTCGCTGTTACCTGCTTCCGAAGTGAAAGTCCTTAAACGGGACGGTGACTGGCTGCAGGTGCAAATCGAAGGCTGGACGGAGACGAACGGTCGCCAGCGCGTGCTGACGCAGTTGCCCGGTAAACGTATTTTTGTCGCCTCGATTCGCGGCGATGTGCAACAACATGTGAAAACGCTGGAAGAAACCACCGTCGCGGCGACCAATACTAAGTGGAGCAAATTACAGGCAACCGCGTGGATGCAAAAAGGCGACATGGTAAACGATATTAAACCGATTTGGGCCTACGCCGACTCGCTCTATAACGGCACCTGTAATCAGTGTCATGGCGCGCCGGACAAAGCGCACTTCGACGCTAACGGCTGGATCGGCACGCTCAACGGCATGATCGGCTTCACCAGTCTGGATAAGCGTGAAGAACGTACCTTGTTGAAATATCTCCAGATGAATGCGTCAGATACCACCAACACGCCGCACAGCGATAAGGGAGAACACAATGAAAAATAAGGACACGTTACACGTCTCTCGTCGACGTTTTCTGGCGCAGCTCGGCGGTCTGACGGTGGCGGGAATGCTGGGGCCGTCACTACTGACGCCCCGTAGCGCCCGCGCAGCGGATGCCGCGACGTCAGGCGCCGCGGCGAAAGAGGGTATCCTTACCGGTTCTCACTGGGGGGCGATTCGCGCCACGGTGGTCGACGGTCGATTTGTGGCGGCAAAACCGTTTGAACAGGATAAATATCCGTCCAAAATGATCGCCGGTTTGCCCGATCACGTCCACAATGCGGCGCGTATTCGCTATCCGATGGTGCGTGTCGACTGGATGCGCAAAGGCTATCAAAGCGACACCTCGCAGCGCGGCGATAACCGTTTTGTGCGAGTCTCCTGGGATGAGGCGCTGGATCTGTTCTATCAGGAGCTGGAGCGGGTACAGAAAACCTATGGGCCGAGCGCGTTACTGACGGCAAGCGGCTGGCAATCTACCGGCATGTTCCATAACGCCTCCGGGATGCTGGCGCGCGCGATTGCGCTGCATGGCAATAGCGTCAGCACGGGGGGAGACTATTCGACCGGCGCGGCGCAAGTGATTCTGCCGCGCGTGGTCGGTTCAATGGAAGTGTATGAACAGCAAACTTCATGGCCTCTTGTTTTGCAGAACAGTAAAACGATTGTGCTGTGGGGCTCCGATATGGTGAAAAACCAGCAGGCGAACTGGTGGTGCCCGGATCACGATGTCTATCAGTACTATGAGCAATTTAAAGAGAAGGTCGCCAGCGGCGCTATTTCGGTCATCAGCATCGACCCGGTCGTCACCTCCACGCACGATTATCTGGGGCGCGATAAGGTCAAACATATCGCCATTAACCCGCAGACGGATGTTCCGCTACAACTGGCGTTGGCGCACACCCTGTACAGCGAGAAACTATACGATAAAAACTTCCTCGATAACTACTGCGTCGGTTTTGACCAGTTCCTCCCCTATTTGCTGGGCGAGAAAGATGGACAGCCCAAAGATGCCGTCTGGGCGGAAAAACTGTGTGGTATTGACGCCGACACCATCCGCGCGCTGGCGCGGCAGATGGCGGGCGACAGAACGCAGATCATCGCCGGCTGGTGCGTACAGCGTATGCAGCATGGCGAACAGTGGTCATGGATGGTCGTCGTGCTGGCGGCAATGCTGGGACAGATTGGTTTGCCGGGCGGCGGCTTTGGCTTTGGCTGGCACTACAACGGCGCTGGCACGCCCAGCCGTAAGGGCATTATTTTAAGCGGCTTCTCTGGTTCGACGACCGTTCCGCCAGTACACGACAGCACGGATTACAAAGGCTACAGCAGCACCATTCCTATCGCGCGTTTTATGGATGCCATCCTTGAACCCGGTAAGGTCATTAACTGGAACGGAAAATCGGTTAAATTACCGCCGCTGAAGATGTGCGTTTTCGCCGGAACCAACCCGTTCCACCGACATCAACAAATTAACCGCATTATTGAGGGGTGGCGCAAGCTGGAAACGGTGATCGCTATTGATAACCAGTGGACGTCGACCTGTCGTTTTGCGGATATCGTTTTACCAGCGACCACCCAGTTTGAGCGGAACGACCTCGATCAGTTCGGCAACCACTCCAACCGCGGCATTATCGCCATGAAACAGGTGGTGGCGCCGCAGTTTGAAGCGCGTAACGACTTTGATATTTTCCGCGATCTCTGCCGACGCTTTAACCGTGAAGCGGCGTTCACGGAAGGTCTCGATGAAATAGGCTGGCTGAAACGTATCTGGCAGGAAGGGAGCCAGCAGGGGAAAGGTCGCGGTATCCACTTACCGACTTTCGAGGTGTTCTGGAATCAGCAGGAGTACATTGAGTTTGATCATCCGCAGGTGTTTGTACGCCATCAGGCTTTCCGTGAAGATCCGGACCTGGAGCCGTTGGGCACGCCAAGCGGCTTGATCGAGATTTACTCCAAAACGATCGCCGACATGAAATACGACGATTGTCAGGGCCATCCTATGTGGTTCGAAAAAATCGAGCGCTCGCATGGCGGGCCAGGATCGCAGCGCTGGCCGTTGCACTTACAATCCGTCCACCCTGATTTCCGTTTGCATTCCCAACTGTGCGAGTCGAGAACTCTGCGCCAGCAATATGCCGTTGGCGGCAAGGAGCCGGTCTTTATTAATCCACAGGATGCCAGAGCGCGCGGGATCCGTAACGGTGATATTGTGCGGGTATTCAATGCACGCGGGCAGGTACTGGCGGGGGCGGTAGTTTCCGATCGCTATGCGCCGGGCGTGGCGCGAATTCATGAAGGCGCCTGGTACGATCCTGATAAAGGCGGCGAAATTAATGCGCTTTGTAAATACGGCAACCCTAACGTATTAACACTGGATATTGGTACATCGCAACTTGCACAGGCGACCAGCGCGCATACGACGCTGGTGGAAATTGAAAAATATACCGGCCATCTTGATAACGTCACGGCATTTAACGGTCCGGTAGAGATGGTCGCGCAGTGTGAATATGTACCCGCATCGCAGGGGAATCAACATGATTAAGCAGCCAGCGCTAGCTCAGGAACAGTATGCCTGCGTATACGCATGGCTGGCGTTACTCTTTTTCCGGGAAGTGGATGATGAAGGGTTAATGCAACTACAGTCCGCGGAGATCGCGGACTGGCTGGCGCTATTAAAGCGCCAGCCCGCTCTGACGGCGTCGGTGGCGCAACTCGAACAAAAAATTGCCGCGCTCCGTCAGCGCCAGGATGCGCAGCTAGAGCTGGCCGCAGATTTTTGCGGTTTATTTCTGATGACGGATAAAAAATCAGCGTTGCCCTACGCCTCGCAGTACCTGCAAAAGGAACCCGGCATGATTAAACATTTATTGCTTGAAGCCGGGATGGACGTCAACGACGGTTTTAAAGAGCCAACCGATCATCTGGCGATTTATCTGGAATTACTCAGTCATTTACATTTTTCGTTAGGTGAATCGTTCCAACAACGGAGAATGAATAAATTACGCCAGAAAACATTGTCGTCATTACTGGAATGGCTTCCGGAATTTACAAATAATTGCGTTAAGCATGATCCTTATGGTTTTTATGCTGCGTTAAGTCAATTATTATTAGCTATCGTTCGTTTTGATGACGGAGAAGAGGATTTCCCCATTGTTGCTGCTGGATAAATTTGGTGATGTGCATCGCAAAATGAATCTTACGATAGCCGGGGGTTATCATATCTATAGGTTGAGCCAATTGTAATTATTGATACCAATCAATATCCACGATGGGTTTGTATTTAGTATTGACGGGCCTCATGAGTAAAAAAATAAAATTTAATTAATCATGCCGCAATACCCCATAAGGATAGTGATATGAAAAAAATTACCCTCTATGCGACAACGGTTATCACCGTTGGGCTGTTATGTTATTTAGGTTTGTCCGGGTATGTATGGTTTCATGACAAACAGCGTAGTAAAAAAAACGATGTGCAGGCCTCTGTTGTGGGAGAAAATAACAAAATACTTGGTTATTTCAGGGAGAAAGGATGTGATTATTGTCATACGCCTTCCGCTGAATTGCCTTTTTATTCCTCTTTTCCGGTAGCAAAGCAGCTAATGGATTACGACATCCAGCTCGGCTACAAATCGTTTAACCTGGAGGCGGTACGGGCCGCCCTGATCGCTGATACGCCTGTGCCGCAAAGCGAACTGAATAAAATTGAATGGGTTATGCAACATCAGACTATGCCGCCAACCCGCTATGTCGCACTGCACTGGGCGGGGGGCGTCAGCGATAAAGAGCGCACTGACATCCTGAACTGGATAGCCGATCAGCGTGAGCGTAACTATGCCAGCGCCGACACCGACGCAGCGCACCGGAATGAACCCGTTCAGCCTATTCCGCGCAATATTCCCGTCGATGCGAAAAAAGTCGACTTAGGTTTCCGTCTTTATCATGATGAACGTTTATCCGGCGACAGCACAATATCCTGTGCGCATTGTCACGCGTTAAATGCGGGCGGCGTCGATGGCAGAAAAACTTCAATTGGCGTTGGCGGTGCGGTAGGACCAATAAATGCGCCAACGGTGTTCAATTCCGTATTTAATATCGAACAATTCTGGGATGGTCGTGCTGCAACCCTGCAGGCTCAAGCAGGCGGACCGCCATTAAATCCCATCGAAATGGCATCTAAATCCTGGGATGAAATTATTAGCAAACTTGATAAAGATCCTGTCCTGAAAAAAGATTTCCAGGCGGTTTATCCGCAAGGATTTACCGGGGAAAATATTACCGATGCAATCGCTGAGTTTGAAAAAACGCTGATAACACCGGATTCCGCCTTTGATAAATGGTTACGTGGAGATGAAAATGCGCTGACTGCGCAACAGAAACACGGTTATCAATTATTTAAAGAGAATAAATGTGCGACCTGTCACGGCGGTATCATTTTAGGCGGACGCTCTTTTGAACCATTGGGATTAAAGCGAGACTTTAATTTTGGCGAAATTACCGCAGCGGATATTGGTCGTATGAACGTAACCAAAGAGGTTCGCGATAAATTACGGCAAAAAGTCCCTGGCTTACGCAACGTCGCGCTCACGGCGCCTTATTTCCACCGGGGCGACGTACCGACGCTGGATGGCGCGGTAAAACTGATGTTGCGTTATCAGGTTGGCGCCGATCTGCCGCAAAATGATATTGATGATATCGTCGCCTTCCTGGAAAGCCTGACCGGTGTTTATACGCCCTATCAACCTGAATATGTGCAATGACGATGATGCTTGAAGCCAGAGAACTGCACTGCGAGCGGGACGAGAGGACGCTGTTTCGCGGGCTGTCGTTCACCGTGGACGCCGGGGAGTGGGTGCAAATCACCGGCGGCAACGGCGCGGGGAAAACCACCC
>NZ_VXJW01000018.1 GCF_008692845.1 Salmonella enterica subsp. arizonae
GTGAGGCTTAACCTTACAACGCCGAAGATGTTTTGGCGGTTTGAGAGAATTTTCAGCCTGGATTCAGAGTCCGAAGGATTTTGCGCTGAGACAAGGCGGCAAACGCAGCGACGGAAGGAGCATACTGGAGTATGTGACTGAGGTTCGCAAGAGCAGCCAACGTCGTATCAGCACAAAAGACACAGGACAGAGTACAAAGAATTTGCCTGGCGGCCGTAGCGCGGTGGTCCCACCTGACCCCATGCCGAACTCAGAAGTGAAACGCCGTAGCGCCGATGGTAGTGTGGGGTCTCCCCATGCGAGAGTAGGGAACTGCTAGGCATCAAATTAAGCAGTAGACCGGGATAAATTCCGGTAGTTGTAAAAGAATTCGGTGGAGCGGTAGTTCAGTTGGTTAGAATACCTGCCTGTCACGCAGGGGGTCGCGGGTTCGAGTCCCGTCCGTTCCGCCACTTATTAAGAGCCCTGAGTCTATGTTCAGGGCTTTTTTGGTTATTGTTTCATTGTTGCTCCTCTGGTAGCAATCTGCTGAATTTTTTAGCTCCCTTTGGTTGTATTTTTTGACGCTGTTTTTACGTGTTCGCTGAGGAAATCAACAAAGGCCCGAATCCGGGGGCTGACAGCACGATCGCTGTAGTAAACGGCACTGAAGGGCATTTCTACCGGTAACCGTTTATCTGTCATCAACTCTACCAATGTGCCTTGTGCAATCTCTTTATCGATCATATAGTCTGACAGGCAGGCGATACCATTTCCGCTAAGGCAAAGCTGCTTCAATGTCTCCCCGCTGTTAGAGGAGATCCCGCTATGAATTTCATACAACTGCCCGTCGCAGCAGGCAACTGGCCAGGTATTGAGTAAAAGTGGTTCTGTAAACCCCTGGCATACATGCTGTTTCAATTCTTCGACGCTTTTGGGGGCGCCGTAAAGATCGATGTAATCAGGAGACGCAATAATTTTTCGGTAGCTGGTAAATAAAGGACGAGCACGTAAACTGGAATCGGTCAGTGTACCAGCACGTATCGCGACATCGACTTTTCGCTCTATAAGATTAATAAATGTTTCTGAGGATACCAGTGATAGCTTGACCTCCGGATAGCGTTCACGAAAAGGTTTTATCAATGGCATTAGAAAATGTAAGATAACTGGCGTGGCGGCATCAATGCGCAGCAAGCCACGAGGCGTATTGCGGGTTTCCAGTATTTCCGTTTCAGCGGCGGCCATGTCCTGCAATATTATCTGTACGCGGCGAAAATAGCGTTCCCCTTCTTCTGTAAGACTAAGCTGCCGTGTCGTACGGTTAATCAGATTGACTCCCAGCTTCATTTCCAGTTTTTTTACTGAACGACTAATCGCGGAATTGGCCTGTCCCAACCGTTCTGCGGCGCGGCTAAAACTCCCACCTTCAATTACGGCTACGAAAATAGCCAGTTCTTCTGATGTCGCCTTCAAATTTGTCCCCGCAGCTTGGCTTTATGTTGAATTTTGTTATTAAAACATCCGTTGGCGCAACATGTCATCCGCTTGCTGTCAAGCATAGCGTTGATGGTTTTGGCTGATGAATGATGATGTAAGTGCTTGCAAACTTAACACTGGGCAATTGTACATTGAAAGTCTGCGCTAAAATCCCTATAACAGAATAACCATTCCGTTTCCGGACTGGTTGACGTTATAGAGGTTTGAAAGTCAAAAGTGCGAAAAAATACCTATGCGATGCGCTATGTTGCCGGACAACCCGCCGAACGGATTTTACCGCCAGGGTCGTTTGCGAGCATTGGCCAGGCATTGCCCGCAGGGGAACCGATAAGCAGTGAAGATCGGATCCGTATTCTTGTGTGGAATATATTCAAGCAGCAGCGGGCCGAATGGTTATCGGTGTTGAAAAACTACGGCAAAGATGCGCATCTGGTCCTGTTGCAGGAAGCGCAGGCGACGCCTGAACTGGTACAGTTTGCCACCGCTAACTATCTTGCCGCCGACCAGGTGCCCGCTTTTGTATTACCTCAGCATCCGTCTGGCGTCATGACGCTTTCTGCCGCCCATCCTGTTTATTGCTGCCCTTTACGGGAAAGAGAACCGATTTTACGTTTGGCGAAATCCGCTCTGGTGACGGTATATCCCTTGCCGGATACCCGCTTATTAATGGTAGTCAATATTCATGCGGTAAATTTTAGTCTGGGCGTTGACGTGTATAGTAAGCAGTTGCTTCCGATCGGCGACCAGATTGCGCACCATAGCGGCCCTGTCATTATGGCGGGTGATTTTAATGCCTGGAGCCGCCCGCGCATGAATGCGTTGTACCGCTTTGCGCGTGAGATGTCGCTGCGCCAGGTGCGTTTTACTGACGATCAGCGTCGTCGTGCGTTTGGACGACCGCTGGATTTTGTTTTTTATCGTGGTTTAAACGTGAGTGAAGCCTCCGTACTGGTGACGCGCGCTTCTGATCACAATCCGCTACTCGTTGAATTCAGTCCCGGCAAACCTGAGCAATAAAGGTGAGTCAGGTCTGCCGTGGGGCAGGCCTCAACGGGGGCTGCCCTCTATTTTTCCCATAACAGAAGGGCAATATCATGACAACGTACTCCCATCATGACAATATTGAAAAGCAGTTTGGCTCGCAGGCGAACGCACTGGATATGGGCTGTGGGTCTGCGTAACAAGTGGCATACAATTCGTCTGCAAGCATGCTTGAGGTCGCCGCCGGGGCGGCGGAAGAAAGGCATTTAAGTAATATTATTTTCCGGCATGGCTATGCAGAAAAACTGCCTTTTGAAGATGCGTCGTTTGAGGTGGTGATTAACCGCTATTCCGCGCATCACTGGTACGACGTTGGTCAGGCATTGCGTGAGGTTAATCGTGTATTAAAACCCGGCGGCGCGTTGATTATGATGGATATTATGTTGCCAGGACATCCTGTACGCGATATTTGGCTGCAAACGGTGGAGGCGTTACGTGATACATCGCATGTCCGTAACTATTCCAGTGGTGAATGGCTGGCGATGGCCAATAAAGCGCTGCTGGTGACGAATACCATTTATTGCTGGAGTTTCACTCATGGATAACGCGGATGCGTACGCCAGCGGCGCTGGTTGAGGCGATTCGATTATATCAGGCGAGCGCATCGGCAGAGGTGACGCGCTATTTTGAGTTGTAGGATGACGGCTCGTTTAGCAGCGATACTATCATGCTGGAAGCGAAGCGCATAAGGCGGTATAAAAATTAAAAAAGGCACCGGGGGAAGCGGCGCCTTTTGGCTTTTCCGTAGGATAATATCAGGAGTCAGGCGTGCTATTGTCTTTCACGAACAACGTAAGCTGATCGCCTGGTTGTAGATTATCCGTATCATGGTTCCAGCGCATCACATCTTTGATATTTACCCCGTGGCGTCTGGCGATGCTGGAAAGCGAATCGCCTTTACGTACACGATAGGTAATGCTATCGCTATTGTTTGCCAGTCGCTGCGCGCTGCTGCCAGCGCCAACGGTCAGACTCTGCCCGATTTTCAGGCGGGAACCATGCAGATTATTCCACTGCTGCAAATCTTTCGTGCTTACGCCAAGACGCGAAGCAATACCAGAAAGCGTATCACCAGAACGCACCTTGTAGCTGCGGCTATTCAACGGCGTATTGTCGGCGATCAGACGGGACTGAACGGCGTCAATCTCACCGGAAGCCAGCGACTCACGCAATTGCTCGGCATGCTTTTTGGGCACCATGACATATCGCGGACCGCTTACGCCTAAGGTAGACCCTTTTACACCAGCATTAAATGTCTTCAGCTTGCTGATAGACATGCCCGCCATATCCGCAATCTGAGCCATTTCAACTGGACTGTTTAAACGGACCCGCGCCAGCGCCCGGCTTTCATCTGTTGTTGGCAGACGTACACCATAGCGTTTGCTATTTTTGAGAATTTCACTCAACGCCAGCATCTTAGGTACGTAGACTTTTGTTTCCCTTGGCAAAGAAAGCGACCAGAAATCCGTCGGTTTTCCACGCGCTTTGTTTGCTTTAATTGCCCTCATAACACGGCCTTCGCCGCTGTTATACGCTGCAACGGTTAACAGCCAGTCACCGTTAAACATTTTGTTCAGACGCTGCATCATGTCCAACGCGGCGGTCGTAGAGGCTACAACATCGCGACGCGCGTCATAATTACGGGTCTGCTTTAAACCATAATTGCGCCCTGTGCTCGGTATGATCTGCCAGATGCCTGCGGCATTGGCGCCAGACGTTGCGTGAGGATCAAAAGCGCTCTCCACTATGGGTAGTAGTACTAGTTCCATAGGCATGTTACGTTTCTTAACCTGCCCCGCTATCCAGTACATATACGGCTCTGCCCGTAAAGTTACATCGTGGAGATAGCTCTTATTGCGTAAATACTTCTGTTTCTGTTCGCGAATCCGACTATTTTCCGGAATTCCCAACTTTAGCTCGTCGCCAATGAAAGCCCACAAGTCCTGATCTGGCGCGATAGACGTTCCGTCGTCCATCCATCGTGCCTGACTCGTAAACTTTCCTGCTTCCCCTTGACCAGCTGCAGAAAGGCTCTGTGCGTGCTGTTGGACGTTGCCAGTGTTCTGAGACGTCTGGCACCCCACAAGCAGGACAGAGGCGAGTAATATCGCTTTTGCCTTCATGTGTGTGTCAATAGTTGCTTAAAAGACGACCGATCATAACGGCGAAGTTAACGAATGACAAGTAAGAATTATCAGAACGTATCTTTCTTTGACCTTAACCATGCAAAACGCGCTTCTGGTTGTTGCAATATTGTTTCTTTGTTAATTTCATTAATTAAATCAATATCTTCAGTTCTTAAAAAAAGATTAATCTTACGCTCATTTTTAAGGATAACGGGTAATGTCATTTGTTTTTTTACACGTAACTCATTAACTTTACGATAATATTCATTTATGAACGAATCGTGCGGAAGTATGCTTAATGCGAACTTAAGGTTAGCTAAAGTATATTCATGAGCGCTGCAAATTAATGTGTCGCCAGGTAGGGTGTTTATTTTCATAAGTGATTGATACATCTGTAATGCTGTGCCTTCAAATAGCCGGCCGCAGCCGCCAGAGAACAGTGTGTCGCCGCAGAATAAATAAGGATGACTAAAGTAACAGATGTGTCCTAACGTGTGACCCGGAGTGGCAAATATACTAAAATTGTATCCTAAAACGAGGACTGTATCGCCATCGCCAACAAGGTGGGTAGCTCCCTTGTCTTGCGTTTCCGTCGGTCCATAAACCGTCATTTGCGGGAAATGTTGCAACAGCTCCTTTACTCCGCCAACATGGTCATGATGGTGATGCGTCAGGAAAATCGCCTCCGGAATCCACTTATGATCATCGATAGCTTTTAGGACTGGCGCAGCTTCGCCGGGATCAACAATCACACAGCGGCCTTCATCATTGTTCAGTACCCAGATGTAATTGTCCTGAAATGCGGGAATACTGTTAAGATTCATATATTACCTCTCAAATAATTAGCGGAAGGTTGTGATGAAACCGGCAAGGCTCTCTCAAACAGTCGTTGCGCCCGGAGGTTGGGGCGATTTGCCCTGGGGCAATTACTATCGTGAGGCGCTGGAACAGCGGCTGAATCCGTGGCTTGCAAAAATGTATGGTTTCCATTTGCTTAAAATCGGTAATTTAAGCGCAGAAATCAATTCCGAAGCGTGCGCGGTCTCTCATCAGGTAAATGTTTCATCGCAGGGTTCGCCGATGCAGGTTCTGGCCGATCCGTTACACCTTCCTTTTGCGGATAAATCCGTCGATGTTTGCCTGCTGGCGCATACTTTACCGTGGTGTACCGATCCGCACCGTTTATTGCGGGAAGCCGACCGTGTGTTAATTGACGACGGTTGGCTGGTCATGAGCGGGTTTAACCCTGTCAGTTTGATGGGATTACGCAAACTGGTGCCCGTTTTACGTAAAACGCCGCCTTATAATAGTCGGATGTTTACACTTATGCGGCAACTCGACTGGCTGTCTTTACTCAATTTCGAAGTGTTGCACTATAGCCGTTTTCATGTCTTGCCTTGGAAAAAACAGGGAGGGCGGCTTTTAAATACGCATATCCCGGCGCTGGGCTGTTTACAGCTTATTGTAGCCCGTAAGCGGACCATCCCGCTTACGCTTAATCCGCTGCGGCTTAATAAAAGTAAAGCGCCAATTCGCCAGACCGTTGGCGCCACCCGGCAATATCGTAAACCGTATGGCTAAGCCTCTGCCTGGTAGCCGCTGTCTTCCTGCGTGGGATTCATTGCCGCGGCGCGCGCCAGTTCATCACAACGCTCGTTTTCGGGATGGCCTGCATGACCTTTGACCCATACCCATTTGATTTGATGCTGGCCTAACGCAGCATCGAGACGTTTCCAGAGATCGACATTTTTTACGGGTTTCTTTTCCGCTGTTTTCCAGCCGCGTTTCTTCCAGTTATGAATCCATTGGGTAATTCCCTGCCGCACATACTGACTGTCGGTGCTCAATGTAACTTCGCAATGTTCTTTTAACGCTTCAAGCGCGACGATCGCCGCCATCAGTTCCATACGGTTATTGGTGGTCAGAGTGTAACCTTCACTAAACGTTTTTTCATGACCGCGATAGCGTAAGATAGCGCCATAACCACCAGGCCCTGGATTCCCCAGGCAAGAGCCATCGGTGAAAATTTCTACCTGTTTAAGCATCTCTGGTAGACTTCCTGTAATTGAAATCGATAACAAAATGCAAGTCTGACATAAATGACCGATATGAGCACTGCAATTACACGACAGATTGTCCTCGATACCGAAACCACCGGTATGAACCAGATAGGCGCGCACTATGAAGGCCACAAGATTATTGAGATCGGTGCGGTTGAGGTGATAAACCGTCGTCTGACCGGCAACAATTTTCATGTTTACCTTAAACCCGATCGCCTTGTCGATCCGGAAGCTTTTGGGGTACACGGCATTGCCGATGAGTTTTTGCTGGATAAACCAGTTTTTGCTGATGTCGTTGATGAGTTCCTTGATTATATCCGCGGTGCGGAGCTGGTCATCCATAACGCATCGTTCGATATCGGTTTTATGGATTATGAGTTTGGTCTGCTTAAACGCGATATTCCTAAAACCAATACGTTCTGCAAAGTTACCGATAGCCTGGCTGTGGCGCGGAAAATGTTCCCCGGCAAGCGTAACAGTCTTGATGCGTTATGCTCGCGTTATGAGATAGATAATAGTAAACGTACTTTGCACGGCGCATTGCTCGATGCCCAGATCCTTGCCGAAGTGTATCTGGCGATGACGGGCGGACAAACGTCCATGACGTTTGCGATAGAAGGAGAGACACAACGGCAGCAAGGTGAAGCGACGATTCAGCGAATCGTTCGCCAGGCTAGCCGGTTACGGGTCGTTTTTGCCACTGATGAAGAGCTGGCTGCGCATGAATCACGGCTTGATCTGGTGCAAAAAAAGGGCGGAAGTTGCCTTTGGCGGGCATAATTCATCCCTTTTTACGCTACAAAAATTATCCTTCGGGCGATTTTTGCAGCAACTGATTCAAAAGGTGAGAAAAAGCGTTGACGGGCGGCACAGCAAACCGTAATATTCGCCTCGTTCCCGACGGGAACACAATACGGAGCGGTAGTTCAGTTGGTTAGAATACCTGCCTGTCACGCAGGGGGTCGCGGGTTCGAGTCCCGTCCGTTCCGCCACTATTTGAGGCCATGCTATTGATTAGCATGGCCTTTTTTCTTTGTTATTTTTTCGGTATGCCATCCAGTATGCCATCAGCTTTCGGCTTGTATGAGGCACGATCGTTTCTCCCTGGACGATATTTCGTTTTTCTCTGAGCTATAACGCAGCCAGCATCCCCGGATAGTGCTTCGCGATGATGTCGTTCATCTTGTCTACCAGGTCAGGACGTTTGAACGTGATATGTGCGGTTCCCTTCTGAAAATACTTAATCGCAAACATCTCATCTTCATATCGGTTGCTGTGCCTGTTCTCATGAATATGATCGCTGAGGCGTCGGGTGACATCGGCGCGGTTGTCGGGGACAGGTTTTCCATCCAGGAGCATCAGCATGCGCTCAAGGTCAGCCAGGCGGTCACGCTGCCAGCCCCAGTTCCAGTTCAGACCAAATCCCCATCTGTCGTATTTGACCAGCCCGCTTACGATGATCTTCTTTCCAAACTTACACGGGCTATTACTTTTGTAATCCCAGCTCAGACCCTTAAACACGTTAATCACACCACGTTCAAATACTTCACCTTTATTCAGATGCAATAGCTTGAATGTGCTAAGGATATTTTCTTCACTGATAGCGGGAATATCGTCTTTCTCCAGACTGTTGTACCACTGGTCACGAGTCTGGGCATCCATGATAGAAAGCATCCCTGAACGCTTCATTAAGTCACGCCATATATCGCGATCGCGATTGCGGGTAATGGCTTTCATTGCCGCTTCTCTTTTTTCCATCAACCAGCAGCCACAGCGGAAGTCCTGCTTCATGGCCCAGTCCAGAGCAGTTTTACCGCCGATACTGCTGGTCAGCGTCGATATATCGGCAACGTGTTGTATCAGTGTCTCAATTTGTTTAAGTGCGCTATTACGTCCGGTGATGATGCGTTCAATACTGGTGGAGCAAATCACGTCGGTGTGATCGGTTAAAACTTCGGGTTTGGTGATGGTGAGTTCTGACATAGTTTATATCCTTTATATAAAGTAAAATGCCAGCCGGTGAGGGCTGGCGCTTATGCGTAGGGTGAATATCGAACTGTGATTATTCTGACCGGATGTGTTGCAGAGACCGCGCAGCAGAATGGGCAGGCGCTGTCGCCACTCAGCACGCATGCATTTTTACTGCGCTGGTTAACGGTGGCGTATAAGCGTAAACGGTTTCCGCGTACTATTGCTTACGATATTGAAGGGTTACTGACGCTGGGGCGCAACAAAGGCCTTGCTGCCAGTTTGCTTAATCGTCTTGAATATCTTTGGAACTCCTGCACAGGCCCTGTTTCCGTTCAATCGGATCTGTATCAACTGACTTACGCTATTGAACAGCTTAAACCACAGGGCTGGGGCAAGGCGGTGGTGAGTGACGGGGACTGGAACAATGAAGCGCTTCTGGTCCAGGAATAAAGCGATACGAATGCACTGTTGGTAAAAAAGTCAGCGTTGACTCATGGATTTTCTGATGAGGGCAAGCTGATTGCACCGATTGAATTTCTTGTGACTGATGATTTGTCATCCTGTATGGCGGTTTTCCAGACCCATGCACTCCCTGCTGTCGTGCTGAAGCCTGACAGGATTGCCATACAGCCCTGACAGTTAATCAAACGTTCTCTGCCGGGACATAAAACCGCTTATGTTCCTGATGTTTTCCTTATGGCTATTGCTGTGTTTCCCACTTGAAGCAAGGCTATGACTTTCTGCCCCTTTTATCTCTTTCTGATTTAAAACTATATCTTTGAAAAAGACATGGGTATTTTCATCTTCTTGATATTGATTTAGATCAACCCAAGATCATTTTATTAACAACCACCTGTTCATTTTAACTACTGCGACATAAATGTTTGTTTAGTGGGTTAGTGGGAGTTTGTTTTACTGACGTATCAGCACTATCCACCATTAACATTTAGAGGAAAGTTCTTAAGAATTTCCTTATTTCGGATTAAAGATCTGTATATTTGATATTAAGTCGATCATTGTTCTATTATTGCGTGTAAAGAAATGTAGTGTGAAAACGATACACAGCGATAAACCGAGGGATGATGAGATGGCCGACAGTTTCCAGAATGAAGTGCCAAAGGCACGTATTAATCTAAAACTTGACCTGCATACCGGGGGAGCCAGCAAGAAAACGGAACTCCCTTTGAAATTACTGGTGGCGGGCGACTTCAGTAACGGTCAGGAGTCTGCACCACTGTCTGAGCGAAAAAAAGTTAATTTGAATAAAAATAACTTCGACTCAGTGCTTTCCGAATATTCCCCAAACGTCAATCTTACCGTTAAAAACACGCTGGCTGATGACGGTAGCGAAGACAATATCAGTCTGACCTTCCGGAGCATGAAGGACTTCTCGCCGGAACAGGTTTCCCGGCAAATCCCTCAGTTGAAGGCCATGCTTTCCATGCGCAATTTACTCCGTGACCTCAAGGCCAACCTTTTAGATAACCAGGCGTTCCGAAAGGAACTGGAAAAAATTCTGCTCGACCCGGCGTTAAGTGCAGAACTCCGCACAGAGCTGTCTGCTCTGGCCCCGAAACAGCCATAACGGTCACGATGATTTAACGGATTAATTAAGGAAGATGCTGATGTCTGTAAAAAATGAGAATGCGGCCGGTGGCGAGAGTGTGGTGCTGGAACGTCCTGCTGCAGGTGGCGTTTATGCGTCCCTGTTTGAAAAAATCAACCTGAACCCGGTCTCTGAGCTGAGTGCGCTGGATATCTGGCAGGACGCGCAGGCGATGTCGGATGCGACTGCGGATGAACGTTTAACGGCCGGCATGCAGGTGTTCCTGGAGTGCCTGACGAAAGCGGGCTCAAAGGTTGAAAAACTCGACAAAAACCTGATTGACCACCATATTGCTGAGCTGGACTACCAGATTAGCCGTCAGCTGGATGCGGTCATGCACAGCGAAGAATTCCAGGCGGTAGAGAGTCTGTGGCGCGGCGTTAAATCGCTGGTCGACAAAACCGATTTTCGCCAGAACGTGAAGGTTGAACTGCTGGATATGTCCAAAGAAGACCTGCGTCAGGACTTCGAAGACAGCCCGGAAATCATCCAGAGTGGACTGTATAAACATACCTATATTGATGAATATGACACCCCGGGCGGTGAGCCGATTGCCGCGCTGATTTCTGCTTACGAGTTTGATGCCTCTGCGCAGGATGTTGCCCTGCTGCGTAATATATCAAAAGTGGCCGCTGCTGCCCATATGCCGTTTATCGGTTCTGCGGGTCCGGCGTTCTTTTTGAAAAATTCGATGGAAGAAGTCGCCGCCATTAAAGATATCGGTAACTACTTTGACCGCGCTGAATATATCAAGTGGAAATCCTTCCGCGAGACGGACGATGCCCGCTATATCGGTCTGGTGATGCCGCGTGTGCTGGGCCGCCTGCCGTATGGCCCGGACACCGTGCCCGTACGCAGCTTCAACTACGTCGAAGAAGTGAAGGGCCCGGATCACGACAAATACCTGTGGACTAACGCCTCGTTTGCCTTTGCATCCAACATGGTACGCAGTTTCATCAACAACGGCTGGTGTGTGCAGATCCGTGGCCCGCAGGCCGGTGGTGCCGTTCAGGATTTGCCTATCCATCTGTACGATCTGGGCACCGGCAATCAGGTCAAGATCCCGTCAGAAGTGATGATCCCGGAAACCCGTGAATTTGAATTTGCGAATCTCGGCTTCATTCCGCTGTCCTACTACAAGAACCGCGATTTTGCCGCATTCTTCAGTGCAAACTCCACGCAGAAGCCAGCTATCTACGATACCGCTGATGCCACAGCAAACAGCCGCATCAATGCCCGTTTGCCGTACATTTTCCTGCTGTCGCGTATTGCGCACTACCTGAAGCTGATTCAGCGTGAAAACATTGGTACCACCAAGGACCGTCGTTTGCTGGAGCTGGAACTCAATACCTGGGTGAAAAGTCTGGTCACCGAAATGACCGATCCGGGCGATGAACTGCAGGCGTCACACCCGCTGCGCGATGCCAAAGTGGTGGTGGAAGACATCGAAGACAACCCGGGCTTCTTCCGCGTGAAGCTGTATGCCGTGCCGCACTTCCAGGTGGAAGGGATGGACGTCAACCTGTCACTGGTTTCCCAGATGCCGAAAGCCAAATCCTAAGGCGAGGGGAAACCAGGGATGAAAATTTACCGCCCACTTTGGGAGGACGGGGCCGCTCTGGCCCCGCAACAGTTCCAACAGCAGACCCGCTGGAATGAGCACGTTGCCAGCATGGTCGCCCGGATGGGGGTTTCTTATCCCTGGGGTGTGGTGGCCGCAGAGTTTGATGATGCCGCGCTTGCGCTGTCTCGCCTGAATGCCACCCGTCTGGTGGTACGTTTCCAGGATGGCACGATTGTTGATACAGATCTGGCAGATAATCTTCCGCCAGTCTGTGATTTATCCACGGCAAGCGGCTCTGAGTCTGTTGACGTGGTTGTCGCACTGCCGCTGCTGAGCGCCAGCGGCGGCAATCTTGATAGCGGGCAGGACAGTGAACGCCCGCGTCGCTGGAAAGCGGAACGTGTGATGGTCCAGGAGCTGGCCGGGCATGAAAGCGGTGAACTGGCCATTCTGCGTAATGCCATCACACTGCGTTTGTCCACTCAGGAAAATACCGCATACCTGACCTGTCCGGTCACCCGTCTGGTGCGTAATGCGCAGGGGCAGTGGAGCCGGGACCCGGCTTTCATTCCGCCGATGCTTTCCGTTTCTGCGAGCCCGTTGCTGACCACTGAACTGGGTGATCTGCTGGTTCGTCTGCAGGCCCGTCGCCGTCGCCTGATGGCCATGCGCCGGGAAAGCAATGAGCGGATGGCCGACTTTGCGGTCGCGGATGTCTCCCTGTTCTGGCTGCTCAATGCCCTGAACAGCGCCGAGCCGGTGCTGACGGAACTGCTTCAGACGCCTGAGCGTCACCCGGAACTGCTGTACCGCGAACTGACCCGTCTGGCCGGCAGCCTGCTGACCTTTTCGCTGGAGCACGATGCCGGTGATATGCCGGTGTATCAGCATGCTGCACCTGAACGGGTCTTCCCGCCTTTACTGGCCTTGCTGGATAAGTTACTGGAAGCCAGCCTGCCATCGAGGGTGGTCAGTATCCAGCTTGAGCATCAGGACCAAATCTGGAAAGGCTCCCTTCATGATGCGCGCCTGCGCGAAGGTGCTGATTTTTATCTCTCGGTGCGTTCCTCCATGCCGAATCACGAGCTCCAGACCCGGTTCCCGCAGCTGTGTAAGGCGGGCAGTTTTGAGGATGTCTCGGATGTGGTGAACGTGGCGCTGAGCGGAATAGAGATCAAACCTCTGACGCATGTTCCCGCCGCGATCCCTTTGCGCTTGGAGAACCAGTACTTCTCGCTGGACCTGAGTTCTGACGTGGCCCGGACCATGCTTGAAATGGGCAGTTGTACCTTCTATACCCCGCGTTCTCTGGGAGAGGTGAAACTTGAACTCTTTGCGGTGCTGCGCACATGAATACATCAGAAATGAGTCAAATTGAGCGTACGTTCTACCCCGGCTGGCTGATGGTCAGTCAGCTCCGGGGCGGACAGGAGGTCCGCGACGGGGAAGGGCTCTACCGCCGGGCGTGCCGCCTGGTGCAGGAGGTGAAAGCCACGCTGACGGAGGCGGGCTACAGCGATATCAGCCGGGATCACATGGTCTATGCGCTGTGTGCCCTGCTGGATGAGAGCGTCCTGAATCGCGGGTCGACAGATGACGGTTACCTGACGTGGCGGCGCGATCCGCTGCAGGCGCATTTTTTTGGCACCCTGAATGCCGGTGAAGAACTCTGGGAGCGTATTCGCAACCTGCTTAAAGAAACGGCACCGGACATGGCGGTGCTGACCTGTATGTACCGTACCCTGCAGCTGGGCTTTGTCGGGCAGTACCGGGCTGAAGACGATGAACGACGTGAAGATGTGGTACGGGCACTGGGTGAACGTGTGCCTGCCTTTACGCTTTCGCAGGATGCGCCGATTGTCGCAAGGGCTTCCCGTCTGCGCAGCGGTCGTCTGTACTGGGTTTCCTGGATTATCGGGGCGGCCGTACTGGTGGTGCTGTGGTTCTTCCTTTCTTCCTCCCTCACCGAACTGGTGAGTCAGACGGTCAGTCCGGGGTAAAGGATGCGTGATGTTTACCGGAGTCTGTTAACCGCCCTGGCGGGCGTACTGGCACTGTGGCTTATCCTGGGCTTCTGGCCGCTGTCGGTCGGGAGCCGTGTGGCACTCAGCCTGCTGGTCATTCTGGTGTGCGGGGCGATGCTCTGGCGTCAGCGCCGGGCTTCTCAGGCACGAGCAACCGCTGTCCGGGAAATTGTGGATGAAAATCTGCCGCCGGAAGATTTTCAGGGTGCGGTGATCCTTGTTTGTGGCGACAACAGCCCACTGTTTGTGTCCGGCTCCCGTCACCGGGAAACCCGACAGGGCTGGTATCTGTGGGTGAAGGATGCGGAGCAGTTGCCACTCCTGGCACAACACCTGAGCCTGGTGCGTCCGGCGCTGGCGTCACAAATCTCCGTCATGCTGGCGGTGGTACCTGAACAGCACACCTCCGGCGATGATTTTACCCAGTCTCTGCGGAGCTGGCAGCGTGCTGTCGTCCAGTGCCGTGCGGCATTTGGCACGATCCCCCCGCTGTGGACTGTGACCTGGGTATCGCCGTCGGCGGCCTGTGTGGAGGCTGAGCCTGTCTGGTTTACCACGGTCAGTCAGCGGACCGGCATTCAGGTATATCAGCCCTGTCAGGGTAATGTGTCACTGACGGAATGGACCCGGGAGACCGGATCAGACGGATGCCTTTCCCGTCTGAGTCAGGGGCTGTGGCTGGACGGTCTGCTTGCCTGGCAGAACAGCGCAGTCAATGACCTGCTGTCGGTACGACAGGGCGAGCTGCCGGTAATGAAGCCCTGCGTTCAGGGTATGTGCATGGTGCCGGTGAGCGGTATCGCGGGCAATCTCTGGCAACAGCACATCACCGCTGTGACGGCGCTGCCACCGGATGCCGCCGTAACCACCGGGCCACTGCCGCTGCCTGAACTGCTGCTGCCGGCGTTACCGCGCCGACGGGGTGTCAGCCGCAGGATGGTGTTCTGGCGTTATGCCGGATTACTGGGCGGGATTTTTCTGGCACTGGCCATGCTGGCGTCTTGGATGAATAACCAGCGTCTCATCCGTAATGTTGGCGATCACCTTGCGTTGTATCACCAGCTGACGGGGAAGCCTGTTGCCCCGAAACTGCGGGCGCAGCAGCGCCTCAGAGCCGATGGTACATTGCTGGACGACTGGGCGCGTCGCGGGGAGCCACTGTGTTATCGCCTGGGGCTGTATCAGGGGCTGCGCCTGGTGCCGCCTGTTGAGGCCGCCGTCAGCGACTGGGCACCTCCGCCACCGCCTCCTCCGGTCATTAAGAAAATCATTCAGTGTCCGAAAACCCTTCGCCTTGACAGCATGTCGCTGTTCGATTCGGGCAAATCGGCGCTAAAAGCCGGGGCCACCAGAATGCTGGTCAACTCACTGGTCGGTATCAAAGCGAAGCCGGGCTGGCTGATTGTGGTGTCAGGTCACACCGACAACACCGGCAATCCAAAACTGAACCAGACGCTTTCACTTAAGCGTGCCGAAGCGGTGCGCAACTGGATGCGTGATACCGGTGATGTACCGGAAAGCTGTTTTGCGGTGCAGGGCTATGGCGAGAGCCGTCCGATCGCAACCAATGACACCCCGGATGGGCGCGCGCTCAACCGCCGTGTCGAAATCAGTCTGGTACCGCAGGCCAATGCCTGTCAGATACCCGGCAAAACCCCAGCGTCATCGCAGGATGATGGCGCATCACAACACAATGGAGAGTAATTCCATGGCAATTCCTGTTTATCTTTGGCTGAAAGACGACGGCGGCGCGGACATTAAAGGGTCTGTTGACGTTCAGGATCGTGAAGGCAGCATCGAAGTTGTCGCTCAGGAGCATAACCTGTACATCCCGACCGATAACAACACCGGCAAGCTGACCGGCACCCGTATCCACACGCCGTTTCTGTTCACCAAGGAAATCGACTCGTCCAGCCCGTACCTGTACAAGGCGGTGACCACCGGTCAGACCCTGAAGTCTGCGGAATTCAAGTGGTACAAGATCAACGACGCGGGCCAGGAAGTCGAGTACTTCAACACCAAACTGGAAAACGTGAAGGTGGTGAAAGTGAATCCGGTGATGCATGACATCAAGGATCCTTCTTTCGAGAAGCATAACCACCTCGAAAAGATCGAGCTGCGTTACGAAAAAATCACCTGGACCTACAAAGACGGCAACATCATTCATTCCGATTCCTGGAACGAACGCGCCACCGCGTAAGTCACGAGCGGGCGGAGTCTCTCTGTCCGCTTTTTTGTTTTGCATAACGCCTGCCTCGCGGACGTTCTGCAAAACAGTCACACATTTTATCAGTACTGACCTTATGGGCATCGGTTAACGGCCAGGGGCGGTAGCGTATCAAAAAGAGAGGGAATGAAATCCATGGAAAATCCAGCCGTTCTGTTACGTCGCCTGAATCCTTACTGTGCCCGTGCGATGGAAGGGGCGGCCTCGCTCTGCCAGACCCGCGCCCATGCGGAAATTCTGCCTGAGCACTGGCTGCTGAAACTGCTCGAACAGGGAGAAGGTGACCTGACGGTGCTGGCGCGCCGTTATGAGTGGGATATAGATGCGCTGTGGCAGGATTTGCTCGGCTGGCTGGATTCACTTCCCCGCTCTGTTCGCAGTCGCCCGCAGCTTTCAGACAGCATTCAGACGCTGATGCAGGAAGCCTGGCTGATTGCTTCGCTCAACAGTGAAGAGCAGATCCGCAGTCATCATCTGCTGATGGCCTTGGTCGGGAAACAAAATCTGGTGCGCTGTGATGGTCTGTGGCCGCTGCTGACGCTCGGTCAGAGCCAACTGGGGCGTCTGCGACCACTGCTCGATGTACAGTCAGATGAGCGTCCGGAAGTGCAACTGGAGAAGGAACTGGCGCAGAGCCACGGTGGAGAGGTGGTGTTTGTTGGCCGCCCTGCAGGTGCAGAACTTAAAGACGGTGAGCTGAACCCGGCGCTACAGAACGCGCTGGATAAGTTCACTCTCGACGTTACCGCCAAAGCGAAGGAAGGCAAAATCGACCCGGTATTTGGTCGCGATACTGAGATCCGTCAGATGGTGGATATCCTCTCCCGCCGCCGCAAGAACAACCCGATTCTGGTCGGTGAGCCGGGTGTCGGCAAAACGGCGCTGGTGGAAGGGCTGGCATTACGAATTGCCGAGGGCAACGTGCCGGAATCCCTCAGACCTGTTGTTCTGCGTACCCTCGACCTCGGTCTGCTGCAGGCGGGGGCGGGCGTGAAAGGGGAATTCGAACAGCGCCTTAAAAACGTGATTGATGCCGTACAGCACTCGCCGGCCCCCATTCTGCTGTTTATCGACGAAGCACACACCATTATCGGTGCGGGAAATTCAGCTGGTGGCGCGGATGCGGCCAACCTGCTGAAACCTGCCCTGGCCCGTGGTGAACTGCGCACTATTGCCGCGACCACCTGGTCCGAATATAAGCAGTATTTTGAGCGGGATGCCGCGCTGGAGCGCCGCTTCCAGATGGTGAAGGTCGACGAACCGGATGACGACACCGCCTGCCTGATGCTCAGAGGCCTGAAATCACGCTACGCCGAACACCATAACGTGCATATCACTGACGATGCGGTCAAAGCCGCTGTCACCCTGTCGCGCCGCTACCTGACGGGCCGCCAGCTGCCGGATAAGGCCGTCGATTTACTCGACACCGCCGCTGCCCGCGTGCGTATGAGCCTCGATACCGTACCCGAACAGTTGACCCGCATCCGCTCGCAGATTACCTCCCTTGAAATGGAGAAGCAGGCGCTGCTGGAAGATATTGCCGTTGGCAATCAGATCCACGGCGAACGCCTGAGCGGGATTGAACAGGAGGAGGTACGCCTGATAGTCGAACTCGATGAACTGGAATCCCGGTATGGTCAGGAGCTGAAACTCACTGAACAGTTACTGGAATGTCGCTAGGACATCTCTCGCCAGAGTGAGACTCACGCGCTGCAACAGGAGCTGAACGGCATGCAGGACGGCAACCCATTGCTCTCCGTTGATGTGGACGTGCGCACCGTCGCCACTGTCATTGCCGACTGGACGGGCGTGCCACTGTCTTCCCTGATGAAAGATGAACAGACCGAACTGCTGACCCTGGAAAATGAAATCGGTAAACGTGTGGTCGGGCAGGATGCCTCCCTTAACGCTATCGCTCAGCGTCTGCGTGCGGCGAAAACCGGGCTTACGTCCGAGAACGGTCCGCAGGGCGTGTTCCTGCTGGTTGGTCCGAGTGGCGTCGGTAAGACTGAAACTGCGCTTGCACTGGCAGACGTGATGTACGGCGGTGAAAAATCACTGATTACCATCAACCTGTCCGAGTATCAGGAGCCGCACACCGTTTCTCAGCTCAAGGGCTCACCGCCGGGTTACGTCGGTTACGGCCAGGGCGGTATTCTCACCGAAGCGGTGCGCAAGCGCCCGTACAGTGTGGTGCTGCTCGATGAGGTGGAAAAAGCGCACCGTGACGTCATGAACCTGTTCTATCAGGTGTTCGACCGCGGCTTTATGCGCGACGGCGAAGGACGTGAAATCGACTTCCGTAACACCGTTATTCTGATGACCTCGAACCTCGGCAGCGACCACCTGATGCAGTTGCTCGCTGAGCAGCCGGAAGCCACTGAAGCCGACCTGCACGAACTGCTGCGCCCGATTTTACGCGACCACTTCCAGCCGGCGCTGCTGGCCCGTTTCCAGACCGTGATTTATCGTCCGTTAGCAGAGACCGCCATGCGCACCATCGTGGAAATGAAGCTCGCTCAGGTGAGTAAGCGTCTGCACCGTCACTACGGCCTGACCACCAAAATTGACGAAAGCCTGTATGACGCGCTGACTGCCGCCTGCCTGCTGCCGGATACCGGTGCGCGTAACGTTGACAGCCTGCTCAATCAGCAGATTCTACCGGTGCTGAGTCAGCAGCTTTTAACGTACATGGTGGCGAAACAGAAACCGACTTTACTGACGCTGGGGTGGAGTGATGAAGAAGGGATTGGGCTTGAATTTTCAGGTGCGGCTGAACGTTAATCCGGAGGCAGGGAATGACCATTCATGATGCCAGCAAAAAGAAAAAGAAGGACGACAAGAAGCAGAACGATGATTCCGTCAGAAAACTGACCACCGGGGAAGTCGCCTTAGCCAGAACGGTATTCGGCAACCGGATCGATTACGAGAAGGTGAAAATTCATCATGGCAGTTATCTGCCATTTGGATTGCAGAACGAGAATGTGGCAATGACGCCTAATGGCGAACTGTATTTTCGTACCACGTTATACAGAGAGGATTTTTCTCAGACGCTGGATGACCTTCAGCATCTCTTCATTCATGAGATGAGTCATGTCTGGCAACGTGCCAGGGGAATGAACGTCATCGGTAGAGGTCTGGTGAGTTGGTTGGTCAGCTACCACTACACCCTTGACGGTCGTCTGTTGAGTGATTATCCAATGGAACAGCAGGCGCAGATAATTGCCGATCATTTCACCTTGCAGGCGCATGGTTATAAAGCATGGATTACATTACGAAGATCGAATGACGTTACTTTGGATGGAGATATTTCAGAAAGTGCTATCCGGCAACATTACAAAGAGGCGCTAAGAGGGTTTCCATGGTGATAAAAAGATATAGTGCTCTATTTTTTAGGGGGTTAACCGTGCCCTTCGTTTTTCTGCTGGCAGGGTGTCCCGGTAAAGGGGATCAACTTCAGCTTGATGAAACGACACAGGTTAAATTGGTTAGTGATAGCATTTGTTTCCGCATTACAAATCCGCAGGATTATCAGCCTGCAATTATATCGATAAATCTCAGAGGGACGCCCCCGAAGAAACAAGGGTTTATTGATAATCCATCACTATCAATCAGATCAGAGCAACTATGTATCCCTCCATCGTTTTATCAATTTGCAGATAATGGGAAATACATCGTTGATTTTGTTTTGACCTCTGCCGGAAATGTTGATGAACCAAGGAAGTTCGTTGTTGGTGTAGGGATAGACCATGGCCAGGTATATAACTTTCCCCTGACGGATAAAGAAATATTAAGACCATATGGCTCAATTGAAGTTTCTGAATAGTGCCCCGGCATAAAGTCATGAAGATTTTTATCTTTTTAATTTTAGTGATGACGGGAGTGCTGTTTCTTCCGGATACGTGTTTTTACACATTCGTAAAGCGCTTTATCCCCATTAGTGGCGACGGCGAATACGGCATGAACAATTTTGAAATGACCGTGTTGCTGATGAAAACCCTTGCCTGCGCCCTCGGGGCTGGAGCCGTAATCACGCTTTTTCGTACTCGCTGAGCACCCCTGATTAAACCTGTTACTTGCCCGTCGGCAAGAACGTCATGGACTGCAGGTTATCCCATGGAGTCAATATCATGAGTCTGACAGATACGCTTAAGAACACCCTGTCTGCGCTAACTGAAGGCGGACTGAACCGCTACCGCCTCGATATTCCGTCCTGCACAGCTTCACTGGATGTGGAAGAGTTTAACGGTAGGGAGTTCATGAGTGAGCTCTACTACTACGAAGTTATCTTTACCAGCAGCGACCAGAATATCAGTTCAGCGCAACTGTTGACCAGGCCTGCCACGCTGACCATGGGAACCGGGCCACTGATGGGGCTGACTGGGCAGAAAGTGGTGCATGGTGTGGTGACGCATTTTAAGCGTATCAGTGGTTCACGTGACCAGGCGACGTACCAGATTATTATTGAGCCATTCCTGTCTTTGCTGCGCAAGCAATTCCGTACCCACCGCTTTTTTGTCAATAAGTCTGTACCGGAAGTCGTCACCGAGGTGCTGCAGGAACATGGCCTGAAAGGCTGGGAATATGAGTTCACTCTCAAAGCTGACTATCCGAAGCGTGAACAGATTAATCAGTACAAGGAAAATGACCTCGCCTTCATTGAGCGTCTGCTGGCTGAAGTAGGGATTTTTTACTTCTTCACTTTACAGCCCGATACCCAGACCGAAGTGGTGCACTTTGCGGATAAGCAAAGTGCCTGGACATTCGGAAAATCGCTGCCGCTCAGCAGCCCATCGGGAATGAGTGATAATGCTGCGGACTCGGTGTGGGGTGTTAACGTCCGGCAGAACGTGGTTGAGCGCTCTGTCATCGCCAGTGATTACAACCACCGTGAAGCCCAGAATATCCTGACCTCTGTACCGGCGGACATGACCCGTGGCGACGGTGACGGTGTTACCTATGGTGAAGTTTATCACTACCTGCCGCGTCATCTTGAACGCGGCGACAAAATCGCACCGTCAGCGGAAACTGGCAACTTCTGGGCACGCCTTGAACATGAGCGTTTTCTGTCTGTACAGACGACCATCAGCGGGTGCAGCAATGATGCCCTGCTTTCTCCGGCCCAGGTGCTGACCATCAGTGAACGTGTGGTACCGCCGACACTGCCATCAGAAACGGACAACGGCATTATCATTACCCGCACGGGCTATATCGCCAGTCGTAAAGATGCCCTGATCGTGATGTGGGAGGGGATGCCGTATTACGAGAACCGATGCTGGCGTCCTGCTGCTAAAAAGCGCCCGGTGGTCAGCGGTACCCTGATGGCCCGCGTCACCAGCGCCAAGGAGAACGATATTTACGCCTGGCAGGATGCATCCGGCATGTACCGGGTGAAGTTTGATGCCGACCGTGACGATAAACGTCAGGGCATGGAAAGTATGCCGGTGCGCTTCGCCAAGCCTTACGGGGGAGACAAGTACGGCTTCCACTTCCCGCTGATACAGGGTACTGAAGTTGCCATTGCGTTCCATGAAGGTGACCCGGACCGGCCGTATATCGCCCATGCCATGCACGACTCCCGCCATGTTGACCATGTCACGGAGCTGAACAGCACGCGTAATGTTATCCGCACAGCGGGTCTGAACAAGCTGCGGATGGAAGACAAACGCGGCGAAGAGCACGTTAAACTCAGTACGGAGTACGGGGGTAAGACGCAGCTTAATTTAGGGCACAATGTAGACGCTTACAGGGATCTTCGTGGTGAGGGGGCAGAACTGCGCACCGACCGGCATGTTTCCATTCGTGGTGGTGCCGGGGTGTTCATTACCGCCGATAAACAGCCGTTTGCCGGCGATAAGATGCTGTCGATGCGGGAAGCGATATCTCAACTGGAAAATGCATTGAGTATTGCCAGAAGTCTTTCTGATGCTGCTGAAACGGCAGAGGCATTGCCAGCAGATATCCAGAGCCAGGTTAAGCTGACGGAGTCCCTGAAAGAGCTGGCCCGGCCAGGTATGGTGCTGAATGCGCCGGAAGGGGTGAGTATCACCAGCCCGCAGGCAGTTCGTATGGCATCGGGGAGTGCAAGCGTCGGGATTATATCCCAGCAGAATACGGACATCAGTGCGCTGAAGCGCTTTACGGTGGCGGCGGGTGAAGCCGTGAGCATGCTGGCCCGAAAGGCCGGGATGAAACTCTTTGCGGCTAAGGGCAAAGTGGAAATCCAGGCGCAGGATGATGCGCTGGAGGCCATTGCCAAAAAGGATGTCACGGTGACCAGTACGGAAGGACGGATTGAGATCACTGCGGCGAAAGATATAGTGCTGAAAAACCTGGATGGCTCATTTATCCAGATAACGGGTAAGAACATCATACTTGGCTGTGAAGGTAATGTGCTGTGGAAATGTGCTAATGCGCAGAAAATGGGAACCGCAAACTATACCTCTTCTGTACCGGAATTTCCCGGTGGATACAGTGAATATTTTGTTGCGCATGACGAAAAAACAGGACAGCTTGCTCCGAATACGCGCTATCGCATTACGACCAGTAAAGGCGATGTTTTTTCCGGCATAACGGATTCAGACGGGAATACTGCCGAAATATTCACGGCTTTATCTGACAAGATCAAAGTTGAACTTGGATAAGAAATCCAGATTTAATCAGAACACAAATAGCAGGAGTTGCCTTCATGGGGAATACAGCAACCGTTCATGGCAGTGGCAAAACAGGGATGCAGGCAAAGGGCATTAAAGCCAGCCATGTATCAGGTACCCGTCTTTATTTTCATGCTGACAGTGAAACATTTCTGGCTGTTGATGGTGATGAATTGGAACAGGAAAGTAATGCCCTGAATAGCCTGTTAGGCCACCAGGTTGATACGCAGATGCGTATTGATGATTTAACTTTGCAGTGCACCAGACTAAACTGGGGGCAAATTAGTGAACGTACCGCCCTGCAAACTCAAATACAACAGGAAGCCCAGCGACTTGATGATCTGAATAAACAATTGAAAGTTAAATTGACGACGCTTTCAGCAACAGAGGAACTTCCGAAGACCACACTCCTTGATAATAGCAGCAAAAGTGCTGTTGGCCTGATGGAGTTAATCGAAGTCCGGGGTGGCATGAAAGGTGCTCGTTACATTTATGTCCGTTCAGATCAAATTGACAGCAAATGGCGACGTTATCCGCTTGAAGATAGCGATAAAAAGTCCGGTGGTAAGAGCTTTGTTATATCAGAGTCATATACTGACAATGAGGGAAATACAAGGGCAAGAGAAAAGATCGATTACGATAAGCTGAAAACGCAGATAAGCAAAGTAAAACCCAAAATGCTGAAGGCTGAGCAGGATTTATTAGAACAGCACACAGGTGTTCTTGGACAATGGGCGAGGGATATTAATGACAGCCTCAAACATTCCCCTTATCAGGGAGAGAGATTGGGTTTTGATGCTCAGTCTCAGCTTATGCGCTGGACTTATGGAGCAGGTCTGACGGAAGAATTAAATCCGTTTGAAGTAGATTTTCGTAATCAAGGTAAAAAGGTAAAAAAAGAAGCTGTCACCAGCGGAAAAGCAAGTGCATATGCAAGTCTCGCTCTCGCTGAGTCTAAAAGCAAATTAACCCTGTCACTTCCAGACATGCATGGTATTACGATGACTTATCCCCTGAAGCCCGAAATGGGCGGAGGAATGGGAAGCCTGGGGGTATTACGTTTTGATTTTGAACTGACTTTGGCGGGCAGTGTTGGTGCAAGCTTAGGCGTTGAGTTGGGTGTATCGGTGAAAAGTAACTGGGCAAAAGGCGTCCCAGGCTCTTCAGGTGATGGAACTGCTCCCGCTCCCGGACAACGTAAAATTGATATTAGCCAGGTGGTGAAAGAGCCGGAAGCAACAGGGGAATTAACCGTCTTTGCCGGGGCCCAGGCATCAGCAAACCTTTCAGGGGCAATCAAATGGTGCAACCCGGAGAAAAACAAAGAATATACCTATCTTGCGAAAGTATCTTTGGGAGCAACTGCCCAAATCGGAGCTGGCTGGAGTGGCACGTTCAGATTCAGTTATGAAGATGGAAAAGTACAGGTTCTGGCACGTGGCGGGATGTGCTGGGGCGGAGGAGGGAAAGGAAGTGTTGCTTTTGATATCGATGGAATAGCGATAATTACCGATTTTCTTCCTTGCTTAACATATATGCTACGCAATGCTGACTACATTAAACTGTCTAGTACTGTGATCCGTGATGGGGATTTTTATGCGTTCTGTGCACTTCCATTATTATCCACAATGTATGGGGTTAATCTTTTGGTGGATAGCGCGTGGAGTCAAACAGACAGACTTCTCGATAATCTTCGAGATAGTTGGGAAATAAAAGAACAAAGAGTGAGGCTTATGCAGGAGATTATCGACACTCAGGGAGAGTGTTTGAAATTCTCCCCTCCTGAAAGCAAAGGCGCAGCAATTGCTTCTTTAATAGAACATGGTTTTTGGGATGAATTCGCTAGCCCTGCCTCGAATGCACAAACTGATTGTGAGGGATTAGTTATGTTTAGCGCCAGAAAACGTGCCGTTTTATTGTGCCTTCGCTGGGTTCAATCCAAACGTGAGTACGAAAATGTAATGCAGCACCTCTCTAAAAATTTTGTAGCTGTTGGTTCATGGCAAGGAAACCAACAAAGTGTTGCGGATTTTCTTGCTCTGGGGGAACAGTCGCGAGTTTACGGCTCTAAAAACATCGTGCCTAATGCATCCGAAATAAATATATTACCCAGCCATTATGCTAAAAATCTTATGGATATTTGGTCCAGTTTACCAAGCACAGAGGAAGTTAATGGGACTGAATTGCATAAATTAAAAGAAGTTTCTCCAGTGCTAATGCAAAGTTGTACTCGTGTAATTGTGGGTAGTCAGGAGTTGTGATTACAATGAATAAATATAGAGCATTGATTACTTTGTCACTCATTGGAACTATTCTTGTTGGATGTGATAATTCTAAAAATGATACTAATAAACAACAATTAGCCAACGATATTGTCAATTCCATGGTGACAGTTAAAGGGGGGCGGTTTCAAATGGGGGATTTTGGGCCGCTTGTTGGCGAAAAACTACCTTTTAGTCCTGGATTGGATAATAAACCATTGCATTGGGTCGAGCTTTCTGATTTTAAAATAACAAAAAACAAAGTTACTTGGAGGGAGTTTAATGTTTGGTTGAATTTAAATAAAAAAGAATATAATAAATACTATAAAAAAATAAAGGGTAGAAAGGTTGAAGATGAATATGATAAAAAAATTCTACGCAATATTGGTGATAATTACCCTGCATCAGTGAGTTGGGATGACGCAAGCGCTTTCTGTAAATGGATTGGGAAAGTATCAGGGAAATCTATTACTTTACCTACCGAGGCTCAATGGGAATATGCAGCTCGTAGCCGAGGTAAGTTTTTTCAGTTTGCTAATAGTGACAATCAATATAATCCTGACGATCCAGATGATAAACTTAACTTCACTCATGACATGGCTCCTGTCGGTTCGTATCCTCCAAATCCCTTAGGTTTATATGACATGATGGGGAATGGAAATGAATGGGTGAATGACTGGTATGCTGAAGATTATTATAAAAACTCACCTGAAAAAAATCCGCAAGGACCAGATAAAGGTGACAAAAAAGTGATTCGAGGTTATTTGGGCTCCATGTTTGGATTGTATGATATTACACGAGGGAAAAGTGAACATGATTATGAAGGTCCTGGTGATGGTTTTCGTTGTGTAGAGAATTAACATTGAAAATGATATTAACTGGAGGATATATGTCCAAAGGATTTGTATTACTCGGAGATAAAACAACACATGGTGGCGAAGTTATTTCTGCCTCTTCGACCATGATCGTGAATGGAAAAAAGGTAGCACTTGTTGGCGACGAGATTAATTGTCCTGTCGAAGGACATGGTATCAATGCCATTATCGAAGGGTCACCGGAATGGATATCTGATGGCAAACAAGTTGTCGTCGATGGGTGCGAATGTGAATGCGGCTGCCATGTTATCTCCAGTGCGCCGGACTGTTCAGTAGGATAAATAATGAGCTGGGAACGCCAGAAAGCCACTATCATCGCAGAGCCGGAAGAGCCATCAACCATGTTGTGGTTGATGGCCTGTCTCGTTGCAATAATCACCGGAGTGCTCCTTTTTGTTCTCCATGCCAATCAGTTTCTGGGAACACTGCAAAAATTTAATCTCTGGATCGTAGCGGGAAGCCCACTCTTTCTCTGGTTAGTGATGATTTGCTTACGAAGCTGGCTGTATAACCATGCGATGGACAAACATCAGTTTGAGTCCGATGAAGCGGAATATGCGCAGCAACAATGGACTGACTGGGCAGGACGCTATCTGGCGGTTCTGTACAGCAGGGTGATCCTGCCCGCTGAACTCACGCCCGCGCGCTTTATACAGTCTCCTGCTGATCTTGAACAGAGCAATGCGCTTGGCAGGCGTATCGCGCTCCCCCCGGGAGAAAATGTGTTTTCGGCCCTTCTTGGTGGCCTTGATGAATCACTCATACAACTCTGTGCTGATTTGCCATTTGGGGTAACACTGCTCACTGATGCTTCGGATCCCGAAGAGCATTTGCAGAAGGCTTTTTCTGCCGCCTGGATCCAACATTTCGGCCTCACGCTCTCAGCACCTTTACTGACGATCCTGAATACCCGCTCCTTTTCGTCGGTTGAAGAGCGGATCAAAACGCCGACGCTGGATGTCGAGTTGTTGTTGGTCCATCAGACGCAGGGGGGCGACGTTTACAGTGATGCGCTGGCAGCCCTGTTACTGACCTCTGACGATGTGGCCACCAAATACCGCTTCGATCATCACGCCCGTCTGCTACGGCCCATGTCGATCGAGCCGACAGAAGATCTGAGCCTGGCCTTTGATACCTTTTTATCCACTCAGTCGCAGGCTATCAAAACAGACGTGCTTCTCGGGGACGGTACCGCGTGGGGCAAGGTATTTTCCACGCTGCTGGGCAGCGCTAAAAACTACGAAGGCCACTGGAAACCTCAACAGTGTCACTGGCTGGAAGAGTACGCAGGACGCAGCGGCCCCTTCTCGCCGTGGATTATGGCCGCTGTCGCCAGTGATACTGTGGCACTGACGGGGAACTGCCTGATGCTTTCTGATAATAAAAAACAGCGATTTATGAATATCGTCACAACAGGAGAGCAGGCGAATGGCAAAGGATAGTTCAGCGTGGCGTGGTAGTTGGGGAGGTCTCGGCTTTACCGCGATAATCGCTGCTATACTGGCATGGGCCATCTGGTCGCATGGGGATGCAATTGGCCTGAACAGCGAAGGATTAAAAACATTGGGTATTGTCGGGGCGATGATCCTGTTGTTGTTAATTCGTCATGGCAGGGCTATCGGATTAGCGCTCAAACAACGCTGGTCACGTTTTCAGGCTGAACGTAAGAAAGAACTGCCAACCAGTGAAGGTCGCGTTGAGCAGACCCTGCCGCGCAACGTCACGGTCGACACCATCCGTGAAGCCATGCGTAACCTCTACGGTCGGCGCTGGGGGCGTAAAACTCGCATCCTGCTGATAACCGGTACGGCCGCTGAAGTGGAGCAACTGACTCCGGGCCTTACAACTCAGCTCTGGCAGGAAGACCGCGGCACACTGTTGCTGTGGGGCGGTGACCTCAATACGCCACCGGACAGTGCCTGGCTGACCGCGCTGCGCAAACTGCGCCGTCGCCCGGTAGATGGGCTGGTGTGGGTCACCTCGGCCTTTGACCAGCTCTCAGCACCAGGGCTGGAGCCGCCGCTGCCGGTACCGTCTGAAAGCACCATGGATTCCCTGTCTCACGCCATCAGCGCACGTATGGAAGCGCTTGGCTGGCAGACCCCGCTATATGTCTGGTCCCTGCACCCGCGAGCTGGTAAGCCGGAAGGACGGGTTGTACAGGCGACCGGCTGTCTGTTGCCTGCCGGTTGTCTCACCGAAGGGCTGGCAGAGCAACTCTCCGCCCTGACGCCAGATCTGACCTCACTGGGCCTGCAGCAGACCTGCGGTGAAGTGAAACATAACTTCTTACTGACGCTTGCCGACCAGCTCATTCGTGAGCCACAGAGCGTGACCACACCGCTGTCGGTGATGCTCAATCCGTACCGCCCGCTGCCGCTGGCCGGTGTGGTGTTCAGTCAGCCCTCCGCCGGCGCTGAACGTGCCGTGGCGCACCACTGGGGCATGGATAAACGCTGGGATGTTTTACCTGAGTCTGTCCGCACGCTTGCTGCCGGGCTGCGCCCGCGCAAGCCGGGCATTCCATGGCGTAAAGTGTTTGTGTCAGTCGCTGCCCTGGCGATGGTGGGCTGGGCTGTGTGGATGGGCATCGCGTATGTCACTAACCGCAGCCAGATAGATGGCGCTAATGTACAGGCCTCGACGGCTGCCCGACAGAATCAGCCCCTGGCGCAGCGTCTGCATGCACTGTCTGAACTCCAGAAAACCCTGGCTCGTTTGCAATACCGTTCAGAGCATGGCGTGCCGTGGTACGAACGGGCCGGGCTGAGTCAGAATAACGCCCTGCTAGCCGCACTCTGGCCACGCTATCAGGACAGCGCACTGCCGCTGTTGCGGGATGCTTCTGCAAACCATCTGCAAAGACAGATTAATGCCTTTAATGCACTGCCGCCGGACAGCCCGCTGCGTGAGCAAATGGCAAAAAACACCTATGACCAGCTTAAGCTCTATCTGATGCTGGCGCGCCCGGAACACATGGACGCCGCCTGGTTCAGTTCTGCGCTGCAGCACGACTGGCCAAAGCGTGATGGCGTGAAAGACGGCGTCTGGCAGGGCGTGGCCCCGTCGCTACTGTCGTTTTATGGCGCACAGTTGGTGACGCATCCTGAGTGGAAGCTCCGTGCCGATGAAAACATGGTCAGCCAGGCGCGCTCCCTGCTGGTTCGCCTGATGGGCGTACGTAACAGTGAATCAACCCTGTACCAGAAGATGCTCGCTCAGGTGGCGCACCTGTATGCCGATATGCGTCTCGAAGATATGACCGGGGATACTGATGCATCCCGTCTGTTCAGCACCCCCGAAATCGTACCAGGTATGTTTACCCGCCAGGCCTGGGAGCAGGCCGTTCAGCCCGCCATCGAAAAGGTGGTGAAGGCGCGCCGGGACGAGCTTGACTGGGTGCTGACTGACAGCAAGCGTCAGGTGAATAAACAGGATGAGACCTCGCCGGAAGCGCTGAAAAAACGTCTGACGGAGCGTTACTTCGCCGATTTTGGCGGTGCCTGGCTTGAGTTCCTCAACAGCCTGCACTGGAACCAGGCCGCTACGCTGTCGGATTCCATTGACCAGTTGACCCTGATGGCTGATGTACGTCAGTCACCGCTGGTGGCGCTGATGAACACCCTGAACGCGCAGGGACGTACCGGACAGACCGGCGAGGCGATTTCGGATTCACTGGTGAAATCAGCGAAAAATCTGCTGGGTGGTGACAACAAGGATGCCATTGACCAGAGCGTCGGTGTTCATGGTCCGCTGGATGCGGCCTTTGGCCCGGTGCTGGCGCTGGTGGACAAAAACCGCACAGGGGCACAGGAACTGAGTCTGCAGTCCTATCTGACCCGTGTGACACAGGTGCGTCTGCGCCTGCAGCAGGTGACCAATGCCGCTGACCCGCAGGCGATGACCCAGACCATCGCTCAGACCGTATTCCAGGGTCAAGCCGTTGACCTGACCGAAACCCGCGACTACGGCAGTTTGATTGCAGCAGGCCTGGGTCAGGAATGGAGCGGTTTTGGTCGTACGATGTTTGTGAACCCGATGGAGCAGGCCTGGCAGCAGGTTCTGACCCCGGCCGCCGACAGCCTCAACGCCCAGTGGCAGCAGGCAGTGGTGAGTGAATGGAACTCCGCCTTTGGCGGACGCTATCCGTTCAGCAACTCCAGCAGCGATGTGTCCCTGCCACTGCTGGCCAAATACCTCAATGCGGATTCCGGACGTATCGCTCAGTTCCTGCAGAACCGCCTCAAGGGCGTGCTGCATAAAGAGGGCAACCACTGGGTACCGGACAGTATCAATTCGCAGGGGCTGGCGTTTAGCCCGGCATTCCTTAGCGCCATCAACACCCTGAGCTATATCTCAGATGTGGCCTTCACCGAAGGCAATGCTGGCGTAAACTTCGAGCTGCGTCCGGGTACCGCCGACGGCGTGATGCAGACCGACATAATTATCGACAGCCAGAAACTGACCTATGTGAACCAGCTTCCGGCGTGGAAGCGCTTCACCTGGCCTGCGGATACTGAAGCGCCGGGCGCGAACCTGAGCTGGATTAGCACGCAGGCAGGCACCCGCCAGTACGCGGATATTCCGGGCAGTTGGGGCCTCATACGCCTGCTTGATAAAGCGAGGGTGAAGGCGTATCCGGGCGTCGGCAGCAGTTACAGCCTGAGCTGGAAAGCCCAGGATGGTCGCACACTCAATTACACCCTGCGAACCGAAGCGGGAGAGGGACCTCTGGTATTGCTGAAACTGCGGAATTTCCGCCTGCCTGAGACCATCTTCAGCACTACCGGCGTCGCAGTCGTCAGTGCAGCCAGTGATGCAGAGGAGGTCTACTGATGAGCACCCTTAATACTTTGCTGAACGCCTGCCAGACTGAGCAGGTGCCACTGCTTGCGGCGACCCGTGAGCGCGTGGCGCAGTGGGATAACTGGCTGCAGCCGCTGTCCGGTTCATCGCCCGCTGGTGAAGATCCGGGCTATGATGATGACTTCCAGCAGATGCGCGAGGAGGTCAACAAGCTCTCCGGAGCAGACACAGAGCTTATCTGTCGGCTGGCTGAAAAGCTGCTGACTACCACCGCCAAAGACATTCGCGTCGTGACGTACTACTGCTGGGCGAAACTGCACCGGGAAGGCGAGCAGGGGCTGGCCGAAGGACTCGAACTGCTGGCCGGTCTGCTGGAGCGCTTTGGTACACAACTGCACCCGCAGCGTGACCGCAGCCGTAAGGCGGCGCTGGAATGGCTGGCGGGTTCGCGTATGATCGATTCGCTCTCCCTGTACCCGGAAGTGGTCAGGATCGATGCGATGCGCACCACAGGGGCGCTGTTGCTGATTGCGCAGCTTACCGAAGATGAGCCGGATGAAATACGCCCTGAGCTGAACGCGCTATACGGCGCCCTGGAAAGCCGTCTGCAGAAAGCGGGTGGTGTGGATGCGGTCGTGCCGCAGAACGCCAGTACCAGCGAAACACCTTCCGCGGCAGACCACAGCGATGCCCCGGCAATCGGGCGAATCACTTCCGGCCAGGATTTGCTGGCACAGGCCCGCACCCTCACTGAATACCTGCGCGAGCAGCCCGACGGCTGGCTGTCAGCGCACCATCTGATGAAGAGTCTGCGGCACGATACCCTACGGGCCATTCCCGCGCCGGATGCACAGGGGCGTACTCGTATCGAACCGCCAAGAGCAGACCAGCGCGCGTTGCTCAAACGTTTGTATCTGCAACAGAACTGGGCTGAAATGCTGGACGCGGCCGACAGCACCTTTTCCCGCGGTGCCAATCACCTGTGGCTGGATTTGCAGTGGTATATCCACCAGGCGCTGACGAAGTCGGGGCAGGAGACGCTGGCCGACATTATTGTCGCTGACCTGAAAGGGCTGCTGACCCGTCTGGCCGGGCTTGAAACGCTGGCGTTCAGTGACGGTACCCCGTTTGCGGATGAAGTGACGCTGAACTGGATCCAGCAGAGCGTGCTTGATACCACAGGCGGGTGGGGCAACGATACGCCATCAGTCCCGGTAACCGCCGGTAACGATGACATTCTGGCACTGGAGCCGGAAGCGGTGGCGCTGGCTGACAGCGAAGGCCTGGATGCGGCGCTGAATTGGCTGCAAAACCGTCCGGGGCTTACAACAACACGTCAGCGCTGGCTGTTGCGTCTGCTGATGGGGCGTATCGCGGAGCAGTACGGGAAGAATGAGCTGGCGATACATCTGTTTGCCGAACTGGGAGAGCGTGCCGAAGAGGTAATGCTCAGCGACTGGGAGCCTGAGCTGTTGTTCGAGGTACAGGCCCGCCATCTGAAACTCCTGCGCCTGAAGGCCGGTCGCAGTGAGGCTGACAAAGTGCGCCTGAATCCTCTGATGGAACAGTTGCTGGCTGGACTGATTGCGGTTGATCCGGTTCGTGCTTCTGTCTTGTGCGCGTAATTTATTTTTTAATAAGGTAATGAAAAAGAAATGAGCAAAAAATATTTAGCTGTACTGCTATTTTTATCAACCGTGATATTAAGTGGGTGTACTTCAATTCTTTGGGCCTTGAATAATCCAAATGATAACAGCAGACATTCTGAACGAGTTGAAGCATATAGTGATGAAATCCAGTCTGCTTTTGAATACAAAAATGTCAATCTGAGTACTAAGTCGCTCTCAGGCGCAACAGGAAGTATTGAGCTTCCATCTGAAGGTGTCGGTTTTATTGGTAAGAAAAATGTGTATTTTGTCACTCAGAATGGCAATGCTTTGCTATCACTCAATAAACTAATGAAAGATATTCCGCTTAAGGCAATCGGAAGCAGTAAGTATATAGATATTAGTCTTGTCAGCGATTATCAGGGCTATGGTAACGCCGGATTTAATCAGTTCATTCATGTAAAAACTCGACAACCCGCATCATCATTAACGGTTAAAGAAAGAACCCAGCTTACGGATGCCTCTTTTCGATTAAAAGACGGATTCTACCAACGGTCTGTTGAGATCAGAGGTGTGATTATCAATAAGTCAAGATTCGGAGGAGCCATACCGGGTGAAGCATCTCTCAATGACAGCTATCAGGTTCGTTTTTATAGGTACACATCCAGTGCAGGTATGGACGGAGGGAAGCTTGCATTCAATGTATTGATGACCCCAGTCACTCTGACCGGAGACATCCTGCTGCTTCCTTTATATCTCCTAATGATGATGAATGGATGATATACCACATCTCATCATGGATTACGTTGTCAATTACATTGCATGTCTAATTAGAGGGATTTACGCCAGAGAATCTTTGGGGTTGCTACTGGTCTGCGTGGAAAAAAGTTTCATATATCAAGGAGGAGCTACCCGGCAGGAGTTTTGGTCATTTATTATTATCAACCTGATTGTTTTCTTTCTTATCGGTGCAGGGAGCTATTTCCTGCTCGTTGATGTCATGGCTGATAAAACCAGTGCCGGAGGCATGGTATTGGTTTGGGCCTATTTTATTTATCTTCCTTTGCGCACATTTGGACCTTTGATTTTACTCTTTCCTTTTCTTGCGCTTGGTGTACGTCGCATGCACGATACTGGAAAGTCCGGATGGTGGTTTGGGGGCCTGATGCTCCTGGAAATTTTTATTTTACCAATGTTAGCTGTCCTGATGTATTACGTCCTCAGGCATTTTCTGGATGAGGTTTCAAGCCAGCAGGTAGTTAAAGGTTTCACCATAAGTGCCAGCATTATGGTTGCTTTTGCCCTGGTCTGGTTATGTAGTAAACCAACAAAAATAAAACACCCGATCTCATCTTCTGATTCGATGAATTAATTACCTGAGGGATTTATTTTTATGGAAGATTTAACCCTGCGCTATTTCGATGCAGAAATGCGTTACCTGCGTGAAGCCGCGAAAGAGTTCGCGCAAACCCATCCCGATCGCGCGGCGATGCTCGACCTGGATAAGGCCGGCACACCCGATCCGTATGTTGAACGCCTGCTTGAAGGGTTTGCCTTCTCAATGGGGCGGCTGCGCGAAAAGATTGACGACGACCTGCCGGAACTGACTGAAGGTCTGGTCTGCATGCTCTGGCCACACTACCTGCGAACTATTCCGTCCCTCTCGGTGGTGGCGCTGACCCCGGCGCTGCATGCCATGAAAATGGCGGAAGTGGTGCCCGCAGGCCTTGAGATATATTCCCGTCCAGTAGGGCCGAAGAACACAGTCTGTCGTTACCGTACCACCCGGGATGTGATGCTTAATCCCCTGGGGGTTTCGGACATTACCATGACCACTGAGCCTGACGGTCGTTCGCTGTTACGGATGCGTTTTGCCTGCAGCAGCCAGGCAGACTGGTCCGGTGCAGACCTCAGCCGTCTGAGCCTGTATCTCGGGGCGGATGCGCCGGTCAGCAGCCAGCTGCATCTTATGCTGACCAAAAGACAGGCCGCGCTGTACATGCGCCTGCCTGGCCAGCCCGACCGTATTCAGCTTGACGGGTATTTCTCACCGGGAGGATTTGCTGAAGAGGACGGTCTGTGGCCGAAAGGCGATACCGCCTTCAGCGGCTACCAGCTGCTGCTGGAGTACTTCACCTTCCGCGACAAGTTTATGTTTGTTCACCTTAACGGTCTGGAGGGGATCACACCACCACACGGTACGGAGTACTTTGATATTGAAGTCGTATTCAGCACGCCGTGGCCATCAGACCTGCCGGTCGCCGATGACGCGGTTCGTCTGCACTGTGTACCGGTAATTAATCTGTTCACGCTGGAAGCGGACCCGCTCACTATTTCTGGTCTTGAAAGCGAATACCTGCTGCGTCCTAAACGTCTGCAGGACGGACATACTGAGATTTACTCCGTAGATTCGGTAACCGGCTCAAACCGGACCAGTGACGCGGAGTATGTGCCTTTCAGCAGCTTCCGCCACAAGGGAGGGATGATGCGCCGTCATGCGCCACCCCGCTATTACCACACCCGCATTAAGCGGGGTGTCACCGGGCTGTATGACACCTGGCTGATTCTGGGGGGGCACCAGTGGGAAGAGGACCGGAAGTTTGAACGCGAAGCCGTGTCGTTGCAAATCACCGGCACCAATGGACAGTTACCGCGCCGGGCGCTGCAGAGCACACTACTCGACCGCTGTGAACAGGTAGTCAGTACATCACTGACGGTGCGCAACCTCTGCAAACCGACGCTGCCGGTTTACCCGCCTGCGGAAGACCGTTTCCACTGGCGGGTGCTGAGCCACCTGGGCTCCGGGTTCCTGAACATGATGAGCACCGCCGAAGTGCTGCGCGGGACGCTGGCTCTCTATAACTGGCAGGAAGATGAACTGAACACCCGGCGTCTGGAGGCGATTCAGCAGGTGGCGCATCACCGCCTGCAACGTTTTGAACAGGGTTACCTGCTGCGGGGGCTGGATATCGAAGTAACCCTCGACAGCAACGGGTTTACGGGGGAGGGCGATATCCACCTGTTTGGCGAAATGCTCAACCGTTTCTTTGCGCTCTATGCTGACATGAATCAGTTTAACCAGCTCACTCTCATCGTTCAGCCAGAAGGAAAATGCATCCGGTGGAAAGAGAACCACAGTCCGCGCCTGCCCGGCTGATAGCACAGCTGGGCAACCGGCTGCCTTACATAAATTTTTACCGCTTCTGCCAGTTGCTGGAGCAGATCCAGCCGGACAAACCGGTCACCGGCAGCACCTGGCAGGTGCGATATGAGCCGGTACGCTTCCGCCCCCATCCGGGGATGGGGTTCCCGGCCTCTGAAATCAAAGGGGCGGAGCCACCTGAACATCCGCACCTGCCACCGACGGTCCGCATCACGTTTATGGGGCTCTACGGCGTGGAGTCTCCACTGCCGACGCACTATATCGATGACATCACCCAGCGGCGGGAAGGGTATGAAGCCACAGTCGATTTTCTTGATATCTTCAACCACCGGCTGATTACCCAGTACTACCGCATCTGGCGTAAATACTCATACCCTGCGACCTTTGAGGAAGGGGGAAAAGACAAAACCTCGCAGTATCTGCTGGGGCTGGCCGGGCTCGGAATTGACGGCTGCACGGACAGTATCGCGACTCCGGCGTCCCGCTTTCTGGCGCTGTTGCCGGTGATGTTGTTGCCGGGGCGAACCGCAGAAGGTATGGCCTCGCTGGTGCGTCTGCTGGCACCCAACACGCAGGCGAAGATCTGGCACCACGACAAACGCCGTGTGCCGCTGAAGAGCCCCCTGACCATGAGTGTGCGTCAGCCTGTCACCCTGACAAACCGTCCGGTGATGGGCAATTATGCCACTGACGCGAACAGCCAGGTACTGATGCGTCTGACCACCTCCGACCCTACGGAAGTACAGGGCTGGCTGCCCGGCGGTGAACTGCACGGTGACTTAATGGCGCTGCTGCATGTGTATCTTGGGTCACGGCTTAATGTGCGTCTGCAGCTGTGTGTCGACCGTAGCCTGCTGCCGGACGCGACAATGAGCGCTAAGCCTGAAGCTGGCGCAGTGCAACTGGGTCGTACAGCCGTGATGCGACCGCTGAACTCGGCGAATACTGCCACTCACCCCAAAACCATAACCATCAATCTTGGCCGCTATGAGCGGGTACAGGAAAATATTCACCGCAGGGAGACCGATGAAGATGGCGATTACCGCTGGTAAATTTCCCTTGGCTGCGCTGGCCGCAGGTATCACTCTGATACTGGCGGGCTGTGGGCTGACTCAAAAAGTCACGGACGGTACGGTTGCCGTGACTAAATCGATTTTTTATAAGCAGGTAAAAACCCTGCATCTTGATATTCGCGCCCGGGAAGCCGTTAACAGCAATGCCGGCGGCGTGGCACTATCCACGGTAGTGCGTATTTACCAGCTCAAAGACCGCAAAACATTCGACACGACGGACTACCTGTCACTGTTTAAAGCTGACAGTCAGGCTATTAAAGCAGACCTGCTAGCTGAGAAAGATATCCGCCTGCAGCCGGGCGGGGCGGTGACGGTCGATATACCGATGGAGGACAGTGCGCAGTATGTGGCGGTGGCCGGGATGTTTATGTCACCGGACCAGGAGAACAACACCTGGCGGGTAGTGCTGAGTAGTGACGACCTTGACCCGGATAAAGCCCGGGTGATTGAGGCCGGTAATAACCAACTAACGCTAAAGGCGCTGAAAGATGAGTGAGTCACCCCGTCCGTCACTGTATGAAACGCTCTACGGCAATTTCACTGGCGGCCTCGATTTGCATCAGGTCAGCGAGCAGAACCAGGTCATATTGTCAGTGCTTGACAATATGCAGCGCATCCTCAACTGCCGTGCCGGCACGCTGGCGCATCTGCCAGACTATGGCCTGCCCGATATGACTAAAATCCTGCAGGGGATGCCGGGTACTGCCCATGAGCTGATGGGCACCCTGTCTGCTGTTCTGCTCAAATATGAGCCTCGTCTGAAAAAAATAATGGTTGTCCTGCTGGAGCAGAACGTCCCCGGCGAGTTGCGTTATGCCATTGATGCTGAGCTGAAGGGCATTGGCCTCGTACGCTATGGCACCGAGTTTATGCCCGAAGGGCGGGTTCTCCTGCGACACCTGAAGCAACAGCAGTATCTCGATACCACAACCCGTCTGTAAGGCCAGATAACATCATGTCAGTAAAATTACAGTTTCTCGAAAAATTGCAGACCAGACAGTCTGCTTCGGCTGCATCTGTCAGCAAGATTCAGGCCGATATCGCAGACTTTCGCCTGCGAATGACACAGCTTCAGGAGCAGATGGACGCGTGGTTGGTGGGTACCGGACTGAATGTGGAGACGCTCAATACACCCGTTACGGACCTGCTGGTTGAGGGGGAGCATTTGATATTGCCACCCTCGTTCTGCGTATCGACGACCGGTCTGTAAAATTTGTGCCGGCATTCCTTTATGGTCAGGGTGTAACCGGGTGTTTGGAGGGGACCTTCCATAATGGAGGGATCGTGACGCCTCTGGGGCGATTATTTATGCGGTCTGGAACGGTGAACAAGTGGACCTTTACTTCGCCTGGTGCTTTATCCCGTCCCGGGCAGGATTTTGATGAGAGCACGTTTTTTGATTTGATTTTAGCGCTTCTGCCATAGCGGGCGCTGAAAATGAATCATTATTTTTTTGCTTTGAATCATTGCACGTTTTCCTGACGAAACGGTTAATAGCTTTCGGATTACTTAGCCCCAAAGTAACGAAATAAATCACGGATATGTAAATGAGAAAATTAATCTTCCTTGTGGTCTCAGGAATGCTGTTTACGGCACAGGCTGATGCTGCGCGTGGAAGGCAGCCCTGCTCAGGTTCAAAAGGCGGTATAGCGCACTGCACATCGGATGGTCATTTTGTCTGTAATGACGGGAGTCTGAGTCAGTCTAAGCGATTCTGTTCAGGGTATGGTTCTTCTGGCACCGGCAATCAGGGAAAACCGTCCAATTCCACACGCAAAACACAGACGAAAAAAGTGACAGCGGCGAAAAAACAGAAACCGCAAAGTGTTGCAGAAAACGACGAACCGGTCAGTGCACAACCCCGACAGCCAACATGTGCTCCCCTCTACATGACCAACAAGCCCGGATACACCCATTTACCAATTTGCTCAGGGAACCAGTATTAATCGGGTACAGGAAAGGTTCTTTGCCCGTTATTCACATTAAATAGTCAGGATTGTAAGAAGAAAGGAAAGAAAAAAAGCATGGCACGAAGAAAAAAAGATGACAATGCAGCGGGTATTATTCTGGTTATTATTGGCGTCATTGCCTGGGGTGTTTATGTCGCGGTAAGAGCATTAATTAATCTTAATGAGCGATTTATTGAATCTGTGTCGAATCCTGCAGGAGTCATCGGTCTGTTCTTTGGCTTACTGATAGCCACTGCATTGATAATACGGGTTTTTATTTACCGGGGTTTTACGAAGAAAACAGCAGAGCTCGAACGGGCCGTGTCGGACCTGGCGCAGAAAGAGAAAGCCTTTGAAGAAACGGTCAGTACTGAAGTGGCTCGTAGAATATACCAGGAAAAGAAACAGCTTTCCGGTCAGTGGGATGACTTTCACAATGCCAGAAATAAAGCCTCCCGGGCACTGCAGCGTATTGTAGATTCCGCGTATAAATTCAAAGTCAAAACACTGCTTTCCGGCACTACGGTAAATAACTGGCAAAGCAAGTATGACCAGCTTAGGAAGGAAAGAGAGGCTTACGCGGGCATCAGCGAGAAAATCACCTTTCTGGAGCTTGAAGATAATGCCGACTGGGAAAGTGTAAAACAGCAGTTTCTGGATAAGGTCGCCCTGCTGGAAAAAGCGCAGGAAGAAAAAGAATACCAGGCTGAGCTCAAGCGTCAGATGCGGGAGGAAAAACAGCGACAGGATGAGCTGGACCAGCAGCAGCGCGAGGCAGAAGAGGAGGAGCAACGCCTTGCTGAGCAGCAGCGTTTACTGGAAGAAGCTCTGCTCGCCGCTGAAGGTGCTCACCGGGAAGAGCTGGAAAGACAGCGTCTGGAGCTGGAGCAGAAAATCCAGGACGTGCATCAGCAGTATGAACGCGCCAAGTCTATGGCCCAGCTCACGAAGCAGGGACATGTGTATGTGATTTCGAATATTGGCTCTTTCGGTGAAAACGTCTTTAAAATCGGCATGACCAGACGGCTGGAGCCGATGGAGCGCGTGAAGGAATTAAGCGGGGCAGCCGTGCCGTTTGATTTTGACGTCCACGCCATGATTTCCTGCGATGACGCTCCTGCGCTTGAAAAGACACTTCACGACCATCTTGAAAGCTACCGGATTAATCGGGTTAATCTGCGTAAGGAGTTTTTCCGGGTTGAGCTCAGCAGAATTATCGATGAGGTTGAGCGTCACCATGGGCAGGTTGAATATATTGCCGACCCGGTGGCGCTACAGTATCTGCAGAGTCTCAAATATGCAGAAAGCGAAGCCGCATAAGCAATAACTTTCAACCGCTCCTTATACGTTAAATGGACAACGGGTCATGAATGACATCACCCCGCATAAAATCAAGACCGGCGGCGACCCGCGCACGCTACCGGATTATGCCGCCCTGCGTGATGAACTGAACAAACTGACGCATCCGGCTCGCCCGGATGTGAACTGGCGCTATGCGGAAAAACTCTGTCTCTCACTGTTTGAGCAGAACGGCGTAGAATTGCAAACGGCAGCCTGGTATACGCTTGCGCGTACTCAACTGGCCGGCTTATTCGGGCTCAATGAAGGGCTGACGATACTCGATGCCCTGATAAGCCATCAGTGGGGAGCGCTGTGGCCTCAGCCAGTCCATGCCCGCATGGAAATTCTCAGCAGTCTGAGTCAGCGTCTGCAGCAACGGATGCGCTCGCTCCCGCTGAATTACAGTGACCTCAGCCAGTTGTACCGGGCGGAGCAACTGCTTACCGGACTAGGAGAAGTACTGCAGCGCCTGGAGCTTAAGCATCTGAGCCAGCTCGATACGTTGCGTACTTTGATGCACAACAGCGCTGTCCGGCTGGAAAACAGCGATGGCATAAACAGCACCGGGTCGAACATTCAGCCTGGTGTTGTGTTGCCTGCCACCGTGATGAATGATGCGACAACATCCACGAGAGACTTTGCTGGTGGTCCGGATGAAGATACGCCAGAGAGTAGTGCAGTGAAGTGGGTTTACGTTGCGCAATCGGAACAGCAGCCGAATGTGGAAGTGCTGGCAGCTGTGCCCACTCCGGTAAAAAAATGGAAATCCTTCGTCGCCGGTATGTGTACCATGCTGGTAATAGGTATTGTCGCAGTGTGGGGCTGGCAGTTTCTTCACCGGCCAGACCCGTTACAGACTCAGCTTGCTGCTTCGCTGGTTCCGTTCCCTGCACCTCTCTCGTCTGAACAACTGGATATGTTGCGTCAGCAGACTCCGTTACCGGAGGATCTTATCGCCCAGACACAGCAGCAGCTTGCATGGCTGGATAAATTACCTCCTGACTGGAATATCACTTACGCAAGAAAACTTACAGAACAGGTTCAGTCGCTGTGGCCGGAACAGGCTAAGCCCCTGGTACAGCAGTGGCAGCAACAGATTAATATCTCAGTACTTCCTGTCGATACAATGAACGGCTGGCATGAAGGGATGACACAGCTTCGGGCACTTGCCGATAAACTGAATGCGCTAGATGGTCAGAGAGGAAAATACATTACCGTCAGTGAGCTTAAATCGCAGGTCTTTGGCATGCTGACAAGCTTCCGGCAGACCGTGCCGGTGGAAGAACAGCTACGGCAGTTGAAGTTGCTCCCTGAAGACTCGTTGCAGCGTCAGCAGCAGGTCCAGCAGGCTGAGCAGCGACTCCGGGCGCAAATATCTACTCTGGCACAGGAAAAACAGCGTGACTGACAGCAGGGAGGTCGGGCATGTCAGATAAAAAGGGAGCCCCCGAAATCACTGGGTACAGTGGACGGTCGATGAAATTACGTTTGTGGAACAACACTATGGTCAGCTGTCTGCCCGTGAAATCGGGGAGCGGCTTGGCCGATCTGCCAATGGGGTGGCCCGGATTGTTTAGCTTTCCGGTCTGTCCCGGGGTATGCTGCCACCCTGGTCGGAAAGGGAACAGGTGTTGATGCAGGCGCACTACAGTAAAGGGCTTTACTCTGGTAACGACCCTCATCACGGATTTTATAGTGAATGGCGTCCAGCCAGACGAGGGGGTAAACCTTCTTCCGATATTTTCACCGTCACGCCGCGCCCGGTGTAAAATCCCGTCTCTTTCAGCCAGTCGCCAGAAGGTGAGGAAGCGTGGCTGGCGGGCAGTCATGAGAGCGTGGCGTCGTGGTGGCCGCAGGGGGAGCACCGGTATGCATGGGATAAATCGGGGTGGCTGACGGGGTATGAGGTGTGGTCAAAAAGCCGGGCGGAGCGGGAAACCCATTACAATTATGCCCAGAGAACAGGCGCGCGGCGGCTGAACGCAGACGGCCCTGCATGAGAATGGCGCAAAGGAGAATTTGATTATTTACGGGAGGAACATCTTTTATCGGAGTAATCCGCTAAAAAGCGGGTGTTCTCGTTATCAGTGTCTAAATTGAATCTTTCATACCATTATCTTGTAGGGCAATTTTCCTGTATTCAACGGTTTTCTGATGGCGCAGGGGGGATTAATTACTGGTATCCGCCATTGCGCCTTTTGGAATCAATAGCTCCTGCTATTTTACTGATATTATTTAAAATGCGTAAGTGATGCCAATCATGAAGTCATTGGATGCAGCTTTTGTGTCTGCATAATAAGAGGTGTACTCATCACCTGCATAGTTATTTTTTGAAATGCTTACTTTGCCTGCATTAATGTATTTATAACTGGCATCAATGGCAATATTATCTGTTACAGCATATTTTGCACCGATACCAGCGCCCCAGGCAAAGTTATTTTTTGAAGCAGCCAGGGTTTCGTTGATGTCAAAGTCCTCAGACATGGTGTTATTTTTTAGCTTCACACGAGCGAGGCCAATGCCTGCGCTGATATATGGCGTAAATGCCGTGCTGTTATGGAAATCATAATAACCATTAACCATGTAAGTGCTCATCCGGACTTGGTTTTTTACATTCATATGTACTGTATCATCAAACGCAGTGAAATCCTGCCCGCCTTTAGCATCCGTCTCGCCTCTGAAAGTGGTATCCAGTTCTAAACGTACTGGAAGCTGGAATTGATCATTAAAGTCGTAGCCGATAGCAACTCCGCCACCAAAGACGCCTTTGGTGCGGTCAGGTAACTTTGGTTGGCCATTGACGACTACGTCATCATCGATGAGGGTTGAGTTGATGCCATAGAGGTTTACTACGGATGCCCCCGCTTTCCCGGTGATATAGGCCCCTTCTTTTGCTGATGCAGTAACGACATGGGTTACCAGAAGGGAAGCGATGCAGACTGCGAAAAAGTTTTTCATTTCAAAACCTGCCTTAAAATTGGGGTGAAAGACAAGTTTCACGATATATGTTATGACATAACGATTACATAAACGAAGCCCAAAAAGCTGGGTATTGCGACGTCGGGTTTCCTGTTATCTGGTGAAAAAATGAGATGAAAATTTTAAATAACAATGCGATAAGCTATTTCTGGTTGAGAGACGTCTGAATGATATAGCTTAAAAGGTCGGTGTTGGGTTTGTTATCACATTAATACCGGTGTACCTTGTGACGTTCAGGCTTATGTTATTAAATGCCATCAATCTGAAAATTCAGATTGATGGCGCATAATGACGGGCTCAAAACTGATATTTTGCGCCGGTATAAGCATTTAATTCGTTGTCAACATCGTGACCAAATTCCGTATTGATATGGGGATTTGCGCTCCCCTTTTCACTGCAAACCTCACTTCCATTCCCGGTCCGGCGTTAACACTGTTAAAATTTTGACAAGTAAAACGATAATCGTCGGTATGGGAATTTGTCTCCGTTCCAAATTGCCAAACGTAAGCCAGCTCAACACACGGTTTCACTTCTACATTGTATAACTGGAAGCTTACGCCCGCCTGCATATCAATACTGCCGTCAGTATAATAAGAACAGTAAGCGTCAGTAATATCTATATCAGGAATATTTACAACCTAATCGCCTTTTATGCTGATATGATTACTGGTATTAGCAAATGCATTATAACTATAAAGCGAATAGTCTATAGCCAGACTGATGCTGAACAATTTAGCTGTTTTAAATTTCATGGGTAACTGGCCCGTTATGATAGGGAAGAATAATAAGAATTTATTAATATTATTTGAAGGTATTTTAATGTGCAGCGCTATTTACAGAAATATTTTTTTCTGTCTCAAAAAATATTTTATAAATAGTGCTTTGCTATCAGTGAGTTGTTCTCTGGGGCGGTACACCGTAAGAAAAGGAGAAAGACGAATTTATACCTAACCCAGGATAAAGCCCGTCATTCATGAATAACGGGCAAAAATATTTACTCAAGCGCCTGGGCGAGATCTTGTTGTACCTGTTGACGCTGTTCTGGTGTTAAGATTTTGCTTAAATCAAAATAATACTTGACCCGATAATAGCGCGCCTGCTGCTCTATGTTACTGAAGGCTGCAAGCTGCTGTTTCACGGCGGCGTCATCCCATTTGCCGGATTTAATCACCTCTATCAGCGCGCCGTCTTTAATTCCCTTCATCGAAATCTGACTGACGTCGGTTTCCAGTTGTTGGTGAAGTTTTTTAATCCGGGTAATCTGATCGTTTGTCAGTTTCAGGTGCTGGACAATAGGATCCTGGTCGGGAAGGGGAGGATTGGGGACAGCGGCGGCGAAAGCGCCAAAAGAAGCGCCCGCCAGAGTTGCTGCCAGTAAAGCTGTGCGTACAAAGTTTTTCATGGAGATATCCTGATAAAGGAATGATTAACCTTTTTTATCGCCCGCGAATGGCGAGTGATTATCTTAGTCAGAATACGTCCCCTGCCACATTGCGCCACGCGAATTTGTTTTACGGAGAGTTACGGAGTGAAACAATCCCACAGCAGTGAGTGGCAGGCTGGTTACAATGCGAATGAATCGGCATCGCGCCAGGCAGGAAATTTTTCGCGATAATCCAGCAAGGCAGCGAGAGAAAGATCGGCATCGATGCGTGTCGCCTGGTGTGGATCGGCGGTGGCGATAATGTCGCCCTGGGGATTAATTACCCGGCTATCGCCGCGATAATGAAACCCGTTGCCATCGGTGCCAACCCGGTTGCAACCAGCGACATAAGCCTGATTTTCAATCGCGCGCGCCGTCAGTAATGTTTGCCAGTGTAGCGAGCGCGGCGCGGGCCAGTTCGCCACGTATAGCGCCAGATCATAATCATTGCGATTGCGCGACCATACCGGAAAGCGCAGATCGTAACAGATCAGCGGCAGGATACGCCAACCGCGCCACTGCACGATGATGCGTTCGTCGCCTGCGGTATAATGTTGATGTTCATCCGCCATACGAAACAGATGGCGCTTATCATAGAAATGAACCTTGCCTTCCGGCTCAACAAGTAAGAAGCGGTTTGCGGCGCCGCGCTCAGTTTGTAGCGCCGCGCTGCTGGCAATCAGAGCGTCAGTTTGTCGGGCTTTAGCCTGCATCCACGCAATCACACTATCTTGCGAAAGCGAGTCGTTAGCGGCCTCCATCGCAAAACCGGTGGTGAACATTTCAGGCAGAACAATCACATCCCGGCCAGACACAAGCTCCAGTTGTCTGTCAAAATGACGCAGGTTCGCCGGGCCGTCCATCCAGACTAAAGGTTGTTGCAATAGGGTAATTTTCAAACCAGACACGATCGGGGCTCCTCATTAAACAGCGTCTTTACACTGTAGCATGAGCAATAATAAAAAAGCGGCAAGAAAAAGCCCCGCGAAAAGCGGGGCAGGAAAGACGCGAGACCGATTATGCGGCTTCGACTTTACGCACTTTCGCCGGCAGCTTTACTGGCCTGGTCGCCAGCGCTTCAGGTTCAAAATCATCAACGTTGATACTGCGCAGACGGCTCTCTTCCGCTTTCGCCAGAATGGCGGCTTCATCTTTATCGATAAGCCCTTTCGCCAGCGCATTACGCGCCAGTTCATCCAGACGGGTAAACGGCAAATTTTTACCCAGTTCTTTGCAGATGCGCTGGTGAATCGGATCGGCGGCGAGGACATCACGCAGCGCTTCTTCCAGTAAACCGACCGGATTATGCTCGGCTGGCGTCAGATACTGACCGCGCCCAATGCGTGAACGTGTGGCGTTTGGCACCTGCAGGATCTTCGCAACGGCGTGATCCAACTTATCAGACGGCGCCAGATAATGACGGCCAGTTGGGAAGATCATCGCCGTGAGCAAGCCGGCCACGACGCGGTTCGGGAAGTTTTGCAGCAGATCGTCCATCGCCTGTTCAGCACGATACAGCGCATCCTGTACGCCCCAGTGCACCAGCGGCAGGTCGGCTTCATGGCGACCTTCATCGTCGTAACGCTTCAGTACGGCTGAGGCCAGATAAAGCTGACTCAGTACATCGCCCAGACGCGCGGAGATACGCTCGCGGCGTTTCAGGCTGCCGCCCAGTACTGCCATTGACACGTCGGACAGCAGCGCCAGGTTTGCGCTCAGTCGGTTCAGATGCTGGTAATAACGCTTCGTGGCATCGCCGGTTGGCGTATGGCTCGTTAAGCCGCGGGTCAGGCCAAGCCAGAAGCTGCGAACGGTATTGCTGCCGACATGACCAATATGTTTAAGCAGCAGTTTATCAAAGGCATTCACATCGTTATTCTGCGCTGCGGCCATCTCTTCCAGTACATAAGGATGGCAGCGAATGGCGCCCTGACCAAAGATCATCATGCTACGGGTCAGGATATTCGCGCCTTCCACGGTAATCGCGATAGGCGCGCCCTGGTAAGCGCGCGCCAGGAAGTTGCTCTCGCCCAGCATAATGCCTTTACCGCCAGTAATATCCATCGCGTCGATAATGGACTGCTGGCCGCGGTGGGTGCAGTGATACTTCACGATAGCCGACAGTACTGCCGGTTTTTCACCCAGCATAATGCCGTAGGTGATTAACGATGCGGCGGCATCCATCACATAAGCGTTACCTGCAATACGCGCCAGCGGTTCTTCAATACCTTCCATCTTGCCGATAGAAATTTTGAACTGACGACGAATGTGAGCATAGGCACCAGTTGCCAGCGCGACGGATTTCACCCCGCCAGTGGAGTTGGACGGTAGGGTAATACCGCGTCCTACCGACAAACATTCCACCAACATACGCCAGCCCTGCCCGGCCATTTTGGGGCCGCCGATAATATAATCAATAGGTACGAAAATATCGTTGCCGCGGGTTGGACCATTCTGGAACGGAACGTTAAGCGGGAAGTGACGACGACCAATTTCCACACCCGGCGTTGAGGTGGGGATCAGGGCGCAGGTAATACCCAGTTCTTCTTCTCCGCCTAACAATTTATCGGGATCGGAAAGCTTAAACGCCAGGCCCAACACGGTAGCTATCGGCGCCAGCGTAATATAACGTTTGTTCCAGGTCAGGCGCATACCCAGCACCTGCTGGCCCTGCCATTCGCCCATACAGACGACGCCGGTATCCGGAATCGCGCCTGCATCCGAACCTGCTTCCGGGCTGGTCAGCGCAAAGCAGGGGATCTCCTGACCGCGTGCCAGTCGCGGCAAATAGTGGTTCTTCTGCTCTTCCGTACCGTAATGCTGTAACAACTCGCCGGGGCCGAGTGAGTTTGGAACGCCGACGGTGATCGCCAGAATCCCGGAGACGCCGGACAGTTTTTGCAGTACGCGGGACTGCGCATAAGCTGAGAACTCCAGCCCGCCGTACTCTTTTTTAATGATCATCGCAAAAAAACGATGCGCTTTCAGGTAAGCCCACAGTTCCGGCGGCAGATCCGCCAGTTCATGGGTAATCTGGAAATCGTTCGCCATCCGGCACGCTTCTTCTACCGGACCGTCGAGAAACGCTTGCTCTTCGGCAGTGAGTTGCGGTTGCGGATAGTTGTGCAATTTTTTCCAGTCAGGCTTGCCCTGGAACAGATCGCCCTCCCACCAGGTTGTACCGGCATCAATCGCTTCTTTCTCAGTGCGCGACATCGGCGGCATGACCTTACGGAAGCCGCGAAACACCGGCGCGGAAACCATTGATTTACGCATCGGCGTGACGTTAAACGGCACGAGAATAATGGCCAGAGGAACCAGCAGCCAGATGGACCACAGGCCAGCGACGCCAAGTGCGGCGGTCCAGGCGAGCAGAATCAGACTGCTGAGAAATAAACTCACGCGGTGATAGAACAATGCGCCGAGCAGGACAATAGTCGCGAAAATACTCAAAATCATCATAACGAAAAGCTCCCTTGCTTGTAGGAGGTCTGACCACTTGTGATGATTAGGTTGTAGTGGATGTAAAATCTTTTAGCAATGTGTTTACAAAATAATTACAACAAAGCTCACATTGTTGCCGTTTTTGGTGGCACGAAAAATCAAAAGCGCGAGGCGTTAATTCGGCTTATGCTTCTCGCCTGTACCGCTATCCGGTACACTGCATACTGTCATTTATATTCATGCTGAAGGATATCCTCATGTACCAGGATCTTATTCGTAACGAACTGAACGAAGCGGCGGAAACGCTGGCTAATTTTTTAAAAGATGACGCCAATATTCACGCCATTCAGCGCGCGGCGGTCCTGTTGGCTGACAGTTTTAAAGCGGGTGGTAAGGTACTTTCCTGCGGTAACGGCGGCTCCCATTGCGATGCGATGCACTTTGCTGAAGAGCTGACAGGTCGTTACCGTGAAAATCGTCCGGGCTACCCGGCAATTGCGATTTCTGATGTTAGCCATATCTCCTGCGTCAGTAATGATTTTGGCTATGACTATATTTTCTCTCGTTACGTTGAGGCGGTAGGGCGCGAAGGCGATGTCCTGTTAGGGATTTCGACGTCAGGGAATTCCGGTAATGTCATTAAAGCGATTGCCGCCGCCCGCGAAAAAGGCATGAAAGTGATCACCCTGACCGGTAAAGACGGCGGCAAAATGGCGGGAACGGCGGATATTGAAATTCGTGTACCGCACTTCGGTTATGCCGATCGTATTCAGGAAATCCACATCAAGGTGATTCATATTTTGATTCAACTGATTGAAAAAGAAATGGTTAAATAAGCAGACCTTTTTTCTGTGCTTTGCCGGATAAGCGCTGTGCCATCCGGCAATGAATCATTTAAAGGCAGGTGATGAATGTGCGAATTGCTTGGGATGAGCGCCAATGTGCCAACGGATATCTGCTTTAGTTTCACCGGACTGGTGCAACGCGGCGGCGGAACCGGACCGCATAAAGACGGCTGGGGAATTACCTTTTACGAAGGAAAAGGCTGTCGCACATTCAAAGATCCGCAACCGAGCTACCATTCGCCGATTGCGAAACTGGTACAGAATTACCCGATCAAGTCCTGCTCGGTTATCGCCCACATCCGTCAGGCTAATCGCGGTGAAGTGACGCTGGAAAATACGCATCCTTTTACGCGGGAATTATGGGGACGCAACTGGACTTATGCCCATAATGGTCAGCTTACCGGCTATAGGTCGCTGGAAACCGGTAATTTTCGCCCGGTGGGGGAAACCGACAGCGAAAAGGCCTTTTGCTGGTTATTGCATAAATTAACGCAGCGTTATCCCCGCACGCCGGGCAATATGACAGCAGTATTTAAATACATTGCGACGCTGGCGACGGTATTACGTGAAAAAGGCGTTTTTAACATGTTGCTTTCAGATGGGCGATATGTGATGGCGTTTTGCTCAACCCATCTGCACTGGATTACTCGCCGGGCGCCGTTTGGCGTAGCCACGCTGGTGGATCAGGATATGGAAATCGATTTCAGTTCACAGACCACGCCAAATGACGTAGTCACCGTGATTGCTACCCAGCCGCTGACGGGGAATGAAACCTGGCAAAAGATTATGCCAGGCGAATGGGCGTTATTTTGCCTGGGAGAGCGTGTAATTTGAGGCCAGTTGCGGCTGAACGACTTCATGACTCAGCGGTTTGCTCACGACGTAACGTCCATCAACGATGGAAACGATCGGCGGCTTATGCGTCTGTTCAAAATAATCGTAGCCGGGTTTAAGCTGCGCCCAGAAATCTTTGTAATAAGAATATTTATGACGCTGCATATTGGCGTCGGTCATCCGGAACGGATAAATACTCACCTGCACGCTTGGCTGGCCAAAGATCAGCGCGGCGGTGACAAACTGGAAAATCTCATCAATGCCGCTGTCGGTCATGGCATAGCAGCCGACGGAGACACAGGCGCCGTGAATCATCAGATACTTACCATCATAGCCATGCGCGCGATCGTAGGCATTTGGAAAACCAATGTTGATGGCCTTATAAAAACGGCTGTCTGGCTTGAGTTGATTACGCTGGACGCTGTAAAACCCTTCCGGACTTTTAAAATCGCCCTGACGACGTTTCGGACCTAACCCGCCGGAATAGTTGCAAATTTTGTAGCTATCAAGCAATTGGTATTGCTCGCCCATCTTGACGTAGAGATCAAGGGTGCGCTCTTCTTTAAAAATCTGAATATAGACCGGTGAGCCCATTAACTGCTGCTTATACTCTTTACTGACCGGCGTAACGGGGCTGCTGCTGCTCAGCAAACCGGCCAATGAGACGCACGGCATCAGAAGCATCGCAAGAAAAAATGCGATTTTACGCATACTGCTTGTTCCTTGATAAAACGGTTACACACGCCAGAACGGCAAAAGAGTCCCCAAATCGGAGTAATCTGGATTTGGAGCGCTCACATTAGCACCACAGTAGTTTTTCGCAAGTCCCCGTTTATACGTTTACAATTTTCCCGCCGCTTCTCGTCGTCAAATCTTCGAATCCGTCGCTTTTTTTAACGAGAATGTCTCTTTGCGTGCAATAAAATATACTGTACACTTAAACAGTATTGTGGGGGCGGAAGATGCGCAAGATCATACATGTTGATATGGACTGTTTTTTTGCCGCGGTTGAGATGCGTGATAATCCGGCGTTACGCGATATCCCCATTGCTATTGGTGGGAGTCGTGAGCGCAGAGGCGTTATCAGTACCGCCAACTATCCTGCGCGCCAGTTTGGCGTACGCAGCGCGATGCCGACCGCCATGGCGCTAAAGCTGTGCCCTCATCTCACCTTATTGCCTGGCCGCTTTGACGCCTATAAAGAGGCTTCGCGGCATGTACGTGACATATTTTCCCGCTACACCTCGTTGATTGAACCGCTCTCGCTGGATGAAGCCTGGCTGGATGTGACTGACAGTCCGCACTGTTATGGATCGGCGACTCTGATCGCCAGGGAGATTCGCCAGACCATTTTCAATGAACTGCAACTCACTGCTTCCGCCGGCGTTGCGCCAGTGAAATTTCTGGCGAAGATCGCTTCTGATCTCAATAAACCTAACGGGCAATATGTCATTACGCCTGCCGATGTTCCCGACTTTCTTAAAACGCTGCCATTAGCCAAAATTCCAGGCGTGGGGAAAGTTTCCGCCGCCAAACTGGAAAGTATGGGGTTAATTACCTGTGGGGATATTCAACAGTGCGATCTGGCGATGCTCCTCAAACGCTTCGGTAAATTTGGCCGGGTATTATGGGAACGTAGCCAGGGTATTGATGAGCGTGATGTTAACAGTGAAAGGCTGCGTAAATCGGTAGGCGTTGAGCGTACCCTGGCGGAGGATATTCATGAATGGTCAGACTGCGAGGCCATTATTGAACGTTTATATCCGGAACTGGAGCGCCGTCTGGCCACGGTGAAGCCCGATTTGCTGATTGCCCGACAGGGCGTTAAATTAAAATTTAATGATTTTCAGCAAACCACTCAGGAACATGTCTGGCCGCAATTAAACAAAGAAGACTTAATTTCCACCGCCCGTAAAACCTGGAACGAGCGTCGTGGCGATCGCGGTGTGCGGCTGGTGGGGCTACACGTAACGCTGCTCCACCCACAGTTGGAACGACAGTTGGTGTTGGGTTTATAAGTCAGACCGTTAAGATTTAATCATTATTGCAATTGCGCCACCTGAATTTCAGTATGATCATGCGTGCGCCGTCGGAAAGCATGTGGGGCGCGGCTATCCCATCTGCAGTGGATATTTCATCAAATCGAACAAGGTAATCTTGTGCGTCTGTTTAAAAGGATGGATTTCAGCGCGATATCATAAAGACATGAACCCGGCGAGCGTTTACTGCCAGGTTCATCATTAAAAAATCCGCGCCCCTGCTGTGGCGCGGATATCATTACTTCGCGGGGATCGCTTTCAACAATTCGGTCAGCAAGGTCCAGTAGTGGCCGACGCTTTCGATATGCACCTGCTCATCTGGAGAGTGAGGTCCGGTGATGGTGGGCCCAATTGAGACCATATCCATATCCGGATAGGGTTTTTTAAACAGACCGCATTCCAGGCCAGCGTGGATAATCTGAATGTTCGGCGTCTTATTGAACAGACGCTGATAGGTTTCCCGCACCAGATGCATTACCGGCGAGTTCGCATCCGGCTGCCAGCCAGGATAACTGCCTTTCGCTTCGGTTTTCGCGCCAGCCAGTTTGCCCAGCGAATCCAGCATACTCACTACATAATCTTTACCGCTGTCGATAAGAGAGCGAATCAGGCAGTGAATTTCGACATTCGCATCAGACATTGTGACCACGCCAACGTTCAGCGATGTTTCCACTACGCCTTTCGCCACGTCTGAATTGCGGATTACACCGTTCGGCGTTGCGTTCAGCAGGCGAACAAAGGTATCGCGTGACAGCGCGGTCAATGCGGCGTTATCGCTAGCGACATCATTGAGTTGCAGCGTCAGGTTGTTCTCTTTTTCCGCCAGTTCGTTTTTCAGAATATCCTGGTAAGCGTTAACTAACGTTTTCAGTGCTTCTACGTTGTCTGCGGCAACGGCGAGGGTCGCGAACGCTTCGCGCGGAATCGCATTACGCAGCGTGCCGCCGTTGAAATCGATCAGACGCAGATCCAGTTCTTCTGCGTGCCCGGCAAGAAAACGCGCCAGCAATTTGTTGGCATTGCCAAGACCGAGGTGAATTTCACCACCGGAGTGGCCGCCTTTGAGGCCTTTCAGGGTTAGTTTAAAGTACGCAAATCCTGCGGGTACAGCTTCACGAGTCAACGCCAGGTTAGAGGTAAAATCGATCCCGCCTGCGCAGCCCATATAGATCTCACCTTCTTCTTCAGAGTCGGTGTTGATCAGGATGTCTGCCTGCAACCAGCCGGATTGAAGGCCGAATGCGCCATCCATCCCGGCTTCTTCAGTCATGGTCAGTAGCACTTCCAGCGGGCCGTGTACGACATTATCGTCAGCCAGTACCGCTAACGCAGAAGCCATTCCGATACCATTGTCTGCGCCGAGGGTAGTACCGCGCGCTTTAACCCATTCGCCATCAATATAAGGCTGGATAGGATCTTTAGTGAAGTCGTGAACGGTGTCGCTATTTTTTTGCGGCACCATATCCAGATGCGCCTGTAAAACGACCGGTTTGCGATTTTCCATACCTGCAGTGGCGGGCTTACGGATCAGAATATTACCGACCTGGTCGCGCTCCACGTGAAGGCCTTTCTCTTTGGCCCAACCCACAATATGTTCAGCGAGTTGCTCTTCGTGATAGGATGGGTGAGGAATAGAACAGATTTTAGCAAAAATATCCCACAAAGGTTGTGGTGATAACTGAGACAGTTCAGACACGATAAGTCTCCTTGACGGTGCCCTGAAAAACATTCTTACAGGCCACAGGGTTAGCGGAATTGATTACTCTTACGAGATGCGATTGAGAATACCACTTTCTCCGCCTGCGGGTAGTATAAAGCATGCAAAAAGAGGCGCGGATTCCGCTAAACACTGGTTTTTAGCGCGTCAGGTCTCTATAATCTCGCGCAACCTGGTTCACCCTCAATTTTTAAGCCGTAGATAAACAGGCTGGGACACTTCACATGAGCGAAAAATACGTCGTCACCTGGGACATGTTGCAAATTCACGCGCGCAAACTGGCAAGCCGCCTGATGCCTTCAGAACAATGGAAAGGCATTATTGCCGTAAGTCGTGGTGGCCTTGTTCCGGGCGCATTACTGGCGCGTGAATTAGGCATTCGTCATGTCGATACCGTATGCATCTCCAGCTACGATCATGATAACCAGCGCGAATTGAAAGTGCTGAAGCGTGCAGAAGGCGACGGCGAAGGCTTTATCGTCATCGACGATCTGGTCGATACCGGCGGTACCGCCGTCGCGATTCGCGAAATGTACCCTAAAGCGCATTTCGTCACGATTTTCGCTAAACCGGCGGGCCGTCCGTTGGTTGATGATTATGTTATTGATATTCCTCAGAACACCTGGATTGAACAGCCCTGGGATATGGGCGTGGTATTCGTACCGCCGATTTCAGGTCGTTAATCAGCAGTTTTTCAGAGCGCCCGGCAATGCCGGGCGCTGTTTTATTGGTTACAATAAGCCTCAATGAGTATCCAAGGAGGCTGCACGCATGACACAGGCTAACCTCAGCGAAACCCTGTTCAAACCCCGCTTTAAACATACTGAAACGTCTACCCTTGTCCGTCGGTTTAATCGTGGGTCGCAGCCGCCCATGCAATCCGCGCTGGACGGTAAGAACGCCCCGCACTGGTATCGCATGATAAACCGCCTGATGTGGATTTGGCGCGGCGTTGACCCACGAGAAATCCTTGATGTGCAGGCGCGCATTGTGATGAGCGACGCAGAGCGAACGGATGATGATTTATACGATACGGTCATCGGCTACCGCGGCGGCAACTGGATTTATGAGTGGGCAAAGCAAGCGATGGACTGGCAGCAGAAAGCCTGTCAGGAACAGGACGCCATGCGCAGCGGACGCTACTGGCTTCATGCCTCAACGCTCTATAACATTGCCGCCTACCCGCATTTGAAGGGCGATGAGTTGGCGGAGCAGGCGCAGGCGCTGGCGAATCGCGCCTATGAAGAGGCCGCGCAGCGGTTGCCAGGTTCGTTGCGTGAAATGGAATTTGCCGTTCCTGGCGGTTCGCCGGTAACTGCATTTTTACATATGCCGAAAGGTGATGGTCCGTTTCCGACGGTGCTCATGTGCGGCGGCCTGGACGCCATGCAAACCGACTATTACACCCTGTATGAACGCTATTTGGCGCCGCGCGGTATCGCGATGTTAACGCTTGATATGCCTTCGGTTGGATTTTCATCAAAGTGGAAATTAACCCAGGATTCCAGCTTGATCCACCAGCATGTGTTAAAAGCGCTTACTAATGTCCCTTGGGTGGATCATACCCGTGTCGCGGCGTTTGGTTTTCGTTTTGGCGCCAATGTTGCGGTGCGTCTGGCCTATCTGGAAGCGCCGCGTTTGAAAGCGGTGGCTTGCCTGGGGCCGGTGGTCCATGCGCTACTTAGCGATCCGCAACGACAGAGCACGGTGCCGGAGATGTATCTTGATGTGCTGGCCAGCCGTCTGGGTATGCATGATGCTTCGGATGAGGCGCTACGTGTGGAGCTCAATCGCTATTCGTTGAAAGTCCAGGGTCTACTGGGCAGACGTTGTCCTACGCCAATGCTTTCCGGCTTCTGGAAAAACGATCCTTTCAGCCCGGAAGACGAGTCTCGCTTAATCACATCGTCATCTTCAGACGGTAAGCTGATAGAGATCCCTTTTAACCCGGTGTACCGCAATTTTGACAAGGCGCTGCAAGAAATCACCGACTGGATTCATCATAGATTGTGTTAATAGATTGCTAAATTCTATTGATTTGGTAAAACAGTTGCTTCATTAAAGGAGATCGCAATGACGTTACCGAGTGGACACCCGAAAAGTAGATTGATCAAGAAATTTACCGCACTTGGCCCCTATATCCGGGAAGGGCAGTGCGAAGACAATCGTTTTTTTTTCGATTGCCTGGCAGTTTGCGTCAACGTGAAGCCAGCCCCTGAAAAGCGTGAATTCTGGGGCTGGTGGATGGAGCTGGAAGCACAAGAGAAAAGCTTCACCTATCGTTATCAGTTTGGTTTGTTTGATAAAGAGGGCAATTGGACCGCAGTGCCGATTAAAGAAACTGAAGTGGTGGAGCGACTGGAATACACTCTGCGCGAATTTCATGGAAAGCTACGCGACTTGCTAATTTCTATGGGGCTGGCGCTGGAGCCATCTGACGATTTTAACGACGAGCCGGTAAAATTGTCGGCATAACCTCATGCCGGATAGCGGCGTTAACGCCGCTATCCGGCACAACATGGTTCATCAGAACTGGTAGGTCAATCCTACCGCAACGATATCATCGTCATTAATGCCTAACGTGTTATCGCTATCAAGCTGGTTGATTTTATAATCCACAAACGCGGACATATTTTTGTTGAAGTAATAGGTAGCGCCAACGTCAATGTAATTCACCAAATCTTCACTGCCGACGCCCTCAATATCTTTGCCTTTTGACAGCACATATCCTAATGATGGACGCAGACCAAAATCAAACTGATACTGGATAACAGCTTCAAAGTTTTGAGTTTTATTGGCAAATCCGCCGGAAACTGGCGTCATATTGCGGGTTTCCGCATAGAAGGTCGCGATATAAATATCATTGGCGTCATATTTTAAACCCGTCGCCCAGGCTTCGGCTTTATCGCCCATTCCGCGGCGCTGCTGGTTTTGCTCATTGGTACGATCGGAATGGGTATAAGCGCCGCTGACGGCAAAATCGCTGCCGCCGAAATCATAGCTCAATGATGTCCCGAAGCCGTCGCCATTCTGCTTTTTCACATCCCGACCTTCATTTTTTCCCTGATACTGTAAGGTAAGATCCAGACCATCAACGATGCCGAAGAAATCGGTATTGCGGTAAGTCGCCAGGCTGCTGGCGCGTTTAGTCATAAAATTATCGGTCTGGGCGGAAGAGTCGCCGCCGAATTCGGGAAACATATCCGTCCAGGCCTCCACATCGTACAGCACGCCCAGGTTACGCCCATAGTCAAAAGAACCGATATCTTTTAATTTCAGGCCAGCGAAGGCCAGGCGGGTTTTTTGCTGGGACGAATCACTTTCGGCTTTATTACCGGCGAACTCAGCTTCCCAGCGCCCGTAGCCGGTCAATTGATCGTTAATTTGCGTTTCACCTTTAAAACCAAAACGGACATAGCTTTGATCGCCATCTTTGCTGCCATAATCGCTCATATAGTGCATGGCTTTAACTTTCCCATACACATCAACCTTATTACCGTTTTTATTGTAAACTTCGGCGGCGTGAACAGATGCTGATGCGATGATACTCACCGCTATTGCCAGAGTGCTCTTTTTCATTTCCATTCCTGTTTTAATTACGCGCTATGATTTGTCGGGAAATCCCGTAAAAAACAGGAAGGTTTTTAACGTCCGGTAATGAAACATTTATGACAAAGTGAGAATTTTTTTTAAAAATATGTTTAATTGTTGCGATAATAAAATTGTCAAATTCCGCCGCTACGCTTGCTGATCCTGCGCAACAAAATTTCACGCTACGCGTACAGATTGTTGGCAACCGGAGTCAGTCCTGCTAAAACGTTCATTTGGTATTTATTTCCTATTTTGAACGGCAGAGAATCATGAGTGACAGCCAGACGCTGGTCGTAAAACTCGGCACCAGCGTGCTAACAGGCGGATCGCGCCGCCTGAACCGTGCCCATATCGTAGAACTTGTCCGCCAGTGCGCGCAGTTACACGCCGCGGGACATCGTATTGTTATTGTTACCTCTGGCGCGATTGCCGCCGGACGTGAACATCTCGGCTACCCGGAACTTCCGGCAACTATCGCTTCTAAACAGCTTCTGGCGGCGGTAGGGCAAAGCCGTCTGATTCAACTTTGGGAGCAGTTGTTTTCAATTTATGGTATCCACATCGGGCAGATGCTGTTGACGCGTGCGGATATGGAAGACAGAGAGCGCTTTCTGAACGCCCGTGATATGCTGCGTGCGTTACTGGATAACCATATTGTGCCGATCATCAATGAAAATGATGCCGTTGCGACAGTGGAAATTAAAGTGGGCGATAACGATAACCTTTCCGCGCTGGCGGCGATTCTGGCAGGGGCGGATAAACTGTTGTTGCTGACCGATCAGCAAGGGTTATTTACCGCCGATCCGCGTAGCAATCCGCAGGCGGAGCTTATCAAAGATGTGTATGGCGTTGACGATGCGCTGCGCTCTATCGCCGGAGACAGCGTCTCCGGGCTGGGGACCGGCGGTATGAGCACCAAGCTTCAGGCGGCAGACGTTGCCTGTCGCGCTGGTATTGATACGATTATAGCTTCAGGCAGTAAGCCGGGCGTTATCGGCGATGTGATGGAGGGGATCTCCGTCGGCACCCGTTTTCATGCGCAAGCCTCGCCGCTGGAGAACCGCAAACGCTGGATCTTCGGCGCGCCGCCGGCAGGCGAAATTACGGTTGATGAAGGCGCGACCGCGGCAATACTGGAACGCGGCAGTTCACTTCTGCCAAAAGGGATTAAAAGCGTGACGGGCAATTTCTCGCGAGGGGAAGTGATCCGAATCTGTAACCAGCAAGGGCGCGATATCGCTCATGGCGTCAGCCGTTATAACAGTGACGCCCTGCGGCGGATAGCCGGTCACCACTCTCAACAAATCGATGCGATTCTGGGCTATGAATATGGCCCGGTCGCTGTCCATCGTGATGACATGATTACTCGATAAGGAACAGGCATATGCTGGAACAAATGGGCATTGCTGCTAAAGCGGCGTCATATAAGCTGGCGCTGCTCTCCAGCCGCGAAAAAAATCGTGTGCTGGAAAAAATCGCTGACGAACTGGAATCGCAGACCGAGACTATTCTCAGCGCCAACGCGCAGGATGTCGCGCAGGCGCGTGAAAACGGTCTGAGCGACGCGATGCTGGATCGCCTGGCGCTAACCCCCGCGCGTCTGAAATCGATCGCCGACGATGTGCGGCAGGTTTGTCATCTGACCGATCCGGTCGGACAGGTGATCGACGGCGGTCTGTTGGATAGCGGGCTACGTCTGGAGCGCCGCCGTGTGCCGCTGGGCGTGATTGGCGTTATCTATGAGGCGCGTCCGAACGTCACCGTTGATGTGGCTTCTTTATGTCTGAAAACCGGCAATGCGGTGATTTTACGCGGTGGGAAAGAGACACACCGTACCAATGCCGCAACCGTTCGCGTAATTCAGAAGGCGCTGAAAGCGTGTGGGTTACCGGAAGCGGCGGTCCAGGCGATTGATAATCCGGATCGCTCGCTGGTCAATGAAATGCTGCGTATGGATAAGTACATAGATATGCTGATCCCGCGCGGCGGCGCAGGCCTGCACAAACTGTGTCGCGAGCAGTCGACAATCCCGGTAATTACCGGCGGGATTGGCGTATGCCATATTTTTGTCGATAGCAGCGCAGAAATCGCCCCAGCGCTGGAGATTATCGTTAACGCGAAAACCCAGCGTCCAAGTACCTGTAACACGGTGGAAACCTTGCTGGTGCATCAGGACATCGCAGAACGTTTTCTGCCTGTGCTGAGCCAGCAGATGGCGGAGAGCGGCGTGACGCTGCATGGTGATGAGAGGGTCATGCAGATCATGAAAGGCCCGGCAAAACGCATTCCGCTGAAGCAGGAAGAACTCGACAATGAATTCCTGTCTCTGGATCTTAACGTGGTCATGGTCATGAATATTGATCATGCTATTAACCATATCCGTGAACATGGTACTCAGCATTCCGATGCAATTTTGACGTGTGATATGCATAATGCTGCGCGTTTCGTGAACGAAGTGGATTCTGCGGCGGTTTATGTCAACGCCTCTACCCGTTTTACCGATGGCGGGCAGTTTGGGCTTGGCGCAGAAGTGGCGGTCAGCACGCAGAAATTACATGCCCGCGGTCCGATGGGGCTTGAAGCGCTCACCACTTATAAGTGGATAGGCTTTGGCGATGGTACGATTCGTGCGTAAATAATGGCGAGCGGTGCAAAAATAGCCGGTTGAGTAGCAAGGCTATTGACGCACCGCCCGGTTAGTTTTAACCTTCTACCCCGTGATTCCCCCGTATGAACACACCCTTATTCAGGGCCGATATAGCTCAGTTGGTAGAGCAGCGCATTCGTAATGCGAAGGTCGTAGGTTCGACTCCTATTATCGGCACCATTCAAGCATCTCCTGACGTCTACTCAAGTCTATTAAAACCCCGTATAATCAGCGTTACAAGCCCTCGTTAGTGTTTTAAAGTCTACTGACGTGATCTTCTCCCTGAAAACAGTACCAGTCTAAACTGAAGTAGCCGGTCTTTCTTTCACCTCACAGAGAGGCGCATTGCCATGAAAAAGACCCGTTATACCGAAGAACAGATTGCGTTTGCACTGAA
>NZ_VXJW01000019.1 GCF_008692845.1 Salmonella enterica subsp. arizonae
TGCTTGTCTCCGGTTCAGCGCTGGCGACCATTGATGTGATGCCGTTTAAAGATGAAGCTCAGGAGCAGCAGTTCCGCCAGCTTACTGAGCAACTGCGCTGTCCGAAATGCCAGAATAACAGCATTGCCGATTCCGGCTCGATGATTGCTACCGACCTGCGTCAGAAGGTATACGAACTGATACAGGAAGGAAAAAGCAATAAAGAGATTGTCGATTATATGGTGGCGCGCTACGGCAACTTCGTTACCTACGATCCGCCGCTTACGCCGCTGACCATCCTGCTGTGGGTGCTGCCGGCGGCGGCTGTCGGCGCGGGCGGCTGGATTATTTTTGCCCGCTCGCGTCGCCGGGTGCGGCTTAAGCAGGAAGAATTTTCCGACGCTGTTCCGGCAGATGGAAAACGTGCCGGATCAGGTGCTTACGTACCGGGGATCGTGATTGCTCTCATTGTTGCGGCGATAAGCTATTATCAGACCGGCAGCTACGGGCAGGTGAAAATCTGGCGGCAGGCGACCGCTCTTACGCCGGTACTGCTGGAGCGCGCGCTGGATCCGAAGGCGCAGCCGCTGAATGAAGAGGAGATGGCGCGGCTGGCGCTGGGGCTGCGCACCCGCCTGCAAAATGATGCCGGCAATGTTGAGGGCTGGCTCATGCTGGGGCGCATTGGTATGGTACTGGGTAATGCCGGTACCGCCACCGGGGCCTATGCGAACGCCTACCGGCTGGATCCGAAAAACCGCGATGCGGCGCTGGGCTATGCGGAGGCGCTGACGCGCTCGTCCGACCCGGAAGATAACCGCCGCAGCGGGGAGCTGCTGCGCCGGCTGGTGAGAAGCGACCACACGGACATCCGGGTATTAAGCCTGTATGCGTTTAACGCCTTTGAGCAGGGGCGTTTTGGCGAGGCGGTGGCGGCCTGGGAGATGATGCTGAAACTGCTGCCGGCGGCCGACCCCCGGCGGGCGGTGATTGAGCGCAGTATCCGGCAGGCGCTGGCGCAGGAGAAATAATGCCCTGACGGTCCGGTGACGCGGCTTACCGGGCCTTGATCCGATAAGCCGCGTCGCCGCGGTTATTACATTCCGCGCGTTTGTAAAAACAGAATGGTCGCCGCGACGCGCGAGCGCACGTTAAGCTTGCGCAGCAGGTTACGGATATGCACCTTAACCGTCTGCTCAGAAATATTTAGTACTGATGCAATCTGTTTGTTAGAAAGCCCCTGCGCCAGCTCATGTAAGACATCTAACTCTCGTTCGGTCAGGATACTAAAGGGATCTTCCTGTGCACCAAACCGTTCGCGCTCACGCAGATATTCGTTAACCCGTTCGCTAAAGACTTTACCGCCGTTAGCGCCTTTGCGAATAGCCTCCAGCAGTACTTCCGGATCGCTATCTTTGAGGAGATAACCGTCGGCGCCGGCGTCGATCAGCGCGTAGATGTCGCTGGCGGAATCTGAGACGGTAAGAATAATAATTTGCGCCGTCACGCCATCCCGACGTAGCGCGTTCAGGGTATCTAACCCGCTTAGGCCTTTCATATTCAGATCCAGCAGGATCAAATCGGGCTCAATGCGATTCGCCAGATCGATCGCGCTCGCCCCATCACCCGCTTCGGCAACGACATGAAAAGCTGGGTCCAGTTCCAGTAATTGGCGAATACCTCGCCGCATAAGTGGATGGTCGTCCACAATAAGCACCTGAACAGGTGTTACTTCAGGCATGCTGTATCTCCTGAGTTTTATTAGAATGATTATTGTTTTCAGCGCGGAAATCGTCCAGATTCACCACATTGCCAAGAGCGTAAATTTTACCCTAATTAGGGTATGGGTAAGTAGTAAAACCTGTGAAAGGATATAATGATATGAAGAACGGGCTTGTCGTGGACCAGACGCTTGCCCCACCATCCGGCAAAAGGGTATCTGTTAAGTTAAATCATACGGCGTTATTTTTAAAATATTATTAATTTCAATTGATTAGGTGTTGTTCACGCAATTGATGCTGTAAGTACAGGCGGAATTTACTACATAATCATTGTTTTTAGATTTGAGCGGATTTGCGTAAAAAATGACAAAATCACGATATTTAAAAGGCTATCATTATTGTATTCGCGGAGTTTGAATTTAAAAATAGTCATGATTATAAACAGTGGATTGTGGAGTTTTACATACTGGTATAATCGGTATAGCGTATACCTCTATAAAATAAAAGCGACACAGCAAATTATAAAAAGGTTATCTAAGATAATGCAGGGTTGAATAAATGAATAAAAATAGCGACATTTCCTCATTGTTAAAAGTGGAAGAGGGAGTTAGACATAAACCTTATATTGATGCTCTTGGTTATCCTACTGTTGGAGTTGGATTTAAGCTAGGGCCACAAGGCGCTAACCTGAAAAACTATACATTTTGTTTAACAGATAATGTCATTGAGGCCTGGCTTCAGGAAAATATTAATAGGGTTTACAAGAGCATGCAACAGAATGAGAAAATCAACCAGGCATTGTTATGCAGCAATTCAGTTCGTACGGATATCCTGATATCAATGGCATATCAGATGGGGGTCAATGGTCTTGCTGGTTTTAATAGTATGCTTATGGCGATAACTGAGCAGGAATGGAATAATGCAGCAGATGAAATGAGAAGGAGTATTTGGGCAAAGCAGACCCCAAAACGGGCCGAAAGACATGCTGCAGTAATAGAATCAGGACAATGGGCACCAGTATATAATTTTGCTATTAACCAATAGTTCCTTTTTGGATGCTACTATTTTTATAGTTTATGGAAGCTTATAAGATATTAACTTAAAAAGCGTGAGGGGAAAATCAATGTTCCAGTTGCTTGGGCAAGGTACAGTATGGATTATTCTTGGAGCAATTGCTGGAGGTACAGTATTTGTAGTGTCGGCGTCGGAGTATATACTATCTGTCCGCATTATCCTTTTTGCTGTATCAGTAATTATAGGTATAATATTCGCTGATTTAGTTGCATTGGCATTAACTCATCTAATTAATAAACACTTCTCTGTGATGTTAGTAATTCCTTCGTCCGTTGGGGCTGTTGTCGCCTCTACACTTTCTATTCGTGTGCTTACTTTTTTAGGAAAACGGATAGTTGATTTACAAGCAGGAAAGAATAATCATATATAAATATTTTTCACATTGAAAATGTTTTATCATTTTAATACTGATATTATTTTCTTTTATCCTGTGTTATTTGTTGATTTTATCCTGGTTGATTGTTTTTTTGTAAAAAATGTAGGTAATATCTTTAAGTTATGAGCAAAGGGGGGAATGAATCAGGCAAGACTATTGCAACATTACTCTTGGATGAGTATGAAACGTAGTTTTTCAAAAAAACTAAGTTTGCTTAAAACGAAGCAGCCACTGTATTTGAGTTTTAGCCTTTGCAAGGCATCTTTGGCGATGGCGAAGCTGACAGACAGCGAAATCCCCATGCTATCGCTTTAGGCCTAAATTATCCCCCTGTTCCATTGGTTACCATAGGTGTAAATCAGAGGATGGGGCAAAACTGTCTGCAGTTCAATCCTCTTCTGATACTCAGTGTAACGCGCTTAATAGTCCTTCACTCACCTTCACAGCAGATAGCACAACAGCGAAAGTGGCTTCTGTTGACAGTGAAAATCAGTGATGCGAATGGTAAAGCGGCTATAAAACTTTCTGGCGGGGATGTCAAAGTAGCAACGGTAATTGAAGCCATTAATGGCAGCATGGAATGAGGCGACACAATCGGACATAGGGGATTTTTGCCTACGGGTAAAATGCAAGGCCCTACGCCTTTAGTCTTTAAGCGGAATTATCATAATAAGAAAACGAAGCTGGTGGTGCCGATGAAAGATGATGCCGGAAATAGTCTGTCTTGCAATGATATTGTATTCTTCAGCGAAAACGTGTCAAAGTAAGTATCACTTTTTTAGCGATTTATCCGCTACTGACTGTGTAACGGTTAACATGTGTATTATTTTTATATGATGTTATGCGCGGCCAACCTGAAATGCGCAAACTTGGCCGCATATTTTTGATATGGACAAATAATCCAACAAGTGTGCTGTAAGGTTAAACCGTCAATTCCACAGGAACCAGTATCTGTGGTCTAAATAAAGTGGTAATTAATTGTTCAAACTGTGCTTCGCCCTTAACACCCAATAAAATTTGTCTGGATCTTTCTGAAATAGGGGCAGATCTTATACTCCAGAGAATAGATAAAGCGAGGCCCATGTGAATATCATCAATGTGAAAGAGAGTATCTTTGGCATCGTCTGCGACAACCTGATGACTAAACACTCTCGCATCTCTGCGCGCGATATCATCTCCACCCAGTAATGTAACTAATCTTTCTGATAGTTTTCTCTCCTTGAATTTTAATGTATTATTAATAACCATATGTGCTTCAGTCATATACGGGCTTTTTTGCTTCGCCGTGTCCATCGATACCACATGTACATTTTTCCCAAAACGACTGTTGCTCTTCTGCAATTTAATTCCTTTAACCGAAAGGGCGAAGAAAGCGAATCCGGTATTAGCAAGTTGAACAACATCAGCATCGGTGGTATGGGTAGTGTCAAACACTATCCTTCTATTTATTAACTCATCACGGCTTAAAAAAGTCTCTTCTAATGTTTTAGGGTTGGTTATATGGGCATTTGTGTGATGTATCATTTGAAATTCAAGTTGCATGAATCTTTCAACAAATGTTTTTTCTTCCGGACTCATTTTTCCCAACCTTTTTTTCAAAGCCCTGATGTTATCGGAGCTTATTTGACGCACGCGAGCAGCTGAGCTAGGGGCATAAAGACAGCTAAATTGTGGATTTTTTGCGCACCAGAGTCTACCCGTTCCCATTTTTTTATAGACTGCATCGACTTTCTGAGATTGCTTATCAGAAAGTTTGGGCTTCTCAGCGCCACCTGATGCCGTGGGTGCGAGTCCTTCGGCATCTGAAAGTGTCAGTGGATTATTTCTCACCATACGGTATAAATTCAGACCGTCGATCTCCCGCCCCGGATCGGCTGCTGTCCAGCGACACAGCCAGGGGGCGTAATAGCGGTAGCCGTAGTAATACAATCCGGTGCCGTCACGTTCTTTACCTGAGTAGCGAATCACTTTATAGCTGGCTTCCAGTTCATTGCGTGCCGCCCACACAGCGGTACCGCCGAAAGGATAGTATTCTTCCCGACTAATTTGCTGACCATCTGCATCCAGTTCCAGTGATGCAGAGCCGATATTGTCGCAAAGACTCCAGCGTAGCTGATTATTATCAATGCTATTCGGTTTACCTGATTCCCAGTGCAATATCCGTATGCCGGCACGGCCTATTTGACCCGTTAAGGTATGAAGTACTGAAATAACGTTGTTACCCCCCACGGACTCCTGCCAGCTTTGCCGTAGCTCAAGACCCGGCAGGTAGCGTACTTCATCTACTGTCCAAAGTTGCTGGCTGGCATTCGTCAGGGTGCGGGTCTGCTTACGGACGCGTCTATTGCCGCTATATTGGTAAATTTCTCGATCATTCTGTGCCATATCCGTGGCGCTGCGGCAAAGTAGCACTACCGCCTGCAGGTTATTATTACCGTCCCAGATCATGTTATGACTGGATGAAGACGCCGAAATCTGTAACTGCTTCAGGTTGCCATTGCTATCGAACCATTGGTTTATCTCATCTGAAGCCTGCGCTCCACCGTCGTTCATTTGTACACTACGGTTTGATGTCGTCTCTGTTATCATCGTTCGCGTATAGTTTCCGGCCCCCGTGTGAGTCTGTGACTGCAGGTTGCCGCTGTCGTCCCACATCCAGGTCCTGGTGTAGTTTACATACTGACTGTTGTCCGTGGGTACGGGCGTCAGTGCGGCAGGTAAACTGCTGTAGGGCATTATGTTGTTCCCGGCGTTTTCCCGCCCCGTGGCTTCCAGCAACTGGTAGAGGGCGTCATAGCTGAATTCTTTCAGCCCGTCAGTAACCTGATTTCGATAGTAGCGTGTTGCTACCTGGTTATCCGTAATCGAGGTGACATTTCCTGTATTGTCGTAGCGATATGCCAGTGACTGAAGTACTGTGTTATCACTGCGCTGTGCTGCCAGTGTTGATAGCCATTGTGTTTCAGGCTCATAGCCGTATGTCGTGGTTATGCCGTTGCTTGTTTTCTCTTCTAAAACCTGACTCGCAGCACTCCAACTGATATGTTCAAGTAACGTCTGTTTAGTTTCACCATCTAGTTTTATGGCCTGACTTGTTACTTTCCCGCTGATATCATAGCGCCAGCTCTGTTGGTGCCCCATGGCGTCGGTTCTGGTTAGCGTATTTGCGAAAGCATCTGCTTGTAGCGAAGTTACATAGATTTCCGAATCCAGAAGACGCTTTCTGTTAGTGTCGTCTGCAGGCCAGTTTGGCGCTATATCACCTGACATCAGGAATTGCTGCGATATTTGTAAGGTTGCTCCGCTCAACGCGACAGAATGGATGATTTGCAGGCCGCTGTCATCATACTGCCGTACAGGCAGGCCTTTCAGATTATCGCCCTCCAGACCTTTATCACCATATTCAGTTATCCGGCTGACGCGTTTTTCCCCATCTTTTTGCTGCTCCCTTGTCTGCACCAGGCGGCCCAGTCCATCGTAGGTCTGCTCTTGCGTGGCGCCACGACCATCAGTGAGCCATACCAGGCGAGCCGCGGCATCAAACAGCGTGACCAGCCATCCGCTGTCGGTGCTCTCTCTTTTGATTACCTGCCCGGCAAGAGATGACATATTGCGCAAATTTGCCACTACACTCCGGTCTTTTAGCCATGCTGAAAATAGCCTGGGATCACGTTTTTCTTCCACCGGGCTGTCATCAGCATGGTAGCTGTGGTTGACCAAAAGACGCCGCGGAACGGACGCTTTTTCACGGTTCCAGTTTAGTATACGTACGATAAACCCCCGATTATCATTAACGCTGATAACCGGAGTGCCTGAAGCAACTGTAACAGTACACATTATTTCACTCCTCAGTAGTATTACGCTCGTAGTAACGCATCATGTCAGCATGGCAAAATAAGCACTGGAAATTATGCTAAATAAGGAGGTAATTGTTGCAATAACAGCACGCTGTATGGCGGGGATGAAGAATGATGAATATCAGGAAAGTAAAAGGTAAAAATGTTGGATTGAAGTCACGGCAGTGGGGAATACAGAATGAAACGCATTGTGGTTAATGTCGGACATTATTTAAAAAGTCTCATTCCCGCAAAGGGAATGAGACAATATATGAAAGATCAGGCGGCTTTGCTACTACCAGCGCCAGGATCTAATGCTCTCTGGCGAGGATTGGTAGAGTGAGCCAGCTTGGGCGGGGCGCTCCGACTGAATAAATATTCTTTTTCATCTTTATTGCAATAAATATTGGGTACCCGTACTCCATATCCTCCTTTGAAGGTCTCGATATATTTGCCAAAACAACCGGCAATCTCCTTACTTTCTGATGTCGCAGTGAATCTACCGGGACGAACTGATGGCAACGTGGTTGTTCCCCGATAGAGTGTTTTATTTATTAGTGTGGCGTTATTATTAATATAGTCATCAAGAAGGTTGGCAAGCTCTTCGCCAGTCTTACCATCAAGTTCATATATGCCGTTCGCCACGCCTTTATGTTCTTTTTGCTCAAAAAAATCATGCCGATCTCTGGTTGCATTTGGGTCTCTGTTTAGTCCTCTTATATGTTTAACAAGTTTGCTTGCCTTCAATCTCTCTGTAGGAGATGCGTTTTGTATCAAGTGGGATTGTGCTGCCCAAACATAGAGTATTGCTTTTTTTGCATTTTCGGCAGTTGCCTGGGCTGCTTTAGCTTTTGCTTCTTTATGTGCCCTTAAGGCGTCCTGTGAAAAGTCAGGTGGAGACATATATTTTGACTGTTCATATATGACGTGAAAAAGAATATTTATAGAAGTTTCGGTTTTTAAGGGATATGTACTGGCGCGTGAATGGTTGGTGAGAATGAAACGTTTCATGGCAAGGGAATGTTTTTCATATTTTCCACTTTTCAGAGCACTTTCATATAAATGCTCAAATTCTGCGATCTCCTCCTTCGTTAACATTAATTTAGGCATTAATCCATCAACATCCGTCAGCGTGACCGGATTATTTCTCACCATGCGGTACAGATTCAGCCCGTCGATTTCCTGGCCTGGGTCGGCTGCCGTCCAGCGGCACAACCAGGGAGCGTAATAGCGATAGCCGTAATAATATAAGCCAGTGCCGTCACGTTCCTTGCCGGAATAGCGGATCACTCTATAACTGGCTTCCAGTTCACTGCGTGCCGCCCACACCGCAGTACCGCCGAAGGGATAATATTCTTCGTGGCTGATAATCTGCCCTTGGGCATCCAACTCCAGTGAGGCCGCGCCGCTGCTGTCATCCACACTCCAGCGTACCTGATCATTGTTAATACTGGCAGGTTTTCCCAATTCCCAGTGCAGCACCCGGATGCTGGCGCGTCCGGCCTGGGTTGTGATGACATGCAATGCTTCCGTAGCCGCATGTGGCGTAATGGTGTCACCGCTGACCGTCTCCTGCCAGTGGCGTCGCAGTTCCAGACCGGGTAGGTAACGCACCTCATCAACAGTCCACAGGTTATCTTCGGCTTTTGTCAGGCGACGAGTCTGTTTACGTACGCGTGTCCCGGCGCTGTACTGGTAGATTTCACGGTCGCTTTGTTGGATATCACCTTTGCGGTCAAGAAGAATAACTGCCTGCAAGTGGTTGCTATTGTCCCAACGCATATGGTCAGTAGTCGTGGCAGACGTTTGTAATCTGCGAAGGTTGCCACAAGGGTCGAATCCAGCATCAGTATCGTCTGGAGTCAGGGAGCCGTTGTCGTCTTGCAATAAACTGCGGTTGGACTGAGCGCTTATAACCATTGTCCGGGTAAAGCTGGCGGCGCCAAGGTGGGAGAATGAGCTCAGGTTACCGCTGTCATCGTACTGGTATGAGCGGGTATAGCCAAGGGTTTGGTTACTGTCAGTTGGGATGAGTGTGGGCAGCTCTGCGTATGGGGCTTGCGTATTACTGGCATTCTCGCGTCCGCAGGCAGAGATAAGCTGATACAGCGCGTCATAGGTAAATATTCGGTCACCAGAGGTCGACTGGTTTCGGTAGTAACGTATGTTGACAGTACTGTCGGTGATGACCGTTCTATTCCCTACTGGATCATAATCATACGTTAGATCCTGAAGCATGCTACTATCGCTACGGACAGCATGAAGATTATGCAGACGTAAGGTCTCTGGTTCATAGCTGTAGGTAGTTGTCACACCGTTTCCGCTGATTTCTTCAGCGATCAGCCCTACGGGGTTAAAAGCAATGTTTTCCAGCAGGGTGAGCGGCGTAGTCTGTCCGGCCAGTTGCAGAGTCTGGCGGCAGGTAGCGCCGCTGACGTCATAAAATGTCGCCACTCTGTTGTTCTGCGAATCTGTCCAGCTAAAGGGGGCGCCGGCAGCATTTGCTACAATAGTGGAGATAAAGCCGCTGTCTTCCAGTAAGGCGTCACAAGCGGTATCATTTTCCGGCCAGTCAGGCTTACCTTCAGCATCGTTAAGAAAACGTTTTGTTTGCTGTAAAACGGCGCCGCTAAGGGCAATCGCGTTGATGGAAAGTAGCCCGCCGTCATCATACTGGTGCACACAGACACCACGCAGATTGTTACGGTAAGCATCCTCAGGGGATACAACAGCATCGCCATACTCTTTACGCCAGGCGGTTCGGGGTGCGTCACCGGCAGCCTGTTCAATACCTGAAACTGGACGGCCCAGCACGTCCCAGGCATGAGTCTGGATAGTACCGCGAGCGTCGATGCCCCATGCGGCAGCGCCTTCAGCATTAAAGAGCATAACGTGCCAGCCGCTGTCGGTGCTGTCGCGCTTCAGTATCTGGCCTGCCAGTGACAGCCTGTTGTGCAGGTTCGGTACTGCCGTACTGTCCTGCTGCCAGGCAATAAAGCGGCGGGGATCGCGGTATCGGGCGGTCCGGCTGGATGTCTCCAGTTGAGAATGAGATAGCAAAAGGCGTAACGGATCCTGGTCGGATTCACGATTCCAGTTAAGCGTGCGTACGGTCATGCCGCGGTTATCGCAAATGGTAACCACCGGCGTTGCGGTTGATAGCGTCATAAAAATACCTTTATTAAAGTTAGTGAGCTGATGCTGGTTTTATTCGGGATGAACGAGAATTTACGGGTAATACTCGTCGCTGGATTTCAGCAGAACTCACCCGTGGCCAGCTAACCTCTGGCATTGTGCCGCCAAAATCCAGTAATGCCTCCCGCCAGCCTGATTTCGACAAGCTCTGCTTATAGCGTGTATATAAAGATTTTGTCTGCTCATCGCAGGCTTGTGAGTAATAAAGTAAACTAATAAGGTTTGCTATATTATCCGCCCCTGTTAAAGGTGTGCTATTCGTTTGGCTGGCATATTGCCGCAACTTTTTTGTACTCTTTCCATCAAATTTACCCGGAAAGGGTACAGTTTGTGAATTACAATAATCTTTGGTTTTTAAAACCAGATGTGTCATTTCATGAATAATTATTGTGGCAATATCATATAAATGTCTTTTTCCTGTATCTTCGTAATTAATTAGTATTTTGATGTCTTTCGAGGTGTCATATAAATTGTGTTCATTAGTCCCGACGCATGCAGCTGCATTTTTTGGTGCGTAAGGTTCTTCCTTAATGTTACGAAATGAATTTTCATTTAACGCCGCTGCAGCCTGATGCATTTTCTCTAAGGCATCTCTTAATGTTTTTATTGTTTCCTTTGAATCATTTCCCATATAGTCTTTAATAATGGCTCTGGTTTCATTGTTAATCTCATTAGGCTTGTTGGTGCTGCTTGATGGATTATCAGCCAATGGATTCCATCGCTCCCATAAATGCTGTAAGTACGTCCACCAGCTATTTTCCGGTACAACTCTGGCATTGCCTTCCAGTGCCTGACGTGCGTCACTAATTTGCTCCCTGACAATGCTTATAAGGTCAGGGACAATTGATTGAAAACGTTCTTCAGAGGCGGAAGGTTGTGCCGAGTTGCCCCCTGGCGCCAGGCCCAAGTCATCTGTCAACGTGACCGGATTATTCCTCACCATGCGGTACAGATTCAGCCCGTCGATTTCCTGGCCTGGATCGGCTGCCGTCCAGCGGCACAGCCAGGGAGCGTAATAACGATAGCCGTAATAATATAAACCAGTGCTATCACGTTCTTTGCCACAATAACGGATCACTTTATAACTGGCTTCCAGTTCACTGCGTGCCGCCCACACCGCAGTACCGCCGAAGGGATAATATTCTTCGCGACTGATCGTTTGCCCCTGCGCATCCAGTTCCAGCGCATAAATATTATCGCTCATTTGCCAGCGTGCCTGGTTATTATCAATGCTGTCAGGTTTGCCTGTTTTCCAGTGCAGCAGTCGGATACCGGCGCGCCCCGCCTGGGTGGTTATCACATGCAGCTCCTCAGTAGGATCCTGCGGCGTGACGGTATCGCCGGTGATGGTCTCCTGCCAGTGCCGCCGCAGCTCAAGGCCCGGCAGATAGCGCACTTCGTCCACCGTCCACAGATTGCTGTCGGCTTTCGTCAGGATACGGGTCTGTTTGCGCATACGCATTCCTGCGCTGTACTGGTAAATCTCCCGGTCGCTCTGCTGGATGTCGCCGTTACGATCAAGAAGGATAACCGTCTGTAGATGGTCGCTGGCGTCCAAGATTAGCTGCTCAGAGGCAGTGGCGGACACCTGCAAATTAAGGAGGTTGCCATTGGGGTCGAATGCAGCATCAACATCATCCGGCGTCAGCGTTCCGGTGTCGTTTTGCAACCTGCTGCGGTTGGACGCATCACTCACTACCATTGTGCGGGTAAAGCATGCGGCGCCCTGGTGAGAAAGGGAGAGCAGATTACCGCTGTCATCATAGCGAAAGGAGCGGGTATAACCGATGGTTTGAGTGCTGTCTGTTGGGATAGATGCGGGCAGAACAGCATATGGGACGGTGGTATTACCAGCATTCTCGCGCCCGGTTGCCTCCAGCAATTGGTAGAGCGCGTCATAAGTGAACTCCCTCCGTCCGTCGGTTTGCTGATTCTGGAAGTAGCGGGTCGCAATGGTGTTATCAGTAATTGAAATTAAATTGCCAGTATTGTCGTAGCCGTAGTCCAGATCCTGAAGCAGAGTACTGTCGGCGCGCAGTGCGCTCATCGCCGAGAGACGCTGTGTTTCGGGTTCATAGCGGTAGGATGTGGTCACGCCGTTACCGGACTTTTCTTCCACAACCTGGCCTGCGGCACTCCACATAGTGTCCTCAAGCAGTGTCTGTTTTTTACCATCCGAAAGTGTCGCATACTGGTTTTTTACATGGGAGCTGACGTCATAACGCCAGCTCAGCTGATTCCCCATTGCATCGGTCTGGTTCAGGCTAATACCGCGCGCATCGGCAGATATTGTCGAAACATAAATCTTATCCTCCAGTAGTGCCTGCTTGCCGGCGTCATCCTCCGGCCAGTCAGGTTGCGCTTGCGCAGATAAGAGAAACTGTTGCGTCTGGCGGAGAATTGCTCCGCTCAACGCCACCGATTCGACAGTCTGCAGACCGCTATCATCCCACCGTTGTACGCATAATCCGCGTAGATTGTTTTTCTGCGCGTTAGCATCTGCAGAACACGTATCCGTGTATGCGTGACGCCAGCTTACCCGCAATGCCTCGCCTTTTAGCCGCTTACTGCCGCTCTGCGGACGGCCCAGCATATCGTAAGTCTGAGTGTGTACGGTGCCCCGACCATCAATGGACCATGCAGTGCGGCTGGCTGCATCAAAGCGCGTTACCTGCCAGCCGCTGTCAGTACTGGCGCGCTTCAGCACCTGACCTGTCAACGATGACATGCAGTACAGGTTCGACAATGCAGTATCGTCCTGTTGCCTGGCGGCGAAACGGCGAGGATCGCGTTGCACGGTGGCCCGGCTGGCCGTATCCAGCCGGGTGTGGGTAACGAGGAGCCGACGTGGACTATCTTTATCCTCGCGGTTCCAGTTAAGGGTACGAATGGTGATACCGTGGTTATCGCACACAGCAATCACCGGTGTGTCTATTGCCAAAGTCATACGGGAATATCCTCCAGACCCACAGTGTCGTTTTCATCTTCTGCGACCGTGAACCAGGCATAGTAGGTATTGCGGCGCAGATAGCCTTTAGCCGTAACCGTGCGAATATTGCGGCCCGTTGCATCGTAATAATGCGTGTCGCTATAGCCATTTGTACGCATAGCGGCATCGACAACGTAGTGCCAGTCATCGAGGAAAAAGGGTTGATAGTTGCGAACCGCCTGGCCCTTATTGTCATATTCAGTGCGTCCGGAAACGGCCCACCGGGGGCTGGCATCAACCTCTGTTGTACTGATTTCCCCATTGCTTTCTCTGTGCCAGGCTTTTCCATCCGGAAAGAGGACGCATTGCTGCAATGCCCGGCCAAAACCATCGCTGTAGCTCAGCGAAATACCGGTTTGCTGCAGTCGTTTCGTTGAGTCATCTGGATCAAACGTTGCAGGATAGTTATCTGCAGTCAGGGTCACACTGTGGATGGGATTACGGGTTGCCTCGGTCAGTAAATTTGCCAGAGGATGCTGTGGATTTTTACGCGCCCAACGATGACCAGATGAACGAATATGTCCGGTAAATGTAATAAAGCGGTTCTTCAATAGAGTAGACCAGCCATCAGCAGTGACACTGTTTGCCTGGTCAGAGGAAACGCACCCCATCCAACTGAACATATCAGTGACGTTGATGGTGGCTAGTTGCTGGAGATACCCCACCGTTGTCGCCATCGCAATGGCTTGCTCAACGGTAAGCGAAGACGAGACAGGATAGTCTGCGATTTTTGCAAACCCCACCGCCTGGCCACCATTTTCTGTTCCATATACACTGGTTGCCAACAGACGACCGAGCGCATCCAGTTGACACTCCTGATAATTATTATTGATATCAGTTGTGCGCCATGGGCTCAGGAAACGATAGTCGTATTCCATTGTGACTGTATTACCCAGTACATCTTGCTGACTAATTGGTACCAGATAATGCGAGTCATACTGACAGGTTATGGCTCCGACAAGCCTGGTAGATTGCTGGCTTGCAACCGTTGAGAATTGGCTGACATCGTTATAGAGCGTAAAGCTGTGCTCAACGGCCCAAAGGTCGGCTTCGGTTGTAAAGGAAAAGAGTGCTGGTGTATTAACATAACCTAGCTTATCGAAACTGTATTCAGCAGGGATTGTTATCCCCTCATAGGCTTTGAGCGCCGTTTCATCCAGTACCGCCGTGCGTTGATAGTGCACCAGCGCCCGCAAATCAAGGGGGGTCGACGTGTAGATAATTTCGTTTTGTTGGGTCAGATAGCGAGTTTGTTCGGCACTTAACAAGCCATTATCTGCCCGAAGCGTTTCGTAGTTGATACCGCCAGCGGGAACAGAATCGAACTCCAGTTGATTTACCCGTTGTTGAGAGGGAAGCCCCAATCGCCAGGTTTGTGAGTTTTCCAGGTGAATAAAAGATGCCAGGCTCTCCACCAGCCGCAGTTTTTGCTGTTGATCATCATAGGTATTTTCCCAGGCATCATCAGGCAAGTTAGCCGGATAGGGTTGAAGGGCATGATAAGCGCGACGGGGGTACGCAATGCTAACTTGCCGGGTAACGTAACCATAGCCGTCAGCCTGAAGCGTCACCTGTTGTGAAACCTGTGGATCGCCAGCCAGACGCTCATAATGATGTGTTATTTGCTCCAGTGCGACGGGCAATACAACGGGCATCGTACCCCCCTGAACCAGACGAACCTGCATTCGCTGTTGCGTGGTGGTATAAGGAGAGGATGCGACGCTACTGGTATCCAGCCCATAGGTTTCGCTGCGCAGCGCTGTTCCTTTTAATGCACGGAACATCCACCAGCGCGTAGCTTTATCGGGGTTGTTCAATACCTGATCCTCTCCTGCCTGCCAGGTTGTCAGAAGTGTGGCATTAAGCGTGATTTCTTCTGTATCACCGCGCCAGGGCGTACCAAATAGTGTGGTTTCATCCTCTTCACGACCACAATGGAACCAGGTCTTTGTCAGGAGCGTCGCGGCGACAGGGGTATCGTCGCCAACCGGGAGCGCATCATCATTGGTATCTTCAGTTTCGACATAACCAAAACCACGGAATTCACGCTCTTTGCCATCATAAATACCCCTACGATAACGGATGCTCTGGCTAAGCTGGTTGCCGGTAACTTCGTCCTCTGTGGTTGTTTTAACCAGCAGATGCATAGCGAAAGGTAATGCCGGCGTCGCCTGTGGATTTTGCTGTTTTTCATCCAGCCATTCTTGCGCTGAACTGCGATAAAAAAGCGTAGTGTTGGCGCCGATATTGTTATTTGTGCCTGTCAGGAGCCAGGGTTTTTGTGCACAAAAAGCAAAATGCCAGTGCGTAGGGGTAGGCCAGGGAACAGTAAGTACCAGTTCAGCCATGCCATTACCCTGAATATCTGCCACAGTAAGTTGGCAAAGACGGTCATAAACGACGCCATCAGGAAAAGCAATATTGGACCCGAAAACGAAACCATTGCCACCCTGATTCAGCCAAACCTTTGCCTGGTTATGCTGCACATAGATCAAGTCAGGAGCGCCGGAACCATCGGTATCAGCCAACAACAAATTTTCAGGATTAAACTGTTCTTCACTGTCCAGTGGCGATGGCAGGGACAACTGGACAGGCGAGCCGAAACGGCCGCCGCCGAGATTAGGCCAGCAGGTAACGCTGTTATAACGGATGCGGCATAAGTGTGATTGCCCTGATCCCAGAATATCGGCAAAAAGCACCAGTTCGCGGGCATCCCGCCCTGGGCCAGGCAGTTCAATATTTTCATCCTGATTAATGTTTAATCCAGTGCTGAAAGCGCTGCCCTCATTGGCATACAGACGCACACTTTTTGGCCCGATCATCGCCAGATCGATAAGTCCGGATCCCATTAACTGTGTAAACTGAGCTTGCGGATGAAAAAACTCTTCAGGCAGGGCGCTGAACGGGGTAAAACGGCTCCAGTTTTTATCTGATTGTTGAGTAAAGAAACCTGCCATACCCGGTGCGGCGATTACCCAGTCCAGTTGGCCGTCACCGTCGATATCTATCAGACGGGCAGATGCGTTTTGCAAGGCCGGGATCTGCGGCAGGTTAACCCAGTCGGCATAGACCACCTCGTCTGTACCCGTCTCGCCCCGGCAAGGCGCGCGATAACGCCAGTCTTTGCCATTAAGCCACAGTATACCCGGTACGCCTTCGCCATAGAGATCGACCAACTGATAAGGCGGGGAATCCAGGCCGGAAAGGGATGACATCTGTTGCCACTGAGCGCCTGACATATCAGGTTGCGAGTAACAAAGCTCTAATGGCGGACATGAGAGTACCGAGCCGTCAGCGTCATAGGCAAGCGTCTGTGCCGATGTCAGTTGGCTGAGCACCGGCGTTTCGTTATATTCCAGCAATAAGCGTGAAACCAGGGCATTATCTTGTTTTAGTTCATCAGGAAAATGATGAAACATTAATACCTGATGACACAGACGGTGTGTGCGAATCTCAAACCCATACTCGTAGCGGGAAAAAGCGTCCTGACGAGCAGGCCAACTTGTCGTCGTTGAAAAAGCGGGGGCAGTGCTGGGATCGAGTGACCGTTCACCATAGTCGAAAATAAGCGTAAACAGCCATCTTGCGTCGGGTTTATCACTTTTCCAGAGATACAAATCAGACGCGGGCGTTTGACAGCCATATTGTACGCTTGCGAGATAACGTTGTGTGGAGCAATCGCGCTGATTGGTTTTGTCTATTTCTCTGATATTACTGGAATTTTCTGCTTTCCAACAATAATAAATATGATCTCCTACGGGATTGACTGACTCTTCTACCAGCCATTCAGCAATATGCGCGGCATTATGCGGGTCGCTGATTCGAGCTGATGCGGTTTTACCCAGCATATGCAAATTACCCGTGCTTTCGTGCAGTAACCAAAAATCACCGTCTGTGGCCTCGCTTTGCCAGTGCTCCAGACGATGAAATGCGCCTTCTGTGCGTGGCTGATATCGGGTAACAGTCCAGGTTTGAGTTAGTGTCGTACTGCCATATTGTTGGCAGGTAGTTGGGTTGGGGGTCTGACTTGTACTAATGGTTTTGACCAGCACTTCACCATCAGGGCCAAGAAATTCGTCATTGTCGTTATACTGTGGTACGCCATGGCTGGTTCGTCGACTAATGCGCAGCGTAGCGCACGCCCAGCCAATACCAAAAATACTATTTCCAGCAGAGCTGCTGTAAGTCAATGATAATGAAGGCGCAAAACCACGACCCGCGCTTACGGGTAGAGGTAATGTCATTGACGCCGTGCCGCCAGGACCTGCCTGACCGAGCGCTTCTCCCATACCGCTTAAAGTACCGCCCCCTTTTGGTAAGGAGGGGGGAGTTACCATGAGTGAGGCCGTGGATGAAGATGTATTTTCTTTTAACATTTTTTCTGCTCCAGTAACCGGCCAATCCAGGCCGGTTACTTTTCAAGGGGAATTACAGTGTTTTTTCAACGGTGTTTGCGAAGTCACTGCCACCAGAGACGGCGGTGTAATGCACCTGCACAATCACGTCGCTCAGGTTATCGAGAATGGCCTTCTGCTCACTGCTTTTTGGTCGTGGGAAGCTCAACTGCCAACTAGATACCGCGCCGGTGCCTTCGAATGGCAGGTAGCGTTCGTCGCCAAAACTGAGCTCGAACAGTCCGCTGTCGTTCATGCCAGAGGAGATGGCAATCTGCTGGCTGGCGCGTAGGTTCGTGACCACGTTCGCCGCATTGCCGGTGGTGTTGTCGTTGAGATAATTCACACCATCAATATCCGCTTTCAGAAGCGTACTGCTGCTGGTTTGCGTGAGCGTGGCGCGAACGTCTTGCCATGGGCCAAGCAACGTCGGCAGGGAGAGCGTGACAAACTTAATCTGGCGCAGATAATGACCAGGATAATCATTGTCAAACAGTCTCTCATCAAGTCTGAAGTTAACCGACCCGGTCGCGATCAGATTTGCGAAGTCAGAATCGCCAAGCAGGGTTTTCAGCGACACGGTTTTGGTGAGTTCCAGCCGGCGTTGGTTGCGTGACAGCCAGGCGGATTCCATCTGCTGCAGGTTTAGCTCCAGCGTTTCGCCCGCCAGCAGACCGTGGTAACTGTCGTTCCAGGCGTTGGTTTGGATGAAACGGCTGGTTAAATCACCCATTTCATACTGCCAACACGCTTCGGCGCTCAGGCACAGCGACAACACCGCGTCGTATGCCTGGTAGTAAAGCGCCGCCAGTTGACCGATAAGCCAGCTATATAGCGACGATTGCGTGAATCGGCTGGAAATGTACTGCATTGTGGCCTGCAGATTCGCCTGTTCGGTCTGTGCCTGTTGTAGCGAGGTCTGGGCCGCCTGCTGGCGTACCGCAAGCGCATCCAGTTGCCTGTCGATGCTGGTCATCTCGGCGTTCGCCTGTTGGTATTGCTGTTTCCATTCTTCGCTGCGGCGGCGATACTCTTCCGATACCTGGATGCGCTGCGCTGTGGCCTGAATGCTGTTAGCGCTGAACTGCAATACCATACCGCTGGCGGTGAGCGCTGCGCCCCAGACAGCACCGCCGGTGGCGACACCGAAGATGTTCGGCGCCATATTTAACGTCGCGCCGGTCGTCAGGAAGGGCTCTGCGGAAGTAAGTAATGCGCTGGCGGAAGATTGCATATTCATCACTTCCTGCTCGCTGGCGGAAATGCCGGTGGTGTACAGGTCGTAATAGTAGTCATAGCGCTGTTTGGCGATATCTTTACTGGCCTCCAGCGCTTTTTGATCGGCTTTCAGCGCATCAATTGCCTGTTTTTGCAGGCTGATGGTAAAGGAGGAGAGATCCAGCGCCTGCTGCTGTTGTAACTCCTGTAATCCTGTAGATTCCTTACGTTCGTAGTAACTGAGCAGGGTTTGTCCCATCTGGCTTAATGTACCGACCGCGCCGCGGGCATGTTGCAGCATGGCGGTGAAACGGTAAGGCGGGATGGCCATACTGAGTTTAGAAGCCTGGCCTGCCAATGAACCGCCGGTAGCATTCATTTGCACCAACATTGCCGGGTTAACCGGCGTGGCGTACAGCGGAGTGTTAATCGGCTGACCGGTAATAGACAGATTGTGGCGCAGGTTGTAAAGCCGCGAGTCGATAACGTCCCAATAGTTTAGTAACTGCGCATTTAACGGCAGCGAAAACGCTTCGTTAATGGTGACTTCCTGCGCGAGTGTATTGCTGCCGGAGAAGGCGTACAGCGAGATGCTGGCGCTATCTTCCAGCGCGGTGAGGTCGGTATTGCGCTGACTGGCGATATTTTTCAGCGTATCGGGCTGCCATTGCTGGAGCGTTGAAGTATCCGGGCGGGGACCAAGCAGCGTTTTGACTTGCACATAGCGCAGTTTGGCTTGGGCAAGTCCATCGTTGGTTAAAAGACGATACTCAGCGTCGCCAGCAGCAATCAAATTTGCCAGATACGCCATGGCGATTGCTTTCTGATAATGTACCGGATCGGCTTTGGCGATAATATCCGGATCGTCCGGGTTTAGAATCAACGCCGCAAGGCTTTCCTGCGCGTTCGCTTCAACTAGCGGGCGTACGCTCCAGTAGTCCGGTTCCGGGTAATCGGCATTTGAATTGATACGGCCGCAGGCGGAAGGGTCGAAAATATAGTTAAACCACTTTTGCGCGTCTGCGTAGTTGCCTTCCTGGCTCAGGCGGCTGGCGACCAGCCACGGCATATAGAAGAACAGTTCCCAGAAGTAGAGGCCATTTGCGCCATAGAAATCCATTGGCGTGGGGCTGGCGCCGCTGGTCATTGCAGGTTCCAGGGTTAGCTGGGTATCCCAGGCAAGCAGATCGTCAATGCTAACGTTAGCTTTGTTGATTAACTCTTTGGCAAACAGGGTATTCAGGCGAACAGGAGAAATCGCAGCGCCATCGTCGAACGTACCGTTAAAAGAGAGAAATACCACCGTACCCAGCTCCTCATCCCTGCGGGTAGCGATGAGTGGAGTGGCGGGAATATTCGTTAATTTCTGAAGCGAAACACGATATTCGGTATGGGTGGTCGCGCCGCCGCAATTATTAATATAGCCAACAGAAATGTAGCGCGTGATAGCACCAGTTGTTATTTCATCATCTGTAAAGTCAGCGACAGAATAATTAAATTTTGTATTGTTATTTATCGTGGCGGCCGTTTTACTTATGCAGGTGTTAGCATTGGTTGATTGCCAACAACCACTGCTTTTGCTCTCAAATACATCAAGAGTCCACGACGTATCATTATAATAGTTTTCAATATGCCTATTATTAACTATTGACAGGACCTTGGTATTATTATTTCTCAGTTCAAAATGAAAGTATTGCATGTTTCCCTGGGATGTCATCGCGGCCTTGGTCACAATCATCTCAGCAGCAAAGTTGGCAGCATCAGTGAGAATACCTTTATCAATAGTATAGGATCTTGATAACGGAAAGGTTTTCATGCCAGTGTTATAAGGAACCTCAATAGCAACGGTATTAATTGTTGCTGATAATGTGACAGGTAAATCAACCAGTTGCATGCCGGTAAATATTGAATCTGTAAATGAATAATAACAATCTAAAACACCATCATTCTCATTCAAGTTCCAATTTTCGTGATAAAAAGTGCCAGTGCTGTTAGTGCTGCAGGCAGTAATTATCGAGCCTTCTAAAGTGATGCTGCCATCATCTGCGGTGTTAACCGAAAAGTTACGGGTATCCAGCGCCGGAAGCGTAATATATGAGTGTAACCCGTCATAGAACTTTGTTGAATCGCATTTAACATCAGCAACGTAAAATTTATCCACAAGGAAACAGGATTGAATTTTACTTTGATTGTTGGTGATGGTTTGGCTTTCGATATAATTGTACAAAAACTTAGAGATTGTATTTGTCATCCCGACGCTGACTTTCGACTCTCTTTTTTCTGTATTAAACCAGTAATCTATCGTGATGGTGAAATCGTTGTATCCATTGTCCGTATATGCCGTAACATCTGTACCGTCGTATAATGATACCAATAAATAATTATCAGTTTCATTATAGCCACAAGCAGTGCAGAGATACTTTGAAGTAAACAGTTTATCACAGTATGTTTGCTCCCCATGATGATTTGCGGTATCTGAGTCAATTGACATCATGGCAAAAGGTGATGACCAGTTGCGGCTAAAATCACACTGTGATGAATAAGCCGTAATGGTATCGCTTTCATTCGGACCATTGCCTTCCGCACGCTCAAACCAGAACAGGTATAAACGATTATTAAAATAGGCCAGGCGCGGTGTTCCCTGGATCAGATCATCGTTTATGGATGTATTAACTGGATACCATTCAGACCAGGCGTTTGATGCTACAACGTTATCAACGTTGAGAGACATATCAAACGAGCGCCAGTAGTATTGCACCGGCGAAGAGGTCGATTTACCCAACAGATAATAGGTTCCTTTGGTTTGATCTTTGTCGTCGGTATAACCGCTGACAATAGTCAGGTTAGCGACCTGTTCGAAATGATTTAAATATCCCATTACCGCCTGTTGAGCGGTATCATTGCTGACTGTTTTTTGATTTAGTTCCGTAATCAAATCGTTAAAGCAGGAGGTCTGATCCTGGCGCAGTGTGGGATCAATATAATTTTCTGGGTAGCTGTCGAGTTCAACATAGCCACCCCAGACTGCATACTGATCGGCGCCATTATTCCAGCGTTTTAGCTGCATTGTGTCCAGCGCTTGGGTGTCGTAGCCCGGTTCCATATTCAGCGCAATACCATTGATATACTGTTGGATACTGGACATAGCTTGTGCTACGCGAGATGTCTGCACATCATTGGTGACCAGTGGGTCAATTAACAAATATTCATAAACATCGTCTGATGTTTTAATCATATTGCTTAAAGTAGCGTCACCGCTATTAGGTGCATATTGCCCAATATAATACGCGAGTAATGCACTACGATAGCCCTGATTTAATTCACTGCTAATGGTTGTCGACATAATAATTCCTTATTCAGGGCGACGGAAATCCCGCCGCCCGTGGCGATATTAATAAATCTTTTTGCGGATGACTCCGCAAAAAGGGGGTGGATAATTAGTTATTACTTTGCGCGGCTACCAATGACTCTCCGACAGATTGCCACTCCTGATAAGTAGAGGTGGTGGTAAGGCCGCCAGTATTCAGTATGGTTTCAACGGATGTGCCGGTACGGGTACACAATGTTTTCAGGCGCATTACGATGTCAATATGCGCCAGCGTAGCGGCAATGCCCGTGGCGGGATTGGCATACGCGGCGGCCTGTAAGACTTCATCGCTTTCCCAGTCGGTTAGCAACGCCAGACAGGAGGCGGCCTGGTCCGGGGTAAGCGATGGCGCGCCGTTTGCTCTGCGCAGGTAGGCCAGCATGGCGTCCTCTTTATCGGCCAGTTTCATCCAGTCGCTATAACGACTGAACAGATACAACAAGTTAAAATCAATCGTAGTATCGGCTACGCCGAACCAGTCTGTGTGGGCCAGTAGCGTGGAAAGCATGGCTGGCGTCAGGTTAAAGGTACTACATAACCCTGCGCGGCGGGCAATCTGATACAGATATTGTTGGTACTCATCCGGGATAGCATCTGGCGTCGTGATGCCGTTTAACGCCAGACTTTGGCTGAGCAGATCGTATTCAGACGATGCGGTCCAGGCGAGCAGGTATGGCGGATATGAGTGATCAATATCAAACGCTTTCGCCAGCGCACTATCGGCAATATTCTGTTGCGCGAGTTTTGCTTGATAGATGATATTTGAGACTGCATCCAGTTGCGTTTCGTTAGTACCATAGCGAAGATCGTTATGAACTATATTGCTAATTGTCTGATAATCAGTTGCTACAGGTAATACAAGACCACTGCTGTCAATGATATTATTCAAAGATTCCATCCAGGTGGTTTCAGTAAATGACAAACCTCCGGGTACTGTTTCGTTAGCAGGACGATTTGATTTTACAATATTTTTAAATTCGTCCGGTGTTATGTTTTTTTGCCATACGGTAACATCACTTATGATAATGTCGCTTTTTGCTTGTTGATGTGTCGAATAGAATGCTTGTGATCCATCTTCATTTATGGACCAACAATTGCCCTCAGCCTTACAGCTTCCCATGTTATTATAATCTAAGACTGAACTATATGTTTTTGTGCCATTATCTAAATAAATATCCAAGTACAACATGTTATTGTAGGGCATTCTGATGGATACATAGAACCAGGCTTCATTTTTCTCCCATTGAGCTGAACTCGCAGAAACACCTGCTGATTTTCCATTTGAGTCTTTCATGCATATATTAAATTTATAGCTCTCACCAAGGGTGATAGCAATCCCCGTCCCTATATTACCATCACTGCCGATAGTGGCTGAGGCAATAAGAGGAGCTCCTACACGTGCACCATTTTTAATATAGCACCACATGCCCAGTGAACTTGCTTTACTTGAATCTGGGTCTAATATATTGTTAGCTGTATCGCTCAGGCATGCATATTGCCCTTTCGTTGAGTTAAGTGCATAGCTCAAAGTGTTATTATACGAGCTAGGTGCATCCGTACCATTTGGAAAATAAACTGACTCCGCAATGATATCCTGCGGGAGAGAAGAAAAATAATTTTCATTCAATAGCGTTGAAGGTAATTGTTGATTAATACCACTGATGAAATTCAGTTCAGCCGTTGTCGCCGGAAGAACCATTTCTCCGCCCTGTAACATGGCAAGCGCCCAGGTCGCCGTCAGGTTGTTATCAGCTAGCCATTGCGCGGCGTCAGACAGCGCCATCAGGGTGTCCAGAAGATCGCTGGCGCTATTCTCTACTGTCGTATAAATCGGAATACTGGCAAGGCGTGTCAGCGCATTACCTTCTTCTACCAGCATCAATAATGCTACACCATCCTCAAAGCTCAGACCCAACCAGCGCGGCGCCATCACCAGACGGTAGAGCGCAGAGATAACATCTAACGAGCAGATTAGCGTATTCGTGTCGCAGTTTTGTGCGCTGCTGACCTGTTTCGCCAGTACCAGAAACTGAGCGCGGGTGATATTAAGACCGGCGCAAATCTGCTTAACAATCTGGCCATCCTCACCGGTCAGCGCAGTATAGTTAAACGCCCAATCGGTAATTTTGAATGGTTCATCAAAAGCGGAGGTTGTATTAAATATCTGATCCAGAAAAGGAACCGCAGGGGAGATCGCGTAAGGTGTGATTTGATACAGGATAGCGGCAAACTGGAAAGCTGTGACCTGATACGCTTGTTGCCAGTGGCGGTAAACACCCAACATACGTAGCGTTTGTGCGTTAAGGGAGTTATCGCTATTCTGGCTACCCTGACCGCGAATACAGGCGTTGAGCAATAAGTCTACCTCTTCAAAGGAGAGGCCAAGCCAGCGTTGTAAACGGATCATACGATTGATGCGCTGCATACGTACATCACTCAGATGCATGAGTGTCGTGCTATTATTGAAATAACACGCAGGGTATAAACTGAGTCCCGAATCCTTGTCATTCAATGAACTCTGTAATGAGGCAATAAGCGTGACATCATTTTGGTTGATGAGGCCAGACCAGAATGCAGGTTCAGAAAAACAGAGTTTTACTGAAGAATCTTTGTCCGTGGTGTACCATGTTCGGTTAACATTTCCACTTTCATTGAGTGTCCAGTAGTATTCACCGTTTTTAGTAAATGAAGCCGCCTTAAGCGCATTGGTTTCATAAACATGGATATCACTTGAACCCTCTTTCACTAAATATAGGGTGGCAACCCTGGTCGATGTGCACCATACGAGAGCAACGTAATACCATGTGTCTGTAGTTAATGCATCGCTTTCAACATATTGGTAGTTATGATCATTTTGTACAACGAGGTGAAGTTTGCCGCTTGAATAAAGCTCAATGGAAAACCCATGTTCACCATTTTGTGGATATATATTCATGGCTACTGGGATTCTGCCTGTTGGAAGTTTGGAGTATTTAAACCAAAAACCGAATGAAAAATTCTGATTACCATCGAACTGATTACATATGGCCTCATTCAGACGGATGTAGTTATTCTTCGTTGCGCAGAGTTTATAATACTCACCATATCTATCGAAGAGTCGTTCTGGATAAAATTCATTTTGCGATTGTGATAATTCTATTTTTGACGGTGTTTCATTTATGATAGATACGCCAGCAGCATCACAGGAATAATAATGGATTGGGGTATTTAACGCTAGCGCGGTTGTACCTTTTGAAAGATAACTATTAATCTCTCTATCGTTTATATCTTTATTCCAAACCGCAATATCGTCATATAAAATGACTGAGCGGCAACTACTATGCTCTTTATAATAGTTGTTGCCATAATTTCCATTAAACCCCCAGTATTCTTCTTCTAATGCAATGCTTTCTGGGGCGTCTATTTTTATGGTGTCATAATATGTAGGACCAGAACCATTTACATTAGTTATAAAGTAAAAGTGGGTGTCGGGTGAGTACTCAATACACACGAAAAGCCAGGTATTAGTAGGGAATATACGTGATACGGTCAGCGGGGAGGTTATGCCATCTGATGCGCTTAATTCCAGACTGCAATTACCATTGGTGTCAGGGAATGCCTTAACGGTAATTCCTTTTGCAGATGAAGCATAATGATCAGTTTTATTTGTTACCACCAGGCTGCCTGATTGTATATCTGCTGGGATATTACACCAGAACGATAATGTAAAGGGAATTAGTTGGGAACCGTCAGTAGCAATATTTGATTTGAAATAGACTTCAGCATTTTCTGTCGCATCAATTTTTAAAGCTGAACCAAACTTGCCAGTGACAAAACTAACCCCTTGCGAACTGATATACATCGGTATCGGATTAGTGCATTCATCTTTTACCACGCTTCTATCCTGTAATAATGCAGAATCATTAAGATAGTTGTTAATATAACTGGCACCATACAAATCAGATCCGGATACCCGATAAGCAGGCTGGTAATTATCGGAAATAGAGACTTTAGACTCGTTGCAGGTTGAGGCGATTAAGTTTTCCATCTCCTCTTTGGTAATACTGAGTTGCTGGCAGAAAATATTACTATTTACGAATTGTTCAAAACTGCTGGAATTCATCCCCAGACTTTGATGGTAGAAATTAGTTAATTCGGTTGTAGAATCAGCGAATGTTTCAATAATAATGTTCCGCTGCTCAGGTGCAAGATTACTCTCCAGTTGCCATGCCGTTTCCGCTTTTCCCGCACGCAGGTTCTGCTTTACAAAATAAGGCCAGGCGATATCTGTTTTCTTAATTATATTCTGTAGCGATTCGTCACTGGCTTCCAGAGAAAGCAGAGCCTGTTGATGCGGGTAATGATAAGGCAGGAGCGTTGGATAACGGGTGGTAGCTAGCATTTCGCTAACGCTGGTATTCTGGGCGACGTTATTAACGTATGGCGTGACGGACTGCTCAAGCACCTCATTGACCAGTTGTAAGGAGGGAACAACCTGATTAATCGCGTCATTATCCAGCATAAGCTCTGCTAAATCAGGGCGACGGACAGCCAGCGGGATAATATTATCGACCCCCATCTGTGATTCAAAATTCGTGGCCTGATTATACAGCCAGGAGAGATAAGCGACCGGAGAGTCAATGGCCTCCGGCGTGCCATTCTGGCAATATTCACGCCAGTCATCAGCAAATAGGGTTTGCCACGTCGGGCCGCCCTTTGTGAGTACTACAGAATTGCTATCCTGTAACTGAGTGGAATACACCGACGTCTGCACCGCCTGAGCAAGGTAAGTTTTGCGAAACAACAGCATAATCTGCGTTGCGTAACCGGAGGCGGTATCATAGATTTTACTGGCTTTAGCACCAAAGAGGCCCTGGTGCTTGCAAGTAAATTCACTTTTTGATAACTTCAGGATATCAAATATAGAATAATATCCGCGGTTAGATAACTGGTTCTGTATTCCAAAATGTTCCTCTAATTTTTTGAGGGATAAAGTGGCTGTTATACTCATTTAACTATCCTTTATTGTTACAGATAATGCCTTTTGCGCGGTATATGCAATGGCATTACTTGTATAGTTGATATATCTCTACTTTTGATAGAGACAATGAATTATGTTTTTCTTAATCACACTACAATAAACATTATAAATATTTTTGGTGGCTTTATTTTCAATAAATGCTTCAATATGTGCAGTTTTGTCATCAGATGAGAAAATTGAACTAACGCTATGTCATATAGAAGATGTCTGCTAAAGATGTGAAGAGCGATGCTATGAATATCAAGAAGTGAAAATAGTGTGAGTGTTTTAAAATTAACTCTGGTGAAGTTGGTAAGACATTCGATTTGCTTTTTTGTGTTAGTTCCTGCGTAGCTGTACTAAAGTCGCCTTCTATGAAGGCGACTTTTGCTAAATAAAATCATTAAGTATTTGTTTTATTTTTAATAAAACTATGCTATTTAAATCTGACGCGTCATGATAAACGACAATGTTTTTATTATATTCTTTTATTGGCGTTTTTTTTATTCCATTGAGATTGTAGAACTGTGCTAACTTAGATGAGAACAAACCATGGCCTTCACCACTTTTTACTTTATAGATCAAAGTGGAGGGGTCGTGGTTATGTTCAATGAAATTAATGCTGTATAAATAATTTTCTAAGGTTTTAGAAAATCTATTTTTCAGAGAGTTAATATGAATTTCTTTACATACGAATAGATTATTATTTTTAGAAATAAATGGCGACAGCAGAGTCAAACCGCCAGTTGGCCATATGGATTTATTTTCATCTGGGACATCCACTATATTTTTGAGAGATATAAATATTTTATTTTCGTTTTTAAGAGAGAGTAGGTGCTCAGGTGTAATAATTGTATGTTCAACTCGGAATTCAAAACCTGGGACCTCAATGAAATCCCGCAAAAATTTTACAAAAGTTAGAGGGAAACAACTATCGAAGATTACTGTATAGAGTTTTAGGTTTTTTATTTTCTCCAGTTTTAATAGCTCTTCATATAGTGGTTTGCATTTTTTATAATATTCTAGTGCCAGAGGAGTGGGTATTAAGTCATTATGTTTTCTGACAAATAATTTGTCATCTAAATATTCTTCAATTTCAGTGATTGCTTTGCTTAATGGCGAACGTGTAATACACAATTCTTCGGAAGCGCTGGCAAAAGAGCGCTTTTCCATAATTGCTATAAAATATCTTAATTTTTTTGAAATAAAAATTCCCATATTTGCTCCTTCAATGTTCAATAATAATTGAATTTTTCTATTTACAGGTAATTCTAATTTGAAATTTTTATTGAAATTATTTCTTTTTGGATATTTTTAGTGCAAAAATTATAAATGTTAATGTTTATTATAATTGGTTTGTAATATATGCTATTAGGATGTTGAGGATTTGAGGTAAATTCATGAGTATGGTGGCGTTTACAGTAAGATTAGTGTCATTTCTTTGACTGTGGTTTTGGCATTCTTTATCTGAGTAGTGGTGGGTGGGCTGCTTTGATTACCACAGGGCGCGCCGTTCTTTGGTCCAAAAAATCCGACTGTAAACGGGTATTATCGATAACTACAGGCATTAAAAAACCCGCAAACTCTGAGAGAATGCGGGTTTTTAAGGGGTTTCTGTATGTATCCGATACATCCAGAATAATAATTTGGTCGGCACGAGAGGATTTGAACCTCCGACCCCCGACACCCCATGACGGTGCGCTACCAGGCTGCGCTACGTGCCGACTTGTGGGTGCTAATACTACCGCTTTCCATCGCGAATGCAAGGGGAAGCGGTGCTAACTGATTCATAATTAATCAGTTAGCGATAAAACGTTTCTCATCTGTTAGCACTTGCAACAGCAGACTGAGCTGCGGCTTCTGATCTTTGATCTGCTCGCCGTGTAAGTCATATGTCTGATAATTACCGTTATTATTGAGCACCAGGGTCATTTGCGGCGTCGTAATTGCCAGCGTACTGCCGTCTGCCGCCGTTACCCAGTTATGGCGACGTGGAACGGTAAAGATATCCTGGCCCTGCGAATATTCGTTCGCTGGTGTGCTGACGTGTAACAGGCGCTGCATCAACGTGGTCATCACATCGGTATGGTCGGTAAGCACATTAATACGCTGCGCAGGCGTCCCCGGCCAGTGGATCACCAGTGGCACTTGTAGATGTCCTCGCGACCAGGCGAAACGGTTTTCTTCCGGCGTCAGCGGTATGCCGCGACCTGCGGTAATGATCACGACGGTATTGTCGAGTTTACCTGCTTCCCGCAGCGCATTCAGAACCCGATTGATTTGCGCATCGACGCCGCTGGCGGCGCTGGCGTATCGTTTAACAAAATTCTTCTGATTACTGTCGTCAATGTTAGTACCGTTAAACGATACCCATGAGAACCAGCGATTATCTTCTTGCGCATAGCGTCCAAGCCAGTCTATCCATTGGCTGGCCGTCTGCGCATCAGATTGCGTTTGCGCTGCCGGCATTGAGAAATCTGACAGTAACGCCTGACGATAAAGTGGACTGGTGAAGCCATCCGAAGAAAATAGTCCCAGTTGGTAGCCTTGCTGATTCAAGGCGGTAATGAGCGCCGCTGGTGTTCTGGTAGATAATACGCCATCCATGTAGCCCGGCGATACACCATAGAACAGGCCGAAAATACCATTGTCAGTGGTATTACCTGAACTCATATGACGGGTGAAGTTGATGTTTTGCCCTGCGAATTTAGCAAGCTCCGGCATCTGCTTCTCAAATCGAGAATAGTTCAGGCCGTCTACGGTAATGAGCAGCACATTCTGACCGGTGCCCATGTCGCGATAGTGCAAATCGCTGAGCGGGTATTGTACGGAGACCGCTTCCGGATTGCCTTGCTCTACCAAGCGGCGCTGGTACTCCTGCGCATCCAGCAGGCCGTGTTTTTCAAGAAAACGTCGAGCCGTCATCGGATAAGAGAGCGGCAGGTTTGCTCGCTGCATGGTAATCGGACGGTAAAAATTAGCGTCTGCCCAGATATAGATAAGGTGCGATGCGATAAAGGAGACAAAGAAGAATACCGCAAGTGGCCTTGCGAAATGGCGACGTCGCGTGAGACTGCGCAGCTTTTGCCAGCTCCATGTCGCAAATAACATCTCGATCAATAAGATAACCGGCACGCTAATAAACATAAGCTGCCAGTCACGCGCCATTTCGTTCTGGTCAGGGTTGATGACCAGTTCCCAGACGATGGGATTAAGATGCAGGTGAAAACGGGTAAAGACTTCGCTGTCGATAAGCAACAACGTCATTCCCGCAGTCGCCAGAATGGCCGATAAGAACCGCATCAGTCGCTGGGACATCACAATAAATGTGAGCGGAAAAATAATAAGCAAATAGGTGGCGAACACCAGAAAGCTAAAGTGCCCGACAATGCTCAGGTAAGAGTATATGCGACCCACAAGCGTTGTCGGCCAGTCGGCGACAAACAGGTAACGGCTACCGAGCAGCGTAGCCAATAGTATATTGAACAGAGCGAACCAGTGCCCCCAGCTAACCATCTGGGAGACTTTTTCACGGTAGCGCTGACGATGAGTTACCATACCTGTCGTTTGTTTCTCCGGAGTCGGCTTTTTAGTGCGCTTTGTCTTCGCTAATCGAAGACTGTAATGCGCGGGTAAAAGAGTTCGCAATCGCCTGGCGTTGAGCCGGCGCAATGCTGGTATTGATAAGGTTGGTGACCATGTTTCCCAGCACCATCAGGGAAAGATCGGTCGGCGCCTTATGTTTTTCCAGTACGCTGAGCAAATCGCTCAGTAATTGTTCAACATGTTCATCACTATAGCGGGAGAGTTGTGGCATAAATCAAAATCTGTTTGTTCATGAAAGGGCAATATATTACCGTAGCAACAGTTTTTTTTCTGCATTTTTATCCCCTGAATCATTCGCGTTATGGATAACGCCTGAAATGACAGGGCGATCGCTTGCGTCTTCCGGTAGGCGGTGGTTGAATACCGCCCGGTCTTAAAGGAGAGTTTATCATGAGTCTGGATATCAACCAGATTGCCCTGCACCAGCTTATCAAGCGTGATGAGCAAAATCTTGAACTGGTCTTGCGCGATTCATTGCTGGAGCCAACAGCCACCGTTGTCGAAATGGTGGCTGAACTGCATCGGGTCTATAGCGCCAAGAATAAGGCGTATGGACTGTTTAACGAAGAGAGTGAACTGGCGCAGGCGCTGCGGTTGCAACGTCAGGGAGAAGAAGATTTTCTCGCTTTTAGCCGGGCAGCGACCGGACGCTTGCGTGACGAACTGACGAAATATCCCTTTGCGGACGGCGGCATTGTGCTGTTCTGCCACTATCGCTATCTGGCGGTGGAGTATCTGCTGGTTGCGGTACTGAACAACCTGAGCAGTATGCGGGTGAATGAAAATCTGGACATTAACCCGACGCATTACCTTGATATTAACCATGCGGATATCGTAGCGCGTATCGATCTTACCGAGTGGGAAACAAATCCGGAATCGACCCGTTATCTGACGTTTCTGAAAGGGCGGGTAGGGCGCAAGGTCGCTGACTTCTTTATGGATTTCCTCGGCGCCAGCGAAGGGCTGAATGCAAAAGCGCAGAACCGCGGTCTGTTGCAGGCGGTGGATGATTTCACTGCAGAAGCGCAGTTGGATAAAGCAGAACGACAGAACGTGCGTCGGCAGGTTTACAGCTACTGCAACGAGCGGTTACAAGCCGGGGAAGAGATTGAGCTGGAATCGCTATCGAAGGAGCTTTCCTGCGTCAGTGAGGTAAGCTTCAGCGAATTTACTGCCGAAAAAGGTTATGAGCTGGAAGAGAGCTTTCCGGCTGATCGGAGTACGCTACGCCAGCTAACGAAATATGCCGGAAGCGGCGGCGGGTTAACCATTAACTTTGATGCGATGCTACTGGGTGAGCGGATTTTCTGGGATCCAGCGACCGATACGCTGACCATCAAAGGAACGCCGCCGAATTTGCGCGATCAGTTGCAACGTCGCGCATCGGGCGGAAAGTAACGGTTTATAGGCTGATAAGCATAGCGTCATCAGGCTATAATGCGGTGCGCGACGTAAATGCCTTATCCGCCCTGCGTATTGTCAGGGACCGAGGCCAAAAAAGGGCATAAAAAACTCCGCCGAAGCGGAGTTTTTTATGCCCTTTTGGCGATTACGCGCGGATGAAGTCGATGTGAGTCAGCTTCGGCTTGAAAGCGTGACGCTGCACAGCCTGAGCTTTAACTTTTACTTCCTTACCGTCAACAACGAGGGTCAGAACTTCGCTATAGAATTCAGCTTTAGCTTGCATGTTCATAACCTTGTCGTGGTCCAGTTCGATAGCAATCGGGGCTTCAGATCCGCCGTAGATGATTGCCGGGAACTTGTTAGCGGCGCGCAGGCGGCGGCTCGCACCCTTACCCTGCTCTTTACGTACTTCTGCGTTGATAGTAAACATTTAAATCTCTCTTTAATAATTCCTGCTACAGGCGACCCAGCAACAGGTAAGTGATCTGCTTTGCGTATGCAAAAGCGGGCGAGATTCTATACTCAAATCGCCGTTACATCAATGAAAAGTGCGATTAGCCACGTAATTCGTGCGCCCGGCGGAAGCGGCCTTCATAATCGAACACTTTTTCACGCACCTGCCAGTACTGGCCTTTCATCCGCGCGACCACAAAATCGGGATGCCGCAACAGCGCCTGCTGCGCCACAATATCCGCCGCCGTGATCCAGCGTAAAGGAACGCCGGGCGTGCGGGTATGCGGGCGAATAAATAGCTGTTCGAAAGCGGTACGCTGGGCAGGCGTGTGCAAGCGGAAGCGCTCACTTACATTTGCGCCGTCCTCGTCATAGTAGGTGATTTTCAGCCATTCGCCTTTCTCGTCCTGCCCATGCTGCATCGTCATTCCGCTACAGCGCAGGACTAACGCATCCTTGAGCCTGAGCGCCGCTTTTAACATATCGTCCGGGTCGACCAGAATGGCGTCACATTCCCGGCAGCGTCGGGCGGCAATATCGTTTTCGGCATTACACTGCGGGCAGTTTTTGAAGCGAAAGCGAAAATCGCACTGCTCGCGATGGCCGTCGTCATCGTCAAACCAGCCCTGACAGCGACGGCCAAAGTGCTCAATCAGCGTGCCGTCGGCAGTGGTTTTCCCCCAGAAGGTGTTGGCAAAGCCGCAGGCCGGGCAAAATACCTGGACAGGGACGTTATCGCTTTTTCCCTTCGGGCTACCGACCTCCGGGGCATACAGGTCGTGCGGATTGCCAGCGTAATCAAGAATCAGGCAATCGGTCTTTCCCGGCGCAAGGCGCAGACCACGCCCGACAATTTGTTGGTAAAGACTAACTGACTCAGTGGGACGTAGAATCGCGATGAGATCAACGTGTGGGGCGTCAAAGCCGGTGGTCAGCACCGAGACGTTAACCAGATAGCGAAAACGCTGCGCCTTGAAATTATCAATCAGCGCGTCGCGCTCGGGCCCTGGCGTATCGCCGGTAATCAGCGCCGCGTCGTCCGCCGGAAGCAGACCGACAATCTCTTTCGCATGTTCGACCGTGGCGGCGAAAATCATCACGCCTTTGCGCCCCTGCGCAAATTCCATAATCTGGCTGATGATGTGCGGCGTAATCCGCTGCTGCTTTTTCAGCTCGCGGTTCAGGTCGGCTTCGCTGAACAGCCCATTGCTTTGGGCCTGCAGGCGGCTGAAATCGTATTGGACCACTGGCATATCAAGCCGCTCAGGCGGCGTCAGATAGCCGTGTTTAATCATATAGCGCAGCGGCAGTTCATAAATACAGTCGCGAAACAGAGCGTTGTCGTTGCCGCGCACCATACCGTGATAATGAAATTGATAAATCCAGCCTTTTCCGAGGCGGAAGGGCGTGGCGGTTAGCCCAAGCAGACGTATGTGAGGATTAACTTTACTCAGGTGAGTGAGGATTTGCTGATACTGACTGTCTTCATCGTCGCCGATGCGGTGGCATTCATCGACAATCAACAGTGAAAACTCTCCCTTAAAGGCGTCAAGATTACGCGCCACCGACTGTACGCTGCCGAACACGACTTTGCCCTGACTCTCTTTACGTTTGAGTCCGGCGGCGAAAATATCCGCTTCCAGCCCCAGCGCGCAATATTTGGCGTGGTTCTGCGCGACCAGCTCTTTCACATGCGCCAGCACCAGTACCCGTCCGCGGGCGACGCGCGCCAGTTCGGCGATCACCAGGCTTTTACCTGCGCCGGTCGGTAGAACAATCACGGCGGGCGTACGGTGGCGGCGAAAGTGGCTGAGCGTGGCGTCTACGGCTTCTTGTTGGTAGGGGCGGAGTGTAAAAATCATGGTCTCACTACGTTAAACGGTTCCGGGAATAGTATGCCATGAATCATTTCCCTTGAGGGATATAGTTAGCCCGCTATACTGAGCGGATAGCAATTCCCTTTTTTCGGGTAGAATGCCCGATTTCCGTATTATTACAGGCTAAATCACACACATGCGACTTGATAAATTTATCGCTCAGCAGCTTGGCGTCAGCCGCGCTATTGCCGGGCGTGAAATTCGTGGTAACCGCGTTACCGTCGATGGCGACATCATTAAAAATGCGGCCTTCAAACTGCTCCCGGAACATGCGGTTGCGTATGACGGCAATCCCTTAGCGCAGCAACACGGGCCACGCTATTTTATGCTTAACAAGCCGCAGGGATACGTTTGTTCAACCGATGATCCCGATCATCCAACGGTGCTGTATTTCCTGGATGAGCCGGTGGCGTATAAGCTGCATGCCGCAGGACGTCTGGATATCGATACTACCGGTCTGGTGTTAATGACAGATGACGGTCAGTGGTCGCACCGCATTACGTCGCCGCGCCATCACTGTGAAAAAACCTATCTGGTGACCCTGGAATCTCCGGTTACGGACGATACGGCGGCGCAGTTTGCTAAAGGTGTGCAACTGCATAATGAAAAAGAACTCACCAAACCCGCTACGCTGGAGGTGGTAACGCCTGTGCAGGTCCGTCTGACCATCAGCGAAGGGCGTTATCATCAGGTGAAGCGGATGTTTGCCGCGGTAGGTAATCACGTTGTGGAACTGCACCGCGAACGGATTGGCGCCATTACGCTGGATGAGGATTTGGCTCCCGGCGAGTATCGCCCGTTGACTGAAGAAGAAATCGCCAGCGTCGGCTAACTATCCCTTTAAATTCAGGAGCTTGATGTGACCACCCGGCAGCACTCTTCCTTTGCCATTGTCTTTATTCTTGGCCTGTTGGCCATGTTAATGCCGCTGTCGATTGATATGTATCTTCCGGCGCTGCCGGTAATTTCTGAACAATTCGGCGTGCCTGCCGGTAGCGCGCAGTTGACGCTCAGTACCTATATTCTGGGGTTTGCGCTGGGTCAGCTTATCTATGGGCCGATGGCGGATAGCCTCGGGCGTAAGCCGGTCATTCTGGGCGGGACGTTGGTATTTGCCGCAGCGGCGGTCGCCTGTGCGTTGGCGCAGACTAACGATCAACTGATCGTGATGCGTTTCTTTCACGGTTTGGCGGCAGCGGCGGCAAGCGTTGTCATCAATGCGCTGATGCGGGATATTTATCCAAAGGAAGAGTTTTCGCGCATGATGTCATTTGTCATGCTGGTCACAACGATAGCGCCGTTAATGGCGCCAATTATCGGCGGCTGGGTGTTGGTATGGTTAAGCTGGCACTATATCTTCTGGATACTGGCCATCGCGGCGATTCTGGCGTCAGTCATGATCTTTGCGCTGATTAAAGAGACGCTCCCAGTTGAGCGGCGTCAGTCCTTTCATATTCGTACCATAATAGGTAACTTTGCCGCGTTGTTTCGTCACAAACGCGTACTGAGCTATATGCTGGCTAGCGGGTTTAGTTTTGCCGGTATGTTCTCTTTTTTGAGCGCGGGGCCCTTTGTCTATATCGAAATTAATCATGTTCCGCCGCAGGATTTCGGCTACTACTTCGCCTTGAACATCATATTCCTGTTTGTGATGACGTTTATCAACAGCCGTTTTGTCAGACGGGTAGGGGCGCAGAACATGTTTCGGGCCGGGCTATGGATTCAGTTTGCGATGGCGGCGTGGATGGTTTTTAGCGCGCTGATGGGCATTGGATTCTGGGCGCTGGTGGTCGGCGTTGCGGCGTTTGTCGGCTGTGTGTCGATGGTTTCGTCCAATGCGATGGCGGTCATTTTAGATGAGTTTCCGCATATGGCCGGGACGGCGTCTTCACTGGCGGGCACTTTCCGCTTTGGTATTGGCGCCATCGTCGGCGCGTTGCTGTCGTTGGCTACCTTTACCAGCGCCTGGCCGATGATCTGGTCGATTGCGCTTTGCGCCACCTGTTCAATTCTGTTTTATCTCCACGCCAGCCGTCCCAAAAAGCGGTGACTGGCGTAGTGTCCCTCAATGGCGGCTAAAGCGTGGAGGGACACTATCAGATACACGATGACAAAGCTAAACGGCTTTCGTATTTGATGTATATCAATTACCACTTCATCATTTCTCTTTTTTATGTTTATTTTATGTAAAATCTATTTGTGTAAAAAGTCACATCATTGTAGTTAAAAAGGTTGAGTTAGATCGCAGAAACGGGTACATATAGCCCGCCGTTATCTCCGCGCCGGTAAAAATATTTTAATACCTGCTTACTGTTAAGCCACTGGCGGAGATATGGGCGTTAGCAATCTGTTTAAGGACGGATTGTCAATGATGTGTTAATATTGATGTAAATAAATTGTGAAGTGATTGTGCTTCCGGGGAAAGAAAGTGAATACATTACAGCTCTCAATTGTTCATCGCCTGCCACAAAACTATCGCTGGTCGACGGGTTTTGCGGGGTCAAAGGTTGAACCGATTCCGCAAAATGGGCAGAGCATCGAGAATAGTCTGGTGGCGCTTAAACTGTTGAGCCCGGCAGGCGATAGCGCGTGGTCAGTGATGCATAAGCTCAGCCAGGCGCTAAGCGACATTGAAGTTCCTTGCTCCGTACTGGAATGCGAAGGGGAGCCGTGCCTGTTTGTTAATCGTCAGGATGAGTTTGCCGCCACCTGTCGGCTAAAAAATTTCGGTGTGGCGATAGCGGAACCTTTTTCTAACAATAATCCTTTTTAAGCGTCAGCTTAACGCAAGTAGCTGACGCGTATATGCTTGTTGCGGTGCGGTAAACACGCGCTCGCATTGTCCCTGTTCAATCACTTCCCCCTGCCGCAGTACGATAACCTGATGGCACAGCGCGCGGACTACATGCAGATCATGGCTAATGAAGACATAGGCCAGACGATGCTTTTGCTGTAGCGATTTCAGGAGGGAAAGAATCTGCGCCTGAACGGTTTTATCCAGCGATGAGGTCGGTTCATCCAGGATAATGAGCGATGGTTTTAAAATCAGCGCCCTGGCGACGGCGATACGTTGACGCTGTCCGCCGGAAAACTCAGCGGGATAGCGATGCCGCGTTTCAGGATCCAGGCCGACTTCCATCATAACGGCTTTCACCTGCTGTTCGCGCTGCACGCCTGAAAGGGTGGGCTGATGGACGCGCAATCCTTCTTCGATAATTTGTAAGACGTTTAAACGCGGGTTTAGCGACGAGTTCGGGTCCTGGAATACGACCTGGATACGGTGGCGAACCGGTAAAAGCTGACGGCGGTTTAAGGTGCCCAGCGACAGACCGTCAAACACGATGCGGCCTTCGGAGTGAATAAGCCGTAATAACGCCAGACCGGTAGTACTTTTTCCCGACCCTGACTCGCCGACCAGACCCAGCGTTTCGCCTGGATGCAAGGTGAAACTGATATTGTTAACTACGACATTATGATCCACGATGCGCTTCAGAATACCTTTGCGGATAGGAAAGGCGACACGTAACCTGTCCACTTCCAGCAACGGCGGCTGTCCGGCGGGGAGCGGAACCGGATCGCCTGTGGGTTCGCTGTTGAGTAATTTTTGCGTGTACGGATGGGTCGGCGCGGATAGCAGCGTGTCGGCACGTTGGTATTCTACGCACTGACCGTGTTGCATCACCGCCACCGAATCCGCCAGTTTTTTTACAATGCTGAGATTATGGGTAATAAACAGCAATCCCATATTGAGTTCGCGCTGAAGTTCCCGCAGCAGGTGTAAAATTTGCGCCTGTACCGAAACGTCGAGAGCGGTAGTCGGCTCATCGGCGATAAGCAATTCCGGTCGTGTTAACAGCGCCATAGCGATCATGACGCGCTGGCGTTCGCCGCCGGAAAGCTGATGCGGATAATCGCGCAGACGCTCGCTCGCCTTTCGTATACCGACCCGATCCAGACAACTGATAATCTCCGCCCTTGCCGCCTCCCGACGCATTCCCCGATGGAGCGACAGTACTTCATAGAGCTGTTTTTCCAGCGTATGCAGCGGGTTAAGTGAAACCATCGGTTCCTGAAAAATCATAGCGATTCTATTGCCGCGCACGCCGCGTAGCATCTGCTCGCTGGCATGAAGCAATGATTCGCCGTGAAAGCGAATATCGCCGGAGAGGTAGACGACGGGAGGGGTAGGCAAAAGACGTAGAATGGAAAGCGCCGTCACGCTTTTTCCTGAACCGGACTCGCCGACCAGCGCCAGCGTTTCCCCGGCGTTCACCTGTAACGAAATGGCGTTAACGACAGGGCGCACGTTCTGTTGCTGACGGAAACCTACCGATAAATTTTCAATCGCAAGCAATGGAGATGTCATCTTATACCGCCCTGGCAGGATCAAAGGCGTCGCGTACCGCTTCGCCAATAAAAATCAGCAGCGATAACAGAATGGCGACAGACAGAAAGGCGGCGATCCCCAGCCAGGGTGCCTGTAAGTTGTTTTTCCCCTGTAAGAGAAGTTCGCCGAGAGAAGGAGAGCCAAGCGGCAGACCGAATCCCAGAAAATCCAGCGACGTCAGAGTAGTGATGGAACTACATAAAATGAACGGTAAAAATGTCAGGGTAGCGACCATCGCATTAGGCAACATATGACGCAGGATAATGTCACGATCGCTGACGCCAAGCGCCTGTGCGGCGCGGATATAGTCAAAATTCCGGGTCCGTAAAAACTCGGCGCGCACGACGCCTACCAGACTCATCCAGCCAAACAGTACGGTTATAGCCAGCAGCCACCAGAAGTTAGGCTGCACCACGCTGGAAAGTAAAATGATCAGAAACAGGGTCGGCATCCCCGACCAGACTTCAATGAGACGTTGTCCCCATAAATCGACTTTGCCGCCATAATAGCCCTGTAGCGCCCCCGCCAGTACGCCCATGACGCTGGAGCAAATCGTTAACATCAGGCCGAATAAAATAGAAATGCGGGTGCCGTACAGGATGCGGGCGAAAACGTCGCCGCCATTCGCATCGGTGCCCAGCCAGTTTTTCGCCGAAGGCGGGGAGGGGAAAGGCTGCGTAGTGGAAAAGTTAATGGTATTGGCGCCAAAACGTACGGGAGCCCACAGCACCCAGCCCCGATTCTCAAGCTGCCGTTGTAGCCAGGGGTCCTGATAATCCGCCGTTGTCGCCAGCGGGCCGCCGAAATCGCGTTCGCTGTAATTTTTTACCAGCGGAAAATACCACTGGCCTTCATAGCGCACCAGCAATGGCTTATCGTTAGCAATCAGTTCCGCGCATAAGCTCAGGCTGAATACGACCAGGAAAATCCATAGCGACCAGTAGCCCCGGCGATTATGGCGGAAACGCGCCCAGCGGGCCTGATTGACCGGGCTTAATCGCGGCATTATCGTCCCTCAAAATCAATGCGTGGATCGACCAGCGTATAGCTGATATCGCTCAGGATATTCAGTAATAAGCCAATCAGGGTGAAGATATAAAGCGTACCGAACATCACCGGATAGTCGCGCGAAACGGTGGCTTCATAACCCAGCAGCCCCAGGCCGTTGAGCGAGAACATGACTTCAATTAGCAGAGATCCGGTGAAAAACATACTGATAAAGGTGGCGGGAAACCCGGCGATGACCAGCAGCATGGCGTTACGAAAAACATGTTTCCAGAGAATGTTTTTTTCACTAACGCCTTTAGCGCGAGCGGTAACGACATACTGTTTACGCACCTCGTCGAGAAACGAATTTTTCGTTAGCATCGTCAGGGCGGCAAAACCGCCGATGACGGTCGCTAACACCGGTAGCGTAATATGCCACAAATAATCGGTGATTTTCTGGTACCACGGTAACGTGTCAAAGTTGGCGGAGACCAGGCCACGCAGCGGAAAGATATCGTAGTAGCTGCCGCCGGCAAAAAAGACGATTAATAAAATAGCGAACAGAAAGGCGGGGATCGCATAACCGATAATGATAAACGCGCTGCTCCACACATCAAAGCGGCTACCGTTATGGACGGCTTTGCGAATCCCCAGCGGGATAGACACCAGATAAATAATCAGCGTACTCCATAAACCTAAGGTAATAGAGACGGGAAGACTATCTTTGATCAGCGTCAGTACGGATGCGCTGCGAAACAGACTGTCGCCGAAGTCAAAAGAGAGATAGTCCCGTAGCATCTTGAAATAACGCTCATGCAGCGGTTTGTCGAAGCCGTAGCGATGGGTGATCTCAGCGATCACCTCCGGATCGAGCCCTCGGCCGCCGCGGTAATGGCTGTCGCTGATATTGCCGACGCCGGTTTGCGCATGGCTGGCGCGAACGCCTTCGCCGCCGGCGCCGGGCAACGCGCCGCCCTGACCAAATTCAATTGCGGCAATCGCCTGGTCGACAGGGCCGCCGGGAGCGATCTGCACGATAAAAAAGTTAATGGTAATAATGGCCCATAGCGTGGGGATCACCAGTAACAAACGGCGGATAAGATAGGCGCCCATTCGTTCTCGCTACCTCCTGGCTGCCGGTAGTTTGGCGGCTTTGTTGACATCATACCACCAGGTATCTAACCCGATGGTATATACCGGGCGAATCGCCGGATGGGAGAATTTGTCCCACCAGGCGAGCCTGTCTTGCGCCATATACCACATCGGCAGCATGTAATAGTTCCAGGTCAGCACCCGATCCAGCGCCCGTCCCAGCGGCACCAGTTCCGCTTTATCACCCTGCGCTGCGATAATTTGCGCGATCAGTTTATCAACCACCGGGCTTTGTACGCCGGGAGCGTTATAACTGGAGTTAATGTATTCCGACGCCCATGAGATTTGTAGATCTGAGCTGGGCCAGGGCATCGCCCGCCATAGCCTAGGCATCATGTCATAGTCGCGGCTACGCATCCGATTGGTGAGTTGAGAATTATCAACCTGACGAATAGTCATCGTAATGCCCAGACGCTGAAGATTATGCTGGAAGGGCAGAACCCACTGGCTATTACTGCTGGCAGGAAGGAGAAGTTCAAACGTCAGAGGCTTACTGGTGACGCTATTGACCCGTTGCTGTCCGTTGATCACCCATCCGGTCTGCGTCAACAAGGCGTCAGCTTTAAGAAGATTTTCGCGATCGTAGCCGTCGCCATTAGAGACCGGCGGCTGATAGATCTGAGTGAAAACTTCAGGAGGAAGATCTTTTTTCATTGGCGCGAGTAGCGCCAGTTCGTCGGCGTCAGGGTAATTTCTGGCGGCATATTCGGTATTCTGGAAGTAACTGTTGGTTCGACTCCAGGCACTATAGAACAGCGCTTTATTCATCCACTCAAAATCGAAGGCCAGGGTGACGGCTTCACGTACCCGCCGGTCTTTAAAGACCGGGCGCTGAATGTTAAAGGCCAGCCAGCGTGTGTCCTGCGCCGATTCGTTTTTCTGCTCTTCTTTAATGATGTAATGATTATCGAAATTTTTACCGATATAGCGCGTTGCCCAGTTTTTAGCATCGTTTTCCAGTCGTAGATCAAATGCGCCCGCTTTAAACGCCTCGAAAGCGACATTATCATCAAGGTAGTAATCGTAGCGGATAGTGTCGAGGTTAAAACGTCCACGATTGACCGGCAGATTAGCCGCCCAGTAGTTTTTGACGCGTGAATAGACAATATACTGGCCCATTTTCCACTGAGTAATCCGGTATGGCCCGCTGGCTAAGGGAGGCGTTGAAAGCGGATCGCTGAGTTTGTGATTTTTCCAGAATTTTTCGGGCATGATCGGTAATGAAAACAGACTAAGCATATCTTCTTTACCGGGCTTCGCCAGTTCAATTCGCACGGTTAAAGGCGCAATTGCCTTCACGGTAGTACCTTTATAGACCAGACGAAACTGCGGTACGCCTTCGGTCATAAACTTATGAAAGGTAAAAGCCACATCGCGGGCGGTAATAGGTGTGCCATCGTGAAAACGGGCGCGGGGATTAATCGTAATTTCCACCCAGGAATAGTCGGCAGCATAGCGGGCATGGTCGGCAATCAGGGGATAATAGCTTCCGGGTTCATCATCCGAGGTGGTGAAAAGCGTATCGTAAAGGGCTTCGGTACGTACACCCGGATTACCGCGCAGCGAATAGCGATTGAAATTATCGAACGTACCAATGGCGGAAAGCGTCATTTGACCGCCTTTCGGCGCCGCAGGATTCACATAATCAAAGTGATCGAAGTTGAAAGCATACTTAGGCTCGCCGAGTACGGCGAAAGCGTCGCTTTCTTTGATCGCCTGGGCCTGAGCGCCAGCGCTAACCAGGGCGACAAGCAGAAGCATTACGCGCGCAATCATCTGAAGGCGGTTTCCTTATCGTATCGCCTGCTACAAGCCGGCAGGCGTCTCACTGAATAATAAGTGACGTCGCGTCTGATGTGAATCCATTAAAACCGCAAGGGTGTTACCATTCAGGCACAGAAGGCGCCGACATCCACAGCACAAAATCTTTAAGGGGCAAAGGACGGCTGATCCAGTACCCCTGCAAGTAATTAACACCATGATCGCGTAGCCAACGAGCCTGTTCCGGCGTTTCAACACCTTCAGCTACCGTCAGCATATTCAGGCGCTTAGAGAGTGTGAGCACGGTATCCAGAACCGGCGACGTGACGGTTTCCGTGCCGATCGCCTGGATAAAGCCGCGATCAATTTTCAGATAATCTAACGTAAATCGCTCCAGATAGATCAGGGCGCTATGGCCTGTACCGAAATCATCCACGGCAATCTCAAACCCGGCGGAATGAAGCCATTCGAACAGTTTTGCCGCTTCATGCTGTTGAAGCATATCGCGTTCAGTGATTTCCAGCACGATATGAAAATGGCGCGCGGGCAGGGCGTTCCTGAGCCGATGCATATCCTCTTTAAAACAGTCGCTGTGCAGATGTTCCGGCGCGATATTAATGCCAAATTTGGCGCCGACGGGCATTATCTTCTGTAACGTGGGGGCATCGCGGGCGATCAGCTCGAACAGATGCTGCGTTAACGGTACGATAAGCTGCTGCGCTTCGGCATAGTGGATAAAGGCATCCGGCGGAATCTCTCCTGCCGTAGGGTGACGCCAGCGTAGTAAGACTTCAAGGCCGGTAACGCTCAGAGTTCGGGTATCGACGACGGGCTGATAAACCACATAAAACTGTTCGTGTTTGATCGCCGTTAAAATCTCTTTTCCTGGCCGCGTCCGGAGAGCATAGATAAAGTAACAGATAAATCCCGCAACGATGCCGCTAATGCAGCCCAGCATCGACGCATACCACACGTCATTGTAGGTCCAGCTATCGGCATAAAGCTGTATTCTAAGCGGCATGCCGCCGATAATTGCCTGTCGTGATGGCGTGTCTGGCAGCTCCGCGACGGTCATCAGGCGCGAAGAAAAGGTCGATAGCGCGGTTTTGCCGACAATCAGCGCGATGCCGTTAAAATCTTCCTGGCGTGTGGTATAGAGTAAGTAAGGCGTCAGGTTAATATTCAAGGATGTGAATACGCCGCTGTCATTTAATAAGGGATTTCGATACCAAATCACCATTGCCGGTTTGTTGGGCATCATTGGCGTGCCGGGTAGAATCGCCATATCAACGTCTTTGCGGATATCTATCTCCGGTACCAGTTGCTGAAGTGGCATATTCATGACGCCAGTAGCAGAAGAGCAGAAGACTTTTTTATCTTTAATCAATAAGAAGGCTCGGACATTGAGGCTAAAAGCGGCTTTTGAAGTGAGTTCTGCGCCAACCTGCTGACAGGTGTTGATCGTCAACGGCTGAAGAATATCGGTGGTAGCTTTCAGGTCAGCGAAATAGCTGATCAAATAATGTTGCACATCAGAAAGGAGCGTGTTGTATTTAACATCCCGTTTATGCAATGACAGGAAAAATTGCAGGCTACCAACAAGTAATGCTGCCGCCATCCCCGTAATAATACAGGTAAGCAGGATTTTCCGACCGGAAGAGGAGTCGCGTGTAAGCATAATTCCTGGTGTGACCTGAAAGGGCGAATGCCGATTAAACTGGTTGATTTATAAGACTATAGCCTGGATTAACCCATATAGTCATGCTTTTCTGTATGACAGAGGATGCGTAAGAAAAGTATTGTCGTCGCTGTGCCAAAGGCAAAATGGCTCAAATGTCTGAGAGCGCTATGCCTAATAGGCCTACGGGCGGTGCATTTTGCCTGGCCGGGAAAGTTATTCAGCAAAACGGATATGGAAGGGGTAATAAGTAAACGCACTGCCGAAGCAGTGCTTTTTATGTCGTTTCATCAGGTAAGCCAAGGGAAGTGCTGCCTGACGAAAATTAACTGCGGCTCAGAACTCGACGCGCTTCGTTGTAGCGTTTTTTCCAGTACGGTTCATTCATGCTGGAGATAATGACGCCGCTACTGGTAGACGCATGGACAAACTGGTTATTGCCGATATAAATACCGACATGACGACCAGTGGAACCGGCGCGGAACAGAACCAGATCGCCCGTACGCAGGTTATTGCGTGAAACCGCTTTGCCCATTTCCTGCTGTTCGTAGGTTGAACGCGGAAGCTCTAAACCAAACTGTTCACGGAAGGTGCGCTGTACAAAACTGGAACAGTCGACGCCTTTCTTAGTGCTGCCGCCCAGGCGGTAACGCACGCCTTTCCAGTCAGCATACTGATCCATAATCCGTGACTTAACGTCGAGGTTACGTACCATATTTTCAAATTCATCCTGAGAGGCTTGCAGTGAAGAGCTATCGCTATTGCCCACAGCATGCGTCTCAGAATGCATATTCTTTGCGGTATTGGTGGTTGTGCTACAAGCAGAAAGCAGAACCGCAACTGCAATCGCGGGAATCCCGCGCAAGATATATCTCAAAATCGGTTGAGATTTGACCATGTTGTTTGTTTTCCCTTGAAGTCCTTAACGATAAATATCGTTATAAAAATGCCAAACGTGATGAGACTAATTACCTGCACAGCTTGAGACAATTCTTTGAGCACAAATCTGTGGCGGAACGCACAAATTTATTCGCAATGAGAATAATTATCTGGCGAGGCAAAACGAGTTTGAGATTACCCGATCGTTGTTGTCATTGCGAGCGATTTCGCATGATTTTTTATAAGAATTTATGATACGAAAAGTGAACCATCAGCACTGGTCAAATTAAGAGCAAATCGTTTAAAAAGCGGTCAACCCGTTCATTTTGCAGAGGAATAATATGACCAAAAGATGATGGGCGGGGAGAATATCATCATAAATTACCTTCAACGATGCAAAACCATCGCTGAAGGTAATGTTAATTACACAGGTTATTTGTTTAAAATTTGTTTATTTCCGCCCGGAAGATAATTCTCAAAAAGCGCTATCGCCCGGTCGCTGAGCGGGGTCATCAGCCACCAGGGAAGGCCAATCAAAATAACCGTTAGCGAACCGACCACAATATCAGTGAACCAGTGAGCGCCAATCATAACGCGCGGAAACGCGAAAACCACAAATATAATAAGGGCGATAATCCCTGCCATTTTGCCGAAATAACGCAGCATAAAGGCGGAAAATATCAGCAGCATCATACCGTGATCGCCAGGGAAACTATCTTTTGACGCGTCTTTTGTCGGGATGTGCAACAACTCGCTGACGCGATAAATATGCTCAAAAGAGAGCGTTGGGCTGGCGCGCTTGACGGGAATCAACGCCTGACCGAGCTGGTTAAGCACCACTGCCGTTAACAGCATGACCAACCCGATTATCACAATGCGCCGCCGACCCGACGTGTTTTCTTTCAGCCAGAAACTGAGCATCAGCCCCCCCATCGCCAACAGCGAACAGCCGTCAAACGCCCGATTATTGGTAATGGCGACCCACCAGAGAAACGCGCGACTTTCCACCAATTTCTGGTTAAAAAAGTGGAATATGCCGGAATCAATGGGGAACCAGAAACCGTGATTGACGGGGAGATACCATGACAAAAACAGCGCCAGGCCGGCGGCATTAAGCAGAATTATCAAGGGATAGCGGGTTTTCATCGTCATTTCGCCGTAGTTTTAAACGGTGGCAACCTTACGCGTGCATAGCTAAACGAAGTTTCAACAAGGCCGTCTGTAACACATTCCAGTCGGTTTCTGTGTTTGAGATAAGTTCAACCCGGCTGTCCGGCGGCGCGACACTCTGTGTTTCGATGTGCAGGTCATCACCCTGGCGGTTGATGCGTACCAGACCCTCTTTTATGCGCATAACGCCTTTCACCCGGCCCACCGGCGCCAGACGCGCCCATTCGAGTAGGCCAATAGTGTCGAACACGGTATCGGCATCGAAAATCCAGCCGCAGGCCTGATGACCCTGTCCGCTATTCAGGCTGCGTCGCCAGCGTTGTTGTGCGGGCAGATTTAGCGCGGCGAGCCCTTTTTTACTGGCGTGAGTGTGAGAATGGGCGGCGCTGGCCGGCAGTTCCGCCAGATTTTGGCGCGGTAAATCCAGAAGTTTACCGTCTATCTGTCCATGTTCGGCATGAACCAATTGACGATCGCCGCCATATTGTCGCCACCACTGTTGTAGTGCGGCATCGCTTTGCGTCGTGGCGCGGTCGGCTTTATTGGCGATGATAATATCGGCGGAGGCGAGCTGATCGCGGAAATTTTCATTGACGACGATCTGTTCGTCCAGCAACAGGCGAGGGTCCAGGATGCAGAGCGTGGCGCGTAAGTCAATCCACGGCTCATAAACCGGGGCAGTCAATAAATCCAGAATTTGTTTTGGATGCCCCAGTCCGGTCGGTTCAATCAGCAATCGGTCAGGTTTGCCCTGACGTAGTAACGTGTTAAGTCCTACCTGCATAGGCAATCCATTGACACAACACATGCAACCGCCGGGGATCTCTTTTAACAGTGCGCCGCTGTCGGCAAGCAGCGCGCCGTCAATACCCACCTCGCCAAATTCATTGACCAGGACGGCCCACTTTTCAGCCGGATCTTTATAGGCCAGTAAGTGAAGGATAGAGGTTGTTTTTCCGCTACCGAGAAATCCGGTGATAAGATTGGTTTTGGTCACGTCAGCTCCAGGATATTGATACAACATAACGACTTTCAATAATCCTGGCGAATAAATGAGAAAAAGAGAAGAGGCGAGTCGATGAAGTCGCGCCTCTCCTATCTTAATAGCAGAAAATGTTAACTTTTTAACGCTTCGATTACCGTCTGGCGTGCTACATATATCGGGGGATTATCCGGTATTCGCGGTGGTTGTGTCTGACTGTCCCTCGCGATTTGCCAGATTTTATGCTGATAGCATCGCTGTCTTCTGTTCAAGGACAGCCAGCACTCTATGGATTTGCTGTATCGGCAGACCGCCAAAGCCAAAAAACATCGCCGTTTCGCGTTTCTCTTTTCGCAAGGCGTTTTAGAAAAGGTACCGGTATAAATGCCCCGAATGTGATGGTCCATCGCTTTCAGCACAGACAAGGATTACTACGAGCAACCAATCTCGTTGCCAGGATTTTATGTGCTTGCCGTGGTAATGATGACGCATTTTATACGCGAGGATACGCAGTATCTGCAATCACTGTTACTGGATGACGTTGACAGTCGAAATCACTAAAGACTAAGGGACAGCATGCGCTGTCCCAGACAGGTTGCGCTCCCCAGGGGGGCGTAAACAGGGGGCGCAGCCTAAAAACGCAAAACTTAATCCGCGCGGCCCATATAGCGGCGCTCTTCGATATGAATGCGGATCTTCTCACCTGCGCTCAGGTATTCAGGAACCTGAATAACCAAGCCGGTGCTTAATGTCGCGGGTTTGTTACGCGCGCTGGCTGATGCGCCTTTTATGCCCGGCGCGGTTTCGACAATTTCCAGATCCACGGTCTGTGGAAGCTCCAGCGCCAGCAGTTGGCCGTCCCAGGTCAGAACCTGCATATCCGGCATTCCGCCTTCAGGCATAAACAGCAACTCTTCTTCGATCTGATCCTTGGTGAAGGTATACGGCGTATAATCTTCTTTATCCATGAAAACATATTCGTTGCCATCAACATAAGAAAAGTCAACGCCGCGACGGCTCAGGGTGACGGTATCAACGATATCGTCGCCTTTGAAACGTTCTTCCACTTTCAGACCTGTGCGGACATCGGAAAAACGCATTTTATACAGTGTGGCGGCGCCACGGGCGGTTGGGGACTGAATGTCGATATCTTTCACAATCAGCAATTTGCCGTTGTAGTTCAGTACCATACCCTTTTTAATTTCGTTCGCTCTTGGCATCGAGGAGATCCTGTATGTAGAGATTATCTAAAATATCGCGTCAAACTACTCGCGCCGGGCCGTTCAGGCAAGTGGAATTGTCACTTTTGCTGCTGCAAAAAAGGTGATACTGTTCGCCTGCTTCAGCTCCGCGTTCAACGAGAATACGCTATGGCATGTCGCCCGGATTGTGGAGTGTGCTGTGTTGTCCCTTCTGTTTCCAGCACTGTCCCCGGAATGTCTGAGGGCAGACCTGATCATGATGACGTCCACATTTTAAGTCTGGATTTTGCTTTGAGCAAATTCTGTTATCTTTCATTTAGTTATACGAGGAGACGAGCATGGAGTGTCGTAGCGGTTGTGGAGCTTGTTGTATCGCGCCTTCAATTTCGTCGCCAATACCCGGAATGCCGAATGGAAAGCCGATGAAAACCAGATGCGTGCAGCTTTCGGAAGATAATTTGTGCCTTATCTTTGGCTCGCCTTTACGTCCAAAAGTCTGCTCTGGTCTGCAACCGACAAGGGAAATGTGTTTAACGACCCGGGAGGACGCAATTATTTATCTACTGGAACTTGAACAGAAAACCCTACCGTAAACTAAACCTCTTTTGATAAACGCGCAGGGGTCTACGTTATATCTCCAATTGTTCTGCAAAAGCTGAACATCAAATAATCTCTTTTTACCGTTAAATGGCGTAATACATGCCCCCTTATTTTTCGGCTTCTGAAGCGGTAAATGCTGCCGTTTATGGCCGTTGGCGCCTGAACGTGTACTGAGGAAGCAACTATATAAAACAAAAACGATTAATTTTATTTATATGATAGTCTTTGTCTATTAAAATAAGGCTTTTTGATCGATTTTAATTATTTACAACGATCGATATCTATAATTTAATAGATTTTAGCTATCACTCGTGGTTTTACCGATCGATATAACCAGTGTGAATGTATTGTTATTTTCCTTTAAAATACTCGAATTCTTATGTGCGGGTTTTATCTTATGAAGAAATATACGTTCGCAGCCAGGGCGTTTATTTTTACTCTGGTGTTGCTTTTTGTTATTTCAGTGGTTGGGCTGACAATTAGCGTTTTAAAAGGGATGTGAAATGCAGGGTGAAAACAGTGAAATCGATTTAGTCGATATTTCCTTGTTCCTAATAAGAAACTGGCTAAGTATCGTAATGACTACCTTTATTTTTGTTGTTATGGGCTATGTTTTTGTGAGCGTGCAGCATGATACAAAGATTGTGAGTATTAAAATTAAACCCAATCTGGATACGCCTGCTACTTATGCTTTATGTGGCTATGTTAATGATATTCAATGTAAAACAACGGTTATCCTTAACCGATTTAGTCGTTTCTTGCCTGCGGACTATAAAAATAAAATAAGCTTCGAAGCGAGAAGTCAGCTTATCCTTTTTAAGGTGCAGGGGAGGGAGGGAAGTGTCAATCATATTATTTCCACACTAAAAAATAGCGTCGATAAAATGGCGGTATGGTATATCGATGATGGTGACATTAAACGCTATAGTTTGCACAAAAACATGTTGCAAACGGAAACGTATGCAAAACTGTCATTGCTATCGGATGCGGTTAGAAATAATATTAATATTGAAGTGTTAGATGTTTCTATTACGCCAAAATATAAGATGCGGCTGGTATTGGCACTTTGTGTACTGATAGGCTTGATTTTCTCAATAGCCGGTCTTTTATGGAAAAGGGCGATAACAGTATATCGTGTTGAGAAAAAGACAGTGAAGGGCAATGGATAGAACATTGCACAGAGTTAACCCCTGTGCTGAAATATGCCGAATCGCCAACGTATTGTAACGTCCCGGTGAACTCACCTTGACGGCGCAGACCCGTTCTGCATTTCACCGCCTGGGTCAGTTATTCAGAGGATCTTTCGCGAAGGGTAACAGCTCGTGCAGCCGCTCTTCCGGTAATGAAGGTAGCCGCTCCAGAACCAATTTCAGCCAGCCATACGGCTCCACGCCGTTCAGCCGCGCCGTCTCCAGCAGGCCCATCACC
>NZ_VXJW01000020.1 GCF_008692845.1 Salmonella enterica subsp. arizonae
CTTCGAGTGCCCACACAGATTGTCTGATAAATTGTTAAAGAGCAGGTGCGACGCGGCTTTCAGCTCACCGTCGCGAGGTGGCGTATATTACGCTTTCCTCTTTCAGAGTCAACCCTGAATTTCAGGATTTTTCTCTTCAACCGACCGGCTGTTTGTGTGAAGTGATTCACAGCCACCGTGTCGATGGAGGCGCATTATAGGGAGTTCTCTGCTGACCGCAATAGAAAAATTGCAGAAAAATGACTGTTTGCTGTATTCCCCAGCAAAACCCCGATTTATACCCATTTACGCACAGACTTATCCACAAAACGCTCGTTCATTTCTTCGATCCTCTCTCTGCAAACGATCTTTCAGGGGTAAAAATGGGACCGGAATTTAAAAAGAAAAATTTACGAGCGTTGCGCAAACGTTTTCGTTACAATGTCGCCGAAAAATGAGGATGGCCCCGTAAGGGGCGTTAGCTGAGTTTTTCACGAAAAATTCAGCTAACGCTCTCTGTAATCGTCAAATCCAGGGGATTTACCATGCAACAACGTCGTTCAGTCCGCCGCGCTCTGCTCAGTGTTTCTGACAAGGCCGGTATCGTCGAATTCGCCCAGGCACTTTCCGCACGCGGTGTGGAGCTGCTGTCAACAGGAGGCACCGCTCGCCTGTTAGCAGAAAAGGGTCTGCCAGTGACCGAAGTTTCCGATTACACCGGTTTCCCGGAAATGATGGATGGACGCGTAAAAACCCTGCATCCGAAAGTTCATGGCGGCATTCTGGGGCGTCGTGGTCAGGATGATGGCATTATGGAGCAGCATGGTATCGCGCCAATCGATATGGTAGTGGTTAACCTGTACCCGTTCGCCGAGACCGTGGCACACGTTGGTTGTTCGCTGGAAGATGCAGTAGAGAATATTGATATCGGCGGGCCAACTATGGTGCGTTCCGCCGCCAAGAACCATAAAGACGTGGCTATCGTGGTGAAGAGCAGCGACTACGACGCCATTATTAACGAGATGGATGCCAACGAAGGTTCCCTTCTACTTGAAACCCGCTTCGATCTCGCCATCAAAGCCTTCGAACACACCGCCGCCTACGACAGTATGATCGCCAACTACTTCGGCAGCATGGTTCCGGCCTATCACGGTGAAAGCAAAGAAGCCGCTGGTCGCTTCCCGCGCACCCTAAATCTGAACTTCATTAAGAAGCAGGATATGCGCTACGGCGAGAACAGCCACCAGCAGGCAGCCTTCTATATAGAAGAAAATGTTAAAGAAGCGTCCGTTGCCACCGCGCAGCAGGTACAGGGCAAAGCGCTTTCCTACAACAACATCGCCGATACCGATGCGGCGCTGGAGTGCGTAAAAGAGTTTAGCGAGCCAGCCTGTGTCATTGTTAAACACGCAAATCCATGCGGCGTAGCGGTAAGCGCCTCTATTCTGGATGCCTACGATCGCGCCTACAAAACCGATCCGACTTCCGCATTCGGCGGCATCATCGCCTTCAATCGCGAACTGGATGCTGAAACCGCGCAGGCGATCATCTCTCGCCAGTTTGTTGAAGTCATTATCGCCCCGTCCGCTACTGAAGAAGCGCTGAAAATCACCGCCGCCAAGCAGAACGTTCGCGTACTGACCTGCGGTCAGTGGGCACAGCGTGTTCCGGGCCTCGACTTCAAACGCGTTAATGGCGGTCTGCTGGTTCAGGATCGTGATCTGGGTATGGTGAGCGAACGCGAACTGCGCGTAGTGTCTAAACGCCAGCCGACCGAACAAGAGCTGCGTGACGCGCTGTTCTGCTGGAAGGTGGCGAAGTTCGTCAAATCCAACGCCATTGTCTACGCCAAAGAGAACATGACTATCGGCATCGGCGCAGGCCAGATGAGCCGGGTCTACTCCGCGAAAATCGCTGGGATTAAAGCCGCTGACGAAGGGCTGGAAGTGCAAGGTTCGGCAATGGCGTCTGATGCCTTCTTCCCGTTCCGTGACGGTATTGATGCTGCCGCTGCCGTGGGCGTAAGCTGCGTGATCCAGCCTGGCGGCTCTATCCGTGATGATGAAGTCATTGCCGCTGCCGATGAACACGGTATTGCGATGATCTTCACCGACATGCGCCACTTCCGCCATTAATGGAGCGAAACATGAAAGTATTAGTGATTGGCAACGGCGGGCGCGAGCACGCGCTGGCGTGGAAAGCGGCACAGTCGCCAAAAGTAAAAACCGTGTTCGTCGCTCCGGGTAACGCCGGTACTGCGCTGGAACCCACGCTGCAAAACGTCGCTATCAGCGTGACCGATATCCCGGCACTGCTAAGTTTTGCCCAAAACGAGAAGATTGACCTGACTATCGTCGGCCCGGAAGCACCGCTGGTAATCGGTGTGGTTGACGCTTTTCGTGCTGCGGGCCTGAAAATCTTCGGCCCGGCCGAAGGCGCGGCGCAACTGGAAGGTTCAAAAGCGTTCACCAAAGATTTTCTCGCCCGTCATAACATCCCGACGGCGGAGTACCAGAACTTTACCGAAGTTGAGCCTGCGCTGGCCTACCTACGCGAGAAAGGCGCGCCGATCGTTATCAAGGCCGATGGCCTGGCTGCCGGTAAAGGCGTTATCGTGGCGATGACGCTAGAGGAAGCTGAAGCCGCCGTTCATGACATGCTGGCAGGTAACGCCTTTGGCGATGCCGGCCATCGCATCGTCATCGAAGAGTTCCTCGACGGAGAAGAAGCGAGCTTTATCGTGATGGTTGACGGCGAGCATGTGCTGCCGATGGCCACCAGCCAGGACCACAAACGCGTGGGCAACGGCGATACCGGCCCGAACACTGGCGGTATGGGCGCTTACTCCCCAGCTCCCGTAGTCACTGATGAAGTCCACCAGCGCACCATGGAACGGATCATCTGGCCCACCGTGAAAGGCATGGCGGCGGAAGGGAACACCTACACTGGCTTCCTGTACGCGGGCCTGATGATCGACAAGCAGGGCAACCCGAAGGTTATCGAGTTCAACTGCCGCTTTGGCGATCCGGAAACGCAACCGATCATGTTACGCCTGAAATCGGATCTGGTGGATCTGTGCCTCGCCGCCTGCGACGGCAGGCTGGATGAGAAAACCTCCGAGTGGGACGGCCGCGCCTCGCTAGGCGTAGTGATGGCGGCCGGCGGTTATCCTGGCGCCTATCGCACCGGCGATGAAATCCACGGTCTGCCGCTGGAAGAGGTCGCGGATGGTAAAGTATTCCACGCGGGCACAACACTGTCTAATGATGATCGCGTACTGACCAGCGGCGGCCGCGTCCTGTGCGCTACCGCGCTGGGTGATACCGTTGCCGAAGCACAGCAGCGCGCTTACGCCTTAATGACCGATATCCACTGGGATGATTGCTTCTGCCGTAATGATATCGGCTGGCGCGCCATCGAACGTAAGCAGAGCTAACGCGATAATTTCGCCAGCAGCGTCTTACGCGTAATCCCTAACTGGCGGGCGGCTTCCGTTTTATTGCCGCCCGTTTTTTCCAGCGCCGCCAGAATGACCTCTTTTTCTACATCGACCAGCGGTTGAATCCCGGCGCTGTTTTCCGTTTTTATCGGCGTCGCTGTAATAGTAAGAGGAAGCTCGCGCTCAGAAATGTATTCTCCCGTCAGCAACACGACCGCCCGTTCGATAGCGTTTTCCAGTTCGCGTATATTACCCGGCCAGTCGTAGTGGATTAATAGATCCATCGCCTGTGGCGTGAAACCTTTTACCGCTTTACGGTTACGTCCGGCAAAACGCCGCAGAAAATGGTCAGCCAGCAACGGAATGTCTTCCTGGCGCTGGCGCAAAGAAGGCATTTCAATCGCCACCACATTCAGGCGGTAATAGAGATCCTGGCGAAAGCGCCCGGCGCTCACCTCTTCCACCAGGTCACGATGGGTGGCTGCAATCAACCGAACATCCACAGAGATCGTCTGGTTGCTTCCCACGCGTTGCACTTCGCGCTCCTGAATCGCGCGCAGTAAACGTACCTGCATTAACGGGGAGATATCGCCAATCTCATCAAGAAACAATGTCCCGCCGTCAGCTTCGACAAAGCGTCCCTCCCGACGTTTATCCGCGCCGGTAAACGCGCCTTTTTCGTGGCCGAACAGTTCAGACTCCAGCAGAGATTCATTAAGCGCGGCGCAATTGAGCGTTACCAGAGGCTTATCGCTCCGGGCGCTGCAGGCATGTAGCGCCCGCGCTACCAGTTCCTTGCCGGTACCGGAGTCACCGTGAATCAATACCGTGGCATCTGATGGCGCGACCATCGCGATTTCATTCAGTAAATGCTGCATCGCCGGACTTTCCCCAACCATGCCAAACTGCGCGGCAGGCACAGAAGGCGACTCGGCGTCGCCATCCCGCGTATGCGCCAGCGCGTTTTCCAGCGTCTCCTGCAGATGGTCAAAATCCAGCGGTTTAATTAAGTAGTCAAGTGCTCCGGCTTTCAACGCCTCTACCGCGGTTTCCACGCTGGAGAACGCCGTCATGATTAAAATCGGAATGGCCGGGTTAAGGAGTTTGATCTCTTTCAGCGTGGCGATACCGTCCATCTCCGCCATACGGACATCGCACAGCACCAGATCAAAGACCTTCCCGCGCACCTGGGCCAACGCATCATGTCCACTGTAGACCAGAGTGACGCTATAGCCCCAGCCCCGCAGCAACGCCTGTAAAATCGTGCAGTGACTTACATCATCATCCACAACCAAAATATCGATTTTTCCGCGTATCACCCTTGTTAATCCTGTTGTCTCGCAGTCACTGGCAACCAGATAGTAAAGACCGTGCCTTTACCCTCAATACTCTTCACCGTAATCGCGCCGCCATGTTGTTCGATGATATTTTGCACCACCGCCAGCCCCAGGCCTGTTCCGTCAGCTTTCGTCGTAAAGTAAGGCGTAAAAATCGCCTCCAGTTGATCCGGGGAGATCCCTTTCCCGTTATCAGTAACAGTGATGATAACGCGGTCGGTCCCACTTTCTTTCGCCTCTACGGTAATCGTTCCCTGACGGCCAATCGCATGAATGGCGTTCAGGTATAAATTCAACAGCACCTGAGTCAGCCTGTCCGGGTCAGCCTGGATGCGCGTAAGCGCCTCATTAGCCGTGAATCTCAACTTAATCTCTCTGCTGTGGGCATCCTGACTGACCAGATTCAGGGAGTGGGTAATAATATCATTGAGGTTAACCGTCTGGAGCGACAGATGCGCAGGCTTTACCAGTTCGAGCAACTCGCTTACCACCCGGTTCAAACGGTCGGCCTCTTTGGCCATCACCTGCGCCAGTTCATGCGACTCTCCGCCTGCAGGCGTGCGCTCGGCAAAGTATTTTGCCAGTCCTTTGATGGACGAGAGGGGATTACGAATTTCATGCGCGACGCCCGCCGCCAGATGCCCCATCGCGACCAGTTTTTCTTTACGCTTCATCGCATCAAGCAATTCTCTGTGCGAACGCTGATAACGCTGATGCCAAAAAAACGCCAGTAACGTTGCCAACAGTACCGCCACTAAAGCAGACAACACAATCAGCGTATTGCGCCGCTCTCTTGCCTGGGTCGCGGCCAGCTCGCTGGCGTCAAAGGCAATAAAAATAGTTTGTTTCGCAGGTTCATCGTCGCTGGCGCAACGCGCCATTCCGTGCCCCTCCATGCTGTGGCCTCTCATACCGAAAAGCGGCTGGAACTGGCGGTAAATTTCCAGCGCAGGCACCGTCTCGCCGTTATCAGCAACGTCGACACGCCGCCAACGCTCCTGCGGCCTGGGGTTTAGCTGATGCATTTCAGATGCGGAATAGAGCGATTTGCCCACCATGCCAGGGTTGCTATGAGTAAGGATTACCCCCTGCGCATCCGTGACGGCGAACCACAGCACGCCGGGCTGGCCCGCCATCTCTTCCAGCAATGTTTGCTGCTGAGCGTGATGCATCCGCATTCCCATACCTACTCGCGTGCCGGACTCCAGAGCGCGAATGAGTACATTTCCCTTTTCCAGCAGCGTCTGCCTGGCGGCAGCGCTCTCACGGCCATAGTCGCGAATGACCATAATGGAAAATAGCCCCACCAGAATGAAAATCGCCGCAGGTAGCAACCGACTCAACCACGTTGCGGCGGCATCTTTATGTAATCGCATAAAACTCACAGGCCTTCCCCAGCTCGTTTTTATTTTCCTTACTTTAAGCAGAGATCATGCCATTCTTCGCTCCGCATAACCGCGCGTTGTTGCACACCCTTCCGGATAAGCGGGTAAAAATGACTCGCCACGCAGATCATGCGAGTCATTTTTACCCGCTTTTTGCCGCCTGAAGCGAATTCAGACGCCGTCAGATAAGGAATAGCTACCTGGCACGGAAGATGCATAAAGAGGATAAGATGAGCAACCGGAGAACGCAAAATGAAACGGAACAATAAATCAGCTATCGCGCTAATCGCCCTCTCTCTTTTGGCCCTGAGTTCCGGCGCCGCCTTCGCCGGGCATCACTGGGGCAACAATGACGGTATGTGGCAACAGGGAGGCGGCCCGTTAACGACGGAACAGCAGGCGTCGGCGCAGAAGATTTATGATGATTACTATACACAGACCAGCACACTACGCCAGCAACTGATATCTAAACGTTATGAGTACAACGCGCTGCTGACCGCCAGTTCGCCAGATGCCGCGAAAATTAATGCGGTTGCCAAAGAGATGGAGTCATTAGGCCAGAAGTTAGATGAGCAACGCGTGAAACGGGATGTCGCGATGGCGCAGGCAGGCATACCACGCGGCGCAGGAACGGGCTATGGCGGTTGCGGCGGCTATGGCAGCGGTTATCATCGCGGCGGCGGCCACATGGGAATGGGACACTGGTAAGTCACTTTTGCCGAACGACAGCTTCGCCTACAAACCGCGATACAGGGCCGGATAAGACACATTCGCGTCGCCATCCGGCATTCCATCAAAAGGTTTTCGCTTGCGGTTGCCAGCGACAGAAGTCTGAATTCGCCACCAGCAAAAGTTGCGAGCCTTCCGGCGCCTCCAGCCATGCCACGCTCACCTCTACCGATGAGTGGTTCTGGCGGCGCTCAATGTGACTTATTGCCCAGGAATCCAGATCCGGCTTCAGAGTTTCACCTTCGCAGGTTGTTACCGTATGGTCGGCGTGCCAACGTCCCTGCCGTAGAATGACCCGCCCCAGGCGCAATGCGTCGCTGGTCTGACGGATTTGTTTGGCGCGATAGCGATACAAGGCAATTTGATCGCTGGAAAGCTGCTGCTTCTGCCCCCCGACTTCACGCTGCATAAAACTGAGTTCGCCACGGGCGTCGAAACGCGCGCGAATATGTTCTGCCGGTTTGCTGTAAATATTGAGTTCAATAAGCGAAAGCGTATCACCCTGCCAACGATATTCGCTGGTCGTCGTGCTGCCGCTATGCCACGGGCTGAAAACAGAAAGCAGGTGGACTTCATTATTCGTATCTTTACGCCAGATACGCACAGCACCCTGATCGCCTGCAAAGCCGCTGGCAGTAAACGGAGGCGGTGAAGCGTCATGACTGCAGGCTGTCAGCAACAGCGCGCCCGAAAAAAGAAGCGCGCGACGCCAGACAGACAAAAGGGGCTGACGAGCCCCTTCGATAAAACTGTTCACAGCTACGCGTCTTACTTAACTGCGTCTTTCAGTGCCTTACCAGAAACAAATGCCGGTACGTTAGCGGCGGCGATTTTGATTTCTTTACCGGTCTGCGGGTTGCGGCCAGTGCGCTCAGCACGGTGGTTTACTTTGAAGGTACCGAAACCAACCAGTTGTACAGCATCGCCTTCTTTCAGAGACTCAGTAATAGCAGCCAGAGTGGATTCCAGAGCAGCTTTAGCCTGGGTTTTGGACAGTTCTGCTTTGTCTGCAATTACATCAATCAGTTGAGTCTTGTTCATAAGTTATCCTTACAATGTGTTTATCGCTTGCTAAGCATCGAGTGCGACGGAAATGCCAGAAAAGCACTCTCCTGCATACACGCACCGATAGCCACTTTTTTTCGCCTCCCAAATGTAGACCAGACGGGGGGCAGAAGGGAAGCCTTATGGCACGACAAATCAGGCGTTAAATCACGTTTTCTGGTGTCATTGCTGAAAATTTATACCGATATTGCTCTCGCCAGCCTCGCGCAGGTCTGCCCTGAGCCCTTTTATCAGTTCAATATCGCGTTCTTCGCAGTCGGCTAAAAGTCGGAATATTTCCCACTGAATATCCCATTCCTGTTCAACAGCAGGGTTCTTTTTGAGCTCCTCATCGGTCATTTCCCGACCAGTCTGAGTCATTTCCAACATCGCTACCGTAGTGATGGAAGTCTTACTCACCTCAATAGCATGTTCCAGCGTTTCGCCACTGAGACGAGAATGTATTAATTCGCTTAATGCAACGCAGGCATCGATCGCCGGATAAACGCCATACAAATCGTAGTCGTCGGCAGCGGGAATGGCCTCTTCAAATTTCTCCAGTTGGCTGTCGAAATTGACCTTCGCATCTTTCACCGTCAGGGTTTCCCAGATCAGATCCAGAATGCGACGGTAAATTTGCCCGTCGCCGAATTCCGTCTGCTTGCAAAACATGGCGTAGTTCGGGTACATGCGCTCGCACAGGCAGGCCATAAAGGTAACGTGCTGCCAGCTTTCCAGCCGTTCCAGACGCAAATGAATCGGGTTTTGTAACATGATGGAATCTCGAATCGGAAATTAGCGGCAGTTTACCTGAATCAGCGCTGAATTTCTTGCCAACGAACAAACGCCGGACGCCCGGAAGCGACGGCATCCGCCCAGCGCGTCGGCTCTGGCAGGCGATACCCTTTCATACAGCGTTGGACCCACGCTAGCGCGCTGTCAGTACTGACCCGGTGCCCTGTCGCGATAAACAGCGGATTACAGCGCGCCTTGCTGCGCCATACCCATGCCAGCTGCTCGCCTTTATCCATTAAGGCGCTAAGCGCGCCAGGTTCGGCGGAAAGCGGTTCAAATTTACCGCATAGCCGTTTTTTCGCCACGCCGATCGTCGGCACGTCCACCAACAGTCCAAAATGGCTGGCGACGCCAAGCCGACGCGGATGCGAAATACCGTGACCATCCACAAACAGCAGATCGGGTTTTTGCGAGAGCTGCTCCCACGCCGCCAGCAGCGCAGGATATTCACGAAAAGAGAGAAAGCCGGGAATATACGGCATAGTGGTAGCGATACGCGCCACCTTGTACTCGACCAGCTCAAGCGACGGATATTTCAGCAATACCATCGCCGCACGCGTCACCTCGCCGCCCTGCTCAAAACCGACGTCCGCCCCGCCGATAAACGCCGGCGGATCTTTGTCCAACCGATCTTCGCGGCAAACCGATGAAGCAAGTTCTATCTGTTGAGCGCGTAGCGACGCGAGATCCATACTAACTCCTTAGTTGTGATACTGCGCAGAAAGTCGGTGCACCGCCTCCACAAATACGCCAGCATGTTCTGGCGGCACATCCTGATGAATGCCATGTCCGAGGTTAAAGACGTGCCCTTCTCCCTGACCGAAACCAGAAAGTATAGTCGCGACTTCGTCTTCGATACGGGCTGGCGGCGCATAAAGCATTGAGGGGTCCATATTGCCTTGCAGAGCGACCTTATGACCCACACGGCGACGCGCATCGGCAATATCGGTCGTCCAGTCAAGACCCAGCGCGTCGCAGCCGGTTTCCGCCATCGCCTCCAGCCACTGACCGCCGCCTTTGGTGAACAGAGTCACCGGTACCCGACGCCCGTCGTTTTCACGCAGCAGGCCATCCACGATTTTATGCATGTAGTACAGGGAGAAGTGCTGGTAATCGCGGCCGGTTAGCACGCCGCCCCAGGTGTCGAAAATCATCACCGACTGCGCGCCCGCTTTGATTTGCGCGTTGAGGTACAGCGTGACGCTTTTCGCCAACTTATCCAGCAGCAGATGCAACGCCTGCGGGTCAGCGTACATCATCTTTTTAATCACCGTGAAGGCTTTGCTGCTGCCGCCTTCCACCATGTAAGTTGCCAGCGTCCACGGACTGCCGGAAAAGCCAATCAGCGGAACCTCGCCTTTTAGTTCGCGGCGAATCGTACGCACCGCATTCATCACATAACCCAGTTCATCTTCCGGATCGGGAATGGGCAGCTTATCGACATCGGCTTTGCAGGTAACAGGAGCCGTAAAGCGCGGGCCTTCCCCGGCTTCAAAATAGAGCCCCAGTCCCATCGCGTCCGGAACTGTCAGGATATCCGAGAAAAGGATCGCTGCATCAAGCGGATAACGGCGCAGCGGCTGTAAAGTGACCTCGCAGGCCAGTTCGGCATTTTTGCACAGTGACATAAAATCGCCAGCCTGCGCGCGAGTGGCTTTGTACTCCGGCAGATAACGGCCGGCCTGGCGCATCATCCACACTGGCGTAACATCAACGGACTGGCGCAGCAGCGCACGCAGATAACGATCGTTTTTGAGTTCGGTCATTTTTACATTCCTTTAGCGTTGATGCGCCCAGTGTAACATGTCAGTCGTATTCAGCCCGACACATTGCCACCGTATCTTCGACCAAACGGCGCGCGACGGTGCCCGGCGGCGGCAGTAGCGGAAGATCGTCATAACGATACCAGTTCGCTTCCAGCAACTCTTTAGGGTCAATAACAATATCGCCGCTATCATACTCCGCCATGAAAGCGGTCATCAGCGACTGCGGGAACGGCCACGGCTGGGAAGTCACATAGCGCAGATTTTTAACTTTAATCCCGCTCTCCTCCATCACCTCGCGCGCTACCGCCTGCTCTAAGGTTTCGCCTACTTCGACAAACCCGGCCAGTACCGTATGCACGCCGTTACGGTGGCGAACATGCCGGGCAAGCAGAAGAGAATCCTCACGGCGAATGGCGACAATAATGCAGGGGGCGATTTGCGGATAGTAACGTTCGCGGCAATGGCTGCACAGCATTGCCCATTCGGTTTTGCTCGGATGCATGGGGTGCCCGCAATAACCGCAAAATTTATGCGAGCGATAAAATTCCGCCAGTTGTACGCCGCGCCCCGCCAGTTGGAACAGCCCTGCATCCTGATCGATAACCTGGCGTACCGATCCCATATCATGACGCCGATGCTGCAATACCAGCCAGACGGGATCGCCTTGCCATTCGCCTATCCGGAGTGCGCGCTGCCCCACAAGATCGAAATTTGCCGCCGGCCCGTGTGGTAATTCCCCATACGGCAACCATAATTTTTGTTCATGGCTGACTATCCACCAGCCACTCTCTAATTTTTCAATTATACGATCCATAGCTCTTGCACTACCTTTGCTTCACTGGCATGTTGTTAACATTATTTTTACATTTTTGGCAAACAGCCTTTATCTAACTTGCGGAGACAATCATGCTAAACCAACTGGAAAACCTGACGGAGCGCGTTGGCGGAAGCAACAAACTGGTCGATCGCTGGCTACATGTACGTAAGCACCTGCTCGTGGCTTACTACAATCTGGTTGGCATTAAGCCTGGCAAAGAATCGTACATGCGACTGAATGAAAAAGCGCTGGATGATTTTTGTCAGAGCCTGGTCGATTACCTTTCCGCTGGGCACTTCAGTATTTATGAACGTATTCTCCATAAATTGGAAGGGAACGGTCAGCTTTTACATGCGGCAAAAATCTGGCCGCTGCTGGAAGATAATACGCAGCGCATTATGGATTATTATGATTCCAGCCTGGAAACCGCCATCGATCACGATAATTGTCTCGAATTTCAACAAGCTCTGTCAGATATCGGCGAGGCGCTGGAAGCCCGCTTTGTGCTGGAAGACAAGCTGATTATGCTGGTCTTTGACGCGATGCACGACGGCGCCAGAGTCAAACGTCCCGCTTGAGTTTTACGCCGTTAACGGGTACGTTACAAACTTCCCCCTCTTATGAGGGAATGCCATCTTGTCGGAGTGCCATTTTTGGCTGAGACCGTTAATTCGGGATCCGCGGAACCTGATCAGGTTAATACCTGCGAAGGGAACAAGAGTAATTCTGCTTTATGCAGCTGCCTTTACGGGCGGCGCACATCCATTACTCCATCCGTCGTCTGACAAGCCACGTCCTTAATTTTTTGGAATGAGCTATGTCTACAACAAAATTAACCCGCCGCGAGCAGCGCGCTCAAGCCCAGCATTTTATCGATACGCTGGAAGGCACCGCGTTTCCCAACTCGAAACGCATCTACGTGACCGGTTCGCAGCATGATATCCGCGTACCGATGCGCGAAATTCAGCTTAGCCCGACATTGATTAGCGGAACGAAAGACCACCCGCAGTATGAAGAAAACGAAGCAATTCCGGTGTATGACACCTCTGGTCCGTACGGCGATCCGAATATCGCCATCAACATCCAGCAGGGTCTGGCAAAGCTGCGCCAGCCGTGGATTGAAGCGCGGGCGGATGTAGAAACGCTTTCTGACCGCAGTTCCGCCTATACCCGCGAACGCCTGACGGATGAAGGGCTTAACGCATTGCGCTTTACCGGTCTGTTAACACCAAAACGCGCCAAAGCCGGGCACTGTGTGACGCAGCTTCATTATGCCCGCAAAGGGATCGTGACGCCGGAAATGGCGTTTATCGCCATCCGTGAAAACATGGGCCGGGAGCGTATCCGCAGTGAAGTGCTGCGCCACCAGCATCCCGGAGAAAGCTTCGGCGCGCGCCTGCCGGAAAACATCACCCCGGAGTTTGTGCGCGATGAAGTCGCCGCCGGACGCGCCATCATCCCCGCTAACATCAACCATCCGGAATCGGAGCCGATGATTATTGGCCGCAATTTCCTCGTGAAGGTCAACGCCAACATCGGCAACTCAGCAGTGACGTCCTCCATCGAAGAAGAGGTCGAAAAACTGGTGTGGTCAACGCGCTGGGGCGCGGATACGGTAATGGATCTCTCTACCGGCCGCTATATTCACGAAACCCGTGAGTGGATCCTGCGTAATAGCCCGGTGCCAATCGGCACGGTGCCGATCTACCAGGCGCTGGAAAAGGTCAACGGGATCGCCGAGGATCTTACCTGGGAAGCCTTCCGCGATACCCTGCTGGAACAGGCGGAACAAGGGGTAGACTATTTCACTATTCACGCCGGCGTACTGCTGCGCTACGTGCCGATGACCGCCAAACGCCTGACCGGTATTGTCTCGCGCGGCGGTTCAATTATGGCGAAGTGGTGCCTTTCCCATCACAAAGAGAACTTCCTGTTCGAACATTTCCGCGAGATTTGCGAAATCTGCGCCGCCTACGACGTTTCACTCTCGCTGGGCGACGGGCTGCGCCCGGGCTCCATTCAGGACGCCAATGACGACGCGCAGTTTGCCGAACTGCATACTCTGGGCGAGCTGACCAAAATCGCCTGGGAATACGATGTGCAAGTGATGATTGAAGGTCCAGGTCATGTGCCGATGCAGATGATCCGCCGCAATATGACCGAGGAGCTGGAGCACTGCCATGAAGCGCCGTTTTATACCTTAGGGCCGCTGACTACCGATATTGCGCCAGGCTATGACCACTTCACCTCCGGCATTGGCGCGGCGATGATTGGCTGGTTCGGCTGTGCGATGCTGTGCTACGTCACGCCGAAAGAGCACCTCGGCCTGCCGAACAAAGAAGACGTTAAACAAGGGCTAATCACCTATAAGATTGCCGCCCACGCCGCCGACCTCGCCAAAGGCCACCCAGGCGCGCAGATCCGCGATAACGCCATGTCGAAAGCGCGTTTTGAATTCCGTTGGGAAGATCAGTTTAACCTGGCGCTCGATCCGTTCACCGCCCGCGCCTGGCACGACGAAACCCTACCGCACGAATCTGGCAAAGTGGCGCACTTCTGCTCGATGTGCGGGCCGAAATTCTGCTCGATGAAAATTAGCCAGGAAGTGCGCGACTATGCCGCAGCGCAAACCATCGAAGTGGGAATGGCCAATATGTCGGAAAGCTTCCGTGCCAAAGGTGGCGAAATCTATCTGAAGCGGGAGGAAGCGTGATGTATCAGCCTGATTTTCCCCCTGTCCCTTTACGGCTGGGGCTCTATCCGGTGGTCGATAGCGTGGCGTGGATTGAGTGCCTGCTGGCGGCGGGAGTACGCACTATCCAGCTACGCATTAAAGACAAACGCGATGCCGAGGTGGAAGCAGATGTGGTCGCGGCTATTACGCTTGGGCGTCGTTACGATGCCCGCTTGTTTATCAACGACTACTGGCGGCTGGCAATCAAGCATCAGGCCTACGGCGTGCATCTGGGTCAGGAAGACCTGAAGACCACCGACCTGAACGCCATTCGGACCGCCGGTTTACGCCTGGGCGTCTCGACTCACGATGACATGGAGATCGACATAGCGCTCGCCGCTCGCCCTTCCTACATCGCACTCGGTCACGTCTTCCCGACACAAACTAAGCAGATGCCTTCCGCCCCGCAGGGACTGGAACAGTTGGCGCGGCATATTGAACGTCTGGCGGATTACCCGACCGTGGCGATTGGCGGCATCAGTCTGAAACGCGCCCCCGCGGTGTTAGCGACCGGCGTCGGCAGTATTGCGGTGGTCAGCGCTATCACCCAGGCTGCCGACTGGCGCGCCGCTACGGCGCAACTGCTTGCAATTGCAGGAGTCGGCGATGAATGACCGTGATTTTATGCGCTATAGCCGCCAGATCCTGCTCAGCGATATCGCTATTGAAGGCCAGCAAAAGCTGCTCGATAGTCATGTATTGATTGTCGGCTTAGGCGGATTGGGTTCGCCTGCGGCGCTCTATCTGGCGGGCGCTGGCGTTGGCACGCTGACGCTGGCGGACGATGACGACGTTCACCTGAGCAATCTCCAGCGGCAAATTCTGTTCACTACCGACGATATCGCCCGCCCGAAGGCGCAGGCGGCGAAGCTACGGCTAGCGCGGCTCAATCCCGACAGCAAGCTAATCGTACTAAAACAGCGTCTGGCCGGCGATGCGCTTAAGAATGCGGTAGCGCGTGCCGATATCGTGCTCGACTGTACCGACAACGTGGCGACCCGTCAGGAGATCAACGCTGCCTGCGTGGCGCTGAACACGCCATTAATTACCGCCAGCGCAGTCGGTTTTGGCGGCCAGTTGATGGTACTCACACCGCCGTGGGCGCAGGGTTGCTACCGCTGCCTGTGGCCGGATGACGGTGAGCCAGAGCGTAACTGCCGCACCGCCGGTATCGTCGGCCCGGTGGTTGGCGTGATGGGCACCTTGCAGGCGCTGGAAGCGATTAAATTGCTGAGCGGTATGGAAACGCCGAGCGACGAGCTACGCCTGTTTGACGGTAAAACCAGCCAGTGGCGTAACCTGGCGCTGCATCGCGCCAGCGACTGCCCGGTCTGCGGAGGGCAACATGCAGATTCAGTTTAATGATGAACCGATGCAGTGTGCTGAGGGACAAACCATTAGTGAGCTACTCACGCAACTCAATCAGCTTAAACCGGGTACCGCGCTGGCGCTGAATCAACAGATTCTGCCGCGCGAGCAGTGGCGGCAACATATCGTGCAGGAAGGCGATCAGATCCTGCTTTTTCACGTTATAGCAGGAGGTTGAGATGTTACGTATTGCCGACAAAACGTTTGATTCGCATCTTTTCACCGGCACCGGGAAGTTTGCTTCTGCACAGTTAATGGTCGACGCCATCCGCGCCTCCGGCAGCCAACTGGTGACGTTGGCGATGAAGCGCGTCGATTTACGTAAGCCCAATGATGCAATCCTGTCGCCGCTTCTTGAGGCTGGTGTGACGCTGTTGCCCAATACTTCAGGGGCGAAAACCGCCGAAGAGGCGATCTTCGCCGCCCAACTGGCGCGCGAAGCGCTGGGGACGAGCTGGCTGAAGCTGGAAATTCATCCCGATGCCCGCTGGCTGCTGCCAGACCCGATTGAAACCCTAAAAGCCGCCGGGGAACTGGTAAAACAGGGGTTCGTGGTGCTTCCTTACTGTGGCGCGGACCCGGTGTTGTGTAAACGGCTGGAAGACGTTGGCTGCGCGGCGGTGATGCCGCTCGGCGCGCCAATTGGCTCCAATCAGGGACTGGAAACCCGTGCGATGCTGGAGATTATTATTCAGCAGGCCACCGTCCCGGTAGTGGTGGATGCCGGAATCGGCGTGCCCAGCCATGCCGCACAGGCGTTGGAGATGGGCGCAGATGCGGTGCTGGTCAACACGGCGATTGCCGTGGCGAATGACCCGGTAATGATGGCCAATGCTTTCCGCCTGGCGGTAGAAGCAGGCGTATTGGCTCGCCAGGCTGTACCGGGTAACCGCAGTGTCTATGCCAGCGCCACCAGCCCGCTCACCGGATTCCTGGAGGTATCTGCATGAAAACGTTCACCGACCGCTGGCGACAACTGGGATGGGACGATATCCGGCTACGCATCAACAGCAAAACCGCCGCCGATGTGGAGCGTGCGCTGAATGCTTCACGCCTCAACCGTGAGGATATGATGGCGTTACTCTCCCCCGCCGCCGTCGATTACCTGGAACCGCTGGCGCAGCGCGCGCAAAAGCTTACCCGCCAGCGTTTCGGTAATACCGTCAGCTTTTATGTTCCTCTCTATCTCTCGAACCTGTGCGCCAATGACTGTACCTACTGCGGTTTTTCGATGAGCAACCGCATTAAGCGTAAGACGCTGGATGGGGTAGATATTCAAAGGGAGTGCGAGGCCATTCATAAGCTGGGCTTTGAACACCTTCTACTGGTGACCGGAGAGCATCAGACCAAAGTAGGAATGGACTATTTTCGCCGTCATTTACCGGCGATTCGCCGCCAGTTTTCATCATTACAAATGGAAATTCAGCCCTTATCGCAAGAAAATTACGCGGAGCTAAAAACGCTGGGAATCGATGGCGTGATGGTTTATCAGGAGACTTATCATGAGGCAATCTATGCACAGCATCACCTGAAGGGAAAAAAACAGGATTTTTTCTGGCGGCTGGAAACGCCGGATCGGTTGGGCCGGGCAGGTATCGACAAAATTGGTCTTGGTGCGCTAATTGGTCTATCGGACAACTGGCGGGTGGATTGCTACATGGTAGCTGAACATATGTTGTGGATGCAGAAACACTACTGGCAGAGTCGCTACTCTATTTCCTTCCCGCGTCTTCGCCCGTGTACCGGCGGTGTGGAACCCGCATCTGTGATGGATGAAAAGCAACTGGTGCAAACGATTTGCGCCTTCCGGTTACTGGCGCCGGAAATTGAATTATCACTCTCCACCCGCGAATCGCCGTGGTTTCGCGATAACGTGATCCCGCTGGCGATCAACAACGTCAGCGCCTTCTCGAAAACGCAGCCCGGTGGGTATGCTGACGATCATCCGGAACTGGAGCAATTTGCGCCGCATGACAATCGCCGACCTGAGGCTGTTGCCGACGCGCTAACGGCGCAAGGGTTACAGCCCGTGTGGAAAGACTGGGACAGTTGGCTGGGGCGCACTTCGCAAACGCGGTGAACCCGTATGTAAACGCATTAGTATTTCACGAGCGAGTACGTAATGTGAAAAACGGGAGATTGTTATCGACCTCCCGTTTTTTTATTTTGTCATCGTCAGCAACGGAAGCTGACCAGGGCAAATTATCCCTTCCTCATTTTTGCCCAGCCTTCTCCCTTCATCAGTAACTGACGACCGAGGGCTGGCCACTGGATTATCGAAATAGCGGTGAACTTGAAGTTTTCGGGCAGCGTTCCTGACTGTAATTTCGCTGGCGGCCTCTCTTCAACCGTGTCTGCTGGTCGTTTTTGTCCATAAAATGATGCCCCAGAACAACGGGAATCAGGGGCGAACCCATCAGGGAAAAATGAGTTGCGACCGGACGCCGATGGAAACGTTACTTGATGGAAAACGCATCTGGGCTGAGAAAAATTTAAGCCAGATGTAATCTGACCGATATCTGTATAAATAACCGGTAACTGTCAGATCAGGTCTGGGCTAATGCATATCATTTTACCTATACGCACTACATCCTCGGACATCTGGGATTGGTGCATTATCCGATTATAAAGTCGTCTGTGTGTTTTCTCGGCCTGGATAATCGGTTTGTCTCAGAAGATCGGAATCATTGGACTGTAGTCTAAGATTGTCATGAATAGTCATTTGCGATTCCGATAAAAGCGAAGGCTGTTATGAGAGTTGAATTGTTTAATATGCTTCTGCTGTGATGCAACGGTTCACTGCCCGAAGCCCCGCTTTATAAGCTGCGTCGTGTATAACTACAAGGTAATCTCTGACACTCATTAACAACATCAAGAAAATAGACTTTCTGTCCTTCAGATAAATGTTCTGCGATTTCCTCAGCCGTAAGCTCTGATGACCTCATCATGTCCGTTCTGAAGTGCTATAAGTAAAGCAGATACTCCATCATTATTTTTTGCTGCAAGTAATTCTGCTGTTTTATCCGCAGTCAGACATGAATTTTTAAGCAGTCTTCCGTAAGCAAGAACAGCCTCGGAATGCCCATTCTTTGACGCTATAAGCACTCCCGGAACATTATCAAATCTCTTTACAGTCAACAAAATATGTTTCATCCAAACTGAGCGTCGCTGCTTTGAGAAGTATTATATTCGACCGTTGTTATATGAAAATAAATGCTACGAGGTGAAAATGAAATCATTCCCAGCATATAATATTCCTCCATTTATTATCAATCAATGGGAATTGTTATTTAATAACCAATTAAATTATTTAAGCTCTTCTTACTCCCATATTTCACAAGGAATGCCGTATATCCCCGTTCTGAACAGCGCTGCGATTTTAAAGTTGCGTTGTAGTAGAGAAAACTGAGCAACAAATATTTTTTCGCAGAAATTTGATAGTTTATGCCAATATTTTATGTATTTAATAGCATGATTATTGCCATTTCCACTACTGCACCTGCCTCGCCCATGAACTTTGAGTAAACTGACTGGTATTCATGATAATGTTATCATGCTTGAACTCAATAAAATCGCAAAACGAATTATAATTTTCATTTAAAGAATAATTAAAATGTTTTCTAATCCCATTACATACACCATCAGAATAGGGATCAGCATCAAATTTAGTATGCATTATTTCCAATCCAGCAAGTAAAGCCGGGTGGTTATTGCGATCAACAGCTATTATCCCGTTTTCCATAGAAGCACGGCCATCTATCCTTTCTACATGAACAGCAATTCCATCCGGAATATATATATACCCCCCAGTTTTTCCGTGATAATCATATCAGCATCGAGATATATACACCCACTATTTGCTGATAAATCATAACACCCAACCTTATCCGCCTCCAAAAATAACTGACCAGCCTTTAACATAGCCATATTCCTGTAAAAATCAAACCATGCATGGCCTTTATCTAGTAAGTAAGATTTAATTAATGAATCATTACCCTCTTGAATATCACTCAATTCTTTTTTCAATAGCTGCAGTAAATGATAATCCCTTTTTTCTTCTGGCATGGACTCTTGCTTAGAAATATTTTCCATATAAATTTCTGATAGTTTTTTATCGTACATGCTAAAGTCAATATCATTTCTATATATGACTTTTATGTTTTCATAGTCATACTCAAGTTTTGAAAAAGCATCCTTTTGTCCCGGAAAAAAATCACCATCTACAAAAATACCTACAACACGTTCTTTTTCAATTGTTGCTGCTTTAATAATATTGTTAAGGTAGGGGTTTTTCTCTGTGTTAATTATAGGTATATCATTTTTCCCAAAGCGAGCAGGATTCCGTTCAAACCACTGGAAAAGAAGAGGGGTTTTCTCATCTAAAAGGCACAAGGGATAATCTTTTCCATTAAAACTTGTAAACTGAATGTCCCTGTTGGTAACAGTTTTAACCAATTCATTTTCTGAAAGCGCGGGAACATATCTATTTAATGGTGGAATCATAACAATTAAATGCTCCATACTTACTTCATTACATATTTTACATGATGATTATTAGCACATGTTTTTTAGCGTTGCAATAGCTGTCCGATAAAAGATGCTAAAACTAAGCATTAACCGATGGATACATAAATATTCTACTAGTGAGCAATCAAATAAATAATTTATTAAATTTATTTTTATTCCAGAAATGGCATAATATTTATAATTCCTATAATAAGAGCAAACAGACACCTTTATGGAATTAAATACTTCATTTAATAATTTAAAATATCCCGCGTAAACAATCAATAAATCACTAAAATAATCACCAATAACAATAAAACAAATATTTTATTGTTAAAGTTGATACTTTATGTAAACTCTGTAGATAAATCATAGGGATAACATGATACAACAGATACGTGCTAATTTTAATTTATGCTTAAACTGAGTTTCATCAAGTTTTTTTAAGGCGACTGTTAAGGGATACGCCTTGGTTAGCATATAATGCTTGACAGACTGATGTTTAAATAGAGATTATACAATATCATTGTAGTATCTAAATAAAAATGGAATTGCAAATGAAAATACCCAGCATTAACAATCAAAACATTTCGTTTCCGGATCGGATTAATTCGATAGATATAATAATGAAAACTTATCCTGATGTAACTCCTTATTTTTTCATGGAAAAACCAAATATTTATGATCAGAAATACATTTCAGGTATAACCAGAGAACAGTCTGTATTTAAAGTTAATGGATACATTAATAAAAAAGCAGAACTCACTCATTATATGCAACGTATGTATTCAGACTCTCACATTAATTTTAAAACCATCTCCAGGGATGAAGCCAACACCTCTGAAGGAAGTTGGTTAACTGTTATTACAGGGAAACGTCCAATGGGACAGTTTTCAGTAGATAGTCTTTATTCACCGGTGTTGCATTCATTGCTTGAACTACCAAATATTGGATGTAAAATTTTCCCCAAAGAGGACAATAGTTTTTTATATATAATAGTAGTATACAGAAAAGATTGTGCGCAGGGTGAACAATATGCAGACCGATTTATTGAATTATACAATAAAAAAAGAGAATTAATGTGTGATATGAGTAATGAGTCTAATGAATTGAAAACAATAAAATCAGAGCTTGTTGTCGCAAGGGAAATGGGAACAATTTTAAGTTACTTACCAGAGGAAATAGATAATTATATCTCTAAAATGAATTTATTATTTTTAAAAAAAACTAATTAACATAACCACGCGAGTCCGCAGCATAAAAATAGTTTTCGTTAGTTTCGTCTCTTTCCCGGAGAACATGAGAGCAAATATACGGCTTATCCCACTTCACATATATACCCGTCATACTTCAAGTTGCATGTGTATTGGCTGCGCTCACTCACCCCAGTCACTTACTGGATGGAGTAAGCTCCTGGGAATTCGCTCCCTTGCCGCCTTCCTGCAACTCGAATTATTTGGGGTATAACCTGAGAAAACTACATATCAGTAAGTATCTTGAGTGAAGTTATCTACTTGAATAGTTTAATATAAATAAAAAATTGGTCATTGCTCTAAGAAGTTAATCTGTTCTTTTTGAGAGAATGCCCTAATCGCTGCTGCCAACCCGCAAGAATAGGGTGCGGAAGCAAAGAAAAATTACGATTCAGCGACAGACTTCTGAAACTGAAGGTGTCACAGGCGCAGAAAAAGAATCCTTCGCTGCCGGAATACGGGTATGCATGGGCCGTCATTTATGAGGTGGCAGCGCTTTATCACTCACGATGGAAAATCGAGGTCGGGTTCAGAAACCTGAAAAGCGGCCTACTGGATAAGACGCTGGTACTGAGAAGGCGGAAAGTAGATCTGCGGGAGGTATGGGGGGATATTGCTGGCCTATAACCTGATACGTCGGGAGGCGGCAAAGGCGGAGGAGAAGCATAAAAATTCCCCTCAGAAATGAGCGTTAAGTTCACGTTCCAGTTTATCGCGATGGAAATGATAGTCCAGAGGAATACAGTATCGCCGGGAACCATCCCAAAACGGTTGGAGTACCTTTGAAGGAATCTGGAGGTATTCATAACAAAACGCCCTCGACCATCAAGGCCGAGGGCGATTAAGACATCAAAAACCCGCTATCCGGTAAACTCTCATGCCGCTCCGCTTAAGTGAACAGCATGCCGCCGATGCGGGCTTCTTATTATGGTCAGCAACGATTACTCGTTATCAGAACCGCCCAGACCAGCGGTGTTGCTGGCTGCTCGCCCGCGGCGCGACGGCGCATACGCTCCTGGTGAGGACATGAATCTTTTCAAAGGTACATGTATATATTTTATAAAAGAGCGGATTTATAGCAAAATGGCTTACCCTCCTTTGCGAATACTATTGGCCCTACTGGCATACAGGTATTAAAACAGGTTTATCATTTAATGTATGAACAGCAGGCATTTTATAATGGCGAGCCAATAGACTTTAATAACTTAGATTTATGGGATAAATTTAAAGTCACATTTGGACTCAATGTTACAGAAAAAACCAAACCCAATGGTAAAAAAAATTTCAATTTTAAGTATTGTGGATTCTCTACTTTTATTACGTCGGTTGATGGCGTTGGCGGGATTTTAGCAAAGTGGTTCGCAAATAAACATAAGGCAAGTGTGCCGTGTATAATGGCTCTAGATAATTCAAAACCAGGGCAGCTAATTCACATCACCAGTGAAAATGAATTTCTACATTGAATGCACGAAATAAGCGATATAAAAAGACAGGTCATGTATTCAAAAAATTTATGATTATAGAGAGTATTAAGAGCCAGCATGGCATTGAAAAATAAAATACTGCTTTTTTATCCGCGCTGCTTTTGACTCGATGAGAATAACAGCAGCGACAATAATAATAAGACAATAAATAAATATCAGTAATGATTTATGGTGAAGTATATATAACGATAGAAACAATAAAAAAGCGGACAGAACGTTTGAAATGGTTATCTTTTTGTAAATACCAAAAGACTAAACATTAAATAGATTAATGAAATAATCGCTGGCATTTTCTTTCCTTGTAGGCAAGCGACCCGAAATTCAGTATCCAGCATGAAGCTGGTGGAGAGATAAATACCCCTCCACCATTTAACGATTACTCGTTGTCAGAACCGCCCAGACCTGCGTTCAGCAGTTCTGCCAGGCTGGCAGATGCATCTTCCGCAGTGACCTGCGGTGTTGCTGGCTGCTCGCCCGCGGCGCGACGGCGCATACGATCCTGGTGGTACGCGTAACCGGTACCTGCCGGGATCAGACGACCCACGATAACGTTCTCTTTCAGGCCGCGCAGTTCGTCGCGTTTACCCGCAACGGCTGCTTCGGTCAGGACACGCGTGGTCTCCTGGAACGATGCGGCAGAGATGAACGATTCGGTTGCCAGAGACGCTTTGGTAATACCCAGCAGATCGCGGGAGAAGGTAGCCCCCACTTTGCCATTCGCTTCCAGCTCGCGGTTAGCGATCTTGACGCGGGAGTATTCAACCTGTTCGCCTTCCAGGAAGTCGGAACTACCGGCGCTTTCGATGGTGGCTTTACGCAGCATCTGACGAACGATAACTTCGATGTGCTTATCGTTAATCTTAACGCCCTGCAGACGGTAGACGTCCTGAACTTCGTTTACGATGTAACGAGTTACAGCATGTACGCCACGCAGACGCAGAATGTCGTGCGGCGCTTCCGGACCGTCGGAAATCACATCACCACGTTCTACACGTTCACCTTCGAACACGTTGAGCTGACGCCATTTCGGAATCATCTCTTCATACGGGTCACTACCGTCAACCGGCGTAATCACCAGACGACGCTTGCCTTTGGTTTCTTTACCGAAGGAAACGATACCTGCGATTTCCGCCAGAATGGCCGGCTCTTTCGGACGACGCGCTTCGAATAGATCCGCAACGCGCGGCAGACCACCGGTGATATCCTTGGTACCGCCGGATTCCTGCGGAATACGCGCCAGGGTGTCACCAGAACTGATCTGTACGCCATCTTCCAGCTGTACAATCGCTTTACCCGGCAGGAAGTACTGCGCAGGCATATCGGTACCCGGGATCAGAACGTCATTACCCTGAGCATCAACGATTTTCAGCGCCGGACGCAGATCTTTACCACCGGTAGTACGTTCAGCCGAATCCAGAACCACCAGCGAAGACAAACCGGTCAGTTCGTCGGTCTGACGCGTAATGGTCTGACCGTCGATCATGTCAGTGAAGCGGATGAAACCACTCACTTCGGTGATAACCGGCATGGTGTGCGGGTCCCAGTTTGCCACGGTTTCGCCGCCGGCAACCTGCTCGCCATCACCTTTCGCCATGACAGCGCCATAAGGCACTTTATAGCTCTCTTTGGTACGACCGAATTCGTCGATCAGCTTCAGTTCGGTGTTACGGGAAGTGATGACCAGTTTACCGCTGGAGTTCACCACCGACTTCACGTTGCTGAGCTTGATGCTACCTTTATTTTTCACCTGGATGCTGGATTCAGCAGCCGCACGCGATGCCGCACCACCGATGTGGAACGTACGCATCGTCAGCTGTGTACCCGGCTCACCGATAGACTGTGCCGCGATAACGCCGATAGCTTCACCTTTGTTGATGATGTGGCCACGCGCCAGGTCACGACCATAGCAGTGCGCACATACGCCAAAGTCGGTGTCGCAGGATACAACGGAACGCACTTTAACGGCGTCAACGGAGTTTGCTTCCAGCAGGTCACACCACTGTTCGTGCAGCAGCGTGTTGCGTGGAACCAGAATATCCGCCGTACCCGGCTTCAGTACGTCTTCCGCCGTCACACGACCCAGAACGCGGTCACGCAGCGGCTCTTTCACGTCGCCACCCTCGATAACCGGGGTCATCAGGATACCTTCGTGCGTACCACAGTCATCTTCGGTCACCACCAGATCCTGCGCGACGTCAACCAGACGACGGGTCAGGTAACCGGAGTTCGCTGTTTTCAGTGCGGTATCCGCCAGACCTTTACGCGCACCGTGCGTGGAGATGAAGTACTGGAGTACGTTCAGACCTTCACGGAAGTTCGCGGTGATTGGCGTTTCGATGATGGAGCCATCCGGCTTCGCCATCAGACCACGCATACCGGCCAGCTGACGAATCTGTGCCGCAGAACCACGCGCACCGGAGTCGGCCATCATGTAGATGCTGTTGAAGGAAACCTGCTGCTCTTCCTGGCCGTCACGGTTAATCACGGTTTCGGTTTGCAGGTTATCCATCATCGCTTTGGATACACGATCGTTCGCCGCAGCCCAGATATCGATAACTTTGTTATAGCGTTCGCCAGCGGTTACCAGACCGGACTGGAACTGCTCCTGGATCTCAGCAACTTCAGCTTCCGCCTCAGAGATGATCTCGTGTTTTTTCTCCGGGATGACCATGTCATCAATACCAACGGATGCACCTGAACGCGCTGCATAAGCAAAGCCGGTGTACATCGTCTGGTCCGCAAAAATAACGGTCGGTTTCAGGCCCAGAATACGGTAGCAAGTGTTCAGCATTTTGGAGATCGCTTTCTTGCCCAGCGCCTGGTTGACGATGGAGAAAGGCAGACCTTTCGGTACGATCATCCACAGAATGGCGCGACCAACGGTCGTGTCTTTCAGGCTGGTGGTCGCGACGAATTCGCCGTTTTCATCTTTTTCATATTCAGTGATACGCACTTTAACGCGCGCATGCAGAGAGGCCAGACCTGCGCGATAGATACGCTCTGCTTCTTTCGGGCCAGTCAGCACCATGCCTTCGCCTTTGGCGTTAACACAGTCACGGGTCATGTAATACAGACCCAATACCACGTCCTGAGACGGAACGATGATAGGTTCGCCGTTCGCCGGAGACAGGATATTGTTGGTAGACATCATCAGCGCACGCGCTTCGAGCTGGGCTTCCAGCGTCAGCGGTACGTGAACAGCCATCTGGTCACCATCGAAGTCGGCGTTATAGGCCGCACAAACCAGCGGGTGCAGCTGGATAGCTTTACCTTCGATCAGTACTGGCTCAAATGCCTGGATACCCAGACGGTGCAGGGTTGGTGCACGGTTCAGCAGTACCGGGTGTTCGCGGATCACTTCGTCGAGGATATCCCAAACGACAGCTTCTTCACGCTCAACCATTTTCTTCGCGGCTTTGATGGTGGTAGCGAGGCCACGCAGTTCCAGCTTGCCGTAGATGAACGGTTTGAACAGCTCCAGCGCCATTTTCTTCGGCAGACCGCACTGGTGCAGACGCAGGTATGGACCTACGGTGATTACAGAACGACCGGAGTAGTCAACACGCTTACCGAGCAGGTTCTGACGGAAACGACCCTGTTTACCTTTGATCATATCGGCCAAAGATTTCAGAGGACGCTTGTTAGAACCGGTGATCGCACGACCGCGACGACCGTTATCCAGCAGGGCGTCAACCGCTTCCTGCAGCATACGTTTTTCGTTGCGTACGATGATGTCCGGCGCAGCCAGATCCAGCAGACGTTTCAGACGGTTGTTACGGTTAATGACGCGACGATACAGATCGTTCAGGTCAGAAGTCGCGAAACGACCGCCGTCCAGCGGAACCAGCGGACGCAGATCTGGCGGCAGAACCGGCAGAACGGTCAGGATCATCCACTCTGGCTTGTTGCCAGACTGTACGAAGGCTTCCAGCAGCTTGATACGCTTGGTCAGCTTTTTACGCTTAGTTTCGGAGTTGGTTTCGTTCAGCTCTTCGCGCAGAGTTTCACACTCTTGCTCCAGATCCATGCTCTTCAGCAGGGCCTGGATAGCTTCCGCGCCCATCTTTGCGTCGAATTCGTCACCGAACTCTTCCAGCGCGTCCAGATACTGCTCTTCAGTCAGGATCTGTTGACGTTCCAGGTTGGTCATACCGCCTTCGATAACCACATAGGATTCGAAGTACAGCACGCGTTCGATATCGCGCAGCGGCATATCGAGCAGCAGACCGATACGGGACGGCAGCGATTTCAGGAACCAGATGTGAGCAGTCGGAGACGCCAGCTCGATGTGGCCCATACGCTCACGGCGTACTTTGGTCTGGGTCACTTCAACGCCGCACTTCTCACAAATAACACCACGGTGTTTCAGGCGCTTGTACTTACCGCACAGGCACTCGTAGTCTTTTACCGGCCCAAAGATACGGGCGCAGAAAAGGCCGTCACGCTCAGGTTTGAACGTACGGTAGTTGATGGTTTCCGGCTTTTTAACTTCACCGAAAGACCATGAACGGATCATGTCTGGCGAAGCCAGAGCAATTTTGATCGCATCAAACTCTTCGGTTTTAGTCTGCGCTTTCAGAAACTTTAATAAATCTTTCACGGATTTGCTCCCGTCGGAGTTAGCACAATCTGGTGTCGGGTTTTACCCCGACACCAGTGACCTGTTTGAGCGAGAATTACTCGTCTTCCAGTTCGATGTTGATGCCCAGCGAGCGGATCTCTTTCAACAGAACGTTGAAGGATTCCGGCATACCCGGTTCCATCTGATGGTTGCCGTCCACGATGTTTTTATACATCTTAGTACGGCCGTTCACGTCATCAGACTTAACGGTGAGCATTTCCTGCAGGGTGTAGGCGGCGCCGTAAGCTTCCAGCGCCCACACTTCCATCTCCCCGAAGCGCTGACCACCGAACTGCGCCTTACCACCCAGCGGCTGCTGAGTAACCAGGCTGTAAGAACCGGTAGAACGCGCATGCATCTTGTCATCAACCAGGTGGTTCAGTTTCAGCATGTACATGTAACCGACGGTTACCGGACGTTCGAACTGTTCACCCGTACGGCCATCGAACAGGGTGATCTGACCGGAGGTCGGCAGGTCGCCCAGTTTCAGCAGCTCTTTGATTTCCGCTTCTTTCGCACCGTCGAACACTGGTGTGGCAATCGGCATACCTTTACGCAGGTTTTCTGCCAGACGCAACACTTCATCATCGCTGAAGGTGCTCAGGTCGACTTTCTGACGAACGTCGGCGCCCAGATCGTAGGCACGCTGGATGAATTCGCGCAGTTTCGCGACTTCCTGCTGCTGTTTCAGCATGGCGTTAATCTTGTCGCCGATACCTTTCGCAGCCATACCCAGGTGGGTTTCCAGAATCTGACCGATGTTCATACGAGACGGTACGCCCAGCGGGTTCAGTACGATGTCTACCGGCGTGCCGTTTTCATCATAAGGCATGTCTTCGATCGGGTTGATCTTAGAGATAACACCCTTGTTACCGTGACGACCTGCCATCTTATCACCAGGCTGGATACGACGTTTAACCGCCAGATAGACCTTCACGATCTTCAGCACGCCCGGCGCCAGATCGTCGCCCTGGGTGATTTTACGGCGTTTCGCTTCGAGTTTTTTCTCAAACTCGTGTTTCAGTTCGTCATACTGCTCAGCCAGTTGTTCCAGCTGATTTTGTTTCTCTTCGTCGGTCAGACCGAGTTCCAGCCAGCGGTCGCGCGGCAGTTTGTCGAGCTTCTCAGCTTCAACGCCGCCGGACACCAGCACCGCACGGATACGGCTAAACAGGCCCGCTTCGAGGATTTGCAGTTCTTCAGACAGGTCTTTTTTCGCCTGCTTAAGCTGCATCTCTTCGATTTCCAGAGCACGTTTGTCTTTTTCTACGCCATCGCGAGTAAAGACCTGAACGTCGATAACCGTACCGGAGACACCGTTAGGTACGCGCAGAGAAGAGTCTTTAACGTCAGACGCTTTCTCACCGAAGATCGCACGCAGCAGTTTCTCTTCCGGCGTCAGCTGGGTTTCACCTTTCGGCGTCACCTTACCGACCAGAATGTCGCCGCCGGTCACTTCCGCGCCGATGTAAACGATACCGGATTCATCCAGTTTGGAGAGCGCAGCTTCACCCACGTTCGGGATATCAGCGGTGATCTCTTCCGGCCCCAGCTTGGTGTCACGGGACACGCACGCCAGTTCCTGAATGTGGATGGTGGTGAAACGGTCTTCCTGGACAACACGCTCGGAGACGAGGATGGAGTCTTCGAAGTTGTAGCCGTTCCACGGCATGAACGCCACGCGCATGTTCTGACCGAGCGCCAGTTCACCGAGGTCAGTGGACGGACCGTCTGCCAGCACGTCGCCGCGTTCAACCGGCTCTCCCAGAGACACACATGGCATCTGGTTGATACAGGTGTTCTGGTTAGAGCGGGTGTATTTGGTCAGGTTATAGATGTCGATACCCGCTTCGCCCGGGTACATCTCGTCTTCGTTAACTTTGATAACGATACGGGATGCATCCACGTACTGAACAGTACCGCCACGTTTAGCTACTGCAGTAACACCGGAGTCGACGGCGACAGCACGTTCCATACCGGTGCCCACCAGCGGCTTATCAGCACGCAGAGTCGGAACCGCCTGACGTTGCATGTTCGCACCCATCAATGCACGGTTGGCGTCATCGTGCTCCAGGAACGGGATCAGGGACGCACCGACGGAGACCACCTGCTGTGTGGAAACGTCCATGTAGTCAACCTGGTCACGGCTGAACAAGCTGGATTCGCCTTTGCTACGGCAGGTAACCAGATCTTCTACAAAGTGGCCTTCGTCATCCAGGTTGGAGTTCGCCTGAGCGATAACGTAGTTGCCTTCTTCGATAGCGGACAGGTAATGAATTTCGTCAGTGACCACGCCATCAACCACACGACGGTACGGCGTCTCAAGGAAGCCATATTCGTTAGTCTGTGCGTACACGGACAGGGAGTTGATCAGACCGATGTTCGGACCTTCCGGCGTTTCGATAGGACATACGCGACCGTAGTGCGTCGGGTGTACGTCTCGAACTTCGAAGCCTGCGCGTTCACGGGTCAAACCGCCTGGGCCGAGTGCGGAGATACGACGTTTGTGCGTGATCTCAGACAGCGGGTTGTTCTGGTCCATAAATTGAGACAGCTGGCTGGAACCAAAGAACTCTTTCACTGCGGCGGAAATCGGCTTGGCGTTGATCATGTCCTGAGGCATCAGGGTATCCAGATCGCCCAGAGACAGACGCTCTTTCACCGCACGCTCTACACGCACCAGGCCAACGCGGAACTGGTTTTCCGCCATTTCGCCTACGGAACGGATACGACGGTTGCCGAGGTGGTCGATATCATCCACTTCGCCTTTACCGTTACGGATATCGATGAGCTTCTTCATGACATCAATGATGTCGTCTTTGCTCAGGATACCGGAACCTTCGATTTCGTCGCGCAGCAGAGAACGGTTGAACTTCATGCGACCCACCGCAGACAGGTCATAGCGGTCTTCGGAGAAGAACAGGTTCTCGAACAGGCTTTCAGCCGCTTCGCGTGTCGGCGGCTCACCAGGGCGCATCATGCGGTAGATTTCTACCAGCGCGCTCAGACGATCGTTAGTTGGGTCGACGCGTACCGTTTCAGAAATGTACGGGCCGTGGTCCAGATCGTTGGTAAACAGCGTTTCGATACGTTTGTGGCCGGACTGGCTCAGCTTAGCCAGCAGATCCAGGCTCAGCTCCATGTTCGCCGCGCAGATCAGCTCGCCAGTGGATTCGTCAACGTAGTCTTTAGAGACGACTTTGCCTGCGATGTACTCAACCGGAACTTCGATATGCTTGATATCGTCTTTTTCCAGCTGACGGATATGGCGCGCAGTAATACGGCGGCCTTTCTCAACGTACACTTTGCCGTTAGCTTCGATATCGAACGACGCGGTTTCGCCGCGCAGACGTTCTGGAATCAGCTCCATCTGCAGCTTGTTGTCGCGAATTTCGAAGACGACTTTCTCAAAGAACAGGTCAAGGATCTGCTCAGTAGTGTAGTTCAGCGCACGCAGGATGATGGTCGCAGGCAGTTTGCGGCGACGGTCGATACGCACGAACAGGTTGTCCTTCGGATCGAATTCGAAGTCCAGCCAGGAACCACGGTAAGGAATGATACGCGCGTTATACAGCACTTTACCCGAAGAGTGGGTTTTACCTTTGTCGGAGTCAAAGAAGACGCCCGGACTACGGTGCAACTGAGAAACGATAACACGCTCAGTACCGTTGATAACAAAGGTACCGTTATCAGTCATGAGCGGAATTTCGCCCATGTAGACTTCTTGTTCTTTAATGTCCTTAACGGTGCCTTCCGGCGCTTCGCGCTCGTAGATCACCAGACGCAGTTTTACGCGCAGCGGTGCGGAATAGGTCACGCCACGGATCTGACATTCCTGAACGTCAAACACCGGTTCGCCAAGGCGGTAGCTGACGTACTGCAGCTCGGAATTACCGCTGTAGCTCTGAATCGGGAACACGGAACGGAAAGCTGCTTCCAGGCCGTACTGCCCTTCAGGATCTTGCTCGATAAACTTCTGAAACGAGTCAAGCTGGATAGAAAGGAGATAAGGTACATCCAGAACTTGTGGACGTTTACCAAAATCCTTACGAATACGTTTTTTCTCGGTATAGGAGTAAACCATAGGGTTCCTCAGCTCGCTGACAAGTCGACCCATCTGTCCTGCGGGGGACAGTTTGTGCAACACTATTTTGTTGACCGGAAAATGGATACTTTCCGCAATGCCTGTTGCTATCACGCTTAAACCATTTCATTGCGATTTACACAGAACGGACGCTCTGTCGCAGTATATTAAGTCGTCGATAGAAACAAGCATTGAAAGGCACAGCAGTAGTCAAACAGTGTGAAACGCTACTGGCGCCTTACAGCGCAAAAAGGCTGGTGACTAAAAAGTCACCAGCCATCAGCCTGATGTCTCAGGCTGCAACCGGAAGGGTTGGCTTATTTAACTTCAACTTCAGCGCCAGCTTCTTCCAGAGATTTTTTCAGTGCTTCAGCGTCATCTTTGCTCACGCCTTCTTTCAGAGCGGCCGGAGCAGATTCTACCAGGTCTTTAGCTTCTTTCAGGCCCAGACCAGTTGCGCCACGTACTGCTTTGATAACAGCAACTTTGTTAGCGCCAGCAGCTTTCAGAATTACGTCGAATTCAGTTTTTTCTTCAGCAGCTTCAGCAGCAGCGCCTGCGCCAGCTACAGCGACAGCAGCAGCAGCGGAAACACCGAATTTTTCTTCCATTGCAGTGATCAGTTCTACAACGTCCATTACGGACATAGCGGCAACTGCTTCAATGATTTGATCTTTAGTGATAGACATTTAAATTGTTCCTGAATATCAGAATAAGTTTATACGTAGGCAAATGCTTGATAAAGACAACTGCGATTACGCAGCTTCTTTCGCATCGCGTACAGCAGCCAGTGTGCGAACCAGTTTGCCAGCCGAAGCTTCTTTCATGGTTGCCATCAGGCGTGCAATTGCTTCTTCGTAGGTCGGCAGAGTTGCCAGGCGGTCGATCTGAGACGCCGGGATCAGCTCACCTTCAAAGGCTGCAGCTTTGACCTCAAATTTTGCATTCGCTTTCGCGAACTCTTTGAACAGACGAGCAGCAGCGCCCGGGTGTTCCATAGAGTATGCAATCAGGGTCGGACCAACAAACGTGTCTTTCAGGCACTCGAACTGAGTACCTTCAACGACGCGGCGCAGCAGGGTGTTACGAACAACACGCATGTAAACGCCAGCTTCACGACCTGCTTTACGCAGTTCAGTCATTTTATCTACAGTTACGCCACGGGAATCCGCAACTACTGCAGACAGCGCGCCTTTGGCTACTTCGCTGACTTCAGCAACAATCGCTTGTTTGTCTTGAAGATTTAAAGCCATTAGCTTTGCTCCTGGATGTTTGCCGGAACTTATGTTCCGGAACTCACTTCACTCATCTCAACGAGAAGAGCGTCTTAATACGGTGAGCAGAAACAAGCCAGAGTATCAAAAATAGTCTTAGCGTTCTGTCACCGTCTACGCAGGGGATTAAGCCTCTTGCGAGACACCTGCGGTCTTCGACGGAGGCCTGGATAGGCCAGGCTCCAACGAACAATTTGGTTACCTGCTAACCTTCGTTAGCAAACGTGGGCAAAGATTGTAGACAAAATCACCTCCCACGTAAAGACTAATCTTAGTTCGCAGAAGCGCTCAGACCAGCCTGATCAACGGCAACGCCAGCACCCATGGTGGTGGAGATGCTAACTTTCTTGATGTACACGCCTTTCGCCTGGCTCGGTTTTGCTTTTTTCAGCGCAACCAGCAGAGCTTCCAGGTTTTCTTTCAGCTTGTCAGCGTCAAAGTCCACTTTACCGATAGTGGTGTGGATAATGCCGTTTTTGTCGTTACGGTAACGAACCTGACCGGCTTTAGCGTTCTTAACCGCTTCAGCAACGTTAGGGGTAACCGTACCGACTTTTGGGTTTGGCATCAGGCCGCGCGGACCCAGAACCTGGCCCAATTGGCCAACAACGCGCATTGCATCCGGAGAAGCAATAACAACGTCAAAGTTCATTTCGCCCTTCTTGATCTGTTCAGCCAGATCCTCCATACCTACCAATTCAGCGCCGGCAGCTTTCGCAGCTTCAGCGTTTGCGCCTTGGGTAAATACGGCTACGCGAACGGAACGGCCAGTACCGTGCGGCAGTACAGTCGCGCCACGCACGTTCTGGTCAGATTTACGTGCATCGATGCCGAGGTTAACGGCAACATCAACGCTTTCTACGAATTTAGCAGTGGCCAGCTCTTTCAGCAGAGAGATAGCTTCGTTGATGTCGTACTGTTTGGTCGCATCAACTTTCTCGCGGATCACACGCATGCGCTTGGTCAGTTTAGCCATTTCTTAGTCCTCCACTACCAGGCCCATGGAACGTGCAGTACCTTCGATGGAGCGAGTCATCGCTTCAATGTCGGCACCGGTCATGTCGGCAGCTTTGGTCTGCGCGATTTCCTGCAACTGAGCGCGGGAAATTTTACCTACTTTGTCTTTGTTCGGCTTGCCGGAACCAGACTTGATACCAGCCGCTTTTTTCAGCAGAACTGCTGCCGGAGGCGTTTTGGTAACGAAGGTGAAAGAACGGTCAGCGTAAACGGTGATAACAACCGGAATCGGCAGACCTTTTTCGATGGAATCAGTCTTCGCGTTGAACGCTTTACAGAATTCCATGATATTCACGCCCTGCTGACCCAGTGCTGGACCAACCGGCGGACTCGGGTTCGCCATACCAGCTGCAACCTGCAGCTTGACGTAGGCTTGTACTTTCTTAGCCATTCTAAATTCCTCGAATTGGGTAGTATCGCTTCAAAGAAGCTCCCCGTGATAAATATCGCTTTATGGGCATAGGGCCCATAAAAACAAAAGGCGCGAAATTGTATGTCAATTTCGCGCCCTATGCAACGATTAGATCGCTGCTTTTTTGATCGCAGCCTTACGCTTTCTCAACCTGGCTGAAGTCCAGCTCTACCGGGGTCGCACGACCGAAGATAGAAACAGACACTTTCAGGCGAGACTTCTCATAATCGACTTCTTCGACAACGCCGTTAAAGTCTGCGAACGGACCGTCGTTAACACGAACCATTTCACCCGGTTCAAACAGAGTTTTCGGCCGCGGCTTATCGCCAACCTGCTGCAGGCGGTTCATGATCGCATCGACTTCTTTGTCGCTGATCGGCGCCGGACGGTCAGACGTACCGCCGATAAAGCCCATCACACGCGGCACGCTGCGCACCAGGTGCCAGCTTGCGTCGTTCATGACCATCTGGACCAGAACGTAACCCGGGAAGAATTTGCGTTCGCTTTTGCGACGCTGGCCGCCACGGATCTCAACGACTTCTTCAGTCGGCACCATGACTTCGCCAAACAGCTCTTCCATATTGTGTAATTTGATATGCTCGCGCAGCGATGTGGCTACGCGGCCTTCAAAACCGGAAAACGCCTGAACGACGTACCAGCGCTTTTTAGGTGCTTCAGACATCTCAGAACCTCAGGCCAGTGATAAAGGATACCAGGCGAACCAGAATACCATCCAGTCCCCACAGGATCAGTGACATAACTGCGGTAACCGCAGCGACGATCAGCGTGGTGTGCAGCGTTTCCTGGCGAGTCGGCCAAATGACCTTACGGACTTCGGTTCTCGCTTCACGGGCAAAAGCAACGGTTGCTTTACCTTTTGTCGTCAACAGCGCGACACCACCCGCTGCAGCAATCAGAATTACTACGGCCAGCGCACGCAGCGGCAGCATCATGTCGCGATAGAGGTAGTTGCCGACGATTGCGACGATCAGCAATATGGCAACAACTATCCACTTCATCGCTTCCAGGCCGCGCCCGCTCCCTTGAGCTTCGGTATTCGCACTCATAAACCAACCTGTCAGAAGTATTCTACAAACATTTTCACCCCGCAATCGCGAGGCAATCCAAATCGAAACGCTTACTCGCCTTTCGGATTATACGCCCTCTACAGAGCCTGTCTCAGCAATGATTATGACAAATAAAATCACTGATGAGCCAGGTTCTGGTGTGAAAGCGTGCAAAAAGGGCATCAAATGATGCCCTTTTATTGCGCATTGCGTCAAATGTTATCAGCGATTAGCCGAGAACTTTAGCAACAACGCCCGCGCCAACGGTACGGCCGCCTTCACGGATTGCGAAACGCAGACCGTCGTCCATCGCGATCGGGTGGATCAGGGTAACAACCATTTTGATGTTGTCGCC
>NZ_VXJW01000021.1 GCF_008692845.1 Salmonella enterica subsp. arizonae
GGCGACAACATCAAAATGGTTGTTACCCTGATCCACCCGATCGCGATGGACGACGGTCTGCGTTTCGCAATCCGTGAAGGCGGCCGTACCGTTGGCGCGGGCGTTGTTGCTAAAGTTCTCGGCTAATTACTCGTTAATTAGTTTTGAATTGAAGAGGGCGCTTCGGCGCCCTTTTTGTTGCCTGCTATTTAGCCGCTGTTATATTTATTCACCCTTTTTAACGCTTTTCCCGTGGCATAAATTGCACTGCGCTATTGTAATCATAACCATTCTCATTTACACTTTGCGCAGAAATTGAACGGGAGCGATCATGTACGTTTGTTTGTGTAACGGTATAAGCGATAAAAAAATCCGCCAGGCTGTACGACAATTTCATCCACAGTCATTTCAACAGCTACGTAAATTTATTCCTGTGGGAAATCAATGTGGTAAATGTATTCGCGCCGCGCGAGAAGTAATGCAGGATGAGTTAACGCAAATGCCGGAATTTAAAGAGATCGCCTGAGTCACACTCTTTTTTTTGACATCCCTGTAGCCCCATCTACGCTCTAGAGAGTGGAAGCGGAGGGACTATAAAATGAAAGGTGATGTTAAGATCATAAATTATCTCAATAAACTATTGGGAAATGAGCTTGTCGCAATTAACCAGTACTTTCTTCATGCCCGTATGTTTAAAAACTGGGGGCTGACCAGGCTTAATGATGTTGAGTACCATGAATCCATTGATGAGATGAAACACGCAGATAAGTATATTGAGCGTATTTTATTTCTGGAAGGCATACCGAACCTACAGGATCTAGGCAAGCTGGGCATCGGTGAAGATGTCGAAGAGATGCTACGATCGGATCTCCGGCTCGAACTGGAAGGCGCAAAAGATCTACGTGAGGCAATAGCCTATGCCGATAGCGTTCATGATTATGTCAGCCGGGATATGATGATTGAAATTCTTGCCGACGAGGAAGGTCACATAGACTGGCTGGAAACCGAGCTGGATTTGATTACCAAACTTGGTATGCAAAATTATCTGCAATCACAAATTAAGGTTACCGATTAACCATCTGGAAAGAAATCATTCCAGCCTGTTATGAAACCCGCCACCGCCAGCCATGGCCCAAAAGGTAGCGGGTTTATTAATGCCGATTTACCTCTCACCAGTAGCGCGACGCCAAACCCGCCACAGGCCAACATGGCGGCAAGGAAAACCAGTAACGGCAGGCTTTCCCAACAATGCCACGCCCCTAAGGCAGCAAGGTACTTGACGTCGCCATATCCGAGCCCCTCTTTCTGATAACGCAGGCGATAGCTCCAGTAAATTAACGCGAATCCGCTATAGCCGGCGATAGCGCCCCAAAGCGCATCCGGTAAACGCTCCGGCAGGCAAATCTGGTGATAAAGCAGACCACCCCACAGCAATGGACAGGTAAACCGGTCAGGCAGCAGACCGGTACGCGCGTCGTATATGCCAAGTAATAAAGAGAACGATGCATAAAAAATGAGAAAGGGGAGGGCAGCAAACATAAGCAAATCCTCGTCAAGGCTTGTGCTCACCTTTATAGATTTATGCGACAGCAACAACGGCGTGTTGCCAGATTTGCCTGATGCCTTCCAAAGAAAAGACGCGCGTTGCCATCCCATGCGTACCATCTGGAATCATGCTCGCATAAGAATAAAGTGCTTAATTTCTATCCGACACTTGCGTCAGGCTGAGATTTACGTATAATGCGCGGGCTTGTCGTAATTGACGGCAGGTTCGATTTGAACCTCGAATAGCCGATTTGGCTATTTAACAATGCTCCCAATCGGGGAGCTACGTAAGAACGGTTACACTCTCCCATCAATCGTAATGGGTGTGAGGAGTAATCATTTTCGTTTATAAAATAATTGGAGCTCTGGTCTCATGCAGAACCAAAGAATCCGTATCCGCCTGAAAGCGTTTGATCATCGTCTGATCGATCAATCAACTGCGGAAATCGTCGAGACTGCCAAGCGCACTGGTGCGCAGGTTCGCGGTCCGATCCCGCTGCCGACCCGCAAAGAGCGCTTTACCGTTCTGATCTCTCCGCACGTTAACAAAGATGCGCGCGATCAGTACGAAATTCGCACTCACAAGCGTCTGGTTGACATCGTTGAGCCAACCGAGAAAACCGTTGATGCTCTGATGCGTCTGGACCTGGCTGCTGGTGTAGACGTGCAGATCAGCCTGGGTTAATCAGGTCATCGAGCGATTGAGAGGTTGATACAATGATTGGTTTAGTCGGTAAAAAAGTGGGTATGACCCGCATCTTCACAGAAGATGGCGTCTCTATCCCAGTAACCGTAATCGAAGTTGAAGCAAACCGTGTTACTCAGGTTAAAGACCTGGCTAACGATGGCTACCGCGCTGTTCAGGTTACTACGGGTGTTAAAAAAGCTAACCGTGTCACCAAGCCGGAAGCGGGTCACTTTGCTAAAGCTGGCGTAGAAGCTGGCCGTGGTCTGTGGGAATTCCGTCTGGCTGAAGGCGAAGAATACACCGTAGGTCAGAGCATCAGCGTTGAACTGTTTGCTGACGTTAAAAAAGTTGACGTAACCGGTACCTCTAAAGGTAAAGGTTTCGCTGGTACCGTTAAGCGCTGGAACTTCCGTACCCAGGACGCGACTCACGGTAACTCCTTGTCTCACCGCGTTCCGGGTTCTATCGGTCAGAACCAGACTCCGGGCAAAGTGTTCAAAGGCAAGAAAATGGCAGGTCAGATGGGTAATGAGCGCGTAACCGTTCAGAGCCTTGACGTAGTACGCGTTGACGCTGAGCGCAACCTGCTGCTGGTTAAGGGTGGCGTTCCGGGTGCGACCGGTTGCGACCTGATCGTTAAACCAGCTGTGAAGGCGTAAGGGGATAGCAATGGAATTAGTATTGAAAGACGCGCAGAGCGCGCTGACTGTTTCCGAAACTACCTTCGGTCGTGATTTCAACGAAGCGCTGGTTCACCAGGTTGTTGTTGCTTATGCAGCTGGTGCTCGTCAGGGTACTCGTGCTCAGAAGACTCGTGCTGAAGTAACTGGTTCCGGTAAAAAACCGTGGCGCCAGAAAGGCACCGGCCGTGCGCGTTCAGGTTCTATCAAGAGCCCGATCTGGCGTTCCGGTGGCGTGACCTTCGCTGCTCGTCCGCAGGACCACAGTCAAAAAGTTAACAAGAAGATGTACCGCGGCGCGCTGAAAAGCATCCTGTCCGAACTGGTACGTCAGGATCGTCTGATCGTTGTCGAGAAGTTCTCTGTAGAAGCGCCGAAAACTAAGCTGCTGGCACAGAAACTGAAAGACATGGCTCTGGAAGATGTGCTGATCATCACCGGTGAGCTGGACGAGAACCTGTTCCTGGCCGCACGTAACCTGCACAAGGTTGACGTACGCGATGCGACTGGTATCGACCCGGTTAGCCTGATCGCCTTCGACAAAGTCGTAATGACTGCTGATGCTGTTAAGCAAGTTGAGGAGATGCTGGCATGATTCGTGAAGAACGTCTGCTGAAGGTGCTGCGCGCACCGCACGTTTCTGAAAAAGCGTCTACTGCGATGGAAAAAACTAACACCATCGTTCTCAAAGTTGCTAAAGACGCGACCAAAGCAGAAATCAAAGCTGCTGTGCAGAAACTGTTTGAAGTCGAAGTCGAAGTCGTTAACACCCTGGTTGTTAAAGGGAAAGTTAAACGTCACGGACAGCGTATCGGTCGTCGTAGCGACTGGAAAAAAGCTTACGTCACCCTGAAAGAAGGCCAGAATCTGGACTTCGTCGGCGGCGCTGAGTAAGTCGGAGGAGTAATACAATGGCAGTTGTTAAATGTAAACCGACATCTCCGGGTCGTCGCCACGTCGTTAAAGTGGTCAACCCAGAGCTGCACAAGGGCAAACCTTTTGCTCCGCTGGTTGAAAAAAACAGCAAATCCGGTGGTCGTAACAACAATGGCCGTATCACCACTCGTCATATCGGTGGTGGTCACAAACAGGCTTATCGTATTGTTGACTTCAAACGCAACAAAGACGGTATCCCGGCAGTTGTTGAACGTCTTGAGTACGATCCGAACCGTTCCGCGAACATCGCGCTGGTTCTGTACAAAGATGGCGAACGCCGTTACATCCTGGCCCCGAAAGGCCTGAAAGCTGGCGACCAGATTCAGTCTGGCGTTGATGCTGCAATCAAAGCAGGCAACACCCTGCCGATGCGCAATATCCCGGTTGGTTCTACCGTTCATAACGTAGAAATGAAACCAGGTAAAGGCGGTCAGCTGGCGCGTTCCGCTGGTACTTACGTTCAGATCGTTGCTCGCGATGGCGCTTATGTCACCCTGCGTCTGCGTTCTGGTGAAATGCGTAAAGTCGAAGCAGACTGCCGTGCAACTCTGGGCGAAGTTGGCAATGCTGAGCATATGCTGCGCGTTCTGGGTAAAGCAGGTGCTGCACGCTGGCGTGGTGTTCGTCCGACCGTTCGCGGTACCGCGATGAACCCAGTAGACCATCCACATGGTGGTGGTGAAGGTCGTAACTTTGGTAAGCACCCGGTAACTCCGTGGGGCGTTCAGACCAAAGGTAAGAAGACCCGCAGCAACAAGCGTACTGATAAATTCATCGTACGTCGCCGTAGCAAATAATTTTAGAGGATAAGCCATGCCACGTTCTCTCAAGAAAGGTCCTTTTATTGACCTACACTTGCTGAAGAAGGTAGAGAAAGCGGTGGAAAGCGGAGACAAGAAGCCCCTGCGCACTTGGTCCCGTCGTTCAACGATCTTTCCTAACATGATCGGTTTGACCATCGCTGTCCATAATGGTCGTCAGCACGTTCCGGTATTTGTTTCCGACGAAATGGTCGGTCACAAACTGGGTGAATTCGCACCGACTCGTACTTATCGCGGCCACGCTGCTGATAAAAAAGCGAAGAAGAAATAAACCAGGAGGAAGAGATGGAAACTTTAGCTCAACATCGCCATGCTCGTTCTTCTGCTCAGAAGGTTCGCCTTGTTGCTGACCTGATTCGCGGTAAGAAAGTGTCGCAGGCTCTGGATATTCTGACCTACACCAACAAGAAAGCGGCTGTACTGGTCAAAAAAGTTCTGGAATCTGCCATTGCTAACGCTGAACACAACGATGGCGCTGACATTGACGATCTGAAAGTGACGAAAATTTTCGTAGACGAAGGCCCGAGCATGAAGCGCATTATGCCGCGTGCAAAAGGTCGTGCAGATCGCATCCTGAAGCGCACCAGCCACATCACTGTGGTTGTGTCCGATCGCTGAGACTCTGGAGACTAGCAATGGGTCAGAAAGTACATCCTAATGGTATTCGCCTGGGTATTGTAAAACCATGGAACTCTACCTGGTTTGCGAACACCAAAGAATTCGCTGACAACCTGGACAGCGATTTTAAAGTACGTCAGTACCTGACGAAGGAACTGGCGAAAGCGTCCGTATCTCGTATCGTTATCGAGCGTCCGGCTAAGAGCATCCGTGTGACCATTCACACCGCTCGTCCGGGTATCGTTATCGGTAAAAAAGGTGAAGACGTAGAGAAACTGCGTAAGGTCGTAGCGGATATCGCTGGCGTTCCTGCACAGATCAATATCGCCGAAGTTCGTAAGCCTGAACTGGACGCTAAACTGGTTGCTGACAGCATCACTTCTCAGTTGGAACGTCGCGTTATGTTCCGTCGTGCGATGAAGCGTGCTGTACAGAACGCCATGCGTCTGGGCGCTAAAGGTATCAAAGTTGAAGTTAGCGGCCGTCTGGGCGGCGCGGAAATCGCACGTACCGAATGGTACCGCGAAGGTCGCGTACCGCTGCACACTCTGCGTGCTGACATCGATTACAATACCTCTGAAGCGCACACCACTTACGGTGTAATCGGCGTTAAAGTGTGGATCTTCAAAGGCGAGATCCTGGGTGGTATGGCTGCTGTTGAACAACCGGAAAAACCGGCTGCTCAACCTAAAAAGCAGCAGCGTAAAGGCCGTAAATAAGGAGCGTCGCTGATGTTACAACCAAAGCGTACAAAATTCCGTAAAATGCACAAAGGCCGCAACCGTGGTCTGGCTGCTGGCGCGGATGTTAGCTTCGGCAGCTTCGGCCTGAAAGCTGTTGGCCGTGGTCGTCTGACTGCCCGTCAGATCGAAGCAGCACGTCGTGCTATGACCCGTGCAGTTAAGCGTCAAGGTAAGATCTGGATCCGTGTATTCCCGGACAAACCGATCACTGAAAAGCCGCTGGCAGTGCGTATGGGTAAAGGTAAAGGTAACGTGGAGTATTGGGTTGCCTTGATTCAGCCGGGTAAAGTTCTGTATGAAATGGACGGCGTACCGGAAGAGCTGGCCCGTGAAGCATTCAAGCTGGCAGCAGCGAAACTGCCGATTAAAACCACCTTTGTAACTAAGACGGTGATGTAATGAAAGCAAAAGAGCTGCGTGAGAAGAGCGTTGAAGAGCTGAACACCGAGCTACTGAACCTGCTGCGTGAGCAGTTCAATCTGCGTATGCAGGCTGCAAGTGGCCAGTTGCAACAGTCTCACCTGTTGAAGCAAGTGCGTCGTGATGTCGCACGCGTTAAGACTTTACTGACTGAGAAGGCGGGTGCGTAATGACCGATAAAATCCGTACTCTGCAAGGTCGCGTGGTTAGCGACAAAATGGAGAAATCCATTGTTGTTGCTATCGAACGTTTTGTGAAACACCCGATCTACGGTAAATTCATCAAGCGTACGACCAAAATGCACGTACATGACGAGAACAATGAATGCGGTATCGGCGACGTGGTTGAAATCCGCGAATGCCGTCCGCTGTCCAAGACTAAATCCTGGACTCTGGTTCGCGTTGTAGAGAAAGCAGTTCTGTAATACAGTACGCATTCTCAACGAATAAACGGCTCAGCGATGGGCCGTTTATTTTTTCTACCCATATCTTATTTGCGGTGTTATAATGCCGCGCCCCCGATATGGGGTTTTTTTAACGACCTGATTTTCGGGTCTCAGTAGTAGTTGACATTAGCGGAGCACTAAAATGATCCAAGAACAGACTATGCTGAACGTCGCCGACAACTCCGGTGCGCGTCGCGTAATGTGTATCAAGGTTCTGGGTGGCTCGCACCGTCGCTACGCAGGCGTAGGCGACATCATTAAGATCACCATCAAAGAAGCGATTCCGCGTGGTAAGGTCAAAAAAGGTGATGTGCTGAAGGCGGTAGTGGTGCGCACCAAGAAGGGTGTTCGTCGCCCGGACGGTTCTGTCATTCGCTTCGATGGTAATGCATGCGTTATTTTAAACAATAACAGCGAGCAGCCTATCGGTACGCGTATTTTTGGGCCGGTAACTCGTGAACTTCGTAACGAGAAGTTCATGAAAATTATCTCTCTGGCACCAGAAGTACTCTAAGGAGCGAATCATGGCAGCGAAAATCCGTCGTGATGACGAAGTTATCGTGTTAACCGGTAAAGATAAAGGTAAGCGCGGTAAAGTTAAGAATGTCCTGTCTTCCGGCAAGGTCATTGTTGAAGGTATCAACCTGGTTAAGAAACATCAGAAGCCGGTTCCGGCGCTGAACCAACCGGGCGGCATCGTTGAAAAAGAAGCTGCAATTCAGGTTTCTAACGTTGCAATCTTCAATGCGGCAACCGGCAAGGCTGACCGTGTAGGCTTTAGATTCGAAGACGGTAAAAAAGTCCGTTTCTTCAAGTCTAACAGCGAAACTATCAAGTAATTTGGAGTAGTACGATGGCGAAACTGCATGATTACTACAAAGACGAAGTAGTTAAAAAACTCATGACTGAGTTTAACTACAATTCTGTCATGCAAGTCCCTCGGGTCGAGAAGATCACCCTGAACATGGGTGTTGGTGAAGCGATCGCTGACAAGAAACTGCTGGATAACGCAGCAGCAGATCTGACAGCAATCTCCGGTCAAAAACCGCTGATCACCAAAGCACGCAAATCTGTTGCAGGCTTCAAAATCCGTCAGGGCTATCCGATCGGCTGTAAAGTAACTCTGCGTGGCGAACGCATGTGGGAGTTCTTTGAGCGCCTGATCACTATTGCTGTACCGCGTATCCGTGACTTCCGTGGCTTGTCCGCTAAGTCATTCGACGGTCGTGGTAACTACAGCATGGGTGTCCGTGAGCAGATCATCTTCCCAGAAATCGACTACGATAAAGTCGACCGCGTTCGTGGTTTGGATATTACCATTACCACTACTGCGAAATCTGACGAAGAAGGCCGTGCTCTGCTGGCTGCCTTTGACTTCCCGTTCCGCAAGTAAGGTAGGGTTACTAAATGGCTAAGCAATCAATGAAAGCACGCGAAGTAAAACGCGTAGCTTTAGCTGATAAATACTTCGCGAAACGCGCTGAACTGAAAGCGATCATCTCTGATGTGAACGCTTCCGACGAAGATCGTTGGAATGCGGTTCTGAAGCTGCAGTCTCTGCCGCGTGATTCCAGCCCGTCCCGTCAGCGTAACCGCTGCCGTCAAACAGGTCGTCCACATGGTTATGTGGGCAAGTTCGGGTTGAGCCGTATTAAGCTGCGTGAAGCCGCCATGCGCGGTGAAGTACCAGGCTTGAAAAAGGCTAGCTGGTAATTGTCACCAATTGAATCACGGGAGTAAAGACAGATGAGCATGCAAGATCCGATCGCGGATATGCTGACCCGTATCCGTAACGGTCAGGCCGCGAACAAAGCTGCGGTCACCATGCCTTCCTCCAAGCTGAAAGTGGCGATTGCCAACGTGCTGAAGGAAGAAGGTTTTATTGAAGATTTTAAAGTTGAAGGCGACACCAAGCCGGAACTGGAACTGACTCTTAAGTATTTCCAGGGTAAAGCTGTTGTAGAAAGCATTCAGCGTGTCAGCCGCCCAGGTCTGCGCATCTATAAAGGTAAAGATGAGCTACCGAAAGTTATGGCCGGACTGGGTATCGCAGTTGTTTCTACCTCTAAAGGTGTTATGACTGATCGTGCAGCGCGCCAGGCTGGTCTTGGTGGCGAAATTATCTGCTACGTAGCCTAATCGGAGGAAAAAATGTCTCGTGTTGCTAAAGCACCGGTCGTTGTTCCTGCCGGCGTTGATGTAAAAATCAACGGTCAGGTTATTACGATCAAAGGTAAAAACGGCGAGCTGACTCGTACTCTCAACGATGCTGTTGAAGTTAAACATGCAGATAATGCACTGACCTTCGGTCCGCGTGATGGTTACGCAGACGGTTGGGCACAGGCTGGTACCGCGCGTGCCCTGCTGAACTCAATGGTTATCGGTGTTACCGAAGGCTTCACTAAGAAGCTGCAGCTGGTTGGTGTAGGTTATCGTGCAGCGGTTAAAGGGAATGTTGTAAACCTGTCTTTAGGTTTCTCTCACCCGGTTGACCATCAGTTGCCGGCAGGTATTACTGCTGAATGTCCGACTCAGACTGAAATCGTGCTGAAAGGCGCTGATAAGCAGGTGATCGGGCAGGTTGCAGCAGATCTGCGCGCCTACCGTCGTCCTGAGCCTTACAAAGGCAAGGGTGTTCGTTACGCCGACGAAGTCGTGCGTACCAAAGAGGCTAAGAAGAAGTAAGGTAACACTATGGATAAGAAATCTGCTCGTATCCGTCGTGCGACCCGCGCACGCCGCAAGCTCAAAGAGCTGGGCGCAACTCGCCTGGTGGTACATCGTACCCCGCGTCATATTTACGCACAGGTAATTGCACCGAACGGTTCTGAAGTTCTGGTAGCTGCTTCTACAGTAGAAAAAGCTATCGCTGAACAACTGAAGTACACCGGTAACAAAGACGCTGCAGCAGCTGTGGGTAAAGCTGTCGCTGAACGCGCTCTGGAAAAAGGCATCAAAGATGTGTCCTTTGACCGTTCCGGGTTCCAATATCATGGTCGTGTCCAGGCACTGGCAGATGCTGCCCGTGAAGCTGGCCTTCAGTTCTAAGGTAGAGGTGTAAGATGGCTCACATCGAAAAACAAGCTGGCGAACTGCAGGAAAAGCTGATCGCGGTAAACCGCGTATCTAAAACCGTTAAAGGTGGTCGTATTTTCTCCTTCACAGCTCTGACTGTAGTAGGCGATGGTAACGGTCGCGTTGGTTTTGGTTACGGTAAAGCGCGCGAAGTTCCAGCAGCGATCCAGAAAGCGATGGAAAAAGCCCGTCGCAATATGATTAACGTCGCGCTGAACAACGGCACCCTGCAACACCCGGTTAAAGGTGTTCACACGGGGTCTCGTGTATTCATGCAGCCAGCTTCCGAAGGTACCGGTATCATCGCCGGTGGTGCAATGCGCGCCGTTCTGGAAGTTGCTGGGGTTCATAACGTTCTGGCTAAAGCATACGGTTCCACCAACCCGATCAACGTGGTTCGTGCAACTATTGATGGCCTGGAAAATATGAATTCTCCAGAAATGGTCGCTGCCAAGCGTGGTAAATCCGTTGAAGAAATTCTGGGGAAATAAACCATGGCAAAGACTATTAAAATTACTCAAACCCGCAGTGCAATCGGTCGTTTGCCGAAACACAAGGCAACGCTGCTTGGCCTGGGTCTGCGTCGTATTGGTCACACCGTTGAGCGCGAGGATACTCCTGCTGTTCGTGGTATGGTCAACGCGGTTTCCTTCATGGTTAAAGTTGAGGAGTAAGAGATGCGTTTAAATACTCTGTCTCCGGCCGAAGGCTCCAAAAAGGCGGGTAAACGCCTGGGTCGTGGTATCGGTTCTGGCCTCGGTAAAACCGGTGGTCGTGGTCACAAAGGTCAGAAATCTCGTTCTGGCGGTGGCGTACGTCGCGGTTTCGAAGGTGGTCAGATGCCTCTGTACCGTCGTCTGCCGAAATTCGGCTTCACTTCTCGTAAAGCAGCGATTACAGCCGAAGTTCGTCTGTCTGACCTGGCTAAAGTAGAAGGCGGCGTTGTAGACCTGAACACGCTCAAAGCGGCAAACATTATCGGTATCCAGATCGAGTTCGCAAAAGTGATCCTGGCTGGTGAAGTCACTACTCCGGTAACTGTTCGTGGCCTGCGTGTTACTAAAGGCGCTCGTGCTGCTATTGAAGCTGCTGGCGGTAAAATCGAGGAATAAGTAGCAGATGGCTAAACAACCGGGATTAGATTTTCAAAGTGCCAAAGGTGGCTTAGGCGAGCTGAAACGCAGACTGCTGTTTGTTATCGGCGCGCTGATTGTGTTCCGTATTGGCTCTTTTATTCCGATCCCTGGTATTGATGCCGCTGTACTTGCCAAACTGCTTGAGCAACAGCGAGGCACCATCATTGAAATGTTTAACATGTTCTCTGGTGGTGCTCTCAGCCGTGCTTCTATCTTTGCCCTGGGTATCATGCCGTATATTTCGGCGTCGATCATTATCCAGCTACTGACGGTGGTTCACCCAACGTTGGCGGAAATTAAGAAAGAAGGGGAGTCTGGTCGTCGTAAGATCAGCCAGTACACCCGCTACGGTACTCTGGTGCTGGCGATATTCCAGTCGATCGGTATCGCTACCGGTCTACCGAATATGCCAGGTATGCAAGGCCTGGTGATGAACCCAGGCTTTGCATTCTATTTCACCGCTGTTGTAAGTCTGGTTACAGGAACTATGTTCCTGATGTGGCTCGGCGAACAGATTACTGAGCGTGGTATCGGTAACGGTATCTCGATCATTATCTTCGCCGGTATTGTCGCGGGGCTCCCGCCAGCCATTGCCCATACTATCGAGCAAGCGCGTCAAGGCGACCTGCACTTCCTCGTGTTGCTGTTGGTTGCAGTATTAGTATTTGCAGTGACGTTCTTTGTAGTATTCGTTGAACGTGGTCAACGCCGTATTGTGGTAAACTACGCCAAACGTCAGCAAGGTCGTCGTGTCTATGCTGCACAGAGCACACATTTACCGCTGAAAGTGAATATGGCGGGGGTAATCCCGGCAATTTTCGCTTCCAGTATTATTCTGTTCCCGGCGACCATCGCATCATGGTTCGGGGGCGGTACTGGTTGGAACTGGCTGACAACAATTTCGCTGTATTTGCAGCCTGGGCAACCGCTTTATGTGTTACTCTATGCGTCTGCAATCATCTTCTTCTGTTTCTTCTACACGGCGTTGGTTTTCAACCCGCGTGAAACAGCAGATAACCTGAAGAAGTCCGGTGCATTTGTACCAGGAATTCGTCCGGGAGAGCAAACGGCGAAGTATATCGATAAAGTAATGACCCGCCTGACTCTGGTTGGTGCGCTGTATATTACCTTTATCTGCCTGATCCCGGAGTTCATGCGTGATGCAATGAAAGTGCCGTTCTACTTCGGTGGGACTTCACTGCTTATCGTTGTTGTCGTGATTATGGACTTTATGGCTCAAGTGCAAACTCTGATGATGTCCAGTCAGTATGAGTCTGCATTGAAGAAGGCGAACCTGAAAGGCTACGGCCGTTAATTGGTCGCCTGAGAAGTTACGGAGAGTAAAAATGAAAGTTCGTGCTTCCGTCAAGAAATTATGCCGTAACTGCAAAATCGTTAAGCGTGATGGTGTCATCCGTGTGATTTGCAGTGCCGAGCCGAAGCATAAACAGCGCCAAGGCTGATTTTTTCGCATATTTTTCTTGCAAAGTTGGGTTGAGCTGGCTAGATTAGCCAGCCAATCTTTTGTATGTCTGTACGTTTCCATTTGAGTATCCTGAAAACGGGCTTTTCAGCATGGTACGTACATATTAAATAGTAGGAGTGCATAGTGGCCCGTATAGCAGGCATTAACATTCCTGATCAGAAACACGCCGTGATCGCGTTAACTTCGATCTACGGTATCGGCAAGACCCGTTCTAAAGCCATCCTGGCTGCAGCGGGTATCGCTGAAAATGTTAAGATCAGTGAGCTGTCTGAAGAACAAATCGACACGCTGCGTGACGAAGTTGCCAAATTTGTCGTTGAAGGTGATCTGCGCCGTGAAATCAGCATGAGCATCAAGCGCCTGATGGATCTTGGTTGCTATCGCGGTTTGCGTCATCGTCGTGGTCTCCCGGTTCGCGGTCAGCGTACCAAGACCAACGCTCGTACCCGTAAGGGTCCGCGCAAACCGATCAAGAAATAATCGGGGTGATTGAATAATGGCAAAGGCACCAATTCGCGCACGTAAACGTGTAAGAAAACAAGTCTCTGACGGCGTGGCTCATATCCATGCTTCTTTCAACAACACCATCGTGACTATTACCGATCGTCAGGGTAACGCGCTGGGTTGGGCAACAGCCGGTGGTTCCGGTTTCCGTGGTTCTCGCAAATCCACTCCGTTTGCAGCTCAGGTTGCAGCAGAGCGTTGCGCTGACGCCGTGAAAGAATACGGTATCAAGAATCTGGAAGTTATGGTTAAAGGTCCGGGTCCAGGCCGCGAATCTACTATTCGTGCACTGAACGCCGCTGGTTTCCGCATCACTAATATTACTGATGTGACTCCGATCCCTCATAACGGTTGTCGTCCGCCGAAAAAACGTCGCGTATAACGCTTCGTTTTCCAGGTTTGTTGGAGAAAGAAAATGGCAAGATATTTGGGTCCTAAGCTCAAGCTGAGCCGTCGTGAGGGCACCGACTTATTCCTTAAGTCTGGCGTTCGCGCGATCGATACCAAGTGTAAAATTGAACAAGCTCCTGGCCAGCATGGTGCGCGTAAGCCGCGTCTGTCTGACTATGGTGTGCAGTTGCGTGAAAAGCAAAAAGTTCGCCGCATTTACGGTGTGCTGGAGCGTCAGTTCCGTAACTACTACAAAGAAGCAGCACGTCTGAAAGGCAACACCGGTGAAAACCTGTTGGCTCTGCTGGAAGGTCGTCTGGACAACGTTGTATACCGTATGGGCTTCGGCGCCACTCGTGCAGAAGCACGTCAGCTGGTTAGTCATAAAGCAATTATGGTAAACGGTCGTGTTGTTAACATCGCTTCTTATCAGGTTAGTCCGAATGACGTTGTTAGCATTCGTGAGAAAGCGAAGAAGCAGTCTCGCGTGAAAGCCGCTCTGGAGCTGGCTGAGCAGCGTGAAAAGCCAACCTGGCTGGAAGTTGATGCTGGCAAGATGGAAGGTACGTACAAGCGTAAGCCTGAGCGTTCTGATCTGTCTGCGGACATTAACGAACACCTGATCGTCGAGCTTTACTCCAAGTAAAGCTTAGTACCAAAGAGAGGACACAATGCAGGGTTCTGTGACAGAGTTTCTAAAACCGCGCCTGGTAGATATCGAGCAAGTGAGTTCGACGCACGCCAAGGTGACCCTTGAGCCTTTAGAGCGTGGCTTCGGCCATACTCTGGGTAACGCACTGCGCCGTATTCTGCTCTCATCGATGCCGGGTTGCGCGGTGACCGAGGTTGAGATTGATGGTGTACTACATGAGTACAGCACCAAAGAAGGCGTTCAGGAAGACATCCTGGAAATCCTGCTCAACCTGAAAGGGCTGGCGGTGAGAGTTCAGGGTAAAGATGAAGTTATTCTTACCTTGAATAAATCTGGCATTGGCCCTGTGACTGCAGCCGATATCACCCATGATGGGGATGTCGAAATCGTCAAGCCGCAGCACGTGATCTGCCACCTGACCGATGAAAACGCGTCTATTAGTATGCGTATCAAAGTTCAGCGCGGTCGTGGTTATGTGCCGGCTTCTACCCGAATTCATTCGGAAGAAGATGAGCGCCCAATCGGCCGTCTGCTGGTCGACGCATGCTACAGCCCTGTAGAGCGTATTGCCTACAATGTTGAAGCAGCGCGTGTAGAACAGCGTACCGACCTGGACAAGCTGGTCATCGAAATGGAAACCAACGGCACAATCGATCCTGAAGAGGCGATTCGTCGTGCGGCAACCATCCTGGCTGAACAACTGGAAGCTTTCGTTGATTTACGTGATGTACGTCAGCCGGAAGTGAAAGAAGAGAAACCAGAATTCGATCCGATCCTGCTGCGCCCTGTTGACGATCTGGAATTGACTGTCCGCTCTGCTAACTGCCTTAAAGCAGAAGCTATCCACTATATCGGTGATCTGGTACAGCGTACCGAGGTTGAGCTTCTTAAGACGCCTAACTTGGGTAAAAAATCTCTTACTGAGATTAAAGACGTGCTGGCTTCCCGTGGGCTGTCTCTGGGTATGCGCCTGGAAAACTGGCCACCGGCAAGCATCGCTGACGAGTAACCGGATCACAGGTTAAGGTTTTACTGAGAAGGATAAGGTCATGCGCCATCGTAAGAGTGGTCGTCAACTGAACCGCAACAGCAGCCATCGCCAGGCTATGTTCCGCAATATGGCAGGTTCACTGGTTCGTCATGAAATCATCAAGACGACCCTGCCTAAAGCGAAAGAGCTGCGTCGCGTAGTTGAGCCGCTGATTACTCTTGCCAAGACTGATAGCGTAGCTAATCGTCGTCTGGCATTCGCCCGTACTCGTGATAACGAGATCGTGGCAAAACTGTTTAACGAGCTGGGCCCGCGTTTCGCGAGCCGCGCCGGTGGTTACACTCGTATTCTGAAGTGTGGCTTCCGTGCAGGCGACAATGCGCCGATGGCATACATCGAGCTGGTTGATCGCTCTGAATCGAAAGCAGAAGCTGCTGCAGAGTAATCTGTAGTAACGTAAAAAAACCCGCTTCGGCGGGTTTTTTTATACCCTCCTGGTCCCCAGACACCTACAATACTTGTACTCTTTTTGTTCAACCCCTGGAGCGTCATATGTGGTTACTTGACCAGTGGGCAGAGCGTCATATCATTGAGGCGCAGCGTAAAGGCGAGTTTGATAATCTGCAAGGCCGCGGCGAGCCGCTTATTCTGGATGATGACTCTCATGTGCCGGCGGAACTTCGTGCGGGTTATCGCTTACTCAAGAATGCGGGCTGTCTTCCCCCTGAACTGGAGCAGCGCAGAGACGCTATTCAGTTATTTGATATCCTCAACAGTATCCGGGAAGATGACCCTCGATACCATCAGGTTAGTCGCCAGCTCTCGCTGCTTGAACTAAAACTTCGGCAGGCTGGGTTGAGTACCGACTTTTTACACGGTGAGTATGCAGAAAAACTGCTGCATAAAATCAACGATAATTAACGGAGCTTGTATGTATCGCATTGGTGAGCTGGCAAAGCTGGCAGACGTAACGCCTGATACCATTCGCTACTATGAAAAACAGCAGATGATGGATTATGAAGTACGTACCGAAGGCGGGTTTCGTCTATATACGGAAAACGATCTCCAGCGTCTCAAGTTTATTCGTTATGCGCGGCAGTTGGGTTTCACGCTTGAGTCGATCCGCGAACTTTTATCGATCCGAATTGATCCTGATAATCATACTTGTCAGGAGTCAAAAAGCATTGTGCAGGCGCGATTGCAGGAGGTTGAAGCAAAGATTGCCGAGCTGCAAACGATGCAGCGTTCGTTACAAAGGCTTAATGATGCTTGTTGCGGAACGGCCCACAGTAGTGTCTATTGTTCCATTCTGGAAGCCCTGGAGCAGGGGGCCAGTGGAGCGAAATCAGGATGTTGATTTATTGAACCTGCGGGATTACACTCGCGCCGTTAATTTATACAAGCTGGAGATATTATGAGTGGTTATCAGCATAAGAAAGGGCAGATAAAGGCTAATGCCATCGAGGCATTGCTACATGATCCTCTTTTCAGGCAACGCGTTGAAAAAAATAAGAAAGGCAAGGGAAGTTATCTGCGTAAAGGTAAACACGGTAATCGAGGGAACTGGGAGGCCAGTGGCAAGAAAGTAAGCGACTTTTTTACCACTGGCCTTCTGCTTATTAAGAACGGTTATTTTGCTCTTTCAGCAGATCGCGGATTTCGCCCAGTAACACTTCTTCTTTAGAAGGTGCAGGCGGGGCTGCCGGCTCTTCTGCTTTTTTACGGTTCAGCCTGTTGATAAGTTTAATGGCAACAAAAATAGCAAACGCCACAATTACAAAATCAAATACGTTCTGAATAAACACGCCGTAATGCATGACGACCGCCGGGATATCTCCCTGCGCTTCGCGTAGCGTAAAAGCAAATTGTTTAAAGTCGATCCCGCCAATTAACAATCCCAACGGCGGCATAATGATATCGGCGACCAGTGAAGAAACAATCTTCCCGAATGCCGCGCCAATAATGACCCCCACTGCCAAATCCACAACATTCCCGCGCATCGCAAATTCGCGAAACTCTTTAATAAAACTCATTTTTTATTCTCCCTATGCAGCTGACGTTTATAAGTTTAACAAATGCTAAGGCATTTTCCATTTACGGCTTCTTTTTAGCGAAATAAATTAGACCTTGATAAATAAAGGGAATTAAAAAGGGCGCTGAATGAGCGCCCCTTAAATTAGAGGAAGAAAGGACTTGGCTGGAACAGACGTTCGACGTCGGTAATAAACTTTTTATCGGTCAAAAACATAATGACGTGATCGCCTTGTTCAATGCGCAAATTGTCATTAGCAATCATGACATCATTACCGCGAACGACCGCGCCAATAATGGTGCCTGGCGGCAGTTTAATTTCGTCAATGACGCGGCCAACCACGCGGGAAGTGCTTTCATCGCCGTGCGCGACGGCTTCGATGGCTTCGGCAACCCCGCGACGTAATGAGGAAACGCCGACGATATCCGCTTTACGCACATGGCTCAGTAATGCAGAGATGGTGGCCTGCTGCGGAGAAATCGCAATATCTATAACGCTACCCTGCACAAGATCGACATAAGCTCGACGCTGAATCAGCACCATGACTTTTTTAGCGCCCATCCGCTTAGCCAACATCGCGGACATGATATTGGCTTCGTCATCGTTAGTGACTGCAATAAAGAGATCAACCTGATCAATATGCTCTTCCGCCAGTAATTCTTGGTCGGAGGCGTCGCCAAAAAAGACAATCGTGTTTTGTAGCTTCTCAGCCAGTTCTGCGGCGCGTTGTTGATCGCGTTCGATCAATTTAACGCTATAGTCTTTTTCCAGACGTCTTGCCAGACCCGCGCCGATATTGCCGCCCCCAACCAGCATGATGCGTTTGTAGGGTTTTTCCAGACGCTGTAATTCGCTCATTACTGCACGGATATGCTGTGAAGCCGCAATAAAGAAGACTTCGTCCCCCGCTTCCACGATAGTCGAGCCCTGTGGGCGGATTGGTCTGTCATGACGGAAAATTGCGGCAACGCGGGTATCGATATGCGGCATATGTTCTCGCATCGTCGAGAGCGCGTTGCCAATTAGTGGACCACCATAATAGGCTTTTACTACTGCCAGACTAACTTTTCCTTCGGCAAAGTTTACAACCTGCAATGCTCCTGGATACTCGATTAGGCGATAAATATTATCGATAACCAGTTGCTCTGGCGCGATCAGATGATCAATCGGAACCGCTTCAGAATGAAAGAGCTTATCCGCATCGCGAACATAGTCCGGGGAACGAATGCGGGCGATACGGTTTGGAGTGTTGAATAGTGAATAGGCTACCTGACAGGCAACCATATTGGTTTCATCTGAACTGGTGACAGCGACCAACATATCCGCATCGTCAGCGCCTGCTTCGCGCAGTACGCGGGGATGCGATCCATGCCCCTGAACTACGCGTAGATCGAACTTATCCTGCAAACTACGTAACCGTTCGCCGTTGGTATCAACCACCGTGATATCGTTGTTTTCTCCGACCAGGTTTTCCGCCAGTGTTCCGCCAACTTGCCCTGCGCCCAGTATGATAATTTTCATCAGTCGTGGCCCGTTATCTCATCACTTTTTGATTAACTTAGCGTAAAAGAACCCGTCGCCTTCTTCGGCGCCCGGTAGATTTTGCTGTCCCGGCTGGTCTGGTGTTCCCGTTTCGCTGAGCGCGGCATCCGGAGTGCGTTGTAAAAAGGCGTTGATCTGAGCGCTATTTTCTTCCGGCAGTACGGAGCAGGTGGCGTAAACCAGCGTCCCGCCGGGCTTCAGGCGCGGCCAGACGGCATCAAGAATTTCCGCCTGCAATTTCGCAAGTTCTGCGATATCGCGATCGCGACGCAGCCATTTGATATCTGGATGACGGCGAATGACGCCGGTTGCGGAACAGGGCGCATCCAGCAGGATACGGTCAAACTGCTGCTCGTCGCACCATTGGGCGGGATAACGTCCATCCCCTTGTTTAACCGTCGCCTTCATCCCAAGGCGCTTCAGGTTGTCGTAAATGCGGGAGAGTCGCTGTTCATCAACATCAACCGCCAGCACGTCTGCTTCGGGAGCCGCTTCGAGAATATGCGTGGTTTTACCGCCGGGCGCGGCGCACAGGTCTAAAATGTGTTCACCGTTCTGGGGAGCGAGAAAAGCCACACATTTCTGCGCAGAGGCATCCTGGACAGTTACCCAACCCTCAGCAAAACCGGGTAAAGCATGTACCGGAGCTGGCGTTTCCAGACGTACAGAGTCGGGATAATCGGGATGGGGATATCCCTTCATGCCTGCGTCTTCAAGTAAGCCAAGCCAACCGTCGCGGGTGTGGTGTGTACGATTTACACGTAGCCACATAGGTGGACGCTGGTTATTCGCTTCAATAATGTGTTGCCACTGTGTGGGGTAAGCATTTTGCAAACGCTTTACCAGCCAACCTGGATGTAAAAAGCGTGCATCGCTGGTCGCAAACTCATTAAGCAACGTTTCCTGCTGGCGCTGAAACTGGCGCAGGACGCCGTTAATTAACCCTTTCAACTGCGGACGTTTGATGGAGACCGCGCCTTCAACGGTTTCAGCCAGCGCCGCATGGGGAGGAACGCGGGTGTACAGCAACTGATAAAAGCCGACCATAATTAAGTAATGCACAGTACGCTGCTTGCCGGTCATTGGACGAGACATCAGCTTATTGATCAGCCATTCCAGCTGTGAAAGGGTGCGCAGGACGCCAAAGCACAGCTCCTGAAGTAGCGCTTTGTCTTTATCGGCGACTTTTTGTTGCAGCGGCGGGAGCACATTACTTAATGATTGTCCCTGCTCGACGACCTGTTCAACGGCCTGTGCTGCCAGACTACGTAAATTGTTTTGTTTTTTCATATGTATAAAATAAAAATGCCCGGTAACACCGGGCTTATTAAGACGTGACCGTCAGGCAAGGCGGTTACCAGGAATAAACCATTCCCGGCGTGAATTTAACAGATCCTGGGCGCTCATCGCTTTTTTGCCGGCAGGCTGAAGCGAAAGCAAATTTAATATCCCCTTGCCTGTTGCAACCTGGATGCCCTGTTTCGTCGCTGCCAGAATGGTTCCCGGCGGCGATTGCGTGGCGCCCTCAATGACGGACGCCTGCCAGACTTTTACCGGCTGGCCGTCGATTTCCAGCCAGCTCATTGGCCACGGATTAAAGGCGCGAATGCAACGCTCCAGTTGTGCTGCGGAGAGAGACCAGTCAATACGCGCTTCTTCTTTACTGAGCTTTTCCGCATGAGTGACCAGTGCTTCATTCTGCGCTTCAGGCGTCGCTGTGCCGTCCGCCAGTTGTTTTAGTGTGGTAATTAACCCCTGCGGGCCAAGTTCAGCCAGCTTATTATACAGTGAGCCACTGGTATCTTCTGCGGTAATCGGGCACGCAAGTTTATACAGCATGTCGCCGGTATCCAGCCCTACATCCATCTGCATAATTGTGACGCCGGTTTCCGCATCGCCTGCCCAGAGTGAGCGCTGAATAGGCGCCGCGCCGCGCCAGCGTGGAAGCAGCGAACCGTGAACGTTGATACATCCGAGACGGGGCATATCCAGCACTGCCTTTGGGAGAATCAGACCATATGCTACGACAACCATGACGTCGGCATGTAAGTCAGCAACCAGATGCTGGTTTTCCTGAGGACGGAGCGACACGGGCTGGAAAACGGGCAGGCCTTTTTCTTCCGCCATCACTTTTACCGGGCTGGGCATCAACTTTTTGCCGCGACCTGCTGGACGATCGGGTTGGGTAAATACGCCGACAACGTTATGTCCAGAAGTTAACAGCGCGTCGAGATGACGCGCTGCAAAGTCAGGTGTACCCGCAAAAATAATACGTAGTGAATCTGACACGTTGGTTCTTGTCCTTTAAGCCCGGGCGTTCAGGCGGTCGAGTTTTTCTACTTTCTGACGAATACGTTGTTGCTTCAGCGGCGACAAATAATCGATAAACAGTTTACCGACCAGGTGATCCATCTCATGCTGAATGCAGATTGCCAGCAAACCATCCGCTTCAAGCTCAAACGGGTTGCCGTCGCGATCCAGCGCGCGGATTTTCACTTTCTCGGCGCGCGGCACTAAAGCGCGCTGTTCCGGAATCGACAGACAGCCTTCTTCTATACCCGTTTCGCCACTTTTCTCCAGCAATTCCGGGTTAATGAGTACCAGGCGCTCGTTGCGGTTTTCCGAAACGTCAATTACGATGATCCGCTGGTGGATATCGACCTGCGTTGCGGCCAGACCGATACCTTCTTCCGCGTACATCGTCTCAAACATATCATCGACGATGCGCTGAATTTCTGCATTCACTTCTTCAACCGGCTTTGCGACTTTGCGAAGACGCTCGTCCGGAATATGTAACACTTGCAAAACTGACATAATTACCCAGAGTTGTGTTCAGGAGTTGAAAAGATTATTACCTCTATTCTAGACAAATCCCCACCTGATTGACAGCATCAGTGACCAATCGCAGAGATTGATCAGACTGTTTATGGCAGGGGAGGGAAAGGATGACCCGTACCGAAATTTGGTTACGTTTAATGTACGTCGGCGACCTTTATGGCGAGGCGATGTTGAACATGGCGAATTCGCTTATTTGCCAGCCGCAGATAAATCGCGCGCACCTTCAGGACGCCGGTCTTACCGCGCGGCAAGCCGAACGTTTTTTACAGCTTCCGGTAAGCGTGCTTGAAGAGACGTTACGCTGGCTTGAGCTACCGCAGCACCATTTTCTTTGTGCGGATAGTGAGATTTATCCTCCCCAACTGCGTGCTATTGACGATTATCCCGGCGCTATTTTTATTGACGGCGATCCCGCCTGTCTTCATACCTGCCAGCTTGCCGTCGTAGGGAGCCGGACGCACTCCTGGTATGGACAACGCTGGGGGCGTCTGCTCTGCGAGAGCCTTGCGCAAAGCGGTTTGACAATAACCAGTGGCCTTGCCCGGGGAATTGATGGCGTTGCACACAACGCCGCGTTGAGCATTGGCGGAAAAAGTGTAGCGGTGTTAGGGAATGGCTTAGCAAAGATTTACCCGCGCCGACATGCCACGTTGGCTGAAAACTTGATTGCCGCCGGTGGCGCAGTAGTCTCGGAGTTTCTACTTTCCACGCCTCCGCTGCCGCAAAATTTTCCCCGCAGAAACCGCATCATCAGCGGATTGAGCAAAGGTGTGCTGGTAGTTGAGGCGGCGTTACACAGCGGTTCGTTGGTGACGGCGCGCTGCGCGCTTGAACAGGGACGGGACGTTTTTGCGTTGCCTGGTCCCATTGGTAGTCCGGGAAGCGAAGGTACGCACTGGTTAATTAAACAGGGGGCTACGCTTGTGACGACGCCAGAGGATATTCTGGAGAATTTGCAATACGGCTTATACTGGTTGCCAACGACAGAGGAAAATTCACTTTATTCATTAAATCAGGATGAGGTGGCATTGCCATTTCCTGAGCTCCTGGCTAACGTAGGAGATGAGGTAACACCTGTTGACGTCGTCGCTGAACGTGCCGGCCAACCTGTGCCAGCGGTAGTGGCTCAGCTACTCGAACTGGAGTTAGCAGGATGGATCGCAGCTGTACCCGGCGGCTATGTCCGATTAAGGAGGGCAAGCCATGTTCGACGTACTAATGTATTTGTTTGAAACATACATCCATAACGAAGCCGAGCTGCGCGTAGACCAGGACAGACTGGAGCGAGATCTTACCGACGCTGGGTTTGATCGTGAAGACATCTATAATGCGCTACTGTGGCTGGAAAAACTCGCTGACTATCAGGATGGCCTCGCAGAACCCATGCAACTTGCTTCCGACCCTCTTTCAATGCGTATTTATACGGTTGAAGAGTGTGTAAGGCTTGATGCCTGTTGCCGGGGGTTCCTGCTATTCCTGGAGCAGATTCAGGTGCTAAACCTCGAAACACGAGAAATGGTGATTGAGCGTGTGCTGGCGCTGGATACCGCAGAGTTCGACCTGGAAGACCTGAAATGGGTTATTTTGATGGTGTTATTCAATATTCCGGGCTGTGAAAATGCTTACCAGCAAATGGAAGAATTACTCTTTGAGGTAAATGAAGGTATGCTGCATTAATAAGTGTTAATGCTGCATGAGTGAATATGGCTAAATTAGCACTGTTTTCGGTGCGTAAAAATGAGCCCTGCCCGCAGTGCGGGGCTGAACTGGTAATTCGTTCCGGGAAACATGGTCCGTTTCTCGGCTGTGCTCGCTATCCGGAATGTGAGTATGTTCGTCCGCTGAAATCGTCTGCTGACGGACATATTGTCAAAGTTCTGGAGGGTAAACTTTGTCCCAATTGTGGCGCAGCGCTAGTGTTGCGGCAGGGACGATTTGGCATGTTTATCGGATGTAGCGAGTATCCGGCTTGCGAGCATACCGAACTCATTGATAAACCTGATGAAACTGCAATCGTTTGTCCGCAATGTCAAAAAGGCCATCTGGTCCAGCGTCGCTCTCGTTATGGCAAAACCTTTCATTCCTGCGATCGCTATCCGGAGTGCCAGTTTGCCATTAACTACAAACCTATAGCCGGAGAGTGTCCGGAGTGCCATTATCCGCTACTCATCGAAAAGAAAACCGCGCAGGGCGTGAAGCGCTTTTGCGCCAGTAAACAATGTGGAAAGCCGGTTCCGGCGGAACAAACAAGTGAACAATAACCTGCCAACAGGATCTATCGCCGCGGCGGTAGATCTCCTTAATAAAGAAAATGTCATCGCTTATCCAACAGAAGCCGTTTTCGGCGTCGGATGCGATCCCGATAGTGAAACAGCCGTTACGCGTCTGTTGGAACTAAAACAACGGCCTGTCGATAAAGGGCTAATTTTGATTGCCGCCAGTTTTGAGCAGTTAAAACCTTATATTGATGACAGCATACTTACCACCGCACAGCGTAAAGCGGTATTTGATTGCTGGCCCGGGCCGGTAACGTTTGTTTTTCCTGCGCCAGCGACAACGCCGCGTTGGCTGACGGGACGTTTTGATTCCCTGGCCGTCCGCGTGACAGACCACCCGCTGGTGGTGGCGTTATGCAATGCGTATGGCAAACCGTTGGTTTCCACCAGCGCCAACCTGAGCGGATTACCGCCATGTCGTACCGTTGAAGAGGTGCGTGCGCAATTTGGCGATGATTTTCCGATGGTTGAAGGCGCAACGGGCGGACGTTTAAATCCTTCGGAAATTCGCGATGCCCTGACGGGCGAACTGTTTCGACAAGGGTAATATGATGGAAACCTATGCTGTTTTTGGAAACCCGATTGCACACAGCAAATCGCCATTTATTCATCAGCAATTTGCTCAGCAGTTGAATATTGTGCACCCTTATGGTCGCGTACTGGCTCCCATTAATGATTTCATTAATACGCTTAACGCCTTTTTTGCTGCAGGTGGGAAAGGCGCGAACGTTACAGTGCCTTTTAAAGAGGAGGCATTTGCGCGATCGGATGAGTTAACGGAGCGAGCATCGCTGGCGGGAGCGGTCAATACATTAAAACGGCTGGAGGACGGTCGTTTGCTTGGCGACAATACTGACGGTATCGGTTTATTAAGCGATCTCAAACGTTTAAATTTTATCCGCCCAGGATGGCGTATTTTGCTGATTGGCGCGGGCGGCGCATCCCGGGGCGTGCTGTTACCTCTGCTTTCTTTGGATTGCGCGGTCACTATCACTAACCGTACAGCTTCACGTGCCGAAGCGTTGGCGAAAATCTTTGCTCATACCGGCAGCGTTCATGCCATGGATATGGACAAGCTGGATGGCTGTGAGTTTGACCTGATTATTAATGCGACCTCCAGCGGCATACGGGGCGAAATCCCGGCGATTCCGGCGTCACTTATTCACCCCTCCCTCTGTTGCTATGACATGTTCTATCAAAAAGGGAATACGCCATTTCTCTCCTGGTGTGTACAACAGGGCGCAAAACGTTACGCAGATGGGCTGGGAATGCTGGTGGGGCAGGCTGCACACGCCGTTTTGCTTTGGCACGGTGTATTACCGCAGGTCGAGCCAGTGATTAAGCTGCTACAGCAGGAATTATTAGCGTGAACCAGGCCATACAATTCCCTGACCGCGAAGAATGGGATACTGCCGCCAACGCTATCATCTTTCCCGCCCTGGTCAATGGGATGCAACTCACGTGTGCAATAAAAAAAGATGTACTGGCGTATCGCTTTGGTGGAGAAACAGCGGAGCAATGGCTGGCCATTTTTCGTGAGTATCGCTGGGACCTGGAAGAAGAGGCTGAAGCATTAATCCTGGCCCAGCAGGAAGACGATCACGGTTGGATATGGTTATCCTGAGAAAGATATTCGTCTTTCCATTTTACATAGTTATTGGCGGAGTACTGCAGGCCCAATCTCTCAGCATCGCTCAGGGGGCGGATCTGTTTTACCGGACTGCCAAGATATAAATAGCCACTTTCCAGCCGTTTATGCTGTGGCACCAGACTTCCCGCGCCAATCATTACGTCATCTTCTATTATCGCGCCATCCAGCACAATGGAGCCCATGCCTACCAGTACGCGGTTACCGATGGTACAGCCGTGCAGCATAACTTTATGGCCAACGGTAACATCTTCGCCAATGATTAATGGGTTGCCGTGTGGATTGGATGGAGACTTGTGGGTTACGTGAAGAACGCTGCCATCCTGAATGTTCGTACGAGCCCCTATCGCAACGTAATTCACATCGCCGCGAATCACCACAAGCGGCCAGATCCCGACATCATCCGCCAGACGGACATCGCCAATAACCACGCTGCTGGTATCGATCATCACGCGCTGACCGATTTCAGGAAAAAGATCCTTATAAGGACGTAATGTGTCAGACATGTCTACCTCATCATAAATGAATAGTCATGAAGACTTTGGTTGCTTTAACGGCGTTGTGCAAGGGGAGATAGCATCAAAAAATCGCCACTTTGCGCAGGAATGGAGCGAAAGGGATGAAAAATCAACAAACAGAAAAAAAGATCCAAAAAACGCTTGTACAAAAAAATGGGATCCCTATAATGCGCCTCCATCGACACGGCGGCTGTGAATCACTTCACACAAACAGCCGGTCGGTTGAAGAGAAAAATCCTGAAATTCAGGGTTGACTCTGAAAGAGGAAAGCGTAATATACGCCACCTCGCGACGGTGAGCTGAAAGCCGCGTCGC
>NZ_VXJW01000022.1 GCF_008692845.1 Salmonella enterica subsp. arizonae
ACCTTCATTACCGGAAGAGCGGCTGCACGAGCTGTTACCCTTCGCGAAAGATCCTCTGAATAACTGACCCAGGCGGTGAAATGCAGAACGGGTCTGCGCCGTCAAGGTGAGTTCACCGGGACGTTACGTACGATCGCTTCTGGAGTACCTTCAAAAATAAACGGGTTGAGGAACACTCGTCCCCACAAGAAGTTGCGATCAACTTCGCTCAATGAAGCCTCACGACATACCTCTGCCCAGTTTTCGTGAACCGTTCGGATACAGTGTGTGATAACGTCAATAGCTTCCTGTTCGCTCAGCAAAAATTTAGCCGCAGCCGACAGACAAACCGCAAGATTGCTCATTCGGTTTTCACCAATAATCAGCATTGCCTGCGTTGCTTCATTACCAGAACGGCCCTGAGGACAAATATCATAAGCGGGCGTCAGGCTCAGTTTTTCACCATCCCAAAATGCTGCATGATTTCTGGCGTGATCGTCTGTGTTACCGCAAATAATATTAAAAACCAGACGCCCGAACAGCTCTCGTAATGTCTCCTTAGGTGCGTCGAAGCGCTGGCGAATAATATCCGTCAAATCCTCATAGCTCGCATACCTTGCCATCATCTCATCAAGACCAAAAATGGTCAGCGCAGAGACCATCAGGCGGCGCTGCCACCCTGCATGGCTTTGTATACGGTCAAAGCGTTGAATAAGTATGACGTCTTTACCCGCTGTATGGCGGAGAAGAACAGGTGCAACATTTAGCCCAGCGCAGGCAGCCAGTCGCATAGCGATATATTCAGCTTTAACAACATTATAGGTATCTGTGGAGGAGGAGAATTTTGCGATAAACTTACGCTCCCCGGACTCAATCATTGCCTTTGGTCGCGCGCCACCTAATGAACTACCGTGAAAAAGCGCTTGTTCCAGCTCCGGAGTTAGCGGTACGCCACTTTCAACCATTGATGCGGCCTGCATTAATTCTTCAAGAGATGCGCTTTGGGACTCACGCGGCACATACTCCGTTGCGGATCGCTGGAAGTCGAGTCCTCCAATTCGGTCCGAGCCGGACTCAAGCAAATATGTCAGTTCATCCAGTCTGTCAGGGTCAGCATCCCTGCCCTGAGCCCCCATCAGCCGGTTCAGAATAACACGACGCCCCCAAGCATCCGGGGCAGCATCACGTAATGCACTCGCCTGCTGTAGGCCTGGGGCGGGAAAAATCGCCCCCCGAACCAACGGAAGTTCCGGCTCATAGACAGGGATAGCATCCTCCCGTTCCAGGTAACTGCGCCCGTAGTTGAAGATGAACCTGTTGCCATCACGAGTTAGCGCACCTGCAACAATCGGTTGAGTTGCACCAGGCAACCAGATCCATACATATGCCAGATCGGGACTGTTATCAGAAGTCATCGTTTATCACCTTTTTGGAGTGATACACTGAGCGAGGCATCAGCGATAAAGTTTTCTCTGCGTTCGCGGTATGTAACGTCATCGATGCCTGATCAGGTGTAAAAAGTGGAACACCGACAATGGTGGCCAGTTCAAATACCGCGCCAATTGCACACCCCATGTCCCCTTCTTCAGCACGATAAACGAGTCCACGCGATACACCTGCACGTTCAGCCAGTTCTTCAACGGTCAATTTACGTTCAATACGCGCAGTACGAATCATCAGCCCCAGCAGTCGCGCAGCATCACGGCTATAACGAGAGTAGGTTCGAGTAGATGGTTTTGCCATTATACGCCTCTTTGTTCCATAAATAGAGCATTTTGTGTAAGTATATCCTTTTTATAGAACAATCAAAATTGTTTACTTCAGTGCTCCATCATACTTGTTCCATAAACAGATTCTTACATTACTCTACGCTCTATTAGTGGAACACACAAATCTCGCGCGCTTGATGCCAGCTATTGAGTATCGCAACTGGCATCGGGCGTCTGATATTAGCTAAGAGCTAAAACAAATCGCTTTCCGACGTGTTCCAGAACAGACGGCTATGGTGGCAACACAGTTGAAGTGTCTTTTGTGGAGAGATAACGGCAAGGGTACGATTTGATGCAACAGCCATTGACATCACATAAACACTTATCAATCCACCGCCAATCAATAGACAAAACGGTGATGCCAGTGGCATCAAAATTTACGTCAAACAATCTTTCCGCCTGCGTTTTCGTTTTCCCATTGCTCACACCCCCTCACGCCATCACTCTGCGCGGACACCCACCCGCAACAGGAAACAGATATGTCGGACTACACCTTCAACATGGGTCCCCTGCGTAGTGCGATCCATATTCAGCTTCACACTCATAACGCCACCCGGCTGTGGACCGGGCGGAGGGCGACCGAGAACGGCCCTGCGCCAATCATTGGAATGCCGCGCTTTATCGAAATCCTCAACCAGATGCGCATTGCCGCAGAACATAACGATCCTTACGCCGATCTGTGGATGCTGCGTATGGAGGAGAAACTGGCGCAATCGCGTAAGTTGATGCAAGTGATGCTGGATCAGGCAAAAGCCATGTTCAGCGAATTGCCGGAAGGCATCGATATTGAAAACTGCCTGAATGTTCAGCCCGTCCGTTTTCCCCTGTTTATCAACGCACCGCTGGCCTATCAGGGCGTCTACCTGCTGACCGACTTCGACCTGCTCGCCCGCCAACTGCTGCTGGCCTCGCATATCGCCATCATCTCTCGCAGGGAAATGCACAACCGGTTGAATAACGGCGCAAAGGTTATTCGCAGCGCCTTTGGTCTGGCGCAGAAATATCGGGGTTCCGGTCTGACACATCAGGACTTTATCGACAATACGCCACAGGCCAGAGCCGCTATTGAGCGTTTAGGCCCGCTGCCGGAAGCGATACTGAGCGGCAAGCTGCGCTCATCGTTTTCATCACCATTGCTTGGCAAGGCCGAAAATCCCGGAGCTGGCGATGATGAATAACCCCATAACCGGCTATCAGTCGCTGGCTGATGAAGACTATAAAATGCTGGCTTACATCTCCTCGCTAAAAGGCCTTTTAAAGCCTTTTAAGAGTAAGGGGGAGCTGGAGCTGCTGGAGAGCAACGCCCGAAGCGTGCGCGAGATGATGGAGCCATTGATGCAGCGTCTAATCCGGAGCGCCAGACGCTACCCCGTGCGCCAGCTTCCGCTGATATTTACCATCGGCCCGGCACCGTCCGGCGCGAACTTTTTGCGCTGGCGGAACCAGCAGAACAACAAATCCGGCACCCCGGCATTCAGCAACCTGATTGGCGATCCCAAAATCCCGCAGCGCGCCAGAGACGCCTTACTGGAAATCGAGCGGGATCGCATCGTGTTCAATATGCAGATGTCGGTACTGACCTTCATCATCCGCCAGGCGCGGGAGTGTCAGGACAAGATGGAACAGGTGGAGATACTGTATAAGGGGCAACAAAATAGCTGACGCAGAACATGAGTTGCAGCGCGACACCTGGCGGCTGCGTGATTAACCTCACGCCATACCCAACAGCGCGGCATGTTTTGCTGGTTCGCGCTCGTGACGTTCCCGTCACGCAAAACAACCTTTACGCTCCTGTTCAGTATCATTCCGGGCGGATAGCCAGGCGACAGCCGTCTCGCTATCCGCCCGGACCTCCTGCATTGTTCCGGCGCCCACCGGATAACAACGGGATCCGTTTGTGCGCAAGCGCCAGTTATTGCGATTTACACTGCTGACAGAAATCGCGCGTAACCCTACGCGAACAGTGGCCCCTTCAGCCCGCTGCACCTTAACAGCCTCCGTGCGGAACACAATATTTAAGGTGCAGCAAAACAGAATATCGCCTCGCAATTTCCCTTTCCCCTCGTTTAAATCCCCTTGCTTATCCGGTAGCCGGAACCTACACACTACCCGCCGTAAGGCGCGGTTCCATCGCCTTTTAATTGCGCAGCATCACACAGGCGCATCCCTTTCACCCGATGCACTCTGCATATCACCAAGCGTTACGTTCAGCCACGCGGGAGGATCCTATGAACGAGAAAACTTACTTCAATCTGTACACCAGCGGTCTGGGTTACGTTAACCGTGTCCGCACCGTCACCCCTAAACGCGGCGAACCCTTTTTATGCTGTGACATTGCCGCATTAAGCGGGGCTGCCGATGCCGTGGAGTATGTCCGCTTTGACTGCAAAGTCACTGGCAGCGAAGCGCGTAAGCTGATTGCCCGCTGCGAGCAGGCGATTAATGAAAAGCGCAAAGTGTTAATCCACTTCCGCCTGGGCGACTTATACGTCGATATGTTCACTTACAGCAAAGGCGAACGTAAAGGCGAAACGGGCGTCAGCCTGAAAGCCCGACTGCTCTATATTGGCCTTATCAAAATCGACGGTGAAGTCGTCTGGCAGGCCGGAAATCAGGAAGCAGAGGCAGAAGCTGATGCCGCCTGAATCTTTATCATGACGCCCACACCGGGCGTCTTTTTTTCATCACCGAAAAACAATTTCGCGTTGTCTGCCTTCTCACCATTGAGCACCCTCGGGCTATTCCTCAACAGATTCAGAGAAACAATGGTGCGAATAACAGGATGGGTTATCACATTGCTGATGCTGGGCGGCTGCACCGCGCCCCGCCAGCCCGCTGTACCAGCGGTAACCCCCACAACACCACCCGCGCCTGAAGTGGTGCGCTATGACCGCTACCTGCTGATCAACACCCGCCCCGACGAAGCCCAGCGCAACCCGCTTCACCAAATCGTCAACATCAACCTGCCGCTGAACCTGAAACTCACCGTTGGCAACGCCTTCGCCTGGCTGCTGAAACAGAGCGGCTACAGCCTTTGCGTCGATGACCATCCAACACAGTTTCTGGCAGGTAAACCACTGCCGCTTTCGCAATACCGGCTCGGCCCGATGAGGCTGGAAGAGGCGCTGAAAACGCTGGCCGGACCGGGCTGGCTGATGCATGCCGATGTACTTAACCGAGAAGTCTGTTTTCACCTGAACACGCCGGGAACGGGAGACCACCATGCTTAAACGTCTGACTTACCTGACTACCGCCAGTATTCTCATTCTGTTGGCAGCGGCGATGATCTGGTGTTTCAACCGACTAAATACCCTGACGCTGGCGCAGCAACAGACACAACGCCAGATGGAGCAGTGGCGTGACCAGTCGCAGCCAGATGACAATTACCGAGAACTGCAAGTTGCCGTAAAAAACATTATCGGACGCACGGAAGCCCTTGCCAGGCAGCTTGACGATGTCACCAGCTCTCAGGCCGAACGTCTTAAGCCCATTAACGAGCAGCTCAGGGAGCTGGAGGGACAAGTCCGGACCCTGAGTTCCAGTTATCAACACCTGCAACAACAGTCCGCCGCGCGCAGCCGCGCCAAGGCAAAACGCCCCGCCCCATCTCCGCTTTGGGCCGCAAAGGCCCCTTTTTCACTTATCTGCAGCGAGTTTCGCGCCGGACGACAGTTCGCCGTCATTGCCCCATCCGGCTATCGTTCGCTTTCACAGCTTCAGCTTGTTGCTCCCGGCAATAGCGTACAGGGCTGGCAACTGCTGCAAATGGACGATAACCGTGCAACCTTCCGCAAGGGCGGTCACCACCTGACGCTGAATGCCGGAGGGTAAACATTGATGCGCTGCTATGTTCTGGCTCTCTTTGCAATTCTCCCCACGTTGCTGTTTGCCAGCCCGCAACAAACCCGTATTGAAGAACAGGCCATCACTCACACGCAGGCGCAGCAGTGGGGGCTGACCGACAGCGAATGGCAGCGCTACCAGCAACTGCGACAGGGCGAGCGCGGCATCTGGTCGCCGGGACTCGATCCCCTCACCACCCTCGGCGTGGAAGCCAACAACGACGCCGAACGCCAGCGCTACGCTGAGCTGCTGGCCCGTAAAGAGCATCAGCGGGTGGAGAAAGAGCTGGCGTTCCAGCGTGCTTACAACCAGGCATGGAAGCAGCTTTATCCGACTCTGACGCCCATCCGTAGCATCGTCCAGCCACGGCTGGCGCTGTTCGTCAGCGAAAAATGCCCGGCCTGCGAGACGCTGGCGCGAGAGCTTATCAACGACGACCGCCCGCTGGACATCTGGCTGATCAACAGCCGTAACGACGATGCCAGCCTGCAACGCTGGGCGCAGCGCCAGCATATTGATATGCGCAAAGTCGAACGCGGGCAGATAACGCTTAATCACGATAACGGGCGCTGGCAACGCCTCGGCGGTGGAAAACTACCGTTATTGCTGGAACAACAGGGGGAGCAATGGCATCCCGTCTCTGCGCCCTGACAGTCGGCCTGCTTATCAGCGCTCACGCCTGCGCCGTACCGCCGCTGTATGAACAAATCGCCCGCCAGCAGCGGGTTCCGGCTGAACTGCTTTACGCGGTGGCCCGCGCTGAAAGCGGCACCCGACTGGCGCAGGGGCTGCATCCGTGGCCGTGGACGCTTAATATTGCCGGAACCGGCTACCGCTACCCCAGCCGTTCTTCAGCCTGCCGGGCGTTGCTGGACTTCGCCCGTAGCCACAGCCTGAAACGCATCGATGCCGGGCTGGGACAGATTAATCTCGGCTGGAACGGGCAATGGTTCCCCTCGCTGTGCGCCAGTTTTGATCCGGCGGACAATCTCACCATTACCGCCCTGCTGCTGCGTCAGCGCTACAACGCTTCCCCCGGAAGCTGGCTGGACGCCGCCGCCCGCTACCACCACCCCGCCGGAGGTAAAGCCGCTTCCATTTATCGCCAGAAAATCAGCCAGCAAATCCGGCTGCTCTCAGCATCAGGGACCTCGTCATGAAATACCTTATTCCAGCGATGCTGTTGGCCGCTGCCGCCGCGATTGCCGGGCCTGCCGTTCCCATGCAGGCGCTGGATGAAGCGCGGTTACTGCCGGTCGTCACCCACACTCTGCATCCCGGTCAGCAACCTCGTCTGGCACTCAATCTGCCGGGGATGACGCCACTGTTTTTAATCGGCGACGATCCGCTGTCCACAGAATGGCTGCGCCAGCACCGGGACGCGTTAAGAATCCTGCACGCCACCGGGCTGGTCGTGAACGTCGCCACGCTGGCGCGGTTGAATGCCCTGAGGGCTATCGCTCCAGCATTAACACTGCTGCCGGTCAGCGCCGACGATATGGCTAAACACCTGCCCATCAGCGCCTATCCGGTGCTCATCACCGACAAGGGGCTGGAACCGTGAGGCTCGATTTTATCCTGCGCCCGGCAGTGGAGCTTTACAGCGCCAGCGCGGCCCTGCTGGCGGCAGTATGGTGCGTAGCGGCTCCGCAAACGCTGCTGCTTACTCCCCTTCCAGGCTGTCTGCTGGCGCTGGTATTGCTTGCACTGTCGGCCCTACGTCTAAAGCAGGGGCTGCGCATCCTGCGCTTTCGCCGCCGCGTGTGCCATCTGCCACTCTGGACGCTCTCCGCGAGCCGTATCCCATTGCTGCCCGACGCGCTGTTTCTCGGGCGCGGCTTTCGCTGGCTGCCCACGCATACCCAGCGGCTGTATCTGTGTCGCCTGCCACAGTGTGAACACTGGCTACGGACAGATCGTCCTTCCGCCAGCGGCGGCGATCCGCTGCTGCATGGTGTGGAGCTGCGCGAAGGCCGTGTCACCTTGCCGCTGCGAGATCGACCAGGGCATACGTTGGTGCTCGGCACCACCCGCGTCGGCAAAACCCGGCTGGCGGAGCTACTGATTGCCCAGGATATTCGCCGTGGTGACACGGTGATTGTTTTCGATCCGAAGGGCGATGCCGACCTGCTGCGCCGTGTGTGGGCGGAGGCGCACCGCGCCGGACGGGAAAGCGTCTTCTGGCTGTTCCATCTCGGCTGGCCGGAGATATCCGCCCGCTACAACGCCGTCGGGCGCTTTGGCTGTATCTCGGAAGTTGCCAGCCGCATCGCCGGACAGCTTTCCACCGAAGGCAACTCCGCCGCCTTCCGCGAGTTCGCGTGGCGCTTCGTCAATATCATCACCCGTGCTCTGGTGGCACTGGGCCAGCGCCCGGACTATGCCCGTATCGCCCGTCACGTTATCAACATCGACGAACTGTTTATCGACTACGCCCGCGTCTTTCTGCCCGGTCACGACCGACAGGCGTGGGACAACGTGGTGCGGATTGCCGGTGGCATCACCGAGAAAAACACGCCGCGTAATCTTCAGGGACGGGACAACTACGTCATCGCACTGGAGCAGTACCTTTCCACCACCCGATTACATGAACCGATCCTCGACGGCCTGCGCTCTGCCGTGCGCTACGACAAAACTTATTTCGATAAGATCGTCGCCTCGCTGCTACCGCTGCTGGAAAAACTGACTACCGGGAAAATCGCGCAACTGCTGGCCCCGGACTACGGCGACCTCAACGACCCGCGCCCGGTGTTCGACTGGCAGCAGGCCATTCGCCAGCGGGCGATTGTCTATGTCGGGCTGGATGCATTGTCCGATGCCGAAATTGCCGCCGCCGTGGGTAACTCGATGTTTGCCGATCTTGTCAGCGTCGCCGGGCATATCTACAAACACGGCGTGATGGACGGCCTGCCGCAGGCGGAAGAAAAAACGGCAATCAACCTGCACTGCGATGAGTTCAGCGAACTGATGGGCGATGAATTTATTCCGCTGATTAACAAAGGCGGCGGCGCGGGCGTGCAGGTCACGGCCTACACCCAGACGCTCTCCGATATCGAAGCCCGCATCGGCGATCGCGCCAAAGCGGGCCAGATAGTCGGCAACTTCAACAGCCTGATCATGATGCGGGTACGGGAGACCGCCACCGCCGAATTGTTGACGAAGCAACTGCCGCAGGTGGATGTGCTCAGCAACAGCGTCAGCTCCGGCGTCACCGACAATACCGACGCTCAGGGCAACATCGGATTTTCCAGTAACACCCAGGATCGGGTGAGTAGTATACAGGTGCCGCTACTGGAACCCGCCTCACTGGTACAGCTACCCAAAGGTCAGGCGTTCGCTCTGCTGGAAGGCGGTCAGCTCTGGAAGCTACGCATCCCGTTACCGGACACCGCGCACGATCCGCTGATGCCAGAAAACATCGCGCAAATCTCCCGTTATATGGAAAAACAATACAACAGCGCGCCCGTATGGTGGAACCACCCGGAGACAGTTGTAACGGCGAAAAACGACCCTATTTTATGGCTGAACGACAGCGAAACCACGGAGAAACTGACCGATGACACCCCGGACACACCGCCAGCTTGTAAGCGTTGAAGTGATGTGGCCTGCGCAAACGCTGCCTCTTCCCCTGCAACAGGCGGTGGAAGCGCTGACGCAGGGAGAAACGCCCGACCAGATTATCGCTCGCATGAATTTGCAGGGCTTTCAGGCATGGCGCGAAGCTACGTCGCTACAGGGCGAACATGACATTTTTCAGATACGACTGGATGAGGAGCACGAGGCACGATTCCTCTGCCGCTACGTCACGCTGCCGCTGCACTGATGCCCGAGCATGTGCCACCAGGACCAGCACGCCGCCCCGGACTTCTCGGCTGGCTCGCATTGTTACCCGGCGTACTGGTTGGCTTTTGCCTCGGCGCATGGATGCTGGCGATAGCACTGGAATGGCTGGGCGATGCGTTTTTCTGGCGGAACACCTGCGCCAGCCACAGTGAACAGGTATTGCAGGCGACATGGCAGTGGTGGCGGGGTTCTGCTGGCGCACCGGTGTGGTTAGTTGAAGATCTGGCGCTTGCCAGCGATAAGTTGCAGCAAGGAAGCGCAGCGCTTATTGCTTCGCTCAATGGGCAAAGCGGGTTGTTCTGGACGGCGACGGTCACTACGGCTATTCGCTGCGCGTTATTGTCTGCAAGCAATACCACCCTCACCTTTCTGCTGCGGCTGGCGATTCTGTTGCAGGCGCTACGGCTATTTGCGCTGATTACCGTCGTCGGGCTTATTGACGGGCTGGTAAGACGCGACTTACGGCGGTTCGGCGCAGGCCATGAGTCCGGGTTTGTTTATCACTATGCCAGGCGTATGATCGTCTCCAGCTTAGTGGCAACGGGGTTGGTGTGGCTGGCGATGCCGATTTTTCTTGTACCAGAGTATATGTTTATACCAGCGGCAGCAGGGATTGGGCTGGCAGTATCCATGACGGGCGGATCTTTCAAAAAATACGTCTGAGTGCCATCATTTCCAGCCCAAATGATACAACTCTCGCTGGTAACGTTTATGCTGTGACAGACGCCGTGCATTGACTTTTCACTCACTAAATAGTTTACTTTTTTTATTATAGTTACACCATGAGTGAATCTATGGCATCAAAATTAAACTGGCTGTTGCAAAACACCTCTCCGGGAAGCCTGGTTTTGCAATCCTGGCTAACCCGAAACAACATATCGCCTTCTCTGGCCTTTAAATACGCGCAAAATGGCTGGTTAATAAAACGGCGGGCTGGCGTTTATGCGCGCGCAGGACGAGAACCAGACTGGAGCGATGCGCTATGGTGTCTGCAAAGCCAGCTTGAAGCACCGGTGCATCTGGCCGGACTGAGTAGTCTCTCCTGGCAGGGCCGTTCCCATTATCTACAGCTTAAGCAGAGTCAATGCTGGCTTAGCGTTGAAAACAAAGCGATGTTGCCCAAATGGTTTAAAGAATTTCCCGGCGTTGAGTGGTTGGTGGTATCGGCTCTGAAGCTTCCTGAATTGGATGAAAAATACCGAACTGAGCTTGAGGTTAAAGGGAAAAAAATAACCGCCAGCGTACCAGAACTGGCAGCCTATGAGTTGCTAAGCGCAGTCCCTCAGGAAATCTCATTTGAGCACGCTGCCGAGCTTTTTCAGGGACTGGTCAATCTCAACCCACGTAAAGTGGAGAGGCTGCTTACGCTCAGCCAGTCCGTACAAACCAAGCGCCTGTATCTGTTTTTCGCCAGTTTCTATGAACATGCATGGTTCAAACGCGTAGATACCAGCAAAATCGACCTGGGATCGGGCAACCGACAAGTCGTTGTTAATGGCAAGCTGAATACTCATTACCAGATTACTGTGCCCGAAAATTTTACTAAGAAGGGAATAAGCCATGGATAAAACCTTCCCCTACTACCGCCAGGTCGCTCTGCTGGTGCGAGCATTACCCTATGTCGCTAACGAGGCCTGTTTTGCGTTGAAAGGGGGAACAGCTATTAACTCATTCATGGTATAAATAAAAATCAATCGATACGTAAAAAGAGAGCCATATAGTGAAGGTTATAGTTTACTTATTTGTCGCAGTATCAATAGCTTGGTCTTATATTGCATTCCCATTTAATCTAACATCACCAGTTGCCATGCTTATAAGCCTCTATAAATATCAATTACCATCGGTAACATGGATAGTTGCATTTATTTATTTGTTAGATTTCATTATGGCAACCCTAAAGAAGAGCTCTCCTTATATGATAGAGTTCTATCGTGGTGTAAGAATAGAATTTATTAGCTTGGTATCTTTATTTATTTTCACATTGATATTATACAGTTTATCCTCCATGAAATTTACAAATACAGCCATTGATATTAGCATGGCTGGATTCGGTTTTTTAGTATTCGGAAATATAGGCACCTTTCGTTTGCTTACCTATAAAGTTGGCAGCAGATCATACCCTAAAAAGGTAGCGTTCTTTTTATCCCTTTTTAGTGTATCAACTTCTTTTTATTTTCTTTATCTAACATTCAAAGTTGCAAATAGCGAATATAATATAGTGCAATCACTTTGGGTTCAGATAACAGTTCTTTCTTATTCTATTACATTATATTTCTTTGCAAAGCAGTTATGCTTTTTTATGGATAAGGGGCGAGCAGAGGCATCACCTATCTTACTAAGCATATTGAAAAAAGTAAGGAGTAACAATAACCTTTATGAGCAAATGGCATCTGGTACTACACTATTTAATCAAGAATTAATTAAAGAACGGGCTACTCACAGCCGAGAATTACGTCGAAAACATAAACAAAAAAGAAAATAGCCTTCATACACATCAAAAATTTAAAGCGATGTTAATGTAACAAAACATCGTTTTAAATATCGCAGTACCATATAGAGTGCGCCTTTAACTAATAATGATAGATATTCGCGAGAATGTGTTTTTCTTTCTGCGTGGATAAATATTTTCCTACAGATATTGCGGTAATGGTTACCTACTATTGTTCACAATAGGTTTGCTGGAAACTTACTATGAAGTTTTTCATACTCACCATAGCGCTATTCTTTACCACAGTAACTCTCGCCGCCCCCCTCACCGAGCGCGAAGAGCTAACCCTGTCCCTCAACCAGCTTACCCAAATCGAAGCCTCACTTAACCGCGCTCAGCAAAGCGCCAGAACTGGCATCAACGAGCGCTACTATTTCGATTATCCGCGCATCCACAGCGATATCACCACCCTGCGTAGCGGGATTGAAAGTTACCTCACTCCTGCGCGAGCCCAACCACGAGATACGGCGACGCTGGTCGGGCAATACCGTGAGGAGAAAACCACGCCATGACCCCTGAACAAATCAGCGCCTTCCAAGCTGCCAGTCTGGTGAAACCCGATGCCGTCAGCCTGGTGATGCTCGGCCTGTTCAGCGCCTTTCTGCTGCTGTGGGTGGTCTGGGTGCTGAATGATGCCTACCGGGGCGTGGCGACTGCGCGAGTGAGCTGGCGGGCGCTGGGCAGCATCGGCGGGCGAACCATCTTACTGCTGCTTGTCAGCTTCTGGCTGGTACTGAGCTAGCGGATTTCAGGAGACAAAATGAAAAAACGCATCTTCAGATGGCTGCTGTGGTTCCCGCCCCTTCCTGCATATGCCGATCTGCCAGAGATGGAAGATCCCTCACGCGGTCAGGGCGACGGTATCATGGAAACCTTGCAGAACTACGGCTATGACATCGTGATCCTGATGACGCTGGGCATCTGCGCCGTGGGTTTTCTGGTGGTCGCCAATAACTGCATTGCCACCTATTCCGAAATCCAGGGCGGGCGTAAGCAGTGGAAAGATTTAGGCGCAATGGCGGGCGTCGGCGCAGTTCTGCTGGTGATCACCATCTGGTTACTCAACCAGGCCTCGGACATTCTGTAAACCATGAATACCATCCCCTTTCTCCCGGAACGGCTGAACCGCGAACCTGCTGTGTTTCGCGGTCTGACGGTCAGCGAACTGCTGATAGCGCTGCTGGTCGGGCTGGCTATCGGCGCCATTACTGGAGCCATTCTGGCAATACTGTGGCGCAACTGGAGCCTTATCCCCGGCAGCGCCCTGCCCGGCGGTGCGCTGGCGATCCTCTGTGGCGGACGCTGGCTGGCGCGGCTGAAACGCGGACGCCCGGAGAGCTGGCTGTACCGGGCGCTGGATCTGAAACTGGCCCGTTTCGGTATCGGCACTCAGCGTTTTGTCCTGAACGATGGCGTCTGGGCTATTCGTCGGAGCCGACGATGAGCACCTTTAAGCACGCGCTGGCCGCGCGGGATGCGCATATCCGCACTCTGCATATTGCGCTGGTCGCGTTATTCCTGCTGGCATCAGGCATGGGATTCGGCTGGTACAGCTCCCCACGCCAGCTCACGGTGTACCTGCCGCCGGATCTTCGCGCTGCCAGTCAGCGTCCGTGGTGGGAAGTGCCGCCCGCCACGGTGTACGCCTTCGCGTTTTCGGTGTTTCAGCAGATCAACCGCTGGCCGACCAACGGCGAGGCCGATTATCCCCGTAATCTCAGCGCCCTGCGGGCTTACCTGACTCCCGGCTGCTACAGCCAGATTGACCGCGAATTTCGCCAGCGTCTGCAAAACGGCGAGCTGCGCGACCGGGTACGCGGCGTGTATGAAATCCCTGGTCGGGGATTCAGCGATAAGCGGGTGCAGATCCTCGACCGCGACAACTGGATTGTGACGCTGGATCTGACCGTCGATGAGTATTTCCACTCCGAACCCGTCAAGCGGGCGATGGTCCGTTACCCCATCAAAGTACTGCGCTACAACATCGACCAACAGAAAAACCCGTGGGGGCTGGCGCTGGACTGTTTCTCATCACCACCGCAGAAGCTGGAGGCGGCTAAACCATGAATGCCCGCCCGCTGTTGATCCTGCTGGTTGCCCTCCCCCTGCACGCTGTCGAACTGGTGAAGTGGGAGCGCATTCCGCTGCCGGTGGCGCTGAACATCGGGCAGGAGCGGATTGTCTTTGTGGATCGTAATGTCCGGGTGGGTTATCCCGCCGCGCTCGAAGGCAAGTTGCGCATTCAGAGCAGCAACGGCACGCTGTACCTGCTCGCCAGTCAGCCGTTTGCCGCCACCCGGCTACAGCTTCAGGACACAGAAAACGGCGAGCTGATTTTGCTGGACGTCTCCGCCAGCAAGGGCGAGCACATCAGGGAACCGATACGCATTGTCCGCGAAGAGAAAAAGACGACTGACGCGAAACCCGATGCAGCTCCTGGCCCCTCACCGTCTACGCCGCTTCCGGTGGCACTCACCCGCTATGCCGCGCAGATGCTCTATGCCCCGTTACGCACCGTGGAACCTTTGCCGGGCGTGCAGCCCGAAGGCGTGCGGCTGGCAAAAACCATCACCACTTTGCTGCCCGCGCTCCCCGTCAGCACCATACCGATCGACGGCTGGCGGCTGGATCCTTACCACCTGGTGGCGATCCGGCTTCAGAATAAAAGCGCCACCCGACTGGAACTCGATCCGCGCCAGCTTCAGGGGCAGTTTTACGCCGCCTCCTTCCAGCATCGCTGGCTGGGGCCTGCGGGCAGCGCCGAAGACACCACCGTACTCTATCTCATCATCCGCAATCAGCGCCCTGAACAGGCAATCCTGCCGGAGCCTGCGCAGGAGAAGAAAAAATGAAGCTCCAGGCCAATATCCTGCTGCGGGTTCTGACGCCGCTCATCCTGCTGGCAGGCAGCGTCCTGCTGTTTCATGCCTGCCAGGACCGTAAAACCACACCGTCAAAATCCTCTGCGCCTGCAACGCCCCTCAGCCACGACGAGCTGAAAGCGCTGGGGATTGAGGGCGACACGCCCGCCGATACCGTCGCCACGCTGGTCGGCCAGATGAAACTCTGGCGCAAGGAACTGGAAACGGTGAAAGCCAGTAACGCCGCACTGGTGCAGGAAAATCAGCGCCTGCGTGAACGCGAGCAGAATACCGACAGCCGTATCAACGAGGCCATTAACCGCCAGCAAACCAGCGCTTCAGAGCAGCAAAACGAATTGCTCAGCTCGCTACAGACGCAGATCCAGCAGCTTAAGGGAAACAGGACAACGGACGACTCGCTGGCCGGGCTGGGGATTGATGAACCGGAAACGGCCTCCGGCGAACCACTGCGCTGGATAACGCCCGCCGATGCCCTGCCAACGGATAAAAACGGTCATCCGCTGCAACCTGCGCTGGCCTTTCCTTCCACTATGCAGAACACCGCGCCTCAGCCTAAAACACCACCGCCCGCCACCGTCAAACCGGTCTACACCCTGCCGCAGAACAGCACCTTAATCGGCTCGGTGGCGATGACTGCGCTGCTGGGGCGCATTCCGCTTAACGGCAGCGTCACCGATCCCTACCCTTTCAAGGTGCTTATTGGCCGCGATAACCTCACCGCCAACGGTATCGAGTTGCCCGACATTGAAGGCGCAGTGATCTCCGGCAGTGCCACCGGCGACTGGACGCTCTCCTGCGTGCGCGGCAGCCTAACGTCAATCACCTTCGTCTTCCGTGACGGCACGGTACGCACACTCCCCGCCGAAGGCGACAAAACCGGAAGCGGCACAGAAGGCAAGATAGGCTGGCTGTCCGATCCTCACGGCCTGCCCTGCATCCCCGGCGAGCGTAAATCCAACGCCGCCGTATATATCGGCTCGCAGTTCCTGCTGGCCGGATCGTCCGCCGCCGCACAAGCACTGGCGAACAACCAGACCACCTCCACCGTAGAGGATGGCTCCATCACCACCGCACTGACGGGCGACAGCGGGCAGTACGTGCTCGGCCAGGCGCTGGGCGGCGGACTGAAGGAAAGCGCCGACTGGTTTAAGCAACGCTACGGCCAGATGTTCGATGCCATCTACGTGCCGCCCGGCCAGGCCGTTGCCATCCATATCACCCGCCAGTTAGCTATCGACTACGAGCCTGACGGACGGCGGGTGAACTACCGCACGGCAGGCGAGCGCACTGGAGATCTGGACTGATGCGTACTCTGATTTTGCTGTTATCGCTGCTTCTGAGCGCCTGTAGCACCGACCAGAAAACGCTGCTGCCGGTGGATGAAAATACCACCATGCTCAATATCTGGGGCCGACAGAATAACGATGCGCAGGCGCTGTACGACGCGCGATCGGTGCTGCGTCGCCCGCTGGATGACACCACGCTGACCGCACAACAGCAGCAGGCCACACGCAGCGACGGCAATGCCACACAGGCACTATTCCGGCGACTGCCTAATCCGGATATGGAGATGTATATCTTCCCTCATCTGGCGGGTAGTGAAGGTGTCCCGGTGCCGGGCTATACCACCGTCTTCTCGTTCTATAACCGGGTGCAGTACGCCCTGCCCGGCGAGCGGACCGATCCGCTGTGATGATGCGCAGTGGCACCCTGACCGAACAAACGGTGGACAGTCTGTACCAGAAAGGCGCGTCGTTCGTCGATTTTCTGCCGTGGGTGGAGTACCAGCCAGAAAGCAAAACGCTGCTGCTGGATGACGGGCGCTCGGTCGGCGCGGTGTATGACATTACGCCGTTCGGCACCGAAGGGCGCTCTCCGGCCAGGCTGGAAGAACTGCGCGATATTCTGAAGGATGCGCTTCAGGACAGCTTCACGGAATACGACCGCCATCCGTGGATAGTGCAGTTTTACTGCCAGGATGAGGACGACACCGCAAGCTGGCTGGCCGCACTGCGTGACTACGCCGTACCGGAAGCACGGAACTCTGATTTTACCCGTGCCTGGCTGGAGGAAATGGAACGCCATCTGCACGCCGTTTCCAACCCGGAAGGCTATTTTCTGGACGATGCCGTCAGCCATACCCGCTGGCGTGCTCAGCAGCGCCACACCCGGATGGTGGTCTACCGCTGGCTACCCAATAAATCCCGCGATCCGCTGGAAGACTCGCCGGAAGAGGCGCTGAACACCGTTTGCGAACGGATGGTCTCCGCACTGGCGGGCGCGGGTATTCACGCCCGCAGGCTGGAATGTGAGGCCATTCGCCACTGGCTGCTGCGCTGGTTTAATCCTGCCCCGCAGATGGCCGACTCACCCCGGCAGTTCTGGCAACAGATGGCGCAGCAGGATGACACACCGGAGTTGAACGACTTTGCCGAGAGCCTGCTGTGTAGCGAACCACGCTCACAGGCCGCGCAAGGGGCGTGGCTGTTCGACCAGCGTCCGCATAAGGTCATCGTACTGGACAGGCTGCGTAAACCGCCCACCGTCGGCCATATGACCGGAGAATCCGCACGCGGCGACGGCATTAACGCGCTGTTCGATCTGCTGCCGGAAGGGGTGATCATGGCGCTGACCATTGTCGTCTGGCCGCAGGACCGGCTGGAGGAACATTTAAGCCGCCTCAGCGACCGCGCCATCGGCGAGAACGTCGAATCGGAGTACACCAAAAAAGACTGTCAGGAAGTGCGCCACTGGCTGAAGGACGGCCACAAACTCTACCGCAGCGCACTGGCGTTTTACCTCTCCGCCCCGGATAACGGCGAACTGACCCGACGCGTGCGCAGTCTGAACAGCCTGCTGCTGAATGCGGGTATGGTTCCGGTACAGGAAAATGACGAACTCGCCCCGCTCAGTTCGTGGCTACGCTGGCTGCCGATGTGCTTCGACCCGGCGCGGGACAAACGCCAGCTCTATACCCGCTTCAGCTTTGTGCAACACCTCGCCAACCTGTTGCCGCTGTTTGGCCGCGAGAGCGGCACCGGGCATCCGGGTGTCAGCTATTTCAACCGGGGCGGCGGGATGCTGTGCTGGGATCCGCTTAACCGCGAGGACCGCGCCCAGAACGGCCACCTGCTGCTGCTCGGCCCGACCGGCGCAGGTAAATCCGCCACGCTGAACGCCAAAATAGCGCAACTGATGGCGCTGCACCGCCCGCGCCTGTTTATCGTCGAGGCGGGTAATTCCTTCGGGCTTATGGCCGATTACGTCCGCGAACATGGGCTGACGGTGAATAAAATCAGCCTGAAGCCCGGCTCCGGCATCACGCTGCCATTGTTTGCCGACGCATGGAAACTGGCGGAAAGCGACGTGCCTTCAGCAGAACCGGATGATGACGAGCCTGAGGATACCGACAACGAACAGCGCGATCTGCTAGGCGAGATGGAGATCACGGCCCGCCTGATGATCACCGGCGGCGAACTGAAAGAGGACGCCCGCCTCCCCCGCTCCGACCGGGCACTGATTCGCGAAGCGATTCTCCACGCAGCCCGACTCACCGCCTGCGAACAAAGACAGACGCTGACGCAGGATATCCGCGATGCCCTGTTCACACTGGCTCAGGATGCGGCGCTACCAGAATCCCGCCGTAACCGGCTGTGGGAGATGGGCGAAGCGATGAATATGTTCTGTTCCGGATTCGAGGGGGAACTGTTTAACCGCGAGGGCAAGGCGTGGCCGGAGGCGGATATCACCCTGGTGGATCTGGCGATGTTTGCCCGCGAAGGTTACGAAGCGCAACTGGCGATCGCCTATATCTCGCTGATTAACCATATCAACAACCTCGGCGAGCGCGACCAGCATCTGGCGCGTCCCATCGTCAATATTACCGACGAAGCGCATATCATCACCGTCAACCCTCTGTTAGCGCGGTTTCTGACCAAGGGTTCGAAGATGTGGCGCAAGCTGGGCATCTGGCTTTGGCTGGCGACGCAGAACCTGAGTGACTTCCCGGATGATGCAAAAAAGCTACTCAATATGATTGAGTGGTGGGAGCTGCTGGTGATGCCGTCCGAAGAGGTGGAGCAGGTCAGCCGCTTTAAATCTCTGACGCCAGAACAGCGTCAGCTCCTGCTCAGCGCCACCAAAGCACCGGGGAAATACACCGAAGGCGTAGTGCTTTCGCCGCGTGTTGAGGCGCTGTTCCGCGTGGTCTCCCCTGCCCTGTGGCTGGCACTGGGAATGACGGAGAAGCATGAGAAGGCGGAGCGAATGCGAATTATGCGGGAGTTTGCGTGTAGTGAGCTGGAGGCGGCGATTAGGGTGGCGGAGAGGTGTTTTTCCAGCGGTTGACGTAATCCACTCTGGATATAACCAAGTCTGATGGGCCGTTCAGTGCCAGAAGCGGGCGTTTTGCACATTACTACTTATGCTTAAGGTTAGTCCTCAATGGGCACTTAAACTCCTGTTCATCTATTTCAAAAATGTATAACCTGATAAAGAAAAGATCGAGGGCATGAGGGATAAAGATGTCTACTGTTGCAGATTTAGTATCAGTGACCTTCCCCCTGTAAACAGTGCCAGTCTAAACTGAAGTAGCCGGTCTTTCTTTCACCTCACAGAGAGGCGCATTGCCATGAAAAAGACCCGTTATACCGAAGAACAGATTGCGTTTGCACTGAAA
>NZ_VXJW01000023.1 GCF_008692845.1 Salmonella enterica subsp. arizonae
TTTCAGTGCAAACGCAATCTGTTCTTCGGTATAACGGGTCTTTTTCATGGCAATGCGCCTCTCTGTGAGGTGAAAGAAAGACCGGCTACTTCAGTTTAGACTGGTACTGTTTTCAGGGAGAAGATCAACCTTAAGCAAGACTTAGATAACATTCAGACCACAACAGGGTCAAATACACAACCATTTATTGTTTTATCAGCCAACGTTGTCACATACATCTGTGTATTTTGACTGCGTGTTGAATAATTGTTGTAATAGATAATGGCATAATCAGGATTACTATACTACTGCTAACAAATTATCTAATCTGGAGTGTGTTATCAGTGAACGATATAATTCACTATTGTACTTGGTATTGATAGTAATCACACAGTATATCGACTGTAATCGTTTTCTTCTATTTCCATGGGATAGACATTTTTACGCCCACACTTTCACGTTATTGTAACAAAGGTAGAAAAGCATGAATTATAGATAATCCCGCTAACTTTCAACATATTCCTTCATTTGGATGATTATGAGTATAAAAGAGGCGTTAGATCATGAATATAAAAAAGATAATAACAACGATATTGCTTATTTTCATTAGTATCCCCATTTTTGCTAAATCTGTATTGGTTCTCTATACCAGTCAACCTATCGAAGATGCGCAGGTAACTGTTAACACCTTTGAAAAACATCATCCAGATATTGAGGTTAAGTGGATCCGTGATGGCACGACTAAGCTGATGACTCGTATACAAGCTGAATTAGCAGCTGGCGGCGAAACACCTGATGTTCTATTAATCGCTGATAGCCTCTCTATGGAATCATTGAAGCATCAAGGTTTACTTACTGCTTATAAATCACCACAAGCCAAACATTTTCAGTCCTGGTTATATGATAAAAACGGTTACTACTATGGAACTAAAATGATTACTACTGGTATTGCTTATCACAGTAATGCGCCTGTCAAACCAACCTCATGGCTGGATCTTATTAAACCAGAGTTAAAAAACATGACTACTCTTCCTAGTCCACTATACTCCGGAGCAGCACAAATTCATCAGGCGACACTGATGAATAACTCCAGGCTAGGCTGGTCATATTACGAAAAGCTGAGAAAGAATGGAGCAATGCCACAAAGCGGTAACGGAGCTGTACTGAGCGCTATTGTATCAGGTGACAAAGCTTATGGTTTTCTGGTGGACTATATGGCCATTCGAGCAAAGGCTAAAGGCGCTCCAATTGAGTTCGTATTCCCAAAAGAGGGGGTCAGTATCGTAACTGAGCCAGTAGCAATAATGAAAGCCTCTAAAAACCCTCAAGGAGCAAAAAAATTTATCGATTTCTTACTCTCAAAAGAGGGACAAAATATGGTTTTACAGCAAGGATATATCCCTGCAGATGCAGCACTACCAGTTCCAGAAGGCTTTCCACCACGCAACAGTATTAAGTTAATGCCATTTAATAGAGCAAAAGCTCTGACAAATACCGAAGTTAATAAAAAGTGTTTCGCAGAACTGTTTGGGAGTCATTAATTGACAAGTCAGTATGCTCCAATATCAAAGTATAAACCATAATCGATACAAATGGTGGTCATGGCTATTATTCTGCTTTATCACATTGCTTATTCTGTTGCCTATTTTACAATTGTTCATCTTTGCAATAACCGACTGGCAGCATGGTAGAAATAGTAATCTATGGCATGTGCTAAGTAACCCATTAACATGGACCGCCCTGTATAACAGCCTTTATACTAGTGGCCTGGGGACGCTGTTTTCCCTGTTACTTGGTAATCTATTTGCTTTTTGCCTGGTTCTGACAAATATTCGTATTAAGCAGATTACTTTTTTTTTGGTAATGTTGCCAATGATGATTCCACCTCAGATCACAGCAATGAGTTGGCTACAACTTTTTCGCCAGGTTGGCATTTTTTTCAACAGAATTGGTCTTTCGCAAGGTTTTGGCTGGCCCAACCCATTGTATTCTGCCGAAGGTATCGCCTTGCTACTTGGAATCCAGAATACACCTTTAGTATTCCTGTTGATACAAACGCAACTGAAATATTTACCACAAGAATATATTGAAGCAGCAAGATTAAGCGGTGCATCATTCTGGAAAACTTTTCACGATATCTCACTACCACTTTGCCGAAGCACGATATGGGCCGGGGCAGCAATTGCTTTTGTTTCCTCATTGGGTAACTTCGGTATTCCGGCCATGCTCGGGATTCCCATTTCATTACTTGTGTTGCCAGTGTATATCTACCAGATACTCTCAAGCTTTGGTCCTGCAGTACTAAATGAAGTTGCAGCACTGTCAGTCCTGACAGGCGTGCTAACGATAGGTATTATGATATTGCAAAAACATATGCAACGGCACTACGCATTCCCTCTAATCGGCATAACAGATAACACGTTAATTTTTTTACTGAGTAATAAGTGGCGTATAGTAATAGAAATATTGCTTTCTATATTGATTTTTTCTATTGTAATTGCACCACTACTGGCATTAATTACCACGTCGCTGGTGCCAACAACCGGTGTCATACTAAATAGTGATACATTCACACTTTCTGCCTGGAAAATAATTTTTGATACACAAAGCGCTACCTGGCGTGCGATACTAAACAGTCTATTGTTGTCAGTGTCCGCCTCACTTATATTAATGCTGCTGAGCCTGCCACTAGCGTGGTTACTAGTACGTCATCCTACCCGCTCCTTACTCTGGCTCTACAATATCCTTGATATTCCCTATGCCTTGCCTGGTGTAGTATTGGCAATTTCCTTTATTCTTCTGTTTGCCCATCCATTACCTCTTCTGGATATCAGCCTCAATGGAACCTTAACGATTATCTTCTTCGCCTATATGGCGCGATTTTTTACGGTATGTATAAAGCCAGTATACAGCTGTATGTTACAGCTAGATGCTGCAATGGAAGAGGCCGCTAGTTTGGCTGGAGCGAATGTCTTTCAACAGTTCAGCCATATTGTTGTGCCATTGTTAGGCCCCACGGCCTTTTCCGGAGCATTTCTTGTCTTCCTTTCCACCATTCATGAACTTACTGTATCTGCACTGTTATGGGGGCCAGGAAAAGAAACATTAGGAGTAGTAATTTTTAATCTTTATGAAAGCGGAGATATTGTACAAGCATCAGCAATTTCCGTCGTAGTAGTAATAATAGTTGTATTGGCGATGCTATTACTCAATATATGTAGTAAATTTTTGCCTAAAGGAGTTATGCCATGGCAGAACTAAGATTAGAGCAACTCAGTAAAATATTTGGTAACCAGACTGTGGTACAGAAACTTGATCTTACTATTCCACAAGGCTCATTTACTGCGATATTAGGTCCAAGTGGCTGTGGTAAAACGACAACTTTGCGTATTATTGCCGGCCTGGAACAGCCTAGCACAGGATGCTTGTTTTTAGGAAGTCGTTTGTTAGCAAATAAAATAATATCTCTACCACCAGAGCAACGTAATATGGGGATGGTATTTCAATCCTATGCTCTGTGGCCTCATATGACAGTAGAAGAGAATGTTGGTTACCCCCTAAGGCTACGCCAGATCAGCAGTAATATTTATAAGAAGAGAGTCATGGAAGCGCTGGAAGCCGTGGAATTACTCGCTTATTCTGGACGATCTCCACATGAGCTTAGTGGCGGGCAGCGCCAACGAGTAGCACTGGCTCGTTGTCTGATCTCAAATCCAGAAGTCATATTACTGGATGAACCTCTGAGCAATCTCGATCGATATCTACGCACAACGATGGAGAAAATCTTCCGGGAACTCCACCATCGTACTGGTACAACCTTTGTTTATGTTACCCATGATCAGGCAGAAGCTATGGCATTAGCCAGTCATATCGCAGTAATGTATAAAGGCACATTAGTGCAATGGGGTATACCTCAACAAATATATGAACACCCAAACAATGTATGGATAGCTAAATTTATCGGTAAAGGATGTATTCTCTCTTTATCCATACCTGGCTCGGAACAATTCCTGGATTGTACTATGTTACACCAAGGTTTTACTCAAGATAGGCGCGTTACATATCACAATGTATTAATTCGACCAGAACACGTGCATTTAAAAAATAAAGGATTACCCGCTAAAGTGGAGAACTGTATTTATCAAGGAGAGCGCTACTTATTAGAATTACGATTGGTTGATGGGCAATTATTGACCGCCTTTCATCACTCATCAGTACAACCTCAACAGCTTGTTTGCATACAGCTAATGCAAGGATGGCGCCTGCCGAAATAAAATTACAGTAATCTTAAAGATAACATGATGTTATTATTTGTAACGTAGTTGCTTGGTAGAAACACATCATAACTTTTTAGTAAACATAAAGAATTAAATAATTTCTCATTTATATCCTAATGATAAAAAAGCATTCACCTTTCATTGATGAACGAGTGGCTTTTCCGGCACGGGGCGTCATCTCTTCCAGACTGGTCATCACACTGTTGGATATATCAGCATTTATGGGGAACAGAAAATCAGGGGCTTTCCCGCTATTCCCCTGTGCATTATCTGTGCTGTCTGGTGTTGTTTGTCCGGGGCTCTCTTTGTTTCACCACACCCCATTCGCCTGGCGCGGTGAATATCGTGCTCAGTTAAGACGCCACCGGGCTTTCAGATAGCTACCCAGCATCTCCTCCACAAGAGGGCGCAGGCCATTCAGAAATTCCTTTTTCGCACTCGCCATCGCCCTTACTCCGATAGTGCGCTCTGCATCGGTATTACCGACCAGCCCGGACGGTTTCAGCTCTGTGTCAGACAGCATCTGGTACGTGTCCTCATAGTCCGATATTTGCTTTTCACGAAGCGCGTTAAAGCGTTCCGGCTCTTTGCGTTCCAGCACGCTGTGTAACGGGCCCCACTGCAGTAACCACTCACTGAACTCGCTGTTTTCGGCGGCTTTCACCTGACGCTCAGCGCTCCGAAGGTCTGAAGCCGTCACGCCGGACGCGCCAAAGAAACGCATTTCTGCCGTCACGCTGGTGAGTTCAAGTGATTCCTTCAGCTTATTCTGATACGCCAGACAGACCTCAATTTCATCAACGAAAGCCAGCGTTCTGACCTTTTCCAGGGCAATCCGTTCCAGCATTTCCATACGGAACATCTCACGCCCCGTGGAAACCAGTCCCGGAAGATTGTTATCGTATACTCCTTTTTCTGCATTATGTACCAGCTGCACGTTCTTCATCTGGTGCAGAGCAAGTGTGATCCGGTCCTGGCAGCTTGATGTTGCCTCGGTTGCCATGGCAAAGGTTTTTGCTCTCAGCACATCATCTTCAGCCAGCAGGGCCAGCCAGGATGATATTTGTGCCTTAAAGCCCGGGTCCTTTTCGAAGTTTTCCGTCTCACGCAGTCTGTCCAGGAAGAGGCTGAAGGCGGCGGCATTATCTTCCTGTCCGGACGTATGCCATCTGTCTGCAGGGTCCGGTTCCCCCTCCCGTGCCGGCATCAGCCAGTCAGCGACCGCCAGGTGCAGTGCCCGGGCTTCCCGGGGGACGGAAGGCCCCGCCATATCGAATCGTATCCTGGGGCCTGAATAGCCAGGAGCGCTGGTTAGGTTCTGCATAGTCTGCAGAGTGCGTTCAGACAGCAGATTCCCTTCCAGATGTACAGTTGCCTCTGAGGACAGACCAGTGATACTTTCCGGCAGGCGGGTCAGCCGGTTATTAGAGGCCCGCAGCGTCCGTAGTCCTGGCGGCAGCGCCGGCAGGCTGGGCAGCTGGTTATCAAACACCACCAGCTCCTCTAGTCCTGGCGGCAGCGCCGAGAGGCTGGTCAGTCGGTTATTAGTGGCCCATAGCGACTGTAGTCCTGGCGGCAGCGCTGACAGGTGGGTCAGTAGGTTATGAGATACCGACAGTTTCTGTAGTCTTAGCGGCAGCGCTGGCAGGCTGGCCAGCTGGTTATCATCTACCGACAGCTCCTCTAGTCCTGGCGGCAGCGTCGGCAGGCTGGCCATCTGGTTATGAGAGGCCGACAGCGACTGTAGTCCTGACGGCAGCGCCGGCAGGCTGGGCAGCAGGTTACCATCTACCGACAGCTCCCGTAGTCCTGGCGGCAGCGCCGGCAGGCTGGCCAGTTGGTTATTAAAGGCCCACAGCTTACATAGTCCTGACGGTAGCTCCGGCAGGCTGGTCAGCGGGCTCTCAACAACAATCAGCTCCCTTAGTCCTGACGGCAGCGCCGGCAGGCTGGGCAGCTGGTTACCAGCGAAAATCAGCTCCTGTAGTCCTGCCGGCAACGTCGACAGGTGGGTCAGATTATTATCAGGAATAATCAGTGTTGTAATATGCGGTGGTAAATGGTCTGGTAAGGTGGTAAGACCTGCTGCTCCCACGTTAAGCACTGGGTTGCCGTTATTCAGGCAGTCGCGCATTTCCTGTACCACTGCTGCGCGGCCGCGTGCCTCTCCTTCTGGCGCCGCCCTTTGCCATGCTGACCAGACAGCATCATACTCTGCAGCCGTCTGTGGCGCCGTTGTGGCAGGGAGGCAGGATGTTCCGGATGCCCCTTCCGCGTGTTCTGTGCATTCCTCTCCCGGTTCTGTTTCCATGGTGAGGCGATATGTTTCACTGTACCCTTGGCAATTCACGGTATAGTTCCCGGCGTCGTCCAGGGTGACTGATAATATCTCCTGGTTGTCTTCATCCAGGATACAGAAGTGGTTTTCCCCATGCAGGCCGGAATGAATGTTTTCCTCCCATCCGGCATACGCGAGCGTCCTGAGCAGGTCAAATCTGCTGACCACATCCTCCCGCGTCGTTCCGGCCGGCGGGTGACAAATCGTCCGGATGCACTCCAGCGCTGCAGTCTGGTGCGTTGAGCAAAAAAATTCCTTACCTTTTTCCCATGAGCTCATTTCAGGGGGGGTATCAGACCAGGCAATACGATAAATGCGGCTGTTACTGATGGTGGCGGGAAGACATCCGCTTCCAACATGAAAGGGCATAACAAAAAACCTTTATAAATTTACATATAGTATCTGTCCGGCGGACATCATCTCTTACTGGTCTTAATTTCACAATAAGGTTATCGGCGGAGCCATGGTTGTCCCGCCGAAGCGCTGAGGGATCCCCATAAATCAGCGCTAATAAACCAACACCATATTCTGGTAGGTTCTGGCGAGGTGATTAAGAACGGTGCGCAGCACCGTTCGTTTTAAAATTAGCGGGGAATGTCGTAAGACATTCTCTTATACAATGCATCGCCTGTTGATTTTCGGTTTTAGGCTGAACAAAACGCATAGACGGTCGTGAAGCAGCTTCACATATGGCCCCGGCATCCACAGAGTTATTTTTGTTAGTTTTTACGAAGGAGCGTACAAATTGTGGTGAGATAAGTCTGGCTTCGTGTCCGAGACTTGAAATGCGACGGGCCATAAAATGTGAACCAGCGCATGCCTCCATAACAACCTTAGCTGATGGCGTATTAGCCAGGAATTCGAATAGCTTTGCTCTGGTAAATTTTTTAAGAATAAGCGCGCGGCCCTAATTATCCTGGCAATGTACGTGGAATGAGTGTTATCTGAGATGTATACCGATAAGTACGATGTTGTTCATGATGGCTTTTCCAGTAATAAATCACCCGGCTAACCTACTACAAGGTGAGTGTGACCATCTCATTACGTACAACGTGGCTGCGGTAGCCCATCAGAAGGACTTTCGTCAAAATCCCCAATTAGGAGTATTAGGCTAGATTTTCAATCTTGACTGCATTAAGATAAATGTAATAAAGATATTTTTGTATTGATATATATATATTGAATAAGTGTATGAAAATAGGATCCCAACCAGTCACATTGCAATATGCATATACAGGTAACGATGCGACATCAAACCTTGAGTTATTAAATAAATGGAGAATAGAATCCCCTGATATTGAGAGGGAGGAGCGTAATAGTATTTACAACAAAATAATAGAAGCAAATCATACCGGGAGCTTATCAATTACTGCTCGTCATGTTACCTCTATTCCGGTATTTCCTGATAATTTATCCGAGTTGACTTTATCTTCATGCTATACACTGGAGTCTATTCCAAATCTTCCTGATGGGTTAAAAAGTTTAACTATATCTGAAAATAAGAACATTAAAATTTCATATTTCCCAGATAGCTTAGAGTCACTATCTATAGATATGCAGGCATATGAAGAAAATTATTCTTTCCCCACGTTACCTTATGGATTAAAGAGTTTTACTGCATGTTATGGTAAATTTTTGCCCCCCCTTCCTCCGCATCTGTCTTCTTTGTCACTGCAAAATTTCTCTGAAATATTATGTGCTGAGTTACCATCTGGATTAGATAAATTAGACTTACAAAGTTGCCCTTTCTTGCCATTAATGAAAATGTTACCTGAGGGGTTAAAAGAACTAAGTATTGAACTTATACGAACAGTTTCCGATACTGTTATAGATGATATATTGCCTGAAAAGCTAAAAAAATTAAGTATCAATTTTTGTGATAATATTAAACTTCCAGTTAAGCTTCCTGCTAATTTAAAGTCTATCAATTTATCCTCAATGACCCCTGTTGTATGGGAAATACCAACCTGCAATCTGCCTGCACATATAGATATCAGTACCGATGGTTATGTTAAACTTAATCCTGAATTTCTTACCAGGAGTGATATTACCTTTAGTCACAAGTCTGCAGGAGATGCGTTAAGTTTTCAGCCTGGAGATGTGGTTTATGGTTTATGTAAAGCAAGAGATCGAGTAAGTACTTTAGTTAATTCATTATATTCTTTTTCAAAGAAAGACATTATTATTCAAAACACATTAACAGATGCGGTCTGGGACAGGAAGAATAGAGCCGTGTTTAATAAAGATGAGAAGATAGCAGAAAGATTGAATGATGTTCAGAGAGGGATTTTTTTTAGAGAATATTTATCTCAACATCAAAAATACAATATTACCGAAGATAAATATTCAGACTTATCCAATGAGGAGTGCTGGATAAAAACAAGTAAAGCCGGCCTTGAATTTCAGACACGATTAAGGGAACAGTCAGTTATTTTTGTCGTTGATAATTTAGTTGATGCTATAAGTGATATTGCAAATAAAAAAGGAAAGCATGGTAATGCTATTACAGCACATGAGCTAAGATGGGTATATCGGAATCGACATGATGATCTGGTAAAACAAAATGTTAAATTTTTTCTTAATGGTAAGGCTATTTCACACGAAGATATTTTTTCATTAGTTGGCTGGGAGCAATATAAACCTAAAAATGGCGTGTGATAGGATAGACTTGGGAAATATTTAGACACAATCTTTTCAGCCCATCTTTCAGCTCCCTTTACTGTCATTACGTTATTGGCTTTATTTACCATAAAATGTAAATTATATTACTTTTAAATCCTTGATATTTAAGAGATTGAAAAATCTTTTAAAAACTTCCTGCCCCATAAACACTGTTATTAGGAGGGCAATTATGGTGGGCGACCAAGTTACTTATGAAGACAACTTACTGATTTTTTTAAGCTGAGATCTGTTTTTAAGGCGCTGTTGCGAAAATCTGGATATTGATAAACTTAGTTCCATCTTTTGCTGACGGAGTTGCACACGACCCCATTCAAAGACCAGTACTTTCAGTGTGATATCATACTGTGGGCTGTACACTTATACTGCAAATACGGTATCAACTATCGTGGATGCAGGAGATACTAGCTGAGTGTGTTGTGAATCTCGATCACTCCACGATTTGCCTCTGGGTACAGCACTGTCCTAAGCCTATCTATTACCTGACGGGAACTTTTTGTACAGAGTCTACAGCCCAACATCATAAATAATCGCTACCTGCTGTCGCGATACTCCTGAATCAATCAGGTGCCCGGCCTGCGCTTATTGTTCCTATGTTAGTTTCGATCGTCTGCCTCCGATGCGACCTTTTGAACGCGCAGTTGCCAGCCCGCCCCTGGTGCGCCGCAAGTTTTGGATGTGATAGATACCGGCCCAGATGAAGCGGCGGCATACCATGTTTTTAAAGTACAGATGATGGATTTTTTGTATTTAGTGCCATCTCCCCCCTCCGTTGCTATTCTAAATTACCTTGTTTTTTCATCCCACATTGGCTGTAACCTGAGCTCGTACCAAACCCACATTAGCTGTAAATGGACCTGTATTTCTCATCCTCAACCTGCACTCCATTTTTTAACCCACAACAATTGAAAATGAAAACTTTGAGGCAAAACAGAAAATAAGAAAAGCTGCCAACTGTCACCATAGATACACTGAGCTTTTACTTTAACAACAAACTATGAGTTACGTCACAGAAACTCTTCAGAGATAACTCCGCACTAACTTTGTGTATATTTTGTTGACATACTTACTGGTATCAATAGCTTACACCTTAATAAAAGGACTTGGCTATGTACTTGATTGATTATAATAGCTATCGCTCGGTAAAAGGTTTCAATCGTCGTGTTCGTTTCCTTGTTATGCATTACACCTCTATTGATTTTAAGGCGTCGATTGCCGCTTTGACCGGGGCTTCGGTAAGCGCTCACTATCTCGTTCCTGACCCTTCAGAAAAAACGTATATTGCTGCAGGTTTTAAGGATATGCGTATATTCAACCTGGTTGATGAAAATGAGCGAGCCTGGCATGCTGGCGTAAGTTCATGGGCCGGACGCAGCAATCTGAATGATACCTCCATCGGGATTGAGATGGTTAACCTGGCCAGTGATAACAACGGCGTGTTTGTTTTTCCTCCCTATAATCCGGTCCTGATTGATGCAATCAAGGAGCTGGCCGCCAATATTCTGCAACGATATCCTGATATTACGCCTGTGAATGTTGTCGGACACAGCGATATTGCCCCTGGGAGAAAAAGCGATCCAGGTGCTGCTTTTCCGTGGAAAGAACTTTACGACGCAGGGATCGGTGCATGGTATGAGGAATCGACCATGCAGCACTACCTGAAGCAGTTCAGTAAGTCTGTACCATCTAAAACAGAAATTGTTGCTAAGTTAAAAGCATACGGATATGGCATCTCAGATGCAGGAACAGAAATCGGATACAAGAATTTGATCCGTACATTTCAGCTTCACTTCCGACAAAAGAATTATGATGGTGTCGCTGATGCTGAAACAGCGGCAATTCTTTATGCGTTAGTGGATAAATACTTCCCGGCAAAGTAATTATTAACAAGTGATTTAACTAATTAATTTGCCACTGGTTAGAAATCAGTGGCACTATTTTATCAGGCTGGCTGATCCAGTCAGTCAGGGTTTGAGGCATCCATCCGGTTTACTGAAACCCTATACTTTTTCCATTCGTCGAGCTGCGCTTTCTCATCATCTATTGCGATTATAAGATCAACCGCATCCTGTAACTGAGCAATTTTTTCAGATGCTATTTGCAGGAGCCTGTTTTTGGTTTCTGCCGCCTGACGAAGCTGCGCTGCTGTTTCAGCCGCTTCGTCTTTTACCCACACCTTACCATCCCATTTCTGGTATTCACCATCAGGTGAAACTGATGCGACATTTTCAGGCAACGGGCCAGGGTTGAAATATAAACCTAATTACCGATAGTTGTGTCGTAAACCGTCTCGCCGCGATGCTCTTCTTTCAGACTCCATGTTTGGGTTTCAGAGTCAAATACTGCAATATGACTGGCCGGAATTTCAGGAGGGACGATATCAGTACAATTTTCCGGTAATCCGGTGTGTGGAGGAATATACGCATCGCCCGCACCAATAAATTCGTTTGTATCTGAACGCAGATTAAAGATGTTAATTGTCTGTGGGGTATCACTCATTTTAAACGTTATTATGCAAGCCTCACAATATAGTTAAATGCAATATTCCTGACGGTATTTTCGACGTTAGACACATGAACATACACACAAGCACACACAAAACATTGCACCGTGTGTATTAGTGTGTGTAATGATTTTCAGTCCAGGAGGAAAAATGAAATCGACTGACCTGATAAAGGAATTGACTGCTGCCGGATGTAAGCTCAAAAGGCATAACGGAGGAAGCCACCAGATATGGTGGTCACCGATAACCGGAAAAAAACTTACCTCTCGGCCCTGTCAAATCCATTAAAAAACTGGCGGCGATCTAATCCCCGCCCTCTCTGGAGGTTGATATGTTCTTCTCAGTGGACGTCGAGACGCAAAAGATGAAAACACCGCCTACGTACGGTAACAGAGGCTGGCGGTCGTTGACCGCCTGAAATGATATGAGCAATCCATTTTTTATCAAAGGCCTCAAAGATACTGAGGGTTACCCAGGCGATGATAGAAAAACTGGCGATAAACAAGGAGCGCCAGTGGCCGGAGCCGAAAGATGGTGAGCCAAAGCTGCGCATCAAAGATGCAGGCAGCGCCGGTAGTGGTAGTGCCAGAAGAGGCTTATAGCGATGATTGCCCTGATTTATAACTCAGTCAACCGGATGCGTGGGCTGCTGGATATATCGTAATTTGCAGTAGTAAAGGTACGAAATATTCAAAAAGCGGATTTAATGACTTGTGGGAAACGGCGCGATATTCTGCCGGGGTGGCGCAGGGACGAAAATTGAAATGCACTTTTCACGATCTCAAGGCTAAAGACATATCTGACTACGAAGACTCGAGCAGGGAGAAACAGCGATTCTCAGGACATAAAACGGAAAGCCAGGTACTGGTATATGATCGCAAAGTGAAGATTTCCCCAACGCTGGATCTTCCCATTTTAGCAAAAACAGAAGATGATGATGGCGCAAAATATACCAAGTAAATATACCAACACTATACCAAGTGTGATGGGTGTCGCTGAAAGGAGTTTACGTAAGTGATTGAATTGTGGCGGAGAGAGGGGGATTTGAACCCCCGGTAGAGTTGCCCCTACTCCGGTTTTCGAGACCGGTCCGTTCAGCCGCTCCGGCATCTCTCCGTATATGGCAATGATGCCAGGTAATTTGGCATTTTAACAGACCCTGTTCGGGTAATTTTGTTCAAGTGACGAGTTTACGAGCAAAACGATGATTAAGTGGCCCTGGAAAGCACAAGAAATAACCCAGAATGCAGACTGGCTGTGGGATGATGCGCTGGCTATACCTCTTCTGGTAAACCTCACCGCGCAAGAACAGGCTCGGCTCATTGCACTAGCCGAACGTTTTTTGCAGCAAAAAAGACTGGTAGCGCTACAGGGGGTTGAGCTCGACTCGTTGAAAAGCGCGCGTATTGCGTTAATTTTTTGCTTACCGATCCTGGAGCTCGGTCTTGAATGGCTTGATGGTTTTCATGAAGTGCTCATTTATCCCGCGCCCTTTGTTGTAGATGATGAATGGGAAGATGACATAGGTCTGGTGCATAGTCAGCGCGTCGTACAGTCGGGGCAAAGCTGGCAACAAGGACCAATCATTCTGAACTGGCTGGATATCCAGGACTCGTTCGATGCTTCGGGTTTCAACCTCATTATTCATGAAGTCGCGCACAAACTGGATATGCGCAATGGCGATCGCGCCAGCGGCATTCCTTTCATCCCGTTGCGCGATGTGGCTGGCTGGGAACACGATCTCCACGCCGCAATGAATAATATTCAGGATGAAATCGATCTTGTTGGCGAAAACGCTGCCAGTATAGATGCCTATGCCGCCACTGACCCTGCAGAATGTTTTGCTGTGTTATCAGAGTATTTTTTCAGCGCGCCGGAACTGTTTGCCCCACGTTTCCCGGCGTTATGGCAGCGTTTTTGCCAGTTCTACCGCCAGGATCCTTCTCAGCGCTTACGGTAAAGCCAGCCGAAAACGACTCCGGGGAAGAATCAGAACATTAATTCCTCATTTTGTAGTTTAATTAACCAATTGAATTGGCGCGTTAATTTTACTGTTGACACGTTATAGTTAGCCCAGTATTATGCGCCCCGTTCACACGATTCCTCTGTAGTTCAGTCGGTAGAACGGCGGACTGTTAATCCGTATGTCACTGGTTCGAGTCCAGTCAGAGGAGCCAATTTAAGGGAAGCAGACGTTCACTGACGCCTGCTTTCTGCATTTCTATCAATTGGTTATCCCTTCTTTCACGTTCACCCTCGTTCACTAAAAACCACTCGAATCCATACCCTTTTGCTGGTAAATATGTTGGTAATGGTAGTTCGATTGCGGTTTTACCAACAAACGGGGGATGCCGTTATGCCACTTACTGATACTAAAGTAAAAAAACGCCAAGCCCCTCGATAAGGAATACAAGCTGACTGATGGCTTCGGTATGTTCCTTCGCGTTACCCCTAAAGGTTCGAAATACTGGCAAATGGCTTACCGCTTCGACGGGAAGCAAAAAATCTTCTCCATAGGTGTTTACCCTACTGTTTCACTTGCTGATGCAAGACAACGCCGTGATGAGGCTAAAAGACTTCTTGATCAGGGCATTGACCCTAATGCAAAGAAACAGGCCGAAGTGAAAGAGCTTAAAGCCAAACGCGACAACACTCGTTCTTTCAAATCTGTTACCAAAGCGTGGTTTTCTACCAAAAAGAAATGGTCAGAAGATTATCGTCATACCGTATTGAATCGCCTTGAAACCTATATCTTCCCGGATATTGGCAACAGAGACATCACCGAGCTTGCCACTGGCGATCTGTTAGTCCCCATAAAAAAGTAGAAGCCCTTGGCTATCTCGAAGTTGCTACACGAGTTAAGCAATACGTGACGTCCATTTTACGCTATGCCGTCCAACAGCAGCTTATCCGCTATAATCCGGCTTACGATCTGGAAGGCTCCATACAGAAGCCAGAAACGGAACATCGCCCGGCGCTGGAGCTTGAAGAGATTCCATTGCTACTTGAACGTATTGATGCCTACAAAGGCCGCAGACTGACCACGCTGGCTATTCAGCTTAACCTGCTGGTATTTGTTCGTTCCAGTGAGCTACGCTTCGCCAGATGGTCAGAGATCGGTAACGTTCCGGTGAACTCACCTTGACGGCGCAGACCCGTTCTGCATTTCACCGCCTGGGTCAGTTATTCAGAGGATTTTTCGCGAAGGGTAACAGCTCGTGCAGCCGCTCTTCCGGTAATGAAGGTAGCCGCTCCAGAACCAATTTCAGCCAGCCATACGGCTCCACGCCGTTCAGCCGCGCCGTCTCCAGCAGGCCCATCACC
>NZ_VXJW01000024.1 GCF_008692845.1 Salmonella enterica subsp. arizonae
ATCACCTTCCTGAACGGGAACAAAGTCACCACTGTCGGATCCGCCACAGTCCCTGAACCATGTTTTTTTACGGGGTCATACCACCAAAAGGCCGACGGCTGCTTCCTTCGCTAAATTAGCCTGCCAATTTTTCCGGGGAGTTTCTGAGACTCAGGACGGGGTTTCCCCCATGGACAGTTTTTTAATATTTCATTCTCCATTTCAATGCGTTGTAGCTTTTTCTTCTGCTCGCGTATTTCGGGGGTACGGGGGAGGCTTTTGGCATTTTATCCTGTCGTTCATCCCGCAACGGCTTTACCCATCGCGTCATGGTAGAAAGACCCACATCTTATAGCTCCATCCTCCCGGACTTTATAATAGATAGCATCCAGCCAGACAAAGGGATACACCTTCTCCAGCGGGCGCTGCTGCCACTGTTTCAGTTCCGGGATAACTTTGTCTGTCACGGCGCTGATAGTCGCCGTCGAGACGCTGAGGGCATACAAGTCCTCAATCTCCCGGCTGATATCCTGACAGCTCATCCCCAGCGCGAACAGGCGAATAATTTTGTGTACGATCTCATCAGAGAGAGTGGTCTGGTGTTTTTTCACCAGTTGTGGCTCAAAAGTGCCGTTGCGATCACGGGGAGTGGCGAGTTCGAAGGAACCTGTGGCGGCCTTAATGGTTTTTTTGCCGGAGCCGTTTTTACGGTTGGCTTCAACATCCGAAGCGAGATGTGAGTCCAGTTCAGCAGCCAATGCAGCTTCTGTTAACTGTTTGATTAATGGAGTTAAGATCCCATCTTTACCGGTTAATGCCTGGCCAGACTGGAGTGCCTTAAGCGCTTTGTCGAAATCGAAGGGCTGGGACATGCGTCATTCCTTTTTGGTGTATATTACTGGAATGACACAGAATTTCTAACACTCCCCAGAAGAAGGCAAAGCGTATGCGGCCACAGGTGACAGAGTGCTGTGCCGTTGCCCAGATCACTATGTGTACGGTTCAGCCACGCAGTCTACCAGCACAGGCACCGGCTCTCTGACCTCCCGCAATACCAGTCAGTCGCCTGTCCCGGCGCAGCAGGCACAGGATTCCGGCGCCCGGAACTGTATTCGCTTTCAGTGCGCCGGTGACGATGGCCAGCTAATGGCTGGTTGCCGCTACACTCTGATGTTCCCGGACGGACGTTCTGAAGCTGGTGTTACCGATGAACACGGGGTTACCGGATGGCATTATGCTGAATCGGCAAAAGATATCAGCCTGCATATTCTTACGGACTAAGGAATAAATATCCCCTGATTGATGTGAAGCAACAGCCGTTTCTGGGAAGTTATGAAACACAAAGTCACATGACCGGAAATATAAATGAGCCACTATCGACTATTTATATTATGGAAATGAAACTTTACCGAAAAACCATGTTGCATACGCATTGTGTTACGCCCGTTCCGTTCACTAAAATGTATACACTGGAAGAATTTGCGTCAGGCAAAGCCTGGTCTCCGGTGAAGCGGGAGAACCCCTGTTACTTTGAGTCAAAAGGGACAATGAAACCTGAGAGTCAGGGGGGAGAAACAAAGCACATTAAAATTACTGTTCCGGAGCGTCCATTTATTGCATGATCTTCTCCCTGAAAACAGTACCAGTCTAAACTGAAGTAGCCGGTCTTTCTTTCACCTCACAGAGAGGCGCATTGCCATGAAAAAGACCCGTTATACCGAAGAACAGATTGCGTTTGCACTGAAACAGGCTGAAACCGGCACCCGCGTCGGGGAAGTCTGCAGAAAGATGGGAATTTCTGAGGCCACATTTTACAACTGGAAGAAAAAATTTGCCGGGCTGGGCGTGACGGAACTGCGGCGTCTGCGGCAACTGGAGGATGAGAATCAGCGGCTGAAGAAGCTGGTCGCTGAGCTGAGTCTGGACAAGGAGATGCTGCAGGAGGTACTGAAGCAAAAGTTCTGAGGCCGGCTCAGAAGCGCCAGGCGGTTACATTTTTGCGGGAGGCTTACCGTATCAGCGTCCGGCGGGGATGCGGGTTGCTGATGCAGGGCAGAACCGTTTACCACTGGCAGAGCCGGCGTGACGATCGGGCGATAACCCTGCGTATCCGGGAAATAGCGGAAACCCGGATACGCTACGGTTGCCCGCGTATTCATATTCAGTTGCGCCGGGAGGGATGGCCTGTTAAGGGGTCTGAAGCCCAACCGTACGAAAACGTACGCTAAGTATATTTTTTAACCAAACGTGCTTGTTGGTATATTCTCTGGATGGCTCAATGGGAGCGAAGCTGCGATTTGACGACATTTGGCTTCGACCCACGAAGCCAGACCGTACGCTATGTATACTTCTTGACCAGGTAGAATGTCAGTACCCCGCAAATTTCTGACATATGATGTTGTTAGTGATCTTTCGGAACCTTGATAACTCCATCAGCAATACCCTGAGCCAGTCGTTCCATCCACTTTGCAAAGCGAAAATATCCAGGATATTGCAGGCAGATGTAGTCCATCTGGACTTTGGATGCACTGTCCATCACCCCTTTAAAGGCTTCCATATAGTCATAGCAGCCCTGCAATAGCTGAGTATCACCATCCTCTGTCAGAGGAAACTGGCTGGCGTAGTCATGAACTATCTTTGCCAGCTGGCGTTGTTCTGCGCTTAACTCGATCATTTATATCCTCGGGTCTTTCCAGGGACTGGCAGGCGCTCGCCCCTCTGAGAGTGATTAAGCACACGACTTTACTCAGGAAGTGTATAAACGCTACCATTGTCATCTCGTTTCAGCAGCTTCCAGCAGGCCCTGTGTTGCTTACCGTACTTATCCTCAAACGGTGGCAATTTCTGCCCTTCGCGGGTCTGGATGTACTCGGTGGTGCCGTTAACCATCGCGGCCCATTGTCCGGCGTGGGGCGCTGTTTCATCGGTCCAGCATTTAATACGTACGGGGTCGTACGATTTCCCCATTTCTTCTTTATCCAGCAGGGCGCTGGCTTCGTCAAAGCGCGCAAACCATGCCATAGACGATTCTTTTTCAAACTGAAAGTTTTCATACTCAGAGTGGAAATGCAGACCATTATGCCCGTCATACCGAACAGGGCGAATAATCTGGTTTACCTTGATCAGCAATGGCGATAATCCCTCGATTTTCATTTCACCCAATGGAGGAGGAAGCTCACCCGCTTTAAGGAGTATGCCGTTGTTATAAGAAAGCAGGCTGATTTCAGGCGTTTTAGCTAAACGATGTCTTAGTCTCTCTGCACCACCCAGCTTTTCCAGCCACGGCGTGCCCAGAATGGTGTACCAGCAGGCACCTTTCAGCCCCTCTACGGCTTCGCCGCCTTCCAGCGTTCCCAGCGAATCCACCATCACGCCGGAAAAACGCTGCGCCAGGGCGAATTCATAGGGGAACATTCGCTCACGGGCATAAGGAAGTGCAAACGACAGTCCGGCATAACCGCTTTCCACCGAAAAGGTGTCACACAGCCACATCAGCCAGCCCTCATAACGCTTTTTGCCATCAGGCTCTTTCAGCAGTGACAACGGGAGTGTTAGCTTAATGACTGAGCGATCATTGTCATTATGAAAAATTCGCTTGCCCATAATTAAAATACTGTAATCAGGAGCCAGAAAATCCTGCTCTGCGCTACCCAGATACCAGGAAAAAATCTCTTCGGGCGTTGAATCGAGGATCTCCTGTCGCTTTTTGGCGTAATTCTTCTCAGTAATACCGACCCAGTTTTTGGTGATCGTTTTTTTCAGATGCGGCTTAAATTCTGCGTAAAAGCGATCCACGCACTCCACCATCCTGCGGCGGACTTCTGGCGTATGCCCGTCCTTAAAAAAGACGGTGATAATCAGACCGAGATTGACTGCCGGGCTACCGTCTTTATACTTCACGGAGGCTTCCGGCAGCCATTTCTCGATGTAACTCAGCTCAAAATCCTGCAATTCCATACCTGCTCCTGTTTATTGGACTGCCAGTGCCGCCGTACCCGTACCGAGAATAGCCGCCAGTGTTCCCCAGGCGCTTATCGCCAGACGAACAATCAGTAAAAATGCGCCAATAATGGCTTCCAGGATTCCCAGCGTTACCACCAGAACGCCGATACCCACGGCAACCAGAATAACGCCGACCGTTTTCGCGACATTAGTTAACACCTGTACCCAGTCCACCTGTTTGAGCATATCGAGCGTCATATCGGTGGCATGCTGTATTTCTGTCCATGCCGCCTTAATCTGGGCGTTGGTCCAGGATTTCACCGACTTACCGGTTTTGCTGGCCCAGACCCAGGCCTCACTTCCCTTCCGGTAAACCCACTCGCCGCTGTCGTTAAGCCAGCTGGCCGCTGAATTCAGGACCTGCTGCGTCTCTTTTGACAGGGCGTTCCAGCCTTCGGCTACGCCACGCACCGCGCCCTCACTGAGGTCGGCTACAACGTGCCCGGCGTAAGTCCAGGGCTCTATTCTGGCGGCAGCGGGGGTGGATGGCGGACGGGGCATAAAAATCGGCGGGTAGAGAACGAGCGGCCAGTATTTGGCTCCGCTGGTCTGCCAGGCTTTCATCGTCACGTTGACCGCCTGGTCAATCCACTGGTGCTCTTCCGGGCGACAGTCGTGGATCTCCAGAATGGTCATGCGGTTACGATCTTTACCGACAATCTTCATATATTCGTCGTATTGGTCTTCATACAGCGTATCCCCTGGAAACTTCACCTCCACCAGGCGGGCCAGGTTATCGCTGTGCATATTGCCTTCGGTATCCGGCCCCGTCAGTCCAGGCCAGCGGTCTTCCTTATTCTTAACAATAATCACGTCAGGGCGGCGGTAAATGCCCTTGCCTGGCACCGGGAAAGGATTGGTCGTGTGGCGACGGCCAGCACCGTCTTTTTTCAGCAGCGTACTGCTCAGAAAAGGGCGGGGCGGCGTGGTTCGCATATCAAACGCCACCTCCGCCTTGTAATACCAGCAGTAATTACGTGCGATTTCATCCACGCGAATAAGACCACTCATCATCGTCTGCTTAAGGCTCATCCGGTAGGTTTTCCCTTCCCGGCGAATTTGTGCCGACAGTTGGGGAAAACGCATGGCGTATTCCACCTTGATATGCAGGTACTGACGGTTTTCTGTGTTCGGCAGACGTGACTGTTTCTCGACCATTTCGACGCCCGTCGTGGTGCAGTCCCACGGCTGGTTGTTTGTGCCGGTGGGCGCATTAGGCGCACCTGTCGGTGTATCGGGTAAATCGGGCATTTCCATTATGGCTGGCTCTCCCTGAGTTCGGTTTCCAGTTGTTGCGTATCGGTTTCACCTACAAACCACATTGATTCTTCCGGCTGTGATGTTTTCGTCAGGACATGCAGTTCCACATTCTCCTGCTGACGGGTATAAACCGGCACGGAGCGACCTTCGTTATCGCTGAACCCCGTTGCTGTCTGGCCTGATGGGGTGGTGAGGTGATAGGGTGTATTAACCAGAATGTTGCCGTTTTTGTCCTGCAACTGATAGATAGCGGAATAGATGTAGGCAGTGCCGGTGCGGGGCATTTTCATCGGCATATTCTGCGCAGCGGCCGCCATCGTTCGCTTCACCTTGCGCATATAGGTAGTTGTGGTGCCGTATTCCACTTTCCCCGCCTCCAGCTTCAGGTAGCTGCCGCCGCCAATCAGCGTGATGCGTTTCTTGCCGGTAAACGAGATGTCACTTTCTGACGAAATGGTCAGCTTCTTCTCCGCAAACAGCCGCATGTTACCGTTCCGGGCCTGCATCTCAATCGTGCCTTCGCTGGCTTTCAGGCTCAGTTGCCCGGTGCGGGAGAACATGCCGATTTTGTCACCCGCCAGCGCCGTCATATTGCCCATAACGCCCACGCTGATATCGCCTCCGGCATTGATGGCAACATTGCTGGTCGCCGCGAGCTGCATATGCTCACCAGAAGTCAATGCGATCCCTTCCGGAGCGGAGAAGACCAGCGTTTCGTTGAGTGGTTTCAGGCGTTCATTGAACATGCGGATCTGGCTGTCTACGTCTGCTTTCAGGGCTTGCGCCTGTTCAGCCGCCATTTCCAGCTGCCGGAGCTGTTGCAGACAGATGTCGATTTCCCGCAACGCCGTGTCCATATCCAGCACGCCTCCGGCGGCTTTCTGTTGCCCGTCGGCACTGATAAACAGTCCCTTTGCGACACGAATAACGCCGCGCTCATCGGTCCTGAGTTCAAAACCGGTACCGCGAGGTTTATCCTGTGCGTCGGTAATATTCCCCTGGTTTAGCTGGCTTTTAGCAAATTCTGTTGAGAGCGCGATATGCTCTTCGCCGCGCTTATCCTCCATCCTCAGCTCATTACGGGCAGCGGTGCGCAGGATATTCTGGCTGCGGTTATCGCGGTTAACCACATCGAGGTGTTCTGAGTCGTGGAAGGCGTGTGAGATATACGGCAGGTCTATGTCACCGTTGCAGTACGCAATCGCCACTTCCGTTCCGTCGATAAGCGGTGTGTGCCAGCCGTAGCCATCGCCGGTATACGGTTTTGCCATCCGAAGCCAGGGATAAGCGTAGCCTGGCTCGCAGTCGTCCAGATTAAAATCCAGCCGCACCCGGTAGCGCCCGTACTCATCAATATGCGCGTAAGTGTCATTTTTTTCGCGGCTTTCAACACGCGCAGGCAACGTGCCATGGATTTCCGGGCGGGCCATTTCAGCCGGACGGAAGCCGTATTCTTCACGGTACGGCATCCCCCACACCGAGACATGCAGACGTGAATCGCGAGCGCCAGTGAATGACGTGAAGGTAATAATCACGCCGTCGCTCAGGTCCTTCAGATTTACACCCTGCGGGTCAAACACCATTCCCGGACTTAGCCAGTATGCGTTGCTGAACAGATGCACTCGGGCAGATTTATTCAGTTCACGTTCATGATGGAGTCGGGCATAGAAGGCTCCGCTTTCGGATTCCGGCTCAGAGGTGGTGTCGTCTCCTGCCTCGCGGTACGGTTCAGCGTAGCGGTAATGCTCACCGATAGTGACAGCGGGAGAGCGGACAGAAACAGCACTATCCATGGGCTCTGACGCGGTGCGAGGATTGTAATCGCGGGTGCTGATTGTGCCTGTTACCGTATTGTGCCAGGTACGCACGCCCCAGCAGCAGAGTTCGGCACCGTCATACAGACCTGATGGCTCGTGATATGGCAGAACGCCATTAAAAAGATAGTGAAGCTGGCTGTCGCCAAACAGCGTCACATCCAGCTCAGTAACGTCATTCATCTCCTGGCGAAACCAGATACCCACCTCAGAAAGAATGCGCTGGATGAATTCCAGGTCGGTTTCCCGCCACTGGGTAATCAGCTCGCGGACCGGATACTGGCGCGACAGACGAAAGTCAAAGTCAGGACCTTCCAGACCATGCGAACGCAGCACCTGCTCCACCACTTCCGGCACGGAAAGGTTCTGGTACAGAGCACAACGGCGGGAGCGGGACAAAAGGGCGAGACGGGATTCCAGTGTGGCGGCATAATGAGACTGGTCTGCACTGGTGGAAAGCCATTCCAGGCGGGTAATGATGCCGTGCACCCTCTTACTGTCCCGCAAAATGAAGCTGGCGTACTTCATCAACATATCTTCAGGCCGGATGTTCGACTGCGGCGTGGTGAATTCAATCCGCCAGGAGAAAGGTTTGCTTAATTCCTCAGTACCCCGAAAACGCAGCACATCAGGAATAACCGGGCTGTTATTAATATTGAGTTTATAGGCGTTATCCGTTACTGCTGTTATATCCGTCAGCATAGTGTCGTCCTGATCGATCATACCCGACGGGAAAAACCATCCCCTGTCTCGGCGTATTGTCTTAAATATGGACAGTGTGCACACCCAGCCAGATCCCGTGAGTTGTGTTCTCCTGCTGGCCTGGCCCCGTCAAACATTTGTCACGCTCCTGGCTGCATCGATGTACTTATAGAGTGTGGGCCTCGACACGCCCATTAATTCACAAATTTGCGCAACGGTATGTTTCCTTTCGTCGTACAACTGAACAGCCAGAGCCTGTTTATCTTTATTCAGCACTTTGGGCCGTCCTCCTTTTCGTCCTCTGGCCCGCGCAGCCTGAAGCCCGACCTGCGTTCTCTCTCGGGTCAGATTGCGCTCAAATTCTGCCAGCGCACCGAACAGATGAAATATCAACATCCCGGAACTGGAGGTGGTATCGATGGATTCCTGAAGGCTTTTTAAGCCGATACTGTTCGACTCCAGCTGCCTGACCATTTCAATCAGATCTTTCAGCGAACGGCTCAGGCGATCCAGCCGCCAGACAACCAGGGTATCTCCAGGACGGATAAACTGAAGAACAGCATGAAGGCCAGGACGTTCAGCTTTGGCTCCGCTGATCTGGTCTTCAAATATTTTTGTGCATCCGGCTAACTTAAGTGCATCCCGCTGCAAGTTCAGATTCTGATCATCAGTTGAGACTCGCGCATAGCCGACTAACATGAGTTCACCCACAAATTGTTAACATATCCGTGATTATAACCTTAATATTAACATTGTTTTGTTTACCGGGTATATTGCTAAAAATTCTTCAGTCGTTTCGTTTAGCGCCGAAATGGGAAATCAGAGTAAAGAAAACGACCGTTTTCTTTACTCATGCCAGGGAGGCAACTTTGCCCGCCGATTTTTTAAATGCCGATCAACGGGCCAGCTATGGTCAGTTCTCAGGCGAACCTAATGATGTCCAGCTGGCTCGCTTCTTTCTGCTGGACGAAGCGGATATGGCTTTCATTAACAACCGGCGCGGCAGAGCCAACCGTCTTGCGGTGGCATTGCTGACTTGATGTGTTCGCTTTCTTGGCACATGGCCTCATGACCTGTCATCGATACCGGCTAACGTGCAGTGGTTTGTTGCACGACAACTGGGAATATCTGATACAGGCGTTCTTTCTGAATATTCCAGAAGAGAAACCACATTGCGTGAACACCAGGCACTGATACGACGGCAGTATGGCTATCGTGATTTTGCCTGGCCGTGGACCTTCAGGCTAAGCCGTTTACTGTTCACCCGCAGCTGGCTCAGCAACGAACGACCGGGTCTGCTTTTCGATCTGGCTACCAGTTGGCTCCTGCAAAACAAAATACTGTTGCCTGGCGTCACCACACTGACCCGCCTGATATCGGAAGTTCGTGAAAAATCAGCAGACAGACTCTGGTCACGTCTTTCAGGGCTGGCATCAGACGAACAGTGCTCATTACTTGAGGAACTGTTACAGGTGCCTGATGGCGTGCGCACTTCACGTTTTGAACAGTTAAGAAAAGGTCCTGTTGCCATCAGCGGCCCGGCATTTAATCAGGCCGTCGTACGCTATCTGAAACTGAAAGCATTTGGTATGCAGAGTCTCGACTTTACCGGTATTCCTCCGGTGCGATTCAATGCACTCGCACGATATGCGGATATGATTTCAGTGTACAAAATAGCCCGGATGCCGCCCGCGAGACGAACAGCGATGCTGGTTGCGTTTGTCCGTTCCTGCGAAATATCGGCACTGGATAACGCGCTGGACGTTCTGGATGGGGTTATTGCTGATATCGGTAGGGAGGCGAAAAAAATTGGGCAGAAAAAACGCCTGAGGTCACTGAAAGATCTCGATAAATCAGCGTTAGAACTGGCACATATCTGCTCGGTGCTTCTGGATGAAAATATCGACAGTGAGTTGCTTCGCACGACAATATTTGAAAAATGTCCTCCGGCCAGGCTGGCCGATACCATCACATTTATAAACGCGATTGCCCGGCCTCCTGATGCCAGTTTTCATGATGAAATGGTGGAACAGTATGGGAGAGTCCGCCGCTTTCTTCCCTGTTTGCTGGAAAATATTGAATTCAGCGCCGCTCCGGCAGGCGAAACCACGCTGGAGGCTATACGCTATCTTGCTGCGATCCGGTCAACCCGAAGGCAGCACATTGATGATGCGCCAATGGCAATAATTACCGGCCCCTGGAAGCGGCTCTGCTATGGCAAAGACGGTCATTTATCCCGACAGGGCTATACCCTCTGTGTTATGAATAAGTTACGGGACAGTCTGAGGCGACGTGATATTTACGTCGCACGGAGCGAACGTTGGGGAGATCCACGGGCTAAACTTCTCCAAGGTCAGGACTGGCATACCAGCAGAGTGCAGGTGTATCGCTCCCTCGGGCATCCTCTCAACGCCGGAGAGGCCGTCAATGCGCTGACCCGGCAGCTCGACACGGTTTACCGACAGGTCGCTAAAAATTTTGCTGATAATCAGGCCGTTTCGCTGGATTTCACAGGTAAACGCACGAAGCTGACCATTGCTCATCTGAACGGACTGGATGAGCCGCCGACGCTGAAGTTACTCTCAAAACATATATCTGACTTGCTGCCGGTTGTCGATCTGACCGAACTCCTTCTTGAAATTAACGCGCATATAGGGTTTGCAGATGAATTTACCCACGCAAGCGAAGCGGGTGCGCGTATGGATGACCTGACCGTCAGTATCTGTGCAGTATTGCTGGCTGAAGCCTGTAATATTGGTATGAAGCCCTTTATTCGACCCAATATTCCGGCGCTGACCCGTTATCGTCTGAGCTGAACCAAACAAAATTATCTCAGGGAAGAAACGCTGGTAAAAGCAAACGCCAGACTGGTTGATTATCAGTCTACCCTGCCTCTGGCTCAGAAATGGGGCGGTGGTGAAGTGGCCTCTGCGGACGGTATGCGATTTATAGCCCCGGTACGAACGGTCCATGCAGGCCCCAACCGAAAATATTTTGGTTCCAGCCGTGGGATCACCTGGTACAACTTCATTTCAGATCAGTACTCCGGATTTCATGGCGTTGTCGTTCCCGGCACGCTAAGGGATTCCATATTTGTACTGGAAGGCCTGCTGGAGCAGCAAACCGGACTTAACCCGACAGAGATAATGACAGATACGGCGGGTTCCAGTGATCTGATCTTCGGTCTTTTCTGGTTGCTGGGCTATCAGTTCTCTCCTCGTTTGGCTGATGCCGGAGCCTCTGTGTTCTGGCGAGTGGATAAAGATGCCGATTATGGTGTACTGAATGATCTTGCCCGTAACACAGCCAATACGCGGAAGATAGAGCAGCACTGGGATGACATGATGCGTATGGCCGGTTCCCTGACGCTGGGAAAAATCCGGGCCTCAGTGGCGATCCGTTCATTGTTGAGTAGCGACCGGCCTTCTGGTCTGACGCAGGCCATTATCGAAGCGGGAAAAATAAACAAGACACTGTATCTGCTTAATTATATTGATGATGAAGATTATCGCCGCCGTATCCTGACCCAACTGAACCGGGGTGAAAGTCGACACGCCGTCGCCAGAGCGATTTGTCATGGACAAAAGGGGGAAATAAGAAAACGTTACCAGGATGGACAGGAAGAACAGCTGGGTGCGCTGGGCCTGGTGACCAATGCTGTCGTTCTGTGGAATACCATCTACATACAGGCTGCACTGGATCATTTGCGCAATGAAGGTGAAACCATCAATGAAGAGGATGAAGTCAGGCTTTCGCCACTGAGGCACGCACATATCAACATGCTGGGGCATTACACATTCACGCTTGCAGAGCAGATAACAAAAGGCCAGTTAAGGCCACTGAAGCAGGCGGAAGAAACGGATGAATGGCCACTATGACGGTTATATTGGTGTGGGGCCAGGATGTAGAATCGTACAAAAAATGTACTTAGCGTACGTTTTCGTACGGTTGGGCTTCAGACCCCGTTAACCACAAGAAAACCCACCGGATTTATTGTCTTGAAGGCCTGAACCTGCGCAGAAAACGCCCCCGCAGACATGTCAGTGCAGCACGCCGTCAGCAGCGCCCGGTCCTGACGCATGTCGATCAGT
>NZ_VXJW01000025.1 GCF_008692845.1 Salmonella enterica subsp. arizonae
CGCCCGGGAAGTCGTACTGAGACAGAAGTTCACGAACTTCCATTTCAACCAGTTCCAGCAGCTCTTCGTCATCAACCATGTCGCATTTGTTCAGGAACACGATGATGTACGGAACGCCTACCTGACGGCCCAGCAGGATGTGCTCACGGGTCTGCGGCATCGGGCCGTCAGTCGCAGCAACAACCAGGATCGCGCCGTCCATCTGCGCAGCACCGGTGATCATGTTTTTAACATAGTCGGCGTGCCCCGGGCAGTCTACGTGTGCGTAGTGGCGGGTCGGGGTATCGTATTCAACGTGAGAAGTGTTGATGGTGATACCACGCGCTTTTTCTTCCGGCGCGTTATCGATCTGGTCGAATGCGCGGGCGGCACCGCCGTAGGTTTTAGCCAGTACGGTAGTAATGGCAGCGGTCAGCGTTGTTTTACCATGGTCAACGTGGCCGATAGTACCGACGTTAACGTGCGGTTTTGTACGTTCAAACTTTTCTTTAGACATCGATTGTCCCTCTAAGACACGGATAAATCGGTGATATCACCACATCAACCAGGCAACATGCCCGACTTGTTGAATGCTAATAAACAGAAATAAAACAGGAAGGAGAAAAGAAGTGGTGCTGATAGGCAGATTCGAACTGCCGACCTCACCCTTACCAAGGGTGCGCTCTACCAACTGAGCTATATCAGCACATCTTGGAGCGGGCAGCGGGAATCGAACCCGCATCATCAGCTTGGAAGGCTGAGGTAATAGCCATTATACGATGCCCGCATCCTGGAACTCGGCTACCTGATTTTCATTCTGCACTGAATATCGAGAGAAACCCTCTTTATTCGAGCCGGTAAGCGAACTTATCGTCTCGGGCTGCGCCATCGCGCGGCCGAAAATGGTGGTGGGGGAAGGATTCGAACCTTCGAAGTCTGTGACGGCAGATTTACAGTCTGCTCCCTTTGGCCGCTCGGGAACCCCACCGGACTTGATGGTGCCGACTACCGGAATCGAACTGGTGACCTACTGATTACAAGTCAGTTGCTCTACCTACTGAGCTAAGTCGGCATCAAGTAGCGCGCATTCTATGGAGACCTGCGTGCTCATGCAACTAAAAAATTGCATAAAATGTTCTATCGCTCACATTTTGCGCTATAAGAGACAAAAATGCTCTAATTTCAAACAGGAGAGCATAAATTTTCGGCATTTTACTGAACGTCCAGTCAGGATACGACACGGCATTTCAACGCTCCGTCGATAAAAAGCTATCTTCTGTATCTGGTATATTCGTCACATTGCTTCTTAGGGATAGCTTTCACGGCGAGATTTTTTCTTATTATTCCTCCCCATCTGGTGTTACCCTCCTGCCCATTGTCCAAATTAACTTAAATGTGACGTGCCGTTACATGTCAGGGATGGCCCTGGTTCATCGCTGAACTGATGTAGCAATGGCAGCCAGAAACATGCTTATGAGTATAAAAGAGCAATCGTTAATGACGCCTTACCTGGAGTTTGATCGCAGCCAGTGGGCTGCGCTTCGCGATTCTGTGCCAATGACCCTGACCGAGGATGAGATCGCGCAGTTAAAAGGCATTAATGAAGATTTATCGCTGGAAGAAGTTGCAGAAATATATTTACCACTCTCCCGTTTGCTAAATTTTTATATCAGTTCAAATCTGCGTCGTCAGGCTGTCCTTGAGCAGTTTCTGGGCACCAACGGCCAACGAATTCCTTATATCATCAGTATTGCAGGTAGCGTAGCCGTTGGTAAAAGCACGACAGCGCGCGTTCTGCAAGCATTGCTGAGCCGCTGGCCGGAACACCGCCGTGTTGAATTGATTACCACAGACGGCTTCCTCCACCCAAACCAGGTGTTGAAAGAGCGCGGGTTAATGAAGAAAAAGGGGTTTCCCGAATCGTATGATATGCACCGACTGGTGAAATTCGTTTCTGACCTCAAGTCTGGCGTACCGAACGTGACGGCGCCGGTCTATTCACATTTGATTTACGATGTTATTCCTGACGGGGATAAAACCGTCGCTCAGCCTGATATATTGATTCTTGAAGGTTTAAATGTTTTACAAAGCGGCATGGATTATCCTCACGATCCGCACCATGTATTTGTCTCTGATTTCGTTGATTTCTCTATTTACGTTGATGCGCCAGAAGAACTTCTTCAGACATGGTATATCAATCGCTTTCTGAAATTCCGTGATGGGGCATTTACCGATCCTGACTCTTATTTCCACAATTATGCGAAATTGTCTAAAGAAGAGGCGATAAATACAGCAACCTCGCTCTGGAGGGAAATTAACTGGTTGAATTTAAAGCAAAATATTCTACCCACACGAGAGCGTGCCAGCCTCATTATGACCAAGAGCGCTAACCATGCGGTGGAACAGGTAAGGTTAAGAAAATAATAGAAGAAAGGGGAGCAATGACTCCCCTTTTTATTATTCAGCGCTTCGCAGTGATATTTCTCCTCCCATCCATGGTTTAATCACGCCATCCTGTTCAAGCAATAATGCGCCCTGAGTATCAATGCCGCGAGAAATACCAAATATTTCTTTGTCGCCAATAATCAGTTTTACTGGACGATGAATAAAATTATCTAGATTTTCCCAACGCGTGAGATAAGGAGAAAGCCCTTCCTGCTCAAAGAGTTCAAGCGCAATACGTAGCTCATAAATCAACTTTGCAGTCAGCGTATTGCGATCGAGCGTAATTCCGGCCTCCTGCAAGGTGATCCATCCCTGATTTATCACGCCCTCTTCTACACGACGCATCGCCATGTTGATACCAGCGCCAATCACTATTTGTGCGGCATCGCCTGTTTTACCGGTTAACTCGACCAGAATACCGGCCAGTTTGCGATCCAGCAGATAGAGGTCGTTAGGCCACTTCACGCGAACTTTATCAGCGCCCAGTTCACGCAGCACTTCCGCCATCACAATCCCAATTACCAGACTCAGGCCTATTGCCGCTGCGGGTCCCTGCTCCAGGCGCCAGTACATTGAAAGATACAGATTCGCGCCAAACGGTGAGAACCACTTACGCCCGCGACGGCCTCGCCCCGCCTGTTGGTATTCTGCTACGCAGGCATCGCCTGAGCGCAGCTCGCCAATTCGATCAAGTAAATATTGATTCGTTGAATCGATAACAGGCAATACCGCCACGTTTCCGCTATCCAGTTGGCTATGTATACGGTCAGCATCCAGTAACTGGATGGGTTCCGGTAAGCTATATCCTTTCCCGGGAACGGTAAATACATCTACTCCCCAGTCGCGTAATGTCTGGATATGTTTATTAATCGCCGCGCGGCTCATTCCCAGCCGTTCACCCAATTGCTCGCCTGAGTGAAACTCTCCGTCGGCAAGTAGTGAGATTAGCGTCAGGGGAACGGTAGTATCTTTCATGCAATGCTCTCCACAGCGTTCACTTCTCCGGACTGACCAATAAAACGAACCTCAGGCTCCAGCCAGACATTAAATTTTTCACCCACTTTTTGCCGGACATGCTGCGCCAGCGCCACCACGTCTTTACTTGTCGCATTATTAGCATTAATCAGTACCAGCGCCTGTTGACGATGCACCGCAGCGCCGCCAATAGTGACGCCTTTCAACTGACATTGGTCTATCAGCCAGCCTGCCGCCAGCTTCACTGAGCCGTCTGCCTGAGGGTAATGCGGCGCGTTGGGAAATCGTTCTAACAGTTCCATAGCGATATCGGCTGCGACAACGGGATTTTTAAAAAAGCTGCCCGCATTGCCATGCACTTTAGGGTCCGGCAATTTTGTTGTGCGCATATGGCATACAGCATCAAATACCTGTTGCGCAGTGACCATTTTTGGATCCAGACGAGTAAGATCGCCGTAGGTCAATATCGGTTGCCATTGCTTTGACAGACGTAGCCCCACCGCGACGATCGCAACGCGATCCTGATATTCATGTTTGAAGATACTGTCACGATAGCCGAAACGACATTCCGCCGCGGACAAACGCAGACGTTTTCCCGTTTCCAGTTCAATGCAGTCAACGTAGTCGCAGACGCGCTGTAGTTCTACACCATACGCGCCAATATTCTGTATAGGCGAAGAACCAACGCAGCCAGGGATGAGCGCCAGATTCTCCAGGCCGGGCATGTTGTTGTCCAGCGCATAGCGAACGAGTTGATGCCAGTTCTCTCCGGCGCCAACATACAGATGCCATGCCTCTGCCGTTTCCTTTACCTCAATGCCTTTCAGGCGGTTAAGGATCACGGTGCCGGCGTAATTTTCCAGAAACAGGACGTTGCTTCCTTCACCCAGGATCATAACCGGCAGTCCCTCACGAGTTGCTTGCTGCCAGGCGCTCAGTAGTTGTTGTTCGTTTTCAGCGCATACGATGTGCTTTGCACAATGATCAATGCCGAAGGTATTCCAGGTTTTTAGGGAATGGGTCATGGCTGCTTTCCTGATACTCAATCGGCAATAGTTTACCGTATCTGTGTTGGGAAGGCTTGCGGTTATATTGAGGGTGGATCGGTGCGTCCCCGTAGGGCGGATAAGGCACAGATGCAAAAAAGCCCGTCCTGATGGACGGGCTTCTTCACTTGTTTGATGCCTGGCAGTTCCCTACTCTCGCATGGGGAGACCCCACACTACCATCGGCGCTACGGCGTTTCACTTCTGAGTTCG
>NZ_VXJW01000026.1 GCF_008692845.1 Salmonella enterica subsp. arizonae
CGTCGGGTCATCGCCTTCCGCGTTACGCGCCAGCTGCCACAGCAGCGCCGCGGCAATCAGCAGGAAAATAAGTAACGGTAATAACAGTACGTTGCGTTTCATCCGGCCTCCGGCAATGGTTTACGGCGGCGGTAGCGCGGGTCCGCCAGGCACAGCAGCCCGCCCAGCGCCATCAGCAGTCCCCCGGCCCATATCCAGCGGACAAACGGTTTGTAGTACAGACGTACCGCCCATGCCCCGTTATCCAGTTCTTCACCAAGCGCGGCGTACAGGTCGCGGGTCAGTCCGCCGTCAATCGCCGCCTCGGTCATCACCATCCGGCTGGTGTTGTAAAGCCGTTTCTCCGCATGCAGCACCGCCTCCGGCGCCCCGTCACGCGTCACCCCGATGATGGCCACACCGCCGCGGTAGTTGGGCCCGGTGATGTCCCGCACCTCCCGGAAGGTGAACCGGTAGTTGTGGATATTCACGCTGTCGCCCGCCCTCATCCGCACATCGCGCTCAATGCTGTAATTCTGGCTGAAGGCGATGCCGGTAATCGTCACCGCCAGCCCGAGGTGCGCCGCCACCATCCCCCAGTAGCTGAAGGAGGTTCTGGTGCCGCGGGAGACGCGCTGTACGGCTTCGGCCACCGCCAGCACCGCAATCCAGCAGGCCATCGCCATGCCTGCCACCGTCATGGCGGCGATGCGGTCCTGAAGCAGCCACGGTAAAAGTACCGACAGCAACAGGGTGGTGATAAAGGCGACCAGCAGCAGGTTTCTGATTTTACGCGGCCTGTCCCGGCCCCAGCGCACCAGCGGCCCCACCCCCAGCAGCAGGGCAAACGGCGCCATCAGCCAGGTAAACATGGTATTAAAGAACGGTTCGCCAATGGAAATACTGCCCAGCCCCAGTTGTTTGTGTACCAGCGGCAGCAGCGTGCCCAGCAGCACCACCAGCATGGCGGCCATCAGCAGGACGTTATTGCCGAGCAGCAGCGACTCCCGCGACCACAGCGCGTTGTTGACCCGCGAGCGCACCCTGTGCCCGCGCACGGCGAACAGCAGCAGCGAACCGCCGGTGACCAGCACCATAAAGGCGAGGATGAACATCCCGCGCGCCGGGTCGGAGGCGAAGGCATGTACCGACACCAGCACCCCGGAGCGCACCAGGAAAGTGCCCAGCAGGCACAGCGAGAAGGCGCAGATGGACAGCAGCAGCGTCCACGCCTTAAAGCTGGCGCGCTGTTCGGTGACCGCCAGCGAGTGCAGCAGGGCGGTGCCCGCCAGCCACGGCATAAAGGAGGCGTTCTCCACCGGGTCCCAGAACCACCAGCCGCCCCAGCCCAGCTCATAGTAGGCCCACGCGGAGCCGAGCACGATACCCAGCGTCAGGAACACCCACGCCGCCAGCGTCCACGGACGGGAAAAACGGGCAAACGCGCTGTCCAGACGCCCGCACAGCAGCGCGGCGATGGCAAAGGCGAAGGCCACCGAGAAACCGACATAGCCCATGTACAGCAGCGGCGGATGGAAAATCAGCCCCGGATCCTGCAACAATGGATTCAGGTCGCGCCCCTCCACCGGGAAGTCCGGCAGCGTGCGGGCGAACGGGTTGGAGGTGAACAGGATAAACACCAGGAAACCGGCGCTGACCATCCCCATCACCGCCAGCACCCGGGCCACAATATCCACCGGCACCGGCCTGCTGAACACCGCCACCGCCAGGGTCCAGCCGCTCATCAGCAGCACCCACAGCAGCAGCGAGCCCTCATGCGCCCCCCACGTGGCGGCCACGCGATACCAGATCGGCAACTGCGTATTCGAATTCCCGGCGACATAGGCCACGGTGAAGTCATTCACCACAAAGGCGTGCGCCAGCACAAAAAACGCGCCCGCCACGCAGAGAAACAGCAGCCAGGCGAACACCCCGGACGACGCCATCATCCGCGCATCGCCGCGCGCCGCGCCCCACAACGGATACACGGACAGCAGCAGCGCCACGCCGAGCGCCAGACACAGCAGCGCGTTGCCGATTTCAGGCATCATGATGATTTATCCTTATACCCGCTTTGCGGACGGCGGTGGTTTTCCTGCATCGCCTTTTCCACTTCCGGCGGGGTGTAGTTTTCATCATGCTTAGCCAGCACCTCTTTGGCCTGCACATGATTTCTCCTGTCCAGCTCCCCCTGGACCACGACCCCCTGCCCTTCGCGGAACAGGTCCGGCAGGATACCGTCATATGTGACCTCCACCACGCCTTCCGCGTCATAGAGGCTGAAATTCACCTTCAGGGAGTCCGGGGCACGCTTCACGCTGCCCGGCATCACCATCCCGCCGACACGCAAACGCTGGCCGACTTCCGGCATCTGCTGCGTTTCACGCCTGCCGTAGAGAATTTCGCCGGGCGTGTAAAACAGGTCGATGTTCGCGCGCAGCGCGTACAGGACCAGAGCGGTGGTCAGCGCCAGGCCCGCCAGCACCGCACAGACCACCCATAACCGGTTTTTACGTCGCAGGTTCACACGGCCTCCTGTTGCGCCTGCGCCGCACGCATACGCGCCTCACGGGCGCGTTGCTGTGCGACATGGCGTAAAATCGCGCGATGCTGCATCGCGCTCTGTACCACCAGTATTGCCACCGGAACAACGGTCATCGCCACCGCCAGCCAGACATAAAAGGCGTACCCGCCCATGGCGAAAAAATCACTCCACGATGCAAATGCCGTACTCACTGGCGCCCCCTTTTCAGTATCAGTTCGCTCACCCACGGGCGGCGTTTTTCCATGATTAAAATCAGGTTGCGCATCCGCATCAGCGAAAGCGTGATAAACAGCAGCAGGTAGCCGGTAATCGCCAGACGCAGCGGCGTGCGCATCGCCGGGTCGATGCTCTGCTGCATACGGGTGGAGCCCTGATGCAGGGTGTTCCACCACTCAACCGAGTAGTGAATAACCGGTAAGTTAACCACGCCAGTCAGCACCAGAATGCCCGCCGCGCGCCCGGCCATTTTACGGTCGTCAAAGGCGTGCCACAGCGCAATCGCGCCGACGTAGAGAAACAGCAGCACCAGCTCAGAGGTGAGCCGCGCGTCCCAGACCCACCAGGTGCCCCACATCGGTTTGCCCCAGGCGGAACCGGTCACCAGCGCAATGAAGGTATACACCGCCCCCACCGGCGCCATTGCCGCCAGCGCCAGATTGGCCATTTTCATCTGCCAGACCAGACCGATAAACGCCGCCACCGCCATTGAGGCGTAGATCCCCATCGACCAGACAGCCGCCGGGACATGCAGATACATAATGCGGTAGCTCTCCCCCTGCTGGTAGTCCGCCGGCGCAAAGCCGAATCCCCAAATCCAGCCGGCCGCCAGCACCACGGCGCTGGCAATGGCTGACCACGGAATAAGCCCGCCGCAGATCTGATAGAGCCGCGGGGGGATCGCCAGTTGATGAAGTGTTTTCCACATATTCAGGTCACCAGACTCAAAACAAAACGAATGAAAACCGCGCTACTGCAGACTGATGCGTAACGCTGCCGCCGTCGCAAAGGGACTTAACGTCGCGCTGCCAGCCAGCAGCGCGCCCAGAATCGCCATATACCCCCCGACAGGCAGGTGCATGGAGGCCGCCTCCATCGCGGCGGTAGCAAAAATCAGTAACGGGATGGTCAGCGGCAGCACCAGCACGCTCAGCAGAACGCCGCCGCGTTTGAGCCCAACCGTTAATCCCACGCCCGGCGCGCCGAGAAAACCCAGCGTCGGCGTGCCCAGTAATAAGGTCAGCGCCATCATTTTCCAGCCGTACACGTCCATTCCCAGCAGCAGCGCCACCAGCGGGGAGAGAATAATCAGCGGCAGGCCGGTGACCACCCAGTGAGCCAGCACCTTCGCCAGCACCACGGCTGGCAGTGGTAAGGGCAGCAGCATCAGTTGTTCGAGACTGCCGTCCTGCAGGTCGTCACGAAACAGTCGCTCCAGCGCCAGCAGTGAAGAAAGCAGCGCCGCCACCAGGATAATGCCGGGCGCAATACGCGCCAGCAGTTGCGGTTCCGGCCCGATACTCAGCGGAAACAGGGTGATCACAATCAGGAAGAACCACAGCGGATTGGCGATCTCCGCGCTGTGACGGAACGCCACGCGCAGTTCGAGACGGAAAATTCGCCACATCATTGCCCTGCCCTCCCGCCGGTCAGCGCAATGCGGCGGATTTTATCCGGCGCAACGTTCACCGGCTGGTGGGTGGTCAGGATAACAATCCCGCCCTGCTCAGTATGCCGGGCCATACGCTGTGTCAGGCGGGCCACGCCGTTCACATCGATAGCGGTAAAAGGTTCGTCGAGGATCCAGAGGGGCGCGCGGGTGAGCCACAGGCGGGCCAGCGCCACGCGGCGCTGCTGTCCGGCTGAGAGCTGATTAACGGGAATATCTTCATATCCGGCAAGTCCGGCCTGCGCCAGCGCCTCCAGGCACTGTGCGGTATCGCCGTCCTGATGAAAAAAACGCAGGTTTTCCTGCGCCGTCAGCCGGGTTTTAATTCCCGGCTGATGTCCGGTCCACAACAGATCCTGATGATAGCTGTCGCGCACGCGGCGCAGGGGTTCGCCCCGCCAGTACACCTCCCCGCCGTCCGGGCGCGCCAGCCCGGTCAGCAGGCGCAG
>NZ_VXJW01000027.1 GCF_008692845.1 Salmonella enterica subsp. arizonae
TTTCGCGAAGGGTAACAGCTCGTGCAGCCGCTCTTCCGGTAATGAAGGTAGCCGCTCCAGAACCAATTTCAGCCAGCCATACGGCTCCACGCCGTTCAGCCGCGCCGTCTCCAGCAGGCCCATCACCGCTGCCGCTCGATGCCCTGCCTGCAACGATCCGGCGAACAGCCACGTATTCCGGCCCATTACCACCTGGCGGATCGCGCGCTCACACCGGTTATTATCCAGCGGTAATGCGCCATCATCCACGAACCGGCTCAGTTCCATTTTGTGAGACAGCACATATTTTATCGCCTTATGCAGCGCTGAACCCGGCGCGCATTTCTGCGCCTGCGACGTCAGCCACGCCCATAGCGCATCCAGTTGCGGTTTCGCATACCGCTGTCGCCATTGTCGGATCTTCTCCGGCGACCTGTGGCGGATCTTTTTCTCAAGACTGTACAGCCCGTGGATCATCTTCAGCGCCGTTCCGGCATGCGGATCGCGGTTCGCCTTATATAACGCCGCGAAGCCACGCCGCGCATGTGCCCAACAGCCTGCATTAATGATACTGCCGCCGTTTTTCAGCGAGTGATACACAGCATAACCGTCCGTGACCAGGGTTCCGCTCCAGCCCGCCAGCCACGCTTCGGGATAACGCGCCGCCCGTCCGGGCTGACAGTCGAAGCAGACCACGCTGTCGCCCGTGGTTTCTCCGCTGACATACGCCCACAGGTAACCGTTCTGCGCCTTCCCGTCCTTTTTCGTGTTCAGGATTTGCAGCGGCGTTTCATCCGCATGAAGCACCGGGCGGCTTAACAGTTCCGTGCGCAGCAGCTCCGCCAGCGGCATCAGCCAGACGCAGGCCGTGCCCACCCATCCGGCCAGCGTGCTGACCGGCAGTTCCACTCCGGCGCGGGCGAACACCTGCTGCTGATGATACAACGGCTGGCGGTCGCAGAACTTGCTGACCAGCACCTGCGCCACCAGTCCCGGCTCAGGGATGCCCTTCGGGATAATCTGCGCGGGCAGACGGCCTGAGACCACGCGCTGGCAACCCTCGCAGCCGTACTGCGGGCGAACGTAACGCTTCACCACGAACTGCGCCGGGATGTAGTCCAGCCGCTCGCTGATTTCATCGCGGATATGGCGCAGCGGCTGACCGCAGTCCGGGCAGGCGCAGGAGTCAGGTCCGATAACGGTTTCTTCGCGCACAAGGTGTTCCGGCAGGATTTTGCGGACCGGACGCGCTTTCTTTTCTTCCGGCTCCGGCAGCAGGCGCGCAAGCTGCGTTTCGGCAGAAGCGATATCGGCGTCGGCATCCTCTTCGAACAGGGAGCATTGCAGGCCGCTGAAGGATTCAGCCTGGCGGCCAAAGCGCTGCTGTCGTGCGAGCATCAGGGCTTCTCTCATCAGGTGTATCTGATGGTCTTTTTCACTCAGGGAAGCGTCTTTTTTACGGTTCTCTTCCAGGAGGGATAACGCCAGCTGACGTAGCGTGTCGGGATCGTTAGTGGAGAGAAGTTCGGTAATATCCATGCCAGATATTATACGTTTTCCGGCACAGATATTCATTTAAAATCATCGGATTAGTGTCAGGTGTCATGTCCATTTTGTCAGGTCGTGACCGGACATTTTCTGCCAGTCGATGCCGGAGACGAGCCAGTCAAACTGTTCCGGCGTGAGCGACCATGTGCTGTCGCCGTCACGCGGCCAGATAAAGCGCCCCCGGTGCAGACGGCGGGCGCAGAGCCAGACGCCGTGCCTGTCCCACCTCAGCAATTTAATGCGGGTGCGGTTTTTATTGGTGAAGAGGAAGGCTGCGCCGTCATGCCAGGGCATGCTGAGTGAATTCTGCACATACATAGTGAGGACATCAATACCACAGCGCATATCGACGGGATGGCGGACGAGGAAGAGCTGCTCAGGCTTCAGCATGTTTCACCGCCCGGAGAACGTCAGGAAGCTGTGCGGGAAGGCAGTCGATACGGTAGCCGCCGGGGAGGTGCAGGGTGATGAGGCTGTCGGGTGGCGCAGGTTCAGGTGACGGCAGGATACAGACGGGCAGCAGCACCGGGTTATCAGTGACAGAGACGCCGTCATCGGGCAGGCGAAGCCACTTGTGAAAAGCATGAGAGGAAAGGCCGTGGAGGCGACAATACTGAAGGCGGGTAAGGCCGCTGGCGCGCCAGTCCCGGACATGCTGAGCTTTTTGCGTGGTGGTGTGGTGAGTGGTCATGTTATTGCCTCAGGGGATAGACATGACCACGATGCTACAGGGCTGAAAAAATTTGAAAATGTGAGTTCACCGGAACGTTAC
>NZ_VXJW01000028.1 GCF_008692845.1 Salmonella enterica subsp. arizonae
TGGAGCTTTACGCCGACAGCGCCGTGGGGTGACGGCGGCTACACGCTGACGGTGATGGTGGAGGATAAAGCCGGGAACGTCAGCCATTCCGCCCCGCTGACGGTGACGGTGGACACGCAGACAGCCATTAACAGTATTGAGCTGGTTAACGACACCGGCATTCCGGACGACAACCTGACCAATGCGGTGCGTCCGCACTTCCGGGTGACGGTGCCGGATGATGTGAACGCGGTACGCCTGAGCATCGACGGCGGCAAGACGTGGGTGGATGCGAAGAGAACTTCCGCCGGCGTCTGGGACTACAGCTGGCTGACGGATGTGACCGAAGGGGCGCACACGCTGACGGTGGAGGCCACCGATGTGGCGGGCAACACGGTAAAAGAGGCGATGAGTTTCACCATCGACACCACGCTGTCGGTACCGCTCATTGCGCTGGACAGCGCGGATGACAGCGGCGTCAGGGGGGATGAACTGACCCGGGTGAACAGGCCGACGTTCTTACTGGACAACATTGATAACGATGCGCGTTATGTCACGGTGGAAGTTCAGCATGGCAGCACCAGGGAGGTGCTGAAGGCGACGCAGGGTGCGAACGGACGCTGGAGTTTCACCCCGGCGGGCGACTGGGCGGACGGTCAGTACACGCTGACGGTAAAAGTGGAAGACGAGGCGGGGAACATTCGCCAGTCTGCGCCGCTGACGGTGACTGTTGATACTCAGACAGCCATTGATGGTATCGAGCTGGTGAACGACCACGGTATTTCCGGCGATAACCTGACCAGCGCCCTGCGTCCGGAGTTCCGGGTGACGACACCGGGGGATGTGAATGCGGTTCGTCTGAGTCTGGACGGTGATACGAACTGGGTGAACGCGACGAAGAATGCCGCCGGGGTCTGGGAATACAGCTGGCCGGGCGACGTGGGCGAGGGTAAACACACGCTGACGGTGGAGGCGACGGATGCGGCGGGCAACACGGCGACGCGGACGCTGGAGTTTACCGTTGACACCACCCTGTCGGTGCCGGTCATCACGCTGGACAGCGCGGATGACAGCGGCAACAGGGGTGATAACGTCACCAGCGTCAGGTCGCCGGGCTTTACCATCGAAAATATCGATCCTGATGCGAACCGGGTGACGGTACAGATCGCGCATGACGGCAGCAGCCGGGAGGTGGAGCTGACCCAGACCGGTGGCCGGTGGCACTTTACGCCGGACAGTGAGTGGACGGACGGGAGCTACACGCTGACGGTGAAAGTGGAGGACAATGCGGGAAATATCCGTTATTCCACGCCGCTGGACGTGAAGGTGGACACGCATACGGCGATTGCTCGTATTGAGCTGGTAAATGACAACGGTGTACCGGATGACAACCTGACCAACGAGATGCGCCCGCAGTTCCGGGTGACGGTGCCGGAGGATGTGACCGTGGTACGCCTGAGTCTGGACGGCAGTGGCAGCTGGGTGAATGCGACGGCGGGAGCAACGAAAGGGGAATGGAACTACAGCTGGCCGTCAGATGTGGGCGAGGGTAAGCACACGCTGACGGTGGAAGTGACCGATGCGGCGGGCAACACGGCGACGAAGACCCTGGACTTCAGCATTGACACGAAGCTGTCGGAGCCGGTCATCACGCTGAACAGCGCGGATGACACGGGCGTGCCGGGAGACGGTCTGACCAGCCGCGCGCAGCCGTCGTTCACGCTGCAGGATATCGATGCCGATGTGGTGAGAGTGACAGTGAGCGTGGAGCACGGAGGAAGGACCGAGACGTTTGACGTGTTACAGGGTGCGGGCGGATGGAGCTTCACACCGACGGCGGCATGGGCGGATGGCAGTTACACGCTGAAGGTGACGGTGGAGGACGAGGCGGGCAATATCCGCCATTCAGCGCCGCTGGACGTGAAGGTGGACACACAGACGGTGATTGACCGTATTGAGCTGGTGAATGACAGCGGCGAGCCGGCAGATAACCTGACCAACGATGTGCGACCGGAGTTCCGGGTGACGGTGCCGGAGGATGTGAACAGGGTGCGGGTGAGCCTGGACGGGGGTAAGACGTGGATGGATGCGACGAAGGCATCGGCAGGCGTCTGGAGTTATACCTGGTCGTCCGATGTGACCGAAGGCGCGCACGTGCTGACGGTGGAGGCGACCGATATTGCGGGCAATACGGCGA
>NZ_VXJW01000029.1 GCF_008692845.1 Salmonella enterica subsp. arizonae
GGTAAGACGTGGATGGATGCGACGAAGGCATCGGCAGGCGTCTGGAGTTATACCTGGTCGTCCGATGTGACCGAAGGCGCGCACGTGCTGACGGTGGAGGCGACCGATATTGCGGGCAATACGGCGATGCGGACGCTGGATTTCACCATTGACACCACGCTGTCAACGCCAACCATTGAACTGGATGGCCCGGATGATACTGGCGTACAGGGTGATAACCTGACTAATCGCTCTCAGCCGACATTTATCCTGAAAGATGTCGACCCGGATGCTGCTTCAGTAATGGTAAGTGTGAATCATGGTGGGACGACAACCACATTTGCAGCGACCAACGGAGCTGGCGGATGGCGTTTTACACCGGCCAGTGACTGGACGGATGGCGCTTATACGTTGAGTGTGACGGTGACAGATAAGGCCGGAAACGTTAGCCACTCAGCGCCGCTGACGGTGAACGTGGATACACACGTCACTATTGACAGCATCGTTTTGGTCAATGATAGCAGTTTTATTGGCGATAATCTGACTAATGAGGTTCGCCCGCATTTTCGTGTGACGGTGCCGGGGGATGTTAATGTTGTCCGTCTGAGCCTGAATGACGGTAAAACCTGGGGCAATGCAACTCAGAGTGCCTCCGGGGACTGGGAATACATCTGGCCAGACGATGTAACCGAAGGAAAGCATACGCTGACGGTGGAAGCCACCGATATCGCGGGAAACAAAGCGACGCAGATGCTTGAATTTATCATCGACACCACACTATCGACGCCGACCATCACGCTGGATGCTGTGGATGACAGTGGTGTGGCTGGCGACAATATCACCAACGAAAAAACGCCTGGTTTTACGATTAACGGCATCGACGCGGATGCGAGTCAGGTAATGGTGGTGGTTACACACAACGGTAAGAGTAAGGAGTTGGCGCTGACCCAGGTTAGCGGTCGGTGGCACTTTACACCAGACAGTGACTGGACGGATGGCAACTACACCCTGACGGTAAAAGTTGAGGATAAGGCAGGAAATATGAGCCAATCCTCGCCGCTGACGGTAACGGTGGATACACAGACTGTTATTAGCAGTATTGTGCTGGTCAATGACAGCGGTATTGTCGGTGACAAGATGACTAACAATGTTCATCCGCATTTCCGGGTGACGGTGCCGGAAGATGTCAACGTTGTACGCCTGAGCATCGATGGCGGCACGACATGGGGTAACGCTACTCAGAGTGCAGTAAAAGGGATCTGGAATTACAACTGGCCCACGGATGTGGGTGACGGTAAATATACCCTGATGGTGGAAGCGATCGACGCTGCTGGCAATAAGGCGACGCAGACACTTGAATTTATTGTTGACGCCACCCTGTCAGTACCGACCATCACGCTGGATACCGCGAATGACAGTGGTGTGGCTGGCGACAATATCACCAACGAAAAAACGCCTGGTTTTACTATTAACGGCATTGATGCGGATGCGATCAGGGTGGCTGTACAGGTTACGCA
>NZ_VXJW01000030.1 GCF_008692845.1 Salmonella enterica subsp. arizonae
CTGGATACCGCGAATGACAGTGGTGTGGCTGGCGACAATATCACCAACGAAAAAACGCCTGGTTTTACTATCAACGGCATTGATACGGATGCGAGCCGGGTGGTGGTGACGGTTACGCATAATGGCACGAACCAGGAGGTGGAACTGACCCAGATCGGGGGACAGTGGACATTCATGCCGGCCAGCGACTGGGTGGATGGCAACTACACCCTGACGGTGAAAGTCGAGGACAGAGCCGGGAACGTCAGCCAGTCCGCGCCACTGGCAGTGACCATCGACACGCAGACGGAGATTAACAACATTGTACTGGTCAATGATACCGGCGTGCCGGATGACAACCTGACCAACGCTCTGCGTCCGGAGTTCCGGATAGAGGTGCCGGAAGATGTGAACGTTGTACGTCTGAGCATTGACGGCGGCAAGACGTGGGTGGATGCGAATAAAACGTCGGCAGGTGTCTGGGATTACAACTGGACAACAGACATCACTGACGGCGTACACACGCTGACTGTGAAAGTCACCGACGTGGCGGGCAACACGGCGACGCGGACGCTGGACTTTACCGTTGACACCACCCTGTTGGTCCCGACCATCACGCTGGACAACGCGGATGACAGCGGAACCAAAGGCGATGATCTGACCAACGTTAATAAACCGACATTTTTACTGGGCAATATTGACTCAGATGCGCGCTTCGTCACGGTAGAAATCCAGCATGGCAGCATCAAGGAGGTATTGACGGCAACCCGAGGCACGGATGGCCGCTGGCATTTCACGCCGGACAACGTCTGGGGTGATGGTCGCTATACACTGACAGTGAAAGTGGAAGATGAGGCGGGTAATATTCGCTATTCTGCGCCACTGTCGGTCACAGTCGATACCGACATCACGATCAATAAGATCGAACTGGTTAATGACAGTGGCGTCGTTGGCGATAATATGACCAATGACATCCACCCGCAGTTCCGTGTAACGGTGCCGGAAGATGTGAATTCGGTACGCCTGAGCATCGACGGTGGCACGACATGGGTTAAGGCAACGCAGGGCGCGGCAGGGACCTGGGGTTATACCTGGCCAGATGACGTGAAGGATGGGAAATACACCCTGCAGGTGGAGGCGACCGACAAGGCGGGCAACACCATCACGCAGATGCTGGAATTTACTATCGATACTACCTTGTCGATACCGACTATTGAGTTAGATAGTAAGGATGATACCGGCACTCAGGGTGATGAGCTGACCCACCGTACCCAACCTAAGTTTATTCTACAACATATTGATGTAGATGCTGTCTCCGTGATGGTGAGCGTGGAACATGGAGGGGTGACAAGCACATTTGACGCGATTAAGGGCGCAAGCGGATGGAGCTTTACGCCGACAGCGCCGTGGGGTGACGGCGGCTACACGCTGACGGTGATGGTGGAGGATAAAGCCGGGAACGTCAGCCATTCCGCCCCGCTGACGGTGACGGTGGACACGCAGACAGCCA
>NZ_VXJW01000031.1 GCF_008692845.1 Salmonella enterica subsp. arizonae
TGGCTGTCTGCGTGTCCACCGTCACCGTCAGCGGGGCGGAATGGCTGACGTTCCCGGCTTTATCCTCCACCATCACCGTCAGCGTGTAGCCGCCGTCACCCCACGGCGCTGTCGGCGTAAAGCTCCACTGCCCCCCGCTTTTGGTCAGCGCTACCTCTTCACTCTTGCCATCATGCGTTACTTGCACCACCACCCGGCTCGCATCGACATCAATATTACCGAGGATAAAGCCTGGCTTTTTCGCGTTGGTGAGATTATCGCCAGTAATACCACTGTCATCCTTATGGTCCAGTGCAATGGTCGGCGTTGTCAGCGTGGTATCAATGGTAAATTCCAGCATCCGCGTGATGGTGTTGCCTGCCTTGTCGGTCGCCTCCACCTGCAGGGTGTATTTCCCATCCTTCACGTCATCTGGCCAGGTATAATCCCAGATCCCTGCCGCGCCCTGCGTTGCCTTAACCCATGTCGCGCCACCGTCGATGCTCAGGCGTACCGAATTCACATCTTCCGGCACCGTTACACGGAACTGCGGGTGGATGTCATTGGTCATATTATCGCCAACGACGCCGCTGTCATTAATCAGCTCAACCTTACCAATTGAGATATGTGTATCCACTGTTACCGTCAGAGGGGTGGACTGACTTACGTTCCCGGCTTTATCCGTCACCGTCACACTCAGAGTGTAACTGCCGTCCGTCCAGTCGCGATCCGGCGTAAAACGCCACCCCCCAGCTTCCTGACTCGCATCAAATACACTTGTCGTACCATCATGCGTCACGCTTACCACAACGCTAGCGACGTCGGCATCAATATGTTGCAGGATAAAATTCGGCTGGGGACGGTTGGTCAGGTTATCACCCCGTTCACCGGTATCATCCGCGTTGTCCAGCGTGATGGTTGGCATTGACAGAGTTGTGTCGATGGTGAAATCCAGTGTCCGCGTCGCCGTATTGCCCGCAATATCGGTCACCTCCACCGCCAGCGTGTATGTCCCTTCCGGCACATCAGTCAACCAACTGTAGTCCCAGACACCTGCCGCGCTCTTCGACGCATGCATCCACGTCTTGCCGCCGTCAATGCTCAGGCGTACCGCGTTCACATCTTCCGGCACCTCCACCCGGAACTCCGGACGCAGAACGTTGGCCAGATTGTCGCCAGCAACACCGGAGTCATTCACCAGTTTAATACTATCAATGGCGGTCCGTGTGTCTACGGTTACCGCCAGCGGCGCTGAGTGGCGGATATTCCCCGCGTCGTCTTCCACCGTCACCGTCAGCGTGTAGCGGCCATCCGTCCACGCACTGTCCGGCGTGAACGTCCATCCTCCTCCGTTTTTGGTCAGCGCCACCTCTTCACTTTTGCCATTATGCGTAACCGTCACCACCACCCGGCTCGCATCCGTATCAATGCCGTTGATAGTAAAACCAGGCGTTTTTTCGTTGGTGATATTGTCGCCAGCCACACCACTGTCATTCGCGGTATCCAG
>NZ_VXJW01000032.1 GCF_008692845.1 Salmonella enterica subsp. arizonae
GCGGGACACGTGGTATCCTGTCTGAATATGGGGGGACCATCCTCCAAGGCTAAATACTCCTGACTGACCGATAGTGAACCAGTACCGTGAGGGAAAGGCGAAAAGAACCCCGGCGAGGGGAGTGAAACAGAACCTGAAACCGTGTACGTACAAGCAGTGGGAGCCCCACCACTAAGCCAGTGGTGAACTCCACATACGCATCCTTTGCGGAAGATGCGGTTAACGGAGCGAAAGCGACGTTCAACCTAAAAAGAAGCAGAGGGGGCTTAGTGGTGGGGTGACTGCGTACCTTTTGTATAATGGGTCAGCGACTTATATTCTGTAGCAAGGTTAACCGAATAGGGGAGCCGGAGGGAAACCGAGTCTTAATTGGGCGTTAAGTTGCAGGGTATAGACCCGAAACCCGGTGATCTAGCCATGGGCAGGTTGAAGGTTGGGTAACACTAACTGGAGGACCGAACCGACTAATGTTGAAAAATTAGCGGATGACCTGTGGCTGGGGGTGAAAGGCCAATCAAACCGGGAGATAGCTGGTTCTCCCCGAAAGCTATTTAGGTAGCGCCTCGTGAATTCATCTCCGGGGGTAGAGCACTGTTTCGGCCAGGGGGCCATCCCGGCTTACCAACCCGATGCAAACTGCGAATACCGGAGAATGTTATCACGGGAGACACACGGCGGGTGCTAACGTCCGTCGTGAAGAGGGAAACAACCCAGACCGCCAGCTAAGGTCCCAAAGTCATGGTTAAGTGGGAAACGATGTGGGAAGGCCCAGACAGCCAGGATGTTGGCTTAGAAGCAGCCATCATTTAAAGAAAGCGTAATAGCTCACTGGTCGAGTCGGCCTGCGCGGAAGATGTAACGGGGCTAAACCATGCACCGAAGCTGCGGCAGCGACACTAAGTGTCGTTGGGTAGGGGAGCGTTCTGTAAGCCTGCGAAGGTGGCCTGTGAGGGTTGCTGGAGGTATCAGAAGTGCGAATGCTGACATAAGTAACGATAATGCGGGTGAAAAACCCGCACGCCGGAAGACCAAGGGTTCCTGTCCAACGTTAATCGGGGCAGGGTGAGTCGACCCCTAAGGCGAGGCCGAAAGGCGTAGTCGATGGGAAACAGGTTAATATTCCTGTACCTGGTGTTACTGCGAAGGGGGGACGGAGAAGGCTATGTTGGCCGGGCGACGGTTGTCCCGGTTTAAGCGTGTAGGCTGGTTTTCCAGGCAAATCCGGAAAATCAAGGCTGAGGCGTGACGACGAGGCACTACGGTGCTGAAGCAACAAATGCCCTGCTTCCAGGAAAAGCCTCTAAGCCTCAGGTAACATCAGATCGTACCCGAAACCGACACAGGTGGTCAGGTAGAGAATACCAAGGCGCTTGA
>NZ_VXJW01000033.1 GCF_008692845.1 Salmonella enterica subsp. arizonae
GACGAGGCACTACGGTGCTGAAGCAACAAATGCCCTGCTTCCAGGAAAAGCCTCTAAGCCTCAGGTAACATCAGATCGTACCCGAAACCGACACAGGTGGTCAGGTAGAGAATACCAAGGCGCTTGAGAGAACCCGGGTGAAGGAACTAGGCAAAATGGTGCCGTAACTTCGGGAGAAGGCACGCTGACACGTAGGTGAAGCGGTTTACCCGTGGAGCTGAAGTCAGTCGAAGATACCAGCTGGCTGCAACTGTTTATTAAAAACACAGCACTGTGCAAACACGAAAGTGGACGTATACGGTGTGACGCCTGCCCGGTGCCGGAAGGTTAATTGATGGGGTCAGCGCAAGCGAAGCTCCTGATCGAAGCCCCGGTAAACGGCGGCCGTAACTATAACGGTCCTAAGGTAGCGAAATTCCTTGTCGGGTAAGTTCCGACCTGCACGAATGGCGTAATGATGGCCAGGCTGTCTCCACCCGGGACTCAGTGAAATTGAACTCGCTGTGAAGATGCAGTGTACCCGCGGCAAGACGGAAAGACCCCGTGAACCTTTACTATAGCTTGACACTGAACACTGGTCCTTGATGTGCAGGATAGGTGGGAGGCTTTGAAGTGTGGACGCCAGTCTGCATGGAGCCGTCCTTGAAATACCACCCTTTAATGGCTGGTGTTCTAACGTAGACCCGTGAACCGGGTTGCGGACAGTGTCTGGTGGGTAGTTTGACTGGGGCGGTCTCCTCCTAAAGCGTAACGGAGGAGCACGAAGGTTGGCTAATCCTGGTCGGACATCAGGAGGTTAGTGCAATGGCATAAGCCAGCTTGACTGCGAGCGTGACGGCGCGAGCAGGTGCGAAAGCAGGTCATAGTGATCCGGTGGTTCTGAATGGAAGGGCCATCGCTCAACGGATAAAAGGTACTCCGGGGATAACAGGCTGATACCGCCCAAGAGTTCATATCGACGGCGGTGTTTGGCACCTCGATGTCGGCTCATCACATCCTGGGGCTGAAGTAGGTCCCAAGGGTATGGCTGTTCGCCATTTAAAGTGGTACGCGAGCTGGGTTTAGAACGTCGTGAGACAGTTCGGTCCCTATCTGCCGTGGGCGCTGGAGAACTGAGGGGGGCTGCTCCTAGTACGAGAGGACCGGAGTGGACGCATCACTGGTGTTCGGGTTGTCATGCCAATGGCACTGCCCGGTAGCTAAATGCGGAAGAGATAAGTGCTGAAAGCATCTAAGCACGAAACTTGCCCCGAGATGAGTTCTCCCTGAGACT
>NZ_VXJW01000034.1 GCF_008692845.1 Salmonella enterica subsp. arizonae
CTTGGTCGCTTAACCTCACAACCCGAAGATGTTTCACTTCACGTTGCAAAAATTTGAGAGACCCACGAACAACTTATGTTGTTCTGTGTTTCAATTTTCAGCTTGATCCAGATTTTTAAAGAGCAAAACTTCGCAGTGAACCCTTTCAGGTACACTCTGAAGTATTTTTTATCAACGTTCTACAGGAATGGTGGAGCTATGCGGGATCGAACCGCAGACCTCCTGCGTGCAAAGCAGGCGCTCTCCCAGCTGAGCTATAGCCCCATCGTGTAGTCAGAACCTCTGTACCGATAATTTTTCCTGAAACAAGGCGAGGAATAACGAAGCATACATCAGTATGTGAGTTATTTCACAACGCAGTATTCAGGGAAAATCTGGTAGGCCTGAGTGGACTTGAACCACCGACCTCACCCTTATCAGGGGTGCGCTCTAACCACCTGAGCTACAAGCCTGTAGAGGTTTTACTGCTCGTTTTTCATCAGACAATCTGTGTGAGCACTGCAAAGACCGGTTCTTTCAGGTAAGGAGGTGATCCAACCGCAGGTTCCCCTACGGTTACCTTGTTACGACTTCACCCCAGTCATGAATCACAAAGTGGTAAGCGCCCTCCCGAAGGTTAAGCTACCTACTTCTTTTGCAACCCACTCCCATGGTGTGACGGGCGGTGTGTACAAGGCCCGGGAACGTATTCACCGTGGCATTCTGATCCACGATTACTAGCGATTCCGACTTCATGGAGTCGAGTTGCAGACTCCAGTCCGGACTACGACGCACTTTATGAGGTCCGCTTGCTCTCGCGAGGTCGCTTCTCTTTGTATGCGCCATTGTAGCACGTGTGTAGCCCTGGTCGTAAGGGCCATGATGACTTGACGTCATCCCCACCTTCCTCCAGTTTATCACTGGCAGTCTCCTTTGAGTTCCCGGCCGGACCGCTGGCAACAAAGGATAAGGGTTGCGCTCGTTGCGGGACTTAACCCAACATTTCACAACACGAGCTGACGACAGCCATGCAGCACCTGTCTCAC
>NZ_VXJW01000035.1 GCF_008692845.1 Salmonella enterica subsp. arizonae
CGTCAGGTAGGCGTTCCGTACATCATCGTGTTCCTGAACAAATGCGACATGGTTGATGACGAAGAGCTGCTGGAACTGGTTGAAATGGAAGTTCGTGAACTTCTGTCTCAGTACGACTTCCCGGGCGACGATACGCCGATCGTTCGTGGTTCTGCTCTGAAAGCGCTGGAAGGCGACGCAGAGTGGGAAGCGAAAATCATCGAACTGGCTGGCTTCCTGGACTCTTACATCCCGGAACCAGAGCGTGCGATTGACAAGCCGTTCCTGCTGCCGATCGAAGACGTATTCTCCATCTCCGGTCGTGGTACCGTTGTTACCGGTCGTGTAGAACGCGGTATCATCAAAGTGGGCGAAGAAGTTGAAATCGTTGGTATCAAAGAGACTCAGAAGTCTACCTGTACTGGCGTTGAAATGTTCCGCAAACTGCTGGACGAAGGCCGTGCCGGTGAGAACGTAGGTGTTCTGCTGCGTGGTATCAAACGTGAAGAAATCGAACGTGGTCAGGTACTGGCTAAGCCGGGCACCATCAAGCCGCACACCAAGTTCGAATCTGAAGTGTACATTCTGTCCAAAGATGAAGGCGGCCGTCATACTCCGTTCTTCAAAGGCTACCGTCCGCAGTTCTACTTCCGTACTACTGACGTGACTGGCACCATCGAACTGCCGGAAGGCGTGGAGATGGTAATGCCGGGCGACAACATCAAAATGGTTGTTACCCTGATCCACCCGATCGCGATGGACGACGGTCTGCGTTTCGCAATCCGTGAAGGCGGCCGTACCGTTGGCGCGGGCGTTGTTGCTAAAGTTCTCGGCTAAT
>NZ_VXJW01000036.1 GCF_008692845.1 Salmonella enterica subsp. arizonae
CCATCACGCTGGATACCGCGAATGACAGTGGTGTGGCTGGCGACAATATCACCAACGAAAAAACGCCTGGTTTTACTATTAACGGCATTGATGCGGATGCGATCAGGGTGGCTGTACAGGTTACGCATAATGGCACGAGCAAGGAGGTGGAACTGACCCAGAGCGGGGGGCAGTGGCACTTTACGCCGGCCAGTAACTGGGTGGATGGCAATTACACGCTGACGGTGAAAGTTGAGGACAGAGCCGGGAACGTCAGCCAGTCCGCGCCACTGGCAGTGACCATCGACACGCAGACGGAGATTAACAACATTGTACTGGTCAATGATACCGGTATGCCGGATGACAATCTGACCAACGCTCTGCGTCCGGAGTTCCGGGTGACGGTGCCGGAAGATGTGAATGCGGTACGCCTGAGCATTGACGGCGGCACGACGTGGGTGGATGCGAAGAAAACGTCGGCAGGTGTCTGGGATTATAGCTGGACAACAGACATCACTGAGGGCGTACACACGCTGACGGTGGAAGCGACCGATATCGCAGGGAACACGGCGACGCGGACGCTGGACTTTACCGTTGACACCACCCTGTCGGTACCGACCATCACGCTGGATACCGCGAATGACAGTGGTGTGGCTGGCGACAATATCACCAACGAAAAAACGCCTGGTTTTACTATCAACGGCATTGATACGGATGCGAGCCGGGTGGTGGTGACGGTTACGCATAATGGCA
>NZ_VXJW01000037.1 GCF_008692845.1 Salmonella enterica subsp. arizonae
GTTAACCACAAGAAAACCCACCGGATTTATTGTCTTGAAGGCCTGAACCTGCGCAGAAAACGCCCCCGCAGACATGTCAGTGCAGCACGCCGTCAGCAGCGCCCGGTCCTGACGCATGTCGATCAGTGCTGGAGTATGGATTTTGTGTCAGATAATCTGTTTAACGGGCGGCGTTTTCGGGCGCTGACTGTAGTGGATAATTTTAGTCGGGAATGCCTGGCGATCCATGCCGGAAAATCGTTAAAAGGCGAGGATGTGGTCAGAATAATGGAGGCACTGCGGGTGCTGGATAAGCGGCTGCCGGTACGTATCCAGACGGATAACGGCAGCGAGTTTATCTCAAAAAGTCTGGATAAATGGGCGTATGAACACGGCGTCACAATGGACTTCTCGCGCCCCGGAAAGCCGACAGATAACCCGTTTATTGAATCATTTAACGGCAGTCTGCGGGATGAATGCCTGAACATTCACTGGTTCCTGTCACTGGAAGATGCGCAGGAAAAACTCGACAACTGGCGCAGGGAATACAATCATGAGAGAACGCATTCATCATTAAATGACATGACTCCGGCTGAATTTATCCGAAGTCTCCGGAAAGACGAAGATCTCTGATTTAGCACTGT
>NZ_VXJW01000038.1 GCF_008692845.1 Salmonella enterica subsp. arizonae
TTTGCTCTTTAAAAATCTGGATCAAGCTGAAAATTGAAACACAGAACAACATAAGTTGTTCGTGGGTCTCTCAAATTTTTGCAACGTGAAGTGAAACATCTTCGGGTTGTGAGGTTAAGCGACCAAGCGTACACGGTGGATGCCCTGGCAGTCAGAGGCGATGAAGGACGTGCTAATCTGCGAAAAGCGCCGGTAAGGTGATATGAACCGTTATAACCGGCGATGTCCGAATGGGGAAACCCAGTGTGACTCGTCACACTATCATTAACTGAATCCATAGGTTAATGAGGCGAACCGGGGGAACTGAAACATCTAAGTACCCCGAGGAAAAGAAATCAACCGAGATTCCCCCAGTAGCGGCGAGCGAACGGGGAGGAGCCCAGAGCCTGAATCAGCATGTGTGTTAGTGGAAGCGTCTGGAAAGGCGCGCGATACAGGGTGACAGCCCCGTACACAAAAGCGCATGTGCTGTGAGCTCGATGAGTAGGGCGGGACACGTGGTATCCTGTCTGAATATGGGGGGACCATCCTCCAAGGCTAAATACTCCTGACTGACCGATAGTGAACCAGTACCGTGAGGGAAAGGCGAAAAGAACCCCGGCGAGGGGAGTGAAA
>NZ_VXJW01000039.1 GCF_008692845.1 Salmonella enterica subsp. arizonae
ATCAGCGCGCCCAGTAAGAATCTCATTGCCCGGCCTCCTTACTGTATTTATCCCAGAGCGGCCTGATTTCACTCTCCCATACGCGATCGTTAAGATCGCCGGCATGACGGTAACGAATGATCCCTTTCCCGTCGATCAGGAAGGTTTCCGGCGCGCCGTAAACGCCTAAATCCAGCCCCAGCATCCCGTCGCTGTCCGATAAACTCAGCGCATAAGGGTTACCCAGTTCCCTGAGCCAGGCAATCGCCTTCGCCCGGTCGTCTTTGTAATTCAGGCCGACTATCCGGATACCCTGCGCGGCCAGCCGGTTCAGGTACTGATGCTCGGCGCGGCAGGTCGGGCACCAGGTGGCCCAGACGTTAAGCAGCACCGGTTTCCCCTGCGTCAGCACCTCCGCCTGATAGTACTGACCCGGCGTCTCCAGCGATTCCAGGCGGAACGCCGGCACCGGCTTTCCGGTCAGTGCCGATTCGAGATTCGTCGGGTCATCGCCTTCCGCGTTACGCGCCAGCTGCCACAGCAGCGCCGCGGCAATCAGCAGGAAAATAAGTAACGGTAATAACAGTACGTTGCGTTTCATCCGGCCTCCGGCAATGGTTTACGGC
>NZ_VXJW01000040.1 GCF_008692845.1 Salmonella enterica subsp. arizonae
ATAAGAACTATGACGAGCTGCTGACCGACATCCGCAAAAACGCGCACGGTTGGTGGTTACTTGGCATTAGTCATTACTGGCACGGGGGGATCCACATCGGGACGTCATCGTCTCCGGCCTCGGTGCTTAATCAGGACACGCCAGAAAAATCCGTGCCGCTCCAGTTCATGATGGACGGCGAGGTGGTGGCATGGCGGGTTAACCGGGATTACGCGGCTATTGAGTGTTACCAGGAACGCCCCCTGCGCCAGTCCGGCACCTTTGTGCTGGTCAAATCGGTGTACAAACCCGACGAGCAGGATGAATCCTCCTGGCTGACGCTGTACCAGCTTTACATGCACATCGCGCCACTGTCAGAATTTCCGAAACGCCCGCTGTACCGGGTCACGCAGAAAGGTCACGGCGTGCGGATGCGCAAACACTCCCGCCACGATGACAGCCGTGAAATCGTGCCGGACGTGCTGGCAAATAAACACGGCCACGCCAGAACGCTGATGCAGGGGGAAACGCTGACCGTGCTGCAACAAAAAT
>NZ_VXJW01000042.1 GCF_008692845.1 Salmonella enterica subsp. arizonae
AAATTGAAGAGTTTGATCATGGCTCAGATTGAACGCTGGCGGCAGGCCTAACACATGCAAGTCGAACGGTAACAGGAAGCAGCTTGCTGCTTCGCTGACGAGTGGCGGACGGGTGAGTAATGTCTGGGAAACTGCCTGATGGAGGGGGATAACTACTGGAAACGGTAGCTAATACCGCATAATGTCGCAGGACCAAAGAGGGGGACCTTCGGGCCTCTTGCCATCAGATGTGCCCAGATGGGATTAGCTTGTTGGTGAGGTAACGGCTCACCAAGGCGACGATCCCTAGCTGGTCTGAGAGGATGACCAGCCACACTGGAACTGAGACACGGTCCAGACTCCTACGGGAGGCAGCAGTGGGGAATATTGCACAATGGGCGCAAGCCTGATGCAGCCATGCCGCGTGTATGAAGAAGGCCTTCGGGTTGTAAAGTACTTTCAGCGGGGAGGAAGGGGATAAGGCTAATAACCTTGTTCATTGACGTTACCCGCAGAAGAAGCACCGGCTAACTCCGTGCCAGCAGCCGCGGTAATACGGAGGGTGCAAGCGTTAATCGGAATTACTGGGCGTAAAGCGCACGCAGGCGGTCTGTCAAGTCGGATGTGAAATCCCCGGGCTCAACCTGGGAACTGCATTCGAAACTGGCAGGCTGGAGTCTTGTAGAGGGGGGTAGAATTCCAGGTGTAGCGGTGAAATGCGTAGAGATCTGGAGGAATACCGGTGGCGAAGGCGGCCCCCTGGACAAAGACTGACGCTCAGGTGCGAAAGCGTGGGGAGCAAACAGGATTAGATACCCTGGTAGTCCACGCCGTAAACGATGTCTACTTGGAGGTTGTGCCCTTGAGGCGTGGCTTCCGGAGCTAACGCGTTAAGTAGACCGCCTGGGGAGTACGGCCGCAAGGTTAAAACTCAAATGAATTGACGGGGGCCCGCACAAGCGGTGGAGCATGTGGTTTAATTCGATGCAACGCGAAGAACCTTACCTGGTCTTGACATCCACAGAAGTTTGCAGAGATGCGAATGTGCCTTCGGGAACTGTGAGACAGGTGCTGCATGGCTGTCGTCAGCTCGTGTTGTGAAATGTTGGGTTAAGTCCCGCAACGAGCGCAACCCTTATCCTTTGTTGCCAGCGGTCCGGCCGGGAACTCAAAGGAGACTGCCAGTGATAAACTGGAGGAAGGTGGGGATGACGTCAAGTCATCATGGCCCTTACGACCAGGGCTACACACGTGCTACAATGGCGCATACAAAGAGAAGCGACCTCGCGAGAGCAAGCGGACCTCATAAAGTGCGTCGTAGTCCGGACTGGAGTCTGCAACTCGACTCCATGAAGTCGGAATCGCTAGTAATCGTGGATCAGAATGCCACGGTGAATACGTTCCCGGGCCTTGTACACACCGCCCGTCACACCATGGGAGTGGGTTGCAAAAGAAGTAGGTAGCTTAACCTTCGGGAGGGCGCTTACCACTTTGTGATTCATGACTGGGGTGAAGTCGTAACAAGGTAACCGTAGGGGAACCTGCGGTTGGATCACCTCCTTA